>NZ_LMSA01000001.1 GCF_001427985.1 Knoellia sp. Soil729
ATGAGAAATGGCCCGCCATGGTGGATGAGAAATGGCCCGCCATGGTGGTGGCGGGCCATTTCCGTGAATGGTTGTCCGGCTGCGTCCTACTCTCCCACACCGTCACCAGTGCAGTACCATCGGCGCTGAAGGGCTTAGCTTCCGGGTTCGGAATGGAGCCGGGCGTTTCCCCTTCGCTATGACAGCCGAAACTCTATGGAGATGTGGTTGTTCTTCTCCCCCGTGGCACCRGTCACCTGGCCGACCCCCTGTGGGGTGGTGGTGTGGTGTGGGGGGTTCCCGACCGTATCTCGGGAACTGCACAGTGGACGCGAACGCATWCTTTTTAAGTGTGTATCAAGTTGTCGGCTTATTAGTACCAGTCAGCTACATGCATTACTGCACTTCCACGTCTGGCCTATCAACCCAGTAGTCTAGCTGGGAGCCTCTCAGAGCTTACGCTCCATGGAAATCTCATCTTGAAGCGTGCTTCCCGCTTAGATGCTTTCAGCGGTTATCACTTCCGAACGTAGCTAATCAGCGGTGCTCTTGGCAGAACAACTGACACACCAGAGGTTCGTCCATCCCGGTCCTCTCGTACTAGGGACAGCCCTTCTCAAATTTCCTACGCGCACAGAGGATAGGGACCGAACTGTCTCACGACGTTCTAAACCCAGCTCGCGTACCGCTTTAATGGGCGAACAGCCCAACCCTTGGGAGAGACTCCACCCCCAGGATGCGACGAGCCGACATCGAGGTGCCAAACCATGCCGTCGATATGGACTCTTGGGCAAGATCAGCCTGTTATCCCCGGGGTACCTTTTATCCGTTGAGCGACGCCGCTTCCACAAGCCAGCGCCGGGTCACTAGTTCCGACTTTCGTCCCTGCTCGACATGCCTGTCTCGCAGTCAAGCTCCCTTGTGCACTTACACTCGAAACCTGATTACCAACCAGGCTGAGGGAACCTTTGAGCGCCTCCGTTACCTTTTAGGAGGCAACCGCCCCAGTTAAACTACCCACCAGGCAATGTCCCTGATCCGGATCACGGACCGAGGTTAGATATCCAGAACGACCAGAGTGGTATTTCAACGTTGACTCCACGAACACTGGCGTGCCCGCTTCACAGTCTCCCACCTATCCTACACAAGCCGTACCGAACACCAATACCAAGCTATAGTAAAGGTCCCGGGGTCTTTCCGTCCTTCTGCGCGTAACGAGCATCTTTACTCGTAGTGCAATTTCGCCGAGTTCATGGTTGAGACAGTGGAGAAGTCGTTACGCCATTCGTGCAGGTCGGAACTTACCCGACAAGGAATTTCGCTACCTTAGGATGGTTATAGTTACCACCGCCGTTTACTGGGGCTTAAATTCTCAGCTTCGACCCGAAGGTCTAACCGGTCCTCTTAACCTTCCAGCACCGGGCAGGCGTCAGTCCGTATACATCGTCTTGCGACTTAGCACGGACCTGTGTTTTTAGTAAACAGTCGCYTCTCCCTGGTCTCTGCGGCCGTTCAGGCTAGTTCGTGAAGAACTTCACCCTCTGGGCCCCCCTTCTCCCGAAGTTACGGGGGTATTTTGCCGAATTCCTTAACCATGATTCACTCGATCGCCTTGGTATTCTCTACCTAACCACCTGAGTCGGTTTGGGGTACGGGCGGCTCGAACCTCGCTAGAAGATTTTCTTGGCAGCATAGGATCACCCTGCTTCCCGCATTCGCGGTCACTATCAGGTCTCAGGACATGTGTGACACGGATTTGCCTATGTCACTCCCTACACCCTTGGACGTGGACTACCATCGCCACGCGGAGGCTACCTTCCTGCGTCTCTCCATCGCTTGACTACTACCTGATCGGGTCACGCGCTCCACTCAACATCACCCACCCGAAGGTGGACGAACAAAGAGCTTCAGACGTTTAGCATCACAAGGTTCGTCATGGGCGGTTCTTCGCCGGTTCCGGAATATCAACCGGATGTCCATCGACTACGCCTGTCGGCCTCGCCTTAGGTCCCGACTTACCCAGGGCAGATTAGCTTGACCCTGGAACCCTTGGTTATTCGGCGGACGGGTTTCTCGCCCGTCATTCGCTACTCATGCCTGCATTCTCACTCRTGTGGCCTCCACGGCTGGTTCACACCGCCGCTTCCCTGGCCACACGACGCTCCCCTACCCATCAACACGCTTGGACCACCAACCCGCAGGTGTGGTGGCCGGGCAATATGTCAATGCCACAGCTTCGGTGGTGTGCTTGAGCCCCGCTACATTGTCGGCGCGGAATCACTTGACCAGTGAGCTATTACGCACTCTTTAAAGGGTGGCTGCTTCTAAGCCAACCTCCTGGTTGTCACTGCAACTCCACATCCTTTTCCACTTAGCACACGCTTAGGGACCTTAGCTGGTGGTCTGGGCTGTTTCCCTCTCGACTACGGAGCTTATCCCCCGCAGTCTCACTGCCACGCTCTCACTTACCGGCATTCGGAGTTTGGCTAACGTCAGTAACCTGTTGAGGCCCATCGGCTATCCAGTAGCTCTACCTCCGGTAAGAAACACGTGACGCTGCACCTAAATGCATTTCGGGGAGAACCAGCTATCACGGAGTTTGATTGGCCTTTCACCCCTACCCACAGCTCATCCCCTCAGTTTTCAACCTAAGTGGGTTCGGTCCTCCACGACGTCTTACCGTCGCTTCAACCTGGCCATGGGTAGATCACTCCGCTTCGGGTCTAGACCCAGCGACTCAKWCGCCCTATTCGGACTCGCTTTCGCTACGGCTTCCCCACACGGGTTAACCTCGCCACTGAGCACTAACTCGCAGGCTCATTCTTCAAAAGGCACGCTGTCACCCCACAAAGAGGGCTCCAACGGATTGTAGGCACACGGTTTCAGGATCTATTTCACTCCCCTCCCGGGGTACTTTTCACCTTTCCCTCACGGTACTTGTCCGCTATCGGTCACCAGGGAATATTTAGGCTTAGCGGGTGGTCCCGCCAGATTCATACGGGATTTCTCGGGCCCCGTATTACTTGGGATAACTCTCTGAAGTTCGCATGATTTCGTCTACGGGGGTCGCACCCTCTACGCCGGGCCTTTCAATGCCCTTCGACTATCACACGAATTTTTGACTCCATGCCGGGATGTCAGTCCCGACCGAGAGGTCCCACGACCCCGTACCTGCAACGCCTGACAGCTCTCACACAGATACGGTTTAGCCTCATCCGCTTTCTCTCGCCAATACTCACGGAATCGCGGTTGCTTTCTCTTCCTGTGGGTACTGAGATGTTTCACTTCCCCACGTTCCCTCTACCTGCCCTATATATTCAGGCAGGAGTGACTGGACTTGCCTCCAGCCGGGTTTCCCCATTCGGAAATCCACGGATCACAGTCTGGTTATCGACTCCCCGTGGCTTATCGCAGATTCCTACGTCCTTCTTCGGTTCCTGGTGCCAAGGCATCCACCGTGCGCCCTTAAAAACTTGAGCCACAAAGATGCTCGCGTCCACTGTGTAGTTCTCAACATACGGGCGGCCCCCCAACGCCTGTCCACGCCTACCRGAAACAAAAAGCTTCCGACGGTTCGCGACCGCGGGGGTCCTGACCGGATACCGGCCCGAAACCTCAAGCTTGCGCCTGAGCCCTCAGGACCCAACAACGTGCCAGACACCGCATCCCCGAACGATCACTTTCCCTCCTCCCAGGACCTCCCCAAAGGGGAAGACACAGCAGGTGTACTCGTGACCACGAGTTGCGGCGCCAAATAATCGATGTTCCACCCGTGAGCACCTGCTGCCCCACACTCGGGGACAGACCAGGCTCTGGACCGTTGCCGGCCAGTGCTCCTTAGAAAGGAGGTGATCCAGCCGCACCTTCCGGTACGGCTACCTTGTTACGACTTAGTCCCAATCGCCAGTCCCACCTTCGACGGCTCCCTCCACAAGGGTTGGGCCACCGGCTTCGGGTGTTACCGACTTTCGTGACTTGACGGGCGGTGTGTACAAGGCCCGGGAACGTATTCACCGCAGCGTTGCTGATCTGCGATTACTAGCGACTCCAACTTCATGGGGTCGAGTTGCAGACCCCAATCCGAACTGAGACCGGTTTTTTGGGATTCGCTCCACCTCGCGGTATCGCAGCCCTTTGTACCGRCCATTGTAGCATGTGTGAAGCCCAAGACATAAGGGGCATGATGATTTGACCTCATCCCCACCTTCCTCCGAGTTGACCCCGGCAGTCTCCTATGAGTCCCCACCATCACGTGCTGGCAACATAGAACGAGGGTTGCGCTCGTTGCGGGACTTAACCCAACATCTCACGACACGAGCTGACGACAACCATGCACCACCTGTATACCGACCTTGCGGGGCACCCATCTCTGAATGTTTCCGGTATATGTCAAGCCTTGGTAAGGTTCTTCGCGTTGCATCGAATTAATCCACATGCTCCGCCGCTTGTGCGGGCCCCCGTCAATTCCTTTGAGTTTTAGCCTTGCGGCCGTACTCCCCAGGCGGGGAACTTAATGCGTTAGCTGCGGCACGGACCTCGTGGAATGAGACCCACACCTAGTTCCCAACGTTTACGGCATGGACTACCAGGGTATCTAATCCTGTTCGCTCCCCATGCTTTCGCTTCTCAGCGTCAGTAGTGGCCCAGAGACCTGCCTTCGCCATCGGTGTTCCTCCTGATATCTGCGCATTTCACCGCTACACCAGGAATTCCAGTCTCCCCTACCACACTCTAGTCTGCCCGTACCCACTGCAAGTCCGGGGTTGAGCCCCGGATTTTCACAGCAGACGCGACAAACCGCCTACAAGCTCTTTACGCCCAATAATTCCGGACAACGCTCGCACCCTACGTATTACCGCGGCTGCTGGCACGTAGTTAGCCGGTGCTTCTTCTGCAGGTACCGTCACTTTCGCTTCTTCCCTGCTGAAAGAGGTTTACAACCCGAAGGCCGTCATCCCTCACGCGGCGTCGCTGCATCAGGCTTGCGCCCATTGTGCAATATTCCCCACTGCTGCCTCCCGTAGGAGTCTGGGCCGTGTCTCAGTCCCAGTGTGGCCGATCGCCCTCTCAGGCCGGCTACCCGTCATCGCCTTGGTGAGCCATTACCTCACCAACAAGCTGATAGGCCGCGAGTCCATCCCAGACCGAAAAACTTTCCACACCATACCCATGCGGATTGGTGTCATATCCGGTATTAGACGCCGTTTCCAGCGCTTATTCCAGAGTCAGGGGCAGGTTACTCACGTGTTACTCACCCGTTCGCCACTGCTCACCCAAAAGCAAGCTCTTGGGATCACCGTTCGACTTGCATGTGTTAAGCACGCCGCCAGCGTTCGTCCTGAGCCAGGATCAAACTCTCCGTTGATGTATGACTCCCCCCACCCGAAGGCGGAAGAAAAACATTACCCACAAAAGGGATTTGAAACCCTGACTGAGCAAGAACAACCAGCAAAAAAATCACTGTTTGATCATTGTCAACCAAAGGAAAATCGAAGCAGAACAACCAGCTCACGCCCACACAGGACACTCACCAGCCACCCCACGACGAGGTAAAACTTGGCATCGATTTTTGACACGCTGTTGAGTTCTCAAGGTTCACACGCACACCAACACCCAACCCACACAGGGCCAGACACCAGGGGAGCAGCNGGACACTCACCAGCCACCCCACGAGGACACTCACCAGCCACCCCACGACGAGGTAAAACTTGGCATCGATTTTTGACACGCTGTTGAGTTCTCAAGGTTCACACGCACACCAACACCCAACCCACACAGGGCCAGACACCAGGGCAACTCTCCAAAACTACCCACGGCCACACTTGGGCGTCAAATCCGTGACCCACTCTCAGAGTGACCGGACCCGACGCGCTTGGATCTTCGCGGGTGCCCCACCCTAGCAACCTTGCGGCCGCCGTCCAAACCGGCGTCTGTCGCCGCTTCGTACTGTGGGAGTCAACCCCGGGACCGGCCTACTTCGTGCGAGGCGCTGGGCCTCACGCGGTGGTGTCCGTTCCTCCCTGTCGGGCTGACATCGAGAACAGTAGAGGACGGCGCGGCCAGAACACAAATCGGCCGTCGACTGGGGCCCAGGTGAGCACACGGCATACCGATAAGGGTTGTGCCACAACGGATCTAGGGCTTGCGAGCAGCTGCCATCGACTTGCGTCCGCGCCGGAGGATGGCCACCGAGTCGTGGAGGAAGTGCTCGTCGGCCAGGGGAAACTCGGGATCGGTGACCTTCTGGCCGTTCACGGAGGCGCCGCCGTCGCCGATCGCGCGGCGTGCGGCGTTGCGGGAGTCGACCAGGCCGACGGCGACGAGGGCGTCGGTCATGGTCATGCCGGGAGCCACCTCTCCGCCGGGCAGCTCGGCCGTGGCGTCGTGCAGGGTGCCGGCATCGAGGGTCGCGAGGTCGCCCTTGCCGAAGAGCGCCTCGGAGGCGGCCTGCACCGCAGCAGTGGCCTCGGCTCCGTGCACGAGCGTGGTGACGTCGGCGGCCAGGATGCGCTGCGCGGCACGCCTGAACGGCTCCTCACTGACCTGGCGTTCGAGCTCGGCGACCTCCTCCTGTGATCGGTCGGTGAAGATGCGCACGAGCTTGATCACCGAGGCGTCCTCGACGTTGAGCCAGTACTGGTAGAAGGCGTAGGGGCTCGTCATGTCGGAGGAGAGCCAGACGGCGTTGCCCTCGCTCTTGCCGAACTTGTTGCCGGCGGAGTCCGTCACCAGCGGCGTCGTGAGAAGGTGCACCGACTCCCCCTCCACCTTGTGGATGAGGTCGGAGCCGGCGGTGAGGTTGCCCCACTGGTCCTGGCCACCGGTCTGCAGCGTGCACCCGTGGGCGCGGTAGAGCTCGAGGAAGTCCAGCCCCTGCAGGATCTGGTAGCTGAACTCGGTGTAGGAGATGCCTTCGTCGGAGTTCAGCCGAGCCGCGACGGCGTCCTTCTTGACCATCTGGTTGACGCGGAAGTGCTTGCCGATGTCGCGCAGGAAGTCCAGCGCCGACATGGGCGAGGTCCAGTCGAGGTTGTTGACCATCATCGCGGCGTTCTCGCCGTCGAACTCGAGGAAGGGCTGGACCTGGTCCTGGATCCGCGCCACCCACTCGGCGGTCTGCTCCTTGGTCTTGAGCGTGCGCTCGGAGCTCGGGCGTGGGTCGCCGATGAGACCGGTCGAGCCGCCCACGAGGCAGATGACCCGATGACCCGCGCGCTGGAGGTGCCGCAGCACGATGAGCTGCACGAGGTTGCCGAAGTGGAGGGAGGGCGCGGTGGGG
Source organism: Knoellia sp. Soil729 (assembly GCF_001427985.1). Taxonomy (GTDB): domain Bacteria; phylum Actinomycetota; class Actinomycetes; order Actinomycetales; family Dermatophilaceae; genus Knoellia. The sequence continues at coordinate 7,259 of NZ_LMSA01000001.1, forward strand.
TCGAAGCCGCAGTACGCGGTGATCGGCCCGGCCGTCAGTGCCTCGCGCAGCGCGTCTTCGTCCGTCGTCTGGGCGACGAGCCCGCGCCACTGCAGTTCGGCAAGGATGTCTTTCACAGGCGTCAGCCTGCCATGGGCGCCTCGGGGTCCGGTGCAGCGCTTCGGTGGCTGGGATGGCCGAACCCTTCCCCGTTCGCGGTGCAGGACCTCGGGAACTGGGAGACTGCCCCATGGTCAGTCGTGTCGCAGTCCTGTCAGACGTCCACGGGGTGCTGCCGGTGCTCGAGGCCGTGCTCGCCGAGCCCGATGTGGCCGCGGCAGACCTCGTCGTCGTCACCGGCGACCACATGGCCGGTCCGATGCCGGTCGAGACCCTGGACGCCCTCACCGCACTCGGGGACCGGGTGGTCATGGTGCGCGGCAACGCCGACCGTGAGGCCGTGGAGATCACTGAGGGTTCCACCAACCCGCACCCCGAGTCGGTGTGGGCAGCCGGTCAGCTCCGCAAGGACCAGGTCGCGCTGCTGCGGGACCTCCCCCACCCCGTGACCATCCCAGTCGAAGGTTTCGGGCCGGTGCTGTTCTGTCACGGCAGCCCTCGCGACGACGACGAGGTCATCCTCGTGGACTCGTCCGTTGCTTCGTGGACTGCGGTGCTCTCCGGAGTTCCGGAGGACGTGCGCACCATCGTGTGCGGCCACACGCACATGCCCTTCATCCGCTTGCTCGACCGGCGCACGGTCATCAACCCCGGGAGCGTGGGGATGCCCTACGGCAAGGTCGGCGGGGCGTGGGCGTTGCTCGACCGGGGGCAGGCCTCGTTGCGGCACACACCGATCGACCCCGAGGCCGTGTGCGAGCGGATCGTCGCCGAGTCCATGTATCCGGACCGCGCCGCCTGGGCCGACGAGTACGTCCACTCGCGCAACAGCGACCTGGATGCGCTCGCTGCGTTCACGCCGCGGGTCGGGGACGGGTCGGATGCGTGACTGGCAGACTGCCGCGCATGGGTGAGTGGACGGCATACAGGGACTTCATCGCAGGACTGCCCAAGGCGGAGCTGCACGTGCACCACGTCGGGTCGGCCCGGCCCGAGACGGTGGCCCGGCTCGCCGAGCGGCACCCTGACGCCGGTGTGCCCCAGGGCGTGGAGGCACTTCAGGACTTCTACACGTTCAGGGACTTCGACCACTTCATCGACGTCTACCTCGCCGTGGTCGGGCTCCTTCGGACGCCCGAGGACATCCACCTGCTCACCTACGAGGTGGCGGAAGGGCTTGCGGCACAGCAGGTGCGCTACGCCGAGCTGACCATGACCCCGTTCACGAGCGTGCGCATGGGCATCAGCATCGAGGCCTACACGGAGGCCATCGAGGACGCTCGCCGTGCGGCGGAGCGCGACCACGGGATCGTCCTTCGCTGGATCTACGACATCCCCGGCGAGGCTGGGCTCGCCTCTGCCGACGCGACTCTCGGCTATGCGGTCGACCACGGTCCCGAGTCGCTCATCGGCTTCGGGCTGGGGGGACCAGAGGTTCCGCGGGTGCCGTTCAAGCCGCACTTCGACCGGGCCAGGGCGGCGGGGCTGCGGTCGCTGCCGCATGCCGGCGAGTCCACGGACGCGCAGTCGGTGTGGGACGCACTGGATGCACTCGGTGCCGAGCGCATCGGCCATGGCATCCGCTCGATCGAGGACCCCCTGCTGGTCGAGCGGCTTGTCGCAGAGCGCATCCCGCTCGAGGTGTGCCCGACGTCGAACATCGCGACCCGCTGTGTGGAGAGCCTGGCGGACCACCCCCTGCGGGGGCTGCGAGATGCGGGAGTCGTCGTCACCATCAACAGTGACGACCCGCCGATGTTCGGCACCACCTTGAACCATGAGTACGAGATCGCGGCCGAGCTGCTCGACCTCGACGAGAGCGGCCTGGCCGCGCTCGCGACGACGGCGGTCGACGTGAGCTGCGCCCCGGACGACGTGAAGCAGCGCGTGCGGAGGGAGATCAGCGACTACGCCGCCGGATGACGCCGGGGCGGTAGGCGCTCACGGTCGGTTCCCCGTCGATCCAGAACCGCCAGGGGTATGCCGTCCCGTCACCGCCGGGACCGCTCACCCCGACGCGTGGGCCGGTGCGGACCAGGGCGGGGTCCAGCAGCTCTGGCGGCGCCTCGACACTCACGCGGGCCGCGGGTCCGCACACGTCGTCGCCGTCGTGCTCCTTGCCGATGCCCAGCGTGGTCGTGAGCCGCGCCGGGCCACGGGCCCAGTCCCGAGGGACCACCCCGGCGCGGCGCTCGGCCGCGAGCTCATGGCCGGCCACGACCTCCCCGGCGCGCAGGAGGACGGCACTCGCCACGCCCTCGGGCCCGCAGACGAGGTTCGCGCACCAGTGCATGCCGTAGGTGAAGTAGACGTAGAGGTGACCCGGCTCGCCGAACATCACGCGTGTCCGCGGCGTCGGGCCCCGGAAGGCGTGCGACCCGGGATCTGCGGTGCCGGCATACGCCTCGACCTCGGTCAGTCTCAGCGACACCCCGGCGTGGTGCACGACGCAGCCCAGGAGTGCCGGCGCCACCTCGAGCGGCGGCCCGGCGAAGAAGCTCCTCGCCAGGGTCGTCACGAGGCGGCGGGCACCCGGACCGACCAGCCACGGGCGTCATCGCGCACGGCCACCGCACGGGTCAGCTGCTCGGCCACTCGAGCCGGCGCCGTCCCGCCCTTGGCGTCACGGGAGGCGAGCGAGCCCTCGACCGTCAGCACCTCGCGCACCGAGGGGGTGAGGTGCTCGGAGATGCCGGCCAGGTCCTCGTCGGAGAGGTCCCAGAGCTCGATGTCCCGTGACTCGCACACCCGCACGCACTCCCCCGCCACCTCGTGCGCGACCCGGAACGCCACGCCTTGGCGCACGAGCCACTCGGCGATGTCGGTGGCGAGCGAGAAGCCCTGTGGCGCAAGGGACTCCAGCCGTTCGGTGTCGAAGACCAAGGTGTCGACCATGCCGCTGAATGCAGGCAGGAGGACCTCGAGGGTGTCGATCGAGTCGAACACCGGCTCCTTGTCCTCCTGGAGGTCGCGGTTGTAGGCCAGGGGCAGTCCCTTGAGCGTGGTCAGCAGACCGGTGAGGTTGCCGACCAGCCGGCCCGCCTTGCCCCGTGCGAGCTCGGCGACGTCGGGGTTCTTCTTCTGGGGCATGATGCTCGACCCGGTCGAGTAGGAGTCGTCGAGCGTGACGAAGCCGAACTCCTTGGTCGCCCACAGGACGACCTCCTCGGCGACGCGCGACAGGTCGACGGAGACCATCGTGGTGACGAACGCGAACTCGGCGACGACGTCACGCGACGCAGTCCCGTCGATGGAGTTCTCGACCGCACCGGCGAACCCGAGGTCGGCCGCGACCGCCTCCGGGTCCAACCCCAGGGAGCTGCCGGCGAGCGCGCCGGAACCATAGGGACTGAGCGCCGCCCGCGCGTCCCAGTCGCGCAGCCGCTCGACGTCGCGCAGGAGCGGCCAGGCGTGGGCGAGCAGGTGGTGGGCCAGCAGGACGGGCTGCGCGTGCTGGAGGTGGGTGCGCCCGGGCATGGCGACGGTGGCGTGACGCTCGGCCTGGGCGACCAGCGCATCCACCACGTCGAGGACCAGGCCCGCGATCGTGCGGGCGTGCTCACGCAGGTACATGCGCACGAGCGTGGCCACCTGGTCGTTGCGGGACCGGCCGGCACGCAGTCGCCCACCGACATCGGCCCCGGCGCGCTCGATCAGGCCGCGCTCGAGCGCGGTGTGGACGTCCTCGTCACCGGGAGCCGGCACGAAGCTGCCCGACTCCACGTCGGCGGCGAGCTGGTCGAGGGCGGCCAGCATCGCGGCGAGGTCGTCCTGCGCCAGCAGGCCGGCACCGTGCAGGACCCGCGCGTGGGCGCGGGAGCCGGCGATGTCGTGCAGGGCCAGGCGCCAGTCGAAGTGCGTCGAGCGGGACAGCTCGGCCAGGGCGTCGGCGGGACCTCCGGTGAAGCGCCCTCCCCACAGGCTCAGGCCGGTCGAACCTGTCGGCGGCGTCGCGGTGACGTCCGGTGTGCTCACGCGTTCTCCTTGCGGGTGTAGGACATGAGGCGGGCGGCGACCTTGCGCGAGGCTGCGGCACCCGTGGCGATGACCATGATCGTGTCATCTCCCGCGATCGTGCCGACGACCCCGGGCACGCTCGTGTGGTCGATCGCGGACGCGAGGAAGTTGGCGGCACCCGGTGGCGTGCGCAGCACGACGAGGTTGGCCGAGACCTCGGCGGACACGAGCAGCTCGTGACAGCGCTGCGCCAGGCGGTTGGTCGTCTCCGACCCGTCCAGAGCGACGCGCACGGTGCGGTCGCCACCCTCTCCCGGCACGGCATACACGAGGAACTTCCCGACTCGGACCTTCTCGGCACCGACGTCGACGAGGTCGCGCGAGAGCGTCGCCTGGGTGACCTCGATGCCGTCCTCGCCGAGGATCCCGAGGAGCTCGGTCTGCGACCTCACGGACCGGCTGGACAGGATCTCGATGATGCGTCGCTGCCGGCCGGTGCGGCTGGAGGAGACACTCATCGGCGCTGACCCCCGGACTTCTCGACGAGCCAGGACAGCACGGCCTTCTGCGCGTGGAGCCGGTTCTCGGACTCGTCCCACACCACCGACTGCGGACCGTCGATGACCGACGCGTCGACCTCGAAGCCGCGGTAGGCGGGGAGGCAGTGCAGGAAGATGGCGTCCGGCTTGGCCTTGGCCAGGAGCTCCGCGCTCACCGCGTAGTTGGCGAAGGGGCTGGTGGACCCCTGGCGGGACTCCTTCTCCTTCTCGAAGCCCATCGACACCCAGGTGTCGGTCGCGACGACGTCGGCGCCGGCGACGGCTTCGGCGGGGTCCTCGACGATGGTGATGGATCCCCCTGTCCCGAAAGCGATCTCGATCGCGCGCGCGAGCACGGCGGCCTGCGGCTGGTAGGCGGCCGGCGTGCCGATGCGGACGTGGAGCCCCGAGAGGGCCATGCCGAGAAGGTAGCTGTGGCTCATGTTGTTGGCACCGTCGCCGACGTAGGCGAAGGTCAGCCCGGCCAGCGTCCCCTTGTGCTCTCGAATCGTGAGGAGGTCGGCGAGGATCTGGCACGGGTGGAACTCGTCAGTCAGCGCGTTGATGACCGGCACGCTCGAGTGGGCGGCCATCTCCTCGATGCGCTCCTGCCCGTAGGTCCGCCACACGATGGCCCGCGCCTCGCGCGTGAGCACCCGCGCCACGTCGGCGATCGACTCCCGGACCCCGACCTGCGCGAGCTTGCCGTCGATGACGAGCGGGAAGCCGCCGAGGTGGGCGATGGCACCGGCGAAGGACACCTGGGTGCGCAGGGTCTGCTTGTCGAACAGGACGGCCACGACCTCGGGCCCCTCCAGGCAGCGGTCACTGAACGGGCGCGCCTTGATCGCCGCGGCACGCTCGAGGATCTCGGCCTGCTCCTGGGGCGTGACGTCGTCGTCGCGAAGGAGGTGGCGGACGGCTGTGCTCATGGGGTGGGCTCCTTGGCGATGGCGATGAGCGAGGGAAGCGCGGTGACGAACAGGTCGAGCTCATCGGCGGTGACGATGAGTGGTGGGACCAGGCGGACGGCGTCGGGCGCGACCGGGTTGACGAGGAAGCCTGCCTCTCGGGCCGCCGCGGCGATGCCCGCCGCCAGGTCCGATCGCAGGACGATGGCGCGCAACAGCCCACGGCCACGAACACCGACGATGTCCGGGTGGTCCAGACCGGCGACAGCGTCGGCCAGGTGCTCACCCATGTCGGTGACGTGCTTGAGCAGGCGGTCACTCTCGATCGTCGAGAGGACGCTCAGGCCGGCTGCCGCGACGAGCGGGTTGCCACCGAACGTCGATCCGTGCTGCCCTGCGCTGAGGAGGCCGGTCACCTCTGGGCCGAACGTCACCAGGGCCCCGATCGGCAGGCCACCACCGAGCCCCTTGGCCAGCGTGATGGCGTCCGGGACGACGCCACTCTCGCTGAAGCCGAACCAGTCGCCCGTGCGACCGATGCCGGTCTGGACCTCGTCGATGATGAGCAGTGCACCCACCGCTGTGGTCACCTCGCGGGCTGCCTGCAGGTATGCCGGGTCCGCGACGATCGCTCCCGCCTCACCCTGGATGGGCTCGAGGACGACGGCCGCGGTGTCGCTCGTGACGGCGGACCGCAGCGCCTCGATGTCGTTGTAGGGCACGTGGGCGACGCCCGGGATGAGGGGAGCGAACGGCTCGCGGTAGGCCGCCTTGTGGGTCAGGGCCAGCGCGCCGGTCGTGCGTCCGTGGAACGCGCCCTCGGCCGCGACGATGTCGGTGCGGCCCGTGCGGCGCGACAGCTTGATGGCCGCCTCGATCGCCTCGGCGCCGGAGTTGGCGAAGAAGACACCGGACCCAGCAGGAGCCTGCGCGATCTCGAGGACCCGCTCGGCCAGCTCGACCTGGACCCGCGAGGTGTAGAAGTTCGAGATGTGGGCCATCTCGCCGACCTGCTTGGACACGGCGGCGACCAGGGCGGGGTGGTTGTGCCCCAACGCGTTGACCGCGATGCCACCGACGAGGTCGAGGTAGCGCTTGCCGTCGAGGTCCCACACCCAGGCGCCGTCACCGCGCTCGAGCACGAGCTGCGGCGTGCCGAAGACCGTGATGAGCGAGTGCGCGTAGCGGTCGAGGACCGCCTGCTGCGACTCGGACTGATTGTTCATGCGTCCTCCTCGATGAGGGTGCCGATGCCGTCCGAGGTGAATACCTCGAGCAGCAGGGAGTGGGGTTCGCGTCCGTCGATGACGTGGGCCTGGGGTACGCCGTTCTCCACGGCCCGGATGCAGGCCTCGAGCTTGGGGATCATGCCCGCGTCGACCTGCGTGACCAGCTCGCGGGCACGGCTCAGGGGCAGGGTCGACAGGAGGGACGAGCGGTCCGGCCACGCGGCATACACGCCCTCGACGTCGGTGAGCACGACGAGCTTGCGGGCGCCGAGCGCCACGGCCAGGGCGGCAGCTGCGGTGTCGGCGTTGACGTTGAGGACCTGGCCCTCCTGGTCGAGGTCGGGGGCGATCGTGGACACGACGGGGATCCGGCCCGCATCGAGCAGGTCCATCACCGACTGCGTGTTGACCGAGACGACGTCACCGACCAGCCCGAGGTCCTCCTCCACGCCGTCGACGACGACCCCGCGACGGCGGGCACCGAAGAGTGCTCCGTCCTCACCCGAGAGCCCAACCGCGAGGGGCCCGTGCTGGTTGAGCAGGCCGACGAGCTCTCGACCGACCTGACCGGTGAGCACCATGCGCACGACGTCCATGACCTCGGGAGTGGTCACCCGGAGCCCGCCCTTGAACTCGCTCTCGAGCCCGAGGCGGTCGAGCATCGCCTTGATCTGCGGTCCGCCGCCGTGCACGACGACCGGACGGAGGCCGGCGTAGCGCAGAAAGGCGATGTCCTGCGCGAAGGCCAGCTTGAGCTCGTCGTCGACCATGGCGTTGCCGCCGTACTTGATGACGATCAGGGCACCACGGAAACGCTCGAGCCATGGGAGCGCCTCGACGAGGGTGCTCGCCTTGAGCCTGGTCAGGTCGTCGGTCACCGTCGAGTCCTCACGTGCTGTAGGCCGAGTTCTCGTGCACGTACTCATGGGTGAGGTCGTTGGTCCACACCGTCGCCGTGGCGGCGCCGGCGTGCAGGTCGACGACCACGCGCACCTCCCGCGGCTCGAGGTCGACGAGGTCGCGGTCGTCACCGACGCTGGATGCCCGGCACACCTGCACGCCGTTGATCGCGACGTCCAGCGTGGACGGGTCGAAGGACGCGGAGGTCGTGCCGACCGCTGCGAGCACCCGGCCCCAGTTGGGGTCCTTGCCGAAGATCGCGGCCTTGAACAGGTTGCTGCGGGTGACCGAGCGGGCCACCTCCACGGCCTCCTGCTCGGTCGCGGCGGAACGCACCTCGATGGCGATGTCGTGGCTGGCCCCCTCGGCGTCGGCGACGAGCTGGCGGGCGAGCGAGGAGCAGACCTCCGTCACGGCGGCAACGAGGTCGCCGACGGCGGGAGCAACCCCGGACGCCCCGGACGCCAGGAGCACCACGGTGTCGTTGGTCGACATGCAGCCGTCGGAGTCGACGCGGTCGAACGTCTGGGTCGTCGCTGCCCGCAGGGCCGTATCGAGGGTGTCGGCGTCGGCGACGACATCCGTGGTGATGACGCAGAGCATCGTTGCCATTCCCGGCGCAAGCATCCCCGCACCCTTGGCCATGCCGCCGACCGTCCAACCGTCGCGCGAGGCGGCCGCCTCCTTGGGAACCGAGTCCGTCGTCATGATGGCCCGCGCCGCATCGGCACCGGCCGTGCTGGCGAGCGCGCCCACCGTCAGGCCGACTCCCGCTTCGATCTTGTCCATGGGCAGGAACTCCCCGATGAGGCCGGTCGAGCACACGACGACATCGGTCGCGCTGCAGCCGAGCGCGCCGGCGACGAGCTCGGCCGTGCGGTGACTGTCATGGAAACCCCGAGTGCCGGTGCAGGCGTTGGCTCCCCCGGAGTTGAGGAAGACCGCGTCGGCACGGCCATCGCTCACGACCTGGCGAGACCACGTGACAGGGGCTGCCTGCACCCGGTTGCTCGTGAACACGGCGGCGGCGGTGTGGTCAGGCCCGTCATTGACCACGAGGGCGACATCGCTGCCACCCGAGGCCTTGAGCCCTGCGGTGGCGCCGGACGCCCGGAAGCCCTGCGCCGCAGTGACGCTCATGCTCCGCTCCGTCCCGTGAGGATGCTGGGCGTCGCGATGAGACCGGCCTTGCGCCAAACCTTGCACGCCTCGTCGATCTGCTCCTCGGGGACGAGGACCCAGTCGGTGTCATAGGTGGAGAGGGCGAGGACGCTGATCCCGGCCGGGACCAGGGGCGTGAGGATCTCGGCCATCACTCCCACCGCGTCGAAGGCCAGCGGACCGGCGACCTCGACACCCCGGAACGGCCCTTCGGTCGTCACCCCGGCGGGCACCGGCTTGGCCAGGCAGATGACCGAGGTCTCGTGCTGGGTGCGGCTGAGCGAGGCGAACGGACCGGCGGTCCAGTCCCACGTCGGCTCCTCCCCCGGCTCGAGCCGGGCGACCGCCAACGACTCGGGGTGGGTCATCAAATGCAGTGGCATGGCGCTCACGGCGCCACCCCCGATCCGAGAAGGCCGGTCGTCTCCGGGAGACCGACGGCGAGGTTGAGGCACTGGACGGCTGCGCCGGCGGTGCCCTTGGCGAGGTTGTCGATGGCCGCGACCGCGATCACTCGGCCGACGCGCTCGTCGACGGTCACCTGCACGGTCACGTGGTTGCTCCCGACCACGTGCGCAGTGGCGGGCCAGGCTCCGGGCTCCAGGAGGTGGACGAACGGCTCCTCCGCGTAGGACGCGCGCCAGGCCTCACGGATGTCTGCTGTCGATGCGCCCGGGGCGACCCTGGCCGTGGCGGTGGCGAGGATGCCGCGGGCCATCGGCGCCAACGTGGGGGTGAACGAGGCCGCGACGGGGACGCCCGCCGCGGCACCGAGGTTCTGCTCGATCTCCGGAGTGTGCCGGTGCACTCCGCCGACGCCGTAGGGCGACATGGAGCCGATGACCTCGGAGCCGAGCAGGTGTGGCTTGAGCGACTTGCCCGCTCCGGAGGTTCCCGAGGCGGCAACGACCACCACGTCATCCGGCTCGACGACCCCCGCCGCCAGGCCAGGTGCCAGCGCCAGGCTCACGGCCGTCGGGTAGCACCCGGGAACGGCGACACGGTGGCGGCCCTCAATGTCGGTGCGTGCGCGACCCCCGCCGGCGAGTGCGAGCTCCGGGAGCCCGTAGGCCCAGGACCCGGCATACGGGGTGTCGTAGAAGGTCGTCCAGTCGGTCTCGCTGCGCAGCCGGAAGTCGGCGCCGCAGTCGACGATGACCGTCTCCTCGTCCAGGCCTTCGGCCACGGCAGCCGAGTGCCCGTGGGGCAGGGCCAGCACGACGACGTCGTGACCGGAGAGGGTCTCGGGCGTGGTCTCGGCGAGAACCCGGTCACCCAGTGAAAAGAGGTGTGGGTGAACGGATCCGAGCAGCGCGCCGGCATTTCCGCCGGCCGTGACCGATCCGATTTCAACCTCAGGGTGCTGCAGCAGCCATCGGAGGACCTCACCACCGGCGTAGCCACTGGCACCGGCGACCGCAACTCTCAGCATGTGCATATTCTTGCATGCGCCGACAACTGTATGCAATCCGGCTCGGATGTATCAGTGCCCCTCCTCGTCACTCCTCCCCCGTAGCGCCGCCGCACAGGGCGACGGCACGAACAAGGGAGATCACCATGCCCGGTGTCAACGACGCCATTGGCGCCGCCACCGGCCTGAACGAGATCGGTTTCGTCGAGTTCACGACCAAGCTCGTGAGCGACGTCTTCGACACGCTCGTCGCGTCCAACCTGCGACAGCAGCAGGCCTTCGTCGAGCTGCTGCAGGCGACGAGCAAGAGCCTCACGGCCTACATCAACGAGACCAAGGACGACATCGGTCCCGGCGAGATCATGCAGGTCCTCACGGCCATCGCACCTCGCAACAACGACACGCCCGCCGGCAGCGACAGCCCCACCGCGGTCACGACGGGCGGCAAGCTCAGCGCTGACGAGGCGACGGCGATCAACACCGCTCTCGCGGTCACCGACCCCGGCACCAACGTCGTCTCGAACGACAAGTCGGCCAAGGCGGGCGTGCTCGACGACAAGGCGATCGACACGCTGCGCGATGCGGTGGCCACCAGGGTGGCGGCCAACAAGTACACGCTGCTCAAGGAGATGGTCAAGCTGGGCATGCTGCGTCTTGTCGTCACCGACGGGACCATCGAGACCGGCCTGAACTTCCACACCTACGGGTCGGACTTCCTGCGCAACAACTCGAGCCGCTACTCGAGCTCGCAGTTCCAGTTCAAGGCCAACGCGGGGACCGGGAGCATTCTCTCTGCGTGGGTCAAGGCGTCCGCGAGCACCTCGTACACGTCGGTCAACGTCAGCTCGAGCAACACCTCGAGCGGTTCGAGCTCGGGTGTGGACACCACCATCACCGGGGGCGTGAAGATCAACTTCAAGACGGACTACCTGCCGCTCGACACTCCCTGATCCGCCCCATCCGAAGGAGACTGCAGCCATGCCAGACAGCGATGTCTCGGATGTCGGCTTCGCGGAGTTCGTCGCCGTCCTCCTGGTGGAGACCCTCGACTCGATCGTGGCCTCCCACGCCAGCCAGGAGGACCGGCTGCGGGCACTCGACGCCGCCGCCGACATGACGGCTGAGGAGGTCGCCGCGACCTCGATCACCGCAGGGATGGTCGACCTCGCCCTCGTGGAGCTCTTCCCCGACGGCCAGGGCGGTACGTCGGTCACCGTCGGTGGGCCAACGCCCACCCCGGAGGTCCTCACGGAGCTCGGGGTCTCGCTGCCCAGCCGGGACGGGGGTCTGTCCAGCTCGGATGTCGGCGCCCTCCGCAACGCCGTCGCGCTGCACCTCGCGCAGAGGCACCTCGAGTCCGTCCGGGAGGTGCGCCGCCGCGGAGTCCCGCGGGTGCTCGTCGACGGTGGAACCGTACGGGCCAAGCTCGCCTTCAGCACCGTCCGCTCCGCACCCGCCGAGCCGAGCCCGGCCCGCCGAGCCGCCCCCGGCCTCACGCCCGCCGTGACGCGCTCGGTCCTGAGGGACATCCCCATCAGCCGGATCGGGGACCTCATCGGGCCCCGCGCCACGGTGCTGCGGCCGGAGGTCCTCGACGGGATCCGTGACCTACGCCTGCGGGTCCGCCCGCCCGTCGCCTCACCGGAGCCGGGCGAGCCGGCCAACCGCGCCGACATCTTCGGCGAGGTCGAGATCCGCTTCCGGACCGAGGACTGACGTGGGCCCGGCAGAGCTCGCCGCGCTCGTCGCCCGTGAGGCGGATGCCGGTGTCGCCGGCGCCCTCCGCGCGTTCGACGCCTCTGGTGCGCTCACCGTCGACACCGTCATCGGTCGGATCGGATCGAGACCCGCAGCGGACTCGACGCCGTGGGAGGACGTCGTCTGGCAGGCGGAGGTGGTCATGCGCCCATCGGGCACCGTTCGCGACCTCCCTCCCACGACCACCGACGCCCCCGCGAACCTCGACGTGCCCCAGGTCATCGCCGCCCTTGCGGTTGACGCGCTTCGCGGTGTCGGCGACCGGTGGCGCGCTGCCCTGGATCGACGCGGCATCTCCACGGTAGGTGACCTCGCGTCGGTCTCTCCGGCGTCACTTGCGGCCTGGTCGCGCGAGAGTGACGGCGGGTATGCCGTGCAGCTCGTCGCGCGCGCACGCTCCTGTGCGGGTGCGTGGCCCAGGGTCGACCGGGGTGATGCCCGCACCCTGCTCGCCGTGTCGGAGTCCGACCCCGGGGACGTCTCCGCCTGGCCCCCCGGCAGCCGCGCCGAGGCTCACCTGCTCTGGGCAGCGTGCCTGCGCCTACGGGCCGCCCTGGACGACGACGTCCTGGCCCGGATCACCGTCAACGGAACCTGACCCCCCTGTCCCCGACTTATTGCGCGTTGGGCCAGTGAGGAGCGCAGCGACGAACTGGCCCAACGCGCAATAAGTCGATCGGCGAGTGGGCGTCAGGCGAGGGGGTCGTCCTCTCCCCAGGTCTGGAGGGAGAGGGTGCGGTCCAGCTCGTCCAACCCGGCCTGCGCCCGGGCCCGCAGTGACTCCACGGTGTCCGCGCCGGCGCGGACCAGGCGCCCACTCCACTCATCGAGCTCGCCGCGGGCCATGGCCAGCAACAACGCACTGACCTCCTCCGGCGCGGTCCACTCGGTGCGGCCGCGATGAGCCTGCATCGACTCCGTCATGTCGGTGCGCACCACGCCCGGAGCCAGATCGAAGACCAGCGCCGTGCGGTCCGGGCCGAGGCCCAGTCCTGAGGTGATGCGCGCCAGGGCTCCCTTGCTCACGTTGTAGGCGGTGGCGACATCGGAGTTCCTGTAGGCGGAACCGGAGTTGACGTTGACGATCCGGCCCGTCCCGGCCGTGAGGTGCGGCAGCACGGCGTGCGTCATGAGGTAGGGACCACGCACGTTGGTCTCCATCGTCGCCCACCACTCGTCGGGGTCGCTGCGCTCCAACGACACCTCCGCGTCGATGACCCCAGCGTTGTTGACGAGCAGGTCGATGCGCCCGTGGCGAGCCACGACATCAGCCACCCAGGACCTCACGGCGCCCGGATCGGTCACCGAGGCCGTGGAGCGCGAGCCACGCTCCACGGCATACCCGTTGTCCTGCAGGGCATCCGCGAGGTGCGCACCGATGCCACGGGAGGCTCCGGTGACGATGGCGACGAGCTGGCTCATCGCTGGACCGCCCCGACGGCGGAGACAGCCGATGCCACCGCGGAGTTCCGCAGGGCCGACACCTCGCCGGTCTTCAGCGTGCGGTCGGCCCGGAAGGTCAGCCGATAGGCCAGGGACTTCTTGCCGTCGTCGATCTGGTCGCCCCGGTAGATGTCGAACAGCGTGACCGACTCCAAGGTCTCACCGGCGCCGCGGCGCAGAGCCGACTCGACCTCGGCCGCCGGCGTCACCTCGTCGACGACGAGCGCGACATCGGTGTGTGCCGATGGGAAGGTGGACAGCTGGGTTGCCTGGACGGGAGTGCCGCTCGCGGCGACGAGCACGTCGACATCGAGCTCACCGGCGACGGTGGCGTCCGGCAGGTCGAGGGCGGCGACGACCTTGGGATGGAGCTCACCGACGTGCCCGACCACCGTGCCGTCCGGGAGCGTCAGCGCCGCACAGCGTCCGGGGTGGAACGGTGCCCGGTCGCGCGCAGCCACGACCGCCAGGTCGAGACCGACCGCCCGGCCCACGGTCCGCGCCCACTCGACCGCGTCGGCAGCCTCGACCCGGCGCGCGGGGCCCCATGGGCCCCCACGCTCGACGTCACCCGCTGCGGCGAACGCGACGTGGCGTGGCTGCGTCGGCACGGCCGTCATGATCTGCGACAGGGTGGCGTCGTCAGGACGCGCGTTCGCGGCGGGTACGGGTGCGGCTTGCGGCGACGAGGACCCGACCGTCACCAGCCCCAGCTCGTAGAGGGCGACGTCGCGCGCCCCCCGGGAGACGTTGCGGCGCAATGCGTCGAGCAGCGTGTCGAGGATCGAGGTCCTCATCAGGGGCGCCTCGTCCGAGAGCGGGTTGGCGATCCGCACGCTGAGCCGTCGCGCGTCGTCCGCGGCATAGCCCAGCTCGTCGAACCTGCCTTCGGCGACGAAGGGGTTGGTGAGCACCTCGACGAGGCCTTGGTGGGCCAACGTGTTGGCGACCGTGCGACGAACGCGCTGACCGTGCGTGAGCCCGCGCCCGGCGCTCTTGGGCTGCGGCAGCACCGACGGGATCTGGTCGAACCCGCGCACACGCGCCACCTCCTCGACGAGCTCCGGACCGTCGGTGAGGTCGGGCCGCCAGGGCGCCGCGAGGACGGAGACGAGGTCGCCGTCGCGCTCCTCGACCTCGCAGCCGATGGCTTGCAGGGTCGCGAGGACCTCGTCCCTGCTGTAGTCGAGCCCGACGTAACGCGTGGGCAGCGTGACGTCGAAGGTGAACGGTGGCGACGGGACGCGGTGGTCGACGTCGGTCACCCCGGTGTCGGCGGTCCCACCCCCGTGCTCCACGAGGAGGTCGACCGCCAGCTGGGCCGCAGCCGCCGTGACCGCCGGGTCGACCCCGCGCTCGAAGCGCTTCGACGCCTCGGTGATGAGCCGATGCCGCCGCGAGGAGCGCGCCACCGTGACGGGGTCGAAGTGCGCGGCCTCGATGAGCACGTTGGTCGTGGAGTCACTGACCTCGGAGGACTCCCCTCCCATGACGCCGGCGATCGCCAGCGGGGTGTCGGAACCGTCGACGATGAGGAGGTCCTCGGGGTCCAGCGCACGCTCGGCGTCATCGAGGGTCGTGAACTTCTCCCCCGCCCGCGCCCGACGGGTGCCGATCGAACCCGAGAGGGTGTCGAGGTCGAAGGCGTGCAGCGGCTGGCCGAGCAGCATCATCACGTAGTTGGTGACGTCGACGGCGAGGGAGATGGGACGCATCCCCACCTGGGTCAGCCGCTTCTGCATCCACTGCGGAGTCGTCGCCGTGGTGTCGACCCCGCGCACGATGCGAGCGACGTAGCGGTCGCAACCGTCACGGCCCTCGAGCGGTCCATCGTCGGCCAGCGTGACGGCATACCCGTCGTCGTTCGGCTCGGCGACGTCGAGGTGGGCCGGGTCGCGAAACTCGCGTCCGGTGGACAGGGCGTACTCGCGGGCGATGCCGCGCAGCGAGAAGCAGTAGCCGCGGTCGGGAGTCACGTTGACCTCGACGACCTCGTCGCCGAGCCCGAGCAGTGCGATGGCGTCCTCACCGGGGGCCAGCTCCGCCGCGGCCTCGGCTCCGAGGAGCTCGGAAAGCACGATGATCCCGTCGTGGTCCTCGCCCAGTGCGAGCTCGGCAGCGGAGCAGATCATGCCGTTGGACACGTGACCGTAGGTCTTGCGGGCCGAGATCTCGAACCCGCCGGGGAGCACACCGCCGGGGAGCACGACCACGACCAGGTCGCCAGGACCGAAGTTGTGGGCACCGCAGACGATCTCCTGCGCCTTGCCCTCGGAGACCCGCTGGCCGTGCTCCCCCACGTCGACGGTGCACCAGTTGATCGTCTTGCCGTTCTTCTGGGGCTCGGGCTCCACGGTGAGCACGCGCCCGACGACGAGGGGACCGGCGATGTCACCACCGTGCAGGCCCTCCTCCTCGAGACCGACGCGGACGAGGTCAGCGGCGATGTCGAGGCCGGTGGCGTCCTTCGGGACGTCGGCGAGCTCACGCAACCACGAGACGGGAGCGCGCATCAGATCTCCATTCCGAACTGGCGGGAGAAGCGAACGTCTCCCTCGACGATGTCGTGCATGTCCCCGATGCCGTGACGCAGCATGAGGGAGCGTTCGATGCCGAGGCCGAACGCGAAGCCGGTGTAGCGGTCGGGGTCGATGCCGGCGCTGCGGAGCACGCGGCGGTTGACCATGCCGGACCCGCCCAGCTCGATCCATCCGGTGCCACCGCACGAGCGGCAGGACGGGTCCTGGCCGCGGCAGATCCAGCACTGGCAGTCGATCTCGGCGCTCGGCTCGGTGAACGGGAAGTAGTTGGGACGCAGCCGGGTGACGATGCCGTCGCCGAAGAGGCGCTGGACGAAGGCGTCGAGCGTGCCTCTCAGGTGCGCCATGGTGATGCCCTCGGCGACGACGAGACCCTCGAACTGGTGGAAGACCGGCGTGTGGGTCGCGTCCAGGTCGTCCGTGCGGAACGTCTTGCCGGGGCACAGGACGTAGATGGGGGGCTCGCGGTCGAGCATCGTGCGGACCTGCACGGGAGAGGTGTGGGTCCTCAGGACGAGCCCGGAACCGGTCGGGGCGACATAGAAGGTGTCCGCCTCCTGGCGGGCGGGGTGGTCGGGCCCGATGTTGAGGGCGTCGAAGTTCAGCCACTCCGACTCGATCTCGGGGCCCTCCGCGATCTCCCAGCCCATGGAGACGAAGATGTCCTCGACGCGCTCGGACACCAGGCTCACGGGGTGGCGGGCGCCGACCGGGCGCCGGGCCACGCGCACCGTCAGGTCCTGCGTCTCCTGCGCCAGGACCCGCTCGTCGCGCTCGGCCTCGAGCTCGACCTGCCTGGCGGCGAAGGCCTGGCTGACACGGCCGCGAGCCTGCCCCACGCGCTTGCCTGCCTCGGCCTTGGCGCTCGGGGGCAGGGCGCCGATCTCACGGTTGGCCAGCGCCAGGGGGGACCTGTCGCCGGTGTGCGTGGGCCGCAGCGCCTTGAGCTCCTCCAGGGAGCCGGCCTCCGCCACCGCGGACAGGGCACTGGCCACTGCCTCGTCGATGGTCCGGGGGTCGAGGGCAGCTGGCTCGACCGGGTCGTAGTTCGTGTTGGGTCCAGACATGGCTTCCACTTCTGATCGCGGGCGCAACGCTTCGCGCCCTGCAGGGCTACCGGACAACTGCTGCGTGGGAGGTTCCGCGCCCCCGGGCGTGCCAGGTGAGGTCTGCCGTGCGCCGCTCAGGGGCAGGCGCGCCGCGTCACCGGGCCCGAGGGCACGATAAATCGGCTCACGGCACGGGGGGTGCACGAGGCCGAGGCGGGAGACATGGTGCTCAGCCTAGCGAACGGGCGCGTGACGGCGCCGTCGGGTTTGGGCGGCCGAGGCGCCGAGCAGGGCGACGAGCAGTCCGATCGCCGCAGGGGCGACGAAGCCACCTCCCGCTCCGACCTCGTCGATGGCCAGCCCGGCGAACGGCGCACCCATGGCCCCGCCCAGGGTCAGGGAGGAGCCGTGCCAGCCCATGGCCTCGCCGCGCGCCGACGCCGGCACGATGCGACTCGCCTGGTCCACGCTCGCGGTGATGGTCGGCGCACAGAGCAGGCCGGCCACGAACGCCAGCAGGGAGAGCGACACGATCCCGTGGGCCAGACCCATGGGCAGGGTCACCAGGGCGAGGCCTCCCAGCAGCCAGAACGTCGAGATGGGGCGACTCAGGCCACCGTAGACGAGGGCGCCGAGCAGCGAGCCGAGCCCCCACAGCCCCAGGACGACACCGATCGAGGTCGGTGCACCCAGCTCGCGCATCCGGGCGACGATCCCGAGGTCCGTCCCCGACAGGACGAACGTGGCGCAGGCTGCGGCACAGCAGACGGCGACGAACGGGAGCCCGAACCACGAGGACCGCGACGGGTGCGGTGCCCCGGCCTCGTCCTCGGCGTCGCTGCGCAGCGGGAGGTCGACCAGCCACAGGGTCACTCCCCCGACGACGCCGAGCATCTGGACGGCGAAGAGGACCCAGCGGGTGTCCCAGTGGGCCGTCGCCCAGATCGTCGTGCCCGGCCCGATGATGAAGGCGATCTCGACCGCGGCGGAGTCGAGCGAGATCGCGGTCCGTCTCTCCTGGCTCGGCACGGCCGCCATGACGGCCTGTCTGATGATCGAGAAGCTGGGGATGACGAAGAGGCCGGCGACGCCCGCCAGCACGAGCAACGGCAGGTAGTCGACCCACGGCGCGATGGACCAGCACACGAGTGCCACGGCGGTGGAGGGGAGGACGACCCGCCGCAGGCCGATCCGGTCGAGCAGCCTGCCCCGCCAGGGTCCGCTGACCGCGACCGCAACGGTGGCGACTGACGCGAGGAGCCCGGCCGCGGCATACGAACGTCCCAGGGTGGACACCACGTGGACGGTGAGCAGGACACCGGCGGAGAACACCGGGATCCGCACGAACGAGCCCAGGATGAGGGCCAGCCGCAGGTCCCTGCTCGCCAGGGCCACGCGGTAGGGCGCAACCGACACCCCGTGCCCCTCTCGTGAGCAGAATGCGTTGTGGACTCCCGGAGGTTATGCCCCGTGGTGCGGACGGGTCCAACCCGACGGCAGGGTGGGGCTAGACGGGCTCGCCCGGGAAGAACACGCGGACGATGGCACCACCGTCGGGCGCGTCGTCGATCTCGGTCCACCCGCCGTGGGCCTCGACGATGCCCTTGACGATGTAGAGGCCCAGTCCGGTGCCCGTGCCACTCGGACCGTGCCAGAAGCGGCTGAACACCGCACGCCGCTGCTCGGCGGGGATGCCTGCACCGTCGTCGCTCACGCTGATGACCACGCCGCGGTCGTCGCCGTGCACGTGTGGCGCCGCCGTGAGACCCACCCTGTTCTCGCCGTGCCGGAAGGCGTTCTCGACGAGGTTGGAGATGACCTGGTCCA
Source organism: Knoellia sp. Soil729 (assembly GCF_001427985.1). Taxonomy (GTDB): domain Bacteria; phylum Actinomycetota; class Actinomycetes; order Actinomycetales; family Dermatophilaceae; genus Knoellia. The sequence goes on from NZ_LMSA01000001.1 coordinate 26,083, forward strand.
GGCGGTCGCTGTCGGCGTAGACCTCGTCCGCGCCGTCCTCGACGGTGATGCTGAAACCGTGGGTGTCCCTCCCGGCTGCGACGGCGCGCTCGAGGTGGCGGGTCAGCATGGGACGCACCGGCACCGGCACCTCGTGGATGCGCAGCTTGCCCGTGTCGATGCGAGAGACGTCGAGGAGGTCGGTGATGAGGCGGGTCAGCCGGTCGGCGTCGCCGTCGATCGCCTCGAGCATCGTGAGGCGCTGCTCCTCGGTGAACTGGTCCCACCGGCGCAGCAGGGTCGACGTGAAGCCCTTGATGCCGGTCAGTGGCGAACGCAGCTCATGGGCGATGGTCGAGATGAGCGCCGCGTGGTCGTGCTCTGCCCGGCGGCGGGCCTCGGCGTCGCGCAGGCCGAGCAGCACCGCACCCAGAGGTCCCGCGCGGCCCGCCCGGAGATACTTCGCGGTGACGAGGAGCTCGGTGCCCTCGGGCAGCTGGAGCAGCTTCTCGCGGTGGCCGGTGCGGATGCGCAGCCCGCCCCAGGGGTCGGTGAGGGTCCACCAGGACTCGCCGTTGCGGGTCTCGAGCGGGAGGACCTCGCGGATGTCGTGCCCCACCAGCTTGGTTGCCGGGCGGGCGAGGATCTGCTCGGCCCGACGGTTGACCGACGTCACGATGCCCTCAGCGTCTGCTGCGACGAGCCCGTCCGGGAGCATCTGCGCGGCAGCCGACGCCGCGGACCGGGGCACGGTCAGGACGTGTTCTTCGGACGTGGATGGTTCGGGCATGACGACATCCCATCACGTCATGGGCGCCGCGTGGCACCCGAGGACGTGGCGAGGCAGATCGTCGCCGCCATCGCGAGGTTGAGCGACTCGACCCGTGGGGAGATGGGGACCCGCACGACGTCGGTGCACCGGTCGCGGATCTCGGCCGGCAGGCCCCAGGCCTCGTTGCCCAGAACCCAGGCGTGCGGCTGGCTCACGTCGACGTCGGGCAGCAGGGTCTCTCCGACTCCGTCGGCGGCAAACGTCCGTATGCCGTGTGCGGACAGTGCACCCAACGTCGCGTCGACATCGAGACCGGTCACGACGGGCAGGTGGAAGAGGGAGCCCACGGTCGAGCGCACGACCTTGGGCGACAGCACGTCGACCGAGCCGTCGGAGACGAGGACCGCGTCTGCGCCGAAGGCGTCGGCGCCCCTGATGACCGTGCCGGCGTTGCCGGGGTCGCGCACATTGCTCAGCAGCACGAGGAGCTGCGGGCGGCCGGCGAGGACGTCGTCGAGGGTGGGTCGCTCGGACGCGACCACGGCGAGCAGCCCCTGGGGTGACTCCGTGTCGGACATCGCGGCAAGGACGGCGTCGTCGACCTCGTGCACGTGGATGCCGGCATCCTGCGCCTCGCCGACGAGGTCGTTGTGACGCTCGACCGCGGAGGGGGTGACATAGAGGTCGTCCACCCGCGGCGCGGCACAGCGGATCGCCTCGCGCACTCCCTGGGGGCCGTCGACGACGAAGCGACCGGTCCGCTCACGCGCCGAGCGCCGGGAGAGCGATCGCACTGACTTGACCCGATCAGATCGGACATTGGTCAGCACGGCTCTCCCGGCGCTCTGTGGCGAGGATCTCGCAGGATCAGGCGGAAGCCTTCTCGGCGACCGGCTGTGCCGGGACGTTGGCCTTGGCGATCTCGACGAGGGCGGCGAAGGCGGCCTCGTCGTTGACGGCCAGCTCGGCCAGCATGCGGCGGTCGACCTCGATCTCGGCGGCCTTGAGGCCCTGGATGAGGCGGTTGTAGGTCATGCCGTTGGCGCGGGCCGCCGCGTTGATGCGCTGGATCCACAGGCGACGGAAGTCACCCTTGCGGGCGCGACGGTCGCGGTAGGCGTAGCCGAGGGAGTGGGTGACCTGCTCCTTGGCCTTGCGGTAGAGACGGGACCGCTGACCGCGGTAGCCGCTGGCGCGCTCGAGGACGACCCGGCGCTTCTTGTGGGCATTGACTGCCCGCTTCACGCGTGCCACGTGAGACTCCTTGCTGTTCTTGGACGTTTAAGGGAAATCGGCTCAGATGCCGAGAAGCTTCTTGACCTTCTTGACGTCGGCCTTGGAAACGAGGACGTCCTTGCTGAGGGCGCGGGCCTTCTGGGGGGTCTTCTCGTGGAACTTGTGGACGTGACCGGCCTGCTCGCGCATGACCTTGCCGGAACCGGTGACGCGGAAGCGCTTCTTGGTGCCGCTGTGGGTCTTGTTCTTCGGCATGGCTGCCGATCTCCTTCGCTGTCGGTGCTGCTGTGGTGCTGCTTGCGGTGGTGCGGGAAATCTGGGGTCGGCGCCTACTCGGCGGCGACGGTCTCCTCGGCGGCCGGCGTGGCCTGCTCGGCCTGCTCGGCCTGTGCCTCAGGTGCCTCGGGCGAGGCGGTCGTGTCCTCCGCGTCGCCGACCTGGGCGGCGTCGTCGTCGGCGGCCTCGGCGTTGTGGGTCGCGACCGCGGCGTCATCCTTCTTGCGACGCTGCTCGGCGCGGGCCTCGGACTTCTTCTTGGTCGGGGCCAGCACCATGATCATGTTGCGACCGTCCTGCTTGGGTGCCGACTCCACGGTGCCGAGCTCGATGACGTCCTCGGCCAGCTTCTGCAGGAGGCGGTAGCCCAGCTCCGGACGCGACTGCTCGCGACCGCGGAACATGATCGTCACCTTGACCTTGTCGCCGCCGCCCAGGAACCGGACGACGTGGCCCTTCTTGGTGGCGTAGTCGTGCGGGTCGATCTTCGGGCGGAGCTTGATCTCCTTGATGACCGTGTTGACCTGGTTCTTGCGCGCTTCTCGGGCCTTCATGGCTGCTTCGTACTTGAACTTGCCGAAGTCCATGAGCTTGGCGACCGGCGGCTTGGCCATGGGGGCCACCTCGACCAGGTCGAGGTCTGCCTCCGCCGCGAGGCGCAGTGCATCCTCGACGCGGACGATGCCGACCTGCTCGCCGTTGGGGCCAACCAACCGCACCTCGGGAACCCGGATGCGGTCGTTGATACGAGGCTCGCTGATGTCGATCTCCTTCTGAAGGGAACTGAAGTCTGTGCGTGGGCCAGGACGAGCTCGTGCTGCCTCCGGAATGCCGAAGAGGCTCCTCGCGCCGCGCACGAGAAGCCTCACATCCGTCCACGACGGGACCACGACAGCACATGCCTGTCGTGGACCGTGTGGAGAAACCCGGCGACCCAGAGGTCGACGCGGGTGGAAGCGAGCTTCACTTGCGCACTGTGACCGTCGTCCGTGAGGGCGGCAGTCGCAGTCGGTCCGTCGACAAGGCTAGCAGCCCGGTGCCCGAGCGCCAACTCGCACTCAGCTGATGCGGAAGGCCAGCCCGTCGATGCGTGCGCGCAGCTCTCCGTCGGTGGCGAGGCGCTCCCCCACCCTGGTGGCGATCTGCTGGATCTCGGCCGGCTCGAGACCGTCCTCGAGCTCGAGCGCCAGGCCCAGGATCCCCCGCCGGGCAGGCGCGCCCTCCTCGAGGCGGTGGCCGCGCACGGCGGGCTCGAGGGCCAGGGCACGGCTCACGGAGGTCTCGACGAAGGGGTCGAGGTGCGGGGCGAGCCACTCCCGCTCCTGCGCGAGCGCCCAGACCATCGAGGGCCGCAGCGCGAAGGTGGTGGGCCCGGCGACGTCGATGACGATGACGTCGCAGCGCTCGCTCACGGCGGCCTGCCCGGCCCGCGCAGACGTGACGGGCACGGGGCGAGCCGCTGCGTCCCAGGCCGCGAGCGAGGCCAGGCTCGTGAACACCGGCAGGGCCCGCTCACCGTCGGGGGCCACGAGGGTCACGGCAGCCATGTCGGTCTGCTTGTCGACCGTGAGGCCACCCTCGGTCGCGGTCTCGACCGGCTCCGCGACGATCGGCACGAGGAGCCGGGAACCGTGCAGCGCCCGCATGAGCGCAGCCGGGTCCTGCGAGGTCAGCGCGGCAACGACGTCCGGCGCCGCCGACCCGTCGTCGCCCTCGAAGCCGGTGAAGACGAGGTCACGCGTCACGGGCGACCGGCCACGTCGAGCGCGTCGGGCAGCGTGAACGCGCCGCGATAGAGCGCCGATCCGACGATGGCACCCTCGACTCCCTCCCCGACCATCGTGCGGAGGGCCTCGATGTCGGCGAGGGTCGACACCCCGCCGGACGCGATGACGGGCCGGTCGGTGCGCGCACAGACGTCCCGCAGGAGCTCGAGGTTGGGTCCCTTGAGCATGCCGTCCTTGTTGACGTCGGTGACGACGTAGCGCGCGCAGCCCTCGGCGTCGAGGCGGGCGAGCGTCTCCCAGAGGTCACCGCCCTCCTGGGTCCAGCCACGGGCGGCCAGGGTGGTGCCGCGGACATCGAGGCCGACGGCGATCCGGTCACCGTGCTCGGCGATGGCGGCTGCCGTCCACTCCGGGTCCTCGAGCGCGGCCGTGCCGAGGTTGACCCTGCGACACCCGGTCGCCAGGGCCCGCTCGAGCGTCTCGGCATCGCGGATGCCACCGCTCATCTCCACGTCGATGTCGAGGCGGCCCACGATCTGCGAGAGGAGCTCGGCGTTGTCGCCCCGGCCGAAGGCCGCGTCGAGGTCGACGAGGTGGAGCCACTCGGACCCCTGCTCCTGCCAGCGCAACGCGGCCTCGACCGGCTCGCCGAACTCACCGCCGGTCCCGGTCACCCCCTGGACGAGCTGGACGGCGCGACCTCCCGCGACGTCGACGGCGGGCAGGAGCTGGAGGCGGGGGGTGGTCATGGCACCTTCACTGTTCGGCAGTCACGCAGCGCGACTGGGTGGGAGACAAGGGACTTCACAAGGAGCTGACCCAGTTCTCGAGCAGGTGGAGCCCTGCCTCGCCCGACTTCTCGGGGTGGAACTGGGTGGCGGAGAGCGGGCCGTTCTCGACGGCTGCGACGAAGCGCTCGCCGTGGGTGGCGTGGGTGACACGGGGTGCGACCACCCTGAAGGCACCGGTGGGCTCGGGAAGCGTCCAGGTGCGCACGGCATACGAGTGCACGAAGTAGAAGCGCTCGGACTCGACCCCCGCAAACAGCACCGACCCGGAGGCGACGTCGACCTCGGTCCATCCCATGTGCGGGACGACCGGCGCCCGGAGTCGCTCAACGGTGCCGGGCCACTCGGCCAGGCCCTCCTCGCTGATGTCGTTGGGCTCGGTCGAGGACTCGAAGAGCGCCTGCATGCCCACACAGATGCCGAGGACGGGGCGTCCACCCGAGAGCCGGACGTCGACGATGCGGGGCACGTCCGCCGCGCGCATGCCCCGGACGCAGGCGTGGAAGTTGCCGACGCCGGGCAGGAACAGTCCGTGCGCGTCGAGGGCTCGCTGCCGGTCGGCGGTGAGCTCGACCTGGGCGCCGACGTGCTCGAGGGCCCGCACCGCGCTGTGCACATTGCCGCTGCCGTGGTCGAGGACGACGACGCGCCGGCCGGTCATCGCTCGTTCTCCGAGCGGTGTGCTGCCTCCTCGGCGACCAGCGCGTCGAACGCGGCGACGGACCGTGGGTTGGGCTCGATGCGCTCGTGGGCGTCGTCGGGCCCCTCGACCAGCAGCTCCTCGCCCGGCAGCCCGAGCAGCCTCACGAGGCCGACGAGGACCTCGAGCGGGCTTCCGTGCGTGTCGGCGAAGTGCTCGGTGACGGCTGCCGGCGTGGTGCGCGAGCGCGCACCGGCCACGTCGACGACCAGCCCCGAGGGCAGGGCGGGCAGGTCCGGGGTGCGCCGCACACCCGTCCCGGGCTCCCACACGATCCAACGCTGCTGGAGCCGCCATCCACGGGTCTGGACCGTCACCACGGCGCAGCCCTCGATGACGAACAGGCCGATGGCGGGGCGGTGTCGCGTCGGGACCGAGCGAGCCGCGAGGACCTCGAGACCGACGTCGTAGGGCGCGGCGGACAGCGCACGCTCCTCGGCGAGGTAGACACCGGTCCAGCCGGGCAGGGGGACGACGCGCACGGGCACGAGACCGCGCCTGACCCAGCGGGCAGATGCGGCGGCTCCGCCTCGGACGAGGACGACGCCGTGTCCGAGCTCAGGGCTCTGTTCGGGGATGGCCACGGCTCAGAGGGCACCCTTGGCGCTGGGGATGCCCACCACGCGGGGGTCGCGCTCGATGGCGGCACGCAGGGCGCGGGCCACCGCCTTGAACTGGGCCTCGACGATGTGGTGCGGGTCGCGCCCGGCAAGGACGCGCACGTGCAGCGCGATGCCCGCGTGGTGGGCGAAGGACTCGAGGACGTGGCGGGTCAGGGAGCCGACGTAGTTCCCGCCGATGACGACGTACTCCTGCCCCTCCGGCTCGCCGGTGTGCACGACGTAGGGGCGTCCGGCGACGTCGACCACGGCGTGGACGAGCGCCTCGTCGAGCGGCACGGTCGCGTCGCCGAACCGCGAGATGCCGCGCTTGTCACCCAGGGCCTCACGCAGGGCGTCACCCAGCACGATGGCGACGTCCTCGACGGTGTGGTGCGCGTCGACGTCGACGTCTCCGGTGGCTCGCACCCGCAGGTCGATGAGCGAGTGCTTCGCGAGCGACAGCAGCATGTGGTCGTAGAACCGGACTCCGGTGCTCACGTCGCCCGCACCCGTGCCGTCGAGGTCGATGCTGAGCTCGACGCTGCTCTCGGAGGTGGAGCGGTTCACCGTCGCTGTGCGGTTGCTGGTCACGACTGTCCTTCCAGGTGTTCGGGAGCCAGGGCTGCCACGGCATCGAGGAACGCCGTCGTCTCGTCCGGGGTCCCGGCGGTCACTCGAAGATAGTGCTCGATCCCGACGTCACGAACGAGAACCCCCTGCTCGAGCAGCGCCTGCCACGTCGTGTGGCTGTCACGGAGCCCACCGAAGAGCACGAAGTTGGCGTCACTGGGCACGGGGTGCAGACCCAGCCCGGGAAGCTCGTGCACGATCCGGTCGCGCTGCTCCTTGATGGCGTCGACGGTGGCGAGCATCGTGTCGGCGTGGCGCAGCGTCGCCCGGGCGATCGCCTGCGCGGGCGCGGACAGGTGGTAGGGCATGCGCACGAGCCGCAGCGCGTCGACCAGCTGGGGGTCCGCTGCGAGATAGCCGAGCCGGCCGCCGGCGAAGGCGAACGCCTTGCTCATCGTGCGCGTGACCACGAGCCGAGGACGACCCTCGAGCAGCGTCAGTGCCGTGGGGGTGCCCGGGCGCGCGAACTCGGTGTAGGCCTCGTCCACGACCACGACCGCGTGGGGTGCGGCGTCATGCACCGCCGTCACGACGTCGAGGGTCAGCGCCGTGCCGGTCGGGTTGTTGGGCGAGCAGAGAAAGACGATGTTGGGTGAGTGCTCCTCCACCTGGGCCACGGCCGAGCCGACGGACAGGTCGAACGCTCCCCCGCCGCCCTGCTCGACGTCGACGCCGCGCAGCCCGTCGACCCACGCCGTGCCGGTGGTGGCGGTGATGATCGGGTGCATGGAGTAGGCCGGGGTGAAGCCGAGAGCCGTGCGCCCCTGCCCACCGAACGCCTGCAACAGGTGCAGGAGAACCTCGTTGGAGCCGTTGCCGGCCCAGACCTGCTCCGGGCTCACCGTGGTCCGGCTGCGTGAGAGGTATGCCGCGAGGTCACCTCGCAGCTGCGTGAACTCGCGGTCGGGGTAACGGTTCAGGCCCGGGGCGACCGCCGCCACGGCAGCGACGATCTCGTCGACGACCACCGGCGGCACGGCGTACGAGCTCTCGTTGGTGTTGAGGGCGACCGGGACGTCGAGCTGCGGTGCGCCGTACGGGGTACGGCCCCTGAGGTCCTCGCGCAGCAGCTCGTCAATGATGCTCATGCGAGCTCTGGCAGGCGGGCGAGGACGGCCTCGCCGTGCGCCGGCAGGTCCTCGGCACGAGCCAGCGTCACGACGTGGGCGCCGACCTCGCGCAGCGCGGCCTCGGTGTACTCGACCACGTGGATGCCGCGCAGGAAGGACTGCACAGACAGGCCGCTCGAGTGGGCGGCGCACCCGCCCGTGGGGAGGACGTGGTTGGACCCGGCGCAGTAGTCGCCGAGGCTGACCGGGGACCATGTGCCGACGAAGACGGCGCCGGCGTTGCGCACCTGCGCGGCCACGCCGGCCGCGTCGGCGGTGTGGATCTCGAGGTGCTCGGCGGCGTAGGCGTTGACCACGTCGAGGCCCACCTCCATCGAGTCGACGAGGACGACCGCGGACTGGCGACCCGTGAGCGCCTCGGTGACACGCTCGGCGTGCTTGGTCTCCCCGACCCTGCGGGCCACGGCCGACTGCACCGACCCGGCGAGCTCGGCGCTGTCGGTCACGAGGACGGCCGCGGCCATGGGGTCGTGCTCGGCCTGGCTGATGAGGTCGGCGGCGACGTGCTCGGAGTCGGCGGTCTCGTCGGCAAGGATCGCGATCTCGGTCGGCCCGGCCTCGGAGTCGATGCCGATGAGGCCCTTGAGGAGGCGCTTGGCCGCCGCGACATAGATGTTGCCGGGGCCGGTCACGAGGTTGACCGGCTCGAGGTCGCTCTCGCCGTCGAGCCCGTCCAACCCATGCGCGAACGCAGCCACCGCCTGGGCGCCACCCATGGCCCACACCTCCTCGATGCCGAGGAGGGCACAGGCAGCGAGGATCGTCGGGTGCGGCCAGCCGCCGAAGTCCTTCTGCGGAGGGCTGGCCACCGCCAGGGACCCGACCCCGGCGAGCACGGCCGGAACGACGTTCATGACCACGCTGCTGGGGTAGACCGCCCGGCCCCCCGGGACGTAGAGGCCGACCCGGTCGACCGGCACCCAGCGCTCGGTGACGGTGCCACCGGCCGTGACCGTGGTCGTGGACTCGGTGCGCCGCTGGTCGGCATGGACCAGGCGGGCCCGGCGGATGGACTCCTCGAGAGCCGCCCGCACCTGCGGGTCGAGGTCGTCCAGCGACGCCCTGATGACGTCGGTCGGGACGCGCAGGCTCTCCGGACGCACTCCGTCAAAACGTTCGGAGGCGTCGAGCACGGCCTCGGCGCCGCGGGCGGCCACGTCGTCGCACACCGGGCGGACGGCGGCCACTGCCGCCTCGACGTCGAGCTCGGCCCGGGGCAGGGTTCGCCTGAGCTCACGGACACCGGGCGCCCGGCCACGCAGGTCGAGTACGGGGATCATGCGTCCCAGTCTAGGTAGCGTCCCCATAGAAGACGCGCTCGGCCGCATGCCGGGCACGACGGGCCACGCGGCGGTAGCGGTTGGCCAGCTCCTGGCCCGACCGAGCCGGCAGGCCCATGATCCGGGCCATGCCATCGGCGTCGCGCTGGTCGGAGGGGACGGAGTCCACCGGGCGCCCCCGTGAGAGCATCCCCGCGTTGCGCATCTGGGACGCGAGCCGCCAGGCCTCGCCCAGGGCCAGGGCGTCCTCCGCGCCCACCAGCCCCTCGGCCTGGGCGGCGGCCAGCGCCGTGAGGGTGGAGGTGGTGCGCAGGCTCGGCACGGCGTGTGCATGCTGGAGCTGGATGAGCTGCACGCACCACTCGACGTCGGACAGCCCACCGTGACCCAGCTTGAAGTGGGCCTTGCGGTCGGCCCCGCGCGGGAGCCGCTCGGACTCCATGCGGGCCTTGAGCGTCCGGATCTCGCGCACCTGGCCAGCATCGAGCCCACCCTCGGGCCAGCGCAGGGGGTCGATGACCTCGAGGAACGTGGCGCCCAACTGCATGTCGCCCGCGACCGGCGCCGCGCGCAGGAGGGCCTGCGACTCCCAGACCAGCGACCATCGCTCGTAGTAGGCACGATAGGACTCCAGGGAGCGCGTCAGCGGTCCGTTCTTGCCCTCGGGCCGGAGGCCGGCGTCGACCTCGAGCCGCGGGTCCGGTGCCGCGAGCGCGAGCAGCCGGATGAGCTCCTTGACCACCTCGAGCGCCTGCTCCTGGGCCTCTCGCGAGTCCGCGCCCTCCACCGGGTCGTGGACGAAGAGGACGTCGGCGTCACTGCCGAAGGACGACTCCCCACCGCCCAGCCGGCCCATGCCGACGACGAGGTGCCGGCTGAGCGCCGGTGTGCCGGTCCTGTCCTCGACGGTGTCGAGGACGACCTCGAGGGTGACGTCGATGAGGGCCGCGTTGAGGGCGGCGAGCGCGGTGCCCAGGTCCTCGAGCGTGAGGTGCCCGAGCAGCGAGGCCACCGCAAGCCGGAAGAGCTCCGAGCGGCGCACGGCACGCGCCGCGAGGACCGCCTTCTCGGAGCCGTCCTTGCGTCGGGCAGCAGAGCGCATGCGCGCCTGCACCTCGTCGCGAGAGCGCGCCGTGAGACCGCTCGGCTCACCCAGGAACTGGACCGACTCCGGCCCCTGCTCCAGGAGCTCGGCGGCATAACGGCTCCGCCCGAGGGTGTGCGCGAGCCGCTCGGCGGCGCTGCCCTCGTCGCGCAGCAGCCGCAGGAACCACGGCGTCGTGCCGAGCTCGTCGCTGATCCGCCGGAACGCCAGCAGGCCCGCGTCGGGGTCCGCCTCGTCGGCGAACCAGCCGAGCATCACCGGGAGCAGCTGGCGCTGGATCGCTGCGCGCCGGCTCACGCCGCCGGACAGCGCCTCGAGGTGGCTCAGGGCGCCGCGGGGGTCACGGAAGCCCAACGCGGCCAGTCGCTCCCGCGCCGCCTCGGGCGTCAGCCGCACCTCGTCGGGTCCGAGCCGGGCGACGGCCGACAGCAACGGGCGGTAGAAGATGCGCTCGTGCAGGCGCCGGACCTCACGTGCCGCGGCCCGCCACTGTGCCGTGACCGCCTCGCCGGGGTCGCGCGTGTGCCCCAGAGCCCGCCCGAGTCGTCGCAGGTCGGCCGGTGCGGTGGGCATGAGGTGCGTGCGCCGCAGCCGGTAGAGCTGGATGCGGTGCTCCAGAGTGCGCAGGAACCGGTATGCCGTCTCGAGGGTCTGTGCCTCCTCTCGCCCGACATAGCCGCCCCGGGACAGTGCCGCGAGGGCCGGCAGGGTGGTCCCGGAGCGCAGCGAGCTGTCGGCCCGTCCATGGACGAGCTGGAGCAGCTGGACGCTGAACTCCACGTCGCGCAGCCCACCGGGGCCCAGCTTGAGCTGGCGGTCCGCCTCACCGGCGGGCACGTTGTCCTCGACGCGGCGACGCATGGCCTGGACGTCCTCGACGAAGTTCTCGCGGGAGGCGGCCGACCACACGAAGGGGGCGACCGCGTCCACGTAGGCGCCGCCCAGTGCCCGGTCGCCCGCGATGGGGCGGGCCTTGAGCAGGGCCTGGAACTCCCACGTCTTGGCCCAGCGCTCGTAGTAGGACACGTGGGACTCGAGGGTGCGCACGAGTGGGCCGTTCTTGCCCTCCGGGCGCAGCGCCGGGTCGACCTGCCACAGGGCGCCGGCAGCAGTCTGGCTCGAGCAGATCCTGATGAGGCGCGTCGCGAGCTCGGTGCCGACGGCGAGCGCCACGTCCTCGTCCACTCCCGGTGCCGCCTCGGCGACGAAGATGACGTCGACGTCACTGATGTAGTTGAGCTCGCGGCCACCGGCCTTGCCCATGCCGATGACGGCGAAGCGGCACTGCTCGGCGGCCTGACCCATGGCCCCACGGGCGATGACGAGGGCGGCCTCGAGGGCGGCCTCGGCCAGGTCCGCGAGTGCGGCGGCCGTCTCGGGCAGCCTGGCCTCGGGCTCGGGACGCGACACGTCGAGGGTGGCGATCCCGAGCAGCTGTCGGCGGTACTCGACCCGCAGGGCGTCCTCGGGCGTCGTGCCCTCGCCGGGGACCGTCACCGCTGCGGTGAGCAGGTCGACGCGCTCCTCGACCTCGAGCGGGCAGGCCTCGACGACTGAGGTCCAGTGCTCGGGATGGTTGACCAGGTGCTCGCCCAGGGCCGTGGAGGCACCGAGGACGGCGAAGAGGCGGTCGCGGGCGCGGCCCGGCTCACGCAGCTGCGGGACGAGGGCCTCACGGACGGCGGCGCAGGACGGCGCGGCCAAGGACTCCATGAGTCGCACGAGCACGAGCAGGGCCTGGTCCGGGTCGGCGACCCTCGCGAGCGCGACGGCGAGGCCGTCGGGCTCCACCCGGCTGCGGTCCTTGACCAGCGGGACCAGGGCATTGTCGGCCAGCAGGCCGCCCGCGCGGCGGGGCTCCGCGAAGCCGAGCCGGGCCAGGTCGACCGGCACGGACGGCATACGGGCGGTCATCCTGCTCCGCTCACAGTCGGGGGAGGTACCGCTCGAGCTCGAAGGCGGTCACCTGGCCGCGGTAGTCCGCCCACTCCGAACGCTTGTTGCGCAGGAAGAAGTCGAAGGTGTGCTCACCCAGGGTCTCGGCGACGAGCTCGCTCTCCTCCATCGCCTCGATCGCCTCCACGAGGCTGGCCGGCAGGGGCTTGATGCCCATGGCCTTGCGTTCGGCGTCGGTGAGCCCCCACACGTCGTCCTCGGTCTCGGGCGCGAGCTCGTAGCCCTCCTCGATGCCCTTGAGACCGGCCGCCAGGAGGACGGAGAAGGCGAGGTAGGGGTTGCAGGCGCTGTCGATCGAGCGGACCTCGACCCGGCTGCTCTGCCCCTTGTTGGGCTTGTACATGGGCACGCGCACGAGCGCCGACCGGTTGTTGTGTCCCCAGGTGAGATGGGCCGGAGCCTCGCCGCCACCCCACAGGCGCTTGTAGCTGTTGACCCACTGGTTGGTCACCGCCGCGATCTCGGCGCCGTGGTGGAGGAGCCCGGCGATGAACTGCCGGCCCGTGCGCGAGAGCTGGTAGGGGGCACCGGCCTCGTAGAAGGCGTTGCTGTCGCCGTCGAACAGCGACATGTGGGTGTGCATGCCGGACCCGGGGTGCTCGGCGAGCGGCTTGGGCATGAAGGAGGCATAGACCCCCTGTTCGAGCGCGACCTCCTTGATCACCGTCCGGAACGTCATGATGTTGTCCGCCGTCGACAGTGCGTCGGCGTAGCGCAGGTCGATCTCGTTCTGGCCCGGCGCACCCTCGTGGTGGCTGAACTCGACGCTGATGCCCATGGACTCGAGCATCGTGATCGCCGCACGCCGGAAGTCCTGTGCCGAGCCGTGGGGCACGTGGTCGAAGTAGCCGGCCTGGTCGATCGGCGTCGGCCGCTCCCCCGGCTTGAACCCCGGCTCGAAGAGGAAGAACTCGATCTCGGGGTGGGTGTAGAAGGTGAACCCCTGGTCGGCCGCCTTGGCGAGGGTGCGCTGCAGCACGTGGCGCGGGTCGGCCATGCTCGGGGCGCCGTCGGGGAGGGTGATGTCGCAGAACATCCGGGCGGTCCCCGGGTTCTCGCCACGCCAGGGCAGGACCTGGAACGTCGAGGGGTCGGGCTTGGCCAGCATGTCGGCCTCGTAGACCCGCGCGAACCCCTCGATCACCGAGCCGTCGAAGCCGATGCCCTCGGAGAAGGCGCCCTCGAGCTCGGCCGGCGCCACGGCGACGGACTTGAGGCCACCGAGCACGTCGGTGAACCAGAGCCGGACGAAGCGGATGTCCCGCTCCTCGATGGTGCGGAGGACGAACTCCTGCTGGCGATCCATGTCGGCATCCTAGGGGGAGGCAGGGCAAGGGCCCCGGAGCATCTCGCTCCGGGGCCCTCGTCGTGAGGTGGGAAAACTCTCAGGTCAGGGTCACTTGGTGGGGACCGTGATCTTCAGCTCCATCTCGTTGCCACCCTTGGTGGTCTTGGCCACCGTGATCTTCGTGCCCGTGCCGGCAACCTTGACCGAGTTCCACGGGTTGTCCGCGGTCCAGTACTTGTTGGGGTCGGTGTCGTCGAAGGTCGGGATCGCGGCCTGCTTCTTGATCGTCACCGGCACACCGTTGCGGTGGAAGGTGACCTCGTCGGTCTTCTCCTGGCCGAAGGTGGCGTCCCACGGCTGGCGGCGGTTGCCGAGCAGCTGTCCGGTGGGCCACTTGACCGGGGCGGGCCGAGCGTCGACCGGAAGGGACTGACCGCCACCGGGGTGGGCGGAGGTGTTGTTGTCCGCGTAGGAGCCGTCGACGTACCAGACGAGCATGCCGTTCTGGTAGGGGAAGCGCTCCACCCAGTCGGGCCTGGTGTTGGCGAACCCGAAGTTGTACGGGCCGGTCTGGAGCGTCTTGTCGTAGCCGGAGTAGACGCGGTTCTCGGCCATGTAGAAGCGCGGGTAGGTCTTGTCGATCGTGCCGCTGATGATCGAGAACCCGTCAGCCGTCCAGCCGTTGGTGCCCTTCTCGACGTCGTCGGTGAGGACGGGAGCGCCGTCAGCGGTGATCGTGATGTCGTCGATGAACGCACCCTTGTAGGCGAGTCCACCGTCGGTGACGTAGCTGAAGCGGAACTTCGCCTTCTGGCCGGCGAACTTGGACAGGTCCCAGGTCTTCTGGACCCAGCCGTTGCTCGCGCCGCCGATCTCGTCGACCCGGGTCCAGTTGGCCCCAGCATCGGTGGAGGCCTCGACGTAGAGGTAGTCGTAGTCCTGCTCGATCTTGTAGTCGAGCCACGCCGAGACGGAGGCCGCGGTCTTGCCGGTCAGGTCGACGTCACGAGTCATCGAGTTCGTCAGGCTGTCGCCCGAACCGCTCCACCACTCGGCCGCACCACTGTGGGGGGTGTTGTACTTCGTGACGACTCGCTTGTCAGGAAGGTTGACGATGACGGCCTGCGGAGTCTTGGCGCCATCGAGGTCGGCCTGGCCGAGCTTGTAGGTGCCGGTCTTGTCCGCAACGGTGTAGTCGAGCCAGCCGAGGTCGAGCTTCTCCTTCGGACCCATGTATCCCGGGGTCGAGCCGATGTCCTCGCCGCCGTGGTTGAGCCAGGAGCCACCGGACATCAGAGTCCAGAAGGCGGTGCCGTTGTCGCCACCCGCGGTGTCGTAGTAGTCCGGCAGTCCGAGGTCGTGACCGAACTCGTGGGTGAAGACGCCGAGGCCACCGTTCTCGGGCTCGGTGGTGTAGTCACCGATCCACATGCCGGAGTCGCCCAGCTGGACACCGCCGGCCTTGTTCTGCGCCGGGCCGGTCCGACCGATCTGGGTGGAGTAGGCGTACCAACGGTGCGACCAGATGGCGTCCTCCCCCTGCGCGCCGCCACCGGCCTCTTCGCCCTGACCGGCGTGGATCGCCTGGAAGTGGTCGATGTAGCCGTCGGGCTCGTTGAAGACGCCGTCGCCGTCGTAGTCGTAGCGGTCGACCTTGTCGAACTGCGCGAGGTAGGTCTTGATCTCCGCGTCGGTCTTGCCGGCAGCCTTCTGGTCGTTGTACCACGCCGTCGCGGTGTCACCGATGTAGTTCCAGTAGCCATCGGCCTCGCTCGTCCCATCGCCCTCGACGGGGTTGTGGCCGTAGCGCGCCTCGTTGTAGGGCACGGTCACCCAGTTGGAGACGTCGCCCTTGGCGAGGAAGCGGCCGTTGGACTGCTTCTGGTAGAAGTCCTTGAAGGACTCGCCCTCACCGAACATCAGGTCCATGTAGTGGGCGCGGTCGTAGTTGGCCGACCACTCGGTGGAGTTGTCGTCGGTGGAGTTGCCGTCCCAGTTGCGGTCGGGCTCGGGGATCTGGTTGTGCACGGGGCCGGCGTCACCGCCGGTGCGCGAGTCGGTCTTGGAGCCGAAGTCGGTGAGGATCGTGAAGATGTCTTCCTCGCGGTTCACCGGGTAGGACACGAAGCGGTCCTTGGAGGCCTTGGAGCCCTTGGGTGCCTTCTTGTCGCCCTTGAGCTTGATGACGCGCTGGCCGCCGCGCATCTCGGTGGTCGCCTCGCCCTTGACGAGCTTGGCCACCGCGTCCTGCCGCAGCTTGCGCGCGGCGTCGCCCAGGGGGTTGGGCAGGTCGTCCTTCTTGAGCGTCGACGCCTTGGCGTCGTGTGCGGGGGGTGTGGTGTCCTTGGCCTGCGCACCCATGGGCGCAAGACTCACCACCAACGCTGCCCCGGCCAGGCCGGCCAGGGTGCGAGTGTGTCGTCGTGTCACAGTTCCTCCGAGAGTCATAGCCCGCCAGGGGTCAGGCGAAGCCTTGAGAAGGAAAACACCGGGATCCGGATCGCACAATAGTTTGTGCGAATTCTTTGCCTCCCCTTTACCTTCGGCGCTCGGCGACCGATCCGGGTCGCTCTGACAGGATCAGCGGCATGAGCGATCAGCCGACTTCCTCCGCCGAGACGACCAACCCGTACGGCACCGGTGCCCAGGCCGCACCGCAGAAGCGCATCCGGGTCCCCCACCTCCAGAAGATGAAGGAGACGGGCGAGAAGTGGGCCATGCTCACGGCCTACGACATGTATGCCGCCGAGATCTTCGACGAGGCGGGCATCCCCTGCCTCCTCGTCGGTGACTCCGCGGGCAACAACGTCTACGGCTTCGAGACCACGGTCCCGGTGACCGTCGACCACCTGGTTCCCCTGTGCCGCGCCGTGACGTCCGCAGCCAAGCACGCCATGGTCGTGGCCGACCTCCCCTTCGGGTCCTACCAGGCCAGCCCCCAGCAGGCCCTCGCCACCGCGACGCGGTTCATGAAGGAAGGCCTCGCGCACGCGGTCAAGCTCGAGGGTGGCAGGGCGATGGTGCCCGAGATCGAGCTGCTCGTGCGCGCGGGGATCCCCGTCATGGGGCACATCGGCTTCACCCCGCAGAGCGAGCACGTCCTCGGCGGCTACCGCGTCCAGGGTCGCGGCGACGGCGCCGACCGCCTGCTCGAGGACGCCCTGGCGCTCGAGGCGGCCGGGTGCTTCGCCATCGTCATGGAGATGGTCCCGGCCCCAGCGGCCAGGGCCGTCACCGAGGCCCTGCGCATTCCCACCATCGGCATCGGAGCCGGACCCGACTGCGACGCCCAGGTGCTCGTCTGGTCGGACATGGCTGGGCTGCGAGGCGGTCGCGCCCCGCGCTTCGTCAAGAAGTACCTCGACATGCGCACGGCCCTCACCAACGCCGCTCGCGAGTACGCCGCCGAGGTGGCCTCGGGAGCCTTCCCGGCCGCGGAACACTCCTTCGAGGAGTAGGCCGTCCCGCCCGACCCGACTAGTCCTCGAGGTCCTCGGTGCCTGTCCCCGTACCTGTGCTGCCGCTCTCCCAGGCGCGGTCCTCGTCGTCCCACTGCTCGGTGTTCTGCGCCGCGGTGGCGAGCGCGTTGCGGGCCTCGTCCTCGGTGTCGTACGGGCCCATGACGTCGTCGCTGGAGCTGCGGTCCGCGTCGGTCTCGACCTGCTTGCTCGTGATGTTGTACCAGTACGCCACGGTGTCCTCCTGAGTGTCCGAGCCGGCGATCTGCCTAGACTCCACCGTATGCCGATGACGTACGGAAGTGTCGCTCCCGGTGCGGTGTCCGCCAGGCGTGCCGTCCCTTCTGGCATCGAGCGACCGGAGTACGTCGACAAGGCGACGCCCGACAAGAACCTCTCCCCCGAGGTCAAGGACGCCGAGACGATCGAGCTCATGCGGGTTGCCGGGCGCGTCGCGGCCCAGGCCATGGAGGCCGCGGCTGCGGTCATCGCGCCCGGAGTCACGACCGACGAGATCGACCGCGTGGGCCACGAGTTCCTCCTCGACCACGGCGCCTACCCCTCGACCCTGGGCTACCGCGGCTTCCCCAAGTCGCTCTGCACGTCGGTCAACGAGGTCGTGTGCCACGGCATACCCGACTCTCGTCCGCTGGAGGACGGTGACATCGTCAACATCGACATCACCGCCTACCTCGGTGGCGTGCACGGCGACACCGACGCGACCTACCTGTGCGGCGACGTCGACGAGGAGTCCCGCCTGCTCGTCGAGCGGACCAAGGAGGCGATGATGCGCGGCATCAAGGCCGCTGTCCCGGGTCGCGAGGTCAACGTCATCGGACGCGTCATCGAGAGCTACGCCAGGCGCTTCGGCTACGGCGTCGTGCGTGACTTCACCGGCCACGGCATCGGGCGCTCGTTCCACTCGGGCCTCATCATCCCGCACTACGACGCCGCCCCCTCCTACGACACCGTGATCGAGCCCGGCATGACGTTCACCATCGAGCCCATGCTCAACCTGGGCACCGAACGGTGGCAGATGTGGGACGACGAGTGGACCGTCGTCACGCAGGACCGCCGCCGGTCGGCCCAGTTCGAGCACACCATCCTCATCACCGACCACGGCAACGAGATCCTCACCCTCCCCTGACCGGCTCGACGACGACACGGACGAAGGAGTCCCCATGAGCAAGAAGAGCGGCCTGCCACTCGGCATCGACGTGGGCGGGAGCGGCATCAAGGGCGCACCGGTCGACCTGGGCAAGGGCGAGTTCGCCGGCAAGCGCAAGCGCATCGACACCCCGGCGAAGTCCACTCCGGAAGCCGTCGGCGACATCATCGGCCAGATCGTCGACCACTTCGACGAGGTGCGCGGTGACTCCCCCATCGGCATCACCATCCCCGGCGTCGTCACCAAGGGCGTCGTGCGCTCCGCCGCCAACATCGACAAGTCCTGGCTCGACTTCGAGGCCGAGGACATGCTCGAGGAGAAGCTCGGCCACGACATCGTGCTCGTCAACGACGCGGACGCCGCTGGTGTCGCCGAGATGCACTACGGCGCGGCCAAGGGCCAGAAGGGTCTCGTCATCGTCACGACGCTGGGCACCGGCATCGGGAGCGCCCTGATCCACAACGGCACTCTCATTCCCAACTCCGAGCTGGGGCACCTCGAGCTCGACGGATTCGACGCCGAGAAGCGCGCCGCGTCGTCGATCAAGGACGTCGAGGGCCTGACCTACCCGGAGTGGGCCGAGCGGCTCCAGCGCTACTACAGCCACCTCGAGAACCTCCTGTGGCCCGACCTCTTCGTCGTCGGCGGGGGCGTGTCCAAGGACCACGAGGAGTTCCTGCCGCTGCTCACGCTGCGCACCAAGATCGTCCCGGCGAAGCTCGAGAACAAGGCCGGCATCATCGGCGCCGCCCACCTCGCGCAGGAGTACCACGACTCCTTGTGACACGCCCCGCGCTGCGCGGGGTGCACGACTCCGTGGCCGGCTGACCCTCAGAGGGAGAAGTCCACGGCACCCGCACCGGCCAGGTCACGCACCGTCGTGTCGGACCCACCGAACGTGCCGGCCTGCTGCAGGTAGAGCTTCCGGCCCCGCACGTTGAGCAGGCCGTCGTGGATCGGCACGGCCTGCCGCGGGTTGAGCCGGCGCAGGAAGCCGGTCATCTCGCGGCTGCGCTGCCATGGCGCGTTGAGCGGGAAGGCCAGCACGTCGATCTCCCCCGGGTCCTGGTCGACGGCGTCGCCGGGGTGGAACAGCACCGGCTCGCCCTCGGCACGCAGGACGACTCCGACGTTGGGGATGCGTGGCAGGTCGTCATGGATCAGGGCATGGGTCCGGCCGACCGGCGTCAGGGTCACCTCGCCGATGGAGGTCTCGCCGTCGTGGGCCTGTCCCTCGATCCCCAGTGCGGCGAGCACCTCGACACTGCCCGGGTCGCAGAGCAGGCGCGCACCCTCGTTGGCGCGCACCAGGTCCGGAAACCGCTCGGGGTCCAGGTGGTCCGGGTGCTGGTGGGTGACGACGATGGCCGAGAGGTCGCGCAGCTCCTCGAAGCCCGCGGTGAAGGTTCCGGGGTCGATGAGGATGCGCTCGTCACCGAGCTCGACGAGCAGGCAGGCGTGTCCGAGGTGCGTGAGTCGCATGCCTTCACGGTATGCCGTGGACCCGGCGTGGTGCGGACGAGTCAGTCATAAGCCGGGTTCTGTCGCGTGGCCGGTTGCCCGGGTCACGCTGACGGTCATCCATCTCGGACCACTGTTGCCAGTGGCCTCCAGCGCCCTACCCGTGTGCTCGGGCGGGCCGCCCTCGAACGCACACTGTCTGAGCTTGCTCCCGGTGGGGTTTACCTAGCCGACTCCGTCACCGGAGCCGCTGGTGGTCTCTTACACCACCGTTTCACCCTTACCGCCCGACCGAGGCCGGACGGCGGTCTGTTCTCTGTGGCACTGTCCCGCGGGTCACCCCGGGTGGCTGTTG
This sequence comes from Knoellia sp. Soil729, assembly GCF_001427985.1. Lineage (GTDB taxonomy): Bacteria > Actinomycetota > Actinomycetes > Actinomycetales > Dermatophilaceae > Knoellia. The sequence goes on from NZ_LMSA01000001.1 coordinate 45,994, forward strand.
GCCACCACCGCGCCCTGTGGAGCCCGGACTTTCCTCGACGTGGTTGCCCACGACGCGACCGTCGGACTGACTCGTCCGCCCGCACAGCATACGGGCAGGGTCAGGCAAGGACGAACGTCGTCTGGCCCGCCGCCACGTCCACCGACTCCAGACGCACGGAGACCGAGGCACCCAGCTCGGCCTCCCCCTTGGCGCGCGCGAGGATGGGCAGCTCGAGCAGCTGGACCTCGAGGCCGCGGTCGTCGCGTTCGACGACGACTGCCTTGAAGGACTGACCCACGCGCGGCTGCAGGACGGCTGCCTCCACGGCATTGGCACACAGGCGGTCGGCGGTGCCGGCACGACGGTCGGACTCCTTCATGATCTCGGGAAGGGTCGGCAGCGCCTCACGCACCCAGGCGGGCACCTCGTCGCCGCGGCTGATCGCCTCGCACACCACCAGGCCGAAGCGGTCCACCAGGCGGCGCAGTGGAGCGGTGACGTGTGCATAGGCGTCCGCGACGGCGGCGTGCTCCACCTGCTCGGGGACGTCCCCGTCGAAGGGCGTGTAGCCGGCTCCGCGGAACAGTGAGGTCGCGGAGTGGATGAGGGCGAGGTGCTTGGGGTCCTCGCGGTCGAGCGTGCGCAGGAAGTCGCCATAGGTCTGCTCCGCGGGCCAGGGAGCACCGAGCGCCTTGGCCTGGCGGCGGAAGCGCGCGACCGCGCCGTGGTCGGCCTCGGGCATCGTGCGCAGGATGCCCACCCCTGCGTGGAGCATCATGTCGGCCGCGGCCATGCCCGTCAGCAACGAGATCTGCGCGTTCCAGTCCTCGCTCGCCCGGGGTGGCCGGAAGGCGAGCGAGAAGTTGCCGTCGTCCCCCAGGTGGACCTCCTGCTCGGGCATGGGCAGGTTCGCACCGCCGCGCAGCTGCTCCTGACGGATGCGCTTCTCGCCGATCTCCCGCAGGAGCACCCAGCGCTCATCGGTGGTGCCCGCGTCGACCTGCTCCTGCACTCCGGCGTAGTCGAACCGCTCGACCGACCTCACCATCGCCCGGTAGAGCTCGACACTCGTCTCCTCACCCTCGGCGTCCAGCCGGAGGTCCCAGACGAACGCGGGACGCACCTCGCCCGGCAGGAGGCTCGCGGCCCCCTCGCTGAGGACGGGAGGGTGGAGCGGCACCCTGAGGTCGGGGCAGTAGATCGTCTGGCCGCGCTGACGCGCCTCGCTGTCGATGGCCCCAGCGGGAACGACGAAGGCCGGGACGTCGGCGATGGCGTAGCGCACCCGATAGCCCTCACCATCGCGCTCGAGGCACATGGCCTGGTCGAGGTCCATCGAGGTCGCCGGGTCGAGGGTGATGAACGGCACTGCTGTCTCGTCACGCTCGGGCAGGCCGACGGGGTGCGCCGCCACCTCCGCCGCCTCGGTCAGGACCTGCTCCGGGAAGCTCTCGTCCGCCCCGACCTCCACGCGGATCGCCGCGAAGCGGGCCAGCAACGTCTCGCGGAGGGTCACCGATGTCGTGGCGTCGGCCGGGGCAAGGCTGATCTGGCGCTGGGGCATGCCCGCCAACCTACCCAAGCGTGCCCGCGCATAGGGTGACCGCGTGCTCATCGTCCTGCCCCCGTCGGAGTCGAAGTCCAACCGTGGTCGGGGCAAGCCCGTGGACCCACAGACGTGGTCCTTCCCCGAGCTGGCCGACACGCGTTCGACGGTGGCACGACACCTGCGCTCGGTCAGTGAGTCCCCCACTGCGACAGCCGATCTCGGTGTCTCTCCCGGTCTGGCCCCAGAGGTCGGCCGCAACCTCACGCTCGAGACGGCACCGGCGACGCCGGCTGCCGAGGTCTACACCGGCGTCCTCTACGACGCGCTCGACCTCGGCTCCATGGACGCCTCGGCGCGGCGCCGCGCCAACCAGTGGATCGTCATCGTCTCGGCGCTGCACGGTGCCGTCCGGCTCAAGGACCGGATCACGGCCTACCGGCTCTCCATGGACGTGAACCTCCCCGGGCTCGGTCCCGTCGCGGCCACCTGGCGACCGGTCCTCGGCGGGGTGCTCGCCGCCGCGGCCGGGCGCGAGGTCGTCGTGGACTGCCGGAGCTCGACGTATGCCGCTGCCTGGACTCCCACGGGTCCGGTCGCCGACCGCTGGGTGCAGGTCCGGGTGCCGGGCGCCAGCCACATGGCCAAGCACACCCGAGGTCTCGTCGCGCGCCACCTCTGCGTGCGCGGCGAGCGTACCCGCACGCCGGAGCGCCTGGCCGCCGTCGTCGGTGAGGCGTTCGACGTCGCACTCACGCCCCCGGCCCGCAGGGGCAAGCCCTGGGTCCTCGACGTCACTGCTCGCTGACCGGTCCGCCCGACGCCCGCAGCCTCCAGTGGCGGCCGGGCCCGCGCCGCAGCTCCCACCGTCCGCAGCGGGCGATCTCCTCGAGGTCGCCCACCAGCGCCCGCGCCACCGACTCGGCCTCGCTGTCCTCGACGTCGGAACCCGTGGCCGGCACGAGGAAGCGCAGCTGGATCCGCGGCTGCGGTCCGGCCGCTGTGCTCACGACGTCGAGGCGTCGGTCCTCGACGCGGTGCGTGCTGGCGACCACCCGCTCCGCCGCGGGCAGGACCTTCTCCGGAGGGACGCCGGGACGGACATCGATGATGTCGACGGTGACGCGGTAGGACGGCATCAGGCCCGCAGGGCGCCGGCCAGCGCCGTCTCGACGTCCTCGATGAGGTCCTCGACCGACTCGAGCCCGACGGAGATGCGGACCGTGCCGTCGGTGATGCCGACCGCGCTGCGCGCCTGCGTGGTGAGGCGGCGGTGCGTGGTCGTCGCCGGGTGGGTCACCAGGGACTTGGAGTCGCCGAGGTTGTTGGAGATGTCCACGAGCTCCAGGGCGTTCATGAACGCGAACGCGACGTCCTTGCCACCGTCGACCTCGAACGTGATGACGGTGCCGCCACCGGTCATCTGTCGCTGGGCCAGGCCATGCTGCGGGTGGCTCTCGAGCATCGGGTAGACCACCCTGACGACGCCGGCGCGGCTCTCGAGGTGGTGGGCGAGGCAGAGGGCATTCGAGGCCATCTGCCCGACGCGCAGCGACAGCGTCTCGAGTCCCTTGAGGAGCACCCAGGCATTGAAGGGGGACATTGCCGGTCCCGTGTGGCGCATGAGGTTCTTCACCGGGCCCCCGATGAAGTCCGCGGGTCCCAGGACTGCGCCGCCGAGCACCCGCCCCTGCCCGTCGATGTGCTTGGTCGCCGAGTACACGACGATGTCCGCGCCGTGGTCCAGTGGCCGGGAGAAGACAGGAGTGCCGAAGACGTTGTCGACGACCACCTTGGCCCCCACCGCGTGCGCAAGGCGAGAGACCTCGGCGATGTCGACGAGTTCCTGCATCGGGTTGCTCGGGGTCTCGAAGAAGACGGCGGCCGTCGGCTCGGACAGCGCCTCCTCCCACTGCGCGAGGTCGGGACCGTCGACGAAGACCGCCTCGACGCCGAACCTGGGCAGGATCTCGTCGATGATGACGAAGCACGAGCCGAAGAGCGCGCGTGAGGCGACGATGCGGTCGCCCTCGCCGCAGAGCGCTGCCAGGGCGACCCAGACGGCGGCCATCCCGGAGGCGGTCGCGAAGCAGGCCTCGGCCCCCTCGAGGAGCCGTAGCCGCTCCTCGAACATGCTGACCGTCGGGTTGCCGTAGCGGCTGTAGATGAACTTCTCGACCTCGTCCTTGAAGGCCGCCTCGGCCTGCTCGGCCGACTCGTAGACGAAGCCCGAGGTGAGGAACATCGCCTCGCTGGTCTCGTCAAAACCCGTGCGGGAGAGCCCTCCTCGCACGGCGAGGGTCTCGGGGCGGAAGGATCGGCCCGAGCCGTTGGATGCAGCGGTCACGTCAGCCCTGCTTCCACGGGAGGCCGGCGACCTTCCAGCCGGCCACGGTGCGTTGCCCGGCTCGGTCGTGCGGGCCCTCAAAACCGTCGAGGACGTTGTATGCCGGTCCGAGACCTGCCGCCGTGGCCGCCTCCGCCGCCGCGACGGACCTCACGCCCGATCGGCAGAGGAAGTAGATCGGCGCACCATCGGCGAGGCCTGCCTGCCTCAGCTCGTCGACGAAGGTGTCGTTGATGCTGCCGTCCGGGGACCGCTGCCACTCCACGAGGATCGGCTGGTGCTCCGAGTCCAGCTGTGGGACACCGACCTGGGCCCACTCGGCTCGCGTGCGCACGTCGACGAGGGCAGCGCCCTGGCCCTGGGTCACCGCGGCGAACGCTTCGGCGGGGGTGACGTCACCGGCATAGGTCATGGAGCCAGCGTAGGTGCGTGGGTGCGCACGAGAAGGAGTCGCTCAGAGACCGGACTCGGCCGTGCGCACGAGGATTCGGCGGCACTCCTCGCACCGGTGCACCTCGTCCTGCGGTGCCGCCTTGATGTCGCGCAGGGCAACGGGATTGAGCTCCAGCTGGCAGCCACCGCAGCGTCGCTGACGCAGCGCGGCCGCACCCGTGCCGCTCGTCGCGCGGATCTTGTCGTAGAGCGCGACAAGCTCGACACCCACGGACCTCACCAGCTCCTCGCGAGGCGCACCCACCTCGGCCGCTTCGGTGTCGAGCTCGGCGAACCGCTGGTCACGAGCCGTCACCAGCTCGGTGAGCCGGTCGGTGATCTCGGCCCGGCCGCGCTCGAGCTCGGCGACGTCGGACTGCACGGCCTCGGCGCGCTCCATCACCTCGAGCTCGACCTCTTCAAGCTCTGCCTGACGACGGGCCAGGGACTCGAGCTCGTGCTGGATGGCGGTGAGGTCCTTGGCGGAGCCGACGCCGGAGTCGAGACGCTGCTGGTCGCGCGTGGCGCGGTCGCGAACCTGCTGCACGTCCCCGTCGGCCTTGATGACCTCGCGCTGGATGTCACTGAGCTCCGTGCGCGAACGCACCAGCTGGTCGTCGAGCAGCGCGGCCTTGCCCTCGAGGTCCGCGATCTCGGCAAGCTGTGGGAGGGTCCTGCGGGCGTGCTCGAGCTGCGACAGGCGGGTGTCGAGGGCCTGGAGGTCGAGCAGCTTGGCCTGTTGGCCCGGTTCGGCTTTCACGGCATACCTCCGGCTGTTGTTGCCCCGACGGTGAAGGTCCACGGGTCGGTGCGCACTGTGCTGATGTCGACCTCCACCCTAAGGGCAGCAACCAGAGCGTCGCGCAGGGTCGGCAACCACACCGACTCGCTCGACCAGTGCCCCGCGTCGACGAGGTAGGGCGGGCCACCACGCGCCTCCTCTCGCGCCTCGAGAGCGGGATGGTGGCGCAGGTCGGCCGTGACGTAGACGTCGGCCCCGCACGCCCGGACCGCGTCGAACTGGTCGTCGCCCGCTCCCCCGAGGACGGCGACCGTCTCGACGACCGCGTCGGCGGGACCCGCGACACGCAGGCCCGCAGCGGCAGCGGGCAGGGCGGCATGCAGGGAGCTGGCGAACGCGGCCAAGGTCGTGGGTGACGCGAGTCGCCCGACCCGCCCGAGCGGCTGGTCCTCGACGTTCACGAGCGGCTCGGTCTCGGACAGACCGGCCGCGGCCGCGAGCGCCTCGCAGACCCCGGCAGACGCGACGTCGGCGTTGGTGTGGGCGACATAGAGTGCGATGTCCGCCACGACGAGGCCGGTGACGCTGGCGCCCTTCGCGGTCGTGGTGGCCACGGAGTGGATGCCGCGCATGAGCAGCGGGTGGTGGGTGAGCAGCAGGTCGGCCTGGCTGGCACGCGCCTCCTCGATGACCTCGAGCGTCGGGTCCAGGGCGAGCAGGATGCGCTCGACGGGCTGGTCGAGGTCACCGGTGACCAGGCCGACCCGGTCCCAGGACTGCGCGGTCTGCGGAGGGTAGAGGCGTTCCAGGACGGCGACGACGTCGCGCAGGACAAGGCTCATGTGGGCCCGGCCGGCCTCGAACCGACGACACCCGCGGTGTAAACGCGGTGCTCTACCAACTGAGCTACAGGCCCTGACGCGGCTCGACGCCGCGATCGGGCGCCATTGTGTCAGGCCGTCGCGGGGCTGTGGGTCAGGCGTGCGACATGGCGGCGTCGTAACCGCTGAAGTCCCGCCGCTCGCCCAGGCCCGCGACGAGCGACCACCGGATGACGCCGTCACGGCCGACGAGGAAGGTCCCCCGCCGCGCGACACCTGCCTTGTCGTCGAAGACGTCGTAGGCCTTGGCGACCTCACCGTGGGGCCAGGAGTCGGAGAGCAACGGGAAGAAGTAGCCGTCGCGGTCTGCGTAGGCGCGCAACGAGAACATCGCGTCACAGGAGATCGTCAGGACCTGGACATCCTCGGTGACGAACCGGCCGAGGTCGTCGCGGATCTCGGTGAGCTCACCGGTGCAGATCCCCGAGAAGGCCCACGGGAAGAAGACGAGAAGGACGTGGCGCTTGCCGAGGTGGTCGCTGAGCGAGACGTCGGCGCCGTTCTGGTCGCGCAGGGTGAAGCCGGGGGCGTGCTGCCCCACCTCAAGGCCTGACCCGGCGTCCGTCATGCCCTGAGTCTGCCCCAGCAAGGTCAGAGCCGCCCCTTCGGTGCACCCAGCTTGGTGGCGCGCCACTGGGGCGAGGCGTGGGAGGCGCCGCCGGCGTGCAGACCGGCGGTCGCCGCAGCCTCGTCGATCTCGGCCGGGTCGACGGCACCCTTGGCGCGGTCCTTGGGGGTGAGGACCAGAACGAAACCACCCTCGCCCAGGACCCCGACCAGGTCGACGAGGGCGTCGGTGAGGTCACCGTCGTCGGCGCGCCACCAGAACACGACCGCGTCGGCCTCGCCGGTGTAGTCCTCGTCCTCGAGGTCGGACCCGATGACGTCCTCCACGGCAAAGCGGAAGTCGTCGTCCACGTCCTCGTCCCACCCGAGCTCCTGCACGATCTGCTCGGCAGCGAAACCGAGGCGCTCGACGGCTCCCGAGCCGTCGGGCCCGGGGTCGGCAGGCGATGGAGCAGGGGTGTTCACGGTGGGACTACCTCTCGTCGGTGTGTGCTGGGGCCCCTAGTTGACTAGGAACTTCGCCGGTCACGCAAGCGCTTCGCACGAATTGGCGTGCATCACGGGCGCGCGCGGCCTCGTCGACCAGCAGCCGGGTGGCGGTGCCGATCTCGAGATGCGGGACGGTGACGCCCACCGGGCCGGGAGTCGACACGAGCGTCACGGTCGCCAGGTCGAGGCGCTGGTCGAGGGGTCCCTGCGACAGGGTGAGCGACTGCACGCGGGCGTGGGGCATGACCGACACCCGTCGCGACAGCCGGCCGGCGCGGACCATGAGCGAGTGCCGTGACACGGTGAAGCCCGACCGCTGCCAGCTGAGGGCGTCGAAGGTGCGCGCACGCGGCGACACCAGGGTCCAGCCACCGTGCTCTCCGTCACCGAGTGCGGCCGTGCGCAGCTCCGACTCCGACAGCGCCGGGTCGAGGAGCGTGAGGACCGCGAGGGCCTGGTCGAGCGTTCCGACGGGGAGCACCGTCGTCTCGTCGTCGGTGTCGCCATCGCCGTCGTGGGCGATGCCGGCGACGTTGACCCTCACCCGCCACCAGCCCAGTGGTCGCCACCACAGCGGTTGCACCATTCCGACGGCCTGGATGCGGTGCAGGGGGATGGTCGTCGTGCGCTTGTCGGTGAGCCCGTGCTGGACCCGCGCGGCGGTGCCCGTCTCGGCCAGGTGGAAGTTGCCGTGCTTGAGGAGCTCGCCGACGCGGTTGACCGCGATGCCCAGCACGAGGGGGCCGAGCGCGGGCAGGGCGATGGCGGCGCCGGTGAGCGCCTCGAACGTGGACCCGTAGGTCGCGAGGGCCACGCTGCCCGCCACGAGGGCGAGCACGCCCAGGAAGATCGTGCCGCCGTGCAGGATCGTGGCGACGAAGAGCCGGGAGTTGGGCACCCGCAGCACCTCACGCCCCTCGCTGGCCTCGAAGCCCGGGGCGCCGGGAACGCCCCGGGGGCCGGGAATGGCCTGGCTGCCGGAAACCGGGTCGCCCGGAAGCGCGACCGGTGGCTCGTCCCGGCGACCGGCGAGGGCGAGCAGCTCGTGACGGACCTCGTCGGCGCGGCCTGCACCGAGGAAGGCCAGCTTGAGCTGGGCGTCGCCGCCACCCGCCGACTGGACGATCACCTGCGAGAGCCCGGTGAGCTGCGCGAGGAGGGGCCGGCTGATCTCGATGGCCTGGACACGTTCGAGGGGGACCTGGCGGTGTTCGCGGAAGATCCACCCCTTGCGGAACTCCAGCTGCCCCTCGGCCACCCGGAACTTCGCGAACCGCCAGGAGAGCCACCCCGCGAGGCCGATGAGCAGCATGCCGGCGACAACCACCGCACTGGCGACCAGGGAGTGCTCGAACAGGACGGCGAGACCGTCACGCAGCCCTTGCTCACTCTGCTGGTCACCACCCCCGTCCCCACCACCCACGCTCCGGAAGACGTCGTCGACGAGCTGCGACGCGGCATACCCGAGGATGGCGATGCCGACCACCCCGCCACGCACGATGGGAGACAACGGGTGGAGGTGCTGCCACTGGTGCAATCCGAGGTCTCGCACGGCAGGCAGGGGCTCGGACGTGCGGTCCGGTGCTGTCACAGGCCGGCTCGCTGGGCTTCTCCACGCGCCGCCAGACGTCCACGCAGGGCTTCGGCCTCCTCGACGGGCAGCCCCGGCAGCGTGCCACCGCTCTCCGGGGAGGCCGTGTGGAACTCGCAGGAGGCGATTCCGCGCGCACGCATGAGCGGTCCGGACTCGACGTCGATGTACTGCAGGCGTCCGTAGGGAATGCTCACCAGGGAGCGGAACAGACGGCCCTTGCGGATGACGATCTCGTCGGGCAGCTCGAGCCAGGTGATCGCCGAGACCTGCCGGGTGATGAGCCAGGCCCCCCAGGCGGCGAGGGCGGCGACGACGGCCACGCCGAGCCAGAACCACGCCGAGACGAGGATCGCCAGCGCGCCGAAGGCGAGGAGGAAGGGCAGCAGCCACCCGACGAGGGCGATGAGCCGCACCGTGCGCAAGGCCGGGCTCACGGGCTGCCAGGGCAGCTCGCCACCGCGCAGGCTCACGGCGGACGGGTCGAGCTCTGAGGTCATGGGACCAGACTGCCAGCAGACCCGAGTGTGACGTCGGGCACTCCCGGTGACAGGATGGAGAGGTCGATCTCACCGGGTCGACTCCGTCAGTAGAAGGGACATCGTCGTGACGTTTCGCGAGGAAGCCGGCCCCATCCTCAATGGCCTTCCCAGCAGCCTCACCGACATCGACCCCGAGGAGACCTCGGAGTGGCTGGACTCGCTCGACCAGGTGGTCGACGAAGCAGGACGGCAGCGCGCGCGCTACCTGATGCTCCGCCTGCTCGAACGCGCGCGCGAGAGCCAGATCGGCGTCCCGTCCCTCACGGCGACCGACTATGTCAACACCATCGACCAGGAGCACGAGCCCTGGTTCCCCGGTGACGAGGACGTCGAGCGGCAGTACCGCCGCTGGATCCGGTGGAACGCCGCGGTCATGGTGCACCGCGCCCAGCGGCCCGGCGTCTCCGTCGGTGGGCACATCTCCACCTACGCCTCTGCCGCGACCCTCTATGAGGTCGGCATGAACCACTTCTTCCGCGGCCTGGACCACCCCGGCGGCGGCGACCAGGTCTTCTACCAGGGCCACGCCTCCCCCGGCATGTATGCCCGCAGCTTCCTCGAGGGCCACCTCGGCGAGACCGACCTCGACGGCTTCCGTCAGGAGAAGAGCCACATCGTCGACGGCAAGATCCGGGCGCTGTCCTCCTACCCGCACCCCCGGATGATGCCGGACTACTGGCAGTTCCCGACGGTGTCGATGGGCATCGGCCCGATGAACGCGATCTACCAGGCCCAGTTCAACAAGTACCTGCACAACCGCGGCCTCAAGGACACCTCCGAGCAGCGCGTCTGGGCGTTCCTGGGCGACGGCGAGATGGACGAGCCCGAGTCGCGCGGCCTGCTGCAGCTCGCGGCCAACGAGGAGCTCGACAACCTCACCTTCGTCATCAACTGCAACCTGCAGCGCCTCGACGGACCGGTGCGTGGCAACGGCAAGATCATCCAGGAGCTCGAGGCGTTCTTCCGCGGCGCTGGGTGGAACGTCGTCAAGGTCATCTGGGGCCGCGGCTGGGACCCGCTGCTCGCCAAGGACCGTGACCACGCCCTGCGGCACATCATGAACACCACGACCGACGGTGACTACCAGACCTTCCGCGCCAACGACGGCGCCTACGTCCGGGAGCAGTTCTTCGGCCGCGACCCGCGGACCCGCAAGATGGTCGAGGGGCTGACCGACGAGCAGATCTGGCACGACCTTCAGCGCGGTGGCCACGACTACCGCAAGGTCTATGCCGGCTACCAGGCCGCGGTCAACCACACCGGCCAGCCGACGGTCATCCTCGCCCACACCATCAAGGGCTACGGCCTGGGCAAGGGCTTCGCGGGGCGCAACGCGACGCACCAGATGAAGAAGATGTCGGTCGACGACCTCAAGAACTTCCGCGACGCCCTGCGCCTGCCGATCACGGACGCGCAGATCGACGAGAACCCCTACCAGCCGCCCTACTTCCACCCCGGAGAGGGCGACCCGACGCTCGACTACATGCTCGAGCGCCGGCGGGCCCTGGGCGGCCTGATCCCGGAACGACGCAGCAAGTACACCCAGGTCACGCTGCCCGGTGACGAGGCCTACGCCCAGGTCCGCAAGGGCTCGGGCAAGCAGACCATCGCCACGACGATGGCGTTCGTCCGGCTGCTCAAGGACCTCATGCGCGACAAGGAGTTCGGCAAGCGGATCGTGCCGATCGTCCCGGACGAGGCCCGCACGTTCGGCATGGACTCGTTCTTCCCGACCCTGAAGATCTACAACCCCCACGGGCAGAACTACACGCCGGTCGACCACGACCTCATGCTGAGCTACCGGGAGTCGGTCTCCGGGCAGATCCTGCACGCCGGCATCAACGAGGCCGGTTCCGTCGCCGCGTTCACCGCCGCGGGGTCGAGCTACTCCACGCACGGCGAGCCGATGATCCCGATCTACGTCTTCTACTCGATGTTCGGGTTCCAGCGCACGGGCGACTCCATCTGGGCGGCCACCGACCAGCTGACCCGGGGCTTCCTCATCGGAGCCACGGCAGGTCGCACGACCCTGACCGGCGAGGGCACGCAGCACGCCGACGGGCACTCGCCGCTGCTGGCATCGACCAACCCCGGCGTCGTCACCTACGACCCTGCCTACGGCTACGAGATCGCGCACATCATGCGCGAGGGCCTGCGGCGCATGTACGGCGACGACCCCGAGAACGTCATCTACTACCTCACCGTCTACAACGAGCCCAACGTGCAGCCGCGTGAGCCCGAGAACCTCGACATCGAGGGGGTGCTGCGCGGTGTCTACCGGCTGTCCGAGGCCGACACCTCGGAGTGGACCCACACACCGGCCCACGCACAGCTCCTGGCCTCCGGTGTCGGGGTCCCGTGGGCCCTCGAGGCCCAGCGGCTGCTCGCGGACGACTGGGGCGTCGCCGCCGACGTCTGGTCCGTCACCTCCTGGGGTGAGTTGCGGCGCGATGGCCTCGCGTGCGACGAGGAGGCCTTCCTCCACCCGGAGAACGAGGTTCGCGTGCCCTACGTGACGCAGAAGTTCGCCGACACCAAGGGACCGGTCCTCGCCACGTCCGACTACATGCGGGCCGTGCCCGACCAGATCGCGCAGTACGTCCCCGGTGAGTTCCACTCGCTGGGCACGGACGGCTTCGGCTTCGCCGACACCCGCCCCGCAGCGCGACGCTTCTTCCACGTCGACGGGCCCTCGCTCGCCGTGCGCACCCTGCAGGTGCTCGCAGCGCGCGGCGAGGTCGACGCCGACGTCCCGGGCAAGGCGGCCGACAAGTACGACCTGCTCGACGTGCGGGCCGGCACCAGCGGCAACGAGGGCGGCGACAGCTAGAACCACCCCCACTGACTGCCCGTTCGGCTCCTCCCCCGGTGACGCCCACTGGCGCCGGGACCAGCCGAACGGGCAATCAGTCTGCGGTGAGACGGCGTTGGCGTATGCCGTCCGCTCGCCTCAGTCCAGCAGGCCCAGTCTTCGTGCCGCCGCCACAGCACCGGTGCGCGAGTCGGCGCCGAGCTTGCCGAAGAGGTGTCCGAGGTGGGTCTTCACCGTGGCCCGGCTGATGAAGAGCTCCTTGGCGATCTCGTCGTTCGAGAGGCCGTCGGCGACCAGGGTGAGGACCTCCATCTCGCGCTCGCTCAACGGGCGCTTGCCCGCACGCATGGTCTGGACGACGCGCTGTGTCAGCTGGGGTGACAGCACGGTCTCACCGACCGCGGCGGCTCGGATCGCCGCGACGATCTCCTCGGGCAGCGCGTCCTTGAGCAGGTAGCCCGCCGCGCCGGCCTCGACGGCCCGCACGATGTCGACGTCGTGGTCGAAGGTGGTGATGATGAGCACCGCGACCTCGGGCTGCGAGGCCCGCACCGCCCTGGTGACCGCGACACCGTCGAGTCCCGCGCCCAGGCGCAGGTCGCTGAGCACGACATCGGGAGCCGTGGACCGCGCGAGCTCCACGGCCTCCTCCCCCGTGCCCGCCTCCCCCACCACCTCGATGCAGGGTGAGGCGCTGAGCAGGGTGCGCATGCCCGAACGGACGACGGGGTGGTCGTCGACGATGAGCACCCGGATGGCGACGTCCGGGTGGGGATCGGAGCCCGAGGTCACTGGCGACCTCCCAAGGGGAGATGGGCAGACAGTGCCGTGCCCTCGCCCGGCGCCGACTCGACGGCGAGGTCTCCCCCGAGCTCGCGCAGCCGCGCCTTGCTCGACGGCAGGCCGTAGCCACCATGGCTGTACCCGCCCGGTCTCTCGGTCAGCGCTCCGGGGTCGAAACCACGGCCGTCGTCCACCACCTCCAGCAGGACCCGGTCGTCGAGGCGCGAGAGGGTCACGACCACTCTGCTCGCCTCCGAGTGGGCGCGTACGTTGGCCAGTGCTCCCTGCGCGGTCCGCAGCAGCGCGACCTCGAGAGCCGTCGGCAAATGAAGTGCCTCACCCTCGACCCGTAGCTCGGTGCGGACGCCCGTCTCCTGATCCAGGGTGCCCAGGATGCGCTCGAGGGCCTGCACCAGCCCGTTGTCCGTCAGCGACGACGGGGCCAGGGCGCCGACGACACCGCGAGCCTCCGCGAGGTTGGCGCTGGCGGTTGCCTCGACCTGCGCGAGCAGGTCGGCCAGAGCCCCGTCCTCGCTGAGGACCGCTCGGCCTCGAGCCAGCAGCACGATCGACGAGAACCCCTGGGCAAGGGTGTCGTGGATGTCCCGGGACAGGCGCCCCCGCTCCTGGAGGACCCCGGCCTCGCGTTGCGCCGACGCGAGCTCGTCGTGCAACGTCGCCATCTCGTCCTGGGTCCTCACGAGCGATTCGACGAGGCGCTGGCGCTCCACCGCATCGCGGACCAGCTGGTGTTGGCCCCTCGAGAGGGCGAAGGCGAACAGTGCGCCGATGGCCGGACCGAGCACCTCCGCCACGGTCAGCTCTCCCGTCGCGAACCACGGGCGCCAGATGACCACGGCCAGGACGACGACGCTGAGGGCGGCTGCCCGGCGGACGGCGAAGAAGTGCGGGATGAGCAGCCACAGGCTGAAGGCGAGCCAGACGTTCTCGGTGGAGACCAGGACGAGGGCGAACCAGCAGACCACGAGCCCGAGCAGCCACCACCGGCCCGCCGTGCTGACCGGCACCACGCCGGCGGGGCCGGAGGACGGATCCGGTGCGCGGCCAGCCCACCGCAGGCCCACGGCATACCAGGCAAGAAGGACGGTGGTGGCGACGATGAGCGGAAGGCGTGGTGCGCCGGTCGACCACGAACGTGCCACGCAGACGGAGGCCAGCACACCGAAGAGGACGTGCTGGACCACCGTCAACGAGCGCATGACGCGGTGCATGTCCGGGACGCTACTTCAGCCCACGAGGGTGGGGACGCGAGGTGTGCCGGCCGGGGCTGCCGCCTGTGCTGCAGGTGCGGAGCCGGGTGACCAGACCCGGTCCCCGAGCAGCCCGAAGAGTCCCGGCACGAGGACGGTGCGGACCAAGAAGGTGTCGATGAGGACACCGATCCCGACGATCAACCCGAGCTGACCCAACGCCACGAGCGGCAGGACTCCGAGGGCGGCAAAGACGGCGGCCAGGACGATGCCCGCACTCGTGATCACGGCACCGGTGCCGGCCACCGCGCGCACCATGCCCGGGCGGGTGCCGTGGTGGGCTGCCTCGGAGCGGGCGCGATGCACGAGGAAGATCGTGTAGTCGATGCCGAGGGCGACGAGGAACAGGAACGACAGCAACGGGACCTGGAGGTCGAGAGCCGGCCAGTCGAGCAGCTGGCGTCCGATCCACGACCCTGCGCCGATCGTGGCGACGGCACTGAGGATGTTCACGCCCAGGAGGACCAGCGGGGCGACCAGCGAGCGGGTGAGTGCCAGCAGGACGAGGGCGTTGACGAGAAGCACGAGAGGCACGATGAGCGTGAGGTCGCGCAGGTTGCCGGTGCGTGCGTCGACGTCGGTGGCCTGCTGACCGCCCACGAGGGCCCCAGCATCAGGGACCGAGTGCGCGGCGAGGCGCACGGCCGTCACGGTCTCGCGCGCCGCCGCCGTGCCCGGCTCCGCCGCTGTGATGACCGAGAGCCGGACCAGTGGCGAGGCGCCGCCAGTCGTCCCCGGGAGCGGACGCACCGAGGTGACGCCCTCCACGGAGGTCACGGCGGCCGTCACGTCCTCGACGTGGTTGGCGCGCGTCATCACGGTGAGCGCCTGTGCTGCTCCGGCCGGGAAGTGCTCGCTCAGGACGTCGAGACCCCTCGCCGACGGCGAGGCCACACGGAACTGGTCGCCCTGCGCAAGTCCCACCTTCGTGCCGGTCAGGCCCGTGGCGAAGACACCGAGCGCGAGCACACCGGCGCCCACGACGAGAGCGGGGCGGCGCATCACCGACGTGGCGACGGCACCCCACCCGGAGGTGGCGTGCTCGTCGACCCGGTCGACCACGGGAACCACGGGCCAGAACACCTGGCGACCCACGATGGCCAGCGCCGCGGGCAGCAGCGTGAGCACGCCGGCCAGTGCGACGACGAGCCCGAGCGCCGCGGCCACACCGAGTCCGCGCGTGCCGGGGACGACAGCGAGGGCCAGGGTGGCCAGAGCCACGACGACGGTGGCATTGCTCGCCAGGATCGCCGGCGCGGTCGCGCGCCAGGCGCTGACGAGAGCGGCTCGGTGGTTCTGGTCGTGACGCAGCTCCTCGCGGTAGCGCGAGATGAGGAGCATGGCGTAGTTGGTCCCGGCGCCGAAGACGAGAACGCTGACGACTCCGGCGTCGAAGGAGAGGCCGAGCGCAGAGCCGAGGGCCTTCGTCAGGACGGAAGCCACCTGGTCGGCGAGCCCGACGACGACCACCGGGATGAGCCACAGGATGGGCGAGCGGTAGGTCAGCAGCAGCAGGAGTGCGACGACGCCGATCGTGACGAGGAGGAGCGTGATGTCGGCGCCGTCAAAGGCTTGGGCGATGTCCGCGCCGAAGGCCGGCCCGCCGGTGACGAGGACGGTGAGGCCGCTGGGCGCATTGGCCTGCACGAGGTCGCGCAGGTGAGTGATGGTGTCGGCGTTCTCTGCGTTGTCCGGGGAGGTCGTGATCGGCACCTGGAGGATCGCTGCCAGCCCGTCCTCCGACGTGATCGTGGGGCTCGCGGGGTGGGTCGGCACCGCAGGCAGGGTCGTGCCGAGAGCGGTCAGGGCCGACGTGTCGGCGGACGTCAGGCGAGCTCCATCGGACCGTGTGGCCACGAGCAGGACGCTCTGCACGTCGGCGTCGGGGAACTGGGAGACGAAGTCGGCGACGCGCGCCGACTCCGAGCTCGTGGGGGCGGCCGCAGCACGTGGTGGGGCGTCGACCCCGCGCAGGCCGCCGATGACGCCGAGGCTGAGGACGAGGCCGAGCAGCAGGGCGGCCCAGGCTCCGCGACGAGCGGTGAGGGCATTGAGAGCGTTGCGAAGGGGCATGTCTCGACGGTAGGAATTCGAGCCCTGTCGCCGCCTCCGCCGGACATCAACCTTTCGGCCGATGGTCGCGACTTATTGCCCGTTCGGCCAGTTCGTCGGTGCCCTCCTCACTGGCCGAACGGGCAATAAGTTGGAGAAAGATCAATGGGTGAGGAAGGCCTTGCGGGCGGCGACGCAGATGTCGGGCTGGTCGCAGAAGACGCCGTCGACACCCGTGTCGAGGAAGCGGCCCACCTCGTCGCCCAGGCGGCCGTGCGCCGCGGGGTCGGACCCGGTCCGGTAGTCCACGGGCAGGAAGGAGTTCTCGGCGCGGAAGGTCCACACCACGACCTCGAGTCCGGCCCGGTGCGCGTCCGCGACGAGTGAGGTCGGGGAACCCAGGGTGCCGTCGCCGGCGATCGGGATGACTCGGCGCTTGTCGACGCCGAGACCGTCGATGTCGCCCGCGAGGTCCTTGAGGCTGGCCGGTCGGAGGAGGTCGGTGTAGGTCCGTGGATCCCCCTTGACCGCAAGGTCGTAGGGGCTCCCGGTCTCGTTGACGAGCAGGATGAGCTTGGCCCGGTAGCCCAGCTCGTTGTCGAGCCGGACGAGCGGGGCGAGCTCGAAGCTCTGCACCCACAACGGGGCGTCCGGGCGGTTGAGACCGTGCGCGGTGAGCGCCTGCATGAGCGCCTTCTCGGGGTCGAAGCCGGCGGCGTGCAGCGCGGTCGAGTGCTTGATCTCGGGGATGACCCCCACCGTGCGACCCGTCTGCTCACTGAGCTGCTCGCGCAGGTCCAGCACCTCCTCGAGGGTCGGCACCTCGAACCTGCCGTCGTAGCCCGCGCTCTCGGGGCGCAGCTGTGGGAGGCGCTCACGGGCCCGCAACGTCTTGAGCTCGGCCAGAGTGAAGTCCTGCACCCACCACCCCGTCACCGGCTTGCCGTCGAGCTTCCTCGTGGTCCTGCGCCCCGCGAACTCCGGATGGCTGGCCACGTCGGTCGTTCCACCGATCTCGGGTTCGTGACGGTCGACGAGTATGCCGTCGCGCGTCATGACGAGATCCGGCTCGATGTAGTCGGCCCCCTCCTGGACGGCGAGCCGGTATGCCGCGAGCGTGTGTTCCGGACGGTAGCCCGACGCGCCGCGGTGCGAGTACACGACGGGCTCGCTGACGATCGCGTGTTCACCGGTGACCTTCGGTGGGGTCTGAGTGGCCGTCGAGCACGACACCAGCACGGGCGAGGACAGGGCGAGCCCCGCAGCCACGGACAGGGAGATCAGAGCTCGCTTCACGAGACCCAACCTAGGGCTGTCTGCGCGTCAGCTCCGGATCCGGTGCGCGACGGGTGCAGGCGTGTCTCGACCGGCGAGCCGGACGGCATACCCTGTATTTGTGGTTAT
Organism: Knoellia sp. Soil729; assembly: GCF_001427985.1. GTDB lineage: Bacteria > Actinomycetota > Actinomycetes > Actinomycetales > Dermatophilaceae > Knoellia. The sequence continues at coordinate 63,435 of NZ_LMSA01000001.1, forward strand.
GCGTTCGGCTGTATAGTCTTGCAACGTGTCCAAGGTACTCACTTCCCTGCCCGTCGGCGAGCGCGTCGGCATCGCCTTCTCCGGAGGTCTCGACACCTCCGTCGCCGTCGCCTGGATGCGCGAGAAGGGTGCAGTCCCCTGCACCTACACCGCGGACCTGGGCCAGTACGACGAGCCCGAGATCGACACGGTGCCCGAGCGCGCCGGTGAGTACGGCGCCGAGATCGCCCGTCTCGTCGACTGCCGCAGCGCTCTCGTCGAGGAAGGCCTGTCCGCCATCGCCTGCGGCGCCTTCCACATCCGCAGCGGCGGCAAGACCTACTTCAACACGACTCCCCTGGGCCGCGCGGTCACCGGCACGCTTCTCGTGAGGGCGATGCAGGCCGACAACGTCTCGATCTGGGGCGACGGCTCGACGTTCAAGGGCAACGACATCGAGCGGTTCTACCGCTACGGTCTTCTCGCGAACCCCGACCTCCGCATCTACAAGCCGTGGCTCGACGCCGACTTCGTCACCGAGCTCGGCGGCCGGCACGAGATGAGCGAGTGGCTCACGGCACGCGAGCTCCCCTACCGGGCGAGCGCCGAGAAGGCCTACTCGACCGATGCCAACATCTGGGGCGCCACCCACGAGGCCAAGACCCTCGAGCACCTCGACGAGTCCATGGAGGTCGTCGAGCCGATCATGGGCGTCAAGCACTGGGACCAGTCTGTCCTCATCGAGCAGGAGGACGTCACCGTCCGCTTCGTGCAGGGACGCCCGGTCGCGATCAACGGCCAGGACCTCGACCCGGTCGCCCTGGTCGACCTCGCCAACACGATCGGTGGCCGCCACGGCCTGGGCATGTCGGACCAGATCGAGAACCGCATCATCGAGGCCAAGTCGCGCGGCATCTACGAGGCCCCGGCCATGGCGCTGCTCCACATCGCCTACGAGCGGCTCCTCAACGCGGTGCACAACGAGGACACGATCGCGAACTACCACAACGAGGGCCGCAAGCTCGGCCGCCTCCTCTACGAGGGTCGCTGGCTGGACCCCCAGAGCCTCATGCTGCGCGAGGCCATCCAGCGCTGGATCGCCTCCGTCGTCACCGGTGAGGTGACTGTGCGCCTGCGGCGCGGCGACGACTACTCGATTCTCGACACCCGGGGCGAGAACTTCAGCTACCACCCCGACAAGCTGTCGATGGAGCGGGTGGAGAACGCGGCCTTCGGGCCACTGGACCGGATCGGCCAGCTGACCATGCGCAACCTCGACATCGCCGACTCCCGGTCCAAGCTCGAGCTCTATGCGAACCAGCCCGTGGACCAGGGACAGCTGCTCGTCGAGAACGGCACCCTGTTCGGCGAGCTGCCCGCGGGCGGCTACGACCGCATCACCGACAACCCGCAGCCGGCAGGTCCCGACGACAACGCGCTCGACGCGGCGGCCATGGAGTTCGGCACCGACTGAGAACCATGCCTCGTGTGCCTCAGCGCGACCTCTGGCTCGCGCTGGGGCACACAGGGCATGCTGTCGCCATGAGCGGACAGCGCCTCCTCCAACGTGCGGTAGCGATCGTCGGCGTCCTGGGGCTCGTCGCGGTCCTGCCGTTCTACGTCTCCTCCGGTCTGGCCGCCCCCCTGTGGGCCATCGTCGTGCTCATGGCCTTTTGGCTGCTGTTGTTCATCCTCGCGATCCGGTGGTTCACCCGGCGCCCCTGGGTGGTCCTCGCCATGCCGTTCGTCGCGGCGGCCGTGTGGTGGCTGGCGCTGACCCTGGGTGAGCAGGCGCTCGGCTGGCAGGCCTGAGGAGCCACCCCGCTCCGAACGGGCAACCTGTAGGCCATCGTTGTGCACGGCATACAAATAGACTCCGCAGGTGGCCACCTCGCGAACGCGTCCCTCGGCAGCGACACGACGCCGGGTCGAGCGCACCGCAGGCGACCTCGGCGCGGCGGCGGTGCAGCAGATGGAGAGCGACCACGAGTGGTACCGCAACCTGCCACCGGAGGAACGCTCCTGGGTCGGGCTCATCGCCCAGGCCGGCATCAGGTCGTTCATCGAGTGGTTCACCGGCAGCCAGGACAAGGCCCACATCACCGCTGACGTCTTCGGCACGGCGCCGCGCGAGCTGACCCGGTCGATCAGCCTCGGGCAGACCCTGGACCTCATGCGCACCGTCGTCGACGTGGTCGAACGCGAGTCGAGCGGGCTGGCGGCGCGCGGCGACGAGACCAAGGTGCGCGAGGCGGTCCTGCGCTACAGCCGCGAGATCGCGTTCTCGGTCGCCGAGGTCTATGCCCACGCCGCCGAGGCGCGCGGCGCCTGGGATGCCCGGCTCGAGGCCCTCGTCGTCGACGCGGTCATCCGCGGGGAGGCCGACGACTCCATGCAGTCACGCGCGTCGGCCCTCGGATGGGGCACCACCACCAACGTCTGCGTCATCGTGGGGTCCACCCCCGAGGCCGGAGCCTCACACGTCGTCGACGAGCTGCACCGCAGCGCCAAACGCCACGGCGTGGAGGTGCTCGTCGCGATCCACGGCCGTCGCGTGGTGAGCATCGTGGGCCGGGTCACCGACGCCCTGCGGACGGCGTCGCACCTCGGCGAACACTTCGGGGACGGCCCGATCGTGGTGGGTCCCGTCGTCCCGCACCTGTATGCCGCGGGGCGCAGCGCGCGTGCCGCGCTCTCGGGCCATACGGCGGCCTTCGCCTGGCCCGCCGCTCCTCGGCCGGTCCGCAGTGACGACCTGCTCGCCGAACGGGCCCTGCTCGGTGACCTGCCGGCTCGCGCGGCCCTCGTCTCGACCGTCTATGCGCCGTTGTCCGCCAGCAGCGGGCGCAACCTCCTCGAGACCGCTGCGGCCTATCTCGACGGCGGCCTGGGGCTGGAGGGCACGGCCCGGGCGCTGTTCGTCCACACCAACACGGTGAGGTACCGACTGGGCAAGATCGCCGAGTCCATCGGCTACGACCTCACCGACCCGCACGATGCGCAGACCGTGCGGCTCGCGCTGGCCTACGGACGAGTAGCCCCGGAGCCGTCGTTCCGGATGACGCGACTCCCCGAGCCGCCGCTGGAGCCCGGCCCGCACGAATTGTAGGAACCCTACAGATCTCGGCCCCGGAAATCGTCTCCGTCCATCGGGCCCCCGGCAGCCGTTCACAGCCACTCTGAAGAGGTGCTTGTCATCGTGTGCCCTGGACAGGGCTCCCAGACGCCCGGCTTCCTCACCCCCTGGCTCGACATCCCGGGCCTGCGAGAGCGGATGGGCTGGTTGTCCGCCGTCGCGGGCATGGACCTCGTCAGACACGGGACCGAGTCCGACGAGGAGACCATCAAGGACACGGCCATCGCCCAGCCCCTCATCGTCGCCTCGGGCCTCGTCTCGCTGCTGGCGCTCTTCGAGCACCCGGCCGACGGTTTCCGTCTCGTCGGAGCAGGAGCGGGCCACTCCGTCGGCGAGATCACCGCTGCCGCCGCCGGCGGTGTCATCTCGGCAGAGCAGGCCATGGTCTTCGTCCGCGAGCGCGGCCGGGCGATGGCCGAGGCCAGCGCGGTGCAGCCCACGGGCATGAGCGCGGTCATGGGCGGTGACCCCGACGAGGTCATCGCGACCATCGAGCGCCACGGGCTCACCCCCGCCAACATCAACGGTGCCGGCCAGGTCGTCGCGGCCGGGACGATGGACCAGCTCGCCGCCCTGGCTGCTGAGCCCCCCGCCAAGGCGCGGGTCATCCCGCTCAAGGTGGCCGGCGCCTTCCACACCGAGCACATGGCTCCGGCGGTCGATCTCCTGGACCGCTACGCCAAGGCCATGTCGACGCACGACGCACGGGTCCCCTTGGTGTCCAACCGTGACGGCGCCGTCGTCCACAGTGGGCGCGAGGTGCTGCGCCGGCTCGTCAGCCAGGTGAGCAACCCGGTCCGCTGGGACCTCACCATGCAGACGTTCACCGAGCTCGGCGTCACGGGCATCATCGAGGTCCCGCCGGCCGGCGCCCTGACCGGGCTCGCCAAGCGCGCCCTCAAGGGTGTCGAGATCCTGGCGCTGAAGTCGCCGGACGACCTCGAGCAGGCCCACCGCATGGTCAAGGAGCACGCGGTCTCGGGCGGCGTCGCCCAGGACCCGACGTGGCGGCTGGTCATCAGCCCCGCCAAGGGCATGGTCTCGTTCACCGCGACCGAGGTCGGCGCGCAGGTCGAGACCGGCAGCGTCATCGCGACCGTCGGCACCCTGCGTGACAGCTACGACGTCGTCGCCCCCCACGGTGGCCGCATCGTGGAGTGGCTCGTCGAGGACGGCGACCCTGTCTCTCCCGGCCAGCCCATCGTCCGTCTCCACCCCCAGGAAGGCTGAGCCGCATGCCCGGCGTCATCAGCACCAGGACCGGCGCGGCCCACGCGCGCATCACCGGCATCGGTGCCTACCGTCCCCGACGCGTCGTGCCCAACTCCGAGCTCGTCGAGGCGATCGACTCGTCCGACGAGTGGATCCAGGAGCGGTCCGGCATCAAGACCCGCCACTTCGCCGGTGAGGGCGAGAGCGTCATCGACATGTCCGAGTTCGCCACTCGCGACGCCCTCGAGATGGCGGGCCTGGAGGCGGGTGAGGTCGACGCGGTCGTCCTCGCCACGGTCTCGCACCCCTACCAGACGCCCGCCGCCGCACCGGCGCTCGCGGACCGGATGGGGATGGACAAGCCGGTTGCCTTCGACATCTCGGCAGCGTGCGCCGGCTACTGTCACGGCATCAGCCTGGCCAACGACATGGTCCGCGGTGGCAGCGCCCGCAACGTCGCCGTCATCGGCGTCGAACGGCTCTCGGACTTCACGAGCCGGACCGACCGCGGGACGGCCTTCATCTTCGGTGACGGCGCGGGCACCGCGATCGTGTCCGCCGCCGAGGAGCCCGGCATCGGGCCCACGGTCTGGGGCTCCGAGGGTGACAAGTGGGACGTCATCGCCCAGAACGAGAGCTGGATCGACGTCCACGAGCAGAAGCTCGACTGGCCCACCATCGGCATGCAGGGCCAGCGCGTCTTCCGCTGGGCGGTCTGGAGCATGGCTCCGGTGGCGCAGCGGGCCCTCGACGTCGCGGGAGTGAGCGTGGACCAGCTCGACGCTTTCATCCCCCACCAGGCCAACGTCCGCATCATCGACGCCCTGTGCAAGCAGCTCAGGATGCCCGAGCACGTTCCGGTGGCCCGCGACATCATCGACTCGGCCAACACCTCGGCGGCTTCGGTCCCCCTGGCGACCGAGCGAATGCTGCGGGAGGGCCTCGCCCCACGAGGCGGACTCGCGCTGCAGATCGGCTTCGGTGCCGGCCTGTCGTATGCCGCCCAGGTCATCACCCTTCCCTAGGACTCCCGAGGCCCGCGGGCACCACGGGCCACCGCATCACCCGCCCCACCCATGAGCGTCCGCAACCGGCGGACCGCAACCACGAAGGAGCAGGACATGGCTCAGAGTGAGCAGGAGATCCTCGCGGGTCTCGCAGAGATCGTCAACGAGGAGACCGGACTCGACCCCGAGGCCGTCCAGAGCGACAAGGCGTTCACCGACGACCTCGACATCGACTCCCTCTCGATGATGACCATTGTCGTCAACGCCGAGGAGAAGTTCGGCGTGCGCATCCCCGACGACGAGGTCAAGAACCTGCGCACCGTCGGCGACGCCGTGACGTTCATCAAGAACAACCAGGCCTGACCCCCTCCCTTCGACTTATTGCGCTTTTGTGCACCCGGATGAGCGGCCACACCGCTACGGGACATGCACAAAAGCGCAATAAGTCGGACACCACCCCCACGCCAAGGAGTCATCGAACATGAGCACCGAACGTCGCGTCGTCGTCACCGGTCTCGGCGCCACCACCCCGCTCGGCGGCACGATCACGCAGACGTGGGACGCGATCCTCGCCGGGACCTCCGGCGCCCGCCCGCTGACCCAGGACTGGGTGCAGGAGTACGACCTCCCGGTCACCTTCGCCGCCACGATCCACACCTCTCCCGAAGAGGTGCTCAGCAAGGTCGAGTGCCGCCGGATGGACCCCAGCGCGCAGTACGCCATGGTCGCCTCCCGTGAGGCCTGGGCCGACGCAGGCTCCCCCGAGGTCGACCCCGACCGCTTCATGGTCGCCATCGGCACCGGGATGGGCGGCGTCAACACCCTCCTGGACCAGTGGGACAACCTGCGCGAGAAGGGCGTGCGTCGCGTCTTCCCGCTGACCGTCCCGATGATCATGCCCAACAGCAGCAGCGGCAACGTCTCGCTCGCGCTCGGAGCCCGCGCCGGCGCCCACACGGCCGTGTCGGCCTGCGCCTCCGGAGCCGAGTCCATGGCCCTGGCCATGGACCAGATCCGGCTCGGCCGCGCCGACATCGTCATCGCCGGTGGCACCGAGGCCGCCATCCACCCCCTTCCCTTCGCCGGCTTCGCGCAGATGCAGGCGCTCTCGAAGCGCAACGACGACCCAGCCGGTGCCTCGCGCCCCTACGACACGGGCCGTGACGGCTTCGTCATGGGCGAGGGCGCGGGCGTCATCGTCCTGGAGTCCGAGGAGCACGCCAGGGCTCGTGGCGCGCGCATCTATGCCGAGCTCTCTGCAGCTGGCATGTCAGCGGACGCCCACCACATCACCGCTCCCGAGCCCGAGGGCGCAGGCGCCTCCCGCGCCATGGTCGAGGCCGTCAAGCGCGCCGGCCTCACCCCGGCGGACATCGTGCACATCAACGCCCACGCGACGTCGACCCCGGTCGGTGACGTCGCCGAGGCCAACGCCATCCGGCGGGCCTTCGGGGATGCGACCGACGGCATGTGCGTCACCGGGACCAAGTCGATGACCGGCCACCTGCTCGGTGCGGCCGGTGCCCTCGAGGCGCTCTTCACGATCCTCTCGGTGCACCACCGCATCGCGCCCGCCACGATCAACATCGAGGAGCTCGACCCGGCCATCGCGCTCGACGTCGTGCGCGGCGAGCACCGCACGCTGCCCGACGGTGACATCGCAGCCCTCAACAACTCGTTCGGGTTCGGCGGGCACAACGTCGCCCTCACCGTGAAGAGCATCTGATGGCGCACCAGCCCAACGAGTCCTCCGCCACCGCCTCGGCGGCGACCAAGCCCAAGCCGGACCGCGCCACCGACCCCCGCAACCCGCGGCTGCGCCTCCAGGCGTTCTTCGACGAGGGCTCCGTCGAGCTCATCACTCCCGAGGACGACTCGGGCATGCTGGCCGCCATCGGCACCTGCCAGGGCGTGCCCGTCGTGTCCTTCTGCTCCGACGCCACGATCATGGGCGGTGCCATGGGTGTCGCCGGCTGCAAGGTCGTCGTGGCGGCCTACGAGCGTGCGCTGGCGGACGGCATACCGGTCGTCGGGATCTGGCACTCGGGCGGAGCCCGCCTGCCCGAGGGCGTGGTCAGCCTGCACGCCGTCGGTGAGGTGTTCGCGATCATGACCCGCGCGTCGGGCAAGATCCCGCAGATCTCCGTCGTCATCGGTGCCGCCGCGGGCGGAGCGGCCTACGGGCCGGCCCTGACCGACATCGTGATCCTTGCCCCGGACGGGCGGATCTTCGTCACCGGCCCCGACGTCGTGCGCTCCGTCACCGGTGAGAACGTCGACGCTCTGCGGCTGGGCGGCCCCGAGCCGCACGGCCGCCGCAGCGGCGTCGTCCACATCGTCACCGACTCGACCGAGCAGGCCTACGAGCGTGGTCGCCAGCTCTGCTCGCTGCTCGCCGACCAGGGCACGCTCGACGTCTCTGCGGTCGAGGACTTCGACCTGGAGGAGACCTTCCCGGAGTCCGCGAAGCGGGCCTACGACGTGCACCCGGTCGTCGACAACGTGCTCGACAAGGGTGCCGACTCGATCGAGCTGCACCCGCGCTGGGCGCCCAACATCGTCACCCAGCTCGGACGCTTCGGCGGCCGCACGGTCGGTGTCGTCGCCAACAACCCGATGCGTCTCGGCGGGTGCCTCGACTCCCCCTCGGCGGAGAAGGCTGCCCGCTTCGTGCGCATGTGCGACGCGTTCGGCGTGCCGCTCATCGTCCTCGTCGACGTCCCCGGCTACCTGCCGGGAGTCGGCCAGGAGTGGGATGGTGTCGTCCGGCGAGGGGCCAAGCTGCTCCACGCCTTCGCCGAGGCCACGGTGCCGCGCGTGACACTCGTGACCCGCAAGACCTATGGCGGGGCCTACATCGCGATGAACTCGCGCTCGCTCGGTGCCACGCGCGTCTTTGCCTGGCCGACGGCGCACGTCGCCGTCATGGGCTCGGTGGCGGCCATCCGCATCCTGCACCGTCGGCGTCTCGCCGAGGTCGACGACGCCGAGCGCGCCGCCGTGGAGCAGCAGCTCGCCGACGAGCACGACCTCATGTCGGGCGGTCTGGCCCGCGCGGTCGAGATCGGCGTGGTCGACGAGATCGTCGAGCCGTCGGTCACCCGGTCGGCCCTGGCCAGGGCGATCGCCGAGGCACCCCAGCGCCGCGGCGACCACAACAACATCCCCCTCTGACCCCAGGCGCCCCGACTTTTGCTCCCCATGAGGGAACGTCGAGGGACCGGATGGGACCTTTCCCTCCGGACCCCCAACGTTCCCTCCGGTCGGAATGCCGCCGGTCAGCCGACCTGGTGCAGCCAGCGCACGGGAGCGCCGTCACCGGCGTAGCGGAACGGTTCGAGCTCGTTGTCCCAGTCGGTGCCCAGGACCTCCTCGACCATCTCCTCGATCGCCTCGGAGGACCCCTGAGCGAGGAGCAGGATCTCCTTGAGCCGCTCCTCGTTGACCACGGCGTCGCCGCTGGCGGAGGTCGTGGAGTGGTGGATGCCCAGGCTCGGGGTGTGGGACCAGCGCGAGCCGTCGCAGCCCGCGCTGGGGTCCTCGGTGACCTCGTAGCGCAGGCCTTGCCAACCCCGCAGGGTCGAGGCCAGGCGCGCACCGGTGCCCTGCTCGCCGATCCAGGACCACTCACCGCGCATGAGGCCGGGAGCGGCGGGTTGGGAGGTCCAGTCGATGGAGACGCGCGAACCCGTTGCGGACTCGAGCGCCCAGTTGATGTGAGGGCACAGCGCTGCCGGGGCCGAGTGGATGAACACCACTCCCCGGGTCGACACACGTCGCGTCGCGACAGACATCCTGGCCTCCTTCACGTGCAAGGGACGTCTTCCCCAACGCCGTCGCACGTGTCCTGGAGGGCAACAGATCTGTATGCCGGTCAGCTCACTTTGTGGGCACCTCGCTGGGTGCCGTTGTCGTTCACGCTCACACGCCTCAGGAGCCAACTCCAGAACCGTCTGCCTCATCATGCCGCATGGGCACCATCTCCACCATGCAGAACACGCACGTCATGAGCACTGATGTGCCGTCGATGCAGGCTCAGGCTCCTGGAACACGCGCGAGCGCACCCTATAGTCATTTTGAGTCATTTAGCTGATCCGAGTTGCCTAAGTTGACCCCCGCCTTGACCATTGGGCGTGGCCCGTCTGGGTCAACCCCGCCCTGCGTCACACGAGGAGCACCCCGATGGGTACCCGCCCCCTGTCAGCCCGTCCCCTGCTCGCCGCCCTCGCGGCCACCGCTGTCAGCCTCGGCTGCGTCGGCATGGCCGCCGGCCCCGCACAGGCCAAGAAGCCCAAGCCGCCCGCCACGACCACGACCACGGCGGCTCTACCGACCTACCCGACCTCGATCGTGGGCGTGAGCCCGCAGGCGCTGGCCAAGCCCAACGAGTCCGGCCGCACCATCCGCAGCCTGACCATGGACAACGGCAAGTTCTACGTCGGCTACGGCGACTACATCGTCAACGGTGGCCCGACCGCCGTGAGCACCTTCGACCCGGCCACCTCCCAGTTCGCCGACTCCGGTCTGACCGCCCCCACCGAGGAGATCACGACCTTCCGCAAGATCAACGGCAAGCTCTACGCCCCGTGGACGGACCCGACCGGCTCGGCGACCTCGAACCAGGGCTTCTCCACCAACGCCAGCGGCACGTGGACCAACGAGTTCAAGGCTCCCGCCGAGCACGTCTATGACGTGGCCACGCTCAACGGCTCGGACCTGTGGATGGTGGGCTCCGCCAAGAATGTCGAGGGAACCAAGGGCGGCGCCGCTGCCTACCGCTCCACCGACGGTGGTGCGTCCTGGTCGCTCGTGGCCAAGGACACCTCGAGCGTCGAGATGGGTCGCGAGCGCTACTACTGGGCCGCGGCGCTCAACGGGAAGATGTACATGCAGGCGCAGGACGTCCTCGAGGGAGCGCCGCTGCGCGTCTTCAACGGCACGTCCTGGTCGACCGTCTCGGGCGCCAAGCCCTGCAACACGGTGGAGGCTCGCTCGGTCGAGGTCTACAACGGCCGGATCCTCTGCACCAGCTTCGGTGTCGGCATCGTCGCCTTCGACGGGACGAGGTCCACCACCGTCCTTCCCATGACCGACTGGAACGTGCTCGACTTCGACATCCCGGGCGACGGCTACATCTACGCCCTGTCCCGTGGAGGCGTGTACCGCAGCGCCGACGGACTCAGCTGGAAGGGCCTGACCACCGTGCCCGAGTACGCCTGGTCGATCGGCGTGCACAACGGCACGATGTACCTCGGCGAGCGGCTCAACGCCACGATCCGCAAGGTCGACGGGCTGAACACCAACGCGGTGCCTGCCGCGACGGCCCCGGCTCCGACGCCCACCGTGACCACGCAGTGCAAGGGCAAGTCCGGGAAGGGCTGCTGACCCCTGCCACATGCTGAAGGCGGGCAGACCCACACGGGTCTGCCCGCCTTCGTCGTGCCCCGCGGGTGGAGCATGCCCTTCTCGCCGCCACCATGACGCTGTTTCTGGGATCCGCTCAGCCAGCCTCGACGGAAACCCACGGGGCGCTCTTCTGCTTCGCGGATTTCCACCTTTCCCCCGGGGTCGGGTCGATAGGGTCCGTATTGGCGTGGGCCCGCCCTGTGCGTGTGTATACGGGTCCGCGCAGCGAGTGAGGTAGCTGCTGCCTCGCTTCGCGGCGGCGCCCCCTCCCTAGACGGAGACTCCCTGTGTCTCCCGGGAGGGGGCGTCTGTCCGAGCCGTCACGTCCTGCGCGTTACGTGCTGGCCCTGCCGTCGAGGGTCCATGACCCCGGTCGGCTGGTCAAAGGTCACTTTGGGCCATCGCGACTGACTACATTGCGCTCCCCCTGCTAGTGACTGCTGCATCGAGGCGGGCCCAGCCGCATGCCCGGGCTGTCGGTGGGTACATACCTGACGCGGCCCCCGTCTCCTCATCCCCGTAGACGGGGGTCGCGCCACCAGACTCCGAGATGGCCAAGTCGTGTCCGGCAAGGTGGCTGCCGGCCTCGGTCGCTGACCTGCTGGAACATGTGTGGGGCGGCTGGGGCTTGAACCCAGGACCGACGGATTATGAGTCCGCTGCTCTGACCAACTGAGCTACCGCCCCTGAAGCGGAGCCGAGCCTACCTGCGCCGGGCGACCGCCCGGCATACCGAGGCCGTGAACGAGGCACCGACGTTGCGAAACGGTGACTCATCGGGCCAGTCCGACGTCACGGGGGCCACAGGGCGGTAGGTTTCCGTGCATGACTGAGCCCCTCGTCGTCCTCAAGGACGTCAACAAGCACTACGGCGACCTCCATGTCCTCCAGGAGATCAACCTCGAGATCGGCAAGGGTGAGGTGGTCATCGTCATCGGCCCCTCCGGCTCGGGCAAGTCAACGCTGTGCCGGGCGATCAACCGCCTCGAGACCATCGAGTCCGGCACGATCACCATCGACGGCAAAACCCTCCCCGAGGAGGGCAAGGCCCTGGCCGAGCTGCGCGCCGACGTCGGCATGGTCTTCCAGTCCTTCAACCTCTTCGCGCACAAGTCGATCCTCGACAACGTGACGCTCGGACCGATCAAGGTCCGCAAGCAGAACAAGGCCGAGGCCGAGAAGCGCGCCATGGAGCTTCTCGAGCGCGTCGGTGTCGCGCACCAGGCCCAGAAGTTCCCGGCTCAGCTCTCCGGTGGCCAGCAGCAGCGCGTGGCCATCGCCCGCTCCCTCGCGATGGACCCCAAGGTGATGCTCTTCGACGAGCCGACCTCCGCGCTGGACCCCGAGATGATCAACGAGGTCCTCGACGTCATGGTCGAGCTCGCCAAGTCGGGGATGACGATGGTCGTCGTCACCCACGAGATGGGCTTCGCCCGCAAGGCAGCCAACCGGGTCGTCTTCATGGCCGATGGCCAGATCGTCGAGCAGAACACACCCGAGGAGTTCTTCACCCACCCCACGAGCGACCGGGCCAAGGACTTCCTCGGCAAGATCCTCACCCACTGACCCAAGCCCAACAGGAGGAAACACATGAAGGTTCGCCAGCTCAGCGCGGTTCTCGCCGCCTCTGTGCTCACACTTGGTCTCGCCGCCTGCGGTGACAGCGCCAAGGACGGAGCCACTGACTCCGGCAGCACCGGCAGCAGCGGCGGCAAGTCCGTCAAGATCGGCATCAAGTTCGACCAGCCGGGCCTGGGCCTCAAGGTCGGCTCCGACTACAAGGGCTTCGACGTCGACGTCGCCAAGTACGTCGCCAAGGAGCTCGGCGACAGCGACATCACCTGGGTCCAGTCGCCGTCGGCACAGCGCGAGACGCTGCTGTCCACCGGCCAGGTCGACATGATCTTCGCGACATACTCGATCACGGACAAGCGCAAGGAGCAGGTCTCCTTCGCCGGTCCGTACTTCATCGCCGGTCAGGACCTCCTCGTGCGGGCAGACGACTCGAGCATCACCGGCCCGGACTCGCTGACCGGCAAGAAGCTGTGCTCGGTCACCGGCTCCACGTCCGCGCAGAAGGTCAAGGACAAGTACCCCGGCGTGCAGCTGCAGGAGTTCGGCACCTACTCCGAGTGCGTGGCAGCGCTGGTGTCCAAGGGCGTCGACGCCCTGACGACGGACAACACGATCCTCGCCGGCTACGCGTCCCAGGACCAGTACAAGGGCAAGCTCAAGGTCGTCGGCAAGACCTTCTCCGAGGAGCGCTACGGCGTCGGCATCAAGAAGGGCGACACCGCCCTCTGCGAGAAGATCAACACCGCCCTCAAGAAGATGGTGGACTCCGGTGACTGGCAGAAGGCTGTCAACGACAACCTCGGCCCGGCCGGGTTCAAGGTCGACACGAGCGTGAACCCGCCGAAGCCGGACCCCTGCTCCTGACCCGACTGTGAGACGAGGTATGCCGCCCGCTCTCGTGGGCGGGCGGCATACCTCGTCCGACCTGCGTCTCCTCACAACCGAAAGGTCCGTGCATGCGCGAGATCTTGAACAACTACGACGTGCTGGGCGCGTTCTGGGGCACCATCAAGCTCTCGATCCTGGGCACGATCGGTGCGTTGATCCTCGGGACGATCGTGGCCGTGCTCCGACTGTCGCCGGTGCGCGTCTTCCAGTGGATCGGCACGTGGTACGTCAACACGTTCCGCAACACCCCGCTGACGCTGCTCATGCTGTTCAGCATCCTCGGGATGTCCTACATCCTCGGCATCCAGCTCAACACCACCGACATCAGCAGCAACGTCTTCCGGTGGGCCGTGGTGATGCTCTCCGTCTACCACGGTGCGTTCATCTGTGAGGCCCTGCGCTCCGGGGTGAACACGGTGCCGGCCGGTCAGTCGGAGGCTGCGCGAGCCATCGGGCTGACGTTCGGCCAGAGCATGCAGCACGTGCTGCTCCCCCAGGCGTTTCGGGGAGCGGTCGCCCCGATCGGTTCGACCATCATCGCCCTGATCAAGAACAGCACGGTGGCGGCCGTGATCGGCGCCGGGGAAGCAGCAAACCTCATGTCCGTCGTCATCGAGAACGAGGGCAGCGGGTTCAGCGTGTTCCTCACCTTCGCGATCGGCTTCGTCATCCTCACGCTGCCGCTCGGTCTGCTCATCACGCGGATGTCGCGCCGCCTGGCGGTGAAGCGATGAGCGCCCAGGCCACCCTCTTCGACGCCCCCGGCCCGAAGGCCCGGCGCCGTCACGCGATCCTCACCGGTGTAGGTGTCGTGCTGGCACTCCTGGCGCTCTACGTCGTGTTCCGCAAGATGCAGACGGCCAACCAGCTGCAGGGCTTCATGTGGAAGCCGTTCGTGACCGACCGCTCGATCTGGCGGGACTACCTCATCCCGGGCCTGTGGGGCACCATCAAGGCAGCCCTCATCTCCATCGTCTTCGCCGCCATCTTCGGGCTGGTCTTCGGCATCGGCAGGCTGTCCCAGATCGCTGCTGTGCGCTGGGTCAGCAGCGTCGTCGTCGAGTTCTTCCGTTCGGTCCCCGTGCTGATCATGATGATCTTCGCGTTCGGGGTCTACACCCGCAACGGCGTCTTCGCCAACGACCTCAACCCGCTCGCCGCGGTGGTCACGGCCCTGACCCTCTACAACGGTGCCGTCATCGCCGAGCTCGTCCGCGCGGGAGTGTTCGCCCTGCCCAAGGGACAGGGCGAGGCCGGGCTGTCCATCGGGCTCACCCCGGGTCAGGTGCTCCGCTCGATCCAGCTGCCACAGGCCCTCACCGCGATGCTCCCCGCCCTCATCGGGCAGTTCGTCACGGTCCTCAAGGACTCGGCCCTCGGCACGGCCATCACCTACACCGAGCTGCTCACCTGGTCCAAGACCACCGGCTCGGCCTTCGCCAATACCGTGCCGGCCTACATCGTGGCGGCCATCCTGTTCATCACGATGAACTACCTGCTGTCCCTGCTGGCGGTCTACGTCGAGCGTCGCCTGTCCCGTCGGGGACGCACCAAGGTCCTCCACGACGTGGTCCTGCTGGATCCCACGAACACTGGTGCGAGTACCTGACAGCTCGACGACGAAGGGCCCGGATCGTGAGGATCCGGGCCCTTCGTCGGTCGGCTCCCCCGGTTGGACTCGAACCAACAACCTGCCGATTAACAGTCGGCTGCTCTGCCAATTGAGCTACAGGGGAATGCATCCGACCCACACTGCCTCAGTGTCGATCGTGGTGCGTGACGTGCCGCGGGCGGCGCGCTGCGCAACCCTAGCAAAGGGTGGGCCCAGTCACGAAAACGCCCCCGACAGACGCGCCGTCGGCACCCATCTCAGTCGAGCCCGACCTGCTCGCGCAGCCGGTCGAGAGCGAGACGCGTCTGCTCGCGCACGCCCGGGTCGGAGGACCGCACGCCGCGTCCCAGGATCGTCTGGCTCATGAGGGCGCCGGTGGCGAGGTCCCTGCGGACGACGACCCGAGCTCGCCGCTTCGCCCCGAGGTCGACCTCGTCGGAGAGCACCACCGTGGCCTGGACTCGCTCACGCAGGACCTGCGGGAACGTCCCCGGCTCGTGGAGCTCCCACACCGAGGCCGGAGCCCTGTCCACCCACGTCACGGTGAGCCGGGCGGACTCGTCCACCCAGCTCCCCTGGTCGACCATGTGCCACGGACGGTCGAGGACCACGGAACCGTCGCGGACGGCATACACGTGCGTCTTGGTCGCGAGGAGGTATGCCGTGGAGCGGGCGTCCCGTGTGGCGGACAGGACGTCCGTGGCTCGCTCGCCCAACGCAGCCTGTGCCTCCGCCGGGACCTCTGGGCCGCGACGTCCGAGCCGGGGCAGCCTCATGAGGTGAGCCGGTCGCGCAGGCGGGCGCGGTTCATCTCGAGCTCGATGAGTCGTCGGGAGCGGGCACGCAGGGCCTCTTGGTCGGGCTCGGGTGAGTTCTGCAGCCGGCGGATGGCGGCGGTCTCGTCGGCGATCTGGCGGCTGAGGCCGGAGTCGTGGACGCCGATGACGAGCGACTCCAGGTAGCGCTGGGGCGGCAGGCCGGTCGTCGCGTCCACGCGCGTGGGCAGCGGTGCGACGGACAGCTCGGCGAGCAGCCCGCGCACGGCGAGGGGGGCAGCGTCGGTGACCGCCGCCGCCCACCCCGCCGTGGACAGCTGCGAGGCGCGTCCGGCGACGGTCCGCACGCCGTCGAAGATGGCCGCGTGCGCGGGGGCGGTGAAGGCCACCGGTGGGATGGCGTCGATGGTCTCCGTGGTGAAGCGCGTGGGGTACTGCAGGAGGGCCTGGAGCAGCTGGCGCTCGTTGTTGACGACGGGGTCGCGCAGGTTGGGAGGAGGCAGCGCAAAGCCGCCCTCATGGGCGTTGGGCTCCGGGACGTCGTCGGTGGAGGCGGGGACCCGTTCACCCGGCCGCGCGGTACCCGAGCCGGGCCCGGAACCCGAGCCGCCGTCAGCACCCTCGCGAGCCTTGATCCGCCCCGCGCGCTGCACCTCGCTGAGCACCTGCTCCACCTCGAGGCCGAGCATGCCGGCCACGCTGCGCATGTACTCGGGGCGCAGTGAGGAGTCACGGATCGAGTTGATGATCGGCGCCACCGCACGCATCGCCTGCACGCGTCCTTCGGGCGTCTCGAGGTCGAAGCGCTTCATCGTCGTGCGCACCGCGAACTCGAACATCGGGACGGCGTCCTCCACGAGAGCCTTGACCGCCTCGTCACCGCGCGCGAGGCGCAGGTCGCAGGGATCCATGCCGTCCGGAGCCACGGCGACGAACGACTGCGACGCCCAGCGCTGGTCCTCGCCGAAGGCCTTCATCGCGGCCTTCTGTCCGGCCGCGTCGCCGTCGAAGGTGAAGATCACCTTGGCGGGGGCGCCGTCGGCCTCGTCGCGCATGATGCGCCGGAGGATCTTGATGTGGTCGATGCCGAACGCCGTGCCGCAGGTCGCGACGGCGCCGGTCACCCCGGACAGGTGGGCCGCCATGACGTCGGTGTAGCCCTCGACGACCACGGCCTGACGGTCCGCCGCGATGGACTTCTTGGCGACGTCGAGGCCGTAGAGGACGAGCGACTTCTTGTAGATGGGGGTCTCGGAGGTGTTGAGGTACTTCGCGGCGATGCGGTCGTCATCCAGGAGCCGGCGCGCACCGAAGCCGACGGTGTCACCGGTGACGTCACGGATCGGCCAGACGAGCCGCCCACGGAACCGGTCGTAGAGCCCGCGGCTCCCCCGCCCGGAGAGGCCGGCGGTGACCATCTCGTCCTCGCTGAAGCCCTTCTCACGCAGGTGACGCGTGAGGTCCTCGCCACCTCGCGGGGCGAAGCCCATGCCGAACTGCTCGGCGATGACCCGGTTGAACCCGCGGTCCCGGATGAAGTCGCGCGCCGGTCGGGCATCGGGACGGTCCACGAGCGACGCGGCATAGAACTCCTCGGCGACGCGGTGCGCCTCGATGAGCCTCGACCGACGCCCGATGCCGCCCTCGCGCGGCCCCCCACCCTCGTCGTAGCGCAGCTCCATGCCGATCTTGGCGGCGAGCCGCTCGACGGACTCGGAGAAGGTCAGGTGCTCGACCTTCTGCACGAAGGAGATGACGTCGCCCCCCTCGCCGCAGCCGAAGCAGTGGTAGGCCCCCACGGCCGGGCGCACGGTGAACGACGGGGTCTTCTCGTCGTGGAACGGGCACAGGCCCTTGAGCGAGCCGACACCACCGGGCCGCAGCGTCACGTGGTCGCGCACGACGTCCTCGATCGAGGAGCGTTCCTTGACGGACTGGATGTCGTCAGCGTTGATCCGGCCCGCCACGCTCGCTCCTCTCGTCCTCGTCCGCTCTCGACGTGTGAGCGTTCAGTATGCCGCGCCAGCACTTCTCGGGTCCGACCCCGTCCCCAAGGGGTCAGGACCAGAGGCGGTGCAGCTGGAGGGCTCGCACGTCCGTGAGGGAGGCGACCTGGTCGACGACGACGCGCAGGGCCTCGTCGTCATTGGTGGCGGCGTCGTGGTCGGCGCGCAGCTCGGGGTCGAGACGGGTCGGTTCCGCACGGTAGGCCGCGACGAGGTCGGCGATGATCTCGCGCTCCCCCGCCATGAGCTCGACGCGCTCGACGGCATTCATCACGAAGTGCGCCGCAGTGGCCTTGAGGACAGCGCACTCGGCCCGCGTCCCGTCGGGCACGACGAGGTCGGCCTCGTGCCGCACGAGGTCGCCCCAGCCGTGACGCTCACGGGTTGCCGTCTCGACGGCCTGCACGAAGCGTCCGATGAGGCGCGAGGTCATGTCCTTGAGGCCGGCGAGGTCGGCACGCGTGCCTGCGTATGCCGTGGGCAGGGCGCCCGTGGCCACGATGCGTTCCAGCGCCGCACCCAGGTCGTCGCGGGAGAGGTCCGTGGCATAGGACCTCGTCGCGACGTCCAGCACCATGTCGACATCACTGCCGTCGCGCAGCAGGCGCGGGTCGAGGCGGCCGGAGGCGATGGCGTCCTCGACGTCGTGCACCGAGTAGGCGACGTCGTCGGACCAGTCCATGACCTCGGCCTCGAAGGCCCGCTCGCTCGTCGGGACACGCGCACGGAACCACTCGAAAACCGGGAGGTCAGCGGCATACACACCGAACTTGGGTGTGGGAGAAGGTGACTCACCACGGGCCCATGGGTACTTCGTGGTCGCGTCCAGGGACGCGCGCGTGAGGTTCAGGCCGGCCGGACGCCCGTCCGCGTGGAAGCGCTTCGGCTCGAGCCGGGTGAGGATGCGCAGGGTCTGGGCGTTGCCCTCGAAGCCACCGATCTCGGCGGCGATGGCGTTGAGGGCGGTCTCTCCGTTGTGGCCGAACGGCGGGTGGCCGAGGTCGTGGGCCAGGCAGGCCGTGTCGACCACGTCAGCGTCACAGCCCAGGGCCGCTCCGAACTCGCGACCGATCTGGGCGACCTCGAGGCTGTGGGTGAGCCGGTTGCGGATGAAGTCGTCGCTGCCCGGCTGGAGGACCTGAGTCTTGGCCGACAGGCGGCGCAGCGACGCAGAGTGGACGAGTCGCGCGCGGTCGCGGGCGAAGTCGTCACGGTCGGCACGCTTCTGTGCCGGGTCCTCGGCCACCCAGCGTTCGCGATCACCCGCGGTGTACGTCACGGAACCGACCCTACGGGTGCGGGCCGTCGTCGCTCAGGTGCGGGCTGCGACGAGGTGGTCCCAGTCCACGGCGAACCCGGTGCCGGTGCTGGTGTTCCTCGAAGCGTGCAGCTCCGCCAGGTTGGGCTTGGCCGGGTGGCGCCTGCCCAACGGGCCCTTGGCCATCTCAGTGAGCAGCGTCGTCGTCAGGGCGCGGGCGAAGGCCACGCTGTCGGCGGTGATGCCGTGCTCGGCCATGGGTCCGTTGAAGCACCTCGAGAACACCATGCTGCCGGTCGAGACCACGCCAGCCCCCGAGCTGGCCGTGTAGTAGGTGAGGTCCGAATGTGTCGTCCCTCGCCCGCCCGGAGCCGCCACCGGTGAGTGCATGACCACCTGCAGGCTCTCGGGAGTTCCCGGCACGGGATAGGCACGGTCGATCTCGATCCCGACAAGTCCGGGGAACCGGTCACCGGCCTTGGCGCCCGTGCCCTCAAGCAGGAAATGGCTCTCGTCGTGCACGACCATGGAGCCCTGCGCCGGGAATGCCTCGTAGAGCATGCCGGTCAGGGTGTTCTCCGGGTCGGCGTCCGGCCGGCGCCGCCACAGGTCCGTGGTGTCCTCCGCACCCTTCTTCGGATCCTCGGCCGCTGACTTGAAACAGACGACCCGCCGATGGCGACCCAGCTCGCTGTCCTCCATGCGGACCCGCCAGTAGCACGCGTTGGCGCCGAGGAAGGCGAGGTTGCTGCCGGCGTCCCGAGCCTGCTCCATCGCCCGCCTCGTCGGCACGGTCCAGTACTCGTCGTGGCCCAGCGTGACGATGCCACTGGCGCCGAGGACCGAGGCCGGGTCCGCGTGGACGTCGACGGAGGTGGTGTACGCCAGGTCGAGGCCAAGGCTCTCCGCGAGGGCAATCGTCGGCGCCTCCTCACGCATCAGTCGACTTGCCCCGTTGGAGTTGTAGGGCCGGTCGAAGCTCACGCCCCTCGAGCGCGTCCCGAAGGAGCCGTCCGGGCCCTTGTAGAGCGAGTGCCCACCCCACTGGTTGTAGGCCTGCCATGTCGTGACCGCGTTGACGAGGACGAGTCGACCCTTGGGATCGGCAGTACGCACGGTGAGCGGCGTCCAGCAGGACTTGCCGCGGGCGGCGATCTTGAAGACGTAGCTGCCCTCCGGCCAGCCCGTCGTGTCCACCTTCAGCGTCTCTGCCCAGTGCGTCTCGACGACATCGAAGCGGTCCTTGACCGACTTGGGCTGCTTCGACGCCGCGACGGGCTGCGGCGAGCGCCACACCTCGCGTGCCCGCGAACCCGCGTACCACCCCAGGCGGTGCGCCGAGATGGTCACCGCTCCGAGCCCGGAGGACACGCGCAACCCGACACTCTCCCCCGGCAGCACGCTGACGCGGTCGCAGAAGGCGCCGAGCTCCCCGTTGCGAGCCACCTTCTCCAGCCGCCACCTGCGGTCCCCGGGCCGCTCGTTCTCGGTGCGCACCCAGGCGGGGTCCCTCGTGGGCGTCACCTGGGGCTGCGCAGTGCCGGGCCCCGCCGAGGACGGGGCCGACGGCGACCGGTCCTGCGCGATCGAGCAACCGCCGAGAAGGGGGATCGCACCCAGCACCATGCGGCGGGAGACCTTGGGTTCACGGGGAGCAGAAGTCACGGCGAAGACCCTAACGGCAGGCGGCCCGCAGGGGCTGACCACCCGACTCGTCGCTGCCCAGTGGGGCTGTCAGTCGTCTCGGTGCGCGGCCGCCTCCGCCGCCGCTGCGGCAGCCCGCGCCACCCACCCGGGTTGCTTGCCGTAGCGCTGGCTCGGGATGAGCCGGCCGTGGGCGCTGTCGTCGATGAGCTGGAGGAGGCGCTTCTCGCGTGTCTCCTCGCGCTTTGCGGTCACCACCCAGTTCTCGGCGACCTTGCGGTAGGACGGCGAGGCGACCTCCCAGAACGCGGCCACCGCCGGGTCGGCGAGGAGCTGCGCGCGCTGCACCTCGCCGAGCTCCCGCCCGGCCTCGTAGGCATAGATCCCGCTGCGCTCGGGCCTGCGCCGCTCGTAGGCCGCGATGCCCGCCGGCTGCATCCTGCCCTCGGCCAGGAGCCGCTCGACGTGGGCGATGTTGACCGCGCTCCAGATGCTCGAGGACTTGCGCGGCGTCCACCGCTGGCGACGGGTGTCCTCGTCGATGCGCTGGGAGACGCTGTCGATCCAGCCGAAGCACAGGGCTTCGGGAACCGCGTCATCCCACGTGAGACCGCGGTCGGCCACGTGCTTCTTCTCCAGGCCCATCCACAGCTCGGTGGCGGTGTCGGAGTTCGCCTCGAGCCACGCCCGGAACTGCGCGGCATCGCGGAAGAAGATCGCGGGACGCTCAACCGAGCCACCCGGCATACCGATCTGGGTCATGCCGGCAGTCTGTCAGCCACCTGAGACAGAGAGCTCCGCCTGCGCGATCTGGGCGCGCTGGGCCTCGTTGAGCTCACGGGAGCTGAGCCAGTTCTCGGGCAGCGCCACGACGCGGGGCGAGCCTGCCCGGCCGCGCTGGCCCTCTGCCGGGTCGCCGGGCCAGGGCGCTTGCAGGTCCATCGTGCCGATGAGGTCGTCGAGCGCCTGAAGGCTGTCGACGAGGGCGAGCTGGTTGCGGACCGTGGAGCCGGCCGGGAAGCCCTTGAGGTACCAGGCGATGTGCTTGCGGATGTCGCGGCAGGCGCGCAGCTCGTCCCCGTCATAGAAGTCGACGAGGTATGCCGTGTGCCGACGCAGCGTGTCCGTCACCTCTCGCAGCCCGGGCTGGACCCGCGACGTCGTGCCGGCGAACGCGGCCGCGAGGTCGGTGAAGAGCCACGGACGCCCGAGGCAGCCCCGGCCGACGACGACCCCGTCGCAACCGGTCCGGCGCACCATCTCCAGCGCGTCCTCCGCGGACCAGATGTCGCCGTTGCCCAGGACGGGGACGGTGGTGACCGCCTCCTTGAGGCGCGCGATGGCCGACCAGTCGGCCTGGCCGGAGTAGGCCTGTGAGGCGGTCCGCCCGTGCAGCGCGACGGCTGCTGCGCCCTCGCCCTCGGCGATGCGCCCGGCATCGAGGTAGGTGGTGTGCTCGGCGTCGATGCCGATGCGCATCTTGACCGTGACCGGGACGTTGTAGGGGTGGGCCTCGCGCACGACCGCGCTGACGATCCCGCGGAAGAGCTCGGTCTTCCACGGCAGAGCCGCTCCCCCGCCCTTGCGGGTCACCTTGGGCACGGGGCAGCCGAAGTTGAGGTCGATGTGGTCGGCCCGGTCCTCGGTGACGAGCATGCGCGCGGCGAGACCCGCCGTGACCGGGTCGACGGAGTACAGCTGCACCGACCGGGGGTGCTCCTCGGGCCCGTGGCTGATGAGGCGCATCGTCTCGGGGGTGCGCTCGACGAGGGCGCGGGACGTCACCATCTCGTTGACGTAGAGGCTCGACGCACCGTTCGCGCCACCGGCCTGCGACCCGGCGGAGCCGTACTCGCGGCACAGGCGACGGAAGGCCCGGTTGGTGATGCCAGCCATCGGGGCCAGCACGACCGGCGACTCGATGGTGTGACGCCCGATCTGCAGGGGTGGCAGGACCGGCGTGGCGGTGGCCCGTGACTCGATGACTTCAGCACTCATGACGCCCCAGTCTCTCACTGGTTGACTGGGGTGCATGTCCACGCTCATGACTCCTGCCGAGCTCGCCGCAGCCATCGAGGCGGGCACCGTGCGCGTGCTGGACGTCCAGTACACGCTCGGCGGCGACGGACCAGCCCTGTATGCCGCGGCGCACCTCGCCGGCGCACCGCACCTCGACCTCGACGCGGTTCTGGCGGGCCCGCCCGGGGCCGGCGGCCGGCACCCGCTGCCCGAGCCGCACGTGCTCGAGGAGGGTCTGCGGGCGGTCGGCGTGCGGGAGGGCGAGACCGTCGTCGTCTATGACCAGCAGACGTCCTTGGCCGCGGCCCGTGCCTGGTGGGTGCTGCGGTGGGCCGGGTTGTCCGACGTGCGAGTCCTCGACGGTGGGCTCGCCGCATGGCAGTCCGCGGGCCTTGAGGTGACGACAGAGGTGCCGACGCCCGCGACCGGGGACGTGACCGTGCGCCCGGGTTCGGTGCCGGTCCTCGACGCCGAGGGAGCGGCGCGGGTCGCGCGCGACGGCATACTCCTCGACTCCCGTGCGGGGGAGCGCTTCCGGGGCGAGACCGAACCGATCGACACCGTGGCGGGCCACATTCCGGGAGCGCGCAACGCCCCCATGGCCGAGCAGCTCCAGGGTGACGGACGGTTCCGTCCGGTGCGCGAGCTGCGCGACTACTTCGCGGGGCTGGGAGCAGGGAGCTCAGTCGAGATGGGCACCTCGTGCGGATCGGGCGTCACCGCCGCCCACACGGCGCTTGCCCTGCACCTGGTCGGCTTCGAGGCAACGCCCTACGTCGGCTCCTGGAGCCACTGGATCACCGACCCGGAGCGCCCGGTCGAGACCGGGTCAGGGCGCGAGGGCAACCGTCAGCCCGGCTCTGCCCACGGGTGAGCCCTCTGGTGGGTCGGGCAGGGACGACACCCGGGACAGAACGCCCGTCTGCACGTTCCAGGCGAGAAGCTGGCTGCCGTCCCACCGGAGGAGGACCTGGTCGTCGAAGGCCCAGCCGAGCACCTCGCAGCATCCCAGCGACTCCCCCTCCCCTCCGGGCGCGACGAGCATCCGCGGTGAACCCGGCTGCGCGACATCGATGGTGAACACGCCCTGCAGAGGCGAGCCACCCCGGTCACGGGCGACCTGCTGGGTGGCCACGTCGTCGAGGAGCACTCCGGTGGCCACCCGGCCGGTGCTGTTGGAGATGCTGGAGCCCCACAGTCCGGAGAGGACCTGGGGACCGCTGGAGGACCCGACGTTGGAGCCCTTGTCGTCGAAGTCGAGGATGCGCATCGCGGTGCCGGCCTGCGCCTGGATGAGGCGACGCCCCGGGTAGGAGCCGGCCGCCACCGGATGCACCGCGCCCGTCGCCGGGGTGACGCGCCAGACCTTCTTCTGGGACCACACGATGAGGTCGGCCCCACCCGGTGTCCAGCCGCCGCCCTCGAGGTAGTTGTCGCCGACCGGGATGGTCGTGAGCTCCCCCGTGAAGGCGTCGAGCACGAGGACCTTGCCTCGCTGGAGGAACATCACCTGCCGTCGGTCGTCGGCGACCGCGGTGACCTCGAGGGGTTCGCTGCTGTTGCCGTCCACATCGAGGTTGGCCGCGAGCGGGATCGTGTCGACGAGGACGAACGGGCCGTCCGTGATGGTGGGGCGCACGAGCACCGGGAAGAAGCCGTCAGGCGCGCGCCGCAGCAGGACGGCTCTCACGGGTGCGCTGTCACCGCCGACGTCGCTGAGCCGTGGCATGGCGACGTCCGGCGAGAAGTCGAGAACCCTGGGCAGGGCGAGCTGGTTGCGCGTGAGGTCGTCGATCTCGGGCAGGCGCCACACCTGTGGCCGCTGCGGTCCCACCTGTGTGCGCACGTCGCCCACGTCGAAGCTCCGGGGATTCCAGTCCGGGTCGGTCGAGCTCGAGCTGGGGCGGCTCGGCCCCGGCGTGGCCCGGTCCTGCGAGGCCTGCGACGGGAACAGGGAGAACGCGCCGGCCACCAGCACCGCCGCTGCGAGGACACCGGCTCCCGCGCGCCGGCGGTGACGACGACGCGACCGCCCACCGGCCTTGGCCGCCTCGACGAAGTCGATCTCGCTCACGGGTTCGGCCAGGTCCCGGAGCAACCCGTCGAGGCCGTCACCCATGCGCGACTGGCTGCGCACAGCGCCGAGCGAGAGCCCGAGGACCTCAGCGGTCTCGTGCTCGCTGCGGTGCTCATAGTGGAGCAGGACGGTGACCGCGCGCTGCTTGGGAGTGAGCCTGTCGAGGGCCTGCACGTCATGAGGACCGCTGGGCCGCACCGACATCGCACGTCGATAGAGGGTCGAGCGCACGTCGGTGTCCGGGGAGTCGTCCTTGACCCGTCGCCAGTGCAGCGCCAGGACCTCGAACCCGTCCAGGGTCACCCCGGCGGCAGCGCGCTCGTTGCCGCAGACGAGGCGGGCGGCACGCAGCAGCTGGTGCTGGCGGGCGCGCACGAACTCGGCGAAGTCGTCCTCGATCTCGCCGTTCCGTCTCTCCGGGAACCGCCTCACTCCCCCAGTCTCGGCCCCCGACGCAACTTCGTGCTCCTTCTGGACAGGACGAGCCCAGCGAGGCGGGTCCCAGAAGGGCACGAAGTCGGTGGTTCGGCGGGAGGTCGGTCAGGCGTTCAGTCGGTGACGCGACGGAGCAGGTCGGCGAAGTCGGGCACCTCGTCGAAGCGGTCGGTGAACCCCGCCTCGCGCTGCTCGTCGTTGGCCGGCAGGAAGCCCGAGTGGTTGGACCCGGCACCCGCAGTGGCACCAAGCATCGTCCGCACCAGCTCGGCCGCGGCCCGGTCCACGCGGCGGTCCAGGCCCGTGGTGCCGAAGTCGTCGGTGGCCGCCATGACGCCGGTGGGGACGACCGACGCGTGCAGGTAGCTGAAGAGCGGACGCATGGCGTGCTCGAGCATGAGCGAGTGCCGGGCGGACCCACCCGTCGCACCAATGAGCACCGGCTTGCCGTCGAGCGCGTTGGTGTCGAGGTTGTCGAAGAAGCTCTTGAACAGTCCGCTGTAGGACCCCGAGAACACCGGTGACACGGCGATGAGCGCATCGGCACCGAGCACCTTCTCGATCGCCGCGGTGAGCTCACCGCTGGGGAAGCGGGTGAGCATCTGGTCGGCGATGAGCCGCGCCAGGGGACGCAGCTCGACGACCTCGGCGGTCATGTCCTCACCATGGGCGCTGACGTGGCGCTCGACCGCTTGGAGAAGGCTGTCGGTGAGCATGCGCGTCGAGCTGGGCTCGGACAGGCCGGCGCTCACGGCGACGATGCGCCGGGTCATGTCAGACCTCCACTGGGGTTCCGTCGAGAGCCCGGAGGCGCTCGGCGTGGCGGGGTGCCGTGGCCGGCACGTGAGCGGGGCGGCGTGCGTCCGCGATCTTGCGGAGCTCGGGGACGACCTCGCCACCGAGGATCTCGATCTGCTCGAGGACGGTCTTGAGGGGCAGCCCGGCGTGGTCGATGAGGAACAGCTGACGCTGGTAGTTCCCGACGTGGTCAGCCATCGTGGCGTAGCGCTCGATGACCTGCTGCGGCGACCCGACGGTCAGCGGTGTCTCACGCGCGAACTCCTCGAGCGAGGGCCCGTGGCCATAGACCGGCGCGTTGTCGAAGTAGGGGCGGAACTCACGCACGGCGTCCTGGCTGTTGGCCCGCATGAACACCTGGCCACCCAGGCCGACGATCGCCTGGTCGTGCTTGCCATGACCGTGGTGCTGGTAGCGGCGGCGATAGAGGTTGACCATCTGCTTGGTGTGCGACAGCGGCCAGAAGATGTTGTTGTGGAAGAACCCGTCGCCGTAGAAGGCGGCCTGCTCGGCGATCTCGGGGCTGCGGATCGAGCCGTGCCACACGAACGGCGCGATGCCGTCGAGCGGGCGCGGCGAGGACGTGAAGCCCTGGAGCGGGGTGCGGAACTTGCCCTGCCAGGTGACGTTCTCCTCGCGCCAGAGGCGGTGCAGGAGCGCGTAGTTCTCGATCGCGAGGTTGAGCCCCTCACGGATGTCCTTGCCGAACCACGGGTAGACGGGGCCGGTGTTGCCGCGGCCCATCATGAGGTCCATGCGCCCGTCCGACAGGTGCTGCAGGTAGGCGTAGTCCTCGGCGATGCGCACGGGGTCGTTCGTCGTGATGAGGGTGGTCGACGTCGAGAGCAGCAGGCGCTCGGTCTGGGCGGCGATGTGCGCGAGGAGCACCGTCGGGTTCGCGGGCGCGGCGAACGGCGGGTTGTGGTGCTCACCGGTCGCGAACACGTCGAGGCCGACCTCTTCGGCCTTCTTGGCGATGGCGACGGTGTCCTTGATGCGCTCGTGCTCGGTGGGCTCGCGTCCCGTGGTCGGGTCGACGGTGACGTCCCCGATGGTGAAGATGCCGAACTCCATCTCAGTTCCTCCATGCCAAGGTAGTTGAATGTTCATCTATCCAAACACGGGTATGGGGCCGGACATTCCCGGGGTCCCTCGCCCCCCCATCGGTCGGGGTTTGCGTGACGAGTCGCGACCGTTGGGCGCGGCGACTCGTCACCCGAGGCCCGAACGGTGCGTGCGCGCAGCGTCGAGACGCTTCTGGGCCGCCACGACCGCCTTGCGGGCCGTGCGCGCCGCATCCTCGGCCTCCTCCAGCCTCCCTTGGGCGACCTTCATCTCGGCCTCCGCGGCAGTGACCTCGGCCTCGGCCGCACGACGGGCCCTCGCCGCCGCCTTGGCCGCCTTGGCGGCAGCCACGGCCGCTGCGAGCTCCTCCTCGGTCAGCTCGTCCTCGTCATCCTCCTCCTCGTCCTCCTCGTCAGACTCGCGCTCCGACGCAGCCTCGACGTCGGCATCGGGTTTGCCACCCCTGAGCACCGACATGATCGAGCCAGAGCTCGTGATCCCGACCGCCCCGGACAGGTCGACCTCGCCGAACCCGCTGTAGCTCAGCGCCCGGGTCAGCTGCCCGCTCGCGAGGGCATGCGACGCGCTCTCGTCGGCGAGCGCCGCGATCGCGGAGGCCCGCACCTCGTCCCGCCCACTCCCGCTCAGGGCGGCACCTGCCGTCGTGGCGACCTGCGCGACGTGTTCGACGTATGCCGCCAGGGTCGCGTCGCGCTCGCCCCTCACCGAGGTGAGCACGCTCGCGTCCAGGCGCGCCTGGGCCGCTCTCATCCGGGCGCCGAGCCCGACCAGGTCGCGGATCACGCCCGGGTCCGCGCGCGAGGCGAGGTTCATGGCCCAGGCCGTGAC
Source organism: Knoellia sp. Soil729 (assembly GCF_001427985.1). Taxonomy (GTDB): domain Bacteria; phylum Actinomycetota; class Actinomycetes; order Actinomycetales; family Dermatophilaceae; genus Knoellia. The sequence continues at coordinate 91,177 of NZ_LMSA01000001.1, forward strand.
CGTGGGCTTGCGCAGCGCGAGGATCTCCTTGGCCGCTGCGGCGTCGCCGTCGGCCTTCGCCGAGGCAGCCAACACCTTGCGGGAAGCGACGAACTCGGCCAGCGGGACGGCATACAGCTGCGCCGCGGCAGCGGCGACGACGTGGTCGGTGTCGCTCACCGCAGACCCACGCCCCGCACCATCAGCAGCCGAGAAGGCGCTGGGCGAGGTAGCCCTCCACCTGGTCGAGCGCCACCCGCTCCTGCACCATCGTGTCGCGCTCACGGATCGTCACGGCGTGGTCCTCGAGCGTGTCGAAGTCGACGGTGATGCAGAACGGCGTGCCGATCTCGTCCTGGCGGCGGTAGCGCTTGCCGATCGCGCCGGCGTCGTCGAAGTCGACGTTCCAGTGCTGGCGCAGCTGCGCGGCGAGGTCGCGGGCCTTGGGCGAGAGGTCGGCGTTGCGCGACAGCGGGAGGACTGCGGCCTTGACGGGCGCGAGGCGACGGTCGAGCCGGAGCACGACCCGCTTGTCCACGCCGCCCTTGGTGTTGGGCGCCTCGTCCTCGGAGTAGGCGTCGACGAGGAAGGTCATGAGACTGCGCGAGAGACCGGCCGCGGGCTCGATGACGTAGGGCGTGTACTTCTCACCGGTCGTCTGGTCGAAGTAGACGAGGTCGGTCCCGGAGTGCTTGGTGTGCGTTGTGAGGTCGAAGTCGGTGCGGTTGGCGATGCCCTCGAGCTCACCCCACTCGCTCCCGGCGAAGTTGAAGCGGTACTCGATGTCGACGGTGCGCGTCGAGTAGTGGCTGAGCTTGTCCTTGGGGTGCTCGAAGTGGCGCAGGTTGTTGGGGTCGATGCCGAGGTCGACGTACCAGCGGGTGCGCTCCTCGATCCAGTAGTTGTGCCACTCCTCGTCGTCACCGGGCTTGACGAAGAACTCCATCTCCATCTGCTCGAACTCGCGCGTGCGGAAGATGAAGTTGCCCGGCGTGATCTCGTTGCGGAAGCTCTTGCCGGTCTGGGCTATGCCGAACGGCGGCTTCTTGCGCGAGGTCTGCATGACGTTGAGGAAGTTGACGAAGATGCCCTGCGCGGTCTCGGGTCGCAGGTAGTGCAGGCCCGACTCCTCCTCGAGAACGCCGACGTGGGTCCTGAGCATCATGTTGAACTCGCGCGCCTCGGTCCACTGGCCGCGGGTGCCGCAGTTCGGACAGGCGATCTCGGTGAGCTCGATCGAGTCCGGGTCCTCGATGCCCTTCTTGGCGGCCAGGGCCTCCTGCATGTGGTCGACGCGGAAGCGCTTGTGGCAGCTGAGGCACTCGGTCAACGGGTCGGTGAAGGTGCCGACGTGGCCGGAGGCGACCCAGGTCTCGCGCGGGAGGATGATCGAGGAGTCCAGGCCGACGACGTCGTCGCGGCCGATGACCATGGACTTCCACCACTGGCGGCGGATGTTCTCCTTGAGCTCGACGCCGAGGGGTCCGTAGTCCCACGCGGAACGCGTGCCGCCATAGATCTCTCCGCTGGGGAACACGAAGCCCCGGCGCTTGCAGAGGTTGACGACGGTATCGACGGTGGAAGTCTCCTTGGCCATGGCCGACAGGCTACTGGCCGTGCGGCGCCGCCCTGCCACCGGTTTGTCGGGCGGCGGCAGTCCTCGTCCGGACCGGTCGACCACGAGGGTGTGCCGGGCGCTCGCGTAGGCTCCTCGCTCGTGTCACCCCTACGCGAATCCCTTGAGAACACGAGCGCGCCGGTCCTGCAGACCCTGGCCGCGCTCCCCCGAGTCGTCCCGTTCCTCCTCGTCCTCGGACTGATGATCGCCGGCATCGTCATCCCGGGATGGGGCTGGGTGCTCCTCGCGGTCGTGACCCTCTTCCTGCTCTGGCTGCTCCTTCTCGGGTGGCCCCGGCTCACCGGCCCCGAGCGGCTCATGCGGTTCGCCGTCGTCGCCATCGCCGCGGCCATCACGGTCACCCAGGCCTTCCCCCGCTGAACGGCGTTTGACAACCATTCTCAACTGAGTTGAGAATGATTGTCATGAAGCGTTCTGTCGTCGCCCTGCCGCTCGCCAGCACGCTCCTGCTGACGCTGGGCGGATGCGGCTCGTCGCCGGACGCATCGGGGAAGACCGGTGACACCGTGGCGGTCACGGCCGCCTTCTACCCCTTGGCGTATGCCGTGGAGCGGGTCGGAGGTGCCCTCGTCACCGTGACCACCCTGGCCAAGCCGGGCGCCGAGCCCCACGACGTCGAGCTCACCCCGAAGGACGTCGCCGGGCTCAGGGACGCTGGTCTCGTCGTCTACGAGAAGGGCTTCCAGCCGGCGGTCGACTCAGCCGTGGACGACGTCGACACGGGCAGGGCGCTCGACGTGTCCACCGCCGTGGACCTGACGATCCAGGCGACCGACGACGGGCACGAGCACGCGGGAGGCAACGACGCCCACGAGGGCCCCGACCCGCACTTCTGGCTCGACCCCACCCGCTACGCAAGCGCTGTCACCTCGATCTCCACGAAGCTGGCGAAGGTCGACCCGGCCAACGCGACGGCATACGCACAGAACGCGCGGACGTTCGTCGCTGAGCTCACCGAGCTCGACCAGGAGTTCGCCGCCGGCCTCAAGAGCTGCAGCAACCGCGACCTCGTGACAGGGCACGCGGCCTTCGCCTACCTCGCCGAGCGCTACGACCTGCACCAGGAAGGTATTGCCGGCCTCTCCCCCGACGCCGAGCCGAACGCCGCGGCGATGACGTCGGTCGTCGAGCACGTGCGCGAGCACGGGGTCTCGACGGTCTATGCCGAGACGCTCGCCAACAAGGACCTCACCGAGACCATCGCCAAGGAGACCAACGCGAGCGTTGCGGTGCTCGACCCCATCGAAGGCCTGAGTGACGCCTCGGCCGGCACGAACTACCTTGAGGTGATGCGCTCCAACCTCGCGACCCTCAGGAAGGGACAGGGATGCGCGTGAACGCCCCACCGTTGATCTCGCTGCACTCGGCATCCTTCGGCTACGCCGAGCGCCGGGTCGTCGACGGCGTCACCCTGTCGCAGGGACCCGGCGAGGTCATCGCCCTCCTCGGGCCCAACGGCTCCGGCAAGACGACCCTGGTCAAGGGCCTGCTCGGACTCTCGGAGCACCTCGGCGGGGAGGTCGCCCTCTTCGGCACCCCGCTTGAGCAGTTCCACGACAAGCCGCGCATCGGCTATGTGCCGCAGCGGCATTCGCTCTCGGCGTCCGTTCGAGCGACGGTGCGCGAGATCGTGGAGATCGGTCGACTTCCCCTCCGGCCGTGGTGGCGGCCGGCCAACGCCACGGACTCGGCCGTGGTCGACGAGGCACTCGACGCCGTCGGGCTGCGCGACCGCGAGCGTGAGGACGTCGCCGCACTCAGTGGCGGCCAGCAGCGGCGGGTCCTCATCGCGCGGGCCCTCGCGGCCCAGCCCGACGTCCTCGTCATGGACGAGCCGACGGCCGGCGTCGACATCGCCAACCAGCGCATCCTCGCCCAGGTCCTGGCCACGCTCGCGGCGCGCGGGACGTCCATGCTCATCGTCACCCACGAGCTGGCCGCCCTGCGCGACGTGGTCACCCGCATCGTCTGCATGGACGGAGGGCACGTGGACTTCGACGGCTCCCCCGCCGACTACCAGCTGGGCCACCGAGGACACGAGCCCGGCGGCGGACACCACCACGGCTCACCCGGCTCGGTCGGGCGCAGCGACGGACTGGCCGCCATCGTCACCGACACGCTGCCGTCACGGGAGGCGCAGTCATGAGCGACCTCCTCGCACTTGACTTCATGCGCCAGGCGCTCATCGCAGCCGTGCTCGTCGGGCTGGCCGCACCTCTCGTCGGGGCATTCCTCGTGCAGCGGCGCATGTCACTCATCGGCGACGGCATCGGGCACGTCGCCCTCGCCGGGGTGGCCGTCGGGATCCTCACCGGTTCCATGCCCGTCTTCACCGCCCTCATCGCCGCCGTGGCCGCCGCCGTGGGCGTCGAGCTCATCCGTGCCACGGGTCGCACGAGCGGTGACATCGCCCTGGCGGTCATGTTCTATGGCGGCATCGCCCTCGGCGTCGTCCTCATCTCGAAGTCGACGGCGTCCTCCTCCAACCTCACGGGCTACCTCTTCGGCGCGATCCTCACGACGAGCCGCACCGACATCGTCGTGTTCGCGATCCTGGCCGTCGTCGTCGTGGGGGTGACGTGGGTCCTGCGGCATCGTTTCTTCGCCGTCGCCAACGACGAAGAGTATGCACGGGCCGTCGGCCTGCCGGTCATGGGCTACAACATCGCCCTGTCGGTCCTCACCGCCGTCACGGTCGTCGTCTCCATGCGGGTGGTGGGGCTGCTGCTCATCACCGCGCTGATGATCATCCCCAACGCCACCGCGCAGCTCGTCTCGCGCAGCTTCCGGAGTTCGCTTGCGTGGGCGTCACTCATCGGACTCGCGTCGAGCGTGAGCGGCGTCATCGCCTCGTTCTATGCCGAGACCCCTTCCGGCGGGACGATCGTGCTGCTCGCCATCGGGACCTTCCTCGTCGTGAGCATCGTCAGTGGACTGGTGACGCGCGCCCGCCGCGCCGCCCACGACCGTGCGGAGCGTCATGAGCACGAGCACGGCCCGGTGTGCGGCCACCAGGCCATCCCCCACGGGGGGCACGTCGACTACCTCCACGACGGCCACCGGCACGCGCCGCACGCGGACCATTACGACGAGCACGACGCGCAGGCTCATCCCGCCCCCCAGGACACCCAGGAGGTCTCCCGATGACCAGCCCGTCCGGCCGGGCCAGCGCGGCCGCCGCCGCCACCGCCTCCCGCCGACCCACCCGCCAGCGGGCGGCCCTGGCCGAGCTCATGTCCGAGACCTCCGAGTTCCTCTCGGCGCAGGAGCTGCACGCCAAGCTGCAGTCGCGCGGAGACTCGGTGAGCCTCGCGACCGTCTATCGCAACCTGCAGGCCATGGCCGCCGACGGGGACGTCGACGCCCTGCGCACCGACGACGGCGAGAGCGTCTTCCGCTCGTGCGCGACGCAGGCGCATCACCACCACCTCGTGTGCCGCGAGTGCGGTCGCACCGTCGAGGTCGAGGGCCCGACCGTCGAGAAGTGGGCCGCCGAGGTCGCGCGGCAGAACGGCTTTGCCGACGTCACCCACACCATCGAGCTCTTCGGCACCTGCACCTCCCACTGACTGCGCGTTCGGCCAGTCCCCCCGCACCACTCATTGCGCGTTCGGCCAGTCCTTGGGCACCACTGATTGCGCGTTCGGCCAGTCCCTGGGCACCACTGATTGCGCGTTCGGCCAGTCCCTGGGCACCACTGATTGCGCGTTCGGCCAGTCCCTGGGCACCACTGATTGCGCGTTCGGCCAGACCTTGTGTGCACTCCGCCTCCCTCCGCTGGCCGTACGCGCAACCAGTGAGTGAGTTCGAGCCCCAGCCATGTGCCGAACGCGCAATCAGTGGCGGAAATCCAGCCGCGCCAACTGGCCGAACGCGCAATCAGTCGGTCGTGGTGGCGGCCTGGTCGATCGCGCCGCCGTAGCGGCGGTCGCGGTCGGCATAGATCTCGATGGCCCGCCACAGGTCTCGCCGGTCGAAGTCGGGCCACAGCGTGTCGAGGAACACCATCTCGGCGTAGGCGCTCTGCCACAGCAGGAAGTTGCTCGTGCGCTGCTCTCCCGACGACCTGACGAACAGGTCGACGTCGGGCATGTCCGGCTCGGGCAGGTAGCGGGCCAGCGTGCGGTCGTCGACGTTCCTGGGCTTGACCCGGCCACGCGCCACGTCCTCGGCAAGAGCCCGAGCCGCGTCACCGAGCTCGGCCCGCCCGCCGTAGTTCACGCAGAAGTAGAGGGTGAGCCCGGTGTTGTGCTGGGTCAGCTCCTGGGCGACCTCGAGCTCCTTGATGACCGAGGACCACAACCGCGGTCGCCGCCCCACCCAGCGCATCCGCACGCCCCACTCGTGGAGCTGGTCGCGGCGCCGGCGGATGACGTCACGGTTGAACCCCATGAGGAAGCGCACCTCCTCGGGAGAGCGCTTCCAGTTCTCGGTCGAGAACGCATAGGTCGACAGATGCGTCACGCCGGACTCGATGGCGCCCGCGACGACGTCGAGCAGGGCACCCTCGCCGGCCTCGTGACCCTTGGTACGCGGCAGCCCTCGCTGGTTGGCCCAGCGGCCGTTGCCGTCCATGACGATGGCGACGTGGCCGGGGACCTGAGCCGGATCAAGGGGTGGCGGCTGCGCTCCGCTGGGGTGAGCAAAGGGGCGGCTGGTCACCGCTCCACCATACGGAGCGAGCGCACCCCGTGCTCGAGGTGCCACTGCAGGAAGGCGGTGGTCAGCCCGCTGCCCTCCCGGCGGTGACGGACGTCGGAGTCGTCCGCGATGAACCAGTCCCCGGCGAGCAGCGCGGCCAGCAACCGAAGCGTCTCGGGCGCGGGCGCTGCGGATCCCGGCGGGCGGCACGACGAGCAGACCGCCCCACCCGAGACGATGTGGAAGGCGCGGTGAGGGCCCTCGGCCCCGCACTTCGCGCAGTCGTGGAAGCTCGGCGCCCAGCCGGCAATCGCCAGCGCGCGCAGGAGGTAGGCGTCGAGCACGAGGTTGGGGTCGTGCTCCTTGCCTGCGAGGGAACGCAGGGCACCGGTCACCAGCAGGAACTGCTGCAGCGCCGGCTCGCGCTCCTCGGTGAGCCGGTCGCAGGTCTCGAGCACAGCGCTGGCGGCCGTCCAGGCACCGTAGTCCCGCGACACGACGTCACCCCACGACTCGAGCGTCTCGGCCTGGGTCACCGTGTCGAGGTTGCGCCCTTCGTAGCACTGGAGGTCGACGAGCATCCCCGGCTCGAGCCGCGCGCCGAAGCGCGACTTCGTGCGGCGCACGCCCTTGCCGACCGTGCGCACCTTGCCCATGCTGCGCGTGAGCACGGTGATGATCCGGTCTGCCTCGCCCAGCTTGTGGGTGCGCAGCACGATCCCCTGGTCACGGTAGAGCGGCACGTCTCATTGTCTCCCGACACCCTGACAAAGCCCGTATGCCGTGCCGCCGGTCGGGCAGACGGGCTCGCCATGATCCCTCGAGAACCGTTCTTCGAACCGCCGGTTCCGCATCCGGAGGAGCCCGAGGGAGGGCGCCAGTTCGCGAATATGCCGCGGGCGCCACCCATCAATGTCGTACCCGTGCAGGTCCCGCTCGAGATCGACGTCGTCGCCACGGACGATGTCGTCATCCGGATCATGGATGTCCGGGCCTACGACCGAGGAATGCTCGTGCGAGTCGAGGCGTGGCTGCACCCAGACGCGGCAGTGCGCGCCCGGGACGTGCACGGCCTTCCGGAGGAGCCGCAGATCGGCTTGCTCCTCGACGGGGTCACCAGGCTCGGGGCCGGCGAACCCGGCCACTCACCTGACGTCGGCCCCACCGAGTCGTCGACGGACGCTCCGTTGTTCACGACGGCGGGTGGCGGCACCGGAGAGCTGAGCGTCACCCAGACCTGGCGGGTGGCGCCGGTGCCCACGGGCATGCCGAGCTCGTCGTCGCGTGGCCGGCACTCGACGTGCCGGAGACCTTTGTCCGCCTCGACCTCGATGCGGTGCGCGAGGCCAGCACGCGCGCCCGCGAGCTCTGGCCGCTGCCCGACGTCGAAACGCAGGAGCTCGGATGGTTCGGTTACGCGCCCGTGGGCACACGGCATACAGGCCGTGACTCGGCCGCTCGACGGATGACGACTGAGAGCGCGACCGGCTCAGCCCCACCAGAAAGACGTGGCGATGACGCGGTAGAGCGCGATGAGGGCCGTGCCCTCGAGCCACGTCGACTCGCCGTCGAACGCGATCAACGCCGTGAGGATGACTGCGAGCACGCTTGCTCCACTAGAACAGGCGTTCGATCTGCAGTAGGCTGGTCGCATGGCCGCAGCGCTGCAGCACTCGCTCTTCGACACCGGTGACGCCATCGAGCTCGGTCCGTTGGCGCCGGCCCGCACGCACCTGTCCCGCGGTGCGTGGGTGGACTACCAGCCCAGCTGGCTCACGGGTGCCGACCTGCTCTTCGACGCGCTTCACGACGACGTGCCGTGGAAGGCCGAGCGCCGCGAGATGTATGAGCGGGTCGTCGACGTGCCGCGGCTGCTGAAGTTCTACGAGGCGGGCGAGCCACTCCCCCACCCAGTCCTCACCCAAGCGCGAAACACCCTGTCCGACAGGTATGCCGGTGAGCTGGGTGAGCCCTTCGTCTCCGCTGGGATGTGCCTCTACCGGGACGGCCGCGACTCCGTGGCGTGGCACGGTGACCGGATCGGACGCTCCAAGGACCAGGACACGATGGTGGCGATCCTGTCCGTGGGGTCCGCCCGGTCACTGATGCTGCGACCTCGTGGCGGCGGCTCGTCGCTCGGCTTCTCGCTCGGTCATGGCGACCTCGTGGTCATGGGTGGCTCGTGCCAGCGCACTTGGGACCACGCGATCCCCAAGACGAGCAAGCCTGTCGGGCCCCGGATCTCGATCCAGTTCCGGCCGCGCGGAGTGCGCTGACAGCGGCAAGGCCGCACCTCACCTCACCAGCCGTCGAGAGGAGACAGAGTCCCGCCTCAGGGCACCTGAGGCGGGACTCTGTCTACTCTCGACTGCTTGGGTGGGTCAGTCCTCGGAGTCGCGCTCGGCGCGGTTGACCGCCGAGAGGATGGCCCGCAGCGAGGCCTTGACGATGGACTCGTGCAGCCCGACCCCCCACAGGACGCGGTCGCCGACGGCGCACTCGACGTAGGCCGCGGCTCGCGCGTCGCCACCCGCGGACAGGGCGTGCTCGGCATAGTCGAGGACCCGCACATCCACGTCGATGGACGCCAGGGCATTGATGAAGGCGGCGATCGGTCCGTTGCCACGGCCGAACAGGTCCACCGGCTCACCGTTGTCGAGCACCGTCGCCTCGATGACGTCGAGGCCGTCCTCGGCGCCGCTGATCGTCGACTTCAGCGGGGTGAACCGGCCCCAACGCTCCTGCGCCACGTCGGCGTGGAGGTACTCGTCGGAGAACATCTGCCAGATCTCGGCGGAGCTGAGCTCGCCGCCCTCGGCGTCTGTCCGCTTCTGCACCACGCCGGAGAACTCGACCTGCAGGCGGCGCGGAAGGTCGAGCCCCTGCTCCGCCTTGAGCAGGTAGGACACCCCACCCTTGCCGGACTGGCTGTTGACCCGCACGACGGCCTCGTAGGAACGGCCGATGTCGTGGGGGTCGATGGGCAGGTAGGGCACGCCCCAGTCGAGCTCGTCGATCGTCTTGCCGGCAGCACGACCGCGGCGCTCCATGTCGTCGAGGCCCTTCTTGATGGCGTCCTGGTGCGAGCCGGAGAAGGCGGTGTAGACGAGGTCACCACCCCACGGGTGGCGCTCGTGCACGGGCAGCTGGTTGCAGTACTCGACGGTGCGCCGGATCTCGGCCATGTCGGAGAAGTCGATCTGCGGGTCGATGCCCTGGCTGTAGAGGTTCATGCCCAGCGTGACCAGGCAGACGTTGCCGGTGCGCTCGCCGTTGCCGAACAGGCAGCCCTCGATGCGGTCGGCGCCGGCGAGGTAGCCGAGCTCCGCAGCGGCGACGCCCTCACCCCGGTCGTTGTGCGGATGCAGGCTCACGACAACGGATTCGCGACGGTCGAGGTGGCGGACCATCCACTCGATCGAGTCGGCGTAGGCGTTGGGTGTGGCCATCTCCACGGTCGCCGGGAGGTTGACGATCATCTTGTGGTCGGGCGTCGGGTCGATGACCTCGATGACGGCGTTGCAGATCTCGACCGCGAAGTCGAGCTCGGTCCCGGTGTAGGACTCCGGCGAGTACTCGTAGTAGACGTCGGTCTCGGGGACCGTCTCCTCGAGCTTCCGGCACAACCGCGCCCCCTGCAGGGCGATGTCGATGATGCCCTCCTTGGGCAGGTCGAACACGACCCGTCGCTGGAGCACCGAGGTGGAGTTGTAGAAGTGCACGATCGCCTGCTTGCTCCCACGGATTGCGTCGAACGTCCGCTCGACGAGGTGGTCGCGGCACTGCGTCAGCACCTGGATCGTCACGTCGTCGGGGATGTGGCCGCCGTCGATGAGCTCACGGCAGAAGTCGAAGTCGGTCTGGCTCGCGCTCGGGAAGCCGACCTCGATCTCCTTGTAGCCCATGCGCACGAGGAGCTTGAACATCCGCATCTTGCGCTCGGAGTCCATCGGGTCGATGAGCGCCTGGTTGCCGTCGCGCAGGTCGACCGCGCACCATCGCGGCGCCTTGCTCATCACCTGGTCGGGCCACGTGCGGTCCGGCAGCTGGACGTCGATCTGGTCCTGGAACGGGAGGTACTTCGTCGTCGGCATGCCGGACGACTGCTGGGGATGGATCATCGTGTGCCTCTACTCACTTCACGGTGTGCTCTGGGGGCTGCTCAGCCGGGCACAGCAAACTCCGCGACGAGGAGGGCCGAACTCAGGCCTCGCCGCGGCAGAGAAGGAGGAGCCGCGAGAACTGCACGACATCGAGTATGCCGTCCGCCCGCCTCCAGCTGTCCGTGGGGTCCGCACTGTGGTCACCGGCGCAGCGGCGTCAGCCCCGACAGCGCACGGACAGGCAGGTGACGCAGCCCTCGAGCTTCTCGAACTCGCTGATGTCGACGGTGACGACCTCGTGACCGCGCGAGCGCAGCAGCTCGGCCGTGCGCGGTGCGCTGGCTGCCATGAGCAGCGTGGTGTCGTCGAGCAGCACGACGTGTGCGCCGCCCTCCTCGGGCATGCCCTCGTAGGCCGGGAAGGCGCCGGGCCAGTCGACGACCGGGTCCCATCCGATGACGGTGCCGTCCGGCAGCGCGGTCACGGCCGACTTGAGGTGGAGCACGCGCTCGACCGTCACCGCCTGGGTGCGCATGCCGACCGTGGCCAGGTGCCCCGAGAGCTGCTGGACGCCAGCACCGTTGGTGCGACCTCCCAAGCCGACGTATGCCGTGTCGCCCACCTTGAGCACGTCACCCCCGTCGAGCGTGCCCGGGTCCTCGATCCGGACCACCCGGTAGCCGAGGTCCCGCACCACGTCCTCGACGGCCGCGACCTCCGGTTTGCGCTCTGGCGCACCGGGATTGGTCAGCACTGCCAGGTCACCCCAGACCACGACGGCGTCCTCGACGAACACCGCGTCGGGGCAGTCGTCGGCCGGCGGAACCTCGAGCGTCTCCCATCCCGCGGAACGCAGGCACGCGGCATACGCCTCCCACTGCTCGAACGCGAGGTCCAGGTCGATGGGGAGCTTCTCGAGGTGGGTGACGAGGCCGTCCGCAAGGCGCGGACCGGGGCGGCGGATGAGGGCGGTGCGAGAGGTCACAGCGCGACTTTATGCGGTGCGTCGAGCTCCTCGATGGTGCGGGTTGCGGGGATGGGCGACCCGACGAGCCACAGGATCGAGAGCGTCCCTCCGACCGCCGCCAGCACCATCGTCGGCGCGATCCCGATCCACTCCCCCAGCAGCCCACCGAGCACGGCCCCGACCGGCCGGATTCCGTAGTTCATGCTGCTGAACGCACCCACGACACGGCTGCGGATCTCGTCCGGGGTCACTGCCGTCTGCAGGGCGTTGAGCGGGACGTCGAGGAGCATCACCCCGAACCCCGACATGAGCTCGACCACCCCGAGCACGCCCATGCGCATCCACAGGGGTCCACCGGCGAGAGGCAGCAACGCGAAGGGTGCACAGAAGAGCACCGCGCCCACGCAGATGGTGCGACCCACGCCGAGCCAACGGGTGACTCGTCCAGCGAGGACGGCACCCAGCACGCCGCCGGTGGCGCCGATCCCGAGGGCCAGTCCGATCGCACCGGCCGACAGGCCGAGCTCCCTGCTCGCAAAGAGAATCAGCAGGGCGGCGGCGACGAAGGTGAAGAAGTTGATCGTCGTGACGCAGGCGAGCGAGGCCCGCAGGTAGGGGTGTCGGAGCACGAGCCGCATCCCCTCGCGGGCCCGGCTCAGCAGCCCGTCCTTCGGCTCCTCGACGGGGCGGTCCGCCACCCTGACGCGCCCGATGAGGAGCGCGGAGACGAGGAAGGACAGGGCATCGAGCACGAGCGCCACCGGTGCGGTGAAGGCCTGGATGAGTCCACCAGCGACCGCCGGCCCACCGACGAACGAGACCGAACGGGTCGAGCTGAGCAGTCCGTTCGCTTCGACGAACTGGTCCCGCCGCACGAGAGAGACGAAAAAGCTGGGGTATGCCGTCTGGTACAGCACCTGCCCCAGCCCCGCGACCAGCGCGACGGCGACCAGCTGACCCATGGTCACGACACCGAACCAGTGCGCCAGCGGGAGGCTGAGCAGGACCACCGCCCGCAGAACGTCGGCAAGGACGAGCAGGCGCTTCTTGCGGAGCTGGTGGTCCACCCAGGAGCCGATGAAGAGCGACAGGATGTTGGGCGCCCAGACCGCTGCGGTGAGCAGGCCGAGCGTCGGGGCGCTCGCGTGCAGGGTGGTCACCGCGATGAGGGGCAGCGCCAGCTCGGTGATCCGGTCACCGAACTGGGAGATGCCCTGCCCTGCCCAGTAGGTCGCAAACCGGCGGTCGCGCCACAGCGGCCGGGCGCGACCTCCGGAGGTCACGACCCATCCTGCGGAGCGGACGGCAGGACGTAGCGCAGGAGCCTGACCCGGCGGGCGCCCTCCGGAGATACCCCACTGTTCTTGCGCACCACGTACGGCGCGAGAACGTCCTCGATGAGCGACTCGATCCGGTCCAGCTCGTCGGCCGTCGCGATGATGCTCGTGTTCGACAGACCGGCGGAGCGGCGCCACTGCGGTTCGAGGAGGGGCTCCTCGTCCCGGGCCCAGACGGCGGGGAGCCGGTCGGCCTGGTCGAACATCACGCGGGACAGCAGGGAGGCCGCGTCGAGGCCGGCCTCGTCCTCGACGGGCGCGAAGCGGAAGCCGGTCCCCACCGACTCCCACCACCGCTGGCGTCCGTCCGACTCGACCTCCGCGTCACGCACCAACCCGTGCTCCGCGAGGTGGCGCAGGTGCCAGCTCGTCACGGACGGCGACGCGCCGACCAGGGGTGCCAACGCGGTGGCCGTGCTCGGGCCATGCCGCTGCAGGCGGCTGAGGATCGCCAGCCGGACAGGATGCGCCACGGCACGCATGCTCTTGGGGGTGAGCTCGACATCTCCGTAGGGGTTGGTCATCGCGGCCCATTGCCTCTCTCGCACGATATGAGAGAACCCTCTCGAAAGTAGTCTCTCACAGTTGACAGCCTCGGCCAAGAGCGGAAATGGCGCGACAGCATCGGACGCCATCCGGCACTCTCCTTCCATGGCACTCCCCGATGGCTACAGCGCGCGGCCCCACACCCTCGCCGACGCGCAGGCAGTGTGCGACCTCGTCGCCGCGACCGAGCGGGTCGACGCCGGCGAGGTCGCAATCGAGCTCGAGGACATCCAGGGTGACTGGGCGCGGGGCAGCTTCGACCTGGCGACCCAGAGCATCGGCGTCTGGTCGGGTGGCCGGCTCGTCGCCGCGGCCGAGGTGTTCAAGGGGCGCCGGGCGGACGCAGGGGTCCACCCGGAGCACCGTGGGCGCGGCCTGGGCACGTGGCTCGCCGGCTGGGTCGAGGACCGCGCGAGGACGAGCGGCTCGAAGCTTGTCGGACAGACCGTCCCCGGCGGCAGTGGGCCCGAGGAGTTCCTCCGCGCTCGCGGCTACCGCGAAGGGTGGACGTCGTGGGTCCTCCGGCTTCCCGCAGGCGCGGTGATTGAACCGCAGCCGCTCCCCGGGGGCTGCGCCCTACGGGACTTCACGGGAGGTGAGGATGGGCGGGCCGCATTCCAGCTCATCGAGGACGCGTTCAGCGAGTGGCCGGACCGTGAGCCGTCCACCTTCGCCGACTGGGCTCCGCGTGGTCCGTTGCGACCGGGATTCGAGCCCTGGCAGATCCGGTTCGTCACCGACAGCACCGGCACCGATGTCGGTGTCTGCTACACGATCCTGGCCGGCGAGACCGGCTACGTGGACGCCATTGCCGTGCGTGCCGACCAGCGCGGCCTCGGCCTCGCCCGAGCCCTGCTCGTCGACGCCTTTGCTCGTGCCCGCGAGCGCGGCGCCCGCGGAAGCGAGCTGTCGACCGACTCACGCACCGGCGCGCTCGGCCTCTACGAGCACGTGGGCATGGAGGTCACCCAGACGTGGCGGCACTGGATGACCGACCTCTGACCCATTCCTCCGGCGACTGATTGCGACTTCGCACAGTCATCCCGCCCCACTGATTGCGACTTCGCACAGTGCGAAGTCGCAATCAGTGGCGTCAGGTTTGACGAGCAGGCACGATACGGCCGCGCGCCTCACCGAAGCCGATGCGCACCCCGTCTGCGCCCGGCGCGGAAGCGGTGATGACCACCTCGTCACCGTCCTCGAGGAAAGTGCGGACCTCGCCACCGACCTGCACCGGCTCAGCACCGCCCCAGGTCAGCTCGATGAAGGCTCCGCGGGAGTCCTTCGCCGGGCCCGAGATCGTGCCCGATGCGAAGACGTCACCGGTGCGGGCCGACGCACCGTTGACGGTCTGGTGGGCGAGCATCTGCGCCGGGGACCAGTACATCTCGCGGTAGGGCGGGCGGCTCACCACCTCACCGTTCCAGGAGACGGCCAGGTCGAGGTCGAGACCCCACGGCTCGGCGGCAGCGAGGTAGGGCAGAGGGGCCGGCTCCTGTCGCGGCGTGGGCACCTTCGCCTCCTGCAGGGCCAACATCGGCACCACCCACGGAGCCATGGTGGACGCGAAGGACTTGCCCAGGTGGGGGCCTAGCGGCACGTACTCCCACGCCTGCAGGTCGCGCGCCGACCAGTCGTTGAACAGGGCGACCCCGAACAGGTGCCGCTCCGCATCCTCCACGGTGATGGGCGTGCTCAGCGGCGTTCCTGTGCCGACGACGAAGGCCAGCTCGGCCTCGATGTCCAGGCGGGTGCTGGGACCGAACACCGGGGTCGCGTCGTCGGGCCCCTTGCGCTGCCCGCTCGGGCGCACGACGTCCGTTCCCGACACGACGATCGTGCCGGCGCGGCCGTGGTAGCCGATGGGCAGGTGCTTCCAGTTCGGGGTGAGGGGGTCCGGGTTCTGCGGACGGAACAGCCGACCGAGGTTTGCGGCGTGGTGCTCCGAGGCGTAGAAGTCGACGTAGTCGGCCACCTCCACCGGCAGGTGCAGCCGGACCTCGTCGAGCTGGTGCACCGCCGTGGCGGGCACCTCGCCCTCCAGCGCTGCCCGCAGCGAGGAGCGCACGTCCGCCCAGCGCTCATGTCCCTGTGCCATGAAGGCGTTGAGGCTGGGTGAGGCGAAGATGTCGTCCTCGAGGAGCAGGGCCAGGTCGACGACGACGTCCCCCAGACGGGTTGCGACCCGGGGCTCACTGCCGTCGACCGAGTAGACGCCGTAGGGCAGGTTGCCCAGCCCGTAGAGCGAGCCCTCGGGCACAGTGAGGCGCGTCGTGGCACGGGACAGGGTTGCGGAAGTCATGGAACTGGTGCTCCTTCTGTGGTGGTGAGCAGGTCGAGGTCGACAAGGTCGGTGACGGGCTCGTCGATGCTGCAGGTGCCGACCGAGCGGAACGCCTTGCGCAGCGCACCGACTGGGAATGCGAGCGAGGCCGACCGGCTGGCAAGACCGTCTCCGTCGCGAGTGGCCAGGAGTTGGGCGACCGTGTCGACGTCGGCGCCGTCCAGCGCGCAGGCGACGGCCGACATGATGTTGAGGAAGCCGTGCTGCTCGAACCCCGTCCTCGCGTCGGTGTTGCGCACGGCATGGTGCAAACCGGCGGTGGCCTTGAACGGCACCCGAGCCCGAACCAGCCTGACGATGACGTCTGCCAGCTCCCGCTCGTCGGGGTGGAGGTCGGCGCGCACGCCGCCACAGCGCAACTTCGCAAGGTATGCCGTGTGGCTGAGTTCGGAGACCAGGCCGCCGCGTCGCGCATCGCGCGGGAGCTCGACAAAGACCTCGATGCCAGAACGCCCGGTCAGTGCTGCGTCCAGGGCGGGGACGACGTCGGTCACCGCCACGTCGACGGGCACCGCGACCTCGATGGAGCGCACCAGCAGTGCGGGCACCCGATCGGCCCGCCCCAGGGCGTCACGCACGGCACCGGGCGCGGTCACCGTCAGCGCGATGTCGAAGGACGCCCGTGGAAGGTCCGCGGTCCGGGCAGCCAACGCGTCCAGCGCGGACGCGGCGACCACGAACGGGCCCACCAGGGCGGCGTGGGGTGAGGTGCGGTGGGCCTGGTGTGCGCGCACCGCCTCGGGCAGCGCCAAGGATCCCGGCGGGAAGATGGCGGCATCGTCGAAGAACGTGTCGAAGAGACCGCCGACGGACGTGAGCCGGCCCATCTCAGGACGACTCGTGGAGGCGACGACCGCCGGACCACGAGTAGGCGTAGGTGCCGTCGTCGGTGGCTCGCGCGGCCTCGCCCAGCTCCAGCGGGCGGAAGGTGTCGACCATCACCGCCAGCTCGTCGAAGTACTCCGCACCGAGCGAGCGCTCCATGGCGCCCGGCTGCGGTCCGTGCGGGTGGCCGCCGGGATGCAGTGAGATGGAACCTTGGGTGATTCCCGAGCCCTTGCGCGCCTCGTAGTCGCCGCCGCAGTAGAACATCACCTCGTCGGAGTCGACATTGGAGTGGTAGTACGGCACGGGCACGGCAAGGGGGTGGTAGTCGACCTTGCGCGGCACAAAGTTGCAGATGACGAAGTTGTTGCCCTCGAACACCTGGTGGGCCGGCGGCGGCTGGTGTACTCGGCCGGTGATCGGCTCATAGTCGCTGATGTTGAACGCGTAGGGGTACAGGCAACCGTCCCATCCGACGACATCGAACGGATGCTGGGGGTAGACGTGGACCGTGCCGGCGATCCCACCGGGCCCCGGGCCACGGTGCTTGATGAAGACCTCGACGTCTGCGCCCTCAACAACCTTGGGCCCGGTCGGACCGCGCAGGTCACGCTCGCAGTACGGCGCGTGCTCGAGCAGCTGGCCGAACCTGGACAGGAAGCGCTTCGGCGGACCGATGTGGGAGTTGGCCTCGACCACGTAGAGGCGGACCGGCGCCGGGCCTGTGGGGACGATGCGGTGGGTCGTCGCACGCGGCACGATGACGTAGTCGCCCTCGCTGACGTCGAGCTCCCCGAACAGCGTCTCGACAGTCGCCGAGCCTGACTCCACGTAGAGGCACTCGTCGCCGATCGCGTTGCGGTACAGGGGACTTGGCGCATCGGCGACCACATAGGCCAGTCGCACGTCGCCGTTTCCGAGGAGCAGCCGCCGCCCACCCACGGCGTCCACACCGGTCTCGCCCTCGTCGAACAGTGCGTGCGTCGAGAAGTGTCGCGCCGCGAGAGGGTGGTTGGGCACGAGGGCCTGGTCGGGCAGCTCCCACGCGCGCACGTCGACGACGGCAGACGGGATGTTGCGGTGGTAGAGCAAGGACGAGTCCGAGGAGAAGCCCTCCTCCCCCATGAGCTCCTCGTAGTAGAGGCCCCCGTCGGGGGTGCGGTGCTGGGTGTGGCGCTTGGGCGGGATGCTGCCCAAGCTGCGGTAGAACGGCATGTCTTCTCCCTCAGGTCTCGTCAGCGCACTGAGGTCGCGCTAGCCACGGCCCGTGCGAAGTCGTCGGTGCTCACCTGGTCACCCAGGAGGAGCGAAAGGCGGGCAAGGAAGCCCTCGCGGTCGTCGGGCGCCGCTGCGTTGATGCCGTCCGAGAGGGCAAGCCACGCAGACTCACGCCGGGCCTCCTCGACGGGGACGAGCACCTGGGCGTCGATGTCACCGGGCCGGCTTTCGGCCGCCACGCCACCGGCCAGGAGGTGGTGCGGCAGGCCGGCCAGGTCTTCGACCCGACCACGTGCCACGACCAGGCCATCGGGCCGGATGACGATCACCTCGCCCGGATCGGTGCCCCACGCGCGCGTCACGGCACCTTCGTTGTCGTCGATCACCGTGTCGTATGCCGCGCTGCCGGGCTCCCGGCACACGAGGGCCAAGGTGGCCGCCTCGGAAGCGAAGGTGGCAGCAAGGTCGTCGCGCAGCCGCTCTGCCGCGGCGACCGACCCCGGAGCGAGGTCCACGCCGAGGACGGCGAACCCGCTCCCCCGCAGCTCGCCCAGGGACGATTCCTTGCCATCGGCCAGCACCACGCGGCGGTCCTCCAAGGGGTCGCCGGGCAGGAGGCCGTCGACAGCTGTCGACGCGACCGCAGGAAGGGTGAGAGCCGACCGACGAGCGTGGGTGGCGCTCGACTGGCGAGGGTTGATGAGGTGGCTGAACTCGGGACGGGTCGTGGCCAGCGCGAGGAGGGCGTCACGCGTGGTGCGGTGCCCATGGCTGCCCGGGGTCATGATGAGGGTGGACTTGCCGGCGTTGGCGATGTTCTGCTGCCACGCGTCATGCCGCTCCGCCGAGTAGGCCTGCAGCAGAGCGGGATCTGCGCCCGCCGAGAGGACGGCTGAGAGCATCCAGGTGAGGGCCTCGGCATCCTCCATCCCGGAGTTGAGCCCGCGGACACCGAAGATGGGCACGAGGTGGGCCGCGTCACCGGCGAACAGGACTCGCCCATGGACGAAACTGTCCAGTGCCAGTGCGTGGGCCTTGTAGAAGCCGTGCCATTCGAGCGTCCAGGGGCGGTCGTTGCCGAGCCACTCGAGGTGGCTGGTGATGCGCGCGCGGATCCGGTCCTCACGCGTCTCGACCTCGGCGTCCTGACGGGGGTCGAGCTGGTAGTCGATCCGCCAGATGTCTCTCGGCTGCCGGTGCATGATCACCGTCGAGCCGGGATTGCTCGGCGGGTCGAACCAGACCGTGCGCTCTGCGGGCAGCTCGCTCACCCAGTGGATGTCGGCGATGACGTAGCGACCCTCGTAGCTGGCACCCTGCAACGAGGTGCCGACGAGGTCACGCGTCACGCTGCGCCCACCATCGGCTGCGACGACCCATTCGGCCCGCAGGATGCGCGGCCCATCCACGGTCTCGACGGTGACGGTGGCCTCGTTCCCTTCCTGGATGAGGCCGGTGATCGCCGTGCCCCAGTGCAGCGTCACCAACGGGTGCGCCTCGAGCGCGTCTGCCATGACCTGCTCGAGCTCGGACTGCGAGACGTTGACCATGGGACCTCGCACGTCGTGGTCGTCGTGCTTCATGAGGAAGTGCAGCACCTGGGTGTCGCGGTAGAAGCTGCGTCCACCGTGCCACGGCAGGACGAGATCGCTCAGCTGCTCGCCGAAGCCGAGGCGGTCGGCGACCTCGAGGGTGTGCCTCGAGACGCAGATCGCGCGGCTGCCGAAGGAGACCTGGGTGGCTGCCTCGATCACGGTGACGCGCGTGCCACGCCGGGCGAGGCCGAGGGCCACCGCCATGCCGACCGGGCCAGCGCCGACGACGACGACCGGCAGGGCCACGTCATCCGAGGGCAGTGACGTGAAGCTCGACGGCGCGTACTGACGAGGCTGGTAGTACGGGGAGGCGACCATGTCAGCGCACCCCGGCGAGGGACGGCTCGGCGGCCGGCTCGGCGGCATACGTGTCCTCGGTGGCGTGAGCCTCCTCAGCGACGTGCGGACGACGCAGGAGCACCACCGTGCAGGCCAGGCTGATCAGGCTCACGACGACGAAGTAGACGGTGATGGCCGAGGTTGTGCCGAAGCTCGCGTAGAGCCACGTCGCGATGAAGGGGGCGATGCCCCCACCGAGGATGGCGCCGACCTGGTAGCCCAGGGAGGCACCGGAGTAGCGGACATGCGCTGGGAAGAGCTCCGCGAACAGGGCCGACTGCGGTCCGACCGTGGCGCCGAGGACGAAGGCGAGCAAGAGCATGGCCACGAGCATCAGCGGGACCGACGCCGAGTCGATGAGCGTGAAGAAGCCTGCGGAGACGACGAGGAGCGCCACCGTGGACGTCACGTAGACGCGCCGACGGCCGAGGGTGTCGGAGAGGTGGGCGGAGATGCCCATCCCTGCCATCCACACGGGGCACGAGGCGATGAGCATCGTCAGCATGGTGCCACGGCTGAAGCCGAGCTCCTTGGTGCCGTAGGCGAGGACGAAGACCATGAAGACGTAGGCGATGCCGTTGGTGGCAATGAACGTCCCACCCGCGAGCAGGACCGTCCGCCAGCTGTTCTTGAGCACGTCCACGATCGGGATCTTGGTGATCCGGTCCTCCTTCTCGACGGCCTGGAAGGCAGGGCTCTCCATGACACCGAGGCGGATCCACAGGGCGGCGCCGACGAGGGCGGCACTCAGCAGGAAGGGGATGCGCCAGCCCCAGGAGGCGAACTGGTCGTTGCTCATCGACTGGGAGCACAGGAGGAAGACGACATTGGCGAGGATGACGCCGGCGGGAACCCCCATCTGGGGAGCGGCTCCGTAGAGGCCGGTCTTGCCCTTGGGTGCATGCTCGGTGGCCATGAGCACGGCCCCGCCCCACTCGCCCCCGACGCCGATGCCCTGGAGGAAGCGCAGGACCACGAGGAGGATCGGCGCCCAGACGCCGATCGCGTCGTAGTTGGGCAGCAGGCCGATGCCGACGGTGGCCACGCCCATGGTCAGCAGCGAGGTGACCAGCATCGACTTGCGACCGGTCCGGTCCCCGAAGTGACCCATGACCACGCCACCGACCGGCCGGGCGAGGAAGCCCACCGCAAGAGTCGCGAAAGCAGCCAGCGTGCCAGCAAGGTCCGATCCGCCGGGGAAGAACTGCGGGCCGAACACCAATGCGGCAGCGGTGCCGTAGATGAAGAAGTCGTACCACTCGATGGCGGTGCCGACGAAGCTGCTGGCGACGGCTCGGCGCACGCCACGGGCGTCGGAAGACTGGGGCGGGGTGCCTGCCGGGGATGCGGCGCGGTCTGCACTGACCGGGTTCATCTGGTGGCCTCTCTGGTCGGCCGCGGCATCGGTGCCGTGGCGTTGATCCAGAGTGGGGGCGGACCGCTTGCTTTGAAAAGCAGAGGTTTCCCGTGAGATTCCTCAGTTCTTCCGGGGTATGCCCAAGCGGTCCGTCTCGGCGAGCCGCACTGCGTGGGTGATGAAGGCGCGCGATGCCCGGCTCAACAGTGACTCCGGGTGCCAGACGACGTTGACCGCCACATCGGGCAGTACGGGTGACGAAATGTCTTTCACGACAACGGGTTTGCCCTCATAGGTGACACTCGCGCTCGGCCTCTGGAGTAGCAGGGTCCATCCGAGACCACGCCCCACGAACGACCTCGCGGTCTCGTAGGTGCGGGCCCGGTAGACGACCTTCGGGGTGAACCCCGCCTGCGCGCAGCAGAAGTAGGCGTGGTTGGTGCTCGGCGGAGCGTCGAGCAGCACCATGGGGTCGTTCCTGAGGTGCGCGAGGTCGACGGGACCGGCGCGGTCCGCAAAGCGGTGTTCGGCGGGCAGGACGACGCTCGGCGACAACTGGGCGAGCACCACCGACTTCCACGTCGGGTCGAGGTCGAGGTCGTAGACGATCGCCAGGTCCAGCTCACCGGTCTCGATGGCCTTGCTCAGCTGGTCCTGGGTGTTCTCGATGACCTCCAGACGGGCATCCGGGTTCGCGCGGGTGAACTCGGAGATGAGCACCGGCAGGGCGGTCGGCGCCAAGCTTGGGTAGCAGCCGATCCGGACCGCGCCGGACACGCCACGCTCCTCCCCCCTCGCGTCGGCCTCGAGCTCCCCAGCCTGGTGCAGGAGGAACCTCGCACGCTGCAGGACGACCTCACCGGTGGGGGTGAGGCTCACTCCCTTTGCCTTGCGCCGGCGCAGCAGCTGCGCCTGCAGCGATCGTTCGAGCTCGGTGACGGCGGCTGACAGCGCGGACGGGGAGACATGGAGCCGCTCGGCCGCACCACTGATGGTGCCCGCCTCCGCCACGGCAACGAAGGCGGCCAGCTGGTTGATGGTGAACGCGGGTGCGCCCTGAGCCTTGGCCACGTCGGACGCCCCAGCGCTCAGCGGCGCTTGAGCAGCTCTTCGGCGACCTGGACGGCGTTGAGGGCGGCACCCTTGCGCAGGTTGTCACCGACGACGAAGAGCGTGAGTCCCTTGCCCTCGGGGGCGGCCTGGTCGACCCGGACCCGTCCCACGAAGACCTCGTCACGTCCGGCTGCGTCGAGCGGGTTGGGGACGTCGGCGAGGATGACGCCGGGCGCCTTGCCCAGGAGCTCGAGCGCGTGCTCGGGCGTGATGTCATCGGCGAACTCGGCGTGGATGGCCAGCGAGTGCCCCGTGAAGACGGGCACGCGCACGCAGGTGCCCGAGACGCGAAGGTCGGGGACGTGCAGGATCTTGCGCGACTCGTGGCGCAGCTTCTGCTCCTCGTCGGTCTCGAGCGAGCCGTCGTCGACGATCGAGCCCGCGAGGGGGATGACGTTGAAACCCACGGGGACGGCATACACCTGGGGTTCGGGGACGGCGACCGCACGACCATCGAGAGCCAGAGCGGCAGGTTCGCCCGCGGCATACGCGCCGCGCAGCTGCCCGTCGAGCTCGCGGACGCCCGCTCCCCCGGAGCCCGAGACGGCCTGGTAGGAGGCGACCCGCAGTCCGACGAGCCCGGCCACGTCGTGCAGCGGCTTGAGCGCCGGCATCGCGGCCATGGTCGTGCAGTTGGGGTTCGCGACGATGCCCTTGGGGATCGAGTCGAGGTCGTGGGGGTTGACCTCGCTGACGACCAGCGGTACGTCCGGGTCACGACGCCAGGCCGAGGAGTTGTCGATGACGACCGCGCCGGCCGCGGCCACGCGCGGGGCCCACTCCTTGGAGGTGGAGCCACCGTTGGAGAAGAGCGCGATGTCGAGCCCGGTGAAGTCGGCGGTCGCCGTGTCCTCGACCACGACTTCCGTGTCCTTCCAGGGAAGGGTCGTCCCCGCGGAGCGAGCGGATGCGAAGTAGCGCATCTGCTCCACCGGGAAGTTGCGCTCCTCGAGGAGAGCGCGCATGACATTGCCGACCTGACCGGTCGCTCCGAAGACACCAACTCGCATGGCCCCAGTCTAGGAGCCATGCGAGCAAGGTGCCTTCGGCGATCAGGTGGTGGGCGTCGAACCCGCCGTGACGACCTCGTGCTCGTGCCCGACCTCGGGAGCGAGCTCGGTCGCTGCGGCCGGGGTCGCCCCAGGCAGCGTCACGTGCTCGCCGACACCCTCGCCGGGCGCGGTCTGCTCATAGGTGAGCGTGAAGTCGTCGCCGTGGTCGGTGACACCGGCCACGATCGCCTGCTCCACCGCGGCCACGGCATAGGCGCGCCGGACCACGAGCGGGTCGTTCGAGAGGTCCTTCACGAGCGCGACTGCCAACCCGACCATGACGAGCAGGAACGGCAGGGCCGCGATGATGGTGATGTTCTGCAGGCCCGAGAGCGCATCGGCGCCACCGACGATGAGCATCACCGCGGCGACGGCACCGGTGGCCGCACCCCAGAAGATGACCGTCGGGCGGCTCGGCACCAGGGTCCCTCGCTCCGAGAGCGTGCCCATGACGATGGACGCGGCGTCCGCACCGGACACGAAGAAGATCGCGACGAGCAGCATGACGACGATCGAGGTGAGCGTTGCCAGCGGCATCGTGTCGAGCATGCTGAAGAGCGTCGCCTCGGGCGACTCGGCGCCGGCGAGGTCGGTGCCGCTGCGCTGGGTGAAGATGCCGGCACCACCGAAGACGGCGAACCAGACCAGCGACACCAGGCTGGGCACGAGCAGGACACCGGTGACGAACTGGCGGATGGTGCGACCACGCGAGATGCGGGCGATGAACATGCCCACGAAGGGCGTCCACGAGACCCACCAGGCCCAGTAGAAGATCGTCCAGCCCGAGAGCCACGTCTGCATGGCGTCTCCGCCCGCGGCGTCGGTGCGGGCCGACATCATGGCGAGGTCCTGGAAGTAGCTGCCCACGGCCGTCGGCACCAGGTTGAGGATGAAGACCGTCGGGCCCACGACGAAGACGAAGACCGCGAGCGTGAGCGCCAGCACCATGTTGATGTTGGACAGCCACTGGATGCCCTTGGAGACACCGGAGACGGCCGAGAGGATGAAGCAGAGGGTCAGGACGGTGATGATCGTGACGAGGATGGCGTTGCTCGTGCCGTCGACACCGCCGACGATCTCGAGGCCGGAGCCGATCTGGAGCGCACCCAGCCCGAGGGAGGCGGCCGAGCCGAACAGCGTCGCGAAGATCGCCAGGATGTCGATGACGCGGCCTGCGGGGCCGTGTGCACGGCGCTCACCGAGCAGGGGCGCGAAGGCGGAGCTGATGAGCAGCGAGCGTCCACGACGGAACACGCCGTAGGCCACGGCAAGGCCGACGACCGCATAGATCGCCCACGGGTGCAGGGTCCAGTGGAAGAGCGTCGTCGCCATCGCGGTCTGGACGGCGTGCGCGTTGCCCGCCTCGCCGGTCCCGGGCGGCGGGGTGACGAAGTGCGCGACGGGCTCGGACACGCCGTAGAACATCAGGCCGATGCCCATGCCGGCCGAGAACATCATCGCGATCCACGACACGGTCCTGAACTCCGGCTGCTCGTCGTCGCGACCGAGCGGGATGCGACCGAACTTGCCCGCCGCCAGCCAGATGACGAAGACGACGAACCCGGAGGCCACGAGCGAGAAGAGCCAGCCCATGTTGTGCACGACCCAGCCCAGCCCGCTCGAGGAGGCCGACCCGAGGGTCTCGGTGCTGAGGAAGCCCCAGAGCACGAATCCGATCGCGATGGCGGCGGTGACGCCGAAAACGATGGTGTCGAGCTTCTGTGGGGCCGCGGCCTGGTGTTCCTCGACGGCGTGGTCGAGGGCTGGGTGGGGCGTCTCGTCGAGGAGGGGACCGTCGAGCACGTCGCGCTCTCCTGCGGCATCGCCCGGGGCTGAGGGGCCAGTTCTCAAAAGTTTCTGGTTCACGGGTGATTCGGCGCGAACGCCGCTCCTTCGCTGTTCTCGTCAGTTACGTATGTGTGTTGGTGGTGTCGTACGGCGCTGTGCAACCTGTCCACCATGCCGAAGAGTCGTGGCAATCTCAACTTCGCAGGGCACGTGGCACCCGCCCCGGTATGCCGGGTGCGCACCTTCGCGGGTCGGCAGAGGTTCCGCTGTCGGCGGAAGGCCGCCACCTTCACCGAGCTCATGGGAGTCCTCGCGCTCCCCAAGGACACGGACGCTTCCGACATACCCGAGAGGCTCGAGACGGTCCTCGACGAGGTCACCATCTCTGCGCCGGTCGCTCGACCGGCACTCACGATGGTGACCGCCGCTCCCATGGGAGCGCCGGTCGTCAGCCTGTGCCACCGTCGCGCGACCGGCGCAGATGTCAGGCCGCCTCAGGATTGCGAGGCGGGTGCGAGGCCACCTTCTCGGTGAACCCTTTGGCGGATCAGAAACCCAGGCGCTGCAACTGTTTTGGGTCGCGCTGCCAGTCCTTGGCGATCTTGACGTGCAGGTCGAGGTGCACGCGCTGACCGAGCAGTCGTTCGATCCCCTCGCGTGCGGTGGCGCCGACCTCCTTGAGCCGGGATCCTCCCCGACCGATGATGATCGCTTTCTGCGACGAGCGCTCCACGAAGACGTTGACCCGCACGTCCATGAGGGGCTTGCCCTCGGGCCGGTCCGCGCGGGGCAACATCTCCTCCACCACGACGGCGAGCGAGTGCGGCAGCTCGTCGCGGATCCCCTCGAGAGCCGCCTCACGGACCAGCTCGGCGATCATGACCTCGTGGGGCTCGTCGGTGAGGACGTCGTCGGGATAGAGCGGACCGGGCGAGGGCGGCAGGTACTTCGAGATGACGGATGCCACGACGTCGACCTGGTCGCCACGGGTCGCGGAGCAGGGGACGATCTCGGCCCACTCACCGAGCTGGTCGATGGCGATGAGGTGCTCGGCCAGCCGCTGCCGGTCGACCTTGTCGGACTTGGTGGCCAGAGCGATGATCGGGGTGCGCTTGGCCTGCCGGAGCTCGGCGAGCTCGCGCGCGATGAACTGGTCGCCGGGTCCGATGCGCTGGTCGGCCGGGAGGCAGAAGCCCACGACGTCGACGTTGAGCAACGTCTCGCGCACGAGGTCGTTGAGGCGCTCCCCGAGCAGGGTCCTCGGCTTGTGCAGCCCGGGGGTGTCGACGAGCACGATCTGGCTCGAGGGGCCGGTGACGATGCCGCGGATCGTGTGACGGGTCGTCTGCGGCTTGCTCGACGTGATGGCGACCTTCTCACCGACGAGGGCGTTGGTCAGGGTCGACTTGCCCGCGTTGGGGCGGCCGATGAGGCAGGCGAACCCCGCGACGTAGCCCGGGGCGTCAGGCGTGGCGTGGTCACTCATGGGCGCTCCAGGTGTCGGCGTGGTGCATCATCTCGCGCTCGGCCGGTGCGACGCGCTCGACGATGACGGTGGCGATGCGGTGCCTGCGTCCGGCCATGCGTTCGGCCGTGAGGCGCAGGCCGGCCACCTCGCACGTGGAGCCGAGGATGGGCACTCGGCCCAGGGTCTTGCCGATGAGGCCACCCACGGTGTCGACCTCGTCCTCCTCGATCGTCACGCCGAGCTCCTCGGCCAGGTCGTCGATGTCCATGGTGGCGTCGACCCGCCAGCGCCCGTCGTCGAGCTGCTCGAGGTCAGGGGTCTCGCGGTCGTACTCGTCGGCGATCTCCCCGACGATCTCCTCGATGATGTCCTCGATCGTCACGAGCCCGGCGGTGCCTCCCCACTCGTCGATGACGAGGGCGAAGTGCGTCTGGTCGCGCTGCATCTCGCGCAGCAGGACGTCGACCGGCTTGGACTCGGGGATGAAGGGCATGGGCCGCATGAGCTCGGAGACGGGCATCGCGGAGCTCGCGGGGTCGGAGGTGACCCGGCGCACGACGTCCTTGAAATACAGGAGGCCGAGCACGTCGTCGGAGTCCTCGCCCGTGACGGGGATGCGTGAGTAGCCACTGCGCAGGAAGAGGTTCATGGCCTTGCGGGCTTCACGGCCGGAGTCGATGGTCACCATGTCGGTGCGCGGGACCATCACCTCGCGGGCCAGGGTGTCGCCCAGCTCGAAGACCGAGTGGATCATCTGGCGCTCGCCCGCCTCGATGAGCGAGGACTCCCCCGCGAGGTCGACGAGGTCGCGCAGCTCGGACTCGCTCTCGAACGGACCGTCGCGGAAGCCACCGCCCGGCGTCACGGCGTTGGCCATGAGGACGAGCAGGCGCGAGAGCGGCCCGAGGACCCGCCGGACCCAGATCGCGATGGGTGCCGCGACGAGCGACACCGACGTGGCGTGCTGTGCGCCGAGCGTGCGCGGCGAGACGCCGACCAGGGCGAAGGACACGACCGCCATGAGGACGATCGCCGTCAGCAGGGGCATCCACGTGCCGTCCACGACCCGGTGCACGGCCACGGTCACGAGCACCGCCGTGGTCATCTCGGCGATGACGCGCACGAAGGCCAGGACGGAGAGGTAGGCCGCGCTGTCGGCCACGACGGTGGACAGGGCCCTGGAGCCGGCGCGGCCGTCCTCGAGGAGGTCGTGTGCCCGCACGCGGGAGACGCGGGAGATGGCAGCCTCGGCAGCCGAGAGGGCGAAGGCCAGGATGATACCGAGAATGCTGATGACGATGAGCCTGGTCATGGGCCCACCGCCGGGGTCCCCGGCACCGCGAGGGTACCGGGACTGGCTGGGTCAGGCACCGGGTCGGCCCCTCGTCGCGAGGAAGGTGAGCAGGAGCTGGCGCTGCAGCTCGAACATCTCGTGTTCTTCCTCGGGCTCGGCGTGGTCGTAGCCAAGCAGGTGGAGGATGCCGTGGGTGGTGAGGAGGAGCAGCTCCTCCTCGGTGGCGTGGCCGGCGTCGGTCGCCTGCTTCTGCGCCACGCTGGGGCACAGGACGATGTCGCCGAGCACACCCTCCTCGAGGTCCTCGTCCTCGCTGCCGGGGCGCAGCTCGTCCATGGGGAAGCTCATCACGTCGGTCGGCCCGGGCAGGTCCATCCACTGCACGTGGAGGGTCTCCATCGCAGCTTCGTCGACCAGTCGGAGGCAGAGGTCGGCCTGGGGATGGACCTTCATCTCCCCCAGCACGTAGCGGGCACACGCGACCAGCTCGAGCTCGTCGAGCGCGAAGTCGGTCTCGTTGAGGACGTCGATGCTCATGCGTCGTCTCCCCGGGAGTCGGGACGCCGCCTGCGGCTGGGTCGTGCCGCCGAGCGGTGCCCGTCCTGGTCGGCGTCCCAGCGTCCGTAGGCGTCGACGATCTCACCGACGAGGCGGTGACGCACGACGTCCTGCGCGGTGAGCTCGGCGAAGTGGATGTCCTCGAGGTCGGTGAGGATGTCGCGCACGATGCGCAGCCCGCTCGTCGTGCCGCCCGGCAGGTCCACCTGGGTCACGTCACCGGTCACGACCATCTTGGAGCCGAACCCGAGCCGGGTGAGGAACATCTTCATCTGCTCGGGCGTGGTGTTCTGGGCCTCGTCGAGGATGACGAAGGAGTCGTTGATCGACCGGCCACGCATGAAGGCCAGGGGTGCGACCTCGATCGTGCCGGCGGCCATGAGGCGCGGGATGGAGTCAGGGTCGACCATGTCGTGCAGGGCGTCGTAGAGCGGCCGGAGGTAGGGGTCGATCTTGTCGTTGAGCGTGCCCGGCAGGAACCCCAGCCGCTCCCCCGCTTCGACGGCTGGCCGCGTGAGGATGATCCGGTTGACGAGCTTGGCCTGCAGCGCGGCGACCGCCTTGGCCATCGCCAGGTAGGTCTTGCCCGTGCCGGCCGGCCCGATGCCGAAGGTGATGGTGTGCTCGTCGATCGCCTCGACGTAGCGCTTCTGCCCCAGCGTCTTGGGCCGGATGGTGCGGCCGCGGGAGGAGACGATGTTCATCGTCAGCACGTCGGCAGGGCGCTCGGCCGTCTGGGCTCGCATCATGGCGATGGAGCGCTCGACCGAGTCGCGGTTGAGCGCTTGTCCTCCCTCGATGACGGCCAGCAGCTCGTCGATGACGCGTTCGACCAGGGCCACCTCGGGGCTCGTGCCGGAGATGTGGAACTCGTTGCCCCGCACATGGATCGAGGTGAGCGGGAACTTCTGCTCGATCGTGCGAAGCAGCTCGTCCCGGGGTCCGAGGAGGGCAACCATGGGCACGTCAGCGGGGATCGTGACCGTGTGGACGGGGAAGTGCGTCGACGCGTCGGTGCGCGCGGACGGGTGGGGTGCATCTGTCATGTCACCCCTGAGTCTACGGTTCCGCTCAGCCCGGGGGCCATTCCATCGACCGGCCACCGAGGACGTGGACGTGGGCGTGGAAGACGAGCTGGTTGGCCGCGGCCCCCGTGTTGGCCACGGTGCGGTAGCCGGCATCGAGCCCCTCCGAGTCGGCGACGACCGGGATGAGCCGCATGAGGTCGACGAGCTCGTCGGGCGCGGCAGCGGTGAGCGCTGCCACATCGGGCACGTGACGACGGGGAATCACGAGGACATGCGTCGGCGCCTGGGGCGTGATGTCGCGAAAGGCGATGCTGTGCTCGCTCTCGTGGACGATCGTCGCCGGGACGTCGCCGGCAACAATCTTGCAGAAGAGGCAGTCGGGGTCGCTCTGCACCGTGCTCATGGGACCGACAGTAAACCGATGTGCGGCGCTACGCGTCCTCCAGGCGTGACAATGACCCCCGTGGGCACACGACGGGACGCCGCGGCGCGCGCAGCCGCCGACGATGGCGTCTCCACGCTGTATGCCGTCCACTGGCGTCCCATGGTCCGCCTCGCCTGGCTCTTCGTGCACGACGACCTCCTCGCCGAGGAGATCGCGCAGGACGCCTTCGTCTCGCTCCACCGCAAGTGGAACGACGTCCGTGAGGGTCGCGGCGCGGCATACCTGCGTCAGTGCGTCGTCAACGGTGCGCGCTCAGCACTGCGGCACCACAAGGTCGAGCAGCGCTACCTGGAGTCGACCCGGGCCAGGGGCCGCCTGCACGTCGCGAGCGCGGAGGACGAGGCACTGTCGGTCACCGGCGCCGACGAGCTCTTCGGTCGCCTGCAGCGGCTCCCGGACCGCCAGCGAGAGGTGCTCGTCCTGCGCTACTTCCTCGACCTCAGCGAGGCCCAGATCGCCGAGACGCTGGGCATCGCGCCCGGGTCGGTCAAGGCGCACGCCCACCGCGGCCTCGCCGCGCTGCGCACCCAGATGGAGGAGCGGACATGACGACCCACGAGGACCAGTCGCAGACCGAGCGCGAGCTGCGCGCGGCTCTCGCCGACCGGGCACGGGAGATCCAGCCGTCCTCACGTCTGGAGGCGATCCTCAGCGAGGCGTCGGCTCAGGAGGAAGGGCCGAGCCGCTCCCGGTGGCTCGCCGGAGTCGGCGTCGCAGCGGCCGCCGCCGTCGTGGCGGCCACGGTGTGGGCGAGCTGGCCGGACACCGACCCCACACTGCCCGGAGGCCCGGCGAGCGCATCCTCGAGCCCCACGGCCACCGTGCCGACGCCCTCGGCCTCCTCCTCACCGTCGACGTCGACCGACTCACCCTCGAGCCCGGCACCCTCGAGCCCGGCGCCGTCGGGCACGGCGCCGTCGGGTGCGACGTCGGTCGTGGCGCAGGCCATCTACCGGGTGGGCACCAACGGTGGCAGCACGAACCGACCGGGGCTCGTGCGCGAGTTCCGGTCCGCAGCCGTCGGCGGCTCTGAGCCCGCCCGTGTGTCGTCGGCCGTGGCCGAGTCACTGCGCCGCACACAGCTGTGGGACGGCGTCACCCTCGACGGCGTGGAGGTCACCAGCGGCGGCATCACCCTGCGGCTCAGCGGATCCGGCGACCGAGCACCCGACTCGGACCGAGCCCGGCTGGCCGTCGCGTCACTCGTCTGGACGGCGCAGGCTGCCGTCGGTCGCGGTGACCAGCCCGTGACGATCCGTCCTGGCGACGGCGGGGAGCTCCTGGGCCGCCTCAGCTCTGCGAAGCCCTTCACCCGGGCGGGCACCGCACCAGAGGCGCTGTGCGACATCTGGGTCGACACCCCCGCGCCGGGCGCGACGCTGGCGCCCTCGAAGCCGGTGGTCGTTCGCGGTCAGGCCGTGGCGTTCGAGGCCACCGTCGAGTGGCAGCTGCGGCGTGGAGATGCAAGCGTGCGCGACGGCTTCGTGACGGCGTCCATCGGCGCACCGTCGAGGGGAACCTTCACCGTCGACCTCGGACGGCTCGACTCCGGAACCTATACGTTCCGCGCGTTCACGAGCTCGGCCAAGGACGGGTCCACGCTGGCTGAACGTGTCGTGACGTTCAGCGTGGGCTGATCACACGCCGGCGGGCAGCGGCCCTGGTCAGCGCCAGCGGCTCGCCGCGCTGAGCACCGCGAGTGCTGCGGGGCCGGCGCTCGAGGATCGCAGGACGGTCTCACCCAGTCGCACGACCTCGGCTCCTGCGTCGCCGAAGGCGGCGAGCTCCTCGGGAGCAATTCCGCCCTCGGGGCCCACGACGACGATGACGTCGCCCTCGGTCGGCAGCGTCAGGGCTGCCAACGGGACGTCCGCGTCCTCGTGCAGGACGTATGCCGTTGCGCCCTCGGCGATCCTGGCCGCCAGGGACGACGTGGTCGCCGCGGGCGCGAGGACGGGTCGGCGAGCCCGACGCGACTGCTTCGTCGCGGCGACGAGGACCGCGTCCCACTTGGCCCACGCCTTGGCGCCACGGTCACCGCGCCACTGCACGATGCTGCGGCTGGCCTGCCAGGGCACGACCTCGTCGACGCCCAGCTCGGTGGCCGCCTCGATGGCCTGGTCGTCGCGGTCCCCCTTGGTCAGGGCCTGCACGAGGACGAAGCGAGGGCTGTGCTCGGGCACGTCCTCGACCTCGTCGGCCCGCAGGGTGAGCCGGTCCTTCTCGACCGAGACCACCTCACCCGTGACGACCCGGCCGGCGCCGTCGGCGAGCCTGAGCCGCTCCCCCGGCTGGGTGCGCTTGACCGTGGCCGCGTGCCGCCCCTCGGCCCCGTCGAGCACGACGACGTCACCCACCGTCGTGGTGTCGAGCGCCCCAGCAGCCAGCAGATAGAGGTGAAGGCTCACGAGGACACCCCTACGGCCAACTGGTGAGATGTGGCAACGCGCGCGTTTGGGACGAAGTCACAACTGAGCGCGTGTTGCCACATCTCACCAGGCCAAGTGCGTTGCACGAGTCAGCGGACCTTGAAGGCGTCGCGGAGCTTGCCGAACAGCGAGCCCTCGGCCGGGTTGGCCAGGAGACCGGTCGGCTTCTCCTCGTCGCGCAGGGTGGCGAGGCGGCGCAGCAGCTCCTCCTGCTCCTGGGTGAGCTTCGTGGGCGTCTGCACCATCGCGTGGATGATGATGTCGCCGCGGCCGGAGCCCCGCAGGTGCGTCACTCCGAGACCTCTCAGCAGGATCTGCTCACCGGACTGGATGCCGCTGCGGACCTCGAGGTCGCTCACGCCGTCGAACGTCTCGAAGGGCACGGTGGCACCGAGTGCGGCTGCGGTCATGGGCAGCTCCAGCGTTGCGTGCAGGTCGTCGCCCTGGCGCTGGAAGCGCTTGTCGCCGCGCACCGCCACCTCGACGTAGAGGTCGCCGGCCGGACCGTTGCCAGCACCGACCTCACCCTCACCGGCGAGCTGAATGCGGGTCCCGGTGTCGACGCCTGCGGGAACACGGATCGTCATGCTGCGGCGGGTGCGCACCCGCCCGTCGCCCGAGCACTCGTAGCAGGGAGCCTCGATGACCTGACCGGTCGCCTGGCAGTTGATGCAGGGACGGGAGGTCATGACCTGGCCCAGGAAGCTGCGCTGCACCTGCTGGACCGAACCCTGCCCCTGGCAGACGTCACACGTGCGGGTGCCGGTGCCCGGCTGGGTGCCGGCGCCGTGGCACGTGCTGCAGCCGACGGCCGTGTCGACGACGAGCTCCTTCTCGGCGCCGAAGACGGCATCGACGAGGTCGAGGTCGAGCCGCACGAGGGCGTCCTGCCCCCGCGACTGGCGCGAGCGCGGCCCGCGGCCCTGGGGCTGCCCGGCACCCTGCCCGAAGAACGCGTCCATGATGTCGCTGAAGGCGAAGCCCTGGCCGAAGCCTGCGGCGCCCCCCGCATAGGGGTCCGAGCCCATGTCGTAGTTCCGGCGCTTCTCCGGGTCGGAGAGCACGTCGTAGGCCTGTGAGACCTTCTTGAACTGCTCCTCGGCCTCGGGGCCGGGGTTGACGTCGGGGTGGAGCTTGCGGGCGGAGCGGCGGTAGGCCTTCTTGATGTCGTCGGCGGTCGCGTCGCGGGCCACGCCGAGGTCGGCGTAGTAGTCGTTCACTGTGGTGGACGTCCTTCGCTGGGATCTGTTGCGGTCAGGTGGGGCTGGAGTCGATCGGTCAGGAGGTGGTTGTGTGCGGGTCAGTCGGTGAGGATGCGGCTGACGTAGGTCGCCACGGCGCGCACCGCAGCCATCGTCGTCGGGTAGTCCATCCGGGTCGGGCCGACGACGCCGAGGCCGGCCACGAGGTCGGAACCCGACCCGTAGCCGGAGGTGACGAGCGAGGTCGACTGCAACCCGGCATACGGGTTCTCGGCACCGATCCGCACGGCGACGGCGTCGCCCTGCTCGGTGACGCTGCCGAGGAGCTTGAGGAGGACGACGTGCTCCTCGAGCGCCTCGAGGACCGGCCCGATGGAGCTCGGGAAGTCCTCACCGGACCGCACGAGGTGTGAGGTGCCGGCCATGACGACCCGCTCCTCCCGCTGCTCCACGAGGACCTCGGTGAGCTCGGCGGCGATGGCGGCCAGCAGGCCCCGCGCGGCCGGGTCGACCTGGCCCGGCAGCTCACCGAGCCCGCCCGCCGCGTCGGCCAGGGTCTTGCCGACGGTCGCGCCGTTGACGTCGGAGCGCAGCGAGGCGAGCATCCGCTCGGACGCGGGCTCGGCCAGGTCCATGCCGGTCTCGAGGATGCGTTGCTCGACGCGACCCGTCGTCGTGATGAGCACGACGAGGAGGCGCGAGCCGCCCAGCGGCACGAGCTCGATGTGGCGCACCGACGACCTGGTGAGCGAGGGGTACTGGACGACGGCGACCTGCCGGGTGAGTGAGGCGAGCAGGCGCACGGTCCGGTCGACGACGTCGTCGAGGTCGATCGCGCCGTCGAGCAGCGAGCTGATCGCGCGCCTCTCGGCGCCGCTGAGGGGCTTGACCCCGCTGAGGCGGTCGACGAACAGCCGGTAGCCCGCATCGGTGGGGATGCGGCCGGCACTCGTGTGCGGCGCCACGATGAGGCCCTCTTCCTCGAGGGCGGCCATGTCGTTGCGCACCGTCGCGGCGGAGACACCGAGCTGGTGACGCTCGAGCAGTGCCTTGGAGCCCACGGGCTCGGACGTCTCGACGTAGTCCTGCACGATGGCGCGCAGCACCGCGAGCCGACGATCGTCACTCATTTCCGACACCTCCCGTCCTTGCTGGCACTCATGCTTGGTGAGTGCCAATTCTACGTCTACCCTCGCGCAGGTGACTGATCGCTACGGCCAGGACGTCCTCTCCGGCGACTGGAAGGTGCCCCGCAACGGCCGCTCCGCCCCGCTGGCCGCCGAGCTGGGCGTGGTCGTCGAGGACGTCGAGACCGGCTGGGTCGGTGCGGTCGTGCGCGTCGAGAAGGCCGGCGGCATCCACGTCGTGCACCTTGAGGACCGCCGCGGCAGGACCAAGGCCTTCCCGCTGGGGCCCGGCTTCCACGTCGACGGTCGCCCCGTCACCCTCACGAAGCCGGCCGTGGCGGCCGATGCCCGCCTCGCGGCCGCCCGCCAGGGTGCCACGCGCACGGCGAGCGGTTCGCGCGCCGTCGCTGATGCTCGCGCCAAGGTCGCGAGCGCCTCGCGGATCTTCGTCGAGGGCACGCACGACGCCGAGCTCGTCGAGAAGGTGTGGGGGCACGACCTGCGCGTCGAGGGTGTCGTCGTCGAGCCCCTCGGCGGCGTGGACGACCTCGAGGCGGCCATCCGAGACTTCGCTCCCGGACCCGGCCGGCGGATGGGCGTCCTCGTCGACCACCTCGTGCCGGGTACCAAGGAGACCCGAGTGGTCGAGGCGGCCTCGAGGCTCAAGCCCTTTGCGCCGCACGTCCTCATCGTCGGCCACCCCTACGTCGACGTCTGGCAGTCGGTGCGTCCGGAGCGGCTCGGCATGAAGGAGTGGCCGGTGATCCCGCGCAACATCGAGTGGAAGCACGGCATCTGCGCCCACCTCGGCTGGCCGCACGACGACCAGGCCGACATCGCCCGCGCCTGGAAGCAGATCCTGGGCACCGTGCGCTCCTACGCCGACCTCGAGCCGTCGCTGCTCGGCCGCGTCGAGGAGCTCATCGACTTCGTCACGGCCCCCTGAGCCGGGGAGGGTCACCCCTGACCGCACCCTGATCTCACCCCGAAGTGGGGATGAATCGTGCTCTCGATGGGTTTGACTGGGTGAAAGCACCCCGTCCCCTGAAGGAGGACACATGACCACCACCCCGCAACCCGAGCGCCCGCAGGGACCCGAGCAGCACACGTCGCCGCAGCAGCCCTACCAGCCGCCGACGGCCGGGCAGCCCTACCCGGGCCAGCCCGTGGCCTACCGCCAGCAGCAGGTCCTCGACCCGGCCCAGCAGCGCCAGTGGGGCATGCTCAGCCACCTCATCCCGCTCATCGCGATGGTGCTCAGCGCCGGAGTGCTCGGCTTCGTCGGCTCGCTCATCATCTACGTGATGTACAAGGACCGCGGTGACTTCGTGCGCCAGCACGCGGCCAACTCGCTCAACATCCAGATCATCACCGGGATCATCCTGCTCATCTCGATCCCGCTGATGTTCGTGCTCGTCGGCTTCGCGACCTATGGCATCGCCCTCGTCGTGGCCTTCATCCTCCACATTCTCGGAGCGATGCGCGCCAACGAAGGCAAGCAGTGGACGCCGCCGATGACCCCGCGGTTCGTCAAGTAACCGGAAGACCTGGCGGTACAGCGCAAGCTGAGCACGGTCGCGAGGGGTGCGTTCGGACGAAGTCCCGACTAAGCGCCCCTCGTGACGTGCCAGCGTCGCTTCCGCAGCGCTTTCAGACGCCGCCCTTGAGGAGCAGCCCACCGTCGACGACGACGAGCTGGCCGGTCATCCAGGCGGCATCGTCGGACAACAGGAACGCCACGACCCCAGCGATGTCCTCGGGCACCCCGAGGCGCTTGAGCGGGTACGCAGCGGCAACCTCCTCCTCGCGGCCTTCGTACAACGCCGTCGCGAACCGGGTCTTCACGACCGCCGGCGCGACGGCGTTGACGCGCACGCTGGGGCCGAGCTCGACGGCGAGCTCCTCGGTGAGGTGGATGAGCATCGCCTTGCTTGCTCCGTAGAAGCCGATACCGGGCGCGGGGCGCACCCCGGCAACGGACGAGACGTTGACGATGGCGCCTCCGCGCTCCTCGAGCCCGGAGGACACGGCCTTCTGGATCCAGGACAGCGCCGCGATGCAGTTGACCTCGACGATCTTGCGGGCGGCATCGAGGTCGAGGTCGACAAGGCGTCCGTATGCCGGGTTGATGCCGGTGTTGTTGACGAGCAGGTCGACCGGGCCGAAGGTCTCCCCCACGCGTGCCAGCACGTCGTCCTGGTGTGCCGGGTCGTCGGCTCGGCCGGCCACTGCCATGGCGACCTCGGGACCACCGAGCGCGGCGACGGCCTCGTCCAGCGCCTCCTGCTTGCGGGCCGTGACGCACACCCGGGCACCCTCGGCGACGAGCCGATGGGCGATGCCCAGACCGATACCTCGGCTGGCTCCGGTGACGATGGCGGTGCGGCCCTCGAGCCGGCCGGCACTTGGGGAAGTCATGTCGTCACTCTAGGACTCGCCTTGTGTGCCTCACGCAGGCGTATACGTCTGCGTGAGGCACACAAGGTGAGGTTTCAGCCCAGGAGTCGGCGCACGACCGTGTCGGTGAGCAGGCGCCCGCGCAGGGTCAGCCGGACCTGCCGGTCGCGCACCGCTGCCACGCCGTCAACCAGCCCGTCGGCCACCAGACCGGCGACTGCACGCCGTCCCACCTCGTCGAGCTCCTCGACCGCCAAACCGTCGCGCACACGCACCTGCAGGAGCACCTGCTCGTCGCGCTTCTGCTCCTCAGTCAACGTCTCGCGCCCGGCAGCCGGCGATGCACCGGCAGCCAGCCGGCCGGCATACGCCCTGGGGTGCTTGACGTTCCACCAGCGCACGCCGCCCACGTGACTGTGCGCGCCGGGACCGACGCCCCACCAGTTCCCTCCGGTCCAGTACCCGTCGTTGTGGCGGCAGCGACCAGCCGGCGTGCGCGTCCAGTTGCTCACCTCGTACCAGTCGAACCCCGCGGCGGACAGCATCTCGTCGGCGATCTCGTACTTCGTCGCCTCGTCGTCGTCATCCGGCCTCGCCACCTCACCGCGACGCACCTGCGCGG
Source organism: Knoellia sp. Soil729 (assembly GCF_001427985.1). GTDB lineage: Bacteria > Actinomycetota > Actinomycetes > Actinomycetales > Dermatophilaceae > Knoellia. The sequence continues at coordinate 128,590 of NZ_LMSA01000001.1, forward strand.
CGAGCTTGGTGCCCTCCTCCACGACGAGCGCGTAGGCCGAGACGTGCTCAGACCCGAGCGAAATCGCCTGGTCGAGGCTCCGCCGCCAGTCCTCGACGGACTCCCCGGGGGTGCCATAGATGAGGTCGACACTCGTCACCAGCCCAGCGTGCTGGGCAGCACGCACGGCACGCCCGACACCGGCGGGGTCGTGCGTCCGGTCCAGCGTCTTGAGCACGTGCGGGACGGCGGACTGCATGCCCAGCGAGATCCGGGTGAACCCGCCGTCCGCGAGCTCGCGCAACGACTCGGGCGTGACGGAGTCCGGGTTCGCCTCCGTAGTCACCTCCACGTCGTCCGCCAGGCCAAACCGATCGCGTATGCCGTCCACGGCCTTCACGAGATCGGCTGCGGCGAGCATCGTGGGCGTCCCACCGCCGACGAAGATCGTGTCGACGCGGGGCACGCGGTCCCCGAGGACGGACCGCGCGAGGTCGAGCTCGGCCAACGTCGTGTCCACGAACGTCGCCGTGCTGGCGCCGGGGCCGAGCTCGGTCAGCGTGTAGGTGTTGAAGTCGCAGTAGCCGCAGCGCACCCGGCAGAACGGCACGTGCAGGTAGATCCCGAAAGGCCTCTCCCCGAGTCCGGCCAGGGCGGACACCGGCAGCTCCCCGGAGTCCGGTGCGGGGTCTCCGTCGGGCAGTCGGGGCATGGGCAGATCCTCCCACCTCAGGTCGACGCGACCGTGCCCACCCACCTCCCGCCGACCACACCCGAGGCTTCTCGCTGACAGGACGAGACGGCGTGTCCCTCGTGACACGCCGCGGCCCTCGACAAAGTCCGCCCGATCGTCGTCGAAGTGGTTGCCAAGCCGCACCCCACCCACTAGACATACCCCTACGCACTCACCTCGGTGAGAGCGTCAGATCAGGAACTTCGGTTCGTGACCTGCGAGGGCCTCGGAAACTCATACTTTCCGAGGCCCTCACCTCTTGGCGCCCCACCCCGACGTGCGGGGGTCCCGCTAGGTTGGCGTGCGTGCGCATCCTCACCGACGCCGACGTGCGAGCCAGCCTCCCTCCCCTCGTCGAGGTGGTCGACCTCGTCGCGGACGCGCTCTCCGCCCTCGCCGAAGGCCGGGCAGACGTCCCGCCCAAGCCGACCGTGCGCACCTCCCCGGGCATGTTCGCCAACGCGATGCCGGCGGCCTACCCTGAGCGAAACCTGTTGGGCTGCAAGTGGATCAGTCTTGTTCCCGACAACCCCGTGCGAGAGCTACCCACCGCGAGCGGTGTCATGGTCGTCAACGACGGCACGACCGGGGTGCCGCGCGCACTCCTGCCGGCGGCTGAGCTGACCGCTGTGCGGACGGCCGCCGTGACGGGCGCGTGCGTGCGGGCGCTTGCCCCAGCCGACGCCTCGATCTCCTATCTGGGAGCCGGGGTGCAGGCAGCCTCCCACATCCGCATCCTCGAGGCCCTGGGCCACGCGGAGGTGCACGTGTGGGCCCGCCGGCGAGAGGCGATCGACGCCTTGGTGAGCGAGTCGGCCACGGTGGCACCCGGCATACGCATCGTTGCGTGCCCGTCGCGGGAGGCCGCGGTGCGTGACAGGGACGTCGTCATCACGGGCCTGTCGATCGGGCTCACCGACATGGCGATCCCGGCGACGTGGCCGCGCGACGACGCGCTGCTCCTGCCGATCGACTACGCCAGCTCGGTCGGGGCCGACCTCGCCGACAGTGCTGTCCTCGCGGCCGACGACCCGCAGCAGTTCGCCGCGGTGCGGGCGGTCCGGGGCAAGCTCGACGGCTACCCGGCGCCGACGACCTGGACCGGTCACCTGCTCCACGCGCCGCGCCCCGACGGCCGGCTGGTGATCCAGAACCTCGGCTCCGGGATCACCGACCTTGTCGTCGCCAGTGCCGTCGCGGACCGTGCCGAGGCGTCTGGAACGGGCCTGCTCGTCGACGTCTGAGCGACCTACGATGACGGGGTGAGCGACGTGAGCAAGCAGCCGCCGACCGACGGGCCCCCGCCCCAACGCTGGATCGAGCTGGAGGGCGTGGTCAACATGCGCGACTCCGGCGGTCTGCCCACCCATGACGGCGGGATGATCCAGCCCCACCGGTTGCTGCGCTCGGACAACCTGCAGGACCTCTCGGAGACTGACATCCGGCAGTTCGTGGAGGTGCTCGGCGTGAGCGACATCGTCGACCTGCGCAGCGACACCGAGGTGCGCACCGAGGGACCGGGCCCGCTGTGGCAGGTCGAGTCCCTGACCCACCACCACCACTCGCTGGTCAGCGATGACCGTGAGTTCAACCCCCGCGAGGCCTTGGCCCTGCAGGAGTCCTCCGACCGGCCCACGCGCGACGCCGAGTTCTGGACCACGCACTACCTCGGTTACCTGGCGGCCCGCCCCGACTCCATCTCTGCCGCCCTGGAGGTCGTGTCGCGCAGCAGTGGAGGGACGGTCATCCACTGCGCCGCCGGGAAGGACCGCACCGGCACCGTGGTCGCCCTCGCCCTCGACGCCGCCGGGGTTCCGCACGAGGCCATCGTCGAGGACTACGCCCTGAGCGCCGAGCGAATCGAGCGCATCATCGCCCGCCTCCTGCCTCGCGATCTCTACGGCGTGGCGCTGCGCCGTCAGAGCGTGGACGAGCAGCGACCCCGCCCCGAGACCATGCAGACCATCCTGGCCACCGTGCAGAGCGAGTTCGGCGGGGCGACCGGGTGGCTGCGTGAACAGGGCTGGAGCAGCGAGGACGTCACCCGGCTGCGCGAGCGGCTCACGTCATGACGCCTCCGCGCGCTGCACTCCCTGCTCCACGCGGGGACTCGCGCCCGCGCATCCGTCGGCGCGCCATGAGGGTGCTGCTCGTCGACGGCGCCGACCGGTTGCTCCTCTTCAAGGACAGCGACCCGGGGATCCTGCCCCTGCCGACGTTCTGGATCACCCCCGGCGGCGGGGTCGACCCGGGCGAGAGCGACCTCCAGGCCGCCGTGCGCGAGATCGCCGAGGAGACCGGCCTCGTCGTGGCTGAGGGTGACCTCCTCGGACCACTGGCCGAGCGCGTCGTCGTCCACGGCTACAGCGACGTCGTGACCACGCAGGACGAGCAGTTCTGGTTCGTCAGGTGTGAGGGCTTCGAGGTCTCGACCGCCGGGCACACCGAGGACGAGCTCGCCACGATGACCGCCCACCACTGGTGGACGCGCGCCGAGCTCGAGGAGACGGCCGAGGACATCTGGCCCCGTGACCTGCTGCGGGTGTGGGACCAAGTGGGTCCGGGCGACTCCCACACGGGCCCACCGCTGGAGCTCGGCGACGTCGAGGAGTCGACCGTCGCCGTCGCGCTCAGCTCGCGCTGAACGGCTCGAGCACGAAGACCGGGATGAGGCGGTCGGTGTTCTGCTGGTACTCGGCGTAGCTCGGGAACGCCTCGACGCAGCGGGTCCACCAGCCCTCGCGCTCGGCGCCGTCGAGCTCACGCGCCCTGGCCACCCAGCTGCGCGTGCCATCCTGCAGCTCGAGCACCGGGTTCTTGCGCAGGTTGGCGTACCACTTCGGGTGCTCGGGCGCTCCACCCTTGCTGGCCACCGCGGCATACAGGCCGTCGTGCTCGACCCGCATGAGGGGCACCTTGCGCACGGAGCCGGTCACGCCGTTCATCGTCAGCATGACCACGGGTCGGCCCTGGATGTCGACGGACTCGGTCGTGCCGGTCTCCTCGATGGTCTCGACCTGCTTGCGCACCCAGTCGCTGGGGCTCGGAACATACTCGCCAGTGATCGTCATGCCGTGGACAACACCACCGAGGCCCGAAGTATTCGCTACTTCTTCATCTCGCTGACGTAGATCGTGATGACGCCCTCGACGACCGTCGTCCCGTCCTCGCGGATCGCCCTGACCCGCACCGGCACATCGCCGCCCTGCTCCCAGTCGGCCGGGTCGGTGTCGGCCGTGCACAGCAGGTCGGTGGTCGACTTGGCCGTGTAGGCCACCTCCATGCCCTTGGGGATCCAGCGCCGCCCGCGGGGTGTGGTCGCCTCGGCGAGCAGACCCATCGCGGCCTCGAGACCGTTGCACACGGCGATCGCGTGGACGGTGCCGATGTGGTTCTGGACCGCGCGCCGCTTGCGGACGACGAGCTCGGCATGGTGGGGGCGCACCTCGCGCACCTGCGGCCGCACGGTCCAGAAGTACGGCGCCTTCTGCGCGAAGAGGAACGAGAACGCCTGCTTGCCCAGGGGCAGGGAGGTGAGCTGGCGGTAGAGGGCGAAGGTGTCCGGCATACGCAGAGGTTACTTCTCGGTATGCCGTCCGCTCACCACGCGTGCACCCTCACCACCGTCTACTTCTTCTTGGTCTCGCCGCCGTCGTCGGAGGACAGGGCCGCGATGAACGCCTCCGGCGGGACCTCGACTGTGCCGATGTTCTTCATCCGCTTCTTGCCGGCCTTCTGCTTCTCGAGCAGCTTGCGCTTGCGGCTGATGTCACCGCCGTAGCACTTGGCGAGCACGTCCTTGCGGATGGCGCGGATGTTCTCTCGGGCGATGACCCGGGCGCCGATGGCGGCCTGGATCGGGACCTCGAACTGCTGGCGCGGGATGAGCTCCTTGAGCTTGCCGGCCATCATGTTGCCGTAGGCGTACGCCTTGTCCTTGTGGACCACCGAGCTGAACGCGTCGACGTTCTCGCCCTGCAGCAGGATGTCGACCTTGACGAGATCGGCGACCTGGTCGCCGGACTCCTGGTAGTCGAGCGAGGCGTAGCCGCGGGTGCGCGACTTGAGCTGGTCGAAGAAGTCGAAGACGATCTCGGCGAGGGGCAGCATGTAGCGCAGCTCCACCCGGTCCTCGGAGAGGTAGTCCATGCCCTGGAGCTGGCCACGCTTGCCCTGGCAGAGCTCCATGATCGCGCCGATGAACTCGCTGGGGGCGAGGATGGTGGCCTTGACGACCGGCTCACGCACCTCGGCGACCTTGCCGTAGGGGAACTCGCTCGGGTTGGTCACGACGATGACGGTGCCGTCGTCCATCGTCACGTCATAGACGACGTTGGGCTGGGTCGAGATGAGGTCGAGGTCGAACTCGCGCTCGAGGCGCTCTCGCACGATCTCGAGGTGGAGCAGGCCGAGGAAGCCGCAGCGGAAGCCGAAACCGAGTGCCGCCGAGGTCTCCGGCTCGTAGACCAGGGCAGCATCGTTGAGCTTGAGCTTGTCGAGGGCGTCACGCAGCACCGGGTAGTCCGAGCCGTCGATCGGGTAGAGGCCCGAGAAGACCATCGGCTTGGGGTCGCGGTAGCCGCCGAGGTCCTTCTCCGCGGGCTTGCGCTCGTTGGTCACGGTGTCACCGACGCGCGACTGGCGCACGTCCTTCACGCCGGTGATGAGGTAGCCCACCTCGCCGACGCCCAGCCCCTTGCCTGGCACCGGCTCGGGCGAGATGACGCCGATCTCGAGCAGCTCGTGGGTCGCGCGCGTCGACATCATGATGATCTTCTCGCGCGGGTTGAGGTTGCCGTCGACCACGCGGACGTAGGTCACGACGCCCCGGTAGGTGTCGTAGACGGAGTCGAAGATCATCGCGCGCGCGGGCGCGTCGGGGTCGCCCACGGGGTGCGGGATCTGGGCGACGATCGCGTCGAGCAGCGGTTCGACGCCGACACCGGTCTTGCCCGAGACCTGCAGGCAGTCCTCCGGCTCGCAGCCGATGAGGTGGGCGAGCTCCTCGGCGTACTTCTCGGGCTGCGCTGCCGGCAGGTCGATCTTGTTGAGCACCGGCACGATGGTGAGGTCGTTCTCCATCGCGAGATAGAGGTTGGCCAGGGTCTGGGCCTCGATGCCCTGCGCCGCGTCGACGAGCAGGACCGCGCCCTCGGAGGCGGCCAGGGAGCGCGAGACCTCGTAGGTGAAGTCGACGTGCCCGGGCGTGTCGATCATGTTGAGGATGTAGTTGCCGGAGGTTCCGTCGGCACCCACGCTCTCCCACGGCATACGCACCGCTTGGCTCTTGATCGTGATGCCCCGCTCACGCTCGATGTCCATGCGGTCCAGGTACTGCGCACGCGCGGCGCGGTCGTCGACGACTCCGGTGATGCCGAGCATGCGGTCGGCCAGGGTCGACTTGCCGTGGTCGATGTGGGCGATGATGCAGAAGTTGCGGATCGCCTCCGGCGGCGTGGCGTGCGGCTGCAGCACGGTGCGGGCGCGGGGAGACACAGTCGTGGAGTCCTTGAGGGATGGCGGAACGTAAGTCAGGACAGTCTCCCATGAGGCACTGCCGCACCGAACCACCAACGCAGTCGACCGGCTCGGATTCGCGGCACTCGGCCAGCGCGGCGCGTGGGTACCGTGCAGGCCATGGCGACCTACCCAGGAGACTTCGACGGACCCCTCGAGCCGAGCTATCGCCCGCAGCCTGACGGAGAACCTGACGCCGCTGAGGTGGTCTGGGCGTGGGTGCCCTACGAGGAGGACGCGAGCCAGGGCAAGGATCGTCCCGTGCTGGTCCTTGGGTGGGACGGACCGTGGGCGCTCGGGCTGTATCTCACGAGCAAGGACCACGACCGCGACCACGAGCAGGAGCGTCGCGCCGGCCGGGTGTGGGTCGACGTTGGCTCAGGCGGCTGGGACAGCAAGGGTCGGCCGTCCGAGGCGCGCCGCAACCGTGTCGTCCGGATCGACCCGGCGACGATCCGGCGTGAGGGAGCGGTGCTCGATCGCGCTCGGTGGGACGAGGTGATCGCCGCCTACTCGCAGCGCGACGCCCTGCTTCGAGGCGACTGAGCACACGCATCCATGCACGAGGGCCCGTCACCGCGATGGTGACGGGCCCTCGTGCGTGACGTGGACGACTCAGAGGCTGGCGGCCTTCTTGGCCATCGCCGACTTCTTGTTGGCCGCGTTGTTCTGGTGCAGGACACCCTTGCTGACGGCCTTGTCGAGCTTCTTGGACGCCACCTTGAGCGCGTCCTTGGCCTCGTCGACCTTGCCGGCCTCCGCGAGCTCGCGGAACTTGCGGGCGGCGGTGCGCACGTCGGACTTGACGGCCTTGTTGCGCTCGGTCGCCGTCTTGTTGGTCTTGATGCGCTTGAGCTGGGACTTGATGTTTGCCACGAAGAAATCTCTCTGGTGAGGTCGGTAATTGCCGTAGAGGGCGGCAGCCGCTGTTCGGGACCGGGAGTGGGGACGCCCTTGCGTGAACCGCGACTGGGTGGTGCTGCGAGCGCGCACGACCTGAGCGCGCACGCGAGGAGCAAATCTACCAGCGCGCTGGTGGGAAGAGCAAAACGCCGGAACAACCGGGCGTATGCCGGGTGCTCGGCTGCCGCTCAGCCATCACCCGACGCCTTCTCTCGCGTGATGGTCAGGACGGCCCGCTCGACGGCGTAGACGGGGTCGCGGCCGCCGCCCTTGACCTCGAAGTCTGCCGCGGCGACCGCCTGGAGCGAGCGCGCCAGCGCCTCGGCGGTCCAGCCCTGGAGTGAGCGACGCGCCTTGTCGACCTGCCACGGCGCCATCCCGAGGTCGCGCGCGAGGTCGGCGGAGCGGCCCCGGCCGGCGGAGCCGACCTTGATGAGTTGGCGGAGCTGCTGGGCCAGGACCGCGACGATCGGCACGGGGTCGACGCCCACGGCGAGGGCGTGGCGCAGCAGGCGCAGCGCCTCCCCCGCGTCCCCCGCCACGGCAGCGTCGGCGACCTTGAAGCCGGTCGCCTCGACCTTGCCGCCGTGGTAGGTCAGGACGACCTGCTCGTCGATGGTGCCGGTGGTGTCGGCGATGAGCTGCTGGCAGGCGGAGGCCAGCTCGCGCAGGTCCTTGCCGATGGCGTCGACGAGTGCCTGGACGGCCTCACCGGTCGCGCGCCGCTTCGCTCGGCGGAACTCGTTCGTCGCGAAGTCGGCCTTGTCGCGGTCGGTCTTGATGGCCGGAGCCTCGATGAGCCGGGCCCGCGACTTCTTGAGCGTGTCGAGCACCTTCTTGCCCCGGTTGCCACCCTTGTGGGTGACGACGAGGGTCACGTCCTCCGGAGGTGCCGCGAGGTAGGCGAGCAGGTCCTGCTGGAGCTCGTCGGTGGCCTCGTCGAGGTCGTGGACGACCACCGCCTTGTCACCGCCGAAGAGCGACGGGCTCGAGTGGACCATGAGCTCGCCCGGCTCGTAGGCGCTCGCGTAGAGCCGGATGACCTCGACGTCGGGGTTGTGCTCCCGAATCGCCTGGACCGTCTCGGCCAGTCCTCGCTCGGCGAGGACCTGCTCTGGTCCGGTGATGAGGACGAGGGGCGGGACACGACGCTGCACCTCGACGAGATCACTCACGGCGCTCACTCTGCCACGGCCCACCGACCCTGCCCCCGACTGATTGCCCGTGTGGCCAGTTGCGTCGCTGCGCTCCGAACTGGCCAACCGGGCAATCAGTCGAAGCCGAGGGTGGATCCAGCGCCGGCCTGAAGTCCCAGGCCCTCGAGGCGGGCCGCGATGACCTCGGTCGGCAGCTCGAGCGACTCGCTCAGCTCCGTGACGTCGAGTCCGAGCTCGACGCCGTCCCGCAGCTCCTCGTCCTCCTGCTCGGTCCAGGCATGGCCCTGGGTGACCGCCGTGCGCGACGACACCGCCGGTGGCGGGGCGGTGGCAACGGGCCGGGTGTCGGTCGCGTCGACCACACCACTGACCTCGGCGTCGCCCATGGCCGTGCCCCTGACCGCTCCCGTGAGCCCGCGCAACGCCGGGTCGGCGACCTCGAGGGGCGGGGGCGCCGTCGCGTCGAGGCGTTCGAGGGCGCCCAGCACCATGGCCCTGTCGGTCGTCGGCCAGAACGGAGGCAACGAGCGTTGGAGGAACCCGGCATACCGGGCGGTCATCATGCGGGAGTCGAGGAACGCGACGACCCCGCGGTCGTCTCCACGACGAATGAGCCGACCGGCACCCTGCGCGAGTCGCAGCGCGGCGTGCGTCGCGCTGACCGCCATGAAGCCGTTGCCGCCCATGCGTCCGATGGCCTGCGAGCGCGCGGACGCGAGGGGGTCGTCCGGTCGGGGGAAGGGGATGCGGTCGATGATGACGAGCTGGCAGGACGAGCCCGGGACGTCGACGCCCTGCCAGAGGCTCAGCGTGCCGAAGAGGCAGGTGCGCGGATCGCGGGCGAACTGGCGCACGAGCGTGGAGATCTGGTCCTCACCCTGGCAGAGGACGGCGATCTCTCCGTCGAGGTCCTTGAGCCGCTCACGCATCTCGTCGGTCGCGGCACGAGCCGCCCTCATCGACGAGAAGAGCCCGAGGGTGCGGCCGCCGGCGGCGCGCACCAGCGCCTCGATCTCGTCCATGGCTTCGGGAGCGGCACCATCACGTCCTGGCGCAGGCAGGTGCTTGGCGACGTAGGCGATGCCCTGTTGCGGGTAGTCGAACGGGCTGCCGACGTCGAGGCCGGTCCACTTTGGCGCCCCCTCACCGCGCAGGCCGATCGTGCCGGCCACCGCGTCGAAGGTGCCACCCAGCTCGAGCGTCGCGGAGGTGAGGACGACCGTGCGGTCCTCGAAGATCCTGTCGCGCACGAGCATCGCGACGCTCATCGGCGCCACCCGCAGCACGCTCCCTCGCCGTGGGTCCTTGCTCACCCACACCACGTCGAGCTCGCGCTCCTCGAGGACGCGCGAGGCGTTCTCGTTGAGCTCGTCGACCGCGGCACGGGCGATCTGCCGGGCCCCGTCGACCTCCTGGCCGGGCGGCGGCTTGAGCTCGGTCTGCACCTGACGGGTGGTGTCGCGCAGGCGTGCCAGTGCCAGCCCGAGGTTGTCGGGGATGCCGGTGAGGCGACCCTCGGGGATCTCGTCGAGGACGGACTCGAGGAAGGTCGCAGCGTCGTCAACGGTCTCGCTCGAGTCGGCCTGCCTCCCTGCTCGTTTGGCCGCGGCCCGGGCCATCGCCGGGGTGACCTCGTCGGTGATCGTCGCCGTCACGCGGTCGACGAGCTCGTGGGCCTCGTCGATGACGAGCACGTCGTGCTCGGGCAGCATCTGCCGCCCCTCGAAGGCGTCGATCGCCATGAACGAGTGGTTGGTGACGATGACGTCGACGCCCTTGGCAGCCTCACGCGAGCGCTCGACGAAGCACTCGGCCACCATCGGGCACTTGCTGCCCAGGCACTCGTGAGCGCTCACCGAGACCTGTCGCCAGGCCCGTTCGGAGACACCGGGCACGAGCTCGTCACGGTCACCGGACTCGGTCTCGTCGGCCCACTCGCGCAGGCGCACGACCTCCTTGCCGAGGCGACCGGCCTGCTGGTCGACGTCTCCGACCCCGAACAGGCCCTCCTCGTCGTCCGGGAAGCCCCCCTCGAGCTTGTGCGCGCAGAGGTAGTTGCGGCGACCCTTGACGATCGCGTAGGTGGGTCGTCGGCCCAGGAGCGGCGCGAGGGAGTCGGCGACCCGGGGCATGTCGCGGTCCACGATCTGCGCCTGGAGCGCCAGCGTGGCCGTGGCGACGATGGCGGGCTTGCCGGAGTCGATGGCGTGCTGGACCGCGGGGACGAGGTAGGCGAGGGACTTGCCGGTGCCCGTTCCCGCCTGGACGAGCAGGTGCTCGCCGGTCTCGACGGCATGGGCCACGGCCTTGGCCATGCTCACCTGGCCCGGGCGCTCACTGCCCTTGACACCGCTGACCGCTGCAGCGAGGAGGTCGTCGAGGGTCGGCACCGAGACAGCCTATGCCGCGGCGGTGACAGCGCCGACGCCCCTTCCACAGGCAAGTGGGTGCGCCACCCGGGGACCGAGCGGCGCGACCGGAGGGAACCTTCGGGCACCGGAGGGAAAGGAACGCTCCGGTCACCCAAGGTTCCCGCATGGGGAGCGAAAGTTGGGGTCGCGGGGGCGGGACCGCCCGGCTCAGACGGCGCCCGGCTTCTGCATGAGGCCCCCGTCGGCCATGATCGTCGTCGCGGTGATGTAGGACGCGGCGTCGCTCGCGGCGAAGCAGACGACCTTGCCCATCTCCTGCGGGGAGCCGATGTACGACAGCGGGACCGCCGCCGCGAGCGCCCTGGTCTCCTCGGGCGTGTCGTCGTCGTTGATCGGGGTGTCGATGGCGCCCGGTCCGACGCCGACCATCCTGATCCGGTCGGCGCCGAGCTCGACCCCGGCCGTGCGGGTGAGCATGCGCATGCCGCCCTTGGAGATGCAGTACGCCAGGTCGCTGGGCATGGGCCAGTCCTCGTGCGTGGAGGTGATGTTGATGATGACGCCGCCGTCGCCCTGCGTGCGCATCTGGGCGGCGGCGAGCTTGGAGCCGAAGACGGCGCCCTTGAGGTTGATGTTCATGAGGAGGTCGTACTTCTCCTCGGTGAGGGACTCCAGAGTCTCTCCGAACTCGACGCCGGCGTTGTTGACCATGACGTCGAGACGGCCATAGGTGTCTACGGCGGTGGCGATGAGCTTCTCGAGGTCGGCGACCCTGGAGACGTCCGCCTGGCAGCCCACCGCCTCGGCTCCGGACGCCTCGAGGTCCCTGATGATGGCCTCGGTGTCCTCCGGCCTGGACACGTAGTCGATGACGACCTTGGCGCCCTGGGCGGCCGCCTCGCGCACGATGCCCTCGCCGATGCCGCTGTTGCCGCCCGTGACGACGACGACCTTGCCCTCGAGCGGACGCTGCTGCGCCGTCGAGGCGGTGGCCGAGGTGGTGGTGGCGGTGTCGCTGTGCTGTCCGGTGGTGCTCATGAGTCGATCTCCTCGCGCAGGGTGTCTGGTGTGGTGCAGATGAGGTGGGCGACGAGTGCCGTCCACCCGGTCTGGTGGGAGGCGCCGAGACCGACGCCGGTGTCACCGTTGAAGTGCTCGCTGAACGTCGGGTGGGCATCCCAGAGGATCCCGGCCGGGTGCTCCCGCGGCGTCCCGGGCCGGCGGCCGTGCTCGCCCGGGAGGAAGAGGGAGATGAGGCGGCTGCGGATGCCGATGGCTGCCTCCTCGAGAGGGACGCGGTGACCCGAGCCGGTCGGGAACTCGACCTGGACGTCGCCGTCGGCACCCTCGGCGATCACCAGCAGCGCGTCGAGGATGAGGACGTTGGTCGGGAACCAGATGGGGCCGCGCCAGTTGGAGTTGCCCCCGAACATGCCGGTGGAGGACTCCCCCGGGTCGTACTGGATGTGCACGGTGGTGCCGCCGACCTCGATGGCCGCGCCACCCCGGTAGGACGCCGACAGTGAGCGGATGCCGTACGGCCCGAGGAACTCGTCCTCGTCGAGGAGCCGGCGCAGGATCGCCTCGAGCCGCGGCCGCACGACCGGCGTGAGGCTGTTGTGGACGACCTCGCCGTCCTGGCTGTGCAGCAGCGAGTCGGTGAGGTCGGGGCGGCGGTCCTGCAGCCAGCGCAGCCGCGAGGTGAAGTCGGCGAGCTCGTCGAAGGCCCATGCCGGGACGTTGGCGACGGCGATGAGCGGCAGCATTCCCACGAGCGAACGGACCCGCACGGGGGACCCGTTGCCGTCGGCGTCGACGAGGACGTCGTAGAAGAACTCGTCGGTGTCGTCCCACAGCGAGACACCCTCGGTCCCGAAGGTCTCCATGGCCTCGGCGATCGAGAAGAAGTGCTCGAGGAACGTCGTTGCGAGACCGTCCCAGCTGCGGTCGACCCGGCTGAGCTCCAACGCGATCCGCAGCATCTGCAGGCAGGTGAACGCCATCCAGCTCGTCGCGTCGGACTGCTCGAGCCGCCACCCCGCCGGCACCTCGCGGGAGCGGTCGAAGACGCTGATGTTGTCCATCCCGAGGAAGCCGCCCTCGAAGAGGTTGGAGCCGTCGGAGTCCTTGCGGTTGAGCCACCAGGTGAAGTTGAACATCAGCTTCGTGAAGACCCTGATGAGGAAGCCATGGTCCGTCGCACCGTCGAGGACGTAGACGTGCCACGCGGCCCAGGCATGGACGGGCGGGTTGACGTCGCTGAACTGCCACTCGTATGCCGGAAGCTGCCCGTCGGGGTGCTGGCTCCACTCCCGGCACATGAGGAGGAGCTGGTTCTTGGCGAGCTGCGGGTCCATGTGGGCGATGGCGACCGTGTGGAAGGCGAGGTCCCACGCGGCGAACCAGGGGTACTCCCACTCGTCGGGCATCGAGATGACGTCGGCGAGAGCGACGTTCGTCCAGGAGGTGTTGCGTCCGGCCGGCTCCGGGGCGCGTCTGGCCGCGGGTGGCGGCGGTCCGGCCGGGTCGCCCTCGAGCCACTCGCGGACGTCGTAGCGGTAGAGCTGCTTGCACCAGTTGAGCCCGGCGAAGGCGCGCCTGGCGACCAGCCGCTCGGCATCGCCGATGTGCTCGGGGATCACCGCGTCGAAGAAGTCGTCGGCCTCCGCGCGACGGGCGGTGAGCACGGCGTCGAAGCCCTGGCCGAACGCGTCACCCGCCGGCGACCGGTCCGTGGCGTTGCCGGCCCACGCGTCGTCGTGGAGCCGGAGCCGGACCCGCACGGTCTCCCCGGGCCCCACGGAGCCGAAGTGGTAGCGCAGCGCGACCTTGGTCCCACGGCCGTCCGTCGCCAGCAGGCTCGGGTCGTCATGGACGATCGCCCGGTCGACGGCGTTCTTCGGGTGGGCACTGAGGCTCTCACCCTCGCCGAACACCTCCGGAACGTTGGTCTCGTTGTCGCACACGAGCACATCGGGCGCCCCCTCCGCGCTGAGCTCGACCACACCGATGTGGGCGTGCGTGGCCCGCAGGAGGACCGTGCCCTCGGGCGGGTCGGCCACGACCTCAATTGCCGGCCTGCGGTCGTCGCGCCCCCACGCCCAGGTGTTGCGGAACCAGAGCTGCGGCACGAGGTCGAGCGGCGCCGCGTCCGGTCCGTGGTTCGTCGCCTCGAAGGTCACGCACACGTCGCCGGGGGCGCCCTTCGCGTGCGTCGTGACGACGTCGAAGAAGCGGTCCTCGTCGAAGATCCCCGTGTCGGCCAGCTGGAACTCGGGCACGTCGTGACCGCGCGCGGCGTTCTCCTCGCGCAGCACGGCATACGGAAAGGCCCTGTGCGGGTAGCGGTAGAGGTGCTGCGCCCAGCTGTGTGTGGGGGTGGCGTCGAGGTGCCACCAGTACTCCTTGACGTCCTCGCCGTGGTTGCCCTCACCGTTGGTGAGCCCGAAGCAGCGCTCCTTGAGCCGGTCGTCCTGTCCGTTCCACAGCGCGATCGCGAGGTTGAGGAAGCCGTAGCGGTCGCACAGCCCGGCGATGCCGTCCTCGCCCCACCGGTAGGCGCGGGCGTGGGCGTGGTCGAACGGGAAGAACGACCAGGCGTCCCCGTCGGCGGAGTAGTCCTCGCGCACCGTCCCCCACTGCCGGCCCGAGACGTAGGGCCCCCAGGCGCGCCACACGTCACCCTCGTGCGGCGAGTCGGCGAGTCGGCGGTGCTCCTCGGTCCGGGGGTGCTCCTCCGGTTCGACGGACGTCATGCCTTCCACCTTCGCACGGGAGTGCGAGGATGGCGCCAATGACTTCGCACCCGTTGGCCGAACGCGCACTGTCGTCCGTCACAACGGACGCAGACGCGTTGTATGCCGTCTTCTCCGCCTGGGCGGTCGACTCCGGGATCGAGCTGTACCCCCACCAGGACGAGGCCGTCATCGAGGTGGTCTCGGGGCGGCACGTGGTCCTGGCGACGCCGACCGGCTCCGGGAAGTCCCTCGTGGGAGTTGCGGCTCACTTCGCCGCGCTCTCGGGCGATCGCGTGAGCTTCTACACGGCGCCGATCAAGGCTCTGGTCAACGAGAAGTTCTTCGCGCTGTGCGACGTGTTCGGTGCCGAGAACGTGGGACTGCTCACCGGTGACGCGGCCGTCAACGCGGATGCTCCCATCGTCTGCTGCACGGCTGAGGTGCTCGCCAACATCGCTCTGCGAGAGGGCAGCTCGGCCGACGTCGGGCTCGTGGTGATGGACGAGTTCCACTACTACGCCGACGGTCAGCGCGGGTGGGCGTGGCAGGTCCCCCTGCTTGAGCTGCCCCAAGCACAGTTCCTCCTCATGTCGGCGACGCTTGGTGAGATGACTCAGATCCGCGACGACCTGACGCGCCGCACCGGGCGCGAGGTCGCGGTCGTGACCACTGCCGAGCGGCCCGTGCCGCTGTCGTTCACGTGGTCCCTCACGCCGCTGCCCGAGATGGTCGAGGAGATCGTCACGACCCACCAGGCTCCTGTGTACGTCGTGCACCCCACCCAGCAGCTCGCGGCTGAGCACGCGGCGTCGCTCACCACGCTGAAGCTCCTGACACCGGACGAGAAGTCCGCCATCGCCGAGAGACTGGCACCGGTGCGCTTCGCCGCCGGGTTCGGCAAGACGCTGTCTGCGTTGCTGCGCAAGGGGATCGGCGTGCACCATGCCGGGCTCCTCCCCCGCTACCGGCGCATCGTCGAGCAGCTCGCGCAGGCCGGTCTGCTCAAGGTCATCGCCGGCACCGACACGCTCGGCGTGGGCATCAACGTGCCGATCCGGACCGTGCTCTTCACCGGGCTGGCCAAGTTCGACGGCCAGCGCGACCGCGTGTTCCGCTCACGCGAGTTCCACCAGATCGCGGGGCGGGCGGGCCGCGCCGGCTACGACACCAGCGGGTCGGTCATCGTCCAGGCGCCTCCGCACATCATCGAGAACGAGCGCAACATCGCCAAGGCCGGTGACGACCCCAAGAAGCTGCGCAAGGTCCAGCGCCGCAAGCCCCCCGAGGGCTCCATCGTGTGGACCGAGCAGACCTTCGACAAGCTCGTCGCGAGCGAGCCGGAGGCACTGACCTCCCGCATGCGCATCGACAACTCGATGATCCTCGCCCTCATGGCCCGTCCGGGTGACCCGGTGGCGGCGCTGAGCCGGCTCGTGCGCGACAACCACGAGAGCCTGCCGGGACAGGCGCGCCTCGCCCGTCGCGCCATCCGCCTGGGTCGCTCGCTCCTGGACTCGGGTGTGGTCGTGCGCCTGCCGGAGCCGGCCTCCGACGGCCGCACCGTGGAGCTGACCGTCGACCTGCCCGCGGACTTCGCCCTCAACCAGCCGCTCGCGCACTTCGCGCTGGCCGTGCTGGACCTGCTCGACCCCGGCTCCCCCACCCATGCGCTCGACGTCGTCTCGATCATCGAGTCGGTGCTCGACTCCCCGCGACCGGTGCTGCGCGCACAGCAGTGGGCCGCCCGCGGCGAGCGCATCGCCGAGCTCAAGTCCGAAGGCGTCGACTACGACGAGCGCACCGCGATCGTCGAGGAGATCACCTGGCCGCGCCCGCTCCTCGAGCTCCTGGAACCGGCATACGAGACCTATCGCCAGACGCACCCCTGGCTGCCGGACGAGGCGCTCGACCCCAAGAGCATCGTGCGTGAGATGTGGGAGCAGGCGATGAGCTTCGGGGACCTCATCCGGCGCTACGGGCTCACCCGTTCTGAGGGAGTGGTACTGCGCTACCTCTCCGACGCCTATCGCACGTTGCGCCAGACGGTGCCCGAGGCCCATCGCGACGAGGAGCTCGACACCCTCATCGACTGGCTGGGCGAGACCATCCGCCAGACCGACTCGTCGCTGATCGACGAGTGGGCCGCGCTCACCGACCCCGAGTCGGTGAGGAACGCCGCGGCGACCCATGGCGACGCGCCGCCACCGCCACGTCCGGTCACCGCCAACGAGAGGGCCTTACGCGCGATGGTGCGGCAGGCCATGTGGCGCCGCGTGGAGCTCGCCGACCGCGACAACGTGAACGGCCTCGCGCTGCTGGAGGCGGCTGCCGCAGCCGTTCCCGAGGACGGCCGCGCA
The DNA here is from genome assembly GCF_001427985.1 of Knoellia sp. Soil729. Taxonomy (GTDB): domain Bacteria; phylum Actinomycetota; class Actinomycetes; order Actinomycetales; family Dermatophilaceae; genus Knoellia. Next base: position 145,345 of record NZ_LMSA01000001.1, read on the forward strand.
GCCGTCATGACCTACGCGGCATGGGACGAGGCACTCGCCGCCTACTGGGACGAGCACGGCTCCATCGGCCTCGACGGCGACGCCCGAAGCCCGCAGCTCCTCCAGATCCAGCCGGACAGGGCCGAGGTCCCCGGGCTCGACGACGAGACCGAGCACCGCATCTGGCGGGTGCGTCAGGTGCTCGCCGACCCGGCCGACGACCGCGACTGGGTCATCGAGGCCGTCGCCGACCTCGACGCCAGTGACGCAGCCGGTGAGCTGGTCATGACCGCCACCGCGCTGCGCCGCCTCTAGGCCGTGCATTTCTCACCCAATTCCCCGAAAATGCACAGGTCGTGTTTGTGCATTCGGGGGGAATTGGGTGAGAAATGCACGAGTCGGTGGGTTCGGGACGGTCAGTTGCGCGGGTCAGGGACCAGGATGCGGTCGTCGAGGCGGCGGGTCATCCTGACGTCGTCGCGCTCGTCGCCGGGCGCGACCCGGATCGCGCCGAGGACGCGGCCGCACTCGTGGTAGCCGCACGACTCGTAGAAGCCACTCGTGCCCGTCCCGCTGCGCACGTCGAGGGTGAGGATCTCGGCACCCACCGTTCGTGCGACGCGGTGGATGCCCGCCATGAGGAGACGTCCCAGGTTGCGTCCACGCAGGCTGGGGTCGGTCATGACGCGGCCGACGGTGCGCTTGTGGTCCAGGAGCCGGTTCGAGCCCCGCTCGACAAAGCCCACGCCGAGCACGCGTGCGTCCAGCGCGGAGCGCAGCAGCACGGCGACACCATGGCCGCTGGCCATCGAGGGCTCGTGGCCGGCCAGCGCCGACTCGACCTCAGGCCGGGGTGCGCCGGGCAGGAAGCCGACTGCGCCACCGGCGTCGTTCGTGCGGACCCATAGGTCGAGGACCTGCTCTCGTGTGGTGTGGTCGAAGGCCGTGACGGCCTCGACCTCCGGCGCGGCGAAGACGGTCGACGGGGGCTCGTCGGCGGCATCGTCGCGCAGCGCGCGGGTCCCCACCCGCTCGAACCCCGAGCCGATCGCGGTGCGCACCGACGGGGTGTTGACCTCCTTGACGAGCGCCCACACGGGCAGGCCGGGCAAGAACTCCAGCGCCTGCGCGGCCGAGGTGCGCGACATCTCGCGCCCCAGCGCTCGACCGAGGTGCTCGAAGCCGAGGCGGTAGTAGAGGTTGAGGAAGTGCGCGTCGCCGTCGACCTCCTTGAGCCCGCACACCCCGACCACCTCACCGGTGGCTCGCTCCTGTGCCACCCAGAAGCCGAAACCGCGCTCGTCCCAGTGGCCGCGGGTCGCCTCGAAGAATTCGGCGGCAGCCTCGTCCGTGGGGGCCATGGCGTGGGGTGCGTGCCGATAGGTGCGCGGGTCACGGTGCAGAGCCACCCAGGCACTACGGTCAGCCGGCTCGGGCCGGCGAAGCGTCAGGCGTGCGGTCTCGACGACGGGCGGGAACGGCATACGGAAAACCCTAGGGTGCTGGCTGGGTCCGGGGCTCTCAGGCCTTGTATGCCGTGAGCTCCGCTGCGAGGTCGGCGTTCACCTTGGCGGTGACACGGGTTCCCTCGCCCACGTGCTCGCTGGCCAGGATCTCGCCCTCCTCGTGCAGCCGGCTGACGAGGTCACCCCGGTCGTAGGGGACGAGGACGTCGACGCTGATGTCGGGCTGGGGCAGCTCCTCGGCGATGAGCCTGACCAGGGCGTCCATGCCCTCGCCCGTGCGGGCGGAGACCGCGATGACGTGCTTCTCGTTGCGCAGCAACCGGTCCATCACCTCGGGGTCGGCAATGTCAGACTTGTTGACGACGATGACCTCCTTGACGTCGGTCGCGTCGACGTCGGCCAGGACGGACCGGACCGCCGAGATCTGGCCCTCGGGGTCGGGGTGGGACCCGTCGACCACGTGGAGCAGCAGGTCGGACTCGGCGACCTCCTCGAGCGTGGAGCGGAACGCCTCGACGAGCTGGTGCGGAAGCGCGCGGACGAAGCCGACGGTGTCGGTGAAGGTGAACTCGCGGCCGTCTGGCGTCTCGCCGCGACGCACCGTCGGGTCGAGGGTGGCGAAGAGCTGGTTCTGGACGAGGACACCGGCCCCGGTGAGCCGGTTGAGGATCGAGGACTTGCCGGCGTTGGTGTAGCCGGCGATCGCGACGCTCGGGATCGCGTTGGCGCGACGGCTCCCCCGCTTGGTGTCACGGTGGACCTTCATGCCCGCGATCTCGCGCTTGAGCTTGGCCACGCGGGTGTTGATGCGCCGACGGTCCAGCTCGATCTTGGTCTCACCGGGTCCACGCGAACCCATGCCCTGCCCGCCCGCGGCCTGACCACCGGCCTGGCGCGACATGGACTCGCCCCAACCACGCAGTCGTGGCAGGAGGTACTGGAGCTGGGCCAGCTCGACCTGCGCCTTGCCCTCCCTGCTCTTGGCGTGCTGGGCGAAGATGTCGAGGATCAGCGCGGTGCGGTCGATGACCTTGACCTTGACGACGTCCTCGAGCGCGCGGCGCTGCGAGGGTGCCAGCTCGCTGTCGCAGATGACCGTGTCGGCGCCCTCGGCGACGACGATGTCGTGCAGCTCCTCGGCCTTGCCCTTGCCGAGGTAGGTCGCGGTGTCCGGCTTCTGGCGTCGCTGCATCACGCCGTCGAGGACCTCGGCGCCGGCCGTCTCGGCCAGGGCGGCGAGCTCGCGCATGGAGTTCTCGGCGTCGACGAGCGACCCCTCTGACCACACGCTGGCGAGCACGACGCGCTCGAGCCGCAGCTGGCGGTACTCGACCTCGCTGATGTCCTCGAGCTCCGTCGAGAGCCCCGCGACGCGGCGCAGCGCAGCGCGCTCCTCGCGCTCGAGCTGGTCGCCGTCGTAGAGGGCGGAGGGCGCCGACGAGGCGCTGTCGTCGCCCTCGTCGTCGATGACGAACCCGTCGTCGTCGTAGGCGTCGTCTGACAGGGCATCGGCCTGCCCGGAGAAGATGTGGTGTCTGGCTGTCATGTTCCGTCTAGGGTCTCACCTATGACCGACTCGCGGCGAACGGATTCGGCAGACCACTACTTCACCGCCACCCCGGCCAGTCCCAACGAACGCAGGCCGCTCGACGTGTCGCTCGCCGGCCGCAGGGTCACGCTCGAGGTCGCGCCGGGCATCTTCAGCCCCGGCGGCGTCGACAAGGGCACGGCTGTGCTCCTCGAGGAGGCCCCCGCACCCCCACCCTCCGGACGCTTCCTCGACCTCGGCTGCGGCTGGGGAGCCATCGCACTCACCCTCGGTCTGTTGTCAGAGCACGCCGACGTCCTCGGTGTCGACGTCAACGAGCGCAGCGTCGACCTCACCAACCGCAACGCTGCCGCCCTCGGCCTGGACCACGTGCGCGCGGTGACGCCCGACGAGGTGGGTGACGACACGGCATACGACCTCATCTGGTCCAACCCCCCGATCCGCATCGGCAAGCAGGCCCTGCACGAGCTGCTGCGACGGTGGCTACCGCTCCTGGCGCCGGGAGGCACGGCGTACCTCGTCGTGCAACGCAACCTGGGCTCCGACAGCCTGCAGCGATGGATCGAGGCAGACCTCGGTATGCCGTGTGCCCGCCATGCGTCGAGCAAGGGCTTCCGTGTCCTGAGGGTGGACGCCACAGCCGCCTGAGCCGGGCTGCCGTGCGGCCGGGAACAGGGTGGTGGCTCGCTCTGGGGTCAGAGAGCCGAGAGGTCCACTGTCCCGTCGGCGATGAGGGCAGCGGGTCCGGCCAGCTCGACCTCGTGACCCGGCAGGGCCCGCACCCGCAGGCGCCCGCCCGGCACGTCGACGGTCCAGTCCTGCGTCGGCTCGGCCTGCCCGGCCCAGAAGCTCGTCGCGAGCGCGGCAGCGCACACGCCTGTCCCGCACGAGCGCGTCTCGCCCACGCCGCGCTCGTGCACGCGCATCGCGATGTGCGCTGGGGACAGGAACCGCACGAGCTCGACGTTGGTGCCGCGGGGCGGCACCGGACGGACCTGCGGAGGGTGGAACAGCTCGAGCGAGTCCAGCTCGACGGACTCGGGCAGCGCGACGACGGTGTGCGGGTTGCCCATGTCCACGGACAGCGCCGACCACGGCTCCTCGCCCTGGCGGCGCTCGTGCAGCAGGACCAGGGCGTCGAAGCCGTCGGCCTCGGCCCTCTGCGGGTCGGTGAGCCGCCACTGCCCCATGGTGGTGGCGATGACCTCGCTCTCGAAGCGGATCCCCTTGATGCCGCCGCGGGTCGCGATCTCGAACTCGTCGGCGCTCTCGAGGCCCTCGCGGCGCAGGTAGGCCGCGAAGACGCGGGTGCCGTTGCCGCACATCTCGGCCAGGGACCCGTCGGCGTTGCGGTAGTCCATGAACCATGGCGCCCGGTGGGCCTGTGCGCGCACCTTGGCGTCGTCCGCCGAGGCGGTCGGCACGACGCGGATCACCCCGTCACCGCCGATACCGGCGCGGCGGTCGGCGAGCCGGCGGACGAGGTCGGCCGTGAGGTCCAGCCTGTCCTCGACGTCGGGAAGCAGCACGAAGTCGTTCTCGGTCCCGTGTCCCTTGGTGAAGGGCAGCTCGCTCATGTCAGCCATTGTCCGCGACGGCCCCTGTGACGTGGGCCAGTGCGTCCTCGGTGCCCGACGGGTCGCTGGGGTCGAACCAGCTGATGCGAGGGTCCGGCCGGAACCACGACTCCTGGCGCCGGGCATAGCGACGGCTCAGCTGGGACGTCTGGGCCTGGGCGGCCGCCTCGGTCATGGTGCCGTCGATCTCCGCAAGGGCCTGTGCATAACCCAGGGCACGCGAGGCGGTGCGGCCGGAGCGGATGCCCTGTGGGACAAGGCTCCTCACCTCGTCGAGGAGCCCGTCGCGCCACATCTGCTGCACGCGCTCGTCGATGCGTGAGTCCAGCAGCGCACGTGGTGGCCGTAGACCCACCATCACGGTCGGGTGCAGGTGACGGCGCTCGGGCATGGAGGCACTGAACGGCCGCCCGGTGATCTCGATGACCTCAAGCGCCCGCACGAGCCGGCGCACATTGTGGCGGCCGATGGCCTGCGCGGCTGCGGGGTCGCGTTCCGACAGCTCGGCGAACGTCGCTGCGGCGCCACTCTCCTGCGCGCGCGCCTCGAGGCGGCCTCGGACGTCAGGATCCGTCGGGGGAATGTCGAGGTGGTCGAGCGCGGCGCGGACATAGAGTCCGGACCCGCCCGCCACGACCACAGGCAGGCCCCGGCCGCGGATGTCATCGATGGACTCGCGCGCCTCACGCTGGTAGCGGGCGATCGTCGCCTCGTCGGTGACGTCGAGAACGTCGATCTGGTGGTGGGCGATGCCCCGGCGCTGCTCCGGAGGCAGCTTGGCCGTACCGATGTCCATGCCGCGGTAGAGCTGCATCGCGTCAGCGCTGACCACCTCGGCGCCGACGGTCTCGGCGATGCGCAGGGCGACCTCGGACTTGCCACTGGCCGTCGGACCGACGACGGCGACGACGAGAGGTCCGTCAGCGGGCAAGTTCGTCCTTGTCCGCGGACTGGCCCTCCGCGAAGTGCCCACCCTCGGCGTCGAACTCGTCCTCGTCGTTGTCGTCGTGACCGAAGGGGTCGCGGTCCTTGCCCGGCATCCAGGTGAGCCCGGGGTGGCCCCAGTCGTTGGCCCGGACCGCCTTCTTGGCCTTGCGCGCCCACTTGCCCTGGAGCCGGTCGACGTAGAGGAAGCCGTTGAGGTGGTCGTACTCGTGCTGGAACATCCGCGCGAACCAACCGGTCGCGGTGTACTCGATCTCGTTGCCGTCGATGTCGAGGCCCGTCAGGGTCGCCGTCTCCCCCCGGCGCAGCGGGAAGGACTCGCCGGGCACGGACAGGCAGCCCTCGGACTCGTCCGAGGGGTGGGGGTCGCCGGCCGTGGGCTTGCTCGCGGTCACATAGGGGTTGATCACGGCACCGCGCGCCGGAACCCCGTCGTGGTTGTCCATCTGCCACGTGAAGATCCGCAGACCCACACCGACCTGCGGAGCGGCCAGACCGACGCCTCGCGCGGCATCCATCGTCTCGAGCATGTCGGCCACCAGCTCGCGGATGCCATCGTCGATGACCTCGACCGGGGCGGCGCGGCGGTGCAGCACGGGCTCGCCGGTGATGGTGATGGGACGAATCGTCATGCACCCATTGTCGCAAACACCCGGCCATTGCCCGGACCCTGGACCGTCACGAGCTGTCATCGTCGGGCACAGTGGGACGTGCCCCATCCCCGAGCAGCAAGGAGCCACCGTGAGTATGTTCGACAAGGCCAAGGACATGGCCGACGAGCACGCAGACAAGGTCGAGGACCTCAGCGATCAGGGCCTGGACCGAGCCGGCACCCTCGCCGAAGGCAAGGGCGTCGACGCTGACAAGGTCGGCCAGGGCAAGGACTTCGTGGACGACCGGGTCGGCGAGCCCGGCAACGACCAGGCCTGAGCCTGAGCCGACGAAGGGCCCCGACCACCCGCGTGGTCGGGGCCCTCTCGCACCCAGCCCTGGCAACGGTTCCCGAGCACGGCGACGGATCCCTTGCTCCGGACCCCCTTTACGGGTGACCCGTCACAGGAGAGGTGGGTATGCCGGTCAGGTGCCGCAGGCGGTAGCGCTTGCCGGCGCGGTGGCCGGCTTGCCGACCGAGGGCATGCCGAGGCTGACGCGAGGCTTGCCCGGGACCGGGGCGTCCTGGAGGGCGGCCCAGGCATCGCCACCTCGGGTGCGGCGCACGGCATACGTGCCGCCGTGGAGCGCACCGTCAGCCACGAGGTGGTGCGGAGCACCGTAGGTGACGTCGACGCTCACCACGTCGCCCGGGCGGGGCAGCTCGCCTCCGTCCGGCACGGAGAAGTGGACGAGGCGGTTGTCACGGGCACGACCGCTCAGGCGCGCCGTCACGCTGTCCTTGCGGCCCTCGGAGGGCGCGACGAGGACCTCGACGGTGCGACCCTCCACCGCGCGGTTCTCGGCCCACGACATCTCGTCCTGGAGGGCGACGAGGCGCTCGAAACGCTCCTGGACGACGGCCTTGGGGATCTGGTCGGGCATTGTCGCGGCCGGTGTCCCCGGGCGGATCGAGTACTGGAAGGTGAAGGCGCTCGAGAACCTCGACTGCTCGACGACCCGCAGGGTCTGCGCAAAGTCCTCCTCGGTCTCGCCGGGGAAGCCCACGATGATGTCGGTCGTGATGGCCGCGTCGGGGATCTGGTCACGGACCCGGTCGATGATGCCGAGGAACTTGGCGCTGCGGTAGGAGCGCCGCATGTCCTTGAGCACCTTGTCGGAGCCGGACTGCAGCGGCATGTGCAGGCTGGGCATGACGTTGGGGGTCTGCGCCATCGCCGTGATGACGTCGTCCGTGAAGGCCGCGGGGTGGGGGCTGGTGAAGCGCACCCGCTCGAGGCCCTCGATCTCACCGCAGGCACGCAGCAGCTTGCCGAACGCGAGACGGTCCCCGAACTCGACGCCGTAGGTGTTGACGTTCTGCCCGAGCAGGGTCACCTCGACGACGCCCTGGTCGACGAGCGCCTGGACCTCGGCGAGGATCTCGCCCGGACGGCGGTCGGCCTCCTTGCCGCGCAGGCTCGGGACGATGCAGAACGTGCAGGTGTTGTTGCACCCGACGGAGATCGAGACCCATGCGGCGTACGCGGAGTCCCGCCGGGTGGGCAGGGTGGACGGGAAGGTCTCGAGCGACTCGAGGATCTCGACCTCGGCACGCTTGTTGTGCCGCGCCCGGTCGAGCAGTGCCGGGAGGCTGCCGATGTTGTGGGTGCCGAAGACGACGTCGACCCAAGGCGCCCTCGTCACGATCGTGGCGCGGTCCTTCTGAGCCATGCAGCCACCCACGGCGATCTGCATGTCCGGGTTGGCGTTCTTGGCCTGCCGGAGCTGGCCGAGGTTGCCGTAGAGCTTGTTGTCGGCGTTCTCCCGCACGGCGCAGGTGTTGAACACGACGACGTCGGCGGCGTCGGGGCGGTCGTTCGGGGCGACGCTGGCCACGTCGACATAGCCCGCCGTCTCGAGCAGGCCGGCCAGGCGCTCGGAGTCGTGGACGTTCATCTGGCACCCGTGCGTGCGCACGTCGTAGGTCTTCAGCTTCGTCATGGCGCTCCAAGCGTACGTGCGAGCCTCCGCCTCGCCGAACCTCGGTGGACCACGTCGATCCTCAGTCGGCCACGCCCCACAGGGCTGCGACGTGCCGCACGTCGGTTCCGCAGCACCCGCCGACGATCTCGAGGTTGGGCAGTCGCGCCGTCAGGCGTTGATGTTGGCTCACGAGGTCGTGCAGGTCCCCCTCGTCCAGCTGCTCCGCCGAGTCGAGCTCTGCGTGCGACTGCCGGGAGGCGTTGACGCGCAGCCCCGTGACGCGCCGGGCCCAGCTCCCGTTGCTGCGCAGGGCCTTCGCGATGTGGCTGGGGTGGGCGCAGTTGAGAAGGAGGCCGTCGGGGGCCGACTTCTGCCAGAGCGACTCCACGGCCATCGCGAGCGGTGTCCCGTCCGGCAGGCGCCCGTCGGTCTCGAGTGTGAAGGAGATGCTCACCCGCAGACCGTTGGCCCGAGCGGCCTGCACCACACCGACTGCCTCGGCAACCGTGGTCAGCGTGTAGGCCGTGACCCACGAGGCTCCGCTCTCGCACAGGGCTGCCGCCTGGGCGGAGTGGTAGTCGGCAAACTCCTCGGCCGTCGTGTGTCCCTGCGCCACATAGCCGTCGCCCCGGGGGCCGATCACACCGCGCACCTGGAACGGTCCGTCCCGGGACGGGGTTCCGGTGGCGCTGTCGGGAACGGTGGGGAGCCTGCCTGAGGCGACCAGCTTCTCGCCCAGCCCGGCGAGGAACACCACGCTCTCGAGGTTGATCCGCCGGACGTCGCTCGGGGACCCGCCCAGCGCCACGACCCAGTCCGGGTTGGCCCGCCACGTGGGGGTCTCGAGCAGGAGCCCGGCGCCGGCCCGTCTGGCGACCTCGGCGTAGCCGGCGTAGTAGTCGCTCAACAGGGCACGCCCCTGCGTCGTGCCGACGAGCGGAAAGGCCGCGAACCCCGGAAGGTCCACCCCGTGGTGGTGGATGAGGTCGGTCTCGAGCCCACCGTCGGTCACCCACTGCGGGTGGGGCGGCTTCCGGGCTCGACCCTTCGGAGCCTGCGCTTCACCCATGACCCACCACCCTGCGTCGGACCGGACGTCAACCGTCGCGCACCGCCCGGCACCGCACCAGTGCCCAGCAGGGCCAGTCCGGCTGGTTCCCCCGTGACGGAACGGGCCGGGGCGAGTGACCCATCTGGGCATGACGTCCATCGAGTGACGTGGCTCACCTTGCGCTTAGTTGACAAGACAACCAATTGAGGGCATTATAGATATTGAAAGTTCAACGACTCCGACCCGAAGGATCTCCATCATGGGACTGTTCAACCGCTCCGAGAAGACCACCAAGACCGTCGAGGTCGCCACTGAGCCCACCTCGACCTTCGTCTCCGACATCTCCGGCGACTACGCCATCGACCCGACCCACACACGTCTCGGCTTCTCCGCCCGCCACGCCATGGTCACCAAGGTCCGCGGCCAGTTCGACGAGTTCGAGGGCACCGCCCACGTCGACACCGTCACCCCGGCCAACTCGACCGTCAACGTCACCATTCAGGCTGCCTCCGTCACCACGGGCAACGAGCAGCGGGACGGCCACCTCAAGACCCCCGACTTCTTCGACGTGGAGAACTACCCGACCATCACCTTCATCTCCACCAAGGTCGAGCGCGACGGCAGCGAGTGGGGCGTCACCGGCGACCTCACGATCAACGGTGTCACCAAGCCCGTCACCATCGAGTTCGAGGAGACCGGCTCCGCGAAGGACCTCTACGGCAACACGCGCATCGGCTTCGAGGGTGACACCACCATCGACCGCACCGAGTGGAACCTCAGCTTCAACGCGGCCCTCGAGACCGGTGGCGTCCTCGTGAGCGAGAAGGTCAAGCTCGAGTTCGACATCTCGGCCATCGCCCAGGTCCCCGTACAGGCCTGATCGAGCGCAGTTTCACGAGAGGGCGAGGACCACTGGTCCTCGCCCTCTCCCGTCGGGGCATGACGTCGTGACGGCCGGAGGAGCTCAGTGGCTCAGTACCCGTGCGACACGCCTTGGGTGCCCGACCGAAGGTCACCGAGCACCGGTGGGAGCGCCACGGCGAACAGCGCCACAGCGGCGAGGACGAGGACGTGGAATCCCGCCGTCCGGTAGCCGAAAGCACCCAGCACTCCCCCGATGAAGAACAGGGCCACCAGCCCCGCAAGCATCCCGAGCTTGCCCATGCCCGGACGCACAGGCGGCACACCCGGCAGGCGGCTGCGATAGGTGAGCGTGCCCAGCTCGATGCCGATGTCCATCACCATGCCGGTCACGTGGGTGGTGCGGATCTGGGCGCCAGAGACCTTGGTGATCGTCGCGTTCTGCAGGCCCATCGTGAAGCAGAGGACCACGACGAACGTGTTCGCGATGTGCCCAGGTGGGCTGGTCGGCCAGCCCCCCCCGCAGGCCAGGACGAGAATGGCTTCGAGCAGCAGCACGTTGGCGAACCTGCTGCGCAGACCGCGGCGCCGACCCCCAGGTAAAGACCACGGCACACGTCAAGGCTCCGGCGAGAAACGAGGCGAGCGCCTCGACACCGATTCCGCGCCGCGCCGACGCTCATCCGCCCCTCTCGGCGCAGGGGGCTCGCGGACGTCACGAGGAGGACGCTACGCGGCGTCCGACGGGCACGAGCACCGGCTGGACGCAGAGACCCAACGGACACTCGATCCGCCGAGTGCCGCCCCCTTCGCCGGAGTTCCGGCCGCGTCGTCAGTCACGCTGGTGCTCGTCGGCCGCGGCGAGAGCCTCCCGGATCACGCGCATGGACACGTCGGAGGGGTAGCCCTTGCGGGCGAGCATCCCGGCGAGGCGACGGGTCTGGACGAGGGGCTCGAGACCATGGAGCCGCCGCAGCCGCTTCTCGACGAGCTCGCGCGCTCGCTCCTCCTCCCCCGCCGGATCGACCCCGTCGAGCACTGCCTCGGCCGTCTCGTCGTCGATGCCCTTCTGACGCAGCTGCTGCGCCAGGGCCCGGCGGGCCAGGCCGCGGCCGGCCTGCTGCGAGCGGACGAACATCCCCGCATAGGCCTCGTCGTCGACGAGGCCGACCTGCTCCATCCGGTCGAGCACCGCCGCGGCCACCACGGGGTCGCAGTCACGCTTGGCCAGCGCCTGTGCGAGCTGGGCGCGAGACTTCGGCGCGTTGGTGAGCTGTCGCAGCACGATCTGGCGGGCGACGTCGTGAGCGTCCGGCTCAACGCCCTCGACGGCGGTGTCCGGTGGCGGCGGCGTCGACCCGCCGCGAGCGGAACGTCCCGAACGCCCTGCGCGCCCGGAACGCCCGGAACGCCCGGAGCGTCCTGACCGCTCGGAGCGCTCGGAGCGGCGCTCCGACGCACCGACCCCCGTCGCCGCGGCCAGGCGCTCGGCCGCGGCGAGGAGCTCTGCAGGGTCACCGGACCCGGACGTGGCCGGACGCACCTGCGCCCACGAGGGTGGAGGTGCGTCCGGGTCAGCGAATCCCACTGTGGCAGAACCGATCTGGGGTGCTCAGGTGCGCGGTCGACTCAGAAGTCGACCGGGACCTCGGGGACCACCTCGAGAGGGGTGTCGGCCTGTGGACCGATGCCCAGCTTGCTCTTGATCTTCTTCTCGAGCTCGTCGGAGAGGTCAGGGTTGTCCTTGAGGAAGCCGCGCGCGTTCTCCTTGCCCTGACCGAGCTGGTCACCCTCGTAGGTGTACCAGGCGCCGGCCTTGCGGACGAAGCCGTGCTCCACGCCCATGTCGATGAGGCCGCCCTCGCGCGAGATGCCCTGCCCGTAGAGGATGTCGAACTCCGCCTGCTTGAACGGCGGGGCCACCTTGTTCTTGACGACCTTGATGCGGGTGCGGTTGCCGACCGGCTCGGTGCCGTCCTTGAGGGTCTCGATGCGACGCACGTCGAGACGGACCGAGGCGTAGAACTTGAGCGCCTTGCCACCGGTCGTCGTCTCGGGCGAGCCGAACATGACGCCGATCTTCTCGCGGAGCTGGTTGATGAAGATCGCCGTCGTGCCCGTGTTGCTCAGGGCACCGGTGATCTTGCGCAGCGCCTGGCTCATGAGCCGGGCCTGGAGACCGACGTGGCTGTCACCCATCTCGCCCTCGATCTCGGCGCGCGGCACGAGGGCGGCCACGGAGTCGATGACGATGATGTCGAGGGCACCGGAGCGGATGAGCATGTCGGCGATCTCGAGCGCCTGCTCCCCGGTGTCGGGCTGGGACACGAGCAGGTTGTCGGTGTCGACGCCGAGCTTCGCGGCGTACTCGGGGTCGAGGGCGTGCTCGGCGTCGATGAACGCCGCGATGCCGCCGGCGCGCTGCGCGCTGGCCACCGCGTGCAGGGCGACCGTGGTCTTGCCCGAGCTCTCGGGACCGTAGATCTCGACGACCCGACCGCGGGGCAGCCCGCCGATGCCGAGCGCGACGTCCAGGGCGATCGACCCGGTTGGGATGACCTCGATCGGGGCGCGAACGTCGTCGCCGAGGCGCATGATCGCGCCCTTGCCGTGCTGCTTCTCGATCTGTCCGAGGACCATGCCCAGCGACTTGTCGCGGTCGTTCCCGTTCCTGACGGCTGTTGCAGCCATGTCCGCACCTGCTCTTCCTGTGTCGTTCGATGTGCGCGTCCGCCGGCGACCCATGCTCGCGGTCGGTCTCGTGGCGATCTCGGGTCAGACGCTAGGCCGTCGCACCGACAGCCGTCCGCTGCTGCCGTGGAGCTGTGGACAAGTGCTACGGGTTCGGCGACCTGTGGACAACAGTAGACGAACAGGTGTTCGACGGTGGCGCGTGGCGCTGCGACACGCCGCACCTTTTAGGCAGGTCCCGCCTCTCGCCTCATGGGGACGTGAGGAATCCCGTCCTCGTCGGCGTACTCGGCACCGGTCCCCACGAAGCCGAAGCCGGCATACCAGTCCTTGAGGTGGGACTGCGCGTCGAGGACGACCGGCCGGTCGGAGCACAGCGCCAGCACCTCGCGCACCATCGCGGCGGCCACACCACGGCCCCGGTGCGGCGCTGCGGTGACCACCCGGCCCACCCGCCACACGTCCTCGTCGTCGAGGACACGCAGGGTGCCCACCGGCACACCGGGGTCCTCCCCGGAACCCACGGCGCCCGGGTCGGTGGCCTTCTCGGCGCACCAGACGTGCACCGTCCCGGGCTCGAGGTCGCGGCCGTCGAGGTCGAGGTAGGCCGCCTTCTGCTCGACGACGAACACCTCCGAGCGCAGCGCCCAGATGCGGTAGGCCACCACGGGGTCGAGCTCGGCGAAGGACTGGCGACGGATGACCAGGGGCGACGGGTCCACGCCACCAGCGTAGGCAACTGGCAGACTCCTGCGCCGTGACGATTCTTGCGGCAGCGGACGGCTCGGCCCTCGGCAACCCCGGACCGGCGGGATGGGCGTGGTATGCCGACGACGAGCACTGGGCTGCAGGCGGCTGGCCGCACGGCACCAACAACCAGGGTGAGCTCACCGCAGTCCTCGACCTGCTCGAGCAGACCGCCGACGTCGACGACGACGTCGTCATCTACTGCGACAGCACCTATGTCATCAAGTCGGTCACCCAGTGGATGCCCGGCTGGAAGCGCAAGGGGTGGAAGAAGGGTGACGGCAAGCCCGTCATGAACGTCGAGATCATGAAGGCGCTCGATCGCGCCATGGCGGGGCGACGGGTTCGCTTCGAATGGGTCAAGGGGCACTCCGGGCACGAGCTCAACGAGGCGGCGGACCGGCTCGCCAACGGTGCCGCGACGGCATACCAGAAGGGCTCTGCCCCCGACCCCGGTCCCGGGTGGGCCGGACGCGAGACGACCCCACCGGCGCGCGTCGCGCCCACCGTCACGACGCCGAACCCACCCGCGCCCGACCTCTTCTCGGAGCTGGCCACAGAGGTCGACGGCGCCCCCGTCCTCACCGACGAGGAGCAGGTCATCGCCCTCGAGCGCGCGCTCCTGGAGGACGAGACCCGCTCGGACCCGGCCGCCGTCGCCGCGCTCCTGCATCCCCAGTGGTCCGAGATCGGTCGCTCGGGCCGCCTGTGGACGCGCGAGGAGATCCTCGACGAGATCGGCCCGCTCGGTGAGGAGGTGGGTCTCGACGTCATCACCTGTATGCCGGCCGGTCCCGACACCATGCTCCTCACCTGGCGCGCGGTGCGCGACACGGAGTCGACCCTGCGGTCGTCGCTGTGGGTCCGCCGGGCCGGGCACTGGCAGCAGCTGTTCCACCAGGGCACCCCCGAGGCCTGAGCCGAGACGCCGCCGCATCTGGGCCCGGGGACAGGCGGTCAGAGGCGGGACTGGAGCAGCTCGACGATCCGGCTCGCCGGCGCCGAGCGGGCGCTCGCGTGCCCGGTGCCGGCCCAGAGGTGGACGAGGTCGGGCTGCCCGGTCGCCTTGCCGTGGGAACGCAGCGGTGCCGTGAGGTGGTGCACCTGGGGATAGCCGGCCGGTGCCACGTCCGTGAACAGCTCGGTCCACGAGGTGACGAGGGCGCGGGCGCTACGCCCGGAGAAGGCCCGGGTCACGACGGTGTCGGTGCGGCGGGTCAGCTCGTGACGGTGCACCTCCGCGGTCCCTGACTCCTCGGCGCGCAGGAAGGCCGTGCCGCACGCCACGGCATGGGCACCGTCCGCGAGCAAGCCGGCCACGTCCACCGGGTCCGCCACTCCCCCGGCGGCGACGACGGGCAGGGACGTGAGGGCCCTGATGCTCTGGAGCAGGGTGCGCGTGGGGAGCTGGGGGTGCCCCGAGTCGACCGGCCCCCCGCGGTGCCCACCGGCCTCCCAGCCCTGGGCCACGATGCCGTCGACGCCGAGCTCGTCGGCCCACGCGGTCTCGCTGGCGTCGTTGAGCGTGACCCACACCTCGATCCCGGCTGCACGCAGGCGGTCGACGACATCCGCCGGCGGCCACGCGAACGAGAACGAGACGAGGGCTGGGCGCTCGGCCAGCACGACCTCGACCTTGGCGTCGAAGGAGTCGTCGTCGTGGACGGGGTCACCCAGCGCGATCCCGGCCTTGTCCGCGAGCGGCTGGAGGCGGGTGGCGTACTCGAGCACGCGGGCTGCGCTCCCGGGCTCGTAGGCATTGGGCGCGAAGAGGTTGACCCCGAACGCCTCACCCCCGGCGAGCGAGCGAAGCCGCACGATGTCGTCACGCAGCCGGTCGGGCGACAGGTAGGCCCCGGCGAGGAAGGCGAAGCCTCCGGCCTGCATGACCCCAGCGGCCAGCTCCACCGTGCTCGGCCCCCCCGCCATCGGCGCGAGGACGAGTCGTCGATCGAGCAGCGTCACGCTCAGCCGCGCCTGGGAGGCTCGACGCGGCCCAGTCGACGCTCCGGGGGGACGTCCATGTCGTCACAGAGCGCGAGCCAGACGAGCCGTGGGTGCATGCCCTCCTCGAGGGCCTGGCTGACACTGCGCCCGCCGAGGACTCCGAGGACGTGGTCGCGCGCCAGGGTGGGTGCGTAGTTCTCGCCGAACTCGTCGTTCATCAGCGTCCAGAAGTGGCTGATCCGCATGCGCTCGAGTCTGTCACACCGCCGCCGCTCGCCTCTCCGATCGACCGCCCGGCGCCACGTGCTGCGACTGCAGAGATTCCTTTGTAGGGTCAACGACATGTCAGTGCCTCCCGAACCCGACCCCCGTCGGGAAGTCGTCCTCGACGCGACGACCCTCAAGGCGCTGACCCACCCGCTGCGCCCCCGCATCCTCAGCGCGCTGCGTCTCCACGGGCCGGCCACGGCCTCTCGCCTGGCCGCTCACCTGGGCGTCAACACCGGTGCGACGAGCTATCACGTCCGCCAGCTCGCCGAGGCCGGTTTCGTCGTCGAGGCGGTCGAGCTGGGCAACGCCCGCGACCGCTGGTGGCGCGCCGCCCACGCGCGCACCTCCTTCGACACGCACGACGCCGACCAGGAGACCGCCGCGGCCTACCTCTCGGCCGTCGCCGCCGGCTATGCCGAGAATGCCCAACGGGCCATCGCCGAGATCGCGACCCTCCCGCCGGAGTGGGAGGACGCCGGGATGTTCAGCAACTACACCCTGCGCCTGACTCCCGACGAGACGGCCTCACTCATGAATGACCTCGTCGCGGTGATCCGCAGCTACCGGCCGCACCAGGGGACCACGGACGCCCCCGCGCAGGCGCGCGCGGTGTCGGTGAACCTGGAAGTCTTCCGTGCCCCCGGGATGACCTCGGAGTGAACCCAGGAGCACGCCCGAGTCGGCGCAGCCTCGTCGGCATGCTCGTGGCGTCGAGCGTGTCGATCGTGGGCACCCGCATCTCGACCATCGCCCTGCCCTGGCTGGTCTACACCGAGACCGGCTCGGCGGGTCTGACCGGTCTCGTCCTCACGGCCGAGATGGCCCCCTACGTCCTCTCCAAGGCGCTGGGTGGCCCGCTCGTCGACCGTCGTGGCCCGCGCGCCATCAGCGTCTTCGGTGACCTCCTGAGCGGCGCCTTCCTCGTGCTCATCCCGATCCTGTATGCCGTGGGGCAGCTCTCGCTGCCGGACCGGATCCCCGTGCTGCTGGCGCTGGTCGCGCTGGCCGGAGCCTTCCGCGGACCCGGCGACGGAGCGCGCAACGCCATGATCCCCGCCGTCTCCGACGCGACGGGGGTGCCCATCGAGCGGATCACCGGCCTGGACAGCACCCTGGACCGGGCGAGCGCTCTGCTGGGGGCCGGCATCGGCGGTCTGCTCGTCGCCGTGCTCGGCGCGGCCCAGACGGTGGCCTTCACCGCCGGGACGGCCTTCGTCAGCGCGTTCGTGGTCACCGTGCTCATCCCCCGGATCTCCCCCATCGACGCCGAGGAGCCGGGGAGCTATCTCGCCCGCTTGCGTGCGGGTGGCGCGTTCCTGCGCAAGGACCGCCTGCTCCGGGCCATCCTGGGGATGATCGCCGTGACCAACCTCCTGGAGGCGGCCTACATCTCCGTGATGCTGCCCGTGTGGGTCCACAGCAACGGGCACGGTCCTGCGCTCATCGGCCTGCTGGGGATGCTCTTCGGCGGAGCGGCCGTGGCGTCGAGCCTGGCCGCGACCACGCTGGCCGGCCGCTTCAGCCGGCGCACCGCCTACCTCGTGGGCTTCACTCTGTGTGGGGCACCCCGATACCTCGCGCTGGCCCTGGGGGCCCCTCTCTGGGTCATCCTCGCCACCAACGTGGTGGCCGGCCTCGGAGCGGGCTTCATCAACCCGACGATCGGTGCCATCTTCTTCGAGCGCGTGCCGCGCCGCATCATCGGCCGGGTCGGCTCCCTGGCCGATGCCCTCGCCTGGGCCGGGCTCCCCGTCGGCGGTGTCGTCGGCGGCCTGGCCATCACGGTCCTGGGCATCTCACCGGCCCTGGCGCTGGCGGGCACCGCCTACCTCGTGTCGACGACCGTGCCGGGAGTGCGGCCCGAGTGGCGCCAGATGGACCGGGAGCGTGCGGCGAACGGCGCCACCCCTGACGAGGCCTGAGCAAGCCACGCGCAGCGGCGACGATGTCGGTGGCGGGTGAGAGGCTGGTCCCCTCATGACGGCTGACGTTCTCGAGCGGTTCTCCCCGGCCACGGCCACGTGGTTCCGGGACTCCTTCAGCGCGCCCACGGCGGCCCAGGCCGGCGCCTGGGAGGCGATCAGCTCGGGCCACCACGCACTCGTCGTCGCGCCCACCGGTTCGGGCAAGACGCTGTCGGCCTTCCTCTGGGCGCTCGACCGCCTCGGCACCGAGCCGGTGCCCGAGGAGAAGCTCCGGCGCTGTCGGGTCCTCTACATCTCCCCGATGAAGGCCCTGGCCGTCGACGTCGAGCGCAACCTGCGCAGCCCCCTCGTCGGCATCGGTCACGCCGCCACCCGCCTCGGTGTTCCCCAGCCGGACATCACCGTGTCCGTGCGCAGTGGCGACACCCCGGCGAGCGAGCGGCGCACCTTCGCGCGGGCTCCGAGCGACATCCTCATCACCACCCCGGAGTCCCTCTTCCTCCTGCTCACCTCGCAGGCCCGTGAGGCCCTGCGCGGCGTCGAGACCGTGATCCTCGACGAGGTGCACGCCGTGGCCGGGACCAAGCGCGGTGCGCACCTCGCCCTCTCCCTCGAGCGGCTCGACGCCCTGCTCGACACCCCCGCCCAGCGCATCGGCCTGTCGGCGACGGTCGAGCCGGTCGAGGAGGTCTCCCGCTACCTGGCCGGTGGCCGTCCCGTGGACGTGGTGCGTCCGCCGTCGACCAAGGAGTGGGACCTCGACGTCGTCGTCCCCATCGCCGACATGTCCGCCCTCGGCGAGGTCGTCGAGGACGACCTCAGCGGACCCGCATCGGGGGCCGAGCGCCGGGCCTCGATCTGGCCGCACGTCGAGGAGCGCATCGTCGACCTCGTGGCGGCCCACCGGTCCACCCTCGTCTTCGCCAACTCCAGACGCCTCGCCGAGCGGCTCACCGCTCGCCTCAACGAGATCTGGGAGGAGCGGCTCGAGGCAGCCGCCTCGGAGGGTGAGGAGCCCACCCCTGTGGGCGCGGGTCCCACGCTCAGCGTGGGCCGGCATACGGCAGCGCTCCGCACGCCCGCTCAGGTGATGGCGCAGTCGGGCACCTCCGGTGGCGCCGCCCCCGTCCTCGCCCGGGCCCACCACGGGTCGGTGAGCAAGGAGCACCGCCAGCTCATCGAGGAGGACCTCAAGGCGGGGCGCCTGCCCGCCGTCGTCGCGACGTCGAGCCTCGAGCTGGGCATCGACATGGGTGCCATCGACCTCGTCATCCAGGTCGAGTCGCCACCGTCGGTCGCGAGCGGCTTGCAGCGGGTGGGGCGGGCCGGCCACCAGGTGGGAGCGGTGTCGCGGGGCGTGCTGTTCCCCAAGTTCCGCGGCGACCTCGTGCAGACGGCCGTCGTGGTCGAGCGCATGCGGGCGGGCGCCATCGAGTCCCTGCGCGTCCCCGCCAACCCGGTCGACGTCCTCGCCCAGCAGATCGTGGCCATGACCGCGCTCGACGAGTGGGCCGTCGAGGACCTCGAGCAGGTCGTGCGCCGAGCGGCTCCCTTTGCCTCCTTGCCACGCTCGATCCTCGAGTCCGTCCTCGACATGCTGTCCGGGCGCTACCCCAGCGACGAGTTCGCCGAGCTGCGTCCGCGCATCGTGTGGGACCGCGTGACCGGAGTGCTCACGGGGCGCCCCGGTGCGCAGCGCCTCGCCGTCACCTCCGGTGGCACGATCCCCGACCGGGGGCTCTACGCCGTGTTCCTCGCCACGGGCGAGGGCACCGGACGTCGCGTCGGTGAGCTCGACGAGGAGATGGTCTACGAGTCGCGCGTGGGCGACATCTTCACCCTCGGCACGTCCACGTGGCGGATCGAGGACATCACCCACGACCGGGTGCTCGTGACGCCCGCGCCGGGCCAGCCCGGGCGCCTGCCGTTCTGGAAGGGCGACCAGCTGGGGCGGCCCGCCGAGCTCGGCAGGGCCGTGGGGGCCTTCGTGCGCGAGGTCGCCGGCTCCACCCCGGAGCAGGCCCGGTCGCGGGTCTCCGCGGCCGGCCTCGACTCGTGGGCCACCGACAACCTCGTCGCCTACCTCGACGAGCAGCGCGCGGCCACCGGGCACGTCCCGGACGACCGGACCATCGTCGTCGAGCGGTTCCGCGACGAGATCGGCGACTGGCGCGTGGCCGTGCACAGCCCCTTCGGGGGGCAGGTCCACGCCCCGTGGGCCTTGTGCGTCTCGGCGAGGATGCGCGAGCGCTTCGGCGTCGACGTCCAGGCCATGCACGGTGACGACGGCATCGTCTTCCGCCTGCCCGACCTCGAGTTCGAGGGTGAGGGCTCCTCGGGGCGCGGGGCCGCAGCCGAGCTGCTCGACCTCGTGCGGCTGGACCCCGACGACGTCCACGACCTCGTCACGGGCGAGATCGGTGGGTCCGCCCTCTTTGCCGCACGGTTTCGCGAGTGCGCGTCGCGGGCCCTGCTGCTCCCCCGCCGCCGACCGGACCAGCGCCAACCCCTGTGGCAGCAACGGCAGCGGGCGGCGCAGCTCCTCGAGGTCGCCAGCCAGTACGCCTCCTTCCCCATCGTCCTCGAGACGGTGCGCGAGTGCGTCCAGGACGTCTTCGACGTGCCGGGGCTCACGACGCTGATGTCGTCCATCGCCTCCCGTGAGGTCACCCTCGTCGACGTCGAGTCGGCACAACCCTCGCCGTTCGCACGGTCGCTGATGTTCGGCTATGTCGCGCAGTTCCTCTATGAGGGCGACTCACCTCTGGCCGAGAGGCGTGCAGCAGCCCTGTCGCTCGATCCCACTCTGCTCGCCGAGCTGCTCGGTCGTGGCGAGGGGCTCTCGCTGCGGGACCTGCTCGACCCCGAGGCGATCGCCCGGACCGAGTCCGAGCTGCAGCGCCTTGCTCCCGACCGACGCTGCCGCGACGCCGAGGACGTGGCCGACCTCCTGCGGACCCTCGGCCCCCTGTCCCTGCACGAGATCGGGCGCCGGACCCGTGACGAGGTGGCGGAGCGTGACATCGGCTCGTGGCTCGTCGACCTCGAGGGCGCGCGCCGCGTCATCCGCGTCCGGGTCGCCGGCGAGGAGCGGTGGGCGGCGATCGAGGACGCCTCTCGCCTGCGCGACGCCCTCGGCGCCTCCCTGCCGGTCGGGGTCGCCCAGACGTTCCTCGAGCCGGTCCCCGACCCGCTCGGTGACCTGGTGGCGCGCTACGCCCGCACGCACGGACCGTTCCAGGTCCACTCGCTGGCGCAGTGGTGGGGGGTCGGACCGGCCGTCGCCCTCGACGCACTGCGCCGTCTCGTCGCTGCCGGGAGGGTCGTCGAGGGCGAGCTGCTGCCCACCGAGAGCGGCGGCGGCCAGCACGGCCTCGACCACTGCGACGCCGAGGTCCTGCGGACGCTGCGCCGTCGCTCGCTCGCGGCCCTGCGCGCCGAGGTCGAGCCGGTCGCAGCGGTCGAGCTCGCCCGGTTCCTGCCGCAGTGGCAGTCGGTGGGCGGAGGCCTGCGAGGTCGCGAGGGTCTCATCCGGGCCATCGAGCAGCTCGCCGGTGCGGTCCTTCCCGCCAGCGCGCTGGAGTCGCTGGTCCTGCCCGCCCGCGTCGTCGGCTACTCCCCGGCCCTGCTCGACGAGCTGACGAGCGTCGGCGAGGTGGTGTGGCGCGGTCACGGCTCACTTCCCGGAGACGACGGCTGGGTCTCGCTCCACCTCGCCGAGACGGCCCACCTGACGATGGCCCCACCGGACGACGGAGAGGTCGGTGACCGGCAGCAGGCCGTGCTCGACGTCCTCACGGGCGGCGGCGCTTACTTCTTCCGGTCCCTCGCCGACCAGGTTGAGGGGTCCCACGACCTCGAGGTGGTCGAGGACCTGTGGTCACTGGTCTGGTCCGGTCATGTCTCGGGCGACACGTTCGCGCCGGTGCGTGCACTGCTGGCCGGTGGGCGCACCGCCCACAAGCGATCCGCTGCAGGGCCGCGCACCTCGCGGTATGCCGGCCGCGCCGGTTCCCTTGGAGCCCTCGGCGGCCGCCGCGCCGGGTCGCGCCCCCTCACGGCTGCCCGGTCGGCACCGGCGACCGCGACGGGTCGCTGGTCCCTCCTGCCCGAGGTCGAGACCGACACGACCGTGCGCACCCTGGCGACCGCCGAGATCCTGCAGGACCGCTATGGCGTCCTCACCCGCGGCAGTGTCGTTGCCGAGGACGTGCCCGGAGGTTTTGCCGCCGTCTACCGCGTGCTCGCCGCCGCCGAGGAGTCCGGTCGCGTGCGCCGCGGCTACTTCGTCGAGTCCCTCGGCGCGGCCCAGTTCGCGACCACGGGCGCCATCGACCGGCTCCGTGCACACGCCCGCCAGCTCGGCGCCTCCCCCGATGCCTCCGCCCAGCGAGCCCTCGTGCTTGCAGCCACCGACCCGGCCAACGCCTACGGCGCCGCCCTGCCGTGGCCCGACCGGCCCGTGGTGGAGGGGGCGGAGGAGGCCACGCCCGGGCGCCGTGGCCACCAGCCCGCTCGCAAGGCCGGAGCCCTGGTCATCCTGGTCGACGGCGACCTCGTGCTCTATGTCGAGCGGGGCGGCAAGACCCTGCTGTCATGGACCGATGACCCGACCCGCCTGCAGGCCTCGGCCGACGCCCTTGCCCTGGCGGTCCGCGAGGGCGCTCTGGGTCGTCTCACGGTCGAGAAGGCCGACGGAGGGGCGATCCTGGGCTCGGGCCATCCCCTCGTCGATGCACTGGCCCAGGCGGGTTTCCACGCGACGCCGCGCGGCCTGCGGCTGCGTCGCTGAGACCGTGGGAAGACGACGTGCCCGAGGGTGACACCGTCTGGCGCAGCGCCCAACGCCTGCACCGGGCCCTGGCCGGTGAGCCAGTCAGCCTGTGCGACCTGCGCTTCCCCTCAGTGGCGACCGTCGACGTCCGGGGGGCCACCACCACCGAGGTGGTCAGCGCCGGCAAGCACCTGCTGCACCGGCTCGACTCCGGCGTGACGATCCACTCGCACCTCAAGATGGAGGGGCAGTGGCGTCTGGAGCGTCCTGGCGACGCCGGCTCGTGGCTGAGGCGCGCGGATCTGCGGGCGGCCCTGGGCACGGACACCTGGGTGGCGCTCGGACTGCGGCTCGGCCTGCTCGAGGTGCTGGCCACCGACCGTGAGCACGACGTGGTCGGCCACCTCGGGCCCGACGTCCTCGGTCCCGGCTGGGACGCCGCGCAGGCGGCCCAGCGGGTCGCGAGCTCTCGCACCCCGATCGGCGAGGCCCTGCTCGACCAACGGGTGCTGGCGGGTGTGGGCACGATGTGGGCCGCCGAGTCGCTCTTCCTCGAGCGACTGGGTCCCTGGACAGCGCCGCACGAGCTCGACCCCGCGCGAATCGCCGCCCTCATCACCCGGATCCACACCCTCATGGACCAGGCCCGGCACCACGCCACCCAGTCCAGCACCGGCTCACGCCGCAGGGGCGAGGAGCTCTTCGTCCATGCGCGCTCGGGCCGTCCCTGCCGTCGGTGCGGTGACACGGTGAGGGTGGCGATGATCGGGGCGCCGGGACGCGAACGCACGATGTTCTATTGCCCGACCTGCCAGGGCGGGCTGGCCCCGAACGACGACGGGCGCCCGCAACGTCCCCTCGGGTCGTCGGGTGACCGGCGCAGACGGTGAGGATCTGCGCCGGTCGCGCCACCGGCGCAGACCCTGACGACCGGCGTCCGCATGGGACTAGCGGTCGTCAGCCTCCGCGCCGGTCGCGCCAGCGGCGCACAAATCCTCCTAGCCGCGCACCTGAGCGACCTTGACGAGGATCTCCTCCACGACCTCGGTCTTGGCGTCTGCATAGTCCTGCACGTATCGCCAGCGGCGTCGCGCCAGCTCACGCTTGACCGCGGCATAGCGCTCGCGGTCCACGGGGTGGGAGCGCAGCCAGTTCCGCAGTCCGAGCATGCGCCCGATCTCCTCGGCTGCGCGCCCGGGTGAGAGGACGTGCAGGTTGATGTCGTGTGGGCAGCCGCGCTCGACCCTCTGGTAGAGGACGCGGTGCTCGAGCCACCCGGCCTCGCGAACCTGCAGCCAGTAGCCGAGGGACTCCAACGCAGGCACGTAGGCGCCCTCGTCGGCGGAGTCGTCCACCTGCAGCAGGATGTCGAGAATCGGCTTGGCGGGCAGGCCCGGCACCGAGGTGGAACCGACGTGGTCCACAGCGAGAACCCTGTCGCGCAGCACCCACCTGATGGCCAGGGCATCAGCCGCGAACAGCTCGGCCCAGGCCGGGTCCGGGTCGTGGAGCACCACCGGCACCGACCAGGGCTCTGGCCGTTCTCCGACGACGGGGTCGGTCACGCGCAGGTGGTCAGGCCGCGGAGGCGGAGACCACGCCGGAGCGGTCAGCCACCGGCAGCGAGACCGGGGCGCTGAGTGACTCGACCCGGGCGACCCGCCGGCTCACGTCGTCGAGGACGACGGACATCGGGATGTCGAGGGAGTCGCAGATGGCGGCGAGGAGCTCGGAGGAGGCCTCCTTGACGCCGCGCTCGACCTCGCTGAGGTAGCCCAGGGAGACGGCGCCCGCGCCGGCCACGTCGCGCAGGGTGCGGCCCTGCTCCTGGCGGCGCTCTCGCAGCACCTCACCGAGCTCGTGTCGGAGCAGGATCATGATCGGGCCTCCCTTCGGCGTGGTTCCGCGTTCTTGGTGACCACGCTACATCGCCCGGCCCACATCACGTCGAAGTGTTCTGCACAGGGCCCTATTCCCCGCCCTCGACCGGGGCAGCGTGCGCATCCTCGCGCAGCAGCTCACCGAGGAGGTCGAGGACGGCGTCGACCGTGGCGGCGCGGACCTCGTCGCGGCCGCCCTCGAGAGCGAGGGCCCGGGTGCGGGGGCCGGACGGCCACGGCCCGCAGGCCGTCACGAAGACCGTGCCGGCCGGCATACCGTCGGAAGGACCAGGACCGGCAACCCCGGTCGTGGCCAGGCCGACATCGGCGCCCAGGAGGCGGCAGACACCCTCGGCCATCTGCGCGGCCACCCCCGCGTCGACCGCCCCCACCTCGGCCAGGAGGTCGGGGTCGACGCCGAGGAGGTCGGCCTTGACGTCACTGGCGTAGGAGACGACCCCACCGCGCACCGTGGCCGAGGAGCCGGGCACGGACGTCAGGACGGAGCACACCAGGCCGCCGGTGAGGGACTCGGCCGTGGCCACGGTCAGGCCGCGCTCGACGAGCGTGGCGATGACCTCAGCAGGCGCGGAGCCCGGGCGGTTCACGGCTGGTGCCGTTGCTCTCGGGCCGCGGCGCGCGCGGCCCGTTTGGCCAGCGCCCGGGGACTGGTCCGGCGCAGGCGCAGCGCGTCGATGGCGTAGTCGACCCCGGTGGCCACCGTGAGGACGAGCGCCGCCACGAGGGTCACCCACGCGATCACGTCGAGGAGGCCGGTGAGGGGCAGGGAGAAACGCGGGATGACGAAGAAGCCCAGCGCGAGCGCCTGGACCATCGTCTTGACCTTGCCCCCGCGACCTGCCGCCATGACTCCGTGACGGATGACCCAGAAGCGCATCGCGGTGATGCCCCACTCCCGCACGACGATGACGACGGTGATCCACCACGGGATGTCGCCGATGCTCGAGAGCCCGACGAGGGCCATGGTCACGAGCGTCTTGTCGGCGATGGGGTCGAGGACCTTGCCGAAGTCGGTGATCAGGCCGCGGCTGCGGGCGAGGTCGCCGTCGATGCGGTCGGTGAGCATCGCGATGAAGAAGACCCCGAAGGCCCACCAGCGGGCAGAGGCGTCCTGACCCCCGTTCGAGAGCAGCAGCCACCCGAAGACGGGGACGAGGAGGAGGCGCAGGACCGTCAGGCCGTTGGCGACGTTCCAGGCGCTCGGCGCCATCCGAGCGGCCGGCGAGGGCCGCTGCGTCATGCCGAGTCCGCCACGAGGTCGATGCCCTCGGTGCCCACCACGGTCGCGAGCACCGTCTCGCCGATGGCGGCGTCCACTCCGACCACGCGCGTCGTGCCGTCCACGTCAGGACCCTGGTGCTCGGCACGCCCGACGACGTCGCCGGTCTCCTCGTCGATCTCCTCGACGAGGACGCGCACGCTCTCACCGATACGGTCCTCGGCACGCTGAGCGGTCAGCTCCTCGATGAGGTCGGTGATGCGCTCGACCCGCTCGGCGATGGCCTGCGGCGCGACCTTCTCGGGGAGCAGCTCGCCCTCCGTGCCGTCCTCGTCGGAGTAGCCGAACACCCCGACGACGTCGAGGCGGGCGGCGATGAGGAACTCGGCGAGCTCGTCCACCTCGGCCTCGGTCTCACCCGGGAAGCCGACGATGACGTTGCTGCGGATCCCCGCCAGCGGTGAGCGGCGACGCACGTCCTCGATCAGTCCGAGGAACGACTCCGTGCCGCCGAAACGCCGCATGCGGCGCAGCAGGGGCGCGGACGCGTGCTGGAAGGACAGGTCGAACCAGGGCATGACCTCGGGGATGGCGACCATGGCGTCGAGCAGGCCGGGGCGCACCTCGGCCGGCTGCAGGTAGGAGACCCGGACGCGCTCGATGCCGTCGATGCCGGCCAGCTCGGGCAGGAGCGCGTCCATCAGCGCGAGGTCGCCGAGGTCCTTACCGTAGGACGTGGAGTTCTCGCTGACGAGGAACAGCTCACGCACGCCCTGGGTGGCGAGCCAGCGCGCTTCCTCGATGACGTCGGTTGGGCGACGGGACACGAAGGACCCACGGAACATCGGGATCGCGCAGAACGCACAGCGCCGGTCACACCCACTGGCGATCTTGAGCGGCGCCCACGGGCCGCTGTCGAGGCGGGCGCGGGGGGCCGCGTGGCCCGGCAGGGCGACTTCCGCGGAGGCGGACTGGCGCGTGGCCGGTGAGAGCGGAAGGAGCTTGCGCCGGTCGCTCGGCACATGGCTGGCGACGGTGCCACCGTCGAGGATGGTGCGCAGGTGCGTCGACATGTCGGCGTAGGAGTCGAAGCCCAGGACCGCGTCGGCCTCGGGCAGCTCGTCGGCGAGCGTCTGGCCGTAGCGCTCGGCCAGGCAACCGACGGCGACGACCTTCTGGGTGCGACCCGTCTCCTTGAGCGACGAGGCCTCGATGAGGCTGTCGATCGAGTCCTTCTTGGCCTGCTCGACGAACCCGCAGGTGTTGACCACCGCGACGTCGGCCTCGGCCGCGTCCTCGACCAGCGTCCAGCCCCCTGCCTTGAGCCGTCCGGCGAGCTCCTCGGAGTCGACGTCGTTGCGGGTGCAGCCCAGGGTGACGACGGCCACCGAACGGGTGGCGGTCTCAGGTGCAGGCATGCCCACACTCTAGTTGGGAGGGCGCTTCCCCTCTGACCGCACCGGCGTGAGGTGTCCTAGGTTGGGGAGATGACGTCGACGTCCCAGCGCATCACCGACCTGCTTGCCACACACCCGGTCTGGGACGGTCACAACGACCTGCCCTGGGAGGCCCGCGACCAGGTCGCCTACGACCTCGACCGGCTCGACGTCGGGAGCGAGCTCGCCACCACCCATACCGACCTGGTCCGCATGCGCCGCGGCGGCATGGGCGCCCAGTTCTGGTCCGTCTACGTCGACGCCAAGTGGGCCGGCGAGAAGGCCGTCACGGCCACCTTGGAGCAGGTCGACTTCGTTCGCGAGATGACCCGCCGGTATGCCGGTGAGCTGGCTCTCGCGGTCAGCGCAGCTGACGTGCGCGCTGCTCGGGACTCCGGCCGGATCGCCTCGCTCATGGGTGCCGAGGGTGGCCACAGCATCGACTCCTCGCTGGGAGCGCTGCGGATGCTGCACGCGTTGGGAGTGCGCTACCTGACGTTGACCCACAACGACAACGTGCCGTGGGCCGACTCGGCCACCGACGAGCCCGTTCTCGGTGGCCTGTCCGCGTTCGGCCGCGAGGTCGTGCGCGAGATGAACCGCATCGGCATGGCCGTCGACCTGTCGCACGTGTCGGCCGACACGATGCGCGACGCCCTCGCGACGACGTCCGCGCCGGTGATGTTCTCGCACTCCTCGGCCCGGGCCGTCTGCGACCACCCCCGCAACGTTCCCGACGACGTCCTCACCCAGCTGCCCGGCAACGGCGGGCTGTGCATGGTCACCTTCGTGCCCAAGTTCATCTCGCCCACCATCCGCGAGTGGGACCTGGAAGCGGCGGACGCCGCACAGGCTGAAGGGATCTCCTGGGCCGACCACACGGCATACGAGCCGTTTCTCAGGACCTACCTCCAAGCGCACCCTCGACCGGTCGCGACGATCGACGACGTCGTCGCGCACGTCGAGCACGTGCGCGAGGTGGCCGGGATCGAGCACATCGGGCTCGGCGGGGACTACGACGGTGTCGACGTGCTGCCTCAGGGGCTGGACGACGTCTCGGGCTACCCCCGGCTGCTCGAGGCCCTCGCGGACCGCGGCTGGTCCGACGACGACCTGGGCAGGCTCACCTGGAGCAACGCCCTGCGGGTGCTCGAAGGGGTCGAGGCGACGTCCCGGGACCTCAGTGCGACCCGTGGTCCGAGCACGGCCCGGATCGAGGACCTCGACGGCGAGTGAGGTGGCTCAGCTGCGGTTGCGCATGACGGTGAGCGCGACGAGGCGCGAGATGACCATCGCGACATACATGACACCGCCCAGCTGCTCGATGATCGCCACCGACCGCGCCTGCGGCCCGACCGGGATGATGTCCGACAGCCCGACGCTGGTGAGGTTGGCTCCCGAGAGGTAGAGCAGCTCCAGGAACGTGCGTTTCTCCAGGTCTCCATGGCCGATGAACGAGCCGGGCCACAGCTCCTGCACCGCCAAGAACAGGTAGGCGAAGGCGAAGAGCAGCACCGTGAAGGCGGCGCCGACGGCGAACAGCTCGTCCTTGGTCACCCACGCGTCCTCGAACATGTAGGCGACCAGCCCGTAGGCCGTGTAGAAGTAGAAGAGCGACAGCGTGGTGTGCGCCAGCGCGACGATGACGGTGCTGTCGTCCGAGATGGCCGACCACACCTCGAGGACGCCCGCGGGCAGCCCGATGAGGGCCGACAACCAGGTGAGCGCCGGTGTGCTGCGGACGGTGAACACGGCCACGGTGAGGGCACACAGGCTGAGCACCGACAGTGCCACGCGACCGTAGGTGAGTGCCTGCAGCCACGGCAGCAGGACGACGACGAGGAGCTGGACCGCGAGCAGGAAGGCGGACGGCTGCTTGCGGAGCACCGCTGCCCAGCGCTGGCTGCGGGTGGGCGGTTCACGCAGGTCGTCCCAGAGGGTCGTCTCCATGGGCGTCACTCTAAGCCGGGGACGGGGCTGCGGTGCCCGACCTACCATGACGACATGGATCACGTCGCGTGGGTCGTCGCGCCGCTGGTCCTCGTGTGCGTGCTGGCCTTCAGCGCGGTCGCGAAGCTCGGTCAGGGGGCGACCCTGCGCACGATCATTCGCAACCTCCGTCTCCCTCCCTGGGTCCTGCCCCAGCCGTTCGCCCGGGCGGTTCCCGGGCTCGAGCTCGCCCTGACGGTGGGGCTGCTGGCGCCGTGGGTGCCGGTGTTCGTGGTGGCGGCGGCAGCATCGCTGGTGCTCATGTCGGCGTACTGGGCGCTCATCGCCCGTGGGCTCACCATCACCCCTCGCCCGAGCTGCGGGTGCTTCGGCCAGGCAGGGGACCACCGCATCTCCGGTCGCACGCTCGTGCGCAACACGCTGCTCGTCGCGGCCGCGGGTGCCGCCCTGACCATTGCGCTGTCCGGCCGGACCGTGTGGACGCTGCTCTCGGCCGGCTCGGTCGGTGACTGGTTGTGGCTGGGCCTGGCGGCTCTCGCCTGTCTCGTCACCGGGCTCGTGCTCGGTGGTGCGCCCGGCCCTGCCACGCCAGCACCATGGCCGGTGCCTCCCCCGCAGGAGCAGGAGAGCCGCGACGAGCCGGTCGACGAGGGCTCCGACGCCGACGACTACGTGCGCGCGGTCACTCCGCACCTGGTCCTGCACGAGCCGGGGGTGGGTCCGGCGACCCTCGTGGAGCTGTCGGCGGCCAGGGCGCAGCTGCTCGTCCTCGTCAACTGCTACTGCGTGTCCACCCTGGAGCTCCTGGGCCGTGTCGAGGCATGGGACGCCAGGCTGAGCGTCGTCGACGTGCGACTCGTCCTGTCAGTAGCGGTCAACGACGGGTTGGCGCCCTACCCACGAGGCACGTTGGTCGACCACGGCGGGCTCGTCTGGGCGGGCCTGGGCCTCACGGTCTCACCCAGCGCGGTGCTGCTCGGCGCCGACGGCTTCCTGGCCGGCGGACCGGTGTCGGGTTCGCAGGCCGTGGCAGCGTTCGTCGACGACATCGAGGAGACGCTGCGGCAGGCTCCCACGATGGCGCAGGACGCGCTCCCGAATGACCAGACGGGCGCCCCGCAGGACGTCGCTGACGCAGCTCCGGACCGTCAGCTCACCGGCGACCGGTGAGCTCCCACGCGTCCTCGCTGTCGTCCTCGTCCTCGTCCCACGGCTCGACCTGCGGACGGCTGGCGAGATCGGCGGCGACCGCGTCGGTGCCATAGCGGTCCGTCGGGACCTGCTGGGTCTGCGACGCCGTCGGCGTGCTCGGTCCATCGGCGTCGGGCTGCCCCGGCGCACCACTGCCCTGGGGCGCCTGGGGCGCCTGGGGCGCCACGTCGGCCTCGACGTCGAAGGCCACGTCCTCGTCGGGCACCTCGTCGCCACGCAGCAGCGCCAGGGTCGTCGCGAGGTCGTCGGGACGCACGAGCACGTCGCGCGCCTTGGAGCCCTCGGAGGGCCCGACGACGCCACGGGACTCGAGCAGGTCCATGAGACGACCGGCCTTGGCGAACCCGACCCGCAGCTTGCGTTGGAGCATCGAGGTCGACCCGAACTGGGTCGTCACGACGAGCTCGGTCGCCTGCAGGAGCAGGTCGAGGTCGTCGCCGATGTCGTCGTCGATGTTCTTCTGCGGTGCGACGACGGCGACGTCCTCGCGATAGGTCGGCTTGAGCTGACCCGTCACGTGGGCGACGGCATCCTGGATCTCGGTCTCGGTGACCCAGGCGCCCTGGACGCGCATGGGCTTGCTGGCACCCATGGGCAGGAAGAGGGCGTCGCCCTGGCCCAGCAGCTTCTCGGCACCCGGCTGGTCGAGGACGACGCGGCTGTCGGCGAGCGAGGAGGTCGCGAACGCCATGCGGCTCGGCACGTTGGCCTTGATGAGGCCCGTCACGACGTCCACGGAGGGACGCTGGGTCGCCAGGACCAGGTGGATCCCGGCTGCTCGGGCCAGCTGCGTGATGCGCACGATGCACTCTTCGACGTCGCGAGGAGCCACCATCATGAGGTCGGCGAGCTCGTCGACGACGACGAGGAGGTAGGGGTAGGGCTGGATGACCCGCTTGGAGCCCGGCAGCGGCTGCACCTTGCCGGACTTCACCGCCTTGTTGAAGTCGTCGACGTGCTTGTAGCCATACGCCGCGAGGTCGTCATAGCGGGCGTCCATCTCGCGCACGACCCACTGCAGCGCCTCGGCGGCCTTCTTGGGGTTGGTGATGATCGGCGTGATGAGGTGCGGAATCCCCTCGTAGGCCGTGAGCTCCACCCGCTTGGGGTCGACGAGCACCATGCGCACCTCGTCGGGCGTGGCCCGCATGAGAATCGAGGTGATCATCGAGTTGACGAAGCTCGACTTGCCCGAGCCCGTGGCGCCGGCCACGAGGAGGTGCGGCATCTTGGCGAGGTTGGCGATGACGTAGCCGCCCTCGACGTCCTTGCCGACGCCCATGACCATCGGGTGGTGGTTGTCCCGGGCGACCCGGCTGCGCAGGACGTCGCCGAGGCAGACCATCTCCTTGTCGGGGTTCGGGATCTCGATCCCGATCGCCGACTTGCCCGGAATGGGACTGAGGATGCGCACGTCGGCCGAGGCGACGGCATACGCGATGTTCTTGGACAGGGCCGTGACGCGCTCGACCTTGATGCCCGGCCCGAGCTCGACGATGTAGCGCGTGACCGTCGGTCCGCGCGTGAAGCCGGTGACCTGGGCATCGATGCCGAACTCGTCGAGCACTGTCGTCAAGGCCTCGACGACGCGGTCGTTGGCCTCGGAGCGCTCCTTGTGCGGCGCGCCCTGCTTGAGCACGGAGTTGTCGGGGAGCGTGTAGGTGACGTCGCCGGCGAGCGAGAGCTGCTCGACGCGCTGCGGCAGCGGCGTGGTCGGAGGGGCCTCGAGACGGGTCGGCTCGAGCGGGGCCTTGGCTGCGGGGGCGAGAACGCCAGGAGCCGTCGGGCGCTTCTGGCCGGGACGCGGCCCACCCTCCTCGGGCACGGGCGGGGTGTCAGCGGACGCACGACCCTTGCGGCCCTTGGGGCCCGCCTTGTCCTCGTAGTCGACGATCGCTGCCTGCTCGAAGGCCTCGTCGCCCACCATGGGCTCCTCGCCCAGGTCGCGCCGACGTCGCGGCTTCTTGACCGGCACTGCGTCGGTCCCGTTGCCCTCCTCGGCGTATGCCGGGTGGCCCAGGAGCGTGGCCCGCAGCTGGTCGAGGCGGTCGGGGATCTCGTGCACCGGCGTCGCCGTGAGGACGAGCAGGCCGAAGATGCCCAGCAGGATGAGCAGCGGGATGGTGCCGTAGATCGAGACCGCGGCCTCGAGCGGGCTGGAGGCGAGGAAGCCGATGATGCCGCCACCGGCGCGCATGCCCTCGGCACCGGCGGGCGGCTCGGGGATGCCGGCCGCGACGTGCACGATGCCGCTGGCCGAGAAGGCGAGCAGGGCCGTGCCGATGGCCATCCGGTTGGTCGCGGGGTGCTCGCGCGGGGTGCGGCAGAGGTGGAGCCCGAACAGGAGCAGGACGATCGGCAGTGCGTAGGCCACCCGGCCGAAGGTGCCGGCGGCGACGGCGTGGGTGACGTCGCCGACCTTGCCCTGCAGACCCCACCACTCACGGGCGGCGACGACCACGGCGAGCGCGATGAGCGTCAGGCCCATACCGTCACGACGGTGCTCGGGCTCGAGGTCCTGCCCGGCCTGCGAGACCTTGCGGACCGTTCCGCCCGTCGCGTGCGCCAGACCCATCCAGGCACCACGTACCGCTGCGACGGGCATGGGCGCACCGCCCTTGGCCGGAGCCTTCTTGCGGCTGGCGGGACGGGCGGGGGCGCGCCGGTTCGCGGGCCGTGAGGCGGTACGCGAGCGCGCAGGAGTGGTCGAACGGGAGGCCATGCTTCGCACCCTAGGCGAAAGTCACCCCAGACACACGCGTCACACGCGCAACACCCGCGGCCCCTCCCCTTTTCCGGCTGGTCACAGAAGGGGAGCGTTTGGCCGGGAACGGTTCCGGGCTGAACCCTCCGTTTCCGTGATCAGCCGGAAAAGGTGGGACGGGCGACCGGCGCGTGGCTCGGGGAAGCGGTCAGGCTTCGATGACGACCGGGATGATCATCGGGCGGCGGCGGATCTTGCGGCCGACCCAGCCGCCGACCGCCCGGCGCATGACCTGCTCGAGCTGGTAGCTGTCGTTCATGCCCTGCGCGGTGGCGTCGTCGAG
This sequence comes from Knoellia sp. Soil729, assembly GCF_001427985.1. GTDB lineage: Bacteria > Actinomycetota > Actinomycetes > Actinomycetales > Dermatophilaceae > Knoellia. The sequence goes on from NZ_LMSA01000001.1 coordinate 178,469, forward strand.
CGCCTTGACCAGGCTCGGCATGACGTCGTCGAAGACCATGTCGCCCTCGACGAAGCCGCGAGCGGTGATCTCGGGGCCGGCGACGATCTTGCCGGTCGTGGAGTCCATGACGACGATGACCGAGATGAAGCCCTCGTCGCGCAGGATCCGACGGTCCTTGAGCAGGCCCTCGTCGGCCTCGCCCACCGACGACCCGTCGACGTAGACGTAGCCGCACGGCACGGCGCCGGCCACCCGCACCTTGCCGTCGACGAGGTCGACGACGACGCCGTCCTCGACCACGACGACACCCTTGGGGTGCACCCCGGTCTGGAGCGCGAGGTCGGCGTTGGCGCGCAGGTGGCGCCACTCGCCGTGCACCGGCATGACGTTGCGGGGCTTGACGATGTTGTAGCAGTAGAGGAGCTCTCCGGCGCTGGCGTGACCCGAGACGTGGACGCGGGCGTTGCCCTTGTGCACGACGTCGGCACCCAGGCGCATCAGGCCGTTGATGACGCGGTAGACGGCGTTCTCGTTGCCGGGGATGAGCGAGGAGGCCATGAGGACCGTGTCGCCCTCGCCGACCTCGATCTTGTGGTCACGGTTGGCCATGCGGGACAGGGCGGCCATGGGCTCACCCTGCGAACCCGTGCAGATCAGGGTGACCTTGTTGTCGGGCAGGTCACCGAGCTTCTTGAAGTCCACGAGGATGCCGTCGGGAACGTGCAGGTAGCCGAGGTCGGCGGCGATGCCCATGTTGCGGACCATCGAGCGGCCGACCATCGCGACCTTGCGTCCCGACTTCTCGGCGGCGTCGAGCACCTGCTGCACACGGTGCACGTGCGAGGAGAAGCAGGCCACGATGATCCGGCGCCGCGCGTCACGGAAGACCTTGTCGATCGCCGGGGCGATGTCCTTCTCAGGAGTGGTGAAACCGGGCACCTCGGCGTTGGTCGAGTCCGTCATGAACAGGTCGACGCCCTCCTCCCCCAGGCGCGCGAAGGCCCGCAGGTCGGTGAGGCGGCCATCCAGCGGCAGCTGGTCCATCTTGAAGTCACCGGTGTGCAGGATCGTGCCGCCGGAGGTGCGTACGAAGACGGCGAGCGCGTCGGGGATGGAGTGGTTGACCGCGATGAACTCGCAGTCGAAGACACCGAGCTTCTCGCGCCCACCCTCCTTGACCGCCAACGTGTAGGGCTTGATCCGGTGTTCCTTGAGCTTGGCCTCGATGAGGGCCAGCGTGAGGTTCGAGCCGATCAGGGGCAGGTCGGGCTTGAGCCGCAGCAGGAAGGGGACGGCGCCGATGTGGTCCTCGTGGCCGTGGGTCAGGACGATCGCCTGCACGTCGTCGAGCCGGTCGGCGATGTAGCTGAAGTCCGGGAGGATGAGGTCGATGCCGGGGTGGTGGTCGTCGGGGAAGAGCACGCCGCAGTCGACGATGAGCAGCTGGCCCTTGTGCTCGATGACGGCCATGTTGCGACCGACCTCGCCGAGCCCGCCGAGGGCGACGACGCGCACGCCGCCGTCCTGGAGGGGTCCGGGCAGGGACAGCTCTGGGTGGGGGTGGCTCATCGCAGGCCTGATTCCGCGAGGCCCTTGCGGAGGGTCTCGAGGTGCTCCGGCGGCGACTCGACGAGGGGCAGGCGCACGAAGGCCGACCCGATCACTCCGAGCTCCACGAGCGCGGCCTTGGCCATGATCGCTCCCTGCGAGGTGGTCATGATCGCGTCGACGGCGGGGATGAGGCGCCGGTGGATGTCGCGAGCGGTCGCCAGGTCTCCGGCATCGACGGCGGCGAGCATCGCGGCATACTCCTTGCCGGCGACGTGACCCACCACGGAGACGACACCGACCGCACCCTGTGCGAGGTGGGCAAGGCTGAGCACGTCGTCGCCGCTGAACCACAGCAGGTCCGTCGACGCCATGACGTGCGTCGAGGCCCACAGGTCGGCCTTGGCGTCCTTGACCGCCACGATCCGCGGGTGCTCCGCGAGCGCGACGAGCGTCGAGGTCGAGAACTCGACGCCCGTGCGGCCGGGGATGTCGTAGAGCATGATCGGCAGCTCGGTCGAGTCCGCCACCGCGCGGCAGTGGGCGAGCAGGCCGGCCTGGGTGGGCTTGTTGTAGTAGGGCGAGACGAGCAGCAGCGCGTCGGCGCCGGCCCCGGCGGCCCGAGCGGCCATCTCGACGCAGTGCGCCGTGTCGTTGGAGCCCACCCCGGCCGTGATCGCGGCGCGCTCCCCCACGACCTCCTTGGCGACACGCACCACCTCGATGCTCTCGTCGTCGGTGAGCGTGGCCGACTCCCCCGTCGTGCCGTTGACGACGATCCCGTCGTGACCGCTGGCCAGGAGGTGCTCGACGACCGCGCGCACGCCCTCCTCGTCCACTGATCCGTCGGGGCGCATGGGTGTGACCATGGCCGTGATGACCCGGCCGAAGGGGTTCGTCGTCATGGCCCTCAGGGTAGTCGTTGGCGAGCGGCCGTCGGCTGGGCACCGCGCCGGACCGGTCGGGGGTCCCGACTACGCTTCGGAGCCATGCGCCAGTACCTCGACCTCCTCGACCGCATCCTCGACGAGGGCGTCGACAAGTCCGACCGCACCGGCACGGGCACGCGCTCGGTCTTCGGGCACCAGATGCGCTTCCACCTCTCCGAGGGCTTCCCCGTCGTGACGACCAAGAAGCTGCACCTCAAGTCGATCATCGGCGAGCTCCTGTGGTTCCTGCGGGGCGACACCAACGTGCGCTGGCTGCAGGAGCGCGGCATCTCGATCTGGGACGAGTGGGCCGACGAGCAGGGCGACCTCGGCCCGGTCTACGGCCACCAGTGGCGCTCGTGGCCCACCCCCGACGGTCGCCAGGTCGACCAGATCGCCAAGGTCATCGAGGGGATCCGCACCAACCCCGACAGCCGGCGCCACATCGTCAGCGCCTGGAACGTCGCGGACGTCGACGACATGGCGCTGCCGCCCTGCCACGCGCTCTTCCAGTTCTACGTGGCCGACGGCAGGCTCTCGTGCCAGCTCTACCAGCGCAGCGCCGACGTCTTCCTCGGAGTGCCGTTCAACATCGCCTCCTACGCCCTCCTCACGATGATGGTCGCCCAGCTCACCGACCTGGAGCCCGGCGAGTTCGTCCACACCCTCGGCGACGCCCACCTCTACTCCAACCACCTCGAGCAGGCCCGACTTCAGCTCACCCGGGAGCCCCGCGCCCTGCCCACGATGCGCATCGCACGCAAGAGCGCCATCGACGACTTCGACCTCGACGACTTCGAGCTCGTCGGTTACGACCCGCACCCCGCGATCAAGGCGCCCATCGCTGTCTGAGACCGGCCGACAGACCATCCGGTATGCCGTCCGCTCGCCGTGGGCGGACGGCATACCGGAGCGTCGTGGTTCCGCCCGCAACAGGGGTGTTACTTGTTTTGGGGTTCGTGTAGTTCAACGTCGCCCGAACAACGTCGGAGGACGCCACCGGTTGGGCGGGCGCCAGCGCCGTGGCCCACACCCCCAATAGGGTGAGCGGCATGACCCAGGTGACGCTCATCGCAGCGGTCGGACGCAACGGCGTCATCGGCGCGGACAACGACATGCCGTGGCACCTGCCCGAAGACTTCGCGTTCTTCAAGCGGACGACCATGGGGCACGCAATGGTCATGGGGCGCAAGACGTTCGACTCGATCGGGCGGGCTCTCCCCGGGCGGCGCACTATCGTTATCACCCGCCAGACCGACTGGCACCACCCCGACGTCGAGACGGTGCACTCGCTCGACGACGCCTTGGGTCTGGCGGGGCCCGTGGGCGAGGTGTTCATCGCCGGAGGCGGCGAGATCTACGCACAGGCGATGGCGTTCGCGCACCGGCTCCTCATCACCGAGGTCGACCAGGAGCCCGCCGGTGACGTGCGCTTCCCCGAGATCGACCCGGCCCAGTGGCATGAGACGGCTCGCGAGGAGCGCGACGGCTTCGCCTGGGTGACCTACGAGCGCTGACCTGCCGCCGGCGTCCGACCGCGCATGTCGTTCTCGCTGGGGCACGTCGTTCTCGCTGGTTCACGTCGCCCCATCGCCATGCGCCAGCGGGCACGACGTGCCCGGGCGACAACTGCAGGTCTGCCGCTCAGGTGCCGGACGGTGGGTTCTTGCGCGGGTCGACGGGCCCGGTGGAGGTGAACCGCTCGCGGTGGATGTGCTCCGCGCTGGTCCCCGACCCCTGGAGCCACTTCTCCACGTCGGCGATGAGCCCCTCTGGCCCGCACAACCACCAGTCGTCGACAGCGTCGATGTCACCGACGTCATCGAGGACCGCACGGATGACCAACGGGTCGATGCGCCCGTACCGCACCCCGTGCACCCGCTCGCGGCTGAGGATGTGCTCGACCCGCAGACGGCCCTCGGTCGCGCGCTGGAGGTCGACCACCTCGCTCCCGAGCACCGTGGACTCCCGGGTGCGGTTGGCCAGGATGAGGTCCACAGTCGACTCGTCGTGCTGCTCGAGGGCTGCCGCGGCGATCGCCAGCACTGGCGTGATGCCCGAGCCACCGACGACTCCGACGTGGTGCCGTGGACCCGCGACCTCGTCGAGGACGAAGTCACCGCGTGGCGGCAGGACCGCCATCACCTCGCCGATCGTGACCTCGGAGGCGAGCCAGGGTGACATGCGTCCGCCCTGCACCGCTGCGGCCGCCACGCGGATGACGCCCTCCCGCGCTGCCCGGCTCGGCGGAACCCAGATCGAGTAGGACTGGCGGACGCTCTCCCCGTTGATGAGCGCCCGCAGCGTGACGTACTGGCCCGCCCGGTAGTCGAGGAACATCGGCATCGAGCTCACGTCGAAGCCGATGGAGACCGCGTGCTCCGCGACCGGATCCACCTCGACCACGGTGAGCGGATGGAAGGCGGGGTGCGGCGTGGAGGGACTGCGGAGCAGGGGCACGCCGTCCATCTTCACAAACGACCGGCGGATAGGCTCGACCGCGTGGCGATTTCCTCAACTACCTCTGACCGGGTCACCGTCCTCACGATCGACCGGACGCAACGACGCAACGCCCTCAACCACGACGCGCTCGAGGAGCTGGACGGCGCGATCGCGGCAGCCACGCAGAGCTCCCGGGCCATCGTCATCACCGGTGCCGGTGGGCACTTCTGCGCGGGTGCCGACCTCACCGAGCTCGAGGACGTGGGGTTCACCGACCGCCTCGCCGAGGTCCTCGCGCGCCTCACCCGGGCGCCGATGACGACGGTGGCGGCGATCTCGGGATCCTGCATGGGTCTGGGCATGCAGCTCGCCGTGGCCTGCGACCTGCGGGTCGTCGCCGACGACGCCCGCTTCGCCGTGCCGGTCGCCAAGCTCGGCCTCATGGTCAACCACTGGACGCTGGACCGCGTCACCCGCTTCTGGGGAGAGGGTGCGGCCCGGCACATGGTGCTCACCGGCGCGGTGCTCACCGCCGAGGACGCGTGGCGCGTGGGGTTCACCCAGGTGCGCGGTGACCTGGACGCAGCCCTGGAGCTTGCCGGACGCGCCGCAGACCTCGCACCGATGACCCAGGCCGGCTCCAAGCTGGGCTTCGACGCCCACAGCGAGAACTCCACCGAGGTCGCCCGCTACGAGGCGGCCTTCGCCGAGGCGTGGTCCAGCGACGACCTCGCCGAGGGTCGCTCGGCCTTCCGGGAGCGGCGCACACCACAGTTCCAGGGCCGATGATGAGCCACGACCACGGTGGGCACTCCCACTCCCCCGGTCCGACCGCCGACGCGAGCGTCCGCTCGGCAAAGCCCACGGACGCCCCCGCGGTCGGGGTGGTCCAGGCAGCGGTCTGGACCCAGGCGTATGCCGGCCGCCTGCCCGACGATGTCGTCGCCCTCTTCGAGGCACCCTCCTTCGCCAAGGCCTGGCGCCAGTCGCTCGAGAACCCACCCGAGGGAGTGCACCGACTGCTGGTCGCGCGCGCCGGTGAGCAGGTCGTCGGCTTCGCGGCGATCGGCCCGAGCCAGGACCCTGACGCCGGTCAGGCAACGGGTGAGGTGACCGCGATCGGGGTGCACCCCGGAGCCCGTCGCATGGGTCACGGCTCCCGCCTCCTCAACGCCTGCGTCGACACGTTGCGCGGCGCCGGTGCCGAGGACCTCGCGACCTGGGTGCTGGCCGACGACGAGGCCACCCGTGCCTTCCTCGTGGCCTCGGGACTCGGACCGGACGGGGCCTTCCGCGACCGGGTCGTCTCCCCCGAGGGCGACACACTGCGAGAGGTGCGCCTCGTCGCCTCCCTCGCCCCGGACGAGACCCCGTCAGCAGACGCGCCCGAGGAGCCGGAGTCGGTCGAGTGACCGCCTCGGCGGCCGAGCCGAGAGGCGAGGACGTCGCCGAAGGCGAGCACACGGCATACCTCCCGATTGACGGCGCGAAGCGCAAAGCCGTTCTGCGACAGTCACTTTCGGTCGGCATTGCCACGGGCGCCTATGGCATCAGCTTCGGCGCGCTGGGGGTCGCGGCCGGGCTAACCACTCTCCAGACGGTGGCCCTGTCGGTCCTGCTCTTCAGCGGAGGGTCCCAGTTCGCCGTCGTGGGCATCCTGGGCGCCGGTGGGACCGGCTCCGCCGCCGTCGCCACCTCGACGCTGCTCGGGCTGCGCAACGGCCTCTATGCGCTGCAGACCTCGCGCATCCTGCAGGTGCACGGACTTCGCCGGCTGCTCGCCGCGCACGTCACCATCGACGAGTCCACGGCCGTCAGCGTCGGACAGGACGACCGTCGCGCCGGACGCCTGGGCTTCTGGGTCACCGGACTGACCGTGTTCGCGTTCTGGAACGCCATGACCCTCGTCGGCGCGCTCGTGGGAAACGCCCTCGGCGACCCGCAGCGGTGGGGGCTCGACGCGGCCGCGGCGGCGGCGTTCACCGCCCTGCTCTGGCCCAGGCTGCGCAGCCGCGACGCCGCCGCCACCATGGTGCTGGCCATCGCCGTCGCCCTCCTGACCTCGCCCCTGCTGCCCGTCGGCGTCCCCGTCATCCTCACCGTTCTCGCCGCTGTCGTCGTCGGCCTGAGCGGCGGAGGACGCCACGAGAGCCCCCTGCCCCAGGACGTGCCATGAGCGCCTGGACCATCGTGCTGCTCTCGTCGGCGTTGGCCTATGCCACCAAGCTGGCCGGTTACCTCGTCCCGGAGTCCTGGGTCGAGGGCCCACGCCGCAGCCGGGTGCTCACGCTGCTGCCCGTCGCCCTGCTCGCAGGCCTCGTGGCCGTCCAGACGTTCGGCGGGCAGGGCGGTTCCCTCCACGTCGATGCGCGGCTGGGTGCCGTGGCATGTGCGATCGTGCTGCTGCGCCTGCGCGCCAACTTCCTCGTCGTGGTCATCGGTGCCGCGGCCGTCGCGGCCGGGCTCCGGGCGGCCGGCTGGGGCTGAGCCTCAGACCGCCCCAGTCTCGAGCCGCTCGCGCACCTCATCCGGCCCGGGGTTGCGCAGCACCTCGTCGCCGATGAGCACGGTCGGCGTCAGCTCGTCACCGCCGTTGTGCCGACGCACCTCCGCGTTCGCCTCGCGGTCGGCCCAGACGTTCACCCACACGACCCTCGGTTCACCGCGCAGCGCCAGGAGCATCCGCTCGCAGTGGACGCACCCCGGCTTCCAGAGCACCACCGCGGCTCCCGAGGCCAGGCGCGGCGCAGCGGCCCGCCACGCTGTGTGCCGGCCCCGGCGGGCGAGGACTGCCAGCAGGAGCAGCCCCACGACCGCCACCGCGCCCGCGACCCACAGGTCGCCGTCCCCCTGAAGCAGGAGGACGACGCCCACGACGAAAGGCACCAGCCCGAGCACCAGCTGCTTGGTGCGCTCCGGGGCCACAGGTGGCGTGCCGATGTCAGATGCCGAGGTAGTGCTCGAGTCCGACCGTGAGTCCCGGGTGCTCGTGCACCGTGCGGACGGCAGCCACGACACCGGGCATGAACGACACCCGGTCGAACGAGTCGTGGCGGATCGTCAGCATCTCGCCCGTCTGGCCGAAGAGGACCTCCTGGTGCGCAACGAGACCCCGCAGTCGAACGGAGTGCACGGGTATGCCGTGTGCCCGCGCGCCGCGTGCACCGCCCGGATCGCTCGTGGTGGCGTCGGGGACGTCGGCGAGCCCGGCCCGGTCGCGGGCGGCGCCGATGAGCTCGGCGGTGCGGGCGGCCGTCCCCGAGGGAGCGTCGACCTTGTCGGGGTGGTGCAGCTCGATGACCTCGACCGACTCGTAGAACTGCGCCGCCTTGCTCGCGAACGCCATCATGAGGACCGCGCCGATGGCGAAGTTCGGCGCGATGAGGACGCCCACCTCCGGCTGCTGCTCGAGCCGGGCCGTGAGGTCGGCGAGCCCGTCCTCCCCCCAACCGGTCGTCCCGACGACGACGTGGACACCCTGGTCCACACAGTGGGCGACGTTGGCGCCGGACGCCTCCGGCACGGAGAACTCGACGACGACGTCCGCCCCTGCGAGGTCACCGAGGTCGTCGCCCACGTCGAAACGGCCGACGAGCTCGAGGTCGTCGGCGGCCTCCACCGCTCGGCACACCTCCGACCCCATACGACCCGACGCACCGATGACCGAGACCTTGGTGACACTCACCCCTGAACCCTAGTGGCGAGGCGTATCCCTCGGCCGGAGCGCACGCCCGGTGTGGCACCGCGCCCGTGACCCGCGTTCACCTGTTGTTCACCTTGGTGCTACCTTTGGGTGAACAACAGGTGAACGAGGCCGAAGGAGCCCCATGAAGAAGGTCACGACGACCACGACGGGCCCGGCCTGCCTCACGCTGCGCTGGACGCCGGTCACGCAGGAGGACGGTCGCATCCGCATGGAGATGCGCTGGAGCGCTCCCACCCCGGTGCGCCGCGTCGCCAGGGTTGCCAGGGTTGCCTGACCCGACCCAGGGCACGACCGACCCAGGGCTCGACCGTCCCAGGGCATGACCGGCCCCGGTCCTCTCCGGCTCAGTCCGGGCTCGAGGAGGCGCTCCACAGGCGCGCGAGCGTGCGCAGGTCAGCAGCGACGTCCTCGCGGTAGGCGTTGTAGAAGGGGTCGAAGGGCGTGCGCATGTGGTAGGCGCGGAGCGTCTGGGCCTGGACGCAGACGATCCGGCCGGAGGCTCGCGAGAAGAAGTCACGGTGGTCGACCATGCGCAGGCGCTCGTCCCAGCGCACGCGGTGGATCGACGCCGCGCGCGCGAGGTAGAGCTGCGGAGTCTTGGGCACCACGGGCAGCCCGTCGACGAGCGTGCCGAACGCGGTGCGCGGCGCGGCAGCGCCGGGGAACAGTGCGTCGGCGCCGGCCGCCACCGCGCGCCATCGTGGTAGGTCGACCCGGGTGAAGGCCACGAGGTCGACCGCGGCGTTGTCGTCGAGGTAGTTCATCGCCGCGACGATGTCGCTGGCGGCGGTGAAGACGACGTCGTCGTCGGTCACGAACACGTACTCCGTGGCGACGGCGTCGAGGGCGGCGTTGCGGCCCACGCTGACGCCGCTGTTGAACGGCATGGCGATCACCTCGATGCCCGGCCCCAGACCATCGACCGGGAGCCGAGAGTCGTCGGCCACGACGATCCTGCCGTCGAACACCGAACGCGCGCTCGCAAGGCAGCGGCGCAGGACCGCGGGACGCTCGAACGTCTTGACGGTCATCGTGACCCGACGCGCGACCTCGGCCCGCTCCTGGGCCGTGGCTGAGCCGAACTGCGCACGATCAGCTCCTCGTACGAGCCCGACCTGGGCCCTTTCGGTCGCGCGGTAGGCCACCCGCAGTGGCGCGCCGAAGCGCCCTCGCATCATGCGCTTGACCCGCTGGGTGTCCACTTCTCACGTCCCTTCGAGCCGGCCCGATGCTCATCATGACGTACCCCGCAGGCGACAACCCGGCATACCGGCCATGACCGCTCGGGGAAGGCTGGCTCAGACGGCCCAGAAGATCTTCGCGCCTTCGACGCTCATTCGACGTTCCTGACCAGTAGTGTCACGCCGGTGGAGGGCACAGGGGTGGGGTCGCACGCGCGCGCGAGCATGCCCTCGTACGCCCAGGTCTTCCGCACCGGCGGCTTCGTCCCGGCCCTCCTGGCGCTCAGCATCTCCACCTGGGGTGACTTCATCGCCCGCGTCGCCGTGGCGTTCGTGGTGCGCGAGCAGACGGGTTCGGACCTGGCCATGGCTGCGACCTTTGCGGCCAGCCTGCTCCCGAGCATCGTCGGGCGCAGCCTGCTCAGCCCGTTTGCCGACCGGATCCCGTACAAGCACGTCCTCGTGGGGTCGGACGTCGTCCGGGGGCTGTTCGTGCTGGCGATCATCGCAGCGGTCGGGCAGCAGAGCCCCGTTCTCGTCCTGCTGGGGTTGCTGTTCGCCCTCGAGCTCTTCGGAGGACCGGCTGGAGCCTCCCACCAGATCCTGCTGACGGACCTGTTCCCGGACCGTCGGGCGTTCCTGCGTGCCCGCGGACTCTCCACCCTCGCCGACCAGCTCAACCAGGCCATCGGCCTCGCCGTGGGTGGGGTCATCGTGACCGCACTCTCGGCGCTCGGCGCACTGGTGGTGGACCTGCTCACCTTCGCCGTGTCCGCCGTGCTCTTCCTCGTCGCGGTCAGGTCCCGGGCCGTCGACGGCATACCGAGCCCCGGCATCGTCGGCTTCTTCACGGACATCCGCGAGGGGGCTCGCTACCTGGCGCGACACCGCGTGCTCGTGTCGCTCCTCACGCTCAGCCTCATCGCCATGTTGGGCGTCGTCGCCCCCGAGGCAGTCGCGATCCCCTATGTCCTCGACCATGACTTCCCGGCCTGGCTCGGCGGGCTCCTCATGGCCTCGCCGGTCCTCGGGGCCGTGTGCGGCGTCATCGTCGTGGGTCGGTGGGAGCCGGAGGTGGCGGGCGCCAGGATGCTCGTCATGGCACTGCTCATGCCGGTGCCCCTGATATGCGCAGCACTCGTGCCGCCGACGCTCGGATGGCTGCCGCTCGTCTGGCTGATGTGGTTCGCCAGCGGCGTCCTGCAGGCCTTCCTGCTCCCGCTTCAGGCGACCTTCGCCCTGGTCACAGCACCTCAGATGCGCGGGCGCGTGATCGGGCTCGCCGGTGCCGGGTCCATGACGTCGTCGGCGGTGGGCTTCCTGCTCGCCGGCTGGCTCTCCGAGGAGCTCGGCCCCCGGACGTCGGGAGCCGTGTGCGGGATGCTCTGCCTCGGCGGGATGGCCCTCCTGGCGGCGGCCTGGCCCAAGCGGTCACTCAGGAAGGCCGTGGACGAGGCCTTCAACGGGTCACCCGCCGCGCGCTGACCCCGAGGCGGCACCAAGGCCGACGGGCCGGCATACCCGAAGGTATGCCGGCCCGTCGCCGTACGTGCGTGACGTCAGGTCACTCCTGGACGGAGGACTCTGCCGCCTCGGAGCGCTGACCGCGTCCACGGCCACCACGACGACGGCTGCGCTGACGGCGCTCGCCACTCTCGTCGGAGGAGTCGTGCGACTCGGAGGACTCGGACGCGTCGTCACCCTCGGCGGCGTCGTCGGTGGCCGGAGCGTCGCTCGCGGGGGCGTCGTGCCCCGCAGCGTCGTCGGCGGCCGGGGCCGGGGCCTCGGAGTCGCCGTCGGCCTGGACGGCAGCGAGCGAGAGCTTGCCGCGCGGGTCGATCTCCTTGAGCTCGACCTGGACCTTCTGGCCCACGGCGAGCACGTCCTCGACGGCGTCGATGCGCTTGCCACCGACGAGCTTGCGCACCTCGGAGATGTGGAGCAGGCCGTCCTTGCCGGGCAGCAGGGAGATGAACGCACCGAAGGTCGTCGTCTTGACGACGGTCCCCAGGAAGCGCTCGCCGATCTCGGGCATCTGCGGGTTCGCGATGGCGTTGATCGCCGCGCGAGCCGCCTCGGCCGAGGGACCGTCGGTGGCACCGATGTAGATGGTGCCGTCGTCCTCGATGGAGATCTGGGCGCCGGTGTCGTCCTGGATCTGGTTGATCATCTTGCCCTTCGGGCCGATGACCTCGCCGATCTTGTCGACGGGGACGGTCACCGAGATGACTCGAGGAGCGAAGGGGCTCATCTCGTCGGGCACGTCGATGGCCTCGTTCATGACGTCGAGGATGTGCAGACGGGCCTCACGAGCCTGGGTCAGCGCGCCACCGAGGACCTCGGCGGGGATGCCGTCGAGCTTGGTGTCGAGCTGGATGGCGGTGATGAACTCGCGCGTGCCGGCGACCTTGAAGTCCATGTCACCGAACGCGTCCTCCGCGCCGAGGATGTCGGTGAGCGCCGCGTACTGCGTCTCACCGTTGACCTCTGCGGAGACGAGCCCCATCGCGATGCCCGCGACCGGCGCGCGCAGCGGCACACCGGCGTTGAGGAGCGACAGGGTCGAGGCGCAGACGGAGCCCATGGACGTCGAGCCGTTGGAGCCGAGGGCCTCGGACACCTGGCGGATCGCGTAGGGGAACTCCTCGCGGGTCGGGAGGACCGGCATGAGCGCACGCTCGGCGAGCGCTCCGTGGCCGATCTCGCGACGCTTCGGCGAACCCACGCGACCGGTCTCACCGGTGGAGTAGGGCGGGAAGTTGTAGTTGTGCATGTAGCGCTTGCGCGTGACCGGTGACAGCGTGTCCAGCTGCTGCTCCATGCGGAGCATGTTGAGCGTCGTGACACCCATGATCTGGGTCTCGCCACGCTCGAAGATCGCCGAGCCGTGGACGCGCGGCAGGACCTCGACCTCGGCGCTGAGCGCGCGGATGTCGGCGAGTCCACGGCCGTCGATGCGGACCTTGTCGGTGAGGATGCGCTCACGGATGAGCTTCTTCTGCACGGCGCGGTAGGCGGCGGACAGCTCCTTCTCGCGACCCTCGAAGTCGGCCGCGAGGGCCTGCTTCATGGAGTCCTTGATCTCGTCGAGACGGTCCTCGCGCTCCTGCTTGCCCGCGATCTGCAGGGCGGCAGCGGCGTCGTCGGAGACCTTGGCCTCGACGGCGGAGTACGCGTCGTCCTCGTAGTCGAGGAAGATCGGGAACTCCTGGATCGGCTTGGCAGCCTTGGAGGCGAGCTCGGCCTGCGCGTCGCACAGCGCCTTGATGAACTTCTTGGAGGCCTCGAGGCCCTCGGCGACGATCTCCTCGGTGGGAGCCGTCTTGCCCTCGTTCTTGACGAGGTCCCAGGTGAACTCGGTGGACTCGGCCTCGACCATCATGATGGCGACGTCGTCACCAGCCACGCGACCGGCGACGACCATGTCGAAGGTGGAGCGCTCGATGTCGGAGAACTGCGGGAACGCGACCCACTGGCCGTCGATGAGCGACAGGCGCGTCGCACCGATCGGACCGGAGAACGGCAGGCCCGAGATCTGCGTCGACGCGGACGCCGCGTTGATCGCGAGGACGTCGTACTGAGCGTCCGGGTTGAGGGCGAGCACCGAGATGACGACCTGGACCTCGTTGCGCAGACCCTTTGTGAAGGTCGGTCGCAGGGGGCGGTCGATGAGACGGCAGGTGAGGATCGCCTCGGTGGAGGGGCGGCCCTCGCGACGGAAGAACGAACCGGGGATCTTGCCCGCGGCATACATGCGCTCTTCGACGTCAACGGTCAGCGGGAAGAAGTCGAAGCCCTCACGCGGGTGCTTGCCGGCGGTGGTGGTGGAGAGGAGCATCGTGTCCTCGTCCAGGTAGGCGGCGACGGCGCCGCCGGCCTGCTTGGCCAGGCGTCCGGTCTCGAACCGGACCGTGCGGGTGCCGAACGAGCCGTTGTCGATGGTGGCTTCGGCGAAGGTGATCTCAGGACCCTCCATTGGGTCCTCCTTTTCTTGAGTGTCAACGAACCGCGTGCATCCTCGTTGTGCACGGGCGTGATTCTGTGGTTCCTGCTGGTCAGCTCGGTGTCGAGCTGCCCAACACATCCGAAAGAGCGGCCCTCCAAGTGGAGAGCCGCTCCGACGGAAATCGTGGGGTCAGCGTCGCAGGCCGAGGCGCTTGATCAGCGAGCGGTAGCGCTCGATGTCGATGTCCTCCAGGTAGCGAAGCAGTCGGCGGCGACGGCCGACGAGAAGGAGCAGACCACGACGGCTGTGGTGGTCGTGCTTGTGCTGACGGGAGTGCTCGGTGAGGTCGAGGATGCGCTGGGTGAGAAGCGCGATCTGGACCTCGGGCGAGCCGGTGTCACCCTCGACCGTCGCGTATTCGGTCATGATCTTCTGCTTGACGTCTGCGTCCAAAGGCATGGGCGAGGAGACTCCTTCTGAGGTGGTTGCGCGGCGCTTCCGGGCTGGTTCACCGGGGCACTCTGAATCCGCGGCCGGTTGTGACGGCGAGAGCAAGATTAGCAGCGCGCGGGGTTGCTCCCTAATTGCCCAGGACAGCCGGTATGCCGGCCAGTCGCCCGACGATGACCGCGAGCGCCTCGTCGATCTCGGCTGCGGCGGCTCGCGCCGCCTTCCTGCCCCGTCGGTACGGATCGGCCACGTCCCACGAGAGGCTGTCGGGACGCGCAAGCGCGAGGGCACCCTCCAGCGCCGCCCGCCCGCTCGCCGAGGTGGGAACCCGTTCGAGGGCATCGGTGAGCTGCTGCAACCCGAAGACCTTGGGTGCGTGCTCGGGCCATGAGGTGGCGATGCGCATGCGGTGCGCGTACTCCATCGTGACCACGACGTCGACGTCCGCGAGGATCTGCGCGCTGACCGAACGGCTGACGTGCCCGAGGTGGTCGGCGCCACGCTCGCGCAGCCGTGCTCCCATCTCGGGGTCCATCTCACGTCCCGGGAACCCGGGCACACCCGCGCTGGAGACGCGCAGTGCCGCTTCTGGGGGCGGTGGCGCGCCGAGGAGCTGAACGGCCCTGCGCTCGGCGTAGGGAGAGCGCGAGATGTTGGCCGTGCACACGAAGAGGACGTGCAGCGGTGGATGGGAACGCACCGCTTCGGCTCTCACCTCGTCAGGCTATCCGCGCAGACCTCCTCTCCCCGGCGAACCGCTGGATAGGGTGCGGGCAGACGTGCGTGCATGGGGCGCTGCGCTGACGGAAGGCCGGTCCGGTGGGCGAAGGGCTGCGACTGCACGGGCTCGGCGCCGTGGTCGAGGTCCGCTGCGTCGGTGCCGCCGCGGACGCGCTCGAGTCAGCGATGCGCGTCGCCTGGTCGCGCTGCCTCGTGCCCCATGGGGGCTCGCCCGTCGAGGCGGAGCCCTTCGAGGTGCGGTTGGACGACGCGGCCGAGCTTCCCCGCCGGATGATGCTCACGACCCAACAGGTCACCACTGCGCTCATCCGCTCTCGCCGTGGAGAGCTGCTCATGCTGCACGCGGGTGCGGTGAGCGATCCGGGCACCGGACGCAGCCTCGTCTACGTGGCACGGGGCGGGACCGGCAAGACAACCCTCAGCCAGGTCCTGGGACGCAGGCTCGGCTACGTGACTGACGAGACGGTGGGCATCGACCAGTCGGGCGCGGTTGCTCCCTACCCCAAACCTCTGTCCGTACGACGCACCGAGCTCCCCGAGCTCAAGGACGAGGTCTCCCCCGACACGCTGGGGCTGCTGTGCGCACCCGCACGCCCGCAGGCGACTCGAGTGGTGCTCCTCGAACGGCGCCCCGGCACGGTGTCGGCGGAGCTGCACGAGCTACCACTGATGGATGCCGTCATGGCGCTGGTCGGGCAGACCTCGGCGCTGGACGAGCTGCCTGCCCCGCTGCAGCGGTTGGCAGCCGTCATCGACGACGTGGGGCCGGTCATGTCCCTGCGCTACGGCGATGCCGCCGATGCGCAGGAGTCGCTCACGACGCTCCTGCGGGAGAAGTCGTGAGGGTGCAGCGATGGGAGCCCACGGATGCGCTCCTGCGCGACGACGTGGCCCTCGTGTTCGTACGCGGCACCGTCGTGCGTCTCAGCGAGCTCAGCACCGCGATCTTCACGCTCACCGAGGACCCGATCGCCGTGGACGACCTTGCCGCAGAGCTCAAGACGCGGTTCGGCGCTCCCAAGACCGGTTCGACCCTGGACGCGACGAAGGATGCCGTCGCGGACCTCATCCGCAACGGCATCCTTCGTCGGGTCTGACGAGTTCGGGAACGCGTCAGGACGACTTGCTCACGGAGCGCAGTTGTCGCACGGCGGAGTCGAGGCGAACGAGAACGGGATGGTGAACCAGCCCTCGCCCGGCGGGTTGGTCGGCGGAGCCGGGGTGTAGGGGTGGTCGGGGTCCCCACCCTGGGTCTGGGTGTGTCCCCAGGCGATGACGAGCCGGCCGATCGCATCCGTGTTGGCGCTGTTGGAGTTGGTGCCCGCGTTGATGATGATCTGGACGTTGCCGCCGGCCGGGATGAGCAGCGCGGCCGGAAGGGGTGCTCCGATGACGCCACCGGTGTACAGGCGGGCGGTGCTGTAGGAGAAGGGGACCGACGAGGTGACCGCGAAGTAGGGGTCCAGCTGCTGGTCGATCGTCGGGTAGATGTAGAGGTCCACGGCCGTCGGGTTGGTGATGGTCACCAGGAAGGTGTAGCCCTTGATGAACCCGTACTGCTTGAAGCAGCTCTCGCCGGGCTGCTTGCAGGCGTTGGTGATGACCCCGCTCGGGCCGCCGGACGACGTGGCGTAGGCCGGCGTGGCGACGACGAGGGGCACGACGGGTATCGCCCATGCCGCTCCCTTGGCGATGGTGCGTCGCGAGATGCGACGGTCCTCGCGCTGTTCGGTCATGACATGCTCCCCTGGTTGCGATCCTGTGGTCTGTGCTGAGCAGCACCGGCCCTGTGCGCCGTAACCCATTTGAGCGCAGATCTCAGGCTGCTGGTTCCAACCGTGGGAAAATAGGCTTTGACCAGCCCACTTGGGGGGGCCACGGGCTAGTCACTTCGGGCGAGTAGCCAACCCCTGTCGACAAGGTCACGCAGGTGAGTGGTCACGTCCCCCTCCAGCATGTCGCGGGCGACCCCCATCGTGCGGCCCACCTCAGCGACGACATCCTCCTCTCCGTCGGCGGCAAGGACCCAGATCACGGCCGAGGCGCCGTGCAGCACCACCGGGGGGCCGTCGGGCAGCTGCATGAGGAAGACCTCAGGGGCATCGCTGTCGCCGGGAATGACGAACGCCACCCGGCGTGGCACGCAGAAGCCGCTCATGCGCCCCACCGGTTGTGGGCGGCAGACCGGAGCAGCAGCAGCACCTCCCGGACGCCGCGGCGTCCGCTCGCGACGTAGGCGAGTGCGAGCTCCCGTCGGCTGGGCGGTCGCCCGAGGATGGTCGTCATGCGGTGGCGGTTGGGCACGACCAGGCGCAGCCCGGTGCGCAGCGCCCCGCGTCGGGTGCCGGCCGCTCCCACCCGCGCCAACCAGAGGCGACCGCGCGAGGTCTCCCCCGACGAGAGCACCCGCCAGAGGTCATAGCCCGGCTCACCGACGTGTTCGTGCAGCCTGCCCGTTCCTGCTGCCAGGGCGACGCCTGCACCGATCTCGCCGGCGAGGGCGGTCACGCTCTGGCGCTCCTCCTCGGTCGCCTCCCGCCAGCTCTGCTGGATGTCCGGATGGTTGAGGGCGCCAGCACGCGTCGCGTGCAGGATGAGGATCAGGCGTTGCGCGGCCACGGAGGGAACCGCACACGCCACGCCTGCCAGGTCCATGTCGTGCCGTTCCACCCATAGCCGCTCGAAGGCCGTCGCCGCGTCACCGTCGACCCCCGGGAAGCGTCGATGCACGTCGACGGGCGCCAGGAAGGGATGCACCAGCGTGGACGCGTGCTCGAAGGCAGAGCCGTCCTCGAAGAGGTACTGCGTCTGCCACCCGTGGTCGTGCATCGCCGCGATGAGCTGCTCGACGTGGGTGGGACGGACCAGGACGTCCGCGTCGATGCTGTGCCGTGTCCCGCCGCCGAGACTGTCGTCCACGGCTGGACCCTTGATGTGCAGGAGGTCGACGCCGTGGTCGTCGGCAAGGGTCTGGAGCACGGCGTGCGAGAAACGGATGCCCACGGACCAGGGCATCGTCGGGGCTTCCACACCCTGACATTAGCGAGTCGGGGATGCCCCTGTCCGGCCGCTGCTACTGTGCGAACGTCCGGCCCGAGAGGGCGCGCTGCCACCTTGTCCCTGGGGGATTTCACGTGAAGGTCGTGGTGACCGGAGGCGCGGGCTTCATCGGCTCCAACCTCGGTCGTGAGCTGCTCGCTCGGCCCGAGGTCACGGAGGTCGTCGCCTTCGACGACCTGTCGACCGGATCGCGTACCAACCTCGACGGCACCCAGATCCGCCTGCACGAGGCGAGCATCCTCGATCCTGCTGCTCTGGACGAAGCCTGCGCGGGCGCGCGTGCGATCGTCCACCTGGGCGCGCTGCCCTCGGTCCCCCGTTCCGTCATCGACCCCGTCGCCTCGCACCATGCCAACGCCACCGGCACCCTCGAGGTGCTCCAGGCCGCTCGGCGCGCCGGTGACCTGCACGTCGTCTCCGCCTCGTCCTCGTCGGTCTACGGCGCCAACCGCGAGCTGCCCAAGCGCGAGAGCATGCGCACCGCGCCGATCTCTCCGTATGCCGTGAGCAAGCAGGCGACCGAGGCCTACACCCTGTCCTTCGGTCACACCTACGGCCTTCCCACCCTGGCCTTCCGCTTCTTCAACGTCTACGGTCCCCTGCAGCCGGCCGGTCACGCCTATGCCGCGGTGCTGCCCGCGTTCATCGACGCTGCCCTTCGTGGCGTGCCGCTGACCGTCCACGGTGACGGCGAGCAGACCCGCGACTTCACCTTCGTGGGCACGGTCACCCGGGTGATCACCGACGCAGTCGTGCGTCGCGTGACCGACCTCGAGGCCGTCAACCTGGCCTTCGGGAGCCGCACCTCGCTCAACGCCGTCGTCGACGAGCTGGCCGACATCCTTGGTGAGCGCCCAGCCGTCGAGCACGTCGAGACGCGAGCGGGTGACGTGCGGGACTCGCAGGCGGACAACTCGAGGCTGCTGGCGCACTTCCCCGACGTCTCCCCGGTGCCGCTGCGCCAAGGCCTTGAGGCAACCGTCGACTGGTTCCGCACGCTCCCCGACTACTCCTGAGGAAGCCGCGGGCGTGCGACGGCTGTGGGCGCTCGTCGGCTGGGCCGAGGCATTGGGGCTCTTCGTCCTCGTGGCCTGGGCGACCTGGTCGACCGTCCTGACCGTCGCGCTCGACGGCACGGCGGTCGGCCTCGTGCCGTACGTGCTCTCCCCCGTCGTCCTCGTCGCCGGAGTGGCAGTCGGCACGGTCATGGCTCGCCACCCCGTCACCGCGGGCACGGCACTGGCCCTGCTCGTCGTCGCCGGCGCCCTGGTCCTCGGGGCGGTCCTCACCGCGGGGCCGGGCAAGCAACCGACCGGCTATGCCAACGCCAACGCAGCGCTGGCGGTGCAGGTCTCCGCCCTGTGCGGCCTCGCCCTGCTGGGGTCTTCCCCGCGCCGTCGATGGTTCCTCGGTGTCGCCATCGCCCTGGCTGTCCTCGCAACCGTCCTGAACCGGTCGAGGGGCGGCGCTGCGCTCATCGTGCCGGTGGTGGCAGTGGTGGCACTTGCGTGGTGGCGCCGTCCACGCGGTCGGGCGTGGCCGCGGCTCGCCGTGGTGGTGGGGGGCGTGACGACGGTCACCGCAGCCTGCGTCGTCGTCGGGGTGGCGCGGCAGGCAACGTTCGCTCCCTGGGCGGTGCGGCTGTTCGACCCGGTGCGCCGACAGCTCTGGCACGACGCGATGGCGCTCTGGGACGCGCGCGCGATCACCGGCTCGGGGCCGGGTTCCTTCCGAGGAGCCACGTCACTCGCCAGCGATCCCGACACGTTGAGCGCCCACTCCGCCGTGCTGCAGATCGGCTCCGAGACGGGATGCGTCGGCGTGGTGCTGTTGGGGGTCGTCGGCCTGGGAGGCATGCTGTGGGCCGCGCGGGGCCGCCCCGCTGCGGCCGTCATCGGGGTGGCTGCATGGACCGCCCTGCTGGTGCACTCCGACGTCGACCACCTGGTGGAGTTCGGCTCCGTGGTGTTCGCAGCCGGGCTCGTCGTGGGGTGGGCGGGTGCAACCGGTCGGTCAGAAGAGCTCGATGTCACCCAGGGTCAGGGCCCAGTCGCCGGGTGAGGGCGGCGCGGACGCGAGGGGGCGGGTGGTGAGCAGCGGCCCCTGTCGCGGCAGGGGCAGGAGCCCGGCTGAGGGTCCGGTGCGCAGCCCGATCGCGTAGTCGGCACCGGTCTCGACGAGGACGCGGCGCACGAGTGCCGCCCCCGCTCGTCGGTTCGGCACGAGCTGCTCGATGATGGCGGCCTCGACCGCGTCGCCGCGCCGGCGCAGCCGGAAGACCACCCCACCACCGGCCGGGTCGCCCTCCTGCGCGAGAAGCAGGCGGTAGCACAGTGGGCCGAAGTGCGTGCGCCACGCGAGGTACTCGGGTGTGCGATGCGTCCTCACGCCCGTCGTGGGCGCGTGGGCGATGAGCTGTTGGGCCAGGTCCCGGTCGGCGAACGCTGTGGTGGCATCCACTCCCACCTCAGTCGCCTCCGACCACAGGGAGGCCGGCACTCGCGACGTCACCATCGAGACCAGCGACCGCGGACCGCGTGGCAGAACGCCGACGGGAAGCCGGCGGGCGAGGCTCCAGCCCATCTTGAGGTAGCCGGGACGGCTCTGGTCGTTGGGCGTGTTGAAGACGAGCGCGTCCCCGGCGAGCGTCAGCTCACTCACCCCCTGGAGCGTGAGGGTCCGGAAGATGCCCAAGCCTCGGTATGCCGGGTCGGTGGCAGTGTCGACCGCGCGCACCGCGCGTAGGACGCGTGCTTCAGGGGTGAGGAACTCCCATCGCAGGAAGGTGCGGTAGCCGACGACCACTCCGTCGTGCAGGGCCACCCAGGACGGCGAGGCGCCGAACGGGTTCTCGCGGTGCTTCCAGTGCAGGAACTCCTCGTAGTGAGGGTCGTCGACCTTGCCCAGCGACGCTCGCAGCATGGGCAGCACGCTCGCATCGTCACCCGGCTCGGCCGCACGCACCACGAGGTCCTTGGCGTGCACCGAACTCATCCCTGCCCCGCTTCGTCGTTGGTAGCCTGAGCCGAGTTTAGGGCCGCACCCGGATGCCATGTCCGTGTTCCGAGCCGCAGGCACCGGGGAGGCAGGGCATGGGCTCGACATCGCGGTCCTCGATGCGGATGCGCGTCCTCTGGCTCGTCAAGGGCCTCGGCCCCGGGGGCGCCGAACAGCTCCTTCTCCTCGCCGCGGGGGTCGTCGACCGCGACAGGTTCGACTACCGGCTCGCCTACGTCCGCGCGGACAAGACGCACCTCGTGCCGGAGTTCGAGGCCGCAGGCCTCCTGCCCCAGCGACTGGGCGCCGGGGCCCCAGGGCCACAACGCCGAGCGGCATGGCTGCGCGACCTCCGAGAGGCGATGGCCGACGTCGATGTCGTGCACGTCCACTCCCCCGTCCTCGCGTCCGTCGCCCGGGTCGTGGCCCGGACCCTTCCGCGTTCGCGGCGGCCCCTCGTGGTCACGACGGAGCACAACGAGTGGACGAGTCACCGCCCTGCGACCCGCCTGGCCAACGGCCTCACGGCACGCCTCGACGCCCACCACTGGGCTGTCTCAGAGCAGGTCAAGCACACGGTGTGGCCCTCGGAGCGAGGAGGCTACGAAGTGTTGATCCACGGTATCGACCCCACGCTGGTTCGTCCGACTCCCGGTGTGCGACAACGGGTTCGCGCAGACCTGGGGGTGGGTGAGGGCGAGGTTCTCTCCCTCACGGTGGCCAACCTGCGCAGCAACAAGGACTACCCCAACCTCCTGCGTGCGGCTCGCAGTGCCCTCGATGCTGATCCGAGCCTGCACTTCGCAGCGGTGGGCCAAGGGCCTCTCGCCGACGAGGTCACGGCGCTGCACGCCTCCCTCGGCCTGGGCGACCGCTTCCGCCTCCTCGGCTTCCGGCGTGACGTCCACGACCTCATGGCTGCCGCGGACATCTTCACCCTGGCCTCCGCTCATGAAGGCCTTCCCGTGGCCGTGATGGAGGCCTTCGCCAACGCCTTGCCGGTGGTGGCGACGCGGGTGGGCGGCCTTCCCCAACAGGTCACAGATGGGGTGGAAGGACTTCTCGTCCCACCCGGTGACGCAGATCGGCTGGCCGACGCAGTCCTGCGGCTGGCGCGCGAGCCCGAGCTGCGCGCACGCATGGGTGCGGCGGCCCTGCAGCGCTCCACGGCATACGACATCCGCCACGCAGTGGCGGCACAGGAACACAGGTATGCCGCGTTGTCCGGACAGTCCTAACCGCTCAGTCCGACAGCCTTCCCGAGCCTCACCGCCGCGGCATACGCACGCTCCGGCCCGAGCGCCCCAGTGAGCTTTGCGGCGAAGAACGACTCGGGGTCGGACTGGCGCACCGGCACGCGTCGCAGGCGCATGCGGTCGGTCCCGGGGAGGTTACGGCCCAGCACCGCCGTCGAGGCGCTGCGGAAGCGCCTGCGCAGGTGCGGCTCCATCGCAGCGACGGCAATCCCCCACGGGTAGGTGAAGTGCTGCGGGGTGATGCCGAGGTGGTGCTGGATGGCCTCCGTGCAGGCGTCGAGCTCCGCCTCGGTGAGGACCTCGGGTCGCACGTGGTGGTGCGTGTGGTTGCCGATGGTGCACAGTCCCGACTCGGTGAGCTCCCCCAGCTGCTGCCAGGTCATCCCACGTCCGGAGTGCTCCTTCGCGGTCGAGCCCTCCCAGAGCATCGTCTCCCCGATGAATCCCGACGCGAGGTAGACGGTGAACGGCAGGGCCCGCTCACGCAGCAGCGGCCACGCGTTGGCGTGGACGTCGTCGAAGCCGTCATCGAAGGTGAGCACCACCGAGGGCCGGGTGTCCCCGGCGTCGAGCCGGTCAAGGGCGGCGTCGAGTGAGACAACGTCATGCGACGCAAGGCGGTCGAGCTGCGCCTCGAAGTCCGCCATCGGCAGGTCGAGCTCATCGGAGGTGCCACCACCGATGCGGTGGTAGATGAGGAGGCTGGCCCCGCTGGCGGGCGTGGTGCGACCCGCGCCGGCGAGCGCGTGCTTGAGCCATCGACGCGCTCCCCTGCGGTCATCGGCGGCCACGGGCCAGCTCCCTCCTTCTCGGCCTCGGCGTGACCTGGTCCCTGAGCACCGCCACGCTGGGCAGGGCGAGGAGCACGAGGAAGAACGGGATCATGAGCACACGCTGCCGGGCCAGGATCCCGAAGTTGCCGAAGCCGGAGAAGGCCCAGATGAAGGCGCAGCAGTAGACGACCGTGAACGTGACGTAGGGGTTGCGCCGCAGCAACCGTGGCAGCAGTCGCAGCTGGGGCCAGGCCTTCACCGCGAGATAGATGAGCAGCAGGCCCTCCAGGCTCTGCATGAGCATCTGGGCGTTGTGTGCTTCGAACGGGAACGGGCGGAACAGGACCGTGATGATGGCCGACGGGATGTCCGCTGGCGAGCTGATCGGCGCCGACTCGAAGGACGAGTTGCCCTCGCTCGCCTGCTGCGACGCCTCGTCGACGGACTGCGTGATGCCCTGCACGGAGAGGTCGTCGATGCCGAGGAAGGCCGCCGACTGCGTGGTGAGGATGAGCGCGGCCGCACCCATGACGAGCACGCCCGCGACCTTGCTGAGGATGCCCGTGCTGCGCGCGCTCGTCGGGCGGAAGAGCTGGGCGATGAACAGGGCGGCGAACAGCAGGACCGAGATGTGCGGGCGCAGCAGGGCCGTGCCCGCTGCACCGATACCGAGCAGCAGGATCGCGCGGCCGAACCCGTCGTGGGCGAAGAGCCGCGCGGCGCCGAGCGCTGTGACGCCCACGAAGAACATCAGCCACGACTCCTTGCCGATGCTGGAAGGCCAGTAGAGGAGCGACGGGAGGAAGAGCACGAGCACGGCATACCTCTTGCGGTTGCCGTCCGGCAGAGCGACACAGAAGGCGCGGTACAGGAAGTACTGACCCCAGAAGGCGAAGGAGGCGAAGATGACGAAGGCGGCCAAGGGGGATGGGCCGATGACCGTGTAGAGAGCGGTGGTGATGGTCTCCATCCACTGCGTTCCCTGCTTGCCACCGACCTCGAAGGTGATGATCCCGTTGCGCCAGTTCTTGTACTGCATGGCCGCGTACAGGTTGTAGCGCTGTGCGTCAGCCGCGCCCGCGTAGACGATGTAGGCGAAGTAGTAGCGGGCCAGTGCTCCGGCGAGCTTGGCCGCGAACGCTGCACCGAGCAGACCTGCGAACCACGACTCCTCCGAGTCGCGCACCACATGCCGGATCAGCAGGGCGTTGAGGCCGACGACGACGGGGATGACGATGGCACCGCCCCAGAAGTTGTAGGAGCTGGTGCCCAGGGCGAGCTGGAACGTCGCGGCGACGGCGCACCCGACGGCGACAGCGAGCGCGAGACTGAGCGCCTGACGCTGGGTGGCGGTCACTGGGGCTCAGAGCGAGGACGAGGTGCGTCGATCGTGGCGGCTCTCACGGGGGCGCTCGTCACCGGTCGTGGGCGGATGCAGCTCGTCCGCGACAGGCTCAGCAGCGCGCAGCTGCTGACGCTTGCGACCCCGTCGCGCCTTCTTCTTGGACTGCCGGTTCTCGCCGTAGCCGTAGCCGTAGGCGTCGGCGCGCATCGTCTGCGCTCCGACGATGATCACGCCGCTCACGGGAACCTGGAAGCGGCCCACGAGCTCCGCCACCCGGTTGCCCGAGACCTCGGTCAGCCGGCCGCTGCGCACGACGAGGAGGAGGGTGTCGACGGTGGGCAGGACGTCGAAGACGTCACTGGCCTCGAGCAGGGGCGCACTGTCGATGAGGATGACGTCGGCCAGGTCCCTGGCTTGCTCGAGCATCTGGCCCATGCGGCTCGCGAGCGCGGCGGGGTGGGCCAGGCTGGTTCCGGCGGTGATGATGCGGACGTTCGGCACGCTCGTGGGCCGAACCACGGCGTCCAGGGCGGCACCGTCCGAGGGGTCGCTGAGGTAGTCGGAGATCCCCGCGCCCTGGGGCACGTCGAACGCCGTGTGGATGTCCGGTGAGCGGAGGTCCGCGTCGAGCACGAGGACGGTCTGTCCCGTCTCGGCGAAGCTCGCCGCCAGGTTGGCCACGCTCGTCGTCTTGCCCTCGGCAGCGTGCGCCGAGGTGATGAGGACCAGCCGGCCACCTTGGCGCGAGCGGGACTCCTCGCCGCCTGGGCGACGCGGGGTGTAGTCCCCCGGCATGATCTGACCCGACGTGTGGACGAGAGCCGTTCGTGCCGCGCGGTAGCCGTCGCTGTAGTTGCTCAGCGGGTCCGAGGCGACGGCGATCGAGGCGGAGTTGCGTTGCGACCTCTTCAGGCGTGGGATCTCGGCGATGATCGGCATCCGCAGGGCGGAGGCGATCTCACCACGCGTACGCAGCCGCGAGTCGAGACGGTCGAGCAGGAGCGCGAGCCCCAGCCCCACGAGGAGCCCGAGGAGCGTGGCGATCGCCGTACGAGGACCTCGGCCGGGCGGGATGACGAACCCACCGTCCGTCGCGGCACTGGGGATGGGGGTGGCCGGCTGCAGGAGGGAGAGGGTGGTGGTCTCGGCGCCGGGACGCTTGCGCTCCTCGATGAACTTGACCGTCTCCGTGGCAAAGGCGTTGGCCACCGCCGCCGCCTGCTTGCCGTCGGAGGCCGTCGCCGAGACCGTGAGCGCCTGGGCCACGGTGTCCGGTGTCACCGTGAGACCGGACGCGAGGAGCGCCGGGTCACCCGTGAAGTCGACGCGTGCCGCTGCGCGTTTGGGCACCTCGCCGCTCGTCATGTAGAGCGCGATGCGACCAAGGTTGGTCGACCCGGTCTCGGGGTCGTTCGACCCCACGAGGAGCGTGGCCGTCGCCGTGTAGGAGCCGACCTTCTTCGTCGTGTCGGAGCTCGCGGGCGTGATGAACCACGTGGCTGCACCTGCGACGAGGGCGCAGATCAGGATGACGGGCCATCGGTGCCGGAACACCTTGATGTAGTCCTGCAGAGTCACGTGGTCACTCCCAGCCTCAACCCGCGTGCGTCCCCCCACGTCAGCATGGAAAAGCCTTCCGTTCGGCAGGACAGTCGGCGTCCAATCTAGCTGCGGCACGAGCACCGCATCAGTACTTTGCTCGAACCTCCTCGGCCCTGGGCCAGGTTTGCCAAGATGGAGGGCAGTGACCGTCCGATCGGGGGAGAGTGGGGAACCGTGCGCATTGCCCACCTCACGACCGTGGACATGAGCCTTGCCCTGCTGCTCGCGACCGAGCTCGAGGTGGACGTCGCGGGCGGACACGAGGTCTTCGGCATCAGCGCGCCCGGTCGCTACGTCGCGCGAGTGGAGGCGCTGGGCGTGACCCACGTCGGGCTGCCTGCACTCACCCGCTCGTGGAACCCCCGGCAGGATGTCGCCGCCTTCCGCGAGCTCGTGCGCACCCTGCGGTCCCTCCACCTCGACGTGCTTCACACGCACAACCCCAAGACCGGGGTGATGGGCCGGATCGCGGGGCGGCTCGCCGGCATACCCGTCGTCGTGAACACGTGCCACGGGCTTTGGGCACGGCCCCAGGACCGGTGGCGCAAGCGGGCGTTCGTCTATGGCGCCGAAGCGTTCGCGATCCGGTTTTCCGACTACGAGCTGTTCCAGAACGCCGCGGACCGCGACACCCTGCGGCGGTTCCTCAAGCCGGGCCGGCACGAGGTTGTGGGCAACGGCGTGGACCTCGAGCGCTTCCGGCCCGACCCCGAGGGCCGACGCCGGGTGCGCGCCGAGCTGGGCGTGGGTGATGACGAGCTGCTCGTGGGGACGATCGGGCGTCGCGTGGCAGAGAAGGGCCTCGTGGAGTTCGCCGAGGTCGCGGAGCAGCTCGGGGACAGGGCGACGTTCGTCTGGGTGGGTCCCGAGGACGGATCCGACACGCACGTCTCCGTCCCCCACGAGGACGCCGTGCGCTTCCTCGGCGAGCGCTCCGACATGGCCGCTGTCTACTCAGCGCTCGACGTCTTCGTCCTCGCCTCGCACCGTGAGGGCTTCTCGCGCGCCTCCATGGAGGCCGCCGCCTGCGGGGTGGCCATGGTCCTCACCGACATCCGTGGCTGCCGAGAGATCGGCAGCCACGAGGTGCACGTCCTCTCAGTGCCCGCCGCCGACCCACAAGCGCTCATGTATGCCGTGCAGCGGCTTCTGGACGACCCTGACGTGCGTGGTCGGCTGGGTCGTGCCGCGCGCGGGCGCGCCATCGAGGAGTTCGACCAGCGCGAGGTCGCTCAGACGTCGCTGCGCAGCTACGACGCGGTGCGTCGAGGTGGGTCGAGGTCGCGGAGGCGTCGGGCGGGAGTCCCCGCATAGACCCCGTCGGGGGCACAGTCTGTCGTCACCACGGCTCCGGCCGCGATGATGCAGCCATCACCCACGGTGACACCCGGCATGATGACAGCTCGGGCGCCGATCCAGACTCCGTCACCGATCGTCACGGGTGCCCATTGGAGCGCACCTGCGCGACGACCATCCGACCCCACCTCGTGGGTGGTGGTGAGGAGCAGGGCTTCTCGCGCGATGTCGCATCGACGACCGATCCGAACCCACGCGTACTGGTTCTCGATCACCACCCCCGGCTGGACGAACGTGCCGTACCCAATGGCCACTTTTCTGGATCCGATCCGCACGCCGGCCTCGATCCGAGCAGCCCGGTCGACGTCGACGCCGATCGCGCGCAGCGGATAGTGACGGAACGGTCGTGGGATCAGCCCGGAGGCGAACACGGGAGCCGGAAGCGTGCGCCCGAGCCCGGGCCAGAGGCGGCGTACCAACGTCACGCGGCGACCCTATCGTGGGCGGAACCCGAAGCCACCCCGGTCATGGGGCGCAGACTCGGTGGCCTTTCACCCGACGGCGGCTCCCGTAGCATCGTGGCGTGAGGAGCGGGAGCGGTCGAACTGTCAGCGTCATCGTGCCCGTGTTCAACGTCGCCGCCTACGTCAACGAATGTGTCGAGTCCGTTCTCTCCCAGTCACACTCGCAGCTTGAAGTCATCCTTGTGAACGACGGTTCAACCGATGACAGCGGGGCACTCTGTGATGCCTTCGCGGCAAGAGACCCACGGGTGCGCGTCATCCACCAGGGCAACGCCGGCCTGAGCACTGCGCGCAACGTCGGGCTCACGTCCTCGACCGGCCGCCTCGTGACGTTTCTCGACGGCGACGACTGGTGGAACCTCGGCTTCGTCGCTGCCCTCGTCACGGCGCTTGACGACCACCCGAGCGCGACAGTCGCGATGTCGTCCTACGCCCGGGTCCCCGGAGGCCCCTGGGTCGCCCCGGTGACCGAGACCACGGTGCTCTCGGTGGCGGAGGCCCTGGGCCTGTTCGCCGGCCCGGATCATGGCCTGTTCACGACCGCGTGCGCCAAGCTCTACCGCCGGGAGGTTCTCGAGGGGGTGACCTTTCCGCCCGGACGGCTGCACGAGGACGAGTTCACGACCTACCGGGTGCTCATGAGTGGGCCCGTCGCACTGGTGCCCGAGCCGCTGTACCTGTACCGCCAACGCAGCGACGGGATCACGGCCTCGATCCTGACGCCGGCGCGGCTGACCGACGCGATCGAGGCGGCGGACCAGCAGGCGGTCGACCTGCTGTCGGCGGGGCACATGCGGGCGGCCGGCTGGGCTCAGGACCAAGCCTTCCGGAAACGGCTGCGGCTGGTCGAGCTGGTGGAGCAGATCGGTGACCGGAACAGCGCTGCCGCCCAGTCGGCACAATTGGCGGCCGCAGCGCGCACCGGCACAGCGCTCCCCCGGCCGCGGGCCCTTCGCCTGGCCCGTCTAGCGGCGGCTCGGTGGCCGAGGAGCACCGTACGGGCCTTCAGCCTGTTCGGCCGCGCACGCAACTCGATCCGTCGCGGTCCCGTGGGCTGATCGGCAAGTCCCCGAATCGATCTGGCGCGGGAGATATCCTCGGGTGCGACGGGCCGGAGCGGACGTCACCCGACGATCAGGGGACCTCAACCACCATGGCAAAAAGGGCGACGGAACACCGCGAACGAGGCGGCTGGTCCGCGTTATGGAGGCTCGGCGCTGGACTGCGGGGGCGCATTGCGACCCTTGCGCTCGCCTCGTTCAGTGCCGCGATGGTCGAGGCGGTCTTCCTGGTGCTCGTCACGGGGCTCCTCCTCGCCCTGACAAGTGGGCGTGATGTCATCGGACCGGTCGTTGGGCGTGAGATCTCCATCAACACCGCCCTCGCCGCAGCCGCCGTCGGTCTGACCCTCCGCTTCGTCCTCAACATGTTCACGTTGCGACAGGCCGCGGCCCTGAGCGCCGCCGTCCGGACCAACCAGCGCCGTCGCCTCGCGCACGCCTATCTGGGCGCCTCGTGGTCGGTGCACCAGCAGGAACCGTCCGGTCGGCTTCAGGAGCTCCTCACCTCGTTCGTCTCGCGAGTCCTCGTCGCGGTCGCGGCTGCGATCCAAGGGCTCACCTCCGCCCTCAGCGTCGCGGCCTTCCTCGGTGCCGGGCTCGTGATCCAGCCTCTCGCCACCCTTGCCGTACTCGCCTTCCTCGCCGTGCTTGCGGCGCTCCTCGGTCCGTTGCGCGGTGCGATCCGTCGGGCGGCCATCCGGTCCAGCGCCGCCGACCTCAGCTTCGCCACGTCTGTCGCCGAGCTGGGTGCCCTGGGTCGAGAGATGCAGGTGTTCGGAGCACGACGCGCCTTCCTCGACCGTGTGGATCGCCTGACCGATCTCGCGACCGAGGGCCAGCGACGCGTGCAGATCCTGTTCGGCTCCCTGGCCCCCACCTACACCCTCTTCTCGTACGGAGCAGTGCTCATCGCGGTCACAGCGCTGAGCCTCGTCGAGGTCGACGACCTCACGACGATTGGTGCGGTCACTCTGCTGATGCTGCGCTCCCTCACCTACGGACAGCAGCTGGTGTCGGTGCAGGGCACTGTGGTGTCCTCGCTCCCCGCCCTGGAGGAGGTCGAGGAGACGGCCCGCCGCTACGAGTCCCGTCCCGCTCCCGGTGGAACCGTGACGCCGGACGAGGTGACCCCTCTGGTGATGGACGACGTGCGCTTCTCCTACGACGGCTCACGCGCCAC
Organism: Knoellia sp. Soil729; assembly: GCF_001427985.1. Lineage (GTDB taxonomy): Bacteria > Actinomycetota > Actinomycetes > Actinomycetales > Dermatophilaceae > Knoellia. Next base: position 208,488 of record NZ_LMSA01000001.1, read on the forward strand.
GCTGCAAGGGGTGAACCTGACGGTTGAGAGGGGCGAGATCCTCGGCATCATCGGACCTTCCGGGGCGGGAAAGTCAACGATGGCCCAGCTCCTGCTCGGGCTGCGCGATCCGAGCGGGGGCGCCATCGGTGTCGACGGTGTTGCTCTCGCGGACGTGGACCGTGGGTGGTGGACCCGCCGGGTTTCCTTCGTCCCACAGGACCCCGCCCTTTTCACCGGGACGGTCGCTGAGAACATCCGATTCTTCCGTGAAGGCATCGGCGACACGGACCTGCGGATCGCGGCTGAGCAGGGCAACGTCCTCGTGGACATCATGGCTCTGCCCGAGGGGTTCGACACCCATCTGGGCGAGCGGGGCGGGGGGCTCTCGGGTGGGCAGCGTCAGCGACTGTCGATCGCGCGAGCGCTGGCCGGGGCGCCCTCTTTGCTCATCCTGGACGAGCCCACCTCAGCTCTCGATGGCCACAGCGAGGCCCTGATCCGCGACAGCATCATCGGACTTCGCGGCCAGGTCACGGTGGTCGTCATCGCCCACCGCATGTCGACCATCGACATGTGTGACCGGATCATGGTCGTGGAGGGCGGTCGGGTCACGGCGCTGGGCACGCCGGCTGACCTCCAGACCTCGAGCGACTTCTACCGTAGGGCTCTGTCGAACGCCCGGATTCTCTCTTCGGACGACGAGTCGGAGCCCGGGCAGGCGGATGACGATCACCCTGCCGCAGCAGTGCGTTTCACCACGTAGACGAAGGTCTCCCCGACGAACGTCGCGGGGCGCGCACCCCGGGCCGGCTTGAGGGTCGGGCGACGAGGGACGCGCACCACTCCCTCGGGCCCCTGAGTCGCGAAGGCGACCCGCACCCAGCCCGTGCCACGCACACGACGACGAACGGCCTTCGCCAGCTGTCGCGGTGTGCGCACAGAAGAGGAGTCAGGAGTGGTGGTCGTGGCCTCCGCCAGGACCAGCCCGTGACGCTCAGCGAGCTCGGCAATCCCGCTCGGGAAGGCGAAAAGGATGTGGTCCGCGTTCTCCCAGCAGTCGCCGCGCTGCCCCGCCGCGACCCGGTGCGGCGCCCACGGGTTGGGGGTGGTGATGATGAGCTCCCCGTCGGCCGTCAAGAGGTCACGAGCCGAAGTGAAGAGCATGTCGAGCGCCGGGACGTGCTCGATCAGCTCACCCGCGACGATGACGTCGAATGGGCCGGCCTCCCCGACCGGCCCCGGACCCGTGGTGAGGTCGTGCGCAAGCACGTGAAAGCCCACGCGGTTGAGGTGCTCTACTCCCTCCTCGAGGACATCGACACCGAGGCACGTCGCCGCCACCTCGGCGACACGTCTGTGCAGCCAGTCGGGGGAGGCCATCCGTGCCACGTCGTGCGCCACGCAGCCGATGTCCAGGACCCGGCGCCCACGGCACCGATCGAGGATGAAGTTGATGCGGTCCTCGATGGGCTCGCGCCACGCGGCACGCAGAGTTCGCGCTCGGAAGGCGAGGGCGCAAGGGTCGTTCGGGTCGTCGGTGATCTCCGACCACCGAGACAACCCGTCGCTGGAGCCTGCGAGGGCTCTGTCGTATGCGGCGGAACGGTTGTGCTTCATGGCTCTCCGTCTGTTCACCGTGGCGTCGAGCCTGAAGGATATCGGCGGTGACGACGCGCGTCAGGCTGTTCAACCAGCCCGGGCAACTCCACTCCTCGGCCTCAGAGCAGCGTGTCGTAGACCTCGCGCATCAGCCTTCCCGACTCCTTTGGGGACCGTCGCGCGCGGACCGCCTGGGCCCCGCGGGCGCGTTCCGTCCACATGTCGGGCTGGAGCAGATCTGAGATGGCAGACGCCAGTGACCCCGCGTCGCGCGACGGTACAACGAGACCTGTGCCGTCCTCGCGGACCGAGCGTCCCAGCGCGCCGACCTCGGTGACCACAACCGGCCGACCGTGCGCGTACGCGTCGTGGAGCACGCCCGACTGCGACGCGAAGGACGTGTACGGCAGGACGACGATCGACGCCTCGGCGTACAGACGGTGCTTGTCCGCCATCGTCACGAAGCCGATGCGCGCCTCGATCCTCGGGTCACTCGCCGCGGCCGCTCTGGCGATGGCCTCCTCGCGCGGGTCCCCGCGTCCCGCGATCACGAACCGGACGTCCTGACCCTCGAGCAGCCTCGCCGCCTCAACGAGGACGGACAGCCCCTTGTTCGGACGCAACGCCCCGAAGAACAGCACGAGGGGCGGCCCGTCGGGGGGTGGACCGGCGAGGGCGTCCGGGACCGGGAGCACCGGCAGGGGAACCACGTGGATCGACGAGGCTCGCAGGCCAAAGTCCGACACCAGCGCCTCCCGCAGCGACTCGTGCGCGACCACGTGCGCGTCGGCACGGTCGTACGTGCGTTTCAGGACGAGGTGCTCGGCGCGGCCGAGACGCGCCCGGTGCGGCAGGACGTCGTGCACGCTGAGCACGAGAGGTGCGCCCGGTCTGATGAACGAGTCTGTGAACCGATTGATGTAGTGCAGGTGGACGAGGTCGAAGTCGTTCGCCCGGAGCGTCGCCCGTCGAGCTGCCGCTCGCTGCCAGTAGGTAGCGGCTCGTGACGCCAACCACGCGGAGCGGCCGACGGTGCGGTTGACGTCCGGCAGGTCACGCACCACGGTCACCTGTCCGTGCGTGCCGCCGGGCGGCGCGACTTCCTGGTCGACGACCTGCATGACGATCGACTCCCCAGCCCGCGGCGTGTTCTCAGCCCACGCCAGCTCTTCCTCGCGAGCGAAGGGGAAGTACCAAAGAAATTGCACGCGCTATTGCTACCACCTCTCGGTGCTCCGTCGGCCGGCTTTCAGCCCCGGCGCGGCGTCTGCGCCGTCGCCCGTCTGCGCAGGGCCAGACCCCGACTCTTGAGCAGCACAGCCGTTCGCCAGACCCGGGCGAAGGCTGCCGGGGATCCGGCCGAGAGCAACCATAGGCTGCGGTAGGCGCGACCCATACCGGGAACGCGGGCCATCTCGCGCGCGTAGTCCCGGGCGAAGGACTGGTAGGCGCTCAGGAAGTCAGCGTTGCGGTCCCATGCTTCGCCGGCCTCGATCCGCTCGACATGCTTGCTCGCGTGAAGCAGGTACGTCACCAGGAACTCGGCGAACTGCTCCGGCGGCGCCGTCCGGCGGGCGAACTCGATGTTGTCGCGCAGGATCGTGATCAGGTCCGTCGAAAAGGAGACGCGGCGCACGTTGTCCGAGACGCTGCCCGGCCGGTGCCGGTAGCCGTAGACGCCCGCGTCCGTCCGCGCGCATGTCGTCGCCTCGTGGAACATCCGTGGCATGAAGGCGAGGTCCTGATGGAGCAGGCCCACCGGGAAGCGGGGCCCACCCTCGAAGAGGTCACGGCGGAACAGTTTCGCCATCGGGCCCCACTGGGGGCGGACACAGATGATCTGGAGCAACTCGTCGGCGGCCGACGACGTCGTCGTCGTCGTTCCCAGCGTGAAGGTGGGCTGCCCCGGAGCGGCGAAGGGTACGATCTCCCCCAAGGTGATGTCCGCCCCTGCGGACAGCGCCACGCGCGTGAGTCCTGACACGAGATGCGGTGCCACGAGGTCGTCGGCGTCCACGAAGGTGACATAAGCACCACGCGCCTCGTCGATCCCTCGGTTGCGCGCCACCGAGGACCCCTGCTGCGGCTGGTGGATGACGCGCACCCGGTTGTCGCGTCGGCCCCACTCGTCGCACATCGCCTCGCTGCCGTCGCTCGACCCGTCGTCGACCAGCAGGACCTCGATGTCGGGTTCTGTTTGGTCGAGGATGCTGGCTACGCAGGCGTCGAGGTACTCCCGGACGTTGTGGACGGGCACGACGAGGCTGACCTGCGGAGTGTCCTTCACGGGGCGGACTCGACGAGGGCCATCAGGTTGCGCCGGAACGTCTCCGGCGCTTGGAACGAAAGGTCACGGTCCGGGAGGTTCCCCCGCGCGGTCGGCATGACGGACCAGTCCAGATCCCAGGTCTCGGTCCTGACGACACCGGAAAGCGAGCGCGCCTCGGGGTGGGTGAGGATGCCGATGTCCCGGGACACGACGACGGGCGCATGCCTCAAACCGTCAGCGATGCTCCAGCCGAAACCTTCCGACTTGGAGAAGCAGAGGTATGCCGCGCACCTCTCATAGAGCCACCTCAGCTCGGCGGGTGTCGGGTCCGGCACGTGGACCAGCATGGGATGCTCGCGTAGGGCGGGTGGGACGTGGGTGTCGATGCCTCGGTTGGTGTGACACCACACGATCGGCAGGCTGGCGCCCTCCAGTGCCCGCTCCAGGTCGTCGACGCCCTTGATCGCCCCGTACGGGTTGAATGCCGTCAGGCAGAACTCCGACGGGACGGGGGTGCCCGGCTGGTCCGCGCGATCGCTCAGCGGGTAGAGCGGGGGCGGGAGCAGCGTGAGTCTTGGTCCGGCGTCGACGAGGCCGACGTTGTCAGGGGCCTGCAGCGCCACGAAGTCGTAGCCGTGCGCGTCGTCCGCGGTGACTTGGTTCCCCGACGGCACCAGCAGCCGGACCTTGGCTCGGACCGCACGGTTGACGTTGACCCCTTGGTACAGGCGGACGTGGACGTCGTACTCGGGAAACAGCTGGGCGCGAGCGGGATTCACGATCCTCGCCACGGCCCCGTTCACGCCCGAGGCGCTCTTGGAGCCGATCCACCGCCAGTGGCGCGAGTCCCACACTCGTCGCGCACCACTCATCTGGCCGCCGGAGATCTGGCGCCGCGCGACCACGTCCACGCTGTCCTCGGGAAGGGCCCGCAGGATCGACGCCACGGCGCGCTGCGCGCCCCCGGGACCTCCCACAGTGCCGGCGCTGACCAGGACACGCAGCCCCCTGTCCTTGGTTGCGTTCACTCGCCGGACGATACCCAAAGGAGTCGCCCCCGGCGAGGCCGGCGCCGCATCGATGGATGCCGGCCAGATGGGTCGCTCAGCGTCCATAGAGCCCGTCTAGTGCCGCCACGAAGCTGGGAGCCAATGCTTTGCTCTGCGAGACGGTGATGTGGTTGGTGTCGCGGTAGTTCGTGCGGCTATCCGTGTGAGTGGCGCACCGGCCGCCGGGGCACAGCGCGGTCCACGGATCAAGGACCTGCGCGCCCGTGCTGGACGCGACCTCGCGAAGCACGGCGCGCGCTGCGCCCTGTCGCTCCTCCGCTCGTCCGGTCGGCATCTGCCGCCCACACTGGCCGAAGCCGCTCACTAGGGAGATCACCGTGCAGTCGGTAGGGGTCCACTCGTCCACGCCGTCCCACCGTGGGACGTCCTCCACCAACAAAACGACGTGTCCGGCCGCTTGTAGTTCGGCCACGGTTGTGGCGATGGCCTTCCCGGCCATCTCGAGTTTGGGTTCCGTGAGACGAGTCATCGCGGCAGCACTGTTGCCGACTGCGAAGTCGTCGTCGCTCCAGTACCTGTCAGAGGCGGCAAGCACCACAACGCCGGGGGTGGCCTGCGAGAGAAATGCCATCGTGCCCCGGACAAAGCCTCTGCAGTCGGCATCGTGACCGGCAGGGCCGAGGGCAAAGGTCAACTCGATATCGACGACTGGGCAGTTCGTCGCCGTGGAGATGACGACCGGCCGTCCCATCTCGGCGCCAGCCCCCTGCACCGCTTCACTGAAGTGCTGCGCGTGGGAGTCACCGACAAGATAGATCGGCCGCCCGGGACTCTCAGCATTCAACGTGCACCTATCTGAGGTCTCGGAGGTCAGGGGCACGTAGCCGTGGCAGCCGGAGTGCGCCGCGAGCACTGCGTCCTGGTGCGCCTTGACCGTGGGTGACCAGAAGCCCCGGTCAACGGCAAAGCCTAAGAACAGTGCCAGCACCACCGGCGGGGCGAGGATGGGGACGACGAGCCGGGCGATCCCTCCTGTGCCTTTCGGCTCGAGGGAGCGGAGCGGCTCCTCGACCCAGGTGTAGGACGCGATGGCCGGGGCCACAGAGAGGACGGCCGCGAGCACGAGGGGAATCGCTCGGTTTGGCCACAGCGCCCCGGCGAAGACGATGAAGGGCCAGTGCCAGAGGTAGATCGAGTAGGACCAGTCCCCCAACCGGACCATGGACCGGCGCTGCAGTAGGCGAGCCACGACGTTGTCGTCACGCCCACCCGAACGGATGAGCAAGGCCGTCGCCACCACCGGGAGGATCGTCCATACGCCCGGGAAGGGTGTCGTCCCGGAGATGAGCACCAGTGACGCGACGAGCAGGACCACACCCAGAGCCCCGTGGCCCAACCCACTGGCGCGCGTCCTCGCGCCCGCCCAACCGGGCACCAGTGCGAGGAACGCGCCCACACCGAACTCCCAGACCCGGGTGAGCGGACCGTAGAAGCCGACGAGCATCTCGCCCGCCGGCAGTTCGCGGCCGCGGCTCACGGCGACGGCGATGCCGAGGGACACCACCACCACGGCGCCGATGACGACGGTCGTGACCCTGCTGCGCTCCCCCCCGCGCCGCCGGGCGAGCCACCAGCAGGCGGCGAGCAACAGCGGGAAGCCGAGGTAGAACTGCTCCTCGACCGAGAGCGACCACGTGTGCAGCAGAGCGTTCGTCTCGGCCGGTGCATCGAAGTAGTCGCCGGTGGTCCGCGCGATGACGGCGTTGGCGAGGAGGGACATCGCGCCCACGGCGGTCTGAGCAGTCGACTGCTGCGCCCCCAGCGGCGAGAGGAAGAGCGTGGACAGCAGCACGGTTACCGCGACCATGAGCGCCAGGGCGGGGACGAGTCGCTTGAAGCGCCGTAGGTAGAAGCGGCCGAAGCGGATCCGACCGTGCGAGGTCCACTCACGCTGGAGCATCCCGGTGATGACGAAGCCTGAGATGACGAAGAAGACGTCGACGCCGACGAACCCGCCCGGCAGGGGAAGGCCTGCGTGGTACGCCACGACGAGCAGGACGGCCACTGCTCGTAGCCCCTGGACGTCCAACCGCCGCCGGCGAACCGTCTCCGGCATGGTCGTGGATGCACGGGTCGTTATGGGAGCCGCGCCACGCTGGGTGTCCATCACCATGACCTAGGGGCTCCCTTGACGGCCACGGAGTCTGGGGCGTCGCGCATGACGACCGAGGTGACGGAGCCGAGGACGGCGCCGTGGTGGACCGGCAAGGCGGAGCTGAACCCCGCCGCATCCAACCGCTCGACGCGCGCCGCCCGCGTCAGGCGGTGCCCTACGCCGAGGACAGGGCCCACCGACGTGTCCGCGCCCGTCCCAAGGTCATCCAACGAATACAGGTGGGCGAGCTCGCGCACGGCCAGACGGTCGAGTGACACACCCGATGAAGCATCGTCGACAACTCCTACAAGCTCAATCGCTGTGCCCGCGTCCGTCATCCCCTCAACGACGTCGAGGCACTCTCGTGCCAACCCCGAGGCGCCAACGGCGACCACTCGCTGCCGGACCGGGTCAGGCGTCGCCACGACCGGCTTCCGCTTCGCGAGAGGTGCAGGCGTACCCGACGAACTCGCTCATCGTCGCCTCTCCCTCGCCACTGATCCCTTGGCGCCGGAGAACGGCGACCACCGTGCGACCGATGACAGAGAGGTCGAGAGCCAGACTGCGCCGCTCGACATAGTCGACGTCCAGGGCGAACTTGTCCTCCCACGAGAGGGAGTTCCGCCCGGACACCTGAGCCAGGCCAGTGACTCCCGGTCGCACCTCGTGCCGACGGGCCTGCTCTGGGGTGTACCGGTCGAGGTACTCCACGAGCAGCGGCCGCGGACCGACGAGACTCATGTCGCCCTTGAGGACGTTCCACAACGTCGGCAGCTCGTCCAGGCTGGTCGACCGCAGGAACCGGCCCGTCGACGTCAGGCGCTGGGCGTCGCTGACATGCCTGCCGCGCACCTCGCGCATGCTGCGGAACTTCACCAGCTCGAAGACGACCCCATCACGACCCGGCCGACTCTGACGGAAGAACACGGGGCGGCCGTGTGCCACGAGGACGGCACCTGCGACGACCAGCTGGATCGGTGCCGAGCACACCAGGATCACAGCACTCACGCCGACATCCAGTACCCGTTTGAGCACGTCGGAGGTACGCTCACGCGGCACGGTGAACCTGCAGGAAGGTCCCGACGACCCCGTGGACCCGGTCGATCTGTTCGTCGGTCAAGGCCGAGCCACTGGGCAGAGCAAGCCCCTGTGCGAAGAGGCGCTGGCTGGTGCCGTTGACGAAGGAGGTGGCACCTCGGAAGACGGGCTGGAGATGCATCGGCTTCCACATCGGCCGGGCCTCGATGTTGTTGCTCTCCAGGGCAAGGCGCAGGTCCTCGCTGCTGAACCCGGCCTGGGCTTCGGAGACGAGGATCGCGCTGAGCCACCAGTTGTCGTGCGTCTGCTCGTCGTGCAGGCCGGAATCCTCACCGAAGACCCGCACTCCGCGGACGTCCCGGAAGATCTCGAGGTAGCGCATCCGGTTGTGACGGCGGTGCTCGATCATCTCGTCGAGTCGGCTGAGCTGCGCACGGCCGAGCGCTGCGAGGAGGTTGGACAGCCGGTAGTTGTAGCCGACCTCCGTGTGCTCGTAGTGCACGACGGGCTCGCGCGCCTGGGTGGCCAGGTGGCGAACCCGAGCCGCGATCCGTGCATCGTCGGTCAGCAACGCTCCCCCACCGGAGGTCGTCATGATTTTGTTGCCGTTGAACGACAGGGCGGCGACCAGTCCGTGGGCAGCGGCCGGCCTGCCGCCGAGCGTGGCTCCCAAGGACTCGGCCGCGTCCGACAGGACGGGGATCCCGTGACGTTGTGCGATCGCGCCAATCGCTGCGTGGTCGGCCACCTTGCCGAGCAGGTCCACGGGCACGATCGCCTTGACCCGGCCCCTCACGGAGGGGTGCGTCAGGGTCGACGCCAAAAGTGCCGGGTCCATGTTGCCGCTGGTGTCGCAGTCCACGAAGACGGGGCGGGCTCCCGTGTAGATGACGGCGTTGGCCGTGGCCGCGAAGGTCAGCGTGGACGTCACGACGAGGTCTCCCGGGCCGACACCCAACGCGAGGAGACCCAGGTGCAGGGCGGCGGTGCCCGACGAGAGGGCGACGGCATGGCTACGCCCGCACCTCAGGGCCAGCTCGGCCTCGAAGGCGTCGACCTCGGGACCCAGCGGGGCGACCCAACCCGAGCGCAGCGCCCTGACGAGGGCCACCTCCTCGCCCTCGGTCACGTCCGGAGGAGAGAGGCAGATCCGCTCGCTGGCGGGCAGCATGGCGGTCACAGCCGCAGGTCCGACTCTGACTTGGCGAGGACGTACTTGAGGTCGTAGAGGACGTGACCGTCGGGATTGCCGAAGCCGCGGATGGTCTCCGCTCCCATCTCGAGGAACTCGCGGTGGGCGACAGCGAGGATGACGGCGTCGTAGGCGCCCGGCTCGGGACTCTGGACGAGGTTGACGCCGTAGTGCCGGCTGGCCTCCTCGGGGCGGGCCCACGGGTCGTGGACATCGGCGCGGATGTCGTACTCGCGCAGCTCCGTGAGGATGTCGACGACGTGCGAGTTGCGCAGGTCCGGGGTGTTCTCCTTGAACGTGAGGCCCAGGACGAGCACCCGAGCGCCACGCACGGGGATGTTCTCCTTGGTCATCCGCTTGACGAGCTGCGACGCGACGTAGGAACCCATCTGGTCGTTGAGCCGCCGGCCGGCGAGGATGATCTCGGGGTGGTAGCCGACGGCCTGTGCCTTGTGGGTCAGGTAGTAGGGGTCCACGCCGATGCAGTGCCCACCGACGAGGCCGGGGCGGAAGCCGAGGAAGTTCCACTTCGAGCCCGCGGCCTCGAGCACCTCCTCGGTGTCGATGTCGAGCCTGTTGAAGAGGATCGCCAGCTCGTTGATGAGGGCGATGTTCACGTCACGCTGGGTGTTCTCGATGACCTTGGCCGCCTCCGCGACCCGGATCGACGAGGCACGGTGCGTTCCAGCCGTGATGATCGACCCATAGAGACCGTCCACGAAGTCGGCGGCTTCCGGCGTCGACCCGGAGGTGACCTTGACGATCGAGGGCAGACGGTGCTCCTTGTCACCCGGGTTGATCCGCTCGGGGCTGTAGCCGACATAGAAGTCGACGTTCACCAGGAGGCCGGACAGGTCCTCGAGGACGGGGACGCACTGCTCCTCGGTCGCACCCGGATAGACCGTGGACTCGTAGATGACGACGTCACCGGGCAGCAGCACCTTGGCGATGGTCTCGGTCGCCGAGAGCACCGGGCTCAGGTCGGGCTGCTTCGCCGCGTCGATCGGCGTCGGTGTGGTGACGATGAAGACGTTGCAGCTGGCGATGTCCGCCGGGTCCTCGGTGAAGGCCAACCGTGTTGCGCAGGCGAGCTCCTCGTCACTGACCTCCAGCGTGTAGTCGGTGCCGGTGCTCAGCTCCTTGACCCGAGCGCCGTTGATGTCGAAGCCGACGACGTCCATGATCTTGCCGAACTCCACGGCGAGGGGCAGGCCGACATAGCCCAGGCCCACGACGGCGAGACGCACACCGCCGGGAAGCGCGGGGAACGCGGGGGCGAAGGCGGTGGCGGGCGTGGCGAACGTGGTCATCGCGAGCTCCTTCCGGTCGCAGCCTGGCCAGCGGAAGCGGCCAGTCCAAGACCTGCGATGTCGATGCGGTCGATGGAGTGGGTGTCACGGGTGTGGCTGGCATGGACGTCGTCCACGTGCCGGGCAATGACGTCGGAGGGGCGGACGTGCGGCACGGACACCTGGGTGATGAGCGGGTGCACCGTGGGGCATCCGGTCTCCACGGAGCTGAGCAGGACCTCGTGGAGCTTCTCCCCGTCGCGCAGTCCGGTGAACGTCACGGCGACGTCCTTGCCGGACTCCTCGATGAGGCGCCGGGCCACGTCGATGATGCGCACCGGCATGCCCATGTCGAGGATGAGGACGTCGCCCGGTCGGCCGATGGCCGAGGCCTGCAGCACGAGCTCACACGCCTCGGGGATCGTCATGAAGAAGCGGCTGACCTCCGCGTCGGTGACCGTCACCGGACCACCCCGCTCGATCTGGGCGCGGAAGGTCTCGAGCACCGAGCCGCGCGACCCGAGGACGTTGCCGAAACGAACCGAGAGGAAGTGCAGCCCGGACTGCGCGGCATACCAGGCGGTGAGTCGCTCTGCGACCCGCTTCGTCTGTCCCAGAACGCTGGTCGCGTCGGCGGCCTTGTCACTGGAGATGTTGACGAAGTGCTGCACACCGTTGGTGGCGGCACACTCCAGGACGTTGAGGGTGCCGAGGACGTTGGTCTTCCAGCCCTCCTCGGGGAAGCGCTCGAGCATCGGCAGGTGCTTGAGCGCAGCAGCATGGAAGACCACCTCGGGAGCCAGGCGGCTGAACACTGCGCAGACCGCGTCCTTGTCCCGGATGTCGCAGAGGACCGTGTCCTCGGTGTCGAGCAACCCGTTGCCGTCGATGGAGAGCTGCGTGGCGTGGAGCGCCGACTCGTCCCGATCGAGCAGGATAAGCTTGGCTGGCCCCAGCTGATGGACCTGACGCGCGAGCTCCGAGCCGATCGAGCCGCCCGCTCCCGTGACGAGGACGACCTTGCCGCCGATGTGCTGCGCGATCTCGGAGAGGTCGGTCTCCACCGGGCGCCTGCCGAGCAGGTCGGCCACGTTGAAGGCGCGCAGGGTGTCGAGCTCGAGCCGTCCGCTGATCATCTCGCGCAGCGGCGGGACGACGACGAGCTCGAGGCCCGCCTCGGTGCAGCGGTCCGAGACCGCCTGGATGAGCCGCGGGCTGGCCTGGCTCACCGCGAGGACGACCACCTCGGCACCGGTCGCGTCGGCCGCCCGCAGGAGGTCACTCCCCCGCCCCAGCAGGCGATAGCCGCGAACCCGCAGGAACCGCAGGCGGGGGTCGTCATCGATGAACCCCACGATCTCGTAGGGCGAGTCGGCCGAACCGTCGACGAGCGCAGCAAGCTGGTGACCGGCATCCCCGGCGCCGTAGATCAGGGCAGGAGCACCGGTGGACGTGCCGTTGCGCCGGCGGTCCCGCTGGCGCGCGACCCGGAACACCCATCGGCCGGCCGCCATGAAGAGGAACGCCAGCGCGGGCATGACGAACGCCAGACCACGGGAGAAGAGCGGGCCGACGATGTAGAACGTTGCGCCGAGGACGAGACTGATGGCGATGACCAGCTGACCCAAAGCGGTGACCTCGTCGAAGCTGCCCACTTTGGAACGCCCGAGGTAGAGGTGGGACGCGAAGCCCCCCAGCAGCTGCAGCACCACAGCGACGAGGACGTAGGTCCACGCGATGACCCAGACGCGCTCGCTGAGCATGAACTCGTGACGCACGAGCAAGAAGCTCAACAGGGCGAGCAGCCACGACGCCGAGTCCCAGACGATCATCATCGATCGCCTGGCGAAGATCTGCGATTTCGACATTTGGCACCCCGTCGACGCTGTCGATTCGTCAAGTCATGACGACGCAATGGACGCTAGGGCGGCTGGTAACCACGCGAACGACAAACCCGAGGAAGTCCGCACAAGGGGCCACGATTGTGGCCTGACTGACTAGCCACGGCTAGCCCACGCGGGTCAGCCCAGATGGAAGGCGAGGCGTCCGGCAATGACCGTGTCCGTGACGACGGCCGAGCGCAGATGGGCTGCCACGTCTGGGCCGGACTCCCCTGCCTCAAAAGGATTGGCCTCCACGAGCACGAGGTCGGCCAGGCTCCCGACGGACACGGTGTGTGCGCCGTCCACGCTGCCCTCGAGGGCCTGCGCGACGGTGAGGGTCTCGGCCGGGTTCCACTCATTGCGGTCATCACCACTGCGATGAACTGCAGCAGCCATCGCCACCCACGGGTCGAGCGGCGCCACCGGGGCGTCCGACCCGAGGGCGAGGGTCACACCGGCGTCGAGCATGGACCGCAAGGGGAAGCACCGGTCGGCCCGATCGGGCCAGCACTGGTGGGTCACGTCACGGTCGTCGAGCAGGTGAGCCGGCTGCACGCTGGCGACGACGCCGAGACGACCCATGCGCTCGACATCTGCCGGCGCCACGAGCTGGGCGTGTTCGATGGAACCGCGAGCACCGGTGTGCGAGAAGGCATCCAGCGCAATCCCGACGGCGGCGTCCCCGATGGCGTGCACCGCCACGTCGAGGCCGTGTTCCGTCGCCTGGGCGAGCAGGTCAGCCAGCTCCTCGGGTGAGTTGTTGGCGCGCCCCCGTGGGAACTCGAGCACGTCATCCCCCACGTAGGGGTCGTTGCAGAACGCCGTGCGCGTGTTGAGCGATCCGTCACTGATGATCTTCAGCGGTCCCATGGTGACCAGCCCCGCCTCGTCCAGGACGTCACCGCTGCGCCGCCCGGCAGCAATCGTGTCGGCCAGCCCCGCGGCATACGTCGCGGTGCGCACCCGAAGGACCGCGAGGCCGTCGGCTGAACGCTGAGCCCAGTCGGTCGCGTTGTCGGCCCACTCCATGTCGCGCACGCCGACGACGCCGCGTCGCAGGGCCGCGTCGAGGACCTTGGCGTATGCCGTCCGCCGGCCTTCCTCGGTCGTGGTCACCTCGTCGAGGCGGGCGAACACGGGGAACCACTCGTTCTCCTCCACGACACCCTCGCGGGGCGAGACCTCGAGCAGGCGGAGGGCGGCGGAGTTGAGCCAGCCGTTGTGCGCGTCGCCGCTGATGAGCACGACCGGGACGTCGCCGCTCACGGCGTCGAGCTCGGCGACGGTGGGCTGGCGATCCCAGGCCGCCGTCCGGTGGCCGAAGCCCTGGATGACCATGCCGGCCGCTCCCCCGCGGCGGGCCCCCACCTCCGCTGCGACGAGCCTCACTGCTTCGTCAGGGCTCCTCGTGGACGAGAGGTCCAGGCGGTTGGCCGTGGCCGCCCACTGGCCCATGTGGACGTGCTGGTCCCAGAGCCCGGGCATCAGCCAGCGGCCCTGCCCGTCAAGCACCTCGTCGTCCCCGGAGGGAGTCACCTGCGGCGCGACGTCGACCACTCGGTCACCGACGACACGCACGTCCACGGGACCGGCGGGGGCAGGCCTGCCGCCGATGGGAACGACGCGGGTCTGACGGATCAAGAGCGACACCCCGCGATCCTAGGAGGAAATGCGCTCCTCCCCGATACCGTCCCACTCATGACACAGGAACTGTCGTCCACGCAGGAGCGCACGTTGCGCCGGGACAACCTCGTGGCCGCGGCCCTGCATGTCGTGCAGGCGGTGGCCGTCCTCTCCCTCGCGAACGACTTCGCCCTCCCGGTCACGGCAAGCTATCTCGCCGGACCTCCCGGTACTGCGCCGCAGGAGCCCACCGTCCTGTTCGACCTGTCCACGGGCTTGGCGGTCGCCGCATTCCTGGCACTGTCAGCGCTGGCGCACCTCGTCGTCTCGACCGTGTGGTTCCGCGGCTACGTGAGCGACCTCGCCCGGGGGATCAACCGGGCGCGTTGGGTCGAGTACTCCCTGTCGTCCTCACTGATGATGGTGGTCATCGCCCAGCTTGTGGGGATCGCCGACATCACGGCCCTGCTGGCAATCGCCGGCGTCAACGCCTCGATGATCCTGTTCGGCTGGTTGCAGGAGAAGTACGAGCAACCCGGTCACGGCGGGTGGCTGCCGTTCTGGTTCGGCTGCGTCGCCGGGGCCGTTCCATGGGTCGCCGTCGTGGTGTACGTCGTCGCGCCGAGCTCGCCGTCGCAGGCCAGCCCACCCGGCTTCGTCTACGCCATCGTGGTGTCGCTCTTCCTGTTCTTCAACATCTTCGCCCTCAACCAGTGGCTGCAGTACAAGGCGCGCGGCCGCTGGGCAAGCTACCTCTTCGGGGAGCGCATCTACATCCTGCTCAGCCTCGTCGCCAAGTCGCTCCTGGCGTGGCAGGTGTTCGGCGGGACCCTCGCGGCGTAGGTCACACCGGGACGCCGGGTGGCGGGTGCGCAGCGCCGCGTCGCGGGTGCGACTCCTCTCCGCCATGGTCAGCCGACAGCCACCCCTCACGTGACGAACGGGGTGGCCCACGTGCGCCATGGCTGCTGTCCTGTTCAGCCCATTGTCCCGACCGACGCGCCTCCCTAGCCTCGACCTCAGGCCCACCGAGCGACGGTCGCCCGGCCCGCCCATGGAGGAGTCATGATCAGCGACCACACGCCCGTTACCACCCTCGGCGTCAGCGACCTGCAACGGGCCCGCGACTTCTATGAGGGGACCCTCGGTTTCGCACCCGGGACGGAGATGATGGACCAAGGCATCACCTACCGGTCCGGCTCGGGCAGCTTCTTCGTGTACCTGTCCGAGTTCGCGGGCAGCAACAAGGCGACGGCCATGATGTTCGAGCTGCCGGACGACGCGTTCGACGGGACGGTGGACAGGCTGCGTTCGAAGGGCGTCACCTTCACCACGTTCGAGGCCGAGGGCATGGAGTTCACCGACGGCGTCGCCTCCATGGGTGACGGCGCCTTCCGCAGCGTCTGGTTCGAGGACCCGGACGGCAACATCCTCAACCTCGGGACACCGATGCCGTGAGGCCCTGACCCGCCCACCGGACGCG
This sequence comes from Knoellia sp. Soil729, assembly GCF_001427985.1. Taxonomy (GTDB): domain Bacteria; phylum Actinomycetota; class Actinomycetes; order Actinomycetales; family Dermatophilaceae; genus Knoellia. Next base: position 224,011 of record NZ_LMSA01000001.1, read on the forward strand.
GTATGCCGCCCGCGAAAGTCTCGCGGACGGCATACCGGAAGGCACTGCGGCGCTGCGCCGCTGGTGCTCAGAGGTTGATCATGTGGCCGGCGATGCCCTCGATCGCTTCCTTGACGGACTCCGACAGCGTCGGGTGCGCGAAGACGTTGCGAGCCACCTCGTCCGCGGTCAGGTCCCACTTCTGCGCCAGGGTGAGGACGGGGAGAAGCTCGGTGACGTCCGGGCCGATCATGTGGGCTCCGAGGATCTCGTTGTGCTTGGCGTCGGCCACGATCTTGACGAAGCCGACCGCGTCGCCCAGACCCATGGCCTTGCCGTTGGCGCTGAACGGGAACTGCGACGTCTTGACGTCGTAGCCCTTCTCCTTGGCCTGCGCCTCGGAGTAGCCGAACGACCCGATCTGCGGGTGGCAGTAGGTCGCTCGCGGGACGAAGTCGTACTCGACCGGCATGGTCTCGGCGCCGGCCATGGTCTCGGCGGCGACGATGCCCTGGGCCTCGGCGACGTGGGCGAGCATCAGCTTGGCGGTGCAGTCACCGATCGCATAGACGTTCTCGACGTTGGTGCGGCAGAAGTCGTCGATCTCGATGGCGCCCCGGTCGGTGAGCGTGACCCCGATCGCGTCGAGCCCGTAGCCCTCGGTGCGCGGCGCGAAGCCGATGGCGGAGAGGAACTTGTCCGCCTCGAGGACCTGGCTGTCGCCACCAGCAGCCGGAGACACCGTGACCTTGACCCCCGAGCCGGTGTCCTCGACGCCCTCCACCTTGGTGGAGAGCAGGACCTTGACCCCGAGCTTCTTGTAGTGCTTGAGCAGCTCCTTGGACACGTCGGCGTCCTCGGTCGGCACCATGCGGTCGAGGAACTCGACGATCGTCACGTCAACACCGAAGTTCTTCATGACGTAGGCGAACTCGACGCCGATCGCGCCGGAGCCAGCGATGACGATCGAACCGGGGAGGTTCTCGTCGAGGATCTGCTCCTCGTAGGTGACGACGTTCTGCGACACCTTGACGCCGGGGAGCATGCGGGTGACGGCCCCGGCGGCGATGATGAGCTTGTCGAACGTGACGGTGCGCTTTTCCCCCGAGTTGAGCGCGACCTCCATCGAGGTGGGGCTCGTGAGCGTGCCCCAGCCGTCGATCTCCTCGATCTTGTTCTTCTTCATGAGGAAGTGGACGCCCTTGACGATCCCGGACGACACCTGGCGCGAGCGCTTGAAGGTCGGGCCGTAGGACATCGTCGCGTCGCCCTCGATGCCGAACTTCGCCTTGTCGTGCTGGAGCGTGTGCGCCAGCTCGGCGTTCTTGATCAGCGCCTTGGACGGGATGCACCCGACGTTGAGGCAGACGCCACCCCAGTACTTGGACTCCACGACAGCTGCCTTGAGTCCCAGCTGGGAGGCGCGGATCGCCGCGACATACCCACCAGGACCGGCACCGAGGACGACAACATCGAAATCAGCCATGCCGCAAGCCTAGTTGTATGCCGCCCACCACCGTCGCGCTGTCCCGTCACACCGCTACGGGTCGATCAGGGAGCGCGTCCTCAGGTCGGAGACGGACGCGAGAAGCTCGAAGTCCGCGTCGCGGTGGACAACCGTCGCCCCCACGCGGATCGCCACGGCGGCAATGAGGCAGTCGTTCAGCCTGCGCACCGTGCGACCGCGTCGCCGTGCACTTCGGTGCAGGGCTGCCGCCGCGTGAAAGTCAAGGGCCGGGGCGATGCGAAGAAGAGGCAGGCTGTCGACCAGCTGACCGATCTGCGCCGCGGCTCGCTCGTCAGTGGGGCCGGCCAGCAGCTCCATCGCGACGACCTCCGTGACGGCAACACTCGCCGGGTCGGCCAGGAGACGGGACTGGACGTAGTCGCACGCCACGGAGTCGGTCCCCCGCAGGAACTCGATCCACACGGACGTGTCGAGGAGCTCGGTCACCCGGTCGTCGACGACGGCTCCGCCCCCCGCAGCTCGTCGAGGTCGCCCTCCCAGCCGACACCCTTGAGGCTCCAGACGAGCTCAGGGGTGATCGGCGACCCAGCCGCCTTGCGCAGGGCGAGGTCTACGGCCTCGCGCTTGGAGGCGAGGTCGTACTTCCTGATCACCTCGGCAATGAGCTCGTCATCGATGTCGATGTTGGTCCTGGTCATGCACTCACCATACACACTCATGGTGTATAGCCCGACCCTCGTACCCCATTGCTCGACTTATTGCCCGTTGGGAGAGTTGCGATGCGAAGCGAGCAACTCTCCCAACGGGCAACAAGTTGCTGGTGGGGTCAGCGGGGCAGCCGGCGCAGGGCCTCGTGGATCGCACGCGCGATCGGAGCCGCGGTCTCGCTGCCGTGACCACCCTGGCTCACCGCGACCGACACGACGTAGCGCGGCTTCGTGGACGGGGCATAGGACTCGAACCACGAGGTGTCCGAGCGACCGAAGACCTCGGCCGTCCCGGACTTGCCGGACACCGGCCAGTCGGCGGCCATGCCCGAGAATGGTTGGGCACCGGTTCCCGACACGACGACCGCACGCAGCGCGTCCTGCACGTAGGCCGCCACGTCCTTGGGGAGGGTGGCCCGGTGCGTGGGACCGGCCGGAAGGGCCTGTGCCGCACCGGACACGGGGTCGACGGTCCGGACCCCGATGCGCGGCGTGCGCACCACCCCACCGTTGGCGATGGCGGCATAGGCGACCCCCATCTGCAGCGGTGTCGTCGCGACGTCACCCTGGCCGATCGCGAAGTTCGCCGCGTCACCGGCGCGGAACTGGGCCCCGCTGACGCAGTTCTCCTTGGCCAACGACGTGAGGTATGCCGCCCGCGACGGATCGTCCTTGGCCACCTCCGGGTAGCCGGACTTCGCCCTCGTGCACGTCTCCGCCTTGGTCTCGTTCCAGACGGCTCGCTTCCACGTGCGGTCAGGGATGCGACCCGCACTCTCCCCGGGCAGGTCGATCCCGGTGCGCCTGCCGAGGCCGAAGTCGCGCGCCGTGGTGATGAAGGGGTCCTTGGCGTCGGCACCCTGAAGTCCGCCGAGGGCCAGCCAGGACCGGTAGGCGACGTCGTAGAAGACGGTGTCGCACGAGATCTCCAGTGCCCGGTGGAAGGTGATCGGCCCGTAGCCACGCGACTCGAAGTTGCGGAAGTCCCGGTTGCCGATGCGGTAGCTCGACCCGCACTCGTAGGTCCCGGTCAGTGAGTTGCCGGCAGCCACGGCGGCCGGAACGCTCAGCGCCTTCATCGTCGACGCCGGTGACATCGCCGACGCGGTGACGCGCGAGACCAGAGGAGTGCCGGCAGAGGCTGCGGTGAGGGCGGCGTACTCCTTGCCGGAAATCCCACCCGTCCAGACGTTGGGGTCGTAGGTCGGGGCGCTCGCCGAGGCCACGACCTGCCCGGTCCTGACGTCGAGGACGACCGCACCACCGGAGTCGGCCGGGAGCCCACGCTTGCGGGCCGCAGCCAGCTGACGGGCGAGTGCCTTCTCCGCTGCCACCTGGACCGAGGAGTCGATGCTCGTGACGAGGTCGCGCCCCGCCACCGGGTCGACCCGGGAGACCACGCCGGTGACGAGACCACGTGGGTCGACCGAGACGACCGTGCGTCCCGGGGTGCCACGAAGGACGGTGTCGTACTGCTGCTCTAGGCCGGCTCGTCCCACGAGGTCGTCAGCCGTGACGACGCTGTCCGGAGCCGAGACCTCCTTGTCGGTGGCCCGACCGAGGTATCCGAGGAGGTGGGCAGCGTTGACCCCGTGCGGGGCGGGATAGCGCCGCACCGGCACCGCCTCGACCGCGATGCCGGGATAGAGGTCCGGCCGCTCGACGAGGCTCAGGGCACGCTTGGGGTCGACCCCGCTCGCGACGGGGATGGGCACCTGGGGCGAGCCGGCCCAGCAGGAGGGCGCCGGCGAGGCACCCGCCTCACCGCACAGGTGAGTCCTGGCCAGGAGCTCGTCCACGGGACGCTTCAGCGTCTTGGCCACGCGCGTGAGCAGCGCCCGCGCGCCGTCATCGCTGTCGGCAACCGCGCGCCTCTCGAGGGTGACGACGGTGGTGGACGTGTTGTCCGCCAACGGCCTCCCACTCCGGTCCAGGATGCGACCGCGCACCGCGGGCACGACGATCTCACGCGTGTTGAGCTGCGCCGCCGCCGCCGTGTAGTCGGCGTGCTGCGTCAGCTGCACCTGCCCCAGCCGGCCGAAGAGCGTGACGAAGAGCAGCCCGACGACGAGCGCGACCGACAGGAACCGCCCCTGGTGGGCCGACCCGTCGCGGGGTCGCAGGCCGATCGAGCTCACGCGAACCTCCGCTGCTCCGCGTGGCGCTCCACGAGGCCGACGAGGGGCACGAGCACCACGCTCGCCGTCGCCGTCGCCAGCACCCGGCCCAGCGAGGACACGACGTCCACCGGCACCCCGTCCGCGAGCGCGAGCAGGGCCCGGGCCACCTCGAGCCCAGACCCCACTCCCGCGATGACGAGGACGACCCACACCAGCGAGACCTGGCCCGGGCGGCGGGCAAGGCCGACGAGAAGTCCGCACCCGGCATACAGCAGGGCCTGGGTCCCGAGCACGGCCGAACCGGGGGGCAGGAGGTCGAGGAGCCAGCCACCGACGAGTCCGGCGACGAGGCCGACCCGCGGCCCCGAGCGCAGCGCGGCGGAGGCCACGACGACGAGGACGAGGTCGGGCAGCGGTGCGAGGTGGCGCGCGCTGAGCGTCACCGCGAGGACCGCACCGACGAGAAGCAGGGCCGCCCGCAGAGCCACTCCGGACGGCGTCATCGCGCGCCACCGGTTGCTGCCGCCCGGGGCGTGGAGCGCGGCGCGGTGAGCAGCACCCCCACGACCGACAGGGACCCGGCGTCCACCGCGGGGCGGACGGTCCCCGAGGGCGCGAGGCGGCCGTGCTGCGGCTCGACGGCGCTCACGCTGCCGACCAGGACACCGGGCAGGAACGGGCGGCCGTCGACGCTGCCCAGGGTGCGCACCTCGTCGCCGACCCGCAGGGCCCCGGTCTCGACCAGGCTGAGCGCCGGCTCCCCCGCCTCGCGCTCGGTGCCGGCCGCGGCCGGTCCCCCGACCGTCGCGAGGGTCCCAGTGGCGCCGACGCGCACCCCGACCACCACGTCAGGTCCTCCGACGACGAGGACGTCGCTGGTCCAGGGGGCCACCGACGCGACCCGCCCGACCAGCCCCTCACTGGAGACCACGGTCCGGTCGGCACTGACTCCGTCGCGGCTGCCGACGTCGATGGTGATGCGGACGATGCCCTGTGGACCGGGTGCCCCAACACCGACGACGCGGGCGGGCACGACGCGCGCGCCAGCCGTGGTGGGCGAGGACAGCAGGGCGGACAGTGCGGTGGCGTCGGCTCCGGCGAGCCGGGCCTCACGCAGCTGGCTCGCGAGGCGGTCGTTCGAGCGCTGCAGCGCCTCCCGGTCCTGCTGACCGGCCGGTGCCAGGACGCGCTCGAGCGGGCCGAGCACCGTTGCTGCACCGCGACGCAGCACCCCCGGTCCGGGACCGCCCACGACGTCGACGAGCACCAGCGCCACCGTGACGAGCACCGCAAGCAGGACGAGCCGAGCGCGGCGGCGGTCCGACGCGTCGCCCCTCACGGCCGACGGTTGTCGACGAGGACCCGGTGGAGGGTGTCGAACTCCTCGACGCACCGGCCGGCCCCCCGCGCCACCGCCTGCAGCGGGTCGTCGGCCACCACCACGGGGACGCCCAGCTCGTGGTGCATCCGCTCGGACAGACCACGCAGGAGCGCGCCGCCACCGGTGAGAGTGATGCCGCGGTCGAGGACGTCGCCGGCGAGCTCGGGAGGACACACGTCGAGCACGGCGCGTGCCAGCTCGACCATCTGGAGCACAGGGGCCTCGATGGCGCGGCGGACCTCGACCGAGGAGATCGACACGGTCTTGGGCAGCCCGGTGACCAGGTCACGACCGCGCACCCGCTCGCTGAGCTCCTGGCGCAGCGGGAAGGCCGACCCCACCGCGACCTTGATCTGCTCGGCGCTGCGCTCCCCCAGCAGCAGCGAGTACTCGGACTTCACGTGGGCGATGATCGCCTCGTCGACCTCGTCGCCACCGGTGCGGATCGAGCGGGAGGTGACGATCCCGCCGAGGCTGATCACGGCCACGTTGGTCGTGCCACCACCGAGGTCGACGACCATCGAGGCGTTGGTCTCCTCGATGGGCAGGCCGGCTCCGATCGCGGCCGCCATGGGCTCCTCGATGACGTGCACCCGTCGTGCGCCTGCTCGCAGGGTCGAGTCCTCGAGGGCTCGGCGTTCGACGCTGGTGATGTCGCTGGGGACGCAGACGACGATCCGGGGCCGGAAGATGCGCGAGGGCGCCACCTGGTCGACGAACCAGCGCAGCATCCGCTCGGTCACGTCGGCGTCCGAGATGACCCCGTCCTTCAGGGGACGGACGGCGCTCACCGAGTCCGGGGTGCGTCCGAGCATCTCCTTGGCCCGGTGCCCGGCCGCGAGGAGCTGCGAGGTGCCGGTGCGCACGGCGACGACCGACGGCTCGTCCAGGACGATGCCACGACCACGCTCGTAGATGACGGTGTTGGCCGTCCCGAGGTCGATCGCGAGGTCCCTCGCACGCACCCACCGATCCAGTCCAGCCACGCCTGTGATGCTACGTGCGCGGCTGCAGTGCCACGTGGCCCAACACGCCCGTTGCCTCTCGCATCGGCCCACGAACGCAGGTATGCCGGCCGCCCAGGTGGGCGGCCGGCATACCGGATGCGTGGAGCCGGTCAGAGCTCGGGGAACCAGATGCCGATCTCGCGCTCGGCGGACTCGGCCGAGTCGGATCCGTGGACGATGTTCTTCTGGACCTTCTCGCCCCAGTCGCGCCCCAGGTCTCCGCGGATGCTTCCCGGCGCCGCCTCGGTCGGGTTGGTCGCACCGGCGAGCGAGCGGAACCCCGGGATGCAGCCCTGGCCCTCGATGACCGCGGCGGTCACGGGACCGGACGACATGAACTCGAGGAGCGGCTCGTAGAACGGCTTCCCCTCGTGCTCGGCGTAGTGCGCCGCGAGCATGTCGCGGGTCGGCGAGGTCACCGAGAGGGCGGCGAGGGTGTAGCCCTTGGCTTCGATCCGGCGCAGCACCTCCCCGGACAGACCGCGGGCGTAGCCGTCAGGCTTGACGAGGACGAGCGAGCGTTCGAGAGTCACGCGGGCCAGCCTAGCGAGCAGCCCCGGCGCCCTGCTCGCGGGCCGCCATCATCGCGTCGACCTCCTGCCCCTTGACGAGGCAGAGGACCCAGAGCCCGGTGAAGACCAGGCCCACACCGATCATGGCGGGGACGACGAGGGCACTGAGCCAGGTGAGCAGCTGGACGAGCCACCCCAGCGGGAGACCGAAGGGTCCGCGCAGGAGGCCCGCAGCGACGAACGCGAGCACGGCCAGGGCGACACCGGCCCAGAGCAGTGTGTGTCCGTTGTCAGCACCCGCGGCCATGGCCGTACCGCGCGCAAGGAGCGCTCCGAGCAGGATGACGATGGTCTGGCTGCCGAGCACCACGGCGAGCATCCGCCAGGTGAACTTGCCGAGCACCCCGGTCAGTGGCAGGCGGCTCATGCCCCACGCTTCCACTCGCGCACGTCGATCGCGGCCTTGGCAGCCTCGAGCGGCGCCTTGGTGGCCTGGCGGTAGAGCTTGATCGCGGTGACCTTCTTGCCCTTGGCCAGCGCGAGGTCGATGTGCTGCTGGGTCTCGGGCGGCAGGTCCTCCACCGGCCGGAAGCTGATCTTGTCCCCGCGGGTGCTCGCGCGCAGCTTCGTCACCAGCCAGAACACCAGGGCCGCGACGGCGATGATGACGACCAGTTTCGTGAGCGGGTGCATGGGACGAGGGTATGCCGGGTGCGCTGGTTGGATGGACGGGTGCCCGTCCACCCCCCTGCGCCTTCTCCTGCCCCGCCACCCGCCGTCGAGCCCGCGCGCCTGCGCCGCGTGGTCCTCGTTGTCGCTGGCCTCAACTTCGCCTGGTTCTGGGTGGAGGCAGCCGTCGCGCTCGCGATCGGGTCCGTCGCCCTCTTCGCCGACAGCGTCGACTTCCTCGAGGACACGTCGATCAACCTGCTCATCGCGATCGCCCTGGGCTGGGGGGCGCGCCACCGGGCCATCGCGGGCAAGGTCATGGCCGGGATCCTGCTCGTGCCGGCTGCCGCGGCGGTGTGGCAGGCGGTGTCGAAGTGGGGTGACCCCGCTCCGCCTGAGGCCACGTGGCTGGTGCTCACCGCCGGCTCGGCGGCTCTCGTCAACGGCCTGTGCGCCTGGCTGCTCGTGCGCTTCCGGCACGAAGGCGGGAGCCTCTCCCGGGCGGCCTACCTGTCGGCGCGCAACGACGTCCTGGTCAATGTCGCGATCATCGCCATGGGTGGGGTCACGGTCCTGACGGACTCGGGGTGGCCCGACATCGTCCTCGGCCTGGGCATCGTGGCACTGGGAATCCACGCCGCGGCAGAGGTGTGGGAGGTCGCGAGCGAGGAGCACCTCGCCGCCAAGGCCCTGGCCGGCGAACCCCTCGACTGACGTTTGCGCGCCGGTCGCGCGACCGGCGCAGAGATGCCCCCGGTGGCAGTGCGCTGTCGGGGGAGGGGAGAGGGGGTCAGCCGTCGGTGACGCCGAGGAGCAGGCGCACCTCGGCGGCCGTGATCACGGAACCCGTCGCGAGGACTCCCCCGCCGACGCCGCTCTCGTCGGCGATGCCTGCCGCACGGTCGAGGGCGTCGGGGAGGTCGTCGACCACGGTGACCCGCGCCTCTCCGAAGATGCCCTTGGCGAGCTCGCCCAGGTCGTTGGGGCGCATGGCCCGCGGTGAGGTCGTGCGGGTGACGATGACCTCGTCGAGCACCGGCTCGAGGATCTCGAGCATCTCGGAGGCGTCCTTGTCCTTGAGGATCGCCACGACGCCGACGAGCTTGGTGAAGGTGAAGGCCTGCTGGAGACCGTCGCGCAGTGCGGTGGCGCCAGCGGGGTTGTGGGCGGCGTCGACGAGGACGGTGGGGCTGCGACGCACGACCTCGAGGCGACCGGGTGAGGTCGCCGCCGCGAGGCCGGCCCTGAGGACCTCGATGTCCAGCTCCTGCTCACCCCCGCCGAGGAAGGCCTCGACCGCAGCGACGGCCAACGTGGCGTTCTGCGCCATGTGGACCCCGTGGAACGGGAGGAACAGGTCGGGGTAGGTCGCTGCCAGACCGCGGACGGTCAGCGCCTGGCCACCGACGGCGACCTCGGCACCCTCCAGCCCGAACTGCTCGCCTTCGACGGCGAGCTGCGCGCCGACCTCCTCGGAACGCTCCGCGAGGATGGCCGTGACGGCGGGGTCGTCCTGCTGCGCCGAGATCGCGATGCCATCGGCCTTGATGATGCCCGACTTCTCGAGCGCGATCGCACCGACGGTGTTGCCCAGGAAGTGCTGGTGGTCGAGGGCGATGGGCGTGATGACGGAGACGACACCGTCGGCGACGTTGGTGGCGTCCCAGCTGCCCCCCATGCCGACCTCGATGACCGCCACGTCGACGGGGGCGTCGGCGAACGCCGCGTAGGCGACGGCGACGAGCACCTCGAAGTAGGTCATGCGCGGCTCGCCGTCCTCGGCCGACCGGGCATCGACCAGCTCGATGAGGGGAAGCACCTCGTCGTAGGCGCGCAGGAACTTCTCGGCCTCGATGGGACGGCCGCCGATGGCGATCCGCTCGAGGAGAGTGTGCAGGTGCGGGGAGGTGAACCGCCCTGTGGTCAGCCCCATCTCGCGCAGGATGGACTCGACGACGCGCGCCGTCGTCGTCTTGCCGTTGGTCCCGGTGATGTGGATGACGGGGTAGGTGCGCTGGGGGTCGCCGGCGAGCTCCATGACCGCTCGGATGCGGTCCAGCGACGGCTCGAGGTCGTGCTCGGGCGCGCGGGCCAGGATCGACTCCTCGACCTCGCGCAGTCGCTGCAGGATCTCGAGGGTGCGCGCAGCCTCGCGCTGGGAGGAGTCAGGTGCCGGTGCCATGGCCCCATTCTCGCAGCCTCGGCACCGGCCGCCTGACGCCCGAGGTGGACGTCAGTCGAACGTGACGCCCTCGAAGTCCTGCGGGGTGAACTCGCGCGGCTCGACGAGCACCATCCAGTTGCCGGAGTTGTCGCGCATCACGGCCTCGACGCCGTAGGGCCGGTCCAACGGCTCCTGGAGGAACTCGACCCCCTTCGCCCTGAGGTCGTCCACCGTCGCGCGGCAGTCGTCGACCTGCAGTCCGAGCCCGGGCATGCCACCGTCGAGCTGGGCGCGCTGCATCGCAGAGATCAGGTCGTCCGAGAGTGGCTTGCTCGGAGTGGTCAGGTGGAGCTGCAGCTCGGGCTGCGAGGGGTGGGTGACGGTGACCCACCGGAAGTCCTCCCCGAGCATGATGTCGTCGCCGGCAGCAAAGCCGAGGACGTCGGTGTAGAAGGCGAGGGACTCGTCGAGATCCTTCACCCAGACGGACACGAGACTGACGTTGGTGATCATGGACCCGACGCTAGGTCCCCACGCCCCTGCGCTGCTTCTCCCGGATTGCTCGGTATGCCGTCCGCCCCCCTCCACGCGCCGGCTCGCCTCTCGACGAGGCCGGCCATGAAGACCCAGCAGCCCGGGATCCGCGGAGCTCCACGCACGGCATACCGGGCCTGGAAGGCGCTGGGAGTCTCGCCCACGAGCTCGCGGAAGCGAGCACTGAAGGAGCCGAGGCTCGTGTAGCCGACCGCGTGGCACACCTCGGTGACGGTGAGGTTGCTCGTGCGCAGCAGGTCCTGCGCCCGTTCAACCCGTCGCTCGCCCAGGTAGGCCAGCGGGGTGAGCCCGTAGACCTTGCCGAACGAGCGCAGGAAGTGGAACTTGCTCATCCGGGCGATCGCCGAGAGCTCCTCGAGGTCGAGCTCCTCCGTGAAGTTGCGGTCGACGTGGTCCCGGGCCCGGCGCAGGTGGACGAGGGCGTCACCGGGGACGCGACGGGTGGGCTCGGGCACCACGCCAGCCTAGAAGGGCGTCAGCGCATGACGCGGCAGATGTGGTCCACCCCGTCCCGGCTCCTGCACCCGGATGGGACACACTCCGTCGGCCGAGGGCCTGCGTGTGCGTGTCCCACCCGGGCACGAGGTGGGTGCAGGACCGGTCAGGCGAGCTTCTTGACCGCGATCCGCACGGACTCGCCGTCGCTGAGATCGGCCTCGGTCGTGCCCTCACCCAGGGACAGCGCCTCGAGCTGGGGAGCCGAGCCGAACTGCGTGGCCAGGGTCTCCTCGACGATGAGCGCTTGGTGGGCGACGGTGGCCTCCCACAGCGCCTGGGACCCAGTGACGGTCAGCGAGATCCGGTCGCTCACGTCGAGCCCGGCCTCGCGGCGGGCCTGCTGCACGGCGCGGATGACGTCGCGCGCCAGGCCCTCGGCCGCCAGCTCGGGAGTGACCTCCGTGTCGAGCACGACGAAGCCACCCCCGGGCAGCACCGCGGTCGCACGTGAGGAGTTCGCGCCTCCCTCGACGACGGTCTCGAGGGAGTACTCACCCTCGACGAGCTCGAGACCTCCACTGGTCACGGTCCCGTCCTCACCCACGGACCAGTCGCCGGACTTCGAGCCCTTGATCGCGGTCTGCACCTCACGCCCCAGACGGGGGCCGGCGGCGCGTGCGTTGACCGTGAGCTTCTGCGTCACGCCGAAGTCGCTGTCACCAGCCGACTCGAGGTCGAGCAGCGAGACCTGGCGCACGTTGACCTCGTCGGCGATGATCGCCGCGAAGTCCGTGAGCGAGGCGGCATCCGGCACGACGACCGTGAGGTCCCGCAGCGGAAGGCGCACCCGCAGCTTCTCGCTCTTGCGCAACGACGAGGCCACCGAGCAGATGGTGCGGGCCCGGTCCATGCCCGCGACGAGGTCGTCGTCGGCCGGGAGCTCGTCGACGGACGGCCAGTCGGTGAGGTGCACCGACCGCTCCCCCGTCAGTCCGCGCCAGATCTCCTCGGAGACCAGCGGGAGCAACGGAGCGGTGACCCGCGTCAGCACCTCCAACGTCGTGTAGAGCGTGTCGAACGCCGCCTTGGTGTCAGCCGCGCCCTCGTCAGAACCGGTGTCCCAGAACCGCTCTCGCGAGCGACGGATGTACCAGTTGGTCAGCACGTCGACGAACGAGCGCACCGAGTCACACGCGCCGGCCACGTCGAGCGCGTCGAGCTGCGCCGTCGTCGTCTCGACGAGCTGGCGCAGCTTGGCGAGCAGGTAGCGGTCGAGAGGTGTGGTCGACGCGGTCGATGACGACGCGGCATACCCCTGCCCACCGGCACCACCCGCGCCACCGGAGCCGAACGCGTTGGCGTAGAGCGTGAAGAAGTACCAGCTGTTCCAGAGCGGGATGAGCACCTGGCGCACGCCCTCGCGGATGCCCTCCTCGGTGACGATGAGGTTGCCACCACGCAGGATCGGCGAGCTCATGAGGAACCAGCGCATGGCGTCGGCGCCGTCGCGGTTGAAGACCTCGGAGACGTCGGGATAGTTGCGCAGCGACTTGCTCATCTTCTGCCCGTCACTGCCGAGGACGATGCCGTGGCAGATCACCGACGTGAAGGCCGGCCGGTCGAAGAGCGCCGTCGACAGGACGTGCATCGTGTAGAACCAGCCGCGGGTCTGTCCGATGTACTCGACGATGAAGTCGCCCGGGAAGTGGTGCTCGAACCAGTCGGCGTTCTCGAACGGGTAGTGGACCTGCGCATAGGGCATGGACCCGGAGTCGAACCACACGTCGAGGACGTCCTCGACCCGCCGCATCGTCGACGTGCCCGTCGGGTCGTCGGGGTTGGGCCGGGTCAACGAGTCGATGAAGGGTCGGTGCAGGTCCGGCTCGCCCGCGGCATTGAGCGGCAGGCGCCCGAAGTCGCGCTCGATCTCCTCGAAGGAGCCGTAGACGTCGGTGCGCGGGTGGGCCGGGTCGTCGGACTGCCAGACGGGAACAGGGCTGCCCCAGAACCGGTTTCGCGTGATCGACCAGTCGCGGGCGTTCTCGAGCCAGCGCCCGAACTGCCCGTCCTTGACGTGCTCGGGCATCCACTCGATCTGCCCGTTGAGCTCGACCATGCGGTCCTTGAACTTCGACACCTCGACGAACCACGAGGAGACACCCTTGTAGATGAGGGGCTCGCGGCAGCGCCAGCAGTGCGGGTAGGAGTGGTCGTAGGTCTCGCGGCGCAGCAGCACGGTGCCGGGCGTCACCGACCCGGTCTCACCCGAGCCGCGGGTCGCCGCGCGCAGGTGGTCGATGATCGGTGCGTTCGCGTCGAACACGAGCATGCCTTCGTACTCCCCGACGGGGAAGGTGAAGGCGCCGTCGGCGCCGACCGGCATGACCGGCTCGATGCCCTCGCGGTCGGTGACCTCCTTGTCGATCTCGCCGAAGGCGCCAGCGGTGTGCACCACGCCGGTGCCGTCGGTGGTTGTCACGGCGTCGTCGGCCGCGACGATGCGGAAGGCGTTCTCGTGGCCCTCGTAGTAGGAGAACGGCGGCGTGTAGGTGCGACCCACGAGCTCGGCACCCGTGTAGCGCCCCAGTACGCGAGGTTCCTCGCCCAGCTCACGCTTGTACTCACCCAGCCGGGCCTCGGCGAGCACGAACCGAGCCGTCGTCCCGTCCTCACGTCCCGGCACGGCGGCCTCGACCACGACGTAGTCGATCTGCGACCCGACCATCGCGGCCAAGTTGCTCGGCAGGGTCCAGGGAGTCGTCGTCCACACGAGGAGGTGCGCCCCGTCGAGCACCGCGTCCTCGCCCGTGGAGTCGAGCAGGTAACCCACCGTCACCGCAGGGTCCTGGCGCATCTTGTAGACCTCGTCGTCCATGCGCAGCTCATGGTTGGACAGCGGCGTCTGGTCGTTCCAGCAGTAGGGCAGCACGCGGAAGCCCTCGTAGACCAGGCCCTTGTCGTGCAACCCCTTGAACGCCCAGATCACCGACTCCATGAACGTCGGGTTGAGGGTCTTGTAGTCGTTGTCGAAGTCGACCCAGCGCGCCTGGCGGGTGACGTAGTCACGCCACTCGTCGGTGTACTTGAGGACCGAGGAGCGACAGGCGTCGTTGAACTTCTCGATGCCCAGCTCGAGGATCTCGTCCTTGGTCTTGATGCCGAGCTGGCTCATCGCCTCGAGCTCGGCGGGCAGTCCGTGGGTGTCCCAGCCGAAGCGGCGCTCGACCCGACGACCACGCATCGTCTGGAAGCGCGGCACGAGGTCCTTGACGTAGCCCGTGAGCAGGTGGCCGTAGTGCGGCAGTCCGTTGGCGAACGGCGGCCCGTCGTAGAAGACGAACTCGTTCTCGCCATCCGTCCCGGCGTCCCGCTGCTCGACGGAGGCCCGGAAGGTGTCGTCGCGCTCCCAGTACGCGAGGATGCGCTCCTCGATCTCGGGGAAGCGCGGGCTCGAGGGCACGCCGAGGGCAGCGCCGGGGTGGCTGGAAGGGACCTTCGGGTAGGTCATGGCGGTCGTGGCTCCTGCGGTCGTCTCGTCGTCGGACGAGGACGACGGGCCTCCGGCGCACGCCGGCGGTTCCCTCCGCGGTACCACCTCGGTTGCTGCACGCCCGGGCGGGGCACTTGCCACACCCGGAAACACAGCCGCTCTTGGTCGAAGGTCGTGACGTGACCCGGACGTTCGGTTCTAGTGGGCGGGCGGACCCGCTGTTCTTCCGAAGGCTCACCGCTGATGACGGCTCGAGCGCCTGTGACCCCAGTCTAGCGCCCGTCGTGTGCCGGGCCGCGGCGCGCTAGACTCCCCGCTGTCGCCGGTCCTTCGGTGACACCAACCGCGTCCGCGGGGGAAAGCCGGTCCGAAGCCGGCGCTGACCCGCAACCGTAGGCCGCCCGCGAGGGTGGCGAGCCGGACCTCCTCGTGGACGCGAGCGGCTCCACATCACCCGTCGAGGTCACGGGACGGAGCCCGAACAGCCTCCTGGCCGGGTTCGGGCATTCGTCACGAACCGCTGAGGAAGGCTGTCCACCACATGCTCCGCACCGCTCTTCGCGTGCGCGTCACCGCGCCGTTGGCGCTCGTCGCGCTCACCTTGGGTATGCCGTCCGTCGCCCATGCCGACGTGACGCCCACTCCCAGCCCGACCACCTCGGCCAGCAGCAGTGCCACCGCCACTGCCACCGCGTCGCCGACCCCGAGCGAGACGGCGTCGGCGACGCCCTCGCCCACCGACACGGCCACGCCGGGCGCCACGACGCTCAGTACGCCCGCACCCGCTGCACCCTCACCCGCCACGCCCGCCGCCGATGCGCCGGCAGCCAAGCCCACCGCGACCGAGGCACCGCTGGAGATGTCTCCCTTCGGCCTGTCGTCCGCATCCTCCTCGCGACGGATCGCCGGCACACGCAGTGAGCAGGCGGCATACGCCGGCGGTTTCATGGTGCGCACGCTGGCAGCCAACGGCAACCACTACAACTACCCGGAGTCGACGTTCTTCGACGGCGGCAACACGATCGATGCGGTCATCGGCCTCGACGGCGCCAAGGTGGGCCTCGACGGCGCAGACAAGGCCTTGGCCTACGTCGAGGACAACCTCGGCGGCTACATCGGGACGGCCTACGACGCCCTCTACGCCGGTCCGGCGGGCAAGGCCCTCGTCGGTGTCGTCGCCCACGGTGGTGACGTCAACGACTTCGGCGGCGTCGACCTCGTCGACCTGCTCCTCAACGAGTCTCTCGGGGCGGTCGAGCCGGGCCGCTTCTCGGACCTGCCCGCCACCGGGTGCGGCTACGACGTGTGCGACTACTCCAACACCATCGGACAGGCTCTCGACCTCATCGGGGTCGGCATGGCGACGGGCGAGGTTCCCGACGTCGCGATGGACTACCTCCTCGACCAGCAGTGCGCCGATGGCGGCTTCCGCGGCACGCCGGGCGACAGCAGCTGCGTGAGCGACCTCGACGCGACCGGCTTCGCGGCGCAGGCACTCGTCGGGCGCTACGGGCCCGACGACGCCAACACCATCAAGGCGCTCGACTACCTGGCGTCCAAGCAGGCGGCCAACGGCGGCCTGCTCAACCAGGACGGCCAGTCCAACGCCAACACCACCGGCGTTGCGGCACAGGCCTTCACCGTCGGCGGCTACTCCGATGAGCGGGTCAAGGCACAGTCCTTCCTCGCCAGCCTCCAGCTCGACTGCAGCGCGGCTGCCAGCCTGCGCGGAGGCATCGCGTTCACCGCTGCCGACAAGGCGACGCTGCTGAAGTCCCCGACCAACATCAAGGCCATCGACCGCGCACTGCGGGCAACCCCTCAGGCCACCCTGGGACTCGCAGGCGGCTCGCTGCTCGACGCCACCGCCGAGGGGTCAGCTGCCACCGCTCCCGTCCTGAAGTGCGCGAAGCCGTCCTCGACGGCAACGGCCACCTCCACCACGTCGCCCACACCGACTGTGGCCCCGAGCACCGCCGGCCCCTCCGCGGCGCCCGTCAACCACACGCCCGTCGCACAGCCCGTCGCACAGCCGGACACTGCACCGGGACTCGCCTACACCGGCGCCTCCCTGGGTGGACCGCTGAGCCTGGCCGCTCTGCTCCTCCTCGCGGGTGCAGCAGCGATCCTCGCAGCCCGCCGCCGGGGCGCTCACCGGTGACCTTCGCTCGTCGAGTCCTCGGCACCCTGCTGGGTGCCGTCCTCACCACGGCCGGCCTCGTCGGAGCAAGTGCTCCGGCGCAGGCCGCGTCGTGCTCGGGGACCAACGGTGTCACCGTGGTCATCCAGTCCGACAACGGCACCTCGACCCGTTGTGCACCCGGCGACCCGGGCAGCGCCCTGAGCGCACTTCAGGCCGTGGCGGGGGTGACCCAGGTGCAGACCCAGCCCGGCTTCGTCTGCCAGATCAACGGCTACCCCAACACCAACTGCACCCGCACCCCGCCGGCCAGCGCCTACTGGGCGTTCTTCCACGGCCCCGCCGGCGGCTCGTGGACCTACAGCCAGAGCGGAGCAGGCGGCTACGACCCGCAACCCGGGTCCTCCGTGGGCTTCCGGTTCGGTTCTGGTGCAGCGCCATCGGTGGGGCCGGCGTCCCCGGCGCCCGCTCCCGCACCGACCCGGACCACGGCGAAGCCGAAGCCGACCACGGCCGCACCCAGGCCCACGACGGCCGCGCCGCGGCGCACGACCGCGGCACCCGGAGGGGCCAACCCCACGCCCAAGCGCACCAGCTCGGCGGCACGCAGCACCGCCCCGCGCAGCACGGCGGCACCGTCGTCGTCGGCCTCATCGGCACCGGCCAGCCCCGCCAGCCCGTCCGGGTCCGCCAGCGCCACGACGTCCGCCTCGCGATCCGCCCCTGCCACCAGTCCCAGCCCCAGCGCGGCGGCCACGGCCAGCCAGACAGCCGGCGACACGGTGGCCGGCTCACCGAACGACGACGTGAACGCGCGGAAGGCGACCGAGACCGGCGCCGACAGCACCGGACGGCTCGTCGGTGGCGGTGTCCTGCTTCTCGCCCTCGCGACCGCCGTTGCAGCCGTTGCCCTCCGCCGTCGTCGTTCCGGCGACTCGTCCGCGTCATGACGCGTCCCCGGTGAGGACCCGATGAGCCCACTTCTCCCCCGCGGCCTGCATCCGGCGGCGTGGTGGGGGTGGGCCATCGGGCTCGCCGTCGCCGTGAGCACGGTGACCAACCCCTTCCTGCTGTTCACCGCGCTGGGGGTCGCGGCCCTCGTGGTCACCTCGCGCAGGGGCAGCTCACCGTGGGCCAGGTCGTTCCGGCTCTACCTCTGGCTCGGCGTGTTCATCGTCGCCGTCCGCACGGTGCTCCACGTCCTCGTGGGCCTGAAGTACGGCGACACGGTGGTGCTGCCGCTGCCGGAGGTCACCCTCCCGTCGTGGGCCGCCGGCATCGACATCCTGGGCGACGTGCGCCTCGCCGGGCTGGTCGGCGCCGTCACGGACGGGCTGCGGCTGGCGGTCATGATCGCGTGCATCGGTGCCGCGAACGCACTCGCCAACCCCAAGCGACTGCTGCGCAGCCTCCCGGGCGCCCTGAGCGAGATCGGGTCGGCCGTCGTCGTCACCATCACCGTCGCGCCGCAGCTGGCCGACAGCGTCCAGCGCGTGCTGCGGGCGCGGGCCCTTCGCGGCGACACCTCCCGCGGCATCCGGGCCCTCCCGCGGATCGCGCTCCCCGTCCTCGAGGACACCCTCGACCGTTCCCTGCTGCTCGCCTCGGCCATGGACTCCCGCGGCTACGGCCGACGACGCGCAGTGAGTCCCTGGCAGCGCTCACTCACCGCCACCTGCACGCTCGGGGGCTTGCTCGCCAGCGCGGTCGGCATCTACGGAGTGCTCGACACGACGACCCCCGGGTGGCTCGGGGCCCCCCTGCTCCTCACCGGAGCCGCCCTGTCGCTGGTCGGCATCTGGCTCGGTGGCCACGCGAACGCCCGGTCGACCTACCGCCCCGACCCGTGGCAGTGGCCGGAGTGGCTCACCGTGGCCTGCGGGTTCGGCGCCGCCGTGGCGATGCAGCTTGCGTCCCGCGCTGACGGCTCGGCGCTGGGCATGCCGCTCTCCCCCCTTGCCGTGCCCGCCCTGCCCTTGGTGGCCGTGGCCGGCTTGCTCCTGGCCGGACTGCCCGCCTTCCTCACCCCCGAGCCGCCGCCAGCCGCCACCCGGGGCCCGGGCCGACGCGCGGAGGTGCCGGCATGATCGAGCTCGACCGCGTCTCGGTGACCTTCGAGGGCGCCAGCCAGCCGGTGCTGCGCGACGTCACCCTCTCCATCGACGAGGGCGAGCTCGTGCTCGTCGTCGGCCGCACCGGTTCCGGCAAGTCCACCCTCCTCGGCACCATGACCGGGCATGTCCCACACTTCACGGGCGGAACCCTTGCGGGGCACGTCCGCATCCACGGACGCGACACCCGCACGCACCGCCCGCGCGACCTCGCCGACCTCGTCGGGGTCGTCGGCCAGGACCCCCTCGCCGGCTTCGTCACCGACTCCGTCGAGGAGGAGCTCGCCTACGGCATGGAGCAGCTCGGGCTCTCGGCCTCGACGATGCGCAAGCGGGTCGAGGAGACCTTGGACGTCCTGGGCATCGCCGACCTGCGCGGCGCGGCGCTGCGCGAGCTCTCCGGTGGCCAGCAGCAGCGCGTCGCCATCGGCTCGGTGCTCACTGCCCACCCCAAGGTCATCGTCCTGGACGAGCCCACCTCGGCCCTGGACCCGACCGGGGCCGAGGACGTGCTCGCCACGATCACACGACTGGTCCACGACCTCGCGGTCACCGTGGTCGTGGCCGAGCACCGCATCGAGCGCGTCCTGCAGTACGCCGACACCGTCGTGCACGTCGGCACCGATGGCGTGGTGACACATGGTGATCCGGCCGCCCTCATGACCACCTCCGACGTCGCCCCACCCGTGGTCGAGCTCGGCCGGTGGGCAGGGTGGTCACCCCTCCCCCTGTCCGTGCGTGACGCCCGTCGGCGCGCCAGGCAGTGGCGCAGTCGCCCCGTGCTCTCCCCTCCGTCGGCTCCCACCGACGGCCCCGTGCTGCTCACGGCCAAGGGTGTCGTCATCCAGCACGACGCCGTGGTTGCGGTGGCCGGGGTGGACCTGTCCCTGCGTGGCGGTGAGATCACCGCTCTCATGGGTCGCAACGGCGCCGGCAAGTCCTCACTCCTGTGGGGACTCCAGGGTTCGGGGCGGCTGCGCTCCGGCAGCGTCCTCGCCACGGGTCCGGCCGGCTTCCCGGGTGTCGACGTGCACCGGCTCGACGCGGCGCAGCGACGACGCCACGTCGGCCTCGTACCGCAGTCCGCGGCGGACCTGCTCTACCTCGACTCGGTGGGCGCCGAGTGCCGTCAGGCCGACCGCGAGAGCGAACGCCCGCCCGGCACCTGCCGCAGCCTGCTCGACAGCCTGGCACCCGGCATACCCGATGGTCGACATCCCCGGGACCTGTCCGAAGGACAGCGGCTCGCCGTCGTCCTCGCCGTACAGCTCACCGCGGACCCGCCGATCCTCCTCCTCGACGAGCCCACGCGCGGCCTCGACTACACCGGCAAGGCCGCGCTGCGACGTGCGCTTCACGAGCTCACGGCACGCGGCCGGTGTGTCGTCGTGTCGACCCACGACGTCGAGTTCGTCGCCGAGACGGCCGACCGGGTGGTCGTCCTGGCCGCCGGCGAGGTGGTCGCCGACGGGCCCACCGCCGCTGTCGTCGTCTCCAGCCCGGCCTTCGCACCCCAGGTCGCCAAGATCACCGCACCCCAGCCCTGGCTCACGGTCGACGACGTGAGGTATGCCGTCGGGGAGCCTTCGTGACGAGCCTCTCGACCTCACCCCGGCGGGCACATGGGACGGCGCAGACGCGGGCGGTTCGGCTGCGGCCCAGGTCCGTGGCCGCCATCGCCGCAGTGAGCCTCGCCGGGGTCGTCGCCTTCGCCTGGCCGCTCATCGTCGACCCCGGAGCCACCCTCGGGCACTCGACCAACGCACCGTTGCTGTTCTCCCTCCTCATGCCGCTCCTGCTGGCGGTCGTCCTCGCCGAGATCTCCGAGGGTGGGCTCGACGTCAAGGCGATCGCCATGCTGGGGGTCCTCGCTGCCGTCGGCGCGGCCCTGCGACCCGTCGGTGCCGGAACCGCGGGACTGGAGACGGTGTTCTTCCTCCTCATCCTCGGCGGCCGGGTGTTCGGGGCCGGGTTCGGCTTCGTGCTCGGCGCGACGACGCTGTTCGCGTCGGCGCTCATCACCGGCGGGGTGGGCCCGTGGCTGCCGTTCCAGATGCTGGGGGCGGCCTGGGTGGGCCTGGGCGCGGGGCTCCTGCCGCCGCTGCGGGGCAAGGCGGAGATCGCCCTCCTCGCGGCCTACGGCGCGGTGTCAGGACTGTTCTACGGGCTCGCCCTCAACCTCATGTTCTGGCCGTTCACGACGGGACTCGAGGGCCACCTGTCCTTCGTGGCGGGAGCGCCGGTGCTCGAGAACCTCCACCGCTTCGTCGTCTTCTCGCTCGCGACCTCGCTCGGCTGGGACATCGGCCGGGCCGTCACCAACATCGTCCTGGTGTGCCTCACCGGCAGCGTCGTCCTGCGCACCCTGCGTCGAGCCGCGCGCAAGGCCGCCTTCGAGGCGCCCGTGGAGTTCACCGCCGCGACCACAGTCGACTGAGCCCACTGCCGCTTTGGCACAATCGCGGGCATGGGTCCCCTCGAACTCGACAACACACCCGCCTGGCTGAGCCGCGAAGAGCTCGACAACGCGCGTGAGCGCCTGCCCATCCTCTATGTGGATGCCGTGCCGGTGCGCGTCGACGAGCGGGGCACCGTGACCGGCGTCGGCCTGCTCCTGCGGGCCTCCACCGACGGAGACATCCAGCGCGAGCTGGTCTCGGGCCGGGTGCTCTACCACGAGCGGGTGCGCGACGCCCTCCTGCGGCACCTCGAGAAGGACCTCGGCCCCATGGCGCTTCCCCACGTGCCGGCGTCTCCCGTGCCGTTCACCGTCGCCGAGTACTTCCCGACCCCCGGAGTCACCCCGTTCCACGACCCGCGCCAGCACGCCGTGTCGCTCGCGTTCGTCGTCCCGGTCACCGGAGACTGCGCCCCCCAGCAGGACGCGCTGGACCTCGCGTGGCTCACCCCCGACGAGGCCCTCGCCCCCGGCCTGCTCGCCGAGATGGAGCGCGGTCATGGCGTGCTTCTGCGCCAAGCCCTCGCTCACCTCGGTCACCCCGTCTGACCTCTTGGTGCGGTCGCTTTCGCGCCCATGCGGTCGCGGTCACAATCCTCGTGCGCCGCCGTCCCATCCGCACTCGCGCGCGGAGCGCGCTTCGTGCTCCCGCCAGGCCCAGCCAGCGGCGCACGAGGACTGTGACGCTCGGCGTGCGGTGGCACTCGGCGTGCGTCGGCACTCGGCGAACCGGGTCAGTCGTGCCACGTCCGGCGCTCTTCGGCGAAGCGGGTCAGTCGCGCGACTCGCGTCCTTTGTTGAACTTGTCGACCGTGCGGTTCATGTCGTGATGGTCCAGGGCCAGTGCCGCCTCGGGAGTGGGCGCCGTGCCACCGAGGCGGGCCGGCAGGAAGACGAGGTCCTCGCCGGTCATGGGCGGGTAGGCCGCCTGCTGCGCCTCGAGCTGGGCCTGCATGAGCACCCGGAGCCGCTCGGTGGCCTCGACGCGGTTCTCGTCGGGGGCGACGACCATGGGCTGCCCCACGGTGATGAAGACGGGGATGTTGCTGCGGCCCACGTGCTTGGGAGTGTTCTTGCTCCAGACCCGCTGCGAACCCCACAGGGTCGTGGGCAGGATCGGCACTCCCGCCTCCTGCGCCATGCGCACCGCGCCCGGCTTGAACTCCTTGAGCTCGAACGAGCGCGACATCGTGGCCTCGGGGAAGACGCCGACGATTTCGCCGTCCTTGAGGGACTGCACCGCCCGGTTGAACGACCCACGGCCGTCTCGGCGGTCCACCGGGATGTGCTTCATGCCACGCATGAGCGGGCCGGCGACCCGGTGGGAGAAGATCGACTTCTTGGCCATGAAGCGCACGAGGCGCTTGGACTTCACAGCCGCGAGGCCGGCATACGTGAAGTCGAAGTAGCCCGTGTGGTTGATGGCCATCACGGCCCCGCCGGTGCGGGGAACGTTGTCCTCGCCCACGATCCGGAACTTCAGCCCCTGGGCAGCGAAGACGAGGCGGGCGGTGCTGATCACCGAGGTGTAGACGGGTTCCATGGGGTCAGCCTACGGTGCCGTAGGTTGTGCCGGCGCGCTGCGCACAGTGACCTCGGCACGAGTCGGACGGCGAGGACCTGAGGCCGGTCAGCTGTGCTGTGCAGGCAGCCAGGCGAGCTGCACGACCTGGTTGCCCTGGTCGCGGGTCACCAGTCGTCCCCGACCGGGCGGCTGCAGCGAACCCCGGACGTTGCCCACCAGCGCGCCCTCGTCGGGCGGGGTGCTGAGCATGATGCCGGGGCTCGCGAGGTCGCGCATCGCCTGGAGGACCGGCTCGTAGCTGGCCCTCGAGGCGCCACCGGCCCGCCGGGTCAGC
This sequence comes from Knoellia sp. Soil729, assembly GCF_001427985.1. Taxonomy (GTDB): domain Bacteria; phylum Actinomycetota; class Actinomycetes; order Actinomycetales; family Dermatophilaceae; genus Knoellia. Next base: position 247,069 of record NZ_LMSA01000001.1, read on the forward strand.
ACGAGGTGCAGACCGACATCGGTGGCCTGCGCGAGCAGGGGGATGAGGGGACGCAGCGGGGACCCGGCCGACGTGACGACGAGGTCGTAGTCGTCGACGAGGATGAACGCTTCCGAGCCCGACCACCACGAGCGCGCTCGCAGCTGCTCGGGCGTGACGTCCGGGCCGGGGAGGCGGGTGCGCAGGAACGCACTGAGACCCTCGATCTCGGCCGTCACCTGCTCCTCGGTGGTCATGTACTCGGCCAGGTGCTCGGTGGGCAGCTCCCCGAGCAGGGCGCGGCGGTAGTCCACGACGAAGAGCTTGGCCTCGTCCGGGGTGTAGAGGCGCGCCACCTCGCTGGCGTAGGCGCGCAACATGGCCGACTTGCCGGAGTCGCTGTCACCGAAGAGGTAGAGGTGGGACTCCTCGGCGACGTTGACGCCCACGGGCTCGAGGTTGCTCTCGTTGATACCGAGCAGCACGCGCTTCTCGTCGGGCCCCGCCTCCTTGCGGATCTTCTCGAGCGTGATCTGCTCCGGGAGCAGCCGCAGCTTCGGTCCACGGGGACCCATCCACGCGGCGGACACCTTGGCCACGAGGTCCTCGACACCCTCGCCGAGGTCGTCGACGCGGCCCGAGCCGTCGATGCGCGGGATGCCGGCGAGGAAGTGGTGCTTCGTCGTCGTGATGCCGCGTCCCGGCCTGCCCTTGGGCACGTTGGCGGCGACCTTGCGGTCGATCTCGGAGTCGCCCGGATCACCGAGGCCCAGCTCGACACGGGTGCCGAGCACGTCGCGGATCTGCATGCGGAAGTCCATCCAGCGGGAGGTGGTGATGACGACGTGGATCCCGAAGGTGAGGCCGCGACCGGCGATGCCACTGATGGTCTGCTCGAGCTCGTCGAACTCGGCCCGGATGGTCGGCCACCCGTCGACCACGAGGAAGACGTCGCCGTACCCGTCGTCGGCGCGCCCCTCGGCACGGCGCCGGCGATAGGTCTCGATCGAGTCGATGCCCGCGGCCCGGAAGTAGGCCTCGCGCTTGTCGATGATGCCCGTGATCTCGGCAACCGTGCGGCGCACGACGTCGGGCTCGTTGCGGTTGGCGACCCCGGCGACGTGAGCCAGGCCGGCGAAGGGCGTGAAGGTGCCGCCCCCGAAGTCCAGGACATAGATCTGGGTCTCGAGCGGGGTGGTCGTCAGGGCCAGCGAGCTGACCAGGGTGCGGGCGAACGTGCTCCGGCCCGTGCGTGGCCCGCCGACGACGGCGACATGGCCGGCCGCCCCGCCGAGACGCAGCACGAAGAGCTCCCGGCGCTGCTCGAGGGGACGGTCCACGATGCCCATGGGGATGACGTAGGAGCCCCGGCTGCGCCACCGCTTGCTCACCAGCCCCAGCTCGGGGTCGGGAGCGAGGTCTCCGAGGAGCTGGTCCAGGGAGTTGGGCACGTCGAGCGGCGGCAACCACACCTGGTGGGCGGGCCGACCGTGGCCCTTCATCCGCGCCACGGCGATGTCGAAGACGGCGCGGGTCTCCTCGGCCTCGTGGAGCGGCTGCGGCTCCTCCTCGACGCGCGCGGTGGCGGAGATGGCCTTGGTGGAGGTGAACGGCAGGACCTGCATGTTGGTGCCGGTGCCGCCGGTCGAGGCGCGTCGGCGCCGGCCCTTCGGGGGTCCGGAGACGTAGGCCGCCTTGAACTTGAGCAGGGTGGTCTGGTCGGGCTTGAGGTAGCCCAGGCCGGGGACCGGAGGCAGCTCGTAGGCGTCGGGGACACCGATGACCGTGCGGGACTCTCCGGCCGAGAACGTGCGCAGACCGATGCGGTAGGAGAGGTGGGACTCCAGCCCCCGCAGCCGGCCCTCCTCGAGCCGTTGCGACGACAGCAGCAGGTGCATCGACAGCGAGCGGCCGAGCCGACCGATGGCCACGAAGAGGTCGGCGAACTCCGGCTTGGCCGAGAGCAGCTCGGAGAACTCGTCGGCGACGATGAGCAGGGCAGGCAGGGGCTCGAGGTCGGCGCCTGCTGCCCGCGCTTTCTCGTAGTCGGTGACGTTGGAGAAGTTGCCGGCCGAGCGCAGGAGCTCCTGGCGCCGGGTCATCTCGCCCTGGAGCGCGTCCTGCATGCGCTCGACGAGCGTGAGCTCCTGGCCGAGGTTGGTGATGACCGCCGACACGTGCGGCATGTCGGCCATGCCGGCGAAGGTGGCACCACCCTTGAAGTCGACGAGGACGAAGTTGAGCTGTTCCGACGAGTGGGTCATGGCCAGCGCGAGGACCAGGGTGCGCAGCAGCTCGGACTTGCCGGAGCCGGTCGCGCCGATGACGAGGCCGTGGGGACCCATGCCCTGCTGGGCGGACTCCTTGATGTCCAGCGCCACGACCTGGCCGCTTCCCCCGACGCCGATCGGCACGCGCAGGCGGTCGCGCTGGAGCCGTGGGCGCCAGGCGGTGGCCGGGTCGAACTCGCGCACGTCGCCCAGCCCGAGCAGGTCGACCAGCTCGGTGCTCGAGGTGAGCGCGTCGCGCACCTCGACCTCGCCGCTGACGAACATCGGGGCCAGGCGGCGAGCGGCGGCCTCGGCCTGGGTCACGCTCATCTGGTCGGCCAGTCCTCGGGCGCCACCACGGCTGAGGCTGAGGATCTCGAACGGCACCTGGCCGTCCGGCATACCCGGTCGTGCAGCGTCGACCGCGAGACGCAACGTGGACGTGGAGTCGAGCTCGCCCCACTGCTCCGGGAGGTCGAGGACGGTGACACCCAGGACCCCGTCGTCGGTCACGAGGGGGTTGTGGCGCGGCAGGCGGGCGCCGTCGACGATGACGAGCACGTGCGGCGTCGGGCGCTGGCTGCCGGGGCCGAAGCGGGGACGGTCCGTGATGTCCTCGGGCAGGAGCTCGAGCAGCTCGTCGACGGACTCGGCGACGAGGCGCAGGGGCCCGATGGCGTCGCGCTCCCGTGGGCTCAGTGCGTGCGGCAGCCACTTGAGCCAGTCCCACTCCTGGCGGGACTCAGGGCTGGTCAACGCCGCCACGATGAGCGTGTCCGGCGAGTGCATGATCCCGGCATTGACGACCAGCGAGCGCGCGAGAGCTCGCGCTGGAGCCGCCTCCCCGGTGATCTGGACCCGGGCCCACGCCGGAAGCGAGACCGAGGCGGGCAGTCCGTGCTGGACCCGGTGGGTCGTGAGGAGGCGGTGCAGCCCGGAGGCGGCGACGGGGTCCAGCTGGGCCAGGGGCGGGGTCTCGGCGGGTTCGAGAGTGAGGCACAGCGGCTGCGAGGTCGTGCCCATGCGCACGTGGAGGAAGTCCTCGTCCTTGGGCAGTCGCTCCCAGACGCGGCTCTTCTCCTCGGCGAGCAGGGGCAGGGAGGCCGGGGCGGGGTAGTTCCAGAGACCGGCCTCGCGCTGCTTGGCCGCGGCGTCGCGGACCGTGTCTCGGACCTCGGCGAGGTAGGCGAGGTACTCCCGCCGGTTCGCGATGACCTCCGTCGTGTGCTGCTGGCGCTGGCGCAGCCCGCTCGAGAAGACGAAGCCCAGCGAGGCGAGGAGGAACATCCCGGCGCCGACATAGCCCTTGGCGCCCTGCCCCGAGATGGCGACGAAGCCCATGGAGCCGACGCTGCCGAGCATCGGCACGGCCTGCATGAGGAGGTTGCTGACACCCTCCGCAGGAGTGATCTCCGGCGGTGGCTGCAGGACGATGCGCCCCGTGGGGACCGATGGCGCCTCCTGACGTGTCCCTCCGACTGTCGCCGTCACGCTTCCCCTCCCGAGTGCAGGTGCAGGCAGTCAACGTATCCGAGACCTCCCCGACCGGCAGAGGCTGGCACACCGAGGACCGTGCCGCCCGCCTATCCTTCGTGGAAGCCGAGGCAGTCTGGACGAGGAGGGGACGGTATGCCGGGTACGGACGCGAGCGCCGGTCTCCAGATCAGCCTCACTGCCGGGGGACGGCGCTACGACCTCGTCGTGCCGGTGGGGGCGCAGGTCACCGAGGTCCTGTCGGTCCTCGGGATCGCCTCGCGCGCCAACCCGCACGCCATCGCCACGCCCAGCGGGCGCATCCTCGGCCCGCACGACACCTTCGACGAGTCGGTGCCGACCGGGTCCATCCTCAGCGTGGTGCCGGTGACCACGCATGCCGTGACCCGGGACATCCTCAACCTCGACCGGGGACGCGGCGCCGGCGGTGCCCGGGCCAGCACTCCCTCGGGATCCGGTGGACGCCACCGGGACGAGGCACCGGCCGCCGTGCACCCGGAGGTCGACGAGTCGACCCGTCGCCGCGGCGAGGGTGCGCCGACCGATGCGTCCGACGTGACCGCCCCACGGTCCAGCCTCGGCGGGCGTGGGACCGGGCCGGGCGCGGGGCAGGGCATGGCCAGCCGGTCCCGTGCGCCCGGCTCCGTACCTCCGCTCCGACGCACCACTCCAGCGGCGCTCCCCTCGACGTCTGCGCAGCTCCTCTGGCTCGCTGCCGCCTTCGGCGCCGTCACCAGCCTCGTCGCTGCGTGGGGGCTCGCCAGCCAGGTGGAGCGCGATGCACCGTCCTCCGTGTTCGGCCTGGACCCGGCATGGCTGCCCACTGCCGCCGCCGCCCTCCTCGCAGCCGGGGCCATCGGGCTGGCGGCCTTGAGCAGCAACCGGTCCCACCGGTTCGCCGCCGCGGCATCGGCACCCGCCCTCGGCCTGGGCGCCGGCCTCACGCTGCCGCTGCCCGACTCACCCGGACGTGGCTCGGTCGCCGTGGTCGCCGGCTGCGCCGTGGCCGTGCTCGCCCTGGCGATCACCCGGACGCGGGTCGACGTCGACTCCCCCGGGGACCGCACGGTCATGACGGCGATCGGTGGCCTGGGCCTGCTCGTGGGGCTGGGGACGGTGCTCGACTGGCCCGGTCCCGCTGTCGCGGCCCTCGTCGCCGGGCTGGGGCCGCTCTTGATGCGCCTGCTGCCCACGACGAGTCTCACGGTCGACCTCAACCAGCTCGTCGACACCGAGCGCCTCTCGACGACGATCTGGTCGGTGCGTGAGCGCGGCGCCACCCGGCGCAAACGGCTCGCGCGGGCAGACGTGCGCGCGCGCTTCGAGGCGGCCCGCGAGATCGTGGCGATCGGCACGGCCTACCTCTCCCTCGCGACCGCCGTCGGCGGATGGGTGCTGGTGACGAGCGCCGGCACCGACCGCGTGACGCGGTGGGGATCGGTCGCTGCACTGGTCGTCGCAGCCCTGGCCTGCAGCTACCAGTCGCGATCGGTGCGAGACCGCCTCCCCCGCTACAGCATGCTCGCCGCCTCCGCTGCGCTGCTGCTCGCGGCAGCCGTCGCGCTGCTCGGGACAGGGTGGGACGGTGCGGCCTTCGTGGTCTTCGTGGTCGGCTCGATCATCGCGTGGACCAGTGTCGCGAGCGCCGCTGCGATCGCCCGCGGCTACCGCAGCACGCGCATGTCGCGCTTCGCGGACGCGATCGAGACGATGACCGTCGCCCTCTGCCTGCCGCTCGGCATCGTGGCCGCGGGCGGGGTCGAAGCCCTCCGGCGGGTCACCTCCGGCTGAGTCCTCCACCGGACGGCCGCCGCATCGGCGCCTTCCGCCGGAACCGCCTTCCATCAGCTCAGCGGACTCGGGTCACCCCCAGACCTGGGGCGAGGACTCGTCGGTGCCCTCGTACCAGCTCTCCTCGTCCTCCACGGTCAGCCTGTCGACGTCCTCGGGGGTGCCCTTCTGGTCGCCTTGGCGGGACCCGCCACGCCCGGCCGCACCCAGGGCGGCACCACCGCGCCCGGAGCCGCTCCGGCCCGTGCCCGCGGCGCCCTTGCTGCCCGGCCCGCGGCCACCTGCCTTGGCGCCCTGGGCACCAGCGGTGGGAACGACGCCGCCGCCCTTGCCGCCACCGACCTTCGGGACGCCGTACTTGCCCGAACCCGTGGACCCCTTGACTGCGCTCCCCCGGCCAGAGGCGCCGGCGGAGCCTCGTCCTGCCGCTGCCCCGCCACCGGGCACCATCGAAGAACCGCGCGTGCCGCCACCGGCGCGCAAGGCCGCGCCGCGAGAGCGACCGGCGCCTCCTCTGGCTGAGCTCGCGCCTGCGCGTGACGAGCCCCCGGAGAACATCCCACCAGCGCGAGCACGCAGCAGACCACCGAGGCCTGCAGCACCGGCCACCCCTCCGGCCGCGACACCTCCGGCCCCCACGCCGCTGCCACCGCTGCCACCGCTGCCACCGCTGCCACCGCTACCGGTCGGAGGGCTGCCCTCTGAGCCACCCGGAACGGTCGAGGTGGGGTGGCCGGTCGTGCCGGTCACGTCACCGTCCGAGCTGATCGGGTCATGGACGTCCGGAGTGGAACCGGGGCCCTCGTCCGGAACGATCATGGTGGGGCCGTCATCCGGACCCGGACCCACGGGGACCAGGCCCGTGTCGTCCGGGATGCCGATGACCGGGTTGCCCACCGGAACGCCGATCTGAACCACGCCCTGCCCACCGCTGGGGTAGCTGCTCGACCCCGTCCGGGTGGCCGAACCGGGAGTGCGCGTGGTGGACGCCGGGCCCTGGTTGTCGTAGGGAGTGGACTCCGAGTCGTCCTGCACGTCAATGGGCATCGTCGCCTTCGCCGTCCGCGTGTCCGTGTCGAGCTGCTCGAGGACCTTCTTGGCAGCCAGGTTGCGCTGTTGCCACTTCGCGTCCTCGGCGGCAGCCGCGTCCGGGACGCTGTACTTCTCGACGTTCTCGGCCGTGGGCGTGTAGGGCGCCGGGAGGCGCATGTGGTCGGCCGGGTCGACGTAGGTGGAGATGCTCGCGACGTCGGAGTACCACGCTGCCTTGGCATCGACGACGGCCTTGTAGACCTGCCCAAGGCTCGTGTCCACGTCACCGACCTCGCCGGCGTGGGCGTCGAGGGTGTCGCTCAGCTTCTTGAGCGTGGACTGGGCCGCCGTCGCCGCCGGCCCAGTCCAGCCCTTGCCACCGTCCGCCGGCGCCTGCAGCTCGCTGCGCACGGCACGCACGTCCTTGGCGAGGCTCTCGAGCTGGCTCCTGGCCGCCTGCCAGTCGGCCTGCGTGAGCGAGATGGACCCGGTGTCCACCGCGAAGACCTTGAAGAGCTCGCGCTCGTACTTCTTGGCCTTGGGGTCGAGCGTGGGGCCGCCCCCACCACCGTCAGAGATCAGAACCATTGCTGTGCTCCTTCGTCGTGGCGGCGACCCCATCCGTCGCTGCCGTGCGTGCATGGAAGTCGTCACGGTGGGAGTCGGCCCGGTGGGAGTCGGCCCGGTCGGGCGTTCGGCCCGGGAGCGCCGTGGTCGCTTCGCTCGGCCGACGTCGCAGGACAAGCACGAGGACCGCGACCAGGGCCAGCACCGCCACTGCGCCCAACAACCACGGCAGGGCGGAGCCACCGTCGTGCGAGGTGGCACCGGACGACTGTGATGGGCCGGCCGCCTCGGGCGAGGTGGAGGAGCCGGCAGCCGAGGCGCTGGGCGAGGCCTGCGCGGAGGTGCCGCGAGAGGAGCTGGGGGTGCTGCCCGTCGAGCCTTGCGTGGCGGCGGTGATCTGCTGTGCGGTCGGTATGACGACGCCCTTGTCCACCACCATGGGGTTGGTGTCGGGCAGGGACTCGACGTCGACCTTCACGGCGTCCGCGGGGTCCGCGATGCCGAAGCCGTAGGACTCGGTCTTGCCCGTGGCCTTCGGGAGGTTGTCACCGACGCGGCGGAACCAGGTGAGGTGCTTGCCGTCCTCGGCCCGCATCCCGATCTGGTCCCTGAGCGCCTGCAGCACCTGGTTGCCGGTCGCGCCGGGGTGCGCCGACCAGACCGCCGCGAGGCCTCCCGCGGTGATGGCCGTGGCCTGGGAGCTTCCGTCGGAGAGGACGTCGCTGCGCCATCCCGACGGCGTCCACTGGCCGGCAGCGATCCTGGTGCCGGGAGCGGCGAAGTCGACGAACGAGCTCCTGCGCATGGCGCTGGTGTCGAGGTTGCCGGCCGCGTCGACATGCGTCACCGTGACGACGCCGTTGCCGATGCCCGGCCAGAAGACCTGTCGCGTCTCGTTGTTGGTGGAGGCGACGACGATGGCCCCCGCGCGATAGGCACCGAGGAGGGCCTCGACGTAGGCGTCGTCGTAGTCCGTGGTCAGGCTGATGCTGATCACCCGTGCCCCGTCCCTGACCGCCTGGCCGATCGCCCGCGCCGTGGCCTCCGAGGCCTCGTTGAGGCTCGGGTCGGTCAGACCGCACGAGAGCTTCGTCGGGTTCGAGGGCGCCGGATAGGTGACCGCGTAGTGGCGCAGAGTGGCTTCCGGGGCGATGCCCGAGATGCCCCGCCCGCCCGATGCGGTCCCCCGGCCGGAGCCGACCAGGAGCGAGGCCATGCGCGTGGCATGGTCGGCCGCCTCCCCTTTGACGGTCGCGGGCTGTTTGCCGCCACCGGCCGCCAGGCACTCGGTCCGGGACGAGGCCACCCTGCCCTTGAGCTCGGGGACGCTCGAGTCGATCGGCCCGTCGATGAGCGCCACGGTGATGCCCTTGCCCGCACCGCTGCGGTGGAGCTCGTCCACGCCCATGGCGGAGCGCCACCACTGCCCGTCGTCGAGCGCATCGGCACTGGCCGCGGGCACTGCCACGCACAGGCCCAGGACGGCGCCGCCCGCGGCCATGCCCAGGGCACGGCGACGCCTGTGGAGCAGCGGTCCGGTGGACATGGTCACTGCGGCGACGGCGAGTCCTGGCCCGGACCCGTCGGAACCACGGCCTCGCCGCGGGTGTCGGGGTTGGGGGCCGAGCCGTCGCCGGTCGGCACCTCGTCCTCCGGCATGGCACCGGTCGCGCCCCCGGCGGAGTCCGCATCGGCGGCGGCATCCTGCGCAGCCTGCGTGGAGGAGGCCTCGACCTGGTGGCGCGTGCTCTCGAGCGGGCCCCGCTCCCACCTCTGCCAGAGGTCGAGGAAGGCGCCGCCGGCCGCGTCGTCGTTGTCCCTCATCTGCCTGGCCGATGTCTTGATCCCCTGCGCGACGGAGTCCAGGTCGATCTTCGCGCCGCGCATGGTCTCGAGGTAGATCGTGCGCACCTGCGCGAAGACCCGCCCGTAGGAAGCCAGTGCGGGGACCTCACCGAACGAGCTCTCGTCCGCGAGGGCATCACGGATCTTCTTGATGCCCTCGCTGGAGTCGGTCTCCCACCTGGTCTGCTTGGTGTTGGCCAGGCTGTTCATGTACTCGGTGGGGTACTCGACCTTGTCGCCCATAGCTACCTCCCCTGAATCGTCATCACTGCGTGCGTTTCCGCACCGCTGCACCACGCTGCGTCTCGTCGGCCACTGCGCCGCTACGGCCCGTGGCGGCCTCGCTCGGACGCAACCCGTGCCGACACCCCACGTGGGGTGCCGGCACGATCGACCGCACAGCCGACCAGAGGGTCAGGACCAGCTGTTCTTGTTCTTGAGCTCACCGGCGAGGTAGGACTCCTTGGACTGCTCGACGGCCTTCTTGATGTCGAGGAGCAGCTCGTTGAGGTCCTGCACCTCACGGTTCCAGTTCTTCTTCACGTCCTCGAACGCACCCTTGGCGCCGGCCTCCCACTCGGACATGTAGGGCTTGAGGTCGCTCTCCATGTCGGAGACCTTGGTCTTGAGGTCGTTGACGCCCTTGACCATGTCCTGGATGAGGGTGTCGAGCCCCGCGCTGCCGACCTTGATGTTCTGGCCACTCATCACTTGCCACCCATCTGCGCGCTGTACTTGCTGAGGAGGTCGGAGGACATCTGGTCGTCCGACGTGTACTGCTTGTCATTGGAGATGAGGTTCTCGCGGAAGTGGTCGAGGATGTCGACCAGGTCCTTGGCCTGCACGGTCCAGGCGTTCTGCACGTTCTGGAACGCGCCGGCGCCGGCGCCCTCCCAGTGCGCCTTCACCTGCTCCATCTGCCCCTGCAGCGTGTTGAGCCTGGCCTTGAGGTCGGTGCGCGCCTGGTCGACGACGCCGGCACTCTTGGCGATCGCGCCGGAACCGACAGCAATGTTCTGGTTGCCCATGTCACTTCCCTTCTGTTCATGGCCCTGGGGCCTTCGGTGGTCCTACCGACCACTCCTGGTGGTTGGACCCCGGATTCAGACACCCCCGAAGTCCTGACATGGACGACCTTACGGGGGCGTACGACCCCCGGCCATGGGGAGAACTCCCCGTCTATGCTCGGGTGCGTCCTCCGTGTCGACGGAACGGACCAGAACTGCACGATCGGGGAGGACCACACTCGTGAGCCAGAGCACGGCGACGTCACTCGTCAGGTTGTCGGTGACGTCGGGGACCCGGCGCGCGGACCTGGGGATCCCGGGCTCCATCCCCGTCGCCGAGATCGTGCCGGACCTCGCTCGCGAGCTCGGCGTCCTCGACGCGCACTCGGCGAGCATGGGCTACCGGCTCATCCGCTCTGACGGGCACCTGGTCGAGGGCGACAGAAGCCTTGCAGCACAGGGGATCGAGGACGGTGCGGTGCTCAGCCTCGAGCCCAACCGACCCGATGACGAGAAGGTCTACGACGACGTCGTCGAGGCAGTGGCCGACCTGGTCGAGACCCAGTTTCCACCGTGGACCTCCGCACACAGCGCTGGCACGGCTGTCGGCGCAGCCGTCGTCCTGTTCCTCGCCGCTGCCTACGCCCTCTTCACCGCCCGCGACAGCGGCATCCTCGTCGCGGCGTTGGCGGGGGTCTGCGCCGTGCTCCTCGTGGCGGCCGCCGCGGTCCTGGCGCACGTGCGCCAGCAGCCCTCGGCTGGCGTGGCGCTCGCCCTGACTGCCGTGGCGTATGCCGGCGTGGCCGGCTTCGCCGCCGTCCCCGACGCGCCGCTGTGGGGCGAGGGACTGCTGTATGCCGGTGCCGCAGCCACCGTCGTCGGTGTCCTCGGCGCGCTCGCCGTCTCCCGCCACCGGCTGCTCGTCGGCACGAGCGCCGTCGTCGGACTCGCCATGGTCGCGCTGGGAAGCCTGAGCCACTTCCTCGGATGGGGCCTGGCACCGGTCGCCGTCGTCATCTTCGTCGTCGCCGCGGTCGTCGGGAACGTCCTTCCGTGGGTGGGGATCTCGTCCAGCCGACTGACGACCCACCCGCCCAAGTCGGACCTCGAGATCTTTGCCGACGTGCCGGAGGTCGAGCGTGACCAGGTCCGGCGACAGGTCGCGGCCGGGCACGAGCTCATGGTCGCCCTCGGGGTGGCCAGTGCCGCCGTCATGGTCCTGTGCACCCCGCAGATCGTTTCGATCGGCGTGTCCGGAGCGCTGCTGACGTTCGTCGGCTTCGTCGCCACCCTCCTGCGCACCCGGCACAGCCGTACCCGCACGACGGTGCTCATCGCCATGGTCACCGGCGTCGCGGGGGTGGCCGTGGCCGCCGTCGCCGCAGCGCAGACCCACCCGCAGTGGCGGCCCCTCCTGGCGCTGGCGCTCGCGGCGGCTGCCGCGCTCGTCGTGGGCCTCGCGCTGGTCCTGCCGCGCACCCGCCTCCAGCTCGGCCGCATCGCTGACTCCATGGAGGGCGTTGCCCTCGTCGCGCTCGCCCCCCTGGCCGCCCTCGCGGCCGGGCTTCTCTGAGGCGGCAGCGTGGCCACCAAGAAGGACCTCGTCGAGGCCCAGTCCTTCAGCAAGCGCCGGTTGACGACGGCGTTCGTCAGCGGAGCACCGGGTGGCCGTGAGGTCGAGCCCCACCGCCCGATGAAGGCAGTGGTCGGTGGGATCGCCCTCACCGTGGTGCTCGTCCTCGGAAGCCTCGCCTTCGGCTGGCTCAAGGGCTCGCTGCCGCAGAACTGGGGCAACAACAAGCTCGTCATCGCCAAGACCAGCGGAGCCCGCTACGTCTCGATCAAGGACACCCTCCACCCCGTCCTCAACACCACGAGCGCGCGCCTCCTCATCCCGGCTCACGACTTCGAGGTCATCGCCGTCGCCGACGACAAGCTGGCCACGAAGAAGCGCGGTGCCACGATCGGCATCCTCGGCGCTCCGGACTCGCTTCCTCCCGGACGGTCCCTGACCAACACCGGGTGGGTGTCCTGCCTCGGGCCGGGAGGCGGCGTCGCCACCTCAGTGGGTGCCTCCGCCAGGAGCACCCCCGCCACAGAGGGCGCCACCGTGGTGATGACCGGTCGTCAGCCCTTCGTCATCGCGGGGGGGATGCGCTACCCGGTCCCGGCCAACCAGCTCGACGACATCACCCTGGCGCTGGGGCTCGACGGCAGCCCGCCCCGGCAGGCTCCGGCCGTGTGGACCAACCTCTTCGCGCTCGGGCCCGGCCTCACGAAGCTGACCCTGCCCGGTTTCGGCAAGGCTGCGCCGGGGCTGCCGCCGGGTGCGACGGTCGGCACCGTCCTCGCGGTGGCGAGCAGCGGTCAGCAGGCACGCCGCTACCTCGTCAACTCCCGCGGCGAGCTCGAGCCCCTCCCGGACTTCGCGCACGCCCTCTACGGCCTGGGTTCGGGGAGCACCACGGCCAAGGCGGACCTCCCCGTCACACCGGCACAGGTCACGCAGCTCAAGGTGGTCCCGCAGCAGTTCGCCCCCAAGGAATGGCCGGCGGAGCTGCCCACCCTCGTCAGCGACGCACCCTGCGCGAGCCTCACGGCGGCCACGGACAGCAGGCCGACAGTCACCCTGTCCACGTCGACGACGGTCACGCCCGAGTCCGGCGTCACCAAGGTGGCGGTCGATCTCGGCACCGGAGCCCTGGTGCGGGCGATCGGAGCCGGGTCCCTTGGCTCCGGTCCGCTCCTGGCCATCGACCAGACGGGCACCTCCTACGCCATCGACGCCTCGACGCCCGACCTCCTGCAGCGTCTGGGCTACCAGCCGGCAGACGTGGCACCCGTGCCGCAGGCCTGGACCGAGCTGTTCCGCACCGGACCCGAGCTCAGCGTGAAGGCCGCCCAGACCACCGTGACCGCAGCGTCGTGACGGCTGGCCGGTCCGGGATCCTCGCGTCCCTCGGAGCACTCAGCCTCCTGGCGAGCAGCATCATCCTCCCAGTGATGGCGACTCCTGCCATGGCGCAGGCACGGGACTGCACCGAGGGCCAGACCCGTTTCATCGCCGACTCTCCCCCGGCGCTGTCGCGCCTCGCCGCCTCGCGTGCGTGGACCATGTCGACCGGCCGAGGCGTGGTCGTCGCCGTGGTCGACTCCGGTGTCGCCGCCGCCAACGCCCACTTCCCCAAGGGGTCGGTCCTGCCGGGCAAGAGCTTCGTCGGTGGCAGGGCCACCACGGACGAGACCGGCCACGGCACGGCCATCGCCGGCGTGATCGCTGCGCGCGACATCGGCGAGAAGTCCGGTGTGGTCGGGCTGGCCAAGGGCGCGACGATCCTGCCCGTCAAGATCACCGGCGGCGCACCAACCGGCGACGAGGAGCAACAGCGCTCGGCCAACCTCGCCAAGGGGATCTCGTATGCCGTGTCCGCGGGCGCGGACGTCATCAACCTCTCGCTCTCGACCACCTCGAACCGCCCGGACGTGCGCGCCGCGGTCGCCTCCGCCGTGAAGGCAGGCATCGTCGTCGTGGCCTCCGGCGGCAACCGCGACCAGTCGGCCGAGGCCAAGGACGGCCCCCGCTACCCGGCAGCCAACCCGGGCGTCGTCGGCGTCACGGCGGCGGACGCGCGAGACGTGGTCACGCAGAGCTCCATCCACGGCCCCCAGGTGGACCTCGCGGCCCCGGGCGACGACATCCTCACCACCTTCCGCGCCTGGGGCGACTGCGTCTTCTCGCAGGAGGCGCAGTCGAGCAGCTACGCGACGGCCTACGTCAGCGCCGCGGCGGCACTGATGCGCGAGCGCTACCGCTCGGCATCACCGGCCGAGATCGCCTACCGGCTCGAGGCCACGGCCTCACGAGGCTCGCGGACCGTGCGCGACGACGTCTCGGGCTGGGGTGTGGTGCAGCCCTACGAGGCGATGACGGCGGTGCTCGACGAGACGGTCGCCGGGCCCGTCGCCCCCGGGGCCACGCCCAGGGTCACGCCACCGCCCCAGGTGTCCGCCATCGACCTCACACCGGCCCGCGACCCCCGCGCCGGTGACCGCACGACCGTGCTGTGGCTGCTGCTCGGCACCGGCGCATCCGTGCTCGCTCTCGCCATGGCCCGGATGCTCCGCCAGCCGCAACGTTCCTGACGAGGTCCCGACCACGGGCAGCGACGCACGGGCAGCGGTTCGGGGGCGCGGGTCCCGCGCTCTGCGTGGGCCGGCATACGGGAGCGGGGAACCCGGTTGGGAGCACCGGTGAGGTTCTGGGAGAATCGCGCCCATGTCTGCTGACCTCACCCCCTCCCGCGCTGCCACGATCCCGGAGCGCCCCTCGCTGGACGGCCTCGAGGACAAGTGGGGGCAGGTATGGACGCAGGAGCGGACCTACACGTTCGACCGCGAGGCTGCGCTGTCCGGGCCGCGCTCGGCGGTCTTCTCGATCGACACTCCCCCGCCGACCGCGTCGGGCAGCCTGCACATGGGGCACGTGTTCTCCTACACGCACACCGACTGCATGGCGCGCTACAAGCGGATGGTGGGGTTCAACGTCTTCTACCCGATCGGCTGGGACGACAACGGCCTGCCGACCGAGAAGCGCGTCCAGAACTTCTACGGCGTGCGCGGCGATGCCACGCTCCCCCACGACCCGGCCTTCGAGCCGCCGCACCGCGGTGACGCCAAGAGTCTGCGCGCCGGCGATGCCATGCCGATCTCGCGGCAGAACTTCATCGAGCTGTGCGACGAGCTGACCGTGGAGGACGAGAAGGCCTTCGAGTCGCTCTTCCGCCGGCTCGGCCAGTCCTTCGACTGGGACATCTCCTACCGGACGATCGACGACCACTCGCGCGCCACGGCTCAGCAGGCGTTCCTGCGCAACCTTGCTCGCGGCGAGGCCTACCAGGCCGAGGCCCCGGGCCTGTGGGACGTGACCTTCCAGACCGCCGTCGCCCAGGCCGAGCTCGAGGCACGTGACTACCCCGGCGCCTACCACCGGGTGGCCTTCCACCCCGTCGGCGGCGACGACGCCGTCGCACCCGTCCACATCGAGACGACCCGGCCCGAGCTCATCCCCTCCGTCGTGGCGCTCATCGCCCACCCGGACGACGAGCGGTATGCCGGCCTGTTCGGTTCCACGGTCCGCTCACCGCTCTTCGGTGTCGAGGTGCCGGTCGTGGCGCACCCGCTCGCGGAGATGGACAAGGGCTCCGGCATCCTCATGTGCTGCACGTTCGGTGACCTCACCGACGTCATCTGGTGGCGTGAGCTGCAGCTGCCGACGCGCTCGGTCATCACCCGTCAGGGCCGTATCCAGGCCGAGCCCCCCGAGTGGATCGCCGGCGGCCCCGGCGCCGAGCTCTTCGGCGAGCTCGGCGGCAAGACCGTGCACTCCGCGCGCGAGGTCGTCGTGGCTGCGCTGCGCGAGTCCGGTGACCTCGACGGTGAGCCCACGGCGACGCAGCGCAAGGCCAACTTCTACGAGCGTGGCGAGAAGCCCCTCGAGATCGTCACGTCACGCCAGTGGTACATCCGCAACGGTGGCCGCGACGCCGAGCTCAATGCCGCTCTCGTGGCGCGCGGCGACGAGGTGGACTTCCACCCCGACTTCATGCGGACCCGCTACAAGAACTGGGTGGCCGGCCTCAACGGTGACTGGCTGGTGTCGCGCCAGCGCTTCTTCGGGGTCCCGATCCCGGTCTGGTACCCGCTGGACGCCCACGGTGAGCCCCTGTGGGACGAGGTCATCGTGCCGTCCGAGGAGTCGCTGCCGGTCGACCCCGCCGCCCAGGCCCCCGAGGGCTTCGAGGAGTCCCAGCGCGACCAGCCCGGTGGCTTCATCGGCGACGCGGACGTGCTCGACACCTGGGCTACGTCGTCGCTCTCGCCCCAGATCGCCGCCGGCTGGCGACAGGTCGACGAGTCCGGCTCGGTGACGACGGACCCGGTGTTCGACAAGGTGTTCCCGATGGACGTGCGTCCCCAGGGGCATGACATCATCCGCACCTGGCTCTTCTCGACGGTGGTGCGCTCGCACTTCGAGCACGGCACCGTCCCGTGGACCAACGCCGCGCTCAGCGGCTGGATCCTCGACCCCGACCGCAAGAAGATGAGCAAGTCCAAGGGCAACGTCGTCACGCCCGAGGACGTGCTGCGCGAGCACAGCGCCGATGCGGTCCGCTACTGGGCGGCCTCGGGCCGGCTCGGCACCGACGCGGCCTATGACGTCGGGCAGATGAAGGTCGGTCGCCGCCTCGCGATCAAGGTCCTCAACGCCTCGAAGTTCGCGCTCTCGTTCGGCGAGGTCGAGGGTGACCTGGCGTCGCGGGTGACCAACCCCCTGGACCGCGCGCTCCTCGCCGGGCTGGCCCAGGTCGTCGCCAGGGCGACTGCGGGCTTCGAGTCGTGGGACTACACCCGCTCGCTCGAGGTGACCGAGTCCTTCTTCTGGACCTTCTGCGACGACTACCTCGAGCTCGTCAAGGACCGGGCCTACGGCTCGCAGGGCGACGCCGAGGCCGAGTCGGCGCGCGCCACGCTCCGCATCGCCCTCGACGTCCAACTGCGGCTGCTCGCGCCGCTCCTGCCCTACGTCACCGAGGAGGTGTGGTCGTGGTGGCACGAGGGCTCGGTGCACCTCACCACCTGGCCGACCGCCGAGGAGGTTGCCGTCCCCGGGGAGCCCGTGGACCCAGCCATGCTCGGCGCGGTGGGCGCGGCGCTCGCCACGGTGCGCAAGAGCAAGTCCGAGGCCAAGCTGTCGATGCGTGCCGAGGTCGCCCGCATCACGCTGGGCGGCCCGGAGGCGCTGCTGCACCACGTGCGCGCCGGCGAGGCCGATCTCCGCTCGGCCGGCAAGGTCACCGGGTCGCTCGACCTCGTGGCCGCCGACGCGTGGGGTGCGAGCGACGTCGAGCTCATCCCCGTCGAGAAGCCGAAGGCCCAGACGCAGTCGTAGGGCGCACTCTCCGGGTTCCGGGACTCAGGCGTTCGACGGGGCCCTGGCACCGCCCAGGGAGGTTGCGGGCGCAAAGGCGCGCACCCGGCGGTGACCGGTCGGCTGGACGATGAACCAGGGCACCTGCCACCCGCTGAGTCCCAGCCTGCGCTCCACCACGGTGTCGCGGCGGAGGTGGCCGACCCTGCCCGTGCCGGGGTCGTAGACGTCGAGGACCCGGTCGCCATCACCGGGCAGGACGAGGACGACGTGGCGCGGGAGGTGCGTGCTGCCGACATAGAGCAACCCCGGCTCACCCTGCGCGACGACGTCGACGAGGCGCTCGAAGGCCGCACGCAGACCGGCGTCCGAGAGGTGCCTGACGGAGGCGACGTCGTAGCGCGTGCCGGACGTGGCCGCGCCGTACTCGAGCTCACGCTTGGCACCCCACGGAGGTGTGCCCAGGGCTCGTGGCCACGGGACGTCGAGCCAGTGGGGTCCGGCCAGGATGCCGTTGGTCCGCCGCATCACCACCCGCTCGTAGGCGGCGAACCTCTCGGCCTCGGTCTCTCCTGCCGGCGAACCCGGCAGTCGCGGCTCCCCGGTGCGCACCCAGCTGGCGAAGACGGGGTCGACGAGCATGCGCGCCACGGTGAGGCAGGCGGACCCACAGGTCACCGGTGACTGCTGCACCGGCCCCGTGTCGCCAGCGCGAAGTCGGTATGCCATGGCCACGGGCCCATCCTGTCGCGCGGGGGGCGTTCGCGCCACCACCTCTCGTGGACAACGGCTCAGCCACAACCCAGCCGCGGCTCCCTGTGCTGCGCTCCACCGACGTAGGCTCCCGGCCATGGGGCGTCGTGCGTGGGCTTGGGTGCTGGGCAGCGGCGTCGTCCTGCTCCTTGCCGCCTGGGTCTCGGGGGCCGGCTCGATCACCGCGTTCGCCCCCAACATCGGCACGCCGGCCTCGGACAAGCTGTACGGCGAGACCGTGGACCAGGTGCAGACCGACAACTCCTCGCGTCGCGGCCCCGACCCGCAGGACGTGCCGGAGAACCACCTCGTTACCTACGTCGTCGTGTGGACCATGCGCGTGCTGCTCCTCCTCATCGTGCTGACCGTCGTGTTCGTCGTGGTGCGGGCCATCGCGCGCAGACTGCGCCGAGACCCGGTCACCCCGAAGGAGGCCGTGCGCGCAGGCGTCCTGCCCGACGTGCTGTCGGCGGGCCTGCGCGACATGGAGGGCGAGCTCGACCGCGGCAGCTCCAGCGAGGCCGTCATCAACGCGTGGCTCGCCCTCGAACGCACCGCCCAGGCCATCGGGATCGACGACGACGTGTCGCGCACCCCAGCCGAGCTGGTGGCCGAGGTCCTCGGGGGCTTCCACGTCGACCCCGTGGCGATCGAGGCTCTCGCGGCGCTCTACCGGGAGGCACGCTTCTCCGAGCACCCCATCGGCGAGGAGCAACGTGAGGCCGCACGTGAGGCCCTGCGCAAGGTGCGTGCGGACCTCCCCGAGGCACTGCAGCCCACAGAGCAGGGAGCGAGCCGGTGAGGGCCCGGCTCCTCGAGCTGGTCCGGCAGCAGGCGGTGCTCACGGCGGTGGGTGCCGCAGGGCTGCTCGGGCTCCTGCTCATGCTCGCGCCGGCGCTCGACCGCGCGGCGCTGCTCGTGGCCTCCGCCGGCGTCCTCGTCGGCGTCGGTGCCCTTGGCATCTGGTTGCTGCGCGACCACAAGGACATCGAGTGGACCACGAGCGCTGGGCGCGTCCCACGCGTGCGTGGCAGCGACCGGCGCGTGACCGCCCTCGCCCGCAGCATCGACGCCGCCGGCGCGGGCGACGACGCGGCGGCACGGCGCGTCCACGCCACCCTGCGATCGCTCGCGGACGCTCGCCTGGCACCCCGGGGCCTCACCCTCGACGGTCCCCCGGCGGATGCCGAGGCAGTGCTGGGACGCGACCTCACGGCATACCTGATCTCGACCGGGCAACGCCCGGTCAGCACGCAAGAGCTGGCATCGTTCATCACCACCCTCGAGGAGCACTGAGTGACCGACACACCCACGCCGAGCCAGGTCACCGACCTCTGCGCGCACGTCCTGGCTGCGGTCGAGCGGGCCGTCGTCGGCAAGCGCTCCAGTCTCGAGCTGGTCCTTGCCGGGGTGCTCGCGGGCGGCCACGTCCTCATGGAGGACTTCCCGGGTCTCGGCAAGACGCTGGCAGCACGCTCGTTCGCGCAGGCGCTCGGGATCGACTTCGCCAGGGCGCAGTTCACGCCGGACCTGCTGCCGAGCGACCTCACCGGTGCCTTCATCTATGACCAGCGCAACCACGAGTTCGTCTTCCGACGCGGCCCGCTGTTCACCGAGCTCCTCCTCGCCGACGAGATCAACCGGACCCCGCCCAAGACGCAGGCCGCGCTGCTCGAGGCCATGCAGGAGGGCCAGATCACCGTCGAGGGCGAGACGTTCCCCCTCGCCCGGCCCTTCCACGTGCTCGCCACGGCCAACCCGGTCGAGTACGAAGGGACCTATCCGCTGCCCGAGGCCCAGCTCGACCGCTTCCTGCTGCGGGTCTCGTTCGGCTACCCCGACCCCGGCGAGGAGTGGGAGGTGCTGCGGCGCAGGGTCGAGCGGCGGCAGGAGGCCCAGAGCGTGCCCGCCGTGACCGACGCGGCCGGTGTGGTCGCCATGCAGGGGGCCGTCGAGACCGTCACCGTGGACGAGGGCGTGGGGCGCTACTGCGTGCGGCTCGCGGCGGCGACACGGTCGCACTCGAGTCTCGTGCTGGGTGCCTCGCCTCGCGGCTCGCTCGCGCTCATGCTGACGAGCCGGGCGTATGCCGTGATCCGCGGCCGTGACTACGTCACCCCCGAGGACGTGAAGGCCGTCGCGCACGCGTGCCTGGACCACCGGGTGAGTGTGCGTCCCGAGCTGTGGATCAACGACGTCAGCGCCGAGAGCGTGATCGAGTCGATCCTCGCCACCGTGTCGACCCCGTCGCCGACCGGGCGCGAGGGGCGGACCGGGTACGAGGGGCCGTGAGCGAGGGCACGACGCCGGGCACGGGTGGAGCGGCGGCGGTGGGTGCACCGGATGTGGCTGCCGTGGCTGCGGCAGCCCCGGGGCCGGGCACAGCCCGGGGATCGGAGGCGCCCGAGGGTCCCCACGCCCCGGCAGGCAGCCGGCTCTCGGCACGCTGGAGGGTCACGCCCGCCCATGCCCGCGCGGTCGTCCTGGGAGTGGCGCTGGTCGCCGTCGGCGTCATCCTGCGGCGACCGGATGCCGTCGCCATCGGGACACCGCTGCTCATCGTGGCCGTCTGGTCGCACCTCAGGCGTCCGGGGGCGCCGCCGGTCGCCCACGCCTGGCTGCGTCACTCGGTGCTGCGCGAGGGACAGACGACGGCGTGGACCGCGACCGTGGAGCCGCGGCTGGGAGTGGAGGAGGTCGGCCTGGCCGTGACCGAGACCCAGTTCACCCGCTTCACCCCGACGAGCCAGTCGGTGGCGGTCGGGGATGACGGCGGAGCCGATGGTGGCGCCGGGGCCGATGCTGCAGGCTCGTCGGTCCGGCAGCTCGATGTGCTGTGCCAGAGCACCCGCTGGGGGCTGCGTCGGTTCGGGCCAGCCACGTGTGCGGTGAGCAGCGCCTTCGGAGCCTTCATCTGGGAACCGCCACCCGTCCACGCTCCCCTGGTGCCGACCGTCCCCCTGCCGGAGGCCTTCTCGGCGCGAGCACCCGTCCCGGACCCCGTCGGGCTGGTGGGGCGGAGCCGCTCACGGCACCAGGGCGACGGCAGTGAGCTCGCCGACATCCGAGCCTTCCGCTTCGGTGACAAGCTGCGTCGGATCCACTGGCCGGTGTCGGTGCGCACGGGTGAGCTTCACGTCACGACGACCTACTCCGACGAGGACAGCGAGATCCTGCTCCTCGTCGACGCGATGCAGGACCTCGGCGCCAGCACCGGCTTCGAGGGTGAGGCCAGCAGCCTCGACAACGGCGTGCGCGCTGCTGCCGCGGTGGCCGAGCACTACCTGCGAGCCGGTGACCGGGTCGGGCTCCAGGTCCTCGGTGCCCACCAGAGCCCACGCCTATCACCGGGCCTGGGCAGCAACCAGCTCCGTCGCCTCCTCGACGTGCTCGCGCGCGTCCGCGTCGCCGACGGTGGGGTCGTCGACGAGAAGCGCCTGCGCGGCCAGCTCCGCCATCCGGTCTCGGTGGGAACGCTCGTCGTCTTCCTCACCCCGGCCATCTCCGTCGAGGTCCTGGCGCACGCGTCCGCGCTGGCGCGACGCGGTACGTCCACCGTCGTGGTCGACACGCTGCCTCGTTCGATGGCCGACCCGAGCCTCGGCGACGACCTCCTCGACGGACTCGTCCCCGAAGACGAGGTCACGCAAGGGGCTCGGCTGGCCTGGCGCCTGCGCCTGCTGGAGCGCTCGCGCGAGATGACCCGCACCCGCCTCAGCGGTGTCCCCATCGTCACCTGGGTGGGGCCCGGCACTCTCGACCTCGTGCTGCGAGACATCGGACGGCAGCGGCGCTCTCCCAGGATGGTGACCCGATGAGCACGTCGCAGCAGGCGCTGCGTGCCCTCATCGTGGTGCCCTCCGTGGCGCTGGCGCTCGTGGCCGCCTTCGCCACCCCCCGCGGCACCGTCGTCGGCGCGCTCCTCATCATGGTGCTCACCGCCTTCGCGGCCCTGGAACCGGCGTCACGGCTCATGTCCCTGCTCCTCGCCGTGCAGGCTGTCAACTGGCTCTCGAGTGCCGCGGTGCCGGCCGACGCCGGTGACTGGGCGCTCACGCTCGTGGCTGCGGTCGCGGTGCTGACCATCCACCTCGCCGCGTCCCTGGCGGTCGCGCTGCCCCCGGCCGCTCCCCTGCCCCGGGCGACGGTGCGTCGCTGGGTCCGGCGCGCCGTGACCGTGCTCGCCCTGTCGACACCGGTGTGGGCCGTGCTGGTGGCCCAGTCGAGAAGCACCCCACCGGGGGTGCCCCTGCTGACCTACGCCGCGGTCGCCGCGGTCGCCATCCTTGCGCTCGCGTTCTGGTTGACCCAGTCCACAGCGACGACCCAGTCCACGCCCGCGACCCAGCCGACGCAGGGCAGACCACCGCGCGCGCAGTGAGCTGAGCACGCAAGCGGGCCGACCGGCATACGCCTGGGGTTGGCGTCAGCAGGCGACGCGACCGCAGGTGTCACGGTCGGGAGGTGTGGTGCTCAGGCGGTGCGCTTGCGGCGCTTGGGCCCGGCCTCACGACGCACGATCGTCGGCAGGACGTTCTTGCGCACGACCTCGTCGGTGACGACCACCTTGGTGATCTCGTCGTCGCTGGGAACGTCGAACATGACCGGGAGGAGGACCTCCTCCATGATCGCGCGCAGTCCGCGGGCGCCGGTGCCGCGGGCCTGGGCCTGCTCGGCGATGGCGACGACGGCCTCGTCGGTGAACTCCAGCTCGACCCCGTCGATGCGGAACATCTTCTGGTACTGCTTGACGAGGGCGTTGCGCGGCTCGGTGAGGATCTCGGTCAGCGCCGGGATGTCGAGCGGCGACACCGTGGTGATGACGGGAAGCCGGCCGATGAACTCGGGGATGAGGCCGAACTTCATGAGGTCCTCGGGCATGACCTCGTGGATCGACTCGGCGAGGTCCTTGGGGTTGTGCAGCTCGGACCCGAAGCCCAGGCCCTTCTTGCCGCTGCGCGACTCGATGAGCTTCTCGAGGCCGGCGAACGCACCACCGACGATGAAGAGCACGTTGGTCGTGTCGATCTGGATGAACTCCTGGTGCGGGTGCTTGCGGCCACCCTGGGGCGGGACGCTCGCGGTCGTGCCCTCGAGGATCTTGAGCAGGGCCTGCTGCACTCCCTCGCCGGAGACGTCGCGGGTGATCGACGGGTTCTCGCTCTTGCGGGCGATCTTGTCGACCTCGTCGATGTAGATGATGCCCGTCTCGGCCTTCTTGACGTCGTAGTCCGCGGCCTGGATGAGCTTGAGGAGGATGTTCTCGACGTCCTCGCCGACGTAGCCGGCCTCGGTGAGCGCGGTGGCGTCGGCGATGGCGAACGGGACGTTGAGCATCTTGGCCAGCGTCTGCGCGAGGTAGGTCTTGCCACAGCCGGTCGGACCGATGAGCAGGATGTTGGACTTCGCGATGTCGACGTGGTCGGCGTCCTTCTTGCCGGCGCCCTCACCCGACTGGATGCGCTTGTAGTGGTTGTAGACCGCCACCGCGAGCGAGCGCTTGGCCACGTCCTGGCCGATGATGTACTGCTGCAGGAAGTCGAAGATCTCGCGCGGCTTGGGAAGCTCGTCGAGGCCGCCGAGGTCCGAGGACTCCGCCAGCTCCTCCTCGATGATCTCGTTGCAGAGCTCGATGCACTCGTCACAGATGTAGACCGCCGGTCCGGCGATGAGCTTCTTGACCTGCTTCTGGGACTTGCCACAGAACGAGCACTTCAGCAGGTCGCTGGTCTCTCCCACTCGTGCCACGTGCTCAGGTCCCTTCGTCAAGACGGCTGGTCGTCGCTTCCCCGTCGGCGTGGAGCCACACGGCCCGTGGGCGACGCATCCGACGCTACCTCGCAGCAGCGTCGACGCAACCCATTGAACGCCTTCGACACGGCGCGAGTCGCGCTTGTCCGCTGAGGGCAGAACCTTCGTGTTGCCCGGGGCCGAGCACCACATCCACCGCCTCCCCCGACGCGAGACCTGCAGGTCTCGCCGGCGCACGTCGTTCTCGTTGGCGCACGGCGATGGGACGACGTGCCCCCGCGAGAACGACGTGCGCCGATGGCTCATCAGGCGACGTTGCCCGATCCCACATCGAACCATCGCGGGCGAGCCACGGCCGTGACACCGGCCTGCGCGAGGACCTGCGCGAGGACCTGCGGCTGCATCGCCTCGCGATAGGTCCAGCGCCCCACCGCCGCCTTGCGACGCAGCCGGTCCTCGCGCTTCTTCTCACGCCACACGATCTCAGCTGCCTCCTCCGCGCTCGCACCAGCGGGAACGCGGTACTTCGTCTTGCCGTCGAACTCCCCGACGACCCCCTCCCACCAGAAGTCCACGGTTCCGGCAAGACCCTCGTCGTCGTGAACCGCGTGCTGCAGCTCCGGTCTGGGCAGGTTGAGCCGGAACATCTGCACCCGGGACAGGCTCTCCCCGGGCGACATGCTGAGCGGGTCCGCAAGGTCGCGCACCACGGCGGCCCGCACCCGACCGGGGGCCCTGGCAGGGACCGAGCTCACCTCAGCCGCCAGATCCTCGGCTGCGCACAGCTCATGCCGCAGTGCATGGTCGGCAGCGGCAACCGCAGTGAACAGGGACCCCGTCCGGGCGAGATCAACGATGGTGCGAGCCACCGGGGTCACCAACAGTCCCTGTCGCTCCACCGGTTCCACCTCGGCTCCGAGGAAGGGACGAAGCAGGGCCGAGCCGCGGACACGCCGATCGCAGACGTGGTGCCTGACGAAGGCCGGCCACGCCTCGATCCGTGGCAGCCCCCACACCGCAGCGGCCGCCTCCACGGCACACACCACGGGCTCCTCGAGCCGACGAAGCAGAGCCGTGGCGTGGACAAAGGCTGCGTGCTTCTGGGTGGAGTCGAGCGTGGCCCACACCCCCGCGTCCATCCATACGCCCCGGCGGACGTGGTGCCATGCGCCACGGGAGGGCTCGATGCCGCTGCGACGCAGGTCCGACGCAGGGCGGAGGGTTCCGGGGTCGAACGGGAGGGGAGCAGCGGCACCGAGCATGGGGCCGAGCCTGACAGGAATCCCCCCGCCCACCTCCGAGATATCCACAGCTCCGGCCGGTTCCCACCCCCGCGAGAACTGCAGGTTTCGTCGGGGCACGTCGTTCTCGCTGGCGCATGGCGCCGGGGCGACGTGCGCCAGCGAGAACGACATGCGGGAGCGAGAACTGCAGGTGATGTCCGTATGGTCGGCTCACCCAAACCCGCCCCAGACGCAGGTATGCCGCCCACTCGGGTGAGCGGGCGGCATACCTTGCGCTTGTCGTGCGGCGAAGGATCAGACCTCGTCGGAGGCCTTGCGGGAGGCGAGCACCTCGTCGATCAGGCCATACTCCTTGGCATCGGCCGCCGAGAGGATCTTGTCGCGCTCGATGTCCTTGCGCACCAGCTCGACGTCGCGCCCGGAGTGGGCGGCGATGGTGTCCTCGAGCCAGGCGCGCATGCGCAGGACCTCGTTGGCGTGGATCTCGAGGTCGGAGGCCATGCCGCCCGTGCCCTCGATCGCCGGCTGGTGGATGAGGACCCGCGCGTTGGGCA
This sequence comes from Knoellia sp. Soil729, assembly GCF_001427985.1. GTDB lineage: Bacteria > Actinomycetota > Actinomycetes > Actinomycetales > Dermatophilaceae > Knoellia. The sequence continues at coordinate 272,284 of NZ_LMSA01000001.1, forward strand.
GGGCATAGCGCTTGCCCGGCGCCCCCGCACCGAGCAGCACCGCGGCAGCCGAGGCCGCCTGACCGATGACGAACGTCTGCACGTCAGGCCGGATGTACTGCATGGTGTCGTAGATCGCGGTCATCGCGGTGAACGAGCCACCGGGGCTGTTGATGTACATGAGGATGTCGCGGTCGGGGTCCTGGGACTCGAGCACGATGAGCTGGGCGATGACGTCATCGGCGGACGCGTCGTCGACCTGCACGCCGAGGAAGATGATGCGGTCCTCGAAGAGCTTGGTGTAGGGGTCGGTCCGCTTCATGCCGTAGGAGGTACGCTCCTCGAACTGCGGCAGGATGTAGCGGCTCGACGGGGTCATCGAAGCGGGGACGTGGAGCCCACGCTGGGGGTAGTTCGCGTTCATGTCTGTGAGTTCTCCTGGTCGCCGGGTCAGTCAGTGACCGGGTTGTCGGACGAGTTGCCGGCCTGGTCGGCGCGCGAGAAGACGTGGTCGACGAAGCCGTAGTCCTTCGCCTCCGAGGCCGTGAACCAGCGGTCCCGGTCGGAGTCCTTCTCGATCTGCTCGGGGGTCTGGCCGGTGTGCTCGGCGATGAGCTCGGCCATCTGCTTCTTGATGTGGAGGAGCTGCTCGGCCTGGATCTTGATGTCGGATGCGGTGCCGCCGATGCCGCCCGAGGGCTGGTGCATCATGACGCGCGCGTGCGGCGTGGCGTAGCGCTTGCCGGGCGTGCCCGCGGACAGCAGGAACTGGCCCATCGAGGCCGCCATGCCCATCGCGACGGTGGCGACGTCGTTGGGGACCCACTGCATGGTGTCGAAGATCGCCATGCCGGCGGTCACCGAGCCACCGGGGCTGTTGATGTAGAGCCAGATGTCCTTGTCGGAGTCCTCCGCGGCGAGCAGGAGCATCTGCGCGCAGATCGCGTTGGCGTTCTCGTCGCGCACCTCGGAGCCGAGGAAGATGATCCGCTCCTTGAGGAGGCGGTTGTAGATGCTGTCGTCGAGCCCGAGCTTCTCGCCCGGACCGGCTGCGACGATCTCGTTGCTGCTCACGCTGGTCTGCTCCTGCCGTGATGTGGGGTCGTGCCTTTCGCTGACCTTAACGCGCGGGTCCTCCCGCGCACTCCCGGTGCCCGCGCGTGTTCGCCCTGAGCACAAAAGCCGGCCCGTATGCCGGTCAGCCGGCCTCGTGAGCTGCCGCCGGGACCGTCGTGCGTACGTCACCGGCGGGCTCACGCACGTGCTCGAGGATGACCTGGACGAGCAGCGCCATCGTGCCCACGGCGAGCAGGCTTCGAAGGACGCCGACGTGGTCGCCGAGGAAGCCAAGCACGGGCGGACCGGCGATGAAGGCCATGTAGCCGATCGTGGCCACGACCGACATCCGGGCTCCCGCACGCTGCGGGTCGTCGGCGCTGGCACTCATGCCCACCGGGAACCCGAGCGAGACGCCGATGCCCCACACCGCCGCACCCACGAAGGCGAGCCAGGCGTTGCCGAAGATGACGAGCAACGAGCCGAGGACGGCCAGGGCGAACGTCGCCCTCAGCACCGGCACGCGCCCATAGGTGTCGAGCCACCGGGTGCCCAGCAACCGGCCCACGGTCATGAAGGACAGGAAGGTGGCGAAGGCGAGGACGCCCGCCCAGGCGGGGAGGGCGTGACCCTCGACGAAGGCGACGGCCATCCAGTCGTTGGCCGTGCCCTCCGTGAAGGCCGCGACGAGGGTGACGACCCCGATGAGCAGGGTGCGTGGCTCGAGCCAGGCGGAGCGCGGGCGGACCGGCGCAGAGGGCGCGCCCGTGCTCGACCCCGAGCCGACTCCGGCACCGCCCCCGGCAGGCTCAGCGGCCCCGGCAGACCCGGCGGCCTCCGCCAGCTCGCTCGCCTCCGCGTCCTCGACCGTCCTCGGCAGGAAGGCGCGCATCGCCCAGAACCCACCAGCGGTGACCAGCAGGGCCGAGGCCAGGAGGTGCGGCAGCAGGGGGATCCGCGCCCACGACATGGCCGAGCCGACGAGCGCCGAGAGCACGGTCCCGCCACTGAAGGCGGCGTGGAACTGCGGCATGACCGTCTGGCCGAGCAACCGCTCGACGCTCGCGCCCTCGAGGTTCATGGCGACGTCCCACACCCCGACGCCGCTGCCGATGAGAAAGAGGCCGATGGCCACGATGAGCCGTGACTCGACGATGTCCACCCCCGCGCCGACCACGCCGAAGCCGACGATGCCCACGAGCATGCCGAGGCGGATGGCGTTGACGACACCGATGCGCGCCGCGATGCGTCCGGTCGACGGCATGGCGAGCAGCGAGCCGGCCGACATCGCGAAGAGCGTCGCACCCAGCTGACCCGGCGTGAGGTCGAGGGCCGACTTGGCATCCGCGATGCGCGAGGCCCAGGACGCGAAGGCCACGCCGGCCAGGGCGAAGACGATGAAGACGGCGGTGCGGGCACTGGCAACGCGTTCGCGTGGCAGGGCGGCGGGGCTGGTCACGGGCTGAGGCTCTCTCTGAGGGAATGCGACCGGTCCACTGATTGCGCGTTGGGACAGGTGCGAGGGCAGCAAGCGCCTGTCCCAACGCGCAATAAGTGGGATTTCTGGCACGAAGTGGGACAAGTCGAATCGATTCGATAGTGTCTCTCGCATGACCCCGCCCCGTCAAACGCCCCCAACGCGCCGCGCGCAGCCGCCGCGCAAGGTGACGCTGCGCGACGTCGCCGAGCTGGCCGGGGTCTCCATCAGCACGGCCTCGCTCGTCTTCAGCGGCAAGGGTCCCGTCGCCACCAGCACCGCCGAGCGCGTGCACGCCGCCGCGACGGAGCTCGCCTACGCAGGGCCCGACCCCCTCGCCAGCTCACTGCGCCAGGGGCGCTCCGGCACCGTGGCCGTCATCGTCGAGGACCGCCTGCTGCACGCCTTCCGCGATCCCTTCGCTCTCTCCGTGCTCGACGGCCTGGCCCAGGAGCTCGACGCGATGGGCACGAGCATGCTGCTGCTCGCCGACCACGGCGACACCCAGCCGAACCCGCTCGCGACGCACGCCGTCGACGCAGCCGTCTTCCCGCTCTGCGGCCGCACCGACAGCCCCCTGGTCGAGCACCTCCTGGCCCGTGGCATCCCCATGGTCGGAGCGGGCGCACCCCTGGACGGCGCCGTCACCCACGTCGTGGTGGACGAGCGCGGAGCCTCAGCTGCAGCGACCCAGCACCTCGTCGACCTCGGGCACGAACGGCTCGCGCACGTCCTCATGCCCCTGGGCATCCGCCGGCCCACGCACCGCGTCGAGGCCACGGAGCTCGAGCACGCGGCCTACCCCGATGCGCGGGAGCGGGCCCACGGCTTCCTCGACGTCGCCGGCCCTCGGGCGACCCTTGTCGAGGCCGAGCAGCCCGACGTCGAGCAGGGCGAGGCAGCCGGCCGACTGCTCCTCGACGTCGCCGTGCACGAGCGTCCCACCGGCATCGTCGCCCAGTCGGACCTGTTGGCAGCAGGCGTGATCCGCGCCGCCGAGCTGCTGGGCCTGCGGGTGCCCGAGGACGTCTCGGTGACCGGCTTCGACGGCGTCGACCTCCCCTGGCTCGACCACCGGCTGACGACGATCGAGCAGCCCGGCGAGGCCAAGGGCCGCCTCCTCGGAGAGCTCGCGCGGCGGCTGCTCGCCGGTGAGACACCCGGCGACCAGCCCCTCGAGGTCACTCTCCGAGTCGGCGACTCGACGTCAGGACCCGGCTGAGACCTCGGCGAGCCGGGCGAGGGTGTCCTCGAGCTGGCCCTGGGTCACCAGGGGGAAGCTGACCTTCCGCAGGATGTCCTTGTCGGTCACCTTCGACCAGTCATAGGTGTGGGTGACGAGCGTCTGGTCGGGACCCTGCTGCTCGAGGCGCCAGACCCACTCCCACCCGGGAGGCGTCGTGCCGGCCGGCGCGGTCTCCCACGCGAGCAGGGAGTTCTCGGAGTAGCCGACGACGTGGTTGTCGGTCTGGTAGTCGCCACCCATGTGGTCGCCGGTCATGTTCATCGTGAAGACGTCGCCGACCTTGCTGATGCGGTTGGACTTCTCGTCCGAGCGCATGAACCCGGAGCCGTCGAGCTCGGTGTGCCGCTCGGGGTTGCTGAGCACAGCGAAGATCGCCTGGGCAGGCGCGTCGATGGTGCGCGAAACGGTGATCTGCTTGTCGTGGGTCATGCCTCGATCCTCATCACGGATCGCCACCCAAAGCAAACCCGGACCTCGTGCGACGTGCCGATACGCGTATGCCGTGTGCTTCCCGGAGAGGAAGCACACGGCATACGTCGTGGTGGAGCGAAGGGGCGTCAGGCCTTGGCCGGCGCCTCGGTGTCGGCCTCGGTGTCGGCGTCCGTGTCGACCTCGGAGGCGAGCTCCTCGAGGTCGGCCTCGTCGGCGTCGTCCTCGAGCTCGGGCTCGACGACCTCGGCCTGGGGCACCAGCTCGTTGAGGTCGATCGTCGTGCCGGCGGTGTCGGTGACGATGGCCTTCTCGAGCACGGCAGCCAGCGCCTTGCGGCGGGAGACCTCCTGGACCATCGCGGGCACCTGACCCTGCTGGTCGATGGCCTGGGCGAACTGGTTGGGGTCCATGCCGTACTGCTGAGCGCTCATGATGAGGTACTCGATCAGCTCGGGCTGCTCGACCTCGATCTCGAGCTTCTCGGCGAGCGCGTCGAGCAGGAACTGGCCCTTGAGCGCCTTGCGGGTGCTCTCGTCGACCTCGGCGCGGTGGGTGTCGTCCTCGAGGCGGTCCTCGCCCTCGAGGTGGCTGTGCACCTCGGCCTCGACGATGCCCTCGGGCACGGCGACCTCGGTGACCTCGAGGAGGTGCTCGAGGACCTTGTCGCGGGCCTGGACGCCCTGCTCGAACTTCTTGGCCTGCTCGGCCTGCGTGACGATGTCGGCGCGCAGCTCGTCCATCGTGTCGAACTGCGAGGCGAGCTGGGCGAAGTCGTCGTCGAGCTCGGGGAGCTCACGGACCTTGACGGACTGGACGGTGACGGTGCAGTCGGCGTCGCGGCCCTCGTGGTCGCCACCGGCGAGCGGCGCGGAGAAGGTCTTGGTGTCGCCGGCGTTGGCGCCCAGGACGGCGTCGTCCAGGCCCTCGAGCATGTTGCCCGAGCCGACCTCGTAGGTGACGCCCTCGACGCTGTCGATCTCCTCGTCGTCGATGACGGCCTTGAGGTCGATCGAGAGGACGTCGCCGTTCTCGACGGCGCGCTCGACGGAGGTCAGGGTGCCGAAGCGCTGGCGCAGTGAGGTGAGGCGCTCCTCGATGTCCTCGTCGGTGGCCTTGACCTCGTCGACCTCGACGGCGATGCCGTCCAGGTCGGGCAGCTCGATCTCGGGGCGCACGTCGGTCTCGACGGTGAACTCGAGGTCCTGGCCGTCCTCGAGCGGCACGGCCGTCACGTCGACGTCCGGCTGGCCGATGGCCTTGATGCCCTCGGCGTCGATGGCCTCGGAGAAGAAGCGCGGGAGGGCCTCGTTGACGGCCTCCTGGACGACGGCGCCGCGGCCGACGCGCTGGTCGATGATGCGAGCGGGAACCTTGCCCTTGCGGAATCCCGGAATCTGGATCTGCGACCCGATCGTCCGGTACGCCGCGTCGAGGTCGGGCTTCAGCTCGTCGAACGGCACCTCGACGATGAGCTTCACCCGGGTCGGGCTGAGGGTCTCGACGGCACTCTTCACTTCAGGCACTCCACAGGTGTTGGGGTCGGATGGTGCGAGGCGCTGCTCGCGGATGAGATCGGGTCGGGCATGCCGGCCACGGGCGCGGCCCGCGGACACGGGAAGGTGTGCGCACGGCATACCGATGAAACTCCACTCACCAACATGCTAACGGGCGCGGCGACACGGACCGAATCGTCGTCGCCGAAAGCCCCCACGCAGGGGGTCGGCCGGAGTACCGTCCGCGCAGCGGCCCGAACGGGTCGCTTTCCTCTGAGGAGATCCTTCATGTCACGACGTCTCATCCGACCTGCGCTCGGCGTCATCGCGCTCGCAGCGTCCAGCTTCGCCGTCTCGTCCCCGGCCACCGTGAGCGCCGCCTCCACGCCCTCCCCCGCCGTCGCCCAGTGCGACCCGGCAGGAGCGACCTCGGCCGCCCGCGTCCGCGACGACGCCAAGGACACGGCGAAGGAGCCGGAGCTCTACAGCAAGAACGAGGCGAAGGCGTACGGCGTCATCAAGGACAGCCCGCGGCTGGCCAACGGCTCGGTGACCATCCCGACGATCTTCCACGTCGTCTCCAAGGGCGCCCTCAGCTCGGCGGCCACGACGCGGATGAACACGATGATCGCGGCGCAGATGAAGGTCCTCAACGACTCCTACTCCGGTGCAACCGCGACCGACGCCTCCGACACCCCGTTCCGCTTCGACCTCACCAAGACGACCTGGACGGTCAACCCCGTCTGGAACACCGTCACCCCCGGCAAGGCCGAGCGGGACATGAAGAAGGCGCTCTACGAGGGCAGCTCCAGGACGCTCAACGTGTACGTCGCCGACATCGGTGGCGGCCTCCTCGGCTGGGCCTACTTCCCCAAGGGCTACAACAACGGCCGCGACTTCATCGACGGCGTCGTCATGCTCGACGAGTCGATGCCCGGTGGCACCGCCGGCAAGTACTCCCTCGGTGACACCCTCACCCACGAGGTCGGCCACTGGCTCATGCTCGACCACACCTTCAACAAGGGCTGCTCTGCAGCCGGCGACTACGTCGCAGACACCCCGCGCGAGGCCATGCCGCAGTTCAACTGCCCCACCGACGCGGACACGTGCACCGCTCCCGGCAAGGACCCGATCCACAACTTCATGGACTACACGCAGGACTCCTGCATGAACATGTTCACCCCGGGCCAGGCCGACCGCATGAGTGACGCCTGGCTCGCGTTCCGAGCCTGACGCCCCAGCTCACGACACACCGGGTATGCCGTCCGCGCACCGTGCGCGGGCGGCATACCTGCGTTCGCGACGGCGTGCGGAAGATTCCTCCCTTGAAAGGGGTGCGCACCGGTCGGGGCCCGGCGATCATGAGGTCATGTTGAGCACCATGCAGGACGAGCCCCTGTCCCTCGCCACCCTCCTTCGCCACGCGATGACCGCCAAGGCCGACTCGGAGGTCACCACCTGGACCGGGTCGGAGGTCCGGCGGATGACCTATGCGGAGGTCGGTCGACAGTCGGGGCGGCTCGCGAACGCCCTGCGCGCCCTCGGGGTCGAGCAGACCGACCGCGTCGCCACCTTCATGTGGAACAACAACGAGCACTTCGTCGCCTACGCCGCCGTCCCGGCCATGGGCTGCGTCCTGCACGCGCTCAACATCCGTCTCTTCCCCGAGCAGCTGACCTACGTGGCCAACCACGCCCAGGACAAGGTCGTCATCGTCGACGGCTCGCTGGTTCCCCTCTTCGGCCCGCTGCTCCCGGCCCTTCGGTCGGTCCAGCACGTCATCGTGGCCAACGGTGACCCGAGCGCCCTCGAGGCTCCGGCCGGGGTCACGGTCCACGGCTATGACGAGCTGCTGGGCACTCAGTCCGAGGAGTTCGACTTCCCGGTCGTCGACGAACGCATGGCGGCGGCGATGTGCTACACCTCCGGCACCACGGGTGAGCCCAAGGGTGTGGCGTACTCGCACCGGTCGAGCGTGCTGCACTCGATGCAGGTGTGCACGACCGACGGCATGGCGTTGTCCGAGCGTGACCGCGCGCTGGTCATCGTGCCGATGTTCCACGCCAACGCCTGGGGCATCCCCTACGCCGCACTGATGAGCGGCGCGTCCCTGCTCATGCCTGACCGCTTCCTCCAGCCGGCGCCGCTCCTCGAGATGATGGCCGCCGAGCAGCCGACCTTCGCGGCCGCCGTCCCGACGATCTGGACCGGGGTCCTCGGCCAGCTCGCCGCCCACCCGCAGGACATCACGCACCTCCGCGAGGTGATCATCGGCGGCTCAGCGGTCCCGCCGTCGATGATGAAGGCGTTCGACGAGGAGCACGGAGTCCGCGTGGTCCACGCCTGGGGCATGACCGAGACCTCGCCGCTGGGTTCGGTGGCGCACCCGCCCGCGAGGTCCTCCGGAGACGCGGAGTGGGAGTACCGCATCAGCCAAGGGCAGTTCGGCGCCAGCGTGCAGGCGCGGCTTCTCGACGACGAGGGCAACGTCGTCCCCCATGACGGTGAGAGCCTGGGCGAGCTCGAGGTCAAGGGTCCGTGGATCGCGAGCTCCTACTACTCCCCCGACGACACCGCCGTCGAGCCCGAGAAGTTCCACGACGGCTGGCTGCGCACGGGCGACGTCGGCCGGATCACCCCCAACGGCTACCTGACGCTCGTCGACCGGTCCAAGGACGTCATCAAGTCGGGTGGCGAGTGGATCTCGTCCGTCGACCTCGAGAACGCGGTGATGGCCCTCCCCGGCGTCGTCGAGGCCGCCGTCATCGGCGTGCCCGACGACGCCTGGGACGAGCGCCCCCTCGTGGCCGTCGTGCTCGGTGAGCACGCCAACGCCGACGCGGAGGCCCTGCGCACCGCCCTGGCCGACCGGTTCGCGAAGTGGCAGCTGCCGGAGCACTGGGCGTTCATCGACGAGGTGCCCAAGACGAGTGTCGGCAAGTTCAACAAGAAGGCCCTGCGGGCGCAGTACGCAGACGGGCAGCTCGACGTCGTCGAGCTCGAGGGTCCGACGCCGCGCTGACCCACGCCTCGCTGAGCCGACGCCGCCCGGCAGGAACAGGTGTGCCACCCGCCCACGAGAGCGGAGGACGGAGCGGTCAGGTCACGACGAGCTGAGGAGTGCAGGGACGGAGGCGACGAGGAAGGTTTGTTCCTGACATCCTTGACCGGTGTTTCTACGCCGAGTCGACCCCGCCTCTCGCCGTAAGCCCTTGTTCCGTCACCCAGCCCAGGTGGTGGCCTTCGCATTTGCCACCGCTGCGGCGATCGGGACGGTGTTGCTCATGCTTCCCATGTGCCGCACTGATGGAGACGGGGCGCCGCTCGTCACGGCGCTGTTCACGGCCACCAGCGCGGTGTGTGTGACGGGGTTGACGGTGGTCGACACGGCCACGTACTGGAGTGTGACCGGCCAGGTCGTCATCCTTGGGCTGATCCAGGTGGGCGGGTTCGGAATCATGACCCTGGGATCGCTGATCGCCCTGTTCCTGGCGCGCCGCATGGGGCTGCGTACTCGTCTGACGGCCGCGGCGGAGACCAGGAGCGTCGGCCTGGGGGACGTGCGCCGGGTCCTGCGTGGGGTCTTCATCATCACGTTCACGGTGGAGAGCGTCGTCGCGCTGCTCCTGACGTTGCGGTTTCGTTCGGCGTACGACGGCGCCTGGGGCACTGCCGTCTGGCACGGCGTCTTCCACGCCGTGTCATCGTTCAACAACGCCGGTTTCGCGCTCTACAGCGACAACCTCATGCGCTTCCTCACGGACGGTTTCGTCCTCATGCCAATCTCTGTCGCGATCGTCATCGGCGGCATCGGCTTCCCGGTGCTGATCGAGCTTCTGCGCAACCGGCGCCCACGGACGTGGAGCCTTCACACCCGGCTGACCCTGCTCATGACCGGTGCCCTGCTGGTCATCGGCACCGTCTTCATGAGCCTCACCGAGTGGGACAACGAGGGCACTCTGGGACCCTTGAGCCTTCCTGCAAAGCTGCTCGGCGCCTGGTTCCACGCCGTGCAGCCCCGAACCGCGGGCTTCAACGCCTGGGACTATGGCGCCGTCACCGACGAAACCCTGTTGGGGACCATCATGCTGATGTTCGTCGGCGGTGGTTCGGCCGGCACCGCCGGCGGCCTGAAGGTGACCACCTTCATCGTGCTGTTCTTCGTCATCGTGGCCGAGGTTCGCGGAGAGGAGGACGTCATCGCCTTCGACCGTCGAATCGAGCACCGTGTGGTCCGCCAGGCCACCACCGTCGCACTGCTCGGAGTCGCTGCCGTCCTCACTGCCACCATGCTCCTCACGGAGCTCACTGAGCTCCCGTTCCGTGACGTGCTGTTCGAGAGCACCTCGGCCTTCGCCACGGTGGGCCTGTCCACTGGCATCACACCGAAGGTCGGGGACGGTGGGGAGCTGGTGCTGGTGGTTCTCATGTTCCTGGGCCGCCTGGGCCCGATCACACTGGTGTCCGCACTGACGTTGCGGGAGCGGAACCGCCGCTACCGCTACCCCGAAGGAGCGCCACTCATTGGCTAAGAAGATTGCGCAGTCAGGCGGCGTCGCCGTCATCGGTCTCGGCCGGTTCGGCAAGTCGCTTGCGGATGAGCTCGAACGCGACGACGTGCAGGTCCTCGCCATCGACAACGACCCGAAACGCGTGCAGGACCTTGCCGGACGCTGGACTCACGTTGTCCAGGCTGACGCCACCGATCTGCAGGCGATGGAACAGCTGGGCGTCGGCGACTTCTCCAAGGCCGTCATCGGCATCGGCAGCAACCTCGAGGCCAGCGTGCTCACGGCGTTCGTGCTTCGCAAGCTCGGCGTCAGCGACATCTGGGCCAAGGCGGTCACCATGTCTCAGCGCGAGATCCTCACCCAGGTCGGGGTCACGCATGTGGTTCGCCCCGAGCACGAAATGGGCAAGCGCGTGGCCCACCTCGTGCGTGGCCGGATGCAGGACTACATTGAGTTCGACGACGGCTATGCCATCGTGAAGACCTCTCCACCGCGCAGCATTCTTGGCCGCACTCTCGCTGAGGCCGGGATTCGGAAGACCTACGGGGTCACCATCGTCGGCATCAAGGCTGCCGGTAAGGACTTTTCCTACGCCACGCCGGCGTCCGTGGTGAACGACGGTGACCTCATCATCGTCTCGGGCGAGCGCCGCAAGGTGGAGTTCTTCTCGGGCCAGGACTGACGACGAGCAACAGCCGCATTCGTCGACTGGACAACGCCCGCACCCGGAGAGCGCCAGAGCCTGCTCAGCGTGCCCGAAGGCATGGGAGCGGGCAGCCAGGGCGGCGAGGAGGTGGCGTGCAAGAACGCTCCCAGTGCACACGCTGTCGTCATACGCGCACTTCGCGAGCGTCCTTGCAGGCCAACAGAGAGCGGGCGACGGGAATCGAACCCGCGTAGTCAGTTTGGAAGACTGGGGCTCTACCATTGAGCTACGCCCGCGCGCCGGTCGTGGTCGACGTGGATCGACCTTCTCGGAGCAGGAGTTAGCCTAGTGGCCGCCTCCTCAGGATCCGAAATCGGGCCGGTCGTGGTGCGTCCGCTACAGTGCGGGCGAACGGGCTGTGGCGCAGTTTGGTAGCGCGCTTCGTTTGGGACGAAGATGTCGCAGGTTCAAATCCTGTCAGCCCGACACTCGTGCATGCGCCCTCAGGGCTTCCGCGCAGGCACCGGCCCCGGCGCCTGCCGCGGCGTGAGGGCGAACTCGGAGATCGAGCGGCCGGCCCGGCGGCCCTTGGCCTCGAACCCGTCCTGCGGACGCCACGGCGGCCGCTCCCCCTCGACGACCGTCCACCCGCCGTGGTGCTCGACCTGGTGCCGGACGTGCGCGGCATAGACCTCGTGGTCGGTGGCGATGCGCAGCACGCCACCGGCCTCCAGGCGGTCGGCGAGGAGCGCGAGCGTGTGCTGCTGGACGAACCGGCGCTTCGCATGCTTGCCCTTGGGCCAGGGATCGGGGAAGAACAGGTGCACGGCCGCCAGCGCCCCGCTGGGCACGCGCTCGGTGAGCAGCGGCAGGGCATCGTCGACCTCGACCCACAGGTTGCGCAGCTCCAGCGGCTCGGCGGATGACAACATGCGCGCGACACCGGGTACGTGCACCTCTGCGGCGATGAGGTCGTGCTCGGGATGGGCTGCCGCATAGGCGACCGCTGCGGCGCCGTGACCGGAGCCGATCTCGAGGACCACCGGGGCGACGCGGCCGAACCAGGCCTCCCGGTCGAGCTCGCCCTCGGCCGGGATCGCGTGTGCGGGCAGCAGGCGCTCCATCCGCTCCGTGGTCAGCGGCGAGCTGCGCCATCTGGGGGTGAAGGTGCGCACTCCCTGACGGGGAGAGTGGTCGAGGGTCGAGCGCGTGGGCGACACGCCTCGAGGCTAACCCGGCGTCCGGAGCTCAGCTGCGGAGGATGACGAACACCGCACGGTCGTCGGCCTCGCCCGAGCGGGCGGAGGAGACGACGGCGTCGGCCACCGAGTGGCCGTGGCGGACCATGGCGCCGGACGCGGCACCCAGCATGCGGTCGGTGCCCTCGGTGAGGTCGTGCCCGCGCGACTCGATGATGCCGTCCGAGTAGATCATCAGCGCGTCGCCGGCGGCGAGGGTGCCACCGGTCCGGGTGAACCCCGCCCCGTCCATGACGCCGAGCACGGGACCACGCCCGCCGTCGAGGACGTGCCAGGTCCCGGCCCCCGACGCGTAGCGGACCGCCGGGGGGTGCCCGGCGCTCCCCACGGAGAACTCCCCCGTGGCAAGGTTGATGTCGACATGGACGGCGGTCGCGAAACCCTCGTCCCACCCTTGGCGGACGAGGTACCGGTTCGCCGCACCGAGGAAGCTCGGGGGCGCGAGCGAGCCGAGCAGGGCTCCGAGGGCACCGGACAGCAGGAGCGAACGCGTGCCCGCGTCACGACCCTTGCCACTGACGTCGACGAGCGCCACCTCGAGGTGGCGGCCGCCCTGGGTGCGGTCGGCCACCATGAAGTCTCCGGAGAAGCCCTCGCCGTGTGCGGACAGGACGGCCGACTCCGCGGTCCACCCCGAGGGCAGGACCGGCAGCCGGGCGGAGCGGGCGATGCGGTCGCGGAGCTCGACCAACAGGTCCTCACCGTGGAACCCCGTCGCGCCGACCCGCCTGCGCGATGCCGCGACGATGACCATCATCACCATGAGCACGCAGATGGAGGTGAGCATGACTGCCCTCGTGGTGCCCGAGGTGGGCTGGCGAGGTGTGGCAATGCCCAACCCGATCGCGAGCGCGACATAGAGGGCGACGAGGTGACGGTTGGGCAGGTAGAGCCCGAACAGCACGATGAGCGGAGCCATCACGACCGGGGGGAACTGACCGGGGAAGATGAGGATCACGGCCATGAAGGCCGCCGAGACGAGCAGGCAGAGGGCGAAGACGATGTTGTCTCGCCGGGGCCCCGTGAACACATAGGCATGCCAACGACGTGCGAGCGTGGTTGGGCGTCTGTGCACGAGGACGCTGACGTCCGTAGCCACCAGCGGTTCTCCTGTCATGGACGGCGTACCGCCACACTAACTCACCGGTAGGCGCCCGCGAAAGGTTCGGCAGAAGTTGCGTCAGTGCAGGTCAGGCAGGGTCTTGCTGTCCTCGTAGGCGCTGACCATGTCGATCCGGCGCTGGTGGCGTTCCTCCCCCGAGAACGGGGTCTGCAGGAACGTGCGCACCATCGAGCGTGACTGCTCGACCGAGCTCATGCGGGCACCGATCGAGATGACCCGGGCGTCGTTGTGCTCGCGCGCGAGCTGGGCCAGCTCGTCGTTGTAGCACAGCGCCGCACGCACTCCCACGACCTTGTTGGCGGCCATCTGCTCGCCGTTGCCGGAGCCCCCGAGCACGATCCCCAGCGACTCGGGGTTGCCGGCAACGGCCTCGGCCGCCCGCAGGACGAACACGGGGTAGTCGTCGACCGGGTCGAGGGTGAAGGGCCCGTGGTTGGTCACCTCGTGACCCTCGCTCTCCAGGAACGCGACGAGGTCCTGCTGGAGGTCGTATGCCGCGTGGTCGCCGCCGATGTGAACGCGCATGTCTGGTGGTGCTCCTGTGTCGAACGTCGCTGGTCGAGGTGAGGTGGTGCGGCGGGCCGGGCTCAGTCGAACTGCGGGTCGGCCGTGCGGCTGCGCTTGAGCTCGAAGAAGCCGGGGGTGTTGGCCACGAGGACGCAGCCGTCCCAGAGCTTGCCCGCCGCCTCTCCCTTGGGGGCGGGGGTGACGACGGGGCCGAAGAAGGAGACGCCGTCGACGGAGATGACCGGTGTGCCGACGTCGTCGCCGACGAGGTCGAGGGCCCGCTGGGTCGAGGCGCGCATCTGGTCGTCGTACTCGTCCGAGGAGGCGAACTTCGCCAGCTCGGCCGGGAGCCCGGACTTCTCCAGCCCGGTGCGGATGGCCTCGTCGAAGTCCTGCACGCCCCCGGGGTGGATCGCCGTCCCGATCGCGTCGTAGAGCGGCTTCATGACGTCGGCGCCGTGCAGCTCGCCGGCTGCCGTGACGACACGGGCGGGGCCCCAGCCACGGTCCATGAGCTCGCGGTAGCCCTCGGGCAGGTCACGCCCCTCGTTGAGCACGGACAGCGACATGACCGACCAGGTGACGTCGACGGGCCGCGTCTGCTCGACCTCACCCATCCACCGGGAGGTCATCCAGGCCCAGGGGCACAGGGGGTCGAACCAGAACTCGGCGGTGTGTCGCTGCTCGGTGCTGTCAGTGCTCTCGTGGCTCATGGGGCCCATCGTGCCACCCCGCTGGAGGCGCGTGCAGACCTGGGGCGCCACCCTCGGCGGCTCGGTCGTGGCTGGGGTTCACCAGATCGACGAGCGAGACCTGCGGCCCTGCGTTAGTGTCACACTCCCCGTCCTGAAAGGTCCCTGTGTCTGCCCTGACTGCCTTCGGGCGCGCGACTGCGCGCCGCCGCCCCCTTCTCGCCGCAGTCGCGGGCCTCGCTCTCCTCGCGAGCGCGGCAGCGGTCGCCTCGGGCCCAGCCAGCGCGGCAACCACCTCCAAGGTGTGGGGAGCGCCAGTCACCTACGGGACGGTCGTCAGCATCGACGACGGGGACACGGTCGTGGTCCGGGTCGACGGTGACGACCCGACCACGGTTGCGCCGGTGCACGTGCGCAACGCCGGTATCCAGACGATGGAGAAGGGCACGTGCCACGCGGCACAGGCGTCGGCCGCGATGGCGCAGCAGGCTCCGGTCGGCAAGCGGGTGCGGATGTCGTTGTCGAACCCGGCCATGTCGAGCCTGGGCCGCCCGGTCCGGTTCGTCGACGCGTGGAACGGATCCGCGTGGGTCGACACCCAGCTGCCGATGCTCAAGGCCGGGCACGCCCTCCCCATGCCCGGTGCGGGCGGCGACACGTCCCGCTGGAAGGCGTACGAGGTCGCTGCGCAGCAGGCTGCGAAGGCTCGCACGAACCTCTGGGACACCGACTTCTGCGGCAGCGGACCCTCACAGACCACACCGTTGCGCACGTGGGTCAACTCGGACGGCAACCTCGACGAGTCGAAGGACCCGAACCAGGAATGGGTGCGCGTCCTGAACACGTCCGGGACGGCCCTGTCCCTCAAGGGCTGGGCCCTGCGGACGGGTGGGCAGGACTCGTACTTCTTCCCCTCAACCGCTGTGGTGCCTGCCGGTGGGATGACGACGTTGTTCGTCGGCACGGGCACGAACACGACCACACGGTTGTACTGGGGCTCGGCCAAGTCGAAGTTCTCCAACACCAACGGGACGACGGTTCCCGGCTCCGGGGTGTACCTGTACGACCCCCAGGGTGACGTGCGCGCCTGGTCGATGTACCCGTGCCTCTATGCGTGCACGGACCCACTGGTCGGCAAGGTCACGATGACGGCGAAGGCGGATGCTCCGGGAACTGATGCGACGAACCTCAACGGTGAGTACGTGACGGTGCGCCCGGCTGGGGCCTACAGCGTCGACGTGTCCTACCGGGTCATGTCGGCGTTCGGGCACACGTACGAGTTCCCGAAGGGGTCGGTCGTGCGCCCCGGCGAGCTGCTGGTGCTGCGCTCCGGCACGGGGACGAGCACCCGCCTGACCCGCTACTGGGGAAGTGCCACTCCCCTGCTGGCCAACGCGGGTGGCACCGCGGTGCTGCGCACCCCGGAGAACGTGCGGGTGGGGTGCATCGGCTGGGGTACCGGGCGCTGCTGAGCACTGTGTGATGGCGCGTCGGCCCACGCTGGGGCCCCGACGCCGCATGCGAGGATGAGGTTCTGAGGACCCCACCCCCTTCCTTTTCCGGCAGAGCAGGAGATCCCCCGTGCCCGGCACCAACCTGACCCGCGTCGAGGCCGAGGAGCGCGCAGCGCTCATCTCGGTCCAGGCGTACGCCGTCGAGCTCGACCTCACGACGTCCGACCGGACGTTCGCGACGACGAGCACCCTGACCTTCACCGCCACGGCGGGAGGCTCGACCTTCGTGGACTTCATCGGCGCGTCCGTCGAGAAGGTGACGCTCAACGGCGAGGCGGTCGAGCCGGCATACGACGGGTCGCGGATCCCGGTGTCTCCCGTGGAGGGCCTCAACGAGCTGCGCATCGAGGCCACGGGCCGCTACAGCAACACCGGTGAGGGCCTGCACCGCTTCGTCGACCCGGTCGACGACGAGGTCTACCTCTACAGCCAGTTCGAGGTGCCCGACAGCCGGCGCATGTATCCCGTCTTCGAGCAGCCCGACCTCAAGGCGCGCTTCAGCTTCACCGTCACCGCCCCCAGCCACTGGCAGGTGCTCTCGAACTCCCCCACGCCCGAGCCGACGCCCACGGGTCGGGACGGCGTCGCCACGTGGGAGTTTCCTGCCACCGAGCCGATCTCGAGCTACATCACCGCGCTGGTCGCCGGTCCCTACGACGTCGTGCGCGACAGCCTCACGAGCCGCCGCGGTGAGGTGCCGCTGGGCATCTTCTGCCGCAAGTCCCTGACCGAGTTCCTCGACGCCGACAACCTCTTCGACCTCACCAAGAAGGGCTTCGCGTTCTTCGAGGAGGAGTTCGACCAGCCCTACCCGTTCGAGAAGTACGACCAGGTCTTCACGCCCGAGTACAACATGGGCGCGATGGAGAACGCCGGCTGCGTGACGTTCAACGAGATGTACGTCTTCCGCTCCAAGGTCACCGACTCCATCGTCGAGCGCCGCGCCCTCACCGTGCTGCACGAGCTGGCGCACATGTGGTTCGGCAACCTCGTGACGATGAAGTGGTGGAACGACCTCTGGCTCAACGAGTCCTTCGCCGAGTGGGCGTCGACGACCTGCCAGGCCGAGGCGACCCAGTGGACCGAGGCCTGGACGACGTTCGGCACGCACGAGAAGGACTGGGCCTACCGCCAGGACCAGCTGTCGTCGACGCACCCCATCGTCGCCCCGATCCGTGACCTCGAGGACGTCGAGGTCAACTTCGACGGCATCACCTACGCCAAGGGCGCGTCGGTGCTCAAGCAGCTCGTCGCCTATGTGGGTCGTGACGCCTTCCGCGACGGCCTGCGCGCCTACTTCGCCAAGCACAAGTGGACCAACACGACGCTGGCCGACCTCCTGACCGAGCTCGAGGCGACGTCGGGTCGCGACCTGCGCACGTGGAGCAAGGCCTGGCTCGAGACGGCCGGGGTCAACACCCTGCGCCCGCTCATCGAGGTCGACGACCAGGGCCACATCTCGAGCGCCGTGGTCGAGCAGACCTTTGCTCCCGGCTTCGAGACGATCCGGCCCCACCGGCTGGCGATCGGCCTGTATGCCGTGGAGTCCGGTCCCGAGGGCGACTCCCGCCTCCTGCGGACCGACCGTCTGGAGATCGACCTCACCGGCACGCGCACCGAGGTGCCCGAGCTGATCGGTCGCGAGCAGCCCGACCTCGTCCTGGTCAACGACGACGACCTCACCTACGCCAAGATCCGGCTCGACGAGCGTTCCCTCGCCACGGCTCTCGAGCACGTCCGCGGCTTCGAGAGCTCGTTGCCCAAGTCGCTCGTGCTCGCGTCGGCGTGGGACGTGACCCGCGACGCGGAGATGAGCGCTCGCGCGTTCACCGACCTCGTCCTCACGGTCCTGCCCGGCGAGTCGGACTCCACGCTCATCCGCACGCTCATGGCCCAGCTGGGCACCGCCGTCCACCTCTATGTCGCCCCCGCGCACCGCGAGGAGACCCGCACCGCGACGCTGGCCCGCCTGTGGGAGATCGCGAAGTCCTCGGCTCCCGGCAGTGACGCCCAGCTCCAGCTGGTCACGGCGGCGGCCGGCTTCACCACGACCGGTGACGACACGGCATACCTGCGTGCCCTGCTCGCGGGCACCGAGAGCCTCGAGGGACTCACGCTCGACACCGACATGCGCTGGACGCTCATCACCGGCCTGGCCGGTGCGAACGCCCTCGAGGACGGCCAGATCGAGGCCGAGCTCGCGCGTGACGCCACGGCCACGGGACGAGAGCGCGCGGCGCGCGCTCGGGCAGCGGTTCCGACCCCGGAGGCCAAGGAGGCGGCGTGGAAGGCCGCCGTCGAGGAGGACGGGCTGTCGAACTCGATGGTCGACGCCTACGGGCTCGGCTTCGGCCGGCTCGGTGACGTGACCGCCCTCGAGCCCTATGTCGCGCGCTACCACGAGGCCTTGGCGTCGTTGGAGGGCAAGGGGTCCATGGCTCTCGTCGAGTCGATCGTCGTCGGCTTCTACCCCCGCGGCCTCGCGTCGGTCGAGCTGCGTGACGCCACCCAGACCTGGCTGGACACCCACCCCGACGCCCACGACGCGCTGCGCCGGATCGTCGCCGAGAACCGCGACCCGATCACGCGCGCCCTGGCGGCGCAGGAGCGTGACGCCCGGGCATGAGAACAGTGGACCTCACAACGTCCCTGGTGACCGCGGAGCGGGTGCAGGACTGGCTCCTCACCGACGGGCTGCGGATCCTCGTCACCATCGTCCTCGCGGTGGTCGTGACGTGGCTGCTGCACCGGCTCATCAACCGGGTCGTGAAGACGATGACCGCCAAGGCGGAGACCCGCGAGGTCGACGAGCCCGACCGGTGGCGGGCCGGACGGATCTTCGCCGAGGCCACGGCGGCGGCGCGGGCGCGTCACCAGCAGCGCACCGCGACCCTGGGCTCACTGCTGCGCAGCATCGTCACCTTCGTCATCGGGCTCGTGGCCGTGCTGACCGTCATGTCGACCCTCGGGATCGACCTGGCGCCCGTGCTCGCCACCGCCGGCGTCGGTGGGGTCGCGCTCGGCTTCGGTGCCCAGAGCCTCGTCAAGGACTTCCTCAGCGGGGTCTTCATGATTCTCGAGGACCAGTACGGCGTCGGTGACGTCATCGACACCGGCGAGGCGATCGGCACGGTCGAGGAGGTGACGCTGCGGGTCACCCGGCTCCGGGACGCCAACGGGGTCACCTGGTACATCCGCAACGGGGAGATCGTGCGCATCGGCAACCTCAGCCAGCACCGTGCGACGGCCATCGTCGACGTCCCTGTCGCCTACGACGAGGACGTCACGCGGGTCACCTCGCTCATCGAGGCGGCTGCCGAGGCCATGTCCGGTGACGCTGACTGGGAGGGGCGGCTGCTCGCCGTTCCCACCGTCGCCGGCATCGAGTCGATCACCGGTCAGACGATGACGATCAGGGTGCTCGCCGAGGCCGCGCCGAGCGACAAGGTCGCCATCCAGCGCGAGCTGCGCCAACGCATCAAGTCGGCGCTCGACGCCGCTGGCGTCAAGGCGCCGCCGATCAACCCCTTCGGTAGCGGGATGGGAGCGGGCCGATGAGCTTCTACGACGAGGTCGGTGGGGCCGAGACCTTCGAGAGGCTCGTCCACGAGTTCTATGTCGGGGTGGCGACCGACCCACCGCTGCGCGCGCTCTACCCGGAAGAGGACCTGGCGCCGGCCGAGCGACGCCTGCGCATGTTCCTCGAGCAGTACTTCGGTGGACCCAAGACCTACAGCGAGGAGCGCGGTCACCCCCGGTTGCGCATGCGCCACGTGAACTTCGCGGTGAGCCTCGACATGCGCGACCGGTGGATGCGCCACATGCTCGCGGCGATGGACACGCTCGACCTGCCCGAGGCCCATGCCGAGGCGATGCGCGACTACTTCATGCGGGCCGCGCAGATGCTGGTCAACACCGACGAGTCGCCGGCGCCGGGACCGCAGGGTCGCACCGCCCTCTGAGGTCATCCCCTCGTCGCTCGTCGCTCGTCGCTCGAAAGGCGAGCCGGGATTTTGGGCGGGCGGACGGCATACGGAAGCATGGGTCGGGTGACCCAGACCACCACTGACGCCGCTGTCCTGCACCCCGCCTCCCCCGTCGACGCGCCCTGGTGGCACGACGCCGTGATCTACCAGATCTACCCGAGGTCGTGGGCGGACAGCGACGGTGACGGTGTCGGTGACCTGCCGGGCATCACCGCCCGTCTGCCCTACCTGCGCGAGCTCGGCGTCGATGCGATCTGGCTGTCGCCGTTCTATGTCTCGCCGATGCACGACGCGGGCTACGACGTCGCGGACTACCGCAACATCGACCCCGTCTTCGGCTCGCTCGGCGATGCGGACACGCTCATCGCGACCGCGCACGACCTCGGCATCAAGGTCATCGTGGACCTCGTCCCCAACCACTCCTCGAGCGAGCACGAGTGGTTCCGGGCAGCCCTGGCCGCGGCGCCGGGGAGCCCCGAGAGGGGCCGCTACATGTTCCGCGAGGGCAAGGGCGAGGACGGCAGCGAGCCGCCCAACAACTGGCCGTCGGTCTTCGGTGGCGCCGGGTGGACGCGGGTGGTCGAGGCCGACGGCACCCCCGGCCAGTGGTACCTCCACCTCTTCGACACGACCCAGCCCGACTACGACTGGACCAACCCCGAGGTCGGCGACGAGTTCGTGTCGATCCTGTCGTTCTGGTGCGACCGGGGGGTCGACGGCTTCCGCGTCGACGTCGCCAACGCCCTGGTCAAGGAGGAGGGGCTGCCCGACTTCGACGGTCCGCTGCAGGCGTTCGACGCGACCGACCACAACCCCGAGGCGGCCCTGCCGCCGGCCCATGGTGAGGAGGCGGACCAGCCGCGCGCGCCCATGTGGGACCAGGAGGGCGTCCACGAGATCTACCGCCGCTGGCGCGCGACCCTCGAGGCGATGCCCGGACCCGAGCGGATCCTCTGCGCCGAGGCGTGGGTGAAGCCCGGCTCCCGCCTCGCCCGCTACGTTCGTGAGGACGAGATGCACCAGGCGTTCAACTTCGACTTCCTCGACACCCACTGGGACGCGACCCAGCTCCACGACGTGATCGAGGCGTCCTATCGCGACAATGACGCGGTCGGGGCTCCCACGACGTGGGTCCTGTCCAACCACGACGTGGTGCGGCACGCCTCACGGCTCGGCCTCGACCAGTCCCTCCCCCGCCCGAACGGCATCGCCGCCGACCAGCCCCAGCCCGACGCCGAGCTCGGGCTGCGTCGGGCCCGCGCCGCGACGATGCTCATGCTGGGGCTTCCGGGCAGCGCCTACATCTACCAGGGCGAGGAGCTGGGCCTGCCCGAGTCGACCGACATGCCCGACGAGTTCCGGCAGGACCCGACCTTCGCCCGCACGCGGGGCAAGGAGACCGGGCGAGACGGGTGCCGCGTGCCGATGCCGTGGGTGCGCGACGCGCCGAGCCTGGGGTTCGGTCCGGGGGACGGGACCTGGCTCCCCCAGCCGGAGTCCTACGGCCGCCTGGCCGTGGACCAGCAGGAGGGAGTCGCCGGCTCGACGCTCGAGCTCTACCGTTCGATGCTCGCAGCGCGCCGGGTCGACCGGCTGGGCCTGGGCTCGGCGTCGTGGCACGAGCTGTCGGACGACGACGTCGTCGCGTTCGTCAACGCGTCCCCCGACGGCTCCCGGCGCACGCTCGTGCTCGTCAACCTCGGCACGGAGGCCGTCGAGCTGCCCGAGGGTGCCACGGTGACGCACCAGTCGGAGGAGCTGACCGGCGACGGCCGGGTGCCGACCGACGTCGCCGTGTGGGCCCGGATCTGAGCCATGGCACGCGCGCGTGACTTCGCCTACTTCGACCACGAGGGGCCGATCGCGATGGCTCATCGTGGCGGTGCGGGCTATGCGCCCAACGTCGGTCTCGAGAACACGCTCGGCGCCTTTCGGCGGGCAGTGGAGATGGGTTACGAGTACCTCGAGACCGACGTGCACGCGACGTCGGACGGTGAGGTCGTCGCCTTCCACGACACCCAGCTCGACCGCGTCACCGACATCGAGGGCGCCATCCTCGACCTTCCGTATGCCGCGGTGCGCGAGGCGCGCATCAACGGCACCGACGCTGTCCCACTGTTGACTGAACTCCTCGAGGAGCTTCCGACGACGCGGCTCAACATCGACATCAAGGCCGACTCGGCGCTGGCTCCGACCGTGGAGACGATCCGCCGCCACGGGGCCATCGACCGGGTGTGTATCGGCTCCTTCAGCGAACGGCGCCTGCGGGCGGCCCGGCGGGCCCTCGGCCCCACGCTGGCGACGGCCGCCGGGCAGGTGGGCACCGGTGCGCTGCGCTATGCGCCCGGACCGCTGTCGCGCCTGCTCCACACGCCCGCGCCCGTGCTCCAGATCCCGGTGGCCCACCGGCTGGGGGGTCGCCAGATCACCCTGGTGACACCGCAGCTGGTGTCTCTGGCCCACCGGCTGGGCAAGCAGGTGCACGTGTGGTTCCACACCTGGAGCGATGAGAGCAGGGTGGAGATGCACCGACTGCTCGACCTCGGTGTCGACGGCATCGTCACCGACCACATCGACGTGCTGCGTGACGTGCTCGCCGAGCGCGGGCACCCTCTCTCGCCCGCCGGCTGAGCACGGTGCGGCCACCGCGTAGCGTGACCGGGTGAGCTCACGGGGAATCGCAGGGTCAGAGGTCGAGGCGCGCAGCAGCGGGCGGCTCTTCGGCCCGGAGTACGCCGCACTGACGGTCGCCATCGTCGCCCTCATCACGGTCATCGCCTTCGAGTCGATGGCCGTCTCCACGGCCATGCCCGAGGTCGCGGTCGAGCTCGACGCCGTGCGGTCCTACGGGCTCGCCTTCTCGGTGATGCTCACCCTGCAGCTGCTCGGCATCGTCCTGGCCGGCGTGTGGTGCGACCGTTCCGGAGCCCTGCCCTCGCTGCTCACCGGTCAGGTCCTCTTCGCGCTCGGGTGCGGGATCTGCGGTGCGTCCACCGACTTCACGCCGTTCCTCCTGGGTCGGGCAGTGGCCGGTCTGGGTGCTGGGCTGACCATCGTCGCGACGTTCGTCATCATCGGACGCACCTATCCGGAAGCGTTGCGACCCAAGGTCTTCAGCATCGTCAGCGCCGCCTGGGTGCTGCCTTCCCTGCTCGGCCCCGTCCTCGCTGGCTGGGTGACCAGCAGCTGGTCATGGCGCTGGGTCTTCTGGATGGTCATCGCCCCCGTGGTCGTCGCTCTCGTCGTGCTCGTCCTGCGGCGCCACCAGATCAGGGTGAGCGAAGCCGGCCTCGAACCCTCGAGCCGCGACCATCACGGGCACGTGCGCGCCGCGTGGCTGGGGCTGGGCATCGCCGTCTCGGCCGGGGTCATGCAGTGGGGCACCCACGAGCTCGAGCTCACGTGGTCGACCAAGACGGTGGCCGCCCTCCTGGGCCTCGTCGGGGTCTTCGCCTGCGCCCCCGGGCTGCTTCCGGCGGGGACCTTCGCGATGCGCCGGGGACTGCCCTCGGTCATGCTCAGCCGCTTCTTCCTGCCCTGCGCCTTCTTCGGGACGATCACCTATGTCCCCCTCATGCTCACGGGAGAGCGCGGCTTCTCGCTCTCGCAGGCGGGCACGGTGCTCGCCGTGGGCTCGATCGGCTGGTCGGCGGGGTCCTGGATCCAGGGCCGGGACCGGTTCGCGGGCAGTCGCGACCGCCTGGTCAGCGTCGGAGGCGCCGCGCTGGCATCCGGCCTGCTGTGTGTCGTCGTCGTCACGCACTTCGGCGTGTGGCCCTGGCTCACAGCGGTCGCTCTCGCCGTCTGCGGTCTCGGGATGGGGCTCGGGACGGCCAGCCTCTCCGTGCTCGCGCTGTCCCTGACGCCGCCCTCGGACCACGGCTCGGCCTCGTCGAACCTCCAGCTCTCCGACGTGCTCGGATCCGTCATCGGCATCGGCGCCACGGGGGCCGTCTTTGCGGCGATGCACGTCCGCGTTGGCGAGGACGTCCCGGTGTTCGTGACGATGTGGCTGGGGACGGCTGCGGTCGCGACCCTCGTCATCGTGGCCGGTCGCCGAATCCGGTCCTGACGGGCAAGGTGGGTCCATCCCCCACCGCAAGGTCGACGGGCCCTCAATGTATTTTCATCCGTTTTGGGTCAGAGCTTTCCGGGGTCAAGCGCAACTCGTGGGACTTGGGTGGCTCACGGGACCAAGGTGGCCACCCGGCATACGCCGTCGTGAATAATGTTGCACCGCAACAGGTTTCGCAGACCGAGCGCTGTCAGTACCCGTCCGTACGTTGGTTTCCATGAGCACGGCACCGGACCTGAGCTACGCAGACTGCGTGGACGCGTTGCGTGCCGCCCAGAAGGCTGCCAAAGCGCTGCCGGCGGTGCTGTTCCAAGCAACCGGCACCGAGCTCGCGCTCGGCCTCGAAGCGTTGGGTGAGCTGTCTGCGGTGGCCGAGGGCGCCGAAGCCGCCATCGTCATCGACGCCCTCGAACGCGGTGAACCCGCCGCCTGCGACCCGCCCGTGACCGGCAAGGAATGGGTGGCCACCCACCACCGCCGCTACGCCGTGGCCGGCGCCAGCCGCGTGGCGACCGTCGCCGAAGCCTGCCGCGAACCACGCCACCACATCCTCAAGGACGCCGTGGTCACCGGGCGGGTCAGCATTGCCACCGCCCTGGTCGCGCTCAAGGAGATGCGACTGCTGAAGCCCCATCTCAACCCCGACGCCGTCGACACCGTCTGGGACGCCTACATGGCCCTGGGGGAGCGCTGTGACGCGCGCACCGTGCGCCGCCTGCGCGAGGAGCTCCTGGCCCGCCACGGCCTCGACGGCCAGTTCGAGGACACCGAGGACCGGGCCCGCCAAGGGCAGTCCCTGTCCTTGGGCAAGGAGGTCGCCCCCGGCCTGTTCGAGTACGTGCTGCGCCTGACCCGCGAGAACCGGGCCATCCTCGAAGCAGCCATCGGACCCGGGTCCGCACCCGCCCCCGCCCCCGCGGACGAGCACGGCCCTGCGCAACCCGACACCCGACCCCACGACCAACGCCGCGCCGAAGCCCTCATCACCCTCATCGGGCGCGCCCAAAAAGCCGGCAACAGCACGTGGTCCTCGACCAAGGCCCAGATCTTCGTGGGCATCACGCTCGATGACCTGCAACGGCGCGCCGGCGCCGGGACCCTCCTCGGTGGCCTGACCACCGGCGACCTCGTCACCGCCGAAACCGTGCGCCGCTGGGCCTGCGACGCCACGATGATCCCCGCCGTGCTGAACTCCTGCGGTGAGGTCGTCGACCTCGGCCGGGCCGAACGCTACTTCACCCCCGCCCAGATCAAACGCCTCTGGCTCCGCGACCGGCACTGCACCTACCCCGGCTGCGATGCGCCCGCCTCCTGGTGCGATGCCCACCACCTCATCCACTGGCTCGACGACGGACCCACCGACCTGACCAACGCCGCCCTTCTGTGTCAGCGTCACCACACCGTCGTGCACGCCCAGCGCCACCACGGGTGGGTCGAGGTCGGCGACGACGGCAGACACCACGTCGTCTGGGACCGCACCCGAGGCGCCTACGACACCGCCCTCGCCCGACACAAGTCCGGACACCGCCGCGACAGTGGAAGCAGGGGTGGAGGTGCAAGCAGGGGTGGAAGTGGAGGTGGCGGTGCAGGAGGTGGCACCTCACCCACCGATGGGCCACCCCTCACACGCGCCTCCGGCGACGACCACACCTGGCACCGACCATGAACCAGCCCCACACCCCACGCCCCACACGGCGCTGGGGCCAACGGCATGCCCTCTGGTCCTGCCAGTCTCGGCAAGGTCGGGCGCGCCCGGTCAACGCCGGGTGAGGGCGTGGCCGGCTGGGGTCGTGAGCCGGATCCAGCGGCCGCTCGTCGCGAGAGCCGCTTCGGTCCTGGGCGACAGAAAGCCCAAGGCGTATGCCGCGAACGCCAGGGCCGCCGGGACAGCTGCCTCCAGCGCGGTGTTGGTCATCGGACGACGCCACACCTGCTCGCGCAGCGCCGCGACGGCGTGCGCGCCGGCCCCCTCGGGAGTGCCGTCGGCAACTTCCGCGATGCCCTCCGAGGCACTTCGCTGCAGCGCTTCGGCGCTCATCACCCCGACTGGCTGCCACCCCGACCGGGGTGGCGAGACGGCCGCCCACGCAGCCTTGACGGTCATCGGGGGCACCGGCAGGACAGGGCGCTCCCCCGGGTGTGCCACGCGGTCGCTCACCGCAGCCAGGGGGACGATGACATCGAGGTCGGCCGGAGTGGCAAGCTCGGAGGTGCGCAGCCCGATCGTCGTGCCGACTCCGAGAAGTCCGGAGCCCGGGAGCACCCCCACCCACGACGCGAGGACGAGCCCGACGGCCTGGAGGCGCACGGCACCGTCGGCGTCGAGCGCACGGGCGCGGGCGGCATACCTGCCGAGGTCCTGGAGGGACTCCGCATCGGCGAGGACGAGCTCGGAGGCGACGACGGCGCTCACCGGCGCGACCAGCGGAAGGCGACGGGGTCGCCAGCGTGCCCCGCGAGGACCACCTTGTCCTCGTCGGAGAGACGACGGGGACGCGAGGTGGTGAAGTCATAGAGGACGATGCCGGTCTCGGCGATCGCATAGGTCCGCTCGCCGAGGGACGCGGGGTCCCGGACGGCATACCCGAGGCTGAAGCCCGCACCATGCACCCCGGTGACCCACATGTCGACCTCGATCGGCTGAGGACGGTGGGTGAGCGGAGCGACGTACTCGATCTCGTGGCGCGAGACGATCACCCCGGCGTCGAGGAGTGAACGGTCCTCCCCGAACCACTCGCGGAAGCCGATGACGCGGGCGTCCTCGAGGAGGCGGAGGTACTGCACGTTGTTGACGTGGCCATAGGCATCCATGTCCGACCAGCGCAACGGCACCTGCGTGCGGTAGGGACGCGTACTCGGGTCGGGGGCACTGTCGGGCGAAGGCATGAGGACAGTCTGGCAGCGACGCTGCCGGGACGGTGATGTGCTCAGGGTGTGCGAGGCGCGCCACACAGTTCTCGACCCTGCGTCGGACGTCGGGGTCCCGCCTGGGCCGAGGCCATCGGAAAGGTGGCTGCTGATGCCGACAGACGTTGAGCGCCCCTGGCTCCGGCACCACGCCGTGCCCAGCACGTGGCCGAAGGCCTGCGCGGGCTGGGGATCGGCGCCGGCGACCGGGTAGCCCTGGTCCTGCCCAACTGTCCCGAGCACGTCGTCGCCTTCCATGCCGTCCTCCGGCTTGGTGCGATCGTCGTGGAGCACAACCCGCTGTCCACCACCGGCGGCCTCCTCGTCGAGGGCTACGGCATGACGGAGACGTCGCCCATCAGCATCGGCAACCCGATCGGCCTGGCCCGGCGCCCGCGTGCCGTGGGTGTGCCCTTCCCCAACACCGAGATCAGTGTCGTGGACCCGGAGCACCCGACCACCGACCGTGCCCCGGGTGAGCGCGGTGAGCTGCTCATGCGTGGGCCGCAGGTCTTCGGCGGCTACTGGGGCCCGACCGGACGAGACGGCCGCGGGACCGCCTTCTCGCCGACTGAGAACATCGGCTCGCGGTCCCCCATCTGCCCTGTCCGGGCTGGCCCCACGGACGCGCCTAGGGTTGGCGGATGCCGATCTCACCGACGACGTCCGCGCGCCTCGACCATCTCCTTGCCGCTGGCCAGCGCACCCACCGACTACCCTCCGTCGCAGCGGGTCTCGTCCGTGACGGGCAGCTCGTGTGGTCGGGGGCGGTCGGCACCGTGGACGGACGAGCCCATGGGAAGCCGGTCGACTCGGACACGCAGTTCCGGATGGGCTCGATCACCAAGACGTTCGTCGCCGTCGCGGTCATGCTCCTGCGTGACGCTGGGCGGCTCGAGCTGTCCGACCGGTTCGGTGCTCACGTACCTGGGAGCCAGCTCGACGACGTCACGATCGAGCAGCTCCTCACCCACTCCGGCGGCGTCCAGGCGGAGTCGTCGGACGACTGGTGGGAGCGCACCCCGGGCGGCGACTGGGAGGCGCTGCTCGCCTCCGGAGTGGGGACTCGCTTCCGCTCGGGGCGCCGCTTCCACTACTCCAACACCGGGTATGCCGCCCTGGGTCGCCTTCTCGAGGTGGTCCGGCAACGCCCGTGGTTCGAGGTGGTGCGCGACGAGCTGCTGGAGCCGTTGGGGATGACCCGAACCTCGCTGCGGCCCACGGGAGCTGCTGCCCAGGGGCTCGCGGTGCACCCGTTCGCGGACGTGCTGCTGCGCGAACCCGAGCACGACGCCGGCGCGATGGCACCCGCGGGGCAGCTGTGGACGACGGTCGACGACCTGGCGCGGTGGGCAGCCCTGCTGGGTGGGCAGTCCTCCGGCGTGCTGCCTGCGGAGACCCTCGCCGAGATGGTCGAGCCACACCACGTGGTGGACGAGCCCGGCCAGCCGTGGCTTGGGGCGCACGGGCTGGGGTGGCAGGTCTGGAACGTCGACGGTGCGCGGTCCGCAGGGCACGGCGGCTCCATGCCCGGGTTCCTCGCGATGCAGCGCGTCCACCTCGACGCCAACGGCGGTGACGGGCCGGCAGGGGCCGCCGGTGACGGCGTCGTCCTCTTCACCAACACGACCGCGAGCGCCGCCCTCAAGGCCCTGCCCAAGGATCTGCTGCGCACCATGCGTGAGCTCGAGCCCGCTGCGGTCGAGCCGTGGGTGGCCAGCGGCTCCCCCGAGGTGCTCGACCTCGCCGGGACCTGGCACTGGGGCGCGTCGACGGAGACGGCGCGGTTCATGGGCGAACACCTCGTGCTCGGGACCCCGGGCACGGGTCGTGGCTCGCGCTTCCGGAGGGTCGGTGATGGCCCGGATGAATGGGTCGGGCTGGACGGCTACTACACGGGTGAGCCGCTCAGGGTCGTGCGCCGAGGAGATGGCTCGGTATCCCACCTCGACCTCGCCACCTTCCGCTTCACGCGCACCCCCTACGACCCCGAGGGTGACATCCCGGGTGGGGTCGACGAGGGCGGCTGGTCCTGAGCGTGTCAGGCCGCCCGCCTACGGTGGGGGAACCATGACGAACGCACCTGAGACCACCACGCTCGCCACCGATGCGACGACCGCGCTGCGCCGGCTCGTCGGGCGCGAGGACGTCGACTTCCGCGACGGTCAGCTCGAGGCCATCACGGCACTGGTGGCCGACCGGTCCCGCGTCCTCGTCGTCCAGCGCACCGGCTGGGGCAAGTCGGCCGTCTACTTCGTGGCGACGGCGCTCCGCCGAGCCCAGGGCGCTGGCCCCACGGTCATCATCTCCCCCCTGCTTGCACTCATGCGCGACCAGATCGCCGCAGCGGAGCGCGCCGGCATCCACGCCGTGACGATGAACTCCGCCAACGCGCAGGACTGGGACGAGGTGCGGCAGGCACTGGCTTCCGACTCGGTCGACGTGCTGCTGGTGAGCCCCGAGCGCCTCAACAACCCGCGCTTCCGCGACGAGCAGCTGCCCGACCTTGCACGGCGCTGCGGCCTTCTCGTCGTCGACGAGGCGCACTGCGTCTCCGACTGGGGGCACGACTTCCGGCCCGACTACCGGCGCATCCGCGACCTGCTGACCGAGCTGCCCGAGGACGTGCCGGTGCTGGCGACCACCGCCACCGCCAACGCCCGGGTCGTCACCGATGTGGTGGAGCAGCTCGGCGTCGGTGGGCGTGACGTGCTGACGGTGCGCGGCGGCCTGGCCCGGGACTCGCTGCGCCTGGGGGTGCTCGGCTCGATGTCGCCGGAGCAGCGCCTGGGGTGGCTGCTGGCCCACCTCGACGAGCTGCCGGGCAGCGGCATCGTCTACGCGCTCACGGTGTCGGCGGCCGAGGAGGTCGCGGCCGCGCTCTCCGAGGCAGGGCACCGCGTCGCCTCCTACACCGGGCGCACCGACCCCGCCGACCGCGAGCGTCTCGAGGCCCAGCTGCGCGACAACGAGGTCAAGGCCCTCGTCGCCACCTCCGCACTCGGCATGGGGTTCGACAAGCCCGACCTCGGCTTCGTCGTCCACCTCGGGGCGCCTGCGTCCCCGGTGGCCTACTACCAGCAGGTGGGTCGTGCCGGTCGCGCCACCGATCGCGCCGACGTCCTGCTCCTGCCCGGGCCCGAGGACAAGGACATCTGGCTCTACTTCGCGTCGGTCTCGATGCCGCGCCAGGAGCAGGCCGACGCCGTGCTGACTGCTCTTGCCGAGGCCGGCCGGCCGCTGTCCACCGCGGCGATCGAGACCGTCGTCGACGTGCGGCGTACCCGCCTCGAGCTGCTGCTCAAGGTCCTGGACGTCGACGGCGCGGTGACCCGGGTGCAGGGCGGGTGGACGGGCACCGGCCGGCCGTGGACCTACGACGCCGAGCGCTACGAGCGCGTGGCCCAGTCCCGCAAGGACGAGCAGCAGCTCATGCTCGACTACGAGCAGACGACCGAGTGCCGCATGGCGTTCCTCCAGCGCACCCTCGACGACGAGAGCGCTGTGCCGTGCGGCAGGTGCGACTCGTGTGCGGGTCCCTGGTATGCCAGCGACGTGCCCGACAACGTGGTCGGGGCCGCCCGCACCAGGCTGGCCAGGGTGGGCGTCGACCTCGACCCGCGGGCCCAGTGGCCCACCGGCATGGACCGGCTCGGCGTCCCCGTCAAGGGCAAGATCCCGACCGACCAGTCGCTCTCCCGTGGGCGGGCGCTGGCGCGGCTGAGCGACCTGGGGTGGGGTCAGCGGTTGCGGCAGGTGCTGCGCGAGGACGCGCCTGCCACCCCGGAGCTGCTCCGGGCCTGCGTCGGCGTGCTCGCCGAGTGGGACTGGTCGCAGCGCCCAGCGGGCATCGTCGCGATGTCCTCGCGCAGCCACCCCCAGCTGGTGCAGTCGCTGGCTGCAGGCCTCGCTGAGATCGGCCGTATGCCGCTGCTCGGCACCCTCGACCTCGAGCACGGCGGTCCCACCGGTGAGCCGGGGGGCAACAGTGCCTTCCGCCTCGCCGGGGTCTGGGAACGCATCGTCGTCGGCCCCGACCTGGCCCGCACCCTCACCGACGTGCAGGGGCCGGTGCTGCTGGTCGACGACCTCGTCAGCTCACGCTGGACACTCACGGTGGCCGGTCGCGAGCTGCGCCGGGCCGGTGCTCCCGGCGTCCTGCCGTTCGCGCTGGCCGTCGACGGCTGACCGGCAGCCCGGAACGCGCGCCGTCAGGGGTGGCGGGACCGTCCTGGCGACCTGACGAGTCGGCAGTCGCGTCACGAGTCGGGAGTCGCGTCACGTGTCGGGGGTCGCGTCACGTGTCGGGGGTCGCGTCACGTGTCGGTGTCGCGTGACGAGTCGGGGGTCGCGTGGACGGTCGGGTCGCGTGCACAGGGCGACCGTCACGGGACCCCCGACCGACGAAGCCCCTCGGTTTCAGAGCTGCGCCGCAGGCCGTGCCAGCTGCTCGGCCGTCGTCGACCGCAGCCTCTCGAAGACGGCGTCATCAACCACCACCCCGGTGTCACGCACCGCAAGGACCGATGCACCGAGCAGACCGTCGACGGCCTCGATCACCGGCAGCTCGATCCCCGCCTGCCCCAACGCGGCGAGGGTTGCCCTGCGCAGACGCGGCTGTCCGGACATCACTCCGCCACCGACCACCAGCGGACCGGTCACGTCCGGAGAGTGCACGTCTGCGACGGCCCGGGCCAGGCCCTGCGCAGCCTCCTCCACGATCCCCGCGCTCACCGCGTCGCACTCATCGAGGAACGCCACGGGAGCCAGTGCCGCCAGGCCCAGCGGTGACCCGGCATAGACCACGTCGACAAGCTGGTGGTTCGCCACAGGACGTCCTCGGCGCAGCGTGAGGTCGACCTCGATCCCCAGGACCCGAAGGGCAGGCTCGACCATCGTGGTCGACTCCCGCCCATCGAGTGCGGCCGCAACGGCCCGTGCGACCCGGCGCCCGATCCAGAAGCCCGAACCGGTGTCGCCGAGCAGCCACCCGAGGCCGTCCGCCACCTGCACCTCGACGCTGTCGACGACCCGCACAGCGGTCGCCCCGGTCCCCGCCACGAGGCTGTAGCCGGACGTCGCGGGGGTGCCGGAGCAGAAGAGGGCAGCGAGGTCGCCCTTGAGCGTCACGGTGGCCGTCATCCCCGCAGCCGCGAGCCGCTGGGCGAGGAAGGCCGGGTCGAACACGCTGCCCCCGGCCCCGGCCAAGGTGACCCTGCTGACATCGCGGAGCTCGACCCGCGCGACGTCGGCGGCCTGCTCGACCGCGAGCAGAATCTGGTCGAACGCGGCGTCGGGTCCGCCACCCACCGGGTTCCCGCGACCGGCACGACCGGTACCCACACAGGCCAGTGCATCGTTCACGACGGACGCCCGCGTGCGGGTGCCTCCGGCATCGACGGCAACGAGGATCACGACCTCATCCTGCCTCCTCGTGCACCCGTGGCAGCATCACTGGTGAAGCCCCGACGACGAGAGAGCAGACCCATGTCAGCCAGCACCCCGCAGACAGCTCAGGCCGACCTCGCCACCGAGGTCAACAGTCGCCTTTCGCGGCTCCAGTCCTTCGTCGCCGACGGTGGGCTGGACGAGGCCATCGACCTCCTCACCGAGTGCGTGCGCGCCAACGGCGTGATCCAGGCGTTCGGGACCGGCCACTCCGAGGGGTTCGCGATGGAGGTCGCCGGGCGGGCCGGTGGCCTCATCCCCACTCGGCGGATCACCCTGCGTGAGGTCGTCCTCGTCGGCGGCCGCGACCCCGAGGACCTCTTCTCCCCCGATCTCGAGCGTGACCCCTCGGTCGTGGAGGAGCTGCTGTCCCACACCGAGATCCACCCCCAGGACGTCTTCCTCATCGCGAGCAACTCGGGCGTGAACTCCTCGATCGTCGGCATGGCCCTGGCCCTCAAGGAGCGCGGGCACACGGTCATCGCGGTGACCAGCCTCGAGCACACCCGGGCCGTCGAGCCCAAGCACGCCAGCGGCAAGCGACTCTCGGAGATCGCCGACGTGGTCATCGACAACCTCGCGCCCTTCGGCGACGCCACCCTCGACCTGGCCGAAGGCATCAAGGTCGGCGCCGTCTCCTCGCTCACCGCGGCCTACATCGGTCAGGCCCTCACCGTCGGCGTGGTGAGCAGGATGGTGCAGGCCGGTGAGGTGCCACCCGTGTTCCTCTCGGCCAACATCCCCGGTGGCGATGCGCACAACCGCGTCCTCCAGGACCGCTACGGCTCTCGGATCAGGTCCTTCTGAGGGCGAAGGCGTGACGGGGGCGTCAGCCTCACCGTCACGAGGGGCAGGAAGACCTGGACGGCCGGCCCGATGAGCAGGGCATAGAGCACCGTCCCCAGGCCGACGACGCCACCGAGCAACCACCCGATCGCGAGCACCGACACCTCGAGCGAGGTGCGCACGAGCCGGATCGAGAGTCCGGTCCGGTGGGCCAGACCGGTCATGAGGCCGTCACGCGGGCCCGGGCCGTACTG
This sequence comes from Knoellia sp. Soil729, assembly GCF_001427985.1. Lineage (GTDB taxonomy): Bacteria > Actinomycetota > Actinomycetes > Actinomycetales > Dermatophilaceae > Knoellia. Next base: position 305,675 of record NZ_LMSA01000001.1, read on the forward strand.
GCTGCCGATGTAGAGCGCTCCCCCGAGCCCGTTGACGACGATGCCGCCGAGCAGGAAGACCCAGCGCAGCCACAGGGCGGACGGCGTCTCGAGCAGGCCGAGCATGACGTCGGTGGCGATGCCGATGACGAAGACGTTCATCACCGTGCCGAAGCCGGGCCACTGCCGCAGCGGGATCCACAGGAGCAGCACCAGGGCGCCGACGATGATGACGATCGTCCCGAAGCTCAGCCCGATGTGCTGCTGCACGCCGTAGTGGAAGACGTCCCACGGGTCGAGCCCGAGCTCGGCGAGGATGAACATCGCCATCGCCGTCCCGTAGAGCCACAGCCCTGCGAAGAGCTGGACGACGCGGCGCACGGTGCGGCCTGCCCGCAGCTGCTCCATCGGCGTCATGGGCAGGAGCTCGACACGTCGGGAGGCACCCGCGCGCAGTGTCTGGATGGGACTCATAGGCCCATCCTGCCCGACAAGTGGCCTCCTGATCCATGGCCACTTGTGGGACAGTGGCCCCATGACCACCTCCGCGATCTCCGCCGCCCGCGTCGCCGACCTCATCGGTCCTGCGGCAGGTGACGGACCGGCATACCAGCTCATCGCGGACAGGCTGCGGCTCCTCATCGCCGACGGGCGCATCACCGTCGGCACGCGGCTCCCCAGTGAACGTGACCTGACGGGCGCGCTGGCAGTGAGCCGCACGACCGTGAGCAGCGCGTATGCCGTGCTGCGCGAACGTGGCTACCTCACCTCACGTCGTGGCTCGGGGAGCGTGGTGAGCCTGCCAGTGGGCGCTGTGCGTCGTGACACGGGCCTGCACCTGTCGCCGCAGGTGCCGGAGGGCACGATCGACCTCACCTGTGCCGCTCAACGCGCTCCCGCCGGGATGACCCGGGCGGCGGAGGCCGCCATCGCCGCCTCGCCGGGCTACCTGAGCGGCAGCGGCTACCTGCTCAACGGGGTGCCGGAGCTGCGGGAGGTGATCGCCAGGCGCTACACCGAGCGCGGCCTGGCGACCACTGCCGATGAGGTGCTCGTGACCACGGGCGCAGTGGTGGGGATGGCGATCGCCGTCCGGGCCCTGCTCTCCCCCGGTGAGACGGTCGTCCTGGAGACCCCCACCTATCCCAACGTCTTCCCGACGCTGGACCAGCTCCGGGCGCGCATCGCGGCGGTGCCGGTCGCCCCGGACGGGTGGGACGTGACGACCATGGCCGCGACGATCCGCACCTCGGGCGCCCGCGCAGCCATCCTCCTCCCCGACTTCCACAACCCCACCGGCAGTCTCATGAGCGACGAGCAGCGGGCGGTGGTCGCTCGGGCGCTGGCACGGGAGGGGATCACGGCCATCGTGGACGAGACGGTCAACGAGATCTCCCTCGACCACGAGGGGCCTCTGCCGTTGCCCTTCGGCGCCCACCACGCCGACACGGTCTCGGTCGGCAGTGCGTCGAAGTCCCACTGGGGAGGTCTGCGCATCGGCTGGGTCCGTGCCTCCGGCCCGACGCTCGAACGCCTCGCCGCCGCCAGGGTGCCGCTCGACATCGGCGCCCCTGTCATCGACCAGCTCGTGCTGCTGCAGCTCATGGGCGCCACAGCCGGGATCACCGACGAGCGACGGCGCGACCTCATCAGCAGTCGCGACGCGCTGGCCACTGCCCTGCGCCACCGGTTGCCACAGTTCACCTTCGTGCTCCCGAGTGGTGGGCTGTCGCTGTGGGTCGAGCTGCCCGAACCCATGGCGACCGAGGTGACCCTCGCCGCGGAGGAGGAGGGCCTGCTCATCGCCAGCGGCCCCCGGTTCGCGGCCGCCGGAGGCCTCGACCGTTGGATCCGCCTGCCCTACGTGCTGTCGCCGGAGGAGCTCGTCGAGGCGGTCGCCCGCCTCGAGAGGGCCTGGGTCCGCGTGGCCGCCGGAAGCCCCGTGACCCGGCGAGGACGCACCGAGCACTCCCTTGGACCGCTCGTCGCCTGACGGGTCGAGGGACCACACGGTTGGGCGTGGTGGCCCGCGGCCCGGCAGTCGTTAGGGTGACGCCTGTGACCGACCCCGCGCACGCCGCCCTCGCCGATCTCCTTGCCGTCCTCGACCTCGAGGAGGTGGGAACTGCCGATGTCAACATCACGACGTCCTCCAAGGGCGCCCATGGTGGCTCCGTCTCGGTGCCGGCGACCTTCGCCGAGGAGATGACGCTGTTCCTGGGGCAGAGCCAGAAGATGCCTCATGGGCGCGTCTTCGGTGGCCAGGTCCTCGCCCAGGGAGTCGTCGCATGCGGTCGCACGGTGCAGGCGGCCGAGAGCGGCACCCCGCGTCCGATCCACTCCCTGCACGCCTACTTCATGCGGCCCGGTGACGACACGCAGCCGATCCACTTCGCGGTCGAGAACATGCGGGACGGCCGCTCCTTCTCGACGCGGCGCGCCCACGCCATCCAGAACGGCAAGCCGATCCTGTCGATGAGCTGCTCGTTCCAGGAGCCAGCCGGTGGCCTCGACCACCAGGACGAGATGCCGGACGTGCCCGCACCTGAGGGACTGCAGTCCCTCGGTGACGCGTTCGGTGGCATCGACGACCCCGGCGCGAGGCACCTCGCCGAGGGTCGAGCCATCGAGCAGCGCCACGTCGAGGGCAACCTCTTCCTGGCTCCCGGCGAGGAGCAGGTCGCAAGACAGAGCGTGTGGATCCGTGCCGTCGGCGCACTCCCCGACGGCCCGCTGCTGCACGCGGCGGTGTTGGCCTATGCCTCTGACTACGCATTGCTCGAACCGGTCCTGCGCCGCCACGGCCGCCAGTGGGTGGGCGGCGGCCTCAACGTCGCGAGCCTCGACCACGCCATGTGGTTCCACCGGCCCGCCCGCGCGGACGAGTGGATCCTCTATGCCCAGCAGTCACCGTCCGCGCAGGGCGGTCGGGGGCTCGGCATCGGCCGGATGTTCTCTGCTGACGGCACGCTGCTCGCATCGGTCGCGCAGGAGGGGATGCTCCGCGTGCGCGATCTCGGCTGAAACCGAAGTTGGCAATGGCGCCAAGCACGCTCAGTCGGGACTCCGTCCCGAACGCGCGCACAGCGCCATTCACAACTTCTGGTGGGTTCAGGGAAAGACGAGGTGGGGTGTGCCGGGCGCGGACACCGTGACCGCGTCCCTCACGAGGTCGGCCGCGACCGAGATGCCACGGTGCGTCATCCTGAACGAGCGAGCGTCGACACCGACATCACACGTGACATCAGCGAAGCGGGTTTCCGACGTCCCGATGACGGTGCGCCGCAACGCAATCAGCTGCTTGTACCACCCGAGCAGCGAAGCGTGCGGTTCTGACAAGAGCTCTTCCCAGCGCAGCACGCTCGCATCACGGGTCCCCTGGGACTGCGGGTCGGGCACCTCGGCTGCGGCCCAACCATGGCCGCCGAACTCCGCGCGCCGCCCGGCTCGCACCGCCTCGGCCATGCCCTCGTCCTGGAAGTCGGTAAAGAACTGCCACGGCGACGACGCCGCGAACTCCTCACCCATGAAGATCATCGGCGTGCCCGGCCCCAGGAGATAGAGGGCCGCACCGATGGCCGCCCGGCCGGGGGTGAGCAGGGCGGTGATCCGGTCCCCGGTCGCCCGGTTGCCGACCTGGTCGTGCGTCTGCAGGTAGGTGACGAGCCGGCGCCCGTCCAGGCCGTCGACGTCGATGGGTTTGCCCCACTCGCACCCGCGGAAGGACGACCAGACGCCGTCGTGCAGGAACCCGCGCGTCAGGACCTTGGCGAGGACGTCGAGCGGGCCACCCTGGGGGAGTGTCCGGGTGCCACCCGCGAAGTCCTCGTAGTAGCCCTGCGTCTCCCCGGTGAGCGCCACGTGCAGACCGTGGTGCACGTCGTCGGCCCACTGGGCCGTCATCCCCAGGCCACTGTCTGCCGTGGGAGTGACCATCGCCGTGTCGTTGAGGTCGCTCTCGGCGATGAGGTCGAGCGGTCGCCCGAGCGCCTCCGACAGCGCGGCGACGTCGTCGGACAGCTCGGCCAGCAGGTGCCGCTCCCCCTCGTCGATGAGGGCGTGGACCGCGTCGAGCCGCAGGGCGTCGACGTGGAAGTCGCGCAGCCACCGCAGAGCGTTCTCGACGATGAAGGCCCGGACCTCGTGGGACCCGGGAGCGTCGAGGTTGACCGCCGGACCCCACGGCGTCATGTGCGTCTGGGTGAAGTAGGGGCCGAACCGTCCCAGGTAGTTGCCGCTGGGCCCGAGGTGGTTGTAGACGACGTCGAGGCACACCCCGAGACCACGGGCATGGCACTCGTCGACGAACCGCTGGAAGGCGGCCGGACCACCGAGCGCGTCGTGGACGGCATACAGGTCGACGCCGTCATACCCCCAGCCCCAGCGGCCCGGAATCGCCGCGACGGGCAGCACCTCGACGACGTCGACCCCCAGGTCGACGAGGTGGTCGAGGCGCCCGACCGCCGAGTCGAACGTCCCCTCAGGCGTGAAGGTGCCGACGTGCAGCTCATAGATGACGCCACCCAGCGTGCCCGCGCCACCGCGCGGTCCCCGCCAGCCCGCGTCGGACCACTCGTGGGCATGGACGTCGAAGAGCCGGCTCGGCCCGTCGACCCCCTGCGGCTGCCAGGCGCTGCGCGGGTCCGGCAGCGCCGGCTCCTCGCCGTCGAGCACGAACGCATAGTCGAGCTCCGCGTATGCCGTGTGGTCGCCTTCCCAGCGCCACCAGCCTCCCTCGGCAGGCGCCATCGGCTCCCGCGCGGGCCGCTGGCCGGGGGCGCCGAACTCGATCTCCACCTGCTCCGCCTCTGGTGCCCAGACCTCGATCATGACTCCCTCACCATCAGCGCCACCGGCAGGTCGACGAGCACGTCGGCCAGAGAGGCATCGCCTTCGAACGTGTCAGCCCTCGTGTCGCACAACAGGTTGCGCCATCGCCCCTCAGGCAACCGGACGGTGGCCTCGCCGAACCCACCAGCGGCAGCCAGCCGATCGGCCTCGCGCGTGACAACAGCCACCACGCCCCCCGGCGCCACCTCCCGCGATGGGTGCGTTTGCGACGAAGGAGCAACTGAGCGCACATCACGGTATGCGGCCCCGGTTCGGCCGCGGGTGAGGGCGACGGCGTGCGGGGTGGAGCTCTCGAGGCGCTCATACGAGGCGTCGTCGCCGACGAACCACTGCGGGTGCTCGCGCCGGAGCCGCAGCGCCGTCGTGGTCACCCACAGCTTCTCGTCGTCGAGGTCACGAGCGCGCTCCCCCGCGTCGAGCCGCGCCAGGCGTTCCGCGCGCTCGGCGTAGTCGACGGCGCCCCGGTTGTCGGGGTCGACGAGCGTGAGGACCTGGAGCTCGGCGCCCTGGTAGACGTCGGGCACTCCCACGGCCACGAGCTGGAGCAGCTTCTGCCCGAGGACGTTGGCGCGCACCGAGGCGGCGTGCAGCGAGAGCCAGGTCTCGATGTGCCGGGCGACCGCCGCGTCCGCGACCACTGCTCGCGAGAAGCCCACGACGGCAGCCTCGTAGTCGGCGTCGCCGTCGACCCAGGCCGTGTGGTCCTTGGCCTCGCGGACGGCCTTGAGGACATAGGTCTCGATGCGGTCGGGGACGATCGCCCACGCCCCGAGGACGGTCTGCCACACGAGGTACTCGGTCGCCGGGTCCACGAGCGAGGAACGGTGTGCCGCACCGAGGTCCGACGCCTCGTGGACCCACTCCGCCCACTCCTGGGCCGACTCGGCGAGGGTCATGAGCCGGGCGCGCACGTCCTCCGAGCGCTTGGTGTCGTGGGTCGTCAGGGTCGTCATCGTGGTCGGCCACGCGGCCAGCTGGCGTGACTCGAAGTCATGGAACGCGTCGGCGCCGATCGACAGGTGCGACGGGTGCCCACCGACCTCGTTGGCACCGCTCAGCCGGAACCACCGGTAGAACGCCGTGTCCTCGATGCCCTTGGCCATGACCGGTCCACAGGTCTGCTGGAAGCGAACCATGAACTCGTCGACGACATCCCGGTCCATGCCCGGCGCCACCTCACCCCGCGCCAGACCCAGAATCGTCTCGAGCCGAGGGTGGTTCGCCGGGTCGAGCAGTCCGTGCGCACGCTCTGCTGCGGCCGCCAGCACTGCGAGCTGGTCCCGATCCTGCGACTGGCCGGGCACGAGGTAGGCGCGATAGCGATCCATCGACACGAGAAGCGCTTCGAGGGCTGCGCGCAGTCCTCCCGGCTCCTCCTGCGGGCACGCGGACGTCACGAGGCCCATGAGGCGGTTGACCTCAGCGGCCTGGACGGTGGCCACGACGAGCTCCTTGGACTCGGTCACCACGTCGTCGAGCGAGGCACGGCCCTGTGCCGCATGCTCGGCCCACAGCCGGTCGAGCACCTCGTCGCCGGCCGACGACGTGAGCGCCTGCTGCACCCGCAGCAGCGTGTCGTAGCCGGTCGTCCCGGCGCACCGCCACGACTCGGGCAGCTGCTCCTCGCCCTCGAGGATCTTCTCGGCGACGACCCAGGCACCCCCCGTTGCCTCGGCCAGCCGGTCGAGGTAGCCCTGCGGGTCGGCCAGCCCGTCAGGGTGGTCGATGCGGAACCCGTCGATGGCGCCCTCGTGGAAGAGCGAGAGCAAGAGCTCGTGGGTGGCGTCGAAGACCTCGGGGTCCTCAACACGCACGGCGAGGAGCGAGGTCACGTCGAAGAACCGGCGGTAGTTCAGCTCGTCGGCACCTGCACGCCAGTTGGCGAGTCGATAGTGCTGGGCCGCAACGAGATCCGCCAACGGAAGGTGTTCGGTCCCCGCGGCAACGGGGTACTCGTGGTCGTAGTAGCGCAGCACGGCCTCGTCGCCGGCGGCACCTCCGTCACGGGCCAGCGACAGCTCACCCTGCGAGAGCACGTCCTCGAGTGATGCACCGAGCACCGGCATGAGGACCTTGCCGTCGTGGGCCGACCAGTCGATGTCGAACCAGGACGCGGTCGCGGCGTCTCGCCCCGCTTTGAGAAGCGTCCACAGCGCGGGGTTGAGGTGCGTCGCGTCGGGCACCGTCACGTGGTTGGGGACGACGTCGACGATGATGCCCAGCCCGCACTCGTGGGCTTCCGCCACCAGCCGGTCGAAGGCCTTGCGACCACCTGCCTCGGCGTTGAGCGAGGAGTGGTCGGTGACGTCGTAGCCGTGCGTCGAGCCCGGCGCGGGTTGCAGGATCGGCGAGAGATAGAGGTGCGAGACGCCCAGGGAGGCGATGTATGCCGCCTGCTCGGCTGCCGCGTCGAAGCCGAACCCACCATGGATCTGGAGCCGGTAGGTCGAGGTGGGCACGGCGCGGCCAGAGGGGCCCACGACAACCGGGGCAGACGGCATACGCATCAGCCGACGACGCGGTCGGGGCTGGCGGCGCCGACGGGGTGCGTCGCGACCTCGCGCGGGCTGCGCAGGACGACCACCGAGCGCGACCCCACGACGATCTCGGACCCGGCCTCGTGCCAGCCGGGGTCGACGAGGTTGGCAGAGGTGTCGACCTCGGTGACCCAGCGCTCCCCCCACTCGGCGTCCGGGATCGTGAACGCGGCCTGCTCGTCGTCGGCGTTGAAGAAGACGAGGAAGTCGTCGTCGGTGATGACCTGGCCGCGACTGTCAGGCTCGTGGATGGCGCCACCGTTGAGCCACATCGCGACCCGCAGCGACTCGCCGTCCCAGCCGAAGTCGTCCATGGGCTCCCCGGAGGGCTGCAGCCAGTAGATGTCGCCCAGCGTCGACTGACCGCCGTGGTCCGCCGAGCCGGCGAAGAAGCGGCGCCGCTTGAAGACCGGGTGGCTCTGCCGCAGCCGCACGACCGCCTTGGTGAACTCGAGCAGCTGGAGCTGGTCCTCGTCGAGGTTCCAGTCCACCCAGGCCAGCTCGTTGTCCTGGCAGTAGACGTTGTTGTTGCCCTTCTGGGTGCGGCCGATCTCATCGCCGTGGCTGATCATCGGCACGCCCTGCGAGAGCAGCAACGTCGTGAGGAAGTTGCGGAGCTGCCGCAGGCGCAGAGCCCGGATCGCCGGGTCCTCGGTGGGGCCCTCCACACCATGGTTCCACGAACGGTTGTGGCCCTCGCCGTCGTGGCCGTCCTCGCCGTTGGCCTCGTTGTGCTTGTCGTCGTAGGAGACGAGGTCGCGCAGCGTGAAGCCGTCATGCGCGGTGATGAAGTTGATCGACGCGATGGGGCGGCGGCCATTGTGCTCGTAGAGGTCGCTGGAGCCGGTGATGCGCGACGCGAACTCGCCCAGCGTGGCCGGCACGCCTCGCCAGAAGTCGCGGACGGTGTCGCGGTACTTGCCGTTCCACTCGGTCCACAGTGGCGGGAAGTTACCGACCTGGTAGCCGCCGTCTCCGACGTCCCACGGCTCGGCGATGAGCTTGACCTGGGAGATGACCGGGTCCTGCTGGATGAGGTCGAAGAAGGCCGAGAGCTTGTCCACCTCGTGGAACTGTCGGGCGAGCGTGGCGGCCAGGTCGAAGCGGAAGCCGTCGACGTGCATCTCGGTGACCCAGTAGCGCAGCGAGTCCATGATGAGCTGGAGGACGTGCGGGCTGCGCATGAGCAGGCTGTTGCCCGTGCCGGTGGTGTCGTAGTAGTGCTGCTTGTTGTCGTCGACGAGGCGGTAGTAGCTCGCGTTGTCGATGCCGCGGAAGCAGATGGTCGGGCCGAACTCGTTGCCCTCTGCGGTGTGGTTGTAGACGACGTCGAGGATGACCTCGATGCCGGCCTCGTGCAGCGCCTTGACCATGGCCTTGAACTCGGTGACCTGCTGGCCCTGCTGCCCCTGCGCATAGGAGTTGTGCGGCGCGAGGAACCCGATGGTGTTGTAGCCCCAGTAGTTGGTCAGGCCCTTGGCCTGGAGCGAGGTGTCCTGGACGAACTGGTGCACCGGCATGAGCTCGATGGCGTTGATGCCGAGCTCCTTGAGGTGGTCGATGATCACCGGGTGCCCGATCGCGGCATAGGTCCCTCGGACCTCCTCGGGCAGGTCGGGGTGCGTCATCGTCAGGCCCTTGACGTGAGCCTCGTAGATCACGGTGTCGTGGTACTCGTGGCGCGGCGGCCGGTCGTGCCCCCAGTCGAAGTAGGGGTTGATGACGACACTGAGCATCGTCTTGCCCAGCGAGTCCTCGGTGTTGCGCTGCGTCGGGTCGAGGAAGTCGTAGGAGAAGAGCGCCTGGTCGTTGGACACTTGGCCCTCGATCGCCTTGGCATAGGGGTCGAGCAGGAGCTTGCTCGGGTCGCACCGATGCCCGGCCTCGGGCTCGTAGGGCCCGTGCACCCGGTAGCCGTAGCGCTGCCCCGGCTGGAGCCCGGGCAGGTAGCAGTGCCACGTGAAGTGGTCCACCTCCTGCATCTCGACCCGCGTCTCGACGCCGTCGTCGTCGATGAGGCAGAGCTCGATCTCCTCGGCCACTTCGCTGAACAGCGCGAAGTTCACCCCGCTGCCGTCATAGGTTGCACCGAGTGGGTATGCCGATCCGGGCCAGATCTCCAAGGCCGCCTCCAACGTCGTGTTCAGGGTCAAACGATCACTTCTCCTCACGGGACGACGGCGGCCCGCGTGGCGCGAGCGACGAGCCGGTCGATCTGGCTGGGTATCGTTCGCGCAGGACGCCAACCTACCCGCCACCTGATACCCACAAGGACACGCCGTGAACCAGAACCGGACCGCAGTCGTCACCGGAGCCGCTCGGGGAATCGGTGCTGCGACTGCCCAGCGCCTGTCGAAGGACGGGTATGCCGTGGCGATCGTCGACCTCGACGAGGCCGCGTGCGAGGTGGTCGCCTCCGCGATCCGCGAGGCCGGCGGCTCCGCCCTCGGCGTCGGCATCGACGTGATGGACGCCGAGCAGGTCCGGGCCGGCGTGGCCCGGGTGGCCGACGAGCTCGGAGCCCCGGTGGTGCTGGTCAACAACGCCGGCATCATCCGCGACAACCTCATCTTCAAGATGAGCGAGTCGGACTGGGACGCGGTCATCAACGTCCACCTGCGTGGCGCCTTCCTCATGACCAAGGCCTGCCAGGCCCACATGACGACCGAGAAGTTCGGGCGCATCGTCAACCTCTCGTCGTCTTCGGCCCAGGGCAACCGGGGCCAGGCGAACTACTCCGCCGCCAAGGCGGGGCTGCAGGGCTTCACCAAGACCTTGGCCATCGAGCTCGGCAAGTTCGGCGTCACTGCCAATGCGGTCGCGCCCGGCTTCATCCAGACGGACATGACGGCTGCGACGGCCGAGCGCATGGGCGTCTCCTTCGAGGACTTCCTCGCCCACGCCGCCTCGCAGACCCCTGTGCAGCGCGTCGGCCAGCCCGAGGACATCGCGGCCATGATCTCCTTCCTCTGCTCGCAGGAGGCCGGATTCGTCTCCGGACAGGTGATCTACGTCGCCGGCGGGCCTCTCGACTGAGCCCCGGACGTGAGCGACGTGGACACCGCGCCCGCCGTCACCGAGCGGGACCGCTCGCTCGACGTGGCCAAGGGCATCGCGATCACCGCGATCGTGGTGTCCCATGTCCTGCGGGGCCTGGCCGGTCCCGACACCCTTCCCCGGCAGTCGGGCACCTTCCTCGAGATCGACGACGCGCTGTACTCGTTCCACGTGGCCGTCTTCGCCCTCCTGGCCGGCGTGTTCCTGCCCGCCGGTGTCGAGAAACGGGGTCGACTGGCCTACCTCAGACCGCGGGTCATCCTGTTCACCTATCTCTATGTCGTGTGGACGGTGATCGAGGCCGGCGAGAAGCAGCTCGAGGCCGTCGGTGCCGGTGACCCCGTCGACACCACAGGGTTCCTGCAGTCCTTCCTCACGGCATACGGACAGCTGTGGTGGCTCCCCTTCATGGTTCTGGCGTCGCTCGCGGCCGTCCTGGCCCGCCCATGGGCCAGCCCCAGCAGGGCAGTGCTCTCGATGGCGGCGGTGGGCGTCGCCGCCGTGGCGGCGTGGGGCTGGACCGGGCAGTGGGCCTTCGAGGAGGGCCTGGCCCTGCTGGTCTTCTTCTGGGTCGGGGTGCTGGCGGGCCGGCGCCGGTTGTCCCGCATCACGACGTCGCGCTGGACCGGGTGGATCGCGGCGCTCGGACTTCTCGTGGGCGCCGGGCTCCTGCTGCTCACCAACCCCATGCCACCCAGCTCGTGGATCGGTCCGCGCACGGCCGGCGGCATCGCGCTCGGCGTCGTGACGTCGACCTCACTGTGTGCCTCCGTCCTCGCCATTGCCGGCCTGCTGTCGCGCACGGCACTCCTGCGACCGCTGGGGCTGCTGGGTGAGCGGTCGCTGGAGCTCTTCCTCGGCCACATCCTGGCCATCGCCGGTGCCCGTGCCGCACTGGACTCCCTCGGCGTCGAGAACTTCGCGGCCCAGATCTTCGTCAGCACCGCGGCCGGCCTCGTGCTCCCGCTCGCTCTCTGGTGGCTCGGCCGACGGCTCAGGTTCCCGTGGCTGTTCACCAGCCCGCTCAGATGACCCCCGGGGACATTTGAGCAAGTAGTTAATTATCCACTAGGTTAACGATGTGACCGACCCTCTCAGCACCACGTTCGGCGCGCTGGCCGACCCGACGAGACGGGCCATCCTGGTTCGCCTCTCCTCGGGGGACGCCACGGTCGGCGAGCTCGCCGAGCCGTTCGCCATGTCGCTGCCGGCGATCTCGAAGCACCTCACCGTCCTCGAGCGCGCCGGCCTCATCACCAAGAGCCGGGACGGGCAGCGGCGCCACTGCCGCATCTCGGTGGCACCCCTCCAGGACGCGACGTCGTGGCTCGAGCTCTATCGCCAGCACTGGGAAGAGCAGCTCGACAACCTCGGCGGCTACCTCGCGACCATCCACGAGCCCTCGGACGAGGGCGACACCGACAGGAGACGGACATGAGCACAGAGTTCACGCAGCACGCCGCCACCGGCGCCCACGAGCGCGCCACCATCACCACCTCCGGCCCGCAGCTGGTCATCACCCGCGCCTTTCCCGCCAGCGCCGACCTGGTCTTCGAGGCCATGACCAACCCCGAGCACATCCGCCGGTGGTGGGGCGCGGGACACGGCACGATGACGACGTGCGAGGTGGACCTCCGGGTCGGTGGCGCCTGGCACTTCGCCCAGACGGCCGACTCGTCAGGCGAGGAGGTCTCGTTCTCCGGCCGCTACAAGGAGATCGAGCGTCCCGGTCACCTCGTACACACGGAGCGCTTCGACAACATCGACAGCCCGTACTCGCTCGTCGACACGACCTATGTCGAGCACGAGGGGACCACGACTCTGCGGGCGGTCATCACCTACGACTCCCCCGAGACGGTCAAGTCCGTCATCGACTCGGGCATGGAGCACGGACTGCAGAGCTCCTACGACGCCATCGACGACGTCCTCGCGGAGCTCGCCGCAGCTCAGAGCTGACCCGAACGCGTCACGCTTCCGGGTAGGCATCCCCACGCAGGAGGCGCGCCAGGTGAGCGGCGTTGGCGGCCAAGGTCTTCGTCGTGCCGGCGGTCACCTCGGGCGTCGAGCCGAGGTCCTTGTAGTCCGTGCTGTGCATCGCCTCGCCGTTCCAGTAGGTCACCCCACCGGCGGGGATGGTGAAGCCGACGTCGTTGAGGCCCTGGAAGAGGACCGCACTGATGTGGTGGGCGCCGTCCTCATTGCCGACGACGACCGCGCAGGCCACCTTGCCGTAGGTCAGGGGCTGGCCCTTGTCGTTGGTGTCGGACAGCTCCGCGTCCAGGCGTTCGAGCACCCGCTGGCACACGCTGCTCTGCTGCCCCATCCAGGTCGGGGTCCCCAGCACGAGGATGTCGGCGTCGAGCACCTTGCGGCGCAGCTCGGGCCAGGCATCGCCTTCTCCCATGTCCGCCTCGACGCCGGGCAGCACGTCATGGTCGACGACCCGGACGAGCTCCGACTCCACGTCGTGGGTTGCCAGGGCGTCCAGGAGCTGCTGCGACAGCAGGTCGGTGCTGGATGGCTCCGGCGACGGCTTGAGGCTGCACGTGAGCGCCACCGCCTTGAGCGGTCGTTGCGTGGCCGTCATGACGCGTCTCGCAGCGCCGGGAGGACCTCGCGCCCATAGAACTCGATCATGTCGCGGTAGTGGGGACCCATGTTGGCAACGTACAAGGTGTCGAACCCCACGTGCAGATAAGGCTCGAAGGCTTCGAGGTGCTCGTCCAGCGAAGACCCCGCAGCCACGCTCCCCGAGGTCGCCTCCCGGGTCACCAAGGAGGAGGCCTGCTCGAAGTGGGCCGGCGTGGGGAGCACCTGCGCCAGCTCTCCTGGCACGCCGGCGTTGGACCACAGCCGGTGGGCATGGTCCACGCCCTCATCGCGCGTGGGCGCGTAGGCCACCTTCAGGGCGGCCACCGCGGGTGCACCGGCGTGCAGGCTCCGGAAGGTGTCGGCGCCTTCTTGGTCGGGCGAGGTGGTCACCCAGCCGTCACCGATGCGGGCGGCCAGCTCGAGAGCCTTGGGCCCGAAGGCCGAGACGTAGATCGGTGGCGGGGTGGACGGCACGGTGTACAGGCGCGCGGTGTCGACGGTGTAGTGCCTGCCACGGTGCGACACCTGCTCGCCGGTGAACAGCGCGCGGATGATGCCCACCGCTTCCTCCAGCATCTCCAGGCGAACCTCTGCGTGCGGCCAGACCGACCCGGTCACGTGCTCGTTGAGGGCCTCTCCGGACCCCACGCCAAGGACGAACCTGCCGTCCAGCATCACCGCTGACGTGGCCGCGGCCTGGGCGATGACGACCGGGTGCACCCGGACCGTGGGGCACGTGACGGCGGTCAGGACCGGCAGGGAGCAGGCCTGGGCGATCGCGCCGATGACCGACCACACGAAGGGGCTCTGCCCCTGCTCGTCGTTCCACGGATGGAAGTGGTCGCTGATGCTCAAGGCGTCGAAACCAGCGGCCTCCGCCCGGACCGCCTGGTCGACCAGCTCCGCCGGGGAGTACTCCTCACAGGACAGGAAGTATCCGAACTGCACGTGTCGTCCTCTCGTCTGGGCCTGCGGACACTGGCTGGTACCCGCGCGGGCGTGGGCCCAAACCGCTAGCGGTCGTAGGGGTGCGTGACCTCGGCGTTACGCCTCACCGTGAGGCGGGTGGTGGCCCGCCCCTCCTCCGGCTTCTCGGCTGCCAGGAACGCGTGGAGGTCGAGGTCGTCCACGTGCACCAGCCGGTCGCCGCGGTGAAGTGCCTGCACGAGTCGCCGCACCACCCACGGGCCCTCGGGGGTCAACGTGTAGCCGAGCTCGCCGCCGATGCGACTGGTGGAGCAGATCAGCGCATCGAGCCTGAGCCTCCCGAGCGCCTCGGTGCCGTCGTCGTCCGTTGTGGCCGTGAGCTCGATGACGCGCCCGAGCGAGGAGTCCTCGCTGTCCCTCACCTCCGCCCCGAGCAGGTGGCCGATCGGCCTCGCACCGGGATCGGGCTCGAAGCCGGGGTGGCGCCGCCGGTGCGTGGCCACAGGACCGCGGTCGTCGTCGTCGCCGGCGAGCCCGCCCGGCAACCGCGAGATGACGTTCTCGCGCAGCCACAGCTCGATGCCCTGGGTCTGAGCAAGGGCACGAGCGGCACTCTCGTCCACGTGCACGGCGGAGTCGACCTTGGTGACGTGGCGCAGGGGCACGGCGACCGGCACGGGGTCGGCGTCGGGGTGCATGCGTCGCCAGATCGCCTCGACCCAACGGCCCATGCGCCCGCCCTGGCGCTGGGCGGCGGCCGCCGGACCGGTCATGAGGGAGGCCACGAACCAGTGACCGTCCACCTCCTCCATGAGGAGGTTGTCCACGTTGCCGAGGAGCTCGCCCTCGGGGCCCATGATCTGGTGGTCGAGCAGGCGCAGGTTGAGTGCGAGCTCGGCGCCCGGCTTGCGGGAGTCCATCACTGGCCTGCCTTCGTGAGGATCATCAGCGGGATGGCGGCGATGGACGCGACGAGGACGATGACGAGATAGACCACGCCGAGGGCGTTCGCGACCCGGCCGTTGACGTGCTCGCCCATGTAGGTCCGGTCGTTGGCGACGACGAGGATGGGGAAGTACGTCAGGGGAAGGGCAACAGCGCTGAAGACCACGCTGTACTCAGTGAGCATGATGGGGTCGACGGTGGTCAGGAGCAGCCCGACCGCAGCGACACAGGACAGCAGGACCACCGTGTGGAAGCGGGCCGCCCGCAGCGGTTCGACGAACTTGCCCCACTGCCACCCGAAGTACTGCGAGACGCTGTAGCCGACGGACAGGCCAGTCTCGCAGGCAGCACCGAAGGTGGCGGCGAAGAAGCCGAGCAGGACCAGAGCGAGCCCGATCTTGCCCGTGGCGGCAACGACGGGCATGGCCACCTGGCCGAGCGTGGCCACCTCAATGCCCCGGGGAAGCAGGACCGTCGCAGCGCTCACCGCGATCGCGACGGACAACATTCCACCCAACGGGAACCCGATGAAGACGTTGGCCCGCATCAGCTTGAGGTTCTCGGGCTTCCAGTGCTCCTCGACGCCGCCCGAGGAGAAGAAGAAGACCTCGTAGGGCGTCATGGCGGCCCCGAACAGAGCCACGGCGTAGTAGGCGTAGACGGCCACGTCCTCCGTCGCCGGCACCGACGGCATGGCCGCCTGTGAGGCCAGCTCACCCCAGTCGGGGCCGAGCTGCCACGCCGCGACGGCGAACACGATCAGCGCCAGCCCGGCGAGCCCGAAGGCGTTCTCGAGCACGGCGAACTTGACCCGCCACAGGACGATCCACAGTGCGGTCCCGACGAACGGGATCCACAGGTAGGCGTTCACGCTGCTCGCCAGCTCGAGCGCCAGGGCCACACCCCCGATCTCCGCGGCGAGGGTCAAGAAGGTGACGGCCATGGAGGCCAGCAGGTTGAGCAGGCCCATCCGCGGTCCCAGCCGTTCACGGATGAGGTCGAAGGTCGCCCGCCCGCTCACGGCGGCGACCCGCCCACTCATCTCGGCGAAGACACAGATGCCGAGGACGCCGACGGGCACCACCCACAGCAGGCTCACGCCGAACCGGGCACCGACGGCCGCGTTGGTCACGAGGTCACCGATGTCGACGAACCCACCGATGGCGGTGAGGATGCCGAGTGCGACAGCGAAGACCTTCTTCATCGCAGTGTGGCCGTCGTGGCTTCGAGGTCGGCTGCGGCCTTGTCCAGCGCGTCCAGGGCCGCCCGGACGCCCTCCGGGTCGTCGCGGCGCACGGCGATCCTGCTCTGCGCCAACGCATCCTCAGCGTCGCCGAGCAGGCCCACCACGTCCGAGCGCACCTTGTCGCTGTCACGGCTCGGCGGGTCCACTCCGCCGAACGCGACGTCGATCGGCCCGAGCGCACCCTCGGCATCGGTGACCACGACGTCGGCCGAGGTGCCCGGCATACGGCCGTCGAGCCACGACTGCAGGGCGAGCTCAGCCGAACGCACCGCACTCGTCGCGGACTGCAGCGACTGCGAGGCATCCTCCTGGTAGGCGGCACCGTCGCGAGCGGGCACGACACAACCCGACAGCACCAGACACACGAGCGCTCCCACTGCCCCGGCACGGAGCAGTGCCGGCCAGCCCCTCACCGCCGTCGCCACAGCAAGCGATGGGCGAGCACGGACAGGAACACGAGGTAGGTCAGCCAGGCCACCGCGAGTGGCCATCCTTCGTCCGTCGTCATCTCCGCCTCCTTGTGCTGAACGATCTTCAACAGTCAGGTTTCCGCCAGCGGCGTCGACTTCCACCATGCCACTGGGGGTGGCTCTATGGCGCTGGAGAGGTCCGCAGCCTCACGGCACATGGAGCGGCCCCACCCACTCCGGTCTGAATGGATGAAGCCTTGACGCCACGTGGACCCTAGGAACGTGTGGCGCCCGTCGTGCCCCCCGTCAGCTCGGAGAGCGCGCGCTCCTTGGCCTGGACGAAAGCCTCACCCAGCTCACTCAGCCGGGCGTTGTCGGCCTGCTCGGCGAAGGCGGGGAGGATCTGGGTCTCCTCCTCCTCGACGTGGTGGCGGACCTCGCCGATCATCGCTGCGATCAGTCCATCGACGCCCGGTGCCTCCGGGTCGGCGCCGAGCAGGCTCTTGAGCGTCTCCTCGACGTGGTGGTGCTCAGCCAGACCGTCGTCCACGTCGGAGCCCTCCTCGGGTGCCGCCTCCCTGATGGCCGGATACACCACCTGCTCCTCGGCCTTCGAGTGCGGGACGAGAAGCTCCTGCACCTGCTGGAGCAACGGCGGCGTGTCCGCCGGCTCGGCGGACTCCAGCTTCTTGAAGACCGCCTCGAGCTTCTTGTGGTCGTCCTTGATGAGGGTGATGACACCGGGCATGGATGGTCCTTCGACGAAGGGACAACTGCGACACCGGTGTCATGCCCACCGCAGCGCGCGCCAAACGTCGGGTCAGTCCTGCGGCCCCCTGGCCCGGGGCGACAGGTTGAGCTGCCCGGTCGCAACGACGTCTGCAGCGACCGCGGCCAGCTTGCGGTTGGTGTCCTGCGAGGCGACGCGCAGGACGGCGAACGCGGCCTCTTGGCTGAGCTTGCGCGTGGACATGAGGATCCCGATGGCGGCGCCGATCTCGCGGTTGGTCTCCAGGGCCACCTGCAGGTGGTCGGCGCGTTCGGCGTTGACGGCCGCAGCGACCAGCGCAGTGGCGTGGGTCGCGAGGAGCAGACCGGTCCAGCGGTCGGAGGCGTCGAAGGCTCGGGACTCCTGCGAGTACAGGTTGAGGCCGGCGATGCCGCTCTCCACGCCGGTCTCCATGGTTCCGAGTCGGAAGGACATCATGGACCTCACGCCCAGCTCGTCCACGACCCTCCTGCTGTAGACCGGCCAGCGGTCGTCATGCTCCAGGTCCTCCGGGCAGTACGTCGTGTCCTCGAGGACAGCGTCGACACACGGGCCCGAACCCAGTGTGTACTGCAGCTCGTCCGCCTGACGAGCGCGCTCGTCGGTCGGAGCGATGCTGTTGAAGCTGCCCCGTTGCAGGAGCGTCACACTCGAGAACTGGGCGTTGCCCACCGCCTCGACGGCCGCGCCGGGGATGGCTTCCAGCACGGGAGCCAGTCGTCCACCCCGCACGAGCGCACCCACCCGGTCGAAGGTGTCGGCCAGAACCTTCATGACCTGAGCCGACTCCTCCATCTCCAACGGCTCCGACGAGCTCATCGCTCTTCCTTCCCACCATGCACGTACGCGACCAGTGCGCGTCGCAATGTCACCAAACTACGCCATGTGGGGACCCGCGCCGATAGACGATGGCCCCCTGTGCCCCGGACATGGGACGGCCGGCGAACAGCACACTGCCTTACGCCGACCGTGCCAAGTATGCCGTGTCTCAGGGCACCCGGGCATTTCGCCCCTCAGCAGTCCTCAGCCGCCGTCCCGTGACTCTTCCGTAGATGAGGATGAGCACCGCCGCGACCACGATGCCAGCGAGGAACGGGATGACCTCGAACCCGCCGTTGGCATTGTGGTATCCGAACTCGTAGACGAGCCACGAACCCACGAGGGACCCCAGGAACCCCAGAACGACGGTCATGAGCAGCGAGATGTCCTGCCTGCCAGGCAGGACGAGCCGGGCCGACGCCCCGATGATGAGACCAGCGAAGACGGCGCCGAGAAGTGTTGCGATCATGGTCGTGCTCCTTGTCGTGTGGAACGTCGTCGTTGTGGACGGAGGCCGAGACAGGGCTCGGACTCTGTCGGGAGTGCGCGTCACGAAGCGATCAGCCGCTCCCGGTCGCGCCGCACCTGCAGTCGCTCCTTGGGGGTCATCCCGCCCCACACCCCGTGGTCCTCGGCGGCCAGGGCGTGCTCGAGGCAGAGGTCGATGACCGGGCACCCCCGGCACACCTCCTTGGCGCGGCGCTCGCGCTCCCCGTCGTCACCCCTCGGGGCGAGGTCGGCCCCGAAGAACACGGCGACCGAGGTGTGCCGGCAGTTCGCGCGGTCCTGCCACTGGTAGCTCTCCGTCAACGGCAAAGGCAGGTGTGGGGACCTCTTCATGGCGTGCCTCTCGAGGGGTTCGTCCCCACGAAATGCCCCGCCACCACGCGTGCAAACGTCACCACCGCAGTCATCTCTCGGCGTGCGCAGCAACCTCGACCACGGAGGACTGGCCCTGGCTCTCCCGGCAGGCACGCACCACCTCCGCGAGGTTGGCGAAGAAGGGATCCCCGTCCACCCCGTGGAGGTGTCGAAGCAGGCGACTGGGCGCCCGCTGCCGGACGAGGGCTGCCAGGAGGTCGTCCTTGCTGGCGGGGAAGCACTCGTTCGAGAGCAGGGCAGCACATTCCTGCCAGCACGGGACGGTCTCATCGACGTCCATCGGGACCTCCTCGTCCATGCGTGTTGACCACCCAGACCACGGCCACACCATTCCTCGGAATCGATGGGCAGGACACGACCGAGTCAGGCCGTCCCTCGCTCGTCCAGCAGGTCCGTGCGCAGACGCCCCAGGACGGCGGAGAGCAACCGGGACACCTGCATCTGGCTCACGCCAAGACGGCTGCCGATCTCGGCCTGCGTCATCTCGTCCACGAAGCGCATCGTCAGGATCCGGCGGTCGCGTTCGGGGAGCTGCGCGACCAGGCTACCCAGCGCAGCGCTGGTCTCCAGGGCCGCGAACGGGTCACCGGGACAGGGGACGTGGTCGGCCAGAGTCGAGCCCCATGCGTCCGGAGCACTCAACGACTCGGCGCGGTAGCCCGCAGAGCACGCGGCGGCCTCACGCACGTCGGCGCTCGCCACATCCAGGGACGTTGCGAGCTCCGCCACGCTGGGGATGCGACGGAGCTCGTGACAGAGCTGCTCCTCCTGGGCCACGACGTCCGCACGGAGCTCCTGGAGCCGGCGAGGCGGTCTCACCGACCACCCGCAGTCGCGGAAGTGCCGCTTGAGCTCACCGCTGATGGTGGCCGAGGCGTAGGGCGCAAAGCCGTGCCCCATACCGGGTCGGTAGCCCAGGGACGCCTTGACGAGCGCCATCCTGGCCACTTGCACGAGGTCGTCGAGCTCGATGCCCCGTCCTTGGTAGCGGTGGGCCAGCCCGTCCGCGAGGTCGAGCGTCAGGACGACCGCCTCCTTGCGAAGGCGAGCGGCGCGCTGTTCGTTCGTGGCGCACAGAGCCGCTTCCAAGAGGGTCTCGACGCTCGGGTCGTCGGGGTCGTTGTGCCCGGACGAATGCGTGGAGGAGTGGGTGGAGATACTCAGCAGCGATGCCATGACGTCCTTCTCACATAGGGGGACGACGGCACCGCTGTTGGACCGGTCGAGACCTCTAGACAACCACCGCTACACCCCCTTCGCAACGCTTAGCACCAGGGCAAAAATGGTGAGCAGTCCGGCGGCGGCTGCAGATCCGTCTTCCATGGAACGAATGGATCGAGGAGCAAGGGGTAGCCCGCCATGGGCGTCGTCTGCCTCCGACAGCGTGGGGTGGGCGGCGTCTCCCGCACGCTGCACTGCGACCAATTCCGCAGTGGCACAACAGAAACACGTCGTATGCCGGGCGGCATACGACGTGTTTCTCTCACCTGCGCTGCGCTTGCGTCAGAGAGCGACCCTTCTCGATCTCTGCGCTTGCGTCAGAGACCGAGGTCCCTGCCGATGAGCTCCTTCATGATCTCGTTCGTCCCCGCCCAGATCTTGTGGACGCGGGCGTCCTTCCATGCGCGGGCCACGCGGTACTCGTTCATGAACCCGTAGCCACCGTGCAGCTGCACGCACTCGTCGAGCACGTCGCACTGGACCTCTGCGGCCCACCACTTGGCCTTGGCAGCATCGACTGCCGTGAGCTTGCCCTCGGCGTGCGCCACCACACAGTCGTCGATGTAGGCCTCGGTCACCTCGACCTTGGTCACGAGCTCGGCGATCTTGAACTTGTTGTGCTGGAAGGCTCCGATCGGCTGGCCGAAGGCCTTGCGCTCCTTGGTGTACTCGATGGTCTCCTCGAGGATCTGGCGACCGTTCGCGATGTTGGCGATGGCGTTGCCGAGCCGCTCCTGCGGAAGCTTCTGCATCATGGCGATGAAGCCCATCCCGGGCTCGCCGAGCAGGCGGTCGGCCGGGACGCGAACGTTGTCGAAGAAGAGCTCCGAGGTGTCGGACTCCGGCTGGCCGACCTTGTCCAGCGGCTGCCCCTTGGAGAAGCCCTCGTCCTCGGCCTCCAGGACGAACAGCGAGATGCCCTTGGCGCCCTTGGTCGGGTCCGTGCGCACCGCGACGACGGCGAGGTCGCACTGGTGGCCGTTGGTGATGAACGTCTTGGAGCCGTTGATGATCCAGTCGCCACTGCCGTCGTCGGCCTTGACCGCCGTCGTCTTGAGCGCGGCGAGGTCGGACCCACCCGACGGCTCGGTCATGCCGATCGACAGGATCTTCTCGCCCGTCGCCACCTGCGGCAGCCAGCGCTCCTTCTGCTCCTGGGTGCCCAGGGCGACGATGTAGGGCGCCGTGATGTCCGAGTGGATGCCGAAGCAGGAGGAGGTGGCGGCGTTGAACTTCGCGAGCTCCTCTGCCATGACCGCGTTGAAGCGGTAGTCCTCGACCTCGGCGCCGCCGAACTCCTCGGGGATGCCCAGACCGAAGAAGCCCTGCTTGCCGGCCTCGATCCACAGGTCACGCGGGATGACGTGGTCGCGGATCATCTCCTCGGCGCGGGGCTTGAGGGACCTCTCGACGAACTCGCGCACCGAGCTCCGGAAGGCCTCGTGGTCGGCGTCGTAGATGTTGCGGGGCATGACATTTCCTCCCAGGAAAAACGGTGACTAAGCGCTTGCTTAGTCAAGCCGCAGTCGGGCATGCTGTCAACATGTCGGCCACCACGGGATCACCGCTGTCCGAGCAGAGCATCCTCGCCACGCTCGGGGACTCCGGAGACATGGCGGGCGCGACCGCCGTCCGGCTCATGATGGCGGCGGCCGACGCCTTCTCCGAGAAGGGCTTCCACGCCACGACGACACGTGACATCGCCTCGCGCGCGGGCCTGTCGCCTGCCGGGGTCTATGTGCACTTCACGTCCAAGGAAGACCTCCTCTTCCAGCTGAGCCGACGCGGGCACCAGACCGCCCGCGACCAGCTCGTGGCCGCCGCCGAGGCCACGGACTCACCCACAGAGGCCCTGCGCTCGATCATCGCCGGCTTCTCCACCTGGCACGCCGAGCACCACCAGCTCGGCCGGATCGTCCAGTACGAGTTCCGTCACCTGACGCCCGAGCACCGCGATGCCGTCCTCAGCCTCCGCAAGGAGATCGACCAGGTGGTGCGAGGCGTCCTCGCCGAGGGCGTGTCACGAGGCGAGTTCGAGGTGGCCGACACCTCCACCACGGCGCTGGCGCTGCTCTCGCTCGCGGTTGACGTGGCGCGGTGGTACTCCCCCGAGATCCGCCGCACGCCGGAGGACATCGGACGCACCAACGGGGAGCTCGCGGTCAGGCTCGTCACCCGCCGCTAGGCTCTGCCACCATGACCGACGCCGGAGGACACGGGGGCTCCCCGTCGATCGCGCAGCCCGACTACTGGTGGTACCTCGCACGCACGGATCTCCTGCATGCCGCGCTGAGCGACTTCGCCCGAGGGCGCCGCACCGTTCTGGACATCGGCAGCGCAGACGGTCCCAGCGCGAGCTGGCTGCACGACGGCACGAGGCAGCTGGCTTCCCTCGACATCGACCCACGTGGCCTGGGCGCCAACGGGGTGTGCGGCTCGGCCCTGTCCCTCCCCTTCGCCGACGCGAGCTTCGACATGGTGTCGGCCTTCGACGTCATCGAGCACTGCGACCCCGAGGACGAGGCGCTGGCCGAGGTGGCCCGTGTGCTCCAGCCCGGGGGGGCCTTCCTCATGGCGGTGCCCGCCTACCAGTGGGCGTGGACCGACTTCGACGTGGCCAACGGGCACTTCCGCCGCTACACGCGCCGCCGCGCCGTGGCCGCGGTGGAGGCGGCCGGGTTCCGGGTGCAGCGCTCGACCTACGCGTTCACGTCGGTCTTCCCCGGGTTCGTCGCGGAGCGGGTCGCCCGCCGGCTGCGCGACCGCCAGCACCGGCACGCAGCCCCGGCCGACGTCGTCGACGTGCCGCACGTCCCGCGAGCGCTCCACCACGTGCTCATGGGACTGACCAAGGTCGACCGGGCCGTGCTCAAGCGGGCCGACCTCCCCTTTGGCAGCTCGGTGTTCGTGGCCGCGACCAAGCGCTGAGGCGCGCGCGGCCACTGACCAGCACGTGGGCAGCTGTCCACACTGCGGTCGAGTCCCACTAACGTCCGGAACTCACCGACAGTGACGGAGGCGAGTCGCACATGGGCAACCTGAGCGCAAAACTGCAGGACATCTATGACGAGGTGCTGACCCGCAACCCCGGCGAGACCGAGTTCCACCAGGCCGTGAACGAGGTGCTCGAGAGCCTGGGTCCGGTGGTCGCCAAGCACCCCGAGTACGCCGACTCCGCGGTCATCCGTCGGCTCTGCGAGCCCGAGCGCCAGATCATCTTCCGCGTGCCCTGGGTCGACGACGCCGGCACCGTCCAGATCAACCGCGGCTTCCGCGTCGAGTTCAACTCTGCCCTCGGCCCCTACAAGGGTGGCCTGCGCTTCCACCCCTCGGTCTACCTCGGCATCATCAAGTTCCTCGGCTTCGAGCAGATCTTCAAGAACTCGCTGACCGGCATGCCCATCGGCGGCGGCAAGGGCGGGTCCGACTTCGACCCCAAGGGCCGCTCCGACGGCGAGGTCATGCGCTTCTGCCAGGCCTTCATGACCGAGCTCTACCGCCACATCGGTGAGTACACCGACGTACCTGCCGGTGACATCGGTGTCGGCGGCCGCGAGATCGGCTACCTCTTCGGCCAGTACAAGCGGATCACCAACCGCTACGAGTCCGGCGTCCTCACCGGCAAGGGGCTGACCTGGGGCGGCTCCCAGGTGCGCACCGAGGCCACGGGCTACGGAACCGTCTTCTTCACCCAGGAAGCCCTGCGGGCCCGCGACTCGTCGTTCGACGGCAAGCGCGTCGTCGTGTCCGGCTCCGGCAACGTCGCCACCTACGCCATCGAGAAGGTGCACGAGCTCGGCGGCACCGTCGTGGCGTGCTCGGACTCCTCCGGCTTCGTCGTGGACGACAAGGGCATCGACCTCGAGCTGCTCAAGGAGGTCAAGCAGGTGCGTCGTGCGCGCCTCGCCGACTACGTCGAGCTGCGTGGCAACGGCTCGTCGCATGCCGAGGACGGACGCCTCTGGGAGGTTCCGTGCGACATCGCCCTCCCCTGCGCCACACAGAACGAGCTCGACGAGGCGGACGCTCACACCTTGGCCCGCAACGGCTGCGTGGTGGTGGCCGAGGGCGCCAACATGCCGTGCACGCCCGAGGCGGCGCGTGCGCTGACCGAGGCCGGGGTGATCTTTGCGCCTGGCAAGGCCGCCAACGCCGGCGGCGTGGCCACCAGCGCGTTGGAGATGCAGCAGAACGCCTCGCGCGACTCGTGGACCTTCGAGCACACCGAGGAGCGTCTCGCCGAGATCATGCGCGGCATCCACGACCGGTGCCTCGAGACGGCGGAGGAGTACGGCAGCCCGGGGAGCTACGTCGCCGGTGCGAACATCGCCGGTTTCACCCGGGTGGCGGACGCCATGCTGTCCCTCGGCGTCATCTGACGGGAGCTCACCAGGTGCCGGCGGTCACCGGCTCCAGCTGGCGAACCAGCTCGGCGACGAGCTCGTATGCCGTGTCGTCCGTGTCGTTGTCCATGGACAGGATGACGTGGTCGAGCCCCACCCGTGCGAGCGTGCCGTAGTACTCCACCGCCTCGTCCACCGACTTGACCGTCGCTCCGCTGGGAGCTGTGTCTCCGGAGCGCCCGAGCGTCAGCCGTGACAGTGCGGTCACCTCGACCTCGCGAGGGTCTCGGCCCACGTCGTCGCAGTGCCCACGCAGGATGGCCAGCCGCTCGGCCATCGCCTCGGGGCCTGCGTCGAACAGGTTGCAGGCGTCGGCGTACTTCGCAACCAGGCGCAGCGTCTTCCTGGGTCCACTGCCTCCGATGAGCAGCGGCACGCGACGCAACGGCGCCGGGCTGTTGAGGGGACGTTCGAGCGAGTAGTGCGTGCCGGCATACGGCGTCTGGTCACCGTCGAACATCTGGCGCGCGATCTGCAGCGTCTCCTCGAGCCGCTCGAACCGTTCGGAGACAGCGGGATACGGCACGCCCAGGCCGCGGTGCTCCTCCTCGTTCCAGGCGGCGCCGATGCCGAGCCACGCGCGGCCACCGGAGAGGACGTCGAGCGTCGTGACCGTCTTGGCGAGGATTCCGGGGTGGCGGTAGGTCACCCCGGTCACGAGCGTGCCGAGCTCGATGCGCTCGGTGACCGCGGCGGCATACGCCAGGGTCGTGTAGCCCTCCAGCATCTCGGCCTCGGGCGGGCCGTTCATCGAGATCTGGAAGAAGTGGTCCATGACCCACAGGGAAGCCATGCCGGCTCCCTCCGCGTTCCGGGCAACCCGCCGGAAGGTGGGACCGAGCGACGCGGGGGCGCCCGGCCAGGAGAACGAGGAGACCTGCAGTCC
Source organism: Knoellia sp. Soil729 (assembly GCF_001427985.1). Taxonomy (GTDB): domain Bacteria; phylum Actinomycetota; class Actinomycetes; order Actinomycetales; family Dermatophilaceae; genus Knoellia. Next base: position 331,199 of record NZ_LMSA01000001.1, read on the forward strand.
ACAGCGCATGAGGAGATCCTGCGCCGTGGTGGGCTGATGAGCAAGCACAATGGGACGGTGCGCATCTTTGCCGCGGTCGTGCCGCCACCGGACGCCCACGCAGACCTCGAGCGGTTCGTCGAGCCACGCCGGGACGTCTCCTCCGACCTGCGCTGGACGCCGTCGCATCTCTGGCACGTGACGCTCGCCTTCATGCCCGAGGTGGCGACTGCCCGCCTCGACGACGTGTTGGAGCAGGCGGCCCGGGTCGCCAGTCAGCACGCGTCAATTCCCCTGTGGCTCAGCGGTGCTGGCACCTTCCCAAACCCCGCAGAGGCTCGGGTCGTCTGGACGGGCGTGCGCTCGGAGCACCCCGACGGGCTCGCGGACCTCGGGAGGCTGGCGCTCGGCGTGCGCCGCGCGTGCGGACGGGTCGGCGCCTCACCCGCCGGCGGCGTCTATCGCCCGCACCTCACTCTGGCCCGCTCACGCCACCCCTTCGAGGCGACGCACTGGCTGCGCGTGATGGACGCGTATTCCGGCCCACCGTGGGTCGCGGACGAGGTGACGCTCTTCCTGTCACACCGGGGAGAAGGAAGGGGCAGACAGCATTACGAGCCCGTAGCGGTCTGCCCCCTCGGTGCAACGGTCAGTCGCGGGTGAGCTTGCGGTAGGTGACGCGGTGCGGTCGGGCCGCGTCCTCACCGAGCCGCTCGATCTTGTTGGCCTCGTAGGCCTCGAAGTTGCCCTCGAACCAGTACCAGCTGCCCGGGTTCTCGTCAGTGCCCTCGTAGGCGAGGATGTGGGTCGCCACGCGGTCGAGGAACCAGCGGTCGTGGCTGATGACGACGGCGCAGCCGGGGAACTCGAGCAGGGCGTTCTCGAGGGAGCCCAGTGTCTCGACGTCGAGGTCGTTGGTCGGCTCGTCGAGGAGGAGCAGGTTCCCACCCTCCTTGAGGGTCAGCGCGAGGTTGAGCCGGTTGCGCTCGCCACCCGAGAGGACGCCGGCCTTCTTCTGCTGGTCGGGGCCCTTGAAGCCGAACTGCGACACGTAGGCGCGCGAAGGGATCTCGACCTGACCGACCTGGATGTAGTCGTGGCCGCCGGAGACGGTCTCCCAGAGGTTCTTGTTGGGGTCGAGGCCGCCACGACTCTGGTCGACGTAGGAGATCTTGACGGTCTCGCCGATGTCGACGACGCCGCCGTCGGCCGGCTCGAGGCCCACGATGGTCTTGAAGAGGGTGGTCTTGCCGACACCGTTGGCGCCGATGACCCCCACGATGCCGTTGCGCGGCAACGAGAACGAGAGCCCGTCGATGAGGACGCGGTCGCCGAAGCCCTTCTTGAGGTCCCTGACCTCGATGACCTTGCTGCCCAGGCGCGGGCCCGGGGGGATCTGGATCTCGTCGAAGTCCAGCTTGCGGGTGCGGTCGGCCTCGGCCGCCATCTCCTCGTAGCGGGCCAGGCGTGCCTTGGACTTGGTCTGGCGCGCCTTGGCGTTGGAGCGCACCCACTCGAGCTCGTCGGCGAGCCGTTTGGACAGCTTCTGGTCCTTCTTGCCCTGGATCTGCAGACGGGCCTGCTTCTTCTCGAGGTAGGTCGAGTAGTTGCCCTCGTAGGGGTAGGCGCGACCGCGGTCGAGCTCGAGGATCCACTCGGCCACGTTGTCCATGAAGTAGCGGTCGTGGGTCACGGCGACCACGGCGCCGTGGTAAGCCGCGAGGTGCTGCTCGAGCCAGAGCACGGACTCCGCGTCGAGGTGGTTGGTGGGCTCGTCGAGGAGCAGCAGGTCCGGCTTCTGCAGGAGCAGCTTGCACAGGGCGACGCGTCGGCGCTCGCCACCGGAGAGGACGGTGACGTCAGCGTCCGGCGGCGGGCAGCGCAGGGCGTCCATCGCCTGCTCGAGCTGTGAGTCGAGGTCCCACGCGTCGGCCGCGTCGATCTCCTCCTGGAGCTTGCCCATCTCGACCATGAGCGAGTCGAAGTCGGCGTCGGGCTCACCCATCTCCTCGGAGATGGCGTTGTAGCGGTCGAGCTTGGCCTTGATCTCGCCCGCGCCCTCCTCGACGTTGCCGAGGACGGTCTTGTCCTCATTGAGCTCGGGCTCCTGCATGAGGATTCCGACGCTGTAGCCCGGGGTCAGGCGCGCCTCGCCGTTGGAGGGCTGGTCCAGGCCGGCCATGATCTTGAGGACGGACGACTTGCCCGCTCCGTTGGGGCCGACGACGCCGATCTTGGCGCCGGGCAGGAACGACAGCGTGACGTCATCGAGGATGACCTTCTCGGCGTGCGCCTTGCGGGCGCGCGCCATGACATAGATGTACTCGGGCATGGGGCAAGGCTATCGACTGCCTGCCCCATCCCCGAATCGCCGCGGAACGCCTCCTCAGGCCGCAGCCTCGGCGGACTCCGCGAGTGCCTCGGACTCCTGGAGGGGCGCGGAGTCGGACGGCCGCTCGGCCAACAGGTAGTCGTCGGTCTCGGCGTCCCCGTAGCGGGACGGCTCCTCCTCGCCGCTGAACGCGTCGTCCATCCGGTCGCCGGAGCCGTAGGACGGCTTGGCGACCTTCTCATAGACCGCCTGTCCCCAGTTCAGGTCGTGGCCGGCGACGTTGGCGTCGATGTTGACGGAGGTGCCGTAGGACTTGTCCTCCCGCTGGAACTCGCGCACGCGCAAGCGGCCGAGCACGACCACCGGCTCACCGCGCGAGAAGGACTTCACGACGTTGGCGCCGAGGTTGCGGAACGCATAGACGGTGTAGAAGGCGGTGTCGCCGTCCTCGAAGGCGCCCGGCTGTCCTGCGACGGGCCGCCGCGGCGTGGAGGCGATCCGGAACTTGGCGTAAGGCTGTCCGCTGCGCCCGACGCAGACCTCGGGGTCGGCGACGAGTCGTCCGTGGACGGTCACGATGGTGTCCTGCATGGCAGATCCTCTTCCGGTCGGGCACCACTCGTGCGGTGCGCTGGGACCAGCGTCAGAGGGTCGCGGCGGTGCGGCAACCGTCACCGAACGATCTGTGGACAAACCGACTCGAGCGCCCGGCCTGTGGACGCAGACCGGTGCTCAGGGCGGGTCAGACCTTCGCGGCGGACTCGAGGTGCTGGCGCGTCTCGCGGTGCCGCTGCAGGATCGCCGTCACGGGAGCGAGGATGCGTTCGTCGGCCACGGCGGAGATGGAGTCGCGCAGCCGGCCGTTGATCACCGCACCGCGGCGACGGGCCCCGATCCCCGCGAGGAAACGAGAGACCAGCGCCAGCAGCAGGCCGGCGAGCACTCCCCCGACGAGCAGCACGAACGGCCAGGGCAGGGGCCCCCACATGGGGGTCTCGATGCTCGGGAACTGGAGCCACCCGAGCAGCATGAGCACGAGGAACCACACGAGCCCCGCCAGGGCCACGAGGGCGAGGAGGACCTGCACAATGCCAACCATCCGCCACCACACAGGGGTGCGTGAGCGCAGCGACGTGCCGATCACCGCCTGGTCGAGGGCGTCGGACATGGCGTGCCCGGGCGGGGCGGCGGCCTCGTCGATGGCGTCAGCCCAGGGAGTCGGCAGCGACGAGCCGGCTCGGTCCGCCAGCCGGCGGGTGGCGAGGTCGACAGCAGCACGGGCCGCCGGCGTCGGCGGGGGCAGGGACGAGCGTCCGAGCACTGATCGCACATCTGCCTGACTGACACTGATGTCGCCGTGCCCGTTGTCGAGCCGCAGACGTCGCAGCGGCTTCGGCTTGAGCCGCTGGACCCATCGGGTCATGGGCCAGCCGGTGTGGCTGACCGCCTGCATCACGTAGTCACGTTCGACCGCCCGCACGACGGTGGGGACCCCGGCCGCCCGGGCCAGGGCGTCGACGAGCTCGCCCTCCCCCTTGGCGGCGATCTTGGGCTCGGTGTCGGCAACGCCCGGACGCAGTGCGGCCGTGGCCTGGCGGATGTCGGCGGCCAGGCGTGCGCGGGAGGCGTTGGCCCCCGAGACCGCGTTGCTCAGCCGCTGCTCGAGAACGTCGACACCCCACCCGGTGCGCGCGGACGTGGGGATCACCGTGGCACGGGGCATGCCGTCGCGAGCCATGAGGCGGGTGAGGTCGGCGACGCACTGCTCGATCTCGGCCTCGCTGAGGCGGTCGACCTGGTTGAGGACCACGAGGGTGACGGCGTCGTGGGTCGCCAGCGCCGAGACGTAGTCGTCGTGCAGGCGCGCATCGGCGTACTTCTGCGGGTCCGTGACCCACACGAAGACGTCGACCAGCTCGAGGACGCGCTCGGCCTCGACCCGGTTCGCGGTCTCGCGCGAGTCGAAGTCGGGCAGGTCGAGGAGCACGAGCCCGTCAAGGGAGCCGACGCGACCGGCCAGACCAGCCCGAGCCCGAGCGCTCTTGCCCTCCTTGGCGGTGGGGCCGCTCGCTGCACCGGCGACGTGGTGACGGGTCGTGACCCCGACCCAGTCGAGCAACGGCCCGGCCTCCTCGTCACCCCACACCGCCGCCGTGGGCCTGGATGTCGTGGGCCGGCGCGCTCCCACGGTCGCCACGTCGGCGCCGACGAGCCGGTTGAACAGCGAGGACTTGCCGCTGCCAGTGGCTCCGGCGAGCGCGACGACGGTGTGACCCCCGACGAGTGAGGTCCGCTCCCCCACCTTGGTGACGACGGACGTGGCCCTACCGACAGGTGCCTGGGGCAGCTCGGAGCCACCCGTCTCGATCGCCGCCGACAGGGAGGAGGAGGCTGCGGTGAGGGCCTCTGCGGACACGGCCTTCACCGCGGCGCTGCCCATCCTCAATGGGCTCACGCAGACACCTCACGGATGCGAGCCGCAGCCGCGTGAAGCGCAGCGGACTGCTGTGTGGTGTCACCCACGGCGGCGACAGCCGCGGCATACCGTCGTTCCTCGCCGTCATACAGTTCGGCGACATGGGTCAGCAGGCTCCGTCGTGCCGTGGCCGCCATCTCGCGCACGGCCTGGTCGCCGAAGATCGCCTCGAGGACGCGTTGCGCGAGCACCGACGTTCCACCGGCGATCCCGAACTCGGCTCCGGTCAGTCCCCCGGTGGCTGCGAACGACACAAGCATGAGGAACAGGCCGATCCCATTGACGCCGTATGCCGCGATGCGGGCGTTCGTGCGCCGGTTGCCGCCCTCGTTGCGCACGATGTCGAACACCTCGCCCTGCCACTGGCGGACCATCGACTCGACCCTCGTGGTGAAGTCGGGTGAGGGCTTGGCCAGCTCGGGGTGCGCCGCGAGGAGAGCGTCCCCGCCGGGAAGCCGGCGCCACTCGCGCGCCGTGTCGGCCGACGCGGAGCTCGCGTGCGACACGAGGAGGTTGGCCACGCCCGACTGCAGCGCCTCGCCCAGGTCCTCCGCGGGAGGCGGCTGTCCCTTCAGTGCGGCGGTCAGCTTGTCGCGCCACTTGGACAGGGTCGACTCGATCTGCCGGAAGAACTCACCGGTGCCGACGAACTCCTGCCAGCGGGCCAGCACCTCTCCGCGCAGGAGCGTGCCGTCGGTCATCCCGTCCTTGACGCCATCGACCGCTCGCTCGTAGTTGCTTTGAGCGGCGGCAGCCAGCGCTCCTGCGGCAGAGGCCTGTTCGTCGGAGGCGTCGGCCAAGGTGGCGGTGCGACCCGACAGCGAAGCCATGGCGCCACGCAGGGTCTGGCTCACGACGATCGAGCGGGCGCGGGCATCTCCGGCAAGTGCATCGAGCCATGCCTTGAGGCGAGCCATGGCGTCAGCCGGGAGGAAGCCCTCGGGCGTGAGCACCGACTCCGGGATGGTGAAGATCGGTGCGGTGGGCAGCCCTTGCTCACGCAACATCGAGGCGAGGTGGGGCCGGATCTCGTCGACGGCCTCAGGAGCGATGCGGTCGAGGACGATGGCGACGGCTGTCCCACGCTCCGCAGCGGTGCGCAACAGGTCCCACGGGACCGCGTCGGCGTACCGGGCAGCGGTGGTGACGAAGAGCCAGAGGTCGGCCGCCGACAGCAGCTGGCCGGCCAGCTCGCGGTTGGCCCGGACGACGGAGTCGATGTCCGGTGCGTCGAGCAGGGCCATGCCGGCCGGGAGCGAGCCCGAGTCGACGAGGCGCACGGTGCCGGGCGCCGAATCCTCTCCCGGGCCGCCGGTGACTCGCGCGAGGCTGGGAAGGATCCGCTGGTCGGCGAACCACCGCCGGTCCTCGGGGTGGTGGACGAGCACGGGGCTGGTGGTCGTGGGACGCAGGACACCTGAGCGACTCACCTGGGCTGCGACGATGGAGTTGACCAGGGTGGACTTGCCGGCACCCGTGGAACCGCCGACCACTGCCAGCAGTGGTGCATCGATGGAGCGCAGTCTGGGCAGCACATAGTCGTCGAGCTGTTGCAGCAGCTCGCGGCGCACGACGAGGCCCTCGGCCTGTCCGGGAGTCGCCAGCGGGAGCACGGACGAGTCCACGGCGTCGCGCAGCCCGGTCACGGCCTCGACGAGGACACTCGCCTCGGTCGCTTCGGGTGTGGTCACGGGTTCACCCTAACGAAATGGAGGGAACCCGCGCGCCGACGTGCCGGGGCAGTGTGAGCGCTTGAGGCGCACGCAGTCGGCCTCAACATTCACCTAGACTTCGGAATCGATCAGCCCCCGTAGCTCAGCGGATAGAGCGAGTCACTTCTAATGACTGGGTCGCAGGTTCGAGTCCTGCCGGGGGCACCACTGTGCCGAGCGGGCGAGGCCTGTGGTGCCCCCGGCAGAAGCAACAGGTGCCTCGAACGACGTGAGAGCGCCGACGGGGGCACCACTGACCCCCCTGGTCGGCTGTCGACGGGATGACATGATCGGGCCATGTACGTCGTGATCCGCGCCACACACGTGAGCGACGATCCGCGACTGCTCGACGTGCTTGACGCCGGTGAGAGGGAGCGAGCCGATCGACGCTCGAACCCGCTCCCCTTCATCACCGCGCACGCGCTGCTGCGAGGCCTCGTCGCCGACGAGACGGGCGTGGACCCGCGCTCGATCGAGTTCGAGAGGCGCTGCGCCACCTGCGGCACCACGCGCCACGGCAAACCGCACGTGTCGGGCATGCCCGAAGTCCACGTGTCCGTGTCCTACGGCGAGCACATGGCCGTCGCGGCGTTGACCGGGCTCGGCGAGGTCGGCGTGGACGTCGAGGACCTGGAGTCAGCCGACTTCGACGGCTTCAACTCGGTCACCCTCGACGACAGCGAGGTCGCCCAGCTCGCCGGACTGCACGGTGATGCCTTGCTCGGTGTCCGGGCACAGCTGTGGTCCCGCAAGGAAGCCATCCTCAAGGCGACCGGCCACGGACTGGTCGTCGACCCGAGCCAGGTCATCGTCTCCGCACACGACGCGCCGGCCGAGCTGCTCGAGTGGAGGGCCGAGCAGCACCTGCCCGGGCCGATGCGCGTGAGCGACCTCGACGTGGACCAGCCCGAGCACCGGGCAGCAGTCGCGGTCCTCACGGACCGGCCGCTGGACGTGCGGCTTCAGCGCGCCTGGGCGCCCGAGCCGGTGCGACGCAGGGCCAGCTCCGCCAGGAGTGCAGCCATGTCGGGGATGACCGAGTCGTCGTAGGCCGCGCGCGGCGAGTGGTTGTCGTCGGCCGTGGTGTGGTCGTCGCTGACGCACGCGCCGATGTTGAGATAGGCCCCGGGCACCTCATTGAGCACGAAGGACATGTCCTCGGCGCCGGCCTCCGGCGTGACCATGTCGGCCCATCGCTCCTCACCGAAGAGGTCCACGACCGTCGCCCGGGCGAGGGCGAACTCGTCCGGGTCGTTGACCGTGACGGGGTAGCCGCCACTGATGTCGACGGTGGCCGCGAGACGGTGTGCCGCCGCCACGTGCTCGGCGACGTTGCGGATCTCGGCATGCGCCTTCTCACGGTGCTCGGGCGAGAAGGTCCGCAGGGTTGCGGAAATCCCGGCGGTGTCGGGGATGACGTTCTCGACGGTGCCGGACGTGATCCGGCCGACGGTCAGGACGACCGGGTCGAACACGTCGAAACGACGCGTCACCATCGTCTGCAGCGCGAGCACGATCTCGCACGCGACAGGCACGGGGTCCAGGGCGTAGTGCGGCTGCGAGCCATGACCACCCCTGCCCTGCACCGTGATCGACACTTCGTCGGCCGCGGCCATCTGGGGTCCGGGACGACCGAACCACACACCCCGGGGGTGCTCGGCGGCATACACGTGAATGGCGTATGCCGCGTCGACCCGTCGGCCGGCAACGTCCAGGAGTCCTTCACGGAGCATGGGCTCGGCCCCTCCGGGGCCCTCCTCCCCCGGCTGGAACATGAAGACGACGTCGCCAGCGAGGTCGTCGCGCAGCGCGTGGAGGATGCGGGCGGCGCCGACGAGTCCGGCGACGTGCAGGTCGTGGCCGCAGGCATGCATGAGGCCGTCGCGCTCGGAGGCGAACTCGACCCCGGTGACCTCGGTCACCGGCAGCGCGTCCATGTCACCACGCAGCAGGACGACGGGGCGCTCTCCCCCATCGCGCGCACCAGCGCGTCCGCGCAGCACCGCGACGACGCTGCTCAACGACGTGCCAGGCGTGATCTCGAGGTCGAGCCCGTCCAGCGCGTCGAGGACGGCCCGTTGGGTTCGTGGCAGGTCGTTGCCCAGCTCGGGGTGGCGGTGCAGGTCGTGCCGCAACGCGATGAGGCCCGGGCCGAGGCTGTGGGCGAGCTCCTTCACGGAGGTCCAGTCCCCCATCAGAGCACCTGACCGGCGAACTCGCGCCGACGGGCCGCGAGCTTTGCCAACAGCTCGCGTTCGTCGGACAGAGCCTTCTCGTCGGCGGCGGCGTAGTGCATCCGTCGTCGCAGCAGCGCCAGCTCGCTCGCAGAGTCCTGGAAGTCCTCCATGGACCGCAGTCCGGCCCGGCCACCGTTGGCCCGGGCCCACTGCCGTGCCTCTCGCCGACGCGGCATCGACGCGAGCATCGACACCTCCGCCGGCGAGAGCCAGCCCGCGTCGGAGTACGCGGAGAGGAACTGGCCGATGAGCCGGCCCTCGCGGCGCCGCACCCATCCGACGAAGGCCAGGAACGCGAGGAACAGCGGGACCTCGACGATGAGGTAGACCGCGATGAGGCCCTCTCCCCCGCTCACGGCGGCCAGGTTCCAGACGGCGTGCGCGATGACGGCGATCGCATAGCCGAGTAGGGGCGCACCGAAGCGGACGAGGCCGCGCCGTGACGTGGCCGCCACGCCGATCCCGATGCCCGTGCAGATGGTGAACATCGGGTGCGCGAAGGGAGAGAGGAGGCACCGGCCAATGAAGGTGGCCGTGAGCCCGTCCTGACCATGCTCGGTCCACGCGATCGCGAGGTACTGGATGTTCTCGGTGAACGCGAAACCGGCAGCCGTCACACCGGCATACACCATGCCGTCGGTGACCCCGTCGAACTCTCGACGGGCAAAGCGCCAGATCAGCAGCACGAGCAGGCCCTTGGCGGCCTCCTCGACGACCGGGGCGACGAAGACGGCGGTCAGCGCCAACGACTCCTGGTCGGGCGCGGATCCCCACAGGACCAGCTGGCCGACAGTGTTGAGGCTCATGGCGATGAGGACGGCGATGAGCGCTCCCCAGAGGAAGGCGATGACCAGGTAGCGGGTCGGCTCGGACTCGAAGCGGTCGAGCCACATGAAGGTGGGCACGACGATGCCCAGCGGGATCGTCGCGACCACGAGTCCGAGGATCGTCGCGCTGACTCCGGCGGCGGCGCCGATGGCCACCGCGACCGCGAGTGCGGCAAGGCCGAAACCGAGGACGGCGACCCCGAGCAGGACCCATCGGCGCAGCACCGAACGGGCGCGATGGGTCGCGGTCCGCGCGACGCCGTCGGCCGGTAGCCCGGCTGGATGGACGGCCACGGCCTGCTCCCCACTCATGAACGCGACCCTAGTGCAGCGACATACAGTGGAGGCCATGTCCAGCGCCCCCGACCGAGCCCTCACCGACCGCATCGTCTGGATCGACTGCGAGATGACGGGACTCTCCCTCGAGAACGACGCGCTCGTCGAGGTGGCCGCGCTGGTCACCGACTTCGAGCTCAACATCCTCGGAGAGGGTGTCGACGTCGTCATCCGGCCGACCGACGAGGCGCTGGAACAGATGGGGGACTTCGTGCGCGAGATGCACACGAAGTCGGGCCTCATCATCGAGCTCGCCGACGGGGTGACGATGGAGAAGGCGCAGCGACTCGTCCTCGACTACGTGCGTGAATGGGTGCCCGAGCCGCGCAAGGCACCCCTGGGCGGCAACACGGTGGCGACCGACCGTGGGTTCCTCGCCCGTGATATGCCCGAGCTCGAGGAGCACCTCCACTACCGGATCATCGACGTCTCCTCGATCAAGGAGCTCTCTCGCCGCTGGTTCCCCCGCGCGTACTTCGCGGCGCCCGCGAAGAACGGCGGCCACCGCGCGCTCGCCGACATCCGTGAGTCGATCGCCGAGCTGCGCTACTACCGGGGCGCCGTGTTCGTGGACCCTCCGGGACGGGGTTCCGACGAGCTGCGTGCCCTCGCTGCCGAGCACGTCGTCGACCACTCGACCCCGGTGTCGGGGGCAGCCCCCGAGGCGGCCTCGGAGGCGGTCCGGAGCACCCCCGGCGAGCAGGTACGATAGTTCGCGCTGCCTCGGCCGACAGACTCTGTATGCCGTGCAGCGACTTGGTGGGCGTAGCTCAGCTGGTAGAGCACCGCGTTGTGGTCGCGGGGGTCGCGGGTTCAAGCCCCGTCGCTCACCCCATTCGAAAGCCCCTGCACTGCAGGGGCTTTCGTCATGCTCACCGGGGGCTGTTGCACACTGGGTGTCATGCAAACGACGATGCGTGGGTTTCTCCTGCTGCTCCTGACCGGTGTCATCGGACTGTCGCTGAGTGTCCTTCCGGCGAGCGCCCACTCGCGCCTCGTCTCCATCTCCCCGGCTGACGGCGCGAGCCTTGCGAGCGCCCCCACCGAGGTCGTCCTCACCTTCAACGAGCCGGTCAACCCCAAGTTCGTCACCGTGCGGGTCACGGACGCCGAGGGTGGCGACGTCGTCGGCGAGAAGGCCACGGCAGATGGCTCCAAGGTCACGCTGCCGATCAGCGATCCCATCGCTGCTGGCACCTACAACATCGTCTACCGGGTGGTGAGCGCCGACTCGCACCCCATCTCGGGATCGACCTCGTTCACCCTCAAGGGCGACCCGCTCGCGCCGCCCGCATCGGCGACCCCGTCACCCTCGTCCAGCGATGCGGCCAGCGCCAGTGCGTCGCCAAGTGCATCCGCCAGCCCTACCTCCAGCTCGTCCGCCAGCAGCACCCCGGCGACGGCCGATGACGCAGGCACGGCCGACGGCGACAGCATCCCGGTGTGGGTCTGGATCCTCGTGACCCTGGGCCTGGTGGGTGCGATCGCCGGCACCTACTACGCCGTCCGGCGCGACGAGTCGCAGGGCTGACCCGGGTCCGTGGGCGTCGTGCGCGGACTCGATTTCGCACACGGGCCAGAGCCCTGCTAATGTCTCCGATCGCGCGCCATTAGCTCAATTGGCAGAGCAGCTGACTCTTAATCAGCGGGTTCGGGGTTCGAGTCCCTGATGGCGCACCATCACTGCAGGTCACGAGCTCGAGGGGCACCATTCGACCCCTCGAGCTCGTGCCTTTGTGGGACGGATTCTGCGGCGTCCTCAACGGACCTGGTCAGGCGCAGCGCGCCGACGAGCGCTGGAGTGGGGTGAAGCAACCGGCCCGGTGCCCGGCGGACCAGCCGGCGCAGGTCACGGGAGCTGCTCGGCCAGCTCTGTGAGGGATTGTGCCCTCAGGTCGGGGGACCTGAAGTACTCGGGGTAGATGCCCTCGTTCCGGTCGATCCAGGCCGTGGCGAGCCCCGCTCGCGCGGCGCCGTCGATGTCCCAGGGGTGCACGGCGACCAGCATGGCGTCCATCGGGTCCACCTCGCACCGCTGGAGGGCGTAGGCGTAGGCCCCTGGGGCAGGCTTCCAGATGCCAGCCTGTTCAACGGACAGGAGGGCCTCGAACGCGCCGCGGACCCCTGCCCGGTCGAACAGCGCCTCGGCAACCGACGCGGAACCGTTGCTCAGCGTCACCATGCGCAGCCCCAGATCGTGCAGCGCCGTGACACCGTCCGGGACGTCCGCATGCACGGAGAGTGCGGCGAACCCCGCCATGACGTGTTCGACCGCGTGCTCGGTGTCGCGCGTCAGCGCCAGCCCGTGGAGGTTGACCCGCAGTGCTTCCTCGGCGATGCGGGCGAAAGGTTCGCTGGCACCGGCTGCGGCGAGGGCGAAACCATCGCGGAGAACCGCTGAGAACCACGTTTTCGCCAGGTGCGCGGGAGCGCCGACGTCCTCGAAGCGCTGGCCCATCGGCGCCATGTCCGAGAGCGTCTCGTTGACGTCGAAGACCAGAAGGGCCGGTCGTCGAGATCCGTCGGGGCTTCCCGGCTGGTCCGCACTGTGGAGAGGCTGCTCGGCACGGTGGTTCGTCATGCACTTCACCGTAGACCCGGGCTCATGACCGGCCGCCCGGCGATGCCAGGCATTCGAAGCCACTCACGCCGCACAGCGTCGGAACGCTGCAGGCAGCGCGGCGCTCCAAGCACCAGTCAGGACGCGGTGGGTACCGGTGGTGCGAGGAGCGTCGCGTAGCGCCGCCGGGTCCTGGGTGCCAGCAGCGCCTTGAGTGAGGTTGCGCTCTGACGGGCGACATACTCCTCGAAGCTGAGCGTGCGCTCGAAGTACCAGTGCTTGAGGGCCCACGCGTGCGCCAGGAGCAGCAGGTTGTAGGACGCCAGCTCGACATCAGGAACGTCGAACACGCCTTGCTCGCGGCCGGCGCGCAGAACGTCCCGCAGGGGTTCGCTCGTCTCAACCTCGAGCTGCATGATCCGTGCCCTTCCCTCCGCGCTCAGGCTCTTGGTCTCGCGGTAGGTCAACACGGCGGCATGGCGGTTCGCGTCGATGACCTGGCAACGTGCGGGTCCCGGGGAGCGCCATGCTCGGCGCGGAGGGCGAGGGCTTCACAATCGCCATGCACTCGCTCGACAAGGGCAGGGTCTCGGTCGCCGCCGGCTGCACCGGCATCATCCAGGGTTGCCTGGAGTCCGTGGTGACCTACTCCCAGGAGCGCAAGCAGTTCGGTCGACCGCTTGCGTCGTTCCAGATGATCCTGGACATGATCGCCCAGATCTCGGTGGATGCCGATGCCGCGCGGCTGCTCACCTGGCGGGCGGCCGACCTCACTGAACGCGGTGAGCCCTTTGGCACCGAGGCGTCGAAGGCCAAGTACTTCGCGTCCGAGGCCGCCGTCAAGGCCGCCAACCTCGCCCTCTCGGCCTTCGGTGGCTACGGCTACGTTGACGAGTACCCCGTGCAGAAGTACATGCGCGACGCCCGCGTCATGACGCTCTACGAAGGCACGTCCCAGATCCAGAAGCTCCTCATCGGGCGTGCCGAGACCGGCATCAGCGCCTTCCTCTGAAAGGACCCCACACCATGAAGCCGCTCGAGTTCTTCGCCATCGACTCCCTCCTCACCGAGGAGGACATCGCAATCCGCGACACCGTCCGCAAGTACGTCGACGCAAAGGTCAAGCCGAACGTCGCCGACTGGTACGAGTCCGCGAGCATCCCGGCCCGTGAGCTCGCCAAGGAGCTCGGCGACCTCGGGGTTCTCGGCATGCACCTCGACGGGTACGGCTGCGCTGGGACGAGCGCCACGGCATACGGACTGGCTTGTCTGGAGCTGGAAGCGGGCGACTCGGGACTGCGCTCGCTCGTGAGCGTCCAGGGATCGCTGGCGATGTTCGCGATCTGGAAGCACGGTTCGGAGGAGCAGAAGCAGGAGTGGCTGCCACGGATGGCGGCCGGTGAGGCGATCGGCTGCTTCGGGCTGACCGAGGCCGACTTCGGCTCGAACCCGGCGGGCATGCGCACCCGAGCCCGTCGCGACGGCAGCGACTGGGTCCTCAACGGCAACAAGATGTGGATCACCAACGGCTCCGTGGCCGACGTGGCCGTCGTCTGGGCCCAGACGGATGAGGGCATCCGCGGGTTCGTCGTGCCCACGGACGCTCCGGGCTTCTCCGCACCCGAGATCAAGAAGAAGATGTCGCTGCGCGCCTCGGTCACGAGCGAGCTCGTCCTCGAGAACGTCCGGCTCCCGGCCGAGGCGGTCCTGCCCGAGGTCACTGGCCTGTCCGGCCCGCTGTCGTGCCTCAACGAGGCCCGTTTCGGCATCATCTTCGGGGCGCTCGGTGCCGCTCGCGACTGCCTCGAGACGGCGATCGCGTACGCCCAGGAGCGGGACATCTTCGACAAGCCGCTCGCCGCCTTCCAGCTGACCCAGGCCAAGATCGCGGACATGTCCCTGGAGCTGGGCAAGGGCATGCTGCTCGCGCTGCACCTCGCCAGCCTCAAGGACGCCGGCACCCTGGACCACCGCCAGGTCAGCCTGGGCAAGCTCAACAACACCCGTGAGGCGATCGCCATCGCGCGGGAGTGCCGCACGATCCTCGGCGCCGCGGGGATCACCCTCGAGTACCCGCTCATGCGGCACGCCAACAACCTGGAGTCCGTGCTCACCTACGAGGGCACCTCGGAGGTGCACCAGCTCGTCATCGGGCAGGCCCTCACCGGTCACGCGGCGTACCGCTGACAGCCGGCGGTGTCGGCGGCTCCGACGATGAGGACGACGACCATCCTCCTGTATGCCGTCCTCCCGTGCATCGGGACCGTGTCCTCTGCCGCTCGGCGCGTGCACTCCCCCGGCGAATGACCGTGAACGGTTGTCCATCGACCTCTCAGGTGGGAGCCCCACTGCTGGTCTAGCCTGCAAGGTGCAGGGGTCCGGCACGTGACGAGGAGGTGAGTTCCGCGGAGCTGAACGAGGCCTTTCGCGTCCTGGACCTGACCGGGGTGTTCGCCAACGCGCTGCTCGGCGGCGTCATCGCCAGACGGGAGCGGCTGGACCCGATCGGCTTTGCCACCCTCGCAGTGCTCTCCGGTCTGGGCGGTGGCCTCATCCGCGACGTGCTCCTGCAGCACGGGCCGCCGATCGCCCTGACCGACTACGCCTACCTCGCGACCGCGTTCGCGGGTGCGGCCGTGAGCTTCCTCGCCCGCGTGGACGGCCGCGCCTGGGACCGGATCTGGCCGTTGGTCGACGCGGTGGCCCTGGGCACATGGGCGACCGCGGGCGCACAGAAGACGCTGGCGGTCGGACTGGGGTGGCTGCCCGCGATCATCCTCGGCACGGTCACCGCGGTGGGCGGTGGCGCGGTGCGCGACATCGTGCTGCGACGGGTGCCGGGCGTGCTGGGTGGCAACACGCTCTACGCGACCTGCGCCATCGTCAGCAGTGCGGTCCTCGTGGCGGTCACCGGGCTCGGTCACCCGAACGCCGCGATCGTGGCCTCGGTCCTCGTCGGCGCAGGCCTGTGCCTCCTCGCTCGATGGCGCGGCTGGATCCTTCCGGAAGCCGACGCCTGGTCGCCCTCGCAGATCGTCCGCAAGTCCTACGAGACCCGCCTCAAGAAGCACCTCAAGCGCAAGAGCCGCAAACCACACCGACCCGCAGCCGAGGAGAACGCATGAACTCTCACCAGGAGCAGGCACGGGCGGTCCTCGCCGGCCTCGACGACACCCGCAGCTGGCGCGAGGAGCTCTATCGCAGCCTGCACCAGAACCCCGAGCTCTCCCACCAGGAGACCAGGACGGCGGCAGCGGTGCGCGAACGGCTCGACGGCGCCGGGTTCGAGATCACCGACGGGGTGGGAGGCACCGGCCTCGTCGCCATCCTCCGCAACGGCGACGGACCGACGGTGCTGTTGCGCGCCGACATGGATGCGCTCCCCGTCCAGGAGGCCACGGGCCTGCCCTACGCCAGCACCGCCACTGACCAGGACGACCAGGGGCAGACCGTCCCGGTGATGCACGCCTGCGGCCACGACGTCCACGTGGCCGCGCTGGCCGGGGCAGCGTCTCTGATGGCGGCGTCGACCCAGCAGTGGAGCGGGACGCTCGTCGCCCTCTTCCAGCCCGCCGAGGAGGTCGGGGACGGAGCACGAGGGATGGTCGACGACAACCTCGCCGGCGTGGTCGGCAAGGTCGACGTGGCACTCGCCCAGCACGTGCTCGCCATGCCGTCGGGCGTCGTCGGCACCCGCAGCGGCGCGGTGCTCTCGGCGGCTGACAGCATGCGCGCCACGGTCCACGGGCGAGGAGCCCACGGGTCGATGCCGCAGGCCGCCATCGACCCCGTCGTCCTCGCGGCGATGATCGTCATCCGCCTCCAGACCGTCGTCTCCCGGGAGGTGGCACCGACCCAGCCGGCCGTTCTCACCGTGGGCAGCCTGCGGGCGGGCACCAAGTCCAACGTCATCGGCGACCATGCCGTCCTCGAGCTCAACATCCGCACCTACGACGACCAGACCCGCACCACGGTCCTCGAGGCGATTCGCCGGGTCGTCAACGCCGAGTGCGAGGCCTCCGCCAGCCCAGCCCCTGCTGAGTTCGAGCTCTTCGACCAGTTCCCCCTCACGACGAACGACCCGGACACCACGCAGCGCGTGGGCGAGGCGTTCACCGAGTTCTTCGGCGTCCGGCACCAGGAGCTGCCCCTCCAGAGTGCGAGTGAGGACTTCAGCGACATCCCGGTGGCCTTGGGCGTGCCCTACACCTACTGGGGCATCGGCGGCACCGACCCCGCCACGTACGCAGCAGCCCAGCGGGCCGGACGGGTCGACCAGGACATCCCGGTCAACCACTCTCCCTACTTCGCCCCGGTCCTCCAGCCCACGCTCGACACGGGTACGCAGGCACTGGTCGTGGCCTCGCTGGCTTACCTGGGCGCCCCCGGCTGAGCCCGACGGCCCACCGGTATGCCGCCTGCCCACCTCCGCAGGCGGTCCTCGCCTCCCGCTTTCCTCCGGAGCTCAGCTCGTGAGGAGGACGCCCGTGGTGGCGACCACGAAGACCCACGCGGTGGAGACTGCTCCCAGAACGACCGGGCGTCCGCCCAGCTTCCTGAGGACGCTCACCCGCACACCGCAGCCGAGGGCAAACATGGCCGCGGACAGCAGAACGGTGTGCAGGATCGACCCTGCGTGGACCACCTCTGGACCGAGCGGCAGGAACGTCCGGGCCAGGGCCGCCACGAGGAAGCCCACGATGAACAGGGGCACCAGGGGTGGTCGGGTTCCCTCGACCGGAGCCGACCCGCGACGGCGCACCAGGCCGATGACGAGGATGACCGGTGCGAGCATGAGGACGCGGGCGAGCTTGACCACGACGGCCGTCGCCAGCGCACCACCACCAATGATGCCGCCCGCAGCGACGACCTGCGCGACCTCGTGGATCGACCCACCGGCGATGAGCCCCTCTTGGTGGTTGGTGAGGTCAAGCAGGCTGAGCACGCCAGGTGCGATGCCGATCATCGCCGTGCCGAAGACCACCACCAGGCCGATGGCGGAGGCAGTGTCCTCCTCGCCTGCATCGACCGCTCCGTCCACGGCAGCGACGGCCGCCGCTCCGCAGATGGAGAATCCGCAGGCGATGAGCAGGCGTTGCATCGGCGGTACCCGCAGGGCCCGACCGACGACGAGCGTGCCACCGATGCCCAGGCCGACGATGAGCAGGACCACGAGGATCATCCGCGGGCCGAGCGCGAGGATGTCCCCCAGCGCGAGCTGCAGACCGAGGACGACGATCCCCAGGCGCAGGAACCGCTGCGCCGCGACCTTCATCCCCGGAGCGAACGAATCGGGGATGGACCACAGGTTGGTGAGGGCGACGCCGAGGATGATCGCGACGAGGAGCGGACTGACGGCCGGAAGCAGCCTCTGCCCGAGAAGCGCGACCGCGGCGGCAGCGAGGGCCAAGGCCACGCCGGGCCACGGGGATCGCCGAGCAGCCACTTCTGGCGGCGTGACCTCGCTGCTCATGTCTTCACTCTCGCGCACCGTGGGGGGCGCAGGTAGTCCGCCCTGCGGGCGGTATGGACCAGGACCAGGCGGCCCCTGGTGGGTGCCCAGGACGTTCGCGCCCTCCTCCGGCGGGTGGGCCGCCCGGACAACGGGCTGACACAGCGGCGCGCCGCGCGGGCTGGGCCCGACACGGCGCGTCCTGGTCTTCGGCGTCCTCAGCGGCGGCCGCGCAGCACCTTGATCGCCAGGATGACGGCGACGACAGCCACGGCCGCAGCCACGCGCTCGACGCGAAGGTCGCCCTCGGGTGTCGTCGTCGCGTCGGCGAAGCGAGCCTTGGCCTGGTCGACCTGGCGCTTGGCGATCGCGGAGGGCGTGGCCCTCGCCGTGAGCTCGTTGAGGGTGCGGGCCAGGCGCGTACGGCGCTCGGCGATGTCTGCCTCGAGGGCGGGGATGCTGCTCATGGGTCAGTCCTCACTGAGTCCGAGGTCGCGGCGCAGCTTGGCGACGTGACCTGTGGCTTTGACGTTGTACCAAGCGTGCTCGACCGTGCCGTCCTCGTCGATCACCAAGGTGGAGCGAATCACGCCCTGGACGATCTTGCCGTAGAGCTTCTTCTCGCCGAAGGCACCCCACGCCGTCATGACCGCTTTGTCCGGATCCGAGAGCAGGGTGAGCGAGAGGTGCTCCTTGTCACGGAACTTCGCGAGCTTCTCGGGCTTGTCCGGCGAGATGCCGAGCACGGTGTAGCCATCGGACTTCAGGGACTCGAGCGACTCGCTGAAGTCGCACGCCTGCGTGGTGCAGCCCGGCGTCATGGCGGCGGGGTAGAAGTAGACGATGACCTTGCCACCACGCAGGTCCGAGAGCGTCACGCTCTCGCCGGCGTCGGTGGTCAGGGTGAAGTCCGGGGCAACGTCGCCCGGGCTGAGTCGCTCAGTCACGCAGATCTCCTCGGTGGTCGGCTCTCGCCAAACTATCAGCGGAGCACCGGCAGTCAGTGCGCGAGGCGGGACTCGAACCCGCACACCCGAAGGCACTGGATCCTAAGTCCAGCGCGTCTACCTGTTCCGCCACTCGCGCTTGCGGAAGACAGGGTATGCCGTCCGCCCACCACCTGCGTCCCGCTCCCCCACGACTGATTGCCCGTTTGGCCAGTCGCGAGCGCAGCGAGCTCCTCGCCAAACGGGCAATCAGTCGCGCAGTCCAGGGTCAGGTGAGGCGTTCGCGCAGGATGGGGATCATGGCGCGGAAGGCGCGCCCACGGTGCGAGATCGCGTTCTTCTCGGCGTCGGTGTACTCAGCCATCGAGCGGGTGTCGCCCTCCGGGACGAAGATCGGGTCGTAGCCGAACCCGTTCTCGCCGACCGGGTTCCGGCGGACCGTCCCGGGGACGCGTCCCTCGACCGACTCGACCGAGCCGTCGGGCATGGCCAGCACGGCGGCACACACGAAGGCGGCACCACGGTGCTCGTCGGGCACGTCACCGACCTGCTCGAGGAGCAGGGACAGGTTGGCGCGGTCACGAGCTGCTCGGGGAGCGTCGGCGCCGGCGTGCGTGCCGGACCAGCGCGCGGAGAACACGCCCGGTGACCCGCCGAGCACGTCGACGGCCAGGCCGGAGTCGTCCGCGACGCTGGGGAGCCCCGTGGCCCTGGCGACCGCCACGGCCTTGAGGCGCGCGTTGCCCTCGAAGGTGACCTCGCTCTCGACGACGTCAGGGGCGTCCGGGAACTCCGACGCACCGACGATCTCGAGACCGAGCTCGTCGACGAGCTCGGCGAGGATCTGGCGCAGCTCGTGGACCTTGTGCTCGTTCTGGGTCGCGAGGACGAGCCGAGTCACAGCGTCCGCTCCCGGGGGGCCTCGGCGAGCGCCTGCTTCTGCTTCTCGGTGAGTGCCGCGCATCCAGTCGCCGCGAGGTCGAGCAGCTCGTTGAGGCGGTCACGGTCAAAGGCGGCGTCGGCACCCTCGGCGGTGCCCTGCACCTCGACGTACTTGCCCGACCCGGTCATGACGACGTTCATGTCGGTGTCTGCTGTTGAGTCCTCGGGGTAGTCCAGGTCGAGCACCGGCAGACCACCGACGACCCCCACGCTGACCGCCGCGATCGAGTCCACCAGCGGCGAGGCGTTCTTGGCGATGAGGCCCTTGGCCTTCGCGTCCTCGATGGCGTCAACGAGCGCGACGTAGGCACCGGTGATCGACGCGGTCCGCGTGCCACCGTCGGCCTGCAGGACGTCGCAGTCGACGACGATCGTGTTCTCGCCCAGCGCCTGGGTGTCGATGACCGCGCGGAGGGCTCGGCCGATGAGCCTCGAGATCTCGTGGGTGCGGCCGCCGACCTTGCCCCTGCGGGACTCCCGGTCCGAGCGGGTGTTGGTCGAGCGCGGAAGCATCTCGTACTCGGAGGTCACCCACCCTGTGCCCTTGCCCTTGAGCCAGCGCGGTACCCCCTCGGTGAAGGACGCGGCGCAGAGCACCCGCGTGCGGCCGAACTCGATGAGCACGCTGCCCTCGGCGTGGTCGAGCCAGTTGCGGGTGATCCGCACCTCGCGCAGGTCCTCGGGGGTGCGTCCGTCATGTCTGGTCTGCTGCTGTGAAGTCACACGAGCAGGCTAGACGCGACCCGCGGCCCGGGGCACATCGACGTCAGCAGGGACCGACGTGGTAGACCGCGTCGGCCTGTGCCACCTCGACACCGGGCCAGAACGGCTCGGCCTGCGCACGGCATACCTCTGGGTCGTTCCACGCCGGCATGTGGGTGAGCACGAGCCTCTTCACCCCACCGGCCGCCACGGCCGCCTGGGCCGCACGGCTGGCCGTGAGGTGGATGCCCCGGAACTCGTCGCGCCCGTCGACGAAGGCCGAGTCGGCCAGCACGAGGTCGGCGTCCTTCATGAGGGGCTCGAGGTTCTCGCACGTGTCGGTGTCGCCGGTGTAGCACAGCACCGCCCCGTCGGACTCGACGCGGAAGCCGAAGGCCTCGACCGGATGGCGCACGGCCCGGGCGGTGATCGCCATGGGACCCACCGTGGTGGTCGCCCCGTCATGGAGCCGGTCGACGTCGAAGACCTTGTCCATCCCCCCGTTCTCGAGACCGTGGTACATGAGGGCCAGCCGAGAGGCGGCGCCCTCAGGGCCCCACACCGGCAGCCGCCCGTCGACGGCGCCACCGGGGGCGTAGTGGCGCCACACGTAGAGGCCGCACAGGTCCGCGCAGTGGTCGGGGTGCAGGTGGCTGAGGAAGATCGCATCGAGGTCGTGCAGGTCGAGGTGTCGCTGCAGCGGGCCCAGCGCGCCGGAACCGAGGTCGAACAGGACGTTCCAGGTGCGTTGGCCGTCGTCGACGGACACGAGGTAGCTCGAGGCAGGAGAGGCCGGACCGGCGAACGACCCGCTGCAGCCCACGACCGTGACCTTCACGCGCTCACCTCCGCAGGCTCCCCCACGGACGAGGTGAAGATGTGACCGAAGTTGGGGCCGAGCCCGAGGAACCTCAGTGCGAGCCGGCGGAACTCCTCGGGATCGCCCGTCGTCGTGAAGCCGTGCTGCGGCGCCGGCGCACTGTCCGGACGCAACAGGTCGGCATCGGCGAGCACCCGGTAGAGCTCCTTCGCCGTCTCCTCCGCCGAGGACACGAGCGTGACGTCCGGACCCATGACGTAGGAGATGACACCGGCGAGCAGCGGGTAGTGCGTGCACCCGAGGATGAGCGTGTCGACGTCCTGCTCCTGGAACGGTGCAAGGTACTCCCGGGCCACCGCACGCAGCTCCTCGCCACCGGTCACCCCCGACTCCACGAAGTCGACGAAGCGTGGTGCAGCACCGCTCGTGACGTGCAGCTGCGGGGCTGCGGCGAAGGCGTCGAGGTAGGCGCGCGATTGGTGCGTGCCCAGGGTGGAGATGACACCGATGCGGCCGCTGCGCGTCGCGGCCACGGCGCGTCGGACCGCGGGCCGGATGACCTCCACCACCGGCACGTCGTAGCGCTCGCGCGCATCGTGCAGGACGGCGGCGCTCGCGGTGTTGCAGGCGATGACCAGGGCCTTGACGCCGTGGTTGACCAAGCGGTCGAGGCACTCCAGGGCGAAGGCCCGGGTCTGCGCGATCGGGCGTGGGCCGTAGGGGGTGCGCGCCGTGTCACCGAGGTAGGCCACCGACTCGTGCGGAAGCTGGTCGAGGACCGCTCGGGCGACGGTCAGGCCGCCATAGCCGGAATCGAAGATTCCGATCGGGGAGTCAGGCACCGCCCAAGGTTAAGCGTTGGGACCGGCATCGGGGAGCATCGCCGTGGCGAGCGTCTCCTGAAGCCAGGTGAGGAAGTCGTAGACCGACATCGCGTGCAGGCGAGGGTCGTCGTCGTCCGCGGCGTCCAGCTCCTTCTCGAGACGGTCGACATCGGCGTCCTCACGCAGCCCGAGGCGTTCGCCCAGCACGAGCCGCACGTCGGTGAGGGCGACCACCATGTCGATGGCCGCACGCTCGTCGAGCTCGACGCCCGAGCCGGGCGCACGCAGGGAGGCGATGGCCGACTCGAGGTGTCGGGCCTTGCGCTGGCGCAGGCTGTGCTCGGTGAGCCGGCGGAACTCCGCCGACGCCTGGTCGTCGGCCCGGTTCCCGGCGGGGAGCAACCGCTCGAGGGCAGGGTCGCGGTCCCCGAACGAACGGGCGTCATGGGGCAGGGGACGGGCGTCCGGCAGCTGGTCCTCCGCCGAGACCGAGACTCCCATGCCGAGCCCGCCGAGCCCGGACACGATGGAGTCGAAGTCGTTCCCGCCCCGCGCTGCGGTCGTCGCGTCCCCCGGCTCCGGAGCCACGAGGTCGTGGACCTGCTGCATAAGGCCCGCGACGACGGTGCGCTCCACGGCGTCGAGCTTCGCGGCATACCTGACGGTCCTGCCCTTGCCCTTGCGGGCGAACGCGCGAGCCATCAGTCGTCCTTCTGGCTGGTCATCTCGCCCTTGCTCTCAGAGACATTCGCACGCGCCATCAGTCGTCCTTCTGCCTGGATGTCTCGCCCTTGCTCTCACGGGCTATCGCACGGACCATCAGTCGTCCTTCTGAAACGTGGCCCACAACCCGTACCCCTGCAGCGCCTCGGTGTCGATCTCCATCTTCTCGCGGGAGCCGTGGGAGACGACCGCCCGACCCTGCGTGTGCACGTCCATCATGAGCTTCTCCGCCTTGGCGCGCTCGTAGCCGAAGTAGCTCTGCAGGACATAGGTCACGTAGGACATGAGGTTGACCGGGTCGTTCCAGACGAGAGTGATCCAGGGGACGTCGGGCGCGATGTCGGTCGAGGAGGAGGTGATCTCCTCCTGCACGGGCGCGATGGACACGGCTCCCACAATAGGGTGCCAAGAGTGAGCCCCCACCTCCCCGCACCCGCCCCGTCACCCCGGTCGACCGCACTCCTGACCGACCACTACGAGCTGACCATGGTCCAGGCAGCCCTGCGCTCGGGTGCGGCCTCGCGACGCTGCGTCTTCGAGACGTTCGCCCGCCGCCTGCCCGACGGTCGGCGCTACGGCGTGGTGGCCGGGACGGGCAGGTTGCTCGACGCGATCGAACACTTCCGCTTCGGGGACGCGGAGATCGCGGCCCTGCGGGCGGGCGAGGTCGTCGATGACGAGACGCTCGACTTCCTCGCGGGCTACCGCTTCGACGGGAACATCTCCGGGTATGCCGAGGGCGAGGCCTACTTCCCCGGCTCACCGGTGCTCGTGGTCGAGTCCGACTTCGCCCACGGTGTCGTCCTCGAGACCCTCGTGCTGTCGATCCTCAACCACGACAGCGCCATCGCCAGTGCGGCCTCGCGCATGACCGGCGCCGCGGGCACGCGTCCGTGCATCGAGATGGGGTCCCGGCGCACCCACGAGGAAGCCGCAGTGGCAGCCGCGCGGGCGGCATACATCGCAGGGTTCGAGACGTCCTCGAACCTGGAGGCGGGGCGCCGCTGGGGGGTGCCCACGGCGGGGACCGCGGCGCACGCCTTCACGCTGCTGCACGACGATGAGCGCGAGGCGTTCGCCGCGCAGGTCGAGGTCCTCGGCACGGGGACCACCTTGCTCGTCGACACCTATGACGTCGAGCGCGCCGTGGAGATCGCGGTCGAGGTGGCCGGGCCAGAGCTCGGCGCCGTGCGCCTCGACAGCGGCGACCTGCTCGTCCAGGCCCGAGAGGTGCGAGAGCAGCTCGATGCGCTGGGCGCCACCAACACCAAGATCGTCGTGACCTCCGACCTGGACGAGTTCGCGATTGCCGGGCTGGCGGCCGGTCCGGTCGACGCCTACGGAGTGGGCACGCAGCTCGTCACCGGCTCCGGCGCACCGACGGCCGGCATGGTCTACAAGCTCGTGGCGCGCTCGGACGACTCCGGCGAGATGGTCGGCGTCGCGAAGGCCAGCAAGGACAAGACCTCGGTGGGCGGGCGCAAGTTCGCGCTGCGCCGCCGCACCTCCCGCGGGACCGCGGAGGCCGAGATCATCGGGATCGGTGAGCCGCCTGCCGACGACGGGGACGACCGGGCTCTGCTCGTCGACTACGTGCGTGCCGGGGAGGTCGTCGGGGCGGCGCACGTCCAGCTGGAGGCGGCGCGTGACCGCCACGAGTCGTCGGTCGCCGAGCTGCCCCGTGCCGCCCACCAGCTCAGCCGGGGCGAACCCGCGATTCCGACGACCTACCTCTGACAAACCCCAAGAACCACTGATTGCCCGTTTGGGCAGTATTTCCGCACCGACCCAACGGGCAATCAGTCGTGCTTGTCAGCGCCGCTTACCGCTCCAGGAGAGGTGGTACTTGCCGTCGTCGCACGCCAGCCCGCCCTCACCGAGGTCCAGCGGACGGAAGGTGTCGACCATGACGGCGAGCTCGTCGAAGTACTCCGCGCCGATCGACGCCTCCGCCGCGCCCGGCTGGGGGCCGTGGGCATGGCCGCCCGGGTGCAGCGAGATCGAGCCCTGTCCGATGCCCGAGCCCTTGCGGGCCTCGTAGTCGCCCTCCACATAGAACATGACCTCGTCGGAGTCCACGTTGGAGTGGTAGTAGGGCACCGGGATGGACAGCGGGTGGTAGTCGACCTTGCGGGGCACGAAGTTGCAGACGACGAAGTTGGTGCCCTCGAAGACCTGGTGCACCGGCGGCGGCTGGTGCACCCGGCCGGTGATCGGTTCGTAGTCGCGCACGTTGAAGACGTAGGGGTAGAGGCAGCCGTCCCAGCCGACGACGTCGAGCGGGTGGAAGGGCAGGGTGTGGATCGTGCCGACGATCCCGCCGGACGCCGCCGGCCCCGAGCCGCGATGCTTGATGTAGACCTCGGTCTCGTCGCCCTGCTTGGCACCCACGTCCTCGGCGAGCAGCGGTCCCTGGGGCACCCGCAGGTCGCGCTCGCAGTAGGGGGCGTGCTCGAGCAGCTGGCCGTACTTGCTCAGGTAGCGCCTCGGCGGGGCGATGTGGCTGTTGCCCTCGATGACATAAGCCCGCAGCGGCTCCTTGCGCGAGGCGACCGGGATCCAGCGGTGCGTCGTCGCCCTCGGGATGATGAGGTAGTCGCCCTGAGCGACCTCGAACGCGCCGAAGACGGTCTCGACCCTGGCCGCGCCCCGCTCGATGTAGACGCACTCGTCGCCGATGGCGTTGCGGTACCACGGGCTCGTGGCGCCGGCGACGGCATACGAGATGCGCACGTCACCGTTGCCGAGCAGCAGGCGCCGCCCCGTGACGACGTCGGTGTCCTTGACCGTTTTGCCCTTGTCGAAGAGCGCATGCGGCTGCAGGTGCAGGGGCCTGAGCGGGTGGTTGGGCGTCGTGGACAGGTCGCCGATGTCCCACACGCGTGCGTCGACGATGGTCGACGGGATACCCCGGTGGTAGAGCAGCGAGGAGTCCGACGAGAACCCCTCCTCGCCCATGAGCTCCTCGTAGTAGAGCTCGCCGGTCTTGCCCCGACCGGCCGGTCGCCGGTGCTGCGTGTGCCGCTTGGGCGGGATGCTGCCCATCGACTGGTAGTGCGCCACTTGCTCTCCACCTCACTGTGGTCCGGAACGGGTCTCAACCCTGTGCCAATCTGCTGCTTCCCCCAGACTAGTAGCGTGTCAGGCATGTCAACGGCGCCTCCCGCCCTGCTCGCAGGGCTCATCGACGATGCCGCCGTCTTCCCTCCCGGCAAGGCGCCCCTCGACATCGCGGTGGCCCGCCACCGTGGTCACCGGACAGCGGCGTATGCCGGCCTGGTCGGTCCGCTGCTCGTGCCCGCTTCCGGCGTGGAGGCCCTCGTGGCCGAGGCTCGCGGGGGCAGCGACGACAGCGGTGAGCCGCTGCGGGTGGCACTCATCGCGCGCCCTGGAGTCGACCCGTCAGTGGTGGTGGCCGCAGTGAAGCGCCTCGCAGACGTGGATGAGGCAACGGCAGTGGGTGCCGAGCTCGGCTGGTTCCCGGGGTGGCGCGACGTGCCGGTCGGACAGCTTCCGCTCACGCTGGAGGTCCCGCGGGGCAAGGACCGGGACCGGGCCCTGGAGGACATCCGGGCCGGCACCGACGAGGCCGGTCACGTCGTCCAGGCGAAGTTCCGCACCGGCGCCACCCCGTCCTGGCAGTGGCCCGACGAGGGGGAGCTGGCGGCGTTCATCCACGACTGCGCCCGGCTGGGTGTCCCGTTCAAGCTCACCGGCGGCCTGCACCACGCCGTCCGCGCCGAGCACCACGGCGAGCCGCAGCACGGACTTCTCAACGTGCTTCTCGCGGTGCGCTCGGCCTCCAACGACGGAGCGCTGCCTGCCGTCGAAGCGCTTCTGGCACACCGCGACTCGCGGATGCTGGTGGACACCGTGTGCGACCTCGACGAGACGGACGCGGCCCGGCTGCGCAGCTTCTTCACGGCATACGGATGTTGTGAGGTCACCGACCCCATCGGTGAGCTCGACGACCTCGGCATCCTCGACCTCGACCGCCGCCCCACTGAGGAGACCCCTTCATGACCTGGCTCGACCTGCCTGCCGACCACCCCTTCGGCATCACCAACCTTCCCTACGGCGTCTTCTCCACCCCGGGGTCCGAGCCCCGCGTCGGCACCCGCATCGGGGACCACGTCCTCGACCTCGGCGCGTGCGCCGAGAAGGCAGGGATGGAGTCGTATGCCGTGTGGCAGCAGCCGTCGCTCAACGCCTTCCTGGGCCTGGGCCGTCCTGCGTGGACGTCAGCGCGCGAGTGGCTGGTCGAGGCCCTGACCAACCCGGCCATGCGCGACTGCGTCGAGCCCTACCTGCTCGCCGCGGCCGACGTGACGATGCACCTGCCCATCGAGGTCGCCGACTATGTCGACTTCTATGCGAGCGAGCAGCACGCCACCAACGTCGGCAGAATCTTCCGCCCCGACTCCGAGCCGCTCACCCCCAACTGGAAGCACCTGCCCATCGGCTATCACGGCCGCGCCGGCACCGTCGTCGTCTCGGGCACGGACGTCGTGCGTCCCAGCGGCCAGCGCAAGCCCCCGACCGAGTCCGAGCCCGTCTTCGGGCCCAGCGTCCGGCTCGACATCGAGGCCGAGCTGGGCTTCATCGTCGGTGGAGCGACGCAGCTGGGTTCGCCGGTCTCGGTGGCAGCTGCCGATGACCACCTCTTCGGGGTCGTGCTGCTCAACGACTGGAGCGCGCGCGACATCCAGGCCTGGGAGTACGTCCCCCTCGGGCCGTTCCTCGGCAAGTCCTTCACCACGACGATCTCCCCCTGGGTCGTGACGACCGAGGCCCTGCGCTCCGCCCGGGTGCCGCTGCCCGGCCAGACCAATCCCACTCCCCTGCCCTACCTGCAGGGTGAGGCGACCGATGACGGTGCGGGCACGGCATACGGGCTCGACATCACCTACGAGGTCGAGTGGAACGGCACGGTCGTCTCACGACCGCCCTACTCCTCGCTGTACTGGTCACCCGCGCAGATGCTCGCGCACATGACGGTCAACGGCGCGACCCTGCGCAACGGCGACCTCTTCGGGTCGGGCACGATCTCCGGCGCCGAGAAGGAGCAGCGTGGCTCGTTCCTCGAGCTGTCGTGGAGCGGCCAGGAGCCGGTCACGCTCGACGACGGAAGCGAGCGCACGTTCCTCGAGGACGGCGACACCGTGGTGCTGCGCGCGACTGCGCCCGGCCCCGACGGGACGACCATCTCGCTCGGCGAGTGCGTCGGGACGATCCGCCCCGCTCGCTAGGGCGTGGTCCGGCGCTCGGCGCGCCCCTTGATGACGATCGTCCTGGCGACCTTGTCGTGGAGCGCCTGGTTCCGGTCGTCCGCAATGGGCCAGACGAGGTCGATGACCAGGGCGACGGAGCCGATGAGGGACGCGTACGGCAGGTTGCCCAAGGCCTGCACGGCGGCCTGGAAACCGGCCCGTCGCAGGGCGGTGTCCATGTCGAGCACACCCGCACGGTCGACGCGTCGCACGCTGATGCCGACGGCCATCTTGCCGGGGGTGGCGCCCCACCGGACCAGGCAGAACACGTGGTAGATCATGAAGAGCACGAGCTGCAGGGCGATGAAGGCGGCAAGGTAGCCCAGGCTTGCCTGGGTGATCGCCTGGCTCATGGCCTCGACGTCCCCGGTGTTCAACGCGGTGTCGAACTGCTCCAGGACCGGCTCGAGGGCCTTCCAGAGGAACCAGCCACCGAGGAGCAGCGAGACGGCACCGACCACCAACATGTCGAGGATGTAGGCGACGACGCGCAGCCCATAGGACGCGAGCACCGGCTGGCCGGGGAGCGTCGACTGCCCGGGCCGCAGGGTCTGCGCCAGCGGACCCGTCTGCTGGTGTGGCTGCGGCCCCCACCCGGCCGGCCGTTCACCCGGAGCCGTCGGTTGCGGCGCGACGGGTCCCTGGTGGGCCCGCTTGCGCAGCGGCGTCGTGTTGGCGGTCCAGAGGATGCCGTCGAAGTAGCGCAGCTCTTCGGGGTTGTCGGGGTTCTCGTACCACCCGGGGCTGCTGGGGGTGCTCATGACCCGCAGGATGTCACACGGAGCACCCCACGCCCGCATCGCCGGCGGGAGGCTCCCATGCGTCCAGCCGGCTCAGCTCCTCATCGACGGGATCCGCCGGGCACTGAGCAGCACACCGGCGAGGACCACGGCCGCATAGAGCCCCACAAGGAGTCCGGCGTCTGCCACCGTGATCGGGAGTGGTGGCCGTAGCTCGAACTGGCCCCAGAAGTCGTAGATGCGACTACCGAAGACAGCCATGACGTTGCGCGGGTCCCAGGCCACGACGAACGGCGCCATGAACAGGGCGAGCGCGGCCAGGACGAGCGGCCAGGAGGAGGATCCCGTGAGCGCACCCATGAGGTATCCCACCAGCCCGAACCCCAGGCCCACCATCGCGGTCAGGGCGATCTTCGCCCACAACGCACGGCTCTCGGGAAGCACCAGGGGGTAGGCGACCTGGTCACGCACCTCACCCGCGAAGAGCTGACCTGCACCACCGACGAGGAACCCGAGACCGGCCGTGGCCAGGGCCGCCGCCGCGGCTGCCACCGCGAGCACCAGGCTCTTGGCCAGGACGATGGTCGACCAACTCTGGCGGGTGGCGCGGAAACCGACCGTTCCAGCGACACGGTCCACCAGGGCGATGCGCGTGCCGAGGAAGAGGAACAGCAGGGGCACGACGAGGAACGTCACGAAGTCGAGCGCGGTCGCGGCCATGCTCGCCGGCTCGACGGCGCGCACGGCGGCGGACAACTGCAGGAAGTCGTACTTCAACGGGTTGTCGATCGTCTGGGACCCCCCGGAGGTGGTGACGGCAACTGGGGCCGCGAGCGCGGCCTCCAAGGTGATGCCCTGGTGGGCGAAGCGGGCGACCTGCTCCTCGAAGCCACGGACAGCCGCCACCGCGTGGCTCCTCGAGCCGACGTAGGAGAGGACCACACCCACGGTCAGGACGAAGAGGGCCGCCAGCGCCTGGCGGGTGTGGACGAAGAGCAGCAGCTCAGAGCGGAGTTCGCGTCGCACGCGAGTCGTAGAGGTCAACAAGGGAGCTCTCCTTCGGTGTGGGACAAGGCGGTTGGGCCACGCGTTCGAGCCCGCCCTCGCGCAGAATGCTGACGGTGTCGACGAGGCCGGAGTAGAACTCGAGGTTGTGGCCCGTGAGGACGATGGTTCGCTCCTTCTTCAGGGCCTGGAGGTCTTCCTGGAGGCGCACCATCGAGGTCCGGTCGAGCCCGTTCGTCGGCTCGTCGAGGAGGAGGACGGGAGAGGTCGAGTTCAGTGCCATCGTCAGCGTGAGACGCATCCGTTCGCCGTGCGAGTACGTCGAGACCCTGGACCCGAGCTTTGCCTCGCTGAGGTACTGGATCGAGCCGTCCACGCTTTCCGGGCAGAGCACTGACAGGTTCTGACGGCCGGTCAGGCGAAGGTAGGCGGGGGCGGTGTCGAAGACCGGCGTGAGGGTCCTGCTCTCGGGTGCGATGCGCCGGCCCTCCCACGTCACCTGCCCGAGGTGTCGCTCGATGCCCATGATGCAGCGCAGGAGGGTGCTCTTGCCCGCGCCGTTCTCGCCCATGACGAAGTGGACAGCGTGGGGTTCGAAGGAGGCGCTCAGGTCGTTGAGGACCGGGGTGCTCCCGTAGCTCTTCGTGAGGCCGACGACGTCGAGGGTCATGACAGGCAGCTTTCTGTTGTGCGGGTGCCTGGAGGGCTCGTGTGAGCCCTCCAGGCAGGTGGGCGGATCAGTCGGACCAGGCCGACCAGGCGCCGTCGTGGTTCACCGAGAGGCGGTGGATGAAGTCGGAGGTGTAGACCGTGACGTCACCCCACGGCGTCACCACCCCGGCCCCGATGGTGTTGGCCGCACGGAACCGGTCGTTTCGCACCGTGTCGTAGTACTTCGAGATGCCCTTGTTGCGCGCCACGTTCGGGAAGACGGAGCCGGACTGCTGGTAGGGGCTCGTCCAGTTCACCCGGGTCCAGTCGAACCCGAAGTCGACGTTGTCGCGGGTCCACATGAGGAAGGAGCCCCGGTAGTAGCTCGCCCGACGGCTGGCCGTCGTCAGTGCTACGGCGTTGCTCGAGGGCTTCACGGCCCCGGCCGACACGGTGCTGCCCGCCACGAAGCTGTCGATCGCGGCCTGCTGGCTTGCCGAGAGGTCCGTGCGGGCCTCGAGCTGGGCGGGCGACAGCGTGTCGGCACTGGCGGCCTGCATCGGAGCGACGAGCGCTCCGACACTGAGGAGGAGTACTGCGGCCTTGCGCATGTTCTGTTCCCTTCGATCGCGGTGATCGAGACGGTCCCGATCACCTGTCCTCAACGGGGTCCAGGAGCTACGCTCGTCGAGGATCTTCTGCATCCCAACTGCCGAAGTCCGGCCCGGACCAGTGCCTCTGGTCCGGGCACTTTTCTTGGTGACCGGGCAGTGATCAGGACGCTAGCGAGCGGGGGCTGCGCGGTGACAGGCCAAAGGCCTGTCCGGGTCGGGCCATGTCCGCAGTGGGCCAGACCGCACTCCTGCCCACCGCCCATGCCGCCGCTGAGAAACCGCCTGGTCGCGGAGGGGAGAGCTGCTTGAGCTAGTCGAAGGGGCTGTCGATCCATCCGCGTGCGGAGGCTCGCAGCGCGAGGTCGAACCTGCTGCGTGCGTTGAGAGTGACGGCGAGACCCGCCACGAGCCGGCGGATGGTGCGCGTGGACTGGCCTGTCGAGCGAGCGATGGCCTCGTCCTTGTGTCCCAGCGCCAGCAGGTTCAGGACAGCGAGCTCCATCGGCCGCGGCCCCTCGGCTGGGTGGCTCGGCGCCGTTGCGGTGATGGGGTCGGAGTCCTTCCAGTGCAGCTCGAACAGGCTGTGCAGCAGATGGACGATGGTGCCGTGGTCAATGAACGTGGCGCCTTCGGCGGACACCTCTGGATCCAGGGGCAGCACCGCGACGCTCCGGTCGAACAGCAGCATGCGGGTGGGCAACGTCGGACGAGTTCGGACCTTGATCCCGAGGTCGGCCGACAACAGGAGGTGGCGGGCCTCGGTGGCATCGCGGTAGAAGGCCTCGAGGCAGACCATGCGCAACGTCACTCCGCGAGCGAGCAGCAGTCCGTCCAGGCGGCGTCCCTCGGCCGCTGCGTGCGCGGGCGCCTGCACGGTGACGAAGGAGCAGACCTCGTTCTTGACTTCTCGGCCCAGCTCGGAGAGCCGCTCCATGACCTCGTCGCGGCGGTACAGGGTGACGACCCCCGGGGCGTCGATGTGCCGGCCACCGTTGGCGAACACGTCGGAGAGGCGGTCCACGAGCTGTCGGGTCTCGGCCAGCTCGTCCATGTGGACGGCGAGACGACGCTCCCGGTCGGCGAGGAGTCCGTTGAGGGCCGACCGGGGGTGGATCAACGACCAGCCGGCGCCCGGTTCGGGCTTGACCACCCCCAAGGACTCGAGGTCCTCGAGCCGGGCGGTCACCACCTTCTCGTCGAGGTCGGTCAGGCCGGACAGCGTCGCGACGTCCCGCTGCGGGTGCTCCAGGAGGGCCTCGAGCACCGCCATCAGCGCTTCGTCACGCACGTCACCGTTGACGACCTCACTGTCGGACGACCACCCCATGGGCTCACGCTATCGCCGAAGCCGCCGGGGCGCGCGACACCCTCACCTGTCGGCGGCGCGTGTCACCAGCAGACCACGCACCACGTCTGGATGACGTCGACGACGCCCTGCAGCGGGGGCAGGCCGAGCCGCTCCCAGGCGGTCGTGAACGTGAGCAGCGAGTAGATGTCCATGTGTGGGTCCCCTGTGTTCTGCGAGTCGTGCGGTTACCCGCTGAGCCTCACACCCACCGGGCCGCCGCGCATCACGATTCGGGTGTCCGCAAGGGGCAGTGTCCGCTTGCGGCCTTGGCTACACGCGGGAAACCTCGCTCTCGTGGTCAGCCCAGCGCCCGCTCGAACGTCACGAGGACGCCCTCGACACCGCCGGGGCCGATGCGCCCCTTCACCTCGACCGAGGTGATCTGCTTGAGCTGCCAGCCCTTGGACGCCCACTCGTTGAGGACCGACTCGAGCTTGTCGGCGGACATCTTGCCGCCGATCATGCCTTCACGGATCTGCACGACCTTGTACTCGTATCCCATGCCCCAACCCTACGGTCGACTTCGCTTGACGACGGGCGACTTCGCTTGACGACGGGCGACTTCGCTTGACGAACGCCCTCTTCGCTTGATGGCGGACGTCAAGCGAAGAGGGCGCAACCCACTTCAGGCGGGAAAGGTGGGGCGGGTGGGGTGGGGTCAGAGGTTGCCGCGCTTGTCCTGCTCGCGCTCGATGGACTCGAAGAGGGCCTTGAAGTTGCCCTTGCCGAAGCCGAGGGAGCCGTGGCGCTCGATGATCTCGAAGAAGACCGTCGGGCGGTCGCCGAGCGGCTTGGTGAAGATCTGCAGCAGGTAGCCGTCCTCGTCACGGTCGACGAGGATCTTGCGCTTCTTGAGCTCCTCGATCGGCACGCGGACCTCGCCGATGCGGGCGCGCATCTCCGGGTCGTCGTAGTAGGCGTCCGGGGTGTCGAGGAACTCCACACCCTCGTTGCGCAGCCAGTCGACGCTGCCCAGGATGTCGTTGGTCGCGACGGCGAGGTGCTGGGCACCGGGGCCCTGGTAGAAGTCGAGGTACTCGTCGATCTGGCTGCGCTTCTTGGCGATGGCCGGTTCGTTGAGGGGGAACTTCACCCGGTGGTTGCCGTTGGCCACGACCTTGGACATGAGGGCCGAGTAGTCGGTGGCGATGTCGTCACCGATGAACTCGGCCATGTTCACGAAGCCCATGACGCGGTTGTAGAAGGTGACCCACTCCTCCATCTTCCCGAGCTCGACGTTGCCGACGATGTGGTCCAGGGCCTGGAAGAGGCGCTTGGGCGCACCCTCGCGCTTGGTGTAGGTCGTCTCCTTGACGACGTAGCCCGGGAGGTACGGACCCGCGTAGGTCTGGCCGTCCACGGAACGCTGCACGAGGGTGTGGCGCGTCTCGCCGTAGGTCGCGATGGCGCCGATGCGCACCGAACCGAACTCGTCGGACACCGTCTCGGGCTCCTGGACGACGCGGGCGCCGGCGGCCCTGGCCTGCGCGATGCACTTGTCGACGTCGGGGACCTCGAGCGAGATGTCGACGACACCGTCACCGTGCTTGGCGTGGTGGGCGATGAGCGGGCTGTCCGGGCTGACCGCACCCTTGAGCACGAAGCGGATCGAGCCCGACTTGAGGACGAACGCCTTGTGGTCGCGGTTGCCGTTCTCGGGGCCGGAGTAGCCGACGAGCTCCATGCCCCAGGTGGACTGGTAGTACTGCGCTGCCTGGGTCGCGTTGCCGACGACGAACACGATGGCGTCCCAGCCGGTGACGGGGAACGGGTCCTTGCTCTCGTCGTACTCCACGAGCCCGACGAGTCGCTTGAGCTCCTGGATGTTGAGGTCGGCCGCGCGCTCCTGGTCGGTGAGGTCGATCGGGTTGCCGTTCGCCTCCGGCAGGGCGTGCGAGGCCTGGTCCTTCAATGTCGTGTCAGTCATGGTTGCAGGGTGTCTGACCCACGCAGGATGTGCAACGGTATGCCGCCGCGCTGCACAGACTGCGCACCGTGTTGCCTTTTCGTGGGTACGGGGCCGACACTGTGCCCATGATCCGACCCGACGGCATCGACGCCCTGGACGCCCGCCTCATCGCGCTCTTCACCGAGAACCCGACGGTGGGCGTGCTCGGCGCTTCGCGCAGCCTCGGAGTGGCGCGAGGGACGGTCCAGGCCAGGCTCGACCGGCTGCAGGGCCGCGGCATCATCTCGTCGATGGGGCCACAGGTCGACCCCGTCGCGCTGGGCTATCCCGTGACGGCGTTCTGCACGCTCGAGATCCGTCAGCGCCAGGGTCACGAACCGGTGGTGGCGCACCTGGCCGCCATCCCCGAGGTGCTGGAGATCCACTCGACGACGGGCATCGGTGACCTCATCGTGCGGGTCGTCGCCCGCGACAACGCCGACCTGGGCCGCGTCATCGACGAGATCATCGACGACGTGCACGTCCTGCGGGCCAACACGTCGATGTGCCTGGTGACCCACCTCGACCACCGCACGGGTCCTCTCGTCGAGGCGTCAGCCCGGCGAGGGTCCGACTCCTGACCCACGTCCGAACGACGTCACGCAGGGAAGGCGTTGCCGAGCACGAAGGCCGCCCAGATGGACCCGACGATGAGCAGCCCCCCGAGCACGGAGACCGCCATGCCGCGGGAACCGCCGGTGGCCCTGCGCCGCAGGCCGCCGACCACCACGAGGAGGGCTCCGACGACGTTCATGGGGATGGCGACGAGCCACGCCCACGTCCCCGTCGTGAAGGCACCGAAGGTGAAGGCGCCGGCGATGAGGACCGCGATCACCACGAGGGCGATCTGGTTGACGGTGATCTTGGCTTCGAGGATGTTCACCGGATCACCACGTCCCGAACGAGGCCGGCGGCCGGGGTGGGTCGTGGCGAGGAGCCTCCTGCTCCGGCGCCCGCCTGCCGTCGCTCGACGGCTCGGGAGTCGGCCAGTCCGGAATCCTCGTCTCCGGGTCACCCGGCCGGGAGTGGCGCGCCATGTGTTCGAGCCCCTCGCGCAGCTCCGGGTCGTTCTCGCTCTCCTGCTCGACGATGCTCCGCAGCCATCTCCCGACCTGCTCGCGGTAGGCCTGCGCACTCGAGTGCTCGTCCCGGCCGGTCAGCACGTCGGCCCACGACGTCTCCTCACGGTCCAGCCGGCGTTGCAGCTCACGTCGATCGGGTCCCAGCGCGCCCGTCCGCGCCTCCTTCTCCTCCTGCTCCCGGTCGGCGCGTGAGTCCTCGGCCTCGGCATCGAGCTCGGCGCGCGCACGCGCCATCAGGTCGTTGGCCTCACCCACCTTGGCCAGGAGGTCGTGGATGTCGTCCTCCTGCCGGCGCAGCGCGGCCTCCGCCTCGAAGACGGTGCTCTCCTCGGCCCAGCGTGCGTCGCTCACCGGAACCCTGCCTCCGCCGTCTCGTCGACGTGGTTGCCGGCCGACGAGCTGTCGGCCGACGCGGCGAAGCTGAGGATGACGTTGAGGGCCGAGAGCGCCGTGGCGACCGCCGCAGCCGCCGCGGACAGGGCCGGCAGCAGCCTGGTCAGCTCCTTGATGAGGTCGATGGCCTGGTTGATGAGCCGGATGGCTCGCCGCACCCCGGCGCCACCAGTGAAGATCTCCTTGGCGAGCTTGGCCAGGCTCATCGTCAGCACCCACTCCTCGACGAGCCCCAGGAGACCGCACGCCGCGTTCACGACCTGCTCGGTGGCCTTGAGCATGTTGCCGAGCTGCCGGCTCATCAACCCACAGGCGGTGCCCTGCCGGCGGTGGGCGGCAGCGTGCTGGGCCATCCTCGACTGGGCGCGCTCGGCTGCCGGCGCCTGCCAGGCGTCGCCCACCGCGCCCGCGATGGTGTCGTAGTTGTTGCCCGCCGCGGTCAGGGCCAGCCCCACGTTGTGCCAGTTCGACCTGAGGCGGTCGACGCCGTTGAAGTCGCCCGCGATCGGGGACATGAGGGCCTCGATCGGGGAGAAGTGCAGCAGCTTCTGGGCGGCCCAGTCGATGGCCTGGAGGATGATGCCGCAGTTGCCCTTGGCGGACTCGATCATGGCGCCGTAGGCGTCTCCGCCCGACGCGGGCACGAGCAGGTCCTTGGGGTCCTGCAGGGTGATGGCGGTCATCGAAGCCCCTTGTTCTCGAAGTGCTCGTAGTCGTGCTGGTCCTCGACCGCCCCCTGGCCGTCCTGGATCGTCTGTGCCACCGACTCACCCTCCCCGAGGACCGAGATGATCGGCAGCGGGTTGCCCCGTCCCCCACCACGGTGCCTTGGCCCGACGCCATCCTCCCTCTCCAGCTCACGGATGCCTTCGTCGAGGTCCTCCGCGAGACCGGAGCCACTGGCGAGGTTCTTGTCCGTTGTGGTGACGAGGGGGTCGGTCCCCGGTGTCATTCCCGGGATCTGGGGCAGCTCCACCTCGACGGTGATGCCCTTGAGACGGGTGGAGGCCGCGATGTCGTCCTGGCGGTAGCGCCTGCGGTTGTTGTCGATGGTCGTGGCGATCGCCGTGGCGCTCGAGTGCCCCTTGGCCAGACTCTGCTCCGCCGTGTCGTAGGCCTCCTCGTACTGCGCCTTGAAGACCCCGAGGAACCCGGTGAACGCAGCGGCGTCGTCACAGTGGCCGGTGACGAAGGAGTGGGCAGCCTCCAGGTAGCCGGCGTTGAGGGCCGCCGCGGCCCGGAGACTGCGCATCCCCGCGTAGTCGACCTCGATCTCCGTCACTGCTGGTCCCTCCCCGCGTGCGATCAGAACGTGTGCGTGTGTCCCGAACTCTAAAGAACTCCCTGCCCCCGGGCGATGGGGAGCACTCCCCACCTCACCGGCGTCGCACTAGCGACGCCCGACGAACCAGTTGCGCACCTTGTCGATGCGCACCGCCACCTGCTCGGAGGACGCGGCCGCGAGCTCCGGCCCGCCACACGCCCTGCGCAGCTCCATGTGCACGTTGGCGTGCGGCGCCCCGGTCTTCTTGGCATAGGCCGCCACGAGCTTGTTGAGTTCCTTGCGCTGCGCAGCCAGCGCCCGGTGGGCGGAGATCGGCGCCTCGGACGCGCGGGGCTTGCGACCCGTGGCACTCGACTGCTTGGCCTGGCGTTCGTGGAGGAGCACCGACACCTGGTCGGGCTCGAGGAGGCCCGGCAGGCCGAGGTAGTCCTGCTCCTCGTCCGAGCCGACGTCCGCATGCAGGCCGAACTGCTGCGCGTCGAAGAGGACGTGGTCGAAGTGGGCGTCGGACTCGAGCGCCTCGAAGCTCTCCTCCTCGAGGCCCATCGTCCGGTCGGTGCGGTTCGCCGCCGCGATGAGGCCCTCCTCCTCGGCCCACATGGAGGCTTCTGCCTCGGGGTCGCTCTTGCGGTTGAGGGCGTGGTCGCGCTCGAGCTCCATCGACGCGGCGTGCTCGAGGATCGTGGGCACCGAGGGCAGGAAGACCGAGGCCGTCTCGCCACGCTTGCGTGCCCGCACGAAGCGGCCGACGGCCTGGGCGAAGAACAACGGTGTGGACGTCGACGTGGCATAGACGCCGACGCAGAGCCGGGGCACGTCGACCCCCTCGGAGACCATGCGGACGGCGACCATCCAGCGGGCGTCTCCCGCCGAGAACTCCTCGATCCGCGCGCTCGACCCGGCGTCGTCTGAGAGCACGACGGTCGTCTTCTCGCCCGTGAGCGAGTGCAGGATCCTGGCGTAGGCGCGCGCCGTCGTCTGGTTCGTCGCGATGACGAGTCCCCCGGCGTCGGGTACGTGCCGCCGGACCTCCGTGAGGCGCTTGTCGGCCGCGGCCAGGACCGACGGGACCCACTCCCCCTTGGGGTCGAGAGCCGTGCGCCAGGCCTGGGCCGTCTGGTCCTTGGTCAGCGGCTCACCCAGGCGGGCGGCGATCTCGTCGCCGGCCTTGGTGCGCCAGCGCATCGCGCCGCCGTAGGCGAGGAACAGCACGGGACGCACGACAGCGTCACGCAACGCGGCGGCATACCCGTAGGTGTAGTCGGCGGCGGAGCGCACGATCCCGGCCTCGTCCATCTCGTAACGCACGAACGGGATGGGGTTGGAGTCCGAGCGGAAGGGCGTCCCGGTCAGCGAGAGCCGGCGCACGGCCGGGGTGAACGCCACGCGGATGGCGTCCCCCCAGCTGCGGGCGTCTCCGCCGTGGTGGATCTCGTCGAGGATGACGAAGGTCGGGGTCGCCTCGGTCCTGCGCTGGTGCAGGTCGGGCCGGGCGGCGACCTGGGCGTAGGTCAGCGCCACTCCGTCGTACTCGTGCGAGTGGACGGCGGTGGAGTTCGAGAACTTGGGGTCGAGCTGGATGCCCACGCGAGCGGCAGCCTCCGACCACTGGGTCTTGAGGTGCTCGGTGGGCGCGATGACCGTGATCGCCCGGACCTCCCTGCTCTCGAGCAGCTCGGCCGCGATGCGCAGGGCGTAGGTCGTCTTCCCGGCGCCGGGGGTGGCCACGGCCAGGAAGTCCTTGGCATCCGCCTCGAGGTATGCCGTCAGGGCCTCCTGCTGCCAGGCGCGCAGCTTCGCTGCGGTACCCCACGCCGCCCGCTCCGGGAAGGCGGGACTTAGGTGGCTGGCAGCAGAGGTACTCATCGGCTCCGCAAGGGTAGACGAGATCGTGGTGGCGACATGCCGAGGGCCCGCCTCCCGGACGGGCCCTCGGTGAGGTGCTGGCCCTGCTCAGGGGCCGCGGTGACGGGTCAGCCGCGGTAGGCGATCCAGCCACTCTGCATGCGCGCGAGCTGACCGGAGGAGAAGTGGTCCATGCACGCGTCGGTCGTGTAGTCCATGAAGTTGCGGATCGGGTCCAGGCCCGGGAGCGTGCAGGTGTCACGTCCGGTCGGGCACCCCGAGGCCGGGCTCGCCTCGGCGGGCGTGTCACGCACGTAGTCACCGGCCGTGTCCGAGCAGCCGCCCTGGAACGTGTGGTAGAGGTTCAGCCAGTGGCCGATCTCGTGCGTCGCCGTGTCGCCCTGGTTGTAGGGAGAGGCGGTGCCACCGGGCAGGCTCTCGTCGAGGATGACGACCCCGTCCATGACGTCAGCCTGCTTCTTGGGGAAGGTCGCCCAGCCGAGCAGGTTGCTGCCGAGGTCGGCGGTGTAGATGTTGAGGTCCGAGTTGTCACCCTGGTGCAGGGCGGTCTTCATCGCGCGCTCCTGGGTGGTGCCGTGGTCGAGCCCGTTGTACCAGGACGCGTTGTTGGTCGTCGTCGTCCCCCTGAGTGCGAAGCTGAAGCCGGTGCCGGAGTAGGCGCTGTTGAGGACGCTGATCTGGCCGTTGATCTCGCTGGCGCTCAGCGCACCCCTGGTGCCGTCGGTGATGGTGTGCCAGTAGACGTCGATGGTCGCCGGAGCGAAGGAACCGCCACCACCGCCGCCGGGCTTCCTCGCCTCACCGGCCGCGTTGCGCGTGTAGCCCTTGGCGGCGAGCGCCTTGGTGAGCTGGGCCTCCATCGCCTTGGCCTGGGCCGTCGAGACGTCGTGCGGGTCGCGAGCGTGGGAGCTGCGACCGGCCACGGCCGAGCCGGAGGCGGCATCGGTGGCGCACTCGGCCCGGACGCCGTTGAGGCCGGCGGTCGGGATGGCCGACGCGCTCGTGACGCCGAGACCAAGACTTGCAGCGGAGAGGATCGAGGCCGCGAGAACTGCCGCGGAACGCACTGGGCGAACAGACATGTGGTGTCCCTTTCGGTGCACGAACCCGGGTGGGGTTCGAGGGAACCGAACCTAGCGACGCCACCGCCCGCGCTGATACCAGAAACGGTCCTGAAGTCGGTCAAGGTTTGGCAAAGCGGGTCAGGCTGCCCGACCTCTCACTCGCCGCCGTCCTGGGGTGCGCGGAAGCCTTCGTAGATCTCCTTGCACTCCGGGCACACCGGGAACCGCTTGGGGTCGCGCCCGGGGATCCACACCTTGCCGCACAGGGCCGTCACCGGCTCTCCGGAGAGCGCGGACTCGAGGATCTTCTCCTTGCGCACGTAGTGCGCGAAGCGCTCGTGGTCACCCGGCTCCTGGACCTGGGGCAGCGTCTCCTCGCGTTCGAGGACGGCCGTCTGGGTCGAGGGACCGGAGGGCTGCTGCTGGGGGGCGCCGGGGTCACTGAGGGGGCTCTGCGGATCGCTCACCCGACCAGAGTACGTCGGGTCAGTTGAGCTCTGGGTCCGACGGGAAGTACGCGACGAAGGCGAGCTCGCTGCTCTGGCGTCGGAGCACGCGCTGCCACAGGTGCTCGGGGTCGTCGGTGAGCAGGTCGTCGGCCAGGGAGTCCACGACCATCCAGGAGCCACGCTGGAGCTCGTGCTCGAGCTGCCCGGCGGACCACCCGGCATACCCGGCAAAGATCCGGAGCCCGCCGACCTCCGGCATGACGAGCAGCGGCGGCGTGTCGAGGTCGACGATCGCCACCGACCCGAAGAGCCGCTGGCTCCCCGGCGGCAGGGCATCCTCACCCGGGACGGTGACGAGGCCGAGCGCCGAGTCGAGCTGGACGGGTCCGCCCTGGAAGAGCGTCTGCGGCTGGGCGATGTGCTCGCCCCACCCCGGCAGGACGGAGTCGACGTCGGCGCCCAGGGGTTTGTTGAGGACGACCCCCTGGGCGCCGCTGACGTCGTGCTGGAGCATGAGGATCACGCTGCGGTGGAACACCCCGTCGTCGAGCTGGGGGGTGGAGACGAGCAGGCGGCCCGTCGTGCGGTCAGCGGTCACGCTTCCATTCTGCACGGCCACCGGGCCCGCGGCGCTCGCCACCCTGACGTCCTCCCGAACTCCCCTGGTGGCCGCGCGAGGCGCCCTGGAAGCGACGCGGCGGCCCGCCCGGACGATGACCGCGCTGGGGCTGCTTCGCCTCGAGCAACGGCTTCCAGACCTCGTCGGCGACCGGCACCATCGACGGGGTGCGTCCACCGGCTGCCGCGACGTGCTCGTCACCGGGGCGCACGCGGATCGGCGCGACGTCGAGACCGGCGGCCTCGGCCAGGCGCTCCATGGTCCGCTTCTGGTGCGGCAGCGCGAAGGTCACGACCGTCCCCTTCTCGCCGGCGCGAGCCGTGCGGCCGGCACGGTGCAGGTAGTCCTTGTGGTCGGCGGGAGGGTCGGCCTGCAGGACCAGGCCGATGTCGTCGACGTGGATGCCGCGGGCGGCCACGTCGGTCGCCACGAGCACCGGCAGCGAGCCGTCGCGGAAGGCACCGAGCGCCCGGTTGCGCAGGTTCTGCGACAGGCCGCCGTGGATGGCGGCCGCGAGGACGCCCTTCTCGCGCAGCTCGCGGGCGATGCGGTCGGCACCGAGCTGGGTGCGCACGAAGACCACCGTGCGTCCGTCTCGGGCGGCGAGCTCGGCCGTGAGCTGCTTCTTGTTGTTGGGGTCGATGAGCATGATGTGGTGGCTCATCGTCGTGACGCTGGCGGTCACGTCCTCGGTCGAGTGCGTCACCGGGTCGGTGAGGTAGCGGTCGACCAAGGTGTCGATGCCCTTGTCGAGGGTCGCCGAGAAGAGCAGCCGCTGACCTCCGGCCGGCACCTTGTCGAGGATGGCGGTGACCTCGGGCAGGAAGCCCATGTCGGCCATGTGGTCGGCCTCGTCGAGGATCGCGACCTGCACGTCGTCGAGCTCGACGGCGCCGCGCTCGATGAGGTCGGCGAGGCGACCCGGGGTGGCGACGAGGATGTCGATGCCCTTGGCGAGCGCCTTGACCTGCGGCTCGTAGGACAGGCCACCGGCGACGAGCTTGTGGCGCAGGCCGGTCACGTGCACGAGCGGCTCGAGGGCGTCGCTCACCTGCATGGCGAGCTCACGCGTGGGCACCATGATGAGCGAGCGCGGGCGCTTGCTCGCGGGCTTCGTGCCGTCGACGAGGCGGGTGATCGTCGGGAGGCCGAAGGCGAGGGTCTTGCCGGAACCGGTCTGGCCGCGGCCGAGGACGTCACGACCCGCGAGCGCGTCCGGGATCGTCGCATCCTGGATGGGGAACGGGGTCGTGATGCCGTCGCGTGCCAGCCGCTCGACGAGGCGGGGGTCGACACCGAGCCTGGCAAAACCGTTGTCCTCGGTCACCGTCGCGGGTCCGGTGCCCTTCTTGGACTCGTACTTCACCCAGGTGTCGGCCTGGGCACGCTCGGCCTCTGCCTCCTCGAAGGTGCGGGGCTGCTCGAGGTCGTGGCGGTGCTCGTCGAAGTGACGGCCCTCGTGGCGGTCGCGACGCACCGGATCGGCCACGCGACGCGCCGGGGTGTCGCTGTCACGACGGAAGGGCGGGCGACCCTCGCGACGCTCCCCGTAGGCCGGGCGGCTGCCGCGGTCATCGCGACGCTGGCCATGGGCCGGACGCTCACCTCGAGTGTCACGTCCCTGGTAGCCACGGCTCTCGCTGCGGT
Source organism: Knoellia sp. Soil729 (assembly GCF_001427985.1). Lineage (GTDB taxonomy): Bacteria > Actinomycetota > Actinomycetes > Actinomycetales > Dermatophilaceae > Knoellia. The sequence continues at coordinate 374,049 of NZ_LMSA01000001.1, forward strand.
CGTCACGACGCTGGCCGTATGCCGGACGCTCACCCCGGCTGTCGCCGCGCGAGTCGCTGCGCTGGTCACGTCCCTGGTAGCCGCCACGGCTGTCGCTGCGGTCGTCACGACGCTGGCCGTATGCCGGACGCTCACCACGGCTGTCACCGCGCGAGTCGCTGCGCTGGTCACGTCCTTGGTACCCGCCGCGGCTCTCGCTACGGTCGTCACGTCCCTGGTAGCCGCCGCGCGCACCGGCGCGGTCGTCACGGCGAGGCGCAGAGGAGCCACGGTCGTCGCGGCGCTGGTAGCCACCGCGGTCGCTGGTCACGCGCGCGTCGCGGCTGTCGCGTCGATCCGGGCGCTCGCTGCGCTCGGGGCGCGCGCTGCGGTCCGACGGGGCCTCGCGGTCCCAGCGCGGGCTGCGCTCCGAGCGAGGCGCCTTGGTGCGGGAGGGGCCGTCGGGCTGGCCGCGGTGATGGCTCTTCTTGGCTCCCTGGGCCTTGGCGGCCTTCTGGGAGGAGGTCCAGCGCGGCTTCTTGGCGCCGGCGGAGGGCTTCTTGGGCATGATGAATCACTCGATCCGAGTCGATGGTGGTGGGCGTCTACGGCCCTCCACGCGACTTCTGTGTCAACGAGATTCAACGGGCTGGAACGCGGGCGCCGGACATGGCGCAAGGGTCCATCCTACCAGCGGTGGGCTCCTGCGCCCTACTCGTGAGCACCGACCCCGACCCCCGGCCCTCAGGTCTCGCTTCGTCGGACGTCCTTCGGTTCGCCGGAAACCCGGCGCAACGACCGGGACGCGACGTAGCGAGCGGCCACCAGGCCCACGCCCACTCCCACCAGGTCCGCGACGACGTCCCACGGGTCACCGGACCGGTGCGGCAGCAGCGTCCACTGGATGAGCTCGCTCACCGGAGCATGCAGGGCGACGAGCACGACCACCGGCCACTTCGGAAGACCGGCCACCAGGGCCAGGAGGACCGGCAACGCGAAGACGGAACAGTGCACGAGCTTGTCGAAGCTGGGGAACGGCGCCACCCCTCCGCCCGAGGGCGAGTACAGGACGACGAGCTGGACGACCAGTGCAGCCGCAGCAGGCACCAGGCGCCAGCGACGCGACCGGTCCGCGGTCACGCCAGGGTTTCGGCGGTCTGCGAGATCGGCGTCTGGGGCGCGGTTCCGCCGGCCGTGAGCGCAGCCGCGGAAACGGCGGCGGCGACGACCTCGGCGACGTCGGGGTGGAACACGCTGGGGATGATGTAGGTCGCGTTGCGCTCGTCCTCCTTGACGACGGCCGCCAGCGCGTCGGCGGCCGCGAGGAGGACCTCGGGCGTGAGCATCTTGGAGCCGGAGTCGAGCAGCCCGCGGAAGACGCCGGGGAACACGAGCACGTTGTTGATCTGGTTGGCGAAGTCGGACCGGCCGGTGGCCACGACGGCGGCGTGCTTCGACGCCTCGACCGGGTCGACCTCGGGCGTGGGGTTGGCCAACGCGAAGACGACCGCGTCCTCGCCCATCGTCGCGATGTCGTCGCCGGTGAGGATGTTCGGTGCCGAGACACCGAGGAAGACGTCGGCTCCCACCAGGGCCTCCCTCAACGTCCCCGAGAGCCCCTCGGGGTTGGTGTGCTCGGCGATCCACGTCTGGTTCGGGTGCTCCCCCGAGAGGACGTCCTCGCGGTCACGGTCGATGACTCCGTACATGTCGGCGACGACGACGTTGCGCGCACCGGCATACAGGAGGAGCTTGAGGATGGCCGTGCCGGCGGCACCGGCACCGCTCATGACGAGCTTGACGTCGGCGAGGTCCTTGCCCACCACCGCGAGCGCGTTGCGCATCGCCGCCACGCAGACGATGGCCGTCCCGTGCTGGTCGTCGTGGAAGACCGGGATGTCGAGCTCGGCGCGCAGCCGGGCCTCGATCTCGAAGCAGCGGGGCGCCGAGATGTCCTCGAGGTTGATCCCCGCGAAGACCGGCGAGATCGCCTTGACCGCGGTGATGATCTCCTCGGTGTCCGTGGTGTCGAGGCAGATGGGGAAGGCGTCGATGTCGGCGAACCGCTTGAACAGGGCCGCCTTGCCCTCCATGACGGGCAGTGCCGCGAGGGGGCCGATGTCGCCCAGGCCGAGCACGGCGGTGCCGTCGGTGACCACGGCGACGGTGTTGCGCTTGATCGTGAGGCGCCGGGCGTCCTCGGGGTTCTCCGCGATCGCGAGGCAGACCCGCGCGACACCGGGGGTGTAGATGAGGGACAGGTCGTCACGGTTGCGGATCGGCACCTTGGACTCGATGCTCAGCTTGCCGCCCAGGTGCATGAGGAAGGTGCGGTCCGAGACCTTGCCGATCTCGATGCCCTCGACCGTGCGCATCCGCTGGACGATCTCGTCGGCGTGCTCGGGGTCGCGGGTCATGAGCGTCACGTCGATGCGCACCTGCTCGTGCCCCGACGCGGTGACGTCGAGGCCGGTGACCACTCCCCCGGCTTCCTCGACGACGCTGGTGAGCTCACTGACGGCCGTGGCACGAGCCGGGACGACGAGGCGGACGGTGACGGAGTTCGCGGCGGAGGGAAGGGCGACCATGCGGACGATTCAACCGCTTACTCGTGAGTTCGACGCAATCGACCCTCACAGAGGGGCCGCCGTCGTCCCTCATCGCCCTGCCGGGACGCAGACCTACAGTGGCCCCCATGACCGACCACGTCGAAGTCACCGGCCATGGAACCCACCACGTCCCGCCCGATCTCGTCGTGGTGCGGGCCCGCGTCCAGTGCGAGGCTCGCGAGGTCGCGACGGCGCTGACGGAGTCCTCGAACCGCACCACCGCGGCGCTGCAGGCAGCGGCCGACCACGGCGTCGAGGCCCGTGACCGGCGCACCGACGACGTCGGCCTCCACCCGCGGCACGACCAGGACGGGCGTGAGGTCATCGGCTACACCGCCCACCAGTCCTTCCGGCTCATCGTCCGGGACCGCGACCGCGTCGGCGCCCTCCTCCAGGCCCTGGCGGGGGCAGCCGGTGACGCCCTCGCCGTCGACGGCATCGAGCTGGGCGCCGAGCCGACCGAGGAGGCGCTGGTCGCTGCCCGCGACGCGGCCTTCGGGGATGCTCGTGCTCGCGCGAGCCAGTTCGCCCGCCTCGCCGGTGCGCAGCTCGGCAAGGTCGTGCACATCCACGAGGGCGGTTCCGACGAGCACCTGCCGCGACCGATGATGGCGCGGTCGGCCGACGTCGCCGCCTGGATGCCGGTCGAGGGCGGCACCCAGGCGATCTCGACGACGGTCACCGTGCGGTGGGAGCTGACGTGAGCTGGACCGACGCCCTCGGCTGGTTCGGGTCGGCCCTGCTCGCCTTCTCGCTCCTGCAGGCCCGGATCCTGCGGTTGCGCGTGCTCAACACGGTGGCCTGCCTCATCCTCGTGGTCTTCAACGCGCTGGTTGGCGTCTGGCCGATGGTCGCGATGAACGTGGTGCTGGCTGCGGTCAACCTCTGGTTCATCGCGAAGATGCTGCGCGAGCGCAGCGACGAGAACGCCTTCACTGTCATCGAGGTCGAGGAGGACGATGCCTACCTGCAGCACTTCCTCGAGGTCCAGCGCGCCGACATCGCGACGTTCAACCCCGGGTTCGGCGGGGTGGCGGAGTCCTCGGAGCGTTTCGCCTACCTCGTCCTGCACGGCAACGAGACCGTCGGCGTGGTCGCCGTGCGCGACACCGGCGATGGTGTCGGGCAGGTCGAGCTCGACTACGTCACCGAGCGCTACCGCGACTTCACGCCGGGCGAGTTCGTGTGGCGGCGCAGCGGCCTGTTCGTCGGCCACGGCTGGCGCACGATCCGCACGCCGGCCGGCATGGTCGGCGCCTACTACGAGAAGCTCGGATTCCGGCGGGACGGCGACGCGTGGACGCTGGACCTCGCTGGCGTCACCCAGCCGCCGGACCGTCTCGACGACGTCGAGCCAAGGTGATCCTCAGCCGGTGACCGGTGATGACGGTCGCCAGCCAGCCCAGTCCGATGGCCCAGCCGGCGACGACATCGGTGAACCAGTGATGGCCCAGGAAGACCCTGGAGAGCCCCATGGCGGCGATGAGGACGGTTGCGACGGCGATGGTGACGGCTCGCCACCGCTTCTTGCGCAGCCAGATGACGAGCAGGTATGCCGTGAGCCCCAGGACCACGGTCGCGTTCAGCGTGTGCCCCGACGGGAAGCTGGCGGAGCTCTCGAAGGGTGGCACCGCGAGCGCCCGAGGCGGACGCGTCCTGGCGGTGAGGTCCTTGCCGGTCACGGTGATGAGGAGCGAACCGGCGCTCGCGATGGCCATGAGGACGAGGGGCATCCACCTGCGCCACGACAGTGAGAGACCGACGGCCACGACGAGCGCGAGGATCGGCATGCCCACAGGACCACCGATGTTGGTGAAGTCGGTGGCGAGTCGGTCCGCGAGCGGCGTGCGCATCCGGACCGCTGCGTCGAGCACGGGCTGGTCGATGACGGAGATCCCGTCCCTGTCGACGACGTTCTCGTAGACCTCGGCCGAACCAGCCGTGAGGGCGGCCACGACGCCCAGCCCGATGACGACGGTGAGGACGAGGGCGATGTTGGCGGAGGACCAGCGCAGCGCACGGCCGACGAGCACGGAGACGTGGGCGAGCCAGCCTGCGACGAGCCGGCCGGGGGCACTGCGCCAGTGGGCGAGGTCGCGGTCACCGATCCGCTCGTCCTTGGGCGGCGAGGTGCGCTGGGGCTCTGCTGACGGCATACGAGATCGTCACACATCTGGACGCACGAACACCCGGCGCGGTCAGCGCAAGCCGACCGGCCGGGTGTGGGTGCAGGTGGGATGACCACGGTGGTGGAGGTGGCGGGAATCGAACCCGCGTCCACTGACGGGAAACCAAGACTTCTCCGGGTGCAGTGCGCTGTGGATTTTTCTCGGCCCCAGGGCTCGCGCGCACACGTTCCCTGACAGGCCCAGTCGGATTGAGTCCCACGCCACCCCCCGACAGGAGCGACGCAGCCAGTTCTCTAGATGGCGCCAGGCACTGAGTCGAGATCTAGCTCAGGCTGACGGACTTCGAAGCTCGCTCAGGCGGCGAGGGCGAAGTCGGTGCGCTTGTTGTCGGCACCTATTGGTTTGCACAGATCGTTAACGAGATAACTGTGCATCCTCGACCCGCTTCCCTTGATCTGCCGATCAATGTCGAAACCGATCACCCCCCTGAGGGGGCTCATCCCACGCTGTTGAGTTGTGTCAGCAACTGTACCCGTCAACGCGCGGCGGCCTCGAATCATTTCCCGCAGGCCCGCCGCGCGAGGCGGTTCAGCCCACAGCGGCAGCAAGCGCCTGCGTCAGGGACGTCGTGGGACGGCCCAGCAGGCGTGACAGGTCTCCGGAGTCGACGAACAGCTGACCGTGCTTGAGTCCGTCGTCACTCATGGCCAGGGCCTGTGCGTAGCCCTGCGGCAGGCCGGCGTCGACCAGGGCGGCGGCGTAGTCCGGCACGGACAGGTCGCGATAGGTGACCTCGGTGCCCGACTGCTGCGAGAGGGCTGAGGCGTACTCGCCGAGGGTGAAGGCCTCGTCGCCGCCGAGCTCGTAGACACGTCCGGACTGCTCGTCCCCGGTGATGACTGCCGCAGCCGCCTGCGCGAAGTCGGCACGCGCAGCCGCACTCACGCGACCCTCGGCCGCTGCTCCGAGGACGACCCCGTGCTCGAGCTGCACGGGGACCTGGGCGGTGTAGTTCTCGAGGTACCAGGAGTTGCGCAGGAGTGCGTGCGGCAGGCCCGACTCGGCGAGCGCCTTCTCGGTGGCGATGTGCTCGGCAGCCAGCGCGAGGGAGGAGGTGTCGGCACGCACGATGCTCGTGTAGGCGACGAGCTCGACGTCTGCACGGACGGCGGCATCGATGACGTTCTGGTGCTGGACGCCGCGCTGACCGACCTCGCTGCCGGAGATGAACAGGAGCCGGTCCACGCCTGCGAGGGCTGCGTCGAGGGAGGCCGGGTCGCCGTAGTCCCCGACGCGCACCACGACACCACGCGCAGCGAGGTCGGATGCCTTGGCCGAGTCCCGCACGAGCGCGACGACGTCACCGGGCTCCACGCCGCGGGTGAGGAGGGAGTCGATGGCGAGGCGACCGAGCTGGCCGGTGGCGCCGGTGACGAGGATCGTGCTCATGGGGCAAGGCCTTTCGAGGTGGGAGCTGAGGTGCTGACACCGGAGGAAACGAGCTGATCGTCGGCATGCTTCCCAAAAGTTAGTACCCACTTTGAAGTAAGGTACGTACATGGCGGTAAGCAACCCACTGCGGACGTTCTTCCCCGACCGCGTGTTCGCGGCGGGCTGCCCGAGCCGGACCGTGCTCGACCACGTCATGAGCAAGTGGGGGCTGCTCGTCCTGCTGGCCCTCGGGGACGGTGAGCCCCTGCGTTGGAGCGAGCTGCGCCGGCGTGCAGAGGGGGTGAGCGAGAAGATGCTCGCCCAGACCTTGCGCACCCTCGTGGCCGATGGCTTCGTGGTCCGCGACGCTCGCCCGGTCGTCCCACCGCATGTCGAGTACTCGCTCACCCCCCGCGGGCTCGAGCTCGCTGCCCTGCTCAACCCGCTCATGGTGTGGGTCGTGGAGAACGCCCCCGACATCCTCGAGGACGCCGCCGCCTCATAGGGCCGCGACCGGCCGTGTCCGTCGCCGGTGCCGCCCAGGACGTGCACGCGTCCGGAGTGTGGTCCACCCGTCTCACGTCGTGGGCCGACACTAGTCTTGCAGCACGCATTTTCGACCCCAGCTGGAGGTATGCCGTGTTCCGCAAGGTCCTCGTCGCCAACCGGGGCGAGATCGCCGTCCGGGCGTTCCGCGCCGCCACCGAGCTCGGCGCCAAGACCGTCGCGGTCTTCCCCCACGAGGACCGCAACTCCGAGCACCGGCTCAAGGCTGACGAGTCCTACCAGATCGGCGAGGAGGGCCACCCCGTGCGGGCCTACCTCGACCACGAGAACATCGTGCGCGTCGCGGTCGAGTGCGGGGCGGACGCGGTCTACCCGGGCTACGGCTTCCTCTCCGAGAACCCGCTGCTGGCCGAGGAGTGCGCGGCCCACGGCATCACCTTCATCGGTCCACCGGCCAAGGTCCTGCACCTGACCGGCAACAAGTCCAAGGCCATCGCGGCCGCGCGTGAGGCCGGTCTGCCCACACTGCGCGGGTCCGAGGCGGGCACCGACCTCGACGCCCTCGAGCGGGCGGCGACGGACATCGGCTTCCCCTGCTTCGTCAAGGCGGTCTCTGGCGGCGGTGGGCGAGGCATGCGCCGGGTGGAGCGGCCCGAGCAGCTGCGCGAGGCACTCGAGGCGGCGCAGCGCGAGGCCGACGCGGCCTTCGGCGACCCCACGCTCTACATCGAGGAAGCCGTCGTCGACCCGCGCCACATCGAGGTGCAGATCCTCGCTGACGGCACGGGCACCCGCGAGGAGGACAGCGGCGGCGTGCTGCACCTGTTCGAGCGCGACTGCTCCGTGCAGCGCCGCCACCAGAAGGTCGTCGAGATCGCGCCGGCCCCCAACCTCGACCCGGCGACCCGTGAGCAGATGTGCGCCGATGCCGTGCGCTTCGCCCGCGAGATCGGCTACGTCAACGCCGGCACCGTCGAGTTCCTCCTGGGCAAGGACGGCCGCTACGTCTTCATCGAGATGAACCCGCGCATCCAGGTCGAGCACACGGTCACCGAGGAGGTCACCGACGTCGACCTGGTGGTCTCCCAGATGCGCATCGCCTCGGGTGAGACCTTCGAGGACCTCGACCTGCGCCAGTCCGAGATCGTCCTGCGCGGGGCTGCCCTGCAGTGCCGGATCACCACCGAGGACCCCGCCAACGGCTTCCGGCCGGACGCCGGGACGATCACGGTCTATCGCTCGGCCGGCGGTGGCGGTGTGCGCCTCGACGGTGGCACGGTCTTCGTCGGCGCCAAAGTTTCCGCCCACTTCGACTCGATGCTCGTCAAGCTCACCTGCCGCGGACGCAGCTTTCCCGTCGCGGTCCGCCGGGCGCGAAGGGCCTTGGCAGAGTTCCGGATCCGCGGAGTGTCCACCAACATCCGCTTCCTCGAGGGCGTCCTCGCCGACCCGGTGTTCCAGGCGGGCGAGGCGACGACCTCGTTCATCGACGAGCGACCCGAGCTGCTCACCGCGCGCACCCCGGCCGACCGCGGGACCAAGCTCCTCACCTACCTCGCCGACGTGACCGTCAACCAGCCGCACGGCGCCGCGCGCACGACGCTCAAGCCGCGCAGCAAGCTGCCCACCCTCGACCTCGAGGCTCCCCTGCCGCCTGGTTCGCGCGACCTCCTGCAGCGCGTCGGCCCGGCAGGGTTCGCGAGCCGGCTGCGAGCGCGCACGGAGGTGGCGGTCACCGACACGACGTTCCGTGACGCCCACCAGTCCCTGCTCGCCACGCGCATGCGCACCCGCGACCTGCTCCACGTCGCCGGGCACGTCTCCCGCCTCACCCCCGAGCTGCTCTCGATGGAGGCCTGGGGAGGGGCAACCTACGACGTGGGCCTGCGCTTCCTCAGCGAGGACCCCTGGGAACGGCTCTCGCTGCTGCGCGAGGCGATGCCCAACATCCCGCTGCAGATGCTGCTGCGCGGGCGCAACACGGTGGGCTACACGCCCTACCCCACCAAGGTGACCGACGCGTTCGTCCACGAGGCGGCCCGCTCGGGCCTGGACATCTTCCGCATCTTCGACTCGCTCAACGATGTGGACCAGATGCGACCGGCCGTCGAGGCGGTCCTCGCCACCGACACGTCCGTCGCCGAGGTCGCCCTCTGCTACACCGGCAACCTCAGCGACCCCGGCGAGAAGCTCTACACGCTCGACTACTACCTGCGCCTCGCCGAGCAGATCGTTGGCACCGGCGCCCACGTCCTCGCCATCAAGGACATGGCCGGGTTGCTGCGCGCCCCCGCGGCTCGCACGCTGGTCAGTGCCCTGCGCGAGCGCTTCGACCTGCCCGTGCACCTCCACACGCACGACACGGCGGGCGGCCAGATCGGCACCCTGCTCGCAGCGATCGACGCCGGCGTCGACGCCGTCGATGCCGCGTGCGCCGCGATGGCGGGCACCACGAGCCAGCCCTCCCTGTCGGCCCTGGTCGCCGCAACCGACGGGACGCCGCGCCCGACGGGCCTGGACATCGACAAGGTCTTCGCGCTCGAGCCCTACTGGGAGGCGGTGCGTCAGGTCTATGCGCCCTTCGAGTCGGGCCTGCCCTCCCCCACCGGACGCGTGTACTTCCACGAGATCCCGGGCGGCCAGCTCTCGAACCTGCGCCAGCAGGCGATCGCTCTCGGGCTCGGGAACCGCTTCGAGGACATCGAGAACATGTATGCCGCCGCCAACCGGATCCTGGGCAACCTCGTCAAGGTCACCCCGAGCAGCAAGGTGGTGGGGGACCTCGCCCTGGCACTGGTGGGGGTCGGCGCGGACCCGGACGACTTCGAGGAGAACCCCACGAAGTACGACATCCCCGACTCGGTCATCGGCTTCCTCGAGGGCGAGCTGGGCGATCCGCCCGGCGGCTGGCCCGAGCCGTTCCGCACCAAGGCCCTGCAGGGCCGCCGGCGCAAGCCACGCGTCACCGCACTCTCGCCCGAGCAGGAGCAGGCCCTCGACACCGACCCCCGCGCGACGCTCAACCAGCTCCTCTTCCCAGGTCCCACCAAGGACTACCTCTCGTCCACCGAACGCTACGGCGACCTGTCGGTCTTGGGCACCGTCGAGTTCCTCCACGGCCTGGAGCAGGGACGCGAGTACGAGGTCGAGATCGAGGCGGGCAAACGGCTCCTGCTCGGCATCTCGTCCATCGGTGACGCCGATGCCAAGGGAATGCGCACCGTCATGTGCACCCTCAACGGTCAGTTCCGCCCGATCACGGTGAGGGACAGCGCTGTTCAGGTGGACGTCAAGGCCGCTGAGAAGGCAGACCCGGGCAACGCGATGCACGTGCCAGCACCCTTCGCGGGAGTCGTCACTCCTGCGGTCGCGGAGGGTGACACGGTCGAGGCCGGTGCCGTCGTGGCCACCATCGAGGCCATGAAGATGGAGGCCAGCATCACCGCTCCGAGCGCCGGCGCCGTCGAGCGCCTCGCCATCGGTGGTCACCAACAGGTCGAGGGCGGAGACCTCCTTCTCGTCCTCAAGGGGTTAGCCTGAAAGGGCACCGAGGCGTCAAGAGGCGGCGTCACTGCAACGGTGCAGATCACTATCCGCCCGACCAAGGAGACTCACCATGGGTATCGGAGACAAGATCGACAACATGACCGACGACGCTTCCGGCAAGGCCAAGGAAGCGACCGGCAAGGCGACGGATGACGAGGGCCTGGAGGCCGAAGGTCGCGCCGACCAGTCGAAGGCCGACATCAAGCAGGCTGGCGAGAAGGTCAAGGACGCGTTCAAGAACTGACTCGCTCCACGACACACGCGAAGGCCGGTCCTCCTCACGGAGGGCCGGCCTTCGTCTGTCGCCCGGGACTCAGCCCGGCGCCCGGTCTCAGCCCAGGGCGTCGAGCAGCGCCTTGGTGAAGGCGGGGATGTCATCGGGGTTGCGGCTGGTGATGAGGTTGCCGTCGACGACGACCTCCTCGTCCTGCCAGGTGCCACCTGCGTTGCGGATGTCGGTCTGCAGGCTGGGCCACGATGCGAGGGTGCGACCCTGCAGGACGTCCGCCTCGACGAGCGTCCACGGTGCGTGGCAGATGGCCGCCACGGGCTTGCCCGACTCGACGAACGCCTTGACGAAGGCCACCGCGTCGGCGTCCATGCGCAGCGCGTCCGGGTTGGCGACGCCACCCGGGAGGACCAGGGCGTCGTAGTCGTCGACCGAGGCGTCCTTGACGACTCCGTCGACGGGGCGGGTCTCGGCCTTGTCGAGGTGGTCGAAGGTCTGGACGGTGCCCGGCTCGGTGCTGAGGAGCGAGGCGGAGTGCCCTGCCCCGGTGACCGAGTCCCAGGGGTCGGTCAGCTCGACCCGCTCGATGCCTTCGGTTGCGGTGAGGAATGCGATCTTCTTGGTCATGAGGTCCACACCATCACACCCGTCCAACCCCTCGCCACCCCCCATCGGGTGAGGCTCGCGATGCGTGCGTCCGCGACGAAGAAGCAACCGAACGAGCGTCGTGAGTGTCGCCATGCATGCGTGCCCGACGAACGAACAGCCGAATGTGTGTCGTGAGTATCGCCATGCGTGCGTGCCCGATGCACGAACAGCGGAAAGTGTGTCGTGAGTGTCGCCATGCGTGCGTTTGCGACGAAGGAGCAACTGAGCGCGCATGGCGACACTCCCGACACCACGACGCGTCACGACACCCCACGACACCACAGGCACCCGACCGAGCTGGGCAGCGACCGGTCACCTACCAGGAGCCGCCGCCACCTCCCCCGCCACCACCTCCGGAGAACCCCCCGCCTCCGGAGAAGCCACCACCACCCAGTCCCGAGCCGCCGGACGACCCGGGCGTCGACACGAACGTTCCGGCCGCCTGGGTGGAGAAGGAGTCCATGCTCGAGGCGACGTAGCCGAAGTTCCACCCCGTCACCGGCCCGGCGTACCAGAGCGGCGCGGCAATGACGTGGCCCGCAGCGGCCGCGGCCGCGGCGACGTCCTCGAAGACCTTGGCCCAGCGGTCGGCCAGACCGAAGACGATGGCGTAGGGCAGGAACTTCGAGAAGATGTCCTGCGCCTCCTCCCACCTGATCTGGTTGGCCTCGGCCGTCGCGATGTAGCGCTCGAAGCCCTGCGACTGTGCGAAGACGGCACTGCCCTCGGCCGTCCTGGCAGCCATTCGGCGCCCCAGGGCCTTGACGATGAAGCCCGCGACGATGAGGCCGATGCCGAAGACCCAGCCCATGGCGCTCAGACGTGGACCCCCGAGGCCGCCGAGGGCGCTCGAGAGGAAGAACAGGGAGAGACCACCGAGGACGAGAAGGACGGTCCCGAGGCCGCTCCATGCAGCGCGCTGGGCATCCGGCGAGCGGCGGAACCAGTGGCGCTGCACGGCTTCGGTGTACATCATTCCCTGCACCGTCGCCAGGGTGCTGGCGAACGAGTTCTTCAGCGCCGACAGGCGGGTCTCGTCGCCGGAGGCGAAGACCCCGTCGAGCAGTCGCTGCTCATAGGCGGCGAGGGCGGCCGCCCCGGAGGGCGGGGTGGTCCGTCGCAGGATCCAGTCGTCACTGCGGAAGCGTCCCTTCTCCTCGGCAGTGAGGGTGAGGTGGCCGCGGACCGCGAGGTCGATGAGGGTGGCGGTGACGTCGACGACGTCGGCGCGCTCGTCGATGATCGTGCCGACCATGCCCGGCTGCACCCCGGCCGGAGGCGTGAACTGCACCGCGATGGTGGGGGCCGAGCCGCGCACGACCGGCGCGCTCTCCCCCGCACCGGGGGTGAGGCCCGGAGTGAGCCCGGCATAGACCTCGTCGCGGCCCCTGGTCCACACGAGCAGCCCCATGAGCCCGCCGGCGAGCAAGGGGATGAGCACGCCGCCACCGAGCAGCGCGGCTCCGAGGTACTTCTGCTGGTCGTTGCTCAACGAGGGCCCGGGGTCGTAGCCGCCGCCGTAGCCGCCATCGCTCCCGGACTCGCGCAGGTCGGGCGTCAGGTCCCCGAAGGCCGTGCGCGGCCAGGAGACGACGATCGTCGCCCCCTGCCCGGGCTCGATGTCGGGGATGGTGAACGAGGAGGTCGCGCCAGCCGTCCCGGTGCACGTGGTGTCCTCGTGCAGCACGCCGTAGTAGCAGGCGACCCGGGTGGCCGGCACGGGACCGGTGACGTCCGCCGTCACCTGGTGGTAGGCGTACTCGTTGGAGGGGTCGATGTGGTTGTAGTAGAGCTCTGCGGTGCCGTCGCCGACGTCGTTGATGACGTTGTCCAGCACGTACGACAGGACGTACTCCTGGACCCCTGACACGGTCTCGTCGGCGCTGCCGATCCGCACCTGCTCGTAGGCGCCGAAGTCCGAGATGTCCGTGTCGGTCGGTGCCCCGGTCGGCGAGGTGACCTCGACGTCGGAGAGCTCGTAGTGGCGGTACTGCGTCGTGGAGTCCTGGTAGCCGGCCCGCGTCTGGATCGTGCGATAGATGCCGTGGCGGTCCTCCCCGTCGGGGAAGTCCCAGCGGATGCGCTGGGTGACCTTCATCGACCCGTCGGGACGCACGGCATACAGGACGTTGAAGCTCGCGGCGTCGTCATCCATCGGCAGGAAGCCGACGAGCGAGGCCGGCGACGAGCCGGGCGGGCTCGCGAGAGCCGCACCGGCCGGCATGGCGAGGACCAGGGCCACCAGCACCCCCGCTCCCGCCACCCAGGAACGAAGCCGACCGGTCATGGACTACCCCCTGCTCGTACCGAGCGCGCGCTCGGTCTCACGACGATCCTGACGCTCACGCAGCGCGTGACGCTTGTCGTACTCCTTCTTGCCCTTGGCGATCGCGATCTCGACCTTGGCCCGCCCATCCTTGAAGTACAGCTGGAGGGGGACGATCGTGTGCCCGCTCTCGCGGGTCTTGTGCATGATGCGGTCGAGCTCCTTGCGGTTGAGCAGGAGCTTGCGACGGCGGCGCGGCGTGTGGTTGGTCCACGTGCCGGAGATGTACTCGGGGATGTGGACGCCCTCGAGCCAGAGCTCGTCACCGGTGAAGCTGGCCCACCCGTCGACGAGGGTCGCGCGGCCCATGCGCAGCGCCTTGACCTCGGTGCCCATGAGGACGAGCCCCGCCTCGAACGTGTCCTCGATGAGGTAGTCGTGCCGTGCCTTGCGGTTGCTGGCGATGAGCTTGCGCCCATCGTCGGGCTTGGCCTGCTTCTTCTTGGCTTGTGCCACGACGTCACCTCCTCGAGTGGGCTCCACAGGCTACGTCAACGTATGCCGGGTGCGCGCCCGGGTTCCCTGGCCCACCTGTCAGAGGTAGTTGCGCGGGTCGACGAACGTGCCGTCCTCGTAGACCTCGAAGTGGATGTGGCAGCCGTTGGAGGTGCCCGTGCTGCCCTCATAGCCCACGACGTCGCCTCGCGACACGTGTCCGCCGGTGACCCGCAGGCGCTCCATGTGGTTGTAGGTCGTCGTGAGGTTCACGCCGCCCATGACCCCATGGTCGATGACGACACGGTTGCCGTAGCCGGAGTGGTAGCCCGCCTCGATGATCTCGCCGCTCGCCGCAGCGTGGACCGGTGCACCACAGGGTGCGGCGTAGTCGCGTCCGCTGTGCAGGCGCCACACGTGGTCGATCGGGTGGAAGCGCATCCCGAACTCGGAGCTCACCCAACCCTCGGTGGTGGGTGCGCTCAGCGGACCGCCGGCGGGGGGCGGCGGGGCGGGTGGTGGTGGGGCGGGTGCCGGACGGCTGGGGGCGTCGGGACGGCTGGGGCGGCTGGCCTGGGCAGCCGCCGCGGCACGGGCGGCTGCCGCGGCCCGGGCACGGGCAGCTGCGGCCTCACGGGCGGCAGCACGGGCCGCGCGAGCCCGCGCGGCGGCCTTGGCGCGGGCGTTGGCAGCGGCCTTGATCTTGGCGCGCTTGAGGGCAGCCGCCGCGCGGGCCTTGATGACCTTGCTGAGGCGCGCGGACTCGCCCTGCATCTGGGCGAGGCTGGCCTTCTCCGCCTCGGACTGGGCCTTGACGGTGGCCGCCTGCGTGGCCTGCTGCGCGGCGAGGGCATCGAGCGCTGCCTTGGCGGCTGTCGCCCTGTCGCGCGCGGAGTTGGCAGCCGCGAGGGCCGCCTCGGCCTTCTTCTTGGCCTTCTGGGAGTCGGCGCGCAGCGCGGAGAGGTGGTCCTCCTGTGCCGTCTGGCTCGCCCTGGCCGTGGCCAGCGCGACCATCGACTGCCCCTGGATGTCCATGACCGTGCCGATGAGCGCGATCCGGTCGGCGAACTGCTGGGGGGTCGTCGACGTCATCGCCATGTCGAACTCGCCGAAGCCCTGCTCCTGGTAGATCTGCGCAGCGAACTGGGCGACCTCGCTGCGGCTCTCGCGGATCTGCTTGCTGGTCGTGGCGAGCTCGTCCTCGGCCTTGGTCTCGTTGGCCTGCGAGACCTCGAGCTCCTGCGCGGCCATCGCGTTGGCCGTCTCGGCTCGGGTCGCGGCCGAACGCGCCTGGGCCAGCGCGGCCTGGGCACCGGGCAGCTTGCCCTGGGTCGTCTTCAGCGCGATGTAGGCGTTCGCGAGGGACGCGTTGGTCTCGTGCAGGTCCTCGCGCAGCTGGTCGATCTGGGAGTCGACCTTGCGCTTCTGCTGGTGTGGGTCAGGGTCTCGCCCCTGCAGGGCGGAAACCGGCGTCATCATCAGCGCCATGGAGCACGCGAGCGCCACGGAGACACCGGAGTACCGACGTACGGCAGCGGTTCGGGGCGCAGGGGTTCGCCACATAGACACCATTGGTAACACGAGTCACGTCCAAAGGGAACCGTTGGGGGCACATCCGAGCCAAATTGTTTCAGCCCGGGACCCCTGTCGCGGGCAGAATCGCCACGACACGCGCCACCCGGCAAGGAACACCTCAGACACGCAGGTACCGACGCAGGGTCACGACGCTCGTGAGCACGGCGATGACGATGACCCCGCCGAAGAGCCACGGCGTGAGCGCCCAGACGTCGTTGGCGCCGATGAGGGCCTTGTTGAGCACGACCTGGTTGAAGCCCAGGTTGAAGATCAGGCGCAGCCCGAGCCACAGCATGCCGACCGCCAGGCCGACGCCGAGGGTGGCGACGACGAGCATCTCGATGATGAACGGCATGCGGATCGTCCAGTTCGACGCACCCACCAACCTCATGATCCCGATCTCGCGTCGTCGGATGAACGCCGCCTGGCGAATCGTCGTCGCCATGAGCAACGCGGCACAGACAACCATGAGGCCCGCGAGGAAGACCGAGAAGACGGTGATCCAGTTGATGATCTGGAAGAAGCGTTTGAGGACCTTCTCCTGGTCCTGGACGCTGGCCACACCCGGTGCACGTTCGAACTGACTCGTGACGACCGCATACTTCGTCGGGTCACTGAGCTGCACGCGGAAGCTCTGCGGGATGTCGCCCTGCTGGACGTTGCCGGTGATCGGGCTGTTGCGGAACTGCTCCTTGAAGCGGGCGAACGCCTCGGCCTCGGACTCGTGAAAAACCTCCTTGACCTCGGGCATCGCCTTGAGCTGGTTCTCGATGCTCTCCTGCTGGGCCTCCGTCGCCGCCTGGCCCTGGCAGTTGGGCTGCAGCGAGGTGTCCGTGCACAGATAGATCGAGACCTGGATCCGGTCGTACCAGTAGCCCTTCATGGTGTCCGCCTGACGCTGGGCGAGCAGCCCCATGCCGAGCAGGAACATCGACACCATCGTCACGAGGATGACCGAGAGGGCCATGGAGAGGTTGCGGCGCAGGCCTGACCAGACCTCGCCGGCGATGAAGCCCGCCTTCACTTCTCTCCCTCCGGCGCGAGGTAGGTCGCGTCCTCGGCGTCACGCACGACGACCCCGTCCTCGAGCTGCACCACCCGGCGGCGCATCTCGTTGACCGTGTCGGCGTCGTGCGTGGCCATGACGACGGTCGTGCCGGAGCGGTTGATGCGGTCGAGCAGGTGCACGATGTCGAGGCTGATCTTGGGGTCGAGGTTGCCGGTGGGCTCGTCGCACAGCAGGATCTGCGGCTTGTTGACGACGGCGCGCGCGATCGCCACGCGCTGCTGTTCACCGCCCGAGAGCTGGTGCGGAAGCCGCTTGCCCTTGCCCTCGAGCCCCACCATCTCGAGTGTCTCGGGGACGAGCTGGCGGATGGCCGAGGTCGGCTTGCCGATGACCTGGAGGGCGAACGCGACGTTCTGGTCGACCGTCTTGCCGGGCAGGAGCCGGAAGTCCTGGAAGACCGCGCCGATTCCCCGCCGGAAGCGCGGCACCTTGCGGGCGGAGAGCCCGCTGAGGTCCTGGCCGGCCACGAGCACCGTGCCCGACGTCGCCTTCTCCTCGCGCAGGGCGAGGCGCAGCATCGTGGACTTGCCGGACCCGGACGGCCCGACGACGAAGACGAACTCGCCGCGCTCGACGTTGACGTTGACGTCGGTGAGCGCCGGGCGGGTCGACCTCGGATAGACCTTGGAGACGTTGTCGAAGCGAATCATGCGGTGGGGTCAGGCCTCACGGCTCGGGGGCAGGGTGCGAGTCGAGCATAGGTTCCGCTGCAGTGCGGTAGGCGCAACCCCCGCCGGAGCGGCGTGCCCGGCGACCCGGGCACATGAAGTTGCTTGACGCAACCAACGGGTGTTTAATAGTTGACATGGTCAAGCAACCGGGCGAAGGAGATGCCTTCGAGGAGTTCAGCTCCAGCCTCTTCCGGCTCACCCGCTCCCTGCGCTCGACCTCGCACCTGTGGGTGCAGCTGCCCGGCGGACTCAAGCGCACGGACATCGGCATCCTCACCGTGCTCGCCGACCACGGACAGTGCCGTCCGGGCTTCATCGCCGACCGCCTCAACGTCGGCGCCTCCGTCATCAGCCGACAGCTCGTCTCCCTCGTCGCCGACGGCATGGTCGTCCGCGACAAGGATCCGCAGGACGGCAGGGCCGAGCAGATCTCGCTGGCACCCGAGGGGCGGCTGCGACTTCACGCCCTGCGGGCGGCATACATCCGCGGTCTGCGGGAGCAGTTCACCGACTGGGACGAGACCAAGGCTCGCGACGCGGCGGCCCTGCTCCACGAGATCTCCGACCACATCATCCCGGCGCTCGGCGGCCACGAACGGCCCCTTCGAGACGACGCCACGACCTCCCAAGAGAGCACGGACAGTGACACCAAAGACAGCGCAAGCACCACCAGCGAAGACACCGAGGACACCCATGGCTGAGACCACGTTCAAGGAGCCCGACCTCAGCCACAAGGAGATCCTCGAGGTCCTCACCGGACTCCTCTCCATGCTCTTCGTGGCCCTGGTCAGCTCCACGATCGTCAGCACCGCACTGCCGACGATCATCGGCGACCTCAAGGGCAGCCAGACCTCCTACACGTGGGTCGTCACGGTGACCCTGCTGGCCATGACGGTCACCAGCCCCATCTGGTCCAAGCTGTCCGACCTCTTCGACAAGAAGATGCTCGTGCAGATCTCGGGCGTGATCTTCCTGCTCGGCGCGCTCGCGGCCGGCTTCGCCCAGAACGTGCCGCAGCTCCTCGTCGCGCGCGGACTCCAGGGCGTCGGCGTCGGCGGCCTCATGGCGCTCGCCCAGGCCATCATGGGCTCGATCATCCCGCCGCGTGAGCGCGGTCGTTACACGGGCTACATGGCGTCGGTCATGGCCGTCGCCACCGTCTCGGGCCCGCTTCTCGGTGGTCTGCTCGTGGACAGCGTCGGCTGGCGCTGGTGCTTCTGGGCGGCCGTGCCCATCTCCCTCGTCGGTCTCGGCATGCTCCAGAAGTTCCTGCACCTCGAGCACGTGCGGCGCGAGGTGAACATCGACTGGTGGGGTGCCATCCTCATCTCGGTCGCGGCCAGCCTTCCCCTCATCTGGGTCTCGTTCGCCGGCCGCAGCTACGCCTGGGCCTCGGTCGAGACCGCCTCGTTCCTGGTGCCCACGGCCCTGGCAGTGGCCGCCCTCATCTTCGTCGAGCGTCGGCACCCCGAGCCGCTCATCCCGGGCCGCATCCTCCTCGAGAAGACCACCTCACTGGCCATCATCGGCAGCATCGCCGTCGGCATCGCCCAGTTCGGCACCTCGGTCTTCCTCAGCCAGTTCTTCCAGGTCGCACAGGGCTTCTCGCCGACCCAGGCAGGTCTGCTCATGCTCCCCCTGATCTTCGGCAGCATGGTCGGCGCGACGGTGTCCGGCCTGCTCATCACCCGCACCGGTCGATGGAAGCCCTACATGCTCGGTGGTTCGCTCTCACTGATCCTGGGCCTGGGACTCATGGGGTTCACCGACCACACGACCCCCATCTGGCACCTGTCGATCTACATGATCCTCATGGGCCTGGGCCAGGGCATGTTGATGCAGAACCTCGTGCTCGTCGTGCAGAACACCGTCGACATCCGTGAGATCGGCACCGCCAGTGGTGTCGTCAGCTTCTTCCGCTCGCTCGGTGGCACCGTCGGCATCGCCGTGCTCGGCGCCATCCTCACCACCCGGGTCAGCGACCACATCGCCACAGGCCTGCAGGAGGCTCGCATCCCGGTGCCGCCGGGCAGCAGCGCGGGCGCCAACCTCGACCTGGACACGCTGCCCGCGCCCATCCTCGAGATCGTGCGCCACGCCTACGGTGACAGCACCGGCTACATCTTCGTCATCGCCGGCGCCGTCGCGGTCATCACGCTGGTCGCCGTCGCGCTCATGCCCCACACCGAGCTGCGCACCACCGTGGCCAAGCACGATGAGAAGGACCCGCTCGGCCTCGAGCAGCCCATCGACTGAAATCGCATCTGATGGCCCGTTGGGCCGCCTCCTCGCCTCGGTTCGCCGAATGCGGGACGGGCCCAACGGGCCATCAGTGGTTCAGGGTCAGTGCTTCACAGGGTGCAGGTGTTGAGCAGGTCACCCGAGGCCGGTCGCGCCACGGTGGCGTTCGCCGGTGGTGCGGTGCCGTCCTCCACCCAGGCGGTCAGGGCCTCGAACCCGGCACGCGCACAGGGCAGCATCGGGCGCAGCCTGTCCGGGAACGCCGGCACGAGCGCGTCGGTGTGCGTGCCATCCGCGATGCGGAAGGCGCGGTGCTGGGCGGCCCGGCCCTCGTCGGCGACGAGACCGGCATACACGTCCTGGTCGGTCGCGATCGGCAGCAGCGTGTCGAGGTCACCCTGCAGCGAGATGAGTGGCTTCGTGATGTTGCCGGTCAGCTCGACCGAGCGCATGGCCTCCTTGACCGAGTCGGGTCGGCTCGCGTAGTCGTAGTCGGCGTCGCACTGAGGCGTGCCGCTGGCGCAGTACGGCGTCCCCGCGTCGGTCGCCCCGTCGAACTCGGGGTCGAACTCCTCACGGTAGATGCGCTGGGTCAGGTCCCAGTAGACCGTCTCGTGGAACGGCCAGAGAAACTCGCTGCCCGGTGCGAAGCCGGCCGCGATCATCGCGTCGTGGGCAGCAGCGTCACCGGTCGCGGCATACGCGGGGTAGTTCTTGAGCGCGGTCGGGAGGTAGGTCAGCAGGTTGGGACCATCGGCGCGCAGGAGCGTGCCCTCCCAGTCGAGCCCGCCGTCATAGAGGTCGGGGCGGTTCTCGAGCTGCCACCGCACCAGGTAGCCACCGTTGGAGATGCCCGCCATCCACGTGCGCTGGGGCGCCTTGGCCCGCACCTGCTTGACCACCCGCTTGGCCGCGACCGTGAGCTCGGTGACGCGCGAGTTCCACTCGCGCACACTGCCGCCCGGCGCCGAGCCGTCGTCATAGAAGCGCAGCCCCATGTTGCCCTTGTCGGTGCTGGCGAAGGCGTAGCCCTGGGCGAGGACCCAGTCCGACCAGATGAAGTCGTTGGCGTACTGGCTGCGGTTGCCCGGCGCTCCGGTGACGACGAGGCCACCGTTCCAGCTGTCGGGGATGCGCAGGACGAACTGGCTGTCGTGGTTCCACCCGTTGTTGGTGTTCGCCGTCGAGGTGTCCGGGAAGTACCCGTCGACCTGTATGCCGGGAACTCCCGTCGGGTTGACCGTGCCGGGCGTGTGCAGACCGGCGAAGTCTGCCGCCTTGCTGTGTCCGGACGGCACCGTGCCGGCCGTCGTGAGGTCGTCGAGGCAGGCGACCTTCTGCATCTGTGCGCCGGGCACGTCGATCTTGGACTGGCGGGCGCAGTGGCCACCGCCCGGCTTGTCGGTGGACTTGTCGGCCGAGGCCGGCGGTGCGGCCGCCACGAGGGCGGCACTGGCGATCAGGGCGGTCAGGGCGGCAAGCGCCTTGCGAGGAGACGTCGTTGTCGGACTCATGGCGGTCAGCATGCTCGCGTCCGCCGTGGCGTCCCATGTGCCGAGGCCCCACTCCCCCGCGGCCCGGTGTGTGCCCGGGCCGGCGCAGTCCGAGGCGGCTCAACCGGTGGGGCTCAGCCGGGGACGGCTCAGCCGCGGGTGACCAGGAAGATGTCGCGCAGCGTGCGCGTCACGAGGTCGGCCGCTGCCTGCGCCTGTGCAGCAGGCAGGTAGGACGACTCGGCGACGTCATCGGGGAACCAGCGGCTCCAGATGCGGTCCTCGATGAGGTCGTGCCCGGGCCGGCGCCACCCCAGCGCGTCGACGCGTGCCTCCTCGTCCTCGGAGAGCAGGTAGTCACCGCCGAAGTTCTCGCTGCCGATGAGCTCGGCCACCGCGTGGTCCTCGTCGCGGCGCACGCGTGCCCAGGGCGAGGTGTCGTCGTGGTGGGCCGGGATGAGCCCGAACAACCGGCTCTGCCGGAGCATGTGCGGGCGCGTCAACGCGGGGACCGACACCACGATGTCGTCGTCCGGTGCGAGCATGCGTATCCGCAGGGCGAGATCCGCCGACCACGCCGACCAGTCCTCCGGTCCCTGGGCGGGGAGCTCCACGGCATACGTCATGGGGTTTCCTCAGTGTCGGTGTCCGGCAAGCCAGCTCACTCCGCGGCCTTGCGCTCGGCGATCTGCCAGCGGATGCCGGCCTCGATGAAGCCGTCGATGTCACCGTCGAAGACGGCGCTCGGGTTGCCCGTCTCGTAGTCGGTGCGCAGGTCCTTGACCATCTGGTAGGGGTTGAGGACGTAGGAGCGCATCTGGTCGCCCCAGCTCGCCTTGACGTCGCCGGCCATCTCCTTCTTGACCGCGGCCTCCTCGGCGCGCTTGAGGAGGAGCAGTCGCGACTGCATGACGCGCAGTGCGGCGGCGCGGTTCTGGATCTGCGACTTCTCGTTCTGCATCGACACCACGGTCCCGGTGGGGATGTGCGTCATGCGCACGGCGGAGTCCGTCGTGTTGACCGACTGGCCACCGGGGCCCGACGAGCGGAAGACGTCGATCTTGAGGTCGTTCTCGGGGATCTCGATGCTGTCGGTGCCCTCGATGAGGGGGATGACCTCGACGGCGACGAAGCTGGTCTGGCGGCGGCCCTGGTTGTCGAAGGGGCTGATCCGGACGAGACGGTGGGTGCCGCCCTCGACGGAGAGGTTGCCGAAGGCATAGGGCACGTTGACCTCGAAGGTCGCGGACTTGATGCCAGCCTCCTCGGCATAGGAGGTGTCCATGACCTTGGTCGGGTAGCCGTGGCGCTCGGCCCAGCGCAGGTACATGCGCATGAGCATCTCGGCGAAGTCCGCGGCGTCGACGCCACCGGCGCCGGCGCGGATGGTCACGACGGCGGAGCGCTCGTCCCACTCACCACTGAGCAGGGTGCGGACCTCGAGCTCGCCGACGGCCTTCCTGACCGCTCGCAGCTCCTTCTCGGCCTCTTCGAGGGTCTCGGCGTCGTTCTCCTCCTGGCCCATGTCCACGAGGGCCTCGAGGTCGTCGACGCGGGTGTCCATGCCCGTGACGCGCTCGTACTCGGACTTGGCGCGGGAGAGCGCGGAGGTGACGGCCTGCGCCTTCTCCTGGTCGTCCCACAGGTCGGGCGCGGCCGACTGCTCCTCGAGGTCGGCGATCGTCGCCTCGAGCGTGCTCAGGTCGGTGACCTCACGCACGGAGGTCATCGTCGCGCGCAGGTCCTTGATCTCTTGCTGGAAGTCGGTGGCCACGAGAGCCAAGACTACGTGCCCGTATGCCGTGAGCTCACCGCGCGCGTGCCGATGCCGCTGTGCACAAGTGCCAAGGCGGGCGACCCTCCCTGTCGGTCACCCGCCCTGACACGATCGTGGAGGGGCCGCTACCCCTTGAGGAGACCGCTGGTCGCGACCAGTGGTGTCAGTCGCACGGGTCCTCCCGACGGAAGAGGGATGGCCCTCGACTCATGGGATCGTCCCCTTCCGCGAGTCGCGCTGCGGCGACCTCGTTGTCGCCAGTCCTCG
This sequence comes from Knoellia sp. Soil729, assembly GCF_001427985.1. GTDB lineage: Bacteria > Actinomycetota > Actinomycetes > Actinomycetales > Dermatophilaceae > Knoellia. The sequence continues at coordinate 396,981 of NZ_LMSA01000001.1, forward strand.
GCACAGCTCCTTGCCCTCTGAGTGTCACCCCTGCGGGGTGCCGATGACCTCACGAAACACCGGAATGACCACGATGTGGCGGGTCATTTTATACCCACCCGAAGGAGTTAGTCCCAAGGGGTCATGGGCCGATGGCGGAGGGCGGGTGGCCGGGGCCGGCCCCCACGCAGTCCACCGGAGGGAACGTGAAGGGTCCGGAGGGAAAGGTCCCCTCCGGACCCTGCACGTTCCCTCATGGGGAGCAAAAGTCGGGGCTCAGCGGGCGGCGGAGCCCTCGACGTAGTCGCTGTCGGTGTCGGACTTCACCCACGACATGAGCTTGCGCAGCTCCTTGCCCGTGGCCTCGATGGGGTGCTGGGCACCCTTCTCACGCAGTGCCTTGAACTCGGGGCCACCCTTGTCCTGGTCCTCGATGAAGCGCGTGGCGAACGCACCACTCTTGATGTCGGCCAGGACGGCCTGCATGTTCTCCTTGACCGACGGGTCGATGACGCGCGGGCCCGAGACGTAGTCGCCGTACTCGGCCGTGTCGGAGACCGACCAGCGCTGCTTGGCGATGCCGCCCTCGACCATGAGGTCGACGATGAGCTTGAGCTCGTGGAGCACCTCGAAGTAGGCGATCTCCGGCTGGTAGCCCGCCTCCGTGAGGGTCTCGAAGCCGTACATGACGAGCTGGCTCGCACCACCGCAGAGCACGGCCTGCTCACCGAAGAGGTCGGTCTCGCACTCCTCCGTGAACGTGGTCTTGATGCCGCCGGCACGCAGGCCACCGATGGCCTTGGCGTAGGACTTCGCGAGGTCCCAGGCGGTGCCGGACGCGTCCTGCTCGACAGCGAGGAGCACGGGGACGCCACGGCCGTCGACGTACTCGCGACGCACGAGGTGTCCGGGCCCCTTGGGGGCCACCATGATGACGTCGGAGCCCGGCTCGGGCTGGATGTAGTCGAAGCGGATGTTGAAGCCGTGACCGAAGAGCAGCGCCGCGCCCTCCTTGAGGTTCGGCTTGATCTGCTCGGCGTAGACGGTGCGCTGCACCTGGTCCGGCGTGAGGATGACCACGAGATCGGCGTCCTTGACCGCGTCGGCGACGCTCGAGACCGGTAGGCCCTCGGCCTCCGCCTTGGCGCGGCTCTTGGAACCCTCGGCGAGGCCGACGCGCACGTCGACTCCGCTGTCGCGGAGGCTGAGCGCGTGGGCGTGGCCCTGGCTGCCGTAGCCGATGACGGCAACCTTGCGCCCCTGGATGATCGACAGGTCGGCGTCGTCGTCGTAGAACATTTCAGCCATGGTTTCGCACTTCTCCTTGTGTGTATGCCGGGTGCAACGTGTCATTTGCGCACGTCACGCGTGTGGGTCAGGATCCGCGCAGTGCGGGTCGGGTGATGTGGCAGGTGGTCAGGCTCCGCGCAGCGCGCGGTCGGTGATGGAGCGGGGGCCGCGGCCGATGGCGACGATGCCCGACTGGACGAGCTCGCGCACGCCGTAGGGCTCGAGGACACCGAGCAGCGCGGTGAGCTTCTCACCGTGACCGGTGGCCTCGATCGTCACCGACTCGGTGGCGACGTCGACGACCTTGGCACGGAAGAGCTGGACGAGCTCGAGAACCTGGCTGCGCGTTGCCGCGTCGGCCCGGACCTTGATGAGCATGACCTGGCGCTGGACGGCCGAGGCCGCGTCGAGCTCGACGACCTTGAGCACCTCGACGAGCTTGTTGAGCTGCTTGGTCACCTGCTCGAGCGGGAGCCCTTCGACGTCGACGACGACGGTGATGCGGGAGATGTCGTTGTGCTCGGTCTCGCCCACGGCCAGTGAGTGGATGTTGAAGCCGCGGCGGGCGAAGAGGCCGGCGATGCGGGCCAGGACGCCGGGCTTGTTCTCGACGAGCACCGACAGGGTGTGCTGCGACATCAGTTGTCCTCACCTTCGCCGGGCTCGCCGGGAGCCTCGGCCTCGCTGTGGTCGGCGTCCTGGTCCTGCGGGAGTGCCTCGGACTCTTCCCGATCCCATTGCGGCGCAGTGTCCTTCGCAACCTGGATCATGTCGTTGCTCACGCCGGCCGCGACCATGGGCCACACCATCGCGTCGCGGTGGACGACGAAGTCGACGACGACCGGGCGGTCGTTGATCGCCATCGCCTGTCGGATCGTGTCGTCCACGTCCTCGGGGCGCTCGCACCGCAGTCCGGCGCAGCCGTAGGCGTCGGCGAGCTTGACGAAGTCGGGGATGCGCTGGCCGTCGGCCGAGGTGTGCAGGTCGGTGTTGGAGTAGCGCTTGTCATAGAAGAGCGACTGCCACTGGCGCACCATGCCCAGGCTGCTGTTGTTGATGACCGCAACCTTGATCGGGATGTTGTTGATGACGCAGGTGGCCAGCTCCTGGTTCGTCATCTGGAAGCAGCCGTCGCCGTCGATGGCCCACACCGTGCGGTCGGGCTCGCCGACCTGGGCACCCATGGCGGCGGGCACGGCATACCCCATCGTCCCGAGCCCACCGGAGTTGAGCCACGCCCGTGGACGTTCGTACTGCACGAACTGTGCCGCCCACATCTGGTGCTGGCCGACGCCGGCGACGTAGACCGCCTCGGGACCGGCGATGGCGCTGAGCCGCTCGATGACGTACTGCGGGGCCAGGCTCCCGCTCTCGGACTCGGAGTAGCCGAGGGGGAAGTCGCGCTTCCAGCCCTGGGTCCGCTCACGCCACGCGGCGTAGTCGCCACCGCGACCGGCGTCGATGTCGGTGTCGACCGAGGTGATGAGGTCGACGAGGACGTCCTTGCAGGAGCCGACGATCGGCACGTCGGCCTGACGGTTCTTGGAGATCTCGGCCGGGTCGATGTCAGCGTGGATGACCTTGGCCTCGGGGGCGAAGGACGACAGCTGGCCGGTGACGCGGTCGTCGAAGCGAGCGCCCAGGGTGATGAGCAGGTCGGACTTCTGCAGCGCGGTCACGGCGGCCACCGAGCCGTGCATGCCGGGCATGCCCAGGTGCAGCTCATGGCTGTCGGGCAGGGCGCCGCGGGCCATCAGGGTCGTCACGACGGGGATGCGGGTGAGCTCGACGAACTGGCGCAGCTCCTCGCTCGCGTCGGCGCGGATGACGCCGCCACCGACATAGAGCACCGGGCGCTCGGCGGCAGCGATGAGCCGAGTCGCCTCGCGGATCTGCTTGGCGTGCGGACGCGTCACCGGGTGGTAGCCGGGCAGGTCGATGCGCGGCGGCCAGGTGAAGGTCGTGCGGGCCTGCAGCGCGTCCTTGCTGATGTCGACGAGCACCGGACCGGGGCGGCCGGTCGCCGCGATGTGGAAGGCCTCGGCGAGCACGCGCGGGATCTGGGCGGGGTCGGTCACGAGGTAGTTGTGCTTCGTGATCGGCATCGTGATGCCGCGAATGTCGGCTTCCTGGAACGCATCCGTGCCGATCGAGGCACTCGCGACCTGGCCCGTGATGGCCACGATCGGCACCGAGTCCATGTGGGCGTCGGCAAGCGCCGTGACGAGGTTGGTCGCACCGGGCCCGGAGGTCGCCATGCAGACGCCGACCTTGCCGGTGGCCGAGGCGTAGCCCTCCGCCGCGTGCCCGGCACCCTGCTCGTGGCGGACGAGGATGTGGCGCACCTTGACCGAGTCGAGCAGCGGGTCGTAGGCCGGGAGGATCGCCCCGCCGGGGATGCCGAACACGGTGTCGACCTCGAGGGCCTCGAGCGAGAGTACGAGGCTCTGGGCTCCGGTCACCTCGTGGGGTGCCTTGGCTCGGGCCTGTTCGGCGAGCCGCGCCGGGGTGGGCGCTGCCTGGGTCTCGCTCACGTCGTCACCATCTTCAGTCGGGTCCTTGAGTTGGGGTCGGTTCTGCGGTGCTGCTGTGCCTGCTGCTCGTGCGTGGCCATAAAAAAACCCTCCCGTCCCACATGTACGGGGACGATGGAGGGAGGCGCCTGGCCGGACCTTCTAGGAGAGGCCGGGCGCCGGGGGAAGTACGAGAAGTCGGGACACACGAGAACTCTCTCCCTCCACCCCTGCTGTGTCAACGTGTGAGACGCCACATCCCACCATTCGGTCAAAGGGGGGGTGGCCAACCTCGTGCGCCGTCGACTTATTGCGACTTGGGACAGTGGCTCGCTGCGCTCGCAACTGTCCCAAGTCGCAATAAGTCTGGGTGTGGCTCAGTCGCAGACGGCGCCCTTGCTCGCCGAGCCGACGAGCTTGCGGTACTTGGCCAGCACGCCGCGGGTGTACTTCGGCTCGGGGTGGGTGACGCCCTCGGCGCGGCGACGGTCGAGCTCGGCCTCGTCGACGAGCAGGTCGAGGGTGCCGTTCGCGACGTCGAGGCGGATGCCGTCACCGTCACGGACGAAGGCGATCGGGCCCTCGTCAACGGCCTCGGGGGCGACGTGTCCGACGCAGAGGCCGGTCGTGCCGCCGGAGAAGCGGCCGTCGGTGAGCAGCAGCACGTCCTTGCCGAGCCCGGCCCCCTTGATCGCGCCGGTGACCGCGAGCATCTCGCGCATGCCCGGGCCACCCTTGGGCCCCTCGTAGCGGATGACGACGACGTCCTGGGGCTTGAGCGTGCCCTGCTCGACGGCGTCCATGGCGGCCCGCTCGCCGTCGAAGACGCGGGCGGTGCCCTCGAAGACGGACTCGTCGAAGCCGGCGGACTTCACGACGGCACCCTCGGGAGCGAGCGAGCCGGTGAGGATGGTCAGGCCCCCCGTGGCGTGGATGGGCTTGGTGAACTCGCGGATGACCTTGCCGTCGATGTGCGGTGGCTTGATCTCGTCGAGGTTCTCGGCGACCGTCTTGCCGGTCACGGTGAGGCAGTCACCGTCGAGCAGGTCAGCCTCCATGAGCGTCTTCATGACGACGGGGATGCCGCCGATGTGGTCGATGTCCTTCATGACGAACGCGCCGAACGGCTTGACGTCGGCGAGGTGCGGGACCTTCTTGCCGATGCGCTGGAAGTCGCCGATGGTGAGGTCCACCTCGGCCTCGTGGGCCATGGCGAGCAGGTGCAGGACGGCGTTGGTCGAGCCACCGAAGGCCATCACCACGGCAATGGCGTTCTCGAAGGCCGGCTTCGTCATGATGTCGCGCGCGGTGATGCCCTTGCGCAGCAGCTCGACGACGGCCTCCCCCGAGCGCCGGGCGTGCACGTCACGACGACGGTCCGTGGCCGGCGGGGCGGCCGAGCCGGGGATGGACATGCCGATCGACTCGGCGACGGCGGCCATCGTGTTGGCCGTGTAGAAGCCGCCGCAGGCACCCTCGCCCGGGCAGATCGCGCGCTCGATGGCATCGACGTCCTCGAGCGACATCTTGCCGGCGGCGCACGCACCGACCGCCTCGAAGGCGTCGATGATCGTGACCTCCTTCTCGGTCCCGTCCGAGAGCTTCGCGATCCCGGGAAGGATCGACCCGGCATACAGGAAGACCGAGGCCAGGTCGAGGCGCGCGGCGGCCATGAGCATGCCGGGCAGCGACTTGTCACAGCCGGCGAGCAGGACCGAACCGTCGAGGCGCTCGGCGCTCATGACCGTCTCGACCGAGTCCGCGATGATCTCGCGCGAGACCAGGGAGAAGTGCATGCCCTCGTGGCCCATCGAGATGCCGTCGGACACCGAGATCGTCCCGAACTCGAGGGGGTAGCCACCAGCGGCGTGCACGCCGTCCTTGACCGCCTTGGCGAGCCGGTCGAGGGGGAGGTTGCACGGAGTGATCTCGTTCCAGGAGCTCGCGACACCGATCTGCGGCTTGACCCAGTCGTCGTCGCCCATGCCGACGGCACGGAGCATCCCTCGGGCGGCGGTCTTCTCGAGGCCGTCGGTGACGTCGCGGGAACGGGGCTTGATGTCGATGTCGGGGGCGTCGCTCATGCGGCAACTCTAGGCCGCACGTCCACGGGGTGGGACGCCGATCTCACTCCTCGACGATGCCCACCCCTTGGGTGGCATCAGGCGAAGAGGCGAGGCCACCAGAACCGGTCCCCGAGGACCAGAGAAATCGCCGGGACGAGCACGGTGCGCACGACGAGGGTGTCGAGCAGGACGCCGACGCAGATGATGACACCGAGCTGGGCGAGGACCACCAGGGGCAGGACGCCGAGGACCGCGAAGACGGCGGCGAGCAGGATGCCGGCACTCGTGATGACCCCGCCGGTGGCGGACAGGGCGCGCAGCATGCCTTCACGGGATCCGTGGCCGGGCGCCTCCTCGGCGGCCCGCGTCACGAGGAAGATGTTGTAGTCCACGCCCAGCGCCACGAGGAACACGAAGGCCAGCAGTGGCACCCCGTCGTCGAGCCGCTCGAACCCGAGCACCTGGGTGAAGAGCACCCACGACAGTCCCAGGCTCGCGAGGTAGGTGGCGACGACGGTGGCCACGAGGATCAGCGGGGCCACCACCGAGCGCAGCAGCAGCGCCAGAGCGATGAGGACGAGACCGAGGATGAGCGGGAAGATGAGCAGGCGGTCGCTGCCCGAGGCCTCCGCGGAGTCGAGAGCCTGCGCCTCGGTGCCACCGACGTGGGTGTCCGGCGTGTCGGCCACGGCGTCACGGATCGCCGTCACCGTCCGGGAGGCGGCATCCGAACCCGGTGGGGCGGCGAGCACTGCCTGGATCTCGCTCACACCACCCTCGCTGGCCACGGGACGCGTCGAGGCGACCCCGTCGACCTTCGACACCGTCGCGACCAGCGCAGCGGGGTCCGTGCCGCGTGAGACGACGGTCGTGGGGTCCGCGGAGCCGGCCGGGAAGGACTCCGACAGCCGCTCGCCGGCCGAGATGGCCTCGGGCTTCTGGAGGAACTGGTCGGCGCCGTCGAGGCCGGTGCGGATCGACAACATGCCGGTGGCCGCGATCGCCAGGAGGGCGACCGTGCTCGCGGCGAAGACCACGGGCCGGCGGGAGACGGTGTCCCCCACGCGGCGCCACAGCGACCGGGAGTCGGCGAGGCTGGGCTGTCCCTCTCTCGGCACCTTGGGCCAGAAGATCCAGCGGCCGAAGACCACGAGCGCCGCCGGCAGCACGACGAGGACGAAGGAGGCGGCCACGACGACACCCACGGCACAGGCGAGTCCCAGCCCGCGGGTGGTCGGGAAGGCCGACAGGAGCAGGGTCAGCAGACCGACGATGACGGTCGAGGCGCTGGAGAGGACCGCCTCGGCGGTGCGGGCGAGCGCGCGGGCCATCGCGTCGCGGCGGTCGGCGTGGTGCCTCAGCTCGTCGCGGTAGCGCGAGATGAGCAGCAGCGCGTAGTCGGTGCCCGCGCCGAAGACGAGCACCGACAGGATGCCGATGGTCGACTCGTCCCACTGCACGTCGAACACCGACAGGGTCCGGGTGGCCAGCACCGCGGCGAGCTGGTCGGCCACCCCGACCACGGTGAGCGGAACGAGCCACAGGACGGGGCTGCGGTAGGTGATGATCAGCAGGAGGGCGACCACGGAGGCGGTGGCTGCCAGCAGACGGAAGTTCGCACCGTCGAAGACGGCCGCGAGGTCTGCCTGGATCGCGGCCGGGCCAGTGACCTGGGCGACGACCCCGTCGGGCAGGCCTTCCTTGGCGGCCGCGCGCAGCGCCTCGACGACCTCGGCGACCTTGGCCGCATCGGTGGCCGTGACCGGCACGAAGACGGTCGCTGCCGTCCGGTCCTGCGCGATGGCCGGCGGAGCGCCGACCGCACCGGGCAGCGTCCGTGCGCGCTCCTGGATGATGGCGAGGGCTGCCTCGCTCAGCGGGGCGTCGCTGCTGAACAGCACGACCGCGGCCGATCCCTCGGCCTCGGGCAGCGCGGCACTCAGCTCGGCGGCGGCCCTGCTGTCGGAGCCGAAGGGCAGCGACGCGGTCGCCTGCGGAGTGAGCTCGGCCTGCCCCACCACGCCGATCACTGCCCCGGCGCCGAGAAGGGCGAAGAGGGCGAGCAACCCCGCGACCCACTGACGGGTGATGAGCCGAGCTAGGCCAGCCATGGGAGTCCCCTTGCTAGTGTTGTTCGTTAACGACATGATTAACGAGGTTACTAAGTAGGTGAGTGATATTACGGAACACCCCGCGCCGGAAGCAAACTCCGGCGAACCGACCCCGGGCATCCAGACCACGCCCGCCTCTGTCGCCCCGGGCTATCGGGGCTCGCCCTCGCTGGACGCCCTCCGCGAGCTCGTGGAGCTCGCCGAGCACGTGCCACAGCAGGTGGCACGCCACGCGGGGATGTCCGTCTCCGAGCTGCACTCCCTGCGCCACCTGGCAGCCACGCCGATGGGACCTGTCGAGCTCGCCAAGGCGCTCGGCGTCACCTCCGCCGCGTCGTCGGGGGTCGTGGACCGACTCGTCGCCCGTGGCCATGCCGAGCGCCACGAACACCCTGCCGACAAGCGCCGCACCGCGGTGGTCGTCACCGAGTCGGGGCGCCGTGAGGTGTTCGCCCTGCTGGCGCCGATGTTCACCAAGCTCGCGGAGATCGATGCACCCCTCACCGACGAGGAGCGAGCCGTGGTGGCGCGCTACCTGCGCGGAGCCATCGCCGCGCTGCGGTCGGTCACCTGAGCCGGCGTCACGGTGGCGGACGCGCCTGCCTCAGGCCTCAAGCCGACTCGTGGTCCGTGGCGCGGGCGACGTGGAAGCGGTCCAGCTGCGCCACGCCGGGAGCAAGCTCGCTCCAGTGGCCCGAGAACCGCAGCAGCGCCACCCCTGTGGTGGGGAAGCCCTGGCTCATGAGGTCGTGGGCGCGGTCGCTGCCCTCGCCGTCGGCCAGGAGCGAGGCCAGCACCGGGATCCCCGGGGCGTGGCCCACCAGCATCACGACGTTGGCGTCGGCGTCGGCCTCGCGCACGACCTCGAGCAGCCGGTCGGCCGAGGCGTTGTAGATGCGGTGCTCCTCGTGGATGTCCGCCTCGCAGCAGCCCGCCTTCCAGATGCCCTCGCAGGTCTGCAGCGCCCGGATCGCCGTCGAGCAGAAGACCTCGTCCACCCCGATCCCCTGCTCACACAGCCAGCGGCCGGCCCCCTCCGCGTCACGGTGGCCGCGCGGCGCCAGCTCCCGTTCATGGTCGGCGTCGTAGCCACCCTGCTCGGCCTTGGCGTGGCGCACGAGCACGAGCGTCCGGTCCTCAGCTGCGGTGGTCATGACCCGATCCTGCCCTTGTCCGCCGGGGATGTCAGGTCTTGACAATCGGTCGCACGAGGTGGTGCGGCGCCTCCCCGGCGACGATGAGGGCCAGCTGCTCGCGCACGAGGTCGGCCATCCGCGGAAGCAGCGCCGTCGTGTTGCCACCGGCGTGGGGGGTGATGAGGACGTCGGGTGCCGTCCACAGCGGGTGGCCGTCGGGCAGCGGCTCGGGCTCGGTGACATCGAGGGCGATGCGCAGCCGACCGGCGTGGCGCACGAGCGCGTCGGTGTCGGCCACGGGTCCTCGCGCGACGTTGACGAGCAGCGCCCCGTCCGGCATGGTCGACAGGAAGGTGTCGTCGACGAGCCGCGTGGTGGACTCGTTGAGCGGGACGATGACCACGACGACGTCGTGCTCGGGCAGCAGGGCGGGCAGCTCGTCGATGCCGTGGACGACGTCGACGAGGTCGTCACCGCCGCGCGCCCGGGAGGCCACCGCCGTCAGGGAGACGTCGAACGCGCTGAACCGACGTGCGATCGCCGTGCCCACGGAGCCATAGCCGACGATGAGCACGCGACGGTCGGCGAGCGACGTGCGCTGGCCCAGCGGCTGCCACGTCGCCCGGTCGCCGGAGCGCACGGCTTCCGGGATGCCCCGCAGCGAGGCGATGGTCAGCCCCAGCGCGAGCTCGGCCGTGGGTGCGTCGTAGACACCGGCCGCGTTGGCGATGCCGACCGTCTCCGGGACGACCTCGAGCACCCCGTCGTAGCCCGCCGACTGCAGCTGGACGAGCCGACACTGCGGCAGGTCGGCGACGGTGCCGAGCTTGTGCGCGGCGCCGAGGTAGGGCGCGATGACGACCTCGATGCGGTCGTCGTCCGCGGGACCGGAGCCGGGGTCCCAGATGACGCTGTCCACGCCGGGGACGTCACCCACGGCGTCACGAAGGAGGGGTTCGGGGAAGGAGACGACGACCATGACTGCGCACCCTAGGCGACGTCAGGCCGGGGTGAGCAGCGCGACCGGGATGCGGCGTTCGGTCTTCTCCTCGTAGCCCCCGAACGTCGTCCCCTCCGCGGCGAAGCGCCGCCACAACGCGTCGCGCTCCTCACCGTCGAGGATGCGCACGGTGACGACGTGTCGGCTGTCCCCCACCTCGATCGTCGCGGTCGGTGCCGCCCTGAGGTTGCGGAACCACTGCGGTTCGGCGTCGGACCCACCGGCGCTGCCGGTCACGGCGTAGCCACCGTCGGACTCGATGTAGCAGACGGGTGTGGTGATCTCGCGACCGCTCCTGCGACCCCTCACCGTGAGCAGGAGGACCGGCAGGCCCGCCATGCGCCGGAAGGCCGGCGCGCTGAACCGTCGGTACAGGGCCGCGTGCACGTTCGCGCCCGTCCGGATGACCTTGGACATGAGGGACATCCTGCGAGTGTCCCCCTCGACCATGGTTCTCGTCACCCTTTGCGGCAAGGATGGGGTATGCCGTCCGCCCACCTCGCCCGCCGACCTCTCGTCCTCGCGACGGCGGCTGCCCTGGCCCTGTCGGGCTGCACCGGCAACGGGACCCCGAGCAGCACCGGCCCGACCGAGGTCCCGACGACGCCAGCCGCCTCACCCGTCACCCCCACGGGGTCGAGCAGTTCGCCCTCGAGCCCGTCACCGACTCCTTCTTTAACTGCGACTGCGTCCCAGGGGCGGGATCTCCCCACGGGCTCGCCGTCGGACGTCATCACGGGTCTGGACGTGCCGTGGTCGATCGCGTTCCTGCCCGACGGGGACGCCCTGGTCACCCTGCGCGACAGTGGTGAGGTCCTGCGCGTCAGCCCGACCGGTGAGCGGTCGAGCCTGGGCAAGGTCGACGGAGTGGACGGAGAAGGTGAGGGCGGTCTGCTCGGGGTCGCGGTCTCACCGAGCTTCGCGACGGACGCCACGGTGCACCTCTACCTCACCGCCTCGCACGACAACCGGGTCGTCCGGACAACCCTCGGGGCAGACGGGTTCGGGCCCATGACACCGGTGCTCACCGGCATACCCAAGGCGAGCAACCACAACGGGGGCCGCATCAAGTGGGGCCCCGACGGCTTCCTCTACGTCGGCACGGGTGACGCAGGGCAGTCCGACCGGTCCCAGGACCGGGACGACCTGGGCGGCAAGATCCTGCGGGTCACGGCCGACGGCAAGGCCGCCCCGGGCAACCCCTTCGGGGCCAGTCCGGTGTGGAGCCTGGGCCATCGCAACGTCCAGGGCCTGGCCTGGGGCGCGGACGGCACGATGTTCGCCAGCGAGTTCGGCCAGAACACCTGGGACGAGCTCAACGTGATCGTGCCGGGCAAGAACTACGGCTGGCCGCAGGTCGAGGGCATCGAGGACTCCGGGGGCGACTTCGTGCCACCCATCGCACAGTGGGCGACCTCGGACTCCTCCCCCAGCGGCATCACCGTCGGGCCCGACGGCGCCGTCTACCTGGCAGCGCTGCGCGGGGCCTCGCTGTGGAAGGTCGCCGTCGATGGACGTCGAGTTCGTGGCGAACCAGTTCGCTTGCTGCACAACACCTACGGACGCATTCGTGACGTCGCCACCGCCCCCGATGGGAGCCTGTGGATCCTGAGCAACAACACGTTCCGGGGCGACCCCCGCACGGGCGACGACCGGATCGTCCGGGTCCCCATCGGCTCAGGCCCCTGACCGGCCGGTCGGCTACGCCCCGTTGTGCTCAGCCGGTCGGTACGTTGACAGCAGAGGTGGGCGGCGAAGCCCACCGGACGACGAGAGGTGGCACCACGATGGCCGCAGTTGACGACATCCTCCAGAACCTGCCGATCGACCAGCTCGCCCAGCAGGTCGGCGCGCAGCCTCAGGAGGTGCAGCAGGCCGTGCAGACGGCCCTGCCTGCCCTGCTCGGCGGTCTGCAGGCCAATGCGCAGGGTGGTGGCTCCAGCTCCATCGTCGAAGCCCTCGGCCAGCATGACGACGACCTCCTCAGTGGAGGTGTCGACCTCGACCAGGTCGACCGCGCCGACGGCGAGAAGATCGCCTCGCACATCTTCGGACCGAACCAGGACCAGGTCTACTCGGCACTCGGTGGCACGAGTGGCAACAGCGGACTGATGCGGAAGCTCATCCCGATCCTCGCCCCGATCGTGCTGTCGTACCTCGCCAACAAGGTGCTCAAGGGTGGTGGGCTCGGCGGCGCCATGGGTGGCGGCGGAACCGCCCCGCAGCAGGGCCAGGCACCGGCTGACCAGAGCGCTCAGGGTGGTCCCGGCTCGCTCGACTCGATGCTGCAGGACGTCCTCGGCGGAGCACTCGGAGGCGGCGCGGCCGCCCAGCAGACGCGGGCTCCCCAGCAGACCGAGCAGACGCACGAGTCGGGCGGAGGGGGCCTCCTCGGCGGGATCCTGGGCGGGCTGCTCGGCGGCGGTCGCCGCTGAACAACCCAGATGCCCAGGGTGCGGTGCGCGCGTTTGCGACGAAGGAGCAACTGAGCGCGTGACGCGCCCTGGGCATCTGGGTGCCGTCAACGGGCCAGTCAGCCGGTGAGCTTGGCGAGGATGATCTCGCGGGCCTTGCCGGCGTCGGCCTGGCCCTTCATCTCCTTCATGACCTGGCCGATGAGGGCGCCGGCGGCCTGGACCTTGCCGTCACGAACCTTCTGCGCCACCTCGGGGTTGGCCGCGATGACGGTGTCGACGGCTGCCTCGAGGGCGCCGTCGTCCTGGACGAGCTCGAGCCCACGGGCATCGGCGACCGCCGTCGGGGTGCCCTCGCCGTCGAGCACGCCCTCCCACACCTGGCGGGCCATGGAGTCGTTGAGGCGACCACCCTTGACGAGGCCTTCGAGCTCGACGACGTGAGCAGGGGTGATCCCCCGCTCCACGGCATACGTGGCGACGTCGACGGCACCGTCGGTGTTGGCGCGACGGGCGATCTCACCGGACCACCACTTGCGTGCCCCGGCCGGCGTGGCACCCGCCTCGACGGTCGATCCGATGAGGTCGACCAGGCCGGCGTTGAGGACGTCGCGCATCTCGAGGTCGCTGAAACCCCAGTCGGACTGGAGCCGCTTGCGGCGCTGGGCCGGCGGCTCGGGCAGCGTGGCCCGCAGCTCCTCGACCCTCTCCTGCGGCGGGGCGACCGGCACGAGGTCGGGCTCGGGGAAGTAGCGGTAGTCGTCGGCGTCGGACTTCGGGCGACCCGAGGTCGTGACACCGGTGTCCTCGTGCCAGTGACGCGTCTCCTGCAGGATCGAGCCACCGGCCTGCAGGATCGCGCCGTGGCGGCACATCTCGTACCGGACAGCCCGCTCGACCGAGCGCAGCGAGTTGACGTTCTTGGTCTCGGTGCGCGTGCCCAGCGTGGTGGAGCCCTTGGGCATGAGCGAGAGGTTGACGTCACAGCGCATCGAGCCCTGCTCCATCTTCACGTCGGAGACGTCGAGCGCCTTGAGCAGGTCGCGCAGCGTCGCGACGTAGGCCCGGGCGATCTCGGGTGCCCGCTCCCCCGCACCACGCAGGGGCTTGGTCACGATCTCGATGAGGGGGATGCCGGCGCGGTTGTAGTCCACGAGCGAGTGGGTCGCCCCGTGGATGCGGCCGGTCGACCCGCCGACGTGCAGCGACTTGCCCGTGTCCTCCTCCATGTGGGCCCGCTCGATCTCGACGCGGTAGGTCGAGCCGTCGTCGAGGTCGACGTCCAGGTAGCCCTCGAACGCGATCGGCTCGTCGTACTGCGACGTCTGGAAGTTCTTGGGCATGTCCGGGTAGAAGTAGTTCTTCCGGGCGAACCGGCACCACTGCGCGATCTCGCAGTTGAGCGCCAGTCCGATCCGAATCGCCGACTCGACGGCCTTCTCGTTGACCACGGGCAGGGCGCCCGGGAGGCCGAGGCAGACGGGGCAGACCTGCGTGTTGGGCTCGGCTCCGAACTCGGTCGCGCAGCCGCAGAACATCTTGGTGTTCGTACCCAATTCGACGTGGACCTCAAGGCCCATGACCGGGTCGAAGGACTCGAGGACCTCCTCGTAGGAGATCGTGGCTTCGGTATCGATCGAACTCATGTCAGGCGCCCTCACCCTTCGTGACGTCTGCGGATGTGGTCGCTCCAGCCGTCGCATCCGCAGACGCGATGGAAGCGTTGGTGAGGTGGGGCGCGCGGTTGAGGAGTGGACCGCCCCACGACGCGAGCAGACGCTGCTCGAGGGCCGCGCCCACGGCATACAGGCGGTCGTCGGCAGCAGCCGGGGCGAGGATCTGGAAGCCGGCCGGCAGGCCGTCCTCGTCGGCGAGGCCGCTGGGCAGGGACATGCCCGGCACACCGGCGAGGTTGGCGGGGATGGTGGCGATGTCGTTGAGGTACATGGCCATCGGGTCGTCGATCTTGTCGCCGAACCTGAACGCCGTCGTCGGTGCTGTCGGCGAGACCAGCACGTCCGCCGTCTCGAAGGCACGCGCGAAGTCGTCGGCGATGAGGCGACGGACCTTCTGCGCCGAGCCGTAGTAGGCGTCGTAGTAGCCCGACGAGAGGGCATAGGTGCCCAGGATGATGCGGCGCTTGACCTCGTCACCGAAGCCCGCGTCCCGGGTGGCCGCCATGACCTGCTCGGCGCTCGGCGCGTCGACACCCTCGGGGAGCACACGCAGGCCGAAGCGCATGGCGTCGAACTTCGCGAGGTTGCTCGATGCCTCCGACGGGAGGATGAGGTAGTAGGCCGCGAGCGCCGCGGTGAAGCTGGGGCACGAGACCTCGACGACCTCGGCGCCGGCGTCGACGAGGTGCTGGACGGACTCGTCGAAGCGGGCCTGGACACCGGCCTGGAAGCCGTCACCGGTGAGCTCACGGACGATGCCGATCTTCATGCCCTTGACGTCGGCGCGGCGGGCCGCCTCGACCACGGGAGGGACGGGCGCGTCGATCGAGGTCGAGTCCATCGGGTCGTGGCCGCCGATGACCTCGTGCAGCAGCGCGGCGTCGAGCACGGTGCGCGTGCACGGGCCGGCCTGGTCCAGCGACGACGCGAGGGCGACGAGCCCGTAGCGCGAGACGCCGCCATAGGTGGGCTTGGTCCCGACGGTCCCCGTCACCGCGGCGGGCTGGCGGATCGAACCGCCCGTGTCGGTGCCGATCGCGAGCGGCGCCTGGAAGGAGGCGACGACCGCGCTGGACCCACCACCGGAGCCGCCGGGGATGCGGTCGAGGTCCCAGGGGTTGCGCGTCGGACCGTAGGCCGAGTGCTCCGTCGAGGAGCCCATCGCGAACTCGTCCATGTTGGTCTTGCCCAGGATGGGCATGCCGGCCTCGCGCAGACGCGCCACGACGGTGGCGTCGTAGGGCGGCACCCAGCCCTCGAGGATCTTCGAGCCGCAGGTCGTCGGCAGGCCCTTGGTGGCGAGGACGTCCTTGACGGCGATCGGCACGCCGGCGAGCTGGTGCAGCGCCTCACCACGCCCGCGCCGCTCGTCGACGTCGCGGGCACTCGCGAGCGCGCCGTCGTGGTCGACGTGGAGGTAGGCGTGGACGTCGGTGTCGACGTCGTGGGTGCGCGCCAGCAGGGCCCGCGTCACCTCGACCGACGACGTCTCACCGCTGGCGAGGAGGTCGGCAAGCTCGGAGGCGCTGGCGCGGGTCAGGTCGGTGGTCACATCGGTCCTTGCGGTTTGGAAGTCGTGATGGCTGCTGCGTGGTGGCGAAGGTCTGTGGCGTATGCCGGATGGTCACCACCCGGCACAGGTGCGCCGGTCAGTCTTCGTCAAGGATGCGGGGCACGGAGAAGCGCTGCTGGTCGGCCGCCGGCGCTCCTGCCAGGACCGCATCGGCCGCCAGGCTTGGGCGCACGACGTCGGGGCGCGTGACGTTGACGATGGGCATCGGGTGGCTCATCGGCTCGACGCCCTCGATGGGCGCCTGCTGCACGACGGCCACGGACTCGAGGATGATCCCGAGCTCACCGACCATCTTGTCGAGCTCGGCGTCGGAGAGGTCGATGCGGGCGAGACCGGCGAGGTGCGCCACGTCGTCGCGGGTGAGTTCAGCCATGTGCCTCAGTCTAGGGCGCGCCCTCGGCAGCTTCCGCTCAGGCCTCGGGGGCTGCCTCGGCAGAACCGGACTCGAGCAACGTGACGAAGCCGGCCTCGTCGAGGATGGTCAACCCGAGCTCGCGCGCCTTGGTCTCCTTGGACCCGGCGCCGGGGCCGACAACGACGTAGTCGGTCTTCTTCGACACCGACCCGGACGCCTTGCCGCCGCGGGAGAGGATGGCCTCCTTGGCCTCGTCGCGGCTGAAGCCCTCCATGGACCCGGTGACGACGACGCTCAGGCCGGCAAGGGTCTGCTCGAGGGACTCGTCACGCTCGTCCTCCATGCGGACGCCGTCGGCGGCCCACTGGTCGACGATGGCGCGGTGCCACTCGTTGCCCTCACGGTCGAACCAGTCGCGCACCGACTCGGCGATGATGCCGCCGACGCCCTCGACACCGGACAGCTCCTCGACACGTGCCTCGCGGATGCGTTCCATCGACCCGAAGTGCTGCGCCAGGGCGCGCGCCGCAGTGGGCCCGACGTGGCGGATGGACAGGCCGACGAGCACCCGCCACAGCGGCTGCTTCTTGGCCTCAGCCAGGTTGGCGACCAGCTTGGAACCGTTGGCCGAGAGCACCTTGCCGTCGACGACGGACTCGGGCGGGTCGGTCTTCTTGGCGGCGCGCGTGTAGAGCGGCACGCGGGCGATGTCGGTGTCGGTCAGGCCGAACAGCGTCGACTCGTCGGTCAGCACCCCGGACTCCAACAGGGCGACGGCCCCCTCCCAGCCCAAGGCCTCGATGTCGAACGCGCCTCGACCGGCGAGCCCCGACAGGCGCTCGCGCAGCTGCGAGGGGCAGGTCCGGGAGTTGGGGCAGCGGATGTCCTTGTCGCCCTCCTTGGCCGGCGCCAGCGGGGTGCCGCACGAGGGGCACTCGGTGGGCATGACGAACGCACGCTCGGTGCCGTCGCGCAGGTCGACGACCGGCCCGAGGATCTCGGGGATGACGTCGCCAGCCTTGCGCAGCACGACCGTGTCGCCGATGAGCACACCCTTGCGCTCGACC
This sequence comes from Knoellia sp. Soil729, assembly GCF_001427985.1. GTDB lineage: Bacteria > Actinomycetota > Actinomycetes > Actinomycetales > Dermatophilaceae > Knoellia. The sequence continues at coordinate 414,161 of NZ_LMSA01000001.1, forward strand.
TCGGTGGCGTTGTGCAACGTCGCCCGCTCGACCGTCGACCCCGCGACGACCACGGGCTCCATGACCCCGAAGGGCGTCACGCGGCCGGTGCGACCGACGTTGACCTGGATGTCGAGGAGCCTGGTGTTGACCTCCTCCGGTGGGTACTTGTAGGCGATCGCCCACCGCGGCGCCCGCGACGTCGACCCCAGCTGGCGCTGCACGCTGATCTCGTCGACCTTGACGACGACTCCGTCGATCTCGTGCTCGACGTCGTGCCGGTGCTCCCCCGTCGAGACGATGAAGGCGTTGACCTCCTCGATGGTGTCGACAACGCGGTAGTGGGTCGAGATCGGCAGGCCCCAGGACCTCAGCGCGTCGTAGGCCTCGCTCTGGCGGGTGAGCGCGAAGCCCTTGCGCTTGCCGATGCCGTGCACGAGCATGCGCAGCTGCCGGGTGGCCGTGACCCGGGGGTCCTTCTGGCGCAACGATCCTGCTGCCGTGTTGCGCGGGTTGGCATAGGGCGGCTTGCCGGCCGCGACCAGCTGCGCGTTGAGCTCACCGAACGCCTCGATCGGGAAGTAGACCTCGCCGCGCACCTCGACGAGGTCGGGCACCGGGTGCTCCGTGCTCCCCGCGAGCTCGGTCGGTATGCCGTGCACCGTCCTCACGTTGAGCGTCACGTCCTCCCCCGTGCGGCCGTCACCGCGGGTGAGTGCGCGCGTCAGCCTGCCCTTCTCGTACAGCAGGTTGACGGCGAGGCCGTCGATCTTGAGCTCGCAGAGGTAGTGGAAGCCGCTGCCGGCGTCGCGGGTCACCCGCGCCGACCACTCCACCATCTCCTCGGGCGAGAAGGCGTTGTCGAGACTGAGCATCCGCTCGAGGTGGTCGACGGCCTGGAAGTCCGTGGAGAAGATGGCGCCGCCCACGCTCTGGGTGGGGCTCTCGGGTGTGCGCAGCGAGGGGAACTCCTCCTCGAGGGCGTTGAGCCGCTTCATGAGGGCGTCGTAGGCGCCGTCGCTGATCGTCGGTGCGTCCTTGACGTGGTAGGCGAACTGGTGCCCGCTGGCCTGCTCGGCCAGGTCGGTCCACTCGTGACGCACGTCCTCGGGCACGTCGCTGACCATGTCGTTCTCGCTCACGCGCCCATCCTGCCGCACGGCACCGACACTTCCCGGTCACGCCAACGGGGTCCTCGTCGGAGCGGCCCCGTGCACGCAGTTGTGCGTGTCCTGGTGAAGTGGGGCCCCCGTGCCGTGTCGCTGTGCCACAGTTCGCTCACCGTCCAGTCGAAGCCAGGGGGCCCAGATGACCGACGACACCAGCATGCCGACCCCGCGGGGGCCGGCATCCGTGGCCGACTTCCTCGCGTCCTTCGACGGTGACGTCGACGCTGCGATCGCTGCGCTGCGGACCCACCACGACCGCGGCAGCAGTATCCGTGCGGCACTGCCGCTGCGGCAGCGTCCCCGACGCGAGCGCTCGGGCGACCACATCATCACGGTGACGGATCTGCGCAAGACCTACAGGATGGGTCGGCAGAAGGTCAGCGCGCTCGGCGGCGTCTCCCTCGAGATCGACCGGGGTGAGTTCGTGGCCCTCACCGGTGCCAGTGGGAGCGGCAAGAGCACCCTGCTGCAGATCATCGGCGGCCTCGACAAGCCCAGCGGGGGCACGGTGCTCGTCGACGGTGTCGACATCGGCACGCTGAGCGACGCCAAGCTGTCGCGCTTCCGCAACCGGACCATCGGGTTCGTCTTCCAGTTCTTCTACCTCCAGCCGTTCCTGCGCCTCGTGACCAACACCGAGGTTCCCGGCATGTTCGCCAAGACGCCGCGCAAGCAGCGCAGGGCCCAAGCCCTTGACCTCATCGAGGAGGTCGGGTTGTCGGACCGCTCCCGGCACCTGCCCCGAGAGATGTCCGGGGGCCAGATGCAGCGCGCAGCCATCGCCCGCGCCCTGCTCAACCAGCCGCTGGTGCTGCTGGCCGACGAGCCCACCGGCAATCTCGACAGCGCCACGGGTGCGTCGATCATCGAGCTCTTCGAGCGCATCCGCGACGAGTTCGGCACCACCATCGTCATCGTCACCCACGACGACGACCTGGCCGAGCGCGCCGACCGCACGATCCGGCTCAGCGACGGGCTCGTCGTGCCGAGCGGGGTGCCCGCATGATCGGCCTGCGCGACTCGGTGACCCTGGCTCGCACCAAGGTGCGCTCCAAGCGGATCCGCCTGCTCATCACGACGATCGTCTCCGGGTTGCTCTTCGGCCTGATCTCCGGGGGAATCCTGCTCTTCGACGGGACCGCAGCGAGCGTCAGTCGCTTCGCCGACCAGAACCTCGACGGGCGCTACCTCGTGCAGGGCACACCCATGCTGGACGGCACCGAGGCCTTCCCGGACCCCACCGACCCCAAGGTGATCGACGACGTCGTCGCCCTGCACGCGGCATACATCGCGGAACGCAAGGCCGCGGCCGAGAAGTACGGCATCACCGGCTACGACGAGAAGACCGAGATCCAGCCGGTCGTCGACAACGCCTATGGCGACCCGAACGCCCCGGCGGACCAGAGCAGGATGGCCAACCCCGAGTCGGTCGCCTGGAAGCGTCGCGAGGCCGCCGGCATCGCGAAGATGCGCGAGAAGTCGCAGAGCACCCCCGAGAGGTTCGCGGCCGACTCGCGGGCGTCCGGAGCCACCGACACCTATCAGCCCAGGACGCTGCAGCACCTTGGGCTGGCCTACCTCAAGGACGGTCGCGAGGACCTCACCCGCACGGAGCAACCGAGCGACGCGGGGCCACCGATGGGCGCTGAAGGGCCCGACGGGTCGAGCATCTCGGGCTCGAACTACACGATCATGGACGATGCCCTCGTCAAGGCCTTCATCGCCGAGCCCAACGACGCCCGGGCGACCCCGAAGGGCATCCCGGTGCTCGTGCCGATCGACGACCTGGTCTCCACCATGGGCAAGCAGCTGGGCCTGGCCAAGAGGCCGAGGGACGGTGCGGGACAGGTCAGCTGGTACCGCTCGGTGCGCGACTCGGCCAACGGCGTGACCTTCACCTCGTGCTACCGCAACTCGGCCGAGCAGCAGCGGATCGAGCAGGCGCGCCAGGTCGACGCCGAGATCAAGGCCAACCAGGACAAGCCCGGCTACGAGAAGCCCGAGCTGGTCCTCGAGCTGCCCACGAGCCCTTGCGGACCGGTGAGCGTCGTGAGTGACACCCGCAGCGAGAGCGAGAAGCAGAAGGAGGCCAACCAGCGCGCCTTCGACAACCAGTTCACGCCCCAGGACGCCCCGAAGGCCGAGCTGCTGACCTTCCAGGTCGTCGGTGTCCTGCCCACGCCCCAGTCCGGTGGCGGCCGGCTGGAGTCGGTCGTGTCAGGCATCGTCGGCACGACCTACGGCTACGGCGCGCTCATCCCGTCCGGCCTGTTGGCGGAGCTGCCCGCAACCTTGCGCCACGACGACGTCCTGGCGCTCGAGCCCGCGGCCAACGACCCGACGACGATGATGTACTTCGGCCCCATGGGGCCCGAGGCCGCCTACATCTCGTCGTTCCCGACGGTCGACGGCGCCAAGGCGTTCATCGCCTCCATGACGTGCGACACCGGTGGCGGCGGGTTCCTGGGCAACGACTACTACATGGAGTGCGGCAAGCCGTTCTCCGTGGGCACCTTCGGCACGAGCTACCTCGTCGTCGACGACATCGCCCGCGGTGCGCGGCCCTACCTCCTGGGCCTGCTCGGCGCCCTGTTCGGCGTGGCCACGATCATCATCTGGGCCATGATGGGCCGGGTCATCGCGGACTCACGGCGCGAGACGGCCGTCTTCCGGGCCATCGGGGCGAGGCGCTCGGACATCACCAGCGTCTACCTCATCTACTCGTTGTGGGTGGCCCTGCGGATCGCGGTCTTCGCGGCACTCCTGGGCGGTGCCATCGCCCTCGTCATCGAGCTCCTGTACTCGGGGCGCGCCACCAATGCGGCGCAGCTCGCCTACGGGGTCTTCGACGGTGACGCGACCTTCCACTTCGTCACCGTCCCGTCACTGTTGTGGTGGTCGATCCTCGGGGGCATCCTCGTGATGGCGCTCGTCGCGATCACGCCGCCGCTGCTGCGCAACATCCGCCGCAACCCCATCCGGGACATGCGCGACGAATGAGGAACCTGCGTTGTCGGCCTACCCGGCCGCGGAGTGCTCGGCACGAGCCGTGGGTCGGTCAGAAGCCGGGGGTCTCCGGCTCCCCCAGCAGCGCTGCACGGGCACGCTCGGCGCCCGGGGTGGCCCTGAGCTCGGCGGACAGGCGGGCGAGAGAGCTCGCGCGATCCGGTGGGAGCAGGAGCAGCCGGGTGGCAGCGGCGCCCAGCTGCGCCGGAGTGGCCGCATTCGGGTCCAGCGCCTCACCCAGTCCGGCGGCCTCGACAGCCGCCGCACCGGCGAACTGGTCGGTGGACAGCGGCAGGAGCAGCAGGGGGACGCCCGCAGTCAGCGCCTCGGTCACGCTGTTGTTGCCGCCGTGCGACACCGCGAGGACGGCTCGGTCCAGGAGGGTGACCTGGGGCAGCTCGGCCCTCACGAGCCAGGACCGCGGGCTCGGGCCCAGTGCCTGGCGCGGAGTGGACCCCGACGCCAGGGCGACACGGACGTCCAGCTGCCGTAGGGCCTCCGCCACGCGCGACAGGACGTCGGCGCGCACCGAAAGGAAGCTGCCCAGGCTGACGTAGACGACCGGAGCGCCGTCACGGGCCAGCCAGGCCTCCACCTCGGGGTCCAGCTCCTCGGCGCGCACCGCCGAGCCGAGGAAGGCGTGCTGCCCCAGCAGGGCGGTCCGCTCGGGCGGGTGCAGCTCGCCGGGGTAGTTGAGCAGCAGCACGTCTCCGGTCTCGGCGAAGGCGTCCTCGCTGGCAGGAGCTGCCGGGTCGAGCGAGACCAGCACGTCATTCCACTGTGCGGTGAACGCATCCCGCACACGCTCGCACCGGCGGCGAAGGTCGGCGAGCTCGTGCGGGTCGGGGCGCAGGCAGCTGGGCCAGGCCGGCGGGTAGCCGTAGACCTCGTCGCCGACGGACAGCGCCGACGGGTGCCCGAGCACCACGTCCGCGTGCGGCACGCCCGTGCCGGACAGCCCCAGACGCGCACTGAAGGCGAGGTGGTCGACGAGAACGTGGTCGGGGCGCACCCGCTCGACGACACGCTGCACGTCGCGAGCCACCCGCAGCGGCTCCCAGAGGAGGTCGTCGCCACGGGCGGCCGCCTGGAAGGCCAGCGTCGGCACGGCGCCGCGCCTGGTGGCGTCGAAGAAGCCACGCAGGCTGTCGTCCTCGCCTGCCGGCTGGTCCTGCGCCCGGATCACTCCGGGGTTGGACCCGCGGCCCAGCTGCAGGTCCTCGCGCTCGAAGCCGAAGCGCCGCACGATCGCGTCCGTGGCCGGGCCGGTGGCGACGACGACCCTCTCACCGGCCGCGGCCCACGCGGCGCCCATCGTGGCGAGCGGCAACAGGTGGGAGGCGTAGTCAGGACTGATAACGAGCAGCGTCATGAGCAACCTCCGAGTAGAGCGCCGCGAGGGAGGTGGCCATGGTTGCGATGCTCAGCTCGTCGGCCACCTGGGTTCGCGCACGGTCGGCGCGGGCACCGGCGTCGGGGGCCGCGGCGAGGTCGAGGGCCGACCCGATGGCTGCGGCCAGCCCGGGGCGTGAGGTGGTGTCGACGAGCAGGCCCGTCACGCCGTCCTCGACATAGGTCGCGGGGCCACCTTCACGCGGTGCCACCACGACGAGGCGGGAGGCCAGGGCCTCGAGGATCGCGATGCCGAACTCCTCCTTGAGGCTGGCGGACACATAGATCCCGCCGGGTGCCGCAAGACCCCTCCTGCCGAGCCGGACGGCGGCGAGCCAGGTGGCGACCACCCCGTTGGGGCGGTGGCCGGCGAGCAGCAGGCCGCGCCGGGCGGCATCATCGCGCGGCACTACCGCGTCGATGCGTTCGAGCTGTTCCCGCTCGTCGCCATTGGGGTCCTCGAGGTCGCCCCCGACGACGAGCAGGTTGCAACGCTGGGCACAGGCCGGCTCGGACGCCCACGCATCCACGAGCGTCGCCACCCCCTTGACGCGGTGCAGACGACCGACCGTGACCACGAGCGGAAGCCCGCGTCGTTCGGCCGGCAGGGTGGCGAGCAGGGAGTCCAGCTCGGTCAGGGCCTTCTGGGTCGGCGTCGACGTTGCCTCCCCGGCAGCGGACTGCCGCACCTCGCGGTCGGCCCGGTCGAGCGGAGCGAGGTCGATGCCCTCGGGCACGACCCGAAGGAACGGGTCGTCGACACCGAGGTCGAGCTGCAGCAGGTCGCGCAGGTCCTGCTCCAGATGAGGACGCGGGAAGACCACGAGACGCGCCGCGTCAGCAGCGAGCTGACGCAGCAGCCGCACCCGGAAGACGAGGTGTTCGGCGTGGTCCGCCGCGCCGAACCCGGCCCGAGTGAGGGTGCCCGATGCCTCCCGCGCCCCGATGAGGGCGTGCGGGTCGGGCGCAAGGGTCAGCACGGTCGGGATGCCCAGCTCGTGCGCCACCTCTGCGGCCACCCACGACCCGACGTCCGCCATGCGCAGGTGCAGGACGTCGACGCGGCCGGCCGAGGCCAGCGCCCGACGCATGCCTCGCCGAGCGTGGACCCGCAACGGCCAGGTCTCGCCCGAGGGGCGCGCCGGTCCGGGCAGGCGAACTCCGAGGTAGTGGTGGCCCGGTGTGCTGACGTCGCCGGAGCTGGTGTCGTCGTCCTCGCCGTGATGACGTCGCGACAGGGTCAGCACTCGCGCGATCCGTGGGTCGGCGACGAGCGAGTCCCCCAGGCGGACCAGCAGCGTCGCGATGCCACCGGTGTCGCCCTTGCCCGCCTGCAGCAGGCTCCCGTCGATGTCGGCGTGCAGGAACAGCTGGGCGACGGTGAGGCCGGTGGAGGCGCTGCCCCCGACCGCGCCAGCCTGCGCTCCACTTCGGACGTCGCGGTCGCGGTCCGGGGCAGGGTCCGGTTCCGTGCAGCCCCACGCCTCGAGGGTCGCCTCGGCGAGCATCCCGGTGAAGCCGCCGACGTGCATGATCTCGTGCAGCCGGGGCACGGCCTCGGGCAGCCGGGGACTCGACCGGAGCGACCACACGGCGTGCTCCCGCAGGAACGGCACGGACGAGTCCAGCAGCGGCACGACGAGAGTCCCCGCCAGAGCCGACCCCCCGGCCGCATGCACCGCGGCGATGGCTGCCAGCTGGTCGGTGTCGTGGATCACGTCCCGCAGCGCGGGCTCCGCCCTGTCACCGTCCGCGCGAACGGCGTCGGCGAGCGGGTCGATGAGCTCGATCGCCGCGAGGAGCGAAGGCGCGGTCCGCAGCGCGTCGAGCACCGTCAGGGTGGGCGCCGAAAGGGTCGTGGTCACTGCCCCATCGTAAACCAATCCTTGTACAAACCCTATACAGAACTCGGGCGCTCTTCCGGTTCGACGACCTCGTGCTCAGGAGCCGCCGCGCTCGGGGGGCCCGCAAACCGCATGAGCAGGTCCGCGGCCACCCCCACCGCGATCGTCGCCGGGACCTTGCCGGCGAGCCGGGGCAGGCCGATGGGTGAGGTGACGCGGTCGACGACCTCCTCGGCCAGACCTCCCTCGGTGAGCAGCCGCCGGCGCAGCCGGGCCCACTTGGCGCTCGAGCCGATGAGACCGATCGACCCGATGCCCTCGGTTCGCAGGGCGGCATCGAGGATTGCCGCGTCCTCGGCGTGGTCGTGCGTCATGACGAGGACGTGGGCCCGGGGCGGCAGCTCACCGAGCACGAGCTCCGGCAGGACCGGCACGGGGTGCGGGTGGACCCGGGCGTCGGCGTCGGCGAGCGGAGCGAGCGCCTGCTCGGTGAGCGCCTCGGGTCGGCTGTCGACGAGGTGCAGGTCGAGGTCGTGACGAGCCAGGATGCGGGCCAGCTCGTGGCCGACGTGGCCCATCCCGAAGATGGCGACGACAGGCGCCACGGCGAGGGGCTCGAGCAACACGCCCACCTCGCCGCCGCAGCACTGCATCCCGTGCTGGAACGGCACCTTGTCGGAAAGTGAGGACGTGAAGGCCTCCGGGACGACACGTCCCTCGTCCAGCATCTGCCGCGCTCGCTCGACAGCCACCGCCTCGAGGTTGCCCCCGCCGATGGTGTCCCACGTCTGGGTGCGCCCGACGACCATCTTGGCGCCGGCCTCGCGCGGAGCGTGACCCCGCACCGACGTCACGGTCACGAGCACACCGGGCTCGCCCCCCGTGCGCAGCTGCTCGACGGCTCGCAGCCAGCGCACTGCTCACGCCCCCGAGAGGTGGTGAAGGGCCGCCTCGGACTCGGGGAGCCGCTGCGGAGAAGCCTGGTCAGCCTCAGGAGGTGTCGGCCCCTCGCAGGGCTCGACGTCACCGTCGCGGTCATGGCCGGACCGCGCGCCCTCGAGGGCCCAGAAGACCGCCTCGGGTGTCGCCGGACTGGCGAGGTCCACGCTCGTGCCCTGTGGCCCGAAGGCTGCGCAGGCCTGGCGCAGCGCCTCGCGGACGGCGAAGGCCAGCATCAGCGGCGGCTCGCCGACCGCCTTGGACCCGTAGACGGCGCCCTCCTCGTGGGCACGGGCGAGCAGGGAGACGTTGAGGACCTCGGGCATCTCGGAGAAGCTCGGCAGCTTGTAGGTGCTCGCCGACGCGGTCGCCAGGCGCCCCCGGTGCTCGCCGTCGCTGGTGTCCCACCGCAGGTCCTCCAGGGTGAGCCACCCGGCGCCCTGGACGAACGCCCCTTCGATCTGCCCGATGTCGACGAGGGGCGAGAGGCTGTCACCGACGTCGTGGACGATGTCGACGCGCAGCGTCCGGTGGGCCCCCGTGAACCCGTCGACCTCGACCTCGGTCGCCGCGACGCCGTGGGCGAAGTACTTGAACGGGCTGCCCCGCATGACCGTCGAGTCCCAGTGCAACCCTTCGGTGCGGTAGTAGCCGGCCGAGAAGAGCTGGGTGCGGGCGAAGTACGCCGAGTGCACGAGGTCGGCCCAGGCCAGCGACTCGTCGGTGCCGAGCCCGGTGACGACCCCGTCGAGGAAGCGCACGTCCGGGGCGGGGACGCCGAGCCGCTGCGCGGCCACGAGCGCGAGGCGCCCACGGATCTGCTCGCACGCGTCCTTGACCGCCCCGCCGTTGAGGTCGGCCCCCGAGGAGGCCGCAGTGGCCGACGTGTTGGGCACCTTGTCGGTGCGGGTCGGGGCGAGCCGCACGTTCGCCAGGGGGACACCCAACGCCGTCGCCGCGACCTGCAGCATCTTGGTGTGCAGGCCCTGGCCCATCTCGGTGCCGCCGTGGTTGACCAGGACGGAGCCGTCCTTGTAGACGTGCACGAGCGCACCGGCCTGGTTGAAGGCGGTGAGGTTGAACGAGATCCCGAACTTCACCGGTGTCATCGCGACAGCCCGCTTGACGTGCTCGTGCGTGGCGTTGAACTGCGAAATGGCGCTCCGGCGCCCGTCGAGGTCTGCGTCTGCGGCGACCTGGTCCCAGGCCCGGTGCAGGCGCTCGGCCTGGGTGATGACCTGTCCGTAGGGCGTGCTTTGGCCGTCCTCGTAGAAGTTGCGGCGGCGCAGCTCGTGCGCCTCGATGCCGAGCAGGGGTGCGCAGCGCCCGAGGATGTCCTCGATGACGAGCATCCCCTGCGGTCCGCCGAAGCCACGGAACGCGGTCTGTGACGTCTTGTGGGTCCGGGCGACCCGCCCGGTCACGCGGATGTCGGGGATGAAGTAGTTGTTGTCGACGTGGCAGAGGGCGCGGGCGAGGACCGGCTCGGAGAGGTCCAGGCTCCAGCCGCCGTCGGAGGTCAGGGTCGCCTCCAGCGCCTGGAGGTGACCGTCGTCGTCGAAGCCAACCCGCCACCGCGCATGGAACCCGTGCCGCTTGCCGGACATCGTCAGGTCCTGGGTTCGGTTGAGCCGCAAGCGGACCGGGCGTCCGGTGAGCCGGGCGCCCAGGGCCGCAATCGCGGCATACCCGTGCGGTTGCATCTCCTTGCCGCCGAACCCGCCGCCCATGCGCAGGCACTGGACGGTGACCTCGTGGTTGTGCACGCCCAGCACCTGGGCGACGATCTCCTGGGTCTCGCTCGGGTGCTGCGTACTGCTCTGCACGAACAGGCGGCCGTCGTCCTCGACCACGGCCAACGCGGCCTGTGTCTCGAGGTAGAAGTGCTCCTGCCCGGCCATCTCGACCTCGCCGTGGAACACGTGGGACGACCGCTCGAGGCCCACCCGAGCGTCACCGCGAGCGACGGTGGGCTGGGCTCCCTGGAAGCTTCCGGCCTCGATCGCCTCCACGAGGGTGATGACCGACGGCAGTGGCTCGTAGTCGACCTCGACGGCGAGAGCGCCACGTCGGGCGGCCTCGAGGGTCTCGGCGAGCACCCAGCAGACCGCGTGGCCGTGGAAGCACACCTCGCTGGGGAAGAGCGGCTCATCGTGCTTGGTTCCAGCGTCGTTGAGGCCCGGGACGTCCTGCGCGGTCAGCACGCGGACCACACCGGGGACGGCGTATGCCGGTTGCGCCCGTAGGTCGGTCACCCTGGCGTGGGCGTGCGGTGCCTGGACCGGCCAGGCGTGCAGCACGTCCTTGGTGCGCGGGTGGAGGTCGTCGGTGTAGAGCGCCCGACCAGTGACGTGCAGGGCCGCGGACTCGTGGCGCACGGTCTGCCCGACGACGGCGGAGTCGGGACGCTCGGACAGCTGGCTCATCGCTCGCCGCCCTGCTCGTCGTCCTGCGCAGCGCTGCCGGCGGCGGTCTGCTCGGCATACAGCTTGAGCAGCGACTGCCCCAGCATCGCCCTGCGGTAGTCGGCGGTGGCGCGGTGGTCCGTCAGCGGTGTCCCCTCCTGCGCGAGGACGGCCGCTGCGGTGTGCACGCCTTCGCGGTCCCACCGCGTACCCTCCAGCGCAGCCTCGGTGCGCAAGGCGCGTATCGGGGTGGTCGCCACTCCCCCGAGACCGATGCGTGCCCGGGTCACGGTGCCCTCGACGACCTCGAGCGCGACCGCGACGGCGACCCCGGAGATGTCGTCGAAGCGGCGCTTGGCAACCTTGTGGAAGGCCGCGATCGGAGCCAGCGGCAAGGGGATGTGGATCTCGCGGATGAGCTCGTCGGGGCGTCGCAGGCTCACGCGGTAACCGGTGAAGTAGTCGGCCAGTGGCACCACTCGGTCGCCCTCCGGCCCGGCCAGCACGAGCGAGGCCTCGAGCGCCAGCAGCGCGGGGGCGCAGTCGCCGATGGGTGACGCGGTGCCGAGGTTGCCGCCGAGGGTCGCGCCGTTGCGGATGAGCCGCGAGGCGAACAACGGGAAGAGCTGCGCCAGCATCGGCACCCTCCCGCCGAGGCCGCGCTCGACCTCGGTGAGCGTGAGCCCGGCGCCGATACGCACCTCGTCGGCCCCCACGTGGAGGTCCCGCAGCTCGGGCAGCCGGTCGACAGCGACGAGGAGCGTAGGCCGCAGGCCCTTGAGGTTGAGGTCCACCCCGACGTCTGTGGAGCCGGCCAGGAGCACGGCGTCAGGGTGGGCTGCAAGGAGCTGCACCGCCTCGGCGAGGTCCAGGGGTCGCACCAGCTCCGCGCCGTCCGCCACGACATGGGTTCTCATGGGCGGCGCCGGCGCGGACTGCCGACGCTCGGCGAACGGGTCAGAGTCCTCGGGCAGGCCCAGGGCGTAGGCCGCGTCGCGGATGGGTCGGTACCCGGTGCAGCGGCACAGGTTGCCCGACAGCGCGTGCAGGTCGAAGCCGTTGGAGCCGTGGTCGCGCTCCGGCTCCAGGTCCCGGGCAGCAGCCTCCTCGGCGTCCTCCCCATGCGTGGGAGTGCGGCCGGCCCGGTAGAACTCCGCCGCCATCGAGCAGACGAAGCCGGGCGTGCAGTACCCGCACTGGGACCCGCCACGGTCGGCCAGCTCCTGTTGGACCGGGTGCAGCCGGTCGGGCGTGCCGAGCCCCTCGGACGTCACCACCTCCTGGCCATCCAGGGCGGCGACGGGCACGAGGCAGGAGTTGAGCGAGACCCACTCGGTGGCCGTCGTGCCGGGAGAGCCCGGCCGCGCCACCATGACCGCGCACGCGCCGCACTCGCCCTCGGCGCAGCCCTCCTTGCTGCCGGTGAGACCGCGGTCGCGCAACCAGTCCAGGGTCGTCGTGTGTGGGGTGATCGACGCGCCGAGCGGCACCGGGGACCCGTTGACGGTCAGAGAGGCTTCTCCCTGGGCCACGGGCTGCAGCGTCACGGTGCCGACCCCTCGGGTGCGGCGAGGAGGACGTCGCGGGTGACCTCGAGCTGGCCCAGGTGCTGGACGAGCTCCTCGTAGATGTGCATGAGCACGTCCCCCTGCGTGGCGTATGCCGTTCGGTCCCCTTGCGTGGGCGGGTTCACCGGCGAAGCCGCCGGGTCGGCCGCCCGGGCGTCCTCGTGCAGCCGGCCACGGGCCGACTCGAGCTGTGCGAGCGCCTCGTCGACGCTCCCGGTCGCCGTGAACTCCGCGTCGCGGTCCCGTGGGACCTCGATCCCCCGGTTGACGTCGCGGGCCCAGTGACCCATCACGCCGACGGCATGGGAGACCAGCGCGAAGCCGGAGTTCGAGCCCTCGACCGCGGGAACCACCCCGTTGACCTGCGCGTCTCCCAATGCCCGCAGGCACCCGGCATACGAGTCCAGGGCATGGTCGCAGTAGGCGAGGTAGGAGTCGACGGTGATCACGCCACCGAGTCTTTCACCCGACACGCCCCACGGAGCCGCGTGGCAGATAACAATGGCGACGACCCCCGTCCCGGCAAAGGAGCCACTTCCCATGGGCAGCGCAGAGTCCAACCTCGCCTTCCACCTCGTCAGCACCGCGAAGGCCATGCCGGACCGGCCGGCGATCAAGATCAACGGCCAGGACATCAGCTACCAGCAGCTGCATGGCATGGCGGCCAAGCTCGCAGGCACCTTGCGCGCCAACGGGATCGAGCCAGGTGACCGGGTCGCGCTCATCCTGCCCAACGTCCCGGCCTTCCCCGTCGCGTTCTTCGCCACGCTCCTCGCGGGCGGCATCGTCGTGCCGATGAACCCGCTGCTGAAGTCGGGCGAGATCGACTTCTTCTTCACCAACTCCGGCGCAAAGATCGCGTTCGTCTGGCCGGACTTCGTCGACGAGGCCACCAAGGGTGCCGAGCGCTCGGGGACCAAGATCGTCGAGTGCGGGCCGCTCGGTCCCGTCGAGGGCGCCCTGGACGCCGGGGACGGCGGCGCAGAGCCGATTGCCGAGCCCACCGAACGCGAGGGCGACGACACCGCGATCATCCTTTACACGTCCGGGACCACCGGCCGTCCCAAGGGTGCCGAGCTCACCCACGACAACGTCAGCCTCAACGCCATGCGCTGTGCGCAGGGCATCCAGGAGATCTCCCCCGACGACGTCATCATGGGCTGCCTGCCGCTGTTCCACGTCTTCGGTCTCGTCGTCGGGCTCAACGCCGCCGTGCGAGCCGGCGCCTCGCTGGCCCTCATCCCGAGGTTCGACCCGGCCGCGGCGATCAAGGTCATCGGTGACGAGAAGGTCACCATCATGCAGGGCGTCCCGACGATGTATGCCGCGATCCTCAACCACCCCGACGCCGACTCCCTCGACGCGTCCTCGCTGCGCACCTGCGCCTCGGGTGGGTCGGCGATGCCGCTCGAGGTGATGAAGGCGTTCGAGGAGAAGTTCGGCTGCGTCATCCTCGAGGGGTACGGCCTGTCCGAGACCTCGCCGGTGGCGTCGTTCAACATGCCCGACCGCGAGCGCAAGCCCGGCACCATCGGGTTGGCCATCCCCGGCTGCGAGATGCGGGTCGTCGACCTCGAGGGCAACGAGGTGGAGCACGGCGAGGTGGGCGAGATCGCCATTCGCGGCGACAACGTCATGAAGGGCTACTGGTCCGACCCCGAGGCGACCGCCGAGGCGATCCCCGACGGCTGGTTCCGCACCGGCGACCTGGCCACCCAGGACGACGAGGGCTACTTCACGATCGTCGACCGCAAGAAGGACATGATCCTGCGCGGCGGCATGAACGTCTACCCGCGGGAGGTCGAGGAGGTCATCTACCAGCACCCGGACGTCCTCGAGGTCGCCGTCGTCGCCGTGCCCGACGAGCTGCTCGGGGAGCAGGTCGGCGCGGGCGTCGTGCTGCGCGAGGGGTCGACGAGCACTGCGGACGACATCATCGCGTTCACCAAGGAGCGCATCGCCGCTTACAAGTACCCCCGCAACGTCTGGCTCCTCGACGAGCTGCCCAAGGGTCCCACCGGCAAGATCCTGCGGCGCGAGGTGAGCGCCCCCAGCGCTTCCTGAACCGGAGCTCGAGGGCGCAGAGCCCGAGGGCGCAGAGCCCGAGGGCGCAGAGCTCGAGGGCGCAGGACACGCCGGGCCACGTCGCGTGGTCGGGCAGATCCTGCGCTCTCGGCTCTCAGGCGTGGGGCGACGCGGGTGCCACGTCGGGAACCGCCAACGGTGTGCGAGCCCGCCGCGTCGGCGCGTTGATGACGCCGGCGGCCACGAGCACGATGGCGAACCCGACCACCTGGAACACGCCGAGCGACTCCCCCAGCACCAGCACCCCGAGGAGCACCGAGACGATCGGGATGAGATAGGTGATCGTCGAGCCGATGACCGGCCCGGCCCCGCGCACGACGTCGAACTGCAGGATGTAGGCCGCGCCGGTCCCGATCATGCCGAGGGTGAGGATGCAGAGCAGCGGGAGGAGGACCCAGCCCCCACCGGGGCTGCCTGCCTCGAGGTGGGAGGTCCCGAGGCGGGCGCGGTCGTAGGCCCAGATGGACCCGATGCCCCCCGGCTGGAGCGCACCCCACACCAGCGTGACCGGGACCATGAGCACCGTGCCCATCGTGAGGGTCGCGGCCGGCTGGCTCAGCCCACCGAGGTCTGCGCCAGCCAGGAAGCGGCGGTTGTAGGTCCAGCCGATGCCGTAGCAGGCACCGCCGGCCAGGGCCATGCCGAACCCGACGAGGTCGGGTCGCCCTGACGCCCAGGGCTGCATGATCGTCACCACGCCGATGAAGCCGATGACGACGGCCACCACCTTGGGCCGAGTGGCGCGGGCACCGGGGAGGAAGGCCATGGTCGCCAGCACGGTGGCGATCGGGGTCGCCGCGTTGCCGATGCCGGCGAGGGCCGAGCTCACCCGGGTCTCCGAGAGCGCGAAGAGGGTGAACGGCAGGGTGCCGAGCAGCAGCCCGGTGACGGCCAGGTGCTTCCACACCCACCGCTCACGCGGCAGCGAGCCCCCACGCATCCACAGGAGCAGCAGGATCGTCGCGGCGCCCGTGAGCAGCCGTAGCGCGGCGATCTGCACGGCCGAGAGCGACTCCAGCCCCACCTTCATAAGCAGGAAGCTCGAGCCCCAGATGAACACCAGCGCCATGAACTTGGCCTGCCACGGGACCCTGGGTGCCGGTGACATCAGTCCTGCTCCTTCTCGGTGAGCTCGCGGGCGGCGTCGATCGCCACCCGCTGGACGGCGACCGCCGCCGACGGTGGGAGTGAGGGCAGCCCGCACGCGGGGGTGACGGTGACGTCGGCAAGGCGGGCGGACGGCATACCGATCGCTCGAAACCCGTCGAGAACTCTGGTGACCGCTGCTCGCACCGCGTCCCCCGAGGACCCGACCGGAGTCGTCGCCACCACCCCCGCCCACAGGCGGGTGCCGCTCTCCATCGCCGCGGCGAGCGCCTCCCAGCGCTGGGGCGAGGCGTCGGTGAGGTCGAGGGAGAGCGCCGTGGCTCCCGTGGAGGCGAGCAGCTCGACCGGGGCTCCCGGGTGGCAGGAGTGCAGGACGACGTCACCGTCGTGCGCCTCACGAACCTCCCGTATGCCGCGTGCCACCTCCGCGCGGTCGACCGCACGCACCCGTCCGTAGCCGGACGCCGTGGGCAGCTCCCCGCGAAGGACCGACAGGACCGACGGCTCGTCGAGCTGCACCGTGACCACCGCTCCCGGCACGAGCCGCTGCACCTCGGCCACGTGCTGGCGCACGCCCTCGGCGAGGGAGGCGACGAGGTCGCGGCGGGCACCCTCGTCGGTCACCGAGCGCTCGCCGCGGTTGAGCTCGATGGAGGCCGCGAGGGTCCACGGGCCGGCGACCTGCAGCTTGAGCGGGCCGGCATACCCGTCGTAGGCCTCGGCCAGCTCGTCGAGGTCCTGGCGCCAGAAGGATCGAGCGCGGGACTGGTCCCGGCCCGGCCGGTCGGTGAAGCGCCAGCCCGAGGGCTGGAGGTCGACGGAGAGGTCGGCGAGCAGGGCCGCGGACCGCCCGATGAGGTCGGATCCCGGCCCGCGAGAAGGGGTTTCGGGGAGATAGGGGATGCCGGAGACGTCGATGTCAGTGAGGAGGTCGCGCACCGACACGATGGCCTCGCGGGAGGACTCGCCCGGCCAGGACCCGACTCCGGAAACGTGTGTCACGCGAGAACTCTCGCACTCGCCCACGCGCGAGCCAACCGGGGTACCCCGGGAGCCGTGATGGCTGCCCGCGATGTCAGCGCCTGGGCGTGACCGGCGCAAAGGCTGGTGACCGGCATCCGCGTGGGGACGCCGGTCACCGGGCTGAGCGCCGGTCGCGCCACCGGCGCAGAAGTTCCCGCCACGTCAGGGCCAACGGCTGCTGCAGCCAGCACTCACGCTGACGTGGGGACAGGCGCGGCGGCGCGGTCGGTCGAGGCGATCGTCGCCGACCCCACGACGCGCGGGCCGTCATAGAGGACGACGGACTGCCCCGGAGCCACCCCCCGGATGCGCGAGTCGAGGCGCACGTGGACCACCTGCGGGTCGGTGTCGTCGACCCGTGCCCAGGCCGGGATCTCCTCACCGTGGGCGCGCACCTGCGCACCCACGCGCACCTCGCCCGCCGGCGCAGGGCCGCACCACCGGGCATGGTCCGCGGCGATGAGGTCGACGCCCAACAGGTCGGCGCTGCCGATGAGCACCCGGTTCGAGGGGGCATCCACCCCCACGACGTAGCGCGGCTCGGCACCGAGCGACGAACGCTCCAGCCCCAACCCGCGCCGCTGCCCGACGGTGAACCCGTAGGTGCCCGCGTGCGAGCCCACGACCTCCCCGCTCGCGGCGTCGACGATCTCACCGGGCTTCTCCCCCAGCTGCGACGTCAACCATCCGCGGGTGTCCCCGTCGGAGATGAAGCAGATGTCGTAGGAGTCGGGCTTCTTGGCGACCGAGAACCCGCGCGCTGCGGCCTCCTCGCGGATCTGCGGCTTCGTCGTGTCGCCCAGGGGGAAGAAGGCCCGGGCCAGCTGGTCGGCGTCGAGGACCCCGAGCACGTAGGACTGGTCCTTGAGCGGGTCGACCGCACGGTGCAGCTCGCGCCGCACGACCCCGTCGGCACCGGGACGCTCGACGACCTGCGCATAGTGACCGGTCGCCACGGCGTCGAACCCCAGGGCAAGAGCCTTGTCGAGCAGGGCAGTGAACTTGATGGACTCGTTGCAGCGCAGGCACGGGTTCGGCGTGCGACCCGCGCGGTACTCCGCCACGAAGTCGTCCATGACGTCCCGCTGGAAGCGCTGCGCCATGTCCCACACATAGAACGGGATGCCCAGCCGGTCGGCGACGCGACGCGCATCCCCGGCGTCCTCGATCGTGCAGCACCCCCGGGCCGACTCGCGCAGCGTCGCGGCCGACCGTGACAGCGCCAGGTGCACCCCGACGACCTCGTGGCCGGCGTCGAGCATCCGAGCCGCGGCGACCGCGGAGTCCACTCCCCCGCTCATGGCGGCGACGACGCGCATCAGGCGGCCCCGCTCGCCCGGCGGGCGCGCTCGACGACCGCGGGCAGCGCAGCCAGGAAGGCCTCGACGTCGGCCTCCATCGACGTGTGTCCCAAGGAGAGCCGCAGTGCCCCGCGTGCCTCCGCCTCCGGGTAGCCCATGGCGAGCAGCACGTGGCTCGGCTGCGGCACACCGGCCTGGCACGCTGAGCCGGTCGAGCACTCCACACCGGCGGCGTCGAGCAGGTAGAGCAGGGAGTCACCCTCGCAGCCCCGCACGAGCAGGTGGGCATTGCCGGGAAGCCGTTCGGTGGCGTCACCCTCGGTCCAGCAGCCACTCACACTGATGCCGAGGTCGAGCCCCAACGCACCGGTGATGAGCCGGTCCCGCAGCCCCGTGAGCCGCCGCGCCTCGTCGTCGCGCTCGGCAACGGCCTCGGTCAGGGCAACGGCAAACGCGCGTATGCCGGCCGCGTCGAGAGTGCCCGAGCGCACCTGCCGCTCCTGGCCGCCTCCGTGGACGAGGGGCACGAGCGTGGCGTCGCGCCGGGCGAGGAGCGCACCCACCCCGACCGGGCCGCCGACCTTGTGTGCCGTGACGGTCATGAGGTCTGCACCGCAGCCCGCGAAGCTCACGGGCAGCTGGCCCACCGCCTGCACGGCGTCGGTGTGGAACGGCACCCCGGCCTCGTGGGCCACGGCGGCGAGCTCGGCGACCGGCTGGACCGTGCCCACCTCGTTGTTGGCCCACATGACGCTGACCATCGCCGCGTCCAGCGGCTCGGCGGCCAGCGTCGCCCGCAGGCCCTCGACCGAGATGTGGCCGCACCGGTCGGGCTCCAGCCAGGTGACCGAGGCACCGTGCCTCTTCACGAGGTGCTCGACGGGGTCGAGCACCGCGTGGTGCTCGATACCGCTGACCACGAGCCGGGAGGCACCCACGGAAGCCAGCCGTGCGGCATACGTGCCCTTGATGGCGAGGTTGTCGGCCTCGGTGCCGCCGGAGGTGAAGACGACCTCGGACGGTCGGGCGCCGAGCGCATCGGCGATCTCCTCACGCGACTCCTCGACCACGGCCCGCGCGGCTCGGCCGGAGGTGTGCAGCGACGAGGGGTTGCCCACGTGGGCGGACTGCTCGAGCCATGCCTCACGTGCCGACGGCCGCAGAGGGGTCGTCGCAGCATGGTCCAGGTACGCGCTCACCCGGGAATTCTACGTTCCCACCCCCAGAACGACTTGTTGCCCGTTCGGCCACCTCCCAGCACCGGTGAACGGGCTTGGGACATGGGCCGAACGGGCAATAAGTCGAACTCAGGCCTTGGCCTTCTTGACGGCCTCGGTCGCCTGCGGGAGGACGGTGAACAGGTCACCGACGACGCCGAAGTCGACGAGCTCGAAGATCGGGGCCTCCTCGTCCTTGTTGACCGCGATGATCGTCTTGGACGTCTGCATGCCGGCACGGTGCTGGATCGCGCCCGAGATGCCCGCCGCGACATAGAGCTGCGGCGAGACCTGCTTGCCGGTCTGGCCGACCTGGTTGCTGTGCGGGTACCAGCCGGCGTCGACGGCGGCGCGCGAGGCACCGACCGCAGCACCGAGGCTGTCGGCGAACTGCTCGACCGGGTCGAAGTCCCCGCCGGTGCCTCGACCACCGGAGACCACGATCTTGGCCTCGGTGAGCTCCGGGCGACCGGTCGACTCCTTGGGCTTGGACTCGGTGATCTTCGCTGCCTTGGACGCGTCGGACAGCGTGACGTCCAGCTGCTCGACGGCACCGGCAGCGGGGGCCGGCTCGATCGTCACGGAGTTGGGCTTGACCGCGACGATCGCGGTGCCCGTGGTGACGGTCGCCTTCACCGTGTAGGAACCGGCGAAGACCGACTGGGTGGTCTCCACGCCGTCGCCACCGGCGGTGACGTCGACGGCGTCGGTGATGACACCGGACCCGGTGCGGATCGCGAGACGGGCAGCGATCTCCTTGCCGGCCGTGTTGCTCGGGATCAGCACAGCGAGCGGGGAGGTCTTCTCGACGACTGACGCGAGGATCTCGGCCTGGGGGCCGACGAGGTACTCCAGTGCGTCAGGGGCGTCGTAGACGTAGACCTTGGCGGCGCCGTACTTGGCGAGCGTGACCTGGGCCGTCTCGGCACCGGGGCCGATGTAGACCGCGGAGGGCTCACCGAGGCGGCGGGCGATGGTCAGCAGCTCGGCGGTCGCCTTGCGGATCTTGCCGCCGGCGTGGTCGACGAGGACGAGAACTTCAGCCATGGGTGGATTCTCCTCAGAGGAACTTCTGGGCGGACAGGAACTCGGCGAGCTTGGTGCCACCGTCACCCTCATCGGTGACGATCTGGCCCTGCTCACGCGGCGGGCGCTTGGTGAACGAGGTCACCTTGGTCCACGCGGCGTCCAGGCCGACCTGGCCGGCGTCGACGCCCAGGTCCGCGAGGGTCCAGGTCTCGACCGGCTTCTTCTTGGCGGCCATGATCCCCTTGAAGGAGGGGTAGCGCGGCTCGTTGATCTGGTCGGTGACCGACACGAGGGCCGGCAGCGTCGAGGTGATCGTCTCGGACGCGGCGTCGCCGTCGCGCCGGATGGTGACCGACTCGCCGTCGAGGGTCAGCTCGGAGGCGTAGGTGACGCCCGGAAGGCCCAGGCGCTCGGCGACCATTGCGGGCACGACGCCCATGACGCCGTCGGTCGAGCTCATGCCCATGATGACGAGGTCGGGGTTGCCGTCGCCGGAGGCCTTCTTGATCGCTTCGGCGAGGATGAGCGAGGTGGCCGCGGCGTCGGAGCCGTGGATGGCCTCGTCGCTCACGTGCACACCCTTGTGGGCACCCATCTGCAGCGCCTTCTTGACGGCGTCGATGGCCTGGCCCGGACCGACGGTCAGGACGGTGACCTCGCCCTCGCCGGACTCGGCGACCTTGAGGGCCTCCTCGACCGCGTACTCGTCGATCTCCGACAGGAGACCGTCGACACCCTCGCGATCAGTGGTGTTGTCGGCCTCGTTGAAGGTGCGGTCGGACTGTGCGTCGGGCACGTGCTTGACGCAGACGACGATGTTCATGCGTGCCTCGTCCTCTTCTCTGGGATCGATGTCAGTGGTGTGGGGTGTGGCTTCACGACCTCCGACCGAGCGTATGCCGGGTGCTCGCCCCGTGGACAATTCTCCGGGCGTGATGGTGGGCACAGAAAACGTGGGAAAAGAATCTTCGCGGGGCCTGACGCCCACAGCGAGGGTGGAATACGAGACCATCGGGGTGCAGTCACCACACTCGACTTGAAAACACAGGACCGAGGAGGATGAGCTGGTGTTCAAGGTGCTTCTGCTGGACCTCGACGGGGTCCTGCGCCTCTGGGACCCTGAGCTCACCACGACGGTGGAGCTGGCCCACGGGCTGCCCCCAGGAACCCTTCTGGCGGCCGCGTCGGAGCCGGACCGGCTCCTGCCGGCCCTCACCGGCGCCGTGGCCGATGAGGTCTGGCGCACCTCCGTGGCCGAGGCCGTCTCTGCCGAGCACGGCGAGGAGGGACACGCGGCCGTCCGCGACTGGATGGCTCCTGCCGGAACCGTCAACCAGGAGGTCCTTGCCGTCGTGCGCGAGGCCCGCTCCAGGCTGCGCATCGTTCTCCTGACCAACGCGACCAGCCGGCTGGGCGACGACCTCGACCGCCTGGGGCTGGCCGACGAGCTCGACGGCGTGGTGAGCAGCGCCGACCTCGGTCTGGCCAAGCCGGACCCGGACGTGTTCAGCCAGGCCGCCCTGGCGAACGGGCTCATGTTCAGCGAGATCGTCTTCGTGGACCGCTCCCCCGCGAGCGTCGCGTCGGCCGAGATCCTCGGGATCCGGTCCCACCTCTACGAGGACGCCGAAGGCATGCGGACGTTCGTCGACGAGGTCCTCAGCGTCTGAGCCGGGCCCAGCACGCGTCAGGCGCCCTCGAAGGTCGCCTTGCCGGGGCCGCTCTCGAGGAAGGACGCCATGCCGGTGGTGCGGTCCTTGGTCGCGAAGACCGCGGCAAACTGCTGGCGCTCGATCTCCAGGCCGGACTGCAGGTCGACCTCCATGCCGGAGTCGATGGCCTCCTTGGCCGCACGGATCGCGTAGGCCGGGCCACCGACGTAGCGCTGCACCATCGCCTTGGCGGCGGACAGGACAGGACAGGTGCCCTGCTCACTGTCACCGTCGCGGTCCACGACCTCGTCGACCAGCCCGATCTCGAGCGCCTCGTCGGCGTCGACGAAGCGTCCGGTGAAGATGAGGTCCTTGGCCTTGGAGACGCCGATGAGGCGCGGCAGTCGCTGGCTGCCCCCTGCCCCGGGGATGACGCCGAGGAGCACCTCGGGCTGACCGAGCTTCGCGCCCCTGGCAGCGATGCGGAAGTCGCACGCGAGCGCCACCTCGCACCCGCCACCGAGCGCGTAGCCGGTCACGGCCGCGACCGTCGGCTTGGGGATGCGCGCCAGGGCGCGGGTGAAGTCCTGCACCCGCATGGACGCGTCCACCATGTCGGTGTAGGACATCTGCGCCATCTGCTTGATGTCGACTCCTGCCGCGAACACCTTCTCGCCGCCGTAGACGATGACCGCGGAGACGTCCTTGCGGTCGGTCGCCTCCTGGGCGGCAGCGATGATGCCGAGCTGCATCTCGTCGTTGAGCGCGTTCATGGGCGGCCGGTCGAGCCGGATGATGCCGATGCCGTCCTCGACCTCGAGCCGCACGACCTCGGACATCAGCTGTTGCCCGGGGTGCTGCCGTTGGCACCGGGGTTGCCGGTGTCGTCCGCGTCGTCGGGGACCTCGCCGGGCGTCTGGCCCTGCTCGAGGCCCAGCGCCCGCTCGTGCCACAGCTGCACGCCGGACAGGATGATCGAGGTGCTCACCTGGACGAGGGTGGCGACGTCGGCGCCCTCGACGACGAGGTGCTCACTGGTCACGACGAGCGTGTTGTTGGCGACACCGGTCTTGACGCAGTTGAGCGACAGGTTGACCTCGTTGCACGTGGCCGCGACCCGCTCGGGGTCGCTCGCGACCTCATCCGGCAGGGTCCACTGGCCGAAGACGCGCATGACGGGCAGGTCGCCCTCGGTGACGCGGACGAAGACGGTCTGCTCGTTGGCCTGGAAGGCCACGTCACCGTCGGTGTCGAGGTTGGGCTGGGCTCCGGCATCGACGAGCACGTCGAGGACGCGGCCACGCAGGGGGTGCTCGTCCGCGGGAGGCGGGAAGTTCGGGAGGGCAGTCGGATCACTCATGAGTCCACCTTGTCACGTGCCGCGCGCGACGCGCGCGAGAGGCATGGCTGGCGCCGGGCGGCACACCACGTCAATAGGCTGCCCCAATGACGCCGCTGACGTCCGCGAGGACTGCATCCACCCTGCACGTCCGTCGCGACCTTCCCCCCGCACCGGGCGTCACCGTCGTCGACGGCGGCATCGAGGTCAGCGTATATGCCGGTCATGCCGACTCGGTCGAGCTCTGCCTCTTCGACGCCGGCGACTCCGAGGGCACCACGGAGCACCGCATCCCCCTGGTCGAGCACGCCTTCGGCTGGTGGTTCGGCTTCGTCGAGGGTGTCGGCGTCGGTCAGCGCTACGGCTTCCGGGTCGACGGTGCGTGGGACCCGGAGCGGGGCCTGCGCCACAACCCCAGGCAGCTGCTCATGGACCCCTACGCCCGGGCCATCGAGGGCGAGGTCCGCTGGGGCCCGAGCGTCTACGGGCACGTCGTCGACGAGACGTCGTGGCGGGGTGACGGCTTCGCACCCTCGGAGATCGACTCGGCCCCGGACATGCCGCGCTCGGTCGTCATCGACGACAGCTTCGACTGGGGTGACGACGCACCTCCGGCGGTGACGCGCAGCGAGACCGTCATCTACGAGGCCCACGTCCGCAACCTCACGATGGAGCTTCCCGACGTGCCGCCGGAGCTCCGGGGAACCTACGCCGGGATGTCCCACCCCGTGACAATCGCCCACCTCACCGGGCTCGGGGTCACCGCCGTCGAGCTGCTGCCCGTGCACTCCTTCGCCTCGGAGCCGGCCCTCATCCACCGGGGCCTGGTCAACCACTGGGGCTACAACACGTTGGGCTTCTTCGCCCCGCACGCTGCCTACGCGGCCGCAAAGGACCCGCAGGGCGCCCTCGACGAGTTCAAGGGCATGGTCAAGCTGCTCCACGCCGCCGGACTCGAGGTCCTGCTGGACGTCGTCTACAACCACACGGCCGAGCAGGAGGTCACCGGCGCGACCCTGTCCTTCCGCGGCCTGGACAACCGCGCGTACTACCGCCTCGACGAGCGCGGTCGCGACATCGACGTCACCGGCACCGGCAACACCCTCGACCTGCGCCACCCCATCATGTGCCGGCTGGTCCTGGACTCCCTGCGCTACTGGGTGGAGGAGTGCCACGTCGACGGCTTCCGCTTCGACCTCGCCGTCGCCCTCGCTCGTGGGCGCAACGACGAGTTCGACCCCGACCACCCCTTCCTCGTCGCGCTGCGCGCCGACCCCGTCCTCTCGCGCACCAAGCTCATCGTCGAGCCGTGGGACGTGGGCATGCACGGTTGGCGCACGGGGCAGTTCCCGCCTCCCTTCTCGGAGTGGAACGACCGCTTCCGTGACTCGGTGCGCGACTTCTGGCTGGCCGACCATCGACCGTCCGTCCCGGGGCAGGTGCCGCACGGCGTGCAGGACCTCGCAACGCGCCTGGCCGGCTCGCGCGACCTCTTCGGTACCCGCGATCGAGGGCCCACCGCGTCGGTGAACTTCGTGGCGGCACACGACGGTTTCACGCTCGCCGACCTCACGGCATACGACGAGAAGCACAACGAGGACAACGGCGAGGACAACAACGACGGCTCCAACGGCAACCACTCCTGGAACCACGGGGTCGAGGGCCCGACCGAGGACGAACACGTTCTCGCACAGCGTCGCCGGTCGATGCGCAACCTGCTGGGCACGCTGTTCCTCTCCTCCGGCATCCCCATGATCAACGCAGGTGACGAGTTCGGGCGCACCCAGAACGGCAACAACAACCCCTACAACCAGGACAACGCGACGACCTGGTTCGACTGGGACCTCGCGCCGTGGCAGGAGGACCTGCTCGCCACGACCCGCCACCTCGCCGCGATCCGGCGCGAGCACCCGGCACTGCGTCAGCGCACCTGGGCCGAGGGCCGCGAGGTCCACGAGGACGGGTCCATCGACCTCGCCTGGTACGCCGCGGACGGCTCGCCGATGCAGGACTGGACCAGCCCCGACAACCGCACCCTGCAGATGCTCGTCAACGGCGCCTGGCTGGGCCACGAGTCCGTCCTGGTCGTCCTGCACGGTGGGCGCGAGGAGCAGCGTGTGACCCTGCCGACCGCCCCCGGCCTCACGGGATACCGGCTCCTCTGGGACAGCCAGTGGGAGCGCCCCGGGGACGGCCACCAGGTGGGCGCCGGCGCCGAGGTCACCTGCGGGGCACTGAGCCTGCGGGCGTATGCCGTGACCGACCCCACCTGACAGCCCCACCCCTTCGTCGCGAGGCTGTGGACAACTCGCCGGGCGCTCCGGCCGTTTTCCCTAGCGTTCACGTATGCCGTCCGCCCCCGTCGTCCTCGACGTCACCGTGCGCTGGCCCAGCCGGAGCCAGGGACTCGCCACGAGCGGTCCGGCCGGTGGCTCAGGCGGCCTCGACGTGCGTGTCACCGCACCGGTTGGCGCCACCCTCGCCGACGTCCTGCCGCTCCTGGCTGAGCTCGTGGCGTCAGCTGGCGCGACCGGTGCACTGCCTCAGGTCTCCTGCCGGGGAGCGCGCGTGCCGGTCGAGTCGGTGCTGGGGCTGCCTCCGCTCGTGCACGGTGCGACCCTGATGCTGGACGAGCCGAGCCGGCTGGTGGCGACCGCGTCGGCACCCCTGGACGTCGTCGTCGTCGCCGGACCCGATGCCGGACGACGTCTCCCGCTGACGTCCGACGGGGTGGTGGTCGGGCGGTCGGCGGGCCTCGGGCTCAGCCTCTGCGACGAGGGTCTGAGCAGGCGACATGCACGGATCAGCCTGTCGGAGAGGGGTTTTCGGATCACGGACCTCACGTCCACCAACGGCACGCGCTGTGGATCCGTGGCTCTGCCCGAGGGTGGCACCGTGGACGTCGAGGGGTCGGAGCTCATTGCGGTCGGCACGTCCCTGCTTCGTCTGGAGCGGGCTGTCGGGCCGACGGCGTCGACGCTGCCGCTCGGGGACGGACGCATCGCGGTCAACCGCTCACCACGCACCCGACCGCCCGACGTGGCAGTCACCGTGACGGCTCCCACTCCGCCCGCCCCACCGCGACGGGGGCGCATCCCGTGGCTCGCTGCCGCGCTCCCGGTGCCGTTCGCCGGTCTCCTCGCGATGTTCTTCGGGCCACAGATGCTGGCCTTCGCCCTGCTGTCACCCCTCATGCTCATCGGCAATGTGCTGGGCGACCGGTGGGGCGGTCGGCGCGAGTACGCCAAGGAGCTGGCGGCCCACCGGGTCGAGGTGGCCGTGCGCCGGGACGAGTTCGACGCGCTGCGAGCACTGGAGCGGGTGCAGCGCTGGCGGGACCTCCCTGACCCGGCCACCATCCTCGACATCGCGACCGGGCCCGGGACCCGTCTGTGGGAGCGCCGACGTGGCGCCCCGGACGTGGGGCGAGTGCGTCTGGGTGTGGGCGACCTGGTCACGCGCACGACGTGGCGGACCTCCAGTGCTGCCGGTGTGGACCAGCCGGCCAGCTCGATCCACGACGGTGGGCACGCCTCCAGCACAGCCACATTGGCGCACCTCCCGGTCGAGGTCGCACTGGACCAGGTGGGCGGGCTCGGCATCGCCGGCCCGCGTGCGGAGGTCCAGGCGATGATGCGGCAGGTGCTCGGGCAGGTCGTCGCCCTGCACTCCCCGCGGGACGTCCGCCTCATCGTGCGGGTCCCCGATGGTGAAGGTGAGGGCACGCTCGGGTGGGCCCGATGGCTGCCGCACACCACGGCATACGGGGAGCTGAGCACCTGCCTGGAGGTGCTGCGTGAGGTCGTCACCGCGCGTGAGGCCCAGCAGGAGCGCGGGGACAGGTGCAGCGAGCCACGGGTGCTGCTCGTGCTCCCCGAGCACGAGGACGACCTGGGGGTCGGTGAGCTCGACGACCTCGTGGGGCGCGGACGCGGTGTGGGGGTGTGGTGCCTCGTCGGCGCGAGCACGGCTGGCGCACTCCCCTCGTCGTGTCATGCCGTGGTGGGCATGGGGTCCAGCGGTGGTGCGGGTGCCGGTGATCGAGTCGCGCGGCTCGACGTCGACGGGTGTGAGCCCGTCGCCTCGTTCGTCCCGGACCGGGTCGGCTGGTGGTGGGGCGAGCGCCTGGGCCGAGCGCTTGCCGCCCTCGTCGACGTCGGTGGTGACGCCGAAAGCCTTCCCGACACGGTCGACCTGCTCCAGCTCATGCCATGGCTCGACGAGGGAGCGGCCCTGACACCGGGGGCACTGGCATCACACTGGCGCCCGGTTGGGCCTCCCCCACATCCCCCGCCACGGCCGCTCGCCCACGTGGGTCGGGTGGCCGGAGCCGACTGGACGGTGGATCTCGCGGGCGACGGGCCCCATGTCCTCGTCGGTGGCACGACCGGCTCGGGCAAGTCCGAGCTGCTGCGGACCCTCGTGACGTCCTTGGCCCTGCAGTGCTCTCCCGAGGACATGACGTTCGTGCTCATCGACTACAAGGGCGGGTCGGCCTTCGGGGAGTGCGCGGAGCTTCCCCACACCGTGGGGCTGGTGACGAACCTCGACGAGGGACTCGCACGGCGCGCCCTGACCAGCCTCGGTGCCGAGATCACCCGGCGCGAGAAGCTCCTGGCGGGCTCGGGCTCGCGTGACTACGACGACCACTGCCGCCGTGCGGGCGGGCTGCCGCGCCTCGTCATCGTCATCGACGAGTTCCGGCTGCTTGCCGATGAGCTCCCCGACTTCGTCGATGGAGTGATCTCCCTCGCCGCGGTGGGCCGCTCGCTCGGCGTCCATCTGGTCCTTGCCACCCAACGCCCGGCCGGGGCGATCACCGCCGACATCCAGGCCAACGTCAACCTCCGCATCGCCATGCGCCTGCGCGATGCCTCGGACTCGACCGACGTCATCGGTGCCGCCGACGCTGCGCACATCCGGGCCGACCGGCCCGGTCGTGGCTTCGCGCGGGGTGGGGACGGCGAGCTCGTCGAGTTCCAGGCGGCGCGAGTCGGCAGCGGCCTCGACCCGGCCACGACACGGGTCACCGTGCTCGATGCGCTGGGCCACCCCACGGCGCGGTCGTCCTGCAGCGGCGGCCCTCGTCCGCCGGCCGATCCAGCCGACGGCGACGGTGACCCGGCGACTCAGGGACTGGCGGTGTTGGCGTCGGTCGCTCGGCAGGCCGCCTCCTTGGTCGGGGCTCGCGCGCCTCACCGGCCGTGGTTGCCGCCGCTGCCCGAGCTCGTGGAGCGCCCGGTCCTGGGCATGTCCACTGTCGGCCTTCTCGACCTGCCTGCCGAGCAGCGCCAGAACGAGCTCGCCCACGACGGTCACCACGGCCACTGGCTCGTCGTCGGGGGCCCGCGATCCGGGCGCACGAGCGCGTTGCGCACGATCCTCGCCTCGCACGTGGCGCAGCCTGAGACGCCCACCCACGTCTACGTCGTCGACACCAGCGGTGAGCTCGCCGGCCTCGCAGCACTGCCCCACGTCGGTGCCGTGGTGCGGGCCGACGACATCTCCCGGGTGGTGCGGTTGCTGGAGCACCTGCGCGCGCGGACCGAGCACGGCACCTCGTCAGCGACCTCGTCGCCGGCTCCCGTGCTGCTGCTCGTCGACGGCTGGGAGCGGCTCGAGTCCGATGGTGAGCTGCTCGTCGGAGGCCTGCGCGACGAGCTGCTCGACCTGCTGCGTGCGAGCGACACCGGCCTGCGCGCCGTGGTCACCGGTGACCGGTCCGCCCTGTCGAGCCGGCTGAGCACCGTGTGCTCCGAGACCTTCCTGCTCCCCCTGGCAGACCCGGCCGATGCCACGTATGCCGGCCTGTCCCGCCGCGACCTGCCCTCCAGCAACGCGCCCGGCCGGGCGCTGCGCCTGCGCGACCGCCTGGAGGTGCAGTTCGCGCTGCGCGACCCCCTGGCCGAGGCCGCCCCACTGCCCCCAGGGGCCGCCCTGCCCGCAGCGCTGCCGGAGCTCCCCGAGGTGGTCGAGCACTCGCGGCTGCTCCGGCAGGACGCCGACGGGGCACCGCGCCGCGGCCTGCCTGACGCTTCGGACCACACGCTCCCGCTGGGGCTGGACGCCGACTCCGGTGTGGTCGCCGCCCTCGACCCGGCCACACACGGGCGACGGATCCTCGTGGCCGGTCACGCTCGCTCGGGCAGGTCCATGACCCTTGCGGCGATCGGTCGATCCGCCGTGCTGGGTGGGCTCCCGGTGGCGGTCGTCGAGGGGCGTGGCGGAGAGCTCGGCCGCTGCATCGGCGCCCCGACCGCCGTCGACCCGTGGCAGGCCCAGGGACTCATCGACGCGAAGCGCCGTCACCGAGACCTCGTCGTGCTGGTCGACGACGCCGAGCGGCTGGAGGGCACCCCCGTGGAGCCGGTCCTGCAGGAGATCCTGGCCCTGGTGGAGCGTGACGAGGGGCTGGTCGTGGCGGCAACGAGCATCACGGCGGTGGTGTCGGCCTTCCGAGGGCTCGTGCACACGGTCGCCCGTGAGCAGTCCGGAGTGCTCCTGGGTCCACGCGCACCCAGTGACGGTGAGCCCTTCGCCATCCGTGCACCTCGTGGCCTGCTCCGTGTGCCCGGGCGTGGCCTGCTCGTTCACGGACGGCTGCACCGCGAGATCCAGGTGGCTCGGGTGTCGCCCCCTTCGGAGGCCGGCCCCGGCTGAACGCTGCCCTGGGCTCGCCAGGAACCCATCGCCGTCGCGGCTCGTTGCGCGCTGAGAAAGGGGTTTTCGGCCCCGAGCGTCTGCGCTCGAAAATCTTGACGCCAAGAAACCCTGTCGCAATTGGGTCGCTGGGTCTAGACTGAAGGTTCGGACGTCTGCGTGTCTACGTTCGACCGGATTGCAAGGACGCAACCCCAAGGTTGGTCTTTGCTCCCCCGCAGCGGCCAGCACCACTGAACTCCACGGACAAGGAGCACCCCCCCATGGATTGGCGCGACCGCGCTGCCTGCCTCGATGAGGATCCCGAGCTGTTCTTCCCGATCGGGAACACGGGCCCGGCGATCATGCAGATCGAGGAAGCCAAGGCTGTCTGCCGCCGCTGTGAAGTCGTTGACACCTGCCTCAAGTGGGCGTTGGAGTCCGGTCAGGACGCTGGCGTCTGGGGCGGACTCTCCGAGGACGAGCGTCGCGCACTCAAGCGACGCAACGCCCGCGCCCGCCGCGCAGGCTGACTTCCAGCACGACACTCGACGGCCTCGCCATTGCGGCGGGGCCGTTCTTGTGTGCCCTGCACTGCGCGCTCCCCGGCCAGCCCAGGACCGAAGTGGCCACCTGACGCGCGCGCCGCGCCACAGGCGGGCGGACGGCATACGGCGAAGGGGTGAAGGCTCAGGTGCGCGCCATGGGGCGCAACCGGGCGGTGAACTCCACGCGGGTTCCCTGCGGCGAGGCCGGCTCCCAGCGGATCCTGCCCTGGAGGTCCTGCACGAGCGAGGTGACGATACGGGTGCCGAGCCCGGCCAGCACCGGTCGGAAGCCCGCCGGAAGTCCAGTGCCGTCGTCGGTGATCGTCACCGTGAGCCCGTCGAGCCCCGGCTCGACCTCGGCGCGCACGACATCCACGGCGATGGACCCCCCTCGCGAGGCCAGCCCGTGCTCGACAGCGTTCTGCACCAGCTCGGAGACGATCATCGCGAGCGACGTGGCGTCCTCGGCACGCATCCGTCCGAACGAGCCCGTCACGGTCGAGTCGACCCGATGCTCGGTGACCGCGACGTCGACCACCGCGCGCAGCCCCCGCACCGCGATCTCGTCGAAGTCGACCGTCTCGTCGATGCCCTGGCTGAGCGTCTCGTGGACGAGCGCGATCGTCCCGACCCGCCGCACCGCCTCGTCGAGCGCGTTGCGGGCACCTTGGTCGGGGACGCGACGTGACTGCAGGCGCAGCAACGCCGCGACGGTCTGCAGGTTGTTCTTGACGCGGTGGTGGATCTCGCGGATCGTCGCGTCCTTGGTGATGAGCTCCTGCTCACGGCGACGGAGCTCGGACACGTCGCGCAGCAGCAGCATCGCCCCCTCGCGGGTCCCACCGTTGGTGAGCGGGATCGCCCGCATGGTGACGCTGGCGGAGGCGGTCGACACCTCGGTCCACCAGGGGGCGCGGCCCGTGATGACCACCGCGAGTGACTCGTCGACCGCCGTGCCGGAGGACTGCAGGAGCTCGGTGACGATGGCGGCCAGCACCTCACCGATCACGTCGCCTCGGTGACCCAGCCGGTGGATCGCGCTGATGGCGTTGGGACTGGCATAGACCACGGCCCCGTCGAGGTCGAGGTGCACGACGCCGTCACCCACCCGCGGAGCACCGCGCCGCGCGCCCGTGGGTGCGGCGGTGCTGGGGAACTCCCCCGCCGCGATCATCCGGATGAGTGCGTCCGCCAGGTGGCGGTAGGTCAGCTCGAGGCGGCTCGGCGTCCGTCCGGTGACGACGTTGGCGTGCCGGGTGATGACGGCCAGCGACCGGCCCTCCCTGACCACCGGGATCGCCTGCTCGCGCACGGCCTGCTCCCCCTCGCCGGTGTTCGCGCGGCCTGACACGATCCTCCGCTGGCGGTAGGCCTCGTCGAGGATCGGGTCGCGCCAGCGGCCAGAAGTCCGGCCGACGACGTCCTCGTAGAAGACCATCGGACCGGTGTTGGGCCGTACGTGCGCGACGGCACGCCACCCGTCGATCCCCGACGGTACCCACAGGACGAGGTCGGCGAACGACAGGTCGGCGATCAGCTGCCAGTCGCCGACGACGAGGTGGACCCACTCGATCTCGTGGTCCTCCAACGTCGTGGAGGCGCGCAGGGACTCGGCGAGGGTGCTCACGGGGCGAGCCTAGATCGTGCTGCGCTCACTTCCCCGAGCGGACCATGGACCGAAGCGAGCGCAGTGCCACCGACAGTGCCGCGATGTTGGGCTTCTCCAGCGAGCGTATGCCGGTGAGCTGGCTCGCGCTGCGCGCGACCCCATCGGCGTTGGCTTGGCTCCACGACTCGATGCGCTCCTCGGGCGTGACCTTCCCGTCGCCGTCGAGGTCCTCCTCGAACTCGAAGACGTTGCGGGTGAAGGCCTCGAGGACGCCGTAGAGGTCGTCGCGCAGGGCTCCGCGGGCCAGCGCGTCCCAGCGGTCGTCGCGAGGGAGCCGGGCGACGCGGGTGAGCATGGCGTCGATGCCGAACCGCTCTGACATCCTGAAGTAGACCTCCGCCACCTCTGCCGCCGTGTGACCGAGGTCGGTGGCGATGTCGACGACGTCGAGCAGAGAGAACGAGTCGAGGAGCACGGCTGCACTGGCCGCGAGCTCGGCGGGCACGCCCGCGGCCTCCCACCGCGCCGTCTGGTCGAGGACCCGCTCGCGCTCGGTCCCCTGGAGGAGCTCAGGAATGCTCGGCGAGAGCTCGGCGACCACGGGTGCGAAGCGCTCGATCTCGGTGGTGATGTCCAGGCGGGTGGGCCGGGCCTCGAGCAGCCAGCGCACCGCACGGTCGAGCAGGCGGCGGAACTCGAGGTAGAGCTCGGTCTGGACGGAGGTCGGCAGCACGTTGTCGAGTGCCTCGATGGCCTCGACGTGACCCCGCAGGTCGAAGACCTCGCGGCAGACGATGAACGCCCGGGCCACCTGTTCGGGGCTCACCGACACCTCCTCCTGCGCACGGAACGCGAAGGTGATGCCACCACGGTTGACCATCGAGTTCACCACGGAGTTGGTGACGATCTCGCGGCGCAGTGGGTGCTTGCCCAGCTCGTCCGCGTAGGCCTCGCGCAGCGGCGGCGGGAAGTAGTCGGCGAGGGTGGCCTCGAAGTAGGGGTCGTCCGGCAGGTCGCTCGCGATGATGTCCTTCTTGAGCGCCAGCTTGGCGTAGGCGACGAGCACCGAGAACTCCGGCGACTTCAGGCCGACGCCGTCCGAGGCGCGCTTGGCGATCTCGGCGTCGGTCGGGAGGAACTCCAGCCCACGGTCGAGCTCACCGCGACCCTCGAGCCAGGCCATGAGGCGCTGGTGCACGGGGACCATCGACAGCTCCTGCGCCCGGGCGTTGCCGAGCAGGACGTTCTGCTCGTAGTTGTCGCGCAGGACGTGCTCGGCCACGTCGTCGGTCATCGACGCGAGCAGGGTGTTGCGCTGCTCCGTCGTGAGGTCGCCGCGACGCACGACGTCACCGAGCAGGATCTTGATGTTGACCTCGTGGTCGGAGGTATCGACGCCAGCGCTGTTGTCGATGGCGTCGGTGTTGACCCGCACCCCGGACAGGGCTGCCTCGACCCGACCCAGCTGCGACAGCCCGAGGTTGCCGCCCTCGCCGACGACCTTGACGCGCAGCTGGTTGCCGTCGACCCGGATCGCGTCGTTGGCCCGGTCCCCGATGGACAGGTGGTCCTCGCTCGAGGCCTTGACGTAGGTGCCGATCCCGCCGTTCCACAACAGGTCGACGGGCGCGAGCAGAATCGCGTGGATGAGCTCCGTCGGAGTCATCGACGTGGTGTCGTCGGGCAGGCCCAGCGCCTCGCGCATCTCGGGGGTGACCTCGATCGACTTGAGCGAGCGTGAGAAGACGCCACCGCCCTCGGAGATGAGCGAGCGGTCGTAGTCGTCCCACGAGGAACGGGGCAGGTCGAACAGGCGCTTGCGCTCCTGGAAGGACTGCGCCGCAACCGGATCGGGGTCGACGAAGACGTGCCGGTGGTCGAAGGCAGCGATGAGGCGGATGTGCTCCGACAGGAGCATGCCGTTGCCGAAGACGTCACCACTCATGTCGCCGACACCCACGACCGTGAAGTCCTCGGACTGGCTGTCGACGCCCATCTCGCGGAAGTGGCGCTTGACCGACTCCCAAGCGCCGCGGGCCGTGATGCCCATGCCCTTGTGGTCGTAGCCGGCAGAGCCGCCGGACGCGAAGGCGTCGTCGAGCCAGAAGCCGTAGGACTGCGCCACACCGTTGGCGAGGTCGGAGAACTTCGCCGTGCCCTTGTCTGCGGCGACGACGAGATAGGGGTCGTCCTCGTCGTGGCGCACGACCCGGTCGGGTGCCACGATCTCGGTGCCGACACGGTTGTCGGTGACGTCGAGCAGGGCCGAGATGAAGGTGCGGTAGGCCGACTGCCCCTCCTCGAGCCACTTCTCGCGGTCCACCCCCGGGTCGGGCAGCTGTTTGGCATAGAAGCCGCCCTTGGAGCCGGTCGGGACGATGACGGCGTTCTTGACCATCTGCGCCTTGACGAGGCCGAGGACCTCGGTGCGGAAGTCCTCGCGCCGGTCACTCCAGCGCAGCCCACCGCGAGCGACCTTGCCGAACCTCAGGTGCACGCCCTCGACCTGTGGGCTGTAGACCCAGATCTCGTATGCCGGTCGCGGAGCCGGCAGGTCGGGTATCGCCTGGGGGTTGAGCTTGAGCGAGACGTAGGGCTTGGGGTCGCCGCCCTGCGTCGTCTGGAAGAAGTTCGTACGCAGGGTCGCCTTCATCACCGCGAGGAAGGAACGGATGATCCGGTCCTCGTCGAGCGAGCTGACGTCGTCGAGGGCGCTGATGATCCGCTCGGCGATCTCGCTCTCCTGCGCCTCACGGTCCTCGGTGGCGTCGCCGTCGAACCGGTCGGGGTCGAAGCGGGCCCGGAAGAACGCGACCAGGTCGGTGGCGATCGCCGGGTTGGAGACCAGCGCGTCCTCGAAGTAGGACTGGCTGAATGTCGCCTGCGTCTGGCGGAGGTACTTGGCCACGGTGCGCAGGATGACGACCTCGCGCCAGCTGAGCCGGGCGGCGAGGACGAGCTGGTTGAAGCCGTCCGACTCGGCCCGGCGGTCCCACACGGCGAGGACGGCGCTCTCGAAGAGATCACGCAGCTCCTCGTGGGAGACCCCCGACCAGATGTCGGGGTTGTGGACCCGGAGGCCGAAGTCGTAGACGTGCAAGGGCTCCCCGTCGGAGCGCGTGACCTCGTAGGGCTGCTCGTCGACGACCTCGACGCCCATGTCGGTGAAGATCGGCAGGATGTCGGTGAGCGACAGCGGGTCGATTCGGAAGAGCTTGAAGCGGCGGATGTTGTCCGGCGAGTCGGCGGGCCGGTAGAGCGCGACGCTCGTGCGGCGCTCGTCGCCGAGGCGGTCGAGGTGGTGCAGGTCGGCCACCCCCTGGACGACGGCGAAGGTCTCCTCGTAGCCGGTCGGGAAGCCGCGACCGAACTTGTCGAGCAGGCGGTCTCCCTCGACCTCGCCGAGGCGGTCGCGCAGGCCGTCACCGAGGCGGTCCGACCAGTTGCGGCTCACCTCGACGAGCTGGTGCTCCAGCTCCGCGCGCTGCTCCTCGTCGAGGGTGCGGATGTGCTCCCCGTTGGGGACGCGCACGACGAACTGCAGCCGGCTGAGGGCACGCTCGCTCACGCTGGCGGTGAACTCGACGCTCTCACCACCGAAGGTGTCCTTGAGGATCGCCGCCATGCGGGTGCGCACGCCCGTGTTGTAGCGGTCACGTGGGATGTAGACCTGGCACGACACGAAGCGACCGAAGTCGTCCTCGCGCAGGAAGAGCTTGGTGCGGCGGCGCTCCTGGAGCTGGGTGACGGCCATGGCCGTCTCGAACAGCTGGTCGGGGCTGGACTGGATGAGCTCGTCTCGCGGGTAGGTCTCCAGGACCTCCACGAGGTCCTTGCCCGTGTGCGAGTCGGGCGCGAGCCCGGAGCGCTCGATCACGCGGGCGACCTTCTCGGCGACGACGGGCAGGCGCAGCACCGACTCGGTGTAGGCGGTCGACGCGTAGAGACCGAGGAAGCGCCGCTCCCCCAGCGTCTGCCCGTCCGGTGAGTAGGTCCGCACGCCGACATAGTCGAGGTATGCCGGACGGTGGACTGTCGACCTTGAGTTCGCCTTGGTGAGGACGAGGACGCCCCGCTCCCGGGCCTTGCGGCTCGACTGCTCGGACAACGGCCTGGTCGGCTTGTCGGCCGGCGGGTCCTCGCGCAGCATGCCCAGCCCGCTGCCACTCAACGGACGGATGACGTCGCCCTGCGGGGTGTCCTCCAGGGAGTACTCGCGGTAGCCGAGGAAGGTGAAGTGGTTGTTGGCCATCCAGCGCAGGAAGGCCACCGCTTGGGAGACCTCGGCGGGGTCGACG
Organism: Knoellia sp. Soil729; assembly: GCF_001427985.1. Lineage (GTDB taxonomy): Bacteria > Actinomycetota > Actinomycetes > Actinomycetales > Dermatophilaceae > Knoellia. Next base: position 450,310 of record NZ_LMSA01000001.1, read on the forward strand.
CCCGTGGGCGGGGTCTCCTCGAGCTCGGCGGCGATGACGAGGCACTTGGTGCGCATCGTCGGCCAGTCCTCGACCGCCTCGCGCACGTCCTTGAGGACCTCCTCGAGGACGCCCTGGAGCTGTCCACGCCGCTCCTCGTCACTCTCGCGGTCGATGGTGAGCAGCATCCAGGACTCGTCGAGGACGTCCGATCCGTCCTCGGGAGCGCTCACGCAGTCCTCGTCGCACGTCTCCAGCAGGCGGCCCGACTCGTCGCGACGCACCCTCACCTGCGGGTGGACCACGAGGTGGATGTCGATGTCGCGCTGGACGAGCGCCGAGGTGACGGAGTCCACGAGGAAGGGCATGTCGTCGGTGACGACCTGGATGACGGTGCGGGCGCTGGACCACCCGTCCGTCTCGGTCGTGGGGTTGAAGACGCGGATCACCGCCGTGCCCGGGGTGCGCTGCTGGGCGATCTCGAGGTGGCTCTTCACCGTCCCGGCGAGCGCCTGCGCCGGGCGGGAGCTGAGCTCCTCGAGGGGCACGTGGCGGAAGTAGCGACTGACGACGACGGCCCCGTCCGGGCGGTCGTCGAGGTCGGCGAACGCCGTGATGATGGTGTCGAGCGTGGTCGAGCGTGACTGGACCGATGACTCCGCCATGGTGCGCTGCAGATCCTTTGGTTGCGCCGTCGCCGAGGTCCTCGGCGGGACACGTCGCTGTGTCCTGCACCGAGACTACTCACCCCCTCGGGGCTGTGGATGGGGGCCCGTGGGAGTGACGCGTGAGCACTAGAGTGACGTGGTGCGCCAGCCCGTCGACAGCTCAGCACTCGCCGAGGTGAGCGGGGTTCTCGAGGGGCTGTCGCAGACTGTGACCGCCGTCGAGGACGACCTCCTGTCCTGCCTCGTCGTCATGGGCGAGCCGCGCGCCCAGCACAGCGTCGACGCGTGGGTCGACCAGGTCGTCGACCTCGTGCGGGCCGTGGACGAGGTCACCGGCCAGCACCTCACGACCCTGGCGCGGGTGGCGTCCCGGCTGGACAGCAGCTCCCCGAGCGGCGAGCAGCGCACCCAGCAGGGTTCGTTCGAAGCCACCCCGACCCAGGGCGAGCGCCGGTGAGGGGCCCCGTACCCGGTGACCCCGGCTCCCTCTCGGCCGCCGGCACGGCCGCTCGCCGGGCGGCTCGCGACCTGGCAGGTGCCAGCGAACGCGGCACGACGGCATACCTTTCGCTCAAGAACGTGTGGGGCACCTCGACGTCCGTGCGCCTTCGCAAGGAGGGCCGGCGTTCGATGGCGGCGCTCGCGCGGGGTGGGCAGCAGGCCGACGTGGTCGGCGCTGCACTGCAGACGTATGCCGCGGAGCTCAGTGAGCTCCAGGCGCGCGCAAGGCGGGTGCTCGATGCCGCCGGGCCTGCGGGGCTCGCCGTCGTGGACGGGCGGGTGCGGCCCGCGTGGGGCGTCAGCGGCGAGGCCGACCCCCGTGCGGCCCGGGATGCGGAGGAGCTGATGCGCACCCTGCAGGACGAGCTCGACGGGCTGGGCGCCCAGCACCGCCGCCGGCGCGACCGGCTCCTGGCCGCGCTGGCCGAGTCGACGCGAACCCTGGACGAGATCGCGAACGACCTGCGCCTTCGGTGAGAGGATCGGGGCCCGTCACGTGAGGAGACCCAGGTGAAGTTCACGCATCGAGCCGAGTACCCGGCTGCGCCCGAGGCCGTGTTCGCGGTGATGAGCGAGCAGTCCTTCCAGGACGCGAAGTGCGACGCGACAACAACCGGCCGCTGGACGGCGGACATCAAGGACGCGGGTGACCGCACGGTGATCTCGACCGAGCGGCTCCTGCCCACCGATGGCCTGCCGGACATCGCCCGCTCGTTCGTCGGCGACACGCTGACGATCGTCGAGGTCCAGACGTGGGGCGCCGCGGCCCCCGACGGCAGCCGCAGCGCCGACCTCAACCTCCACGTCAAGGGCGCGCCGATGACCCTCAAGGGCTCAATCCGCCTGTCGCCCACCGCGTCCGGGAGCGTGCAGGAGGTCGTGGCCGACCTGAGGGCGGGCGTCCCACTCATCGGTGGCAAGCTCGAGAAGGCGGCCGCGGAGCCGTTGCTCACGGCCGCCCGGATCGAGACCAGGCTGCTTCGCGACCGCCTCTGACAGCCCTCCCCGCGCCTCAGCCCATGTGGGGATAGGTGTGGTTCGTCGGCGGGACGAAGGTCTCCTTGATCGAGCGGGGGCTCGTCCAGCGCAGCAGGTTCTGCGCCGAGCCGGCCTTGTCGTTGGTGCCCGACATGCGGCCACCACCGAACGGCTGCTGCCCGACGACCGCGCCCGTGGGCTTGTCGTTGACATAGAAGTTGCCCGCGGCGAAGCGCAGCCGGTGCGCGGCCCTGGCGACGGCAGCGCGGTCCTGGGCGAGGATCGAGCCGGTGAGCGCGTAGGCGCTGGCCGAGTCGATGATGTCCATGACCTTGTCGAACTGGCGGTCCGGGTAGACGTGGACGGAGAGCAGCGGCCCGAAGTACTCGGTCGTGAAGATCTCGTCGTGCGGGTCCTCGCCCACCATGATCGTCGGGCGCACGAACCAGCCCTCGGAGTCGTCATAGGTGCCACCGGCGATGATGTCGATGTTGCCCGCCGCCTGTGCCCGGTCGATGGCGTTCTTGTGCTTCGCGAACGCCCGGTCGTCGATCACGGCGCCCATGAAGTTGGACAGGTCGGTGACGTCGCCCATGGTGAGGCTCTCGGTGAGCTCGACGAGGTCCTTCTTGATGACCTTCCAGACGCTGCGCGGGATGAAGGCGCGCGAGGCGGCCGAGCACTTCTGGCCCTGGTACTCGAAGGCGCCGCGGATCATCGCCGTGCGCACGACGTCGGGGTCGGCGCTGGGGTGGGCGAGGATGAAGTCCTTGCCACCGGTCTCACCGACGATGCGGGGGTAGTGGCGGTAGGTCGTGAGGTTGGAGCCGATCTCCTGCCACAGCTTCTGGAAGACCCGCGTGGACCCGGTGAAGTGCAGGCCCGCGAACTCGGGGTGCGTGAGGACGACGTCCGACACCTCGGCACCGTGTCCGCTCACGAGGTTGATGACGCCCGGCGGCATGCCGGCTTCCTCGAGGATCTCCAGGACGAACTGGGCAGCGAGCTGCTGGGTGTGCGACGGCTTCCACACGACGGTGTTGCCCATGAGGGCGGGCGCGGTCGGCAGGTTGCCGGCGATGGCGGTGAAGTTGAACGGCGTGATCGCATAGACGAAGCCCTCGAGGGAGCGGTAGTCCGTGCGGTTCCAGATGCCGCGAGCGTTGGCCGGCGGCTGCTCCTCGAGGATCTGGCGGGCGAAGTGCACGTTGAAGCGCCAGAAGTCGATGAGCTCGCACGCGGCATCGATCTCGGCCTGGTATGCCGTCTTGCTCTGTCCCAGCATCGTCGCGGCGTTGACCTTGGCGCGGTGGGGACCGGCGAGCAGGTCGGCGGCCTTGAGCAGGATCGCGGCCCGGTCGTCGAAGGCCATGTCGCGCCACTCCGGTGCCGCGGCCTGGGCGGCGTCGACAGCAGCGGTGGCGTCGGCCTTGGTTGCGTCACGGATGGTGCCGAGGACCTTGGCGTGGGCGTGGGGCTGGCGCACGTCGATCTTGGTGCCGCGCCCCTCGACGCGCCGGCCGCCGATGGTGTGCGGAAGGTCCCACTTCTGGCTACCGACCTCGGCGAGCGCCACCTCGAGCGCGGCGCGCTCCGGGCTGCCGGGCGCGTAGTCGCGAACCGGTTCGTTGATCGGGGCGGGGACCTGGGTCACAGCATCCATCGGTGGCTTCCTCGATTCCATGGGGTGCGGGGGTGCGTCCATCGTCGCACTACCCGTGTGCGTCTGCGGATTCGGTCGCTCGAGCCGCCACCTCGCAGACGCTGCGAGTGGGGCGGGCTCCGCCGGTCGGTCCGGCGTGGCTCGATGCTTTACTCGCCGAGGAGGGCGATGACGTCGTCGAGCTCGGTGACGTCGTACCAGAGCAGGTCGGCCACCTGACCGCCCGGCTCCTCGTCGATGTGGAACGAGGCGATCCGCGGCAGGGCCACGACGGTGTGCAGCTCCACAGCGGTGCCGTCAGCTGCTGCACGCTCGACGACGGCGGCATCGACGTCGGCCGAGGCGACGACGCGACGGGTTCCGTCCGGGGCACGGCCGGCGGCGTCGGAAGCGGCAGCCGACCACGCGGCATACTCGCGTTCCTCGTCGTCGTTGCCGATCCCGGGACGCGGGCTGGACGCGAGCGCCGCGTGCCCGTTGACCGGGGCCGGACCGAGCTCGCCGCTGTTGCGCAGGGTGGACAGCGTCGCGGGGTCGAGCGGGAGGTAGACGCGAACGATCGGCATGGTCAGTCCTTCCTGCGGGCGCGTGAGCGAGGGGCTTCGAGCAGCTCCTGGAGCGCGTCGATGACCGACTGGCCGAGGACGTCGACGTCGGGCAGTGCGTCGCGGTCGGCGTAGAGCCCGTAGTAGACGCCACCGTCGTAGGAGGTCAGCCCGATGGACAGCGCCTTGGCCTGGCCGAGCGGCATCACCGGGTAGGTGGAGGCCATCCGGGCTCCCGCCACGTACAGCGGATGCTGCGGGCCCGGGACGTTGGTGACGGCGACGTTGTAGAGGCGGCGCGACACGGCGCCCCCCAGACGGGCGGCGAGGGTGTGCATCGTCGGCGGGGCGAAGCCGCCGAGCCCGGACAGGGTGTCGGCGCCGACGGCGCGCCCGGCCTCCATCTGCTGGCGCATGGCGAAGGCGATCTGGTGCAGGCGCATCGACGCACCCGGCTCCCCCACCGGCAGGTCGACGAAGCACGCGGTGAGGTTGCGTCCGGCCGGGAGCTCGCTCTCGTCGTCGTGCACGCTCACCGGCACCATGGCTCGCACCGTCGTGCCGCCGTGCACGCTCTCGCCGCGGGTCATCAGCCACGTCCGGAACGCGCCGGTCACCGTCGCAAGGATGACGTCGTTGATCGACACGTCGTCGGCGACGCTGCCCTTGGTCAGGCGCGAGCGGATCTTCTTGTAGTCGTCGAGGTCGGTGCCCACCATGACGAAGCGGCGGGCCCGCCCGACCTGCGCGTTGAGGGGTGAGGTCGGCGCCGGGCTGGCGGAGGCGCGCGCCAGGGTCGACACCACGGAGCCCGCCGCACCGGCGATGCGACCTGCGGTGGCCTTGACGTCGGTGATGCCCGACTGGAGCGTCTCGACGACCTGGCTCGGCGTGCGCACGGTGTCGGCGAGCGCGCTGACGACGAGCTCGGTCTGGGTGGGCTCCCGGTGGGGGCGCCACGTGTCGTCGATGCTCTCGGCACTCGGCACGGCGGAGTCCTCGAGGATGAGGTGCGCGATGTCGACCGCGTGCACCCCGTCGACGAGCGCCTGGTGGGTCTTGGTGATGATGGCGAACCGGTCGTCGGCCAGGCCCTCGACGAGATAGACCTCCCACAGCGGACGACTGCGGTCCAGGGGTCTCGGCTGGATGCGCGCGATGAGCTCCTCGAGCTGCTCGTCGCCTCCCGGGCGGGGCAGCGCCGACCGGCGCACGTGGTAGGTCACGTCGAAGCGCTCGTCGTCGATCCACACCGGGTTGGCCAGACGGCCGGGGATCGAGCGCACGCGCTGGCGATAGCGCGGGACGTAGGCGATGCGGCGCTCGATGATGCCGACGAGCCGGTCGTAGTCGAAGCCCTCGGTCGGCGCGTCGAACACCATCACGGAGCCGACGTGCATCGGCGTGGTCGGCTCCTCGAGGGCGAGGAAGCTGCTGTCGAGGGTGCTCAGGCGGTCGGACACGGCCCCATGCTCGCAGATGGCGTCACCGACCCGGCGCGAACTTCGACTTCGGTCAACGTGCTCCCCGTCCGAACCTCGCCCGGGCCCGCGCCCGCCCGGCTCTCGTCTCGGGGGCGCGGGCCGCCTCCGGACGCACGAGATCACTGATCCGCGCCATGGCCCGGGTCACCGGTGCTGTCGGCGCCGACTCGACGAGGCTGCGACCCGCGAGCAGAGCGGCGTCGCACTCCTCGGGTGCCCACGGGACGAAGACCGGGTCCTCGAGTCCCGCGAAGCGGCCGAGCACGTCGGCGATCGCTTTCTCGGGCCTGGCGCCAGTTGCGGACGCGCGCACCTTGTTGACGACGATGAGCGGCTCGGGCGAAGGGATCACGGCGACGTCCTGGACAGCGCGCACGAGGCGCTGCAGTCCGATGGGATCAGCGCCGCCCACGACGACGAGGCTGTCACTGCTCTCGAGGGCGGTGAGGGTGGTCGCGTTGCGCCGCGGTGCCGCGGTGTCATAGCTGAGCTCCTCGTCGTCCTCGATCGAGAACCCGCAGTCGATGACGACGTGGTCGACGAGTGCGCGCGACTTCTCGAGGACGTCCTCGACCGCAGCGGCTCGCAGCTCGGGCCACCTCTCAGGCTTCGGTATGCCGGTCAGCACCCGGAGTCCGTCGCTCACCTCGGGTGCCACGCGGGAGAGGGAGGCTCGGTCGAGCGTGCCCTGCTCGGAGGCACGGGCAGCGGCAGCGACTCCGGGAGCCTCGTCGATGAGCGCGAGGGTCTGCGCCACGCTGGCGCCCCACGTGTCGAGGTCCACGAGCAGGGTCCGGACGCCGCGCGAGGCCAGGTCGGCCGCCAGGGTGACGGCGATGGTCGTGCGCCCCGGTGCTCCCGCCGGCCCCCAGATCGCGGTGACGCGTGCGCGCTGCGGCAGGTCCCATCCGTCGTCGCCTGCGCCATGGACGCCAGTGGAGCCCGGCGCCACACCGGCGGTCGCACCGGAATTTGAGGCCGAAGCAGGCCCGACTGCGGGCTTGCCGTCGAGCCAGCTCCCGATGTCGGCGTCGCTCACCGTGGACGTGCCGATGGCGCCCGGCAAGGCTGCACCAGCTGGGGTGCGGGCCGAGACGGACGACGAGGCCGACGCCGCGCCGGTCCCCTCGGCCAGCTCGACGATGACGCGACCCAGCTCGTCGGGGTCGATGCCCGGTCGCAGGAGCGTGTTGACCCCCAGCTGGCGCACCCGCGCCTCCCCTGCGTCATCGCCGGCGGAGACGAACGCCGCGACGCGGACACCGTGACCGGCAAGGTGGCGCAGGGCGTCGCGGTCGAGACCGCGGAAGTCGGCCGACACGATGGCCACGTCGGCGATGCCGGAGGCACCGGTCGACAGCAGCTCGGGGACATCGGCGCACCGGCGAACTACGCTCACGCCGGGAGCGGCGTCGATGGCCGTCACGAGCTCCTGCTCGTGGTGGTGCGAGACGCCAGTGATGACGCTCGACGTCATGACGCCTTCTGGGACACGGCGCCGGGCACGGCCACGAGGGTGATCTTGGCGCCGAGGTCGACGTCGCCGACGAGCTCCTTGACGTTGTCCTTGGGCACCATCACCTGCACGGGACGCGTGTCGCGAGCGCCGCCCAAGACGCCGTCCTCGGTGGACAGGCCCACCACGGTGATGCCCTCGAGGGCCAGGTCGGGCCCGGCAAAGTTCGTCGCTCCGATGGACCCCTTGGCCGGTGCGGCCGGCCGGTTGACATAGACGTCGACGACGGAGCCCTCCCGCAGCGTGGAGGCAGAGGTGGCGTCCACCTGGAGCGTCACGGGCTGGGAGGTGGCCTCGTCCTGGAGTCCCACGGCCGAGCGTGGGATGAGCTCACCGGCTCGCACCTCGCGCAGGACGAAGAGCTGGGCGGGTATCGCATCCTGGGCACTGACGTAGTCCGTGGCGGCGTCGCCGAGCTGCACGTCGACGCGCACGACGTCGTCGGCCGTGAGGGGCTGGCCGGCCATGAGACCGGACTTCGCGGCATACATCGGCACCCGGTCGTCGGCACGGCTCAGGACGTAGGCACCGATGGCCGTGGAGGCCAGGACGAGCAGCAGCCCGATGAGCAGTCGGCTGTCGCGCCACGACGGCTTGCGCAGGCGTTGGGCGGTCGGGGTGTGCAGGTCACTCATCGGGTGGGCTCCGTGTCGTGCGAGGTGCTGGCCGGACATCGTCGAGGGATCGGCGCACATCCCCCGCAGCGATTCTGGCGCAGAACGTGCTGCTCCGCGCGGCCAGACGGCGGCCCTGTGGACAGACTCCCACTCCACCCGGTGCTGGGGACAACCACGACGGGCTGGCCGGCGCGCCGTGGCAGACTTGGGTGACGCACCCGACGACAGGAGCCAGCCCGTGGCCAAGCGGTTCATCCCGCTCACCGAGGTGTCCGAGATCCTCGACATCTCCTCGGCACAGGCCTATGCCCTCGTGCGGTCCGGCGACCTCCCGGCGATCAAGGTCGGCGGACGCGGGCAGTGGCGCGTGGAGACCACCGCGCTGGAGGACTACATCCAGCGCATGTACTCCCAGACCCGCGACTTCGTGCGCACCCAGGGCGAGAGCTGACCCACGCGCAGCACCGGCTTCGGTTCGTGACCGGGGTCAGCGCGCCTCCACGAGCACGACCGCCCAGAAGGGCACGGTCTGTCGGCCCCGGACGTTCTCACTGCGCCGGCTCTCCCCCAGCGCGTGCTCGGCGAGGTCGAGCGAGTCCGCTCCGACGACGTCGATCGTGCCGGTGAGGACCTGGCCGCTCGTGTCGGTCACCGCCACGGCGACCCGGTCACGGGAGAGCCCGCGCAGCGCGTAGCCCAGCGCGAACCGGCGGGCGGTGCGGGCGGACGATGCTCGGGCGGGAAGACCGAGGACACCGGTCACCGACCGCATGGGGATGACGGCTTCACGTCCAGTGGTGAGCTCGAGAAGCAGCCAGTCCTCCCCCAGGTCGAGCAGCTCACCCTGCACCTGGGTTCCGGAGAGCAGACGGAGCCTCAGCTCCGAACCCACCGCCGACGCGAAGCGGGCGGCGAGCTCGACACCGGCCCGCTCGCGTCGCGTGCGGTCGGCCACCTCGGAGTCGCGCTCGCGTCGCTCCTGCGCACCGAGCTGTGCCTCGAGGTCGTCGAAGAGCTGGTCCCACCTCATGGTCGGCAGCGTAGAGGCCACCCGGACCGCCTTCCTCTTGCGTCCACAAAGAGCATCGAATACCGTCATCCACATGCAAACGACAGCAAACAGCATCAAACGGCACTCACAAGCCTTCCGCTGGCCGGCTGTCGTGCGCCTGGTTGCCGTGACCGCCCCCTCCCTGGTGCTCCTCGGCGCGCTCCCTTGGGCCCTCGGGATCGTCTGGTCCTCCGCGCGGGCCGACATCGACGCTGCCGGACCCGCCGCGGCCGACGAGGTGCTCGTCCTCGGGGCGGCGAGCCTCGCGCTGGCCATCACCGGCTGGCTCGTCCTCGCGACCGCCCTCGAGGTGCTTTCCTGCGTGCCGGGTCGCGTCGGGGCCATCGCGCGGACCTGGTCGGCGCGGCTGACGCCGGCTCTCGCCCGCAGGGTCGCGGCGTTCGTCCTCGGCGTGGGTGTCGGCGTCGCTGGCGGCCCGACCCAGGCACTCGCCGGTCCGCGCGTCGCGTCCGCCGCCCCGGCCACAGCCGCCTCACCTGCGTCTCGCGGCGGCGCCGACCCCCGCGTCGCCGACACTCGCGTCGCGGACCCCGGCTTCGCACCCAGCACGTCCGGTCTCGACGCGCCCTCTCCCGGTTTCCGTCCGGCCGACCCAGCCCCGCCCGCGCCCGGGTTCACCCCGGCCGCCCCGCGCGTGCGCCCGCAGCCCGACGCCGGACTCCTCGGCGGACGCGTCGCCGCAGCAGCTCCCTCAAGTGAGGTCGTCGTCCACCGCGGTGACTCGCTCTGGTCGATCGCCGCCCGCCACCTCGGACCGCAGGCCTCGGACGCCGAGATCGCCCGCGCGTGGCCGCAGTGGTACGAGCTCAACCGTGACGTCATCGGTGAGGACCCCGACCTCATCCTCCCCGGCCAGGTCCTGAGCGTCCCGGACGCCCACGAGACAGGGAGCGTGACGCAATGACCCGCCCGACCTCCCACCTGCACTCCGTCAAGGTGCACCCGCCGGCAGCCCCGCGTCCGCCGGCCATCCCTCTGGCCGAAGCGATGCGGCGCTCGAACGACGAGCTCGGCCACCCGGCATACGTGCAGGATGCCTTGGCCGTCGACCTCGCCTCGGCGAGCGACGAGCAGATCTTTGGTCCGCAGAGCACGTCACGTGCCGACCTCCCCGAGCCGGGCCCGTGGGCCGGCCAGATCGCGCAGGCCATCATCGAGGTGATGTCCGGCCTGCGGCCCGCCCCTCAGGTCGTCCGCTGGACGACCCCACAGGTGTATGCCGTGATCGCCCGTCGCGGAGCCCTCGCAGCGCGGCGCCGCGCAGCGGGCTCCCGCTCGCTGGCGCATCGGGCCCTGGTGCGCTCGGTGCACGTGTGCGAGCCTGCGGACGGGGTCGCCGAGTGCAGCGTGGTCGTCAGTGACGGTGCCCGGGTGCGGGCAATGGCGCTACGGCTCGCCGGCCAGGACGGGCGGTGGCGCGTGGAGTCGCTCCAGATCGGCTGAACATCCGTCGAGAGTAGACAAAGTCCCGCCTCCAGTCGCTGGTGGCGGGACTTTGTCTACTCTCGACTGCGTGGGTCTGGCTGAGTGGCGGCGTCAGACCTTGGCGCCGTGGCACATCTTGAACTTCTTGCCCGAGCCACAGGGGCACGCCGCGTTCTTCGGGGTGTGCGCCAGCTGCTCGGGGCTCAGCCCGCCTCGGCCGCCACTGGCGCTGCTGCCGTTGCGTGAGGCCACGTCGCGCTCCTCGACCTCACCCGACTCCGACGGCGCGGTGTAGTGCAGCTGCGCGGGCTGGCGCGGACGCTCCACGCCCACACCGGCCACCTCGACGCGCGGGCTCTCGAGCTCCGGCTCCTGCGTGCCGTCCGAACCCGCAGCCGCCCCCGCACCCGCACCCGCGAGCCCACCGAACATGTCGGAGACGTGCTGCGGCGCGGCGGCGACCTCGGGGGTCGGCTGGTCGACCTGGACGTCGACGTGGAAGATGAGGCCGACGGCCTCCTCCTTGACCGACTCGTTCATGGCCTCCCAGAGCTGGAAGCCCTCGCGCTGGTACTCCACGAGCGGGTCGCGCTGGGCCATGGCGCGCAGGCCGATGCCCTCCTGCAGGTAGTCCATCTCGTAGAGGTGCTCGCGCCACTTGCGGTCCAGGACCGAGAGCATCACGCGACGCTCGACCTCACGCATGACCTCGGCGCCGAGGGCCTCCTCGCGGAGGTCGTAGGCGTGGTGGGCGTCGGTGAGGAGCTCCTCCTTGAGGGACTCGTTGCGCAGGCCGGAGAGGCCACCGGCGGCGTCGACGACCTGCTCCTGGGTGAGCGAGATGGGGTAGAGCGCCTTGAGGGCGGTCCACAGCCGGTCGAGGTCCCAGTCCTCCGCAAAGCCTTCGGAGGTCTCGGCGTCGACGTAGCCGCCGATGACGTCGTTGACGAAGAAGCGCATCTGCTCGTGCAGGTCCTCACCCTCGAGGACGCGGCGGCGCTCCTCGTAGATGACGGTGCGCTGGCGGTTGAGGACGTCGTCGTACTTGAGGACGTTCTTGCGGATCTCGAAGTTCTGCGCCTCGACCTGGCTCTGTGCCGACGCGATCGAGCGCGAGACCATCTTGGACTCGATGGGCGTGTCGTCGGCCATGCCGGAGGTGCTCATGACCCGCTCGACCATGCCGGAGTTGAACAGTCGCATGAGGTGGTCCTCGAGCGAGAGGTAGAAGCGGGACTCGCCCGGGTCTCCCTGTCGACCGGAACGACCACGCAGCTGGTTGTCGATGCGTCGCGACTCGTGGCGCTCGGTACCCAGGACATAGAGGCCACCGCTCTCGGCGACCTCCTCGTGCTCGGCCTTGACCTTGGCCTCGGCGGCCTCGAGGGCTGCGTCCCAGGCCGCTTCGTACTCCTCGGGCGTCTCCACCGGGTCCAGGCCGCGGTCCTTGAGGGCGGCGACGGCCATGAACTCGGGGTTGCCGCCGAGCATGATGTCCGTCCCTCGTCCGGCCATGTTGGTGGCAACGGTGACAGCGCCCTTGAGACCGGCGTCGGCGACGATCGCGGCCTCACGCTCGTGGTGCTTGGCGTTGAGGACGGCGTGCTTGATGCCGCGTCGGCGCAGCAGGTCCGAGAGCAGCTCGGACTTCTCGACGCTCACGGTGCCGACGAGGATCGGCTGGCCGTTCTCGTGGCGCTCGGCGATGTCGTCGATGACCGCGGAGAACTTCGCCTCCTCGGTGCGGTAGACGAGGTCGGCCTGGTCCTTGCGGACCATCGGGCGGTTGGTGCGGATCGGGACGACGCCGAGCTTGTAGATCGAGTTGAGCTCGGAGGCCTCGGTCATGGCCGTACCCGTCATGCCCGAGAGCTTGTCGTACATGCGGAAGTAGTTCTGGAGGGTGATCGTCGCGAGCGTCTGGTTCTCGTTCTGGATCGTCACCCCCTCCTTGGCCTCGATCGCCTGGTGCATGCCCTCGTTGTAGCGGCGGCCCTTGAGGATGCGGCCGGTGTGCTCGTCGACGATGAGGACCTCGCCGTCCATGACGACGTAGTCCTTGTCGCGGGTGAAGAGCTCCTTGGCCTTGATCGCGTTGTTGAGGTAGCCGATGAGCGGCGTGTTGGAGGACTCGTAGAGGTTCTCGATGCCGAGGTAGTCCTCGATCTTCTCGATGCCTGGCTCGAGGACTCCGACGGTCTTCTTCTTCTCGTCGACCTCGTAGTCGCCGCGGCTCGGGATGCCACGCATCTGGTCGGCACCCTCACCACGCTCGAGGTGCTGCACCGCCTTGGCGAACTCGGTGTACCACTTGGTCGGCTGGTCGGCCGGTCCCGAGATGATGAGCGGCGTGCGGGCCTCGTCGATGAGGATCGAGTCGACCTCGTCGACGATGGCGAAGTTGTGGCCGCGCTGCACGAGCTCGTCGGTGGACCACGCCATGTTGTCGCGCAGGTAGTCGAAACCGAACTCGTTGTTGGTGCCGTAGGTGATGTCCTTGGCGTACTGCTCGCGACGCTCGTCGGGCGTCATGCTGGCGAGGATGACGCCGGTCTCGAGGCCGAGGGCGCGGTGGACGCGCCCCATCAGCTCGGCCTGGTACTCCGCCAGGTAGTCGTTGACCGTGATGACGTGCACGCCCTTGCCCTCGATGGCGTTGAGGTAGGAGGGCAGGGTGGCGACGAGGGTCTTGCCCTCACCGGTCTTCATCTCGGCGACGTTGCCCATGTGCAGGGCCGCCCCACCCATGAGCTGCACGTCGAAGTGCCGCTTGCCGAGGGTGCGCTTGCCGGCCTCGCGCACGGCCGCGAAGGCCTCGGGCAGGAGGTCGTCGAGGGTCTCGCCGTCGGCCAGGCGGGTGCGGAACTCGTCGGTCATGCCGCGCAGCTCGTCGTCGCTCATCGCGACGAAGTCGTCCTCGATCGCGTTGATCTGCTCGGCGACGTTCTCGAGCTTCTTGATGATGCGGCCTTCACCGGCGCGCAGCAGCTTCTCGACGATCTTCACCACGGGTAGTACTCCTCGTTGAACGGGCAAGTCCTCGACACCTTCGACGAGACCTGCCAAGGGTAGTCGAGCCACGGAGTCCAACGACCAGGCCCGTTTAATAGGTTCCGTCCCAGCGCGCTTCCGTGATGACATTCCGGTATGCCGTTCCCAGACTCCGTGCCCATCCTCACCGACGGTGTCGTGCGTCTTCGAGCGCACCGGGAGGCCGATGCCGAGCGCATCGTCGAGCAGTGCACCGACCCCGAGAGCCTGCGCTGGACCACGGTCCCGCGCAGCTACACGCTCGAGATGGCCCACGAGTGGGTCGGCGAGATCGCCCAGGGCTGGGACACCGGCGGTGACCAGCTGTGGGCCATCGAGGACGCCACGGGTGCAGGTGACGACGCCGACGGCGCCTTCCAGGGCACCATCGACCTGCGACCGAGGGAGGCGGGTCGGGCCGAGATCGGCTATGGCCTTCACCCGGGGGCTCGTGGCCGTGGCCTCATGGCTCGCGCCCTCAAGCTCGTCTGCCAGTACTGGTTCGACGCCGGCGGTCAGCGTGTCGACTGGTATGCCGAGAGCGGCAACTTCGCCTCGTGGGGTCCGGCACGGGCAGCCGGGTTCGAGTTTCTCGCGACTCTCCCCCAGCACGTCGTGCACGGCGACGGTGGACTCGTGGACGCGTGGTTCGGCAGCCTCGGCCGTGATGACCCGATGCAACCGCGGACGGAGTGGGTCACTCCCCCGGTCCTCGAGGCGGACGGCATTCGCCTTCGTCCGTGGCGCGACAGCGACGTCGAGTCGGTGGAGGCGCCAGACCATCCCGAGCACTTCCTGCCGTCACGGGCCATCCCCACCCCTGAGACGTGGGCCGACTGGCTCATTCGCCGGCGCCTCTTCATGGCTCGCGGGACCAGCGTCTGCTGGTGCATCGCCGACGCCGAGACCGACCGGGCGCTCGGTGACATGCTCGTCTTCGTCGACGGTGGCGCCCTTGCCGACGGGGACACGGCCGAGCTCGGCTACTTCCTGCACCCCAGCGCGCGAGGTCGGGGCGCCGCCCGTACGGGGGCTCGGCTCGCGGTGGCCCACGCGTTCGCACCCAAGGAGAAGGGCGGGCTCGGGCTGCGTCGCCTCGTCGCGGAGACCGCCGCCGACAACACCGCGAGCAACGCCATCCTCAAGGCGGTCGGCTTCACCCGGTGGGGCCACGAGGAGGCGGCGACCGCCCCCGACGGCTCCGTCGGCCCGGCCGACCACTGGGAGCTCCTGCGCTAGGCACGACTTATTGCGCGTTCGGCCACATCGTCGCTGCGCTCCTCACTGGCCGAACGCGCAATAAGTCGATGTCACCGTCGGAGGCGATGGCAGACAAACGGCCCCGCACCACATGGTGCGGGGCCGTTTCGTCACTGCCGGTCGTCAGCGCAGGGCGATGTTGACGTAGTACGTCTGGCCGTCGTCCAGGGTCACACCGACCCGCCAGTAGCTGCCGGCCATCGCCTTGTCCGTCTTCCAGTTGTACTGGTACTGCGTCCCGTTCAAGGCGTAGGTGCCGCCAACGGTCGGGGTGTCGGTGTAGACCGACTCATTGACCGCCGCGTTGGTGGTGCTGCCCTTGACTGGGGCGAGCCACTTGGGTGCAGTGGCGGCCGTGATGACCTGGCCCGCCCCGTTGCGCAGCTCGAACTTCATCGGGATGGTCTGACCGGCGTTGAAGACGCTGGTGGCAACACCCGTCTGGTGGGCGGTGTCGTTGACCGGCTGCAGGAACAGCGTGGTCCCGAACCCGTAGACCACCGTGTAGGCCACCTTGGCGGTGCCCACGTTGCCGGCCTTGTCGGTCGCCGTCGCGGTGTAGGTGAAGGCGCCGACACCGTTCGACGTGCCACCCGTCCGGGTTCCCGTGGCCGGGCCGGCGAGGCCGCTGGTGGCGTCAGTGGCCGACGCGGTGGCGATGGGAACGGCTCCGACCGTGTACTGCGCACCGTCCTTGACGCCGCCGATGGTGACCGACGGTGCGACCGTGTCAACGTTGATGCCGCCGATGGTGGTCGTGCCCTTGTTGCCGGCATTGTCGACCGCCGTGCCCGTGGCGCTGTTCTCACCCTGAGCGGGGAGCGTCGCGTCGGGCTGGCAGGAATCGATCCCGCTGACGGCATCCTGGCAGTCGAAGTGGACTGTGACAGGGGCGCTGTACCAACCGGCGACGTTCGGGCTGGTGGTGGCCTTGCCGGTGATCGTCGGCGCGGTCTTGTCCACCAGGACGGTGGCTGTGCCGGCGGTCTCGGTGTTCCCGGCGTTGTCGACGCTCCAGTAGGCGACCGTGTGCGTGCCCTCGGTCGTGATGCTGACCGTCGTGCCGGCCTGCTGCGCCCCGCCGTCGACCGTGTAGTACGTCCCCGCCACGCCCGAGAGGTTGTCGGTCGCGCTGAGCTTCACGGTGACGTCGCTGCTCTGCCAGCCGCTGGGTGCGGAGGCGGTCGTACTCGGGGCGTGGCGGTCGATCTTGATGCCGCCGACGGTGGCGCCCTTGATGTTCCCAGCGCGGTCGCTGACCGAGGTCCCAGCGGACAGTGCCTGGCCCTCACCGCTGATGGTGCTGTCGGCCGGCTTGTCACCGTCGGCGATGCCCGACAACGTGTCGGCGGCAGTCCACTTCACGGTGACGTCGCCCTTGTACCAGCCCTCGTCGTTGGGTGCCGTGGTGGCGGCACCGGTGAGGGTCGGCGCGGTCTTGTCCACGTTGACGTCGGTGATGGAGAAGGTGTTGCTCTCGTTGTCCGCGGCGTCGGTGGCGGTGCCTTCGGCGCTCTGGGCGGCGCCTTCGCCGAAGGTCTTTGCTGCCGGGCAGGAGAGGACCCCGGAGAGCCCGTCCTGGTCCGCGCAGGTGAACGTCGCCTTGACGTCGGCGTTGAACCAGCCGTTGGCGTTGCTTCCCGCTGACAGGCTGCCGGACACCGTGGGCTTCGTCTTGTCGACGTTGACCGTCGTCTCGTCCGTCGCCGAGTTGCCAGCCTTGTCGGTGGCCTTGCCCTCGACCTTCTGCGCCGCGCCCTCACCCTTGGTGACGGGAGAGGTGCAGGAGGCGATCCCCGAGCCGCTATCGGTGCAGGTGAAGGTCACCGTCACGTCGCTGTTGTTCCAGCTCCGCTCGTTGGCGGTCGGTGCCTGTGTGTGGCTGATGCCGGGGGCCGTCTTGTCGATCTTCACCGTGACGTTCTTCTGGGCCTCGACGTTTCCTGCCACGTCGACGCTCCACACCTGCAGCGCGTGCGTGCCCTCGGTCTCGATCGTGACGCTGGTGCCCACCTCGGCCGGATCTTCGTCCAGCTGGTAGTGCGTGGCAGCGACTCCCGACCGGTTGTCACCGGCGGTCAGCTTGACCGTGACGGCGCCGTTGCTCCAGTCGGAGACATCGGAGACCTTCGTGCTTGGAGCCGTACGGTCGATGTTGACCGGTGCGCTGGCGGCCGAGGTCTCGTTGCCCGCCAGGTCGCGGACCGAGGTGCCGGCGGTGAGACCGGTGCCCTCGCTGCTGATGGTGCTGTCGGCCGGAGCCGCGCCGTCGAGTCCGGACACCTCGTCACCAGCGGTCCACTTGATCGTGACATCGTCCTTGTACCAACCGGCACTGTTGGCGTCGGTCGTGGCGGCACCGCTCAGGGTCGGCGCCGTTTTGTCGACGTTGATGGGGCTGACAGTGGCGGAGTCGGTGTTGCCCGCAGCGTCGGTAGCTGTGCCCTTGGCAGACTGTGCGCGGCCCTCGCCGAGCTTGTCCGGGGACGAGCAGGTGGCCATGCCGGAGAGGGCGTCGGTGCAGCTGTAGCTGACGGTGACGTCACCGGCATACCAGCCGTGGCTGTTGGGGGCACGGTCAGGCGCAGCGGTGATGGTCGGCTTGACCGTGTCGATGCTGACCTTGGCGTTGTCGGTCTGGCTGTTGCCCGCGTTGTCGACGGCGATACCGGGGACGGCCTGGTCCTGTCCGTCCGTGCTGACCTTGGTGACGGGCGAGCACGTCGCCAAACCCGAGAGCTTGTCGTCGCAGTGGTAGGCAACGGTAACCGGGCTGTTGTTCCAGCCCGCCTCGTTCGGGGCCGGGGTGACGGTGTGGGTGATGGTCGGCTTGGTGAGGTCGATCTTGACCGTAACGGTCTGAGCGGCCTCGGTGTTGCCGGCCTTGTCCACGCTCCAGTACGTCAGGGCGTGCTGACCCTCGGTGTCGATCGTGAGCAGCGCACCCTTGACGGCGTCGCCACCGTCGACTGCGTAGTACGTCGCGTCGACACCCGACAGCCCGTCCTTGGCGGCCAGGCTGACCGTCACCGCGCTGTTGTTCCATCCGGCCGGCGCATTGGCACCGGTGGTGGGAGCCGTCCGGTCGATGTTGACCGTGGCGCTGTCGGCGGTGGTGCTGTTGCCGGCCTTGTCGGTCACCGTGGCGGTGTCCTTGAGGCCGCCGCCCTCGCCGGTGATCTTGCTGTTGGCAGGAGCGGAGGCCACGCCGGAGCGGTCGTCCGCGGCCCTCCAGTCGATGGTGACGTCGCCCTTGTACCAGCCGTTGTCGTTGGCAGCAGCCGTCGGCTTGCCGCTCAGCGTGGGCGCCGTCTGGTCGACGTTGATGCCGCCAACCGTGGTGCTGGCCGAGTTGCCGGCCGCGTCCACCACGGTGCCCTCGAGCGACTGGTTCGTGCCCTCGCCGAAGGTCTTGTCGGCGGTGACGCTGTCGATGCCGGACAGCGCGTCCTTGCCGTCGAAGGAGACGGTGACGTCGGTGTTGTTCCAGCCGAAGTCGTTGGCTGCCGGCTTCCGGCTGCCTGCGATGGTGGGCTTGGTCTTGTCCAGGCTCACCGTGGCGGGGTCCTCGGCGCTGTTCCCGGCCTTGTCCGTGGCGGTGCCGGTGACCGCTTGGTCCTTGCCCTCGTCCGTGACCGTCTGGGGGGCGGTGCAGCTGGCAATGCCGGACAGGTCGCCCGGGTCGGCACAGGTGAAGGTGACGGTGACGTCGGCGTTGTTCCAGCCGTTGCCGTTCGCCACGGGGTCGAGCTTGTGCGTGATGGTCGGGTTGCTCTGGTCGATCTGGACCGTGACGGTCCTGGCTACCTCGGCGTTGCCGGCCAGGTCGCCTGAGAAGTACTCGATGGTGTGGGTGCCATCGGAGGTGAGCGCGACGGTGGTGCTCGTGGCGTCGTCGCCGATGGTCCACGTCGCGGCGCCGTCCACGCGGTAGTGGGTCGAGCTGACGCCCGAGAGGGCGTCGTGCGGCGTCAGCGTGACGTCGACGCCGTTGTTGACCCAGCCGCTCGGGGCGGAGACGTCGGTGCTCGGCGCGGTCTTGTCGATCTTCACGGGCGCGCTGGTGGCGCTGGTGATGTTGCCGGCCTTGTCGGTCACTGACGCCGCGGCGGTCTGGCCCTCGCCCTCCGTCGACAGAACCGAGTCGGCAGGCTTGTCGCCGGCGAGGCGGGAGAGAGCGTCGTCCGCGGACCAGGTCTGCGTGACGTTCGTGTTGTACCACCCGTTCTCGTTCGGGCCGGTGGTCGGGGCGGCGCTGAGGTTGGGCGCGGTCTTGTCGATGTTGATGCCGGTGACCGACGTGGACGCGGCGTTGCCGGCGTTGTCGACCGCTGTACCGTCGACCGCCTGGCTGGCGCCCTCAACCAGCCGCTGGGGGCCGGTCACGGTGTCGATGCCGGAGCGGTCGTCCTTGCCGGAGAAGGTGACAGTGACGTCGTCCTTGTACCAGCCGGCCTCGTTCGCCTTGCGGTCCGGGGCTCCGGTGATGGTCGGCGCAGTCTTGTCAATGTTGACCGTGGCGGTGCCGGTGACGCTGTTGCCGGCGTTGTCCGTCGCCGTGCCGGTGACCTTTTGTGCCTCACCCTCCACCGTGACGGTCACAGGGTTGCTGCAGTCCTTCAGGCCGGAGAGGGCCGTCTGGTCCTCGCAGGAGAAGTTCACCGAGACGTCGGTGTTGTTCCACCCCTTGACGTTCTGGGCCGGGGTCTGGCTCGGGGTGATGCTCGGCGATGACAGGTCGATCCGGACCGAGAACGTCTGGGCCTTCTCGGTGTTGCCGGCCCCGTCGACCGACCAGTACTCGACGGTGTGCGGGCCCTCGCCCCCGATCGTGACGGTATCGCCCTTCGTGGGCGTGGTTGCTCCGTCGATGGCGTAGTAGGTGCTGTCCACCTCGGAGAGGTTGTCCGTGCCGCGAAGACCCACGGTCACGGGCGCCTTGACCCAGCCGCCGGGGACGTTGGTGGCGGTCGTGGCCGGGGCGGTGTGGTCGATCTTGATGCCGTCGACGGTGGCCGTCGCGGTGTGACCGGCCTTGTCGGTGACGCTGGCGGAGGCGGAGAGGTTGCCTCCCTCCCCAGTCACCACGGAGTCAGCCGGGCAGGCGACAACGCCAGAGAGGTTGTCGCCACAGGTCCACTCGACCTTGACGTCCCCCGTGAACCAGTCGTTGGCGTTCGGAGTGCTCACGATCTTGCCGCTGATGGTCGGGGCGGTCTTGTCCACGCTGACCTTCGCCGTCGTGACGGAGCCGGTGTTGCCGGCGACGTCCGTGGCGGTGGCCGTACGAGTCTGGTCGGCACCCTCGCCGAAGGTGTGCGCCTTGTCCTGGCTCTTGACGCCCGACACTGCATCCGTGGCCGTAAAGGTCGCAGTGACGTCGTCCTTGTACCAACCGTTGGCGCCTGTGGGCGCGGGCAGCGGGTCGACGCTGATCACAGGCTTCGTCTTGTCGATGCTGACCGCTGCCGGGTCGGTCGCCGTGTTGCCCGCGTTGTCCCTGACAGTGCCGGTGACGGCCTGGGCCTTGCCCTCGGTCGTGACCGTCTGGGGGTCGGTGCAGCTCGCGACGCCCGACAGCGCGTCCGAACAGTCGAAGGTCACCGTGACGTTCTCGTTGTTCCAACCGTCGGCGTTGGCGACCGGGCTCTGGGTGTGGCCGATGGTGGGGGTTGTCTTGTCGATGCCGAAGGAGACCGTGTGCGCCGTCTCGGTGTTGCCGGCGACGTCGGTGCTCCAGAACTTCAGGGTGTGGTTGCCCTCGGCGGTCACCGGCACGCTGGTGCCTGCGGTCTGCGTGCCGCCGTCGAGCTGGTAGTAGGTCTTGTCGATGCCGGACAGCCCGTCGTTGGGCACGAGGGTCAGCGTGACGTCGCTCTTGTTCCAAGCCGGCGGAGCGGTGACGGTCGTGTTCGGGGCGGTGCGGTCGATCTTGACCGCCGCGGACTGCGCGTTGGTGGCGTTGCCGGCCTTGTCCGTCGCGGTGGCGCTCGCTGTCAGCGCGGTGCCCTCACCGGTAATCATGCTGTTCGCAGGGTTCGTCGTGCCCGAGAGTGCGTCTGCCGCGGTCCACGCGACGGCGACGTCCTCGTTGTACCAACCCGCGGCGTTCGCGTCGGTGGTCGGCTTGCCGGAGAGGGTCGGAGCGACCTTGTCGATGCTGATGCCGCTGACAGTGGTGCTGGCCGTGTTGTCGGCGTTGTCGGTGACCGTACCGGTGACCGACTGATTGGCCGCACTGGTGCTCAGAGTGGTGGGAGCGGAAGAAGACTTCACGCCGGACGTCGCGTCGCTTGGAGCGAACGACACCGCGACGTCGGTGTTGTTCCAGCCGTTCGCGTTCGCCGCGGGCGTGCGTGAACCGGTGATGGTGGGCGCGGTCTTGTCGACCTTGACTGTGACGGGGGCACTGGTGGCTGTGTTGCCGACGTTGTCGGTGACCGTCGTGGTCTTCGTGACAGTGCCGTCGGCGGTCACGGTGTCCGTTTCGGGAGCCAGCGTCTTCACGCCGGACCCATCAGCATCCGTGCCGGTCCACGTGATGGCGGCGTCGGCGCGGTTCCACCCGGCACCGTTGGGTGCTGGCGAGACCTTGCCTGTCGCGGAGGGCGCGACGTTGTCGAGCACGTATCCCGGGCTCGACGCGAATGTCTCCCCTTGGTTAGCTACACATTTCTTGCCGTTGGTCTGCTTATAACCCACGACGCTCATGACCTGTACGAGCCCATTCCCGCTCCCTGCCTCGAAGAGGTCGAGCCCGGAGGAGAACACGAAGTCGGTTCCCGATCGCACGGCGTCAACGGACGCGAGGGACCCGTTTGTCTGTCGTGCGTTGACGGTGACGCAGTTCGTCGCTGCATCGGCCTTCACCGTCAGCGTCAGGGCCGCGCCCTGCCGTGCAAACACCCTGCCGTCCCCGGCGACGAAGACACCGGCCCCGCCGGAGAACGCCGCGTCGGTGACAGACGCTGCGTGCGCCGCTGGGGCCACCGCCGCGAGGCCGGCGACGACCATGGCGGACGAGGTGAACGCAGCAGCGAGACGCCGCCTCTGCGGGACTGAGTGACGGGCGTTGGCAGGCAGCGTTGACGGCATGATTTCGTTCTCCTGGCAGGTCATCGTTGGCGATCTGCAGCAAGAGAACCGGCTCAAGCCAGCGCGCGTACCCGAAATCCGGAAACTGCCGTCCCGAGAAGGCACCCATTTCAAGATTCAGTGCTATCGGGCCAGGAGAAGCTGGTCAGGACGGGTGGTGCGGCGATCACCCACCGTCAGGGCGCATCGACCTGACCTGCGGATTCGTGAATCGGCCGGCGATCAGCCCGCGACCCGACGCTTCAGTCGAAAATCTCGGCAGACACGGGGAGGTCGCGCAGCACAGGAAGGCTGCGGCCCTCGCGACCAGTGACAGGCCGGGCCTCAACGAGGCCCCTGAGCACGGCCTCCTCGACGCACTCGGCGACCGCCCGGAACGCCGCGTTGAGCAGCTCGGGATGCGGCTCCCGCACGGACTGCTGCTCCGTGCTGAACGCGACGACGAGCTCGCCACTGCCGTGAGCAGTGACGCATCCCGTGCGAGCCAACCCGTTCTGGGCGCGGCCGCACACCCGGCCCAGGCTCGCGCTGTCGAAGGGGGCGTTCGTCGCGACGACGATGACCACTGAGCCGTCCGGCGGGTCGTCTCCAGAATCCTGACGATCAACGGGCTCCGTCGTCTGGATGAGCTGGCCGCCGATGGTGAGGTCTCCCCAGACACCGAAGTTGCTCACCAGCGCCACGCCCAAGCAGTACTCGCTGCCCCCGACGCCGAACTCCCGGGAGGCGGTCCCGAACCCTCCGCTCAGCCCGAACGTGGTCATGCCCGTCCCCGCGCCGACGGTCCCCTGCTCCACCGCCCCGCCGCTGGCACAACCCAGAGCCAGCGCGAGTTCCCCGTCACCGCAGCGGTATTCACGCGGATCGTTGAAACGCGCGTCGTTGCACTCCAGGACGACCAGGTTGACCGAGCGGCCCCCGTCCCGGCCACCCACGTCGGCATCCGATGCAAGACGGCGGCGCAGCAGGGCGTCCTGCACAGCGGGGACGGCGAAGGTGCTCGTGAAGACGATGGGCGACTCCAGCGTGCCGAGCTCGTCGAGCTGCACCAGCCCGGTGGACTTGCCGTATCCGTTGATCACGTGGCTGGCGGCAGGCACGGCCCGCTCCTCGACACCGGCAGGAACCACCACGCTCACGCCCGTCGCGACACCACGCGCGGGGTCGAGGACCGTCGCGTGACCGACGCGCACCCCGGGCACATCGGTGATCGCGTTGTGCGGCCCTGGTGGCAGACGCCACGTCACGAGCCGTTGCAGGCCCCGCCCGTCATCGCTTCCGTCATCCATGAGGGTCAGCGTGTCACCTCGAGGGCCGCCAGCCCGAGCCAGTCGGCCATCAGCGCGAGCTCCTCGTGCAGCTCGCGCGCATCCTCCGCTCCCCCACGCCCGTGCTCCCACGTCACCCGCCGGGCGAGCAGCCGCCCACCCGCCCGGTCGGCCTTGAGGTCCACGCGCCCAACGAGGTCATCACCGAGCAGGAACGGCAGCACGTAGTAGCCGTGCACCCGCTTCTCCTCGGGGACGTAGATCTCGAGACGGTAGTCGAACCCGAACAGAGCCGAGGTCCGATCCCGTTGCCACACAAGGGAGTCGAACGGGGACAGCAGCGCCCGCGCCGAGATCCGTCGTGGTCGCCGAGCGTCCCGATGCAGGTATGCCGGCCGCCTCCACCCGTCGATCGTCACCGGTTCCAGCTCGCCCGCGGACAGGAGGGCCTCGATCGCCGGACGGGCCTGCTCGGGCCTCAGCCTGAAGTAGTCGCGCAGGCACTGTTCGCTTCCCACCCCGTGCGCCCGGGCCGCGATGCGGAGAAGCTCGACGAACGCCTCGTCGTCGCTCGGCCGCGCGGCTGCGGACTCGGCCGGCTCACGAAGGGAGGCCGGGAGGACACGGGCGGGCACGGCATACCGGCGTTCGAACTGGGTGGTGCGCCCGGCGGAGCTCACCTCACCGGCCCAGAAGAGGTGCTCGAGCGCGGACTTCACCAGCGACCAGTTCCACCCCCACTGCTCGCGGTCGCGGGGCAGGTCGTGGGCGAGCGCCTCCTCGACCTGGCGGCTCGTGAGCGGGCCTCGCGCTCGCACCTCCGCCAGGACGGCGTCGACGAGCTCGGGGTGGTCACGCTTGACGCGCTGCATGCCGCCCCAGGACTCGTCGTGGGCGCGGCGCATGCGGAAGTTGAGCAGCGGCCACGTCGACGGTGGGATGAGGGAGGCCTCGTGCGCCCAGTACTCCACCAGACGGCGGGGTGCGCGGTCACGGGCTCGGTCCACCAGCGTGCTGTCGTGGGGCCCGAGGCGCGAGTAGAACGGCAGGTAGTGGCTGCGCGAGACGACGTTGACGCTGTCGATCTGGACGATGCCGACCGTGTCGATGACCCGCTGCACCTGGCGCGAGGTCGCCGTCCACGGCTGGGGACGCGAGACACCGAAGCCCTGCGCGGCCAGCGCGATCCGACGGGCAGCCGCAGTGCTGAGTCGCATGGGCTCCATCATGGCTGCCCCAACCGACACCTCTCCGACTGCGGGTTGATCAGGCGTCGGGCTCGATCAGGTTGCGGCGCATGGCATAGAGGGCAGCCTCGACGCGCGAGTGCAGCTGCAGCTTCTCGAGGATGTTGCGCACATGGTTCTTGACCGTGTTCTCGCTGATGAACAGCTGGGTCGCGATCTCCTTGTTGGCCTTGCCACGGGCCACGAGACCGAGCACCTCGAGCTCGCGGTCGGTGAGGCGCGGGCCTGGAGCGGTGTCCTTGGGGGGCTCGTTGCTCAGCCGCGAGAACTCGGCGATGAGCTGGCTGGCCATGTGCGGCGGGATCATCGACTGGCCGGCGTGGGCCTTGCGGACCGACTCGGCGATCTCCTCGGTCGGGAGGTCCTTGAGGAGGTAGCCGCTCGCACCCGCCTTGATCGCGGAGAACAGGTCACCCTCGTCGTCGGAGGCCGTGAGGATGAGGATCTTGGTGCGCGGCGACTTCTCCTTGATCGCCGTGCATGCCTCGATCCCGCTGTTGCCGGGCATGCGCACGTCGAGCAGGACGACGTCGGGCTCGAACTCGAAACACTTCTCGACAGCCTCGCCGCCGGACGCCGCTTCGGCCACGATCTCCAGGTCGGGTTCGAGACCGATGACGGCCTGCATTCCACGGCGGTAGAGATCGTGGTCATCAGCGATCACGATGCGGATTCGGTCGCGAACCTCGCCCAAGGGCGAGGCCCCAGACCCCTGGTCATTCAAGGACGGACTCACGCGTTCATGGTGACACGCGGAGTCCGTCCCTGTTGTGGGATTGCGCAACCTGCTGTCCCGAAGGTCAGCAGGGCACCATCGTCACGATGCTTCGGCGCGCTCCTCCTCGGGCTGAGGGGTGGGCGGACCCGGGTCGACGTCGTCCATCGCACCGGCCTCGACCGCCTCGCGAGCGTCGGTCGCGACGTGCGGGTGCGCACCGTCGAGGTCGAGGTGGAGCACTCCGTAGGACCACCCGCGACGGCGGTAGACCACGCTTGCCTTGTCGGTCTCGATGTCGTGGAACAGGTAGAAGTCGTGCCCGACGAGCTCCATCTCGCGCAGCGCCTGCTCGAGGGTCATCGGGGAAGAGGTGTGGACCTTCTCGCGCACCTGGATCGGGGAGTCACCGAAGGGCCCACCGTCATCATCGCCCTCGGCCGCAGTGGCAGCTCCGGACTCGGAGTCGGACGGGACGAACGCAGTGGCGGCCGCGACCGACTCCTGCGGCTTGCGCCCACGGTGCACCGTGCGGTCGTGCTTGCGGCGCAGGCGTTCGAGAAGCTTCTCGAGGGCGACGTCGAGGGCGGCGTAGCGATCCTCCTGGCACGCCTCCGCGCGCACGACCGGGCCCTTGATGTGGCAGGTGATCTCCACCCGATCACAGGCCTTGGACTGGCGGCGGTTCGATTCGTGGCTGATGACGACCTCGATCCGGCGAGTGCGCGGTGCGAGCTGCCGGACCTTGTCCAGCTTCTCCGCGATGTGCTCCCGAAATCGGTCCGAGACGGTCGTGTGACGTCCGGTGACGACGATGTCCACTAGTCCTCCTGAGGATTGGCGTGCCTGGCTGTACCCGGGGGAGCCTGTCGAGGGCTAAAGGCGGCGGCACCACCTCCGATGGAGGATGCGTCTCATGACCCGACGTTAGACCGGACCGTGCACCCTTTCAAGTGGGGGGTTCCTGCGAATGTCGTGCACCGTCGACGCGCCTGCGTGTGGCGCCGATGGCTGCCGCGAGGACGTCGGCAGCACCCGCCTCGTGCAGGGCTCTCGCGGCCTCGGCGAACGTGGCGCCGGTGGTCACGAGGTCGTCCACCACGAGACAGACCGCTCCCGCGACGACGTGCTCGTGGCGCTCGCGCACCGCCATCGCACCGGCCAGGTTGCTCGCCCGCTGCGCGGCGTCCAAGGTGGATTGGTCGCGGGTGATGCGAGTCGGCACGAGCACGTCGGCGACCAGCACCCGGCCGCTGAGACCCGCCACGGCGGTCTCCACGAGGGGAAGCAGCGGCACGTCCCCCCGCCGACGCCGAGCGCGCGGCGACCCCGACACGGGCACCACGACCAGTCCCCGTCCACGCACCGCTGCCCGGGCATCAGGGCTGGATCCCACCGCTGCCCTCAGGGCCGGGGCCAGCAGGGCCGCGAGCGTGCGTCGCAGGTCGCGCCGCTGCTCGTCCTTGTATGCCGTGACGAGGGCGCGCAGCGCCCCGCTCGCCTCCCCGGAGACCCAGCACTGCGGCATACCGGGTGGTGGAGGTGACGGGAGCGCAACGCGCGGTGAGGGATGGATGCAGTCGTCCACCGCCCCACGGCAGGCGGCACACAGGGGACCGGCAGGTCGCTGGCACAGCGCGCACGACGCAGGGAGGACGAGGTCCAGCAGGTCGGACAGCATCGGGGTGAGCCTGTCGCGCACTGTCATTCGAGTGCCAGCGCCTGAGGGCGATCTGTGGACAGGACCGCCTGCGGCCGCCGCCTGTGGACGCTCAGCGTGCGGGAACGGCCACATCCGTGCCCGTCCCGAGGGAGAGCCACTGCTGGCCGGCACGACTGAGGATCTTGTTGTCCGAGGTGGTCACGAGGATGTCGCGCTCCCCTCCGACACTCGTGACGGCGACCGCCTTGGGGGTCTCCGTGAGCGCCTGCTCGGCGCCGTCGACCGAGATGACGTAGGGCCGCAGCTTCTCGGCGGCACCCACCCGACGCCCGAGCGTGGCCACCGACAGGTCCGAGAGCCACACCAGGCCCTCGAGGCCCGTCAGGGTGGTGCCGAGCCGCAGCGGCGCCGCCAGCTCCCGCGGCTCTCCGCCGTCGGCCCGGATGACACCAGCGAGGTCGAGGCGCGGGTCGGAGCCGTTCTCGGCAGTGTGGAGGATGGCCACCCTGTCCCCGTCGGGAGACGGTTTGGCCTCGACGACCTTGCGGCCCTCGAGCCACTTCGCCCGCACGGGCGTGGCGGCCGGCTGCCGCTGCTTGGCCGGGTCGCCCGCGGTGTTGAACGTCCAGAGCCGCAGGTCGGAGTCATCGTCAATGCCCATGCCGCCCGCCCAGAGGAAGCCACGAGTGTCATAGGCCGGGTGACCGACCTCGGTGCCGAAGAACGGCATGTCATAACGCGTGACTTCGTGGAACCGCGACAGCCCTTGCCCGTCGGGGTCCACGGCGGCCAGGTCGGTGCCGTCCGCGGACATCGCGAGCGCGTGGAAGGACGGGGGCACCAGCGGGTGCCCCGACCTGGCTGGGTCCTTGTCGACGACGCTCGTGCTCGGCAGGACATAGAGCGTGTTGCCGCGGCGGACCACCGGCCTGCCCTGCCTGGGGTCGGTCAGGGTGGGGAACCCCACTTGGTCGATCGTGCGCACGGGCAGGTCGACGTTGGGCAGCTCAAGGGTCACGTCCTGCACCTGCACGGTCACGCCCTGCACCGTCGGATCTTGGAGCAGGGTCGACACGAGCTGCGCCCAGACGTTCTCGCGCCGCACCTGGTTGGTGGGGATCTGGCCGGTGATCTCGACCTGGGCGATACCGTCCCTGACCGTGACGGACTCGGCGGTGAGTCGTGCCCCACGCGGGATGTCGTTGCGCACCGACCCTGCGAGGTATGCCGGTGGGTCGGCGAGCTGCGCTCGCGCGAGTCTCGTGGCGAGGTGGTCGCGTGGGAACCAGCGCCGGTCCGGCACCAGGGCACGGCGGTCGGCCGCGATGTAGTGCAGCGTGTAGGGCTTGAGCAGGTTGCCGAGGTCGGAGGTGGTGATCCAGCGGCCGAAGTCCTCGGGAAGGTTGCTGATCCGCCACTCCCCGTTGATGCGCGCGAACTCGAACACGACCCGACGCGCCGCGCCCGCTGCTGCCTTGGCGTAACGGCCGTCCGGGCTGATGACGGCCTCGACACCGCCGGAGAGCACCGCCGCGTTGGGCGGCTTCGGAGTCACCGTCAGGGGCGTGCTCGTCGAGTAGAGGACGACCTCGCCCGTGTCGGGGGTCCATCCCTTGGCCGCCTCCGGCGTGAGGTAGCTGCGGGCGGTCTCGAAGTTGGTGTCACTCGAAGCGCCGGCCCGGACGAAACCGGAGACGATCTGCTGCTGTGTCGCCTTCTTGGGAGGCCCGGGATAGAAGGCACGCACGGGCTCCACGTCGCCGCCGCGGACCTCGAGCCCGGGCTCGGCGGAGCGGGCGGCGCCGACCCCACCGCTGCACCCGGAGAGGACGGTGGCCAGCACGGTGAGCACGACGGCCAGCGACCTCATGTCCGCTCCCCCGGCGACAGCGCGAGCGGTGAGGACGTGAGGGACTCACCGGCCTTCTGGGGGAGGGTCAGCCGGAAGCGCGACCCCTGGCCCTTCTCGCCCCAGGCCTGGAGCCAGCCGTTGTGCAGCCGGGCGTCCTCGAGGGCGATCGCCAGGCCCAGGCCGGTGCCACCGGTCGTGCGGGCCCGAGCGGGGTCCGCCCGCCAGAAGCGGGTGAAGACCATGGAGGCCTCCCCCGGTCGCAGGCCGACTCCGTGGTCCTCCACGAGCACCGCGACAGCACCATCCCCGGCGCGCAGGTGCACGGTGACGGGCTTGCCGTCCCCGTGCTCGATGGCGTTGACGACCAAGTTGCGCAAAATGCGTTCGACGCGTCGCTCGTCGACCTCGGCCTCCACCGGTCCGTGGGCGACCACCCGGATCGTCGAGCCCCGGCGCTCCGCGAGCGGCATCGCCGCAGCGACGACGCCCGCGACGGTGCCCCGCAGGTCGACGGGCGCGGTGTCGAGCGCTGCCGCACCCGCGTCGAAGCGGCTGATCTCGAGCAGGTCCGACAGGAGGGACTCGAAGCGGTCGAGCTCGCCGTGGAGCAGCTCGACCGAGCGGCCGGTGACGGGTCCGAAGTCGGCGCGCGCGTCATAGAGCAGGTCGCCCGCCATCCGGATGGTCGTGAGCGGGGTCCTCAGCTCGTGGGAGACGTCGGAGACGAAGCGTTGCTGCACCCGGCTCAGCCCCTCGAGCTGACGGATCTGGGACTGGAGGCTGTCGGCCATCGCGTTGAAGGACGTGCCGAGGAGGGCGAGGTCGTCCTCGCCGCGCGCCGGCATACGTTCGTTGAGCTTGCCCGAGGCGAGACGTTCGGAGACCTCGGCGGCGCGCCGCACCGGTGTGACGACCTGCTTGGTGACCACCCAGGCCACGGCTCCGACGAGGGCGGTGAGGACGAGGCCGGCGAGGCCGAAGGCGGTGGAGATCAGGCTCATCGTCCTGAGCTCCTGGAGCATCGGATAGATGTAGTAGAGGTCGTAGCGACCGGCGCCCGGCACCTCGACCCCGGTGCCCACGAACACCGCCGGAACCTGTCGGCCGTCGATGAGGACGTCACTGACCATCGTCTGCTGGTGGGTCGGGTCCGCCGCGACCTTCTCGCGGATGTCGCGGGTGACCGCCGACAGACCGAGCCCGCCGGACTCGAGAGCGTTGAGCTGCGTCGGTGAGTTGTTCTTGACCCCACGGAGCATCACGACGTAGCGCGACGGCTCGGGGCCGGGGGGCGTCAGCTTCGACTTCATGATGTCGCTGGCGGCCTGGTTGAGCTCCTGCACGGTCGTGGCCGTGGTGCTGTCCCACTGGTCCTGCGCCTGGGTGGTGAGGGCTCGGGCTTCGTACTCGCTGGTCTGGATGCGGTCGTCCTGCAGCCCGGTCGCGATCTCGTTGTAGAGGTAGGACCCCAGCAGGGACACGACCATGATGCCGAGCAGGACGGTCGTCGTCACCACACGGAACTGCAGCGACCGCCGCCACGTCCGCATCAGCGCGGACGACATCCTGACGATGGCCCGCGCGGCGCTGCGCAGGCCCCGCATGGCGCCGACACCGAGGTGCTGCACCTGCCCTCCCACGGTGTGCGTCGTGGCGGACGGCGACTGCGCCATGGTCAGGCCGGCCCCGCCCGGTAGCCGACACCGCGGACGGTGACCACGATCTCGGGCCGCTCAGGGTCCTTCTCGATCTTGGAGCGCAGGCGCTGCACGTGCACGTTGACCAGTCGGGTGTCGCCGGCGTGGCGGTAGCCCCACACCTGCTCCAGCAGCACCTCGCGGGTGAAGACCTGCCAGGGCTTGCGGGCGAGTGCGACGAGCAGGTCGAACTCGAGCGGGGTGAGGCTGAGGGACTCGCCCTCGCGCTTCACCGAGTGGCCCGCGACATCGATGACCAGGTCACCGATGGTGAGGCGCTCGGGCTCGGCGTCGTTGTCCCGGCGCAGCCGGGCACGGACGCGGGCGATGAGCTCCTGCGGCTTGAACGGCTTGACGACGTAGTCGTCCGCCCCGGACTCGAGGCCGACGACGACGTCGATCGTGTCGGTGCGTGCGGTGAGCATGACGATCGGCACGCCGGACTCGGCCCGGATGCGACGGCACACCTCCAGCCCGTCGATCCCGGGGAGCATCACGTCCAGGAGCACGACGTCGGGGCGGGTCTCGCGGAACGCCGCAAGTGCCCCGGAACCGTCAGCGACGTGGTCAACGTCCAGCCCCTCGTTGCGCAGCACGATGCCGAGCATCTCAGCGAGAGCAAGGTCGTCATCGACGACGAGCACGCGACCCTTCACGGGCATGCCTCCTCGGTGGCACAGGTGATGCGGCGCTGTCCCCGCGCCGATGCCCCATGTTCGCACAGGGAACTGTGCTCACCGGTCACCTTCGCGTCGCCGCAGCCGTCGGCGTCGCGCGCGCAGGGTCGACGGGCTGCGTATGCCGGACGCGCATCTCGGACGCGGCCGTCACAGCAGGCCTGTCGCCGTTTCCTACGGGGCGCGATGGCGAGACCCTCGCGTGCGCGGATGCCGCTCATCCGACGGCTCCCCCAGAAGCCATGGCACGCGCCCTCGAGGACTGGTCGTGGCACACCGCCCTCGAACGCGAGCAGGTGAACGCCGCGTCCGCCTTCGGCGACGTCTTCCTCCGGGCTGATCCAGCGCTCAGCCCTCTGCGGGCTCCGAAACGCCCACGGGGCGGGCCGACGCGACCGACCGACGGGGATGGACGGCAAACGGGGAGGGGTTGAGCACCGGCTTCTCGAGGAGGACAAAGCTCAGCCACACCACCGGCACCAGCGCGGCCGTGGCAACGCCCACTCTGGCCGCAACCGACAGACCGGACAGCCCATAGAAGCTTGACCAGAGCAGCGGCAGGTGCCAGAGGTAGAGGCTGTAGCTCGCCCGCCCGAGGGCGACCATCGGACGCGACTCGAGCAGCCGCCGGGCCAGCCCATCCGTGCCGGGCCGCTGGTCGATGATGAGAAGCGCGACGACGACCGCGATGGGCACATAAGTCACGCGATAGAGCCACGACCCTGACAACCCTGTGGTGGGCACCAGGACAGCGACGACGAACCCGACGAAGGCGAGGTCGGCGATCCCCGCGTCGCGGCCCCTTGTCCGTACCGGCTCGCGCGCGTGGGCGAGCGCGAGCGCGGCGCCGACGAACATCACCGCCAGGTTGCCGACGGGCAGGTAGTAGAACGCCTTCGGAGACAGCGGCATCGACGCGAGAAAGAGCACCGCCGCCAGAACGATGGCACCCCGCATCGCCGCGCTCGTCGATAGCCCCCGGCGCTGCATCGCCACGACCACCAGCGGCCACAGGAGATAGAAGGCCCACTCGACGGTGAGGCTCCACGTCGGCAGCCACGCCTCGACGGGCATCGTCCCGAGGACGTGCCAGAACCCGGTGAGCTGGGCGAGCACCACGAGGCTCCCGGTGACGGCGTCACCCACGTCGCCGGGCCCGGCCACCGTGACGAGGACTCCCGACGCGACGACGAGCCCGACGAGTGCGGGTGTGAGGCGGCGCACCCGCCGCTCGACGAACGCCCGGTATGCCGGACCCGCACGACCGTCGGCGCGCCACAGCAGGCGGGTGATGAGGTAGCCGGACAGCACGAAGAAGACGAGGACTCCGATGAGCCCGGCACCCGGTTCGGCGTTAAGCCCGGACAGCAGCAGGTAGTGGTAATGCACGACGGCGAGCGCCGCCACCCCGCGCAGGCCGTCGAGCATCCGGTCGCGCCCGTGCGGACGGTCGACCCCCACCGCAACGACACGCACCGCGCGACTGGCACCGAGCGTCATGTCAGCGCTTGATGAGGACGTCGTAGATGTTGATCGCGGCCGGGCCGAGGATGACGATGAAGATCACTGGGAAGATACAGACGAGCACCGGGAAGATGACCTTGACCGCGACCTTCTGCGCCTTCTCCTCGGCGAGCTGGCGCCGAATGATGCGCATCTCCTTGGTCTGCTCGCGCAGCACGCCACCGATCGGCACACCGAGACGGTCGGCTTGCACGAGCGCGGAGACGAAGTTCTTGACTTCGGGCGCCGTGTTGCGCTCGCCGAGCGCCTGGAACGCCTGAGAGCGCGTCTTGCCGATCTGGATCTCGGAGAGGACTCGGGCGAACTCACCCCCGATCGGTCCAGTGACGGTGCGCGCCACCTGCGTGAGCGCGGCGTCGAAGCCCTGACCTGCCTCGACACAGACCGTGAGCATGTCGAGGGCGTCCGCGAAGCCCTTGCGCAGGCTCTCCTGACGCTTCAGCCCCGTGTTGTAGACCAGAAGATCGGGCAGGAAGAAGAGACCGACGGCCGCTCCCATGGACACGAGGAGCGCCTTGAACGTGAGCCCGTCGTAGAGCGGCCCGAGGATCCCGCCCACGACGAGACCGATGCCCTTGACGGCAAAGATGCGCTCGACGGGCCAGCCGGGCGGGTTGCCGGCCTTGTCGAGGTTGTTGGCCAGCCGTTCGGCCGTTCCCGAGGGCGAGAGCCGACGGGCGACGCCCTTGAGTCCCTCCTCGAAGGGGACGACGAAACGGTCCTTGGCGGCGAGCTCCGACTTCACCACACTGCGGCTGTCGGGGCGGTAGTTGACGAGCTCGAGCGAGCGGGCGACACCGGTCGTCCCCACCCCCATCGTGCCGATGAGGACGGCGACGATGACGAGCGCCACCGCGACGAGACCCACTGCGACGAGAAGCATCAGACCTCGATCCTGACGACCTTGCGCATCCACAGCGCGCCCACGACCATGCCGACACAGCTCGCGACGAGCAGGAGGATGCCGGGGAGGGTCGTCCACAGCAGACTGATGTACGCCGGGTTGACCCAAAGCATGTAGAGGAAGATGCCGATCGGCAGCGCGATGAGCACGTATGCCGTGAGCTTGCCCTCCGCGGACAGCGCGGCCACCTGCCGCTTGAGCGACTCGCGCTCACGCAGCGTGTGGGCGGTGGTGCGCAGGGTCTCGCCGAGGTTGCCACCGACCTCGCGCTGAATGCGAATCGCCATCGTCGTCCAGGTGAGGCTGTCGCTGCCCATACGGGTGGCGAGGTGGTCGAGCGCGTCCGAGATGTCGGTGCCGATGCGGTTCTCGGCCAGGGCCCGCGAGAACTCCTTGGAGGCGGGCTCGGCTGCGTCACGGGCGACGGCGTCGAGCGCCTGCGAGAGGCTGAAGCCGCTCGCGAGCGTCGTCGCGACGAGCAGCATGACGTCGGGGAGCTGCGCCTCGAACTTGCGGGCGCGCTTGCTTGCCAGGAAGCGCAGGACGATGGCCGGCAGGAAGACCCCGAGGGCGATGCCGAGCGGGACGGAGATCCACCACACGAGCGGCACGAGGAACGGGACGACCAAAGCGCCCACAACAACGGCGAGGAAGCGGAGCACGAACCACTCGCCCGCTCGCAGCGGCAGGTCGGCGCGTTGGATGAGCTGCATCGTCGTGCTCGTCGACTCGCGCCTGTCCATGATCTTGTCGCCGAACCTCACGGCCGACTTGGCGACGGCGGACGGAGCCGCCGCGTCCTGGTGGCGAGAGGCCCGCGTGACGCCGGCGAGGGTGTACATCTCCACCTCGGCCACCCGCTCGTGGCGCTTGGACTTGAAGGGGTCGACTGCGGCGATGACGAGAGTGACCAGACCGACGAAGATCGCGCCCAGGGCCGCGAGCAGGGGACGGCTCACCCCGGTCTCGACCCGCACGAGGGCTGCAGGCGCGGCGCCCGCGGCCGAGACTGGCTCTGTCGAGGCGGTGGGCGACGGCGCGGCCACGGTGCGCGCGCCGAGGTCGATCGTCGAAGTGGCCTGGAAGGGTCGGCCGGAGGCGGTGCCACGCAGGACAACGGGAACCTTGCCGGTGAGGCCCGCCGGCCTGGCGATGTCGAACTCCACCTGCGACTCGAGGACCGCGGCCGCGGCCTCGAAGGCCTTGCGCACGGCCGCGGTGTCGGTCGCCTGGACCACCGAGCCACCGCCCGCCTTGGCGAAGGCCGCGAGCGCCTCTGGGTCGTTCTCGCTCGTCGTGAACCTGACAACCTCGACACGCACCTGCGACGAGGTGAGCGCCTTGACCGACGATGCCAGCCCGGACGCCCGCTCGCCGACGGTGTTGGCGCCGTCGCTGAGCAGCACGATGCTGCGGTCGCCCGCCGCGCCGAGCATCTTCACAGCCGCGGTCATGCCAGTGAAGAGCGCGGTGTTGCCGTCGGCGCGCAGCGCGTCGACGGCCCGCTGGACCGCGGCACGGTCGGTCGTCGGGGCGATCTCCGGTCCCGCAGTGTTGCCGAACGAGACGACGCCCACCTTGACGTCCTGGGGCGCCGACGCCAAGAAGGTCTTGACGGCGCTGCGGACTGTCACCATTCCTGAACGGCCCATGGAACCGCTCGTGTCGATGAGCAGGACGGTCGAGCGCTTCACCTGGGCGGACGGCTCGACCGAGACCGGCGCGGCCTTCTCGCCGAGGGTCGCGGTGAGACCGGGGTCGAGCGACACGGCCGCGTCGCCCGGGCGCAGGCTGATCACGCCCGTGACGTGGTCGGCGGCCACGCGGACCGTGCCCACCCTGGCGGGGATGGGGTCCGCGGCGGTCGCGGCGGACGACGGCCCGAGGACCGCAGCCCCCGTGGCCAGCGTCAGGAGTGCGAGACGGAGCCGTACGGAGATGTTCATCGCATCGATGGCATGAAGAGGTGGAGCGGCAGCTCGATGCCGAGGTCGTTGAGGTCCTCGGTGAACTTCGGGCGGATTCCCGTGCTCCGCAGCTCGCCGAGGAAGCGTCCCTCGGAGTCGCGGCCGGCGGAGTAGTCGAAGGTGAAGAGGTCCTGGAGGGTGATGACGTCGCCCTCCATGCCGATCACCTCGGTGATCTGAGTGATGCGCCGAGTACCGTCCTTGAGCCTGGCCTGCTGGATGATGAGGTCGACGGCGCCCGCGACCTGCTCGCGGATGGCGCGGACCGGCAGCTCGATACCGGCCATGAGGACCATCGTCTCGAGGCGGGCAAGCGAGTCGCGCGAGCTGTTGGCGTGGACCGTGGTGATAGACCCGTCGTGACCGGTGTTCATGGCCTGGAGCATGTCGAGCGCGGCGCCGTCACGGACCTCCCCGACGACGATGCGGTCGGGGCGCATGCGGAGCGAGTTGCGCACGAGGTCGCGGATCGTGATCGCCCCGGAGCCCTCGATGTTGGCGGGCCGGGACTCGAGGCGCAGGACGTGCTTCTGGTGGAGCTGGAGCTCGGCGGCGTCCTCGATGGTGACGATGCGCTCGTCCTCGGGCAGGTAGGACGAGACGACGTTGAGCGTCGTCGTCTTCCCCGAGCCTGTGCCGCCCGAGATGATGATGTTGCGGCGACCGCGCACGCACGACCAGAGGAAGTCCCGCACCGGCTGCGTGAAGGTCCCGAAGGAGATGAGGTCCTTGTCGGTGAAGGGGTCCGCGGAGAACTTGCGGATCGTGAGCACCGCGCCGTCGAGGGCGATCGGCGCGACGACCGCATTGACACGGGAGCCGTCGGGCAGGCGGGCGTCGACGAGTGGGCTCGCCTCGTCGACGCGGCGTCCGATGCGTCCCACGATCTTGTCGATGATGCGGCGCAGGTGGGTCTCGTCGGTGAACCGGGCGTCGGTCGGATAGATCTTGCCGGCGCGCTCGACGAAGATGCAGTCGGCCCCGTTGACCATGATCTCGCTGATCTCGGGGTCGCGGAGCAGAGGCTCGAGCGGCCCGTGGCCGAGGATCTCGTCGGAGACCTCCTGTGCGAGCCGGGTGCGGTCGGCAAGCGAGAGCGGCTTCTGCTCGGCGTCGATGACCTCCTGGAGTGTTTGCCGCACCTGGTTGGCGAGCTCGGACTCCTGGAGGTGCGGGTCGTAGAGGCGCGGGCCGAGGGAGTCGATGAGGCCCTGGTGGACCCGGCTCTTGACCTCGGTGAACGGATCGACCCGGCGGACCTCCGTGTCCGGGGCGCCCATGGGGCCACGCGACGGGACGACTGGCTCCTGGGCCCGGCGGGCGGTGTCGAGGCGGTCGGCGAGGCTGCTCATCGTGATCTCCTGCTGAAGAGGCTGCGGCGCTGGGGCTCGTCCACGGGTCCACCGAACCGGGCACGGATGTGAGTGTCGCCCAGCTCG
Organism: Knoellia sp. Soil729; assembly: GCF_001427985.1. Classification (GTDB taxonomy): domain Bacteria; phylum Actinomycetota; class Actinomycetes; order Actinomycetales; family Dermatophilaceae; genus Knoellia. Next base: position 487,096 of record NZ_LMSA01000001.1, read on the forward strand.
CGCAGGGCGATGCTCACCGGGTCGCGGGGGGACTCCAGGACGAGCGGGACGCCGCGGTTGACCGAGGCGGGCACGCTCGTGCTCGCCGGGATGCTCACGGCGATGGGGACGCCGAGGGCCTGAACCACGTCCTCAGAGCGGAGGCCCACCTTGACGTCCGCCCGATTGAGGACGACGACGCGGGAGTCCCTCGGGCTGCCCAGGGCGTCGAGCGTCTCGAGGGCGAGCTTGAGGTTCTTGACCGCAGGGATGTCGAGGGTGGCGATGAGGACGAGCAGGCTGCTCACGTCGCAGGCCGCCAGGACGTGCTCAGTGAAGGAGGGAGGCGTGTCGACGATGACGTAGTCGTAGTTCGCGGCGGAGACCCGCAACAGCTCGGTGACGACCTGCGCACCGATCCGGTCGGCGAGCGAGGGGTCGGTGGGCGCCGCGATGACGTCCAGGCCGCTCGCGGCGTGGTGGGTCACGAGCTGGGCCAAGCCCTCGCCGTCGAGGTGGCCGCTCATCGCGACCGCGTCGTGAACCGAGCTCGTGGGTAGGAGCTGCATGCTGATGCCGACGTCACCGAAGGAGAGGTCGAGGTCGACGAGCACCGTGCGGAGCCCGCTCATCGCGAGGTGGGTGGCGAGGTTGGTCGACAGGGTCGTCTTGCCGACGCCGCCCTTGGCCGAGAAGACGGTGATGATCCGGCCCTGGGGCGCGGCCGCCCCGCCGTGGTGGCCGGCGATCTTGGCGGTGAGGTCGCGGCTGCGGCGCACGGCGTCCGACAGGGCCGTGGCGTCGTCCGAGGCGACGACCTCGCGGAAGCCGCTGCGCAGCGCCTGCCCCATCGTCGTGACGTCGAGCCGGTGACGCAGGAGGACGAAGCCGACCTCGGGCCGGTCCGCTCGCACTGACTCGACGAGCAGCGAGGCCTCGTCGATGTTGACAAGCGGGCCGATGACGACGAGGTCGGCGTGTGGGTCGTCGTCGAGAGCCCGGTGCACCAGGGCGGCGGCACTCAGGAGGTGGACGTTGCCGAGGGCGAAGTGGTAGCGATCGGCGGCGCCCGGCTCGTTGTCCCAGAGGATAGTCATCACTGCTTCCCGTGGTACCGGAAATCGTCGGTGGTCAGCGTTGGAGGCACCGTGGTGTCCGACCCCTCGAGTCCGAAGTAGATGTGCTTGGCCGGGTTGTTCTGCAGGTTCTGCGAGTGCTGGATCGCGTGGACGAGCTTGACCGAGTCCGCCGGCGAGACCTCGACGGTCACGAGGTAGCTCTGCACCGGGGTCGCCGTGGTCGGCGAGGTCTCCTTCTTCTCGGTCGTCTGGTTGCTCGTTGAGCCGGTGAGGCTCGTCGTGCCGATGCCGATGACCTGGACCTTCGAGAGCAGGACGCTCGTCCCCTTGACCCCGAGTTCGTTGTACTGCTTCGTCGCCTCGTCTGTGCCGAGCTTCTTGACGTCGTAGGTGTCGTAGAGCGTGATGAGGCTGCCGGGGGTGACGAAGGCACCCACGCGGTTGGGGTCCTCGAGACTGATCGCGATGGCGACCTTGCCGGGCGAGACGCCGATCGCCCTCTGGCCCAGCCGTTCCGTGCCGAAGGCAGCGTCGAGCACGACCTGACCTGGTGCAATGTCCGCGAGGGCGACGAGCGCACTGTTCTCGCTGTCGACGCGCTTGAGCGCTCCGGCAGGAACGGCCTTCGCGGCGACCTGCGTCCGCTTGATGAGCCCGCCCCGCTCGGCGTCCTTGAGGCTGGTTCCGGAGCCGACGAGCTCCTCGGTGACGTAGACTGCCGTGGGCTGCTGTCCCGCCAGCGCCCGGTCGTCGGCGCTGCGAGCATAGAGCAGCACGAGGACCGCACCGACGAGCGCGAGCACGACGGCGGCGATGAGGGCGATGATGCGACGACCCATGGGGTGGAGGCCTTTCGAGGGGGCGTGTGGTCAGCCGGCTGCGAGGACAGCGGTGAGACCGAAACCGGTGGTGGTCGATGGCGGGACGATGGAGGTGACAGGAGTGTTGAGCACGCCCTGGACGAACCAGCCCGAGATGCAGCGGTTTGAGCCACTGCACGGCACGAGACCTGACACCCTGCTTGCTCGCTCATCCGCCGGCCCACCGCCGATCTTGTAGCCACTGAGGTAGAACTTGGCAACGCCCGCCACGTGGTAATAGGTGTTGGCGCCGCCGGCGTCGGCCGGGTCACAGTCGACGGGGGTCGAGCCGACGGGTGTGCCGGTCGTCGACTTCACCATGCAGTCGAAGACGGGGAGGTCGATGACCGGACCATTGGCCCAGATGTTGCCGAGGGCCGTCTGGCAGCTGCCTGTCGTGGAAGAGCCGGTGTCGATGTTGGCCCAGATGTCCACCCCGTTGGTCGTCGTGAGCGATGTGCTGCACGAGCCGCTGGTGTCGAGGTAGCCGAAGCCTCCGGCGGTGTCCTTGCCGTTGTACGAGCAGCCGGGCTTCGTCGGGTCATGCAGCGAGATCTTGACCTCACGGCCGGGAGTGTTCGGAGTCGTGGCCGCAAGCGGATAGGGCGGCTGACCTGCGCCGCCGTAGCCAGGCCACGGCGCGACCGGCGGTTGCGCGACGTACGACGTGCCATTGCTGGTGTAGGTCTGCCATTCGCAGGTCGAGATGGTGATGGGCGAGGTGAAGGTGGCGGACATCGGCGTCCCCCAAGCGGCCCTGGCGCAGGAGACGACGCTGCTGTCGTCCGGGCCGGTGCTGTTGGCCCGCGTGAACAGGTTCGGGATGAGCCCGGGCGCCGCTCCGTTGGAGCGCACGCGGACCTCGACGAAGGGCAGGCTCGAGGACATGCCGGTCGGCACCGGCGGGCACTCGCGCAGGTTGCTCACGCTCGGCGTCGAGGAGCACACCGGGAGGGTGCCCGCGGTCGTGTTGGCCTTGCACTGCCGCTCGATGGTGTGCGTGCGCGAGGCGTTGTTGACGGTGTTCGCGTTGACGAGGGCCGGCAGGCCGTCCGCGTCGACGACGCAGTTGCTCTTGGCGCAGCTCTGGGCGAGCGCCATGGCCGCCGCGTCGGCGGCGTTCTGGGTCTGGCGTCGCTCCCAGAACACCTGTCCGGCGTCGGCCGACCAGGCGAGGAGTCCGGTGACGACGAAGCCACCGAAGAGGAGGGCGACGAGCATCGTCGTCGCGCCACGCTCGTTGCGGGCGCGGCGGGCGGCCGATGGTCGACGGGTCATCCCAGGCACCTCATCGAGGACGTCGCGGACGGGGCGGGGACGGGGATCCCCCCGCCGGGGAAGAGGCCCGCGATGCCGCCAAGAGCAAGCCACTTGAAGCCAGTGACGGAGACGGTGACGGCCCCCCCCTGGGATGGCGTGGGCGCGGCGGGGCAGGTGGCGACCGGGGTCACGGCGTGCGTGCCGGTGGACAGGGCGTCGAGACCCGGCATCGAGGCGTTGGCCCGGGACGTGACGTCGGCGGCCGGCTGCCGGAGGGCGACCATGCGCGCCCCCTCACGGGCACCGTTGGTGACCATGGCCTGGACGAGGAACATCCGCCCGAGGTCGATCATCCCGAAGATGCAGAGCAGCAGGAGGGGGGTGATGAGCGCGAACTCGATCATCGACGCTCCGCGCTCGTTGCGACGCTGCAAGGCCCTACCCCCTCGTCCTGTGCGATTTGACGCTCCCCACTGTCGGGAAGCGGCGGCACCCTGGCCGCGACTGGTGGTGCTAGTGCTGTGGTTCTGGTGGATGCAGTGGGGCCGACGGCCCGTCGAGCCGCCGGCCCCGCTGCCTCGTGACTCAGATGGAGCCGGCGATTCCCGCGAACATGCCGGAGATGGCGGTGCCGAGCGGGCCGACCGCGAGAACGACGACGACGGCGATGAGGGCGACCATGAGGCCGTACTCGACCATGGTCGCGCCCTTCTCGGAAGCGATGCGGTTGCGGAGGCGGAGGAGCGAAGAGGTCATGACGATGTTTCCTTCTGTGTGGTGGTGGTGGTGGTGTTGAGAGTCAGAGGGAGCTGGGTACGCCGGTGAAGAACGAGGAGACCGCCTGCCCCAGAGGGCCAACAGCGGCCACGACGACCGTGGCGATGAGCATGACCATGAGGCCGTACTCGACCATCGTTGCGCCCCGGTCTTGGAGGAGCAGGCGATGGGTCTTGTTGAAAGCCTGGAACATCTGGCTTCCCCCTGTTCGGTGTGGAGCAGGTACCGGTCTGCCCGGCCCGCGCCGAGTCTTCACGAGGCGTGAAGAACTCCAACATGGCCCGAACTAGTCAAAACTGGTGAACGCAGATGACTAGATGAAATGGGTCAGATGACTCCGCCGATTACGTGCAGGGTGGTCGTTAGTGTGGTAGCGCTGCCCGAACGATGGGTGCTTGAGCACGTAATCGCCTGATCCATGCGTAGTCCTACACTACTCAATGATCATTTGTCCATAGCCACGGATAATCATCCGGGCGAACCATGCCTTTGAAGGCTGCCCAGATTTTCTAGCCCTTTCCGATGCGAACCCCGGGCGGATGCCCATCGTCGACGACATACTCGTCGACATGGAGCCTCGCGACCGCCGCCCAGACGTGGGCCGCCTGATGCTCGTTCCCGTCTTCATCGGGCTCGTCGTCTTCAACGTCTCACACCTCCTCGACCGGGACGCCCACCGCAGCGCCCTGGAGGTCGGCGGCACGGTTGCTGCGCTGGCGTTCTACACCGTGCTCGTCGTGATGTACCTGCGGCGCGGCGCCGCTTCGGGCACCGATCGCCGACCGGCCGTCTGGCTCGCCGCGGGCGCCGCCACCTTCTCGCCCTTCCTCATCCCACTCCTCGGCTCGGGTGGAGCCCACACGACGGCTGCTGGGATGGGCTCGGCGCTCGTCCTCGTCGGCGTCGCCCTGTCGACGTGGTCGCTCCTCAGCCTCCGGACCAACATCAGTGTGGTCCCACAGGCGCGCGAGCTCTCGACGAGCGGACCCTACCGCTGGTTCCGACACCCCCTCTACGTCTTCGAGTATGTCGCCGCGATCGGTCTCGTCCTGCTCAGCGGCGGCGGGCTCGCGTGGCTCGTCTTCCTCGGCCTCGGCGTGCTGCAGGTTCTCCGCGCGCGCTGGGAGGAAAAACTGCTGCGCGAGGAGCTTCCCGGCTACGCCGCGTACGCAGCCCGCACGCCCGGCTTCTCGTGAGGTCCCGCTGGGACTGGATCGTCCTCGGGGGCTGGGTCACCGCGCTCGTTGTGTTCCGGGCGGCGCGGATGACCGAGCGCGACCCCTACTGGCAGGCCCGTGACGGCATCGAGCGGCTCTCCGGGACTTCGCTGATTCGCGCCGACTCGTGGAGCTGGGGTCCTGCCGACGGCATCTTCCGTCCGACCTCGCCGCTGTGGAACACCATGCTGGGGCTCGGTCACGAGAGCCTCGGCCTCGCGGGCATCGCGCTTGTCGGCGCCCTCGGCATGCTCGGGTACTTCGTCGTCGCGGCGATCACCGCACGCCGGCTCGGCGCTCGTCCGCTCCCGACCCTCGCGGCTACGGTGCTCGTGGCTGTGCTCGCCCTGCCGATGGTCTCGCCGCGAGCGACCATCGTCGTGCAGACCCTCCTGCTCGCGACCCTCGCGCTCGGGCACGCTCTCGCCACCCGTCCGCTGCCGCGCCGGTGGTCGACCTATGCCGCCGTCACCTTTGCCGCGGCGGTGCTCGGCATGCTCGGTGCATGGCTCCACGTCTCATGGGCTGTCACCGCCCTCGGTCTCGCCGGCGCACTGCCGCTCCTCGCCCTGCTGGCTGGGGCTGCCCGGTGGCGCACTGCCCTGGCGGCAATCGTCGGCGTTGCACTCGCCGTCGGCAGCCTCCTAGGGCCTTACGGCTGGTCGGTGTGGCGCCTCCTCCTCGACGTCAGCTCAGCGTCGGACGGCCAGATCATCGAGTGGTTGTCACCCTTCACCGCCGGGCTCCGCAGCCGCTGGCTGCCGGTTGTCCTCGTGCTGCTCATGCTCGCCGTGGTCAGCACGGTCCGACTGGCCCGCTACCGGGACGGCACGCCCGGCTCGCGCGAGCGCTCCCGTTGGGCGCTCGAGGTCGTGCTCACCGCCATCGGCCTCGTCAGCGCGGTGGCAGGACTCGTCGCCATCCGCTTCCTCGGGGTGGCCGCGCTGACCCTCCTGCCCGTCTTCGCCTCGCGGCTTTCCGCGGCCACCCCGGGTTGGCGAGCGAACCCAGCACGCAGCGAGGCCCTTCGAGCGCGTCTGCGCGCGGCCTACTGGCGGCCGATCGTCACGGCCGTCGCCGTTCTCCTGCTCCCCATCGCGCTCCTGCGGTCGGTCGACCCGGGCACCCCTCTCGCCGAGGCCGAGATTGCACCGTCACTCCCCCGTGACTGCCTCCTCTTCACCGACCCCGACACCGCCGGCGCCATGCTCCTGCTCCGTCCGGACGTCAAGGTGTGGATCGACATGAGGACCGAGGTTCACGGTTCGCAGGCTTACGCCGATACCCGCCGGCGCTTGACCAACCTCCGCGCGGTTCCGCTGCCCCGAGGAACGACTTGTGCGCTGCTTCCTGCCAGCGTTGCCTCTGCCCACATCGATGGTGACCCGGCTGCCGCCTGGAGCCGCCTCACAGCCGCCTCTGGGCTCAGCCTCTGGGTTCCGGCCTGAGCGAGCGTTCCGCCGGCACGTGGCTCAAAGCCAGAGCATCAATGACCCGAGACCAAGGCAGTTGACGAGGACCGTGGCCCAGAAGATCGCTCGGAAGGGCTGCTTGATCGTCTTGTGCCTGAAGACCGGTCGTGCGACGAGGGCACCCGGCCAGCCACCCAGCAGGCCAAGCAGGTGAAGCGTTGACTCGGATGCACGCCAGCGGCCTTGGATCGCTGCGGCCTTGTCCGCGCCGTACACCATGAAGGCGATGCCGCTGACGAGACCGTAGGCAGCCAGCACCGTGCCAGGCACTTCATCGAGAACCCACAAACCGGCGAGGAGGGCGAAGAAGAGCGCCGTGACCGCGAATGCCGATGGAATCCCGCTTCCACGTGAATGGCCAACCGCGGTCGCGAACCGCACATCGACTGCTCGGGCCCGATGCTGCTCGTCGTGGGCATCCGCGTACGTGACCTCTCGGCCGACAACCGGTCGGTTGCCACGGGCAAAGGCGCTGATGTGGACGAACACCCGCTGGCCGCCAGTTGCTGGGGCGATGAAACCGAAGCCTCGTTCGTCGTTCCAGACCTCGAGCGTTCCTCGACGTCGCTCAACCCCATGGACTCCGGACACGCCATCCCCCCATCGGACTCTTCGAGCACTCGTGGCTCGCATTATCCGACAAGCGCTTTCACGCGAGCGCCGAACCGACAAACACTTGCTCTGGGGGCATGTTCTCAGCGAAAGCCCGTGCCGCACCGAATGGCGCGATGCTCGGACGCAGGTATGCCGCCCGCTCGAGGGGCGGATTCAAGGGGTCGTCGCAACACCGTTGGTTTGTGGCGATGACAGTAGTCGCGTAAGAGCCTCGGCTGGGGTGTCCCAGCCGAGGCTTTTGCGTGGGCGCCCGTTAAGGCGTGCGGCGACGTCGGCCAGGTGGTCGCGGGGGTGGCTGCTGAGGTCGGTGCCTTTGGGGAAGTACTGACGCAACAGGCCGTTGGTGTTCTCGTTCGTGCCCCGTTGCCACGGTGAGCCGGGGTCGCAGAAGTACACCGGAAGATCGGCCTGGACTTTGATCTCGTGGTGCAGCCCCATTTCGCTTCCCTGGTCCCAGGTCAGCGAGCCCCGTAGCTGTTCGGGCAGTGTGGTGATGGCAGCGACCACACCGTCGCGCACGGCGATGGCGTCGTGACGTTGGGGTAAGTGGACCAGCATCGTGAACCGGGTGCTGCGTTCGACCAAAGTCCCGATCGCGGACGTGTTCGGGGTGCCAATGATCAGGTCCCCTTCCCAATGGCCGGGAACTGCGCGGTCCTCGACCTCAGCGGGTCGGTCACTGAGCATCACCATCGGCTCGACGAACCGCTGGCGCCGCTCGTAGGGCTGCCGGTGGGGCTTGCGACGGGTCCGACCTGTGCGCAGCGCCTTGGTCAGTTCCCGACGCAACTCCCCGCGGCCCTGCACATACAGCGCTTGATAGGTCGTCTCGTGGGACACGTGCAGCTCCGGGTCATCAGGGAAGTCCCGACGCAGCCGGCATGCAATCTGTTCCGGACTCCACTCCTGCTCGAGCCCGTCCTCGATGGCCTGCCGCAGGCGCGGACACGATCCGATCTTGCCCGATTTGGGACGCGACCGCCGTAGCTCTGCCTGTCGATGAGCCCAATGAGGCCCGTAGCCACGGCTGCTGTCGTTGCGTCGCAGTTCCCGGCTGATCGTCGAGGGATCCCGGCCCAGCTCCCGCGCTATCGCCCGAACGGACCAACGCGCCAGCTTCAGGTCAGCGATCTGAATCCGTTCATCGAACGTCAGGGACGAGCCCGCTGGGCCCAGGAGTCCGGCAGGCACACGCCCACCCGACTCCTGGGCCCAGCGCTGTCCCGTTCGGGGATGAACACCAACTTCACACGCAGCCGCCTCGGACGCCATGCCCGATAGTTTCAACTCCCAGAAACGACGACGCTCGAGATACAGCCTCTTTCCACCACGCGGCATACAACACCCCAATCATTAGGGGTGTTGCGCCGACCACTAGAACCCAAGACCTGAGCGGGCGGCATACCGAATGCGTTGTGGCTGAGGACTCTCAGTAGCGGTAGTGGTCCGGCTTGTAGGGGCCGGCCACGTCGACACCGATGTACTCGGCCTGCTGCTTGGTGAGCTCGGTCAGCTCCACGCCGAGGGCCTCGAGATGGAGACGGGCGACCTTCTCGTCGAGGTGCTTCGGCAGGACGTAGACCTGCTTGTCGTACTCGCCGTTCTTGGTGAAGAGCTCGATCTGGGCGATCGTCTGGTTCGCGAACGAGTTGCTCATGACGAACGAGGGGTGACCGGTGGCGTTGCCGAGGTTGAACAGGCGTCCCTCGGACAGCACGATGATCGAGGTCCCCCCGGAGAAGGTCCACTCGTGGACCTGCGGCTTGATCTCGGTCTTGGTGATCCCCGGGACCTTCGCGAGGCCGGCGATGTCGATCTCGTTGTCGAAGTGACCGATGTTGGCGACGATCGCCTTGTTCTTCATCTGCTGCATGTGCTCGGCGGTGATGATGTTGTAGTTGCCGGTCGTCGTGATGAAGATGTCGGCGGTCTCGACCACGGACTCGAGGCGAGCCACCTGGTAGCCCTCCATCGCGGCCTGGAGCGCACAGATGGGGTCGACCTCGGTGACAACGACGCGCGCACCCTGACCGGACAGCGCCTGGGCGACACCCTTGCCCACGTCACCGTAGCCGCAGACCACGGCGAGCTTGCCGGCGATGAGGACGTCGGTGGCGCGGTTGAGGCCATCGAGAACGGAGTGGCGGCACCCGTACTTGTTGTCGAACTTGGACTTGGTCACCGAGTCGTTGACGTTGATCGCCGGGAAGAGCAGGTCGCCGGTGTTGGCGAGCTCGTAGAGGCGGTGCACGCCGGTCGTGGTCTCCTCGGTGACGCCCTTGATCTCCTCGGAGACCGTGGTCCACTTCTGCGGCGACTGCGCCAAGGTGCGGCGGACGAGCTCCTTGAAGACGCCCTCCTCCTCGGAGTCGTTCTCGTCGGTGGGGGGCACCTGACCGGCGGCCTCCCACTCGCGGCCCTTGTGCACGAGCATCGTGGCGTCGCCGCCGTCGTCGAGGATCATGTTGGCGCCCTCACCACCGGGCCAGGTCAGGATCTGCTCGGTGCAGTCCCAGTACTCGGTGAGGCTCTCGCCCTTCCAGGCGAAGACGGGGACGCCCTGCGGGTCCTCGAGGGTGCCCTCGGGGCCCACGACGACGGCCGCGGCGGCCTCGTCCTGGGTGGAGAAGATGTTGCAGGAGGCCCAGCGGACCTGCGCGCCGAGCGCGGTGAGGGTCTCGATGAGGACCGCGGTCTGCACGGTCATGTGCAGCGAGCCAGCGATGCGAGCGCCGGTGAGCGGCTTGCTCTCGCCGAACTCCTCCCGAAGGCTCATGAGGCCGGGCATCTCGTGCTCGGCCAGGCGGATCTGGTGACGGCCGGCCTCGGCGAGGCCCAGGTCGGCAACCTTGTAGTCAAAGGACATGCGAAATCTCTTCCGTTGAGTGTGGTTTGCGACCCGGCGCAGCCCATCTGGGCGAACTCGATCGGTTCTCGAGGAGCGGGGTATCACCCGCGCCGGCGACCCCCATTCTAGCGACTGCACGCGGTAGACATGGACGAGCACGGGGCACACCGGTGCAGCCCGCCAACGAACGGAGCATGCGATGAGTGACACCTCCGAGAACCAGCCCACCGCCGGCAAACCCGAGGAGGTGCGCGACGAGGTCCGCCTCGACCTCGACGAGGACGGCCTCGACAAGTGGGAGGAGGTGCGGAGCAACTACGTGGTCGACCCCGAGTCCGAGGTCGCACACCCCGCCCTCACCGAGAGCGAGGACGACGACGAGGACGACCTGAAGCCGACCTCCGAGGACGGCGAGGAGGACGACGAGGCCGAGGACGAGGAGTCCCGCGACGAGGAGGAGTAGCCCTCGCGCCGGCCGGCGGATGGGCCTTGCCGCGTCCCTCCCTCGGTAGTCTGACCGCGTGACGCACCTCGAGAACCTTCCAGCCCTACAGGTCAGCTGATGGCCGGCGGCCTCTTCGCCCTGCTCGACGACATCGCGGTGCTCGCCAAGGCGGCTGCGGTCTCGGTCGACGACGTCGCCGCCGCTGCCGGGCGCGCCAGCATCAAGGCGACCGGCGTCATCGTCGACGACACGGCCGTCACCCCTCGCTACGTCGAGGGCCTGTCACCGGCGCGTGAGCTCCCGATCATCAAGAAGATCGCCATCGGCTCGCTGCGCAACAAGCTCGTCTTCATCCTGCCCGCCGCCCTCCTGCTCAGCCAGTTCCTCCCCCAGGCCCTCACGCCGCTGCTCATGCTCGGTGGCACCTACCTCGCCTTCGAGGGTGCCGAGAAGGTCTGGGAGAAGCTCAGCGGCCACTCCGAGCACGAGGCCGACCAGGCCCACGAGGAGGGCAAGGTCGCGGACGAGGACGCGATCACGAGCGGCGCGATCCGCACCGACTTCATCCTCTCGGCCGAGATCATGGTCATCTCGCTCAACGAGGTCGCCAGCGAGGGCCTGGTCTCACGCGCCGCGATCCTCATCGTCGTCGCGATCCTCATCACCCTGCTCGTCTACGGCGTCGTCGCGCTCATCGTCAAGATGGACGACGTCGGCCTGCACCTGTCGACCAAGGATGGCGCCCGCGCCTCCATCGGCCGCGGCATGGTCGCCGCGATGCCCAAGCTCCTCTCCACCCTCTCGACCGTGGGGATCGCCGCGATGATCTGGGTCGGCGGACACATCCTCCTCGTCGGGCTGGACGACCTGTCCCAGGAGTACGGCTGGTCGCTCCTCCACCACCCCTACTCCTGGGTGCACCACGCCGAGGAGTGGGTCCATAACGCGACCGGGCCCCTCGGCGGCATCCTCGGCTGGGTCACCAACACCGTCGGTTCGGCGATCCTGGGTCTCATCGTCGGCGCGGTCGTCGTCGTGATTCTTCACCTCATCCCCCGCAAGAGCGGCCACGAGGCCCCCGCGGTCTCCGAGCCCCAGACCGAGAAGCACTGACCCGTATGCCGTCCGCCCGCGGAACGCTCGACTGGTCACCTGCCGCTGATCACCCGGATCTCGTCGCACCTTCGGTGGCCGCCGCACTGGCGGCCACGCACGTCGACGGCATCGCGGCAGCGGGGGTGGCGCCCATCGACGCGACGCACGCCGACACCGAAGCCTTCTGTGCGGCATACGACGTCGCTCTGGAGGCGAGCGCGAACTGCGTCATCGTGGCGGGCAAGCGTGCCGGCGAGACGACCTATGCCGCCGTCATGGTGCTGGCGACCGACCGCGCCGACATCAACGGCGTCGTGCGTCGCCACCTCGGCGTCCGCAAGATCTCCTTTGCTCCGCACGACGACGCCGTGTCCCTGACGGAGATGGAGTTCGGCGGCATCACCCCGATCGGACTGCCTGCCGACTGGCCGGTGCTCGTGGATGCGGCGGTCGCCGCAGCGGGTCCGGTCATCATCGGAAGCGGTCTGCGCCGCAGCAAGGTCCTCGTCGACGGCGCCGCGCTGGCGCTGCTGCCCACGGCCGAGGTCCTGGAGCTGGTCCGCAGCTGAACGCTCGCCACGGTGCCGAGGTCAGTCCGGGTCACGGGCGAGGTCGAACTCGCGCCCGGTCACCTCATTCACCTCGATGGCGACGAGGATCGCCTTGTCCGTCTGCACCCAGGAACGACGTTGCAGCCTCTCGGCGAAGCCGGGCTCCGTGTGCTCGAGGATGTTGGCCCGGCCTCGGGCGACGACACTCCACGCGCTGTGGTCCAGCACCTCGTCGACCTCGAACGCGACGTCGTGGTTCATGACGATCCCGAGGAGCTTGCTGCCCTCGGAGGTGCAGAAGACCACGCGATCGTCGTCGACGAGGTAGTTGACGGGCACGATGTGCACTTCGTCGGTCAGGTGGAACGCCAGGCGCCCGAACTCCCGCTCGGCCAGGCGCTCCCAGCACTCCAGCTCATGCAGCTCGCGGACCACGTCCTCGTTGTCGTTCATGGCCCCACGCTACTCCTACACGGGGTAGTAGCTCCATCGTGACTGCTGTTCCCGCCAGACGGCCTCGTCGGGCCCGCCCAGTACGGGTATGCCGACCACGCCCGCGACGGCCCATGTCGTTCTCGCCGTGCCATGCCGCAGTGGGGCCATGCGCCAGCGAGAACGACATGCGCGGGCGAGACCTGCAGTCGGCATGCCCGGAGAGGGCCAGACCTGGGGTGGCTGCGCGAAAGCGTCAGCTGGTGCGGTCGCGCAGCTCGGTGACGTGACGTGACACGGCAGGGTCGAGCCCGAGCCCCAGCGCGAGGTAGGTCGCCGTGTAGTCGGTGAGCGCGATGAGGGACGCGAGCCGCTCGATCGGGTGGCCGCCCAACGCCTCGACCTCCCACACCCGCACGCCGGCATCCTTGGCCGAGGCGACAACGGCGTCGGCGAGGTCGCTGGGCCGGAGACCCGGTGAGGTGGGGTCGGTCCTGCGTGCCTCGTCGGGGTGGTCGCGCAGCATGAGCAGGCCGAGCTGGGGAGTGGGCGGGCCATCGAGGAAGGGGTCGGCGAAGAGGTCCCTGCCTCCGTCGGGCGCCGCTCCCCCGCCACCGGCGAACGGCCCGTCGAAGCAGGCGACGACCTGGGAGGCCGCGTCGGGCAGGGCGCCGTGGGTCGTGGGGATGCGGGCGGTGCGGGCAAGCATCGCCGCCGCGCGGCACGCCGCGACACCGGTGAGCACGCCGTCGCCGAGGACGACCGGCACCGTCTCGGCCAGACCGAGGGCGAGGAGCTTGGCGGGGTTGACGAACGACTCCGACGACGGACGGCACTCCTCGGCGCGCCCGTCGAGGAGGTCGGCGACCCGCTCGAGGACCGGCTCCGGGCAGTCGACGAGACCGAGCCCGTCGGCGGCGAGCAGCACCGGCGTGAGCATCGACCAGATCGCCGTGCGCGAGGTGGGTGCGGGCACGGCCACGTCGACGTGCACCCCGCGACCGCGGGCGCAGACGTCGGCCAGCGGGGAGTCGGGGGCGCCGACGGTGAGCAGGGCGGCGCCGCGGCGGGCGGCCTCGGCGGCCAGCGCGAGCGGGCCCGGCGCCCGCCCCGAGAGGGACACGGCGATGACGAGGTCGAGCGGGCCGATCCAGCCCGGCAGGGGCGCCTCTCGGCGGGTCGTCAGCGGGACGGGTGAGCCCGGCTCGGCGAGCACGTCGAGGACGTCACAGACGACGGAGGAGCCACCGAGGGCAGCAACGAGGACCGACCTCGGACGGTCTCCCCCGGCCACCCGGTCGATTCCCGCCTCACGGGCCGCGACGAGGGCTCGGCGCACCTGGGCACCGGCACTCGCGAGCGCGCGCAGCGAGCCCCTGCTGTCCAGTGCTTCGAGGGACTCCGCGGAGTCGAGGAACGCCTCGTCGAGGTGCGGCATGGTCGGTGCGGCGCAGACCGGGCTGGCCGGTCAGGCCGGCTTGCGCGCCTCGTCGACGAGGAGGACGGGCACTCCGTCGTCGATGCGATAGATGAGGCCGCACGTGTCGGAGGTGCAGACCAGCTCGGGGCCGCCCTCGCCGTTCTCGTCACGCAGCTCGGCCCGGCAGTTGGGGCAGCGCAGGATCTCGCGCAGCCAGGGCTCCATCGTCGCCATCTCTAGTTTCCTCTCGCAGTGCCGCGGACAACGCTCAGGACATCGTCGCGTATCGCGGCCATCGTGTCTGCATCGGCTGCCTCGACGTTGAGCCGGAGCAGGGGTTCGGTGTTGGAGGCTCGCAGGTTGAGCCACCACATCGGGTCGCCCTCGCCGTCGCCGGGGTGGGTCAACGTGAGGCCGTCGAGCTCGTCGACCTCGACCTCCCTGTCACTCGCCCAGTCGCGGACCAGGGCCGTGCTCGCAGCGGCGTCGTCGACGGTCGAGTTGATCTCACCAGAAGCGCTGTATGCCGTGTAGTCGCCCATGACTTCGGACAGCGGCTCGCTCTGCTCACCCAGGGCGCCGAGGACGTGCATCGCGGCCAGCATGCCGGTGTCGGCGAACCAGAAGTCGCGGAAGTAGTAGTGGGCACTGTGCTCGCCGCCGAAGACCGCATTGGCGCGGGCCATCTCCCCCTTGATGAACGAGTGCCCGACGCGGGTGCGCACGGCCCGGGCGCCGAGCTCCGCGATGACCTCCGGGACCTGGGCCGAGGTGATGACGTTGTGGACGATCGAGACATCCCCCGCCGGCGTGCCGGATGCCACCTCGCGCGCGACCTCGCGCGTCGCGATGAGCGCCGTGATCGCGCTGGGGCTCACGGCGTCGCCGTGCTCGTCGATGACGAAGCAACGGTCGGCGTCACCGTCAAAGGCCAGGCCGAGGTCGGCGCCGTGCTCGACGACGGCCGCCTGGAGGTCGCGCAGGTTCGCCGGCTCGAGGGGGTTCGCCTCGTGGTTGGGGAAGGTGCCGTCGAGCTCGAAGTAGAGCGGGACGACCGTGAGCGGGAGGGACGGCATACCGGCCTGTGTGCCCAGGACGGCAGGGACGGTGTGCCCGCCCATCCCGTTGCCGGCGTCGACGACGACGGTGAGCGGACGGATGGCCGAGAGGTCGACGAGGCCACGCAGGAACGCGGCGTAGTCCGCGAGCACGTCGCGCTCTGTCGTCGCGCCCTCGTCCTCGTGGCCGAGCTCGGTGGTGCCGTCGAGGATCGCCTGGGCGAGGTCACGGACGTCGGCGAGGCCGGAGTCCTGGCCGACCGGTCGGGCACCGGGGCGGCACAGCTTGATGCCGTTGTAGGCCGCGGGGTTGTGGCTCGCCGTGAACATCGCACCGGCGAGGTCGAGGTGACCGCTGGCGAAGTAGAGGCCGTCGGTGCTGGCCAGCCCGATGGAAGTGACGTCGACACCGCGGCTGCTCACGCCCTTGCCGAACGCCTGAGAGAGCTCGGGTGAGGTGGCGCGCATGTCGTGCCCGATGACGCAGCCGGGCCTGCCGTCATGGGGGGCCTCGCGGCTGGTGACCACCTCCGCGAAGGCTGCGCCGAGGGCCCACGCCACATCGACGTCCAGCTGCTCGGGCACGAGGCCCCGGACGTCGTAGGCCTTGACGAAGTCGGAGAGGTTGTGTGGAGGCACGGTGGCGACCCTACTCGCGCACTACGGTTGGATTCGTGACCGAACCCCACGCTGCCGACACCCACGACCTCATCAGCGTCCAGGGCGCACGCGAGAACAACCTCAAGGACATCAGTCTCGACATCCCCAAGCGCCGCCTGACCGTCTTCACCGGCGTCTCGGGTTCGGGCAAGAGCTCGCTCGTCTTCGGCACGATCGCCGCCGAGTCGCAGCGGATGATCAACGAGACCTACAGCGCGTTCCTCCAGGGCTTCATGCCGTCCCTGGCCCGGCCCGAGGTGGACCACCTGGAGGGCCTCACGACGGCGATCATCGTCGACCAGGAGCGCATGGGCGCCAACCCGCGCTCGACGGTGGGGACGGCGACCGATGCCAACGCCATGCTCCGCATCCTCTTCAGCCGGCTCGGCAAGCCCTACGTCGGGCCGCCCACGGCCTACAGCTTCAACGTGCCCACGATGAAGGCCAGCGGTGTCGCCCAGACCGAGAAGGCGGGCCGGACCGAGAAGAAGGTCGTCAAGGACGTCGTCTACCTCGGCGGCATGTGCCCGCGCTGCGAGGGCATGGGCAACGTCAGCGACATCGACCGGTCGGCCCTCTATGACGACTCGAAGTCGCTCAGCGAGGGCGCGCTCACGGTGCCGGGATACTCGATGGACGGCTGGTACGGCCGGCTGTTCGAGGGCATGGGCCTGCCCATGGACAAGCCCATCGCGAAGTTCACGGCCAAGCAGCTCGACACGATGCTCTATGCGCCCCCGACCAGGATCAAGGTCGAGGGCGTCAACCTGACGTTCGAGGGGATCATCCCCCGCATCCAGAAGTCGATGCTCTCCAAGGACCCGGAGGCAATGCAGCCGCACGTGCGGCGATTCGTCGAGCGGGCGGTGACATTCCAGCAGTGCCCGGAGTGCAGTGGCACGCGCCTCACCGCGGATGTGCTGAAGTCCACGATCAAGGGCAAGTCCATCGCCGACTTGTGCGTCATGCAGATCAGCGACCTCGCCCAGTGGGTGCGCGAGCTCCAGGAGCCCTCCGTTGCTCCCCTGCTCAAGGGGCTGCAGCACCTCCTCGACTCGTTCACCGAGATCGGGCTGGGCTACCTGTCCCTGGACCGGTCCGCGGGAACGCTGTCGGGGGGCGAGGCCCAGCGCACCAAGATGATCCGTCACCTCGGGTCCTCCCTCACGGACGTCACCTACGTCTTCGACGAGCCGACGATCGGCCTGCACCCGCACGACATCGCCCGGATGAACGACCTGCTGATCCGGTTGCGCGACAAGGGCAACACCGTCCTCGTCGTCGAGCACAAGCCAGAGACGATCGAGATCGCGGACCATGTCGTCGACCTCGGGCCCGGGGCGGGCTCCGGCGGTGGCGAGATCGTCTTCGAGGGCACCATCGAGGCACTGCGCAAGGCCAAGACCCTCACCGGTCAGCACCTCGACGACCGCGCCTCGCTCAAGGACTCGGTGCGCCCGGCCACCGGGACGATGGAGGTGCGGGGCGCGTCGACGCATAACCTGCGGAACGTCGACGTCGACATCCCCCTCGGGGTCCTCGTGGCCGTCACCGGTGTCGCCGGCTCGGGCAAGAGCTCACTCATCCACGGTTCGGTCGACGGGCGCGACGGCGTGGTCGTCATCGACCAGGCTGCGATCAAGGGCTCGCGCCGGAGCAACCCGGCGACCTACACCGGGCTGCTCGAGCCGATCCGCAAGGCGTTCGCCAAGGCCAACGGGGTCAAGCCCGCGCTCTTCTCCTCGAACTCCGAGGGTGCCTGCCAGACCTGCAACGGTGCGGGCGTGATCTTCACCGAGCTGGGCGTCATGGCGACCGTGGAGTCGCCGTGCGAGGTGTGCGAGGGCCGCCGGTTCCAGGCCTCCGTCCTCGAGTACCAGCTCGGCGGCAAGAACATCTCCGAGGTCCTCAGCCTGTCGATGCAGGAGGCCAAGGCGTTCTTCGCCCAGGGCGAGGCCAGCATCCCCGCCGCCCACAAGATCCTCGAGCGGCTCGTCGACGTGGGCCTGGGCTACCTCACGCTGGGGCAGCCGCTCACGACGCTCTCCGGCGGGGAGCGCCAGCGGATCAAGCTCGCCTCCCAGATGGCCGAGAAGGGTGAGGTCTATGTCCTCGACGAGCCGACGACCGGCCTGCACCTCGCCGACGTCGAGAACCTGCTCGGGCTGCTGGACCGGCTGGTTGACTCGGGCAAGTCGGTCATCGTCATCGAGCACCACCAGGCCGTCATGGCCCACGCCGACTGGCTCATCGACCTCGGGCCGGGAGCCGGTCACGACGGCGGCACGGTGGTCTTCGAGGGCACCCCGCGCGACCTCGTCGAGGCTCCCACGACGCTGACCGGCAAGCACCTGGCGGCCTACGTCGCCGGCTGAGCCAGGCGACGTCGAGGGCCAGCGTGACGTGCGCTCGATGAGGTTGAGCGAGCGAGAAATTGTGCGGGGTGCGCGTTTGCGACGGAGGAGCAACTGAGCGTGCACCGTACTTTTCGCGCGAGCGGATCAGCCTTCGCCGCTGCCGGGCAGGACCCGGAGGTGGCCGCGACGGAGCTCACCGGGCACCGGCGCCGGCATCGCGCTGACCACGGCACTGGCCACCGAGGGCTGCGCGTGGGGCAGCGGACGCTCACGCACCGCGTCGACCACCGCGAGCAGGTCGTCGACCTCGGGCGCGGGCTCGTAGCCGTCGGAGTCGAGCCGGACGACCTCCCAGCCCTGCGGCACCGTCAGGCGCATCGCGTGATCGGCACAGAGGTCGTAGGAGTGGGGCTCGGCATAGGTCGCGAGCGGCCCGAGAACGACGGCGCGATCGGCATACGCGTAGGTCAGGGTGGCCACCGCGAGCTGGGGGCACGCAGTCTTGGAGCACCTTCTGGACGCGTTCACCCCACGACTCTAGGTCACCGCTTCGACAGCGCTTCGCTGACGCGCCGTAGTCTCCTGTCGTGGCCCCTCCCAACCCCAGAAGACCCGGACACGCGACCCGGCGCGACCGGCGTGGCCGGGGAGTTCGCGGGCCGCTGGCCTGGCCTCCGGTGCCCGCGATGCGCACGCGACGCGAGACCTTCGACGACGTGGTCATCGACGTCGCTGAGCGCGCGCGGACCTACCTCGGCAACCGTCACGCCGACGTGGAGTTCGCCGTCGAGGACGTCCCACCGACCGACCCGGCCCCGTGGGAGGAGCAGTCAGCGGCCGTGGGTCGGCTCCTGCCCGTGGGCGGCAGCGCCGGCCACCGGATCGTGGTCTATCGCCGTCCGGTCGAGACCCGTGCCCGCGACCTCGACGAGATCGCGGCCATCGTGCGCGAGGTGGTGGCCGAGCAGGTCGCCGCGCTCCTCAACGTGCCGCCGTCCGAGATCGAGCTCTAGCGCGGGCGGAGACGCGCAAGCCTGCGACGCAGCGCCGCAACGACCCTGCGCTGGAGGGTGGGAGGCGGTGCAGGAACGGCGACGCGAGCAGGCGTGGAGATGGGCGGACCCTTGATGCTGAGGTTGCCATAGCGGGTCGCGTAGGCCTCGAGATGTAGCCCTGTCTGCCCTGACCACTCCCGCTCCCGGGACTCGTCAGGTGCCTCGCCCCATCCGGACGGGGCGGAGACCCGACGCAGGAACCGCCACCCGAACACCTCGAACTCGGCGCGGAGATCCAGCACGAGCCGGTGGTCCCCGTCGCCCATGCCGCAAAGGACCGTCGCCGGCACCTCTGCCCAGCCATCGAAGGCCACGCTGACGCAGGTGGCGTCCGTGGACTCAAGGGCGGTCCCAGCCACGGGCTCGAGCACGACGCCGCCCAGGACGCGGAACGTGCGCTCGACCAGCCCGTCACGCGTCTGGACGTTGAGCAGGCAGCTCGCCTCGGGCAGGTCGTCGGTGACCTCCAGGAGGTGCGCCTCCGAGACGGACAGGTCGAACGCTTCCCGGGGCTCCCACCGCACCGACTGGCCATCGCGGTGGAACAGCACCGGACCCCCGTCGCGGTGGACCAGCACGGCGCGCACCCTCACGCGGAGCGAGTCCTCGTTCCAGCGCACCTCGGTGGCTGCGGCCCGGGCGGTCATGTCCGCCTCCTCACGAGCCAGGGCCATCATCCGGTTCACGTGTCCGCTGCGCAGCAGGTGGACCCGCACGCGGCCGGAGAAGTTGAGGTGACGGTCGGTGTGCTCGGGGTAGCGCTCGAGCACCAGCTGCCGCACGGCGTCGACCATCGCCTGCCGGTACTCCAGCGCATAGTCGAGCATCGCCGGACGGGCCACGATCGGCAGGAGCTTGCGCTCGAGCCAGTGCGACATCAGCGCATCCCGGCTCGTCCCGGCCTCGGTGTGCTGCTCGACGATGTCCAGAACCCGGTTCACGGCCACCTCGACGTACTCGTGCGGGTCCTTCTCCATGCTCGAGGCGTGGTCGCTGTCCTCGCGACGGGTCCAGTAGTAGAAGGGGTGGTCGACGTAGATCGACACCCGCCTGGCCGCGAAGTATGCCTGCATCGTCAGCTGGTGGTCCTCGAGGCGCACCTTGCCCTCGGGGAAGCGGATGCCGTGCCTGTCCAGGAGCTTCCGCCGGTAGAGCTTGTGGGGAGTCAGCAGGCGCACGATGGGTGAGTTCTCGAAGGTGGCGTCGGGCACGTTGTCGACGAACATGAAGCGGCCGATGTTGCGGCCGACGCCGACCTCGTGGGCCACGACGACATCGCTGTGGTGAGCTCGCGCGTAGGCATGGGCCGTCTCGAGCGCTCGCGGACCCAGGTAGTCGTCGTGGTCCAGGAACGTGACGAACTCCCCCCGTGCCAAGGAGATGCCGAGGTTCCTCGGCGTGCCGGGCCAGCCGGAGTTGGGGATGTGCCGCACCGTCCAGTTCTTGCGCGCTGCTGCCAACTGGTCCAGCAGCGCGCCCGTGCCATCGGTGGAGCCGTCGTCGACGACGATGACCTCGAACTGGTCCTGGGGCATCGACTGCCCGTCGAGCGAGCGAGCGAGCTCGTGCAGCGGCGCCCCCGTGTTGTAGGCGGCCACGACGACGCTCACGGCAGGCTTTCGGCGCAAGCCGGTGGTGATGCGGCGCCATGGGGAGGACATGGCATCAACGTATCGGGGTCGGCCCGCACTGTCCGGCGTCATCGGGAGGTTGGCTGCCGGCAACCCGGGGACACGGGTCAGGAGACCGGGTGTGCCCGCCCGACGACCGACTGCACGGCCGTCTCGACCAGCGGCGTCGTGGACACGAGCGGCGCCCCGCCGGACATTCCCACGCTTGCCACCGCGGCGCGCAGAGCGCCGGTGCCACTGCCACGACGCACCCACACGGCCGTGGCGTCGCCGAGGTCGAACCGGACCGTGCTGTCCTGCGCCACATCGATGGACTTGGTCGTCCAGGCGCCCTTGACCTGCCAGGTCACGGTGGCCTTGGCTGGTGCACCGGTGCTCGAGAGGATCAGGGAGCGGCTGAAGCCCTGCGGGAACGCCGCTCCGAGGAGACCCTCAGCGGGCTCCATCGAGGGTGACCAGGTGAAGTCACCCGGCCGCGAGCCAGAGCGCCACGCCGAGAACATCGAGGCGACGACCGGCACGTCAGCGGTGACGCGCACGGCATACCGGCCCGGCTTGAGCCCCTTGACGGGGAGCTCACCGGTCGACCGGGCCGGCACGCGAAGCGCTCCGCCGAGGGGTGAGGCGCCGTCGGGGCCGAGGACCTGGGCGCTCACGACCGCCTGCTGGCTGCCGGGCACCGCGACGCGCAGCGATCCGGAGTCGCCGGTGATGTAGGCGGGGATGACCTGGGTCTTCGACGGCGCCGCAGTGGGCACCGTGGTCTCGGCACCCACGGCCACCGACCCGGCCAGCCAGATGTCACTCATGACGGCGCGCACGGTGCCACCGGTGGCGCGCACGTGCACCGCCGGCGACTCCTCGGCGCCGCTGATGGCATCGACGAGCATCGCCACGCGGCCATGCGCCGGGACGACCGTGCTGCCGGTGGGTGAGGGCACGAAACCCTTGCGGCCGAGGACCTGGAGGTCGACGGTCACCTCGTTGGCGCCGGGGTTGCTGAGGATGAGCCGCTCCTGGCGACCGGGGGCGCCGCCACCGGCGAGCAGCCACAGGTCGGAGCCCGGTGAGGCACACGGCACGGTGGCCAGTCCTCTGAGCTCGGGACGGACCACGCTCCACTCCTGCGTGGCGGCCAGCCCGGGCGCCAGCGCCCCGGTCGCGAGCACCTCGCTCGGTCCGGCAGACACTGTGTCGTCGACCGCCGTGACACCGCGCTTGGTCGTCGTGGTGGCCACCTCGTCGCCGGAGCGCACCTGGACCCGACCGCTGCCCTGTGCCTTGACGGGGGCAAGCGCCGAGTCCGGGGCCGTGGCGACGGCCAGGCGGGCGGGCACGGTGATGTCCTCGACGCCCTTGACGCCGCTCAGCTCGGGGCCGGGGCAGGACAGCGACGCCGTCGCGACCGGTTCGAGCGTGGTGCCCCGCGTCGTGCCCTGGGTGGTGGCGCCGGACACCTCGGCCCCGGTCACGGGCGAGAGTGCGGCCAGGGTGACGAGGCCACCGGCGGCCGCGGCCGTGAGGGCGAGACGCACCGGGCCGACCAGGCGTGCGCGGTTCATCGACGCCTCCTCGACGCACGGCTGCCGAACGGTATCGCGAGGAAGGCCACGATCGCCAGGGCCAGGGCCTGGAGGGCTCGCCACCAGCCGTCAGCCGTCTCGACGTCGATGGTGAGGTGGTGCGTGCCCGCGGGCATGGCGTAGGTCGGACGCTCCTCGTCGGCAGCGGCTGTCAGCTCACGTCCGTCGACCGCCACCCTCGCGTGGCCGGCCCAGGCGGGAGGCTCGGCGACGGTGAGGACGTCGCCCTCACGAGCCGTCACGGTCGTGTCCGTGGCGCCGTGCTCGCCGGTGGTGGCGACGAGGGTGGGGTCACCGCCGGTGAGGAGCGAGAGGCGCGTCGGTGAGACCGGGCGGTTGGCGGCGTTGCCGAGGGCGGCGATCCGCCACACGTCGAACCCGTCCCGGCTCGCGAGCCGGGACAGTCCCTGCGCCGAGTCGAGGCGGCGCGGCACGTCCTCGCCCGCGGTCCGCGCGACCGCGACGAAACCGATGCCGTGCTGCGCCAGCCGGGGGCCGGAGTCGGCGCGGGTGCCGTCGAGCAGGCGGCTGATGTCCCCGGCGATGACCGCGTCGTTGGCGACGCTGTGCGGGAGCGAACGGGCCAGGGAGCCGGTCTCACGACCGACGATCCGGTATGCCGCCCCGCTGGCTCCCGGGGTCACGAAGACCGAGCGGTTGGCCAGCTCTCCGGCGGCCTGCTCGACCGCGACGGCCGGTCGCGGGTCGGTCCAGGTGCCCAGGGTGTCGCCGAACCCGAACCAGGCCAGGGCGCCGGCGCCGACGAGGCCGACCAGCCCGAGCGAGGTCACGGCGACGACGCGCAGGCGGTTGCGCAGCTGGTCGAGGCCGATCACCGCCGACGCGATCAGGGCCAGGCTGAGCGGCAGCATGAACGTGCCCGCCCACGGGGTGACGACACCCGCGCCGGCCACGGACGGTGTCGACGAGGCGGAGGAGGCGAGGTCGACGTGCGAGGAGGCGAGCACGGCGGCGAGAGAGACGAGGCCCACGAGGGCGGCTCCGGTCGACACCGAGCGCACCGACGTCGTGGCAAGGAGCCCGGCGAGGCCGGCAGCGATGACGAGCGCACCGATCCACCACGGGAGGCTTCCGTCGCCACCGGGGCTGAGCAGCGCGAGGGAGATCGCGTCGGCGCTGGAGGACCCCCACTGGCTCAGGCCCGGGCCGGTCGCCGCGAGCGCCCAGTTGTCGACGACGTCGCGCAGCCAGGGGCCGAGCAGCAGCGGTCCGACGAAGGCGGGCACCAGTGCCAAGTGTCGTGACGGCGCCCGGCCCAGGAGGGAGACGCCGAGGCAGACGAGCACGACCAGGGCGAGCAGCGGCGGGGCGAAGGCACCGAGGACGGCCGCGCCCAGGGCGGTGGCGAACGCACCGGTCGCGGTTGCGAGAGGGCGGGAGAGCAGGACGACACCGGCGAGGACGGCCGGCAGGAGGATCAGCGCGACCAGGGCTCCGAGGCGACCCTGCGCCACGGCCGCGCCTGCGGCCCCGGTGGTCGCCCACGCGAGCGCTGCGACACCACGCGCGAGGCGCGAGGACGTCAGCACCCGTGCGGAGACGTAGGCGGAGAGGGCGGCCAGCGGCAGGGTCAGCACGAGCAGGGCCCCGACGACGGCGCCCGCCGGGGACGTGAGGTCACCGCTGCCGGGCAGGTGCTCGACGATCCATGTCGGCAGCGCCAGCAGGGCGAGCGACGGGGCGGCGGGACCGTCGCCGCCGAGGCCCGTGCCCTGCCAGCCGTCGAAGGCGGCGTGCCAGAGGCTGCTCGACGTCGCGCGGGTGGTGACCAGCTCGCCCCCGGTCACCCCGGACTCGAAGCGGCTGAGCAGTCCGCCGCCGATGTCGCGACCGGCGGCAGCCACCACGGCGACCGTGGCGAGGACGGCGAGGAGCGCCGGGTGGAGCAGGCTGCGCGACACGAGCGGCCTGGCGTCCTCGTCGGTCCTGAGGTTGTGGTCGTCGAAGGTCGGTGGAGCGACGAGCGCCTCGTGGGCCCGGTCCACGCCGGCGCGCACGATGCTCGAGGCGGGCACGAAGAGGGAGGCGATGTCGCGGTGACGCACCTCGCGACCACCGCGCGTTCGGAAGCGGCCCAGCAGCGCGCTGACCGGGTTGAGCGCGCCGAGGTCGCCGAAGGCCTCGGCCGCGGCCCTGGGTCGCTTGAGGAGCAGCAGGCCGACGCCCGACAGGAGCGCGCTGACGAGGATCCACAGGGCGAGCACGGGTGCGGACCACCACGAGGCCCGCGCCAGCGCCACCCGCCGGGCGGCGCGGCGACGCCGGCCGTTCGTGGCCGTGGCCAGTCCGACCGAGGCGATCGAGCGCATGCGGGCGTCGGGTGCGACGATGACGCGGCGGCCGGCCAGCTGGGCCCGCCAGCCCAGGTCGAGGTCCGCGCCGAGGTCACCGAACGACGGCTCCCAGCCGCCGAGCTCGCGCAGCAGCGTGCCCGTCGCCAGCAGGCCGGCCAGCGGGACGGCGAGGACGTCGCGGCGCAGGTCGTACTGCCCCTGGTCGGGCTCGCCGGAGGGTGGGTCGTCGACGACGCGGCCGCTGCGGGTGCTGTTGATGCCGACGGAGCGCAGGGTGTGGGGGTTCGAGGAGTCGACGTGCTTGGGCCCGACCAGCCCGACGGACGGGCTGCGGCGGTGTGCGGCGAGCAGGCGTCCCAGCGTCTGGGGCTCGGGGATGGAGCCGACCGGGAGGAGCCAGACGAGGTCGTCGGCGCCGAGGTCGGCGGACGCGAGCCACTGCGCGACCGCCACGCGATCCGGCATACCGGCGTCGAGGGAGACGTGGGCGACGGAGAAGGAGGGCGACTGCTCGGAGGCGACCGCGGCTGCGACCTGTGCGTCGGGGGTCTGCGCGGACGTGTCGAGGACGACGACGCGGTCGGGTCGGACCTCGGACGCGGCCACCGCGTCGAGGAGGGCACGCAGTCCCGAGGCGCCGGAGGTGAGGACCACCGCGGACACCGCCGGCCCGGAGACCGGGGCGGAGACAGGGGGCAGCACGGAGGCGGTCGTCAGCGTCATCGGGGAGCCGCGTGGGCGGTCAGACTGCGCGCTTCTTCAGCTTGCGCCGCTCACGCTCGGACAGTCCACCCCAGATGCCGAAGCGCTCGTCGTTGGCCAGGGCGTACTCGAGGCACTCCGACCGCACGTCGCACCCGACGCAGACCTTCTTGGCCTCACGGGTGGATCCGCCCTTCTCGGGGAAGAACGCCTCCGGGTCCGTCTGTGCGCAGAGACCGCGCTCCTGCCAGGAGAGCTCGGTCTCCTCCTCAACCATGGCGTCGACCAACGTCAACTCGTGCATCGCTGCCTCCTCGACCCTTCTGCGACCCAACCCGTGCCCTGCGCCTTCCCCCGACCGAGGGAACGTTTTCGCCGCGACACAATGATGAAATTACACGCGTGTCATCCCCATTCGTCAAGCCGAGTTCTGCTATCGGGCCAACTTTTCTGCACCGGACCGGCGTGTCGGCGGAACTCGCGGGTGCGTCAGACTGGCCCGCATGCGAATCACAGCCCTCGCGGGCGGCGTCGGTGGAGCCCGCTTCCTCAGGGGACTGCGCGCCCATCTCGACGTCGTGGCACCGGAATCCGAGCTCACGATCATCGCCAACACCGGCGACGACATCAGTCTCTTCGGGCTGCGGGTGTGCCCCGACATCGACACGCTGCTCTACACCCTGGGCGGCGGTGTCAACGAGGAGCAGGGGTGGGGCCGGGCCGAGGAGTCGACGCGGGTGCAGGGCGAGCTCGCGGCCTACGGCGCGGTGCCGCAGTGGTTCACCCTGGGTGATCTTGATCTCGGCACGCACATCGTCCGGTCGCAGTGGCTCGCCCAGGGGCTGACCGCGTCGGCCGTCACCGAGCGACTGGCCACGCGGTGGGGACTGCCCGATGCCCGGATCCGGTTGCTGCCGATGACCGACGTCCCGGTCGAGACGCACGTCGTGCTCGACTCGCAGGATGGCGAGACCCAGCGCGCCGTGCACTTCCAGGAGTGGTGGGTCCGGCTGCGGGCCGAGGTCCCCGCGTCACGCTTCGTCGTGGCAGGGCTGGACCGCGCGGCCGCCGCCCCGGGCGTGCTGGACGCCCTTCGTGACGCCGACGTCATCGTTCTCCCGCCGAGCAACCCCGTGGTCTCGATCGGGATCATCCTGGGCGTGCCGGGCGTGCGCGACGCCCTGCGCGGTTCGCGGGCGCCGGTCGTCGGGGTGTCCCCGCTCATCTCGGGCCGCCCCGTGCGGGGGCACGCCGACGCCTGCCTGTCCGCGATCGGGGTGGAGTCCACGTCGGCGGCCGTCGCCGGGCTCTATGCGGACTTCCTCGACGGCTGGCTCGTGGACCCAGCGGATGCCTCGGTGTCGGTGCGGGGGGTGGAGACGGCCGTGCACGACAGGCCCCTGCTCATGACCGACGTGCCGGCGACCGCGCACATGGCCGAGGCGCTGTTGGCCCTGGCTGAGCGCGTCCGCTCGTGACGCGCGCCCTGGCGATCATTCCGGTCCTCGGGCTGCCCGAGGTGGTCGCCGGTGACGACCTCGCCCGGCTGCTGCTCACTGCTCTGGACGGACCGCTGCAGGCGGGCGACGTGGTGGTCGTGTCGAGCAAGGTCGTCTCGAAGTCGTTGGGGCTCACCGCTGCTGGCGACGACAAGACGGCCCTGGTGCTGGACGAGTCGGTGCGCGTCGTCGCGGAGCGATCGGTGGGCGACCGCGTCACCCGCGTGGTGGAGGCCGCAGCCGGGCCGGTCATGGCCGCCGCCGGGATCGACGCGTCCAACACCGGGCCCTCGGGTGCACTGCTGTTGCTGCCGCGCGACCCCGATGCGTGTGCCGTCGCCTTGCGCTCCGCCTTGCTGGCGCAGTCCGGTATGCCGTCCGGCACCCCATTCGCTGTCGTCCTCAGCGACACCGCCGGACGGCCGTGGAGGGCGGGGCTGACCGACTTCGCGCTCGGCTCGGCCGGGCTGCGGGTGCTGCTCGACCACCGCGGGGAGGTCGACGCCGACGGGCGGCTGATGTCGGTGACGGCTCGGGCCGTGGCGGACGAGGTCGCTGCGGCCGCGGACCTGGTCAAGGGCAAGTCCGACGGGGTCGCAGCGGCGGTGGTGCGCGGCCTGCCCGACGCCTGGTTCCTGCTTCCCGGGCATGAACCTGTTGCGTCTGCGGATGTGGCGGCTGGAGCAACCACCTCCACAGACGCAACGGGGGCAGCGCCTGTTGCGTCTGCGGATGCGGCTGCCAGAGCAGCCGCATTCGCAGACGTTGTGGGGGCGCGGGGGCTGGTGCGCACCGGAGCCGGCGACTGGTTCGCCCTCGGTCATGTCGAGGCGTTGCGCGCCGCGCTCGGTGTGGCACCCGGGTCGTCCGACTCCGAGTCCGTCGGCATCAGGTCGGTGGGCCCCGAGCCCTTCGCGGACCGGGTGGCCAGGGTCGTCGCGCTCACCCTCTTCGAGGACGAGGACGCCAGCCTCGACCTGGAGCTCTCCGCGGAAGGTGACTGGCCGGCATACGGCGAGGTCGTTGCCTCGGTGACCCTGGGGGCTGCTGACGACTTCGCTCTCGGCCGGCTCGTCCAGCGACTCGAGGTCGCTGCGGCGAGCGAGGACCTCACGGTGACCCCCACCGGCTCCCCCACTGCCGAGCACTCCATCACCGCCGGACTCTCCCCCATCGCCTGAGCGATCTCGTGGCAAATGTGCGTGGCGCACGCGTGACTCGTGAGCGACGCTGTTGGCCATGGCTTCCGCTGCGCCACCCACTTGGGTGCTCCTGGAGGGCGCCAGCGACGTCGCGGCGATCAGGGCACTGCGGGCCGCTCGTGGCATCCGGCGCGAGGACGAGCCCTGCCCGCTCGTCGACATGGGCGGGGCCACGAGCATCCGACGACACCTCGACGAGATCGTTTCGACGGCGCCTCGCCCGCGGGTCGTCGGCCTGTGCGACGAGCGGGAGGCGCCGTTCTTCCTCCGTGCCGTGGACCTCCACCGCGGGCCCCTCGGCATCGAGGGACGGGTGACCCTGGCGCGGCTGCCGGAGCTGGGCTTCCAGGTGTGCCGCCGCGACCTCGAGGACGAGCTGATGCGGGCGCTGGGTGTCGACGGCACGCTGGCAGTGTTCGACGAGCTGGGACTGCTCGAGGCGTTCCGGGCCTTCACCCGTCAGCCGGCGTGGCAGGCGCGCCCGGTGTGGGACCAGCTGCGACGGTTCGGGACGACGACCTCGGGTCGCAAGGAGCTCCTCGCGGGCGCCTTGGCGGCGGCTCTCGACGTGGCTGCGACCCCTGCTCCGTTGGCTGCGCTGCTCGCCTCGATGCCGGCTCGACAGGGCGTGTCAGACCCCTCTGCTTGACTGGTTCCAGAGGGTGAGGATACCCCTGCGGTTCACGTGAGTTCGCTTGCAGCAGAATGGAATTCGCTTCATCAGGGCTTGATCTCGGACGCCTGTTCGACTAGGATGAAGGCATGAACCTGAGTGCGGTGAAGACGGCAATGGCGGACCTCTACGCCGCCGTCGCCGCGCCCGCGCAGCCCGGGTCCGACTCGGCTGGTTCGTTGGACGCCGACACCCTTCTCACCGTGGTCGAGGATGCGCAGCGGGTCATCAACATCGCCGGCGGCATCCAGGCCCACGCCATCGCCCACCTCGCCGCCCACGACGAAGTCCGCGACGACGAGCAGGAGTCCGGCTGGACGTGGAGACGTCACAACCTCGGGTTCACCGCCGAGGACACCGCTTCTCTGGTCGCGCCCTGTCTTGGAGTCTCTGTTCCGGTCGCGCAGGGCCGGGTGGAGGACGCTGTCCACCAGGTGTCCGTCACCCCGCGCCTGGTCGACGTCATGGGCTCGGGTGAGCTGGACGTGTTTCGGGCCCACCTGGTCACCCGCGAAGTCATGCCCTGCAGCGACGAGATCGCCCGCGAGATCGTCGACCGCCTCATCGAGCACTTCCGGCGCACGGGCCGATGGAGTGAGACCGCTGGACCGCTGGCCTCGCGCACTCGTCGGCTGGTGGCCCGCCTTGCCCCAGACGTCGCCGCCGCCACGAAGGTGAAGGCGGTCACGGACCGCGCCCTGACCCGCCGGCCCATCTCCGAAGCAGCAGACCTCTGGAACGGCCTCGTCCCCGTCGAGCAGTCACTGGTCATGTGGCAGGCCATCGACCACCTCGCCCGTGACCTGAAGCGTGCCAACCCCGACCTCACCCTCGACCAGGCCCGCCTCGACGCCATGCAGCAGCTCATCCTCGGACAGGCCGACGTCACCATCCACCTGCACGCCACCCACGCCGAGGTCGAGCACGAGTCCGCAGGGGATTCCGGCGAAGACCACAGCGCTCATGAGGCGACCGCGTCTGCCGCGCCCAGCCCACACCAGACCAGGTCAGGACTGGCGGAGCGCGCGGTGCGTGGAGTCGTGGAGCTCGGCGGCCTGAACCGGCCGGGGACCACTGTCGTGGACCTCGATCGGCTCCCGTCCTGCGTACGGCTCGTCCCCTCCACCCCGCTCGGATGCCATCCAGGTACCGGCGCCCTGACCAGTGGTGTCGTCCCCAGAGCCCTCGCCCCCTGCGACCTGGCACCGCCACCACCGGGGACGATCGAGGACCGGTACCGACCCTCGCCCGCGCTGCAACGCCTCGTTCGCCTGAGGGACGGACACTGCCGCTTCCCCGGGTGCCAGATCGCTGCCCGCTCCTGCGACCTCGACCACGTCATGGCGTGGCCGGCAGGACCCACGGCTGCCCGCAACCTCATGTGCCTGTGCCGGCGGCACCATCGCATCAAGCAGCGCCCCGGGTGGAGCGTTCGACTCGAACCCGACGGGATCGCGCACTGGACCGACCCCACTGGACGCATCACCGAGACCGAGCCCATCGACCACCTCGACCGCGTCCACCATCCCGTCATGCCCCACACCCAGCGACGCCCGACCGCTGAGCCGTCGAGACGTGAACCCTCGAGCGTTGACCCGTCGCGCCCGTCGTCGACACGCGAGCGCATGACCCGCGAACGCCTGTCCGCCCTCCTCCTCAGCCATGACGCGACACCCGACACGCTCGCCGAGCTCACCCTCGCCCGCCTGCTCCACATCGCGCAGTCCGACACCGTGCCAGCCCCACTCATCCGCATCGACTGGCGCGATGGACTCGTTGCAGAGCTCGTCGGCCCCGCGCTGTGCCGCGACGCCGCCCCCGCTCGCCCGGACAAGCCAGCCAAGGAGAGCGAGCCGCCTCCGTTCTGAGTGCTCAGGGTTCGTGAAGGGTCGTGTTGCGATTCGGCAACGCTCGGAACCGCGCAGTGGCGAGCCCCGTCCCAGCCGCATGAGATCACTTCGTGCGGTTCTGATGGCCAGTATCCTCGTCATAGCCTCCGGGTGCTCGGCCTCCGGTGGGAGCGACGCGTCCGGCGACGCGGAGCACTACTACGACTCCTACTCCGAGCAGCAGGACGACACCACGGCCGGCAGCAGCGCCACTGCTTCAGAAGGCGGCGCCGTCGCCGGACGAGCGGGGACGCCGACTGAGGTGGGGCCGTTGCAGGACAGCACCTTTGTCGACGCCGGCACGAGCGGTTTCCAGGACCCGGAGGTGTGGCCCTTGTCCACCTTCGCGGCCGATGTCGACACCGGCTCCTACCGAGTCGGCCAGGCCCTGCTCGCCGATGGGCAGCTCCCGCCGGCTGCGTCCGTGCGCGCCGAGGAGTGGGTCAACTCCTACGACAGCGGCTTTCCCTCGCCGCAGCGCGACGACCTCGAGCTGAGGTCGGACCAGGCACTTTCGCCGTCCGCCTCGCAGACCTCAACGGAGTCCACGTCTGCATCGGGTGGCACGCGTCTGGTGCGGATCGGTCTCCAGGCCCGTCAGGTCGAGGAGTCGCAGTGGGCCCCGGTCGCCCTGACCATGGTCGTGGACACCTCCGGCTCGATGGACATCCGCGAGCGTCTCGGCCTGGTCAAGTCGTCCTTGGCCCTGCTCGTGCAGAACCTGCGTCCGAGCGACACCATCGCGATCGTCACCTACGAGACCAACGCCACTCCCCTGCTCAGGCCCACGCCGGTCCGCCGGGCCGACGAGATCCTCGACGCGATCGACCGGCTGCGGGCCGGCGGCAGCACCAACCTCGAGGCCGGGCTGCTCCTGGGCTACGACCAGGCCCGCGAGGCCTACCGGGACGGAGCGACCAACGTCGTCCTGCTCGCCTCCGACGGCGTCGCCAACGTCGGCGTCACCGACGGGGGCACCCTCGCGTCAGCGATCCGCGACAACGGTCGCCGCGGGATCCACCTGGTGACCGTGGGCTACGGGATGGGCAACTACAACGACCACCTCATGGAGCAGCTCGCCGACCGGGGCGACGGCTTCTATGCCTACGTCGACACCTTCGAGGAGGCCAAGAAGCTCTTCGTCGACGACCTGCGCGCCACCCTCACGCCGGTGGCCAAGGACGCCAAGATCCAGGTGGAGTTCGACCCCGCGACGGTGGCGGCCTATCGCCTCATCGGCTACGAGAACCGGGCGCTCGACGAAGAGGACTACGAGGACCCGGGCGCCGACGCCGGTGAGATCGGTGCAGGACACCGGGTCACGGCGCTCTACGAGGTCCGTCCGACGGAGAGGGCGCAGGTCGGGGACAGGATGGGTCTCGCGCGGGTGCGCTGGGCCTCGGTCGGTGATGGTGAGCAGCGCGAGGACTCCTTGCCCCTCACGCTGGAACGCCCCCAGGCTCCGACGGGCACGCTGGGCGTCGCCGCGGCCGTTGCCGACCTCGCCCAGCTCGTCAAGGCGGGCGGCTGGGGCGACGACGACCAGGAGGGCGGGTCGACCTCTCTCCGGCGACGCGTGGACGCCCTGGTCGCGCAGGACGCGCCGGGTGCCCCGGAGCTCGCCACGCTCCTGCGGGAGGTCAGGGCGGCGCGGTGATCAGCGGCCGGGCAGGTGGGTCGGCAGGGTGAACCGCGGACCACGTCGCGGCCGCATCGCGCCGCTCAGCTCGAGGAGGCGCTGGACGCGGTAGCGGTGCCCGGCGTAGGGCTCGAGCAGCTCCGCGAGACCGTCGTCGTCGACGGGCGTGCCGGTCAGCGCCCAGCCGATGTTCTTGGCCACGTGGTAGTCGCCAAAGCTCACCGCGTCCGCGTCACCGAGTGCGCGGTGCGCCACCTCGTTGGCGGTCCACCGACCCACGCCGGGCACGGTCTCGAGCCGGCGGCGGGCCTCGAGGGGCGGCATACCGGCGGTCTCCTCGAGGCGACCGGCGAGCGTCGCCGCCGAGACGCACGGTCGGGAGCGCGCACCGTCGACACCTGCCTTGAGCCACTCCCAGGACGGGATGAGAGCCCATGTGCGCGGGTCCGGCGGCACCACGAGGCGCAGCTCGGCACCGAGGCCGGGAGCAGTGGTTCCGTTGCGGCGCACCAACATCCGGTAGGCCGCGAAGGCCTCCTTGCCGGTCACGCGCTGCTCGATGATCGTCGGGATGAGCGCCTGCACGACCAGTCCGGAAGCGGGCGCGCGCCAGCCGGCGAAACGGCTGCGGGCCTGCGCCACGACCTCATGGCGCGCCTCGAACCCGGAGTCGTCATCGTGCTCACCCAGCAGGTGCGGGAGCCGGTCGAGGATCCACTCGGCGCCCTCGCCCCAGGCGTGCGCCTCGACCGCGCCCAGATGCGGCTGGTCGACCAGGCGCAGGGTGACGGGTCCGGTAGGCGCTCGCCACGCGAACACCCACGTGTGCGCCCGGTCGGTCCACGACGTCGGGTCCCCTGCTCCCCGCCGGAACGTCGAGACGACCGCGCCGAGCTGCAGCGCGCGGCTCGGGCGGAAGGTCCGGGTGAGGTCCGCGGGCGACGTCATCCGACGTGGCGGGGCGCGACCCGAAGCAGTGGACCGGCGGGAGTGGCGGGCTCCTTGAACGCGAGCCACACATAGGTCGGAACCAGCGGAAGGGTTGCGGCGAGCGCCTTCTCGGGCAGTCGAGCAACCCAAGCAGGGATGACGTCTCCCCCCGAGAACGCCTCGGGGTCGGCCAGCACCGGGAGGGTGTAGTCCCACACGTCGAAGGCCGCGAACATGCGCCGCAGCCCGGCCGGCGTCGAGTACTTCTCGTAGTAGTGCTCACCCTTGCGCGTCAGTCGCATGTACCTGTCGGCGGCGCCCTGTGGCAGCCACGACAGGAACGGCAACCGGTGGTGCGGCTCGATGACCTGCCACCGGTGGCCGATGCCGAGGTAGAGCACGCCGCCCGGCGCGAGCACCCGGTGAATCTCGGCAACCACCGCGTCGGGGTCGACGACGTGCTCATAGATGTGGTTGAGGACGACCACGTCGACCGACCCGTCCTCGAACGGCAGGTCCTCGCCGCGTGCCAGCCGGAAGTCCACGCGGTCCCCGAAGCGCTCCCGTGCCTTGGCCAGCCCGGGCTCGTCGATGTCGACACCCGTCGTCGTGGCTCCGGCCAGCGCGAGCTCATCAGCGATGAACCCCGCCGAGCAGCCCACGTCCACCGCGGTCAGGCCGGCCAGCGGCCCGCCCTCGTCCGCGGCGGAGCGGCCCAGGCCGTGGGCGATGACGGAGATGAGCTTGGCGGCCTTCTGGCGCCGGGCCTGCTCGTCGAGCATCTTGCCCATCAGCTCGGAGTAGGCCAGCTGCTCCTCGCGCGGCTGGTCGCTCATGCCCACCACCTCATGTCCGTGATCCTAGGAGGTGGTGCGAACGGGCCCATGCCCAGCCGAGCGCCGCGACGACGATGTCCGCGACGACGGTGAAGAAGCGCGAGATGACCACGATCGCGAAGGCGGCCGGGAACGGCATGAGCGCAGCGAGCAGGACGGCCAGGACGCCGTCACGCACGCCGACCCCGGCCGGCACGATGACCGAGAACATGCCGATCGCGGAGGCGAGCGCGAACCCGCTGATCGACGTCACGAACAGGTCGCGCACCGGGGTGTCCGGTGACATGGCGTGGGCGAGGACGAGCACCGAGAGCCCCGCACTGAGCCAGGCGAGGGCGAACCAGACGGACGTGAGGATGATGGCGCGTCCAGAGAGGGAGTGCTCGAGCGGCTCGCGGCGCAGCAGCCGCAGGACGCGGGCAATCCCCCAGTTGAGCAAGCGCGGCCAGAGCAGCAGGAGCAGCACCACGGCGGGCGCGAACCACCACAGCGACCGCACCTCCCCCGTCCGGGCGACCAGCAGTGGGAGTGCGGGGATGCCGACGATGGCGCCGGTGAGGATGGAGAGCAGGATCGACAGGAGGCCCACGATGCCCATGCGCCGGCGCGGGATGCCGAGCCGTGAGCCGAGGTCGGCCTGCGCGACGACGCTCCACACCGAGCCGGGGAGGTACTTGCCCAGCTGGCCGACGAAGAACACGCTCGCCGCCGGCGGCAACGACAAGCGAGTCCCGAGGTCGGCGAGCAGCACCCGCCAGCCGAACAGCGTGCAGATGGGCGCGAGGAGGGCGAGGACGAATGCTCCCGCGAGGGTCGGTGCGGGCACCTCGCGCAGGTGCGCGGAGACCTCGCTCCAGTTGCGCCACACCGCCACGACGACGGCCGCGAGCACGAGCAGGGCGACGACGACGCGCACGACGTCGAGCAGCCGCTTGCGCGTCATGCGTTCCCCGCGGCCATGGCCGTCACCGGCGCCGGAACGTGAGTCGAAGGATCCCGTATGCCGGGTTCGCACCGCTGTCGCCCTGGTCCGGTTGCGCTGCGCGCACCTCACGGGCGGAGGCCGAGGCGCTGCGGATGCGCTCGGTGATGTCGCCGTCGACGTCACCGACGAGCACCAGCCCGAGGTCGTCGGCGCGCGCGAGGATGCCGCGGATGTCGGCGGGGCTGATGGCCCACTGAGGGTCGTCCTCACCGACGGGGAGGGTCATGATGAGGAGGCCACCCGTGCGCAACGCCCAAGAGGCCTGCGACACAACGTGATCCACGTCCTCGGCACCACAGTCTGCAGGGTGCAGACGGGCGATGACGTCGAGGCTGGCCGTGTCGACGTCGAGCACCTCCACGGAGCTGCGCCGGCCGGTGACCTCGAGCTCGACGGCCGCGAACCCCAGCTCGCGGACCCACCGCGAGAAGGGGCTGCGAGTGCCCGACTCGTCGACGATCACCGCACCGCGCTGGCCGTCGTCGCGGATGCGCAGGATCGCGGCCACCGCACCGAGCGCGGCCCACGCCGAGACGGCGTCGGAGCAACGCGGGAGTCCCAGCTCGCGCGCCAGCGACTGCGCGTCAAGCGCATCGTCGTCGAGGGCGAGCACATCGGAGGCTCGCACCCACTCGGGGAAGTCCGTGGGCCGCAGGGTGAGCTGGCGTCGCGGGCGCAGGCGCATCGTGGTGAGCAGCTCCTTGGCGCGCGTCCTGCCCCGCTCGAGTGGACCGACTGGGGCCTCCCCCGGCGCGTCGTCATGGTCGGCCAGCGCCTCGGAGTCCGTGCTGGCCAACGCCTCGATGCCGCCGACGTAGTGCGCCCACGGCCCCGACAGGTCCGGTGGGCGGACCGCGGAACGCAGCTGGCCGGCATACGCACGGTCGGAGAGGCGACGCAGCGCGTCGACGAGGGCGGCACGGTCGTTCGGGGGGACGAGGAGCCCGTCGACCCCGTCGCGCACCTGGCCGCCGAAGGTGCCGACGTGCGTGGCGAGGACCGGGAGACCGTGGAGCCGCGCCAGCAGGACGTTCTGGGACGCCGTCGCGTGACGGTAGGTCAGGGTGAGCACGTCGTGGCGCGCCAACAGGCCCGCGATGCGGTCGGCGGGGACGTAGCCGCTGTGCACCTCGACCCGACCGGCCAGTCGAGGGTCGGCGGCGAGCTCCTTGACGCGCCGGCCGCTGTCGCCCCACATCTCCCCCGCGATGGTCAGGCACACCTCGGGCACGTCGAGCATGGCGTCGAGCAGGAGGTCGACGCCCTTGTAGTCACGCACGATGCCGAGCGCGAGCAGCCGCGTCGGACCGGTGGAGTCGACGTGCTTCTCGCGCGGACCACCGGGCAGGTGCGGCGGCAGGTCGAGCTCGCGCACGTGCGCGGCACCCATCTCGGCGGCGAGCTTCGCCTGCGAGTCGGAGTGCACGACGACGGAGTCGACGCGCCGGAACAGCGCCTCCATGAACTGGCGGTCACCGGGCCGCGGTTCGTGGGGCAGCACGTTGTGGGCGATGACGATGCTCTCCGGACCGGCGCCGGCCGCACGCAGCAGGGCCAGGTGGGCGGGCACCACTTGCGGGATGACGTGGATGACGAGAATCGCGTCGACGTCACGCAGGCTGCGGCCAGCGCGCACCCACGTGTCGGGACGTGCCCACGACAGGGAGCGGACGGTGTTCGGGAACGGCGTGACGTCCGGCGCGCCACCCGGCACGGCCTGCTCGCCCGGATAGAGCATCGACGGGTAGAGGTGGGTCCACGACACCAGCGTGACGTCGTGGCCGGCCTCGGCCAGCTCGTGGCACAGCTGGGTGGTGTGCGAGGCGACACCGCCGCGGTGGGGGTGGGTGGGCCCGACGACCGCGAGGCGGAGGGAGGCCGGGCTGTCCCGCTCAGACACCGTCTCTCGACCTCACCACGAGGTCGGAGAGCAGGGCCAGGGAGCCGATCATGATGCCGCTGACGATGAGCAGCACCGTGGACGCGGGGAAGTAGAAGGGGTGGCGCACCATGTCGACGACGCCTTTGAGAAAGCCGATGACGACGAGCCACAGCGCCGGAGGCATGAGGACCTTGAGCGGGTCGAAGTACATGACCATGCGCAGGACCTGGAGGATGTAGCGGTAGGCGTCATTGACGAAGTGGAACTTCGAGACACCGGCCCGCTTGGCGTAGGACGTGTCGACGTACTTGATGTCGTGCTGGTTGGACAGGAACGCGATGGTGATCGTCGTGACGCATGAGAAGCCGGCCGGGAGCAGCCGCAGGTAGGGCAGGCTGACCTCGCGGCGGAACGCGCGCAGACCCGAGTTGAGGTCGGGGATCTTGGTCTTGGTCAGCCACTGCGCGACGTTGCGGATGAACCACTTCGCCGGGACGCGCGCCCACTTGTGGGTGCCCTCCTCGGTGGTGCGCGCGCCGACGACCTGGTCGTAGCTGACGTCGTCGCGCAGGATCCGCACGAGCTCGGGGATGCGCTCGTTCTCGTAGGTCATGTCGGCGTCGGTCCACACGACGATCTCGCCGTGGGCCTGCTGCGTGCCGATGCGCCGGGCCGTGCCCGAGCCCCCGTTGCGGCGGAACGGCATGATGCGCAGGTTGGCGAAGTCGCGGGCCGCCTGCTCGAGCACCTCGAGCGTGTTGTCGGTCGAGGCGTCGTCGATGCACAGCAGCTCATAGGTGAACTCGCTGCTGTTCATGGCCGCCGTGATGCGGTCGATCTCCTTGAGGACGTGGGCGCCCTCGTTGTAGCAGGGCAGCACGATCGTGACGTAGGGCCGCTCGGTGCCGTCCTCGAGCAGGGCAGGCCGCGGGTCGGGCTCGACAGGCGTCTCGTATGCCGTCCCCTCGACGCGCGCAGCCCGCTTCCCGGCGATCGCGGGGTCGTCACTACCGCCCGCGAGCTCACCCGTGCGCGTCGTGATGCGCTCGGTAATCTGGTCTGCCTGGTCCGGAGGGTTCGGGTGCTCGTTCATCGCTGCCGAGACTACCCGGCGGTGACCCGTTCTCCTGCGGTCGGCAGGACGCGCGGCAGGGTGAAGGAGTAGGCGGCGGCGAACACCGCGACGAGGCCGAGCACCAGCCAGATCGTGAAGGTGCCGTGCTCGAGCAGCGACGTGTAGGCCACCGGGGCCACCGCACCGCCGAGGCCCCAGACGAGCTGGACGAGCCCGAGGTAGCGTCCCCGGAGGTGGTCCGGCGCGGCCTCCGCCGCGGTGGCCGCGAACACCGGGCCGCCGGCGAGCTCACCACCGGTGTAGACGAGGGCGCCCAGGAGCATGGCGACGACAGCGACACCGACGGGCAGCACGCCGGCCAGGGCGAAGCCCGCGTAGCCGAGGACGAAGAAGAGCTGGGCGAGGGCCATCATCCGGGCGCGCACCCGTCCGGTCATCCACCGGACCATGAGTCCCGCACCCAGCCCGACGAGGAGGGTGTTGAGGGTGAAGATCGCCCCGACGAGCCAGCCGGGGAGCTGGAGGGTCTCCGCGGCATACACCGGCAGGGCGAAGTTGAGCACCATCATGCCGACGACGAAGGTCAGCTGCCCGAGCACGAGCCGCAGGTAGGCACGGTCGCGCAGGACGACGACCCACCCACCGGCGGGCTGGTCGTCGGCCGCCACGGAGCGGTGGTCGGGCACGTCGAGCAGCAGGAGGAAGGCGAGGACGAAGGTGGCGGTGTTGGCCACGACCACGGTGTGGAAGGCGAGCTCGGTGTCGAGCTGGACGGCGATGCCGGCCAGGACGCCACCGACCGCGAAGCCGAGGTTGCGCAGCGCCTGGAGGAAGCCGAACCACAGCTCGCGCTCTCCTCGCCGGGTGATGGCCGTGACGACGTTGCCGAAGGAGCCCCAGAACGCCTGCCGCCCGAGGTTGAGCAGGACCGTCGCGAGCGCCACCGGCCAGAACGCCTCGACCCAGAGGTAGGCCAGCATGCCCGCGGCCTGCACGAGGTTGCCGATGAGCATCATCCGGCGCCCACCGAACCGGTCGACGAGCGTCCCGATGACGAAGGCGGCCGGCATGGTGAGCAGCGCCGACACCGACAGCGCCGCGCCGACCTCGACGAGCGTGAGGTCGGTGACCTTGAGGAAGTACAGGATCGTGAGCGGCAGGAAGAGCCCGCTGCCGATGGTGTCGGCGACGATCGCGGCGACGAACCTGCGGTGCTCCCCCACGCGAGGGAATCCCAGTCTCTGCAGCACCCGCGCATCCTGCCCCATGGGTGTCCACCCTGCGCAGACGGCTCCCGGGGATCAGGACCTCACCGACGACCCGTCGCCTGCTCCGGTGGGACGTAGGCAGGCCATGAACCGAGAAGCGTCTCCATCCGCGACAGCTGCTCTCGTGTCACCCACGAGGGGTTCGACATGCGCGGCTGGAGCTGGACCTCCAGGTCGGTGATCCCCGCGCCCACGAGTGCCGTCGACGACACCTCGGCGCCCTTCTCGAAGAGGGGGATGTCGAGCGGCACGTCTCCGAGCGAGGCCGGGGGTGCGTCTGCCCGCCCCTGCTGGATGTCCCCCGTGACCCAGCCAACGCCCCAGATGCCTCGGGTCAGACGACGGCCGTTCCCTGAGATCCAGAGCACCGCTCGGTCGCCGGGCTTCATCATTCGGCTGCGATAGGTGTTCGCGACGCACCACGTCCTGACGACGACTGCCCCCGGGCTCTCGACGCGATGCCGGAGCTCAGGGTTGGCCTCGGGGTCGCACTTGAGCAGCCAGGCCCCGAGCTTCTCGTCCGTGATGAGGCGCGCCATGGGCCAGTTCTACCAAGGAAGCTCAGGCCTCGTGGATGGGCTCCTTGGGGAGCTTGCGGACCTTGGCGCGGCGACGACGGCGCTCCGGGATCATCGATCGCATCTCCTCGAGCTTGCCGAAGCAGAGCAGCCGGTCCTGGGCCTCCAATACCGTGCGACGACGAGGGTTGGGGATGACGGAGGTCCCGCGGTGCAGCGTGAGCACCGTGATGTCACGCTCCTCGAGCCCGGACTCCGCGATCGTCCTGCCGACGAGGTCTGCGCCCGACAGGACGACGAGCTCGGCGACGCCGTAGCCCGTCGAGACGGTGAGCCGCTGGCGCACGTCGATCTCGGGGAACGCCACCTGGTTGCCGATGTAGTCGATGATCGCGCCGGCCACGTCGAGCTTGGTCGCGGCCTCGATGCCCTCCAGCCCCGGCGAGGAGTTGACCTCCATCACCTGCGGCCCGTCCGCTCCCTCCAGCATGTCGACGCCAGCGACGCGCAGCCCCATGATCTGGGCCGAGCGCACGGCCGCCTCCTCGAACGCCGGGTCGAGCGTGACGCCCTCGACCGAGCCACCACGGTGCACGTTGGAGCGGAACTCGTCACCCTGCGCCGTGCGCCGCATCGCCGCGACAACCCGGTCACCGACGACCAGGGCGCGGATGTCGCGGCCCTTGCTCTCCTTGACGAAGCTCTGGATGAGCACGTTCTGGCTCGTGCTCTGCAGCGTCTCGATGATCGCCTCGGCCACCTTGTTGTCCGGCGCGAGGATGACCCCGATGCCCTGCGTGCCCTCGAGCAGCTTGATGACGACCGGGGCCCCGCCGACGCGCTCGATCGCGTCGGGCACGTCGGCGCGGTTGCGGACGAAGGTCGTGGCCGGCATACCGATCTGGTGCCGGGACAGGATCTGGGTCGCGCGCAGCTTGTCGCGCGAGTTGGAGATGCCGTTGGCGGTGTTGGGCGTGTAGACGTCCATCTGCTCGAACTGGCGCACCACGGCGGTGCCGAAGTAGGTGATCGAGGCCCCGATGCGCGGCAGGATCGCGTCGTAGTCCGACAGCGTCCGGCCACGGAACTGCAGGTCGGGCTCCGGCCCCGAGAGGTCGATCGCGAAACGCAGGGTGTTGAGCACCTTCACGTCGTGACCTCGGTCGAGGGCGGCGGTGCGCAGGCGCTGGGTCGAATAGGCCCTGGGCGCGCGCGAGAGGATCGCTAGCTTCATGTGGGGTACCTGCAAGGATGGTCGGGTGCCGGTCGAATCCCATCCAACCATCCGTGTCGGGTGGCGCGAATGGGTGCGTATGCCGTCCGCGGGCCTTCCGTGGATCAAGGCCAAGATCGACACGGGGGCACGCTCCTCCGCGATCCACGCCTTCGACCTCGAACGCTTCGAGCGCGACGGTGAGCCGTGGGTGAGGTTCTCGATCCACCCCTGGCAGGACTCCGACGAGGACGGCGTCACCCTCGAGCGGCCCGTCGTCGACGAGCGGGTCGTGCGCTCCTCCAACGGTCACGCCGAGGAGCGCCTGGTCGTCGAGCTCGAACTCGTCCTCGCCCGGCGCCGCCGCACCACCGAGGTGACGCTGAGCCGACGGGACGAGATGGGCTTCCGCATGATCATCGGGCGCGAGACGCTCCTCCACGGTTACGTCGTCGACCCGGCGGTGTCCTACCTCGGGCCACGACCCAAGCAGCACCTGCGCCGGCGCAACCGGGGTCGTGCATGAGCTCCCCCGACGCCGGGCCCGCCAAGGCCGACAAGCCCGTCAAGCCCGTCAAGGCTCCCCGCGCTGCCCGGCGCCCACGTCCGTCGTTCGCCATCGGCTCGGTGAAGGTGCGCCCCGGGCACGCCTCCGAGGTCGGGCTGCCCATCACCAAGCTCGTCACCGGCTCGGAGGTGAGCCTGCCCGTGCGGGTGATCCACGGGCGCCACGACGGACCGGTCGTCTGGGTCAACGCCGCCATCCACGGCGACGAGGTGGTCGGGGTCGAGGTCATCCGTCGGGTCCTGGCCACGCTCACCCCCCGGACCTTCCGCGGCACGCTGCTGGCCGTCCCGATCGTCAACGTGCACGGGTTCATGGCGGGCGACCGCTACCTGCCGGACCGCCGCGACCTCAACCGGTCCTTCCCCGGGTCCCAGCGCGGGTCGCTCGCAGCACGTATCGCGCACCTCATGATGCGCGAGGTCGTGGACAAGTGCGAGGTGGGCATCGACCTGCACACGGGCTCGGACCGGCGCACCAACCTGCCCCAGATCCGCGCCGACCTCGACGATCCCCGCACCCGCTCGCTCGCCGAGGCGTTCGGTGCCCCGGTGATGGTGCACGCCAAGGTCCGTGACGGTTCCCTGCGTGCCGCAGCGGTCGAGAGCGGCGCCACGGTGCTGCTCTTCGAGTCGGGCGAGGCGATGCGCTTCGACCAGTGGGCGATCGAGGCCGGCGTCGACGGCGTGCTGCGGGTCCTGGCCGCGCTCGACATGATCGACACGGACGAGGCGGTCGATGCCAGCCCGCCCGTCGGGCTCGTGAGCCGCCGCAGCGGCTGGCTGCGCGCCGGCCGCACCGGGATCGTCCACCTCGACGCGACGCTCGGGCAGCGAGCCGAGCTCGGTGACCGCCTCGGCGGTCTTAGCGACTCGTTCGGGCGCACGTTGCGACTCGTCAAGGCCGACCGCGCCGGCGTCGTCATCGGGCGCACCACCGCTCCCCTGGTCAACCGCGGCGACGCCCTCGTGCACATCGCCGAGATCGAGGGGGCCGAGCCGCCGGGCACCCCGGACCACCCCGACGCGGCCGACGGCTTCGACGCCCTCGACGAGATCTCGGTCCTCTAGCCCCCGCCACACGTTTCCCGCCCCATGGCGGAACCTTGGGAAGCGGAGGGTTTGTTTCCCTCCGGCACCCACATGTTCCCTCCGGTCGCCACCCGGCATGCCGTTCGGCCACCCACCCGGTATGCCGTTCGCCCCCCTGTTGTGGAAGCGTGGCCTTCGTGGACACTGGAGCAGTACTCGACCTCATGAAGCAGGTGGCGGCGCAGGTCATCACCCCGCGCTTCCGCTCACTCGCCGACGGTGAGGTGATCGAGAAGAACCCCGGCGACCTCGTGACCATCGCCGACCGCGAAGCCGAGGTGCTCATCACGCAGGCCCTCAGCGCGGCATACCCGGATGCCGTCGTCCTGGGCGAGGAGGCGCACGCCGCCGACGGGAGCATCCTCGAGCGCTACATCGCAGCCGAGCACGCCTTCACCGTCGACCCGGTCGACGGCACCAAGAACTTCGTCCACGGGAACCCCGACCACGCCGTGATGATCGCCGAGACGGTTGCCGGCGAGACGGTGCGCGGCTGGATCTGGCAGCCCGAGCACGAGGTCGCCTGGGTCGCCGAGCGCGGCGCCGGCGTCGAGCGCAATGGCGAGCGGGTCACGCGACGGCCCGTCGGGGCCGACGAGGACCCCCGCGGCGCGACCTCGATCTGGGCCCTGCGCGACCACTCCTTCGAGGACCTGCCGGCCCTGCGACCGTCCTGGGTCTGCTGCGGCGTCGACTACCCCAAGCTCATCGAGGGCGAGGTCGACTACATCCTCTACAGCCGCTCCAACGCCTGGGACCACGCGCCCGGTTCGCTCATGGTCGTCGAGGCCGGTGGCCATGTCGGTCACCTCGACGGCAGCGTCTACGGCCCGAGGTCGACGACTCCCGGCATCATCGTCGCCTCCGACAGGACCACGTATGCCGCCGTCGCCCGCCGGATGCCCCAGGGCGCCGTCTCCCGCTGAGACCGTCCGGGCCGGCGACGTCAGGGGGCGGTCGCGGTCCAGACCTCGAGCGACAGCGGGACGAGGCCGTCCGGACGGCGCTCGAGGAGCCGAGCGTCCTCGGCCACGAACGTGTCGCTGACCTGACGGATGTCGCTGGCGCCCAAGGCATGCAGCTCCTTGGTCCCCTCAGCTGCCAGCAGGACGAGCCGTCCACCCCTGGCCGAGACGGCGCGGTCGATGGTCGCGATGGTCGAGGCGAGCTGCGACGGGTCCTGACGCAGGGCGCGGGTAGTCGAGAGCGCCGGGTGACCGCACTGACCTCGCACCACCTGGGGCCACTCGTTGGCCGCCCTCGAGTCGACCGCCAGGACGACGTCGCCCTGGGCGAGTGAGTCACACACACCCTGCACCGCTGCGAGCTCGCCGAGCTCGACCCGCTCGGCGCGGTGCGGCCAAGTCGCCAGCGCGGTGGGGATGAGCGTCGCCGCCGCGAGCGCCACGCCCGCACCGGCGGCGACGGCGACCGGGGCACGGCGCGAGAGGTGCCGCACGGCGAAGGCCGCGGCCGTGACGCACAGCAGGACGACGAACGGCAGCGCGATGAGCAGCCGCCGCTCCGCCCAGGGGTGGTCGGGCGTGATGCCGGGGCGCCAGATCGTCAGCACGGTCGAACCCGCACCGACGAGCAGCGGCCCGGTCCACCCCGGCAGCGGCTCGCCCGCGCACCACCGCTGGGCAGCGATCCTGACCGCCCAGGCGAGGGCCGCCAGCGCGATGACGAGCGCAGGGATGCCGACCCACCACGACAGCCACACCACGGTCTGCTCGGCGTAGGTGCGTCCCCCGTCGACCGCGAGCCCCTGCCGCAGCTGCAGCCCGGCGACGACCCGCGAGCCGGAGTCGTCGGGCGACTGTCGCACGGTCTGCCACAGCGGGCGGCTGGCGAGCACGAGGCCGACGACGACGACCAGCACGGCCAGCCCGTCGGCCAGGTGCCTCGAGACCGCCCGGGGCAGGGAGCCTCCGCGCCGCTGCCACCAGAGCATCCCCGACGCGACCAGCCCC
Organism: Knoellia sp. Soil729; assembly: GCF_001427985.1. Classification (GTDB taxonomy): domain Bacteria; phylum Actinomycetota; class Actinomycetes; order Actinomycetales; family Dermatophilaceae; genus Knoellia. The sequence goes on from NZ_LMSA01000001.1 coordinate 531,745, forward strand.
AGGAGGACGCCGAGCCCCAGGAGAGGAACGAGGCTGGCGGCGATGCTCCCGAGGTACTGGTTCGACAGCCACAGCGCAGCGAGCCCGGCGAGGAGTGTGGACGCCCCCGCCCCCAGGAGGGTGCGTCGCGGCCAGCGCTGGCCCTGAGCGAGGGCCAGGGCCGCCACGGGGATGAGCAGCATGGTCTCGCGCAGCCCGTCGATCCGCACGAACGCCGTGCCGCCGACGAGCACGCCGGCGAGGGTTGCCGCGCGCCCGACCTCGCCACGGTTGCCCTGGCGGGCCGCGATGACGAGAGCGAGCAGCCCACCGGCGAGCGTCACCATCGCCAGCGGCTCGGAGTAGGTCGACCGCGCGGTGTGCAGGACGGGGAAGAGCAGGGCGACACCGGCGGCGGCCAGTGGCGACCACCTCGGAGCGCCGATACGGGCGGTGAGCAGCCCGAGCCCGAGAATGCCCAGAGCCGAAAGGAGTGCAGGCAGCAGCATCGCGCCAACCGCTCCGCCGAGCCACACCCCCATCGACCAGACTGCTCCCGGGCCGATGACGAACTGCGGCTGGACGGCAGGCTCCTCCTCGCTGCCGACGGCATAGAAGGCGGGACTGGCCAGGGTGATGCCGTCGAGGGCGAGCACCTCCGGCCCGCCCACGGACTCCGCCGTCACGGGCACGACCCGCCGGTGGGTCTCGGCCATGGAGATGGCGGTCTGGAGATAGCTGGCCGAGTCGCGGCGAGGCAGCACCTGCTCGGAATGCGTTGTGGCAGTCCAGATCCCGGCACCGACGCTGACGACGACGAGGAGCGCTGCCGTCCAGAGGGGCAACGACCGGGCCGGTATGCCGTGTGCCCACCACCCGCACGCCGCTGCAGCGACCAGCGCGACCGGGAGGACCAGCCAGGGGAACCAGGCGCCGAGTCCGGAGAGGACAACGGCGAGCAGCGAGATGACGACGACCCACGTCGCCGCGCCGAGGACGACCGTCTGGAGCCACCGACCGGCCCTCTGCTCGAGCGACGAGGAGGGGAAGGGCTCGTCAGCGGTGGGCAGCGAGCGGCTCATGGTCGCCCACGCTAGCCGCTGGCGACCATGAGCCCGCTCAGCCCAGCCCGACGTGCCCGGGGTGCGGCTCGGTGGGGATGACCCCGAGGCGCCCGGCCTGGAAGTCCTCGAACGCCTGCATCAGCTCGGCCCGGGTGTTCATGACGAACGGTCCGTAGGCAGCGACGGGCTCGCGGATCGGCCGTCCCCCGAGGACGAGGACGTCGAGCTGGGGGCTTCGCGACTCCTGGCGCTCGGACGCACGCACCCGGATCGAGTCACCCGCGCCGAGGACGGCGAGCTGGCCCTTGCGGATCGGCTGACGCGATGCCCCCACCTGCCCCTCACCCGCGAGGACGTAGACGAGGGCGTTGAAGTCGGGTCGCCACGGGATGTCGACCTCGGCGCCGGGCTCGACGGTCGCGTGCGCCATGGAGATCGGGGTGTGGGTGATGCCGGGACCCTCGTGTCCGCCGACGTTCCCGGCGATGACGCGCAGCAGCGCACCTCCGTCGGGCGAACTGAGCAGCCCGACCTGGCCGCCGCGGATGTCCTGGTAACGGGGGTTGGACATCTTCTGGCTGCCCGGCAGGTTGACCCACAGCTGGACTCCGTGGAACAGCCCACCACTGACCACCAGCGACTCCGGCGGCGCCTCGATGTGGAGAAGTCCCGAACCAGCAGTCATCCACTGGGTGTCACCGTCGCTGATGACGCCGCCACCACCGTTGGAGTCCTGGTGCTCGAAGATGCCGTCGAGGATGTAGGTCACCGTCTCGAACCCGCGGTGGGGGTGCCAGGGAGTGCCCTTCGGCTCGCCGGGTGCGTACTCGACCTCGCCCATCTGGTCCATGTGGATGAAGGGGTCGAGGTCGGCGAGGTCGACGCCGGCAAAGGCGCGGCGCACCGGGAAGCCTTCACCCTCGAAGCCGCTCGGCGCCGTCGTGATGCTCCTGACGGGACGCGCCTGGGCGCCCAGGTCGGGTGCGAGAAGCGTGGGCAGCGCGAGGATGTCGTCGACGGTCACTGCGGGCATGGCTACCTCCGAAATAGAGATTGAATGTTCAATCACTTGGGAAAGCGTGACCCGCATCCACGGTATTCCCGGTCGGTCTGCTGAGGAGGCTGTTTGGGCTCGACGCCTACGCTTCTGGGGTGACCCGACCCGCCGACGTCCTGCAGCAGATGCTCCGCTCCGACTCCGCGAAGCCGCGGATCACGACCTACGACGACACCGAGGGCCCGACCCGCGGCGAACGCATCGAGCTGTCCGCCCGTGTCCTGGGCAACTGGGTCAACAAGGCAGCCAACGTGCTGCAGGACGAGTTCGACATCGCGCCCGGCTCCGTCGTCCGGCTCGACCTGCCGCCGCACTGGCGCACGGCCTACTGGGCGCTGGCCACCTGGTCGGTCGGGGGCACGGTGAGCCTCGGCCTCGACTCGGCCGAGGAGGCGGCCGACCTCCTCGTGACGACCGATCGGGAGGCGGCCGCTGCGGCCGCTACCGCTGGCTCACCCGCCGTCCTGGTCACCCTGGCCGGCCTGGCTCGCTCGGCCTCCACCCCGGTCCCCCAGGGCGTCATGGACGAGGCCAAGGAGCTGAGCACCCACGGCGACCAGTTCGCCGCGTGGGAGGAGCCGAGCGACGACGACACCGCACTGGTCGCGGGAGGCGAGCGGACGGCATACGCCGATCTTGTTGCGCCGGCGGGCACAGCAGAACGCCGGCACCTCACCATGACTGACACAACCGACTTCCTCCGCGCCTGCCTTGCCCTGTGGGCGGCAGACGGTTCGGTCGTGCTCAGTCGCGGCGAGGCGCCGGCGAGGCGCCGGCGAACGTCCTGGAGGAGAGGTCCCGCACCGAGGGTGCGGTGCAGGGCCCAGTCCTCGGAGGTCTCTAGATCTGCTTCTCGATGGCCTTCCAGGTCAGCGTGGCCACGACGCCGGTCGAGGCGAGCTTCGCCCTGGACTGCGCCGCCTTGACCGCGGCCTCGGTGCCGGGACCGAACGACCCGTCGGCGGTGAGGTGCAGGGCCTTCTGCAGGGCCTTGACCACCGTGCCGGTCGAGCCGCGCTTGAGCACCTTGTTCCAGTAGGGCAGGAGGGGGTGGACCTTGAGCTCCACCCTGTCCCAGGTGGCGCGGTCCACGACACCCGTCGCCGAGAGACCGACGACCTTCTGGAAGGCGATGACGCCGGCGGCCGTGGCCTGGCCGAACGCCCCGTCGACGGCGAGGCCACCGACACCGGCCTGGAGCACCCGGACCGCAGTGCCCTTGGAGCCGGTGCGCAGGACGGTCGACTTGTAGGCGGTGAACTCCGTCGTGGTGGCCGACGGGGCCGGTGGGGTGGTGCTCGTGGGGGTCCCCGTCGAGGACTGGCCCATGAGGGCTGCCCACGTCGATGCCGCGACGACACCGGTGGGCGAGATGCCCTTGGACGTCTGGTAGGCCTTCACCTTGGTCTCCGTCCCCGGGCCGAAGGACCCGTCGGCGGTGAGGGCGAGGGCCTTCTGGAGGGCGACGACGGCCGGGCCGGTCGACCCGCGGCTGAGGACGACCTTGGCGTAGGCCGCCAGAGGGCTGGTCGTCGTGGCGGCTGGGGCGGTGCCCATGAGGGCCTTCCACGTCGACGCGGCGACGATGCCGGTGGGTGAGATGCCCTTGGACGACTGGTAGGCCTTGACCTTGGCCTCGGTACCCGGGCCGAACGAGCCGTCCGCGGTGAGGTTCAGGGCCCGCTGGAGGGCGACGACCGCCGCACCCTTGGAGCCACGCTGGATGACGGTGTTGACGTAGGCCGACAGCGGGCTCGTCGTCGTCGTGCTGCCACCATTGCGGGCGGGGACGAGGCCGAGCTGGATGAGCTTGGTCCACGTGGCGTTGTCGAGCTCCTTCGTGACGGGGACGCCCTTGCTCGACTGGAACGACGAGACCGCGGCCTCGGTGCCGGCACCGAACGAGCCGTCCTTGGTGATGCCAAGCGCACCTTGGGCGATGAGCAGGTCCTTGTGGGTGTCACCGCGCTTGAGCAACGGGTAGCCCGTGGCCGTCATGGCCGGGGTCGTGGTCGTCACGGGAGCCGTGGCACCGGAGATGGGGCCGGTGAGCTCGACCGACGTGAGCGCCTTGCCGGTCCACCACGATGTGCGCTGGTAGGCGCCGTCCCACGTGAAGGAGATGTGGATGTGGTCGGTGTGCGGGGAGACGCCCGAGTACGGCGCCCAGCCCCGGCCCGGGTCGTAGGCACGCCACATCTGGCGGTTCCAGATGATGTAGTTGATGCCGAACCGGCGGGCCATCGCGCCCGGCCGCCCCTCGGAGTCGGGAGCCGCCAGCCAGCGGGTGATCGCATTGCCCAGCTCGAGGCCGTCGGCCGTGTAGGCGTTGTTCATCCAGTCCAGCGCGCGACCCTCGCCGTGCTCGGCCGCGCACGTGCGGTTGATCCCGTAGATGTGGGTGCCGTAGGTGCTGTTGAGCAGCTTGGCGAAGGCCGTCGGACCCGGTAGGTCACCGCTGAGGCAGCGGTACCCCTCCTGGTACTTCGGTGCGATGTCGAGCTCCTGCGGCAGCGGCTTGGTGGGCGGGGGCGGGACGCTCGCGGCGAGCGCCGCGGACGCGCTCCCACCGGCGAGGGACAGGCCGAGGGGGATCGACAGCAGGGAGGCGGTGACGGCACCGAGGGTGCGAACAGTTCCTCGGGTCGACGTGGCAGGCAGGGTGGCGCGCGTCAACGAAAGCTCCTCTTGGGGCGGCAGTAATCAGGGAGACAACGCCCCGGAAGTCGGTCACAGAGGTCACTCCAGCGGCGTTGGCTTGACAGTTGTCCCATCTGTCCCATGGGTTACGCAAGTGGGTAACTAGGAATTACACGCATGTACTTCGATTCGACCCGCTCAGCGACGCAGGATCTTCGTCAAAACCCGTCAAAGTCAGGAAGATCCACGGAGCATGTCGCAGACCCATGTCCGGCTCCCCCCTCTTGGGCCCCCACCACATGTAGGCCCGCACCGGGGGGAACTAGAGTGCCCACCATGGACAAGGTCGTCTCCTCTGCAGCCGAAGCCCTCGAGGACGTCCGCGACGGTGCCAGCCTCGCCGTCGGCGGGTTCGGGCTCTGCGGCATCCCCAGCGTTCTCATCGACGAGCTGCACACCAAGGGGGTGCGCGACCTCGAGGTCTTCTCCAACAACTGTGGTGTGGACGACTGGGGCCTCGGCATCCTTCTCGGAGCCAAGCAGATCCGCCGGATGGTCAGCTCCTACGTCGGCGAGAACAAGGAGTTCGCCCGCCAGTTCCTCGAGGGCGAGCTCGAGGTCGAGCTCACCCCGCAGGGCACCCTGGCCGAGCGCCTGCGCGCCGGCGGCGCCGGCATCGCCGCGTTCTTCACGCCGACCGGTGTCGGCAGCCAGGTCGCCGATGGTGGACTGCCCTGGAGGTATGCCGCGGACGGCAGTGTCGCGCTCGCCTCACCTCCCAAGGAGACGCGGACCTTCTCGCTGGGCGGCGAGGAGCGCACGTTCGTCCTCGAGGAGAGCATCGCTGCGGACTTCGGCCTGGTGCGCGCGTGGAAGGGCGACCGCCACGGCAACCTCGTCTTCAACAAGTCCTCCCGCAACTTCAACCCGCTGTGCGCCATGTCCGGTCGCGTGTCGATCGCCGAGGTCGAGGAGCTCGTCGAGCCCGGCGAGCTCGACCCGGACGAGATCCACCTGCCGGGGATCTATGTGCAGCGGGTCCTTCCGTTGACACCGGAACAGGCTCAGGACAAGCGAATTGAGAAGCGAACGGTGTCTGCCGCGCCGTCCACCACCGACAGCAAGGAGGCCTGACCGATGGCGCTCACCCGTGACGAGATGGCGGCCCGTGCGGCCTCCGAGCTGACCGACGGCTCCTACGTCAACCTCGGCATCGGCCTGCCCACGCTCGTGCCCAACCACGTCCCCGACGACGTCGAGATCGTGCTGCAGTCCGAGAACGGCATCCTCGGCGTCGGTGCCTACCCCACCGAGGACGCGGTCGACCCCGACCTCATCAACGCCGGCAAGGAGACCGTGACGACGCGTCGTGGCGCGAGCTACTTCGACAGCGCGACGAGCTTCGGGATGATTCGCGGCGGCAAGGTCGACGCCGCGATCCTCGGCGCCATGCAGGTCTCCCGCGGTGGCGACATCGCCAACTGGATGATCCCCGGCAAGATGGTCAAGGGCATGGGCGGGGCCATGGACCTCGTCCACGGCGCCAAGAAGGTCATCGTCCTCATGGAGCACGTCGCCAAGGACGGCACCCACAAGATCGTGCAGGAGTGCAGCCTGCCGATCACGGGACTGGCCGTCGTGCAGCGGATCATCACCGACCTCGCCGTCATCGACGTCACCGACGACGGGCTCGTGGTGCGCGAGCTCGCCCCCGGGGTCACCGAGGACGAGCTGCGCGAGAAGACCGGCCCCGAGCTGACGTTCGCGCTCTCGGGCTGAGCGCGGCAGCAAGCCAGCGGCAGCAGTCCTAGGGAGAGACCCCTCCCGAGGCGATGTGCTCGATGACCTCGGTGGTCGACACCGAGGGGGTGCGTGGGAAGTAGACGACCTCACAGATGTCGCTGAACTCGTCGAAGCGACCCTCCCAGTCGTCGCCCATGGCCAGGACGTCGGCCCCGTGCTCGACGAGGTAGTCGCGCTTGAGGTCCAGGCTCTCCTCCACGAAGACGTCGTCGACCATCTCCAGTGCGGCGATGATCTCCATGCGCTCGTCCTGGGTGAAGACGGGGGCACGGCCCTTCTTCGAGACGTTCAGTGCGTCGGCGGACACTCCGACGACGAGCCGGTCCCCCAGCTCGGCCGCGCGACGCAGCAGACGGAGGTGGCCGACGTGGAAGACGTCGTAGGTGCCGAACGTGAGAACGGTTTTGGGCATGTGAGCGACTCCTTGGCTTCGGTGGCTGTCAGGCTACTTGCCAGCGTCACCCGGCCGGGCGGCTGCCTACGAGACCCCGGCGAGCGGCTGCCGGCTCGACCACAGCCCGTCACCGGTCCCGTGGAAGAGCCACCACCGTCCTGAGCCGTCCTGCCCCATGACGTCGTTGACGCCGTCGCCGTCACCGTCGCCCATGCCGGCCAGCCTCGTGAGGTCCGACTGACCCGTGGAGAGGACTCGGTACTCCCCGAGGGCACCCGCTCCTGTGCCGCGCCACAGGAGCATGGCCCCGTCGCTGGCGCGCACGCTGAGGATGTCGCCGTTGAAGTCCTCGTCGACCGATCCGGCGCCGGTGACGGTGCGCATGCCGCCGAACGAGTTCGACAGCGTGATCTCCCACTGCCACGTCCAGGACGGGCTCAGGGCGTAGACCCGGAGCTGACCGCCCGGGGTGAGTGCGAGCACGTCGGGGACCCCGTCACGCGTGTAGTCACCGGCCGGTTCGATCTGGCTGAACGTCTGCCAGCCCGACGCGATCCGGACGGGAGCACCGAACCCCGACGCGGTTCCGCTCAGCCCGTAGAGGTTGCCCGAGGTGTCGCGGGCGATGGCGTCGCCGCGACCGTCACCGTCGACGTCACCGACCAACCTCACGAGGTCGGCGTCCAGGCCCAACGGCACGCGTGCGGCGGGGACGTCGAAGTCACGGGCGCCCGTCCCGGCATACAGCACGAGTGCTCCCGAGGACCGCTTGCGGGCGACGACGTCTGCGTTGCCATCCCCGTCCCAGTCCGCCCCGGAGGTCACCTGGTCCAGGCCGTTCCACCCGCTCCCCCAGTACGAGATGCGACGCAACGGGTCGTGACCCTCGGCGTAGTAGCTCCTCATCCCGCCGGCCGTCTCCATGGCCAACAGGTCGGAGTCCGCTCCGTCACCGTCCAGGTCACCGGTGCCGATGAGGTCCGCAATGGCGCCCCAACCCTGGCCGGACACCACCGTGAGGGCACCGAGACCTCCCGTCGCCGTGGCGGGCCACCGGACGAAGGCGTTGTCCGACGTGCGAAGGGCGAAGAGCTCGCTCCGCCCGTCACCATCGACGTCGCCGCCTACGGCAATCGACCGGTAGGCGTTGAAGCCCGTGCCGATCGTGGATCCGGACGTCACCCAACCCGTCCCGTCGCCCGGGTAGAGCTTCAGGGCCCCATCCTTGCGAAGGGCCAGGAGATCCGCCCGCCCGTCGCCCGTCCGGTCCCCGGCGGCGATGAGCTTCGTGATGTCGTTCCAGCCCGAACCCAGACGGGTGACTCCGGCGAAACCCCCGCGACCGTTGCCACGGTAGACGCGCAGGCCGCCCGCACGCGGGTCGCGAGCGATGACGTCGGCATGACCATCCCCGGTGAAGTCCGAGCTGAGGACAATGTCGTCGAGACCGAGCCAACCGGTGCCGATCGTCCTGCCCGAGGCGACCGGCTGGACCGGTTGCCCACGGGAGATGCTCACGGATCCCGATCCCTCGAGGCCCAGCACGTCGGTCCGCCTGTCGGCGTCCCAGGACCGGGCACCGTCCACCTTGGTCTGCGTTCCCATGAGAGAGGCGACGTCGCGGCGGATGGAGGGCAGGAGGTTGTAGAGAGACTGCCCCGGGCAGGAGGTCGAGTTCCCCTTTGCATCGCGGTGACCGAAGATCCGGTTGTAGTTCGTGCCACCGATCGACACCGTCCCGGTCGCCGGTATGCCGTGGATCGAGAACTTCCAGGCGACCACCGACTCGATGGCACCGAGCATCGCCGAGGAGGGTTGGCGGGTGCTGTAGTCGCCGATGGCCGACACTCCCACCGTCGAGGAGTTGTGTCCCAGGGTGTGGGCCCCGACGACGGCCTTGTCCAGGCCACCGGCCCGGCCCTCCCAGGCGCGGCCGAAGCGGTCCACGAGGATGTTGTAGCCGATGTCGTTCCAGCCGTTGGTCTGGACGTGGTAGGCGTAGATGCCGCGCAGGATCGATGGCACCGAGGAGGCGCTGTAGTCGTTCGCGCCGGCGGTGTGGTGGATGACCGCGGCCTGCACCTGGCCGTAGGAGGGCGAACCGCGGCGGATCGACTCGTCCGCTCCCCAGTCCTGCCGGGAGGCGATGCTCGGACGGGCAGCACCGTCGGCGAAGCCGGACGTGCGCTGACCGTCCGTGGCCGCAGCTGCAGCCGGCGCCAGCTCCGTGTCGGCGGCCGACTGTCCCGGGTCGATGACGACGGCCTCCACCTGCGGGGCGGCACCGTCGGTGCTGGTCGCGCGGACCTCGACCTGTGTCCCGGTCGCCACGAACGGTTCGGTGGAGGTGGCCTTGCCCTGCTCGCGCACCATGTCCTGCCACGGCCCCCACTGACCCTTGTGGCGCGAACGGATCTGGACGACGTCGTCGCCGTCGAGGGCACCGCTCTTCCACGAGGCACCGACGACGGTGGCCTCCGCCGGGAGGTCGAGGTCCCCGCTGGAGACGACGGCGCCGCCGCGTGGCGTGCCCTGTCCGGCCTGCTTCACGAGTGGGACGACCTTGCGGCTCGTCTTCACGGGGTGCGGCGCGCTCCGTCCTCGGGTGCTCTGTGGCTGGGACTCCTGCGTCTGCTTCGGCGCCGACTGCGTGGGCTGCGCCGACTGCGTGGGCGGCTGCACTGGCTGTCCCGGCCCCTCCTGGGAGGCTGCCATGGCGGCGGGGCTGGCGAGGAGTGTCCCCGCCAGGAGAAGGCCCAGAGTGGGCGCAAACAGGGTGTGGCGGGCGGACGGCATACGGGACTCCAGCGATCGAGCGAGGGATAACTAGTGTGAAGGGTGCCTCACGATGGTCACTTTCGCCACTTCTGTCTCACCGACGTGACTAGTGTCGGCGTGTCGTGGAGCTGGAGACGAGCGCTTCGGTCCCCGCAGGCGGCACGAGTGTCGGCATGCAGGAAGCCGGCCGCCCATAGGGTTGAATGGGCCGCGATGAAGACCGATGACGTGTGGCTGGTCGTGCCGCTCTACAACGAGGCGGCCGTCATTGCCGACGTCGTGCGCGAGGCACTGCAGGCCTTCCCCAACATCGTGTGCGTGGATGACGGCTCGCACGACGACTCCGCTGTGCTGGCTGCCGCGGCAGGCGCCCATGTGGTGCAACATCCGGTGAACCTCGGCCAGGGCGCCGCGCTCCAGACCGGCATCGAGTACGCCCTGTACGACCCGTCGATGTCCTACGTGGTGACCTTCGACGCAGACGGGCAGCACCAGGTCCAGGACGTGCTCGACATGCTCGAGCGGATCCGCCGGGACGACCTCCACGTGGTCTTCGGCTCCCGCTTCCTGGACGCCCGGTCGGAGGCCTCGGCCCTCAAGCGGCTCGTCCTCAAGACGGCCGTCGTCTACACGAACCTCACAACCGGCACCAAGCTCACGGACGCCCACAACGGCATGCGCGTCCTGTCCCGCACCGTCGCGGAGCGCCTGCAGATCACGCAGAACGGCATGGCACATGCGTCCGAGATCGTGGCCCAGATCGGGGCGATGCGCGTGGACGGCGCACCCGTCCGCTACGCGGAGGCACCAGTGCACGTGCTGTACACGGACTACTCGCGAGCCAAGGGACAGTCCCTCTGGAACTCGGTCAACATCCTCGTGGAGCTGATCCTGCGATGAAGATCATCCTCCTGCAGGTCTTCCTCATCGTCCTCGTCCTGGCCATCTCGTGGCGGCTGCTCACCGGCGGCGGGCAACGGATCCAGGCGGTGCGGCGCCTCGGCCTCGGCGCCTTCGCCACCTTTGCCGTCCTGTCCATCCTCTTCCCCAACGTGTGGACCCGCATCGCCCACCTGGTCGGCGTCGGACGTGGGACCGACCTCATCCTGTACGGCCTCGTCATCGCGTTCTTCAGCTTCGTGGTGACGACCTATCGGCGCCTTCGCCAGGTCGAGCTCCGCTACACCCGGCTGGCTCGTCGCCTCGCACTGGACGAGGCGCTGCGTGACGACCCGCGTCCCCCCGGTTCCGTGCCGACGGATGCGGACGGCGCCTAGGAATGGGACCGCTCACACGTCGGCCCGCAGGGGCCGGGCTCAGGGTCGTGCTCGTGAGCCGACTCTTCCCACCCGAACCGGGCGCGGCCGCCTTCCGCCTCGGCGCCCTGGTCAGGGCTCTCGCTCGCCGGGACCACGACGTCCGGGTCATCACGACACGGCCTCCGAGCCACCTGCGGGGCGGCGGACCCACGCCTCCGGGCGTGCGGGTGAGCCGCTGGCCGGTCCTGCGTGACCGCGGTGGGAACGTGCGCGGTTATGTGCAGTACGCCAGCTTCGACGTCCCCGCCTTCGTCCGGTTGCTGGTGGCTGAGCGTCCCGACGTCGTCGTCGTCGAGCCGCCTCCCACCACGGGTGTCGTCGTCCGGGTCGTGTGCGCGCTCCGGCGCGTGCCGTACGTCTACTACGCCGGCGACGTGTCCACGACGGCTGCTGCCGGCATCGGTGCCGCGGCTCCTGTCGTCGCGGTGCTGCGCCGGGTCGAACGGTGGGTCCTGCGTGGGGCCACCTCCGTCCTGGCCGTGTCCGCGGGCGTCGCCTCGGACATCCGCGACATCGCCGGCGACGTCCCGACCACGGTCGTGGGCACCGGCGTGGACACCGACATCTTCACCCCTCGACAGGTCGCTGCCCGACAGGTCGCTTCCCGCCAGACCTTCGTCTACGCCGGAACCATGTCCGAGCTCCAGGGTGCCGAGGTCTTCGTCCGCGCCTTCGCCCAGATCTGCGGCAGCCACCCGGGGGTGGACCTCGTCATGTACGGCCAGGGAGCCGAGCGCGAGCAGATCGAGCAGGTGGCCACCCAGCTCGCCCCCGGACGGGTGCACTTGCGGGGGGTGGTCTCCGGCGACGAGGTGGCCGAGGCGTTGAGCGGAGCCGTCGCGGGCCTCGCGTCCCTGCACCCCCGTCGCGGCTACGACTTCGCCTTCCCCACGAAGATGTTCGCCGTCACGGCCTGCGGCTGCCGGGTCATCTACGCGGGCCCCGGCCCGGGACGAGCCATGGTCGAGGACAACGCCCTCGGGTGGGCCTGCGACTGGGACAGCGACGCCGTCGCGGAGGCCATGAGGAGTGCCTTGGCCACGCCAGGGTCGGCCCAGGAGACCGCGAGGATTGCTGCGTGGACCCAGGAGAACGCGAGCCAGGCCACCGTCGCGGCCAGTGCCGCTGACACCGTGGTGACGGCGGCAGCGCGACGAGGGACCCGGTGAGCGAGACTCCGCCCGAGACGCCCGTGGGGCTGCTGCGCGAGCTGGTGCGGCCCGTGGAGCTGGACCGGCCCACCGGCGGCACGATGGCGAGCCGAGGCGCCTGGGGGCTGCTCGGGACAGCCTCACAAGGAGGGCTGCGCTTCGTCTCCAACCTCGTCGTCGGCCACGTCGTCGGACGAGCGGCGCTGGGGATCTTCCAGGGCGCCATCTCCGTGGCGCTGCTCCTCTCGCTGCTGTGGCCGACCTCGATCGGAAGCGCCGCCTCGAAGTTCCTGGCGCAGTCGCGCGGTGCGGGCAACCACACGCAGACCGCCGCTGTCGCGGCACACCTCGCCCGGCGCAACATCCAGATCACCCTCGCCCTCGCCGTGGCAGCCGCCGGCTACTGGCGGTGGCACTCCCCCGGTGCCAGCGTGCTCGACCTGGTGAGCCTTGCCGCCCTGCTCATCGGCTACTGCGGGTACGCGTTCACCCGAGGAGTGCAGTACGGCGTGGGCCAGGTTCGGCGAGGCACCCTCTGGGACGCCATCGCCTCGAGCCTGGGACTGCTCTCCCTGCTGGTGCTCGTCCTGGCGGGCGTCCGAGGGCTCCCCCTCCTGCTCGCCCTTGCGGTGAGCTACGGGCTGTACACCGTGGCGTGCTGGCCGCACGGTGCTCGCGGCACCCTGGAGCGCTCGCTGCGCCGTGAGATCGACGGCTTCATCACGCTCGCCGCCGTCGGCACGCTCCTCAGCTCGGGTTTCCTCCAGCTCGCCATGGTCGTCGCACGAGCCACGACCTCTGCCGACGATGCAGGCCTGTTCGCGGCCGCCCTGACGCTGGCCACCCCTGCCTCCCTCCTCACCGGCTCCCTCAGCCTCGTGCTCTTCCCGACCATGGCCGAGGCGTGGGGCCGAGGCAACCGTGAGCAGTTCCGCACCCAGACGGACCTGGCCACGCGGGGACTGTTCAGCGTCATGATCGGCGTCTTCGGCGTCATCGTGCTCTGCAGCCGGCTGATCGTCGACCTCCTCTGGGGGGATGCGTACGAGGGCTCGGCCACCGTCCTGCCGATCCTGCTCACCGCCGTGTGCCTGTCCACCCTGGCCATGTCGAGCACGAACGCCATCATGATCGTCGGGCCCTGGGGACTGAGGGTGATGACCGCTGCGGGCGTCGTCGGGGTGCTCCTCGGCATCCTCGTGTGGTGGCTCACCGCCGGCTCCTGGGGGATCATCGGCATCGCCGTCGGCTACCTCTGCAGCAACGCCGTGATCTTCACGGTCAACGTCGGCTTGTGCTGGCGGGTCTGGCGACACCGGTGGGCCGGCCTGGCGCTGCGGACCGCCCTGGCCTTTGCCGGCGTCGGCGGCCTCACCTGGGTCTCGGCCGACAAGGCGTGGGGTGCACCGCAACAGGTGCTCCTCGCCGCGGTGTTCCTCGTGGTCTGGCTGACGGCCTGCCTCCCGGACCTGCGCCGGGCCCTGCCACAGCGGCGGAGCGCCTAGCGGGACTGCGGCGAAGCCGCCCGTGCCGCCCCCCGGGCCCGGGCGACGTCGAGCAGCTTCTGCACGTTGGCCAGGACGACGTCCCGCCCCCAGATCCCGCGCATGACCTCGCGCCTGTGCTCCAGCGCGGCCCCGGACACCGTGGCCTCGGGCAAGGACGTCATCGACTCGATGTCGATCACGTCCAGCCCGTGGCCGACGAGGAAGTCCCGCACAGGACTGTGCCGCGACAGGGCCACGTGCGCGCCGGCCCAGAGGCCGATGCCGACGTTCCCGAGTCCCTGCTGACGGTGGTGGTTCATCATCACGACCCCGCACTGGCTCACGCGGTCGACGTACTGATCGAGGGGAAGCGGCGCCAGAAGCGGGTCGAACGCCGACCCCAGGACCCGGCGGCCGTGCTCGACCACGGCGTCCCGGTATGTCGCACTGCCGTAGGCAAGTGGGGTGAAGACCCGACGGTCCCGCAGATCGAGCCGGCTCAGGACGTCGATGGCCTCCAAGTGGTTGTTGGAGGGGTATGCCGAGTTGCCCAGAAGGATGTCCCCGGTCGCCGGAACCGGAGTCGAGCGTGTGAAGGACCCCGTGTCGGCGTAGTTGAGCTGGAGGTACTCCCCGCCCAGCACGGGGTAGCGCTGGCGCATGACCGCTGCGTCCTCCGGCACCGGCGCGGAGAACGCATCCACCCGGCCCGCGGCGCGGGTGAGGAGCCCCTCGGTCAGCCAGCGCACCGGGCTTCCACCGATGGGCTCGGCGCCCAGCCCGAGCTCGGCCACGAACTCCGCCGTCCGGGGCCCGAGCAGGGAGACCGCCTCCGGACCCGTCCGGTAGTAGTCGGCACCCCAGCCACTCCACACGCGGAAAGCACGTGGACGAGCCGAGAGCAGAGCGACTGCCGTCGGGAGGGTGAGCATGTGGGCGACCACCACGTCCGCCTGACGCGCCGCGCGCGCGATCCGCCCCAGCGACCCGGCGTACTGCAGGGCCGCCCCGGCGAGCTGCGGCGCCCCCGAGGACTGCGGCGGCGAGGGGTAGCGCAGCACCGTGTTGCATCCCGGCGCCGCGCGCTCGAAGTACTCCACGAGGAAGTCGACGAACGGAGAACTCGAACCCACGTGGAGGATGCGCACGCGGGAACCCTAACGTCTGCGCTGGGCGGGCACGCCGGCATACATCGCGTCGGCAGCGACATCGGCGAGGACGCACGCACCGGCTGCCACGACCGAACGCGCTCCCAGGACGAGCCGGCGGTCGGGAGAGCCGTTGATGACGGACGCACCGGTGCCCAGGAAGGCCTCCTCACCGACCTCCACCCACCCGGCAACGTGCACTCCCGGGGAGAGGGTCGCGTACTCGCGCAGGACGCAGTCGTGGCTGACGGTGGAGCCGACGTTGACGTGGACGTGGTCCTCGACGACGACCCCCACCGAGAGAACCGCTCCGGCCGCCACGATGACGTCGTCACCGAGGTGGGCCAGCGCGCTGAGGTCCACGGAGGGGTGGACGACCTGGGCTGCGGCCATCCCGGTTGCCGCGAGCGCCGCCTGGGCCCGCCGACGCGCCGGCACCGAACCCACCGCCGTGACCCACCGGTCCCCGTCTCGCGGACGGAGGTCGTCGAGAACGACAGCGGACACGCCGCCGCCCGCGGGTAGGTAGCGCGCCTCGTCCACCACGAAGGTGAGGGAAAGCTCGACCCCCCAGGCCGCACGAGCGAACCACGCCGCCTCGCGCCCTTGTCCACCCGCTCCGAAGATGTAGAGATGCCGCGGGGACTCGGGCGCCACCGTCACTGGGCGGACTCCATCGCTTCCGCGAGGATGCCACCGATCGTGCGGATGTCGTCCGTCGTCACCGCCGTGCCGGAGGGCATGACGATGACCCGGCGGGCCACATCCTCCGTGTGCGGCAGGACCAGTCCGGCGTGCGGGTACAGGTCACGGTAGGGCTGCATCCGGTGGATGCCGGGCCAGAAGTACTTGCGGGCCAGCACGTTGTTCTCGCGCAGCCGGGCGACGATGGCGTCGCGGACCTCCTGCGAGCCGGACTCGACCTCGAGGACGACGTACTGGTGGTTGTTGCGGTCGGAGTCCTCGAACGGCAGGGCTCTCAGCCCGGGCACCTCCGAGACGACCGCGGCATACGCCTCGGCGTTCTCGCGGTTGGTCGCGGTGACCTCCTCGATGGCCTCGAGGTTGGTCAGCCCCATCGCGGCGCTCACCTCGTTGAGCTTGCCGTTGGTGCCCGGATGGATGACGTTGTCCTCACCGGCAAAGCCGAAGTTGCGCATGAGGCGCATCCGCTCGGCGAGGTCGTCATCGTTGGTGAGGACGGCCCCGCCCTCGATCGTGTTGAAGAACTTCGTGGCGTGGAAGCTCAGCACCTCCGCCCGCCCGTGCGAACCGACCGGACGGCCGGCGAAGGTGCAGTCAAAGGCATGGGCGGCGTCGAAGATGAGCTCGAGGCCGCGCCGCTCGGCGATCTCCTCGAGTGCTGCGGCCGGCGCACTGCGGCCCCACAGGTGCACGGCGAGGATCCCGGTCGTGCGCGGTGTGATCATGCGCTCGACGGCTACGGGGTCGATCTGGTGGGTGTCGGGGTCGATGTCGGCGAACACCGGGACGATGCCCTGCCAGTGCAGGGCGTGCGCCGTGGCGACGAAGGTGTAGGAGGGGACGATGACCTCGTCGCGCATCCCCACGGCGCGGATGGCGATCTCCAGGGCGATGGTGCCGTTGCACATCGCCAAGCAGTGCCGCACCCCCATGCGCTCTGCGATGCGCTCCTCGAGCTCACGCACGAGGGGTCCGTCGTTGGACAACCACCGCCGGTCGAGGATGTCGTTGACCCGCTCCAGGAACCGCTCTCGGCTGCCGATGTTCGGGCGTCCAACGTGCAGCGGGGTCTCGAAGGCAGGCGCATCCAACGGCATGTGGGCAGCATAGTGGCGCTGCCCTCGCGCACCTCGTGCGACCCGGCCGTGGCGCAGGCCTAGCTCACGCCCGATGTCAGCAGGCGCTCGATGAGCTCGTCCTCGACAGCGACGTCGCGCTCGCTGCTGAGAGCCCGCGCGTGCTCGTGCGAACGTTCCTTCGCCGTCCTCACCCGCTCGGGGTCGAGCTGGCGCAGGGCCCGCACGAACGCGTCCTTGCTGAAGTCGTCACTCACGACGCCGAGGTCGTACTGGCGCACGAGCCGGGCCATCTCGGGGGCCGGGCCGACCGCCTGCGCGAGACGGGCCTGGACGAAGTCGAAGAACTTGTTGGGCAGGGCGTACTCGGCGTTGACGTTGATCGGCGGCATGCAGAACGCCCCGACGTCGTAGGCGTTCAACGTCGCCGGCAGCTCGTCCGGCGCCACGGGGTCACGCAGGGCGATGCGGTCCTGGCCCGCGGCGAGCCGGGTGAGCTTGTCGAGGTAGCCCCCGCCGTCACCCGCCCCGACGAGGTAGAGGTCGAGCGTGGCGTGCGGGATCTCGATCACCGCTTCGATGAGCATCTCGAGGTTCCGCCCCGGGACCGCGCCGCCACTGTGGACGACACGGAGCAGGTCGTCCCGGACCGGGGTCGGCGCCAGCTCTGCACGGTAGGGCCCGGCGTTGCGCACGATGAGGGGTGCGGCGATGCCGTAGCGCTCCGCATAACGGTCGGCCAGGGGCTGGCACACCGTGGTCACGGCAGCCGCCTGCGGCAGGTACCGGCGGGCGATGTGGTCCATGAGCGGAGCCACGAGCAGCCGCCACGTCGTGACGTGCGAGAACTCCTCGGCCGCCCACTCGTGCATGTCGCACCAGACCGGTGCACCCGAGGCGACCTCCATGGCCAGCGGGATGGCGCGCGCGTCATTGGCCACGACGAGGTCGAACCGTTCGTTCCCGATCAGCTCGCGCCCCTTCTTGAGCCCCGGGGCCGCCATCTCCGCCCGCCGCAGCATGCGTGTCGCCAGCAGCGGCAACCCCGCTGCGGTGCGGGGAAGGCTGGGCGCCCCGTCCGGGAGCCGGAGGTGGCGGGCGACCCCCGAGGGGGCCTCGCCGTAACCGAGGCTGGTGACCTCACCGTGCCGCGCGAGCACCTCGAGCTGGCGCAGGACGCGGGCGTCCCGCAGCAGCGTCGAGTAGGAGATCGAGAGGATCCGCGGTCGGCGCGCCGGCTCGCTCATGGGGCTGCTCACGTCAGAGGGTGACGGTGTGACCGGTGGTGGCCGACTCGATGCAGGCCTCGGCGACGCGCACCGTCTGCAGGCCCTGGGTCATCGTGACGATGTCGGCGTCCTTGCCGAGCACGGCGTCGCGGAACTGCTCGTGCTCGACCCGCAGCGGCTCGGGCTTGGCGATGGCGTAGCGGATGACGTCTCCCTCGGAGACCCCCCGGAAGTTCGCGATGTCGTCCCAGGTGGTCTGCACCTCACCGTTGGCGTAGAAGGTGAGATCCGCGGTGAGGGTGTCCGCGACGAACGCGCCCTTCTCACCGGTGATGATCGTGACCCGCTCCTTGAGCGGGGAGAGCCAGTTGACGAGGTGGTTGGTCACGACACCGTTGGCCAGCTGACCGGTGACCGCGACGAGGTCCTCGAACTCCCGACCGCTCTTGTATGCCGTGCGCGCCGAGACCGAGGTGAACTCCTGCTGGGTGACCCAGGCGGTGAGGTCGATGTCGTGGGTGCCGAGGTCCTTGACGACCCCGACGTCGGCGATGCGCGCCGGGAACGGGCCCTGGCGACGCGTCGAGACCTGGTAGAGGTCACCGAGGTCACCGGCCTCCAGGCGACGACGAGCCTCCTGCAGGGCAGGGTTGTAACGCTCTATGTGACCCACCGCGCCCACCAGGCCCTTGGCCTCGAACGCCTGCGCGACCTTGGTCGCGGCCGGGGTGTCCTGGGCAAGGGGCTTCTCGATGATGGCGTGGACCCCGGCCTCGGCCAGGGCCAGGCCGACCCGCTCGTGGTAGACGGTCGGGACGGCGACCATGCAGTAGTCGAGGCCCTGCTCGATGAGCTGCTCGACGTTCTCCAGCACCGGGCGGCCACCGGCGACGTTGTGGACGTCACCGCCGGGGTCGGCCACTGCCACGAGGTCCACGCCGGGAAGGCTGGCCAGGACCCGAGCGTGGTGGCGGCCCATCATCCCCAGACCGATGAGGCCCGCACGCAGGTTCGCCATCAGGCACCGGCCTTCGCGAGCGTGTTGACGGCCTGCACGACCCGCTCGAGGTCGGCCTGGCTCAACGACGGGTGCACCGGCAACGACAGGCACTGCGCGGCGGCCTTCATCGTCTCGGGCAGGTCGACGTCCCGGGTGTCGTTGACGAACGGCTTGAGCTGGTGGTTGGGCACCGGGTAGAACATCCCGGACCCGATGTTGAACTGCTCCCTGAGCGCGGCCGCGAAGCCGTCACGGTCCTGCGGAACCCGCACCGTGTACTGGTGGTAGACGTGCACCGCACCGTCCGCGACCGGCGGCACCGTGACCCCCTCGAGGTTCGCGTCGTAGAACGCCGCGTTCTCCTGCCGGGTCCTGGTCCACGCGTCGACCTTCTTGAGTTGCTCACGACCGATGGCGGCGTGGATGTCGGTCATGCGGGTGTTGAAGCCCACGACCTCGTTGTGGTACTGCTTCTCCATCCCCTGGTTGCGGTACAGGCGCATGAGTCGCTCGATCTCGGGGTCGGCGATGGAGACCATGCCGCCCTCACCCGAGGTCATGTTCTTCGTCGGGTACAGCGAGAACATCGCGAACGTGCCGAACGCCCCCACCGGGGTGCCGTCCAGCGACGCCCCATGTGCCTGGGCAGCGTCCTCGTAGACCTGCAGGCCGTGCTGGTCCGCCATCGCCATGATCTGCTTCATCTTGGCCGGGTGCCCGTACAGGTGCACCGGCATGACCCCCACGGTCCGGTCCGTGATGGCAGCCTCGATCGCCGCCGGTGAGATGCAGAAGTCATCGGCATCGATGTCGGCGAACACCGGGGTCGCCCCCGTCAACGCCACCGAGTTGCACGTCGCCGCGAACGTGAAGGACGGCACGATGACCTCGTCCCCGGCCTTGACCCCGCTGGAGAGCAGACCCAGGTGCTGGCCACTGGTCCCCGAGTTCACCGCCACACAGGGACGTCCGAGCCCGAAGTGCGCCGAGAACTCCTCCTCGAACGCCTTGACCTCGGGCCCCTGGGCCAACATGCCACTGCGCATCACCCGGTCGACGGCGGCACGCTCCTCGTCGCCGATGAGGGGCTTTGCCGGGGAGATGAATGCTGGCGTCGTGGTCTCGGTCATGGTGTGACGGCCTCCGTCAGGGTGTCGTTGGTCTGGATGTAGGTGTCGCCGGTCTGGGGGCAGATCCACGTGTCTGGCTGCTCGCCGGCCTCGAGCGGAACGCCCGCCTTGCCGACCCAGCGGATGCGCTTGGCGGGGACGCCGGCGACGAGGGCGAAGTCGGGCACGTCGGCGGTGACCACGGACCCGGCGGCCACGAGGGCCCACCGGCCGATCGTCACCGGAGCGATGCACACCGCGCGGGCCCCGATCGAGGCACCCGTGCGGCAGGTCACGCCCACGGCCTCCCAGTCGTCACCGGACTTGATGCTGCCGTCGGGACTGACCGCACGCGGGTAGTGGTCATTGGTGAACACCACCGCCGGTCCGACGAAGACACCGTCCTCGAGCACAGCCGGCTCGTAGACGAGTGCGTAGTTCTGGACCTTGCAGTTGTCGCCCATCCTGACGCCCGTGCCGATGTAGGCGCCTCGGCCCACGATGCAGTTGGCGCCGAGGACAGCGCCCTCACGCACCTGCGCGAGGTGCCAGATCGAGGAGCCGTCCCCGATCTCGGCTGCGTCCGCCACGTCAGCACTCTCGACGATGCGCACCCCCACGGCTCAGGCCTCCTTCTGGGCCTGGCCGACGACGATGAGCCGCGTGCCCTCGAAGCGGGTGGGGTCGAGGACCCGACGCCCGTCGACGACGACCTCGGCTCCGGGCAGGTCGCTGGCCGACAGGTCGCGGTACTCCGCGTGGTCGGCCTGGAGGATCGCCAGGTCGACCGGCTCCCCGATGGCGTACGCGTCCCAGCCGAAGCGGGCCAGCTCCTCGGGCGAGTACATCGGGTCGTGGACGACGACGTCGGCCCCGGCCTCGCGCAGCGCCTCGACCGTGGCGAAGACCCCGGAGAACGCGGTCTCCTTGACGCCACCGCGGTAGGACGCACCCAGAACCGCCGCCTTCTTGCCCTGCAGCGACCCACCCATGGCGCCTGCGGCCAGACCGACGCAGTAGGACGGCATCTCGAGGTTGGCCTCTCGGGCGGCCGACACCACCGTCGCGTGCGGGTCGTTCCAGAGGTACAGGCGCGGGTAGACGGGGATGCAGTGCCCGCCCACGGCGATGCCGGGACGGTGGATGTGGCTGTAGGGCTGGGAGTTGCTCGCGTCGATCACCTGGTGCACGTCGATGCCGTGCTCCGCCGCGAAGCGCGCGAACTGGTTGGCGAGGCCGATGTTGACGTCGCGGTAGGTCGTCTCGGCGAGCTTGGCCATCTCGGCGGCCTCGGCCGACCCGAGGTCCCAGACACCGTTGCCACGCTCGAGGTCCGCCCGGTCGTCGAACTGGAGCACCTCCTCGTAGAACGCGCGGGCACGGTCCGCACCCTCCTGGGAGAGCCCTCCGAGCAGCTTGGGGTACTTGCGGAGGTCGGCGAAGACACGCCCGGTCAGCACGCGCTCGGGCGAGAACACGAGGTGGAAGTCGCGCCCCTCCACCAGTCCGGAGCCCTCCTCCAGCCGCGGCTTCCACCGGGTGCGGGTCGTCCCGACGGGCAGCGTCGTCTCGTAGATGACCAACGTCGAGCCGTCCGCGCGCAGGCCACGGGCGATGTCCTCGGTCGCTGCGTCCATCCCGCCGAAGTCGGGGCGGGCCTCCTCGTCGACGAACAGCGGGACGACCACGACCACGGCGTCGCTCTCTGCCACCGCCGCCGCCGTGTCGGTGCTCGCGCGCAGGGCGCCTGATCCGGACACCTCTGCGAGGTACTCGGCGAGGTGCGCCTCCCCCGGGAACGGCTCCGTGCCGGCATTCACTGCGTCGACCACCGCCTGGCTGACGTCGGCACCGATGACCTCGGCCCCGGACCGGGCGAACTGCACCGCGAGTGGAAGTCCGATCTTGCCCAGGCCGATGACGGTGACCTTCATGAAGCTCCTTGTGTTCGAGTGCAGCGAGCGATTCCGCACGCCATCGTAGCCGGGGAGGAGACGACCACCGTCAGGCGCGGAGGTCCTCGGCGTACTCCTCCAGCGTCTCCTCGATCGAGGCGTCGGCGCGCAGCTCGCCCCGGCGCAGGTACAGACCACGGGTGCAGAACCGGCGCAGGTCCTTCTCGTTGTGGCTCACGAGGAAGAGCGTCCGCCCGTCCGCCAGGAGCTCCTCCATCCGTGCGTAGCAGCTCTCGCGGAACGCCTTGTCCCCCACGGCCAGCACCTCGTCGACCAGGATGATCGGCTCGTCGAGGGTGGTGATGACGGCGAAGCCGAGGCGCACCTTCATTCCCGACGAGAAGTGGCGGTATGCCGTGTCGAGCCCGTCGCGGACCTGTGGCCCGGCGAAGTCGACGATCTCGTCGAACCGCTCGTCGATCACCTTCTTGGGCAGGCCGTGCAGCCCTGCCGTGAGGTAGATGTTGTCCCGCGCGGACAGCTCCCCCACGAACCCACCGGTGAGCTCGATGAGCGGCGCCACACCTCCACGGACCTGCACCGACCCCTCGTCCGGGAGGAGGACCCCGGCGATCATCTTGAGCAGCGTGCTCTTGCCGGAGCCGTTGCCCCCGACCAGCCCGACCGCCTCGCCCGGCTGGATGTCGAACGAGACGTCTCGCAGCGCCCAGAAGGTCTCCTTGCTGGCGCCGCTGCGGCCCTGGAAGAGCATCTCGCGCACCTGCATCCGCCGTCGACGGGCTCGCAGGAACTCGATGCCGAGACCGTTGACGGAGATGACCGGGTCACTCATCAGATCTCCTTGAGCACACTGCGCTCGAGCCGGGAGAAGACGCGGAAGCCGAGGAGGAGCAGGATGACGGCGGTGACCACGGAGAGCCCGATCGGGCCCCACATGATGGGGTAGCGGTCGTGCTCGAAGAAGCCGGCACGCATGGCCTCGACGACTCCGGTGAGCGGGTTCAGCCAGGTGAGGCGGTCCCACGGTGCGGGAACGAGGTGACCGGTGTAGATGATCGGGGTCGCGTAGAAGCCCATCCTCAGCAGGATGCGCACGACCCTCTGCATGTCCGTCACCAGGACCGTCACGGGGGCGAGCAGCAGGCCGATCCCGACGAGCGCCACGAACTGCACGAGCACGCCGAGCGGGAACAGGATGAGCCACCGGTTGAGGTGCAGCTCCCCACGCGCGAAGTAGAAGAGCGCGAAGGCCAGCAGGACCGGCAGCGAGAGGAGGTACTCGACACCCTTGCTGCACACCACGCGGACGACCCAGACCTCGCGGGGCAGGTTGGTGGAGCGCACCAGGCGCGCCTCGGAGATGAGCGCTCGGGAGGTGTCGGTGGTCGACGCGGAGAACCACTGCCAGCTGAGCAGTCCGATGACGAGGAAGAGGAAGTAGGGCTGGTGACCCAGGTCGCCGCGCCGCAGGATGCCCACGAAGACGACGAAGTAGATGAGGGACATCAGCAGCGGGTCCAGGACGGTCCACAGGTAGCCGAGCACGCTCCTGCTGTACCTCACTCGGAGGTCACGGACGACCAGGGTCGACAGGACGCTGCGGCGATCCACCAGCACACGGGTACGACCGACGAGTCCCATCGACACCTCCTTCTTCCCGCTGTCACACCTTGTCGTGAGGAACGCGTGTGCAGGCTACTGCACCTGTGCCCGTGAGCCCCTCAACGGCTCGGAGGCCCTCCTCGTGGTGCTCTAGGCTCGGTCACGTTCTGTCAGTCCTACCTGCGAGGTTCCCCTTCCGTATGAACGCGCTCCGCGAACCCGCCGTTCGACGAGGCGTCCTCGCCATCGGCGTCTGGGGACTGGCCTGCGCCGTCGCCCTCGCCGGGGCCCTTGCCGAGTCCGGCTGGGTGGTCGCCGTCGCGCTCGTGGTCTCGTACGTGGCAGACGCGACGATGTATGCCGGTGACCTGCGCCTGACGAGATGGCTGGGCGCGCACCGCCTGGCAGCGGCGGAGAGGTCGCTGGTGCGTGAGGCGGTCGCGGTGCTCGCCTGGCTCCTGGCGGCAACGCCCGCACTCCTTCCCACGGTCGCGGTGGTCACGGCCGTCATGGCCGTACACGCGGCCCACGTCGGTCACCGCGTCCTCAACTGGGGCGACCGCCG
Organism: Knoellia sp. Soil729; assembly: GCF_001427985.1. GTDB lineage: Bacteria > Actinomycetota > Actinomycetes > Actinomycetales > Dermatophilaceae > Knoellia. The sequence goes on from NZ_LMSA01000001.1 coordinate 555,767, forward strand.
GCGGCGTGGTGGCAGGCTCGGGTGGCTGGGGATCGACGTCGACGGCCGGTTGCAGGGTCCGGAGGTTCTCCCACCGGTCCTGCCGCAGCTGTGGACGATCCGCGGTCCACGCACCGCCCTGCACGCCGACCTTCCGGTCGTGCTGGGCCTGCTCGTCGCCGTCGCGGGCGGACCGGACGACGCGCCCGTCTGGGGCGCTGGTCTGACGATCCTAACGAGCGTGCTCGTGCTCGCCGCGAGCCTGCGGCGCTCTCGGCTCGTCCTCGGGCTGCCCTCCGCGAAGAAGGACAACGACCGGCTCCGCTCGGCGGTCGAGCGCCTGGCGCCGCAGGTCGTCGTCTACTTCAGTGGAGGCGTCGGCACGACGTACCAGCTCAACGTGTGGCTCGAGACGCTGGAGCGCCTGCCCCAGCCGACGCTGGTCCTGATCCGCGAGGCACACCATCTCGAGGCGCTGACACCCACGACCCTGCCCATCGTGGTCGCTCCGCGGGCGACGGACGTGGAGCTCATCCAGACGGAGTCGATGCGTGTCGTGCTCTACCCGACGACGGTGATCCGCAACAACCACATGATCCGGCTCCCGGGGCTCAGGCACGTCTTCATCAACCATGGGGACGGGGACAAGGCGGTCACCTACAGCCCGTTGCACCGCGTCTTCGACGAGGTGTGGGTCGCGGGGCGGGCGGCCTGCGACCGCTACCTGCAGCACGGGGAGGGGATGCGCACGGACCAGCTCGTGGTCGTGGGCCGGCCCCAGCTGGCCCACATCGAGCGCGCCCGGGAGCTGCCCGATCCGGATCGGGCACGGACCGTGCTCTACGCGCCGACGTGGGAGGGCAACTTCGACAAGGTCGACTACTCCTCCGTCGCAGGCATGGGCGTGGAGCTGGTCGACGCACTCCTCGCGGACCCCACCCTGCGGGTCCTGTTCAAGCCACATCCGGCGACCGGTACCCGGCTGCGGGCGGCAGGTGACGCACTGCGTCTCATCGAGTCACGCCTGGCCGGTGCACCCAACGGTGTCCTCGTCCACGCCGACGCCGGTTCGCTCTATGAGGCGTTCAACGACTGCGACGTCCTCGTCGCTGACGTGTCCAGCGTGGTGGCGGACTTCCTCGCCTCCCGCAAGCCCTACCTCATGACCAACCCGAAGTCGCTGCCCCACGAGCAGCTCGAGCGCGAGCTGCCCTCCACCACGGGAGCGACGATCCTCGACCCGGCTCAGCTGCCCCGGGTCCTGGACCTCCTGCGTGAGGCCATGGGCCCCGACTCACGGCGGGAGCGCCGGGAGCAGCTGGCCGACTACTTCCTCGGAACGCGCGACAGCGACCCGGTCGCGCGCTTCGTCGACGAGGTCGGACGGTGCGTGGGTCGCTCCCAGGCGCGCCATGACGTGGCCGAACCCGTGCACAGCGAGGGGGGTCAGGCATGAGGGTCCCCCGCCCCCTCTTCGCCCTGCTTGCAGCGGGCTTCGCCGTCGCCCTCGTCGGAGTCGGGTTCGCCTTCGACCGACCGGGCGCTGGCGGCCTCATCTTCCTGGGCGGCACCGTCATGGTCCTCGTCGCCGAGAGCCTGCTCGTCCGCGAGGCAGTGCTCCTGCGCGCCCTGGAGGCCGCGCACATCGGCGGGACGGTCCGTGCGGGCCTGTTCGGCTTCCTCGTCGCCGGCCTCTCGTCGTCCCTGCTCGAGGAGCAGTCCGGCAGCCCCCACCTCGCGCCAGCAGTGGCGGCGCTGGCCTGGGTCCTGCACCTCATCGCCTCCTTCCTGTCGGGTGACGCCACCGCGGCGAGGGAGACCATGAGCCAGGTGTCCTGGCGCCAGCTGAGCGTGCCCGGGGTGCGCCGGACAGCACCGCTTCCGCTCGCCGGTCGACGACCTCTGGAGCGCATGTTCCTCGGCGCCCTGGCCCTCTTGGGAGCCGGGACGGCCCTCGTCCACCTCGGCGCCCCCAGCCCGGTGCTTGTCGGGTCTGCCGTCGTCGCCGCCCTCCTCGTCGTCGCCGAAGTGGTCATCGCCGGCGTCGAGCGAATCCGCGCCCTGGACGACACCGGGCTCCAGGAGTCGGTGGAGCGGCTGGCCGACGCGCTCGCGGCCTACTCCCCCGACGCGATCTTCTACTATTCGCGACCCGAGGCGATCGGCTACATCGCCAACGTCTGGATGCCGGTGCTCGACCAGCTCGAGCGCCGGATCATCGTGCTGTGCCGCGAGCAGTACAACGCCGACCTCGTCGCGACCTCGCGCCTGCCCGTCGTCCTCGTCCGTCGCGCGAACGACCTGGAGAAGGTGGTGCCCTCGTCGGCGCGGCTGGCGATGTATCCCTCGAACGTCGCGAAGAACAACCACCTCATCCGGGTTCCCGGCCTCGTGGACGTCTTCATCGGTCACGGCGACAGCGACAAGGGTGGTAGCGCCACGACGCTCAGCCGCATCTACGACGAGGTGTGGGTCAGCGGTCCGGCCGCGCGAGACCGCTACCGCACCGCGCACGCCGGCGTGCGTGACGACCAGATCCGTGAGATCGGCCGGCCCCAGCTCGCCGAGGTGGTCCACGCGTCACCCGAGGACGACCTCTCGGGCGATCGCGTGTCCGTGCTCTACGCCCCCACGAGGGAGGGCTTCTTCTCGGCCTGGCAGTACTCCTCGATCCTCACGCAGGGACACGGGATCCTCAGCACGCTGCTCGCCGACCCGGGCGTCCAGGTGCTCTTCAAGCCGCACCCCGGCACGGGCACCGACGACCCGGCCTTCGGTGAGGAGGTCCAACGCCTCGTCGCACTCGTCGAAGGGGCCGGCGCCCCGCACGAGGTGGTCTCAGGGACCGAAGGGCTCTACCAGGCCTTCAACCGCGCCGATGTCCTCGTCAGCGACATCTCGAGCGTCATCACCGACTTCCTGGCGTCCGAGAAGCCCTACGTCGTGACCGACCCGAGCGGCATCTCGGAGGAGGACTTCCGGCGCGAGTTCCCGTCGGCCGCTGGCGCGTGGATCCTCACCGGTGACGGCACGGGCGTCGCCGAGGCGGTCCGCGATGCCGTCGGCGAGGACCGTCACGCCGACCGGAGGCGGCGTACCGCCGGCTACCTCCTCGGCTCCGCGGAGGGTGACCCGCTCGCACGCTTCGACGCAGCCTTTGACGACGCCGTCGCCGCGACCCAGGACAAGGCGGCCAACCGACCGGTCCCGTAACCCTCAGGTCACTGGACCCGACCTCAGCGCGAGGCGGGCACCTCGATGCTGAGGTTGCCCTTGTCGGTGGCGTAGGCCTTCGCGCCATCTGAGGCACTCAGGTCGGCACCGGGTGTCGTCCCCGCCGGAGCCGGGACACGGCGGATCAGTGACCAGCCGGCCACCCAGAGGCGTGCGTTGACGTCGATGGTGCCGTGGGCCGGCCGTCCCGCAGCCATCAGGGCCGGGTCGATGGTGCCCGTCCCTCGCGCGACGAGTCGCAGCAGGCCCTCGTCGCCGGAGGGCTCGAGCGACACGGTGCCCCGCACCGGGGCGAAGTAGTCCTCGGGCGCGTCCCGCTCCTTGACGAGGAGGTCGAACCGCGCTCGGTCGATGTCGTCCGTGACGTCGAGTACGTCCGGCGTGACAACTGCGGGGTCGAGCTCGACGGGCGGCACGTGGACAACTCGGTCGCCGTTGCGGCGAAAGGTCACGTCCGAGCCGTCCGCATACCGGAAACGCATCTCGATGTCGACCTCGACGACGTCACCAGCCAGGCGCACCGCCGTGGTCGTGATGTCGGCGCCCTGCCCCAGCTCGGCCGTGGCGAGCGGCAGCAGGTCCTCGAAGCGGTCGTGGCGCAACAGTGCGGAGCGGATCCGGACGCGCGTGGGCAGCTGGCGGTCGACCGACGGCGGCACACGTCGAAGCGTCAGGTCGCGAATCGCGGCATACATCTCGCTGCGGCGCTCTTCGTCATAGGTCACGAACCGCTTGTCGGTCAGCCGCATGAGCATCTTGGTGTCGTACCAGTGCGCCAGGAGTCGGTCGCGCAGCTCGGGATCACCAGCTGCCTTGTCCTCCACGACGGCCAGGACGGCGTCCATGCTGGTCCCGTAGTAGGTCGCGGCGACCCACGGGTTGTAGGACGCGTTCTGGGCCCCGTCGGGATCCTTGCGCTTCGTCCAGACATAGCAGGGCTGGTCGGCGTAGATCGAGATGCGTCGGGCGGCGAAGAACGCCTCGATGTTGAACAGGTGGTCCTCGAGACGGAACACGCCCTCCCGGAAGGCCAGCCCGTGGTCGGCGAGGAACTGCCGTCGATACATCTTGTGAGGGGTGAGGATGCCGAGCACCGGGTCGGCGCCGAGGCGCGCATCGGGCACGCTTTCGCGGAAGACCTCCTTGGAGACGACCCTCCCCTTGCCGAGCTCACGACCGATGACGACGTCACTTCCGTGACGTGTGCCGTAGTCGTACATGTCCTGGAGTCCCGAGGGCGGGATGACGTCGTCGTTGTCGGCGTAGACGACGTACTCGCCGCGCGCGACCCGAGTGCCGACGTTGCGGGGGCGGCCGGGCCAGCCCGAGTTGCGGATGCGCCGGTAGGTGAAGTTGCTGTGGCGCAGGGCCTGGAGCGCGAGCCACCGCCCGGTGCCGTCGGTGGAGCCGTCATCGACGAAGACCACCTCGAACTCGTCGTCACGGAGTGTCTGGGCCTTGAGCGAGGCGACGAGGTGGCGGATGTGCCGGCCCGGGTTGTAGACCGGCACGACGACGCTCACCTTGGGCGAGCGCGGACGCAGCCCGGGGCGCCTGCTCATCGGCCGGCTCCGAGGTCGGACGAGGCGGCCTCCGAACCCTCGGGCATCTCGTCACTGGGCTCGGTCTCGTGCATGGACGCGGCCACCTCGGCCGAGACCTCGTGCGAGCCGAAGGGATCCGCACGCCGGACGTCGATCACGTAGCCGGTCTGTGGTGACAGGAGGACACGCAGGGCCGCACGGGCCACGGTCTCGGAGTCGAGGAGGCTGTCGGCCGGCTCCTGCCCGAAGGCCTTGGTGCGCATCGGCGTGCCCGTCCGCTCGGGGTTGATGCAGTTGACCCGCACGCCGTCGACGGCCCACTCGTCCGCGAGCGCCTGGGTGAGGTTGACCGTCGCCGCCTTGGCCGAGCTGTAGAGGCTGTAGCCGGAGCGGCCACGCGTGTAGGAGCTGGACGTGAAGAGGAGCAGCCCTCCACCCGTCTCGCGAAGGTAGGGATGGAACTCCTGGGCGATGAGGATGGGCGCGACGTAGTTGACCTCGGTCGCGGCGTAGATCGTCTCCTCGCTCGTCTCCTCGAGCCTGCCGCGGGGCAGGACACCCGCCGAGTTGACGACGAAGTCCACTCGCCCGGTCGCCGCCAGGACCTTCTCGCGGGCGGCTCGGACGTCGGACCGGCGCTCCACGTGGGTGCCGGTCAGGGAGCGGCTGAAGGTGAACACGGTTGCGCCGAAGCGCTCGCAGAGCGCCACGATGTCGGCGCCGATGCCATAGCTGCCTCCGAAGACCACGACCGTGCGCCCGTCGAGGGCTGCCCGGAAGTCCTCGTCGGGCCGGTCGTCGGGCAGGTCGTGGCTCGTGAGCTGGAACAGCTTGTCGGCCAGGTAGACGTCGATCGGCTCGGTGACCTTCATGTTGCGGTCGTCGCCGGGCACGACGACGATCGGCACGTCCGGCAGGTAGCGCAGCACCACGGTGCAGTCGTCGGTGGCGGTGAAGTCCGGGTCCGCGCCGGCGACCTCGTAGGCCCTGGCGATGACCGACCGGCGGAAGCCCTGTGGCGTCTGACCACGGCGCAGCATCGAGCGCTGGGGCACGTCACGGATCTCGTCGCGTTCGTTGACCTCGATGATGGTGTCCGCCGAGGGGATGGCCGTGTCGACGGCCTCGTAGGTGGCGAGCGCCGCCACGCAGTCGGCGATGATGCGCTGGCTGAGCAGCGGCCGCACGGCGTCGTGGAAGAGGACGTTGCACTCCTCCTCACCGAGCGCCGCGATCGCGCGCTCCGTGGTGGCGTTGCGGGTGTCGGCCCCCGGAAGGATCTGCGTGACCTTGGCGTAGCCGCCCTTGTCGACGATCTCGCGCACCGCGTCCAGGTGCCCCGGCGTCATCATGACGATGACCTCGTCGATGAGCGGACTGGCGTTCATCGTGTCGATCGTGTGCTCGATGATGGGACGACCGGCGATCTTGATGAGCTGCTTGGGGATGCTGAGCCCGACACGGGTCCCCACTCCACCGGCGAGGACGACTCCAACGGTTCGCATCGCTGTCACGGCGCAGACACTACCCGACCGCTCATCGGCCGCCCCCTACGATGAGGCCATGCTCGCCGACCCGCTGACACCCCTCGAGCCGCTGCAGTGATCGAGGCCCAACCGGTCGGTTGGCTCTCGGCTGTCCCCGTCCTGCTGGCCTGTGTCCTGCTGGTGCTGGGGCCCGGCGCGGCCACCCTGCGACTGGCCCGCTTCCCCCTGCTGGTGGTCGCGGGCGCTGCCGCTCCCCTGACCGTCTCGGTCCTCGTCGTGGCCGGGCTTGCGGCCGGCCAGGTCGGCCTGCCATGGACCGCGGCCACCCTGGCCGGCGTCGTCGTCCTCATGCTGGCGGCTGGGTTCGCGGTCGGTCGACTGCGTCGCTCCACCGCAGTGTCACCGCTGCCACGGCCCAAGGCGGCGTGGGTGGGCGCGAGCGTCGTCCTTGCAGCGCTCGTCGGTGCGCTGCCGGCGATGGTGACCATGGGCGATGCCGGCGCGATCCCCCAGCAGCCGGACACGATCTTCCACCTCGGCACCATCAGGTCGATGCTCGACCTCCGCGACATCTCCACGCTGCACGCGCTGGGGTTCGCCACACCGGGGGGGTCCGGCTTCTACCCGGCCGGCTTCCATGCGGTCGCAGCGACCCTGGTCGACCTGACCGGCGCCTCCGTCACCGTGGCCGCCAACGCCGTGGCCATCGTCAGCGGGTTCCTCGTCTGGCCGCTGGCGATGACGCTGCTCGCCGGGGTCGCCTTCGGGTCGCGGACCTCCGTGCTCGTCCCTGCCCCGTTCGCCGCCGTGGTCTTCTCGACCTTCCCCACGTGGTTCCTGGGCTACGGCGTCCTGTGGCCCAACCTGCTGGGGCAGGCGATCCTGCCGGCCACCGTCGCGCTCGGCGTGCGGCTCCTGCGCGCCGAGCGCTCCTGGTCGGAGCTGGCGTTGCTCGTCATCCTGCTGCCCGGCCTGACCATCTCCCATCCCAACGCGCTCTTTGCGTTCGTCGTCGCCGCCGTCGTCGTGGTCGTGTGCGCAGCGATCGCGTATGCCGTCCGCCCGGGTGTCGCTGCCCGCCGGCGGTTGGCCGCCCTGGTCGCCGCAGCCGTGTGCACGGGGGGCGCGGCCGCGGCGTGGCTTCTCGGCGGAATGCTCTCGCCGTCGATGCGCGCCTCGAACCCGCTCGGCCCGGAGGCCACGCTCTCCGAGGCCGTCATCGACGTGGCCTTCTCGGCGGCTCGCTGGCAGCGCCCGCTCTGGGTCCTCGGCATCGTCACGCTGGCCGGTGCTGTCGTGCTCGTGGTCCGACGTCGCGGCGGCTGGGTCCTCCTGCTGTCTGCAGTGTGCGCAGTGCTCTACGTCCTCAGCGTGGTCGTGGACTCCCCCCTCGTCCGCTGGGTCACCTGGCCCTGGTACAACAACTCACCCCGGCTGGCGAGCCTCCTCGTGCTTCCACTGGCCCTCCTCGTGGTCGCGGCGCTGTCGCACGCCGCTCGTGTGGTGGCCCAGCACCTGCGACCGTCCGTGCGTCCGCTCGTGCCGGCCGCACTGGTCCTCGTGCTCCTTGCGACGACGGTGGGCGGCAACGCGGCCGCACGCGTCATGGCACTGGACGGCTACTACGACCCAGAGCCGTCCCAGTCGTGGATCTCGCGGGCCGAGCTGAGGTCCCTCACGGTCCTGGGGCAGAAGATCCCCGACGGCTCGGTGGTCGCGGCCAACCCGTGGTCCGGAGGGAACTGGCTCGCGCTCGTGAGCGACGAGCGCATGCTCTACCCCACCGAGAAGGTCCTGTCGGGCAGCCGCGACCTGATCGTGCTCGGCAAGCACCTCGACGAGGTGGCCTCGGACCCCGAGGTGTGCCGTCTGGCGCGGGAGCGTCAGGTGGACTATGCGATCACGGGTGGGCGCGTGGCGACCAAGACCAAGGCGTCCCGGTCGGCCTACTCCGGGGTGGAGGGTGTGGGCGACGCGAAGGCCTGGGAAGAGGTGGCCGAGTCGGGCCCCTACCGGCTCTACCGGCTCACCGGCTGCCAGACCCGCTGACGACCGGAGCCGGTGACGGTCAGCTCGACAACGCCGCGGCGATCGCGGACTCGAAGCGCTCCGTCGCCGCCCCCGGACTGACATCCCCGAAGTAGTGCTCGACGAGCTCGCCCCAGCCCGACGGCATACCCGTCATGACCGAACGCACCACGGACACCGCGTCGGGCGCCTGCTCGACGTGCAGTCGCGGTGCCAGCTCGAGGAACGCCGTGGGCGGAACGCTCGCGAGGTCGTTGGCCGGCTGTGTGACGAGCAGGGGCTTTCCGGTGGCCAGCCAGTCGTAGGCGACGGACGACACATCGGTGATGCACACGTCCGCGAACGCCGGCTGCCAGCCGTAGTCACTGACGTCGACCAGGTGGTCGGTGTCCGCCAGGAGCGCCCGGATCTCGCCATCGGCCCGCCGGTGTGCCGAGGACACGGTCCCCGAGCGCGGGTGCGGCCGGTAGATGACCCGGAAGCCCCCGTCGCGCAGGAGGGACCGGACGAGGGCGACGCCATGGGTGGGCAGGGAGCCGTAGGACATGCTCGGCCGGTCGCCCTCCCACGTCGGGGCGTAGAGCACCCGCACCCTGTCGTCGCGTGGCCACTCGGGAGCACCCGCCCGCGCGTGGTCCAGCTGCGGGCGCCCGACCATCGGTGCGCGGGTCGTCGCGTCGAACCCGCGCAGCGCTCCCGAGAGCCGGTCGCGTCCCGCCTGCCCGGCCACGAACACGCGGTCGTAGGCCTTGTTCTGGTTGGACACGCTCGAGTCCTTGTCGCTCTCGCCGTGGCCGAGGTAGATGTGCACCGGGCCCGCGAAGCGCAGCATCCTGAAGTTCCGCTCGAGGTGGTTGACGTACAGGACGCCGCGCACCCCGGCCGCCACGAGCGCCTCGAGGTCCGGGGCGCCCTTGGCCAGGCGGACCGGCAGGTCGGTGGCATCCATGACCGCACGGGCACCGTCGGCCCGGGTGCAGACGATGACGAGCGGGAGGGTGCGGTCGAGGTGCTCGAGCACCGGGAGCCAGTCGACCAGCTGGTACAGCTCCACCGGGCCGCCGGCATAGAACACTGCCACCGGGAGGTCCGGCATCGGGTTGCGCTGCTTTGCCGCCGTCGCCGTGGCAGAGGCCCGCAGGTAGTTCGCGGCCTGCGTCTGGAGGGTTCGAGCGACGTGCGTGACCCGACTCAGCACCAGAGCACTCCCTTCGAGAGGCGTTGGAGCGCCCGTGGCACACCCACGCTCAGCACAGTCCGCAGGAGACGCCACGGTAGCCTGCACCGAACCTGTCGCGCGCCACCGGCGCCCCGACATCCGACCCCCGAGGAGGCCCCGGTGACTCGCGCGACAGCGGAGCGGCCGTTCGCGACCCGGACCCCGAAGGTGTCCTACGTGCTGCCCGTGCTCAACGACGCGGCCGCGCTCCACAAGGCCATCACGAGCGTGCTGGCGCAGGACTACCCCGGGGAGCAGGAGGTCGTCGTCGCCGTCGCCCCCTCGCACGACGGCACCCGGGCGGTCGCCGAGGAGCACAGCCGCGACGACCCACGGGTGCGCGTGGTCGACAACCCCGACACCGACATCCCGGCCGGGCTCAACCGTGCCGTCGCCGCCGCGGACGGCGAGGTCATCGTGCGTGTCGACGCCCACTCCGAGCTCCCCCCCGGATACACCCGGCGCATGGTCGAGACCCTGCGCCGCACCGGCGCGGCGAACGTCGGTGGCGTGATGCTGGCTCGGGGCAGCTCCGGGCTCCAGGCCTCCGTGGCCAGGGCCTACAACAGCGGGTTGGGCCTGGGTGGTGGCGCCTACCACGCCGGCACCGAGGAGGGTCCCGGCGAGTCGGCCTACCTCGGCGTCTTCCGCCGCAGCGACATCGAGCCGCTGGGCTGGTACGACGAGTCCCTGCGGCGCGGCGAGGACTACGAGCTCAACCAGCGGATCCTGGCGGCCGGACACCTCATCTGGTTCGTCCCCGATGTGCAGGTCGAGTACCGTCCGCGGGCCGGCTGGGGCTCGCTCGCCCGGCAGATGTATGCCACCGGGGTCTGGCGTGCCGAGATGGTGCGGCGCGCCCGCTCCACCCCACCGCGCTACCTCGCGGCTCCACTCGTGGTCGGTGGGCTCGGCGCCAGCCTGGCCGTGGGCGCTGCCCAGCTCGCTGGCGCCCCCAGATGGCCGTGGTCGGTGGTGCACACGGGTCCGATCGCGTATGCCGCCTTCCTCGCGTATGCCGGGCAGGCGATGGGCGGGCAGAGCGCCTCCGAACGTGTGCGCGACGCCGCGGCCGTGGCCACCATCCATCTCACCTGGGGCGCCGGTTTCCTCAAGGGCCTGGCCCTGGGCGCAGGCGCGACGGTCGACCGTTCCCGCGTCAGCCGCGGCGCCGGGCGCGCCCTGGGCCAACGCTGAGCAGACGGTCGACGACCCTCCGGGATGCCTCACCGTCGTCGAGCGCGTTGAACTCGGCCTGCCACGAGGCATACCTCGTGGCCCAGCGCTCCCGCTCCGCGGTCGCCGACAGCACGGCGTCGGCGCACTCGGACGCCGTGCGCACGAGCGGGCCCGGCGCTCTCGCACCGAGGTCCCAGTTGAGGCCACGGGTGGTCGATGAGTACTCCTCCTCGTCGGCGACGAAGAAGACCATCGGGCGGCCGGATGCGCTGAAGTCGAACATCACCGAGGAGTAGTCGGTGATGAGGACGTCCGCGGTCGCGAGGAGCGGACTCACGTCGGGCTCCCTGGTGACGTCAAGGACGCGTTCGCCGAGCGACTGCGTGCGCGCGTCCATGGTGCGGGCGTGACCGCGCACCAGCACGGTCCAGTCGGGCCCGAGGCGACGGGCGAGGTCGGCGACATCGAGGAGGTCCGGCGCGTCGAGGGCGTGGTCACGCCACGTGGGCGCATAGAGGACGACCTTGGGGGTCTTGATGCCGAGGCGGGAGCGGATGTCCCCGTCGTCACCGCGGGCGATGACGTCGTTGCGCGGGTAGCCCTCCACCCACATCGGGCGGGCAACGGCGTACGACCGGCGCAACAGCCGGGCTGCCGACGGGCTCTGCGCCAGCATCGCCGACCAGCGGGAGGACTGCTTGACGACGGCGGCGAACAGTCGCGGGGTCCGGCCCCGTCGCCCCAGGGCGATGCGCTTGAGCGGGGTGCCGTGCCAGGTCTGGAGCAGGAACTGGTCCCGACGGGGGCGCCAGTCGTCCTCGACCCAGTCGTTGAGGACCAACAGGTCCGCGGCGTCACGCGCGGCGAACCACTCGGGGGTTCCGCGTCGCACCGCCTCGGCGCCGTGGGGAACGGTCACCGACGCATCGGTGACCGACCACGTCCGGCGGGCGGACGGCATACGCGCGGAGATCTCGCGGTCGAGGGCGGCCGGGTTGCACGAGACGTTGCGGCCGTGGAAGCTCTCGAAGAAGACCGTCCGCGGCCACTCCTCGAGCCGCTGTGCACCCGTGAGGGCGAGGACGCGGTCGACCACCCGGGCGGCGGAACGACCGTCGCGGTGCGCGTGGAAGCGCTGGGCCACCCCGGCGGAGTGCGCCAGGGCCTCGGCCCGCGCCGGACCCTCCTCGAGGACAGCGGTGAGGCGTTCGAGCGCCTCGGCCCAGGTCCGCTGGACGGAGCCGCCAGCCGTGTCGGCATACGGCTCGTAGAGCCCGTGCTCGGCCGCATAGGTCACCTCGTCGGGAGCGAGATGCACGATGGGCCCGCCGGTAACGGCGTAGTCGACGAGGACCGATGAGAAGTCGGTGACGAGGGCATCGGCGGCGCTCAGCACGGCCATCACCTCGGGCTCCGCCTCGGATGCCAGCAGCCTGACCGCATCCGAGGTGTGGGTGTAGTCGCCGATGCCCAGAGGGTGTGGTCGCACGACGAGGACAGCGTCGTGCTCGGCGAGCCAGGACTCGATGGCCTGCCACTCGGCGTGGGTCGGCACGACGGGATCGGCCCGTCCGTCGCGCCAGGTGGGCGCGAAGAGGACGACCCGGCGCTCACCCAGTGGGCCGACCGAGGACTCCAGCCGGGTGCGCGCCGCCCGGCGACGTTGCTCGGCGCCACCGCGGAAGAGCACGTCCGTCCTCGGCTCCCCCAGCACCTCGACCCGCCCCTCGGGGAGGCCGAAGGCGCCGCGGAGCCGGGGGACGACCAGCTCCGAACCGGCCGGCATCACGCCGATCCGGGACGTGCCACGTCGATACATGGCACCCATCAGCCGTCGTGCGGGAGCGATGCCGCCGATGATCGGCAGCCGCAGGGCCGCGGGGCTGTCCAGGTGCATGCGCTTGAGCGGGCTGCCGTGCCAGAGGTTGACCACGAGCGCACCACGGCTGCCGAAGCGACTCGCGTCGCCGAAGCCGTGCGTCACCACGACGACGTCCGCCCGCAGGGCACGCCAGAACGCGCGCCACGAACCGTGGTCGAGGACGTCGGCACCGATTGCCCGTGCCGCGCGGGCCTCTCCGGCAGAGCGCGCGAGCCACGTCACCCGCGGCGGCGCGGGGCGGGACAGCGCCTCGACGAGGAGGGCACGGGCCCCGTCGTTGACCCCGAGAGCGCTTCCGACCACCCACGAGCCGCGACGGCGCGGGACGAGCCGGCTGAGGAGGTCACCGCCCAGGTAGCGCGGCAGGGCCAGCAACTTCGAGGCGTTGTTGCGGGCGAAGGCGTTGTCGGGCACGGCTCGATCATCCCTCAGGGCAGCTGGGCCGAAACGTCCGCAGGGGTCGGCGCGCCGTTTTGCTTCGGTGGCCGGCGTCGGCAGAGTATGGGGCCCGTGCCCGAACGCCCGCCTCGACGAGACGACGCCCGGCCGATCCCGCAGCGGGGTGGGCCGGCTCGTCCGAACCCGGACGAGGACGTCGAGGACGACGTCTTCACCGTCGACACCCGCGGCCGGCGACCGGGCCGGACGTCACGCCCAGCCCGTTCGGCACGTGGTGAGCGGTCCCAGCGCCCCGAACGGCCGATCCCCCCGACGCGCCGACCGGACCCCCGACGTCAGCCCCCACCGGGCGGTCGCCGGCCCGTCGCGGAGCCCCTGGAGGACCAGCAGCCCCGCCCGCGCCGCCGTCGTCGGTGGTGGCGGCTCGTCCCCCTCGTCCTCCTGCTCTGGCTGGCCTTCCTGGTCGCCACCCCGCTCCACGCGTGGAGCACGGTGTCGCGCGTCGACGCCGCACCGGCGGGGAGTCGTCCTGCCCAGACGCCGGGCGACACCTACCTGCTCGTCGGCTCGGACGCCCGCGACGACCTGACCGCGGCGGAGCGCAAGGAGCTCGGCACCGGCTCGGCCGACGGCCGACGCACCGACTCGATCATGCTCATCCACGTGCCCTCCGGTGGCGGCAAGTCGGCCATCATCTCGATCCCGCGCGACAGCTACATGCCGATCCCCGGGCACGGCAGCAACAAGGTCAACGCGGCCTACTCCATCGGCGGCCCACAGCTCCTCGTCGAGACCCTCGAGCAGGTCACCGACCTGCGCATCGACGGCTACCTCGAGATCGGCTTCGGCGGGTTCGCGTCCGTCGTCAACAGCCTGGGCGGCGTCGACATCTGTGTCCCCTTCACAATGAAGGACAAGTTCGCCCACATCAACCTCAAGAAGGGCTGCCAGACGCTCGACGGCAAGAACGCCCTGGGCTTCGTGCGCGCCCGGCACTCCGACCCCCGCGGCGACATCGGCCGGGCCGAGCGACAGCGGCAGTTCCTCGGGGCCATCATGAAGGGGGCAGCGACCCCGTCGACCGTGCTCAACCCGTTCCGCTACTGGTCGTTCACGCACACCGCTGCGCAGGCTGTGGGTGTCGGGAAGGACACGTCGCTCAAGGACGCTGCCAACATCCTGCTGGCCATGCGCGGCGCCAGCAACGACTCGACGCTCAGCCTGACCGTTCCCCTGCAGGACCTCGGCTACCGCACCCGCGCCGGGCTGGCCGTGAAGTGGGACAGCGAGCGGGCCAAGGCCCTGTTCACGATGCTGCGCGAGGACCAGCCGCTCGAGGCCCCGCCTGCCGGGACCGACGGCAAGCCGAGCGGCGGCTGAGCAGCCCGGCAGTCACGACAGCCAGGGCGTCCGTCGAAATAGGACGACATGCCCGGCCCGCGCGTTGTGGACCGGCGTGTCGCACAACCTCGACCCACCTCGACGAGGTGGGCGGACGGCATACCGAAGGCTTGGTGGGCGTCAGCCCTTGAGCAGCTGACGGGCCATGACGATGCGCTGCACCTGGTTGGTGCCCTCGTAGATCTGGGTGATCTTGGCGTCGCGCATCATCCGCTCGAGCGGGAAGTCGCGGGTGTAGCCCGCGCCGCCGAGGAGCTGGACCGCCTCGGTGGTCACCTTCATCGCGACGTCGGAGGCAAAGCACTTGGCCGCGGCCCCGAAGAAGGACAGGTCGGCGTCACCGCGCTCGGACTTCGCCGCGGCGACGTAGACCATCTGGCGGGCAGCCTCGAGCTCCATGGCCATGTCGGCGAGCAGGAACTGGATGCCCTGGAAGTCGGCGATGCGCTTGCCGAACTGCTTGCGCTCCTTGACATAGGCCAGCGACTGGTCGAGCGCGCCCTGGGCGATGCCGACGGCCTGGGCGCCGATCGTGACCCGGGTGTGGTCCAGGGTGCGCAGCGCGATCTTGAGGCCCTCGCCGGGAGCGCCGATGATGCGGTCCCCGGGGATGCGCACGTTGTCGAAGATCAGCTCCCGGGTGGGACTGCCCTTGATGCCGAGCTTGCGCTCCTTCTCACCGAAGGTGAAGCCCTCGTCGGACTTCTCGACGACGAAGGCGCTGATGTTGTTGCCGCGTCCGCCGTCGGGGTCGGTGACCGCGAGCACCGTGTAGTAGTCGGAGACACCGGCGTTCGTGATCCACGACTTCTGCCCGTTCAGGATCCAGTCGTCGCCGTCAGGCTTGGCACGGCACTTCATCGCGGCCGTGTCGGAGCCGGCCTCACGCTCGGACAGCCCGTACGAGAACGACGTCCTGCCCTCGGCCAACGGGGTGAGGTAGGTGCGCTTGAGCTCCTCGGAGCCAGCGAGGATGACCGGCATGGAGCCGAGCTTGTTGACCGCGGGGATGAGCGAGGAGCTGGCACAGACGCGGGCGACCTCCTCGATGACGATGCAGGTGGCGAGCGCATCCGCACCGACGCCGCCGTACTCCTCAGCGACGTGCGGTGCAAAGAAGTCGGACGCGACGAGGGCGTCGTGCGCCTCCTGCGGGTAGCGCGACTCCTCGTCGACGGCAGCCGCGAACGGCGCGATCTTGGCCTCCGCCACGTCCCGGACCGCGGCGCGGATCGCCTCGTGGTCCTCGTTGACCTGGAACAGGGGGAAGTCGCTCGATGCAGTCACCCGTCGATCCTAACGAGGGCGTATGCCGTCCCCCCGCCGGTTGCGGTGTGGGACCGGACACTCAGCGCAGCGCCGGGATGACCTCCCGCTCGAACAGCTCGACGCCCGAGAGGTCGTAGGCCGACTCCATGAAGTTCGTGATCGCATACGTCATGCCGAGGTCCTGCATGTCGGCGAGCGCGCTGGCCACTTGGTCGGGCGTGCCGACGGCCGGGCCTTCACGGTTGGCCTTCATCGTCCGGGCGACGGCGTCCTCGGGCACGCCGGCGCTGCGGAGGTGGTTCTCGATCCAGGCCAGCCGCTCCTGCACCTCCTTCTCGTCACGACCGATGACGACGTTGAAGTCGGTGGACCGCGTGATGGTGTCGAAGTCACGGCCCACGTCCGCGCAGTGCTGCTTGAGGATCTCGCTCTTGCGCTTGAAGGTCTCGGCGTCGGCGCCGAAGTTGGTGTAGTCGGCGTACTCGGCCGCGATCCGCAACGTCTTGCGCTCACCACCACCGGCGATCCAGATGGGGATGCCGTTGCGCTCGGAACCGTCGAAGGCGGTGCCCTGCAAGGGCCGGGGGAAGCACATGGCGCCGTCGACCTGGTAGTGCTCCCCGGCATACGTCGCGGTTCCGGTGGTCCACATCTGACGGAAGATCTCGACGCCCTCGCGCAGGCGGGCGAGCCGCTCGCCCGCACCCGGGAAGCCGTAGCCGTAGGCGCGCCACTCGTGCTCGTACCAGCCGGCGCCGATGCCCATCTCGAGGCGCCCCTCGGAGATGACGTCGATCGTGGCGGCGACCTTGGCGAGGTAGGCCGGGTTGCGGTAGCTCATGCACGTGCACATCTGACCGATGCGGACCCGCCCGGTCACCGCGGCGAAGGCCGACATGAGCGACCAGGCTTCATGCACGGCCTCCTCCGTCGGGTGCGGGACGGGGTGGAAGTGGTCGAAGACCCAGATCGACTCCCAGTCGCGTATGCCGTCCGCCCGCCTCGCGAGCCCCGCCATCACCCCCCAGTGCTGGGCCGGCTCGATGCCGACGAGGTCATGACGCCAACCCTGGGGAATGAAGAGACCGAATCGCATACCCCCACCCAACCCGCCCTCCCTCTCCCCCGCAAGTCCCCTCGCGGAGGGCATGATGCGAAGCATGAGCTATCGCCTGCGCAACGACCCCGACCTCATCCGTGAGCTCCTCAACGACCCGGGCGTCTGGGTCGTGGTCGGGCTCAGCAACCACGAGGAGCGCCCCGCCTACGGCGTGTCCCAGTGGCTCAAGCACGAGCTGCACAAGGGGATCATCCCGGTGCACCCCAGGGCCGAGACGGTGCTCGGCGACCAGGGCTACGCGACGCTGGCCGACATCCCGGACCAGGACGTCAAGGTCATCGACTGCTTCGTGAACTCCGCCAACGTGGGCGCCGTCGTCGACCAGGCGATCGACCACAAGGACCGCCTGCAGATCGACGCCATCTGGATGCAGCAGGGCGTCGTCGACGAGGCTGCCGCCGACCGGGCGCGCAAGGCCGGGCTCGACGTCGTCATGGACACCTGCCCCAAGATCGAGTGGCCCCGCGTGAAGCACGAGGGCTCAGCGCGCTGAGCGTCGCTCCCTGAGCGCGGCGCCCTTGGCGTGCGCCTCGTCGCGCAGGCCGACCCGGAAGTCGGCCATCGCCGCGCGGATGCGCGCCGCCTCGTCACCCTCTCCGGCGCCGAGGATGCGGGCCGCGAGGAGCCCGGCGTTGCGCGCTCCCCCGACCGACACGGTCGCGACCGGCACCCCACCGGGCATCTGGACGATCGAGAGAAGGGAGTCCATCCCGTCGAGGTACTTCAGCGGCACCGGTACGCCGATCACCGGCAGGGACGTCACTGAGGCGAGCATGCCGGGCAGGTGGGCGGCTCCCCCCGCGCCGGCGATGATGACGCGCAGCCCCCGCTCCTCCGCCCGCTGCCCGTAGCCGATCATCTCGTCGGGCATGCGGTGCGCCGAGACGACGTCGACCTCATGGGCGATGCCGAACTCGTCCAGCACCGTGGACGCGGGCTCCATCACTGGCCAGTCGCTGTCGCTCCCCATGACGACGCCGACGACGGGAGCCGTTGTGGGAGTGGGTGATTCGCTGCTGCTGCTCGTCATTCGGAGATCGCTCCCTCGATGTAGTCGGCCGCGTGCCGCGCCCGCTCGCGCAGGTCGGCGAGGTCGTCACCGCTGACGTTGACGTGCCCGATCTTGCGACCGGGACGCACGCCCTTGCCATAGAGGTGCACCTTGACCTCCGGGTCACGCGCCATGACATGACGGTATGCCGGGTAGAGGTCCGCGTGCTCGCCGCCGAGGATGTTGCCCATCACCGTCCACCGCTGGCGCGGCCGCGGTGAGCCGAGCGGCAGGTCGAGCACCGCACGCAGGTGCTGCTCGAACTGGCCGGTGACCGCGCCGTCCATCGACCAGTGGCCGCTGTTGTGCGGGCGCATCGCGAGCTCGTTGACGACGAACTCGCCACCGGGCAGCTCGAACAGCTCGACGGCCAGCACTCCGGTCACGCCGAGCTCCCCGGCGATGCGCAGCCCGGCCTCGGTGGCGCGGGCCGCCAGCTCCGGGTCGAGGCCGGCCGCTGGCGCGATCACCTCCGTGCAGATGCTGTCGGTCTGGACCGTCTCGACGACCGGCCAGGCCGCCGCCTGTCCGGACGGGCTGCGCGCCAGGAGCACCGCGAGCTCGCGGGTGAAGGCGACCTTCTCCTCGAGCAGCAGCGGGGAGTCCTCGGACGCGGCTCGCTCGAGCCAGTCGGTCAGCTCGTCCGCGGAGCCGATGACCCGCACGCCCTTGCCGTCGTAGCCGCCGCGCGGTGTCTTGGCCACGACGGGCCAGCCGACCTCGTCCCCGAAGGACGTGACGTCATCGGCGGTACGAGCGGCCACCCACCGAGGGCACGGGATGCCGAGCGCGCTGAGCCGGTCGCGCATGGCCAGCTTGTCCTGCGCGAAGACCAGTGCCTCCGGGGTCGGGTGCATGACGACGCCGGCCGCGGCCAGCGCCCCCAGCACGTCAGTGGGCACCTGCTCGTGGTCGAAGGTCACGACGTCGCACTCCCGCGCGAACGCGAGGACCGCCTCGGTGTCTGTGTGGGCACCCACCGGCGCCGAGGGGATGACGAGGGCGGCACTGGCGTCGGGCGCCTCGGCGAGGACGCTCAGCGTGATCCCCAGCTCGGCGGCCGGGCCGGCGCACATCCTCGCGAGCTGCCCTCCCCCGATGATGCCGACGACGGGGAATCCTCCGGGTGCACGCAGCGGGGAAGTCACCCCGCGAGGATATCGGCCCGGGGTTTGGCCGCTACGCTCGGTCGGTGACGTCCACGACGCCCGGCCGAGGGCCGCTCGACCGGCTCCGGGGAGCCGTCGGCGTCCTCTATCGCGAGGCCATCAAGTTCGGTGTCATCGGCCTGGTGGCGTTCGTCATCGACATGGGCAGCTTCAACCTCCTGCGGCACACCGTGCTCGAGGACAAGCCCACCGCCGCAGTCATCGTCTCGGCCTCGATCGCCACCGTGTTCGCGTGGGTCGGCAACCGCGCGTGGACGTTCCGGCACCGGCGCAACCGGCCCGCGCACCACGAGGCCGCGCTCTTCGCCGGCACCAACGGCGTCGCGCTGCTCATCCAGGCGGCCTGCGTCGCGTCCTCCAACTACCTGCTGGGGTTCGAGTCGCTCACGGCCGACAACGTCGCCAAGGTCGTGGGCATCGGGCTCGGCACGCTCTTCCGGTTCTGGGCCTACCGCCGCTACGTCTTCGCGGGAGAACCACTTGACCTCGACCAGTCACCTCTGAGCGACCGCAAGCCGCTCTCCGGGGGCACGCCACCCTGACCGGCGTGTCCCGTGCCTTTCTCACCAATTCCCCCGAAATGCACCCGACACGCCGATAGCCACAGCGCGTATGCCGGGTGCTCACCTTCCGCTATCGGCGCACCCCGGCCTCAGTCGTCGGCCTCAGTCGTCGGCCTCGGAGAGGAACACGGCGAAGACCGCCGGCTGCGCGCTGACCAGCTCGAGGCGGCCACCGCTGTCCTCGGCGAGGTCCCGGGCCAGCGTGAGCCCCAGCCCGGAGCCGGTCGACGACACCGACCGCTCGAAGATGTGCGGCGCGATGGCCGGTGCCACCCCGACGCCCTCGTCGCCCAGCTCGATGACCACCGAGGGGCCGGCCCGACGCGCAGCGATGTCCACCACCCCTCGCCCGTGGGCGAGGGCATTCTCGATGAGCGTCGACATGATCTGGGCGAGGGCGACCGGGGTCACCCGGACGCGCAGCCCACGCTCGCCATGGATGCGCATGCTGCGCTTGGACGCGGCGAAGGCCGGCTGCCACTCGCGCTGCAGCGAGGCGAGCACGGCGTCGAGCGAGACGCTCGGGCGCGCCGGGTCGCCGACGCGGCTGCGTCCCATGAGGTCGTCGACGACCTTGGTCAACCGGTCCACCTGGGCGATGGCGACCTGGGCCTCCTCCTGCACGACCGCGAGGTCGTCGGTGGCGGCGATCTCGTCCAGGCGCATGAGCAGAGCCGTGAGAGGGGTGCGGAGCTGGTGCGAGGCGTCGGCGGCGAAGTCACGTTCGGCGGCGAGGTTGCGCGTCACCTGGTTGGCACTGCGTGAGAGGACGTCGCTGATGCGGTCGAGCTCGCGGATCCCCGAGTTGAGCGGGCGGAAGCGCGACTCGCCGGCGCCGAGCCGCTCGGCCCGGTCCGCTAGGGCGGTCAACGGGTCACCGAGCAGTCGGGCCCGGCGCTGCGCCACGAACCAGCCCGCACCGAGGCCGAGCAGCACCAGGACGACCACGAGCGCCGTCAGGATGACCACACCGTGCATCCCGGAGGTCGACTGCACGAGGTGCGTCCGCCTCTCGACGGGTGCCGTCGCCACGACGACCCCCAGGACGAGCAGCGGGAGGGCCAGCAGGGCCACGGCGGCTCCGACCGCCGCGAGAGTCGATCTCAGCAGGAGACGGCGCATGCCCTCGTCAGCCCCCCGTGGGGTCGAAACGGAAGCCGACGCCACGGATCGTCGTGATGTACCGCGGTTGCATCGCGTCGTCACCGAGCTTCTTGCGCAGCACCGAGATGTGCATGTCGAGGGTCTTGGTGGAGCCGTACCACGCCGTCTCCCAGACCTCGCGCATCAGCTGCTCGCGGGAGATGACCTTGCCCTGGCTGCGGGCGAGGACGCGCAGGAGCTCGTACTCCTTGGCGGTCAGCTGGATCTCCTCGTCGTGGAGGAAGACCCGTCGTGACTCGGTGTCGACCCTGATGTCGACCTGGCCGGCGGTGGGCGTCTCGGGGATCCCCCGGCGAAGCAGGGCCCGGGCGCGGGCCAGGAGCTCAGCCAGCCGGAACGGCTTGGTGACGTAGTCGTCGGCGCCCGCATCGAGCCCCACGACGGTGTCGACCTCGTCGGCGCGGGCGGTGAGCACGAGCACCGGCACGGTGTAGCCCTCGCCGCGCAACCTGCGGCACACCTCGAGCCCGTCCATCGTGGGCAGGCCAAGGTCGAGGACGAGGAGGTCGGGGCTGTCGCGCGCGGCCTCGAGTGCCTCGCGCCCGTCGGCGCGCACCTCCACCTCATAGCCCTCGCGCCGCAGGGCTCGGGCCAAGGGCTCCGAGATCGCCGGGTCGTCTTCGGCGAGCAGCACGCGAGTCATGCGGGCGATGCTAGTGGGAACAGGGGGAATCACGCGTGTTGGTCCCACGGGCGGTCCTTGCGCGCGCCGCTGGACCGGGCGAGCTCGAACGGGGTGATCGTGCCGATGCCACGCAGGTGGCGGCGGCGTTGCTCGATCATCGAGAACCCCGACAAGGTGCCCAGCGCCCGCGCGACCTCGTCGTCGACGAACACCCGACCGGGAGGCGTCACGGCCGTGAGCCTGCTGGCCCGGTTGACGGTCGTGCCGAAGACGTCGCCCAGCCGGCTGATGACCTTGCCCGAGGCCATGCCGACGCGCACGTCGGGCAGCAGGTCGTCTTCCCCCATGGCGTCGACGAGGTCGAGGCCGATGGCCGCCGCGGCGTTGGCGTCGGCGTGGACGAACAGCACCTCGTCGCCCACCGTCTTGATGACGCGCCCGCCGTGCGTCGTCACGACGTCGCTCGCGAGCTCCTCGAAGCGCTGGACGAGGGTGCCGAGCTGCCGCTCGGTCATCCGCCGCACGAGCGAGGTGAAGTTCACGAGGTCGGCGAAGCCCACGACCCGCAGCGGGGCACTCGGGTCGTGGTCGGTGTCGCGTGCATCGGCGAGCATGCGGGTGATCGCGGATGTGAGGTGACGTCGCCAGACATAGACCATGAGCGGCTCGAGCTGGTCGACGAGGTCGACGATGAGGGTCGCCGACGCCTCGGCCACGCCGCGGTCGGGCACCGAGCGCGCGTCCTTCTCACCGATCTCGGCCTCCTGCTCGTCGGGCGTGAGGTACTCCGCCACGAGCTGGGTCTGCCACACGGCCAGCCGGTCGGAGGTGCGCGCGAACGCGCGGGCCATCGCCAGCGCCATGTCCTCGTCGAGGTCGCTGTCACGGATGAGGTTCGAGACCCGCACCAGTGCGTCGAGGTCGGCCTCGGTGAACATGATTTCCTCGTCGTCGACGATCTGGAAGCCGAGCGCGTGCCAGAGCTTGCGGGCCGACATGACCGACACCGCGGCCTCGCGGCTGATCTCGCGTCGTCCCATCGTGGCCGGGCGCCCGAGGAGCTTCTCCTCGATCTCGGCCTCGAAGTCACGCGGACGCTCGCTCACGTGCCACTCCTCCTCGGGCTTCTCAAGATCTCACCGGACGTGGACGACGTCACCGGCGGCCACGGCATACGGACCGTTGTCGGTCTCCAGGCACAGTCTGCCGTCTGCGTCGATCCCGGTCGCGACCCCGCGCACCTCACCGTGCGGGAGGTGGGTGACGACGGTTCGTCCGAGCGTTCCGCAGACTGCGGCGTATGCCGTCCGCACGGCATACGGGTCGTCGTCCAGCTCGCGCAGGAGGACTGCCAGACGTCGCAGGTATGCCGTGAGCGCACCTTCGCGACTCACTCCCGGTGCGCCCGCGAGACGGAGCGAGGTGGCCGTGTCAACGGGGAGGTCGGCGCGCTCCTGGTCGATGTTGACGCCGGTGCCGACGACGACGCCTGCCGGGGTCAGCTCGGCGAGGATGCCGGCGAGCTTGCGGTCGTCGTCGGCGGGGACGAGGAGGTCGTTGGGCCACTTGAGGGCGATCTCGACACCGCTGACCTCGGTGAGGGCGTCGCGCAGGGCGAGGCCGACGACGAGAGGGACCCACCCCAGTGGCGCCCGCGCCGGGCGGGGCACGACGACGCTGGCCGCGATGCTCGTGCCGGGTGTCGTCGTCCACGCGCGGTCGAGTCGGCCACGTCCTGCTCGCTGCTCCTCCGCGGTGACGACGCGCCAGGGCCTCGGGTCGCGCACGAGCTCGGCATTGGTGGAGTCGACGATGTCGTGGACCTCGACGGGCAACCAGGGAGAGCCGGGTGTGACGAGGGACGCATCCATGGGGCGAGAGGCAGCAGGAAGGGTCACGGTCACAAGGCTAGAGTCCCTTGCATGGCGCAGACCGACACCCAGCCCACCGGCGGAACCGACCTCCCGGCGGCTGACACCGGCATCGACATCCACACGACGGCAGGCAAGCTGGCCGACCTCAAGCGGCGGGTCGGCGAAGTCGCCCACGCGGGGTCCGAGCGGGCTGTCGAGAAGCAGCACGCGCGCGGCAAGAAGACCGCCCGCGAGCGTCTCGAGATGCTCCTCGACGAGGGCTCGTTCGTCGAGATGGACAAGTACGCGCGACACCGCTCGGTCGCGTTCGGCCAGGACGCGAACCGCCCCTACGGCGACGGTGTCGTCACGGGATACGGCACGGTCGACGGACGCACGGTGGCCGTCTTCGCGCAGGACTTCACCGTCTTCGGCGGGTCCCTCGGTGAGGTCTTCGGCGAGAAGATCACCAAGGTCATGGACTTCGCGATGAAGGTGGGCTGCCCGGTGGTCGGGCTCAACGACTCCGGGGGCGCGCGCATCCAGGAGGGTGTGGCGTCGCTCGGCCTCTACGGCGAGATCTTCCGCCGCAACGTGCACGCGTCCGGCGTCATCCCGCAGATCTCGCTGATCATGGGGCCGTGCGCCGGTGGCGCCGTCTACTCCCCCGCCGTCACCGACTTCACCGTCATGGTCGACCAGACCTCGCACATGTTCATCACCGGGCCCGACGTCATCAAGACGGTCACCGGTGAGGACGTGGGCTTCGAGGAGCTCGGCGGTGCCCGCACCCACAACTCCAAGTCCGGTGTCGCGCACTACATGGGGACGGACGAGGAGGACGCCGTCGAGTACGTCAAGGCGCTGCTGTCCTACCTGCCGTCGAACAACATGGAGGAGCCGCCGTCGTTCGCGGACTTCTCGGCCGACGACCTCCCCTCGCTCGAGGTGACCGACGAGGACCGTTTCCTTGACACGATCATCCCGGACAGCCCCAACCAGCCCTATGACATGCACCAGGTCATCGAGTCCTTGGTCGACGACGGCGACTTCCTGGAGGTCGCCCCGCTCTTCGCGCCCAACATGGTCATCGGCTTCGCCCGCATCGAGGGTCGGTCAGTGGGGATCGTGGCCAACAACCCGATGCAGTTCGCGGGGACCCTCGACATCGACGCCTCCGAGAAGGCTGCGCGCTTCGTGCGGACGTGCGACGCCTTCAACGTCCCGATCCTCACGCTCGTGGACGTGCCCGGGTTCCTGCCCGGCACCGACCAGGAGTGGGACGGCATCATCCGCCGCGGCGCGAAGCTGATCTACGCCTACGCCGAGGCCACGGTCCCACTCGTCACCGTCATCACCCGCAAGGCCTATGGCGGTGCTTACGACGTCATGGGGTCCAAGCACCTCGGCGCCGACATCAACCTCGCCTGGCCCACGGCGCAGATCGCGGTCATGGGCGCCCAGGGCGCGGTCAACATCCTCTATCGCAAGCAGCTCGCGGCAGCGGCCGAGCGTGGCGAGGACGTCGATGCCGCCCGCCAGACGTTCATCACCGAGTACGAGGACACGCTGGCCAACCCCTACGTCGCCGCCGAGCGCGGCTACATCGACACCGTCATCACGCCCTCCAACACCCGGATGAACGTCACCAAGGCGCTGCGGGCCCTGCGCACCAAGCGCGAGACCCTGCCCCCCAAGAAGCACGGGAACATCCCCCTCTGATGGCTGACGACGAAGCCCAGCCCGAAACCGGTGCGGCACAACGCATCGAGGTCCTCGGTGACGCCACGCCCGAGCAGGTGGCGGCCCTGGTCGCCGTCCTGTCGGCAGCCTCCGGGGGCGCTGCTGAGGCCGCACCCGCCCGCCAACCATCGGCATGGTCCGCACCCGCAGGACTGCTCCGCCGCTCCATGACCCCAGGACCCGGCGGCTGGCAGCACTCCCTCCGTCCCTAACTCCCCAATTCCCCCCAAATGCACGAGACACGCCGGTATGCCGGCCGCCCGGTCTCCCGTGCTTTTCTCACCCAATTCCCCCCAAATGCACGAGACACGCCGGTATGCCGGCCGCTCCCTACCGCTCCCAGCGGACGAGCTTCCCGGCCAGTTTCTCGTGCTCTCGCTCGGGCATGACACGAGCGGCCAGCACCTTCCGGGCTAGTTCGGGGTCGCCCATGCAGGCCCGGAACACCTCCGGCACGGTGATGCCGTGGCCCGGGCGCCAGACCACCTGAATCTCGTCGGAGGGACGGATCATGCCGCACTGGGTGACTGCCAAGTAGGCCCCTGTCCGCCCACGTTCGGTGAAGGCCTTCACCCAGCCGCGCACACCCATGTGGGCCGAGAACGTGGCGCAGGGGACGCGCGGCCCGGTCACCGTCAGGACAACTGAGCTACCGATGCGCCACTGTTCGCCGATCACCGATGCATCAACGTCGAAGCCCGCGGTCGTGAGGTTCTCGCCGAACGCTCCCGGTCGCAGGTCACGACCCAGGTCAACCGACCACCGGTCGAGCTCCTCGCGCGCAAAGGCGTACACGGCCTGTGTCGAACCCCCGTGGTGCTTGAGATTGACGACGGCGTCGCCGCTGACTCCGCTGGCGCCGGTTCCCTTGGGACCGGGGTCGAAGACAGTGGTCTCGTCGGTGGGGTGCTTGTCGATTCCCGTGAGCCGCTTGATGATCCCGGCAGTGGGGAGACCGATGTTGACCGAGTGCACGCGGGCTGTCATGGGGGCAGCGTAGGTGGGCTTGTGGATATCTCGAGCTCCATTTTCCGCGGAGCCGCCACAGTGGGGTGATGTCCGACTTCGACCCCTTCCGCCCCTTCCTCACGGACTGGGCCACCACGGCTGGTGTGTCGAGACGTGAGCTCGCGGGGCCGGCATACCGGCGTATCTTCCACGGGGTCCACATCAGTGCGGCGGTTCCCGACACCCTGGTCGTCCGGGCACGCGCTGCCGTCCTGCGTGCCCCTGCCCACTGCAGGCTGAGCCACGAGACGGCGGGCCAGCTGTGGGTGCCGTCGTGGCCCAGCAGCAGCGACGTGCATCTCGCCTTCAGCCGGGACGTGAAGTCGATGGGCGAGGGCATCAAGACGCATCGGTTCACCTATGAGATGGAGAAGTGGACTCGGCACGGGCTCCCCGTCACTGGCCCGGCGATGACGTTCATCCACCTCGCTGTGCGGTTCGACCTCGTTGGCCTCGTCTGTTTCGGCGACCGGTTGGTGGCGCGCGACGCCATCACGCCCGAGGAGCTCGTGTCCGCCGTGGAGGCCTGGGAAGGGCACGGGCGCCGGGCAGCGACCGCCGCCGCGCGGCTGGTGCGCGCCCGCTCCGAGTCCGTGCCCGAGACCCAGTCCCGCCTGCTCGTCGTCCTTGCCGGGCTGCCCGAGCCGGTGTGCAACCACCCGTACCTCGTGGGTGGCATCGAGCGATACCGGCTGGACCTGGCCTGGGTCGAGTACAAGGTGGCGTTGGAGTACGACGGGCGGTGGCACGACGAGCCAGAACAGCGACAAAAGGACGAGGCACGGCGCAAGGAGATGCGCGATGCCGGATGGATCATCATCGTCATCCGCGCGGAGCACCTCTATGACTTCCCCGACGAGGTGGTGCGTGAGGTGGCGGACGCCCTGCGACAGCGAGGCTGCCCGGTGAGGGTCCGCGCCACCTACCAGCGCTGGTTCCAACCGCGCGGGAAGATCGCGTGAGGTGGTCGGGCGAGCTGCGCGGACGGCATACCCGGCGTGTCCGTGCTTTTCGGGGGAATTGGGTGGGATGTGCACGCGGGCGGGCGGACGGCATACCGGCGTGTCTGGTGCATTTGGGGGGAATTGGGTGAGATGTGCACGAGGTAGCGTCGGGCTGGTGACCCAGACCTCCCCCACGTCAGCGCCCACGTCCGTCCGCACCCCGACCGCCGTCGACGCCATCGCGGAGCGGCACTTCGACGCCGTCGTGCACCACAGCCCCATCGAGGCGACCTACCTCGGGATCGACGTGCGCCAGGACGAGCTGGACGACTTCTCCCCAGAGGGCTACGACGCCCGGGCCGAGCTCGCGCGGACCACGCTCGCCGAGCTCGACGGCGCCGAACCGGTGGACGACATCGACCGGGTGACGATCGCGGCCATGCGCGAGCGCCTGGGCCTCGACCTCGAGATCCACGAGGCCGGACTCAGGCAGTGCGACGTCAACGTCCTCGCCTCGCCGATGCAGTCGGTGCGTGACGTCTTCGACCTCATGCCCACAGCGACGCCGGAGCACTGGGCGACGATCACCCGGCGCCTGAGGGCTCTGCCCCCGGCTCTGGAGCAGTGGCGCGCCACGCTGCTCGCCGCCGTCGAGGCCGACCCCACCCACGTCGCGGCCCGCCGCCAGGTCCGGGCCTGCATGAGCCAGTGCGACGACCTCGTCAGGGACGACGGCTTCTTCACCACGTTCGTCAGCGGCGCCCGCATCGGCGGCCCCCAAGGCCAACGACTCGACGAGGCGGCCCAGCGTGACCTCGAGGCCGCAGCGGCGTCGGCCGTCGAGGCCTATGCCGAGCTCAAGACCTTCCTGGGCGAGCAGCTGCTCCACCGCGCCCGCACCGAGGACGCCGTCGGGCGCGAGCGCTACCAGCGGGCCAGCCGCCTGTTCCTCGGGGCCACGGTCGACCTGGAGGAGACGTACGCCTGGGGGCAGGAGGAGACCGCCCGTCTCGACGCCGAGATGCGCCGCACCGCCGAGCGCATCGTCCCCGGCGGCAGCATCACCGACGCGATCGCAGCGCTCGGTGCCGACCCGGCATACCAGCTGCAGGGGACCGATGCCCTGCGCGACTGGATGCAGACCAAGGCGGACGAGGTGATGGACCTGCTCGACGGCACCCACTTCGACATCCCCGAGCCCGTGCGGACGATCGAGTGCAGGATCGCGCCGACCCACACCGGCGGGATCTACTACACGGGCCCGAGCGAGGACTTCACCCGCCCGGGCCGCATGTGGTGGTCGGTGCCGCGAGGTGTCGAGACGTTCGGGACGTGGAACGAGCTGAGCACCGTCTACCACGAGGGCGTCCCCGGCCACCACCTCCAGGTCGCGCAGACCACCTATCGCGCAGAGCTGCTCAACCGCTGGCGCCGGATGCTGTGCTGGGTGAGCGGCCACGGCGAGGGCTGGGCCCTCTATGCCGAGCGGCTGATGGCCGACCTCGGCTTCATGGAGGACCCCGGGAACTACCTCGGCTTCCTCAACGCCCAGTCGCTGCGAGCGGCGCGGGTCGTCCTCGACATCGGCATCCACTGCGGCTTTGAGGCACCGGCCGAGGTGGGCGGCGGCGAGTGGACCTACGACAAGGCGTGGACCTACCTCACCGCACACAACATCGACGACGAGGCCTCGCTGCGCTTCGAGCTCGACCGCTACCTGGGGTGGCCGGGCCAGGCCCCGAGCTACAAGGTCGGCGAGCGCATCTGGATGCAGCTGCGCGACGACACCGCTGCGCGAGAGGGCGACTCGTTCGACCCCAAGGCCTTCCACCGTCGTGCGCTCGACGTCGGCTCGGTGGGGCTGGACGTGCTCGTGGAGGCCATGCAGGGCTGAACCCGGGTTTCGAGGTCGCCCGCATCCCCGACAATAAGCACGTGACCCTCGCCCTGACCCTCGTCGCCATCGCCCTGACCGTCATCGTCGTGGCGCGCCTGAGCGCCCCGATCGGACTGCCCGCCCCGATCGCGCTCCTGGTCGTCGGCCTCGTGGCCTCGGTGCTGCCCTTCGTACCGGAGGTGACCCTCGACCCGGAGGTCGTCCTCCTGGGACTGCTCCCGCCCCTGCTCTACGCCGCCGCCATCGGAACCTCGCTGGTGGACATCAGGGTCAACCGGCTCCCGATCCTGGGGTTGTCGGTCGGCCTCGTCCTCTTCACCGCCTTCGGCGTCGCCCTCGTCGCCCACTGGCTGCTGCCCATCCCGTTCCCGGTCGCGGTGGCGCTCGGCGCGATCGTGGCACCGCCCGACGCCGTCGCCGCCACGGCCGTGGCGCGTGGCATCGGCCTGCCGCGCCGCATCACGACGATCCTCGAGGGCGAGTCCCTGCTCAACGACGCCACCGCGCTCGTGACGCTGCGGACCGCGATCGCCGCCGCCGGACTGGCCACCTCGCACCACGGGTTGGCCTCGCACGGGCCCGTGTCCATCGGTTCGGTGGCACGTGACTTCGGCCTCGCCGTGGTGGGTGGCGTCGGCGTCGGCTGGCTCGTGTTCATGCTCATCGGGCTCGTCCGCAAGCACCTCACCGAGGCCACCTCGGACACCGCACTGTCCTTCGCGGCGCCCTTCCTGTCCTACCTCCCGGCTGAACAGCTCGGCGCCAGTGGCGTCCTCGCCGTGGTCACGACCGGCCTCCTGCTGGCCCACAAGTCGCTCATCCTGCAGTCCGCCGCCTCACGACTGAGCGAGCGGGTCAACTGGGCCAGCGTCACCTTCCTCCTCGAGAACACCGTGTTCCTCCTCATCGGGCTGCAGCTCTCGAGCGAGGTGGCCGACGTGCGGGCGAGCGAGATCTCCCTGGGCCGTGCCGTCGTCGCCGGGCTCGTCGTTCTGGTGTGCGTGCTGCTGCTGCGACCGCTGTGGATCTTCCCGTTCTCCTGGCTCTCGCACGCCCTGGGACGGGGAGACGGTATGCCGGCCCAGGCCGCCGGCATCGCCGTCACCTCCTGGGCGGGCATGCGTGGTGTGGTCACCCTGGCCGCTGCCCTCACCCTGCCCGTGACGACTCCGCAGCGACCCACGCTCGTCCTCATCGCCCTCATCGTCACCGTCGGCACGCTCGCCCTGCAGTCCTCGACGCTGCCGGCCCTGGCGCGCGCCCTGGGGGTGCGTGGACCCGACCCGCGTGAGGACGCGCTCCAGGAGGCGACCGTCGTGCAGGCCGCGACCGGTGCGGGGCTGCGCTCGCTCGACGAGGAGCCCGACCTCGACCCGGTCGTCGCGCAGGAGCTGCGTGAGAATGCCGAGCTGCGGGTGAACCGCATCTGGGAGCGCCTCGGCACCCTGGGGCCCGGTGAGGCGGAGCCGCCGACCGAGATCCGACGACGGCTGCGCATGGTGATGCTCGACGCCGAGCGCCGCGAGCTGGTGCGCATCCGCGACGAGGACGAGGTGGACCACGAGATCCTGTCCAGCGTCATGAGCCAGCTCGACGCCGAGGAGGCAGCGCTGACGTGGAACATGGCCCGGGCCGCGAAGGTGCGCGACGCCCCGCTGCTGGCTCCCGACCAGGTCCGGACGGCGTGCGAGCACCTCACCGCCGAGCCCGACTGCGCGGTCCCCTCCAGCGCCGAGGGCTGCGAGGACTGCCTGCGTGAGGGACTGACGTGGGTCCACCTGCGGGTCTGCGTGTCCTGCGGCAACGTCGGCTGCTGCGACTCGTCCGAGGGCCGCCATGCCTCGAAGCACTTCGGCGCGTCACAGCACCCGGTGATGCGCTCGCTCGAGCCGGGCGAGGCGTGGCGCTGGTGCTTCGTCGACGAGGTCCTGGGCTGATGACCTCCGTGCCACTCGTCCTCGCCTCCGCCTCCCCGGCCCGTCTCGCCACGCTCAGGTCGGCGGGGGTCGAGCCACTCGTGCAGGTGAGCAGCGTCGACGAGGACGCGGCCCTGGCTGCGGCCGAGGCCATCCACGGTGTCCTGCCCCCCGCCGATGTCGCTCTCCTGCTCGCCAGGGCCAAGGCGGAGGACGTGGTGCGCGCCCGGGTCGACGCCGACGAGCCCGAGTACCTCGTCCTGGGCTGCGACTCGGTGCTGGAGCTCGACGGCGAGGTCCACGGCAAACCCGCCGACGCCGCGCAGGCCACGGCCCGGTGGACCCGGATGAGGGGTGGCTCGGGGGTGCTCCACACCGGCCACTGGCTCATCGACGACCGCGGCCCGGAGGACGGCGGCACCCGGGGCGTGGTCGGGGCGACGGCGTCGACCACCGTGCACTTCGCGGACCTGGACGACGACGAGATCGCGGCCTACGTCGCGACGGGGGAGCCACTGCACGTGGCCGGCGCCTTCACGCTGGACGGGCTCGGCGCGCCCTACGTGCGCGCCATCGAGGGCGACCCCTCCAACGTCGTGGGCGTGTCACTTCCCCTGCTGCGCGAGCTGTTGCGCGACCTCGGCGTGGCTTGGCAGGACCTGCGCGCTCGCTGAGCGTCGGCTGGGGCTCAAACCGGAGGTATGCCGCGTCGCTTGGTTGCGAACGTGCGGTCCCGGTGCGCTGCGTAGCGCAGGCGGCGCAGGAGCTCGTCGCGCAGGTCCTCGGGCTCGACCACCTGGTCGATGACGAGGTCGGCGGCCAGGCGTTCGAGGTCGACGTCCTCCTCGTACTCGGACCGCTTCTGCGCGACGAAGGCGTCGCGCGCCGCGGCCCCCTCCGCGGCCTCGACCTCGGCGATCTTGTTGGCGTAGACGGCGTTGACCGCTGCCTCGGGTCCCATCACCGCGATGCGGGCGGTGGGCAGCGCGATGGTCGCGTCCGGGCCGAACCCCGGGCCACCCATGGCATAGAGGCCGGCTCCGTAGGCCTTGCGGACGACGACGCAGAACTGCGGGACCGTGGCGCTCGACACGGCGGAGACCATCTTGGCGCCGTGGCGGATGATGCCACCGCGCTCCACCTCGAAGCCGATCATGAAGCCGGGGACGTCGGCGAGGTAGACGAGCGGGATGGAGTAGGCGTCACAGAGCCAGATGAAGCGCGCGGCCTTGTCGGCACTGTCCGTGAAGAGCACGCCGCCCTTGACCATCGAGTTGTTGGCGACGATGCCCACGGTCTCGCCGTCCATGCGGCCGAGACCGATGACGAGCTCGGGAGCGAACAGCGCCTTGATCTCGAAGAAGCTGTCGTCGTCGACGAGGCCGTCGATGACCTCGTGGACGTCGAAGGGCTGGCTCTCCCGCTCGGGGACGGACGTGCGGGTGAGGGGGGCGGAAGGCGACTCCACGGCATACGAGGGCCCTGGGGTCCGCCAGTTCTGCGGGACGTAGGAGAAGTAGAGCCGGGCCATCTCGATGGCCTCCGCGTCGTCCTGCACGAGGATGTCGCCGACTCCGGAGACGGTGCAGTGCATCCGGGCTCCGCCCATCTCCTCGAGTGAGACCCTCTCCCCCACGACCATCTCGGCCATGCGCGGACTGCCGAGGTACATGGACGCGTTGCCCTCGACCATGATGAGCAGGTCGGTGAAGCTCGGGATGTACGCGCCGCCGGCGGCCGACGGGCCGAAGAGGCAGCAGATCTGCGGGACCTTGCCGGAGAGGGCGACCTGGTTGTGGAAGATCCGGCCGGCGCCGCGGCGGCCGGGGAACATCTCGACCTGGTCGGTGATGCGGGCACCGGCGCTGTCGACGAACCAGAAGACGGGCAGCTCCTCGCGCAGCGCCATCTCGGTCGCACGCACGATCTTCTCGACAGTGCGAGCACCCCACGACCCGGCCTTCACCGTGGGGTCGTTGGCGATGACGATGACGGGCCGGTCGTCCACGGTCCCGCGGCCGGTGACGACCCCGTCGGCCGGCAGGCCCTTGGCGAGGGCGTTGGCGTAGCGGCCGTCCTCGACGAAGCTGCCCTCGTCGACCAGCAGGGCGATGCGGTCGCGGACATAGAGCTTGCCCTGGGAGGCCAGCTTGGCTGCCGCCTTCTCGGGCGCGGACGCCGACGCCGCGTGGGCGGCGTCGAGGCGACGACGGACATCGGCGACCTTGGGATCGGACTCGCTCACCGGCATACCTCCCACTCTGTCAGGGACACGACGGGACTCAGGCGCCGAGACCGAGGTGGCGTGCGATGAGCATGCGCTGGACCTCGCTCGTGCCCTCGCCGATCTCGAGGATCTTGCCGTCGCGGTAGAAGCGCGCGACGGGGTACTCCTCCATGAAGCCGTTGCCGCCGAAGATCTGCACGGCGACGCGAGTGGCGGTGACGGCGGCCTCGCTCGAGTAGAGCTTGGCGATCGACGCGGCCTGCTTGACCTCCTTGACGGAGCGTCGGCCGGCCTCCATCTCGTCCTTGAGCCACGCCGCCTTGTAGGTGAGCAGGCGCGCGGCCTCGACCGACACGGCGAGGTCGGCGACCTGGAAGGACACGCCCTGGTTGGCGCCGATGGGGCGGCCGAACGCGGTGCGGGTCTTCGCGTAGTCGGTGGACAGCTCGAGCATCGCCTGCGCCATGCCGAGCGCCAGGGCGGAGATCGCGATGCGCCCGTCGTCGAGCGTCTTGAGGAACTGCTTGAACCCCTGGCCCTGCTCGCCGAGGAGGTTGGCCTCCGGCACGCGGCAGCCGTCGAAGCTCAGGCCGTGGGTGTCGCTGATGTGCCAGCCGAGCTTGTCGTAGGGCTCCTCGACGGTGAAGCCCGGTGTGCCGGAGGGGATCATGATCGCGCTGATCTCGGCGTTGCCCTTGTCGTCCGTCCCCGTGCGGGCGGTGACCGTGACGACGGAGGTGATGTCGGTGCCGGAGTTGGTGATGAACGCCTTGGACCCGTCGACCACCCACTCGTCACCGTCGCGGACGGCCTTGGTGCGCGTGGCGCCGGCGTCGGAGCCGGCATCGGGCTCGGTCAGGCCGAAGCCGGCGAGGGTGCGTCCGGCGACGAGGTCGGGCAGCCAGCGCTGCTTCTGCTCGTCGGTGCCGTAGGTGAGGATCGGGTTGATGCCCAGGCCCACGCCAGCCGACAGGGTGATGCCGATGGACTGGTCGACGCGACCGAGCTCCT
The DNA here is from genome assembly GCF_001427985.1 of Knoellia sp. Soil729. Lineage (GTDB taxonomy): Bacteria > Actinomycetota > Actinomycetes > Actinomycetales > Dermatophilaceae > Knoellia. The sequence goes on from NZ_LMSA01000001.1 coordinate 589,679, forward strand.
CGATGGCGACGCAGAGGCTGGTGAAGGCGCCACCCTCCTCGGGGTCCAGGCTGCCGCCGAACTCCTCGGGGACGACGAGCCCGAAGAGGCCGAGGTTCCCCATCTTGGGCACGAGGTCGCTCGGGAAGTGGTGGTCCTTGTCCCACTGCGCGACGTGGGGAGCGACCTCGCGTTCGGCGAAGTCGCGCACGACCTTACGGAAGTCCTCGTGGTCCTGGCTGAGCTCGAACATCGATGTCCTCTCGGGGTGACGCTGTGGTGCTTGACGTTGACGTAAACGTAAAGCAATACTACCTCCGTGGCAAGCCGCGTGAAGGACGACGAGACCTGGACGATCCGCGAGATCGCCCAAGAGTTCGACGTCACCCACCGCACCGTGCGCCACTACGAGGAGCTCGGGCTCATCTCCCCCGAGCGGCACGGCACGAGCCGGATCTACCGCCGCCGCGACAAGACCCGCCTCAACCTCATCCTGCGCGGCAAGCGCCTCGGGTTCCCACTCGAGGAGATCCGCACGATCATCGACCTCTACGAGACGCCGCGCGGGCGCCGCAGCCAGCTCGAGTACGTCCTCGGCCAGATCGGCGAGCGTCGCACCGACCTCGAGCAGCGCCGTCGCGACCTCGACGCGGCGCTCGGCGAGCTGGACCGCTTCGAGGAGTCCTGCCGGGCGGACCTGGACCGTCTGCGCTGAGACCCTTGACCGCAGGGGCCTGCGTGGACCACGGTGACCACTGGACGCCGCAACCACACCTCGAGGAGTGCCGCATGGACCGCGCGGATGAACGATCAGCCTTCGCCTGGATCATGTCGGGCACCGTGGGCGCGGTGATGGTGGGCAGCCTCGGCAAGGTGCTCCTCGACCGGCGCAGGGAGCGGGCGCTGGCCGAGGCCCAGGCGGCTTCTGCCCCGCCGGCTGCTGACCAGACCGACGCCGGCCAGAGCGACCCCGGCGAGAGCGACGCCGGCGAGGCCGACGCCGTCGAAGCGGAGGGCCACCCGAGCTGAGGCTGCGCCTGCCGATCAGGCCTGTTCGGCGAGGAAGCTGTCGATCTCGGCTGCCGTCGGCGCGGTGGCCGGCCCGCGTCGGGTCACCTTGATCGCCCCACCGGCGTTGGCCCGGCGTGCGGACTCGACCCACGGCATACCGGCTGCTCGACAGGCCACGAGGACACCGGTGTGGGTGTCCCCGGCACCGTTGGTGTCCACCGCCTTCTGGGGGTAGCCGTGGAGCTCCGTGGTCAGACCGTCCGCGTGGACCGCACACCCATGCGGGCCGTCCCTGACGATGGCGACGGCGCCCGCCGGCAGGTGGTCGAGGCACTTCTCAGCGGCCATGACGATGTCGGAGACCCCAGTGAGGAACTCGCTCTCCTCCGCGTTGCCCGTCCACACCGTCGTCATCGCCAGCATGCGCTTCCGGATCCCGTCGTCGAGCTCGGCGAAGATGGCTCCCGGGTCGAGCACGACCTCGACGCCCTCGGGAAGGCCAGCAAGCCACTGCAGCAACGGATCTCGTGTCGTGCCGGTCAGGCTGTAGCCGCTGACGCAGACGAGGTCTCCTGCGGCGGGCTCCGACGTCTGCAGCGACTCGACGCTGATGACCCGCTCCGCGGCCTGCGTGGTGACGAACGTGCGCTCGGCCGTCGGCTCGAGCATGACGACGCAGATGCCGGTGTCGAGATCGGGAACGACCGGGCTGGACACGGAGACGCCTTCGGCGGTCAGGGCCTCCCGGACGAGGTCACCGTGCGGGCCGGTCCCGGTCGCTCCGGCATGCACGCACTGGGCACCTTGCCGCGCCGCTGCCAGGAGGATGTTGACCGCTCCCCCGGCATAGTCGTGCGGCGGCGGCGCCATGACGTTGCCACCCCGCCGTGGCAGCGAGGGCACCTCGACCACCACGTCGACGAGTGCCTGAGCGGTGTGGATCACCCGGGGAGACATGAACGGCAGCGTATGCCGTGGAGTCGGGGCTGCGAGGATGTCGCCGTGAGCACCTCCGCGCCTTCCGCCGCAGCCACCACCCGCTTCTCGTCCGTCGACGAGGTGCGCGAACGCCTCGCCGAATCCGGCTACCTTGCCTCCGACGCCATCGCGACAACGGCCTTCCTCGCCGACCAGCTGGGCAAGCCGTTGCTCGTCGAAGGACCTGCAGGAGTCGGCAAGACCGAGCTGGCGAACGCCGTCGCGGCCGCCACGGGAGCCCGGCTCATCCGGCTGCAGTGCTACGAGGGTGTCGACGAGGCACGAGCGCTCTACGAGTGGAACCACGCCAAGCAGCTCCTGCGCATCACCGCCGAGCGAGGCTCCTCCGATGGCTGGGATGCGTTGCGCGACAACATCTTCAGCGACGAGTTCCTCCTCCCCCGCCCGCTGCTGGCGGCCATCCGGAGCGAGGAGCCGGTCGTCCTGCTCATCGACGAGCTCGACAAGGCCGACGTCGAGATCGAGGGGCTGCTGCTCGAGATCCTCGGTGACTTCCAGGTGACCGTCCCCGAGCTCGGCACCATCACCGCGACCCACCGCCCCTTCGTCGTACTGACGTCCAACGCGACGCGTGAGCTGTCCGAGGCGCTGCGACGGCGCTGCCTCTTCCTCCACATCGACTACCCCACCGCCGAGCTCGAGCAGCGCATCGTCACGCTGCGTGCCCCCGGCCTGGACGACACCCTCGTCGCATCGGTCGTCCGCCTGGTCCAGCGCCTGCGCGAGCTGCGCCTGCGCAAGGCACCCTCGGTCTCCGAGACCGTCGACTGGGCGCGAACGCTCATCGCCCTGGGTGCCACGCAGGACCACGACCTCAGCGCCGAGCTCGTGCGCGACAACCTCGGCGTCCTGCTCAAGCACCAGGACGACATCCAGCGTGCAGCCGTGGCCCTCGACCTCCCTGCTCCGTCCTGACCGGCACAGCGACCGCACCCACGACCATGTCCACGGCACTCGACTCCCGCCTCGTCGGCTTCGCGCGCGCGCTGCGCGGCCACGGAGTCGTCGTCGGCACCAGCGAGGTCGTCGACGCCGGCTCCGCGGCCCACGTCCTCGGGCTCGAGGACCGCGAGCGCCTGCGCGAGGGCCTGGCGGCCGCGCTCCTGCGCCGGGCCGGTCAGCGGCAGGTCTTCGACGACCTCTTCGACGTCTGGTTCCCGGCAGCGATCGGCGAGCGTGACGGCGTCACCAGCGATGTGCCACCGGCCACCTTGGAGGACCGCCGCAGCCGCGCCGCAGAGCTGCGCGACGACCTCGCCCGCGCCCTGGCACTGGGCGACGAACGCGCCCTCGACGAGCTCGCAGCCCGCGTCGTCGCCGAGCTCGGTGCCCTCGCCAACGCCGCGACCACCGGCTCGTTCTCTGCCCAGCAGGCCCTCGACACCCTCGCGCCGCAGACCGCCATCGCTGGGGCGCTCGCCCGCATGCAGGATCCTGCCGAAGATGCCGCCGGCGGGTCCGGCGACGGCAGTGGTGGTTCCGGAGGCTCCGGTTCCGGAGTCAGCGGTCCGGCGAGCGGCACCAACTTCGCGTCCCGCTTCACCCGCGACGAGCTCCGCAGCGACGTCACTGCCTTCCGCCGGCGCGTCGAGGCCGAGACGCGCCGTCGCAACGCCGAGGCTCGCGGCGCCGAACGGATCAGCCGGTATGCCGTGCGCGCGCCTGCCGAGCAGACGCCCTTCCTCCTCGCCGGCCCGGTCGAGCTCGACGAGCTCCGCGGGGCGATCCAGCCGCTGTCCCGCAAGCTGGCCACCCGCCTCGCGGCCCGGCGCCGACGCTCCTCGCGTGGCCGGATCGACATCCGACGCACGCTGCGTCGCTCACTCAGCACGGGGGGCATACCCCTGCGTCCGGCACTGGAACACGCGAGCCCGCACCGTCCCGACCTCGTCATCCTCTGCGACCTGTCGTCCTCGGTCGCCGGCTTCTCCCGTTTCACGATCCTGCTCGTGCAGGCCCTCGCGACGCAGTTCCGCCGCGTGCGCATCCTCGGCTTCGTCAACCGGGTCGAGGACCTCACGGACCAGGTCCTCGGTGCCCCTCCGGGTAGCGACCTCAGCGGCGCCTTCGACGACCTCTCCCGGATGACGCGCTGGCACCGCAACAGCGACTATGGAGCCGTCTTCGCCGACGTGGTCGAGCACCACCTCGACGCCATCGGGCACCGCTCGGCCGTGCTCATCCTCGGCGACGCGCGCTCCAACCACACCGACCCGCAGTTCGACCGGCTCCGCGAGATCGCCGGGGCGGCCAGGCACGTCTCGCGGCTCAACCCCGAGCCCGTCCGCATGTGGGGCAGCGGCGACTCGGTGGCCCTGGGCTACAGCGAGATCGTCGACATGCACGAGTGCCGCAACGTGGCCCAGCTCCGCGAGTTCGTCGCCCGCCTCCTCCCCATCTGACCTCCCCTTTTCCGGCTGATCACGGAATGGGAGTGTTCGGCCCGGAACCGTTCCCGGCCGAACGCTCCTCTTCCGTGATCAGCCGGAAAAGGTGGGGCGGGGTCAGCCGTTGAACTCGTCGGGGTTCGGGCCCGTGCGCATGCCACGGTCGAGCGCGGCGATCTCGGCCATGTCGGCCTCGCTCAGCGTCACTGACGTCGAGGCGAAGTTCTCGGCGATGCGCGACGGCGTGACCGACTTCGGCAGGACGACGAAGCCGCGAGCCAGGTGCCACGCGAGAATCACCTGCGCGGGTGTCGCCTCGAGCCGCTGGGCGATGGCACCGATGACCGGGTCGTCGAGGACCTCCTTGCCGGAGGCGAGCGGGCTCCACGCCTCGGTGACGATGCCGTGCTCGGCGTTGAACTCGACGACCTCACGCTGCTGGAGGTAGGGGTGGAGCTCGATCTGGTTGATGGCGGGCCACTCGCCGGTCTGGTCGAACAGCGTCTGGAGGTGCTCGACGTGGAAGTTGCAGACACCGATGGCGCGCACCCGCCCGGAGTCGCGCAGCGCCTGGAGCGCCTTCCACGCGTCGACGAAGCGGCCCTTCGCGGGGAACGGCCAGTGCAGCAGGAACAGGTCGAGGGTCTCGAGTCCGAGGCGGTCCATCGAAGCGGTGAACGACTCGACGGTCTCCTGCGCACCGAACTCCGTGGGCCACACCTTGGTCGTGACGAAGATGTCCTCGCGGGGGACGTCGGTCGCGGCGAGGGCGCGGCCGACACCGGACTCGTTGTTGTAGAGCTTCGCGGTGTCGATGTGGCGGTAGCCGGTCTCGAGGGCGGCCAGCACGGCGGCGTCGACCTCGTCGTCGGGGACCTGCCACACACCGAAGCCGAGCTGCGGGATGGCGATCCGGTTCGTGCCGGAGGTCAGGGGGATGTCGTGGATGGGCATGCGCCCACCGTATGCCGCGTGCTCACCGAACGTTCGCGAGTGCCCCGGGCATCTCGGCCGGGTGCGCAGGCAGTGTGACCGACCCCGCGTGACCGTTCCCCACACGGACTGCGGCGACCTACTACAGTCCGGTCCATGGCCATCAGCAAAGTCCTCATCGCCAACCGCGGCGAGATCGCCGTCCGGATCGCCCGCGCCTGCAAGGACCACGGCATCGGCTCCGTCGCCGTCTATGCCGAGCCCGACCGCGACGCCCTGCACGTCAAGGTCGCCGACGAGGCCTATGCCCTCGGCGGCACGACGCCCGCCGACTCCTACCTGCTCCAGGACAAGCTGATCGAGGTGGCCCAGGAGGCCGGCGCCGACGCGGTCCACCCCGGCTACGGCTTCCTCGCCGAGAACGCCGACTTCGCCCAGAAGGTTCTCGACGCCGGTCTGACCTGGATCGGCCCGGGCCCCCAGGCGATCGACTCCCTCGGCGACAAGGCCAAGGCCAAGCACATCGCGGTCAAGGCGGACGCACCGCTCGCTCCCGGCACCAAGGACCCGGTCAAGGACGCCGACGAGGTCGTCGAGCTCGCCAAGGAGTTCGGCCTGCCCATCGCCATCAAGGCGGTCTACGGCGGTGGCGGTCGCGGCCTCAAGGTGGCCCACACCCTCGAGGAGATCCCCGAGCTGTTCGACTCCGCCGTGCGTGAGGCCGTGACCGCCTTCGGTCGCGGCGAGTGCCTCGTCGAGAAGTTCCTCGACAAGCCGCGGCACGTCGAGACACAGTGCCTCGCCGACCAGCACGGCAACGTCGTCGTCGTCTCGACCCGCGACTGCTCCCTCCAGCGCCGCAACCAGAAGCTCGTCGAGGAGGCTCCCGCGCCCTTCCTCACCGACGAGCAGAACGCCGAGCTCGTCCGCGCGTCCAAGGCGATCCTGCGCGAGGCAGGCTACGTCGGCGCCGGCACCTGCGAGTACCTCGTGGCCAGCGACGGCACGATCAGCTTCCTCGAGGTCAACACCCGCCTCCAGGTCGAGCACCCCGTGACCGAGGAGGTCACCGGCATCGACCTCGTGCGAGAGCAGTTCCGCATCGCCGACGGCGAGGAGCTCGGCTACGACGACCCGTCGCCGATGGCGCACTCCATCGAGTTCCGCATCAACGGCGAGGACGCCGGCCGCAACTTCATGCCCGCCCCGGGCACGGTCTCGCGCATGGTCGTACCCCAGGGGCCTGGCGTGCGCTGGGACGCCGGCATCGTCGAGGGTGACACCGTGGCCGGTGCGTTCGACTCGATGATCGCCAAGCTCATCGTCACGGGCCGCACCCGCAAGCAGGCCCTCGAGCGCTCACGCCGCGCCCTGGCCGAGCTCGAGGTCGACGGCATGCCGACCGTCGTCCCGTTCGACCGCGCGATCGTCGACGACCCCGCGTTCGCCCCCGAGGGTGACGCTCCCTTCACGATCCACACCCGCTGGATCGAGACCGAGTTCGACAACCAGATCGCGCCGTTCGCCGGCGAGGCCGCCGCAGACGGCGCCGAGGAGGCCGGCGAGCGCCAGCGCGTCACGGTCGAGGTCGGTGGTCGCCGACTCGAGGTCGTCCTGCCCGCCGGGCTCGCGCTCGGTGGTGGCGGTAGCGCAGCCAAGAAGAAGGCGCCCAAGCGCTCCGGTGGCAGCAAGGCCGGTGCGGCCGCGTCCGGCGACTCGCTCACCGCGCCCATGCAGGGCACCATCGTCAAGGTCGGCGTCGAGGACGGCCAGGAGGTCGCCGAGGGTGACCTCGTCGTCGTCCTCGAGGCGATGAAGATGGAGCAGCCGATCACCGCCCACAAGTCCGGCACGATCAGCGGTCTCACCGCCGAGGTCGGCGCCACCGTCACCAACGGCGCCGTGCTCTGCGAGATCAAGGACGCCTGACGCTCCACCCACGACGAACGCCCGTATGCCGGTCAGCCGGCACACGGGCGTTCGTCATGTTTGCGTCGTGGTCGCCTCACCGGGCAGAGGTGTCGTCCTGACCGAGGTCGATCGACTCGCCGCCATCGACCGGCTGGGTGCCGCCGGGGGCGCTCGACGTGCCGGGGTCACCCTGCTGGGTGGGTCCACCCTCGGGGAGCCCGCCAGCCTCACCCGGTGTCGCGCCACCCGGGCTCTGGGGCTCGGCGTCCTGTGGCGGGAAGGAGGAGTCGGCCGTCGTGTCGGGGGCGGTGCTCGGAGCGGTCGGGTCCTGCTGCGGCTGCGGGTCCCCCGTGCCGGGAGCGGGGTTGGGGACAGGCACCTCTGAGGGCTGCTCGGGCGTCGTCGGGGTGCTGCCCGGGTCGGCCGGCGGTGTGCTCGGGGGCGTCTCGGGTGCCGACGGGGGCGTGGTCGGTGTCGTGCTCTCGGTGGGGATGCCGAGCTGTCCCTCGATGAAGTCACCCCCCTTGTCGATGGCGTCCGAGAACCTGCCACCGGTCTGCCGGTCGAGCATGTCCTCGACCTTGTCGATGGCGCTGCGTGCCGTGCCCGGGTTGTCCCGGGCGTAGTCCTTGGCCTTGGTGAAGGCCTCGTCGCCGCTGATCGGCTGCTTCTGGTCGCTCATCGTTGCTCTCTCCCAGGGTCTCGGGTTCGGATGGTCCCCAAGGTAGCCACGGGCGAGAGCGAAGTGTGGCTCAGCTGTCGGTGGTGTGCAGGCGGCGGGCCGCTTCTGCGATGGAGCCGGAGAGCGAGGGGTAGACCGTGAAGGTGCTCGCCACCTGGTCGACGTTGAGCCGGTGGTGGACGGCGAGCGTGACGGGGAAGATCAGCTCCGAGGCGCGCGGCGCGACGACCACGCCGCCGATCACGGCGCCGGAGCCCTTCTGCGCGAACAGCTTGACGAAGCCGTCGGTGATCCCCGACATCTTCGCGCGGGGGTTGCGGGAGAGGGGAAGCATGACGACGTCGGCGTCGACCAGGCCCTCGTCGAGCGCCTTCTGGGAGATGCCGACGGTGGCGATCTCGGGGTCGGTGAAGATGTTGGCCGAGACGACTCCGAGGTTGAGCGGCGCCACGGCGTCACCCAACGCGTGCGACATGGCGATGCGTCCCTGCATCGCCGCCACGGACGCCAGGGGAAGCACACCCGTGCAGTCGCCCGCGGCATACACACCTCGCACGGACGTGCGCGCGACCCGGTCCACGGCGATGTGTCCGGACTCCTTGAGCTCGACCCCGACCTCCTCGAGCCCCATGCCGGAGGTCTGCGGGATGGACCCGACGGCGAGCAGCGCGTGCGACCCCTCGACCTCACGCCCGTCGACGAGCCTGACCACCACGCCATCCCCTCGACGCTCGACGGCGGCCATGCGGGACTGTCCGAGCACCTCCATGCCACGTCGCTTGAAGACGTCCTCGATGACCGTCGCGGCGTCGGGGTCCTCACCCGGCAGCACGCGTTCGCGCGAGGAGACGAGGACGACCTCGGTGCCGAGACCGAGATAGGCCTGGGCGAGCTCGGCACCCGTCACGCCGGATCCGACGACGATGAGGCGCTCGGGCAGGGAGTCGAGCTCATAGATCTGTTGCCAGGTGAGGATCCGCTCGCCGTCCGGTTCGGCCGTCGTCATCGTGCGCGGCGTGGCACCGGTGGCGATGAGGATGACGTCCGCGTCGAGCTGCTCGGTGCCGCCGCCCTCGAGCGTGGCTTCGACCCGCGTGGCGGACAGGAGCCGGCCGGTGCCGCGCAGGATGCGTACGCCGACCTCGGTCACGCGCTCGGTGATGTCGCGGCTCTGGGCGGCCGCGAGGTCCTTGACGCGGGCGTTGACCTCCGCGAGCTCGGCCTTGGCGTCGCTCACCTCGTCACCCTCGCCGTCCTCGAGGTGGACACCGAGCTGGGCAGCCGTCTCGAACTCGGACATGTAGTCGGCGGTGGAGATGAGCGTCTTGGAGGGCACGCAGTCGGTGAGGACAGCGGCTCCGCCGAGCCCGTCACGGTCCACGATCGTCACGTCGCCCCCGAGCTGCGCGGCCACGAGAGCCGCCTCGTAGCCACCGGGGCCCCCACCGACAATGACCACTCGACCGGTTCGCGCATTCACGGGCTCCATCCAACCACGCGGCGGCTACCCTGCTCGCGTGACCGACATCGCCGCAGCCTCGCCGTCCCTCGACCTCGCCGATCCGGCGACCGACCCGTTCGCCGTTGCCGACGCAGCGGCCGCCGTGATCCGCGAGCGCACCGGCCTCGAGACCCACGACGTGGCACTCGTCCTCGGCTCCGGCTGGGGCCAGACCGGTGACCTCATCGGCGAGACCCTGACCGAGATCGACAACACCGACGTGCCCGGCTTCGGCAGGGCCGCCGTGGCGGGACACTCGGGCACGATGCGCTCGGTCGCGATCGGTGACACGGGTCGGCGAGCCCTCGTCTTCGGCACCCGCACCCACTTCTACGAGGGCAAGGGCGTGCGCGCGGTGGTCCACAACGTGCGCACCGCTGCGGCACTCGGCTGCCGCACCATCGTCCTCACCAACGGCTGCGGCGGGCTGCGCGAGGAGTGGCCTCCCGGAACCCCGGTGCTCATCCGCGACCACATCAACCTCACCGCGCACTCCCCCATCGAGGGAGCGAACTTCGTCGACCTCACCGACGTCTACACCCCACGGCTGCGCGACCTGGCCCGCGAGGTCGACGCCGGCCTCGACGAGGGCGTCTACGTGCAGTTCCGCGGCCCGCACTACGAGACACCGGCCGAGGTGCAGATGGCCAAGGTGATCGGTGGCGACCTCGTCGGAATGTCCACCTCACTCGAGGCCATCGCCGCCCGTCAGAGCGGCATGGACGTCCTTGGCATCTCGCTCGTCACCAACCCGGCGGCCGGCATCTCCAAGACGCCGCTCAACCACGAAGAGGTCCTCGAGGCCGGCCGCAACGCGGCGCAGCGGTGCGGGAAGCTGCTCGCGGCCGTCGTCGCCAAGATCTGAGGGCTACCATGACCACGACCGACACCCAAGTGACCGACGCCATCGCGGCCGCTCGCGCCTGGGCCGCCGACGACCCCGACCCGCAGACCAGGTCAGAGCTCGAGGCCGTCGTCGCGGCCTGTGAGGCCGGTGACGATGCCGCGACCGAGGACCTCCTGGACCGCATGTCCGGGATGCTCCAGTTCGGCACGGCCGGCCTCCGGGGCGCGCTTGGCGGTGGACCGAACCGGATGAACCGCGCGGTGGTCATCCGAGCGGCAGCCGGCCTCACGGCATACCTTCAGAAAACCGACCCGGAACCCTTCGTCGTCATCGGGTTCGATGCACGCTTCAACTCCGACGTCTTCGCTCGCGACACGGCTGCGGTCGTGCTCGGTGCCGGTGGGCGCGCCTCGGTGCTGCCACGGCCCCTGCCGACGCCGGTGCTCGCCTACGCCATCCGGCACCTGGGCGCCGACGCCGGTGTCATGGTCACCGCCAGCCACAACCCGCCCGAGGACAACGGCTACAAGGTCTACCTCGGCGACGGTTCGCAGATCGTGTCCCCCTCCGATACCTACATCGCAGCCGAGATCGCGCGCATTGAGCGCGTGGCCGACGTGCCACTAGCCGACGACGGTTGGGACACGCTCGGCGACGAGGTGCTCGAGAGCTACCTGACGCACGTCGTCGACGTCGTCTCGCCCGACTCCCCGCGTGACCTCGTCGTCGTCCACACGGCCCTGCACGGCGTGGGTTCCGAGACGGTCGCCCGCGCGTTCGAGGCAGCCGGGTATGCCGCCCCGCTCCAGGTCCCGAGCCAGGCGGAGCCCGACCCGCTGTTCCCGACCGTTCCGTTCCCCAACCCCGAGGAGCCGGGTGCGATGGACGCGGCCCTCGACCTCGCGGAGCAGACCGGTCCGGACGTCGTCATCGCCAACGACCCCGACGCCGACCGCTGCGCCGTCGCCGTGCCGGGCCCCGGTGGCTGGCGCATGCTGCGAGGCGACGAGGTGGGGGTCCTGCTCGGAGCCCACCTGCTCGACCGCGGCGTGAGCTCGGACGCGGTGTTCGCGAACTCCATCGTGTCGTCGCGGATGCTCGCGACCGTGTGCCGTGCGGCCGGCATCGCGCACGAGGAGACGCTGACGGGGTTCAAGTGGATCTCGCGCGTACCCGGTCTGCGTTACGGCTACGAGGAGGCGCTCGGCTACTGCGTCGACCCTGACGAGGTGCGTGACAAGGACGGGGTGTCGGCGGCCCTCGTCGTGGCCGAGATCGCGGCCTCGCTCAAGGCGTCGGGCGGCTCCATCACGGAGCGTCTTGACGAGCTCGCCGTGACGCACGGCGTCCACGCGACCGACGCCTTCGCCGTCCGGGTCGAGGACCTGTCACTCATCGACCAGATCATGGCCCGGCTGCGAGCCAGCCCGCTGAGCAGCGTTGCGGGAGTGGAGGTCTCGACCGTGGACGACCTCGCCAAGGGCGACGGGGGGTTGCCGCCGACGGAGGGTCTGCGCTGGTTCCTCGCGGACGACTCGAGGATCATCGTGCGTCCGTCCGGGACCGAGCCCAAGCTCAAGGTCTACCTCGAGGTGATCGAGGCTGTGGTCGAGGGGGACCTGGCCGGCGCGCGGTCGCGTGCTGCCGAACGCCTGGCCGCGATCCGGTCCGAGCTCGAGGCCGCCACCGCCCTCTGAGCTTGGGCAAGGGGCGCGGGAAGCTGCACGCGGGCAGGACCCGTGGGTCATGCTTGTCTCATGTCCTTCCATGAGTCGTGGGTGGAGAAGCAGATCCGTGAGGCGCAGGAGCGCGGGGAGTTCGACAACCTGCCGGGCGCCGGGAAGCCGCTGAGCGGGCTCGATGATCCGGACCCGGACTGGTGGGTCAAGAAGATGATGGCCCGTGAGGGCCTGAAGATGTCTGATGCCATGCCGCCGGTGATGCTGCTGCGCCGGGAGTACGCGTCGTTCTCCGAATCACTGCTCGACGTCCGCTCCGAGGCGGGGGTTCGAGAGGTGCTGCAGGACTACAACGCTCGGGTGCTCGATGACCGCCGTCGTCCGGCGCTGGGCAAGCAGCCGCCAATCTGGGCCCGGTTGGTGGACGTCGACGAGATGGTCGCCCAGTGGCAGGAGCTGCGGGCCGAGCTGGCGGCTGCGGCGGCATCCTCGTCGACCGAGGCGACTCCCGAACCCGACCCGCCGCGCAGACGCCGTTGGTGGCGGTGGCGCCGACGCTGAGACGGTCTCTGGCGTTGAAGTCGTTGAGTCGCAGCGGGTTTGGTGCGCGGGCGCGGTCCGTTGTCAGTGGTCGCCGATAGGTTGATGGTATGGACGAGATCGCGATCCGGGACGGGGTACCTGCAGCGCAGGTGGCCTCCTTGGTGTCGTGGTTGTCGTCGGTGGACCCCGAGGGCGTGGACGAGCGGCAGCGCTTGGACGCGGTCTCGGCGTTGGAGGCGCTCAAGGGTGCGGCTGCTGCGGCGCAGGCCCGCTTGACCGCGGCTGCGGTGACCGACCGTGAAGCGTTGGGGGAGGACTCGCGCAGTGTGCGCGCGGAGGTGGCTCTCGCGCGGCGGTGCTCTCCGACGCTGGCGGACCAGCACGTCGGGGTGGCGAAGGCGCTGGTGTCGGAGATGCCGGAGACGATGGGCGCGCTCACGCGTGGGGAGATCAGTGAGCGTCGGGCGATGATCCTGGTGCGCGAAGTGTGGAGCACCGGCGCGAGGTGGACCGACGGTTGGCGTCGAAGCTGGCGATGATGGGTGACAAGGCGTTGGCGGGGGCGGCACGGCGTGCGGGTGCTGCACTGGATGCGGAGAGCCTGGCGGAGCGCAACCGCCGGGCAGTGGCGTCCCGGCGGATTTCGGTGCGTCCGGCGGCCGATGGGATGGCGTGGCTGTCGATCCTGGGCCCTGTCAAGGACATCATCGGAGCCCACGTCGCGTTGACCGCTGAGGAGAAGCGCCGCCACGTCCTCGACCCGGACCTGCCCGCGGACCAGTGGGAGGCCGCCGCGGCAGCCGCCCGGGCCGACACCCGGAGCAAGGGTGCGTGGCTGGCCGACCGGGCGTTGGAGCTGCTCAGTGGGCGGGCGAAGGACCAGCCGCAACCGGTTGATGTGAACCTGGTGATGACCGACCGGGTGCTGCTGCCGGCCGCGTTCGGCGGAAAGGCCCCGACCGACGACGTTGCGGTCATCCCCGGCTGGGGTGTCATCCCGGGGGCAGACGCCCGAGCGCACATCGCCGCACTGCTCGACCAAGCCTCTGACATGGCGGACACGCCGGCGTTCGTGTGGTTGCGGCGCCTGTTCACCGACCCGACCGGGCGCAACCTCGTGGCCCTGGACTCGGTGCGCCGCCGGTTCGAGGGCGGGCTGCGGCGCTTCCTGGAACTGCGGGACCCAACCTGCCGAGTCCCCTGGTGCGACGCACCAGCGGTCCAGGCCGACCACACCCAGGCCCACGCCGAAGGCGGCACCACCGACGCCGCCAACGGCGCCGGGCTGTGCCAACGCCACAACCTCGTCAAGGAGATCACCGGCTGGCACGTGCGCGTGCAGTCCACCGGCCTCGACGGGACGGGTTCACATTCGGTGCGGATCATGACTCCCACCGGGCGCGTCCATGACTCCACCGCACCACCCATCCTCGGTGAGGGCTGGCTCGAACCGGCTCCCGACGTCCACCTCCAGGACCTGCCGCTACCGCAGGACCCATGGCACGGCTGGATGCCCGACCCGCCAGAGGACTGGCTCATGGACCATGAGGAGCTGCAGGTCGCCTGACGCCTCCAAAGCCACTCCTGGGCCGCCTGACCCCAGTACGTGACGATGTGGGGGCGATCCCGCACGCGGATAGACTCCCGGGGTGAGCATCACCCAGACCGCCGACCCCGCACTCGATGCGACGTCTCGCGCCCGCGACCTGCTCGGGGTCTCCCGCCTGACCAACCAGGCCCTGACCCGCTGGCTCCACGGACTGCCGGGGGTCGACCAGGTGGGGTGCGAGGCCCGGGCGGCCGGACTCGGCACCCGCTCGATCAAGACGACGAGCAAGGCCTGGGCGATCGACCTCGCCATCTCGATGATCGACCTCACCACCCTCGAGGGCGCCGACACCAGGGGTCGCGTGCGTGGCCTGGCCGCCAAGGCGCTCCTGCCCGACCCCAGCGACCCGAGCACCCCCCGCCCGGCCGCCCTCTGCGTCTACGGCGACATGGTGGGCATCGCCCGGGAGGCGCTCGGCGCCGACTCCGGCGTCAAGGTCGCGGCCGTCGCCACCGCCTTCCCCAGTGGGCGCGCGAGCATGGCGGTCAAGCTCGCCGACACCAAGGACGCGGTCAGGGCCGGCGCCGACGAGATCGACATGGTCATCGACCGTGGCGCGTTCCTCTCGGGCGACTACCTCACGGTGTTCAACCAGATCGCGCAGGTCAAGGAGGTCTGCGGCGACGCGCGGCTCAAGGTCATCATGGAGACCGGCGAGCTCGTCACCTACGACAACGTCCGCCGCGCCAGCTGGCTGTCGATGCTCGCCGGCGGCGACTTCATCAAGACGAGCACCGGCAAGATCCAGCCCGCCGCAACGCTCCCCGTCACCCTGATCATGCTCGAGGCCGTGCGCGACTGGCGCGACCTCACCGGCGAGCAGGTCGGCGTCAAGCCCGCCGGCGGGATCAGGACGAGCAAGGACGCGATCAAGTTCCTCGTCACGGTCAACGAGATCGCCGGTGAGGACTGGCTCGACAACCACTGGTTCCGCTTCGGGGCCAGCAGCCTGCTCAACGACCTCCTCCTGCAGCGCCAGCGGATGACCACCGGCGCCTACTCGGGCGCCAGCTACATCGCCGACGACTCCCCCTCCACGGCCTACTGATGCACGCGCGACGAACGACAAGGACAGCCCACTGATGCCAAAGTTCGAGTACGCACCGGCCCCCGAGTCACGGGCCGTCGTCGACCTCCAGAGCTCCTACGGACTCTTCATCAACGGCGAGTTCGTCGACGGCTCCGGAGCCAGCTTCAAGTCGATCAGCCCCGCCACCGAGGAGGTCCTCGCCGAGGTCTCGGTTGCGAGCGACGCGGATGTCGACGCGGCGGTCAAGGCCGCGCGGACGGCATACACGCGGGTCTGGTCGCGGATGAGCGGCGCCGACCGCGGCAAGTACCTCTACCGCATCGCCCGCATCCTGCAGGAGCGCGCGCGCGAGTTCGCCGTCCTCGAGAGCCTCGACAACGGCAAGCCGATCAAGGAGAGCCGCGACGTCGACATCCCGCTCGCCGCCGCGCACTTCTTCTACAACGCCGGCTGGGCCGACAAGCTCGGGTATGCCGCGTTGCCCGGTGGTGCGAACCCGCAGCCCCACGGCGTGGTCGGGCAGATCATCCCGTGGAACTTCCCGATGCTCATGCTCTCGTGGAAGATCGCCCCGGCTCTGGCGACCGGCAACACCGTCGTGCTCAAGCCCGCCGAGACGACGCCGCTCACCGCGCTGCTCTTCGCCGAGGTGTGCCAGCAGGCCGACCTGCCCCCGGGCGTGGTCAACATCGTCACCGGAGCCGGCCCGACCGGACAGGCGATCGTGGACCACCCCGGCATCGACAAGCTCGCCTTCACCGGCAGCACGGGTGTCGGCAAGATGATCGCCCGCGCCATCTCCGGCACCCGCAAGAAGGCCACCCTCGAGCTCGGCGGCAAGGCCGCCAACATCGTTTTCGACGACGCACCCATCGACCAGGCCGTCGAGGGCATCGTCCGGGGCATCTTCTTCAACCAGGGCCACGTCTGCTGCGCAGGGTCGCGGCTCCTCGTGCAGGAGACGATCGCCGAGGAGGTCGAGAGCCGCCTCAAGCGCCGCCTCGAGACCCTGCGCGTCGGGGACCCGCTCGACAAGAACACCGACGTCGGCGCCATCAACAGCAAGGCCCAGCTCGACCGCATCATCGCGCTCACTGACGTCGGCGAGGCCGAGGGCGCCGAGCGCTGGGACAACGGCTGCGAGCTGCCGAGCAAGGGATTCTGGTTTCGGCCAACGGTTTTCACCGGTGTCTCACAGACGCACCGCATCGCGCAGGAGGAGGTCTTCGGACCCGTCCTGTCGGTGCTCACCTTCCGCACCCCGCAGGAGGCCGTGGCCAAGGCCAACAACACGCCCTACGGCCTGTCCGCGGGCATCTGGACCGAGAAGGGCTCGCGCATCCTCTGGATGGCCGACCAGCTCAAGGCCGGTGTCGTGTGGGCCAACACGTTCAACCAGTTCGACCCGACCAGCCCGTTCGGTGGCTACAAGGAGTCCGGCTACGGCCGTGAGGGCGGCCGGCACGGTCTCGAGCCCTACGTGAAGGGAACGCACTGATGGCCCGCGTCGACGTCAAGAAGACCTACAAGCTCTACATCGGTGGCAAGTTCCCGCGCAGCGAGAGTGGTCGCTCCTACGAGGTGTATGCCGCCCGCAAGGGCGAGTTCCTCGCCAACGCCGCCCAGGGGTCGCGCAAGGACGCGCGTGACGCGGTCACCGCAGCGCGAGCCGCGCAGCCCGCGTGGGCCGGTGCCACGGCATACAACCGCGGTCAGGTCCTCTACCGCGTCGCCGAGGTCATGGAGGCGCGCCGCCCGCAGCTCGTGCAGGAGGTGCGCGACGCCGAGGGACTCACCGCCGCAGCAGCCGAAGCCGTTGTCTCGCAGGCGATCGACCGCTGGGTCTGGTATGCCGGGTGGTCCGACAAGTACGTCCAGATCCTCGGCGGGCTCAACCCCGTCGCGGGTCCGTACTTCAACATCTCCGCGTCCGAGCCGACCGGCGTCGTCGCCGTCCTCGCACCGCAGGAGTCGAGCCTGCTCGGTCTCGTGTCGGTCATCGCACCCGTCATCGTGTCCGGCAACGCCGTCGTGGTCGTGACGAGTGCCGACCGGCCGCTGCCGGCCATCACGCTGGCCGAGTGCCTCGCCACCTCCGACGTCCCCGGCGGTGTCGTCAACATCATCACGGGCAAGGCGTCCGAGATCGCCCCCTGGCTGGCGAGCCACCGCGACGTCAACGCCATCGACCTCGCGGGCGCGGCCGGTGCCGACGGCGTCGACTGGGGTGCCCTCGAGGAGGCGAGCGCCGAGAACCTCAAGCGCGTCCTGCGTCCGGCCGGCACCGGTGCCGACGCGGTCGAGCCCGACTGGACCGCCACCCCAGACCTGTCCCGACTCACCGCCTTCCTCGAGACCAAGACGGTCTGGCACCCCAAGGGCCGGTGACAACGGATCGCACCGGTCGGGCGCGCGTCGTCGTCCTCGCCGGCCCCAGTGGTTCCGGCAAGTCGCGGCTGGCGGAGCGGCTCCACGACCGGTTCGGCTGGCCGATCGTGCGCCTCGACGACTTCTACCGGAACCTCGACGACCTCGAGGAACCACCGATGCCGCGGCAGGTCGGCCTCGGGATCGTCGACTGGGACCACCCCGACTCGTGGCACGCCTCCGCGGCCGTCGCCGCCCTGGTGGAGCTCGTCGACACCGGCTCGACCTCGACACCGGTCTATGACATCTCCCAGAGCCGGGCGGTCTCGACGACCACCGTCTCCGCGGGTCCGGACGACCTCATCCTGGCCGAGGGCATCTTTGCCGCCGAGATCGTCGCCTCCCTGCGCGAGGCCGGGATCCTGCACAGCGCGTGGTGCATCTCCCACCGGCCGTTCGTGACGTTCGTGCGACGCCTCGCGCGCGACCTCAAGGAGCGGCGCAAGAGCCCCACGGTGCTCATGCGCCGCGGCTTGGGGCTGATGCGCGCGGAGCCCGAGGTCATCCGCCGGCAGGTCGCGCTGGGCGCCGTGGCCGCCCGCGCCAAGGACGTCGAGGCCCAGTTGGCCTGAGACGGCCCGAGCACCCGGAAGACTCCCAGCCCCGCTGTCAGCGCGCGGGGTTAGCGTGGAGGGGTGACTGCACCCGATCCCCGTACCGTCGGCCAGCTGCGCGCGGCCGGACATGAGTCCAAGCACCTGCGCCAGGAGATCCGCGACAACCTCCTCGCGAAGCTGGCCGCCGGCGAGGACCCGTGGCCGGGCCTGCACGGCTTCGCCGACTCGGTGATTCCCCAGGTCGAGCGGGCACTGCTCGCCGGCCACGACATCGTGCTGCTCGGGGAGCGCGGCCAGGGCAAGACCCGGCTGCTGCGCGCGCTCGTCGGCCTGCTCGACGAGTGGTCCCCCGTCATCGAGGGCTCCGAGCTCGGCGAGGACCCCTTCCTCCCGATCACGCCGGGCTCGATCCGGCGCGCGGCCGAGCTGGGCGACGACCTGCCCGTCGTGTGGCGGCACCGCGATGAGCGCTACGCCGAGAAGCTCGCCACGCCCGACACCAGCGTCGCCGACCTCATCGGTGACGTCGACCCGATGAAGGTGGCCGAGGGCCGCAGCCTCGGCGACCCCGAGACCATCCACTTCGGGCTCATCCCCCGCAGCCACCGCGGCATAGTGGCGATCAACGAGCTCCCCGACCTCGCCGAGCGCATCCAGGTCGCGATGCTCAACGTCATGGAGGAGCGCGACATCCAGATCCGCGGCTACGTCCTGCGGCTCCCCCTCGACGTGCTCGTCGTCGCCAGCGCCAACCCCGAGGACTACACCAACCGCGGCCGGATCATCACCCCGCTCAAGGACCGCTTCGGCGCCGAGATCCGCACCCACTACCCCCGCGAGGTCGGCGAGGAGATCGCGGTCATCGCCCAGGAGGCCGAGCTCGTCGCCGACGTGCCGGACTACCTCCTCGAGGTGCTGGCCCGCTTCACCCGCGGGCTGCGCTCGTCCTCCAGCGTCGACCAGCGCTCGGGGGTCAGCGCACGCTTCGCCATCGCGGGCGCCGAGACCATCGCGGCTGCGGCACTCCACCGGGCGACGACCCAGGGCGAGGACGTCGCGGTGGCGCGCGTCGTCGACCTCGAGACCGCCGTGGACGTGCTCGGCGGCAAGATCGAGTTCGAGAGCGGCGAGGAGGGTCGCGAGGCCGAGATCCTGCGCCACCTGCTGCGCAGCGCCGTCGCCGAGACCGTGCGGGCGCACCTGGCCGGGGTCGACCTGCGGCTGCTCGTCGAGGCCATCGAGGAGGGAGCCATGGTCACCACGGGCGCCCGCGTCAGCGCGCGCGACTTCCTCGCCGGCCTGCCGGTGCTCGGAGAGTCCGACCTCTACGACCAGGTCACCGAGCGGCTGGGAGCGACCGACGACGGCTCCCGCGCCGGGGCGATCGAGCTGGCCCTCGAGGGCCTCTTCCTCGCCCGCAAGATCGGCAAGGAGAGCGGCGCCGGTGAGACGATCTATGGCTGAGCCGCGGCCATGAGCCGCTACCGCAAGTACGACGGCGGCGACCCCCTCGCCCCGCCGGTGGACCTCGCCGAGGCGCTCGACGCCATCGGGCAGGACGTCATGGCCGGCTACTCCCCCGAGGGCGCCATGCGGGAGTTCCTGCGGCGGGGCGGCCGCGACCAACAGGGTCTCGACGACCTCGCCCGCCGGCTGGCCGAGCGCCGACAGGACCTCCTCGAACGCCACAACCTCGACGGCACCATGCGTGAGGTGCGCGAGCTCCTCGACAAGGCCGTGACCGCCGAGCGCGGCCAGCTCGCGCGCGACATCACCATGGACGACGACGACCGAGCATTCCGCGAGCTCACCCTCGACAGCCTGCCCACCTCGACCGCCTCGGCCGTGAGCGAGCTGTCGTCCTACGACTGGCAGAGCAGCGATGCCCGGCAGGCCTACGAGCAGATCAAGGACCTCCTCGGCCGCGAGCTCCTCGACCAGCGCTTCGCGGGGATGAAGCAGGCGCTCGAGGGTGCCACCGACGAGGACCGCGCGGCCGTCCAGCAGATGCTCTCCGACCTCAACGACCTGCTCGAGAAGCACCAGCAGTCGGACGGCTCGCCCGAGAGCAAGGCTGAGGTCGACAAGGCCTTCGCCGAGTTCATGGACAAGCATGGCGACTACTTCCCGGATGACCCGCAGGACGTCGACGAGCTCCTCGACTCGCTGGCGCAGCGCGCCGCCGCCGCCCAGCGCATGCTCAACTCGATGAGTCCCGAGCAGAGGGCCGAGCTCATGGAGCTGTCGCAGCAGGCGTTCGGCTCCCCGGGACTCATGGAGCAGCTCGCCCGCATGGACTCCAACCTGCAGTCACTGCGCCCCGGCGAGGACTGGTCGGGCTCGGAGAGCTTCGAGGGCGGTGAGGGCCTGGGCCTCGGCGACGGCACCGGCGCGCTCCAGGACCTCGCACAGCTCGACGCCCTCGCCGACCAGCTCTCGCAGTCCTACGGCGGCGCCCGGCTCGACGACCTCGACCTCGACGCCCTCGCCCGCCAGCTCGGCGACGACGCCGCTGTCGACGCCCGCGCCCTGCAGGAGCTCGAGCGCGCCCTGCGCGACAGCGGCTACCTCAAGCGCGGCTCCGACGGCGAGCTGCGCCTCTCGCCCCGGGCGATGCGCGAGCTCGGCAAGGCGCTGCTGCGTGACGTCGCAGACCGGATGAGCGGACGGACCGGCGCCCGGGAGTCCCGCACCTCAGGCCTCGCCGGCGAACCCTCCGGCGCGACGAAGCCGTGGGAGTTCGGCGACACCCAGCAGTGGGACGTCCCGCGGACCATCACCAACGCCGTCCTGCGCGACGGCGGCTCGCCGGTGCGGCTCCACATCGACGACGTCGAGGTCGTCGAGACCGAGGCACGCACCCAGGCGGCTGTCGCGCTGCTCGTGGACACCTCCTTCTCGATGGCGATGGACGGACGCTGGGTGCCGATGAAGCGCACCGCCCTCGCCCTGCACCAGCTCGTGCAGTCCCGCTTCCGCGGGGACGACCTCCAGCTCATCGGCTTCGGGCGCCACGCCGAGGTCATGGAGATCGAGCAGCTCACCGCACTCGACGCACGCTGGGAGAAGGGCACCAACCTCCACCACGCGCTGCTGCTCGCCAACCGCTTCTTCCGCCGCCACCCCAACGCCCAGCCGGTGCTCCTCATCGTCACCGACGGCGAACCGACCGCGCACCTCGAGGCCGACGGGGCGGTCTGGTTCGACTACCCGCCCGACCCGGTGACCATCGCCCGCTCGGTGCGCGAGCTGGACGGCTCGGCCCGGCTCGGTGCGCAGGTGACGTTCTTCCGGCTCGGTGAGGACCCGGGCCTGGCCCGCTTCATCGACTCGATGGCGCGGCGGGTGGGCGGCCGGATGGTCAGCCCCGAGCTCGACGACCTCGGTGCCGCCGTGGTCGGGTCCTACCTCGGGTCGCGCGCCCCGGGGACGTCCTACCGCGACCAGTTCGGCGACTGGAACGGTGGTCGTGGCTTCTGGGTCTGACGAGGTGCCATCGCCGGCACGGCGCCTCGGTTAGGGTTCTGACCAGTCAGCGCCGCGGGGAGGCACGCACACATGAGCGACCACGGTTGGTCCGCACCGGGAAGTGCTTCCGGACGCCCTGAGCAGGACCCGTATGCCGGCCGCCCCGGTCCCCCGCCGGGCGCGGCTCCCGCGCCGGTCCCGTCCCAGGTTCCGTACCCGGGCTACCCGCCGGCTCGGCCGAGCTACGTCCCACCTGAGCAGCTGCGCCACCTGGACTTCCGACCCGGCATCATCCCCCTGCGCCCGCTCACGATGAACGACGTCTTCGGTGGTGTGTTCCGCGCGGTGCGCGGCAATGTCGCCGCCACCGTCGGTCTGGCCGCGCTGACCTCGCTGGTCTTCCTCGTGCCCTTCACGGCCCTCGGCGCCTGGGTCTCGAGCAACGAGGAGTCTGTCTCGCTGGAGGAGTCGGTCAACAGCGACACGGCCGGCCTCGTCGGGACGGTGGGCTCGTTCATCCCCTCGATAGGCTCCTGGTTCTCCACGATCCTGCTCGCCGGGTTCCTCGCCTACGTCATCGGCCAGGCCGTCCTCGGACGCAAGGTCAGCGCCGGCGAGACGTGGCGCGGGACCGCGCGGCGCATCTGGGCGCTCCTGGGTGCGACCGTGCTGACCTCGCTGGCCTTCCTGGCCACCGCCGCCGTCCTGGTCGGCCTCCCCATCGGGGTCTTGGTCGCGGCCGACAGCGCGGGCAGTGACGGGCTCAGGGCCGCCGGCATCCTCGCCATCATCTTCGGCGCGATCCTGCTGCTCATGGCCATGTGCTTCCTCTGGACCCGGTTGGCGTTCGTCACGCCCTCGCTCATCCTCGAGAACCTCAGCGTGGGCAAGGCCTTCGGCCGCTCGTGGCGGCTCACCGGTGGCAACCTGTTCTGGCGGCTCTTCGGGATCCGCCTGCTCGCCGCGATCGCGATCGGCGTCATCGGCTCCCTCATCACCGCCCCGCTCGCGATCCTCGGTGGCGCCCTCGCCTTCACCGGCATCCCCCTCGACCAGATGTACGTCTGGCAGGCGGTCATGACGGGTGTCAGCGGTGTCGTGGCCGGCGCCATCACGACCCCGATCACGGCCGGGCTCGACGCCCTGCTCTATGTCGACCACCGCATCCGGCGTGAGGGCCTCGACGTCCAGCTCATCCAGACCGCGCAGGGCGCAGCGGCTCCCCCCTGGGGCTCAGCGCGGGCATGATCCTGCCCTTCCTCCTGCGCCTGGACGCGCCACCTCTCGACCCGTCCCGAAGCGAGGGACGCCGCCTGCTCGAGGACGAGCTGTCCAAACCCCGGTATGCCGTCGAGCCCAGTCTCTGGGACCGCTTCCGGGAGTGGCTGCTCGGGCTCTTCGAGACCAGCGGGCCGGGGCTGCCCCCCTGGGTCCTCGTCGTCGTGCTGCTCGTGGTGGCCGCGCTCATCGCCCTCGTCGCCGCGGTCCTGCTGCGACCGGAGGCCCGGGCGCGCCGGAGCCGGAGCGGGCGCGAAGTCCTCGACGAACGCGGAGTGGACGCGACGGCATACAGGGATCGGGCGCACGGCGCTGCGCGAGAAGGCGACTGGAACACGGTCGTCCTCGACGGCTACCGCGCGATCGTCGCCTCCGCGGTGGAGCGCACGATCCTCGACGCGCAGCCGGGCCGTACCGCCCACGAGGCCTCCCTGGACCTGTCGCGCGCCTTTCCGAGCGAGGAGCGCGGTCTGCGGGTGGGGGCTGACCGGTTCGACGCGGTGCGCTACGGGCACGACAAGGCCGGTGAGGACGAGGCGCGCGCGCTGCTCGCCCTCGACGAGCGCCTGGGCCGAGCACGTCCCCGCCTTGAGGGGGTCCTGGCATGAGCGCCGTGCTGCGGTGGCGGCGCGCCGGCCTCTGGCTGCTCCTCGTCGCACTCGGGGTGGGAGCCCTGGCGGCCATCGCCATCGCCACCACCCCACCGGGCGGCGCCATGGACCCCGAGGGCGTGCAGGCTCCCGGGGCAGCCGCGCTCGTGGCGGTGCTCGAGCAGAACGGCGTGGACGTGCAGGTCTCGACGTCCATCGAGGACGTGTCTGGCGCACTGCGCTCGAGCGACGCCGGCACCAGCCTCGTCGTCGCCAACACCACCAACCTCGGCACGGCCGCGGCGGCAACGCTGCGGCAGGAGTCCGTCGCCGTCGACCGCTTGGTGGTGCTGTCCCCGTCGACCGACCAGCTGCGCGCCCTGGGCGTCACGGCCACCGCACTGCCGATCGGCGCGAACGTGCAGGTCGAGAGCCGCTGCCAGACCGACACGGTCGACGAGGGCGACTCGCTTCTCGGCATCGACACCCGCTACGAGTCCAGCAGCGAGGCGGCCGGCGCACAGGTGTGCTTCCCGTTGACCCTCGCGTCGCAGGACGGAGACGAGGGCGAGGGGGCGCACGGCGCCGGCCTGCTCGAGCTGCCGTCGACGTCGGCCCACGCACCGGTGACCGTCGTCGGGAGCACCGCAGGCTTCTCCAACGGCACGATTCGCGACGAGGACAACGCGGCCATCGCGCTCCGGTTGCTCGGTGGGTCGCCGCGGCTCCTGTGGTACCAGCCCGACGTCGGCGACCTCGCGGGCTCTGCCTCGGATGACGGCGAGAGCGGTGGGCTGCTCCCCGCGTGGCTCGCACCCGCCCTCGCGCTGCTGGCGACCTCCCTCATCGTCCTTGCCCTCGTGCGGGGGCGGCGGCTGGGCCGACTCGTGCGCGAACCCCTGCCCGTCGTGGTCCGCGCCGTGGAGACGACCGAGAGCCGCGGTCGGCTCTATCGCCGCGCGCAGGACCGGCCGCGCGCCGCCGCCGTGCTCCGGATCGCCACGCTCGACCGGCTGCGCTCCCGGCTGGGTCTGCGTCGCGCAGACTCGCTCGAGACGGTCGCCCGCGCTGTCGCGGCCGCCTCCGGCCGTCCCGTCAGCGAGGTCCTCGCCCTCGTCGCCGGACCCGAACCCACTGATGACGCCGCCCTCGTGCGGCTTGCCCAGGACCTGTCCGACCTCGAGGAGAAGGCACACCGCACATGACCGAGACCCCTGCCCACGCAGCCGCACCCCAACCCGTCGCACCCGAGGCTCGCGAGGCACTGCTGCGCGTGCGCGCCGAGGTCGCCAAGGCGGTGGTCGGCCAGGACGCCGCAGTCACGGGACTGCTCGTCGCGCTGCTGTGCCGCGGCCACATCCTCCTCGAGGGGGTTCCCGGCGTGGCCAAGACGCTGCTCGTGCGCTCGCTCTCGCAGGCGCTGGACGTGCAAACCAAGCGCGTGCAGTTCACCCCGGACCTCATGCCCGGCGACCTCACCGGCTCACTCGTCTTCGACGCCCGCACGAGCGACTTCACCTTCCGCGAGGGTCCGGTGTTCACCAACATCCTGCTGGCCGACGAGATCAACCGCACGCCCCCCAAGACCCAGTCGGCGCTGCTCGAGGCGATGGAGGAGCGGCAGGTGAGCGTCGACGGCGCGCCGCACTCGCTGCCCTCGCCGTTCATGGTGGCCGCGACCCAGAACCCCGTCGAGTACGAAGGCACCTATCCCCTGCCCGAGGCCCAGCTCGACCGCTTCCTGCTCAAGGTGACCCTGCCCCTGCCCTCGCGAGGCGACGAGGTGGCGGTGCTCCGACGTCACGCCGACGGGTTCGACCCGCGTGACCTGGGTGCCGCCGGCCTGGGCCCCGTCGCCTCCGGAGCCGACCTGGAGGCCGGGGCGCACGCGGTGCGGCAGGTCGAGGTCAGTGACGACGTCGCGGCCTACGTCGTCGACATCGCCCGCGCCACCCGGACGTCTCCCTCGCTCTCCCTCGGGGTCAGCCCGCGAGGCGCCACCGCCCTCATGTCCACGGCGCGGGCGTGGGCCTGGCTCAACGGGCGCGGCTACGTCACCCCGGACGACGTCAAGGCCCTCGCGCACGCCACGCTGACCCACCGGCTCTCCCTGCGTCCCGAGGCCGAGCTCGAGGGCGTGGACGTCAGCGCCGTCCTCGACAGCGCCCTGGGGTCCGTGCCGGTCCCCCGCTGACGCGCTGATGGCCCTGACCCCGCGAGCCATCTGGCTCGTCCTCCTCGGCATCGTCCCGGTGGTGCTGCGGCCCGCCGCGTCGACGGTGTGGCTGTGGCTGCTGCTGTGCGCGGTCGTCGTCACCGTGGACGTGTGGCTCGCTCCTCGACCCCGCGACCTGCGGTTCGAGCGCGGGCTGCCCGCGTCGGTGCGTCTGGGTGACTCGGCGAGCACCTCCCTGCTCGTCACCAACCCCGGCACCCGCACCGCCCGAGGCCTGCTGCGTGACGCCTGGCCGCCGTCCACGGGAGCCGAGCCCACCCGGCATACGCTCCGCCTTGCCGGTGGTGAACGCACGCGGCTCACCACGACCCTCACGCCCACGCGCCGCGGCGACCGGGTGGCCGACCGCACCACGGTCCGCCTGCGGGGACCGCTGGGGGTGGGCGCCCGCCAGGCATCGCTGGAGGTGCCCGGGCGATTGCGCGTGCTCCATCCGTTCCCGTCGCGCAAGCACATCCCCAGCCGCCTCGCCGTGCTGCGCCAGCTCGACGGGCGCGCGGCCATGCGCACCCGTGGACAGGGCACGGAGTTCGACTCGCTGCGCGACTACGTCGAGGGCGATGACGTGCGCTCCATCGACTGGCGGGCGACAGCGCGACGACGAGACCTCGTCGTGCGCACGTGGCAGCCCGAGCAGCACCGGCGCATCGTCATCGTCCTCGACACCTCTCGCACGAGCGCGGGCCGCATCGGTGACGCCCCCCGTCTCGACTCGGGCATGGACGCCGCACTCTTCCTCACGGCCATCGCCGGCCACGCACGGGACCGGGTCCACGTCATCGCCGGCGACCGGGTCGTGCGTGCCCACGTGTCGGGCCACGACCGGGTCGGCGTGCTGCACGACGCCATCTCCGAGCTGGCACCGGTGCAGGCCCAGCTCATCGAGGCCGACTGGCGGCTGCTCGCGGCCGAGGTCACCCGCGCCAGCACGCAGCGGGCCCTGGTCGTCCTCATCACCCCGTTGGAGTCGTCGGCTCTCGAGGAGGGGCTGCTCCCGGTCCTGCCCGCGCTGGCGGCACGCCACCGCGTCGTCGTCGCCTCGGTCGCCGACCCGGCCGTCGAGGCGTTGCGTCGTGGTCGGGGAACCGCGACGGACGTGTATGCCGCCGCGGCAGCCGAGCGCACCGTCGGGCTGCGTGCCCGGACAGCGGGTGCCTTCCGCGCGCTCGGCGTCGACGTGCTCGACGAGACCCCCGAACAGCTGCCCCTGGCCCTGGTCGACCACTACCTGTCCCTCAAGCGCCAAGGCCTCCTCTGACGCTCAGGCCAGTGGGTCGGGCGGCAGGAGCCGGTGGGCGCGCGCGTCCTCGGACGACAACCGCTCGAGGTCGCGTCGGCGGCGCTCGGCCAGGACCGCTCGCAGGATCCACTCGGGATGCACCCCCGGTGGAGGCGGCGGCGACACGTGGCGCAGTACCTGCGCGCAGAGGTCCTCGCCGAGGTGGTGTCGCGACTGGGCCGAGAGCGACCCGGTGCGCGTGAGGAACTGCCTCATCCCGATCGCCAGCGACGCCGGCATCGGGCCGATGTCGGTCCCGCGGACCCAGTGCTCGAGGGCGGGAGGTGCCTCCGGCGGGGCCGTCATCTGCAGCTTGTGGCGCAGCGACATGACATAGGTGCCTGCTGCCATGTCACCCAGGCGCTTGGCCCGAGGGTGGATCACGGCTGCGATGACCGCTGGAGCGCCCTGCAGGAGATAGAACTCGACGAATCCCACGAGGTGCCGGATGACGCTGTGCCGCAGGGTGATCGGGCCACCGTCGTCGCGGACGGTGCAGAGCCCGAGCGCGTACTTGCCAGGACTGTGCCCCTTGGTGAGCACCTCGAAGGCCACCGGCAGGATCACCGTGAGGCCGACGACGAGGACGAGCGCGGCGGCCTGGGCGACGGCGTCGGAGGCGAACCCCACGAGCGATCCCACGACGAAGAAGGAACCGACGGCCAGGACGACCGTGATGAGGAGGTCGATGAGGCGGGACGCGACCCGGCTCGGGACGCTCGCCACGGGGACCTCGACGGAGACACCCTCGCCGGTGACGAGGTCCTCGCCGGCGTAGGTCTGGTAGCCCGCCTCGACGCTCATGCGGCGAGCGTACTTGGGCCCGCATGGTCCTGGTCGAGCAACATAGAGTGGCGCCGTGGACCTCGACGCCTACATCGCCACTCATGTGGGTCAGTGGCGCCGACTCGAGGAGCTCGTGGGTCGGCGCAGGCTCTCGGGGGCAGAGTCCGACGAGCTGCTCGACCTCTACCAGCGGGTCTCCACCCACCTCTCGGTCGTGCGGTCGGCCAGCCCGGACCCGTCGCTGGTGAGCTATCTGTCCGCGCTCCTGGCACGGGCACGGCATACGGCCACGGGGTCTCGCACCACGACGTTCGGTGACGCGGCCCGCTTCTTCACCCAGACCTTTCCGGCCGCCCTCTACCGCACGCGACGCTGGTGGCTCGCGACGATGATCGGCAGTGTCGTGCTGGCGGTGGTCGTGGGCGCCTGGGCGGTTCAGCACCCGGAGGTCTTCACCCAGCAGATGACCCGCGCCGAGATCGACGCCTACGTCAACACGGACTTCGAGAACTACTACTCCGAGTACCCGCACCACGAGTTCGCCACCCTGGTGTGGACCAACAACGCGTGGGTGGCCGCCCAGTGCATCGCCCTGGGTGTGCTCGGTCTCCCGGTGCTGTTCGTGCTCGCGCAGAACGTCATCAGCGTCGGGATCGCGGGCGCGCTCATGGTGAGCCACGACCGCGGCTCCCTGTTCTTCGGGCTGATCCTGCCCCACGGCCTGCTCGAGCTCACGGCGATCTTCGTGGCGGCCGCGGTCGGGCTGCGGCTCTTCTGGTCATGGATCGAGCCGGGGCCGAGGACCCGGCTGGACTCCCTGGCTGCTGAGGGCCGCACTGCGGCTGGCATCGCCCTGGGACTCGTCGTCGTGCTCTTCGTCAGTGGAGGGATCGAGGGCTTCGTGACGCCGTCGGGCCTGCCGACGTGGGCCCGCATCGTCATCGGCGTGGTGGCCGAGTCACTCTTCTTTGCCTATGTGTTCGTCGTCGGTGGCCGGGCCTCACGTGCCGGCGTGACGGGCGACGTCGCCGAGCGCGACCAGGCCGCCACGGCCCCCGCCGCGGCCTAGCTGTGTGGCCGGCCGCCCGCAGGGGCGAGCCGGGGCTCAGGTGGCGGCGGTCAGCGCGGCATAGCCCGGCTTGACGACGTGCTCGATGATCTGGAGCCGCTCGTCGAACGGGATGAAGGCCGACTTCATCGCGTTGATCGTCGCCCACCGCAGGTCCTCGAGCGTCCACCCGGCCTCGTCGACGAGGAGCTGCATCTCGCGAGTCATGGACGTGCCCGACATGAGCCGGTTGTCCGTGTTGACGGTGACCCGGAAGCGCAGGTCCTTGAGGAGCGTGATCGGGTGTGCCGCAATGGATTCGGCGGCGCCGGTCTGGAGGTTGGACGTCGGTGCCATCTCGAGCGGGATCCGGGTGTCACGCACGTATGCCGCGAGGAGACCCAGCGTGTGCGTGTCACCATCGCTCGTGATGTCGTCGACGATGCGGACTCCGTGCCCGAGCCGGTCGGCGCCACACCACTGGATGGCCTCCCAGATGCTCGGCAGGCCGAACGCCTCGCCCGCGTGGATCGTGAAGTGGGCGTTCTCGCGGCGGAGGTACTCGAACGCGGACAGGTGCCGGCTGGGCGGGAACCCTGCCTCGGCGCCGGCGATGTCAAACCCGCCCACGCCCCGGTCGCGATAGCGCACGACGAGCTCGGCGATCTCGTCGCTCTTGGCCGCGTGCCGCATGGCCGTGAGGAGGGCGACCATGCGAATCGGGGTGCCGGCCGCGGCCGCCTCCTCCTCGCCCTCGCGCAGGCCCTCGAGGACCGCCTCGATGACCTCGGGCAGGCTCAGCCGACCCTCGACGTGCTGCTCCGGGGCGAAGCGCGACTCGGCATAGACCACCCCGTCCGCAGCGAGGTCGAGCGCGCACTCGCGCGCCACCCGGCGCAGCTGCTCCGCGGTCTGCATGACCGCGACCGTGTGGCTGAAGGTCTCGAGGTAGCGCTCGAGCGAGCCGGAGTCGGCGCTGTCGCGGAACCAGCGGCCGAGCTCGTCGGCATCGGTCGAGGGCAACCCGTCGTAGCCCGACTCCAGGGCGAGGTCGATGATCGTCTGCGGTCGCAGGCCACCGTCGAGGTGGTCGTGGAGCAGCGCCTTGGGGGCGCGCTGGACGATGGCGGAGGGCACGGCGCCGGGCATCAGGCGATCCTGTCGATGAGCAGGGGCAGCAGGTCCGGGCGCGACCCCTCGGGGGCGATGGTGAAGCCGCCCTCCAAGGACTCCTTGGCCCGTTCGAACTTCTCGGGGGTGTCGGTGTGCAGCGTCATGAGCTTCTCGCCGCCCCGGACGATGGCACCTGGCTTGACGTGCAGCTCGACGCCGGCGCCGGCCTGCACCGGGTCCTCCTTGCGCGCCCGGCCCGCACCGAGGCGCCACGCGGCGACGCCCACGGCATAGGCGTCGAGCTGGGTGAGGACGCCGTCGGCGGGAGCCAGGACCTCCTCGGTGTGCTTGGCGACGGGCAGCTCGGCGTCGGGGTTCCCGCCCTGGGCGGAGATCATCCGGCGCCAGGCGTCCATGGCCCGCCCGTCCTTGAGCGCAGCAGCGACGTCGTCGCCGTCACGACCAGCCGCGGCGAGCATCTCCTGGGCCAGCGCGACGGTCAGCTCGACGACGTCCTCGGGACCGCCCCCGGCGAGCACCTCGACGGACTCGCGCACCTCGAGGGCGTTGCCGGCCGTGAGCCCCAGCGGGGTCTGCATGTTGGTGAGCAGGGCGACGGTGTTGACGCCCGCATCGGTGCCGAGCTCGACCATGGTGCGGGCCAGCTCGGTGGCGTCCTCACGGTTCTTCATGAACGCGCCGGAACCGACCTTGACGTCGAGGACGAGGGCACCGGTGCCCTCGGCGATCTTCTTGCTCATGATCGAGCTCGCGATGAGGGGGATAGCCTCGACGGTGCCGGTGACGTCGCGCAGGGCATAGAGCTTCTTGTCGGCCGGCGCCAGGCCCGAGCCAGCAGCGCAGATGACGGCCCCGACGTCGTCGAGCTGGCGCAGCATCGCCTCGTTGGACAGGTCGGCCTTCCAGCCGGCGATCGACTCGAGCTTGTCGAGGGTGCCGCCGGTGTGCCCCAGGCCGCGGCCGGACAGCTGCGGCACGGCCACCCCGAAGACGGCGACCAGCGGCGCCAGCGGCAGCGTGATCTTGTCGCCGACGCCGCCGGTCGAGTGCTTGTCCGCAGTGGGTCGCGAGAGGGAGGAGAAGTCCATCCGCTCACCGCTGGCGATCATCGCGCCGGTCCACGTGGCGATCTCACGGCGGTTCATCCCGTTGAGGAGGACCGCCATGGCCAGTGCGCTCATCTGCTCCTCGGCGACGCCGCCACGGGTGTAGGCGTCGATAACCCAACGGATCTGCTCGTCGCTCAGCTCGCGCTTGTCACGCTTGGCCATGATGACGTCGACGGCGTCAAAACTCTCGCTCATGGGCGTCATCATGTCATCAGCCCTCGCGGGCCCACCGCGGCTCTGGCGCGCCGCTGCCCACCGGTCGAGCTCGGCTCAGGCTCGCTGCTGGAGGTTCTCCGGCCCGAACGCCTGGGGCAGCACCTGCGCCATGGTCTGGATGCCCTCGGGGGTCATCAGCTGGCAGGCCGCACCACCGTTCTCCCAGAGCAGCTGTCGGCACCGGCCGCACGGCATGAGCGCCTCGCCCCGGCCGTCGACGCAGTAGACGGCGACGAGCCTTCCGCCACCGGTGGCGTGCAGCTCGGAGACCATGCCGCACTCAGCACACAGCGTCACGCCGTAGCCGGCGTTCTCGACGTTGCAGCCGGCGACCATCCGTCCGTCGGCGGTGAGCCCAGCCACCCCGACCGGGTAGTTCGAGTAAGGCGCATAGGCCCGGGCCGTCATCTCGACGGCCCTGTCCCGCAACGCATCCCAGTCGATGTCACTCATGTTCACCGGCCCCCTTCGCGAGCACGTCTCCGCCTGCCTTGACCGTGTGGGCCACGACGACCGACGCGAGGAGCCGGGCTCCGCACGAGATCGCCTCCTCGTCGATGACGACGTCACCTTGGTGCAGGTCATAGGTTCGTCCCCCCGGCGTACGCGTGCCGAGGCGCGCCATGGCGCCCGGCGCGTGCGAGAGGTACCAGGAGTAGTCCTCGCCGCCGAGCGACTGGACCGTCGACGCCATCTGCAGACCCGAGCCCAGACACGCGAAACGCAGCGCGTCGATCGCGTCGGCCTGGTTGACGACGGGCGGCACCCCCTTGATGCGCTCCAGCCGGGCCGTCACACCGTAGGGGGCGACGACCCCCTGGACGATCTCCTCGAGCAGCGGTCCGACGGTGAGCCAGGCGTTGGCGTCGAGCATGCGCAGGGTCCCACTGCACTCCCCCGTGCTCGGGATGACGTTGCTCGCCGTCCCGGCCCGCACGACTCCCCACACGAGCGCGGCACCGGCTCGCGGGTCCAGCCGCCGCGACAGCACTGCGGGGACGTCGGTGACGACCTTGGCCAGGGCATAGGTCAGGTCCTGGGTCAGCTGCGGCCGCGACGTGTGCCCGCCACTGCCGGTGAGCTCGACCCTGAGGTGGTCGCACGCAGCGGTGATCGGTCCCTCGCGCAGGCCGACCTGTCCGACGTCGAGCGACGGGTCGCAGTGCACCGCGAAGATCGCGTCGACGCCGTCCATCACACCCTCGGCGATTGCCTCGTGCGCACCACCGGGGATGACCTCCTCGGCCGCCTGGAAGATCGCGCGCACCGCGGTGCCGCGCTCGAGCAGCGTCTGCTCGTGCTCCTTGAGCGCGAGCACCGCACCGAGGAGCGCCGTGACGTGGACGTCGTGCCCGCACGCGTGCGTCACGCCGTCGCGGGTCGACGCGAACGGCAGTCCCGTCCGCTCCTGCACGGGGAGTGCGTCCATGTCCGCACGCAGGGCAACCCGGTATGCCGCCTGCTCGGCTCCGACGTCAGCGACCAGTCCGGTTCCCGAGAGTCGGCGGACGCGCACGCCGGCCGCCTCGAGGCGGGTGGCGATGAGGTCGGTGGTGCGGGTCTCGAGCCGGGCGAGCTCGGGGTGCGCATGCAGGTCGCGGCGGATCTCGACGAGCTCGGGCAGGAAGGTCGCGACGGTGGCGCCGAGGGCAGAGAGGGTGTCAGTCATGAGGAGCCCATGCTACTGGGCCCCCGCCGCTTCCCCTGCGTCTGCGCCTGTGGTCGCCACAGGCACCGAGTCCGCAGACGCAACCTCGGGAGGCACCGCGCCGGCGCTCCTCACCGAGTGCGCTTGTAGGCGTCCCAGCGCTCGCTGATCCCCTGCATCTCCACCGAGACGAACTCGAGGAACTCCTTGGACAGCTGCAGGCGGTCCCCCGGCTGGGTGCCGACACCGAAGTGGTCCACGCCCTCGGTGAGCGCCGCGAGGATCGGCGCATGGACCTGGTCGGTGCTCGTCATCGCACCGTGCCAGGCGTCGTCGAGCACGACGAAGACGTCCTTGCGTCCGCCCCGCTCGCGCTCTCGCCGGATGAGCCCGACGTGGGCGAGGTAGCGCACCGCCCCCGACACGGCCGCGGCACTGACGGACAGCTGCTCGATCAGCTCGGCAGCGGTCATCCGGCCGTCGTGGTCGGCGAGCAGGGCGGCGAAGATGCGCGAGGGCATCGGCGGGAAGCCTGCGCCGGCCAGCGCCGACCCGAGCCGCTCGACGACCGCGTGCGACTCGCCCCGAGGATCCGACTGACGTCCGTCACCAGCCCTGCGAGTGGCGGTGCGATCAGCGGGAGGCGAGACGGACGTGGTCGTCGAGCGGGCCGGCATACGGGAAGTTTAGATTATTCACTCATTTGTGAAAAGAGCGTAGATTCGGGGTCGTGAACACCGTCATCGAGACACGCGACCTCCGCAAGACGTTCGGCGCCACCGTGGCGCTCGACGGTCTCGACCTCACCGTTCCCGAGGGTGAGGTCCACGGCTTCCTCGGTCCCAACGGCTCCGGCAAGTCGACGACCATCCGCATCCTCCTCGGGCTCACCCGGCCCGACTCCGGGCACACCAGCCTCTTCGGGGGCGACCCGTGGGCCGACGCGACCGAGCTGCACCGGCGCGTCGCCTACGTCCCCGGCGACGTGGCGCTGTGGCCCAACCTCACCGGCGGGGAGGTCATCGACGTCCTCTCCCGGCTCCGAGGGGGCATCGACGAGGGACGTCGCGCCGACCTCATCGAGCGCTTCGAGCTCGACCCGAGGAAGAAGTCGCGCTCCTACTCCAAGGGCAACCGGCAGAAGGTCGCGCTCATCGCCGCCCTCGCCTCCGACGCTCCCCTGCTCATCCTCGACGAGCCGACGTCCGGCCTCGACCCGCTCATGGAGCGCGTCTTCCAGGACGAGCTGCGCGCCGCCCGCAGCCGCGGCCACTCCGTGCTGCTGTCGAGCCACATCCTCAGCGAGGTCGAGCACGCCTGCGAGCGCGTGAGCATCGTGCGCGCCGGGCGGATCGTCGAGTCGGGCACCCTCGCGGACCTGCGCCACCTTTCGCGTTCGACCGTGCACGCCGTCGTGAGGAGCCCTGTCGCACAGGACATCTCGCAGTGGGCCGGAGTGAGCGACGTCCTGGTCGACGGAGGCCGCACCGAGGTCCGCTTCTCCGTCGACGCCCCCCATGTCGGTGATGCCGTGAGCCGGCTCGACCGGCTGGGCCTGACGAGCCTGACCTGTGAGCCGGCCAGCCTCGAGGACCTCTTTCTCGCGCACTACAGCGCGCCGCCCGAGGGGGTGCCGGTCGCATGAGCACCCTGACCGGGACCGGCACGTTGCTCCACCTCGCGTGGCGTCGAGACCGCGTCCTCATCCCCGTCAGCCTGCTCGCCCTCACCGCCCTCTCGGTCGGGTCGGCGCAGGCCACCATCGACCTCTATCCGACCGACGAGGCCGCCCGCAACGGTCTGGGCTCGGTCCTGACCAACCCGTCCGTCGTCGCGATGTACGGCCCGGTCGCCGCCACCAACCGGGACGCGTTGTCGGTGTTCAAGACCGTGCTCATGGGTGCGGTCTTCGTCGGGTTGTTGGCGTATGCCGTGGTGCGCCGCCACACGCGCCTCGAGGAGGAGGTGGGTCGCCTCGAGCTCGTGGGGGCGGGCGTCGTCGGGCGACGCGCACCCCTCACCGCCGCGATGACGCTCGCCGCTCTCGCCGTCGTCGGGGCTAGCCTGCTGACCACGATCGGGCTCATCGCCGTGGGTCTGGACGCCACCGGGTCGGTCGCCATGGGCGTGGCGTGGATGATCGCCGGCCTGGCGATGGTCGGGGTGACCGCCGTCGCCGCCCAGCTGACGACGAGCGCCCGGGCCTGCGCCGGGATCGCGCTCAGCGCCCTCGCGGCCATGTTCGTCCTGCGCGCCATCGGCGACACGGCCCGTGGCTCGGTGGCTGTCATCTCGTGGGTCAGCCCGCTGGGTTGGGCGTCGAAGGTCAGCGCCTACGGAGGCAACCGGTTCTGGGTTCTCGGGCTGGCGGTGGCGCTTGCGGTCGCGCTGGTGGCGCTCGCGTTCTCCCTCCTCGACCGACGTGACCTCGGGGCCGGGCTCGTCGCTGCGCGTCCCGGTCCGGCCCGCGCCAAGGACGGGCTGGGCACCCCCCTGGTTCTCGTCTGGCACCTCGCCCGGCCTGCTGCCCTCGGGTGGCTGGCCGCCTTCGTCATCCTCGGAGCGGTGCTCGGCGGGCTGGTCGGATCCGTGGCGGATATGGCCTCCGACCAGTCGGTCGTTGACATGCTCAAGGCGCTCGGCGGGAGCGCCGGCAGCATCACCGACATCTTCCTCGCGACCGAGCTCGCGTTCGTCGCCGTCGCTGCTGCCGCCGCGGGCATCTCGCTGGCGCTGCGGCTCGCGTCCGAGGAGCGGGCAGGTCGCGGCGAGCCGGTCCTCGCCACCGCGACCTCACGCAACGCCTGGCTCGGCGCCCATGCCCTGCCCGCGTTCGCCCTCCCTGCTGCGCTGCTGCTCGCTCTCGGCCTGGTCGTCGCGCTGGTCTCCGGCGGTCAGGACGAGGCTCCCGGCACGGTCTCGATGCTGGCTGCGTCGGCCTCCCGCCTCCCTGCGGTCGCCGTCCTCGTGGCGGTGGCTCTCCTCGCGTCCGCGGCCCTGCCCATCCGGGCGCCGGCCATCGGCTGGGGTGCCCTGGCGGTCGCGTTCGCACTCGGTGAGTTCGGCGCCACGGTCGGCCTCCCCGACTGGCTGGTGAAGGTGTCACCGTTCGCGCACGCGCCCCAGCTGCCGGGAGGCAACTTCTCGCCGACGTCGGCGATCGTGCTCTGCGCGGTCGCTGCGCTGCTCACGGGACTGGCCTTCTCGGCATACCGGCGTCGCGACGCTGCCTGAGCCCCGCCGCACACTCACGCGACTGGTTGCAGGGGTTTGACCTTGGGGATCCCGCCTGCTCGCTCCGTGGCGAGGTCGTAGGCCGCCTGCATGGCGAGCCAAGCCCGTGCGGTGCCCACTCCAGCCGCTTCGAGGCGAACAGCGAGATTGGAACTGATACGGGCATGACCGTGCAGCACCCGGCTCAACGTCACGCGGGAGATGCCCAGCCGTGCGGCGGCCTCGCTGACGCTCAGCCCGATCTCTGCGAGCACGTCGTCGCGCAGAATCTCGCCCGGATGGACGGGGTTCTTCATCATGTGGTTCTCCTTCCTGCTCAGTGGTAGTCCTGATAGTCGACGAGCTCAACATCCGATTCGATGAAGCGGAAGGTGATCCGCCAGTTGCCGTTCACCCAGATCGAGTAGTACCCGGCCAAGTCACCTTTGAGTCGGTGCGTCCGAAATGATGGGATTGCCAGGTCGTCGGGGGCCTGTGCCACATCCAGCGCCGACAGTATTCGGAGCAGTTTGGGGACGTGGTCCGCTTGCACACCCTTCTTCGTGCCATGGCGATACAGCTTCTCCAGACCCTTGTGGCGGAAGCTCACGATCACCACACAACTGTATCGCGTATCGATACGCGCTACAACAGCTCCCCAGCTCGTAGTGAGGCACTCAAGTGAGGTCGGTCCGGCCCAGCTCCTTGAGCAGCGCGACGACCTGCTTGACGTCCTGGGCACGCTCCCGGGTCGTGACGAGCACGGCGTCCCCCGAGTCGATGACGACGACGTCCTCCACCCCCACGACGGCGATGGGTCGACCGCCGCGCGGCGAGACGAGGCCGGTGGAGTCGACCGAGTGCACGAGCGCCGGGTCCCCGAGGATGCGCGGCCCTTCCTCGGGTTCGGGCAGCAGCGAGGCGAGGCTCGAGAAGTCCCCGATGTCGTCCCAGGCGAAGTTCCCGGGCACCACGGCTACCACGCCGATGTCGGCGGCGGGCTCGGCGACCGCATGGTCGATGGCGATCTTCTCGAGGGTGGACCAGATCGCGTCGAGCCGCGACGGGTCCGCGGCGATGGCGCGCACGCCGTCGGCCAGCTCGGGGTGCCAGCGGTGCAGGAGGTCGAGCAGGGTTGCCGCTCGCACGACGAACATGCCTGCATTCCAACGGAACTCACCAGTTGCAAGATAGGCAGCGGCACGTCGGCCGTCCGGCTTCTCGACGAACTGACGCACCCGCCGGGCCGTTGCCACGCCGGGGATCGCCGCTCCCATCTGGATGTAGCCGAAGCCCGTCGACGGATGGGTCGGCTCGATGCCGATGGTCACGACGCGTCCGCCGCGGGCCACCTCGACCGCCTCGGTCACGCAGGCGTGGAAGGCCGACGCGTCGGGGATGACGTGGTCGGCCGCGAAGGAACCGAGAATCGCCTCGGGGTCCTGCGCCTCGACGACGGCTGCTGCCAGCCCGATCGCCGCCATCGACTCGCGGGGGGCCGGCTCGGCGATGACCTGCGCATCGGCGAGCGAGGGCAGCTGCTCCCGCACCGCGGCCTCGTGGGCCGCGCCCGTCACGATGACGACCCGGTCGCCGGCCAGCGGCGTCACCCGGTCCACGGTCTCCTGGAGCAGGCTGCGCCCGGAGCCGGTGAGGTCGTGCAGGAACTTGGGGTGGCCGGCGCGAGACAGCGGCCACAGGCGGGTCCCGGCTCCCCCCGCAGGGATGACGGCCCAGAACCCGGGAATGTCTGACATGGCGTCAGGCTAGCCACCCCGACACCTACGATGGCCCGATGGATCTGCTGGAGCCGGTGCTGTTCACCGACGCCTGGGGCTCCCACGTGTCCATCGCCAGCCTCCAGGGCCGCTCCATCCCCAGCGCCGAGCCCGAGTCCGAGCTCTGGATGGGCGCCCACGAGAGCGGCCCCTGCGGCATCACCCGCGACGGCGTGGCCACGACGCTGGCCGACGTCATCCGGGCCGACCCCGAAGGTGAGATGGGGGCGGAGTGCTGCACGGCATACGAGGGCCGTCTGCCGTTCCTCCTCAAGGTGCTCGCCCCCGGTCGCGCGATCTCCATCCAGGCCCACCCCACCGCCGAGCAGGCGCGAGAGATCCGCGAGCGCGACCATGCCGCCGGGGACGCCGACGCGACCTACGTCGACGACTGGGCCAAGCCCGAGATGCTCGTGGCCATCGCGCCGTTCATGGTCTTCGTCGGCATGCGGCCACCGGACGAGGTCGCCTCGCTCACCAAGCGACTCGCCATCCCGCGGCTCACCGCCTTGGTCGACGCGGCGAGCACCCAGCCGAACCCCAGCCATGCCCTGCTCGCCGCCATCCTCGCCACCCCGGCCGAGGAGCACGCCGGGTTCGCCCGCGAGCTCGTCGCGGCCTGCGTGCGCGTCTCCGCCAGCCGCGACGCCGAGGGTCACCACTGCGCGGCCATCGCGCGCGTCGCCGAGGACCACCCGGACGACATCGGGCTCGTGGTGCTCCTGCTCATGTACCACCGGGTCCTCGAGCCCGGCGACTACCTCGACGTGCCGGCCGGCGTGCTGCACTCCTACGTGCGCGGTCTGGGCATCGAGGTGCTTGCCAACTCCGACAACGTCGTTCGCGCCGGACTCACCGGCAAGGAGATCAACATCCCCGAGCTCCTGCGCATCGTCGACCCCGATGCCGACGGCTGCGTCGGGCACGCCGAGACCGACCCGGAGCTCCCCGCCACCGAG
The DNA here is from genome assembly GCF_001427985.1 of Knoellia sp. Soil729. GTDB lineage: Bacteria > Actinomycetota > Actinomycetes > Actinomycetales > Dermatophilaceae > Knoellia. Next base: position 628,516 of record NZ_LMSA01000001.1, read on the forward strand.
CGCTTCCCCAGTCGGTCCGACCGCTTCGCCCTGCGCCGGCTACACTCCCCCGACCAGGTCATCCTGCCGGGCGACGGCACTCCCCGCATCGCGTTCTGCCTGCACGGGGACGTCACCCTCACGACGCCGCAGGCGAGCCTGGCGCTGGGGTCGGTGCAGGCGGCCTACCTGTCGGCCCGTGACCGCGACGTCACCGTGACCGGGAGCGGCGAGGTCTTCCTCGTCACGCTGCCCACGGTCTGACGTTCACCCGCTGCTCACCTGACACACCACCGCAGGCCGCTGCCCCACCACCAGGCACCGAGACCGTGGACCCATGCGAGTGGCCATGGTGACGGAGTCGTTCCTCCCGACGCTCAACGGCGTGACGACGAGCGTATGCCGGGTGGCACAGTCGCTGCGTGCGCTCGGCCACGAGGCCCTCATCATCGCCCCCGGGCCGGCTCCGGCGACGTTCGAGGGGTTCCGGGTGCGCGGCCTGCCCTCGATCCCGGTGCGTCAGTTCCCCGCCGGCGTGCCGACTCCCGCGCTGCGCCGGGCGCTCGAGGAGTTCGAGGCGGACGTCATCCACGCGGCCTCGCCGTTCGTCCTGGGTGCGCGCGCCCTGCAGCTGGCCGACCAGACCGGCACCGCCGCCGTCGCGATCTACCAGACCGACATGCCGAGCTACCTCGCCCAGCACGGCCCCGACCGGCTCCGGGCAGGTGCGGCCAGTGCAGCGTGGCGCTGGATCCGGCGGATGCACGCCCACGCCGACATCACCCTCGCCCCCTCCCGGGCCACCCTGTCTGAGCTGCGCGCCCACGGGGTGCCGCGCACCGACCTGTGGGCCAGAGGCGTTGACACGAGCCTGTTCTCGCCACGCTGGCGCACCGACCCGCGGACGGCTCAGCTGCGCCGCGCCCTGGCACCGGGCGGCGAGGTCCTCCTCGGCTACGTCGGGCGGCTCGCCCCCGAGAAGGAGCTGTGGCGCCTGACCGAGGTCGCCCAGATCCCCGGAACCCGGCTGGTCATCGTGGGAGACGGCCCCGGCCGCGCGCAGGTCGGAGCGCAGCTCACCGAGGCCGTGGCAACCATGCCCGGGCGCCCCAACCGGTCACCCGTCTTCCTGGGTCGCCAGAGCGGCGACGAGCTGGCCCGCTCGTATGCCGCGTTCGACGTCTTCGTGCACACCGGCACCCGCGAGACGTTCGGGCAGACACTCCAGGAGGCGGCCGCGGCCGGCCTGCCCGTGGTTGCTCCGGCGCGTGGTGGCCCCCTCGACCTCGTCGAGCACGGCCGCACGGGCCTGCTCTTCGACCCCGACAGCCCAGGCTCGCTGCACGACCACGTCGACGCGCTCGTGGGCGACGCCGGCTGGCGCGCCGCCATGGGGGCATGCGCCGAGCAGGCCGTCCGCGGCCACTCGTGGGTCAGCCTGACCGAGCAGCTCGTGGGCCACTACACCGCAGCAGGCACGGCCCGCGAGGCCCGCGCATTTCACGCCGCCTGAGGGGCCCGGTCCCGTAGGGTCGACAGGTGGCCCTCTCCCCCTCGCGCGTCGTCAGAAGGACGGCACTCGTGGTGGCCGCACTGGTCACGACCGCGGTGACGGCCACCGCCTCTCCGGCGCTGGCAGCACCCACCCCGAAGCCCGCTCCCTCCGCGAGCCCGACCCTGCCGAGGGTCACGGAGTCGCTCGACCCCGCGCGCAGCGTCGGCGGTCCGCGCCTCGCCGAGATGAACTCGGTCATCGTCGACACGCCTGCGGGCGTACCGGCACCGCCGGCGATCCGTGACGTCGCCTGGCTTCTCGCGGACGCCGACACCGGTGAGGTGATCGCGGCCAAGAACCCGCACGCCCACCTGCTCCCGGCCAGCACGCTCAAGACGCTCACGGCGATCCACCTGCTGCCGCGGATCCCACCCAAGACGATCCTCAAGGCCACGAGCACCGAGGCGAACGCCGAAGGCACTCGTGTCGGCATGGTGGCAGGCGCGACCTACAGCGCCGGGCAGCTCTTCCAAGCGCTCGTCATGTCGTCCGCCAACGACGCGGCCTACGGACTCGCCACGCTCAACGGTGGCCTCGACAAGACGGTCACCGAGCTCAACGCGCTCGCCGACGAGCTGGGAGCCCACGACACCGTCGTCGCCGACCCCAGCGGCCTCGACGCGGCGGGCCAGCACAGCAGCGCCTACGACTTGGCGCTCTTCGGCCGTGCGGCCATCGCCATGCCTGCCTACGTCAAGCTGGCCACGACGAAGTCCGCGAAGTTCCCGGCGGAGGCCGCTCGCGCGTCGCGCAGCCGGTCGTCCTACGCCATCGGCAACCACAACCGCCTGCTCTGGAACTACCCCGGCACCATCGGCGTCAAGAACGGCTTCACCAAGGCGGCCCACCGGACGTTCATCGGTGCGGCGACGCGCGGCGGCAAGACCTACATCGTCACCGAGATGTACGGCACCGAGAGCAGCAGCTGGCGCCCAGCGGCGTCACTGCTCGACTGGGCCTTCGCGCACGGCGACGTCGCCCGGCCGGTCGGCCGACTCGTGGACCGCGGAGAGAAGGTCAGCGCCGCCTCTGTGCAAGAGGCACCCGCCACAGGCACACCGGCTGCTTCAACCAATGCGCTCGACGCCGTTCCCGCACCCGAGCCCTCCGGCCCGCCCGCGGTCGCGGCAGCCTCGCTGACGACGCCGACCGGAGCGGTCCCCCCGTCCCTCATCGCGCTGGCCGCAGGAGCGGCTCTCCTGCTCTGTCTGGCCTGGCTACTGTCCGTGCGGCGTCGAGGCAAGCACCACTGACCTCCCTCGTCCCTGGCCGCAGTTCGGCAGGCCAGTGCGAGCACGGTCAGAGCGTGGCGACGTGGGCCTGCCAGTCGGCATACGTCGGCAGCACAGCAGCGGCACGCGCCTGCGCCAGCGTCGGCGCGGCCTGGTCCTTGGCCGACAGCGTGACCTCGAGGTCCTCGGGGATCGGCAGTCCGATGTCGGGATCCAGCGGATGTATGCCGTGCTCGCCAGTCGGGTTGTAGGCGGCGGTGCACAGGTACATGGCGGTGGTGTCGTCCTCGAGGGCGCAGAACGCGTGGCCGAGCCCCTCGGTCAGGTAGACGGCACGGCGGTCGACGGTGTCGAGGAGAACCTGCTCGACCGTCCCGAAGGTGGGCGAGCCCTCGCGCAGGTCGACGATGAAGTCGAGGAGTTTGCCGCCGAGGGCGGTGATGTACTTGCCCTGCCCGGGCGGGATGTCGGCGAAGTGGATGCCCCGCACCGTCCCACGCGACGAGACCGACACGTTGGTCTGGACGATGTCGGGCCGGTGCCCCAAGTGCTCCGCCAGGCGGTCGCCGCGGAACGACTCGAGGAAGACTCCACGGTCGTCGGGGAACTGGCGTGGCGTGACCACGAACGCCCCCTCGATGGACAGGGGTGCGATGTCCATCAGGCGAAGCCCTTGCCCTGCTCGAGGCAGGTGTGGATGTAGTCGCCGTAGCCACTCTTGACGAGGTCGTCCCCCAGCGCCCTGAACTGCTCGTCGTCGATCCACCCGGCCCGCCACGCGATCTCCTCGACGCAGCCGATCTTGGTGCCCTGCCGCGCCTCGATGAGGTGCACGAACTGGCTCGCGTCCATCAGCCCCTCGAAGGTGCCGGTGTCGAACCACGCGGTTCCTCGCGGAAGCACCGTCACCGTGAGGTCACCACGCTGGAGGTAGGCGTCGTTGACCCCCGTGATCTCCAGCTCGCCCCGCTCGCTGGGCACCAGGTCACGCGCGATCTGCACCACGTCGTTGTCGTAGAAGTACAGCCCGGGGACCGCATAGCTCGACTTCGGCTTGGACGGCTTCTCCTCGATCGAGAGGACGTTGCCCTCGCCGTCGAACTCCACGACGCCGTATGCCGTGGGGTTGTGGACGTGGTACGCGAAGACGTGGCCGCCACTGACGTCTCCCTGCGAGCTCAGCGACCGGCCGAGGCCGGTGCCGTAGAAGATGTTGTCGCCGAGCACGAGCGCCACCGAGTCCGAGCCGATGAAGTCGGCGCCGATGAGGAATGCCTGGGCGAGTCCATCGGGACTCGGCTGCACGGCATACGAGATCTCGATCCCCCAGTCGTGGCCGCCACCGAGGAGGCGCTCGAACTGCTCGAGGTCCTGCGGGGTCGTGATGATGAGGACCTCACGGATCCCGGCCATCATCAGCGTCGCGAGGGGGTAGTAGACCATCGGCTTGTCATAGATGGGCATGAGCTGCTTGCTGATGCCGCGCGTGATCGGGTGAAGCCGCGTGCCCGAACCACCGGCCAGAATGATGCCCTTCATGGGCGCCACCCTAGCCACCGGAGGTCAGCCCTCGTACCGACACGCCTCGGTCAGTAGCCTTGGGGCCGTGCGCACACTAGTCACCGGCGGTGCCGGCTTCATCGGGTCCAACTTCGTCCACCTCACCCTGGCGGCGCGGCCCGACGTCGAGCTCACAGTCCTGGACTCGATGACCTATGCCGGGAACCGCGCCTCACTGGCGGACCTCGGCGACCGGGTCGAGGTCGTCGAGGGAGACATCACCGACGCCGAGCTCGTCGACCGCCTCGTCGCCGCCACGGACCTCGTCGTGCACTTCGCCGCGGAGTCCCACAACGACAACTCCCTGTCGGACCCGTGGCCCTTCGTGCACACCAACGTCATCGGCACCTACACCCTGCTCGAAGCCGTCCGCCGCCATGACGTGCGCTACCACCACATCTCCACCGACGAGGTCTACGGCGACCTCGAGCTCGACGACCCCGAGCGGTTCACCGAGGCCACGCCCTACAACCCCTCCAGCCCCTACTCGTCGACCAAAGGCGCGAGCGACCTGCTGGTCCGTGCCTGGGTGCGTTCCTTCGGCCTGCGGGCCACGATCTCGAACTGTTCCAACAACTACGGCCCGCGCCAGCACGTCGAGAAGTTCATCCCCCGCCAGGTCACCAACGTCCTCGACGGCATCCGCCCCAAGCTCTACGGCGACGGCCTCAACGTGCGCGACTGGATCCATGTCGACGACCACAACAGCGCCGTCTGGGCGATCATCGACCGCGGTGAGCTCGGCGAGACCTACCTCATCGGGGCCGACGGTGAGGTCGACAACAAAACGGTTGTGCGCGACATCCTCGAGCTCATGGGGCAGGAGGCCGACGCGTTCGACCACGTCACCGACCGTCCAGGGCACGACCGTCGCTACGCCATCGACTCCTCCCGCCTGCGCACCGAGCTCGGCTGGACCCCCGAGTACCCGAGCTTCCGCGAGGGCCTCGCGGCCACGATCGAGTGGTACCGCGACAACGAGGCCTGGTGGCGCCCGATGAAGGACGCGACCGAGCGCAAGTACGCCGCAACGCAGTCCGTCGTCCCGCGCTGATGGCCCGCTGGCTCGTCACCGGCGCGGGCGGCATGCTCGCCCACGACCTGCTCCCCCGGCTCACCGCTGCCGGCCACGAGGTCACCGCCCTGCGCCGCCCCGATCTTGACGTCACCGATGCAGCCGCCTGCGCGTCCGCTGTCGACGGGCACGACGTGGTCGCCAACCTCGCCGCGTGGACGGCAGTCGACGACGCTGAGACCCACGAGGCGGACGCCTTCGCCGTCAACGCCGTCGGCGCCGCCAACCTCGCCTCCGCGTGCGCGCGCACCGGGAGCCGCCTCGTCCACGTCTCGACCGACTACGTCTTCTCCGGAGACGCCACCACGCCGTATGCCGTGGACGCGCCGATCGCTCCTCGCTCGGCCTACGGCCGCACCAAGGCGGCAGGTGAGTGGGCCGTGCTCGCCCACTGTCCCTCGGCGCTCGTGGTGCGCACCGCGTGGCTCTATGGCGCGGGCGGCTCCAACTTCGCCGCGACCATGGCGCGCCTCGCAGGTGAGCGCGAGACCCTGTCGGTCGTCGACGACCAACGAGGCCAGCCGACGTGGACCGGCGACCTCGCCGATGCCCTCGTCCGCCTCGTCGATACCGAAGCCGCCGGTGGGCTCTGGCACGGCACCAACGGAGGCGAGACGACGTGGTTCGGCTTCGCCCGTGCGATCTTCGAGGAGCTCGGCCTGGACCCCGAGCGGGTCACCCCCACGACGACCGATGCCTTCCCGCGTCCGGCGGCCCGGCCGGCATACAGCGTCCTCGACCATGCACGCTGGGAGGAAGCGGGGCTCGAACCGCTCCCGGACTGGCGCGACGCACTGCGTCGAGCGGCACCGACCGTCCTCGGAACGACCTGAGGTCAGCGGCGCGGAGTGATACCGCGCAGGACCCGGCCTGCCAGACCGAGCCCGGCTGCCATTGACGCACCCAGGGCGGCACCCAGCGCGAGGTTGAGCCGGTCGTCCGACCGTTTGGCGGTGGGCGCCACGACCCGGTCCGTGTGCCGTTCGGCCGGGCTCGAGCCCGATGGCACCGTGGCCAGCTCGGGGCGCACGGGCCCTTCGAGCAGCTTGGCGCGCTGGCCGTCGGTGAGGTCGGCGACGGCATCAGGCTCGAGGGAGTTCGCCGACCAGGCAGCCGCCAGGAGAACGACGCGTGACATGAAGTTGAGCCAGGCGAGCAGACCCACGACAAGGCCGATCGAGGTGAAGAGCGGGTTCGACGTCGTCCCGGCGATGAGGGTCGTGCCGAGCACCTTGAGCAGGGTGAGGCCGACGCCGCCGACGACCGCGCCACCGAGGAGGCCACGCCACGGGACGTCGACGCCCGACAGCAGCCGCAGCATCACGAGGACGACGAGGCCGTCGAGCACGGCGCCCACGGCAAAGGCGATGACGCTGAGGAGCCAGCCCTGCCCGCCGAGCCCGATGTGGTCGGCGATCCATGAGGTGGCCGCACCCGCGATGCCAGTGACGGCAGCGGACACGACGATGGCCAGCCCGAGGATGACGAGGACGCCGAGGTCGCGCAGCTTGGCCACAAGGAAGTTCCCGGGCGCGCCCTCGGCGCCGAAGATTGCGCGGATGCCGTCACGCAGGGCGCTCAGCCAGCCCAGACCCGCCCAGAGCAGACCTGCCAGCCCGATGAGTCCCGTCACAGTCAAGGTGTTGCCCGACGGGACCTCGAGCGGGATGAGCCCCCCGTTGTCACCGTCCTTGATAAAGCCCGGGAGCGTGGAGTTGAGGTAGTCCCTGATCTGCTGGAGCCATTGCGGGTTGTCCTGGAGCAGCACCCCGAACACGGTGAACGCGAGGGCCACCGCCGGGAAGATCGAGAAGAACGCGAAGTAGGTCACCCCTCCGGCGAGCAGGTTGCCACGGGCGTCGCCGTAGCGCTTCCAGGCGTGCCAGAGGCGAGTGCGCTGTAGCGTGACCCACAGCTCCTTGAGGCGGTCCATGGTCATCCCTCCAGGGCGAACGAGGACAGTGGTCCCCACACTCCGTCGTCGGTCTGGTGGAACAGCTCGAATGACGACACCTCGAAGGTGCATCGGAAGTCGGCCAGGCCCTCGAAGGCTTCGTCGAGCTGCTCCTCGCTGAGCTTGTGCGCGACGGTGACATGCGGGTGGTAGTTGAAGTCCAGGCAGCGCTCGACCGGCCCCCGGCGGACGGCCTTCTCGAGGCGCTCGCACTGCGAGATGCCCGATGACACCTGGACGAAGACGACCGGCGACAGCGGCCGGAAGGTGCCGGTGCCCGCCAAGGTCATCCGGAACGGCGCCTGGCTCCCGGCGACGACGTCGAGGTGCTCCTCGAAGGCCTCGAGCGACGGCGCGTCGATCTCGGTCGGCGGCAGCAGGGTGACGTGCGGTGGGATGGCGTGGGCCAAGGGATCACCGAAACGTTCGCGGGCCTGCTGCAGCACCGACCCGTGGGGTTCGGGGACGGTGATGGCGACGCCGTGAGTGGGCATGAGCTCGACCCTACCGAGAGGAAGCAGGCAGCAGGCCAACGCGGTCACGCACCCGAGCCATCGTGGCCTCGGCGACGCCCCGGGCGCGCGCGGCGCCCGAGGCCAGGATCCGGTCGAGCTCCGCCGGGTCGTCGAGCAGCTCGCGCATCCGCCCCTGGAACGGCTCGACGGCCGCCACGACCACGTCGGCGACCTCCTTCTTGAGGTCGCCGTAGCCGCGCCCCATGAAGGAGCGCTCCAGCTGCTCCACCGGCGTGCCGGAGAGGATGGAGTGGATGACGAGGAGGTTGGACACGCCGGGCTTGGCGTCTACGTCATAGCGGATCTCGGCCTCGGTGTCGGTCACGGCGGACCGGATGTTCTTCGCGATCTTGGCCGGGTCCTGCATGAGGTCGATGAGGCCCTTGGGCGAGGAGCCGGTCTTGCTCATCTTCGACGTCGGGTCCTGCAGGTCCATGATCTTGGCGGCACCCTTGACGATGTAGGGCTCGGGCACGACGAGCGCCTCCCCGAAGCGCGTGTTGAAGCGGCCGGCGAGGTCGCGAGTGATCTCGAGGTGCTGGCGCTGGTCCTCGCCCACCGGCACGTAGGCCGCGTCATACATGAGGATGTCGGCCGCCATGAGCATCGGATAGGTCAGCAGGCCGACGTTCGCGTTCTGGCCCTTGGCGGTCTTGTCCTTGAACTGCGTCATGCGGCGCGCCTCGCCATCGGCGGTGAGGCAGTTCATGACCCACCCGAGCTCGGCGTGCTCGGTGACGTGGCTCTGGCAGAACACGGCCGAGCGCTCCGGGTCCACCCCGCCGGCGATGAACTGCGCCGCCGTCGCGCGGGTACGTGCCCGCAGCACCTCGGGTTCGGTCGGCACCGTCAGCGCGTGAAGGTCGGCGACGAAGTAGTAGGCATCGAACTCGTCCTGCAGCGTGACCCAGTTGACCAGTGCCCCGAGGTAGTTGCCGAGATGTAGCGAGTCACTGGTGGGCTGCATCCCGGAAAGGATCCGGGGAGCCGCCTGGGGGGTCTCAGGTGCGGACATGCGCGTCATTGTGTCAGGTGCCCGCGCCTAGACTCGCAGCGTGCCGCGCCTCACGAGGACCTTCACCGACCGCTTCAGCCACTCCCCCGAGGGAGTGTGGTCCGCGCCCGGGCGGGTCAACCTCATCGGTGAGCACACCGACTACAACGGAGGGCTGGCCCTCCCCATCGCGCTCCCCCACCGCACCCGGTGCGCCGCCTCCGCGCGCGACGATGACACCCTGCGCATCCACTCCCTCCAGGAGGACTCGTTGGTGGAGGTGCGCATCGACGACGTGGCCGCCGGGCACCCTGGTGGGTGGGCGGCATACGTTGCGGGAGTTCTGTGGTCGCTGCGCGAGGCGGGGTATGCCGTGCGCGGACTTGATGTCGTCGTCGACGGCCAGGTGCCCCTCGGGGCGGGCCTGTCCAGCTCCGCAGCCCTGGAGTGTTCGGTCGCCGCCGCGGCCTCGGACCTCTTCGGGCTCGGGCTGCTGGACACCGCCGAGGGTCGTGAGGTGCTGGCCGCCGCATGCCAGAGGGCCGAGAACGACATCGCCGGGGCACCGACCGGCGGCATGGACCAGGCCGCCGCCATGCACTGCACACCAGCGCACGCGCTGCGCCTGGACTGCCTCGACGGCTCCACGCGCCAGGTGCCCTTCGACCTGTCCGCGCATGACCTGGCCCTGCTCGTGACGGACACGCGGGCCAGCCACGCGCTGGCGGACGGTCAGTACGGCGCGCGCCGCGACGCCTGCGAGAAGGCTGCTGAGATCCTCGGGGTCGAGTTCCTCCGGGAGGTCGACATGGCGTCGCTGGAGGACTCGCTCGCCCGGCTGCCCGACGACGTCCTGCGTCGTCGGACGCGTCACGTCGTCACCGAGATCGCTCGCGTCGACGCCGTGGTCGAGGCGCTGCGCGATGGGGACCTCGCCGAGGTGGGGCGGCTGTTCGTCGCGTCGCACGAGTCGCTGCGGGACGACTACGAGGTGTCGTGCACCGAGCTCGACCTCGTCGTCGACACGGCGATGGCCCATGGCGCCCTGGGAGCACGGATGACCGGCGGCGGTTTCGGTGGCTCTGCGATGGCGCTCGTGCCGGTCGCGGAGGTCGAGCGGGTGTCCTCCGCCATCGCAGAAGCCTTCGCGGATGCCAACCTCACGGCGCCAGTGTCGTTCTCGGTCACCGCTGCCGGCCCCGCGCACCGCGACTAACCGAAGCCGGACCAAAGCGACTGATTGCTCGTTCGGCTGTGCGAGCGCAGCGAGTGCGGCGGAACTCGCAATCAGTCGGCCTGCAATGCGAGGTCATAGTCGACCGTGAGGGGCGCGTGGTCACTCCAGCGCTCGGCATAGGTCGCAGCGCGGCCGACCTCCGCTCGCAGGGCGAGCTTGGCCAAGGATGCACTGGCGAAGCGGTAGTCGATGCGCCAGCCGGCGTCGTTGTCGAAGGCCTTCCCGCGCCACGACCACCACGTGTACGGACCCGGCCCGGGCCCGTGAAGGTCGCGGTGCACGTCGGCATAGCCGTGCTCCCGGATCCAGCGATCGAGGTGGGCCTGCTCCTCCGGGAGGAAGCCGGACTTGCCCACGTTGCCCTTCCAGTTCTTCAGGTCATCCGCCGAGTGGCAGATGTTGAGATCACCAGTAAGGACGGCATATCCGTCGTTCTCGGCGAGCGAGGCCAGGCGGAGGCCGACGGCGTCCAGGAAGCGGAACTTCTCGTCCTGCTTCGCGGTCTTGGCCTCGCCCGTGTGGACGTAGGTCGAGATCACGGTCACCGGCCCGTCTGACCCTGCGAGGTCGGCCTCGAGCCAGCGGCCGGCATCGGCGAACTCGACCGGCCCGACGCAGCTGCTGACGCGCAGGGGCGGCTGGCGAGTGAGGACGGCGACGCCCGCGTGACCCTTGGTGCGGCCCTCGGCGGAGCTCACGTGCCACTCCCCCAGACCGCCGTCGGCGAGGACCTCACGGAGCTGCTCGTCGCTGGCCCGGACCTCCTGCAGGGCGATGACATCAGCGTTCTGCTCGCCGAGCCAGCGAAGGCCCCCACGCCGGGCCGCGGCCCGAATTCCGTTGACGTTGGCCGTGATCAGGCGCATGCGTTCAGTGCCAAGGGGCGGAGTCGAGCGCGCGAGCAGGCACTCCGGCTACCACGACCCCCGAGGGCACGTCTCGGGTGACGACCGCCCCCGCGCCCACCGTGCTGTCCGAGCCGACCGTCAGGCCTTGGAGCACCGTGGCGTTCGCACCGATCTGGGTGCCGGCGCCTATCGTGACGTCCCCCGAGACACACGCCTGCGGGTTGAGGCGCACGAAGTCCTCGAGCACACAGTCATGGCCGACCGTCGCGTTCTGGTCGATGTGGACGTGACGCCCGAGACTGACGTTGGTGTTCAGCCGCGCCCCGGCACAGATGATGGCGCCCTCGCCGAGGATGACGTCCGGGCTCACCCAAGAAGTGGGGTGGACAAGCGTCGCGAACGTCGCGCCCGCGTCGTCGAGCCGTTGGGTGATTGCTTTGCGGGCGGCTGCGCCACCGATGCCGAGTGCCACCTGAGTGCCCCGCGGGTTGCGCATGAGGTCGTCGACCGTGCCGAGCAAGGGGATCCCGAGGCGGTCGAGCCGCTCCCGGTTGGTTGCGGTCGGCGTGTCGTCGACCACGCCTGCCACATCGAACTCTGAACCGGCTGCGCGCAGCTCGCGGACGAGCGCCACGACCTCACGGCCAAATCCGCCGGCCCCCACGACGACAACCCCATCAACCGGCCAGTGCCCCATGCCCGTCAGCGTAGCGGCCAGCGAACAGCCCTGATCACCCGCGAATGTTCGACGCATTCGTGCGGCGCGCATCTCGCGCATAGAGTGCAGACATGCCTGCGGATGCCGACCCCCACGCCGCTTCTGGCCACGTCTTGGTGGTGTGCACAGGCAACGTCTGTCGCTCCCCCTACATCGAGCGTGTTCTCGCCCACGAGCTGGCCGGGACCGGCATCACCCTCTCGAGTGCGGGGACAGGTGCCCTGGTCGGATCACCCATCGATGCGCAGTCGGCCAGCCGCTTGGCGGCCGTCGGGGCGGACGCTGACGGCTTCGCAGCCCGACAGGCAAGTCGTGAGATCGTGGCCGAGGCCAACCTCGTCATCGGGGCAACTCGTGAGCACCTCGGCCCCGTGGTGCAGCTGTACCCGCGGGCCCTGCGCTACGCCTTCGCCCTGCATGACCTGGCTGACCTGCTGGCAGGGGTAAGCTCCACGGACATCGCAGCCGCACCAGGCGACAACCGCGTCGCCAAGGTCGCCGCGACTGCCATCGCTCAGCGCGGCATCGTCAACCCGCGCCTCCCCGAGCAGTCGGGGATCGTCGACCCCTACCGCCAGTCAGCGCAGGTTTTCGACCAGATGGTCGACGAGATCGCAACGTCACTTCCGACCATCGCGACGGCGCTGCGCGGCTGACCGACCCCCAGTCGATCGAGTCAACTACCGACGAGGTCCTTGCGGAGGGGGGTCGTGTCCTCTTCGCCGCGCCCACGACGCCGTCGACGGCCATCGGAGGGCTTGCTCGCGGCCTCGGGACGGTATTCGTAGCGGTAGTCGTAGTAGCCACCACGAGCTTGCCGTGGGACCCGGTTGAGGACGATGCCGAGCACGGTTCCGTTGACGGTCTCGAACGTCTCGAGGGCGTGGTCGAACTGGTCCTTGCTGACGATCCCACTACCAGCGACGATGATTGCCCCGTCAGCGAGTCGGGTGAGTACCGTCGAGTCGGTGACCGGCAGTACGGGCGCTCCGTCGATGAGCACGTAGTCGAAGCGGTGGCGCAGCTCGTCGAGGACGTTGCGCATCGACGTCGAGCCCAGGAGCTCGCTCGGATTCGGCGGGGTCGCACCGGCGCCCAGGACGGTCAGCGAGTGTGCACCGAAGGGCTGGAGCACGTCGTCGAGCTCGTAGCGGCCGATGAGGACGTCCGTGAGTCCGACCGAACCCTCGAGACCGAGGTAGGTCAGCAGTCGGGGGCGGCGGAGGTCACCCTCAACGACGCACACGCTCGCGCCGGACTCGGCCATGGCAAGCGCGAGGTTGGCGGTGGTTGTCGACTTACCCTCGCCGGCGATCGACGACGTCACCACGATCACACGAGGATGGTTCGTGGCATCGACGAACTGCAGGTTCGTCCTCAGCGCACGGAACGACTCGGCCCGACCGGCATGCGGGTCTGCTTGGATGATCAAGGGGTGCTTTTCAGCGTCCCCATCAAAGGGGATCCCTCCGAGGACGACTGCTTCCGTCAGGGCCTCCACGTCCTCCTTGGTGCGCAGCTTGGTGTCGAGGAGCTGTTTGAGCACGGCCGCGCCAAAGCCGAGCAGGAGGCCGAGCACCAACCCCAGAGCGAGGTTGCGGGCGGGGCGAGGACTCACGGGCGAGCCGGCCACGGTCGGCTCTCGAAGCAAGGTGACCTTGACCGGGCTGTCTGCTTTCGGGCTGATCCGCTCGAGGTCGGCGACAGTCGTGGGAAAGACCTCAGCGATCGCTTGCGCGATGTCGCGTGCCTTCGTGGGGCTCGGATCCGTGACGGTGACATCAATGAGCACAGTGTCCGGCGGGGTTGTCGCCGACACCTTGCCGGCCAGCGCCCCCGGCGTGTCAGTCACACCCGCTTTGGCAATGACTGGCTCGAGCAGTTTCGGGGCCTTGAGAAGCAGGCTGTAGGACTTCACGCGCTGCTGGGTGAACGTACTGCCTTGGGCCAGTTGGCTGCTGTTGGCGGAGTCCGCGGTCGACACGAAGAATTGTGTGCTCGACGTGTACTGGGGGGTCGCCAATAGCGTGAAGACGGCCGACAGCGCGACAACGCCCAAGGTCACGCCCATAAAGATCCGCCAGCGGCGTCTCAGGATCTGCACATAGGCCATGAGGTCCAAGCGAGCGTTCCTAACATCAAGGGGGCCGGGCATCGGGACCCATTAACCCTAGCGGGCCCAGATGAACTAGTCTCTTCGGCGTGCCGGGGGAGCCAGCTCGAGGCCCATTCTCGCGCGCCTCCCCCATATCGACTCCTGAGAAGGCGATCCTGATCTCCGTGCCGTCCGTCGTCAAGCCGCGTGAATTGGCGGTTCAAGCAGGCTGGGCCCTCGTGGACGCGATCATCGTCTTCGGGGCGGCCCTTGCAGCCGCTTGGCTGCGCTTCGACCTCGACGCCATCCAAGCGACCAGCACGAGCATCATCGCCTTCGCCGCCGTTGCGTCCGTCACGCAGCTCGTCGTGAGCCTCGGGCTCGACGTGCTCTGGCTCGATCACCGCCGTGGTTCGTTCGAGGAGACCGCTCAGGTGGCCCGTGGTGCACTCATCGTCGGGGTCTTCCTAGCGGCGATGAGGTTCTTCACAGACTGGTTCCCGGTCCCACGCAGCCTTCCTCTCGTCGTGCCACTCGTAGCCCTTGTGGGCATGTTCGCCCTGAGGTTCATCGTCCGCTCCTACCGCTGGGGGCGACCGAGCGTCGGCGACAAGGACATCCCAGTCATCGTCTACGGCGCCGGTGAGGGCGGGCGCCAGCTGCTGCGCGCCCTGGCGCGGGACACCTCCTCCGATGGCCGGTTCATCGCTGTGGCCGTCATCGACGACGACGCCCGCAAGCGGCGCATGCCGGTCGAGGGGCTCCGGGTGAACGGTGGAAGCAGCCGCCTACCCGACGTCCTCAACCGGACGGGCGCGACGACGCTCGTCGTGGCCATGCCGTCGATCTCCGCCGATCGGCTTCGTGACATCCGCGGCCTTGCCCGTCAGCACAACCTGCAGCTCTTGGTGCTTCCTCCGGTCGGTCGCCTCCTCGGGCCGCCGAGCGGTGCTGACCTGCGTCAGCTCAACCTTGAGGATCTCCTCGGTCGCCAGCAAATCACCATGGACGCTGCCTCAATCTCAACCTCCATCACCGGCAAGAGGGTCCTCGTCACTGGGGCCGGCGGTTCGATCGGCTCTGAACTCGCGCGTCAGATCGCGAAGTTCAGCCCTGCGAAGCTCGTGCTGCTCGATCGCGACGAATCCGCACTGCACGGGACCCAAATGAGCCTGACCGGCCGTGCGCTCCTGGACGACGGAACCCTTGCGCTTTGCGACATCCGCGACGTCGACGCGCTGCACCGCCTCTTCCAGAGGGAGCTGCCCGACGTCGTCTTCCATGCTGCCGCTCTCAAGCACCTCACCTTGCTCGAGCAGTATCCGATGGAGGCTTGGCAGACGAACGTGCTGGGGACAGCGAACGTTCTCGAGGCTGCGCGATCCGCAGGGTGCCAGATCTTCGTCAACATCTCTACCGATAAAGCTGCCAGCCCCACGTGCGTCCTCGGTTACAGCAAGCGCCTCGCCGAGCGGCTGACTGCCGAGTACGCCGGCCGCGGTGACGGCACCTACGTCAGCGTTCGATTCGGCAACGTCTTGGGCTCCCGGGGATCGGTCATCACCGCGTTCACCGCCCAGATCGAGCAGGGGGGACCGGTGACCATCACCCACCCTGACGTCGAACGGTTCTTCATGCTCATCCCCGAAGCGAGCCAGTTGGTGCTCCAAGCGGCGGCGATCGGCGCGAACGGCGATGTCATGGTCCTCGAGATGGGTCAGCCGGTGAAGATCCTTGACGTCGCACACACACTCATCGACCTGTCGGGCAAGTCGGACGTCGACATCGTCTTCACCGGTCTGCGGCAGGGCGAGAAGATGTCCGAGGAGCTCTTCGCCGACGGCGAGACCATCCAATCCGCCGGGCACCCCCTGATCAACAAGGTCGAGGTTCCACCAATGACGACAGACGAAGTCTCTCGCGCGCGCCTGACCGAGCCCGAGGATGCGCGCCGCTTCATGCAAGCCGAGTCGACCGAATCGGCGATGCTTCCGTGAAGGAGCGCATCCACCTCTCGAGGGCGCACGTCACGGACGTTGAGGAGAAGTACGTCCTCGAGGCCCTGCGCTCCGGCTGGGTTGCCCCGCTCGGACCGATGGTCGACCGCTTCGAGCATGAGGTCGCCCAGCGCAGCGGTGTCGCCGGCGCCCTCGCGCTCGCCTCCGGCACCGCTGCCCTGCACTTGGCGCTGCTCGAGCTCGGCGCCTGCCCCGGCACCGTCGTCGTCCTGCCGTCGATGACCTTCGCCGCCTCGGCCAATGCGGTGGCCTACACCGGTGCCGAGCCGGTGTTCGTCGACTCCACCGAGGACGCCAACGTCGACGTCGACCTCCTGGTCGAGACGGTCGAGACGCTCCTCGCCGAGGGACGCACGGTCGCCGCCGTGATGACTGTCGATCTGTTCGGTCGCTGCTGCGACTACACCGCGCTCGGCGACCGTCTCGAACGCCTCGGGGTGCCGCTCGTCGAGGACGCTGCCGAAGCCCTCGGCGCGAGCCACGGCAACCGGCCTGCCGGCTCGTTTGGCCGGGCCGCGGCGCTGTCCTTCAACGGCAACAAGATCATGACGACCTCGGGCGGTGGCATGCTCCTCAGCAACGACTCGGACCTGCTGGACCGGGCACGCTACCTCTCGACGCAGGCACGCCAGCCCGCGCCGTGGTACGAACACACGGAGATCGGCTACAACTACCGGATGTCCAACATCCTCGCGGCCCTGGGCATCGGTCAGCTCGAGCGGCTTGACTCGATGATCACGCGCCGCCGCGAGATCCGAGACTTGTATGCCGCGGCGCTGGCCGACATCGAAGGTGTCACCTTCCTTGGTCGGGACCAGGGTGGCGACGCCGAGGACAACCACTGGCTCACCTGCATCATGCTCGACCCGGGATCGGTTGCGGCCGACCCCACCAGGGTCATGCAGGAGCTCGATGCCGCCGGCATCGAGGCCCGCCACCTCTGGAAGCCCATGCATCTGCAACCGATCCACGCATCAGCCCGCGCCGCCATCACCGGCAGGGCCGAGGCACTGTTCCGGACCGGCGTCACCCTGCCCTCCGGCTCCGAGCTCACCGACAGCGACATCGACCGGGTCCTGGGCGTGCTCACTCCCCTGCTTCAGGGCCAGCCCGCGTGACCGACGGCAAGCGGCTGATCGACCTCGTCGTCTCCGTCCCTGCACTGGTGCTGTCGCTGCCGGTGCAAGCCGCCGTCGCCGTCGCCGTGCGCAGGAAGCTCGGCTCACCCGTCCTCTTCAGCCAGGAGCGCCCCGGTCTGGGGGGTCGCATGTTCGTCATGCGCAAGTTCCGCACCATGATGGCGACGGACCCGCGCAAGGGCCTCGTGACCGACGCCGACCGGCTCACTCCGTTCGGCATCTTCTTGCGCTCGACGAGCCTCGACGAGCTACCGACCCTGTGGAACATCGTTCGCGGTGACATGTCTCTCGTCGGCCCCCGCCCGCTCCTCGTGCAGTACCTCGGCCGCTACTCCCCCGAGCAGGCACGCCGCCACCAGGTCCGACCCGGCCTCACCGGGCTGGCCCAGGTGAGTGGGCGCAACGCGGTCGGCTGGGAGCAGCGGCTCGCGCTGGACGTCGAGTACGTCGACAACCACACCATGCGCGGCGACCTCGCCATCATCGGCCGGACGGTGGCGGCGGTGTTGCGTCGCGACGGGATTGCTGCCGAGGGTGACGTGACCATGCCTGAGTTCATGGGCGCCCCCGACGCCACGGAGGTCCGACCATGAGCCTGCCCCGCCTTGTCATCATCGGCGCTGGCGGCTTCGCCCGCGAGACGGCCGAGATCGCCCGAAGCGCCCGCCCCGAGCTGGCCCTGGCCTTCGTCGACGACGCTCCGACCGAAGACGCCCTCCGCCTCATGGCCCTCCACGACGCCGCGTACCTCGGTGCGGTGAACTCTTGGCAGCCCAGTCCCGGCGACACCTGCGTCATAGCCATCGGCGACCCTGGCGCCCGAGCGACGATCGCGGCGCGCCTGACCGAGCAAGCCGTCACGTTCGCGGTGCTCGTGCACGCGGATGCGACGGTCACCCCCTCGGCGGTGCTTGAGCCCGGCGTCATCGTCGCCCCGGGCGCGCGCGTCAGCGCCGACGTCGTCTTCGGGGGCCATGTCCACGTCGACCAGAACGCGACAATCGGTCATGACACGAGGGTCAGGGCCCACGCCCGCCTCAACCCTGCGGCGTGCGTCTCGGGCACCGTGACCATCGGCGAGCGCGCCTACATCAGCGCGGGTGCTGTCGTGCTGCAGGGGCTCACGCTCGGTCGCGGCTCCGTCGTTGGCGCGGGCGCCGTAGTGACGCGCGATGTCCCGGAAGGCTCAACGGTCGTCGGCGTCCCTGCCCGGCGGTCACATCCAGTGGGGTGCACCTCTGACGGCCTCGCACGACCGCAGGATCCGACGTGACCACGATCTGGCTTGTCAACCAGTACGCCCTTCCCGCCGAAGGTTCAGGAGGCACCCGCCACCACGCGTTGGCCTCGGCGTGGTCGGAAGCGGGCCACTCCACGGTCATCTGGGCCGCGCCACACAGCTATGCAACCGGCGACTCGAGGAACCTCGACGGAGCGCAGGTCGCCGGTCGCGGGGTGGTCTTTCACTGGGTCCCAACAAGCCCGCACATCGGCAACGGCGTACAGCGGATCTTAGGGATGGTGGGTTTCGCCGTACGGGTCGCCGCGAGGGGGATGCGGCGAGTGAGCGATACACCCCAGGTCGTCATTGGCTCCTCCCCCAACCTCTTCGCCGCCTTGGCTGCCTATGCCATGGCACGACGGCAGGGCGCCCTGTTCATCCTCGAAGTGCGCGACATCTGGCCCAGCTCGGTCATCGAACTCATGGGAGTGAAGGGCTGGCATCCGTTCGTCCTCCTGCTGTCGTCCATGGAGCGGTTCCTCTACCGGCGGGCCGACCAGATCGTGGGTCTGATGGACGGCCTCGAGTCGCATGTCGAGAGCGTCATCGGTCCGTCCCACCCGCCCGTCGCCTGGATCCCCAACGGTGTCGACCTTCGTCGTTTTGCCATCGTGGCGGCGTCTGCGGCCGACACCGACCAGCCGTTCACCTTGGTGTACGCAGGAGCCCACGGCGTGCCCAACAGTCTCGACACGGCCATCGAGGCGATGCGCGAGCTATCGGGTGAGCCGATCCAGCTGCACCTCTACGGCAGCGGCGTCTCAAAGGAATACCTCCAGCGGCAGGCGGCGGACCTTCCCGCCGTCGTCTTCCATGACGCCGTTCCCAAGACGGAGATTCCCCACATCCTGCACGCGGCTTCTGCGCTGCTCATCTGTTGGCGCGACTCGCCTTTATACTCGCGGGGCGTCAGCGCCAACAAGCTGTTCGACTACCTCGCCAGCGGACGTCCGATCGCCCAGTCCTACTCCGGTGCGAACGACATCGTCGAGGCGTCGGGAGCCGGGGTTACCGTGCCGGCCGAGGATCCGCGGTCTCTGGCCCGCGCGATCCTGCGGCTCTCCCGGATGCCCTCCCCCGAGCTGGACGACATGGGAGAGCGAGGTAAGAGCTGGGTGCGGGACCACCGATCCATCGACGTGCTGGCCGAGCGCTTCCGCAGCCTCTTCAGCAGCAGCGTGTGATGGGGCCGTGTCACCCACCACTCTCTCGCGCCGAGGCCAAGCGGTGAGAGTCGGTGGTGCTCTACGGGGTCTGCGGAGCCGACTGGCCGGAGCTGGCGCCTCGTCGACCGCCGCCATGGCTGCCGCCGCGGTGGCCTTCGTGGTCAACATCCTTATGGCACGCCTCTTGGGACCAGCCGCGCGCGGTGAGGTGGCCTGGATTCTGCAGGGCGCCTACGTCGTTGCCCCCCTTCTCGCCCTCGGCGTCGATCGAGAATCCCTTCGTGGCCTCACTAGCCACAGCGCCGTGTCTCAGCTTCACGTCTGGGTGGTCGTTCCGCCCGTCGCGATCGCCGGTTTCCTCCTCGGGGGGTGGCGCATCGCGGCTCTCGTGGTGCTGGCGGGAATCGGTGCTTCGCTCGGGATTGAGCGCGGCCATGCGATGGCGAGCGGTCGCTTCCAGCGCTACATGGGCTTGCAGCTCAGCGTCCAGGCGTGGACGCTGACCGGGGCGGTCATCCTCTACGTCACCGAGGTCTCGAGCGTCGACGCTTGGCTGCTCATCTACCTCACGCCGGCCCCCTTGCTGTTCGGCCTGTGGCTCGTTTCGATCTGGCGCGGCCGCCCAGTGGCGAGTCCGGCGCGCCCGAGTCGCATCGCCATCTCCACTGCATCGCTGTCGCACGTGCCAGGGACATTGGGCGCGATCATCGCGTCACGCGGAGAGCGACTGCTGCTACCAGTCCTGGCCTCGAACTCCGCCCTAGGGCTCTACGTCGTGGTGGCGACGGCCAGTGAGTCCCTCATCTGGTTCACCCAAGGCATCAGCGACTCCCGCGTGGCCGGCCTCGTCTCCACGCGTCCCACACGTCGTCAGATCGCGAAGTCCGCGGCCCGCGATTTCGTCGTCTTTGTCTGCCTCTCGCTGGTCTTGGCCCTGCTGATCGCCCTGCTCCTGGTCCCCGCCCTTGGACCCGGCTTCACCCAGGCGCGGCACCTTGTCATCCCCGTGTGCATCTCCGCTGCGCTCTGGGCGACGTACCGCCAGGTCATCGCCACTTGGATCGCGCGCCAAAGCGCGGCTAGCACCTCAAGGCTGGAGATCGTCGGTGCCGTCCTGGTGCTGCTGGCCTCAGCCCTCTTGATTCCCGCATGGGGCGCCCTCGGCGCGGCCTTCGCATGCATCACCGCTTACGGTCTCATGATCGTCATCGCCATCCTCACGATGAGAGTCTCGGAGACCGACCATGTCTGACAGCCCGCCGGGGAGCGTGCACCGCTCCAACGCCGGAGCACTCCTGACTCTTCTACTATTCGTCGCCCTGCTCGCCGGTCAGTTCGACTTCGCACGGGTGGGGATGGACAACCCGCTGCTCATCCCGGAGCGTCTCTTCGCAGCGCTCGCGCTCACCTGGCTCGCACTGACCATGGCGAGCAGGCGGGGACCGCGATCGACCCCCGTATGGCCCAGCCACCTGCTCATGGCCCTGGCGCCGCTGATCGTCTTTGTCACCTCTAGCGCGTGGTCACCGCCCGGCGCCGAGCTCGGCCCTGTCTGGGTCGACCTCACATGCATGGTGCTGTACTCGGTGACGTTCGTGGTGCTGCTGGCCTGGGACATGGACGCAGTCATCACCACTCTCATGTGGTGCCTGTGGGTCACGGGTGGGCTCTTCGCCGTCGCCGGACTGGCAGCGTCAGGTGCCGGTGCCCGAGCCACCGCGTTCGGGGGTGGACCCAACGTCTATAGCCGGGTCACCGACCTCGGCCTAGTCGGCCTCGCATGGCTGATCTCCACCGGCCGCATTCCCACCTGGACCTTGGTCACAGCCCCAGTCCTTCTGGCGGCGACAGTGGCCTCCGGATCCCGAGGCGGGATGCTGGCTGGGATCCTCTGCCTCTTGGTGCTCTCACCACTCGTGACCCAGCTGTCGCCCGGAAAACTCATCATGTCCTCCATCGTGGCCATGGCTGGCAGCGTGGCCGTGTTTCGCAGGTTCGGCGACGTCGTCACCGAGACCGTGCAGGGCCGCGTCGTGGAGCTCACGCTTCAGCAGGGGTACTCGTCCGGCCGTGACGACCTGCTAGTCGTGGCTGGGCGCATGTTCGAGGAGCGCCCCCTGAGCGGCTATGGACTACGCAGCTTCGCCACGACGTACGGAAACGGCTTTACCTACCCCCACAACCTCTTGGCCGAGGTGGCCGCCGAAGCGGGACTGCTGGGCCTTTTGCCCCTCCTGATCTTTCTCGGGATGGTCGTTGGCGTCGGCTGGCGCAACTCCGGGTCGATCCACGTACGGTGCCTCAGCGCAGCGACCTCGGTGATCCTGACCTCGTCGATGTTCTCGGGTGACTACTTCGACGCGCGGTTCCTGTGGGTCTTCGGCCTGGGCGTTCTGGCCGCGGGCTGGGCCGAACGTCACCCTGCTGCGCAGCGGTCGACGGGTGCTAGTCGTCGGCCATCCAGGCCGACGACGAGGGCGGCTGGGTTCCACTCCCTCAACAGTGCGGTTCAGTCGCGGCCGAAGAGGTCGCGGGTGTAGACCTTGTCGGCCGCGTCGTCCAGATCCTCGCTCAGCCGGTTGGCAACGATGACATCGGCACGAGCCTTGAACTCGTCGAGGTCGCGGATCACCTGGGAGTTGTAGAACCGCTCCTCTCCCAGCGACGGTTCGTAGAGCACGACCTCCACCCCCTTGGCCTTGATCCGCTTCATGATCCCTTGGATGCTCGACACCCGGAAGTTGTCCGAGCCCGCCTTCATGATGAGCCGATACATCCCGACGACCTTGGGTTTGCGTCGCAGGACGTCGGTGGCGATGAAGTCTTTGCGCGTCGTGTTGGAGTCGACGATCGCGCGGATGAGGTTCTGCGGCACGCGGTCATAGTTGGCGAGCAGCTGTTTGGTGTCCTTGGGCAGGCAGTAGCCGCCGTAGCCGAAGGACGGGTTGTTGTAGTGCGAGCCGATCCGGGGGTCCAACCCAACCCCATCGATGATCGAGCGGGTGTCGAGACCATGCGACACGGCATACGTGTCCAACTCGTTGAAGTAGGCCACCCGCATCGCCAGGAAGGTGTTGGCGAAGAGCTTGATCGCCTCGGCCTCGGTCGGGTCGGTGTGCAGCAAGGGCACGTCGTCGTCCAAGGCACCTTCGACGAGCAGCTCGCCGAACCGGTGCGCCGCGTCGCTGTGGCCGCCCACCACGACCCGACTCGGGTGGAGGTTGTCATAGAGCGCACGCCCCTCACGCAGGAACTCGGGCGAGAAGACGACGTCGAGCTCGGGGTGCATCGCCCGCAAGCGCTCGGTGAAGCCGACGGGCACGGTGGACTTCACGACCACCGTCGCCGCAGGTGCCAGCGCAGCCACGGACTCGACAACGGACTCCACCGACGACGTGTCGAAGAAGTTGCGCACCGGGTCGTAGTCCGTCGGCGTCGCGACGATGACGAAGTCTGACCCCGGCAGCGCTTGCTCAGCATCGGTGGTCGCCGTCAGTGACAGCTCGTGGTGAGCGAGGTAGTCCTCGAGCTCCGGATCCTCCAGAGGGGACTCGCCCCGGTTGACCTGGTCGACGCGCGCGGCGTTGAGGTCGACGGCCACCACCTCGTGACGCTGCGCCAGGACGACGGCGTTCGACAGCCCGACGTACCCCAGCCCCACCACAGAGATCTTCACGCCGCTCACGCTACCGGTCGACAGTGTCGCGTCACGCGCCACGCCATACCCGTGGGCCACAATGGGCGACATGCGGATCCCTCAGATGTCCAAGCGCCTCATTGCCGAGTTCGTCGGCACGTTCTGGTTGGTCTTCGGAGGGTGCGGGGCGGCGATCTTCGCCGCCGGTTTCCTGTCCACCCCGACGCTGGGTTCCGGGTCACCGGTGCACCTCGGCATCGGCTTCCTCGGCGTGGCCCTCGCCTTCGGCCTGACGGTCGTGACCATGGCGTATGCCGTGGGGCACGTCTCCGGAGCCCACTTCAACCCCGCGGTGACGGTGGGCGTCGCCATCGCGAAGCGCTTCGAGTGGAAGGACGTGCCCGGCTACGTCATTGCGCAGGTCCTCGGTGGCTTGGCGGCCGGCACCGCGCTGTGGGCCATCGCCAGCGGGCGTGACCTCTTCGACGCCACCGGCAACATGGCGGCCAACGGCTACGGCGAGCACTCCCCCGGCGGTTACTCGCTCATGGCCGTGCTGTGCGCGGAGATCCTGCTGACGATGTTCTTTGTCTACGTCTTCCTTGGCGTGACGCACGACAACGCCCCCACTGGCTTTGCGCCGCTGGCCATCGGGCTGTGCCTGACCCTCATCCACCTCATCTCCATCCCGATCTCCAACACGTCGGTCAACCCGGCACGGTCCACGGCGGTCGCCTTCTTCAACGGCGACGGTGCACCGGGCCAGCTGTGGCTGTTCTGGCTGGCACCGTTCGTTGGCGGAGCCATCGCCGGCGCGACCTTCCACCTCATCACCGGTGTCGACCGGCGCGACCGCGACATCACCGGCGAGGTCGACCTCGAGGACGTCATGGTCGCCCCGGGCGTCGACCCGGACGCTCCCCGAGTCCTCTGAACGACCAGCCACAGGGGCCGGTGCGTGGGCGGCATACCGGCTTGTCGTGGTGTTCGATAGATTCGCCGCATGGCGAAGATCATCTACACCCTCACCGACGAGGCACCCCTCCTCGCGACCTACTCCTTCCTCCCGGTCATCGAGGCCTTCGCCTCCACCGCCGGCGTCGACGTCGAGACGCGTGACATCTCAGTCGGGGCGCGCATCCTCGCGAACTTCGCCGACCTCCTCCCCGAGGACCAGCGGGTCGCGGACGCACTCGCCGAACTCGGGCAGCTCGCGACGACGCCCGAGGCCAACATCATCAAGCTTCCCAACATCAGCGCCTCGGTGCCGCAGCTCAAGGCTGCGATCAAGGAGCTGCAGGGCAAGGGCTTCGACCTCCCGGCCTACAGCGACGAGCCCAAGACGGACGCCGAGAAGGACGCAAACGCCCGCTACAGCAAGGTCATGGGCAGCGCGGTCAACCCGGTCCTGCGCGAGGGCAACTCCGACCGGCGCGCCCCCGCCGCCGTCAAGAACTACGCGAAGGCACACCCGCACTCGATGGGCGCCTGGAGCTCGGACAGCAAGACCAACGTCGCGACGATGGGACAGAACGACTTCGCGAGCAACGAGCAGTCGGTTGTCCTGCCTGCCGACGACACCCTGACGATCCAGCTCGTCACGGACTCCGGCACGACCGCCCTCAAGGAGGGCCTCAAGGTCCTCGAGGGCGAGGTCGTCGACGCGACCGTTCTGCGCGCCGCCGCGCTCGACCTCTTCCTCACCGAGCAGATCGCCAAGGCCAAGGCCGACGGCGTCCTCTTCAGCGTCCACCTCAAGGCCACGATGATGAAGGTCTCGGACCCGATCATCTTCGGCCACGTCGTGCGCGCGTTCCTGCCCCAGGTCTTCGAGAAGCACGGAGCCGCCCTGGAGGCCGCGGGCCTCTCCCCCAACAACGGTCTGGGTGCCATCCTCGGCGGACTCTCCGAGGTCGACAACGGTGACGAGATCCGGGCCGACATCGAGGCCGGGCTCGCCGCCGGTCCCGAGCTGGCGATGGTCAACTCCGACAAGGGCATCACCAACCTCCACGTCCCCAGTGACGTCATCGTCGACGCGTCCATGCCCGCGATGATCCGCACCTCCGGCCACATGTGGGGCCCCGACGGCGACGAGCACGACACCCTCGCGGTCATCCCGGACAGCTCGTACGCCGGTGTCTACCAAGCCGTCATCGACGACTGCCGGGCCAACGGCGCCTACGACCCCACGACGATGGGGTCGGTGCCCAACGTCGGTCTCATGGCCCAGAAGGCCGAGGAGTACGGCTCGCACGACAAGACGTTCGAGATCGCCGCGGCCGGCAAGGTCCAGGTCGTCAACTCTGCGGGCGACGTCCTCATGGAGCACGACGTGCAGCCCGGCGACATCTGGCGTGCGTGCCAGACCAAGGACGCCCCGATCCGCGACTGGGTCAAGCTCGCCGTGACCCGCGCCCGCGCCTCGCAGACGCCGGCCATCTTCTGGCTCGACGACAAGCGAGCCCACGACGCCAACCTCATCGCCAAGGTCAACACCTACCTCGCCGACGAAGACACCGACGGTCTGGACATCCAGATCCTCAACCCCGTCGAGGCCACCAAGTTCTCCATCGAGCGGATCCGCCGCGGCGAGGACACCATCTCGGTGACCGGCAACGTGCTGCGTGACTACAACACCGACCTCTTCCCGATCCTCGAGCTCGGCACCTCAGCCAAGATGCTCTCGGTCGTGCCGCTCATGGCCGGCGGAGGCCTCTTCGAGACCGGTGCCGGTGGCTCGGCTCCCAAGCACGTGCAGCAGCTCGTGCAGGAGAACTACCTGCGCTGGGACAGCCTCGGTGAGTTCATGGCCCTGGCCGAGTCGTTCCGCCACCTCGCCGACTCGACCGACAACGCCAAGGCCCGCGTCCTCGCTGAGACGCTCGACCGCGCCACCGAGACCTTGCTGCAGGAGAACAAGGGTCCCGCGCGCAAGGTCGGCCAGATCGACAACCGCGGCAGCCACTTCTACCTCGCGCTCTACTGGGCGCAGGAGCTGGCCAAGCAGACTGACGACGCCGACCTCGCAGCCGCGTTCGCCAGCGTCGCGGACAAGCTCACCTCCGACGAGCAGAAGATCAACGACGAGCTGCTCGCCGTGCAGGGCTCGCCGGCCGACATCGGTGGCTACTACCGCCCCGACGAGGCCAAGGTCAGCGCCGTCATGCGCCCGTCGACAACCTTCAACAACGCGCTCGCCATCCTGCTCTGACCACGCGACCGCGCGTGGCCTCACTATCACGCACACCACGCACCGCCGCTCTCCGTGACTCCACGAGGGCGGCGGTGCCGTGGATTGGCCCTGCCGTCGCTGCCACGGCATCACTCGCCATCCTGCTGTGGTCGCTACCGCGGGGCCTCGACCTCACGGACGAGGGTTACTACCTCACCGAGATTGCCCATCCCGGGGACTCGACGGCCACGGCCCTGCTCTTCGGGTGGGTCTGGCACCCCGTGTACGCCGTCCTCGGTGGGTCAGTGGTCGGCCTGCGGCTCGTGTCGTCCGGGCTCGTCGCCCTCCTCACGGCCAGTCTGACCCTCGCAGTCCTGCGACTGGCCCCTTCGCGGACCCGCCCCGGCCGATTCGCGGTGGCCTGCGTCTGCGCGGTGGCAGTGGCGCTCGCCTTCCTCCCCATGTCGACCCTTCCGGCGACCCCGTCCTACAACACCCTCACGTGGCTGGCCATGGCTGCCGCAGCACTTGGGTGCGTGTGGGCTTGGAGCGGGCGGCGGCCCATGCTTGGGGGCGCCCTCGTCGGCGCTGCCGGAGCGGCCGCCGTGATGGGCAAGCCCACTACGGCGCTGGTCCTCGGCGCGGCGGTCCTGTTCACCACGCCGTGGCGGCGTACGGGGCCCCGGCCGGTCCTCGCGGCACTCGCCGTCCTCGTCACCTGCCTCGCCGCCCTTGTCATGGTCACGCCTGGCCACCTCGCCGGTCTCGTCGAGGTGGTGCAGCGGGGAGTGGAGGCGACCGTCGGGCACGCTCGCCTCGTCCGACGGGATCCATTCCTCCGTTCGGCACAAGTGTTCCTCGGCCTCGGGGCCGCCGCGCTGGGTGGAGCCGCGGCCGGATTGCTCGGTCGACACCGTCCTGTCGTGGGGCTCGTCCTCGGATCGGTGTCCGTCGCCGTAGCTGTGGCAAGCCTCTGGAGGTGGCGGGACGTCGGGATGATCGCGTCGATCGACCTGCTGCTGCCGACCGCGGCTCTGACCCTTTTCGGGCTCCTCGGTGCGGTCGCCGTCGTCCTCGTCATGCGGGGAGGCGACGGCATGCCTGGCCCTGAGACGGTCCGGATTCGCCTGGTGGTCCTCCTCGTGCTCCTTCCCTTGGCGTACGCCTTCGGGACGAACAACAACCTCTGGCACTGGTCGGGCCAGTGCGTCGTCTTCTGGTTCCTCGCGGTCCTCCTGCTCGTCGGCACGACCGGTGCCGCTGCGGCAGCGGCAGGCGGGCTCGCGGCATACACGGCTCTCGTCTCGGCAGTCATCACACCACTGGACCCCTACCGCAGCACTTCCCTCACAAAGACCGTCGACGCCCGGGTCTCGCACGACGGGACCATGATGCGGCTACCTCCGCAGGAGGCTGGGCTCGTCACTCAGATGCTCGATGTCGGCGACCGTCTCGGCGTGACCCGCTCCACGAAGGTTCTCGACCTCACCGGCGCCTCCCCCGGCGTCGTCTGGGCGTGGGGCGCGCGACCGCTGGCGTCCGGATGGGTCATCGGCGGTTACCCCGAGAGCCTCCATGCGGCGCGCACGAGCATCGCCCCTGCCCGCTGCGACCTCGATCGGGCACTCGTCCTCTGGGCGCCGGAACAGCCCCGGGCCATCCCGGACGAGGTGCTCGAGCCGTTCGGCGTCGAGCTACCCGGCGACTACCGGGTGGTCGCGACGTTCCCCGGGCCCCGTCCGGCGCCGACCGCAGGTGATCCGGCACCTCATGTCCCTGTGGTCTCGGTGCTTGAGCCAGTCAGCGTGTCCCCAACGGCGTGTGCCGGACCGTGACGCCGCCCAGCACACGGCCGTCGTCGCTGCTTTCACGGCGCGTTGTCAGAGCGAGAGCTTCATGCCGACGTGGCTCGCGACGAAGCCGAGCCGCTCGTAGAAGCGGTGGGCGTCCGCGCGGCTGGCGTCGGTCGTGAGCTGCACGATCACGGCTCCCCGACGGCGCGACTCCTCGACCGCCCAAGTGACGAGCTGCTCACCGAGGCCGTGACCGCGCCGGCTCGACGCCACGCGCACCGCCTCGACCTGGGCCCGCAGTGCGCCGCCACGGGACAGGCCGGGCAGCAGCGTGAGCTGCAACGTCCCGACCACCTCACCGCCGTCATCGAGGACGACGAGCTCGTGCGCCGGATCGGAGTCGATCGCCTCAAAGGCTCTCAGGTAGGCCGTGGGCTCGCCCTGCGTCTCCCGGGTCGCCCCGAGCGGGTCGTCGACGAGGAGCGCGACGATCGCGGGCACGTCCTCACGCGTCGCGCGCCGGACCGCCACCGTCCCACGGCTCACGGGTAGCCGTCGGGGTTGGCGCTCTGCCACCGCCACGTGTCGACACACATGTCGTCGACGGTGCGGGTGGCCCGCCAGCCGAGCTCGGCCTGCGCCTTGGTGGGGTCGGCGTACGACTCGGCGATGTCGCCGGGGCGCCGGTCCACGACCTCGTGGGCGAGCTCGTGGCCGACCGCCCGCTCGAAGGCGTGCAGCATCTCCAGGACCGAGGTGCCGTGCCCCGTGCCGAGGTTCCAGGTGTTGACGGAGGTGTCGGTCTGACCGAGGCGGTGCAGGGCCGCGACGTGTCCGGCCGCAAGGTCCTCGACATGGATGTAGTCGCGCACCCCGGTGCCGTCGGGCGTCGGGTAGTCACCGCCATAGATCGACAGCTTCTCGCGGCGGCCCACCGCCACCTGCGCGATGAAGGGCATGAGGTTGTTGGGGATGTCGCTCGGGTCCTCGCCGATGGTGCCGCTCGGGTGCGCCCCCACGGGGTTGAAGTAGCGCAGCAGCGCGATGCGCCACGACGGGTCAGCCTCGGCCACGTCGCGCAGGACCTGCTCGATCATCACCTTGGTCCACCCGTAGGGGTTGGTCGCGCTCGTGGGCGCGTCCTCCTGCATGGGGACCTGCGCGTTGTCGCCGTAGACCGTGGCCGAGCTGGAGAAGACGAGCTTGCGCACGTCGTGCCGCCGCATCGCCCGTACGAGCGAGAAGGTCGAGACGAGGTTGTTCTCGTAGTACTCCAGCGGCTTCTCCACGCTCTCCCCCACCGCCTTGAAGCCCGCGAAGTGGATGACCGCGTCGATCTGCTCGTCGGCGAACAGGTGCTCGGTCTTGTCATGGTCGGTGAGGTCGAAGGACCGCACGTCCAACGGCATACCGGTCAGTGCCTCCAAGCGGCCCACCACGGACGGCTTGGCGTTCGCGAACGAGTCGACGACGATCACGTCGTGCCCGGCGGCGATGAGCTGGATGACGGTGTGCGAACCGATGTAGCCGGCACCACCCGAGACGAGAACGCGCATGCGGCTCAGCCTAGGGCCGGACTCGGTGACGCCACCTCTGCGTGCGCTGATAGCGTCACGAGCGACCAACATCTGCCCCGTAGAAGAGGTGTCCATCGTGAGCCAAACCCCCGTCAAGGTGGCCGTGACCGGCGCTGCCGGTCAGATCGGCTACAGCCTCCTGTTCCGCATCGCGTCCGGCGCCCTCCTGGGTCCCGACACCCCCGTCGAGCTGCGGCTGCTCGAGATCACCCCGGCGCTCAAGGCTCTCGAGGGCGTCGTCATGGAGCTCGACGACTGCGCCTTCCCGACGCTCGCCGGTGTCCAGATCGGCGACGACGCCGAGAAGGTCTTCGACGGCGTCAACCACGCCCTGCTCGTCGGCGCCCGCCCCCGCGGCCCCGGCATGGAGCGCGGTGACCTCCTCGAGGCCAACGGCGGCATCTTCGCGCCCCAGGGCAAGGCCCTCAACAAGGTCGCGGCCGACGACGTGCACATCACCGTCACCGGCAACCCGGCCAACACCAACGCGCTCATCGCGATGAGCAACGCTCCCGACATCCCCACGTCGCAGTTCTCGGCGCTCACGCGGCTCGACCACAACCGCGCGATCAGCCAGCTCGCCGCCAAGCTCGGCGTGCCCGTCACCGACATCACAAAGATGACGATCTGGGGCAACCACTCCGCGACGCAGTACCCCGACCTCTTCCACGCCGAGGTCGGCGGGCGCAACGCCGCCGAGGCGGTCGGCGACCAGGAGTGGCTGGCCAACACCTTCATCCCGACCGTCGCCAAGCGTGGCGCGGCGATCATCGAGGCCCGCGGTGCGTCCTCGGCCGCCTCCGCCGCGTCCGCGACGATCGACCACGCCCGCACCTGGGTCGAGGGCACTGCCGAGGGCGACTGGGTCTCCATGGCCGTGCGCTCCGACGGCTCCTACGGCGTCCAGGAGGGCCTCATCAGCTCCTTCCCGGTCACCGTCAAGGACGGCCAGTGGAGCATCGTCCAGGGCCTCGACATCGACGAGTTCTCCCGCGGCAAGATCGACGCCTCCGTGGCCGAGCTCGCCGAGGAGCGCGACGCCGTCAAGGGCCTGGGACTCATCTGACCAAACCGGCACACCGGTGCGTTGACAGCGCACCGCACGCACGCGGCATACCTCCAAAGACTCGGAGGTATGCCGCGTTCTTGCGTCCCGTGGTCAGGTAGACAGGGGACATGCCTGAGGAAAACCTGCCCGAAGCCTTCACGCTGTCCGGCGACTGGAGCGGACAGCACGTGGCCACGGCCATCCACACGGGCCATGACCTGCGTCCCGAGGTGGCCGAGCTGATGTCCCTCGACGAGGAGACGCGGCTGCGCGAGGAGGACCCGTTCACCGACGCGATCGGGGCCCGCTGCCCGGCGCGCGTCGTCGTGAACCGCTCGCGCTTCGAGGTCGACCTCAACCGCGCGCGGGACGAGGCGGTCTACCGTCGTCCCGAGGACGCTTGGGACCTCGAGGTCTGGCGCGAGTCACCCCTGCCCGAGGACGTCACCGAGCGAAGCCGCGACCTCCACGACGCCTTCTATGCGCAGCTGGGCGAACGGTTGGACGAGGTCGCCGCGCGAGGGCCGTTCGTGCTCTATGACATCCACTCCTACAACCACCGCCGCGACGGTGCGGACCGGCCGGAGGCGCCGTTCGAGGGCAACCCGGAGGTCAACGTCGGCACGGGCTCGCTCGACCGCGGGCGCTGGGGCGCCGTCGTCGACGCCTTCATGGAGTCGGTCGCCAGTGAGCAGACCCCCGGTGGGCGGATCGACGTGCGCGAGAACGTGCGCTTCAAGGGTGCTGAGCTGTGCCGGTGGGTGCACGAGCGCTACCCGGACCGGGGCGTGGCGCTGGCGCTGGAGTTCAAGAAGACCTACATGGACGAGTGGAGCGGCGAGCCCGACCGCGAGCGCATCGACGCGCTGGCCGAGGCCGTCGCGCAGAGCGTGGAGCCGGTCCTGGCGGCGCTGGCCACCGTGTCCTCGGCGAGGGAGGGCTCGGCTTGAGTGCAGGCACCAGCGAGCTCTCCGTCGCCGACCTCGCGATCGACCACGCCCTGGCCCAGACCGCCGGTGGCATGCAGTTCCTCCTCGACGTCACCCCGGTCAACGCGGACGCAGTCAAGGCGGACTTCCTCGAGGGGCGCATCGCCCCGCCGGAGTTCACCTACCGCGAGCTCGAGGTCGACCCGGACGTGCTGTCCAAGGCGTTGTCGAACATCGACGTCTCCACGGTCGAGGACACGACGCTCGGTCACCTCCTGCGCGCGAAGCACCGTGAGCTCGCGCTGCAGTTCGACATGCTCAAGGCCCGCAACACCTCGGACTTCAGCGCCCTGAGCATCGAGCTCTATGGCGGCACCTCGCTCGAGCTGCGGACCCAAGCGCAGAACATCCTCGACCGCGTGGAGCGCACGGAGGGCAAGGGCGAGCGGGTGAGCGCGCCGGAGTTCCTCGAGCTGGCCCAGGCCGAGATCGACCACTACCGCGAGGTCGACCCCGAGATCGACATCCACGCCGAGATGCGGGACGACGTCAACGGGATCATGGTCACCGGCAACACGCTGCTCATCGACCGCAACTCCGTCGTCCAGCGCGCCCGCGCCAACGCCCTGCTCCAGCACGAGGTGGGCACCCATCTCGTCACCCAGGTCAACGGCGCGGCCCAGCCGATCCAGGTGCTCGGCGCTGGCCTGGCCGGCTACGACGAGACCCAGGAGGGCTTGGCCGTGCTCGCCGAGATCGGGTGCGGCCAGCTGACCCCGTTCCGGCTGCGGCAGCTCGCGGCCCGCGTGCTCACCGTGAACCGCCTGCACGACGGCGCCTCGTTCGTCGACGCCTGGCGCGCGCTCGTCGACGACGGCTTCCCCGAGAGCAGCGCGTTCACCACGACCATGCGCGCCTACCGCTCCGGGGGCCTGAGCAAGGACGCCATCTACCTGCGCGGGCTCGTGGACCTCCTCGTCCACCTGCGCGGAGGCGGCGAGCTGGGCCTGCTGTGGCTCGGGAAGTTCTCGCTGCAGGACCTGCCGCTCATCAGTGAGCTCGCCGACCGCGAGGTCCTTCGCGGCCCGCGTCTCCTCCCCCGTTATCTCCAGGACCCTGCCTCGACAGATCGACTCACCACCGCGGCCGACCGGGCCGACGACGTGGCACGCCTCATCGAAGGAGCAGCATGAAGATCGGATTCGTCGTCAACGACGTCATGAGCGAGAAGCCCGTGTACACGACCACCCGACTGGCCATGGCGGCGAGGCAGATGGGGCACGAGGCCTTCCTCATGGGCATCGGTGACTTCGCCTACGAGCCGGACGGGTCGCTCACCGCTCGCGCTCGCGGCGGAAAGGCGAAGAACTACCGGTCGCTCGAGCGCTTCCTCGACGACGTGCAGAAGCCCGACGTCGAGCAGCAGCTCCCGCTCGGCGAGTTCGACGTCGTCATGCTGCGCAACGACCCCGCCGAGGACGCCGAGGACCGCCCGTGGGCCAACACCGCGGCGGTCGCGTTCGGCGAGCTGTTCGCGAGTTCGGGGGTGCTCGTCGTCAACGACCCCACCAACCTCGCCCAGGCGCTGTCCAAGGCCTACTTCCAGCACTTCCCCGAGGCGGTGCGACCCCAGACGCTCATCACGCGCGACGAGGATCGGATCTCGGGATTCATCGCCGACCTCGGGGGACGGGCCGTGCTCAAGCCGCTGCAGGGCTCGGGTGGCAGCGGGGTCTTCCTCGTCAACAGCGAGGAGTCGCCCAACCTCAGCCAGATCATCGAGGCGATCGCCCGCGACGGCTACGTCGTGGCGCAGGAGTACCTGCCCGCCGCCAGCGACGGCGACGTGCGCATGTTCGTCATGAACGGGCGCCCGCTCGAGATCGACGGCCAGATCGCCGCCTTCCGTCGCAAGAGCAACAGCGATGACCTGCGCAGCAACATGTCGGCCGGCGGCAAGGCGAGCAAGGTTGCGGTCACCGACGAGATGCTCGCCCTCGTCGAGGCCGTGCGCCCCAAGCTCGTTGCCGACGGCATGTTCCTCGTGGGCCTCGACATCGTGGGCGACAAGCTCATGGAGGTCAACGTCTTCAGCCCGGGCGGTCTGGGCTCCTGCGAGAACCTCTACGGCCACGACTACGCGCCGCCGATCATCGCGGACCTCGAGCGCAAGGTCGGGATCAAGCGCCACTACCCCAACGAGCTGACCAACCTCCGGCTCGCGACCCTCTGAGGTGAGCCGCCGGCGGGCGGCGAGCGGACGGCATACGCGGCAAGGACCACCTGACCCCTTGCGTCTGCGGATGTGGCTGCTCCAGCGACCTCTTCCGCGCACGCACCGGTGACGGGCAACGGTCGTGCGGTCAGCGAAGGGCAGCCTGCTTCTCGGCGATCTCGACGACGTTGGTGAGCAGCATGGCCCGGGTCATCGGCCCGACGCCGCCGGGGTTGGGGCTGACCCAGCCGGCGACCTCGGCCACGTCGGCGGCGACGTCACCGGCGATGACCGACTTGCCGTCCTCGACGACCCGGCTCACGCCGACGTCGAGGACGGCGGCTCCCGGCTTGACCATGTTGCCGGTGATGAGGCCGGGGACTCCGGCCGCGGCGATGACGATGTCGGCGCGGCGGACCTCGGCGGCGAGGTCGACGGTGCCCGTGTGGCACTGCACGACGGTGGCGTTCTCGGAGCGGCGCGTGAGGATGAGCGAGAGGGGCCGGCCGACGGTGATGCCACGGCCCACGACGACCACCCGGGCCCCCGCGATCGGCACGTCGTAGCGGCGCAGCAGCTCCACCACGCCGACGGGGGTGCACGGCAGGGGCGCCTCCTGGCCCAGGACGAGCCAGCCCAGGTTGGTCGGGTGCAGGCCGTCGACGTCCTTGGCCGGGTCCACCTCGGCGAGGATGCGGTTCTCGTCGAGGCCAGTGGGCTGCTGCACGAGGAAGCCGGTGCAGTCCGGGTCGGCGTTGAGCTCACGCACCACGGTGAGGACGTCGTCGAGGCTCGAGTCAGCCGGGAGGTCGCGGCGGATGCTCGACAGGCCGATCTCGGCGCAGTCCTTGTGCTTGGCGTTGACGTACCACCTGCTGCCGGGGTCCTCGCCGACGAGCACGGTGCCCAGCCCGGGAGTGATGCCCTGCTCGGCAAGCCGGGCGACCCGGCCGCGAAGCTCCTCCTTGATCGTCGCGAGGATTGCCTTGCCATCCAGAGTCGTCGCAGTCACGCTGGTCATCCTGTCACGCCGGCCAGCGACGTCCTCGCCCCTCGCTGCCGGGGGGGGTACAGCGTCATTCTCGTCGGGGCGCCCCCTCCTCGACCGCGACGGATCCCTGCCACTGAGGTGTCTCCCCGGCCTCGTCGAAGGCGCGCGCCACCACGACGTCGGTCGAAGAGTGCAGGATGATCGAGATCACCACGGTGAGGGCGACGAGGTGGAAGATGAGGTCACTGTCGGGTATGCCGGAGTCCACGACGAGCAGCCCGTAGACGACCGAGGCAAAGCCCTTGGGTCCGAACCACATCGCCGCCGCCTGCTCTCGCATGCTCAGGTGACTGCCGAGGAACGAGAGCCACAGCGCGACCGGACGGGCCACGACGATGGCCAGCACGGCGAGCAGCCACCCCCACACGTCGATCTCGTCGACGAACATCGGCGTGATGAGCGCCCCGAAGACCAGGAGTGCCCCAAGCTTGAGCAGCTCGGAGATGAGCTCCCCGAACTCGGTGAACCGCTCGGCCTGGTGCGGCCCGACACTGGCCAAGGTGATTCCGGCCGCGAACGAGGCAATGAAGAGATTGGCGTGGGTGAGGCTGGCGGCAGCGAACACGAGGAGCCCCACGGCCAGCGCGCTCAGCGGCTCGTAGGCGTGCGAGGCGCGGAAGAACGAGGTGTTCTCCAGCGAGATGGCGACCCAGGGCAGCACCACGCCGATGGCCAGACCGAGAGCGAGCTCACCGGCCAGAGGCCCCAGCTCGAGATCCTTGCTGCCCTGGGACAGCGCCAGGAAGATGACGACGAAGGGCAGCGCCAGGCCGTCGTTGACCCCGGACTCGACGTTGAGCAGGTGCCGGAGCCGACCGGGCACCCGCGCGTTGCCGACGAGAGCGGACGCGAAGACAGGGTCGGTGGGTGACAGAATCGCGCCGATGAGCAGCGCCTGGGGCCAGCCCAGACCCACGAGGTAGTGCGCGAGCACGGCGGTGATGGCCAGCGTGAGCGGCAGACCCAGCAACAGCGCCCGCCCCGGCAACCGCCAGGCTGCTCTCAGGTCAGACCAGCCAGCCCGCATCCCGTCAGTGAAGAGCACGGCAAACAGGGCGATCTCGGCGATGACGGAGACCGTCTCATCCTCTGCGTCAAAGCTGATCGCGCCGATGAGGCCGTCGCCCAGGACGATTCCTGCGACAAGGAAGAGCACCGCGGTGGACAGGATGGTCCGGTTGGCGCGGTGGGAGAGCAACACCGCAACGAACAGTGTTCCGGCGAAGGCAAGGAGCAGCACGAGCACTCACGCTAATGCCTGTCAGGCGTCGGTCGCTGTGAGGCAGTGCCCACCGTGCGTCTGCGGAAGTGGTCGCCAGGGCAGCCACATCCGCAGACGCAAGGGAATCGCGGGTCAGGTGCGGGTGGCCAACGCTGCCAGCGCAGCCGGGAAGCACTCGGCCGGTGGGGTCACGAGCCCGGCTCCGACCTGCCCAGTGCCGGCCACCCGCCCCGCCATGCCGGTGTTGATCTGCGGCAGGATCCCGGTCCGCACGACCGACACCACGTCGATGCCCGTCGGGGTGCCGCGGAAGTCGAGGATCGGCACCTGGAACATCGGGTGCTCCCCCAGCGTGATCTCGTACATCGTCTGCGTCGCCCGCAGCGCGAACGCCACGTCGCCGCCGACGAACTTGACGATCGCGGGTGCCGCAGCCATCGCGAAGCCACCGATGCCGCCCGTCTCGGTGATGGCCGAGTCGCCGATGTCGGGGTTGGCGTCATCGGGACCGTAGTCGCCGAGAAAGAGCCCCTCGGGAGTGTTGGCCGGGCCGGTGAACCACTCGTCGCCAGTGCCGGAGACCCGGATCCCGAAGTCGGTCCCGTTGCGCGCCATGGTCGTCACGAGCGACGAACCGGGTATGCCGTGTGCCGCCATCGTCGCGAGCTTGCAGGCCGGCATACCGAGGTTGAGGAAGAAGTGCTCGTTGGCGCCGGAGAAGCGCACCGCCTCGGCGATGTCGGTCGAGCTCGCGTCGGCGGTGATCATGCCGGGCAGGAGCTCACGCAGCAGCATGAGCGAGCCGGCACGGTTGCGGTTGTGGCCCTCGTCGCCCATCTGGAGCATCTGGGCGAGGATCGACTTGATGTCGAACGGACCGGTGCTGCGCACCGACTGCTGGAGGATCGGGCCGAGCACGTCCGTCATCCAGTGCAGACGGTCCACGACCTCGGGCCCGTAGGCGCCGTAGCGCAGGACCTTGCCCAAACCCTCGTTGAGCGAGCACCAGGACCACGCGTCGTGGACCTCGTCGCGCAGGCCGTACATCCACATCGACGGCGACACGACGCCCGCCATGGGACCCACTGCGTCGCGGTGGTGGCATGGCTCGAAGGTGAACGTGCCTGCGGCGAGCGCCTTCTCGGCCTCCTCCGCGTTGTCGGCCAGTCCCTCGAAGAGCACCGCACCGATGAACGCACCGCGCAGCGGACCGGAGGCGCGCTCCCAGTCGATGGGCGGACCGGCGTGCAGGAAGGTGCCACGCTCGAGACCGAGGGCGTCCTTGGCCTGCTTGACGTCGCAGAGCTCGGCGGTCGACGCGGTCATGCGTGCGTATGCCGTGGCGTTGGCTTCGGCGCGGCGCGCGTCGGCCATGACCTTGGCCAGGTCGGCCTCGGTGCCCTCCATCGGCGGCTGCCAGTCACTCTCGGTGACAGAGACGGCCTGGCCCCGAAGGGCGTCAGCAAAGAGCTGGACTCCCGACGTGGCCACGGACGGCGACTCGGCGGACAGCAGGCCGTGCAGTGGCTGCGCAGTTTCGGTCATGACGCGCTCCCGAGGAAGGTGAGGGCGTGCCGGGTGGCATCGCGGTTGGACAGGAAGACGGACGCGCCCGCCGCGGCGAGCGTCTCGGCAGTGCGGGTCAGGCCCTGGGGGTCGCCCTCGGTGCCGGTGACGGACACGACGACCGGCAGCTCGCGGCCCTGCTTGGCGTCGCGGATGGCCTCGGCGAGCTCGCCAGCCGGGTCCTGGTGCGCGCCGTAGCCCAGGACGAGGTCGAGCAGGAGAACGCCACAGCTGGGGTCGGCGGCCTCGGCGGCGATGCGCTCCATGCGCAGGGTCGGGTCGATCATCGGGTGCGCACGGCCCTGGGTCAGGCCGTCGTCACCGAAGTCGATGACCACGTGGCCATCGTGCTTGAGGTCGGAGCCGAGGGCGAGGTCGTCACGCAGCGGGATGTTGGAGCGGATGTCGCCCAGGCTCTCGGCAGCCAGGAGCATCGCGTCGTCGGCCAGCGTGCCGCCGCAGAAGAGGCCGCGCAGGCTGCCCGTCACCGAGCCCGGCGCGGGATCACCGTCCGCCACCCACTTCGGCCACTCGGGCACGTCGTGACCCTCGGCCTCGAGCACTGCCTCGAGCGCGGTGGTGAGATCAGGCC
Source organism: Knoellia sp. Soil729 (assembly GCF_001427985.1). Lineage (GTDB taxonomy): Bacteria > Actinomycetota > Actinomycetes > Actinomycetales > Dermatophilaceae > Knoellia. The sequence continues at coordinate 666,688 of NZ_LMSA01000001.1, forward strand.
GGCCCGCGCCGAGCGTGGCCCAGCGAACCGGCAGACCCAGCCCTGCGGCATACGACTCGAGGTCCGCGAGGACCTCCTCGTCCGGCGGCTTCGAGACGACGACGATCGAGGTCGTCGCGGGGTCGGCTGCCAGAGCGGCGAGCGCCTGGCGGGTGGAGCGCCCGCCGACAGCCGTCTTGAGGTCGCGGCCACCGACACCGAGGCAGTGCGAGATCCCGAGCCCGGCGGCGTCGAGGAGGCACATGAGCTGCTGGGCGCCGGTCCCGGAGGCGGCGACCATGCCGATCGGGCCCGAGCTGACGACGTTGGCGAAGCCCAAGGCCACTCCCCCGACGCTGGCGGTGCCGCAGTCGGGGCCCATGACGAGGACGTCGGCCCGCGCGGCGGCGTCCTTGAGCATGACTTCGTCCTCGACGGACACGTTGTCCGAGAACAACATCACCGAGGCGCCGGCACCGATGGCGTCGAGCGCCTCGGTGGTGGCATAGCGCCCGGGGACGGAGATGAGGGCGATCTCGGCGCCGCCTGCACGGATCGCTGCCGCGGTGGTGCGTGGTGCCGGCGCGTCACCGAAGCCACCGCTCGGTGCGGACTTCGCGGACAGGGCGGCCTCGGCAGCAGCAACTCCCGCAGCCACCGCGTCCTCGTCGGCGGCGCGCACGGCGACGACGAGGTCGTTGGGGCCGGCGCCCTCGGGGACGTCGAAGCCCATCCCGGTGAGCACCTCGACGTTGAGCTCGGTCGCCATGGCGACCTGGGCGGCCTCGACGCCATCGACGTCAGCGACGGTGCGCGAGACCTGCAGCAGCGTCACGGAGTCGTGGTAGGCGCCTCGGCGCAGGTCGACGTGGGTGGTACTCACGACGGGATTCCTTCCGGCAGAGGGCAGTGGGAGGTGTTGCGGACAAGATCGATGCCTTCGAGCAGGCCTGCTCCCGAGGTGTGCCCGATGGCGAGCACGGCCTCGCGAGTCGACGTGGTGTCGGCGGACCCGGCCACGACGGCGGTGACGTGGTCGATGACGGCCGGCACGGCATACCCGGCATGAGCGGCCTCGAGAAGTGAAGCCGACAGGCTCGTCGTGCGCTCCACGGGCAAGGTCGCCGGCAACGACACGCCCAGGGCGCGGGCGGCCAGCAGGGCTCCGCAGAGGACGTCATCGGCACGCGGGGTGAGCCCTTCGCCGCGTCCGACCTGGGCCAGCAGCGAGGTCCAGTCGACCGTGACGGCGCTGGGGCTTCCGATGGTCACCCGTCGTGGTCGCCACGAACGGACGACCCGTATGCCGTGTCCGGGCAGGGCGACGAGCCCGCCTCCCAGCGTGACGACGTCTCCAGCGTCGACGCCCCAGTCGTGGGGACCGGGCTCGGCCAGCCGGAGTGCCGTCGGGAGGATGAGCGCGTCGCGGGTGACGACCGGCAGCACCTTGGCGTGCTCGGGCCGCCCGAGGTAGAGCGCCGTGGGGAAGGCCGCGAGGACGACCGCCTGCTGCGACGGGCCCGCGACGAGGTCCAGCGTGAGCGGAGAGGCCGCTGCCGGAATTGTGGGATGCACCCCTCGAACGCTAGCCAGCCTGACTACAGTGGCCGGATGGTAAATGTTGCCAACGATCTCGCCCTTCAGGGCCACACCTTGCCATCGCCTCATGAGGAGGCCGCCGGGGGCGACGCCACGGTGGAGTCCCTGCGTCGCCTTGTCGACCACCAGGCCGAGCTGTTGCGCCGTGAGGACGAGGTCAACCAGATCCTCGTCCAGACCGTGCTGCGCGGGGGCACGCTCGTCGACCTCTGCGAGGCGCTGGTCGGCCTCTTCACCGGCGTCGCCATGGTGGCGACGACGGACGGGCGGATCATCACGACTGCTGGAGCCGACGAGGACCTCGCCGGCGTCCTGGCCCTGGACTGCTTCGACCGCACCGGCCGGCTCATCGTCGAGGACGAACCCGTGGGGGTGCGCGAGAGCGGAGCCGTGAAGTCGGAGCGGACGATGGTGCGCATCGTCGCCGGCACCTCCGACCACGGGCTGCTGGCCGTGTTCACCCCCGGGCGGGTGCTGACGACGACGGACGTGCACGGACTCGAGCGCGCAGCCACCGTGGCCGCCCTGGCGATCACCAAGGAGCAGGCCGTCTCGACGGTGCAGAGCAAGTACCGCGCCGAGTTCCTGCGCGACACCCTGGTCGGCCGCGGCGGTGGTCCCGCCGAGGCCGTCGCCCACGCCGCCTCACTGGGCTGGGACCTCGACCGGCGCATGGTCGTCGTCGTCGCGGAGACGGACGAGGACGACGACCAGACCACCCGTGACAGCGACGAGCTGCGTTCTCTCCAGGAGCGATTCGTGCGGGCGTGGGTCCAGGCGGTGCGCACCCGGGAGCCCAAGGCACCGGTGGCCGGCTTCTCGCAGGAGGTCGTCGCCCTGCTGCCGGCCCCCTCCGAGGGAGAGGGTGCTCACGAGACCGTCATGCGCAACGTCGGCGAGGTCGTCAAGATCGTGCGCGGAGACGGCGGCGGTGGACGGCGCTCCTTCTCGACCGGGGTCTCACGCCCGGTGGACTCCGTCGCCGACATCCCGCGCGCTTATGCCGAGGCGCTGCGCGCGGTGGCCGTCGGGCGCCAGATGCAGGGCGAGTCCGCGGTCATGCACTTCGACGGCCTCGGCATCTATCGGCTGCTGTCTCTCATCCCCGACACGGCCGACCTGAGGGCGTTCGTCGACGAGGCGCTGGGCGAGCTCGCGACCGACGACCAGTCGTCCTATGCCGACCTGCGCCAGACGCTGCAGGTGCTCATCGACACCAACCTCAACGTCGCCGAGACCGCCCGCATCCTGTTCTTCCACTACAACACGCTGCGCTACCGGATCGCCAAGCTCGAGCAGATGCTCGGGCCGTTCACGAGCGACCCGCAGCTGCGGCTGACGCTCGCGCTGGCCCTGCGCATCCGCCAGATGCGCGGCGTCTGACCCGCTTCCTCCTCGCGCTCCGGCGAGTTGCTCCAGACCTGGTCCGCGGGGCTGGCGACCGTGCCACGATGACGCTTACGACGCCCGGTGACCGCGGCCACACCGAGTTGCCAACGGTCCGTGCGGGCGACTGTCACAGATTGACGAATGCCCGACGAGGACGGCCCGGTTAGCGTCCTCTCTATCCACGACGGCGTGGCTCCCTGGCTGCCCGTCCACCTGAGGAAGGTCGCACACGACATGGCTCTCGGACTTGGTTGGAAGCTCAAGGAAGGCGCGCTCGGGCCCGACGACGTCGTCGCCCCTGACGAGCGGCTGGACTGGGGCCGCACCGTCGGCCTCGGTGCGCAGCACGTCGTCGCGATGTTCGGTGCGACATTCGTCTTCCCCCTGGTCATGGGGCTCAACCCGCAGCTCGCCATCATGATGAGCGGCATCGCGACGATCGCGTTCCTCCTCATCGTGCAGGGACGGGTGCCGAGCTACCTCGGCACCTCCGCCGCGTTCGTCGGCGGCGTCGCAGCCATCCGTGCCCAGGGCGGCGACTCCTCCGAGGTCACGGGCGCGATCCTCATCTCCGGCATCGTCCTCGCCCTCATCGGCCTCGCGATCCACTTCCTCGGGTCGGGCATCCTGCACAAGGTGTTGCCTCCCGTGGTGACCGGCGCCGTCGTCATGCTCATCGGCTTCAACCTCGCACCGGTGGTCGCCAACATCTACTGGCCCCAGGACCAGTGGGTGGCGCTGCTGACCATGCTCTTCACCATCGTCTGCGCGGTCGCGTTCAAGGGCTTCATCAGCCGCATCGCGATCTTCCTCGCCCTCATCTTCGGCACCGTGCTGTCGTGGCTCCTCGACAAGGTCGCCGGCCCCATCACCTCCGTCCTCGGCGGTGCCACCGAGGCCACCGAGCACGTCCGCTGGAACACCTCCGGCATCGGTGACGCCTCGTGGTTCGGCTTCCCGGCCAAGACGATCTTCAAGGCCGACGGCAGCGAGGTGGCCGGCTGGCACACCCCGAGCTTCTCGACGACCGCGATCCTGCTCGTCCTGCCCGCCGTCATCGCGCTCATCGCCGAGAACACCGGACACGTCAAGGCCGTTGCCGAGATGACCGGCCACAACCTCGACAAGGACATGGGCCGCGCCATCGCCGCTGACGGTGTCGGCACCATCCTCGCGTCGTCCGTCGGTGGCTCCCCCACGACGACCTACGCCGAGAACATCGGTGTCATGGCCGCGACCCGCGTCTACTCCACGGCCGCCTACTACGTCGCCGCCGTCGTCGCGATCCTCTTCGGTCTCTCGCCCAAGTTCGGTGCGCTCGTCGCCTCCGTCCCCGGTGGCGTCCTCGGCGGCATCACCGTCGTCCTCTACGGGATGATCGGCCTGCTCGGCGCCAAGATCTGGAAGGAGAACGGGGTCGACTTCGCCAACCCGATCAACCTCGTTCCCGTCGCGGCCGGCATCGTGATCGGCATCGGTGACGTCAAGATGAAGTTCAGCGAGGACTTCACCCTCAGCGGCATCGCCCTTGGCACCATTGTCGCCATCGGCGCCTTCCACCTGGCCCGCTCGATCGCCCCGGAGGACCTGCGCAACCGCGCTGACGGTCCCGGCGGCCTCGGCGGCCGCGGGGGCACCGCGATCGCCACCGGTGACCGCGTCTACGGTGACGAAGATGGCATCGACGACCTCTACCAGACCGGCTACCCGGGCGAGCCGGGGACGCGCGACCCCGACCGCGACCGCCGCCTCTGAGATTCTCCCGCCGCCCCGCCCGGGGACGACTCCGGGCGGGGCGGCGCCATTCCCCCAGAACCTCCCCCAGAACTTCCAGCAGGCAGGAGCACCCAGGTGAAACCCGCACCGTTCGTGCACCACTCCCCGCACACCCTCGACGAAGCCGTCGAGACTCTCCGCGAGGTGGGGCACGACGGCAAGGTCCTCGCCGGGGGGCAGAGCCTGATCCCCGTCCTCAACATGCGCCTGGCCCAGCCGGCGCACCTCGTCGACATCAACCGGGTCGCCGGGCTGGACACCATCACGGTCACGGATCACTTCGTGCGCGTCGGTGCGACCGTGCGCCACGCCGCCCTCCAACGACACGACGACGCGTATGCCGTCCTCCCGGTTCTCCGTCAGGCGCTCAACAACGTGGCCCACCCGGCCATCCGCAACCGCGGCACCACCGTGGGCTCCATCGCCCACGCCGACGCCGCCGGCGAGATGCCCTCGATCGCTGTCCTCACCAACGCCGTGATGGAGGTGATCGGGCCCAAAGGCCGACGTGAGGTCGCTGCCGGCGACTTCTTCGAGGGCCCGCTCCAGACCGTGCTCGAGGCCGACGAGCTCCTCGAGGCGGTGCGCTTCGCCCGCTTCGGACCGTCGACCCGCACGGCCTTCCTCGAGTCCGCCCGACGCCATGGCGACTACGCCCTCGCCGGCGTGGGGGTGGCCGTGGACGTCGAGGGTGAGGGCAGTGACGCGGTCGTGCGAGGGGCGCGGGCGGCATACGTCTCCGTCACCGACATCCCCGTCGTCATCGACCTCACCGAAGTCGTTGCCGGACAGCGGATCTCGTCGAGCTGGGACGGCGTGGACGAGCTCGTCCAGGCCGGTATCGCTCCGGAGGCCGACATCCACGCCAGCAGTGACTACCGCCGAGTCCTCGCCGCAGAGCTCACCCGCCGAGCCCTCACAGGAGCCGTTTCATGACCACCGAAACCAGCAACACCACCGTCGAGGTGACCCTGAACGTCAACGGGGTCGCCCACACCCGCGAGGTGGAACCCCGCCGGCTGCTGTCGGACTTCCTGCGGCACGACCTGCGCCTGACCGGCACCCACGTCGGCTGCGAGCACGGCGTGTGCGGTACCTGCACCGTGCTCGTCGACGGCGACCCGATGCGCTCGTGCCTAATGTTCGCCGTGTCAGCCCAGGACGCCCGGATCACCACCGTCGAGGGCCTCGGCACGCAGGACGACATGGGTCCCGTGCAGCAGGCGTTCGTCGAGTGCCACGGCCTCCAGTGCGGTTTCTGCACACCGGGGTTCGTCACGACGATCACCGCCTTCATCGAGGAGAACCCCGACCCCACCAGCGAGGAGGCGCGCGAGGCGATCTCGGGCAACCTCTGCCGCTGCACCGGCTACCAGAACATCTGCAAGGCCGTGCTCCGAGCCGCCGAGATCAAGCGTGAAGGGGCGAACGGGGGCGACGGCGCATGAGCACCCGCCAGTTCGGCCAACCCGTCCAGCGCAAGGAGGACCCGCGCCTCGTCACCGGCAACGGGCGCTACCTCGACGACCTCGGGCAGGACGCCTACGAGGTGGCCTTCGTCCGCAGCCCGCACGCCCACGCGCGCATCACCGACATCGACGTCGACGAGGCAGTCGAGATCGACGGCGTCGTCGCGGTCTTCACGCATGAGGACCTCGACGGCCCGGCCGCCGACCGCCTGCCCCTGCTCATCCCCCACCCGAGCATCGAGGCCGGTCGCACCGGTTACCCGCTGGCCAAGGACGAGATCAACCACGTCGGTGAGGCCATCGTCATGGTGGTCGCCCGTGACCGCTACCTCGCCGAGGACGCGGCGCAGCGCATCGTCGTGACCTACGAGCTGCTGCCGCCCGTCGTCGGGATCGCGAAGTCGCGCGACGGCGAGCTCCTCGTGCACGACGACGCCCCCGGCAACGTCGCCGCCCATCTCCTCCAGGAGGTCGGCAACGTCGAGCCTGCCATGGCCGCGGCCCCGCACACCCTGACCCTCGACCTCGAGATCGAGCGCAGTGCGTGCATGCCGATGGAGGGCAAGGGCGTCCTCGCGCACTGGGACTCCGACGAGCAGCGCATGCGCATCCACTCGTCGACGCAGACCACGACCGGTGTGCGCGCTGCTGTCGCCGCCAAGCTCGCCCTGCCTCTGGCGCAGGTCGAGTGCATCGCCCCCGACGTGGGTGGTGGCTTCGGGGTCAAGATCATGCACCCGTGGCCCGAGGAGGTCCTCATCCCCTGGGCCTCGCGCAGGCTCAACCACGACGTGAAGTGGACCGAGGACCGGCGGGAGCACTTCACCTCGAGCGCGCACGAGCGCGGCCAGCTGCAGACCGTCACCGTCGGCTTCGACGACGACGGGCGGCTGCTCGCCCTCGACGTGAAGTTCTGGCACGACAACGGCGCCTACCTGCCCTACGGCGTCATCGTCCCGATCATCACCGCCACCCAGCTGCTCGGCCCCTACAAGCCGCAGAACTACCGCGTCGAGTTCTGGTCCATGTACACCAACACCGTTCTCGTGACGCCCTACCGGGGCGCCGGACGTCCGCAGGGGTGCTACGCCATGGAGCGCACGATGGACGCCATCGCGGCCGAGCTCGGCCTCGACCGCACCGAGGTCCGCTCCCGCAACTTCATCCAGCCCGAGGAGATGCCCTACGACCAGGGCCTGCTCTTCCAGGACGGGCGCCCGCTAAAGTACGACTCCGGTGACTTCCCCGCCTCCCTCGCCAAGCTCAAGGCGCTCGTGGGCTGGGACGACTTCCCGGCATACAAGAAGGAAGCCGAGGCACAGGGACGCAAGGTCGGACTCGGCATCGGTTGCTACGTCGAGGGCACCGGCGTCGGCCCCTATGAGGGCGGGCACGTGCACGTCGAGACCAGTGGTCGCGTCAACGTCGCCACGGGCCTCACGACCCAGGGCCAGGGCCACCAGACGATCCTCGCCCAGATCGTCGCCGACGAGCTCGGCGTCTCCATCGACGACGTCCACGTCACCACCGGTGACACCCGGCGCATGCCGTATGCCGTGGGGACCTTCGCCTCCCGCGGTGCGGTGATGTCGGGCAACGCCGTGGCCCTCGCGGCGCGCGCCGTGCGTGCCAAGGCCCTGCGGATCGCTGCCGACGCCCTCGAGGTGTCCGAGGACGACCTGCAGATCGAGGACGGGACGATCAGCGTCAAGGGCGCACCCCACGCGTCGATCGCCCTCTCGACCGTTGCCGTCATGTCCAACCCCCTGCGCTACGCCTTCGACGAGTCCGCCAAGGCCGCCACGCAGTTCGCCGGCACCTACGACCCCGACAAGCCGCCCATCGCCGACGACGACGAGCCGGGCCTGGAGGGCAAGGACTTCTACTCCCCCACACAGGCGACGTTCGCCAACGGCATGCACGCGGCCATCGTCGAGACCGACCCCGTCACCGCCGAGATCAAGATCCTGCGCTACTGCGTCGTCCACGACTGCGGCACCGTGGTCAACCCGATGATCGTCGAGGGGCAGGTCCACGGCGGCGTGGCCCAGGGCGTCGGAGGCGCGCTCTACGAGCGCATGGCCTACGACGAGAGCGGGCAGCTGCTCAACGCCTCGTTCATGGACTTCCTCATCCCCTACGCCTCCGAGGTTCCGCACATCGAGACCGACCACCTCGAGACGCCGTCCCCGCTGAACCCCCTGGGGATCAAGGGTGCCGGCGAGGCGGGCACGATCCCCGTGACCGCCACCATCGCCTCCGCGATCTCGGACGCCGAAGGCTTCGCGATCCGCTCGATGCCCATCAGTCCAGACGAGCTGTGGGACCTGCGCCGCCAGCGCGCCCTGGCCGCCACCTCCAGCAGCACTCCCGAGGAGCCCGCATGAACATCTCCGGCACCGCCACCATGGCTGCCTCCCCCGACCAGGTGTGGGCAGCCGTCCACGACCCAGCCGTTCTGGCCCGGTGCATCCCCGGGTGCCAGTCGCTACGGGAGCTCTCCCCCGGCAGCTACGCCATGACCGTCATGGCCGGAGTGGCAGCCATCAAGGGCTCCTACGACGGCCAGGTGGCGATCTCGGACGTCACCGAGCCCAGCGCGTTCGTCATGAAGGCCGAGGGCGCTGGCGCACCGGGCACCATCGCCACGACGGTCGACGTGAACCTCACTCCTGCTGATGGCGGCGGGACGTCGATCACCTATGAGGCGGACGCCCAGGTCGGCGGCCCCATCGGCGGTGTCGGTCAGCGCATGCTCGCCGGGGTCGCCCGCAAGATGGCCGGCCAGATGTTCACGTCCCTCGACGCCGACATCGCCGGGAAGCGCCCTGCCGCGCCCGAACCGGCAGCTGCCGGCGTGTCGCGTCCTGGAGAAGGGGAATCGGCGAGGTCGGGACAGCTGGCGGGCGGAGGGCAGACCGCTTCGTATGCTGGTGGGGCGCCCTCGTCCGCATGCGGACCGGGTCTCGTGCCCAGCGCCCTCCTCGGTGCCGGGATCGCTCTGGCCGGCGTGCTCGTCGGCTGGCTGATTGGAGGTCGTCGCTGATGCGTGCTCTCACTGCTGCTGCCATCCAGGTCGCACCGATCCGGGGTCCGCTGAGCCCCGAGGTCGTGCAGGCCAACATCGAGCGGTGCATCGACTTCGTGCGCCGCTGCGTGGTGGAGACCGACGCCGAGCTCGTCGTGCTGCCGGAGTCGGCGACGACCGGCTTCACGCCCGACTGCTCCGTCGAGGAGCTGTGGGACCTCGTCAGCGAGCTCCCCGGTGCCATGACCGAGCCCTTCCAAGAGGTGGCACGTGAGCTCGGAGTCGTCCTGTGCGTGGGGACCTACGAGCGCGGACCCCAGCGAGGAGTCGTCTACAACGCCTCGGTGCTCATCGACAGCGACGGTGCCCTGCTCGGCGTCTATCGCAAGACCCACCCGTTCTGCACCGAGGCCGTCGATGGTGGCGGCTGGGTGACCCCGGGCGACACGGTGACGGTGTGCGACACCGCGATCGGGCGCATCGGCATGATCATCTGCTTCGACGGCGACTACCCGGAGCTCTCCCGCATCCAGGCCGTGCAGGGCGCCGAGATCATCTGCCGCCCCTCTGCGCTGCTGCGCTCGGCCGACATCTGGGAGCTCACGTCCCGGGCGCGTGCCTATGACAACCACGTGTTCGTCATCGGCGCCAACGCGACCGGCATCGACCCCGCCGGGGTCATCTACTTCGGCAACAGCCACATCGTCACGCCCAACGCGACGATCATCGCCAAGGCCGCCTCGCACGAGGGCTGGGTGTCGGCACGGCTGGACCCCGAGACGGCACTGTCCTCGCTCACGCCCGGGTCCAACATCTCGCAGGGTTTCGACCACCTGCGCGACCGCAACCTCGACCTCATCCGCAACCACCGCGAGGAGCTCGAGTCGCCGGCGAAGACCTCCTTCGCGCACGGAGGCCCGCGCCGCGACCACAAGCCCGAAGGCAACTAGCAGCCGTCGAGAGTAGACAAAGTCCCGCCTCGAAGGGTCCGAGGCGGGACTTTGTCTACTCTCGACAGCTGCTCCACTGGGTTGGCTAAGTCTGGCTAAGGCCGCGCTAGAATCGGTGCATGCCCACTCAGGTCAACGTCCACGAGGCGAAGTCACAGCTGTCCAAGCTCATCGAGAAGGTCCTTGCCGGTGAGCAGGTGACGATCGCCCGCGCCGGCAAGCCCGTGGTCGACCTCGTCGTGCACGAGGAGCCCAAGATCGTCTTCGGGGTCGAGGGCTGGATCGGAGTCGAGTACGACGACGACGTTGTGGAAGGAATCGACCCAGACATCCAAGAGATGTTCTATGGCAAGGACTGGGACAAGTGATTCTGCTCGACTCCAATGCCCTGCTCTGGCTCATCACCCGTGACGGCCGGCTCGGGTCAGCCGCTCAGGGCATGCTCGCTGCCGCCGCAACGCCGGCCTTCTTCTCACCCATCAGCGTCGTGGAGCTCACCATCAAGCAGATGCTGAGCAAGCTCCAGCTCATGGGGCCACTCAGCGACGCCTCTTTCGCGGCAGGCCTGCGCGAGTTGCCTCTCACCGCGCCGCACGCAGAGGGCATCGCGGGCTTTCCAATGTTGGTTCGACACGACCCTTTCGATCGGATGCTGCTGGCTCAGGCACAGGTCGAGGGCATGCGCCTCCTGACGTCCGATCGAACGCTGCTCGCCGCTGCGCCGGACCTGACGATCGACGCACGCGCCTGAGCCCCCGTCGCCGGCCCGGCCCTTGGCGGGTTCTGAGGCGATATCCCCGATCCGTTGGCAGGGATTGACAAGGCGAGCAACCGGCATACCGGGCTTGAATCTCTCCCATGGCGCAACGACGGATCAGAATCGGCATCGACACGGGCGGGACGTTCACGGACGTCGTGGCTTTCGACGAGGACTCGGGTGAGCTCGTCACCACGAAGACCCCGAGCACCCCCAGCAACCCCGCGGATGGCTTCATCAACGGCATCGACAAAGTGCTTGGACTCATGGGGGCGGCCGGTGACGACATCACCGCGGTCTGCCATGGCACGACCGTCGCGACCAACAAGCTCCTCGAGGGCAAGGTCGAGCAGCTCGGGTTCATCACGACCGAGGGCTACGAGTTCATGCTCGAGATCGCCCGCCAGGCGGTGCCCGACGGTTACGGCAACTCCTACTTCTGGGTCAAGCCGCCGCGCATCGTCGCCGCCGACCACGTGCGCACGGTCGGTGGGCGGATGGACTTCGAGGGCAACGAGATCCGCCCCTTCGACGAGGAGAGCGCTGTCGCGGCGGCCCGCTGGTTCAAGGAGCGCGGCATCACGACGATCGGCGTCTGCTTCCTGCACTCGTATGCCGCGGACGACCACGAGCTGCGGATGCGCGAGATCCTGCGCGCCGAGCACCCCGAGGCCATCGTGTCGATCTCGAGCGAGGTGCTGCGCGAGTACCGCGAGTACGAGCGCTCCATGACGACGCTGGTCGACGCCGCGGTCAAGCCCAACGTCAGCCGCTACGTCAGCAACATCCACAGCCGCCTCGAGGGCTTCACCGGCGGCTCGGGACGCGAGATCCCCTTCTACATCATGAAGTCCAACGGTGGCGTGCTCTCCGCCGACGAGGTCGTGCACCAGCCGATCACCACCGTCCTGTCGGGTCCGGCTGCCGGCGCCCTCGGTGCCGCGCTCATCGCCCAGAAGGCCGGCTTCGACAAGGTCCTCACCTGCGACGGCGGCGGGACCTCCACCGACGTCTCGGTCGTCCTCGGCGGCGAGCCGACCCTGACCACCGAGGGCACCGTGGGTGCCTACCCGAGCAAGATCCCGATGATCGACGTCGTGACCGTCGGCGCCGGCGGGGGCTCCATCGCGTGGGTCTCGCCCGAGGGTGCGCTCAAGGTCGGTCCGCACTCGGCCGGTGCCGACCCGGGCCCGCTCTGCTACGGCAAGGGTGGCGCGAACCCGACGATCACCGACGCCCACGTGACGCTCGGCCGCATCCCCGCGCACCTCCTCGGCGGCGAGATCCCGCTCGACGTGGACGCCGCGCGGACCGGGATCGAGTCACTGGCCGGCAAGCTCGGCCTCGACTTCGAACGCTGCGCCACCGGAATCCTCGAGATCTCCGCCTGGAACCAGGCCAACGCCCTGCGCCAGGTCTCGGTCAAGCGCGGGCTCGACGTGCGTGACTTCATGCTCACGACGTTCGGTGGCTCGGGCTCGCTCCTCGCGTGCCTGCTCGTCGACATCCTCGACCTCGCCGGCGTCGTCGTCCCGCAGAACCCGGGCAACGTCAGCGCCTTCGGCCTGCTCACCGTGGACGTCAAGAACGACTACGTGCAGACCCAGGTGGCCAAGCAGTCCGCCCTCGACTTCGCCGCCATCGAGAAGACCTTCACGTCGCTCACCGAGCGCGCGGCGGCCGCCCTCGCCAAGGAGGGCTTCGCGGCCGAGGATCACCAGTTCACCCGCACGGTCGACCTGCGCTACTTCGGGCAGGCCTACGAGGTGCGGGTCACCGCGCCGACCGATGTCGCCGTGGACGAGTCGTATGCCGACGCCGTCGCCCAGGCGTTCCACGACGCCCACCACCAGCTGTACGGCTACGACTTCCGGACCGACCCCACCCAGCAGGTCGAGTGGGTCAACCTGCGCGTCACGGGAGTGGGACCCATCACCCGCCCCGAGCTGCGCGAGATCGACGCGGCCGACGCCGGCGACGGTGGATCGGTCGAGGAGCGAGCACAGCGCTCGACCCGCCAGGTCTGCTTCGACGCCGACCACGGCTACGTCGAAACGGGCGTCTGGTGGCGACCTGACCTGCGGGCCGGCGACACCATCACCGGTCCGGCCGTCATCGAGGAGTTCGGCTCGACCGTCCCCGTCCACCCCGGCTTCACCGTCACGGTCGACGCCTTCGGCAACCTCGTCATCACCAAGGAGGACAAGTGAGCACCACGACTGTGGAGCCCCAGGCAGCACCGGTGAACCCCGCGGGCCTGCCCACGGCATACGAGCACGGAAAGCGCCTCACCGCGCCCGGCAGCACCGTCGACCCGATCCTCGTCGAGATCGTCCAGGGAACCCTGGCGAGCGTCGAGATGGAGGTCGAGACCGCGATCGCGCGCACCAGCCGCTCCCCCATGATCCGCGACGCGCACGACTTCCGCGCCGGCATCCACGACCGCCAGCTGCGCAAGCTCACCGGGCGCTCCTACTCGGCCCTCGTGCACCCCATCGTGCGCGACTTCCCGCTGGAGGAGATGCACGAGGGTGACGTCTTCTTCCACAACGACGTCTACGAGTCCGAGGGTGGCATCGGCCACCTGCCCGACCTCTGCGTCACCGTGCCCGTCTTCCACGACGGTGCCGTCGTCGCGTTCGTCCAGGCCTTCGGTCACCACGACGACATCGGCGGCGCGGTGCCCGGGTCGATGCCGAGCCACGCGACCAGCGTCCACGAGGAGGGCCTGTCCGTCCCGCCGATCAAGCTGTGGGACGCCGGCGTCCCCAACAAGGCCGCGCTGCGGATCATGACGCGCAACTCGCGCATGCCCGACAGCCTCGCCGCCGACCTCGACGCCGAGTGCTCGGCCTGCCTCATGGGCGCACGACGGCTCTCCGACCTCTTCGCGCGCTACGGCCGCGACGAGATCGAGACCGCGTTCGACGCGATCCTCGACAGCACCCAGGAGACCTACCGCCGCGAGATCCTCAGCAAGATCCCCGAGGGCACGTATGTCTGGGAGGACTACGCCGAGCACGACGGCGTCGACGAGCCGATGCTGCACACCCAGCGCATCACGCTGACCAAGGTCGACGACGCACCGGCCGACCCGGAGACCAACTTCGCCGGCGGTGCCCGCCTCATCGTGGACTTCACCGGCACCGCGCCCCAGGCCAAGGGCCCGATCAACCACTGCGGCGACTACGTCGGTGGCAACTTCCTCAAGAAGTGGCTCGCGCCCATCCTGCGCAACCTTGCCGACACCCCCGAGCGGATGGCCGAGCTCGACGTCAACGAGGGCATCGTGCCCCTCATCGAGATGCGCTTCCCGGAGAAGGGCACCTTGCTCACGCCGATCTACCCGGCGCCGACCAACGCCCGCACCTTCGTCATCCTGCGACTGCTCGGCGTCCTGTCCGGCGTGGTCGCCAAGGCGGTCGACGGCCAGATGCCTGCCGACCAGGAGACGATCCGCTACACCGGCGTCTACGGCAAGGACCGCGACGGCAACGACTACCTCATGCGTGAGGTGCTCGGCGGCGGCTCCGGCGGTCGCTACTACGCCGACGGCGAGGACACCATCCACGTCGTGCCCGACTCCCGCAACCTGCCGAGCGAGTTCACCGAGTCACGCTTCCCGTTCCTCGTCGAGCGCCTCGGGCTCGCGGTGGACTCCGGTGGTGCGGGCCGCTATCGGGGTGGACTGGGCTACGAGAAGCACATTCGCATGCTCCAGGACGCGAACTTCATGTCGATCGCCGACCGCTCGATCCTCGCCTGCTGGGGAGTCAAGGGCGGCAAGGCCGGTATGCCGTTCCACGTCACCATCGACGTGGGCGGGCCCGACGAACGGGTCGTCGACGCCCTCGCCGACGCCGAGCCGGTCAAGGCGGGACAGCTCATCCGGATCCGCACCACCGGTGGCGGTGGCTGGGGCGATCCTCTCGAGCGCCCGCTGGACGAGGTCGAACGCGACCTGCGCTGGGGCAAGGTGTCCCTCGAAGGTGCGCGGACGGCATACGGCGTCGTCGCCTCGGGCGGCAAGGACGACGTGAGCATCGACGTCGACGCGAGCGAGGCGCTGCGGGCGCAGCTGCGCGAGGAGCGCGGCGAGGAGCCGTTCTTCGACCGCGGCCCCGGCTACGCCCGGCTCGCGGACGGCGCTCTCGCCAGCGAGTACGACTGGATGTGAGATGGACCTGACCGAGGTGCTCGTCATCGGCGCGGCCGGCAAGACCGGCCGTGCCGTGTCGAGAGCCCTGGTCGGGCGCGGAGTGACCGTCCGAGCTGCGGTGCGTCCGGGGTCGACAAGCCCCGTGTATGCCGCGGGGCAGGTTCGCGCTGTCCCGCTCGACCTGGTCACCGGGGAGGGACTGGGAGCGGCCATGACGGGAGTCGCGGGCGTCTACCACCTCGCACCCAACGTCCACCCGGACGAGGTGGCGATGGCCGAGCGTGTGGCCGAGGCTGCTGCCACAGAGGGGGTTTCGCGGTTCGTCTTCCACTCCGTGCTGCACCCGGACGATACCTCGATGCCGCATCACGTCCGCAAGGGGAAGGCGGAGCGGGCGATCCGTGCGCGTCTGGAGACCGCCACGATCCTGCGCCCGGCGGCATACGCGCAGAACCTCGAGTCAGCCGCGCGAGCCGGACGGATGGGGGTGCCCTACTCGGTGGACACCCCGTTCACGAACGTCGACCTCGAGGACGTGGCCGAGGTTGCGGCCCGCATCCTGACCGAGGAGGGTCACGCAGGTGAGGCCTACGACCTCGCCGGACCCGAGCGGCTCAGTGTGCGTCAGCTGGCGCAGGTGGCCTCCGAGGTCTTGGGACATCCGGTGGTTGCGGTGACCCAGTCACGCGAGGACTGGGTGGCCGGGCCCGGGGCCGGACTGCCGGCGCAGGCACGCGACGACCTGGTGGCGATGTTCCGGACCTACGACCGCGAGGGTTCGTCGGAGACCCCGCGACCCTGGGCTCGCTGCTGGAGCGCGAGCCCAGGACCTGGCGGGAAACCCTCAGTAGCTGAGCTCGTCAGTTCGGGACGATGACGCCGCACAGCGCGGGGTCGGTGGCCTCGGTCGGCAGCGACGGGTCAAGGTCGCTCGCGGTGGCGCCGTCGTAGGCACCGTTGTGGTTGTGGTCGACACCGTGGATCACGATGACGGCCTCACCACGGGTGACCGCCTTCGCGACGTCCTGCGAGACCTTGATCTGGCCGCGCTCGTAGGTCAGGTTGCCCTGGGGCGCGGTGTCGAACCGGTCGATGGCCAAGGCGCTCGCCGGGCTGGTGTCGCCCGTCTTGGTCAACGACACGCGGACGGGACCGTAGGCGGGCGCGCCCTCGGAGGTGTTGAGGGTGTTGCTTGCGTCGAGGTCGTCCGAGGCGGCCGGGCACTCGTGCCGGGCGTCCGCACCGAAGTGGATGTGCGCTGCGTGCGGTGCGTCCGCGAGCAGCCCCGATGCGGCCATGGCGATGTCGATGCGCGTGCCGCGCACGGTGACCAGAGCAGTGCCGCTTCCGTCGACACCGTTGAGCGCGACCGGCTGGAGGGAGGCGGTGAGGTCGCCACTGTTCGCCGTGGCGGTGGTCGCGGCGACGACGGTGAGCGAGGACGCGAGGATGCCGGCGGCCAGGACGGCCTTGGTGGTGCGGGAGATGGTGCGCATGACTGCTCCAGGGGGGAGGTGCCGCGAGCTCATCGTCGGGCTCGCTGTGCATCTGCTCTTCGGAGCCGACGATGCAGGTGGATTGCCTGCCTCGAGGCCGCCGGTGGCACCATGAGCCGGTGACCAACCACCAGAGCTTCCTCGACCGTGCGGTCGACCTCGCGATCACCAACGTCGCCGGCGGCGGTGGACCGTTCGGAGCGGTCGTCGTGAGGGACGGCGTCGTCCTCGGCGAGGGCGCCAACAGCGTGACCACCACGCTCGACCCGACCGCGCACGCCGAGGTCGTCGCGATCCGTGCCGCCTGCCGGGAGGTCGGGGACTTCGCGCTCGTCGGGGCGACGATCTATGCCTCGTGCGAGCCCTGCCCGCTCTGCCTCTCTGCCGCGCTGTGGTCCAGAGTCGACGCCGTCGTCCACGCGGCCGACCAGCACGCCGCAGCGGAAGCCGGCTTCGACGACGCCGTCTTCCACGGACTCCTCGACCCGTCGTCGGACCTCGCTGCCTGGCCGCTGCGACGCCTCCACGTCCCCACCCCACGCTCGCACGAGCCCTTCGACGCCTGGGCCGGGAGGGCTGACCGCACGGCCTACTGACACCTCTCGTATGCCGGCCGCCCACCTGTCGTCCCCGCATCACACCTGGTCGCACACACGGCATACGGCATGGGTTTGGCAGAAGGTGACACCGTGGGCCGCTCGACTTGCCATGACCTGACCGATCCCCTGACCCGTCCCGCTCCCTAGGCTCGACGCATGACCGGCCCCCTCCAGGACATCACCGTCGTTGACCTCTCCCGAGCCCTCGCTGGCCCACACGCCGCGATGATGCTGGGAGACATGGGCGCTCGCGTCATCAAGGTCGAGAGCCCGGGCAAGGGTGACGACACCCGCGGCTGGGGGCCTCCGTTCGTCGGGCCAGAGGACGACCCCATCTCGACCTACTTCCTCAGCGCCAACCGCAACAAGGAGTCGATCACCCTCGACCTCAAGGCCGACGACGGCCGGGACGTCCTCACCAGGCTCGTGCAGCGCGCCGACGTCCTCATCGAGAACTTCCGGCCCGGCGTCATGGACCGACTGGGCTTCTCCAACGATGCCCTCCACGAGCTCAACCCGCGCCTCGTCATCCTCTCGATCAGCGGTTTCGGCCACGACGGACCGCAGGGCGGCCGCGCCGGCTACGACCAGATCGCGCAGGGCGAGGCGGGACTCATGTCGGTCACGGGTCCTGGTCCGGACAACCCGCAGCGCGTGGGGGTGCCCATCGGCGACCTCCTCGCGGGCATGTACGGCGCCTATGGCGTCGTCGCCGCCCTGCACGAGCGCAACACCACCGGCACGGGCCGGGTCGTGCGGACCTCGCTGCTGGCCGCGGTCGTCGGGTCGCACGCCATGCACGGCACGGCTTACACCGTTGCCGGCCACGTCGGGCACGCGCAGGGCAACCAGCACCCGAGCATCTCCCCCTACGGCCTCTTCCACTGTGCCGACGGGGACGTGCAGGTCGCCTGCGGCTCGGAGTCCCTCTGGGTCAAGCTCGCCGAGGGCTTCGGCATCAACCCAGCAGCCGAGGGCATGGCCACCAACCGCGAACGCATTGCCAACCGCGAGCGGGTTGCCGAGACGGTCAACGAGGCCTTCAGCCAGTGGCGCCTCGACGACCTGCTCCCACGCCTCGCCGAGCTCGGCGTCCCGTCGGGCGAGGTGCGCACCATCGACCGCGTCTATGACTGGGACCAGACCCGCTCCCAGGGGCTCGTCCTCGACGTCGACCACCCGGTGCTCGGCTCGATCGAGATCCCCGGTCCGCCGATCCGCTTCGACGACAATGCTTTTGCCGGCGGTCGTGAGACCCACCTGGCGCCCCCGCTGCTCGGGCAGCACAACGACAGCGTCCGCGCCTGGCTCGCCGAGGAGGACCCGAAGTGAGTCCGAAGCCGGTCCGCCTGACGTCGAGCCAGCTCATCTCCGCGGTCCTCGACGACGACACCTGGCAGAGCTGGGACGAGACCCCTCTCACCGTGGCCGAGGAGGGCAGCACCTATGCCGCCGAGCTGGCCGCCGCCGCCGAGAAGTCGGGGGTCGACGAGTCAATCGTCACGGGCGAGGGCCGCATCGGTGGTCACCGGGTCGCGGTCATCGCCGGGGAGTTCACCTTCCTCGCAGGGAGCATCGGTGTCGCCGCCGCCGAGCGCATCGTCCTCGCCTTCGAACGCGCCACTCGCGAGCGCCTGCCGCTGTTCGCGGCCCCGGCATCGGGTGGCACGCGCATGCAGGAGGGCACGCCGGCCTTCGTGACGATGGTCAAGATCTCCGCCGCCGTCGCGGCCTACAAGCAGGAGCACCTGCCCTACATCACCTACCTGCGCCACCCGACCACCGGCGGGGTCTTCGCCTCGTGGGGCTCGCTCGGCCACGTCACCGTCGGCGAACCGGGCGCGACCATCGGCTTCCTCGGGGCCCGGGTCTTCGAGGCCCTCTATGGGCAGCCGTTCCCGGAGGACGTCCAGACCGCCGAGAACCTCTTTGCCCACGGCCTGCTCGATGCGGTCCTCCCGGTCGAGCTCCTCACCGCGACGGCGGTGCGCTTCCTCGACCTCGTGCTCGCTCCTCACGACTCCAGCCCCGCACCCGAGGTCCCGCGCGAGCCCCTGCCCGACATCCCCGCCTGGGACTCGATCACCCGCTCACGCAACCCCGACAGGCCGGGAGTGCGCGCCCTCCTCAAGCTCGGCGCCACCGACGTCCTGCCCCTGTTCGGCACTGGTGCCGGCGAGTGGGACCGCTCCCTCTTCCTCGCGCTGGCCCGGTTCGAGGGCACGCCGTGCGTCGTGCTCGGCCAGGACCGTCGTGGCGAGCAGACCGAGGCGCCGCTCGGACCCTCCGGGCTGCGGGTCGCCCGCCGCGGGATGAAGCTCGCGACCGAGCTCAACCTGCCCCTCGTGAGCATCATCGACACGGCCGGTGCAGCGCTGTCCAAGGAGGCCGAGGAGGGCGGCATGGCCGGCGAGATCGCCCGCTGCCTGTCCGAGCTCGTCGTCCTCGAGGTGCCCACCGTGTGCGTCCTGCTCGGCCAGGGCACCGGCGGCGGCGCCCTCGCCCTCATGCCCGCCGACCGGGTCATCAGCGCGCAGCACTCGTGGCTCTCTCCGCTGCCACCCGAAGGCGCGTCAGCGATCCTGTACCGCACTCCCGACCGGGCGCCCGAGCTCGCCGAGCGCCAGCGCGTCCGCTCCCTCGACCTGCTCCGGGACGGGATCATCGACCGCATCGTGGCCGAGCACCCCGACGCAGCCCAGGAGCCGGAGGCGTTCTGCCAGCGCATGGGCCAGGCGATCCGGCACGAGCTCGCGGACCTCGGCGACCAGGATCGGGTGCAGCGGCTCGGAGACCGACACGCGCGCTACCGCCGTCTCGGGACCGAGCCGGTGCGTCACTGAGTCCGGCAAGGCGTCACAACTGACAAAGGCAGGCGTGTTGCCTGTCAGGTGATGCCAACGCCGGGCCCCAGCGCTCTCCATAGGCTCGCCGCAACGGCATACAACGAAGGTGTGCCGACCCGACCAGGAGGGAAGCGCGTGCGAGTTCTCGTTGCACTCGGAGGGAACGCCATGACCTCGTCGGAGGGGTCGGCGCACCCGGCCGACCAGGTGCGCGCGATCACCGAGGCCATGGAGCACGTGGCCGAGCTTGTCGCCGCAGGGCACGACGTCGTCCTCACCCACGGCAACGGTCCGCAGGTGGGCAACCTGCTCGTCAAGAACGAGCTCGCGGCGCTGGTCGTGCCGCCCGTACCGCTCGACTGGTGCGGCGCCCAGACCCAGGGGACGATCGGCTTCACGATGCTCGACGCCCTCGAGCCGGCACTGGCCCGGCGCAGCGTGCAGCGTCCCGTGGCCGCGCTGGTGACCCGCACGCTCGTCGACGCCGACGACCCGCACTTCCGGAAGCCGACGAAGCCGATCGGGCGCTACCTCAGCGCCGACGAGGCGCAGCCGATGATCGACCACGGCCAGACCTGGGAGGACCGCGGCGACAAGGGATGGCGCCGCGTCGTGGCCTCGCCCGAGCCCAAGGAGATCCTCGACCTCCCGGCCATCCGGGCCCTGGTCGAGACCGGCCACGTCGTTGTCGCCGCCGGCGGTGGCGGCATCCCGGTCGTGCGGAAGGCCGACGGCAGCCTGCACGGCGTCGAGGCCGTCATCGACAAGGACCTCTCGGCCGCGCTGCTCGCGCAGGAGCTCGGGTGCGACATCCTCATCATCGCGACCGACGTCGACGCGGCCATGGTCGACTACGGCACTGCGCAGCAGCGCCCGCTCGGCGTCACCTCGCTCGCCGAGATGCAGGAGCACGCCGCCGAGGGCCAGTTCGCGTCGGGGTCCATGGGCCCCAAGGTCAACGCCGCGATGGCCTTCGCCGAGTCGGGTGGCCGCAGCATCATCACCTCGCTCGCCCACATCACCGACGCCGTCGAGCGCGAGTTCGGCACCGTCATCGACCCCAGCCCCATGAACTAACACAACCTGATCCCACCGCCTGACAACGAAGTCCCACACTGAAAGGTCCAGCCGTGCCAGAAGCCATTGAGGTCCGCAAGGTCCCGCTCCACAGCGTCTCCGACGCCTCCGAGCTGGGAAAGCTCATCGACGACGGGGTCATGGAGGCCAGCCGCGTCATCGCCATCATCGGCAAGACCGAGGGCAACGGTGGCGTCAACGACTACACCCGCATCATCGCCGACCGGGCCTTCCGTGAGGTGCTCATCGAGAAGGGCGCACCCGCGGACCAGGTCAAGCAGGTCCCGATCGTCTGGTCGGGCGGCACGGACGGCATCATCAGCCCCCACGCCACCATCTTCGCGACCGTGCCGGCCGAGAAGGCCGAGCAGACCGACGAGCCGCGGCTCACTGTCGGTTTCGCCATGAGCGAGGCGATCCTGCCCGAGGAGATCGGCTACGTCGGGATGATCACCAAGGTCGCCGACGCAGTGAAGGTCGCCATGGAGCGGGCCGGCATCACCGACCCCAAGGACGTGCACTACGTCCAGACCAAGACCCCGCTGCTGACGATCCACACGATCCGCGACGCCGAGTCGCGCGGCAAGAAGGTCTGGACCCACCACACCCACGAGTCGATGGACCTCTCCAACGGCACCACCGGCCTCGGCATCGCCGTCGCCCTCGGCGAGATCGAGATGCCGACCGACGCGGACGTCATGGAGAACCGCGACCTGTACTCGTCGGTGGCCTCCTGCTCCTCGGGCGTCGAGCTCGACCAGGCGCAGGTCGTCGTCGTCGGCAACGCGAAGGGTGTCGGCGGTCGCTACCGCATCGGCCACTCGGTCATGCGCGACGCCCTCGACGCGGACGGTATCTGGTCGGCGATCAAGGACGCCGGGCTGGAGCTGCCCGAGCGCCCGCACACGAGCGACATCAAGGGCCGGCTCGTCAACGTCTTCCTCAAGTGCGAGGTCAGCCAGGACGGCGAGGTCCGCGGTCGCCGCAACGCGATGCTCGACGACTCCGACGTGCACTGGCACCGCCAGATCAAGTCGGCTGTCGGTGGCGTCACGGCCTCGGTGACGGGTGACCCGGCCGTGTTCGTGTCGGTCTCGGCCGCCCACCAGGGCCCCGACGGTGGTGGCCCCGTGGCCGCGATCGTCGACCTCGGCGAGGGCGAGCCCACGGGTTACGCCGCTCCGGGAGCCCCGTCGGCCTGACCCAGCTTGTGCTCCCCATGAGGGAACGTCGAGGGCCCGGATGGTTTCTTTCCATCCGGGCCCTCGACGTTCCCTCCGGTCAACCGACTGGGTATGCCGTCCGCTGACGTTCGTCGGTTCAGTGGGCGAAGTGGCGGGTACCGGTGAAGTACATCGTCACCCCGGCAGCCTGCGCCGCCTCGATGACCTCACCGTCACGCATCGACCCGCCGGGCGCCACCACGGCGCGCACGCCGGCGTCGAGCAGGACCTGCAGCCCGTCCGCGAACGGGAAGAAGGCGTCCGAGGCCGCCACCGCCCCACGCGCCCGCTCCGAGCCACCCTCGCCAGCGCCCGAGTTGGCGCGCGACACCGCGAGGTGGCAGGAGTCGACCCGGTTGACCTGACCCATGCCGATGCCCACCGAGGCGCCGCCCGACGCGAGCAGGATGGCGTTGGACTTCACCGCACGCACCGAGCGCCAGGCGAACTGCAGGTCGGCCAGCGTCGCCTCGTCCGCCGCCTCGCCTGACACGAGCCGCCAGTTGGCCGCGTCGTCCCCGCCCGTGACCGCGCCCGACTCGTCGGTCACCACGGCGTCGACGGTGTCGCGCTGCTGCATGAGCAGTCCACCGCTGATCGGCCGGATCTCGGCACCGCTGCGCGAGGGCGCAGCAGTCTCGAGTAGGCGGATGTTCTTCTTGGCGGTGAGGACCTCCAGCGCATCGGCGTCGAAGGCGGGAGCCACGACGACCTCGGTGAAGATGTCGGCGACGGTGCGCGCCATCTCGACGGTCACCGGGCGGTTGGTCGCGATGATCCCGCCGAACGCCGACACCGGGTCGCACTCGTGCGCCTTGCGGTGCGCCTGTGCGATGTCGGTCCCGACGGCGATGCCGCACGGGTTCGCGTGCTTGACGACGGCAACGGTCGGCTGGTCGCCATGGTCATAGGCGGCGCGCACGGCAGCGTCGGCGTCGACGTAGTTGTTGTAGGACATCTCCTTGCCGTGCAGCTGCTTGGCCTGCGCAAGCCCGGGCTCGGGCGCGAACCCGTTGGAGAACAGGGCCGCCGACTGGTGCGGGTTCTCGCCGTAGCGCAGCACCGCCGACCTGGTCCACGTCGCCCCCACCCACGCAGGGAAGCCGGTGCCCTCGGAGGTGTCGACGTAGGCGTTGCCCATCCACGACGCCACGTGCACGTCGTAGGTCGCCGTGTGCACGAAGGCCCGCGCCGCGAGCGCCTTGCGCTCCTCAAACGTGAACCCGTCACCGCGCACCGCGTCCAGCACATCGCCGTATGCCGCGGGGTCGACGACCACGGCCACGCTCGGGTGGTTCTTGGCGGCCGCCCGGACCATGGACGGCCCACCGATGTCGATGTTCTCGACGATGTCGTCGGCGGAGGCACCGGAGGCGACGGTGTCGGCGAACGGGTAGAGGTTGACCACGACGAGGTCGAACGGCTCCACACCGAGATCACCGAGCTGCGCGACGTGGTCGGGCTTGCGGGTATCGGCCAGGATGCCGGCGTGCACCATCGGGTGCAGGGTCTTGACGCGCCCCTCGAGGCACTCGGGGAAGCCGGTGAGGTCGGCGACCTCGGTGACCGGGACCCCCAGTCCCTCGAGGAGCTTGGCGGACCCGCCGGTCGAGACGATGGCGACACCGGCCTCGTGCAGGCCGCGGGCGAGGTCCTCGAGCCCGGTCTTGTCGAAGACGGAGATGAGTGCCCGGCGGATCGGGCGGCGGTCCTGGGTGGGACCGGGAGGGGTGACGGAGACGGCCATGGCAATGGCTCCAATCGCAGGACGAGGCACGTGGGGTCTGTTCTCAGCGGGAGGCACCCAGGCGGGCGATGCGGCTCCCAAAGGTGACTCCCCGGTGGTGGTCCACCTGCGCCAGTCGTCCCCCCGAGTCTAGCGGCGGCTCTGAGCCACCCCGCACATCAGGTGAGATGGATGAGGAAGCCCTGGCCCGGCGCCAGGATGGGCAGGGACAACCCGACCCCCGCAAGGGCGACACCACTGACCTGGATCCCGTGGGCGACTGCCTCGTCCCACCACGCCGGTGGAGCGACTTGGACCGTCTGCGGAAGTCCGGCTTCGGGGCGCACCCGCAGCGAGTAGCGGCGCCCGGGATCCAGCCCCGGCAGCGGGACCAGTCCGGGTGAGACGCCCCGTCCGGTCGCCACGCACATCACCCGGAAGACCGCCTCCGACGCGTCGGGCGCGAGCACCCCGTCGATGACCAGCGAGTCGTCGTCGTGGTCGGAGCGGACGGCGTCACCGTGGTGGAGCAGGTGCCGCAGCTCGCGGTAGAGCCCCGACCACTCGCGCAGGGCGCCCAGCTCCGCCTCCGTGCACGTGGTGAGGTCCCACTCCAGCCCTGCGTGGCCTCCGAGGGCGACGAGGGTGCGGAACGAGAGGTCCAGCTCGCGGTGGGTCGTGTGCGCGCGCGGTGGACCGACATGCGTCCCCATCCGCTCCGGGGGCACGAGCAGCCCCGTCCACCGCTGGATCGCGACCCGCTCGAGCGCGTCGTTGCAGTCGGAGCTCCAGACCCGGTCCGTGCGGGTGAGGACTCCCAGGTCCACTCGCGCACCGCCGCTCGAGCACGACTCGATCTCCAGGTCCGGGTGCCGTTGCCTGAGCTCGTCGAGAAGCCGGTATGCCGCGAGCGTCTGGACGTGGACCGCCGGCCGGTCGGTGCCACTCGAGTCCGCGCGGACGGCCTCGTGGAGGTCACGGTTGTGGTCCCACTTGACGAAGTCGACGCCGTTGGCCTCGATGACCGCGCTCATCGAGGACAGGACGTGAGCGAACGCGTCAGGGTTGGCGAGATCGAGGACGTGCTGATGGCGCGACGCGAGCGGCGGGCCGGCCGCAGGACCCACAACCCAGTCCGGGTGCTCGCGCACGACATCCGAGTCGAGGTTGACCATCTCCGGCTCGAACCACAGCCCGAACTCCATGCCCAGGCCCTTGACGTGGTCGACGAGGGGGGCGAGGCCCTGTGGCCAGACCTCTGGCGAGACCTCCCAGTCACCGAGGCCGCGGGTGTCGTCACGCCGCGACCCGAACCAGCCGTCGTCGAGCACGAAGCGCTCCACGCCCACGGAGGCGGCCGTGTCCGCGAGGCGCACCAGGTGGTCGAGGTCGGTCTCGAAGTAGACGGCCTCCCACGTGTTGAGGACGAGGGGACGCGGGGAGGAGCGATAGCCCTCCTGGGCGCGCTGGTGGCGCACGAGCGAGCGGGTGAGGCCGTCCAGGCCCTCACCGGAGTGCACGAGGACCACGGGTGGTGCGGCATACGTCTCGCCCGGTCGAAGTCGCACCTCGCCGGGCTCGAGGGACTCGCCCCCGCCGAGGACCGCCGCGTGCGCCCCAGCGCCTTCGGGGAGGCGCTCGACCAGGTGCGTGTGGTTGCCGCTCCACGCCACGTGGACGCCCCACACCTCCCCCGACCGGAAGCCGAAACCGGGAGTTCCGGCGACCATGAGCAGGGTCGCGTCGTGCCCCGTACGACCACGTCGGCCGGTGCGCAGCACGGTCCCGTCCAGGAGCGGCCTGCGCTGCGGCGAGCGCTCCCGGCACCATCGCCCGGTGAGGTCGAGGACCTCGTCGGCGCGCGAGGGCAGGGGCATCAGGACCCTCAGCGCGTCGACGTCGAGCACGGAGCCGTCGGTCAGTGTGTTGGTGAGCTCTGCGCCGACCGTCAGGACGCCGTGCTCGTCGAGCACGAAGCGGAGCACCACCTCCACCCCGGCGTTGTCGGCGCTCGCACGGACCACGGCCGTGCTCACTCCAGCTGCCTCGGCCGACTCGACGGAGGCAACCCACCGTGGAGCCGAGCGGTCCCCGGTGCGGTGCGCGGCATACGCCGGGGTTCCGAGCCATCCCTGCCCGGACGTGGGCAGCACGCTGAGCTGCCACGCCACGTCGAGCTGGTTGTGCGCGACCGGACGCCCGGTCACGACGGCCAGGTCGCCGACCGCCGCGTCGGGCAGGTCCGCGCCCCAGTGCAGGACGTGCGGCAGTGCGTCACCGGACTGCGCCAGGACGAGCGCCACACGGCCCCCGCGCAACACCGTCACCGACGAGGTCATCCCTTGGTCGACCCCAGCGTGAGCCCTGAGACGAACTGCTTCTGCAGGACGAAGAAGACGATGAGCACGGGCAGGGCGACGATGATCGAGCCGGCCGCGACGAGGTTGGTGTCGGCGAAGAACTGCCCGCGCAGGTTGTTCAGGGCGCTCGTGACCGGAAGCTTGTTGCCCCGCGAGATGAGCACCGTGGCCCAGAAGAACTCGTTGTAGACCCACGTGACCTGGAGGGTGGCGAGCGCGGCCAGGGCCGGGCGCACCAGAGGCATCGTCAGCTGCCAGTACTGGCGCCAGATACCTGCCCCGTCCATCTCCGCGGACTCGTAGATCTCGTAGGGCAGCGTCTTCATGTAGTTGCTCAGCACGAACGTGCAGAACCCCATCTGGAAGGCGGTGTTGACGAGGATGAGCGCCCAGAAGCTGTTGAGCATCGTGCCGCTCTCGCTCATGAACGTCGGCAGCGGGATCTCCCGGAACATGCGGAAGACGGGGATGAGCAGGGCCTGTGGGGGCAGCAGGTTGGCGGCCAGGAAGACACCGAGCAGCGTGAGGTTGAAGCGGTAGGAGAACCGCGCGAGCACGAAGGCGACCAAGGAGGACAGGAAGAGCGTGATGACGACGGCCGGGATCGTGATGAGCAGCGAGTTCTTCAGGTGGAGGCCGAAGTTGCCACGGCTCCAGGCGTTGCTGTAGTTCTCCGTCGTCCAGCCGCCGAAGGAGAGGTAGCCGTTGGTCTGGGTGTAGGAGTAGGAACGGAAGGAGTTGTAGAGCGCCCACAGCAGCGGGAAGAGCCACACGATCGCCAGCACCAGCATGATGATGGTGGCCACCTTGCCGCGACGCCGGTTGAGCACGCCGCCAGAGGGGCCCCTCTCCACGGTGCGACCCTGCGTCACGGGGACGGGTGGAGCTGTGGTGGCACTCATCGGCGCTCCTCCCGGAAGACGATCCGCAGGTAGATGGTGATGAAGACCGAGGAGATGATCATCATGATCACCGCGAGGGCGGAGCCGAAGCCGTAGCGGGTCGCCTCACCGATGACGTTCTGGGACACCAGCGCGGAGATGAGCTCGAGCCCGTTGCGCCCCTTGTTGATGATCCACACGAGGTCGAAGGCGCGCAGTGACTCGATGACGACGATGACCAGGACGATGAGGTTGATCGGGCGCATGACCGGGAAGATCACGTGGAAGAACGTCTTCACCTCGCTGGCGCCGTCCACGGCCGCCGCCTCGCGCAACGATGCGTCGATGCCCTTCAGCCCGGCCAGGTAGATGAGCATGATGTAGCCGGTGTGCCTCCAGGCGGTCGCCACGAGGACCGCCCAGAGGTTGACGCTGGGGTCGCCGTACCAGTCGACCTTCGAGCCGAAGACCTCGTTGATCAGGCCCTGGTCCGTGGAGTAGAAGAGCTGCCAGATGAAGCCCACCAGCGCCATCGAGAGCACGACCGGGAGGTAGAACGCCGTCTGGTAGAACCGGCTGCCCCACATCTCGTGGTCGAGGACCACCGCGAGGAGCATGCCGAGGATGGTCGGGAAGACGAACAGGAAGACGAGCCAGATGACGTTGTGCTGGATCGCCGGCCAGAACGGTGGGTAGATCGTCGTGATGTCCTTGTAGTTCTGGACCCCGACCCACTCGATGCTGCTGAGCTTGAACCCGTTCCACCTGGTGAACGACAGCAGGAACGATGCGATGGCCGGCAGCCAGACGAGCCACACCACGAGCAGCGTCGGGATGCCGATCATCGTGGCGATGATGAGCCGCTCGCGGGTCGACCTTCGCTTCTCGACCCGACGAGTACTCGGTTTGCCTGCGGTGCGCGTGGCCATCGTGGTCGCTTTCCGGGATCGGGTCAGCCGAGGATGGACTTGGCCTGCTGCTGGATCGAGGTGGTGATCGAGTCGATCTTGTCGGGGTTCTTGAGGAACTCCTGGAGCGACGCGGTGATGACGGTGTTCGCGAGGTCGGCGTTGGTGTCGCGGTCGAGGAACTGGGCGATCGACTTGGCGTTCTGGACGACCTCGACCGACTTCTTCTGCAGGGCGCCATACTTCGCGGTGCTGGCGTTGGAGTTGGCGGCGATGAAGGGCGCGGAGGCACTGTTGTTGGCGACGTCCGCGGCCTCGGCGGAGCCGAGGTACGTGATGAACGCCTTGGCCGCATCCTCGTTCTGTGCGTTCGCCGACACGCAGTAGCCGTCGATGGGGGCGTCGAGCGCGTCGGCACCGATGCTCTGGTCGAGGGCGGGGTAGGTGAAGAAGTCGAGGTCGTCCTGCGTCTCCTTCGGGACACCGTCGACCACGAAGGTGCCCAGCAGGTACATCCCGCACTCACCCTTGGCCATGGACGTCGCGGCCTCCTGCCAAGTACGCCCCAGGGCGTTCTCCTGCTGGTAGGGCAGCATCGTCTTCCAGGTCTCGAAGACGCGCCGCACCTCGGGGCTGTCCCAGTTCTTCTTGCCCTTGGTGAGCTCCATGTGGAAGTCGTAGCCGTTGAGGCGCATGTTGAGGATGTCGAAGGTTCCCATGGGCGCCCAGGCGTCCTTGGCGGCGAAGGCGAAGGGGGTGATCTTCTTGCCCTGCATGTCCTTCATCAGGGCCATGAAGTCGTCCTGCGACTTCGGCTCGCTCCAGCCGTTCTTCTCGAAGACCGACTTGCGGTAGAAGACGGCCCACGGGTAGTAGCTGGACGGCACGAAGTACTGCTTGCCGTCCTCTGCCGTCGCGGACTTCTTGAAGGCGTCGCTCATGCCGTCGATGGGCCACACGTCGCTGAGGTCGGCGATCTGGCCGTTCGTCGCGAACTGCGACATCCGGTACCCGGCGAACCAGGTGAAGACGTCGTCCGGAGTGCCCTGAAGGTAGGTGCTGATGCTCTCCTGGAAGGTGTTGTGGTCCACCGCGTTCTGGGAGACGGTGACCCCGGCCTTCTTGGCGTAGGCGTCCGCCATGGCCGACAGGCGCTCGTATGCCGGTCCCGACCCCTTGGCCTCGTTCATCCCGAACTTGACCGGCCCCGCCTTGGCCGATGCACCACCACCGGACCCCGAGGGCTTGGCGTCGCCGCCGCCACACGAGCTGAGCAGCGTCGGCACTCCCAGCAGGGCGCCGGCTCCGAGAGCTCCACGCAGGAGGGAGCGCCGGCCGAGAGCCTGCACCGAGGCGGGCACGGTGGAGCTGCGGCGGTCCAAAGATCCCGAGCCTGTCATGGTGTCTCCTTTGACGAACATGCGACGGCAACTGACAACTTCGATCAGAAACCAACATTGACGAAGCCGAGTGTTCACCGACCCCTTCCCCGTGTCAAGAGGTCCGGAGGCAACGGATTCATCTCGGTGGATGGTGAATTGCGTTGCACGGCAGGGAACTGCAGGAAAGTTCTGCCAGCGCTGGTGACGGCTGTGGCTTTCTGCCGACCGATTTCCGGCTGTCGGAACCTGTTGACAAATGTTCGACGTGTTTGCAGACTGTGCGCCATGCGAGCGTGGCCCAAGGATGGGATTGCCTTCGGTGGCGACTACAACCCGGAGCAGTGGCCCCGGTCCGTCTGGGACGACGACATGCGTCTCATGCGCGAGGCCGGAGTCACCTTCGTCACGCTGGGCGTCTTCTCCTGGTCGTGGCTCGAGCCGACCAAGGGCGAGTACACGTTCGAGTGGCTCGACGAGGCCATGGACCTGCTGCACGCCAACGGGATCGCCGTCGACCTCGCCACCGCGACCGCCACTCCCCCACCGTGGCTCACGTCCGCCTACCCGGAGATCCTGCCGGTGGACCACGACGGCCACACCCTCTGGCCCGGAAGCCGGCAGTCATGGTGCCCCTCCTCGCGCCTGTACCGCGAGCTGGCACTCTCGCTCACCGACCGGTTGGCCGCCCGCTACCACGACCACCCCGCCCTGGCCATGTGGCACGTCTCCAACGAGTACGCCTGTCACAACCTGCCCTGCTACTGCGACACCTGCGCGATCGCCTTCCGGGCGTGGCTCGAGCAGCGCTACGCCGACCTGGACACGCTCAACGACGCCTGGGGGACGGCCTTCTGGAGCCAGCGCTACACCGCGTGGGAGGACATCCTCCCGCCGCGCCGCACCACCACGTTCGCCAACCCCACGCAGGTTCTCGACTACCACCGGTTCGGCAGCGACACCCTCCTCGGCTTCTACCGCGAGGAGTACGAGGTGATTCGGCGGCACTCCTCCCAGGTGCCGATCACCACGAACTTCATGACCCTGAGCAACTTCCGCCTGCTCGACTACCACGACTGGGCTCCGCTCCAGGACGTCGTGAGCACCGACCACTACATCGTCGACTCGCTGGAGCACCCCCGGGCCGAGCTGTCCTTCCACGGCGACCTGACCCGAGGGCTGGCCGGTGGTCGACCGTGGATACTCATGGAGCACTCCACCAGTGCCGTGAACTGGCAACCGGTGAACCCCGCCAAGGCTCCCGGCCAGACGGTCCTCGACTCCCTCACCCACGTGGCACACGGTGCCGATGCGCTGGGGTTCTTCCAGTGGAGGCAGTCCCGGTCGGGGTCGGAGAAGTTCCACTCGGCGCTGGTGCCGCACGCGGGCGAGGACAGCGACCGGTTCCGCGAGGTCTGCGAGCTCGGCGCGATCTCTGCACGCCTCGGCGAGCTGCTCGGCTCGACCGTCGAGGCCGAGGTCGCCGTGCTCTGGGACTACGAGGCCCTGTGGGCCATGTCCGGTCCGTGCATGCCGAGCAGCGCCATCGACTACGCCACGGCTCCGCACACGTTCCACCGCATCCTGCGTGAGCGCGGGATCACCTGTGACGTGGTGCACCCCTCCGCCGACCTCTCGCGCTACCGCGTCGTCATCGTGCCCACCCTGTACGTCGTCTCGGACGAGAACGCCTCGGCCATCGCGAGCGCAGCCGAGAGCGGCGCTCACGTGGTGGTCACCTACTTCTCCGGCATCAGCGACCTCGACGACCACGTGCGGCTGGGCGGCTACCCCGGTGCCTTCCGAGACCTGCTCGGGGTCCGGGTGGAGGAGTTCTTCCCCCTGCGACCCGGCGAGGTCGTCCCCCTCTCGGGGGGCGGCACGGGGTCGCAGTGGAGCGAGGACGCCCGGGCCGTCGACGCCGAGGTCCTGTCCACCTATGCCGCGGGGCCGCTGCAGGGGCGCCCGGCCCTCACTCGCCGAGCCGTGGGGGAAGGCACGGCGTCCTACCTGGGAACACTGCCGGACGACGCCACGCTCGGCTCGGTGCTCGACGAGGTCATCGCGCTGGCGGCGGTCACGCCGGCGGCTCAGACGCCACCAGGGGTTGAGGTCGTGCGCCGGTCCAGCAGTGAAGGGTCGTGGCTCTTCGTCCTCAACCACACGACGCAGGAGCACGAGGTGACCGTCACCGGCCATGACCTCCTCACCGGCCGCGACGTCGGGCCGACGCACCGGCTCGCCGGGCTCTGCGCGGCCGTGGTGCGGGAGGCCTGAGCATGCTCGCCAGCCAGCGCAGGGCAGCCATCCTCCAGCTGGTGCAGGACTCCGGCGCGGTGAAGGTGTCCGATCTCGTCGAGCAGCTGGGCGTCTCCGACATGACCGTGCGACGCGACATCGAGCGCCTGCACGCGGACGGGCTGCTTGAACGGGTGCACGGAGGCGCACTGGCGCTGCTGCCCCGGGCCAGTGACGAGCCCGGGTTCACCGCGAAGTCCTCGCTGATGACCCCCGAGAAGCACGCGATCGCCGCAGCGGCATCTCGACTGGTCGAGCCCGGAGCCACCATCGGGATCTCCGCGGGCACGACGACCTACGAGTTCGCGCGGACGATCCGTGGCATCCCCCACCTCACCGTGGTGACCAACTCCGTCCCGGTCGCCCAGCTCCTCCACGACGGCGACGGCAACCGTGTCGTGGTCCTCACCGGTGGCATGCGCACCCCCTCCGACGCGCTCGTGGGCCCCGTCGCGGTGGCGGCCCTGCAGGGCCTGCACGTCGACCGCCTCTTCCTGGGTGCGCACGGCATCGACATCAGCGCCGGCCTCACGACGCCCAACCTCGTGGAGGCGGAGACCAACCGCGCACTCGTGAAGGCCAGTCGTTCCGTCTGCGTCCTCGCCGACCACAGCAAGATGGGGATCATCGGCCTGTCGACCTTCATGGCGCTCGACGAGGTCGACACCCTCATCACCGACTCGGGCATGCCCTCTCGGGCCCGGACCGTGCTCGAGGAGAGCGTGGAGCAGCTCGTGCTCGCCGAGGTTGCCAGCCCGGGGCCGCGCAAGACCAAGCGGGCCCCCCGCACGGCCTGAGCGCTCGCTGTCACGCGACTGGTGGCCCGCCCCCGGTTGCGAGGCTGCGCACGAGGTCGACGAGCAGCTCGCGCTCGTGCACCTTGATGCGCTCGTGCAGCGTCTCCTCGGTGTCGTCGTCGAGCACCTCGACCGCTCGCTGGGCGAGGATCGGCCCGGTGTCGACGCCGGCGTCGACGAGGTGGGCGGTGGTGCCGGTGACCTTGACCCCGTGCGCCAGCGCATCGCGGACGGCATGTGCCCCGGGGAAGCTCGGGAGCAGCGCGGGGTGCGTGTTGAGGATCGTCCGCCCGCTCAGCGTGGCCGGCCCGAGGATCTTCATGAAGCCCGCCGTGACCACGAAGTCCGGCGAGCGAGAGGCGAGCTCGGCAGCAAGCCCCGCGTCCCAAGCCCCCCGGTCCGGGAAGTCGCGCACCCGGCATACGAAGGTCTCGATGCCGGCGCGCTGGGCGCGGCGAAGGCCCTCGATGTCGTCGCGGTCGGCTCCGACGGCCAGGACGCGAACACCGTATGCCGGGTCGAGACTTGCGTCGATCAGCGCCTGAAGCAGCGTGCCCGAGCCGGAGACGAGGACGACGATGCCGGCGGGAGGGGTCACGCCGGAAACCCTATCGGCGCAGGCGCCAGGCGTCCCACGCGACCACGGCGAGAGCGCCCACGACCAGCTCGAGCGCCACCGTCAGGGACAGCCACAGGGCCGGAGCCCCGATGTCGGAGAGGCGGTAGGCACCGAGCGAGCCGCCCGCGAGACCGTCGAGCACACCGACGGTCACGGCCACCATGGTGCACGCGACGACGGCGACCGTGGCCTTGGTCCGCAGCGACGACAGCCGGGCCACGGAGACCAGCGCGCGTCGGCCGATGTGGCCACCGACGACCACCGGCACGAGGACCAGGAGCCGGAGGACCCACGGAGCGGGCCCCGGCTCGGGAACGGCACCGAGCACCGGGACCAGGGGCATGAGCCCACCGGCCGAGCCTGTGAGCGAGGTGTGCGCGCCCTCGACCACCGAGAAGCCGGGCCCGGCGAGGAAGGACAGCGCCCACAGGGCGAGGTTGGGCAGGGCGGCGAGCTGGGCCAGCACGAGGAGGATGCCGCCGAGGAGCCCGGCTCCGGTTTCACGGTGGAGGTTGGTCACCGAGCCCCACGACACGACGACGGCGAGGAGGACGAGCAGCAGGCCCACGCCCAGCAGCACCTGGAGGCCGCGCCTGGCCGGAGCCCATGCGCGGCGCACCGCCTCGGGGGCGACGAACACATCGAACCGCGGCCCGAGGATGTCGGCGTCACGCGCCAGCCTCCTCAGGGCCAGCACCAGCGCCAGCGCGGGGGCGACCAGCAGGGGCACGACCAGGCTCAGCCACCGCAGTGGCAGCGATCCCAGCAGAGTGAGAGCAGCCGCAATGGCCACGGCCAGGGCATAACCGAGCCACCACCGACCGGCGCTCGACGCGACCGAGCGCGGCAGGGCGTCGGCGACGAACACGTCCTCCACGTCGGCGGTGTCGAGGACGCGCGACGCACCGCGTGAGGCACCCCAGACAGCGAGGGCTCCGAGCACCAGCGGCACGAACGCCACGGTCGTGGCCCCAGCACCCAGGTGTGCGCCCTGGACGAGCAACCACAGCGAGGCGGCCGCCCCCAGCGGGTCGGCGAAGGAGTCGCCCGGGCGCGGGTCGAACATCCAGCCGAGCACGGTGGGCACGACCACGACGAGCAGCGAGAGCAGTCCGGTGGCGACGCCGAGGAGCACGTCACGGGCGGAGTAGGGCAACCACGGCGCCGCGGGCGACTCCTCGCCGTCCGCGTCGTCGGCAGGGCGCCCTCCCCGCAACATCTCCAGAACACTCATTGCCGACCAGTCTCCCCCGAGCCGGTGGCCCACCCCGGATGCACACGCCGACGGCGACGAAATCGAGCGCAACGCGAGCGGGCGGCATAGATCTCGGTATGCCGCCCGCTCACGTTGCGCGCGAAAGGCCCTTGTCAGAGGTTGCGCATGATCTCGCGCATGAGCTCTGCCGTCTCGGACGGCGTCTTGCCGACCTTGACGCCGGCGGCCTCGAGGGCCTCCTTCTTGGCCTGGGCGGTGCCCGACGAGCCGGAGACGATGGCGCCGGCGTGGCCCATGGTCTTGCCCTCGGGAGCCGTGAAGCCCGCGACGTAGCCGACGACCGGCTTCGTGACGTGCTCCTTGACGTAGGCCGCTGCGCGCTCCTCGGCGTCGCCACCGATCTCGCCGATCATGACGATCGCGTCGGTGTCGTCATCGGCCTGGAACGCCTCGAGCGCGTCGATGTGCGTGGTGCCGATGACGGGGTCACCGCCGATGCCGATGGCCGTGGAGAAGCCGAACTCACGCAGCTCGTACATCATCTGGTAGGTCAGCGTGCCCGACTTCGACACGAGGCCGATGCGGCCGGCGCCGGCGATGTCGCCCGGGATGATGCCGACGTTGGACTTGCCGGGGCTGATGAGGCCGGGGCAGTTCGGGCCGATGATGCGGGTGGACTTGCCGAGGCTGTAGTTGAAGAACTCAGCGGAGTCCTTGACCGGGACACCCTCGGTGATGACGACCACGAGGGGGATCTCGGCGTCGATCGCCTCGACCACTGCGGACTTGGTGAAGGCCGGCGGGACGAAGACGACGGAGACGTTGGCGCCGGTGGCCTCCATGGCCTCCTTCACCGACCCGAACACGGGGACGTCCTTGCCATCGACGTCGACCGAGGTGCCGGCCTTCTTCGGGTTGACGCCACCGACGACGGCGGTGCCGTCAGCCAGCATCAGCTTGGTGTGCTTCATGCCGACAGCGCCCGTCATGCCCTGGACGATGACCTTGCTGTCTGCGTTCAAAAAGATTGCCATGTGCTGTGTTTCCTCGTCCTTCGTCAGTTCGCGGACTGGGCAGCGAGCTCGGCGGCCTTGGCCGCGGCGCCGTCCATGGTCTCTTCGATGGTCACGAGCGGGTGGTTGCGGTCAGCGAGGATGCGGCGACCCTCCTCGACGTTGTTGCCGTCGAGGCGGACGACGAGCGGCTTGGTCGCTGCGTCACCGAGCGTGTCAAGCGCGCCGACGATGCCACGGGCGACCTCGTCACAGGCGGTGATGCCACCGAACACGTTGACGAAGACGGCGTTGACCTGCTCGTCGCCGAGGATGATGCCGAGGCCGTTGGCCATGACCTCCGCGCTCGCGCCTCCACCGATGTCGAGGAAGTTGGCCGGCTTGGAGCCGACCTTCTCGCCGGCGTAGGCGACGACGTCGAGGGTGCTCATGACGAGACCCGCGCCGTTGCCGATGATGCCGACGTTGCCGTCGAGCTTGACGTAGTTGAGGTTCTTCTCCTTGGCGGCCGCCTCGAGCGGGTCCGCAGCAGCCTTGTCCTCGAGCGCGAGGTGGTCGGGCTGGCGGAAGTCGGCGTTCTCGTCGAGGGTGACCTTGCCGTCGAGGGCGACGATCTCGCCGTCGTTCGTCTTGACCAGCGGGTTGACCTCGACCAGCGTCGCGTCCTCGTCGCGGTAGACCGCCCACAGCTTCTCGAGCACGGGCACGATCTTGGCGCCGGTCTCGGCATCGAACCCGGCTGCGTCGACGATCTCCTGGCCCTTGGCCGCGTCGATGCCGACGTTGGGGTCGACGGCGACCTTGGCGAGAGCATCGGGACGCTCGACGGCGAGCTGCTCGATGTCCATGCCGCCCTCGACGCTGCACATGGCGAGGTAGGTGCGGTTGGTCCGGTCGAGCAGGACGGAGAAGTAGTACTCCTCGGCGATCTGCGCACCCTGGGCGATCATCACCTGGTGGACCGTGTGGCCCTTGATGTCCATGCCGAGGATCTCGCCGGCGAGCTGCTCGGCCTCCTCCGCAGACTTGGCGACCTTGACGCCGCCGGCCTTGCCTCGCCCACCGGTCTTGACCTGGGCCTTGACGACGGTGACGCCGCCGCTCTTGGCTCCGATGGTCTCGGCGGCCTCGCGGGCCTGCTCAGGGGTGGTGGCGACTGCGCCTGCCAGCACGGGTACCCCGTGCTTCTCGAACACATCGCGTGCCTGGTACTCGAAAAGGTCCACGGATTCGTTCCGTCCTCACGTCGTCTGCTGACCCCAGGTCTGTGTACCGACCATGGTCCGTCCGGGCCCGAGCCTAGACCCGCCGCGCGCGCCGGGACGCCGACGGGTCTCGATCTGGTGACGCTGAAGATGTGATCCCGGCGACATCCACCACGACGAAGGACCGGCGGCTACGGTGACTCCACCATGCAGGCATCAGTGACGACGCAGCAGGCGCAGGCCCCCTCGTGATGGACCGGGCACGCCGAGCCGCGATGGTCGGCGCCTCCATCGCTCGAGGCGTCGGGACGCTCCTCACGCCGCGGGCCATCGTCGGCATGGCCATCGAGGGAGCGTGGGTCTCCACCCACCTCGCGACCTATCCCCTCGGCATCTTCCAGGAGCGCACCGAGGGCCTGCGCGGCTACCGCATCGAGCACCTCGCCCCCATCCAGCGCGGCCTCATCATCTCGCACCTCGAGGCCTCGGGGACCCCGATCCTGCTCGTGCACGGCTTCGTCGACAACCGGTCGATCTTCACGTTGCTGCGCCGAGGGCTGACCCGTCGCGGGTTCGGCTCGGTCTACGCGATGAACTACTCCTCCCTGACCGCCGACGTGCGCACCGCAGCCGCGCAGCTCGGCGAGGAGATCGAGGCCATCGTCGCGGAGACCGGCTACGAGAAGATCCACATCGTGGGGCACAGCCTGGGTGGCCTCATCGCCCGCTACTACGTCACCCGTCTCGGTGGCGACGAGCACGTCCACACCCTCGTCACGCTGGGCACCCCGCACCAGGGCAGCTACAGCGCCTATGCGTTGCCGAGCCGGCTGGGCACCCAGATGCGCCCGGGCAGCGCCCTCATGCGTGAGCTCCAGGAGCCGGTGCCGAGGTGCACGACGCGCTTCATCAGCTACTGGTCGGACACCGACGTCGTCGTCGTCCCGCAGGGCAACGGCGCGCTGCGCCACCGCGACCTGTCCGTGCGCAACATCCGCCTGCACGGCGTCGGTCACATCTCCCTGCCGATCGTGGGCGACATCGTGCACGGCATCTCCACCGCACTCGCCGAGCTGGACCAGGAGGGCGACACCGTCACCGCCGGCGTCACCCCGCTCGCCCCTCGCACCCGCAGGGACGCCTCCGAGAGCGGCCCGCAGCAGGCGGGCGGACGGCATACGGCGCAGGCTCATCCCTGACCCGGCGACCCACGGTGGCGGCGATGCGGGATGACTCCCGCACCCGTATACCTCATTTCTGCAGGTCACAGGCCTTCTGTGGACAGCGAATTTGTATAACGGTGAGGTCACGCTACGGTAGTGACTCCCTTCTCCCCTGCCTTGAGGTATCCCGCTTTGACTTCTCCCTACCAGGGGCGCCACCGCGGCCGGCATCGCAGACCTGCGACGAACCGTGTCCCGCGCGCCC
The DNA here is from genome assembly GCF_001427985.1 of Knoellia sp. Soil729. Taxonomy (GTDB): domain Bacteria; phylum Actinomycetota; class Actinomycetes; order Actinomycetales; family Dermatophilaceae; genus Knoellia. The sequence goes on from NZ_LMSA01000001.1 coordinate 704,865, forward strand.
TGCACCCGGGTTTCGTGTTGCCCGTTGCCGCAGCTGCGGCTCTGGTGGTGACGGCCACGGGCGCCACCGTCGCGGAGTCCGCGCCGCTCAAGCTCGACCTCACCGCTGCCCAGGCGCAGACCGCCCGCGACCAGGCTGCCACCGAGGTCGCACAGCAGGCCGACCTCTCCACCCGCCGCCAGCAGGTCTCGATCCAGACCGCCGCACTCCAGGGCCGCGTCACCGAGCAGAAGCGCGTCGCGCGCAGCAAGGCGCGCGTCGCCGAGAAGGCGAAGGCGGACGCCACCGCCAAGGCCGCCGCCAAGGCCGCGAAGGCCGCTGCCAAGGCCGCCGCCGAGGCCAAGCTGGAGCGCGAGGGCAAGCGCTGGGTCATGCCGATCGAGGGCGCCTCGTTCACGTCCGGCTACGGCATGCGCTGGGGACGCATGCACTGGGGCAACGACTTCGGCACGCCCGTCGGCACGCCGCTGCGCGCGATGTCCCGCGGCACGGTCACCTTCGTCGGGCAGCACGGCAACATGGGCAAGCTCGTCCGCATCACCTACTGGGACGGCACCGAGACCTTCTATGCCCACATGAGCCGCTTCTCGACCAGCATGGGCGCCACGGTCATGCCCGAGGACGTCGTCGGCTACAGCGGCAACTCGGGACGCTCCACCGGCCCGCACCTGCACCTCGAGATCCACCCCGGTGGCGGCGGCCCCGTCGACCCGGCGCCGTGGCTCGCCAAGAAGGGCCTGCAGTGAGCTGACAGCTCCTGCTCCGACGTCGAAGGGCGGCACCCATTGCGGGTGCCGCCCTTTCGCGTATGCCGGGCGCCCACCTCCCGTGCTCGGCCGCCCCTCCCGCCGCCGGTCGCCCCAACTTTTGCTCCTGGGGAGGGGAGCTTGGCGTCGGGACGGTTCCTAACCCTCCGGACCCCAAAGGTTCCCGCATGGGGAGCGAATGTTGAGGCAGGGCGGGAGGGCGGGTGCCGGGGTGGGGGCGGAGGCCCTGGCGACTCAGAGCTTCTCGAGGGGGGCGAAGCGCAGCAGGAAGCGCTTGACGCCGGTGTCGCCGCCGAAGTCCACCTCGGCCTGCGTCTTGTCGCCCTCGCCCATCGTGCGCACGACGCTGCCCATCCCGAACGTGTCGTGGGTGACCTTGTCGCCGGGTGAGAGCGCGATGATCGGCCGGTTGCCCGGCGAACGCACGCCGGGGCGGGCCGCGAGCGACGCGACGGCCGGGCGCTGACCCCGCTGACCGATGGCCGCGAGCCCACTGAGCTCGCGCTCCCACGACAGCAGGTCGCCGGGGATCTCGTCAAGGAACCGGCTCGGCGGGTTGTACTGCGGCGCACCCCAGGCCGAGCGCACCGCGGCCCGCGACAGGTGAAGGCGCTCGCGTGCGCGGGTGATCCCGACGTAGGCCAGGCGCCGCTCCTCCTCGAGCTCCTTGGGGTCGGCCAGGGAGCGCAGGTGCGGGAAGGTGCCGTCCTCCATGCCGGTGAGGAACACGACCGGGAACTCGAGGCCCTTGGCCGTGTGCAGGGTCATGAGGGTGACCACGCCCTGCTCCTCGGCCTCGGCAGAGTCGGGGATCTCGTCGGCGTCGGCCACCAGCGAGACCTGCTCGAGGAAGTCCTCGAGGCTGTTGACCTCGCCGGTCTCGGCGCGGGCCTCATCGAACTCGCGGGCCACGGCGACGAGCTCGGCGAGGTTCTCGACGCGGGTCTCGTCCTGCGGGTCGTGGCTCGCGCGCAGCTCGGCGAGGTAGCCGGACTTGTCGACAATCGCCTCGAGGAGGTCGGCGACACCGGCGTCGTCGTCGTCGCGGACCTTGCCGAGGTCCTCGAGCAGGGCCGTGAACCCCTTGATGCAGGTGATGGAACGCGTGGCGATGCCCGGGGCGTCCTCGGGGCGCCCGAGCGCCTCGACGAACGAGATGCGCTCGCGCTCCGCCAGGGCGGCGACGACGGCCTCGGCGCGGTCACCGATGCCGCGCTTGGGGACGTTGAGGATGCGACGCAGGTTGACCGTGTCAGCCGGGTTCGACAGCACCCGCAGATAGGCCAGGGCGTCTTTGACCTCGCGCCGCTCGTAGAACCGGGTGCCGCCCACGACCTTGTAGGGCAGCCCCACCCGCACGAACACCTCTTCGAGGGCACGCGACTGGGCGTTGGTGCGGTAGAACACCGCGACGTCACCGGGCTTCACGCCGTGGTCGTCCCCCAGCTTGTCGATGGACCGTGCGACGAACGACGCCTCGTCGTGCTCGTTGTCCCCGACGTAGCCCACGATCGGGGCACCGGACCCCGAGTCGGTCCACAGGTTCTTCTTGCGGCGGGACTCGTTGCGCGAGATGACGGCGTTGGCGGCGCTGAGGATCGTCTGGGTCGAGCGGTAGTTGCGCTCGAGCAGGATCGTGCGCGCGTCCGGGTAGTCCACCTCGAACTCGACGATGTTGCGGATCGTCGCGCCACGGAAGGCATAGATCGACTGGTCGGCGTCACCCACGACGACGAGCTCGCTCGGCTCGACCGAGTGCTCACCGCGCTTCTCGTCCGAGCCCACGAGCTCGCGGATCAGCTGGTACTGCGCGTGGTTCGTGTCCTGGTACTCGTCGACCATGATGTGGCGGAACCGGCGGCGGTAGTGCTCGGCGACATCCGGGAACGCCTGCAGCATGTGCACGGTGAGCATGATGATGTCGTCGAAGTCGAGGGCGTTCGCCTGCCGAAGACGACGTTGGTATGCCGTGTAGGCCTCCGCAAGAAGGCGTTCCGTATGGGTGCCACCCGGGTTCTCGGCGCTGGGCTCGGAGCCCACGCGGGCGGCGTACGTCTCTTCGTCGATGAGCTCGTTCTTGAGGTTGCTCACCTGGTGGCTGAAGGTGCGCGGGTTGTAGCGCTTGGTGTCGAGGTCCATGTCGCGGATCACCATCGACATGAGGCGTTGGCTGTCGGCTGCGTCATAGATGGAGAAGGTCGACTTCATGCCGACCTTGTCGGCCTCGCGGCGCAGGATGCGCACGCAGGCACTGTGGAACGTCATGACCCACATGGCCCTGGCACGCGGGCCCACGAGGTCGCTGACCCGCTCCCGCATCTCGGCGGCGGCCTTGTTGGTGAAGGTGATGGCGAGGATCTGGCCGGGCTGGACCCCGCGGGCGGCCAGCAGGTAGCCGATGCGGTGGGTCAGGACCCGGGTCTTGCCCGAGCCGGCGCCGGCGATGATGAGCAGCGGCCCGCCGGCGTGGATGACGGCCTCACGCTGCTCCTCGTTGAGCCCCTCGAGGAGCGTCTCCGGGTCCTGCGCCGCTGGGCTGCCCCAAGCCGGCTCGGGCGGGGCCTGCTCGTCGGACATGGCCCACGAGGGGACGCCTGCCACGTTGACGACGGCCGCATGCGCGCTCGCGTGCGTGTCGTGGTCCGTGGTGGGGGCGGCGTCGCGGTCGTGGGCGGAGTCGGGGTCGCCGAGGCCCGAACCGTTGAAGTCCATGCCGTCAAAAAGGGTGCTCATCTCGGGGTCAACCCTACGTCGTGGCACCGTCACCCCAGGAGCACCCGCGTGCCGCCCCACCGCTCCCGCAGCCAGCGATCGTGGCTGGCGACGAGGACCGTGACCGGCGTGCGCGACAGGGCGGCTTCGACTTCCTCGACGAGGGCGAGCGAGAGGTGGTTGGTCGGTTCGTCGAGCAGCAGCAGGTCGGGCTGCTCACCGATGACGATGGCCAGGGCGAGCCGTCGCTGCTGGCCCTCGCTGAGGAGCCCCACCGGCCGGTCGACGTCGCGCGGATGGATGAGCCCGAGCTCGCCGAGGAGCAGCTCCGAGCCGGTCGCGCGATAGGTCGCCCGGACCGTGGACACGGGGTCGGCGAACTCCACATCCTGAGTGAGCAGACCCACGCGACGCGCTGAAACCTGCACGTCTCCCGCGTCGGGTTCGATGCGCCCGGCGAGCACCTTGAGCAGGGTGGACTTCCCGGAGCCGTTGGCCCCCTCGACGAGGACGTGCTCTCCTGCGGCGATGTCGAGCCGCGGCAGCCGCAGCCGTCCATCGACCACGAGCTCGCGGACCCGAACGGAGCCGGCACCGCCACCGGCCGCGGCGACGTCCGCGGCGAACGCGAGCGGTGGGCGTGGTTTGGGGACGCGGTCGCGCTCCAGCACCTCGATGCGCTGCTGGGCGTCGCGGCTTCGGCGGGCCGCCGACTTCTGCACCCGTGAGCCCTTGAAGGCGTGGATGAACTTGTCGTTGTCACGCGGGCCCCGGTTGTGCGCGACATCGCTTGTCGCCGTGCGCGCGGCGGTCCGCAGGTCGGAGAGCTCGGCCTGCTGGACGGCATACGCCTCCTCCCAGCGTCGCTGGGACTCGTGACGAAAGCGCAGGTATGCCGTGTAGTTGCCGGTGAAGCGTCGCCCACCTTCACCGTCGGTCCCGAAGTGGCTCGGGTCGAGGTCGACGACGGCCGTGCAGACGGTGTCAAGGAACGTGCGGTCGTGGCTGGCGACGAGGACGACGCCGGGGAGCTGGGTGAGCTCGGCCTCGAGGTGCTCCAGTGCTTGGTCGTCGAGGTGGTTGGTGGGTTCGTCGAGGACGAGGCACTCGGGGCGGCGGGTGAGGAGGGCGGCGAGGGCGAGGCGGCTGCGCTGTCCGCCGCTGAGGTGGGCGATGCGGGTCGAGCGGTCGAGGGCATCAAGGCCGAGGCGCTGGGCGGAGAGCTGGGCTCGGCGGTCGGCATCCCACGCATCGTGGAAGGTCGCCCAGGTGAGCAGCTCGTCATAGGCCTGTGCCGCAACGGGATCGGCGAGGTCGTGCGCGAGCTGTTCGAGGTCGGCGACGGCCTCATGAAGCGGCGCGAGAGCCTGGGTGAGGACGTCGCCCACGGTGTCGTTGGGGTCGAGCCCGCTGTCCTGGGCCAGGTGGCCCAGGTCGTTCGGCGTGGTGATCGTGCCGTGGTCGGGCTGCTCGATCCCGGCGACGAGACGGATGAGCGTCGACTTGCCAGAACCGTTCTCGCCGATGAGGCCGACGCGCTGGCCGGGAGCGACCGTGAGGTCGATGTGGTCGAGGACGGTGCGGCCCGCGTAGCCGTGGGATACGTCGCGGACCGTGAGGGGATGGGACATGGGACTCCAGCGAGGGCGCGTTTCGGGTGCTCGCGCGGGCGGTGGGCCTCGGGCGCGTGCAGGGTTCGCTGGTCAGCTCTTCATGGTGAGGACAAGCCTAACGGTTGATGAAGGCACGCCGCACGCGCGTTTTCCACGTCACGGGTGTGGCCGGATCCGCCGGGAGGGAAGCGTTGCGGTGACTGCCGATGAAGGCCAGCCCCGGCAGACAGACGAAACCCATCAGGACGAGCACCCACTTGGGCGCCGAGAACAGAACTCCGCCTTCGTCCGTGAGCATCGTGGCGATGCCCCAGATCACGGCCGCCGTTGAAAGGGCAATCGCCACGAGCATGCCCCATACCGGAACCCCCTCAGGGGTGCCGACTCGTCGTCCGCGGCGGCGGGCGAGCCAGACCTCCACGGTCCACGGCAGAACACCCATACACACCACCCAAGTGAGCCACAGGATGACGGAAGACCAGTCGATGTCGACCGGGCCGGACCATGGCCCCGGCCTCAACCCCTTGGCAAGCGCCAACAGGCCGGTGACTCCCGCGGAGGCTGCGGCGATACGCCTCACCCACCGGCCCGATTTCGGCCTGACCCAGGTCATTGCATAGTCCGTGGGCTGGCCGAAGGCCCCAACGGGATCTTGCTGCGTGCCCAGGACATGGTGCTGCACCTCGGCCACGACCTCTTGGACCTGCTCCTCCTTCATGCCATTGAGGCGCAGTTGCTCCGCGAGGACCTTCGAGTACTCCCATAGGTCGGTTGACACGAGTCAGCCCTCCAGTGCCTTGGTCATGGTGTTTGAGAAGGTGCGCCATCCGTCGCGGCCCGAGTCGAGCTCGGCGCGGCCTGATGGTGTGAGCCAGAAGTACTTGCGCGGCGGTCCCGACTCCCCCGTGACCCACTCGCTCTTCACCAGTCCGTCGTCCTCGAGCCGGCTCAACAACGGATAGATCGTGCCGCCCTTGATCCCCTCGAACCCGAACTCGGCAAGGCTGGTCATCAGGGTGTAGCCATAGGCCGACGTTTCTCGCGACAGGGCCGCCAGGACGGCGAGGTCCAAGACGCCCTTGAGCCACTGGCTCTGCCTGTCCTCCCGTACCTTGGCTCGTCCCATGGCTAGATGGTCTACCCATCTAGTTAGGAATGTCACCTAGTCAGCCGAGGGACTGTCAGAGGCGAGTGGTTTGATGGAGACGTAGATCTGTGACGGCGCGCGTGTTCGCCTGCGGCAGAACGGAATTCATGCCTTTCTACCTTGACTGTCGAACTCCTGTTCGGATAGGATCAGGCCATGGAAACCAGCGCCGCGACCGCCGCCCTTGAGGGCCGGTATGCCGCGTTGCGGTCTTCCGCGGATCGGTTGAGTTCCGAGGAGCTCCTGGATGTCATCGAGCTTGCGCAGCGCGAGAAGGACGCCGCGTCCGCTCGGCAGGCGGTGGCGTTGGCGCATCTGGCGGCGCGGGACTGCCACGTGCAGGAGGACGAGGGCCGGTATGCCGCGTTGCGGTCTTCCGCGGATCGGTTGAGTTCCGAGGAGCTTCTGGAYGTCATCGAGCTTGCGCAGCGCGAGAAGGACGCCGCGTCCGCTCGGCAGGCGGTGGCGTTGGCGCATCTGGCGGCGCGGGACTGCCACGTGCAGGAGGACGGCACGAGCGCGGAGGTGGATCACGGGTTGGGGTACCAGCGTCTGGAYGGGCCCGAGCTGGTCGCGCCACGGCTGGGGTGTTCGGTGCATGTGGCGGGCAACCGGATCCTGGACGCGATCCGGCAGCTGACCCGCACCCCGGCCGTGGTGGACGCCATGGCGTCGGGTGATCTGGAYGAGCAGCGGGCGCGGGTGGTGACCGAGGAGACGGAGTTCCTGTCGCCGCAGTCCGCCTTCGAGGTGGTGGAGCGGGTCAAGGACGTGTGGGGGCAGCTGACGCAGCGGGCGCGGGTGGTGACCGAGGAGACGGAGTTCCTGTCGCCGCAGTCCGCCTTCGAGGTGGTGGAGCGGGTCAAGGACGTGTGGGGGCAGCTGACCGTGGGGCCGTTGCGTCAGCTGTTGGCGCGCACGGCCGCGAAGGTGGATCCGGACGCGGTGAGCGCGCACGCCGAGGATGAGCGGGCGAGGCGGGGGTTGACCCGCCGGCTGGGGTCGCATGGTACGGATCACTGGCGGGGGGATTTCCGGGTCGAGGACGCCCGCAGGGCGTGGGAGGCGGTGACGGTTCGCGCCCGCCAGCTGGTGCGCGAGGGCAAGGCCGACACTTTGGCGATGGCCCGCTCCGACGCGGCCATGACACTGATCCTGGAGCACAGTGACGTCAAGGTCGTCGTGCACGCCACCCGCGCCGCCGACGACACCACCAGACGCAGCGCAGACAACACCACAGAAACCGGCGCAGGCAACACCGGCACGGCGAGCACCGGCACGGCGGGCACTGGTGGATCGCGTGAGACGCCCACTGCCGCCCCTGCTGCGCCCGGTGCTGCCTCCGGTACGGCCGAAGATCTGGTCGAGGTGGGTGGGTTGGGTGCGCCCGGGACGACGTTCGTGCCTGCGGACTGGCTCGACGACGCCGGCACCTCCACCCCTGAGCGCGAGCTGGACTGCGACCCCGACACCGGTGCCTTGGTCCACGGTGACGTACCGGCGGCGTTCGCCCGCGGCCAGGACCGTGCCCGGCGTGCCCACCGCGCCCGGCAACGAGCCAGGGACCGCGCGAGTGAGCAAGCAAGGGGACGGACAGGAACAGGGACGTCGGGCACGACGAGCCCTGATGAGCCCAGCCTTGAAGAGACCGTCGATTTCAGCGAGTCCTACCGGGTGCCCGACCCGATGGCCCGACTGATCCGGTTGCGTGACGGGTCCTGCCGCTTCCCCGGCTGCTCCACCCCGGCCCGCCAGTGCGACCTCGACCACGTCCGTCCCTGGCCGGGCGGGCCCACGTCCCCCATCAACCTGATGTGTCTGTGCCGGCGCCACCACCGCATCAAGCAACGCCACGGGTGGACCGCGAAGCTCCACCCCGACGCCACCGTCACCTGGGTCGACCCCACCGGGCGGTCCAGCACCACCTGGCCCGTGGACCACCTGCACCTGCTCACCGCCGGACACACCGACCGCGACACCGCCACACGCGCCCATCTCCCTGCCGACCCGGCGATGATCCCCACGGCGTTCGAGGAGCAGCTCATCGAGCTCCTCGGCGGACCCGACCACGCACGACTCCACGCCCACCCCACCACCTACGAGGCACTCGGCAACACCACCGGCGAACCACCACCCAACATCGACCTCGACCTCGGCCCGGGCTGGAAGCGTTACGTCGTCGACTTCCCACCACGACCACCCCGCCCACCCGAACCCATCCCCTTCTGAGCAGACGACCACCGACGGCTCTCCCGCGAAGGCGGGCGGACGGCATACGGTGTGGTGCATGGCTTCTGGCAAGGGGAAGTTCGGCGAACCGGTGATCCTCGACGTCTCCGGTCACGAGGTGAAGCTGTCGAGCCCCGAGCGCGTCTACTTCTCTGCCAGGGGCGAGACCAAGCTCGACCTCGCCAACTACTACATCTCGGTGGGCGACGGCATCGTCAACGCCCTGCGGGAGCGGCCGACGATGCTGCACCGCTTCCCCGACGGCGTGGACGGCACAAAGGTCCACCAGAAGCGCGTCCCCCGAGGCGCTCCACCATGGCTCGAGACGGTGCGGCTGCACTTCCCGCGCTACGGGCTCCACGCTGACGAGCTCTGCCCCACCGACCTGGCGCACGTCATCTGGGCGGTCCAGATGAGTACCGTCGAGTTCCACCCGTGGAACAGCCGCCGCGCCGACACCGAGCAGCCCGACGAGTGGCGCATCGACCTCGACCCGATGCCCGACGCACCCTTCGACCGCGTCCGGCGCGTCGCCCATGTCGCTCACGAGGTCCTCGACGAGCTGGGCGCCACCGGCTTCCCGAAGACCAGCGGCGGCAACGGCCTCCACGTCTACGTCAGGATCAAGCCCGACCACGGCTTCCAGGAGGTGCGGCGTGCCGCCCTCGCCTTCGCACGTGAGGTGGAGCGGCGCGCGCCCGAGGACGTGACCACGACGTGGTGGCGCAAGGACCGCGACCCCGAGGCGATCTTCGTGGACTACAACCAGAACGCGCGCGACCACACGATCGCCAGCGCGTACTCCGTGCGCGGCAACACGATCGGCACCGTCTCGACCCCCATCGCCTGGGAGGAGGTCGACGACGTGGAGCCGCAGGACCTCACCATCGCCACGGTCCCGAATCGCTACGCCGAGCTCGGCGACCTCCATGCCGACATCGATGAGCACGTCTTCGAGATCGGGCCGCTCCTGGAGTGGGCCGACCGGGACGAGAAGGAGGGCGCCGAGACACCGCCGGAGCCCGAGGGCGACGATGCCAAGCCATGAGCGTCCCTGACGACATCGCCCGCACCGGCCCTGATCCACATCCCGTCACCGGCCAGCCCTTCCTCTCACCTGTCCCACCGGGCACCGGCTGGCCCGACGACTCGGCGACTGCCGTGACACCCGTGGCACACACCCCCGAGGACGTCCTCGAGCTCGCAGCCAGCGCCAGCAGCCTCGCCGAGGTCGATGCCCGACTCAGCGTCTGCCGCGCCTGTCCGCGACTCGTCGACTGGCGCGAAACCGTTGCGAGACAGGGACGCCGGGCGTCGTTCGCCGATCAACCCTACTGGGGGCGTCCGGGACCGTCCTTCGGCGACCCCACCGCTGACACCCTCATCGTCGGGCTGGCACCGGCGGCCAACGGCACCAACCGAACCGGGCGGATGTTCACGGGCGACGCCTCAGGCGACTTCCTGTATGCCGCCCTCCACCGCACCGGCTACGCGAACCAGCCGACGTCCGTCGCCGCAGGTGACGGGCTCGCCCTCACCGGCCTGCGCATCGTCGCCTCCGTGCGGTGCGCACCACCGGCCAACGCGCCGACCCCGCTCGAACGGGCCACCTGTGCCACCTGGCTGGGCCGCGACCTCGAGCTGCTCGGTGACTCCCTGCGCGTCATCATGACGCTCGGTGCCATCGGCTGGCAGGGAGTGCTTGCCGCCACCTCGTCGCTCGGCTGGACCGTACCGAAAGTCCGCCCCAAGTTCGGTCATGCAGCCGAGACCATCCTGGTGACGCCCACCGGCCACCCGGTGCGTCTCGTCGGGTGCTTCCACGTGAGCCCGCACAACACCTACACCGGGCGCCTCACGCCGCAGATGCTCGACGAGGTGCTCCTCAGCCTGCGCGACTGAGCCACGCGAGCCCCATGCCGCAGATGCGGGTCTAGAGTGTCATCCATGCCGCAGATGCGCCTCGCCGAGGCCGCCAAGTTCCTGGGAGTCAGCGACGACACCATCCGTCGCTGGATCGAGAGTGGGTCGCTCGACGCCGACACCGATGACAGCGGCCGCAAGGTCGTCGACAGCCATGCGGTCGCGCTGCTCGCCCGCGAGCAGGCCCGGACCATCGCGGACCCGTCGAGCGTCGGCCGCTCGGCCCGCAACCGCTTCGTGGGCCTCGTCACCGACATCACCATGGACACCGTGATGGCCCAGGTCGAGCTGCAGTGCGGCCCGTTCCGGGTCGTCTCCCTCATGTCGAGCGAGGCCGTCCGTGAGCTGGGCCTCGAGCTCGGGTCCGTCGCCGTCGCCGTCGTGAAGTCCACGACGGTCATCGTGGAGACGCCATGAGCTTCCTCAGGACGAACCACCACTCGTATGCCGTTCGCTCGTGGTCCGCCGTCGCTGGACTTCTCCTGCTGGCGGCCTGCGGAATCGGAGCGGGTGCGGACGCGGACACCAACTCGACTGCCAGACAGCAGAGCTCGGCATCGACCCCTGACCGGACCCTCACCGTCTTTGCCGCCGCCTCGCTCCAGAAGCCGTTCACGCAGATCGGCAAGGACTTCGAGAGCGCCCACCCCGGCGTCACAGTCCGGTTCAGCTTCGGTGGCTCCTCCGGTCTCGTCACGCAACTCTCCGACGGCGCTCCCGCCGATGTCCTTGCCACGGCCAACGAGGCGACGATGGACCAGGCGACGGCCGCCGACCTCGTCTCCGGCCAGCCGACACCGTTTGTGTCCAACACCCTCCAGATCGTTGTGCCGCAGGACAACCCGGTCGGCATCTCCTCGCTGACCGACCTCACGAAGCCAGCTGCCAAGGTCGTCGTCTGCGCCCCCGCCGTGCCCTGTGGAGCCGCCACTCTCGCGGTCGAGAGGGCCGCGGGCATCGACCTCAAGCCGGCGAGCGAGGAGCAGTCCGTCACCGACGTCCTGGGCAAGGTGCGCTCGGGCCAGGCCGACGCCGGCCTCGTCTATCTCACGGACGTCGCGGGCGCGGCCGGCGATGTGAAGGGCATCGACTTCCCCGAGGCCAAGGCAGCGGTCAACACCTACCCGATCGCGCGCCTCAGGGACGCCCGGGACGCCGCGCTGGCCACACAGTTCATGGCTGCCGTCACCGGCCCGCAGGGGCAGGACGTGCTGAAGGCCGCGGGATTCGCCGCACCATGACCCAGCTGTCCGTCCCCAAGTGGCTCCTCCTCCCCGCCGCGCTCGGGGCCCTGCTCGTCGCCGTACCCATCCTGGCCATGGCCCTCAGCGTGGACTGGTCCAACTTCTCGTCCCTCGTGACGTCGGAGGCCTCGACGGACGCCCTCTGGCTCAGCCTGCGCACGGCCTCGGTCAGCACCCTGCTCTGCCTCCTCTTCGGCATCCCACTTGCCGCAGTCCTGGCTCGCACCGCCGGCACCGCGGCCACCCTGCTGCGCTCGCTCGTCCTGCTCCCGCTCGTCCTGCCGCCCGTCGTGGGCGGCATCGCCCTCATCCAGGCATTCGGGCGACGGGGACTGCTCGGCTCCACCCTCGACGTCCTCGGCCTCCAGGTCGCCTTCAGCACCACGGCGGTCGTCATCGCCCAGACGTTCGTCGCGATGCCCTTCCTCGTCATCAGCCTCGAGGGCGCACTCCGCGCTGCCGGCACCCGCTACGAGGACATCGCGGCCACCCTCGGGGCCGGACCGACCACCGTCTTCCGCCGCGTCACCCTCCCGCTGGCCCTTCCGGGGCTCGTCTCCGGCACGATCCTCGCGTTCGCCCGCTGCCTCGGGGAGTTCGGCGCCACGATCACCTTCGCCGGCAGCCTGCAGGGCACGACCCGCACGCTCCCCCTCGAGATCTACCTCCAGCGTGAGGGAGACCCGCGCGCCGCCGTCGCCCTCTCCCTCGTCCTTGTCGCGGTGGCCGTCATCGTCATCGGGCTGACCCGCACCCGCCGCTACTCACTGACCGCTGGCACGCCATGAGCCCGACCCTCGTCCTCGACCTCACCGTCGCCGCCCGCGACGTCGCCATCGCCCTCACCGTCGCCCAGGGCGAGACCCTGGCACTCCTTGGCCCCAACGGTGCCGGCAAGTCCACCGTGCTGGCGGCCGCCGCCGGACTGCTCCGCCCCGACTCCGGCACCGTCCGCCTCGGGGACCACACGCTTTCCGACCACCAGACCCGCACCTGGGTCCCGCCCCACGCCCGACGCATCGCCCTGCTCGCCCAGGACGCCCGGCTCTTCCCCCACCTGAGCGCCCTCGACAACGTCGCCTTCGGCCCCCGGTCCCAGGGCCAGCCGAAGCGGACCGCGCACGAGGCGGCGGCGCGGTGGCTCGAGGAGGTGGGCATGACGGCATACGCCCGACGTCGTCCCCACGAGCTGTCCGGCGGCCAGGCCCAGAAGGTCGCGATCGCCCGCGCCCTGGCGACCGAGCCCGCAGCGCTCCTCGTCGATGAGCCGCTGTCCGCGCTGGACGTCGAGGTCGCCCCCGACGTGCGCGACCTCCTGCGGCGCGTCACCTCTGACCTCACGACGGTCATCGTCACCCACGACGCCCTCGACGCGGCCCTGCTCTCCGACCGTGTGGCCGTGATGCACGCCGGCCGCGTCGTCGAGCACGGGGAGACCGGCCGCGTCCTCAGCCGGCCCACCAGTGACTTCGGCGCGCGGTTCGCGGGCCTCAACCTCGTGCGCGGCGTCACGAGCGGTGGTGCCCTCCGCATGCCGGATGGTCGCCTGCTGCACGGGATAGCCGAGTCAGACCTGGGCCAGGACGGTGGGCCCGTCGCCGCCGTGGTCGCGCCGTCGGCCGTGAGCATCCACCTCGAGGCCACGCACGGCAGCCCACGCAACAGCCTCGCCGCCTCGGTCGTGGACCTCGAGCCCCACGGCCCGACCGTGCGCGTGCGCACTGACCTGCTCAGCGCCGACATCACCCCCGCCGCCGTGGCCGAGCTGCGACTCGCGCGCGGGAACCGGGTTGTCCTCTCCGTCAAGGCCACCGAGGTCCACCTGCACCGCGCCTGAGACTTCTCGCTAGCCTCAAGGGATGACTTCCGGTTCAGCGCTGCCCGAGTCCGCTCCCGCCCTCGTCGTCCCCCGCAACGGGGGTGGCGAGGTCCTCGAGGTCCGAGACCAACCACTGCCCACGCCCGGCAAGGGCCAGGTTCTCGTGCGGGTCGCTGCCGCAGGCGTGAACTTCATCGACACCTACCAGCGCGAGGGCGTCTACCCGATTCCGACGCCGTTCGTCGGTGGCAGCGAAGGTGCCGGAGAGGTCGTCCAGGTCGGCGAGGACGTCAGCGCGTTCGTCGTCGGCGACCGGGTTGCGTGGGCCCAGGAGCTGGGGTCGGCACAGACCTATGCCCCCGTCGACGTCACGAACCTCGTGCAGGTCCCCCCGGGCGTCGACCTCGAGACCGCCGCGGCCGCCATGCTCCAGGGCCTCACCGCGCACTACCTCTCGACGAGCACGTATGCCGTGCAGCAGGGTTCCGTGGCGCTCGTCCACGCCGCTGCCGGCGGTGTCGGCCAGCTCCTCACCCAGATGGTCAAGAAGCGCGGCGGGCGCGTCATCGCGACAGCTGGCTCCGCCGAGAAGCTCCAGACCGCGCGCGAACGCGGCGCCGACGAGCTGCTCAACTACTCCGAGGTCGACGACCTCGCGGCAGCCGTGCGAGAGCTCACCGAGGGTGTGGGCGTCGACGTCGTCTATGACGGCGTCGGCAAGGACACCTTCGAGGCGTCGCTGGCGTCACTTCGGCCGCGCGGTCTCCTGGTGCTCTACGGCGCCGCCAGCGGCCAGGTTCCACCGTTCGACCTCCAGCGCCTCAACGAGCGCGGGTCGCTCTTCGTCACCCGCCCGAAGCTCGCCGACTACATCGCGACACCCGACGAGCTGCGCGCCCGCACGACCGAGCTCTTCGGCTGGATCGAGTCCGGTGAGGTGCAGGTGACGATCGGTGGGCGCTATCCGCTCAGTGACGCGCACACGGCATACGCCGATCTCGAGGGTCGCCGCACCCAGGGCAAGCTGCTCCTCATCCCTTAGGGGTCAGGTCCACAGCACCGCAACGAGGGTGTTGAGCACGGCGAGACCGCCGGCCGCGTGCACGAGGTTGGGGTTGCCCTGACCGCGGCGCTCGCGTCCCGCGGCGATCTCGGCGCACGCGGCAACACCCAGGGCAACGAGCAGCTTGACGCCGATCTTGGTGTGGTTGACGGGGTCGTCACCGGCCTCGTTCAGCCCCACGAGGAGCAGGCCGGTGAGGATCTGCGCACGTGCGCCCCAGACCAGCGCCGGCGTCGGGACGCCACGGGCGACGAACACCGCGCTGCCGACGATCGCGGCGAGGCCGAGCAGGTGCAGGACGACGAAGAGGTTGGTGAGCAGCTCCATGCCGGGGAGGGTATCTCCCGGCGTCGGCAGGAGTGTGCGCCGGTCGGGCGACCGGCGCAGGAATGTCAGACCAGGCGGCGGCCCATAGCCCACGCCGTGAGCTCGTGGCGTGAGGAGAGCTGGAGCTTGCGCAGCACTGAGGACACGTGCGTCTCGACGGTCTTCACCGAGATGAACAGCTCCTTGGCCACCTCCTTGTACTGGTAGCCGCGGGCGATGAGCCGCATGACCTCACGCTCACGCGCCGACAGCCGGTCGAGCTCCTCGTCGACCTCGGCGATCTCACCGGCAGCGGCACCGAACGCATCCAGCACGAAGCCGGCAAGTCGCGGCGAGAAGACCGCGTCGCCGTCGGCCACCCGTCGCACCGCCGTGCCGAGGTCGCGCGCCGTGATCGTCTTGGTGACGTAGCCGCGAGCGCCCGCCCGGATGACCGCGATGACGTCCTCGGCGGCGTCGGAGACCGAGAGCGCGAGGAAACGCACCGGCGCCCCGGCCTGCGACTCGACCCCGAAGCAGCCGTTGATGACGTCGGCGCCGCCCTTGCCCGTGCCGCCGGGCAGGTGGACGTCGAGGAGCACGACGTCGGGGCGCGTCTCGCGGATGACCTTGACCGCGGCCTCGACATCGGGGGCCTCGCCGACGATCTCGATGGCCGCACCGGCCTCCTCGGCGAGCTCGCTGCGCACGCCCGTGCGGAACATCCGATGGTCATCGACGAGGACGACGCGAACGCTCTTGCGGGAATCCGCCGACCGTGTCGGCTTCGTCGGCTCAGTGGTCATGCTGCTCTCCTTCGAGAGGCGGCAGCGTGAGCTCCACCTCGGTTCCGTCCTCACGGCGGCGAACCTTGGCGCTGCCACCGTGTCGTTCCATCCTGCCGAGGATCGAGGCCCGCACACCCAGCCGGTCCGGCGGGATGTCGGCCAGCTCGAACCCCTGGCCGCGGTCCCGCACGAAGGCCTCGACGCCACTGGGCCCGATCTCGGCGTAGGCCGTGACCGGGGGCTCGCCGTGCCGGGTCGCGTTGAGCATGGCCTCGCGCATTGCGCGGACCAGGGCGGTGCCGTGCTCCTCGAGGGGCCGGTCACCCGTGACGACGAGGTCGACGACGACGCCGTTGCGGTCCTCGACGTCGTGGGCGGCCGCCGTCACGGCGGAGGCGAGGGTCTCGTCGGAACCGGCGGGGCCGGCATACAACCACGAGCGGAGCTCACGCTCCTGGGCGCGGGCCAGCTGGGTGACCGATGCGGGATCGTGCGAGCGCCGCTGGATGAGGGCCAGCGTCTGGAGGACCGAGTCGTGGAGGTGCGCGGCGATGTCGGCGCGCTCGTTGGCCCGGGCGGCGACCTCCTGCTCCTCGCGGTAGTCACGCCACAGCCGCACCACCCACGGCGCGGCGATGAGGCCGGTGCCCACGAGGACGGCGACCGTCGCGAGGAGGGCGTCCCCGATCGCGGCCACCGAGTCGCCCCGGATGGTGAGCACGAGGATGCCGATGACGGCCACGGCGATGCCGAGACCGAGCCGCAGGACGAGCAGTCCGCGGTCCTGGTGCTGGGTGCCGAGCCACTTGCTGCGCTCGGCGTCGTCGAGGTGCGACCACGCGACGGCGACGCCACCGGCGATCAAGAGCAGCGGCAGGAGGACGCCGGCTCGCACGTTCACCCCGGCGATCTGCAGGCCGACGACGGCGCCGATGAAGACGAGCAGGCCACCGCCGGCGATGAACATGCCCCACCGGGACTCGCCCAGCCCGGTGACGGCGCGCACCGCGCCCGGCTCGCGCTGGGTGCCCGCGGTGTCGCTCGACGGGGTCACCGCCCACAGGAAGGCGTACATGGGGATGCCTGGCCCGGAGAGGGCGAGCACCACCATCGCGATGTGGACCGTCCTCCGGCTCACCCCGAGGTGCTGTGCAATCCCCGCGCACACCCCTGCGACCCACCGTCCCTTGACCGGTCGCGTCAGCGCTGGACGTCCCTGTGCCGGGACGTCGCTCGGCGGCGAGACGCGTTCGTAGGGTGTGGGCACGTCCCTATCCTGACGCACGATCGAGCTGCTGTCGGCGGCTGCAGGGGTGTCGTGGGGGTTCCCTCAGGGGACCGTCAGGGTCGACCCTCATGGCAGAGCGCTCCCGCGTCGGCCACTGTTGGTGACATGACACAGACACCTCACCCGGCGGAGACCGCCCAGTCGCAGGGCAGCAAGTTCTGGGACGACATCCTCGCGGTCGGCGTGCGCCGCGACCGTTCCCGCCAGTGGTTCGGTGGCGTGTGCGCCGGTATCGCGCGCCGCTTCGACATCGACCCGGTGCTGGTGCGGGCCGCAGCCATCGCGCTGGCCCTCTTCGGTGGCTTCGGCATCGTGGCCTACATCGTGGCCTGGCTGCTGCTCCCCGACGAGAACGGCCGCATCATGGCCCGCGACGCCCTCGACCGCGACGGCAGGACCGAGTCCGGCGGCGCCATCGCCCTGACCGTCTTCGGGCTCCTCGTCATCGCGGCGATCGTCTTCGGCGACAACGGCTTCCTCATCGGCTGGGGCATCGTCCCGGTGGCGATCATCGGCTGGCTCGTCTGGCGTCACCAGCAGGGCAGGGACGGCGCCACCGCGTCTGCGTGGCAGCCCGCCGCCCAGGACGGCCCTGCCGGACCGAACGTGTATGCCGCGAGCTCGGCTCCCGCATCCACCGCACCGACCGGGGCCTCAGCTCCCTACGCGCCGGTTGCGCCCGCCGCGCCGGCTGCGGCCCACGCACCGGGCGGTTCGTCCACCGGTGGCTGGCAGCCACCGCCGGCTCCGCCCGTGCCCCCGCACGCCCGCCTCCCGCTCGCTCCCCCGCCCCCGCCGCGTCCTCGCCGTCGTCGCGCAGGCTTCGCCGGGTTCGCCCTGGCCCTTGGTGCCGGCGTGGTCGGCTACGGAGCGGGTCTGATGCTCGACGGACCACTGGGCTTCAGCGGCTCCCGCGAGCTGTTCGCCGGCGTCATCGCACTGGGTGCCGCGTCCCTCGCGACCCTGGTCATCGGCCTCATGGGTCGTCGCAGCATCCTGTCGTCGATCCTCGTCCTCATCCTCGGTCTCGGTACCGTCGCTGCCGCGGCCGGCGAGGACACGTGGGGCAGCGGCCAGGGCACCCGCACATGGACGCCCACCCTGTCGAGCACCGTCACCCGCTACGAGCTCGGTGCCGGGGAGACCACCCTCGACCTGCGGTCCCTCGTGGCTGAGCTCGCGGCTCCCGAGCCGTCCCCGGCGCCGAGCGTCCTCCCGTCACCCAGCGCCTCGGTGGCCGCACCCTCGGCACCCTCGGCACCAGCAGCCCCTCCCGCCACCCTCGTCCCCCAGCAGATCGAGGTCACCCAAGGAGCTGGTGAGATGCGGATCATCGTGCCCAAGGGCGCCGCAGCGCGGATCACGGCGAAGGCCAGGTTCGGCGAGGTCCAGCTCAGCGGGGACCTGCCGGCCGTGCTGTCCGACCGTGACCGCGGTGAGACCGACGGGCCCAGCGAGACCATGACCGTCAACGTCGGCACCGGCACGCCCACCATCATCGTCGACGCCACCGTGCGCGTCGGCCAGATCACCATCCAGGAGGGCTGACCCATGAGCCAGCACGACGCCACCAGCAACGACGCAGAGACCACGCCCATCGAGACCCTCCTCGACGAGGGGGACGCCACCTCTCCCACCACCTCGAGTGCGCCCGCGTACGCATCGCCGTACGCATCGCCGTACGAGTCCGCGTACGAGTCCCAGGCACCGCACGGTGCCCACGTGGCGCCCACCCCGGTGCCGGAGTTCAGGACCGGTCCAGCACCGGTCACCTCCCTCATCGGCCTCCTCGGCCTACTCACCGCCATCGCGGTGCTCGTCTCGCAGGCCACCGATCTCGACATCCCCTGGGGTGTCGTCGGACCCGTCGTCGTCGTCGGCGCCGGCGTCCTGCTCGTCGTCCTCGGACTGGCGGGTCTGCGTGGTCAGCGTTTCAGGGGTTGAGCGAGGGCCACGCGGACACGCCGGCGACGGCGAGTGCTTCAGGGACCGAGCTCGCGAGCGGCAGGCTCGCGAGCTCGGTCTCGGGCACCCAGCGGGCGGCCGAGGTGGAGCCGCCCACATCAAGGACCACCGGGTCGGTCGGCTCCGGGCAGGAAGCAGCGTGGAACAGGCGCACGGCGTGGAAGTCCTCGACCCGCCCGCTCGGCGCCCGGCCCACCCAGTGCCGCGTCATCACGGTGAGCAGCTCCACCCCGGTGACGCGCTGCTCCGTCTCCTCGTGCACCTCACGGATCACCGCGTCGATGGGCTCCTCGCCGGGGTCGAGGCCGCCTCCCGGGAGGTTCCACAGACCCGCCGCGTTGGTCCTCACCGAGAGCTCGGTCATGAGGACGCCCCGCGAGCTGCGCACGACGGCATACGCGGCAATGCGTTGGTGGGGAACAGCATTCGAGACGTCAGTCGCTTCCAGGTCGTCATCGCGGGTCACCGGCGAACCCTCGTCCCCGGGTACGCGGACGCAGGGCTCCACCGCAAAGGTGATGGCGAGGTCGTCCGGTGAGGTACGGGTCGCCGACACGGCCGGTCCGGCCCACCCGCGGCGGGCCAGCTGTGCCGATGGGTCAGCTCCGTGCGCCAGCGCGAACCGCGCGACCTCACGGCTGCCCTGCAGCGCCACGATCTCGATCACGAGGCACGTCCATGGAGGCGCTGGGCGCGGGCGTACTCCGCCAGGGTCGACTCGACCACGCGCTCCCACGCCTGGTCGGGAGGCGTCGCGAGGTTGTGGGCGCGAACCTGCGCCAGTCGTGCGGGGTTCCCGGCGAGCTCTGCGAGTCCCGTGGCGAGCGCCTCGTCGGACCCACGGAGTATGCCGTTGCGCCCGTCCGTGACGAAGTCCTCGACCCCCGTGCCCCGCAGGGAGACGACCGCCAGGCCCGCGGTGCGCGCCTCCAGTGCCGCGATGCCGAACGCCTCGAGGCGGGCCGTGGACAGGTAGATGTCGCTGCGGCGGTGCAGGTCGCGCAGCTCGTCGCGGCTGACCCGGCCGGGCAGCCGGATCCAGGAGATGCCGTGCCGGGCCAGGTGGGCCCGGATCAGCCGCCGTTGCGGCCCGTCCCCGACGAGGTGCGCCTCGAGCCGCACGCCCGGCGCCAGAGCGTCGAGCTGCTCGCGCGCCGAACGCAGCACGTCGATGAGCGCGCCGGGTCGCTTGCGCCGGACCAGTCGCATCGCGGTGACGACCCTGACCACACCGTCATCGGGCCGGGCCACGCTCGTGCCGGAGGTCCACCGGTCGACGTCGATGCCGTTGCCGAGGACGTGCACCTCGGGTCGAGCGCCGTGGTCGGCACCGGCGACCCGGGAGACGCGCTCCGCCGCCATCGAGGACACGGCCGACAGGGCCACGCCTGCGCCGGCCCACCTCCTCGCGTGGCCGAGAGCGCGGAAGAGAGGTGCGCTACGGTCGATGACGCAGTGCCAGGTCGCTGCGGTGGGCAGTCCCGCCTCGACGGCCACCCCGATCATGTCGGTCGCGAAGGGGCTGACGACTCCCATGTGCCCGTGGACCACGTCGAAGCCCCCAGCCGTCAGCAGCGTGCGGACCTCGTCCTTGACGAACGGGTTGACCGGCGGGGCACCGGGGATCGACAGGGGCAGTCGGTGGACCATCACCGACGTGGTGCCGGACACGCCGCTCTCGTCGGTCTCCGGTCCGCTGGTCGTCGCTCGTGTGTCTGCGGGGGTGGCCGTCACGACCTCGACCTCGTGCCCGGCAGCGCTGAGCCGGTGCGCGAGGTCGTGCACCTGGACCTCGATCCCACCGAGGCGAGGCAGGTAGCAGTCCGACAACAGGGCGACCTTCACGAGCGTCAACCTTGCCATGCGTCAGGATGGTCGCGATGACGCGCACGCTCGTGGCCTTCCACGCCCACCCCGATGACGAGGCCCTCCTCACCTCCGGCACCATGGCCAAGGCCGCCGCAGCGGGGCACCGCGTCGTGCTCGTGGTCGCCACCGACGGGGCCCTCGGGCTGGCTGCCGAGGAGTTCAAGGGTGAGGGCGCGACCGACGGCGCCGACGGCACCGACGGCACCGACGGCACGGCGCTGGCCGACGTCCGGCTCGCGGAGGCACGAATGTCCGCCGAGGCCCTCGGCGTCGCTCGGGTCGAGTGGTTGGGCTACGCCGACTCGGGCCACGACGGGCCGATCCCGCCCGACCCGCCCGGGCAGGTGCGCTTCTGCCGTGCACCCGTGGAGGAGGCCGCCGAGCGGCTCGCCGCCATCCTGCGCACGGAGCAGGCGGATGTCCTCCTGTCCTACGACGCGGCCGGTGGCTACGGGCACCGTGACCACGTGCGCGTCCACGAGGTCGGGGCACGAGCCGCCGAGATCGCTCGCCTTTCCTCCAACAGCCAGCTCCCGCGCGTGCTGGAGGCGACCGTCCCCCGCGACACCATCGCCCGCGCGGTGCGCCTCGCCGCCAAGGTCCACCGCTTCCCGGACGAGTTCGACCCGACCACGTTCGAGCGCAGCTTCACGGCCCGCGCCGAGATCACCCACCGCATCAACGTGCGAGCGCACATCAGCGCCAAGAGGGCGTCGATGCGCGCCCACGCCTCGCAGGCCTCCAACGACGGCTCCCAGAGCGGCGACCGCACCCTCGCCGCGTTCCTGCGCATCCCCCGGCCGCTCTACGACGTCGTCTTCGGTCGCGAGTGGTTCCGCGACCCGAGCCTGCCGCGCGGGGGCGCGGACGGCATCCGCACCGACATCTTCGAGGGACTGCCGTGAGCGCGCGCACCAAGCAGATCCTGCGAGCAGTCGTGGGGCTCGCCCTGGCCGTGGCCCTGCTCGGCTGGGGCTTTCCCAAGGTCGCCCAGACGACCTGGAGCGAGGTCTTCGGCCAGCTGGAGCAGGTGACTCCGTGGGAGTCCCTCGGCTTCGGCGCCCTCGTGCTGGTCGGCCTCGGCTGCTACACGTTCACGTTCACCGGTTCACTGCCCGGCCTCAGCCAGTGGCGCGCCTTCATCGTCAACATCTGCGGCTCGTCGGTGAGCAACCTCCTGCCCGGCGGTGGGGCGGTGGGACTTGCGGCGACCTACACGATCCTGCGGTCGTGGGGCTTCAAGAACCGCGACGTCTCGACCTCGGCCATCGTCACGGGCGTCTGGAACACGCTCGCCCGCATCGCGCTGCCGATCGTCGCCATCGTCATGCTGTGGTTCGGCAACGACGGTCTGCCGCGATCGCTCACCAGCGCGGCCTGGGCGGCCACCGTCTCGGGGCTGGCGATCTTCGCCGCGTTCGTCGCCATCCTCGCCAGTGAGAGGGCCGCCCAGAGCATCGGGCGTGGTCTCGACCGGGTGCTCGGTCCACTCTTCCGCCGGCGCAAGCGCACGATGAGCGTGAGCGAGCTCGTCCACGACATGCGCGGCCGCATCAACGAGGTCGTGCGCACCGGCTGGGTCCAGATGACGCTCGGGATGATCGGGTTCTTCGGCTTCTACTACCTGCTCTTCGTGCTCATCATGCGCACCGTCGGCGTCGACATGCTGCCGTTGGGAATCCTCTTCGCCGCGTTCGCCATCGGGCGGCTGCTCACCGCTGTAGGCGTCACGCCGGGCGGTGTCGGAGTCACCGAGATCGCGTCGGTCGCCGCGCTCGTCGGCTGGGGAGCCTCGCCCGAGGCAGCGGCCGCGGGGATCTTCCTCTTCTCGATCTTCACCCACCTCATGGAGGTACCTCTCGGCGCGCTGGGCTGGCTCGTGTGGTCGATGAGCCCGCGCATCAAGGGCGCCACCGGCGACGACGACGACCCGGCCGACAAGGAAGCCACTCAACCAGCCACCCCCTGATCCCCGTCCCCACCGCGGGACTTATTGCGACTTCGGGTAGTTGCGAGGGGAGCGAGCCACTACCCGAAGTCGCAATAAGTCGGAAGTCCGGAGGGTCAGCTCAGTCCTGGACGAAGACGAGGGCCATCGGGGTCTGCTCGCTTCCCTGACCGAGTGGGTTGTCGGCGAACATCTCCTCGAAGCGCGCCTTGTCGTCCGGCACGTCGCTGCCCAGCACGTTGCGGCCGATGTCGTTGGCGTCCATGACGATCGTGCCGGCGAACGATTCCCGGTATGCCGCAGGCACCCGTGCCCGGATCCCTGCGGACAGCCGGGCGGCCACCTCGTCGGGGTCCTTGGGAGCGAGCTTGGCAGAGACGTTGGACGGGTAGGCGGAGTACTCGGTCGGGCCGTCGATGGCGGCGATCTGGTTGCCGACGAGCTCGTAGAACAGCCCCTTGCGACCGATGGCCTTGCCCACGGCACCCCCGGCAGCGGCATACAGGACGCGGGGAAGCCCGGCCTCCTCGATGGCGAGCTGCATCGT
Source organism: Knoellia sp. Soil729 (assembly GCF_001427985.1). GTDB lineage: Bacteria > Actinomycetota > Actinomycetes > Actinomycetales > Dermatophilaceae > Knoellia. The sequence continues at coordinate 728,093 of NZ_LMSA01000001.1, forward strand.
GAACGGCGAGCCCAGACCGATGCCGGCCGGGGTACGGGTGACGTACTTGGACAGCACCCGAGCGGGCTTGCCCACCTTGATGTCCCAGACGAAGAATGAGCGGCCCTGCGTGATGGCGATGACCTTCTCGGAGATGAAGAAGTACCAGCGGCCGCGGGTCGCCGCGTCGTGCTCTGGACCGGCCTGCGGCAGCGCCGAGAAGAACTCCTCGACCCGCGGCAGCACCTTGGCGTCGAGGTCGTCGCCCTTGGCGAAGAGCTCTGTGCGCAGCGGGTAGCGCCGCACGGTCTCGCCCCGGGGGGTGGTGATGTCGAGGGCCTTGCCGGCGTTGGGCTCGACGTCACTCTTGGGAGCGGCCTGGACCGTGGCCTTGTCGACCTGCGGCTCCTCGTCGAAGTACTCCTGGAGCCAGAGCTCGAGGTTGAGGAAGCGCCAGAACATCATCGTGTCGGAGTTGTTGCTGCCCTTGATCCAGCCCTCGAAGGCGTGCAGCACCTCGGTCTGGTTGAAGTAGGGGCGGTTCGCGAAGGACTCGCTGAGGAAGATCGAGTAGAAGTGGTTCTTGAGCCGCATGAACCACTCGGACTGCGGCGTCGTGAAGCCGATCTTGTTGCGACGGCGGTTGATCGACTCGGGCAGCACGCCACGGGTCGCGTCACGCAGGATGCGCTTGTTCCAGCCGTCCTTGATGATCGCCTCGTCGGTGAGGCTGAAGATGAACTTCACGACCTCCTTGTCGAGGAACGGCACGCGACCCTCGAGCGAGAAGCGCATCGTGTTCTTGTCCTCGTAGCGCAGCAGGCTGGGCAGCGAGTTGTGGAAGAGGTCCTCGATGAGGCGCTTCTTGAGGTTGTTCTGCTCGACCGGGAAGCGCTCGTCGGCCCACTTCGACGTGAACGCGGGGTTGAGCAGCGACGTGACCGGCACGTCCTTGCGGCCCTTGAGCTTGGCCTTGACGCGGAAGCGCCCGAGCCGGAAGAGCACGTCGAGCGACTTGCTCAGCTCGGCGGCCGCGACCTTGGCGCCCTGCGCGCGGAGCTGACGGAGGTAGACGGCGTAGTACGGGATGTAGCCGGCCATCATCTCGTCGGCTCCCTGGCCGTCGAGGAGCACGGTGACGTGCTTGGTGGCCTCGCGCATCACCTGGAACTGCGCGTAGGGACCACTGGAGATCAGGGGCTCCTCCTGGGTGCGGATGAAGTCGCGCAGGTCGGCCTTGAACTCCTCGGGCTGCGGGAGGATCTTGTGCCCGTCGACGTGGCCCTCGCAGATCTCGAGGACCTCGTCGACGTACTTCTCCTCGTCGTTGATCGAGTTGGGGAACACGGCACTGAAGGTGTTCTGCTGCACTCCCACCGAGGCGGTGCGCTCGTCACCCTCGTTGATGAGCTGGTTGATGACGACGGCGACGGCGGAGCTGTCGAGCCCGCCCGAGAGAGACGTCCCCACCGGCACCTCGGACTGCAGCCGCAGGCGGACCGCCTCGATGAAGCGCTCCTTGTACTCGGCGGCAGCCGCGTCGTCGTAGGGACGCTGCTCGAGCGCGAGCTCGGCCAGCTCCTCGCGCAGCCGCGTGAACATCGAACGTCGTATGCCGTCCGCATCGGCTTCCAGCATCTCTCCCGGCTGCAGCCGCTCGATGCCGTCGAAGAACGTCTCGGTCCCGTCCTCGTGGGCGCGGAACCTGAGGTAGCGGTAGATCGAGCGCTCGTTGGGCTTCTTCTCGTAGAGGCCGCTGGCGAGGATCGGGCGGATCTCGGAGGCGAACAGCAGACCCTCGGGCACACGGCATACGTAGACGGGCTTGATCCCGAAGTGGTCGCGCGCGAGGGTGAGCCGCTGCTCGTCGCGGTCCCAGATGGCCAGCCCGAACATGCCGTTGAAGCGGTCGAAGGCCTCGCCACCCCACTGCGCGAACGCCTGGAGGACGACCTCGGTGTCGCTGTCGGTCTCGAACGTGCGGCCGAGGCCCTCGAGCTCCGCGCGCAGGTCGAGGTAGTTGTAGACCTCGCCGTTGTAGGCGATCGTGTAGCGCCCGTCGGCGGTCGCCATCGGCTGCTGCCCGTGGGCCCGGTCGATGATCGACAGGCGGCGGTGCGCCAGCCCGCACGGTCCGTCGACGAAGAGGCCGTCACCGTCGGGGCCGCGGTGCTCCATGCAGTCGTTCATCGTGCCCAGGAGTGCCTCGTCGGCGCTCAGGCCGTAGTAGCCGGCGATGCCACACATGCGTTGGGGTCCTCAGTTCTCGCGTTCAGGGGGACATGCAAGGGTATGCCGGGTGGGCGCCTTCGCGTGAACACCCCGCCTTTCCCTTGCTCGGGTGGCTCACTCCCACTCGATCGTGCCCGGCGGCTTGCTCGTCACGTCGAGCACGACCCGGTTGACCTCGGGCACCTCGTTGGTGATGCGGGTCGAGATCTTGGCGAGCACGTCGTAGGGGACGCGGGTCCAGTCGGCCGTCATCGCGTCCTCGGAGGACACGGGACGCAGCACGACCGGGTGGCCGTAGGTGCGGCCGTCGCCCTGGACGCCCACGGAGCGCACGTCGGCGAGGAGCACGACCGGACACTGCCAGATCTCACGGTCGAGCCCGGCGGCCGACAGCTCCGCGCGGGCGATCTGGTCAGCAGCCCGCAGGATCTCGAGACGCTCGCCGGTGACCTCACCGACGATCCGGATGCCGAGTCCGGGTCCGGGGAACGGCTGGCGCCACACGATCTCCTCGGGGACGCCGAGCTCGAGGCCGACTTGGCGCACCTCGTCCTTGAAGAGCAGCCGGAGCGGCTCGACGAGCTTGAACTGGAGGTCATCCGGGAGGCCGCCCACGTTGTGGTGCGACTTGATGTTGGCGGTCCCGGTGCCCCCGCCGGACTCGACGACGTCGGGGTAGAGGGTGCCCTGGACGAGGAACTCGACCGGGTGTCCGTCGCGCTCGGCGGAGCCGACGACGTCACGAGCGGCCTGCTCGAAGACGCGGATGAACTCGCGGCCGATGATCTTGCGCTTCTCCTCGGGGTCACTCACTCCCGCGAGCGCCGACAGGAACTGCTCCTTGGCGTCCACGACGACGAGGTCGACACCGGTCGCGGCCACGAACTCCTTCTCGACCTGCTCGGCCTCGCCCGAGCGCAGCAGCCCGTGGTCGACGAACACGCAGGTCAGCTGGTCGCCGACGGCGCGCTGCACGAGGGCAGCGGCCACGGACGAGTCCACCCCACCGGAGAGCGCGCACAGCACGCGCTTGTCGCCGATGGTCTCCCGGACCTGGTCGACGAGGGACTCGACGACGTTGTGGGCGGTCCACTCCCCGGAGAGGCCTGCGCCCCGCAGGAGGAAGTTCTCGAGCACCCGCTGGCCGAAGGTCGAGTGCATGACCTCGGGGTGCCACTGCACGCCGTAGAGGCGTCGCTCGTCGTCCTCGAAGGCCGCGACGGGCGCGCCGGACGTCGCCGCCGTGACGCGCATGCCCTCGGGTGCCTCGGTGGCCGAGTCACCGTGGCTCATCCAGACGGACTGCTCGGACGGCTGGCCGTTGAACAGGGTCGAGGTCGCGTCGGAGATCAGGGCCGGCGTCGAGCCGTACTCACTCAGCCCCGTGCGCTCCACCGTGCCGCCGAGCGCCTGGACCATGGCCTGGAAGCCGTAGCACATGCCGAAGACCGGGATCCCGGCCTCGAGCAGCGCCGGGTCGAGGCCGGGCGCACCCTCGGCATAGACCGAGCTCGGTCCCCCGGACAGGATGATGGCCGCCGGCTGCTTGGCGAGCAGCTCCTCGGTGGACGTCGTCGAGGGGACGACCTCGCTGAAGACGTTGGCCTCCCGCACGCGCCTCGCGATGAGCTGCGCGTACTGCGCGCCGAAGTCGACGACGAGGACAGGGCGGTCGGACAGGACTTCGGAGTGGGGGGCGTCGCTCACAGGCACAGGCTACCGGCGAGCCAGACGACCCTCGACCTCCGCGGCGACCTTGCGCTCCACCCAGAACGACAGGAACGGCACGCACCCGGCGAGCATGACGAGCACCATCCGGGGCAGCGACCAGCCCACCTTGAAGCCGAGGTTGGCGGTGGCGACCAGGTAGAGCATGTAGATGAAGCCGTGCGGCTGGGGCCACCAGCGCAGCGGGTTGTCCGGCCCGGACATCGACGTGGCGTACTCGAGGACGATCTCGACGACGAGCACGAGCAGCCCGACCCCGACGATGAACGCCATCACCTTGAAGAACATCAGCGCTTTGTGCGCGGCGGCCTCGTCGCGGATGGTCGCCCGGTCACTGCTCTGCTTCTCGTTCGCCTGGGTCACGTCCGCCATTGTCCCCCGCCGCCCTCGCGCCGTTGCGCTCGGTGTCCTCGCGCACGGTCCGCCACCACAGGTAGAGCGCAAAGAGCGCGAAGACCCACCACTGCAGCGCGTATGCCGCGTTGCGCCACTTGATTCCCGTCTCACCGGTCGGGGTGGGCACCCGCTCCAGCGCGCCGAGCGCCCCGGCGGCCGGCGCCGGCGTCTCGCTCTTCTGGAAGACGAAGGCGTTGTAGAGGTCGCCGGGCCACCGGTTCACGAGGAGGGAGGTGTCGACCGAACCGAGCAGGCCCTCGGGAGGTGGCGGGCCGGCATACGGGGACTCGGGTGGGGCCAGCCCACCCGTGATCGTGACGGTCCCGCTCGGCACGGGCGGCGCGTCCTCCGGGGAGGGGACCCAGCCGCGCAGGACCGGGAGGTTCGCGCCGGTGGCGGCGACCTTGAGCGGCGCCACGACCCAGTAGCCGCTGCGGCCGTCGAGGCGACGCCCGGCGACGATGACCTGGTCGGTGCCGAACTCGCCGACCGCCGAGACCGGGTGGGTGCTCAGCGTGTTGGGGAAGTCCACGTGCGGCCGGAGCACCGTCTCGATGGGGACGGGCTGCCGCGAGCGCGCCTGCTGGAGCGACTCGCGCAGGGCCTCGTCCTCGGCGACACCCAGCTGCCAGCGGCCGAGCTGCACGAACGCGATGACGATGAGCACGGCAACCGCGAGCAGCCCGAGGTGTCGGGGCTTGAGGGCGGAGCGGAGCACGCGACGAGCGTAATCGGCTGCTCTGAGGGGAAACTCGGTGGCTGCCTGACGGTGCCGCCTCCTACGGTTGGGGTGCGATGCCGACACAACCCTGGCCCTACGCCCTCGCGGACGACGCCACTCCCCCGCTCGACGCCGACCGCCTCATCCTGTGGCTGGTCCGGCGCCAGTGGCGAACCATCGTGGCAGGAGCCGCCTTCGGGATTCCGTGGATGCTGTCGATCGCCCTCGTCCCGGCCGCGATCGGCAAGGCCATCGACGACGGGATCGTGGCACACGACGGCCGCGCATTGCTCCTGTGGGCTGGCGTCATCATGGCGATGGGACTGGTGAGCGCGGCCACCACCAACCTGCGCCACTGGTTCGCGGTGACCAACTGGCTCCTCGCGGCGTTCCGGGCGGCGATCGTCACCGAGCGTGCCGTGCGGCGGGCCGGTCCGGCGCTGACCCGCGAGAAGCCGGCCGGTGAGGTCCTCACGGCCTTCGCCAACGACTTCTGGAAGCTGGGCAACGTCTTCGACGTGTCCGCCCGGATGGCCGGTGCGGTCGTCAGCTTCGCCGTCGTGTCCGTGATCCTCCTGCGCGGGTCGGTGACCCTCGGGCTCGTCATGCTCATCGGCGGGCCCGTCCTGCTCGCCTCCCTCTCCTTCGTCATGCGCCCGTTGCAGAGACGGCAGCACGCGCAACGCGAGGAGTCGGGCCGGCTCACCGCCCTCGGCGCCGACACCGTCTCCGGGCTGCGCGTCCTGCGCGGCGTCGGCGGGGAGGAGAACTTCCTTGCCCGGTATGCCGTCCAGTCCGGTCGTGTGCGCGACGCCGGTGTGCGGCTGTCGGGTGTGCAGGCGCTGCTCGACGCCTCACAGGTCCTGCTGCCCGGTGTCTTCGTCGTCGTCGTGACCGGGCTCGGCGCCCACCTGGCGGTGGCGGGTGACATCAGCCCGGGCCAGCTCGTCGCCTTCTACGGCTACACCGCGTTCCTGACGATGCCGCTGCGCACGGCGACCGAGTTCGTCAACAAGGCCATCACCTCGCGGGTCATGGCCGGCCGCCTCGTGGAGATCCTCGCCGCGCAGCCCGACCACCCCCTGCTTTTCTCACCAATTCCCCCCAAAAGCACAGACACGCCGGTGCATATCCCGGGAATTGGTGAGAAAAGCACGGACACGCCGGTCCCGCACGGGGGCGACCTGGTGGACCCGGTCTCGGGAGCGCGGATCGAGTCCGGCCGGCTCACCGCCCTCGTCTCCGCCCGACCGGAGGAGAGCGCGGACATCGCCGCCCGGCTGGGTCGCACCACCCCCGGCCGGCACGGCGTGCGCTGGGGCGACACCGACCTCGACGACCTGCCCATCGAGCAGGTGCGCCGGAGCATCGTGGTCGCGCAGTCCGACCCCCACCTGTTCAGTGGTCCCGTGCGGCGCGAGCTGGGCGTCGAGCCCGAGGTCTCGGGCGACGACTGCGCCCTGCGAGCCGCCCTGCACACCGCCGACGCCTCCGACGCCGTGGACTCCATCGACGGCGGGCTCGACGGTGAGCTCGAGGAGCGCGGCCGCTCCCTCTCGGGCGGCCAGAGGCAGCGCCTGGCACTGGCCCGCGTCCTCCTGCGCGACCCCGAGGTGCTCGTCCTCATCGAGCCCACGAGCGCGGTCGACGCCCACACCGAGGCCCGCATCGCCGAGCGGATCCCCAAGCACCGCAGCGGGTCCACGACCGTCATCGTCACGGCCAGCCCCCTCGTGCTCGACCGCGCCGACACCGTCCTCGTCGTCGAGGACGGCATCGTGACCACCCGCGGGACGCACCGTGACCTGGTGCGCAACGACCCGGCATACCGGCGCATCGTCCTGCGCGCGGAGGAGGACTGAGCCATGGCCCCCATCCTCAGCCAGCTCGGCGACACCGACCACGCCAGGCGCTCGCTGCCCATCGCCACCCGTCAGACCGTGGTGGCCCACACCCGCGTGCTGCTGCGCGACCACCGACGGCCGCTCCTGTGGGTCCTCGCGCTCCACGGCCTGGCGGCGCTCGTGGGGCTCGTCGGCCCGTGGGTCGTCGGGCAGATCGTGCAGGAGGTGACGCAGGCGGGCTCCGGTGGTGCGAGCCTGCGCCGCATCGACGTGCTCATCGGCATCCTCGTGGCGGCGATCCTGGCCCAGGCCGTCCTCACGTGGTTCGCCCGCCGGGCCGCCTTCATCCTCTCCGAGCACGTCTTCGCCCGCCTGCGCGAGGACTTCGTGCGCGATGCCGTGCGCCTGCCCCTGTCGACCCTCGAGCGGGCCGGCACGGGTGACCTCGTCGCGCGCACGACCAACGACATCGAGGCCATGACCCACGTCATCCGCTTCGGCATCCCCGCGATGATGGTGGGCGCCATGTCGGTGACGGCCACGGTCGTCGCGGCAGTCGTCACGTCCCCGCTGGCGGCGCTGGCGCTCCTCACCCCGCTCGTGCTGCACATCCCCTCGAGCATCTGGTACCTCCGCCGTGCCGAACGCGTCTACCTCTGGGAGCACGCCAGCTATGCGCGGCTGAACTCCGTGGGCGCCGAGACGATCGAGGGTCTGCGGACGATGGACAACCTCAGCCTCTCGGCCGAGCGCGGCAGGCGCTTCGACGAGGCCCTGCACGAGGCTGGCCGTGCCGAGCGGGTCGGGGTGAGCCTGCGCCTGCGCTGGTTCCCCTGGCTCGAGATCGGCTTCTTCCTGCCCATCGCGGTCTCGGTGCTGTGGGGCGGGTGGCTCGCGTGGGGCGGCTACATCAGCATCGGCGCGGCGACCGCCGTCACCCTCTACATCCAGCAGATGCTCGATCCGCTGGGCGACCTCATCAGCTGGCTCGACGAGATCCAGTTCGCCGCGACCTCGCTCTCGCGCGTGCTCGGTGTCGGCGAGGTGCCGCCCGACCGGGTGGCGACCGGGAAGGAGCCACGCGGCTCGACGATCATGGTCGAGGACGTCCGCTACTCCTACCGCGAGGGCCACGACGTGCTGCACGGGGTGACGCTCACCCTGCGTCCCGGTGAACGGCTCGCCATCGTCGGGCCCTCCGGCGCGGGCAAGTCCACGCTCGGGCGGCTCATGGCCGGCATCGACGGCCCGCGCACCGGCCGGGTCACGGTCGGTGGTGTCCCACTCGTGGACCTCACCCTGACGACCCTGCGCGGTGAGGTCGCCCTCGTCACCCAGGAGCACCACGTCTTCGTCGGCACCGTGGGCGAGAACCTGCGTCTCCCGCGCCCGCTCGCCACCGGCGACGAGGTCCATGCCGCCCTGACCGCCGTCGACGCCGAAGCCTGGGTCCGGGCGCTGCCGGACGGGCTCGACACCACCGTCGGTTCGGGCGGGCACCCGCTCACCGAGGCCCAGGCCCAGCAGCTGGCCCTGGCTCGGCTCGTCCTCGCGGACCCGCACACCCTGGTGCTCGACGAGGCCACCTCGCTCATGGACCCGCGGGCGGCTCGGCACCTCGAGCGCTCGCTGGCGGCGGTGACCCAGGGGCGCACCGTCGTGGCGATCGCGCACCGGCTGCACACGGCATACGACGCGGACCGGGTCTGCGTCGTCGAGGACGGGACGATCAGCGAGCTCGGCACGCACGACGAGCTCATCGCGCGAGACGGTGCCTACGCCAGGCTCTGGCGTGCCTGGCGCGACGAGGACTGAGCAGACCACGGCGCGTTGCGCCTGCGTCGGTGGCTCCTCTGGCGACCACCGACGCAGACGCAACGGTCAGGAGGAACGCACCAGCGGCAGGCCGAGGTCGACGCCCGCACTGTCGACCCGGTGGACCTCACGCACGGCCGGGTTTCGGGCGGGCACTGGGTCGAGACGCCGGTAGGCCTCGCCCTGTGCGGGCCGGGCGTCCGCCTCACCCTTGTTGGGCCACAGCGACATCGCCCGCTCCGCCTGAGCCGTGATCGTGAGCGACGGGTTGACCCCGAGGTTGGCCGACACCGCCGAGCCGTCGGTGACCGAGATGCCCGGGTGTCCCCAGAGGCGCTGGTAGGGGTCGAGGACACCCGTGTCCGGGCTGTCCGAGATGGCCGCGCCGCCGAGGAAGTGGGCGGTGAGGGGCACGTCGAACACCTCTGGCCACGAGCCACCGGCGATCGTGTAGTCGTCCGTGAGCTCCTGCAGGCGCCGGGCGACTGCCCTCATCGACTCGTGGCCGGCCTTGATGAAGGTCGGGTTCGGCTCACCGTGTCCCTGCTGCGAGGTGAGCCCGCGGCGGCCGAAGAGACCCTTGCGTCCGGACACCCGCAGAGAGTTGTCGCGCGACTGCATGACCAGGCCGATGATCGTGCGCTCGCTCCAGCGCGTCGTCATGGGGAACTGCTTCACCAGCGCCTTGGGGTCGCGCAGCAGGGCCAGGAGGAACTCCACCGGCCGCGGCCGGCCGGTGTCACCGGGAACCATGAGCGTCGACAGCAGGCCCATCGCGTTGGAGCCAGGGCCGTAGCGGACGTTCTCGACGTGCGTGTCGGCATCGGGGTGGAACGACGACGTGATGGCGACCCCCTCGGACAGGGCAGCCGTGGAGCTCACGTGCTGGGTCATCGCGCCCAGCAACGCCTCGCTGTTGGTACGCGTGAGGTGCCCGAGCCGGTCCGAGACCCGCGGCAGCTCACCCTCGTCGCGCATGGCGTGCAGCAGCATCTGGGTGCCCCACGTGCCGGCGGCGACGACGACCCGGCGCGCGGTGATGACCCGGGCGTCCCGGCCCCCCACCGGTCCGGTGCGCTCATGGAGGACTCGGTACCTCGTGTCCTCCCCGTATGCCGGGTCCGCACCTTCGCTGCCCGGCACGACTCCCAGCCGGGTGACGGTCCGCATCGGCTCGATGACGACCCCGAGGTTCTCGGCGAGGTGGAGGTAGTTCTTGCGCAGCGTGTTCTTGGCACCGTGGCGGCAGCCGACCATGCAGTTGCCGCACTCGACGCAGCCTCGCCGGCTGGGTCCCGCACCACCGAAGTAGGGGTCGTCGACCTCGATACCGGGCGCGCCGAAGAAGACACCGACCGGTGCCTTGCGGAACGTCTCGGGGACCCCCATGTCACCGGCGACCTCACGCCAGATGTCCTCGACCGGTCCCTCACAGGGGTTCTCGACGACTCCCAGCATCGCCGAGGCCGTCTCGTAGTGGGGGGCGAGCTCACTGGCCCAGTCGGTGATGTGGCCCCACTGCCGGTCCCGGAAGAACGGCTCCGGCGGGACGTAGAGCGTGTTGGCGTAGTTGAGGGACCCACCGCCGACCCCGGCGCCGGCCAGAATCATGACGTCGGGCAGCCGGTGCACGCGCTGGATGCCGTAGAGGCCCAGCGCCGGGGCCCACAGGTAACTGCGCAGGTCCCACGAGGTCTCGGCGAAGTCCTCGTCCTCGAAGCGGCGACCCGCCTCGAGCATGTGGACCGTGTAGCCCTTCTCGGCCAGGCGCAGGGCGGCGACGGAGCCGCCGAACCCGGTCCCGATGACCACGACGTCGACGTCCACGCTGGCATCCGTCGTGGCGCTGGCATGCCTCACGTGAGACCGAGCCGCTTCATCGCCCGCAGCGCAAGGGTCAGGCCCGCGGCGTACGTGTCGTCCGGGACGCCGGGCAGCCCGCCGATCCCGACGAGGTGCTGAGCCGTGACGTTCTGGCTCTCGGTGTACTTGACGATGCCCTCGCGGCCATGACGGCGGCCGATGCCCGAGGCCTTCATCCCGCCCATCGGGGCGGCGACGCTGGCCCACGCCGCGGCATACCCGTCGTTGACGTTGACCGTCCCCGTCTGGATCTGCGCGGCGATCCGGCGGCCCCGACGGACGTCGCGCGTCCACACGGAGGCATTGAGGCCGTACTCCGTGTCGTTGGCCAGGGCGATGGCCTCGTCGTCGGAGCCGACCTCGTAGAGCGAGACCACCGGCCCGAACGTCTCGTCGTCGCGGCAGGCCATCTCGGCCGTCACGCCGGTGAGGACGGTGGGCTCGTAGGCGAACGGCCCGACATCGGGCCGTGGGCGACCACCGGTCAGCACGACGGCGCCATGGGCACGGGCGTCCTCGACGTGCCGGGTCACCGTGTCGAGCTGGCCCTGGTTGACCAGCGTGCCCATGTCGTAGCCGTACTCGAGGGCGGTGCCGAGCCTCATCGCCTCGACGGCGTCGACGAACCTCGTGACGAACTCGCCGTAGACGTCGCGGTGGACCAGGAGTCGCTCGGCGCTGATGCAGAGCTGACCGGCGGAGGCGAAGCAGGCACGGAGGGCACCGGCCACGGCCCGGGGGACATCCGCGTCGGCGGCGACGTACATCGAGTTCTTGCCACCGAGCTCGAGGCTGAAGCCGACGAGACGCTGGGCCGCCGCCTGCCCCACGCTGCGGCCCGTCCGGGTGGAGCCGGTGTAGCAGACGTAGTCGGCCTGGTCCACGACCGCCTGGCCGGTGGAGGCTCCCGGGCCGAGCACGACCTGGAAGACCCCCTCGGGCAGCCCGGCCTCGAGCAGCAGCTCGTGGCCCGCGAGCGCGGTGAGGGAGGACTGCTGGTCCGGTCGCAGGACCACGGAGTTGCCCGCCATGAGCGCGGGCAGGGCGTCGGTGATGGCGAGGCTCAGGGGGTAGTTCCACGGTGAGACGATGCCGACCACGCCCTTGGGGTGCGAGCTCACCACGGTCTGCGAGAGCACCGGGATGCCACCGCGCACCCGTCGGTCGCGAAGGTGGTCCGCCGCCGACCGCGCGTAGTACCGGGCGACGATCGCGCAGTCGGCCACCTCCTCGAAGGCGGAGCTGCGCGCCTTGCCGGACTCGAGCTGGATGAGGTCGAGCAGCTCGACCTGGCGCTCGAGGACGAGGTCGTGGAAGCGCAGGAGCACCTCGCCGCGCCGCTCGATGCTCAGCCTGGCCCACGACCGCTGGGCGGCGCGGGCCGTGCCGATGGCGACCTGCACGTCCTCGGGCGTGGACACCGGCAGGGAGGCCAACGGCGCCCCCGTCATCGGTGTGCGGCTCAGGTGCTGCTCGGCACCCGGACCGGCGACGACGCGGGAGGCGAGCCTGCGCGCGCGGGTCGGGTCCACGGCATACGTGGCGGTCGGGTCCAGCTCCGGGTCTGCGACGACATCGGTCATTACCTGAGGGTAACCAAGTCCCGCCCTGCGCGACAGGGGTGGGAGCAGTCGGTCAGTCCGCGTCGTAGGGCGCGACGACGACCTCGACCCGCTGGAAGTCCTTGAGCTCGGTGTAGCCGGTGGTCGCCATGGCTCGTCGCAGCGCCCCGACGAGGTTCGTCGTACCGTCCGCGACCCGGCTCGGCCCGAAGAGGACCTCCTGGAGGGAGGCGACTGCCCCCACCTGGACGCGTTCGCCGCGCGGCAGCTCGGGGTGGTGCGCCTCGGCGCCCCAGTGGAAACCGCGACCGGGAGCCTCTGTGGTGCGGGCCAGGGCGGCGCCGAGCATCACGGCGTCGGCACCGCAGGCCACAGCCTTGACGATGTCGCCACTGGTGCCGACCCCACCGTCGGCGATGACGTGGACATAGCGGCCACCACTCTCGTCGAGGTAGTCGCGGCGCGCGGCGGCGACGTCGGCGATGGCCGACGCCATGGGCGCGTGGATGCCCAGGGTGCGGCGGGTCGTGTGCGCCGCACCGCCACCGAAGCCGACGAGCACGCCGGCGGCGCCCGTGCGCATGAGGTGCAGGGCCGCGGAGTACGAGGCGGCGCCACCGACGATGACGGGGACGTCGAGCTCGTAGATGAAGCGCTTGAGGTTGAGCGGCTCGGCCCGGCTCGACACGTGCTCGGCCGAGACGGTCGTGCCGCGGATGACGAAGAGGTCGACCCCGGCGTCGACGACGGTCTTCCAGAGCTGCTGCGTGCGCTGCGGGGTCAGCGCGCCGGCGACCGTGACCCCGGCCTCGCGGATGGTGCGCAACCGCTCGACGATGAGCTCGGGGACGATGTCGGCCCGGTAGATCTCCTGCATGCGCGCCGTCGCGAGCGCGGGCTCCAGCGTGGCGATCTCGGCCAGCAGCGGTGCCGGGTCCTCGTAGCGCGTCCACAACCCCTCGAGGTCGAGCACCGGCAGCCCACCGTGCCCACCGAACGCGATCGCGGACTCGGGCGACACCACCGAGTCCATCGGGGCCGCGATGACCGGGAGGTCGAAGTGGTAGGCGTCGATCTGCCACCCGATGTTGACCTCCTCCGGGTCACGGGTGCGCCGCGAGGGCACCACCGCGACATCGTCGAAGGAGTAGGCGCGCCGGGCACGCTTGCCACGTCCGATCTCGATCTCGTTCACCCCCGCAGCCTAACCACGCACCGCGGAACCTCAGACTGGCGCCAAGGGTTGGCTGGGGAGCACAATGTTCCGTGCGGGTTTTCCCGCGTCCCGGCAGCGTCGCCGACCTTCCCGCCCCTTTCGCTCCGAGGAGCCCCGCTTGTCCAGCCCTGCCCAGATCGAGTACCCCGAGAAGATCGACGGGGCGGTTCTCAAGATCGCTGGCGTCGTGGTCCTCGGCGCCGTCATGTCGATCCTCGACATCACCGTCGTCAACGTCGCCCTCCCGGACCTCCAGGTGACGTTCACCGGCGCCGACAACCCGCTGCCCTACTCCACCGTCGCGTGGACGGTCACCGCCTACACGCTGGCCCTGGCCACGGTCATCCCGCTCACCGGCTGGGCGGCAGACCGCTTCGGCACCAAGCGCCTCTACATGCTCGCGCTGACGCTCTTCACGCTGGGCTCGCTGCTCTGTGCTGCAGCCACGAGCATCAACATGCTCATCCTCTTCCGCGTCATCCAGGGCCTCGGTGGCGGGCTCCTCATGCCGCTCGGCATGACGATCATGACCCGGGCGGCCGGCCCTGCCCGCATGGGCCGCCTCATGGCCATCCTCGGCATCCCGATGCTGCTCGGCCCGATCGGTGGCCCGATCCTGGGTGGCTACCTCATCGACAAGGTCTCCTGGCACTGGATCTTCCTCATCAACCTGCCCCTGGGCGTCGTGGCCCTCGTCTATGCGTGGTGGGCCCTGGCCAAGGACGCCCCCGAGCCCACCGAGTCCTTCGACTTCGTCGGCATGCTCATGATGAGCCCCGGCCTCGCGGCCTTCCTCTACGGCATCTCGTCGATCCCGACCGAGGGCACGTTCTTCTCGGCCAAGGTCCTTGGCTTCTCCGGCGTCGGCCTCGCGCTGATGATCGCGTTCGTGTTCTACAGCTTCAAGCCGGAGCACCCGCTGCTCGACCTGCGCCTGTTCCAGAACCGCAACCTCACGTGGTCGATCGTCACGATGTTCATCTTCGCGGGTGCCTTCTTCGGGGGCCTGCTCCTCGTCCCGACCTACCTCCAGCAGGTCCGCGGTGAGGGTGCGCTCGAGGCGGGCCTGCTCGTGGCCCCGCAGGGCGTCGGCGCCATGCTCACCATGCCGATCGCCGGAGCGCTCGCCGACAAGTACCCCGTCGGCCGCATCGTGCCCGCCGGCCTGCTCCTCATCACCGGTGGCATGTTCGCCCTCACCCAGGTGGACGGCGACACGTCCTACTGGGGCTACCTCATCCCGGTCCTGTTCGTCATGGGCCTGGGCATGGGCGCGACGATGATGCCGCTCATGACCTCGGCGATCAAGACGCTGACGGCCCACCAGGTCGCGCGCGGTTCCACGCTGCTCAACATCTCGCAGCAGGTCGCGAGCTCGATCGGTGTCGCCATCATCTCGGTGGTGCTCACCAACGGGCTGAGGAGCGACCCGCTCGTCTCCCAGGCAGCGGCCTTCAGCGAGGCGTCCAAGGCCAACCCGTCCTCGGTCCCGCAGCTGCTCGAGAAGTTCCCGCTCGTGGGCGAGATCCTCGGCCGGTTCCAGGACCAGGCGGCCGGGCAGAACGCGCTGATGAGCGCCGTCCACGACGCGATGGGCAAGGTCTTCGGGCACTCGTTCCTCATCGCGGCGCTGATGCTCATGTTCACCCTGGTCACCGCGGCCTTCCTCCCCCGCAAGCACGAAGAGAGCCACCTGCTCGACGACGCGGACGCCAGCGACGTCGCTCCTCCGGTGCTCCTGCACTGAGTTCCGATCGACTTATTGCCCGTTGGGCCAGTTGCGAGGGCAACGAGCCACTGGCCCAACGGGCAATAAGTCGTTCTAGGGCATGCTCGGGGGCATGGACAGTGCGCGGCCCGGACCCCTCAACGCGATCACCGATGTCGCCGGCCTCCGCGTCGGCCACGTCACCCGGGACGAGCCGGGCTGGCTCACCGGGGTCACGGTCGTCCTGCCGCCGGCGGGCACGGTCGGCAGCGTCGACGTCCGTGGTGGCGCGCCCGGCACCCGTGAGACGGACCTGCTCGACCCGACCCGCCTGGTCGACGGGGTCGACGCGGTCGTCCTGTCCGGTGGGAGCGCCTTCGGCCTCGCGAGCGCCGACGGTGTCCTGCGGGAGTCGTACGCCGACGGGCGCGGCTGGCCGGTCAACGCCGAGGACGAGTCCGAGGTGGTGCCGATCGTGCCGGCAGCCGTCATCCTCGACCTGGGACGTGGGGGCGAGTTCGAGCACACCCCCTGCGCCGAGGACGGTGCCCGGGCCTGGGCGACGGCAGCCGGCGGCCCGGTCGCCCAGGGCTGCGTCGGAGCCGGCACCGGCGCCCGGGCCGGCGGGCTCAAGGGCGGCGTCGGCACGGCGAGTGCCTTGGTGGACACGGAGTCGGGGCCGGTGGTCGTGGGGGCGATCGTGGTCGTCAACGCGATGGGCTCACCCTGCGCTGCTGACGGATCGCTGTATGCCGCCGGCTGGGCTCTCGCTGACGAGTTCGCCCAGGTGCCCGAACCCGACCCTGCGGCGGCCCGGGCCTACTGGGCGGCACTGGCCGCCGCCGAGGCGGAGCTGCGGGCAGGCACGGCGACGACGATCGGGGTCGTGGCCACGGACGCCACCCTCACCAAGGTGCAGTGCCGCAAGCTCGCCGAGGTGAGCCACGACGGGCTGGCCCGGGCACTGTCACCGGTGCACACGGCATACGACGGGGACACGATCTTCACCCTCGCGACCGGTGGACGTGACGCGCCCGGGGAGCTCGACCAGGTCCACCTGCAGACCGCCGCGGCCGACTGCGTCACCCGCGCGATCGGTCACGCCATGCTCGCGGCGACGTCGGTGGACCGCACGGCCGACGGAGGAGTGGCGCTCAGCAGCTGGGCGGACGCACTGACCCGCTGAGCTGTCGGTCACATGTGGCGGAGCATGAACTCGGTGTCGACGTCCCGCCCACCCGTGGGGTCAGGCGGCGGTTCGGTGTCCTGCGTCGTGGACATCTCGTCGGCGGTGATGCGGGGCAGGTCGACGTGCACGCGCTCCGCGAGGTCGCGCTGCTTCTCGGTTCCGCACACGGTGACTCCTGAGGTGTGGTGGGTTCAGCGCGAGGTGGAGTAGTTCGGTGCCTCGACGATGCCGGAGATGTCGTGCGGGTGGCTCTCCTTGAGGCCGGCCGTCGTGATGCGGACGAACTGGCCCTTGGCCTTGAGCTCCGGCACGGTGCGGGCACCGACATAGAACATCGACTGGTGCAGGCCACCCATGAGCTGGTGGACGACGGCGCCGAGGGGGCCGCGGTAGGGCACCCGGCCCTCGATGCCCTCGGGGACGAGCTCGTCGTCGCTGGCGACGTCGGCCTGGAAGTAGCGGTCCTTGGAGTAGGACTTCTTGCCGCGGGAGGCCATCGCGCCGAGCGAACCCATGCCGCGGTAGGCCTTGAACTGCTTGCCGCCCACGAAGACCAGCTCACCCGGGGACTCCTCGCACCCCCCGAAGAGGGAGCCGATCATCACCGTGTCGGCTCCGGCGACGAGCGCCTTGGCGATGTCGCCGGAGTGCTGGAGGCCACCGTCGCCGACGACCGGCACGCCGGCCGCTCGACAGGCGAGGGATGCCTCGTAGATCGCCGTCACCTGCGGGACGCCGACCCCGGCGACGACGCGCGTCGTGCAGATGGATCCGGGGCCGACACCCACCTTGACGCCGTCGGCACCCGCGTCGACCAGGGCCTGGGCACCCGCGCGGGTCGCGACGTTGCCGGCGAGTATCTGCACGTGGCGGGTGGCCGGGTCGCTCTTGAGCCGCCTGATCATGTCGAGCATGAGGCGCGCGTGGCCGTTGGCGACGTCGGGCACGAGCACGTCGACACCGGCCTCGACCAACGTGGTCGCGCGCTCCCAGGCGTCGCCGAAGTAGCCGACGGCCGCACCGACCAGCAGCCGGCCGGAGGCGTCCTTGCTCGCGTGGGGGAACTGCTCGGACTTCACGAAGTCCTTGACGGTGATGAGGCCGGTCAGGCGCCCCTCGCCGTCGACGAGCGGCAGCCGCTCGCGCTTGTGCTGGCGCAGCAGGCTGGTCGCCTCGTCGTGACTGATGTCCTCGCGGCCGGTGATGAGCGGCATGTGGGTCATGACGTCGCGCACGAGCGTGGTGGACCACTCGGCGACCGGCGTGAAGCGCAGGTCGCGGTTGGTGACGATGCCGAGCAGGTGCATGCCGGGGTCGACGACGGGCAGGCCGGACACGCGGTAGCGGCCACACTCCTCGTCGAGCTCCTCGAGGGTCGCGTCCGGTCCGATCGTCACCGGGTTGGAGATGCGCCCGGTCTGGGTGCGCTTGACGAGGTCGACCTGGTAGGCCTGGTCCTCGATCGAGAGGTTGCGGTGCAGGATCCCGATGCCACCCTGGCGGGCCATGGCGATCGCCATGCGCGCCTCGGTGACGGTGTCCATGGCGGCCGAGACGAGGGGCACGCGCACGCTGAGCTCGCGGGTGAGGCGCGAGGTGGTGTCGACCTCGCTGGGGATGACGTCCGTCTCTCCGGGCTGGAGCAGGACGTCGTCGTAGGTCAGGCCCAGGGCGGCGAACGGGGCGGGGAGCGCCGGCTGGGCGGCGTCGGCCGGGCTCGCAGCGGGCTCTGCGGACGGGATGGTCGCCGGCGCCGGAGCAGCCAGGTCGGCCTCGAGGCGGGTGGAGGAACGGTCAACACCAAGGCTCATCGCCCAAGTCTAGAGCAGCCCGACGATACCTCCGAACCGGCGATCAGCCGGCCACGACAGGCTGCCGCAGCCCCCACGGTTGACCTGAGGGGATCCCGCGGGGGACCGAATTTGCCAACTTCTTACCTGGGCCAGACCCGGTCCTTGCCAACCCGTTCCTAGCCTGATGCTGCGCGCAGGGGCGCAGGGCGACGACGGTTGACCGACGTGGTCGGCCACTGAGGACAGGAGGGGTCATGAGCGACATCGCACGACTGCCGAGGCCGACGCTCGATGTCTGGGAGTGGCAGTTCGAGGGGCACTGCCGCCAGGTCAGCCCCGAGGTGTTCTTCCACCCCGAGGGTGAGCGCGGCAACCAGCGACGCAGCCGCGACGACCGCGCCAAGGCCGTCTGCATCTCGTGCCCGGTCCTCAAGCTCTGCCGGGAGCACGCGCTTGCGTCACGAGAGCCCTACGGCGTGTGGGGCGGCATGACCGAGGACGAACGCATCCGGGTCATCAACCAGCGTGAGCTCGCGAGCTGACCGACGTCGCCGCGAGCACCCAGGACGGCCGGGTGGCCGAGGGCGACCAGGGACGTGCCTCGACTGTCCGGCACTCGATCGGGTGGCTGGAAGCGTTCAGGGACGCTTCCGGCCACCCGGCGGTTTCGGCTACGAGCCCAGGATGAACTCGACGCCGGCGTCGGCGTGGATGCGCGTCGTGTCGTAGAGCGCGACCGCGCTGTCGTCGGGCCCGACGAGCAGCGAGATCTCGGTGCAGCCAAGGACGACCGCCTCGGCTCCGCGCTCGACGAGCGAGGCCATGGCGCCCCGGTAGGTCTCACGCGAGGAGTCGAGCACGACGTCGAGGCACAGCTCGTCGTAGATGACCCGCTGGACCTCGGCACGCTGGGCTGCGTCGGGGACGACGACGTCGATGCCCTTGTCACGCAGCCGCCCGACATAGAAGTCCTGCTCCATCGTGAACGCGGTCGCGAGCAGCCCCACCCGCGTCAGCCCGTCCGCGAGGACGGCTTCGGCCGTGGCGTCGGCGATGTGGAGCAGCGGCAGGCCACAGGCCCGCTCGACCTCGTCGGCCACCTTGTGCATCGTGTTGGTGGCGATGAGCAGCCCCTCTGCTCCGGCTCGGGCCAGCCCCTGCGCCGCCTGCGACAGGACCGCGAGCGTGGCGTCCCAGTCGCCGTCGTGCTGGGCCTGCGCCACCGGCGCGAAGTCGACACTGTGCAGCAGCAGCTGAGCCGAGTGGAGCCCGCCCAGGCGTGCGGCGACGCCTTCGTTGAGCAGCCGGTAGTAGGTCTGGGTGCTGGTCCAGCTCATCCCGCCGAGAACCCCGAGCGTGCGCATGCCTGGCACCCTAGGCCACTGCGCCGCGCACCTATCCTTGAGGCGTGACATCCACCGAGATCCCCATCACCGGCGAGAGCATCCGCCTCGGGCAGCTCCTCAAGTACGCCTCGGTCGTCGAGGACGGAGCCGACGCCCGGGCCGTCGTCGAGGCCGGCGAGGTCCGGGTCAACGGCGAGGTCGACACCCGGCGCGGCCGCCAGGTGCGCCCGGGCGACACGGTGACCTACGCGGGTGAGACGTTCACGATCGTCTCCGACGGCTGAGGCGAGTCACGCACGCTCACGGTGTGGGCGGCATACACCGGATGAGGGTCACCTCTCCGCTCACCGTGACGTCGCCCGCGCAGTGGGGCACGAGCAGGACGTCGCCGGCTGCGATCCGGCGGGTGCCGTGGCGGGTCGACAGCGTCCCGGAGCCGTCGACGACGACCACGGCGGCGTATGCCGCGTCGACCGTCACGTCGCCCGTCACCGGCCGCACCACCTGGGCCCGGAAGTAGGCGTCCGCCTCGGTGGGCAGGGCCGAGCCGCTGCCCTCGACGTCGGCCCACCGGCGGCGGAGCGTCGTGATGCGGTCGGGCGTCAGCGGACCGTGGTCGACGCTCTGCAGCGCGAGCGAGCGGTCGAGCCCGAGGAAGGCGTGGTCGAGCTCGAGCGCGAACCGCTCGTGCTCGAGCATGACCGAGAAGTCGGTGGGCTCCTGGAGCTCGAGGATGAGCACTCCCTGACCGATGGCGTGCGGCTGGCCCGCGGGCACGAGCACCGCGTCACCGGCCGAGACCGGGATCGGGTTGAGGGCTGCGAGGAGCCGGTCGTCCTGGGCGTCCACGAGCTCGGCGAGTGCCTCCGGCGCCAGCTCGTCGTGGAAGCCCACCCACACCGTGGCGCCGGGCTCGGCGACGAGGACGATCCAGGCCTCGGTCTTGCCGTGGTCGCAGTCGAGGTGCGACATGGCGAACTCACGGCTCGGGTGGGAGTGCACGGGCAGCCGCTCACCGCTGTCGAGCAGCTTGGTGAGCAGGTTGGGGTCGCCACCGAAGCGCGACACATGGGCCGTGCCGAACCAGCCCTCGGCGTCGGCCGCGAAGGCGTCCGGGAGCTCCACCCCACCCTCGAGGGTGGTCACTCCCCCACCGCCCTCGGCGAAGAGCCGTGCGGTCGAGCCGATCCAGTCCTCCGGCCGGTAGCCGTCGAAGTCGCTCGTGGCCTCGACGCCCCGGAAATCAAGGACCCGCTCGCCCCCGCGATAGAACCTGCGGGGCGTGTTGGGCGCGAGCGAAGCGGTCGCGGCCTGGGCTGCGCCCGTCGACGTGTCGGTCATGAGGCGACCTTCCGGGAGGAGGATGCGGGGAGCCGAGCGGACTCGGTGTGACAGCCCTGATCTCACCAAACTCCGCGCCCAGAGGCAATGCAGGGGCCCCCATCGGGTCGACCGCGGCGGCCTCGACAGAGGGTCATCGTCACCAGCCCCACCATCGACAGGTCAATGCACGCGTATGCCGCGTGCTCCCCCTGTACGGGAGCACGCGGCATACGCGGTTGTTCGGGTGGTGCGACCAGTCTCAGTGAGAGTGGCCGTGACCGCCACCGGAGGACTGCTCCTCGTCGACCTTCTTGTCGACGACGAGGGTGTCGGTGGTGAGGACCATCGACGCGATCGACGCGGCGTTGCGCAGCGCGGACCGGGTCACCTTGACCGGGTCGATGACGCCGGCCTTGACCAGGTCCTCGTACTCGCCGGTCGCGGCGTTGAGGCCCATGCCGGGCTCGAGCTCGGAGACCTTGGCGACGGCGACGTAGCCCTGGAGCCCGGCGTTCTCGGCGATCCAGCGCAG
Source organism: Knoellia sp. Soil729 (assembly GCF_001427985.1). Taxonomy (GTDB): domain Bacteria; phylum Actinomycetota; class Actinomycetes; order Actinomycetales; family Dermatophilaceae; genus Knoellia. Next base: position 749,340 of record NZ_LMSA01000001.1, read on the forward strand.
CGGCTCGGCCGCGGCCTTCTGCACGATGCTGGCGCCGACCTTCTCGTCACCCTCGAGACCGAGCTCGTCGATGACCTTGACGGCCTGGATGAGCGCCGAGCCGCCACCGGCGACGATGCCCTCCTCGATGGCCGCGCGGGTCGCCGAGATGGCGTCCTCGATGCGGTGCTTCTTCTCCTTGAGCTCGACCTCGGTGTGGGCACCGACCTTGATGACGCAGACGCCACCGGCGAGCTTGGCGAGGCGCTCCTGGAGCTTCTCGCGGTCCCAGTCGGAGTCGGTGCGCTCGATCTCGGCCTTGATCTGGCCCACGCGTCCCTCGACCTCGGCCGTGTCGCCCGAGCCGTCGATGATCGTCGTGTTGTCCTTCGTCACGACGACGCGGCGGGCCTGGCCGAGGACGGTGAGGTCCGCGGTGTCGAGCTTGAGGCCGACCTCCTCGGCGATGACTTGGCCGCCGGTGAGCACGGCGATGTCCTGGAGCATCGCCTTGCGGCGGTCTCCGAAGCCGGGGGCCTTGACGGCGGCGACGTTGAACGTGCCGCGGATCTTGTTGACGACCAGCGTCGAGAGGGCCTCACCGTCGATGTCCTCGGCGATGATGACCAGCGGCTTGCCCGACTGGACGACCTTCTCGAGGATCGGGAGGACGTCGGCGATCGCGGAGATCTTGCCCTGGTTGATGAGGACGTAGGCGTCCTCGAGGACGGCCTCCATGCGCTCGGTGTCGGTGACGAAGTAGGGCGAGATGTAGCCCTTGTCGAACTGCATGCCCTCGGTGAACTCGAGCTCGGTGGAGGCGGTCGAGGACTCCTCGACGGTGATGACGCCGTCCTTGCCGACCTTGTCGAACGCGTCGGCGATGGTGGCGCCGATCTCCTTGTCCTGGGCGGACAGGGAGGCGACCGAGGCGATCTCGTCCTTGCCGTCGACCTCGCGGGCGGTCTCGAGCAGGCGGTCGGACACGGCGTCGACGGCCTTGTCCATGCCGCGCTTGAGCGCGGCGGGGGCAGCACCGGCGGTGACGTTGCGCAGGCCCTCGTGCACCATGGCCTGGGCGAGCACGGTCGCGGTCGTCGTGCCGTCACCGGCCACGTCGTTGGTCTTGGTCGCGACCTCCTTGGCGAGCTGGGCGCCGAGGTTCTCGTAGGAGTCCTCGAGCTCGATCTCGCGCGCGATGGTCACGCCATCGTTGGTGATCGTGGGGGCGCCCCACTTCTTGTCGATGACGACGTTGCGGCCCTTGGGGCCGAGCGTCACCTTGACGGCGTTGGCGAGGGCGTCGACGCCCCGCTCGAGCGCCTTGCGGGCGGAGTCGTTGAACTCCAGTTCCTTGGCCATGAATGTCCTTGTCTGGTCGTTGCGTCTGCACCGGTGGTGGCTCTTGCAGCCATCCGCGCAGACGCAAGCGGTGTGTGGGAATGCGCGTATGCCGTGAGCTCACCGTGGGAGGTGGGCCCACGGCATACGTGGTGGTTCAGGGTGGTGGAACGAGCGAACCGCTCGTTCAGCCCACGACCGCGAGGACGTCGCGAGCGCTGAGGATCAGGTACTCCTCGCCCCCGTGCTTGACCTCGGTGCCGCCGTACTTGCTGTAGATGACCTTGTCGCCGACGTTGACGTCGAGCGGGACACGGTTGCCGTTGTCGTCGATGCGACCGGGGCCGACCGCGAGGACCTCGCCCTCCTGGGGCTTCTCCTTCGCGGTGTCCGGGATGACGAGACCGGACGCCGTGGTCTGCTCGGCCTCGAGCGACTTGATGACGATGCGGTCCTCGAGCGGCTTGATGGAAACCGACACTGTGTGACCTCCCCTTTGGGATGAGTCGAAGGTGGACAGATGCAAAGTGCGCGCAGCAGGCTCCACATCGCCGTCGCGGGGGTCGATCCGGTCCGCTGCGCTGGCACTCACGCAAGGTGAGTGCCAATGAGGCAAATCTAGGTCTGTCGTTAGCACTCGGTCAACTCGAGTGCCAAAACTCCTCCTCGTGTTCGCCACCGGCACAACTCGCGTCAAAGCATTTGCGGCGGAGGTCGTGCGCGCGCAAGGTTCTGGGCATGAACGACGCTGACCCCGCTGCCCTGCTCGCTGCCTACGACAGCCAGCTGCGGCGCGACGCCGAGCTGCCCTCGGCGCTGACGAGGACGCCGCTCGGGCCGTTGCTGCTCGCGACCTACCTGGGAGGGCGGGGGTTCATCACCTACCGCAGCCTGGCGACCGAGGACGGGCCGGCCACGCAGAAGTCGGTGCGAGCGCTGGTCGCAGGCGCCCTCGAGCACTACCGCGCGATGCCCGAGATCACCCGGGTCGAGTGGAAGACCCGAGGGCACGACCACGCCCCGGGCCTGCACGAGTCCCTCCTCGCGGCCGGTTTTGAGCCGCAGGAGAGCGAGTCGGTCATGATCGGTGACGCCTCGCTGCTGGCCCTCGACCTCGCGATGCCCGCCGGTGTCACGATCCGTCAGGTGACGGACGAGGCGGACGTCCGGCGCATGGTGGACCTGCAGTGCGAGGTCTTCGGTGACGACCCCGAGGAGGCCGACGCCCACTACGAGGAGATCGTCCACCGTCTGCGCACCCGCGGTGACATGGAGATGTGGGTGGCCGAGCTCGACGGTGAGCTCGTCAGCGCCGGTCGCCTCGAGCCGGTCGAGGGCACGGAGTTCGCGGGCATCTGGGGAGGCTGCACCCGCCCCGAGCACCGGGGCCAGGGCATCTACCGCGCGCTGACGGCGGCCCGGGCGCGATCGGCCATCGAGCACGGCAAGCGGTGGATCAACAGCGACTCCACCGAGCTCTCCCGCCCCATCCTCGAACGGTCCGGACTCGTCAAGGTCTCGACCACCACTCCCTACGAGTGGAGACGTCACGGTGGTCGCGCCCCTGCCTGATCCCGGCAACATCATGCACTCTGGTCCCATCTGGCGCATGATTGCCCCGTGAACCAGCTGACCTCGATCGCCGCCGCCGCGATCCTCCTCGCCGCGCCCATGACGTTCGTCGCGGCCCCCTCCACCGCCATGCCGCGTGACACCGCCACGCCGGCGGCCACTCCGCTCGGCTCGGCACCAGCAGCGGACTCGCTGGCGACCCAGCCGGCTCCCCAGTTGGGCTCGCGCGCGTCGGGCAGCACTGCCACGACCACCGCGGCCACCACCACCGCAGCCACCGGGCCGGTCATCGGCCTGAACGGGCGCGGCTTCGGCCACGGGCGCGGCATGTCGCAGTGGGGGGCGCGGGGCGCGGCCAGCCAGGGTCGGACCGTCGCCCAGATCCTCGACTTCTACTACCCCGGCACGACCACGGGCAGCATCGGCAACCCGCTCGTCCGCGTCCGGCTCTCGGCTCTCGGGACCTCGGCGACCACCGTCCTCGCCGAGTCCGGCCTGACGATCACCGACGGCACCTGCACCGCGGCCCTCAACCAGTCCGGCGCCACCCAGTGGAGGGTCCAACGGACCAACAACAGCTGGAACCTCCAGGGCTACTACCCCAAGAACGGGTTCACCACGTGGTGGAACCACACCACGGCCTGCACCGGCTTCGGCGCGGCCGAGGACCTCACCTTCGTCGGTGAGGGTTCGGTCGAGGCCTCGACGTTGACGTTGAGCACCTCCTCGGGCAACCGGGCCTACCGCGGGGCGATCCGCGCCGCCAAGGACAACCGTCCCGGCCTGGTCGGGTTCGTGGCCACCGTCAACGTCGTGCCGATGGACAGCTACCTGCAGTCCGTCGTCCCTGCCGAAATGCCGGCATCGTGGCAGCTCGAGGCCGTCAAGGCCCAGGCCGTGGCAGCGCGCACCTATGCCGCCGCACGGCTGGGCAGCGCGTACACCTCCGACATCTGCGACACGACGACGTGCCAGGTGTACCCGGGCCTCACGAGCTCCAACCCCGAGCACGCGAACTCGAACGCCGCCGTTGCCGCGACCACCGGCCAGGTGCGCAAGTACGGCAGCTCCATGGCCCTGACCGAGTTCAGCTCCACCAACGGTGGCCAGATCGTCGGGTCCGGGCTGGCCTACCAGGTCGCCAAGGCGGACCCCTACGACGGTGTCTACGCCGCCGCGCCCGACACCTGGTCCTATCTGACGATGCCGGTGAGCGCGATCGAGAGCTGGTGGCCCGAGATCGGCTCGTTCCGTTCGCTGCAGGTCTCGCGCAACGGCCAGGGCGCGTGGTTCGGTGGCCGGGCCAGCAGCCTCACGTTGCAGGGCACGTCCGGCTCGAAGACGGTCGACGCCGAGACCTTCCGCACGCGGCTCAACCTGAGGTCCACGTGGTTCATCCCGGTGGGTTCCTCCGTCGGCACCGACTTCGCCGGCAACGCCTTCTCCGACGTCCTCACCCGCGACCGCTCCGGAAACCTGTGGAACTACCCCTCCAACGGTCGCGGCGGCTGGCTGCCCCGCACCCTGGTCACCACCGGCTTCCCGGACGTTCCCGAGATGCTCGCACCGGGTGACTTCTCGGGCGACGGCATTCCCGACCTCATGCGCAGGACCACGTCCGGGGCCCTGATCCTCCACCGCGGCAGCGGCACCGGCACGATCGCCTCGACCGCGACCATCGGCTCGGGCTGGCACGCCTTCGATGCCGTCATCGCCCCCGGTGACGTGGACGGCGACGGTGCGATCGACATCCTCGCTCGCGACAAGAAGGGCGTGATGTGGCTCTACCCCACCACCGGGACCGGCGCCTGGAAGACCAAGGTGAACAAGGGCTCCGGCTGGGGCGGGCTGCGCGAGCTCGAGGCCGTGGGTGACTTCGACGGGGACGGCGGCGTCGACCTCGTGGGCACCGACTCCACTGCTCGGCTCTACCTGATGCGCTTCTCGCCGACCGGTGCCTACCTCGGCAAGCAGGTGATCGGCTCCGGCTGGGGCTCCTTCTCCGCCTTCACCGGCATGGGGGACGTCGACGGTGACGGCAACGTCGACCTCGTGGCCCGCTACAGCAACGGGACCCTCTACGCCTACCGGGGCAACGGCCGTGGCGGTTTTCTCCCCCGGATCACGATCGGCTCCGGCTGGTCCACGCTCACCATCGGGAGCTGATCGCCTGGAATGAGAGGGTGGGCCCGTGGACGTCAGCACGGTGAGGGCCCTGGCTGCCCCGGACGGGCAGGAGCTGCTGCGCTCGCTCCCTCCCTACGACGACGCCGACGTCCTCGCCGTGCAGGAGCGGTTGCGCCGGGCCGGGCACCCGGCGGAGCTCACGGCGGCAGCACTGACGCAGCAGCGCCTGCGCTCCAGGGCGACCGCGAAGTTCGGGGAGTTCGCCTTCGACATGCTCTTCACACCGGACGGGCTCGAGCAGGCCACCCGCCTCGAGGTCGCCGTCGCCCACGCCCACCGCTTCAGCCGCGCGAGCCTGGCACAGGTCCACGACCTCGGCTGCGGGATCGGCGCCGACGCCGTGACGCTGTCATCCCTCGGTGTCACCGTGCGGGCCGTCGACACCGACCCGGTGACCGCGGCCGTCGCCGATGCCAACCTGCGCCCCTGGCCGGACTCGCGGGCCCGGGTCGGCCGCGCCGAGGACGCAGACTTCGGACCGGACCCCGGGCGCAACAGGGTCGGCGCCTGGCTCGACCCCGCCCGGCGCACCCGCGGCGTCGCCGACATCACCGGCCGCACCCGGCGCACCTTCCGCCTCGAGGAGATCTCGCCCTCGTGGGAGTTCGTCCAGCAGGTTGCCGCCGCCGTGCCCGCCACCGGCGTCAAGCTCAGCCCCGGCTTCGACCACGCCGCGATCCCCGCGGGCACCGAGGCGCAGTGGACCTCCTGGACCGGTGACGTCGTGGAGTGCGCCATCTGGTGGGGGCCGCTCGTCGTGAACCGCGGCCGCACCGCGCGGGTCATGGGCCCCGACGCCTCACCCGTCCTCGTCACGGAGTCCATGGCCGATGACGTGCCACCGGTGGCCGCGTCCATGGCCGACGTGGGTACGTGGCTCCATGACGTCGACAAGGCGGTCATCCGGGCCGGCTTGGTGGGCGCGGTCACGCGGTCCACCGAGGGGGTCGAGTCCGACGAGGGCACCGGCTACGTCCTCACCTCGCGCGACGTGTCGCTCCCCCACACCCGCCGGTATGCCGTCCGAGAGGCCATGCCGTTCACCGTCAAGATCCTGCGGGGATGGTTGCGCACGCACGGTGTCACCGGCCTGACGATCAAGAAGCGCGGCATCCGCCTCGACGACGAGCAGCTGCGGCGCGACCTGCAGATCGGCACCAAGGCCGGGGACGGGGACCAGGCCACGGTCGTGCTGACCCGAGTCGCCGGCTCCCCCGCAGCACTCATCGTCTCCCCGGCCTGACCCAGCGCACGTTTCTCACCCAATTCCCCCGATATGCACACGGCGTGTCCGTGCATATCGGGGGAATTGGGTGAGAAACGTGCGGTCAGAGGGCTGGGTGCGGTTGGGCTCCTTGGTGTTGGACTGCTGCTGCTCCGGCGGCCAGGGCGCTCTCGAGGGCTTCGTGGTGGGGAGCTCCGGTGGCCAGGGCTGCGGCCAAGGCGCCGCAGAAGGCGTCACCGGCTCCGGTGGTGTCGAGGACGTCGTGGGGGGCGACCTTGTGGGCGGGCGTGGTGTGGCCGTCCCAGGTGACTCCGTTGGGGCCGAAGGTGACGAGGAGCGACGCCGGTTCGGCGGCGGACTCGGCGAGGGCCACCATCTCGTGCTCGTTGGCGACCACCGGGTCGGCGAGGGCGATCACGTCGGCCGGCAGGGCGGCATACGGCGCGGTGTTGACGACGACGCGAGCGCCGCGGTGGGCCGCTCGGCGGGCGGCACCACAGACCACGGGCAGCGGCACCTCCAGCTGGAGCAGGAGGACGTCGCCGGGACCCAGCACGTCGACGGCGTCGACCTCGGTGTCGTCGAGCCGGCCGTTCGCGCCGGGGATGACGATGATGCTGTTCTCACCCCGGTCGTCAACGGCGATGAGGGCGTGCCCGGTGGCCTCGCCCGTGATGACGCGCACGGCGGAGACGTCGATCCCCCTGTGCCGCAGGCGTTCGATGTAGGCCGAGCCGCCGGCGTCATCGCCGACGCATCCGACCATGAGTACCTCGGCGCCGGCCGCCGCGGCGGCGACTGCCTGGTTGGCGCCCTTGCCCCCGGCAGACCGTTCGAGGCCCTCACCGAGGAGGGTCTCGCCCGGCCTCGGATGGCGCTCGACATGGGTCACGAGGTCGACGTTGAGCGAGCCCAGCACCATGACACGTCCCATCAGCGGACTCCCTTGATCGTGTCGAGCCACAGGCGCGCGACGCGTGGACCGTCGATCTCCAGGGCCACGTCGACCTGCGCGTGGGCCAGTCCGTGCGGATCGTGCTCCATGTCGCCCGACCAATCGCGGGTGTCGACGATGGTGCGGCCGCGGGTCCAGGTGCCGGAGAGCTCGACCCGAACGGGCAGCCGCTCGGTGCGGACGGCCCCGGGGTCGATGAGCATTGCCACGGTCCCGGCGTCACCGATGGTCATCGCGTCGGAGCGGAAGCGGCCACTCATGAAACGGACCAGCCCGGCCGCCAGCGCTCCCGGACCGTGGTCGTCGAGGGCGGCCAGCTCGTCCGCCTCGGCAAGCGTCACCTGCGGTCCGTAGAAGACGTCGAGCCCATACATCGTCACCGGCACCTCGTGGTCGACACTGGCGTCGAGGACCACCGCCGTGGCCTCCGGGTCGTGGAAGACGTTGAACTCCGCGGAGGCCGTCGCGTTGCTCACCATCGCGCCGCCTCCCATGAAGGCGATGCGGCCGATGCGCGCGAAGGACTCCGGATACATCCGGGCGAGCAGCGCGATGTTGGTCATCGGCGCCAGCGGCACGACCGTGACCGAGGCACCGGCGTCAGCGGCGGCCTCGATCGTCTCGCGCAGGAGCTCCACGGCATGCCGCGCATCGACGCTCCTGCGTGGGGCGGGCCAGCCGAGGTCGGCCATGCCGTCGTCGCCGTGCACGTGGCGCGCATCGACCGGCCGCTCGAGCAGCGGGTGCGAGGCCCCGGCGGCCACTGGGACGGTGTCCGCGCCACACGCCTCCAGCACGGTGAGCGTGTTGCGCACGACGTCTGCCAGGGGCGCGTTGCCACCGACGCAGGTGACGGCGCGGAGGTCCAGACCCGGGTGCAGGGCGGCGAGCAGGAGGGCGCAGGCGTCGTCGACTCCGGTGTCGACGTCGAGGATCACGGGTTCGGCCATGGGGCGAGCGTATGCCGTGGGTCGGCTAGCGTCGTGGGGTGACTTCCCGCTCCACGGCCCTCGTGCGTCCCCGCCTGACCGCTGCAGTGGCGCTGGCCCTCGTGGGTGCGCTCGCCGCGGCCTGCGGAGGCGGCGACGCTCCGGACGACAGGGGCTCCGCGCCCTCAAGCCCGAGCAGCGCGGCGGCCTCGGACACCACGACACCGTCGGGCACACCGACGGCCTCGAGCACGCCGTCGACCTCCCCGTCAGCAACGGCGTCGGAGACATCGAGCCCGCCCGATGCCGGGGGGACGGCCAACGTCAGCGCCTGCGCCCGCCGGACGGCCGACGCCCTCACCGAGCAACAGGCCCTGGGCCAGCTCCTCATGGTGGCCTTCCAGACCGGGGACTCCCGCACGGCGCTGGACGACCTCATCGCCGACCAGCACGTCGGCAACGTCATCTACCTGGGCGGCTGGGACGGTGCCTCGCTGGTCAAGAAGACGAGCGCGCACCTGCAGGCGCAGGCCACGAAGGCCGCGACGGCCGGCATACCGCTGCTTCTCGCCGCCGACCAGGAAGGTGGGGAGGTGCGCCAGCTGCGCGGTGAGGGCTTCTCGAAGGTTCCGTCCGCCAAGGTGCAGGCGCAGATGTCGTCGGCCGAGCTCACCGCCGCCGCCAAGGGCTGGGCCGGGGAGCTCAAGGCGGTGGGGATCAACGTCAACCTCGCGCCGGTCACCGACACGGTGCCGGCCGACATCGGCACGGCCAACGAGCCGATCGGCAAGTACGGCCGCCAGTACGGCTCCGACCCCGCGACCGTGACCAAGGCGTCCACGGCCTTCCTCAAGGGCATGATCGAGGGCGGCATCATGGGCACGGTCAAGCACTTCCCCGGCCTGGGGCGCATCCGCAACAACACCGACTTCAACGCCACCGGCATCACCGACAACATCGCCACCCCCAAGGACCCGTTCCTCGCGCCGTTCACGGCCGGAGTCAAGGCCGGCGCGGGACTCGTCATGGTGGGCTCGGCGCGCTACCCGGGTCTGGACGACACCAGGACGCAGGCGATGTTCAGCAAGCCGATCATCACCGGGCTGCTGCGCGACCAGCTCGGCTTCGACGGCGTCGTCATCACCGACGACATCAACGCCAAGGCCGTCCAGGCCATCCCGGTGGCCGAGCGCGCCACGAGCTTCCTCCGGGCCGGGGGCGACATCCTCCTGACCGGCGACCCGAAGTCCGTCCCGGCGATGACGAAGGCCATCACCGACAAGGCCCGGGCCGACGAGGGCTTCGCCCTGCACGTCGACGCCGCGGTGCTGCGGGTCGTCGCCCTCAAGGAGCGCATGGGCCTCATCAGCTGCAGCTGACGCCCGACCGCCCCACCCGATCTCCCGTCCCTCCCCGGTGCGTCCCCGCCCCACCTTTTCCGGCTGGTCACGGAAACGGAGCGTTCAGCCGGGAACTGTTCCCGGCTGAACGCTCCCTTGGCGTGATGAGCCGGAAAAGGGGAGGTCAGCTCTGGATCTGGGTGACCGGCATCGAGGAGTCCGCGGGCAGGTCGAGGCGGGAGGCGTCTCGTCCCTTGAGGACCATCTGGGCGCCCAGCGCCGCAACCATCGCCCCGTTGTCGGTGCACAGGCCGGGCCGCGGCACCCGCAGCTCGATGCCCGCGTCGTCGCAGCGCGACTGCGCCATGGCCCGCAGCCGCGAGTTGGCCGCGACCCCGCCGCCGATCTGCAGGTTCTGGGCACCCTGCTCACGGCAGGCGAGCACCGCCTTGCGGGTCAGCACGTCGACGACCGCCTCCTGGAACGACGCCGCGACGTCGACGACCGGCACGGGCTCCCCTGCGACCTCGCGGGCCTGGACCCAGCGCGACACGGCCGTCTTGAGACCCGAGAACGAGAAGTCGAAGCGGTGGCGCTCCATGTCGCGCCCGGTCGTCAGCCCCCGGGGGAAGTCGATCGTGACCTGCCCGTCCCGGGCCGCGCGGTCGATGTGCGGGCCGCCGGGGAACGGCAGGCCGAGCACGCGCGCGACCTTGTCGAAGGCCTCGCCGGCAGCATCGTCGATCGTTGACCCGAGGCTGCGGATGTCGCTCGTGACGTCGGGGACGAGGAGCAGGGAGGAGTGACCGCCGGACACGAGCAACGCCACCGTCGGCTCGGGCAGCGGCCCGTGCTCGACGATGTCGACGGCGACGTGCGAGGCGAGGTGGTTGACGCCATAGAGCGGGAGGCCGAGAGAGAGGGCCAGCGCCTTGGCCGACGCGACGCCCACCATCAGCGACCCGGCCAGACCCGGTCCGGACGTCACCGAGATCGCGTCGAGGTCGCGCAGCTGCACCCCCGCCTCACGGCAGGCACGCTCGATCGTGGGCACCATCTCCTCGAGGTGGGCCCGGCTGGCGACCTCGGGCACGACGCCGCCGAAGCGGGCGTGGTCGTCGACGCTGCTCGCCACTGCGTCGACGAGCAGGGTCTCGCCACGCACGAGGCCGACGCCGGTCTCGTCGCAGGACGTCTCGATGCCGAGGACGAGTGGCTGCTCGGCGGTCATGACTGCACTCCCTTGGATGGCAACAGCTTGCGCATGACGACCGCGTCGACATTGCCGGGCTGGTAGTAGCCGCGGCGCACGTTGAGCACGTCGTAGCCGCGCCGGTCATAGAGGGCACGGGCCGCCGCGTTGTCGGCGCGCACCTCGAGCATCAACGCCTCGGCGCCAGCACCGGCCGCTCGCGCCTCGAGCTCGTCGAGCAGCCCGTGCGCGAGTCCGGCGCCGCGGTGCGCGGGTGCGACGGTGATCGTCATGAGGTCGGCGACCTGTCCGCCGTGGTCCAGACCGGCGTATGCCGCCAGCTCACCTTCTCGCGTCACGACGACGTAGTCGCGGCGCGGGCGTCCGGCCAGCTCCGCCCACCAGGAGGCCTCGGACCAGGCGTCGTCGGGGAAGGCCTCGTCCTCGAGGCGGACGAGGTCGGGGATGTCGGTCCAGGCCAGCTCGCGCGTGGTCATCGGGCCGCCCGCTCCGCGGTGGTCAGCGCATCGGGGCGACGCAGGTAGAGCGGCTCCACCGGCATCGGCTCCCCGGCGAGGATCCGGGAGACAGCGACTCGCGCCAGAACGGCGGCATCGACGTCCAGCACCGGTACGGGGCTGGCGAACAGGTCGGGGTAGAGCACGGGGCCACGGCCCGCGGTCGGCAGCGCTCGCACCTCGTCGGGGAGTTCGCCCGGACGGTCGACGGCCGGGTCGGTGAGCCGCTCCACGGAACCGGGGCGGACGGCATACCGCGCCCAGTAGACCTCCTTGCGCCGGGCATCGGTGGCGACCAGCAGCTCACCCTCGACGAGCGTGGCCGCCTGCGCCGCCAGGGCGTCGAGGCTGCAGACGCCGTGCACGGGCACGCCGAGGGCGTGTCCCATCGTCAGGCCGGTGACCATGCCGACCCTGAGCCCGGTGAAGGGGCCGGGACCGACACCCACAGCCACATCCGTGAGGTCCGACGGCCGCTTGCCGGCCTCGGCCAGGCAGGACTCGATCAGGGGCGCGAGCCACTCGGTGTGCGCCCGGGCGTCGAGATGGGTGCGCTCTGCCAGGGCGCGGCCCTCGTCGTGCAGGGCCACGGTGATGGCGGAGGTCGAGGTGTCGATGGCGAGGATCAGCACGGTGGGCCAGCCTTCCAGCGTTCGCCGTGGCCCGTGACCACGGCGGTGCGCGACTCGGTCTCGGGGTCGGCCTCGAGGAGGATCTCGAGGCGGTCCTCGGAGAGGTCCTCGGCCAGGCCATGGCCCCACTCGACGACGGTCACACTCTCGTCGAGGGAGGTGTCGAGGTCGAGGTCGTCGAGCTCGGCCAGGCCGCCCAGGCGGTAGGCGTCGACGTGGACCAGCGCCGGTCCGCCGACGAGCGAGGGATGGATGCGCGCGATGACGAACGTCGGGGAGGTGATGGGCCCACGCACCCCCAGGCCGGCAGCCAGGCCCTGGGTGAGGGTCGTCTTGCCCGCGCCCAGCCCACCGGTGAGGAGGACGAGGTCACCTGCTCGCAGCTGGCGCCCCAGGGCCTCGCCGAAGCCGCGGGTGTCGTCGGCTGTGCCCAGCTCGCGATCCGTCACGAGCTGGCCCCGCTCTTGCCCTTGGTCCTGCTCTTGGCCCTAGTGGCGGGTCCGGGCGTCGTGGTCGAGCCGCCCCTGGCCTGCACCTGGGTCTTGGCCTGGGCCTTGGCCTTGGAGCCGGCCTTGGAGCCGGCCTTGGTCCGTGCTTGTGCCCGGCGGATGAGCCGGCCCTTGGCGATGTCGATGACGGTGCGGCGCACCCGTGGCTTGGAGCTGGCCCCGACCCCGGCTGCGGCGTCGGTCTCGGCGCGGTGGATGAGGGCGAGGACCTGGCCCGTGACGACCTCGGGGTGCTCGAGCATGATGAGGTGCCCGGAGTCCTGGACGACGACGTGCTCGGCGCCGGGCAGTCGCTCGACGATCTCCTCGCTCCGAGCGGGCGGGGTCAGCAGGTCACCCGCACCGTTGACGACGAGAACCTCCTTGTCGACCAGCGCTGCGAGGGACTCGAACTCGTCGTGCATCCGGATCGCCGGCAGGAAGGCCGCCATGACCTCGAACGGGGTGGCGAGGATGAGGTCGGCCGCGAAGCTCACCGTCGACTCACCCACCGGGGAGTCGAACGAGAACCGCTCGACGACGGAGTCCTCGATGTTGCGACCGAACCGGCGCACCGGCGCGAGCCACCTCTGGTGCGGAGCGAGGCGGGAGAGCACGCGTGGTCCGGCCTGACCGATGGCCCGGCCGACGAGCGGCCCCATCCCCAGGTCGGTCAGTCCCTCGCCACCGGCGGCGGTCGAGATGAACGCGACCGCCATGACCCGTTCGCGCACGAGCTCGGCGTGGTGACGCGCCAGCGCCATCGTCGTCATCCCACCCATCGAGTGGCCGACGAGGACGAGCGGCCCCTCGGGACAGGCCGCGTCGATGACCGCGCGCAGGTCGTGGGCGAGCTGCTCGATGGTGCTGCTCGCAAGCTCGGACATCTCCGAGCGCCCGTGGCTGCGCTGGTCCCAGAGGACGACGCGGTAGCCGGCCTGCACGAACGCGCGCCGCTGCAGGACCCAGCCGCGCAGGCTGAGGCAGAACCCGTGCGACATGACGATCGTCGGCAGGGCTGGGTCGAGGTCCGCGGGAGTGTCGATCTCGACGTGGAGGTTGAGCCCATCGGTGGCGATGACCTTGAGCTCGACGTCGGCCACGTGGGCGAAGCCGTCGTCCGGGTCGAGCACGCTGAGCCGTCGTCGACCGGCAGCAGCCCGGTCGGCAGCCACCCCCGCCGCGGCAGCACCTGCTGCGGCAGCGGCCGCCGCTCCGAGCCCGATCGCTGCGCCGACACGCGCCATCAGGCGTCGCCCCCCACATGGACGCGAGGCAGCCGCCCGCTGATCCGGGTGACGATCTCGTAGTTGATGGTGTCGATGGCGGAGGCCCAGTCCTGAGCCGTCGGCTCACCATCGGTCCCCCGCCCGAAGATGACGACCTCGTCACCGGCACCGCCGGCGAAGTCGGGCCCGAGGTCGAGGACGAACTGGTCCATGCAGACCCGGCCGGCGATGGTGAGGCGCTGGTCGCCGACCCTGACCGGTCCGAGGTTGCCGGCGTGCCGCGGGATCCCGTCGGCGTAGCCGAGCGGCACCAGGCCCAGCACGGTGTCGCGAGGCGTCGTGTAGATGTGGCCGTAGCTCACGCCCTGACCGGCCGGCGCCGCCTTGACGAGGGCGAGACGAGCCGTGACCCTCATCGCCTCGCGGAGCCCGAAGTCCTGAGGCGCACCGAGGTTGGGCACCGGCGACAGCCCGTAGACGGCCAACCCGGGCCGGACGAGGTCGAAGTGGACGTCGGGGTTGGTCAGCGTGGCGGCGGAGTTCGCGAGGTGCCGGACCTGCGGTCGTATGCCGGCTCGCTCGAGCTCGGCGACCGCCTCGACGAATCGTTCGCGCTGGGCCAGGACGGTCGGGTGCCGTGGTGCGTCGGCCAGGGCGAAGTGGGACCAGACGCCGATGACCTCGACGGCATGCTCTGCCACCACGGGGCCCAGGGTGGCAATGAGCTCGGTCCAGCCCTCCCCCAGCGCCCCGTTGCGCCCGAGGCCGGTGTCCACCTTGACGTGGATGCGTGCGGTCCGCCCACGCTGACGGGCAGCCGCCACCACCGCGTCGAGGGCCCACGGCGCCGAGACCGAGACGTCGATGTCGGCGTCGATGGCGGCCCCGACGTCGGCACCGGGCACATAGAGCCACGTGAGCAACCGGGTCGTCACGCCGCCGGCGCGCAGTTGCAGGGCTTCGTTGAGCTGGGCGACACCCAGCCAGGTCGCGCCTCCGGCCACTGCGGCCCGGGCACTCGGCACGAGGCCATGGCCGTAGGCGTCGGCCTTGACGACCGCCATGACCTCCGCGTTCGCCGCGCGCCGGGCGAGCTCACGCACGTTGTCGGAGATCGCATCGAGGTCGACGGTCACCCAGCCGGAGGCGCCCTCGGGCGGCGTGGCTGAGACGGGGGCGGCTGGCGTGGTCATGAGGCGATCAAGTCTAGGTGCGGTCGACTTCAGGGATCAGCCGCGGGTGAGGAGGTGGGCAACCGCATCCGGTATGCCGTGTGCGACCCGCAGCGCACGCAGTGGCCCTCCGCGGCTGACCCGGTCGGCCGCGACGCCGTGGACGAGCGCGCCGAGCGCGCCCGCCCGGCTCGGCTCGAGGCCGGCGGCGAGGAGCGTCCCGATGAGCCCGGCGAGGACGTCACCGGCTCCGGCGGTCGCGAGCCACGGTGGGGCGTCGGACTGCGAGTACACGGGCTGCGTCGGGTCGGCGGGCACGACGAGGGTCGTCGAGCCCTTGAGGAGCACGGTCATGCCGGTGCGGTCGGCGAGCGCACGGGCGTGGCGCAGGGGCTCGGCCTCGACGGCCTCACGCTCGACCTGGCCTGCGCCGCGGGCCCGCCGTCGCGCACCCAGGCGGGTGAGGAGGGTGGCGAGCTCACCGGCGTGGGGGGTGAGCAGCGTCGGCCGCTCACGCCGGGCGTCGATGACGTCGTCGTCGACGAGCGCGAGCCCACCCGCATCGACGAGCACCGGCTCTGCCCCCGTGAGCGCCGCCCGGGCCACGTCGAGCTGCATCCTCGCCTCGCGGCGGGTGGACGTCGCGTCGAGCCCGGGACCGAGAACCCAGGCCTGCACGCGGCCCTCCCCGTGCACGACCTCGGGGACGGAGGCACGGATGAGCCCTTCGGGCGTGGGCGTGCCGATGTAGCGCACCATGCCGGCCCCGGCCTCCACGGCTGCCGTCACGCTGAGCACCGCGGCGCCGGAGTACTGCTCGCCACCGGCGACGACGCCCAGGACGCCTCGGGAGTACTTGTCGTCGTCCGGGCCCGGCACCGGCCAGAGGTCGGCGACGTCGTCGAAGGTCAGCCGGACGACAGCCGGCTCGGTGTCGAAGGTGAGGCCGATGTCGACGACGCTGAGCGTGCCGCAGGCCTGCTCGGTCGGGGGAAGAAGGTGCACGGGCTTGGCCACCGAGAACGTCACCGTCTCGTCGGCGAGGACCCCGTCGGGGTCGAACGCGGTGCCGTCGGCCGCCTGCCCGGACGGCACGTCGACGGCGATGACGTGCGCGTCGTCCGGGATGGCGGCGACCCACGCCGCCGCAGCCTCAGGAAGGCCCGGGCGGCCACCGAGGCCCACGATCCCGTCGAGGACGATGTCCGCCTCGGCGATGTCCTCGAGCGCCTCGGCGCCAGTCACGAGCACCACGCCCGCCGCCCGGGCCGCCTCGAGCGCCCCAGCGTGCACTGCGGTGACGTCCAGGGCGGCAGCGCAGGTGACGCCGGACTCCGCGAGCTGCGCCACGGCATACAGGGCGTCTGCGCCGTTGTTGCCGCCGCCCACGAGGGCGACGACGGTCTCGGCGCCGAGCTGCGAGACGCGGGCCGCGACCACCTCGGCGAGGCCCTCGACCGCCCGTGCCATGAGCTCACCGGACGCCAGCTCGTCCTCGAGAGCCGCCTCAGCGGCATACACGTCTGCGGGCGACCAGGCCTCGATCACGATGGCTCCTCAGCTGTTCAGGACTCGGCGATGACGACGGCGGAGGCGATTCCCGCGTCGTGGGACAACGACACGTGGATGTGGTTGACGCCGAGCTCCGCGGCGCGTGCCGCCACCGTGCCGATCATCTCGATGCTGGGGCGACCGTTGTCGTCGCGGACGACCGTGGCATCGGTCCAGGCGAGTCCGACGGGAGCACCGAGCGCCTTGGCCAGGGCCTCCTTCGCCGCGAACCGTGCTGCCAGAGAACGCATCGGCAGGTCGCGCTCGGTCTCGGTGAACAGCCGTGTGCGCAACGCCGGCGTCCGCTCCAGCGTCTCCGCGAAGCGCGCGATGTCGACGACGTCGATCCCGGTGCCGAGGATCACGTCACTCGACCGTGACGCTCTTGGCGAGGTTCCTCGGCTGGTCGACGTCGAGGCCCTTGGCCGTCGAGAGGTGCAGGGCGAACATCTGCAGGGGCACGACCGTGAGCAGCGGCTGCAGCAGGGGCGACGTGTGCGGCACCCGGATGACCTCGTCGGCGAACGGGACGACGTCCTCGTCACCCTCCTCCGCGATGACGATGGTTCGGGCACCGCGGGCGCGGATCTCCTGGATGTTGGAGACGACCTTCTTGTGCAGGTCGTGGGGGGTGTCGGGCCCCGGGACCACGATGAAGACCGGCTGGCCGGCGTCGATGAGCGCGATCGGTCCGTGCTTGAGCTCACCGGCGGCGAAGCCCTCGGCGTGGATGTAGGCGAGCTCCTTGAGCTTGAGCGCACCCTCCATGGCGATCGGGTAGCCCACGTTGCGGCCCAGGAACAGCACCGAGCGGGTGTCGGCCATGAACCGGGCGATCTCCTTGACGCGGTCCATCTGCCCGAGCAGGTCCTCGATCTTGGCCGGGATCTCGTGGAGCTCGCGCATGACGGCCTTGGCGTCGTCGGCGAAGGTGCCACCGCGCAGCTGGGCGAGGTAGAGGCCGAGGATGTAGCAGGCGGTGATCTGGGCGAGGAATGCCTTGGTCGACGCCACGGCGATCTCGGGGCCGGCGTGGGTGTAGAGGACGGCGTCGGACTCGCGCGGGATGGTCGAGCCGTGGGTGTTGCAGATGCTCAGGGTGAGTGCGCCGAGGTCGCGGGCGTGCTTGACCGCCATGAGGGTGTCCATCGTCTCGCCGGACTGGCTGATCGAGACGACGAGCGAGCGCTCGTTGACGATCGGGTCGCTGTAACGGAACTCGTGGGCCAGCGCGACCTCGACCGGGATGCGCGTCCAGTGCTCGATGGCGTACTTCGCGACCATGCCCGCATAGGCAGCCGTGCCACAGGCGACGACGGTGATGCGGTCGATGTTCTTGAGCTGCTCCTCGCTGATCCGCAGCTCGTCGAGCACGAGCTCGCCGTCGTCCTTGGTGCGTCCCAGCAGGGTGTCGCCCACGGCGTGCGGCTGGTCGAAGATCTCCTTCTCCATGAACGTCGCGTAGCCGCCCTTCTCGGCGGCGGCGGCATCCCAGGTGACCTCGTAGGCCTTGCCCTCGGCGGGAGCGCCGTCGAAGGTGATGACCTCGTGGCCCTCGGGGGTGATCGTGACGATCTGGTCCTGGCCGAGCTCGAGGGCATGGCGGGTGTAGCCGATGAAGGCCGCGACGTCGGAGCCGAGGAAGTTCTCGCCGTCCCCCAGTCCCACGACGAGCGGGCTGTTGCGGCGGGCGCCGACGACGACGCCGGGCTGGTCGGCATGCACGGCGAGGAGCGTGAACGCACCCTCGAGCCGGTTGACCACCTGCAGCATGGCCTGGGTGAGGTCGCCGATCTCGTCGAACGCGCTTCCCACGAGCTTGGCGGCGACCTCGGTGTCGGTCTCGCTCTGGAACTCGACGCCCTGCGCGAGCAGCTCCTTCTTGAGCGAGTGGAAGTTCTCGATGATGCCGTTGTGGATCAGGGCCAGCTTGTCGGCCGTGCCGCCCCGGTGCGGGTGGGCGTTGCCGTCGGTGGGTCCCCCGTGGGTCGCCCAGCGGGTGTGCCCGATGGCCGTGCGCGAACCGGAGAGCGGGTGCTCCTCGAGGGCGCCGCGCAGGTTCTCGAGCTTGCCGGCGCGCTTCTGCGACTGGACACCGCCGTCGGTGACCACGGCG
The DNA here is from genome assembly GCF_001427985.1 of Knoellia sp. Soil729. Taxonomy (GTDB): domain Bacteria; phylum Actinomycetota; class Actinomycetes; order Actinomycetales; family Dermatophilaceae; genus Knoellia. The sequence continues at coordinate 767,766 of NZ_LMSA01000001.1, forward strand.
ATGCCGGCCGAGTCGTAGCCGCGGTACTCGAGGCGGGCCAGCCCCTCCATGACCACGTCTTCCGCGCGGTCATCCATGGCCCTGCCGACATATCCGACGATTCCACACATGGTCGCCAGCCTAATGGCTCGGATCGCACCGCCCGCACCACGCGCGCGCGTGCCTGAGCGGCCATCTCCCGCCCGATCTGCGGCCGGTGCGCCACAATGGCGCGCGTGCCTGCCACTCCCCCAGTCCCCTCGTCGGAACCGGATCCGACGGAGCCGCTGCCGTCGCCCTACCTGGACTTCACGCGCGGGAACTGGGCGGCCCGCAGGGACAACCACCCGCTGAGCCTGACGCCGGACGACATCGCGCGGGTGCGTGGTCTCGGTGACCGCGTCGACCTGCGCGAGGTGGAGCAGGTCTACCTCCCGCTCTCGCGCCTGCTCGCCTTCTACGTCAACGCCACTGCGGGCCTGCATCGCGTGACGACGGACTTCCTGGGTGACCGTCCTGCCAAGGTGCCGTTCGTCATCGGTGTCGCCGGGTCCGTCGCCGTCGGCAAGTCCACGACAGCACGCGTGCTGCGCGAGCTGCTGCACCGCTGGCCCCAGACGCCTCGCGTCGACCTCATCACCACCGACGGCTTCTTGAGGCCCAATGCCGACCTCGAGGCCCGAGGCCTGTTGCAGCGCAAGGGTTTTCCCGAGTCGTACGACCGTCGCGCACTGTTGCGCTTCGTCGCCGACGTCAAGTCCGGTATGCCGCGTGTGTCAGCCCCCGTCTACTCGCACCTGACCTACGACATCGTTCCGGGCGCCGAGATCGTGGTCGACCAGCCCGACGTGCTCATCGTCGAGGGCCTCAACGTGCTGCAGCCAGCGACGGTGCGATCGGACCGCAGCACCCGCCAGGTGCTGTCGGACTACTTCGACTTCTCCGTCTATGTCGACGCCCCGGTCGAGCAGCTGCGCACTTGGTACGTCGAGCGCTTCCTGCGGCTGCGGGAGACGGCCTTCGCGGACCCGGAGTCCTACTTCCACCGCTATGCCGACCTCACCGACGCACAGGCACGCGAGACGGCGGCCGGGATCTGGGAGCGCATCAACGAGCCCAACCTGCTGAGGAACGTGCTCCCCACCCGCGAGCGCGCCACCCTCGTGCTGACCAAGGGGCCCGACCACGCGGTGACCAACATCCGCCTGCGCCGCCTCTGACGGTGCCGCCGGCGCGTGGGTGCGGGCCGGTCAGTACCAGTGCGGGAAGCGGTTGTTCCAGAAGTCCCAGGCGCCGCAGGGCGTGCCGTAGGACTGCTTGATGTAGTCGAGCCCCCACTTGATCTGGGTGGCGGGGTTGGTGCGGTAGTCCGCGCCGGCGCTCGCCATCTTGCTGGCGGGCAGGCTCTGCGGGATGCCGTAGGCGCCCGAGGAGGAGTTCGTGGCCTTGAAGTTCCAGCCGCTCTCGCCCTCCCACAGGAGGTTGAGGCAGTTCCACTGGCTCGCCCCGCTGAAGCCGTAGTCCGACATGAGCTCGCGTGCGGCCGACCTCGGGTCGGCCTGGGCGCCGGCGATGAGCGAGGCACGCTTCTTGGCGCGGGCGGCCTTCTCTGCGGCGGCCACCCGAGCCTTGGCGACGGCCTCCGCCTTGGCCTTGGCTGCCGCCTGCGCCTTGGCACTGAGGGCGGCGCGCTGGGCGTTGGCGCCGGCTCGCTCGCTCGAGATGCGGGCGGTATCGGCCGAGGTCTGCTCGGCGGACAGGGTCGCCTGGTGCGTGGCCGCGGCGCTGAGGGTGAAGGGCTCGGCGTCGGCCACTGCGTCATGGCCACCGACACCGACGGCGCCCGTGCCGACGAGCGCCAGGGCCATCGAGGCGGTGACGGCGGGACGCCGGACGAGCGAGAGGGCCTGCATGAGGGGTGCCCCGGAAGGACGGGCGTGACGCCCGCGGTGGGTTCCGCGGTACCTGCTGCTCATACGAAGGCCTTCCTTTCCCACACGACGACTGCTCCGGACGCACAACAGCCCGGCTGACGAAGCAGCCGGGCTGCGTTACCAAATCGAGACCAAATGTACTCGACGTCCCCGGCGGCGACCAAACCGGGGTCACGATGACGACGAGGTATGCCGTCCGCTCGAGCGAGCGGACGGCATACCTCGTCGTGTCCTCAGGTGGGGAAGGTCCTCCTCAGAGGTCGCCGTGCTCCTGCTCGAGCAGGTCGGTCACGAGCGCGGCGATCGGGCTGCGCTCGCTGCGCGTCAGGGTGACGTGCGCAAAGAGCGGGTGTCCCTTGAGCTTCTCGATGACCGCGGCGACCCCGTCGTGGCGACCGACCCGCAGGTTGTCGCGCTGGGCCACGTCGTGCGTCATGACGACCTTGGAGTTCTGGCCGATCCGCGAGAGGACGGTCAGCAGGACGTTGCGCTCGAGCGACTGCGCCTCGTCGACGATGACGAACGCGTCGTGCAGCGAGCGCCCACGGATGTGGGTCAGCGGCAGGACCTCGAGCATCCCGCGGTCGAGGACCTCCTCGACGACCTCGCGCGAGACGAGCGCCGAGAGGGTGTCGAAGACGGCCTGCCCCCACGGGTTCATCTTCTCGGACTCCGAGCCGGGCAGGTAGCCCAGCTCCTGACCACCGACGGCATACAGGGGACGGAACACGACGACCTTGCGCTGCTGCCGGCGCTCCATGACGGCTTCGAGCCCGGCACAGAGCGCGAGGGCCGACTTGCCGGTGCCGGCGCGGCCACCGAGGCTGACGATGCCGATGTCGGGGTCGAGCAGCAGGTCGAGAGCGATGCGCTGCTCCGCACTGCGGCCGTGCAGCCCGAAGGCGTCCCGGTCTCCCTTGACGAGGCGGACCTGCTTGTCCGCACCGACCCGGCCGAGTCCGCTGCCGCGCGGGGAGAGCAGCTTGAGCCCGGTGTGGCAGGGCAGCTCGGCGGCACCGAGGTGCTCGAGCCGGCCGTACTCGTAGAGGTGGTCCATCTCCTCGACACTGACCTCGACCTCGTCCATACCGGTCCACCCCGAGTCGACGGCGAGCTCGGCGCGGTACTCCTGGGCCTCCATCCCGCAGGCCGACGCCTTGACGCGCATCGGCAGGTCCTTGCTCACGATCGTCACGGCGCGACCCTCGTTGGCGAGGTTCTTGGCGACCGACAGGATGCGGGTGTCGTTGTCCCCCAGTCGGAAGCCCGAGGGCAGGGATGACGGGTCCGTGTGGTTGAGCTCCACGCGCAGGGTCCCACCCTCGTCACCGATGGGGACGGGAGCGTCGAGCCGGCCGGCCGTGACCCGCAGGTCGTCGAGCAGGCGCAGGGCGGTGCGCGCGAAGAAGCCGAGCTCGGGGTGGTGGCGCTTGGCCTCGAGCTCGGTGATGACGACGATGGGGAGGACGACCTCGTGCTCCTGGAAGCGCAGGATCGCGCGCGGGTCCGAGAGCAGCACGGAGGTGTCGAGCACGTAGGTGCGCAGGTCTGCCGGGGCGCCCGCTCCCTTCGCGTGCTGTCGCTGCCGGACGCTCCCGGCGGAGGTCGTCGGGGAGGTGGCAGTCGATCGGGAGGGTGTGGCCACGGCGGGGCTCCTAGGCGCGCACAGCGAGGTCGTGCGCTGACTCGAAGGTCTGGTTCCCGGTTGGCCCACTGCCCTCAACAGGGAGCCGGGACCGGTCCCTCCTCCGGAGCGTGGCGTGCTCCATGCGATGGGCCTCCCGTAGCGCGTCAGGGTGACGTGCTACTCCCGACGCTACGACGTCCGCATGCTCGTGTGTCACGCATCACGTGCGGCGTGTCGACCCGTTTCCCCAGGCTCCATGGGACCTGGCATGCAGGTGGGGCTGGTGTGACGAGAGAGGCCCCTGAGGCCGGGTTCAGGTCCCGAAGCGGCGGTTGCGCTCGCCGTAGGCGCGCAGGGCCCGCAGGAAGTCGACCTTGCGGAAGTCCGGCCAGTAGGCCTCGCAGAAGTAGAACTCGGAGTGGGCGCTCTGCCACAGGAGGAACCCGCCGAGCCGCTGCTCCCCCGAGGTGCGGATCACGAGGTCCGGGTCGGGCTGGCCCTTGGTGTAGAGGTGGTCGGCGATGTGCTCGACGTCGAGGATCTCGGCGAGCTCCTCGATCGTGGTGCCGCGGTCGGCGTGCTCGAGGAGCAGCGACCGGACGGCGTCGGCGATCTCCCGGCGGCCGCCGTAGCCGACGGCGATGTTGACCAGCAGGCCGTCGACGTCGGCCGTGCGCACCGCGGCGGCCTCGAGCCGGTCCCGTGTCGCATCGGGCAGGAGCGACAGCGCCCCCACGGGGTTGAGGCGCCACTGCCCGGAGTCCGCGAGGGTCTCGACGGCCCGTTCGATGATGCCGAGCAGGGGCCGCAGCTCGGACTCGGCTCGGCTGAGGTTGTCGGTCGAGAGCAGCCAGAGCGTGACGACCTCGACCCCGACCTCCTCGCACCAGTGCAGGAAGTTGGCGATGTTGTCGGCACCGGCCTGGTGCCCCTCGCTCGTGCCGGCCCCTCTCGCGCGGGCCCAGCGTCGGTTGCCGTCGAGCATGACTCCGACGTGGCGCGGGACGCTTTCGGGGGGCAGTCTCTTGGTCAGTCGACGCTCGTATGCCGCGTAGAGAACATCGCTGACCGCCATGCCCGTCACCGTACCGCTGGGCGCATGACGAGACGTAGGACACCACTCCCGGCGCCGGAACCTACGCAGACGTAGGTATCGTTGTAGGGGTCATGGACAAAGGACGCGAAACCCGCAACCGGGACGTGCTCGAAGAGCGCGTCGATGCCGTGCTGGACGCGGTCAAGCCCAAGCTGCGGGGCTGGTTGCACCTCGCCATGGCCCCGATCGCCTTCGTCGGTGGACTCGTCCTCGTCGTGCTCGGCGACACCGTGCAGGCCCGGGCCGCGGCGGCGGTCTTCACCCTCACCGCCGTGCTGCTCTTCGCGATGTCGGCGGTCTACCACCGCGGCGACTGGTCACCCCGCTGGGGGACTGCCCTCAAGCGGATCGACCACTCCAACATCTTCCTCATCATCGCTGGCAGCTACACGCCGTTCGCGCTCCTGCTGCCGCGCGGCCAGGCCACCACGCTGCTCGCGATTGTCTGGGGTGGAGCGCTCCTCGGGGTGGCCTTCCGCCTGCTGTGGATCCATGCGCCCCGCTGGCTCTACGTCCCCGTCTACGTCGCGCTGGGCTCGGTGGCGGTCTTCTTCCTCGGGCCGCTACTGCGTCACGCCGGGACGACCGTCGTCACGCTCGTCATTGTCGGAGGGGTGCTCTACACGCTCGGTGCCATCGTCTACGGGATCAAGCGACCCAACCCCTCGCCCCGTTGGTTCGGGTTCCACGAGATCTTCCACAGCCTGACGATCCTGGCGTTCGTCACGCACTACATCGCCGCCTCGATCGCGCTGTACGACCGGGTCTGACACGGCGCCGGCTCCGGCCGCGTCGGCACTCCTCGTGCGGTAGGACATCCGACGCAGGCGCGCGTTCATGTTGCGCATGAGCAGCCACAGGCAGATCACCAGGAAGAGGAACGCGAGGAACGCCCACACCCCGGGCGCCGCGGCCTGGCTCGGCGTGACGTCCGAGGTGGGACTCGGGCTGGGCACGGGCGAGGGGCTGGCAGCAGCGCCGAGCAGCGGCAGCAGAAGGGAGATCATGCGGTGCGAACCTTCCGTCCGTCGTGGGCGAGCGTGAGGTCGGTCGACGTCGCGAGGGCGTCCGCCTCGGCGACATCGGTGGGCAGGCCGGCGAACAGGTCGTCCTCGTCGTCGACGATCGGCACGTAGGACAGCCCGGCCTCGTAGTCCTCCCACGGCCAGACCCGGGCCTGCTCCTCGCGCGAGACCTTGAAGAAGGTGCCATCGGGGTCGACCTGGGTCGCATGGGCCAGCAGGGCCCGGTCGCGCCGGTCGAACCACTGGTCGCAGCGCACGCGCGTGGTGACCACCCGGTCGCGCGACGAGTCCCAGTTCTCGAGCCACGCGGCATACGGGCTCTCCTCGCCGAGCGCGGTGAGGGCCTCGTGGAAGGCGACGACCCGTCCGCGGCTGAAGGTCTGGTTGTAGTAGATCTTGAGCGGCTGCCACGGCTCGCCGGCATTCGGGTATGCCGTCGGGTCGCCGGCCGCCTCGAAGGCCGCCATCGAGACGTTGTGGCACATGATGTGGTCCGGGTGCGGGTAGCCGCCGTTCTCGTCATAGGTCGTCATGACGTGGGGGCGGAAGCGCCGGATCTCGCGCACGAGGGCCTCGGTCGTCACGTCGATCGGCTCAAGGGCGAAGCACCCCTCGGGCAGGGGCGGGAGCGGGTCGCCCTCGGGCAGGCCGGAGTCGACGAAGCCGAGCCAGACGTGGTCCACGCCGAGGATCTCCTGCGCCCGGCGCATCTCGTCACGGCGTACCTGGGCGAGGTCACGCAGGATGTGGGGGTCGTCGGCGAGCTTGGGGTTGAGCACGTCACCGCGCTCGCCTCCGGTGCAGGACACGACGAGGACGTCGTGGCCCTCGTCGACGTACTTCGCCATGGCCGCTGCGCCCTTGCTCGACTCGTCGTCGGGGTGCGCGTGCACGCACATGAGACGGAGGGCTTGTGACACGAGAGGGTCCTTCGGGGTCGGGGAGTCGCTCAGGCGACAATGGACGCCGTCCATCCTTGCACTGACCGCCCACACCGCCACTGTCGACCCAGGACCCTTGATGCCCCTTCCCCGCCCGGCCCCCGGCACCACCCGTTGGTGGGTCGTCGGCACCATCGGGATCTCGCTGGCCCTCGTCGTCATCGTGTGGTTCGCCGTGGAGTCCTCGAAGGCCCTGCGGGCCGACGTCACGGCATACCGGGACGTGACCGACACACAGATCACCGTCGCCTACGACGTGCACCGGCCCGATGGTGCGGCCGTGCGCTGCACCGTCGAGGCGCAGGACACGCGACACGGCCGGGTGGGGACCGTCACCGACGATGTGCCCGCCGGTGCGACGTCCGTGCACCGCGTGGTGACGGTCCGCACGAGTGCCCGCGCGGTCGTCGGCCTCGTCTCGTCGTGCGTGCGCCTGCCCTGAGGGGGAGCAAGAGCTGGGGTGGCGCGGGGCCGTGCGCCGGCAAGGAAGTGCTTTCCGGCGGGGAGGTTGCTATCCTAGTTCTTTGCACCAACGGGTCTGGGGCCCACCGAACCGCACGAGGTTCAGGCCCCGGACCCTTTCACGTAGGACCACCATCTCCCGCCAAGCGGCGCAACCGCCCGGTCAGGGAACTCGAGGAGTGAACTTCAGTGAGCGAGACCGTCGTCAAGACGAGCTACCTGACCCAGGAGGCGTACGACCGCCTCAAGGCTGAGCTCGGTGAGCTCTCCGGGCCGGGCCGTGCCGACATCGTCAACAAGATCGAGGCAGCCCGTGAAGAGGGCGACCTCAAGGAGAACGGGGGCTACCACGCGGCGCGCGAGGAGCAGGGCAAGAACGAGGCCCGCATCCGCCAGCTGACGCAGCTGCTCGAGAACGCCATCATCGGCGAGACCCCTGCCGACGACGGCATCGTCGAGCCCGGCATGGTCGTCACCGTCGAGATGTTCGGCGACGAGGAGACCTTCCTCCTCGGTTCGCGCGAGATCGCCGACGGCTCCCTGCAGGTCTACAGCGAGCAGTCGCCCATCGGCTCGGCCGTCAACGGCAAGAAGGCCGGCGACGCGACGAGCTACGAGGCCCCCAACGGCAAGCAGATCGACGTCAAGATCCTCTCGGCGAAGCCCTACACCGGCTGACCCGACAGACCTGACCCGAGAGGGCGCCCACCCCAGCCCGGGGTGGGCGCCCTCTCGTCATGTCCCCAGCTCGCCAATCCCCCCGTTCGGGACACGACACACCGTGAGCCTCGGCACCGAGCGCGCCTCAGAGTGCTGGGATCCACCGGACTCACCGGCGGGTGCTCGCCTCAGGCGTGGAGGTCCTCGTGGACGACGGTGTAGCCCTTGGCGCGCATCGCCGCGAGCACCCTCTCGCAGTGCTCGGGACCGCGCGTCTCGAGCCGCAGGGCGATCTCGACCTCGTCGACGTTGATGTTGTGACCGGTGCGGATGTGCTCGATCTCGAGGACGTTGGCGTCGACGCCGGCACAGTCGGCGAGGATCCCCGCCAGCGAGCCGGGCGTGTCCGGGACCCGCACCGAGAACTGGAGGTAGCGCCCGGCCGCGACCATGCCGTGGCGGATGATCCGCATCATGAGCAGCGGGTCGATGTTGCCGCCGGACAGGACGGCGACCACGGGACCCTCGATCGGCTGCCCGTCATCGGTCTCGGCGTTCTCGAGGAGCCAGCCGACCGCCGAGGCCCCGGCGGGCTCGACGACGAGCTTGGCGCGCTCGAGCAGGAAGAGCAGGGCACGGGACATGCCGCCCTCGGTCACCGTCTCCACGCTGTCGACGAGGTCCCGCACGACCGGGAAGGTGACGTCGCCGGGCAGCCCGACCGCGATGCCGTCGGCCATGGTCGACATCTTGCCGGCGGCCAGCGGGTGTCCTGCAGCCAATGAGGCAGGGTAGGCCGCGGCCTGCTCCGCCTGGACACCGATGATGCGGACGTCCGGCTTGAGCTCACGCACGGCCAGGGCGATGCCCGCGAGAAGTCCCCCACCACCGAGACCGACGACGATCGTCCTCACGTCAGGGCACTGTTCGAGGATCTCCAGCCCGCACGTCCCCTGCCCGGTGACGATGTCGTCGTGGTCGAAGGGGTGGATGAGGACGGCGCCGCTCTCCTCCGCCCACGCCCGGGCGTGCACGAGGCTCTCGTCGAGGTTCTCCCCCACCTGCTCGATCGTGGCGCCATAGGCCTTTGTTGCCTGGACCTTGGGCATCGGCGCGCGCACCGGCATGTAGACCTTGACGGAGATGCCGAGCAGCTGCCCGGCGAGCGCGACCCCTTGGGCGTGGTTGCCGGCGCTCGCCGCGACGACACCGCGCGCCTTCTCCTCCTCGCTCAGGTGGAACATGCGGTTGTAGGCGCCGCGAATCTTGAACGACCCGGCCCGTTGGAGGTTCTCGCACTTGAGGAAGACCTCGGCGCCGACGCGTTCGGACAGGCCGCGGTTGAACTCCATGGGTGTGGGAGCGATGACGGTTGAGAGCAGGTCAGCGGCGGCACGGATCTCGGCCACCGTCACCGACGACGATGTGGGTGTCATGGCGCGAGGCTATCGCCGCCACCCCCACATGGCGGAAGGGCCAGGTCGAGGTGGCGGTGGGCACGCCCCCCGTCAGTCGGTCGTGCGCCTGTTGAACGCCCTCAGGGCCAGCGGCGCGATGACGGCCGTGATGGCGAGCGACCAGAGCAGGGTGGCGAGCTCGGGGTGGTGGAGCGGCCACGGGGCATCTGCCCGGACCGGGATACCCGCGATCCCCCAGTTGTCGCGCATGGCCTGGCTCAGCGCGCTGATCGGGTTCCACTCCGCGATGGTCCGCAGCCAGGAGGGCATGACGTCGGTACGCGCGAAGGCGTTGGACAGGAACGTGATCGGGAAGATCGTCGTGAACATCAGCCCGTTGACGGCCTCGACCGAGCGCATCGCCGAGCCCACGAGGATGCCCACCCAGATCATGGCGAACCCGAACAGGAGCAGCAGCGCGTAGCCCAGCAGCCCCTTGAGCACGCCCTCGTGGATGCGCCAACCGATGAACAGGCCGGTCACCGACATGACCGCGACCCCGATGCTGGAGTGGATGAGCGCGGCGATGGAGCGGGAGACGAGGATCGAGGAGCGCTGAATCGGCAGCGAGCGTAGCCGGTCGACCATGCCCTTGCCGATGTCGGTGTTGAGGCCGATGGCGACGATGAACGCGCTGAAGGCGATGGTCTGGGCCATGATCCCGGGCAGCAGCCACGGCTTGTAGTCGACCCCGGGGATGGTGATGGAGCCACCGAAGACGTAGGCGAAGAGCAGCACGAACATGATCGGCTGGACCGTCACGTCGGTGAGCATCTCGGGCTGGCGCTTGATGTGGGTCAGGTTGCGCCGCACGAGCGCAGTGATCTGGCGCAGCCGGCTCGCGCCCTGCGGCTTCGGGGCCGCTCGCTCGATGGCGATCGCATCCGTGGCGGCGCTCATGCCGACACCTCTTCCTGGTTGCTGGACTCCTGCGCCGTGTGCCCGGTGAGGGCGAGGAACACGTCGTCGAGGCTGGGCCGCTGCATGCCGAGGTCGTCGACCTCGATGTTGGCCTCGTCGAGCTGGGCCGCGATGCGCGTGAGGGCCGCGACGTCCCCCGACGGCGCCGTGAGCTTGCGGGCGTCGGCATCGACATGGACGTCCCCGACGACACCGCGCAGCAGCTCGGCCGCCTGCTGGACCTCGTCATGGCGCGAGACCGTCACGACGAGGCTGGCGGCTCCCGACTGGTTCTTCAGCTCGAGCGGGGTGCCCTGGGCGATGATGCGGCCCTTGTCGATGACGACGATGTCGTCGGCGAGCTGGTCGGCCTCGTCGAGGTACTGCGTCGTGAGGAGCAGGGTCGTGCCGTCACGCACCAGCTCGCGCAGCACGTCCCACAGCTCCACGCGGCTTCGGGGGTCGAGACCGGTCGTGGGCTCGTCGAGGAAGAGGACCGACGGGTGAGCGATGAGGCTCACCGCGAGGTCGATGCGCCGTCGCATGCCTCCCGAGTAGTCCTTGACGACCTTGTCGCCCGCCTCGGTGAGCGAGAACTGCTCGAGCAGGTCCTCGGACCGTGACCGCACGAAGCGCCGGTCCAGCCCGTAGAGGTCGCCGATGAGCCGGAGGTTCTCACGCCCCGTGAGGAGCTCGTCGACCGTCGCGCTCTGGGCGGTCAGTCCCATGGCCGCGCGCACCGCCGCGGGCTGCGTGGCGACGTCGTGCCCAGCGACCCGGGCCGAACCGCTCGTCGGCACGGCCAGCGTCGTCATCATCCGCACCGTGGTCGTCTTGCCGGCACCGTTGGGCCCGAGCAGCCCGAACACCGTCCCCTTGGGGACCTCGAAGCTCACGTCGTCGACGGCGGTGAAGTCCCCGAACTTCTTCACCAGGCCGTCGGCCTCGATGACGACCTCGCGGCTCATGAGTTCATCCCGCGGCACAGGCAGAACGGATGCCCGGCCGGGTCGAGATAGACCTTGAACCCGCCGTTCTCGCTCGGCTGGTGCTCATGGATGCGCGCACCGGCGGCGAGGACCGCGGGCTCGGCCGCGGCGATCTCGGGCACGGCGAAGTCGAGGTGGAACTGCTGCGGGTGCGCACCGCCCGGCCAGGTGGGCGCCACCCAGTCGTCGATCTGCTGAAAGGCCAGGGTGGCCCGTCCCCGGGGCCGGTCGGGCGTGACGCCCCCTCCGGACGGCACGAGCGTCGCCCAGCCGGCGTCGGAGCCGTCCTCCAGCGACCAGCCGAGGACCTCGCTGTAGAAGCGGGCGAGCTCGAGGGCGTCCGGGCAGTCGAGGACCACGAGGTCGAGGATCGGTCGGACGGGAGCGGCTTCTTCACTCATGCCTGCGAGCGTAGAACCGACTCCCGACAGCGCCCAGCCCTTTTTCCCCGGACCGCCTCAGCGCACCGAGGCCGCGAGCGCGCGTGCGGCGCCATGGTGCGCCTGCGCGAGCAGTCCGCAGGCAAAGAGCAGGTATGCCGTGTCGACACCCTGCGCCGCCGCCGCCGGCACCGTCCACCCGCCGGCGTGGTCGCCCACCACGGCGCCGAGGACGTCACGCGCCAGGTCCTGTGGGCCGTGGCGCAGCACCCCACCCGACCCGAGGACCAGCCCCACGTCCGCGAGCGGCCTGGGGCGGTCGCCCCCGACCCGGGCCCGACCGTGCCGGCGCGCAGCCACCACGGCGGCGACCCGGGCGAGCTCAGCCTCGTGCGCCCACTCCCCCGCGCTCGAGGCGCGGTGACCGGTCGCGGAGGCGACGTGCCCGGCATACGCCGCTGTCCCGGAGGACAGCTCGAGGTGCTCGCGCTGCGCGGCCTCGACGATGCCGAGGGCGTTCCAGCGCATGCCCAGGTCGGCCTCGACGGTGCGCTCCTGCCACATCGAACCGGCGACGTCGCGCTCGATGGTGGCATCCTCGCCCTGGGGTCGCAGCACGGAGTAGACGTCGGTCGTCGCCCCGCCGATGTCGATGACCATGACGTCCTCGCCGCGGACGTCAGCGAGCAGCTCGACCCCTCGCAGAACCGCGTCGGGGGTCGCGGCGCGGACGAGCTCGGTGAAACCACGACCGCGCGACAGCCCCTTGCCGCCGATGACGTGCTCGAGGAAGGAGGCCCGGATCGCCGCACGCGCCGCGTCGGGCGCGATGACTCCGATGCGGGGCAGGACGTTGCTGGTCACGACGTGTCGACGGCCGGTGCGCGACAGCTCGGACGACACGTCATCGGCGACGTCAGCATTGCCTGCGACGACGATGGGCATCGTGACACGGGCCTTGGCGAGTCGAGCTGCGTTGTGCTGCAACACTTCTGAGTTGCCACCATCGGTCCCACCGACGAGCAGGACGAGGTCGGGGGCCGCCGCCCGGAGCTCCCGGACACCCTCTCCGCTGAGCGCGCCGGCCGACACGTGGACGACCCGGCCGCCCGCGGACAGGGCGACCCGATACCCGGCCTCGGCCGTGACCTCGCGCTCGTATCCCACGACGGCGATCCGCAACCCGCCACCGGCCGAGCTGCACACGAGCGTCTCGGTGACGGGACCGTGGGAGGCGAGCTCACGGCATACGGCATCGACTCCGTCCATGACATCGGTCGAGACGGTCGTCGGCGACGACGCAGCCCCAACCAAGGCCCCGGAGCCGACGTCGACGAGGACGGCCTTGGTGAAGGTCGACCCGACGTCGACGCACAGGACGAGCCCTGCATCACGGGAAGGCACGGGTCAGGTGAGCCGGTCGAGCGCCTGCTTCAGGTCGGCGACGAGGTCCTCGACGTCCTCGATGCCGACGGAGAGCCGGATGAGGTCCGAGGGCACCTCGAGCTCGGTGCCGGCGACGGACGCGTGGGTCATGCGGCCCGGGTGCTCGATGAGCGACTCCACGCCACCCAGCGACTCGCCGAGGGTCCAGATCTGGGTCTCGGCGCACACCTTGACCGCGACGTCCTCGCCGCCCTTGACCCGGAACGCGACCATGCCGCCGAAGCGCTTCATCTGGCGGGCGGCGACCTCGTGGCCGGGGTGCTCGGGCAGGCCCGGGTAGTGGACCGCGGTGACCCCGTCGTGGCTCTGGAGGAACTCCACGATCGCCTCGGCGTTGTCGCAGGTGCGCTCCATGCGGATGGCGAGCGTCTTGAGGCCACGCTGGACGATCCACGAGTCGAACGGGCCGGCGACGGCACCCATCGAGTTCTGGTGGAAGGCGACGCGGTCGCTCGCGGGCTCGTTGTCGAACCACGGCACAGTCACGCCGTGGCCGACGACGAGGGCGCCACCGACGACATCGGAGTGGCCGCCGCAGTACTTCGTCGTCGAGTGCATGACGATGTCGGCGCCGAGCGCGAGCGGCTGCTGGAGGTAGGGCGAGGCGAACGTGTTGTCGACGACGAGCAGGGCGCCTGCCTCGTGGGCGATCTCGGCGAGCGCGGCGATGTCCGCGATGCCGAGCATGGGGTTCGTGGGCGTCTCGACCCACACCACGCGCGTCCTGCCCGGCTGGATCGCCGCACGCACGGCGTCGTTGTCGGCGATCGCCGCGATGGAGTGCTCGACGCCCCAGTGCGCGAGGACCTTGTTGAAGAGGCGGTAGGTGCCGCCATAGGCGTCCGACGGCACGACCACGTGGTCACCGGGGCTGAGCAGTGCGCGCAGGACGGTGTCCTCGGCGGCGAGTCCGGAGGCGAAGGCGAAGCCACGCTCGCCGCCCTCGAGCGCGGCCAGACCGGTCTCGAGAGCGGTGCGCGTCGGGTTGGCGCTGCGGCTGTACTCGTAGCCGTTGCGGAAGCCCCCGATGCCGTCCTGCTTGTAGGTCGAGGTCTGGTAGATCGGGGTGACGACGGCGCCCGTCGTCGGGTCGGGGTCCTGGCCTGCGTGCAGGGCGCGGGTGGAGAAGCCGAGGGTGTCGTCATTCATGGCGACAGCGTATGCCGCGTGGTTGCCGACGCTCCGCCCTCCCCGCTTCGGGGGTACCAGCGCGCGCCCCGGCGCGTCCTGAGGCACACGGCGCGAGGAACAATGTGGGCGCTGAGGCGTTGAACCAGACGTCCCCTGTCGCAGCACGAGGAGTGCCCCCATGTTCGGATCGCGCGCCAAGACCACCATGCCCACCGCCGCGGACGCCCTGCCCGGACGCGAGAGCCGTCCGTTTGCCGTCCCCACCACGCACGCGGTGCTCGGCACCCCGCTCGAGGGCCCGTGGCCCGAGGGCACCCAGGTGCTCTACGTCGCGATGGGCTGCTTCTGGGGCACCGAGCGCATCTTCTGGCAGCTGCCGGGCGTCGTGACCACCGCGGCCGGCTACATGGGCGGCTTCACGCCGAACCCCACCTACGAGGAGACCTGCACGGGCCGTACCGGCCACGCCGAGTCCGTCCTCGTCGCCTACGACCCGGCGCAGACGAACCCCGAGCTGCTCCTCAAGGCCTTCTGGGAGAACCACGACCCCACGACGGCGAACCGGCAGGGCAACGACATCGGCACGGCATACCGGTCCGCGATCTTCTGGACCACGCCCGAGCAGGAGGCTGCAGCGCGGGCGACCCGCGAGGCGTTCCAGGGTGAGCTCACCCGCGTCAACGCCGGCGAGATCACGACGCAGCTCACACCGGCGGAGGACGTCGGCCCGTTCTGGTACGCCGAGGACTACCACCAGCAGTACCTCCACAAGAACCCCAACGGCTACTGCAACCACGGTCCCAACGGGCTCACCTGCCCCGTCGGCGTCGCGAACCTGCCGGCGCAGACCGACATCCTCCCGCCCGCGTGACGACCGGGTCCGGACACCGACAATCCGGTATGCCGTGCGCCTCGACGCATGGCACAGTCACCTTCCATGACCGCTGGACTCTCGGACAACGCTGACTTCGCGTCCACGCGAGGCGCTGCTCTTCGACGGTGAGTGGGTCGACGTCCACTCCATGGGGATGCTCGAGTCCGACTGGACCGCCTGACGGCGCTTGGCCCGTCTTGAGGCAGGGCCTGACGCGGAAATCGGGGATCGTCCCGGTTGCAACCGGGACGATCCCCGATTTCCGGTCAATGGCGCGGCCGGGCCGCCAACAGGCGCCCCAATCCACCGGCCGAGAGCCCGCGAAGGGCCGGCCCAGGAAGTGTCTTTGCTCCCGCAGGTGAAGCAAAGACACCCCCCTTTGCTCCGGCCAGGCGATGCACAGGGGAGTGTCTTTGCTCCAGCAGGTGGAGCAAAGACACGTCTGGAGCGGGACCCTGCTGAGGAGGGTGGTGGACCCGCTCAGAGGCGGGCGGCGAGCTCGATGCCCTGACGGATCGCGCGCTTGGCGTCGAGCTCCGCCGCGACGTCGGCTCCGCCGATGACATGGACGGGTATGCCGCTGTCGCCGAGCTCGTCGGCCAGGGTGCGGACCGACTCCTGCCCGGCACAGAGCACGACCGTGTCGACGGGGATGACCCGCGGAGCAGCAGCGCCCTCGCCATCCCCGAACGACACGTGGAGGCCATCGTCGTCGATGCGGTCATAGGACACCCCGATGAGCTGCTCGACGCCCTTGGCCTTGAGCGCCGCGCGGTGCACCCACCCCGTGGTCTTGCCCAGACCCTTGCCGATGCCGGATGCCTTGCGCTGCAACAGGACCACGTCGTGCTTCGGGGTCTCGACGACAGCCGTCGCGAGTCCCCCACGCGAGACCGCCGGGTCGCCCACTCCCCACTCGGCCCGCCACAGGCCGAGGTCCAGGGTCGCCGACGGCTGTGCCGTGAGGAACTCCGACACGTCGACACCGATGCCCCCGGCTCCGATGACGGCCACCCGCGGACCGGGCTCACGCTCCCCACGGACGAGCTCGGCATAGGTCATGACGGACGAGTGGTCCACCCCCGGGATCGACGGGATCCGGGGCCGCACGCCCGTGGCGACGACCACCTCGTCGAAGCCACCGGCGACGAGCTCGTCAGCGGTGGCCACACGACCGAGGTGCAGCGTCACGCCGGTGACCTGGAGCCGTCGGCGGAAGTAGCGGATCGACTCGGAGAACTCCTCCTTGCCCGGGATGCGCTGGGCGATGGCGAACTGCCCACCGATGTCGTCACGCGCCTCGAACAGCTCGACCGTGTGACCCCGCTCGGCCAGCGCGGTCGCGCACGCCAGGCCGGCCGGTCCGGCACCGACCACGGCGACGCGGCGAGCGCGGCGCGTCGGGCCGAGGACCAGCTCGGTCTCGTGGACGGCGCGCGGGTTGAGCAGGCAGGTCGCCCGTTGCCGCTTGAACGTGTGGTCCAGGCAGGCCTGGTTGCAGGCGATGCAGGTGTTGATCTCGTCGGTGCGTGACTCGGCGGCCTTGCGCACCCACTCCGGGTCCGCGAGGAACGGCCTGGCCAGGGACACCAGGTCGGCGTCGCCGGCACCGAGGATCCCCTCGGCCACCTCGGGCAGGTTGATCCGGTTCGTCGCGATCACGGGAAGCGACGTCTCGGACTTGAGGCGGGCGGCATACGAGGCAAAGGCGGCCCGCGGCACGGAGGTGACGATCGTCGGGACGCGGGCCTCGTGCCAGCCGATCCCCAGGTTGAGCACCGAGGCGCCCGCTGCCTCCACCTCACGGGCCAGAGCGGCGACCTCGTCCCAGGTCTGGCCGTCGGGCACGAGGTCGACGGCGGAGATGCGGTAGATGACGAGGAAGTCCTCCCCCACCGCCTCCCTGATCCGGCGCACGATCTCGACCGCGAACCGACGACGCTTCTCGGGGGTCCCACCCCAGGCGTCGGTGCGTTTGTTGGTCCGCGGAGCGAGGAACTGGTTGATGAGGTAGCCCTCGGACCCCATGACCTCGACGCCGTCGTAGCCCGCCTGACGCGCCAGCCGCGCCGAGCGCACGAACGCCTCGATCGTCCGCTCGATGCCGCGAGACGTCAGGGCACGCGGCCGGAACTTCGAGATCGGGCTCTTGATGGCCGAGGGGGCGACGCACCACGGGGTGTAGGAGTAGCGCCCGGCGTGCAGCAGCTGCAGCGCGATCCGGCCGCCCTCCGCGTGCACGGCCCGGGTGAGAACGCGGTGCTGCTTGCCCTCACGCGCCGTGGTCAGCTTGGAGGCCAGCGGCAGCAGCGTCCCCGCGATGTTGGGCGAGAACCCCCCGGTGATGATGAGCGAGGCCCCACCTCGTGCACGCTCCGCGAAGAACGCCGCCAGCTTGGGGAAGTCCCGGGCGTGGTCCTCGAGACCGGTGTGCATCGAACCCATGACCACCCGGTTGGGCAGGGTGACGTGGCCGAGGTCGAGGGGCGCGAGCAGGTGCGGGTAGGCAGTCACTACTCGAGAGTAGGGAACATCGACCCGCACCGGCAGGCCCGAGTGGTGTGTTCCTGCCCACCGTGCCCGAGGTCAGCCGGGCGAGATCGCCTGGACCATGCCACCAGTGGGTGTCAGCTGACGAGGTGGCCCAGCAGGTCCGCCCGGGTGAGGACACCGACCGGCTTGCCGTCCTCGATGACCAGCACCGCGTCGGCCGTCTCCAGCTCGTGGCGTGCCGTCGACACGGGCTCACCGGCTCCCACGAGGGGCAGGCCCCCGCCCATGTGCTTCTCGACCGAGTCGTGCAGCGTTGCCTTGCCGTGGAAGAGCAGCTCGAGCAGCTCGCGCTCGCTCACTGCGCCGGCGACCTCGCCCGTCATGACGGGCGGCTCGGCCTTGACGACGGGCATCTGCGAGACGCCGTACTCGCGCAGGATCTCGATGGCGTCGCGGATCGTCTCGTTGGGGTGGGTGTGCACGAGGGCGGGCAGGTTGCCCGACTTGCCGCGCAGGATGCTCCCGACCGTCGTCCCACCGTCAGAGTGCATGAACCCGTAGGAGCTCATCCAGTCGTCGCTGAAGATCTTGGACATGTAGCCGCGGCCGGAGTCGGGCAGCAGCACGACGACGACGGCCTCGGCGGGCAGGTCCTTGGCGACCTCGAGAGCGGCGACGACGGCCATGCCGCACGAGCCGCCGACGAGCAGGCCCTCCTCGCGGGCGAGGCGACGGGTCATCTCGAACGAGTCCGCGTCAGAGACGGCGACGATCCGGTCGACGACCTCGGGGTCGTAGGCGCTCGGCCAGAAGTCCTCACCGACGCCCTCGACGAGGTAGGGCCGACCGCTGCCGCCCGAGTAGACGGAACCCTCGGGGTCGGCGCCGACGATCTGGACGCGCCCGCCCTCCCGGGACTCGCTCTGGTCCCTGAGGTAGCGACCGGTGCCGGTGATCGTGCCCCCCGTGCCGACGCCGGCGACGAAGTGCGTCAGCTGGCCGTCGGTGTCGTTCCAGATCTCCGGACCGGTGCTCTCGTAGTGCGAGGCCGGGCCGTTCTGGTTGGAGTACTGGTCGGGCTTCCACGCCCCCGGTGTCTCGCGCACGAGGCGGTCGGAGGTCTCGTAGTAGGAGTCCGGGTGGTCCGGCGCGACGGCGGTCGGGCAGACGACGACCTCGGCCCCGTAGGCCTTGAGCACGTTGCGCTTGTCCTCGCTGACCTTGTCGGGGCACACGAAGATGCACTTGTAGCCCTTGCGCTGGGCGACGAGCGCCAGGCCCACTCCAGTGTTGCCACTGGTCGGCTCGACGATGGTGCCGCCCGGCTGGAGGGCGCCCGACGCCTCGGCCGCCTCGACCATCTTGACGGCGATGCGGTCCTTCACGGAGCCGCCCGGGTTCATGTACTCGACCTTGGCCAGAACGGTCGCGGCGATCCCGTCGGTGACGGAGTTCAGCTTCACGAGCGGGGTGTTGCCCACGAGGTCGACGATGTGCTCGGCATACTTCATGACCCCATCCTCCCATCCCGGCGGACCACCGCGGTCCGTCACCTTCCCACTCCCGTATGCCGGGTGCCCGCCTCCTCCCCACCGGCGAGCGTTAGCGTGGACGCTGGATCGAGGAGGTCACGAGACGTCATGGGACGCGCACGACGAGCACGCAAGATCGCCGCGACGGCGGCATACGGCGGTGGTGGCCTCGCAGCAGCCAGCGCAGCACTGGGAGTCGTGAGCTATGGCGTCATCCGCGCGGAGGCACTGCTCGCGCGCCGGCTCGTCGGGACCCCGTTCGACTCCTCACCCGACGACAACGGCACCTACGGGGCCGGGCCGGGCGAGCCGGTCGAGATCCTCTTCCTCGGTGACTCCAGCGCGGCCGGCATGGGTGCGCACCACCGGCACGAGACGGTCGGGGCCATCGTCGCCGGAGGGGTGAGCGCGCTCATGGGCAGGCAAGTGCACCTCACGAACTGCGCCGTGGTCGGCGCGGAGTCCAGCGACCTCGAGCGCCAGCTCGCCGAGGGCCTCGAGAGCGTGACACGGCCGGATGTCGTCCTCATCATGATCGGCGCCAACGATGTCACCCACCGGGTCGACCGGGCGACTGCCGTCCGGCAGCTCGAGCTGACCGTGAGGCGGATCCGCGCGCTCGGCAGCGAGGTCGTCGTGGGTACCTGCCCCGACCTGGGCACCATCGAACCTCTGGCTCAGCCGCTGCGGCTGCTGGCCCGGCGCTGGAGTCGCGACCTCGCGGCAGCGCAGACGATCGCCGTCGTCGAGGCCGGTGGACGCACCGTGTCGCTGGGTGACCTGCTCGGCGAGGAGTTCGCGGCCTCCCCCAAGACGATGTTCAGCGAGGACCGGTTCCATCCCTCCGCGGCCGGCTACGCCAAGGCGGCGGCCGCCCTGCTTCCGTCGGTGTGTGCCGCCCTCGGCGTGTGGGGGCACGACGCCGCCGACCGCCGGCCGGAGGCCCGACGGGGCGAGGGCGTCGGCCCGGTCGCCGTGGCTGCCGGTCAGGCCGTCAAGGACGCCGGCTCCGAGGTGGCCCCCACCGAGGTCGGCGGCCAGGACCGCGGGCCTCGGGGACGGTGGGCGGTGCTGCTGCGCCGCGGCAACGACGCCCTGCCCGCGGCTGCGAAGCCCCGGCCCTCAGCGGCAACGGCAACGGGTGAAGGCGAGTCTCCCCCGTCGGCACCTGAGGGTGAGGACGCAGAAACCGCTGGTTGACGCGGACATATCTGCGTCAGGGCGCGCCTTCCGCGTCACGGGCCGGTCCAGCCACTGACGGTCAGGGCAGGGTGCGGCGCAGCTCGGCGAGGCGCGCGGCGAGGTCGGGGACGCCGGCGGAGGCCGCATCCCACACGAGCACTCGCAGCTGGTCGAGAAGCACGGCCGACCCCAGCTCGGGGACCGGTTGGGCCGCGGTGGCGTCCGCGAGGTCCTGGACGAGCTCGCGCACGTCCCGGGATGCGGCGAGCGCGCGGTCCGCGGGCAGCTCACGCCACCTGCGGACCACGCGCTCGAGCTCCCGCGAGACGTCGTCGGGGAGGCTGTGCATCAGCGCCGGGTCAGTCGCGCATCCGCGCGAAGAGGCGCAGGAACTCGATGTAGAGCCAGACGACGGTGACGATGAGGCCGTGCGCGAGCAGCCAGCTGTACTTCTGCGGGGCGCCGGTCGCGATGGCGCGGTCGATCATGTCGAAGTCGAGCGCCAGGGTGACCGAGGCCAGGCCCACCGCGAAGAGCGAGATGCCAATTCCGAGGGCGCCGCCACCGCCGATACCGAACCGGGTGTCAGTGAACATGGCGAAGAGGAAGTTGACCACGGCGAAGATCGCGTAGCCGAAGACCATCATCGTGACGACCCGGCGGAACTTGTCGGTGACCTTGATGAGCCCGCTCTTGTAGGCGAGGAACATGCCGGTGAAGGTCGCAGCCGTGGCGAGCGCTGCGGTTGGGACAACGCCCTCCCACTGCTTCTCGAAGATCTGGCTGATCGCTCCGACGAAGAGGCCTTCGAGCACGGCGTAGCCGACGATGAGAGGGACACTCAGGGTCTTCTTGAAGGCAATGACGAGACCGAGGACGAGCGTGCCGATCATGCCCCCCATGGCCAACATGAAGCCGAGGCTCTGGCTCTGCGCCGAGGCGATCCAGCCGACGGCACCGAAGCCGAGGACGAGGGCGAACAGGCCCAGCGTCTTCATGATGACGTCGTCCATGGTCACGCGGCCGGTGTCGGTCGGGCCTGCGGTGGGCCCGTTGTAGAGGTCCTGCAGCTGCTGCGGGCTCATGCCCTGCGCGCCCTGCTGGGCATAGGACCCACCGGGAACGCCGGCCTGGGTCTGTCGCTGGTCCTGGAATCCGGCGTAGCCGGACCGCGCGTCCTTCTCGAGTCGGTTGAAGGCCGGGTTGCTGGCCATCGTGTCCTCCATAGGTCTGGCGCCGTGGCGATCCGCGGCGTCGTTCACCTATTCAATCGTGCGAGGACCTCTGGGTGTTCCCCGCCCCGGCATCCTGTGGACAACGATTCGGGGCCCACCTGACGGGGGAACGAGCCTGCGAGTGCCCCCGACGGCGGGTCCTGACGGGGGAACGAGCCTGCGAGTGCCCCCGACGGGACTCGAACCCGCACCTGGAGCGATTTTAAGTCGCCTGCCTCTGCCAGTTGGGCCACGGGGGCGAACTCACCCTATGCCGTGGCCGGGCGGTGTTTCCCAACCCCGGGAGGGTGCGTGGGACAGGCCGGTAGGCTCGGGCCCAGACGAATCACCCAGAACGGATGACGACGCTCGCATGACCACCACGGACAGCACGGACGCCGCGGCCCCTCGACGTCGCGGTCCTGCCAAGGGAACCCCGCGCGCGCCCCGGATGAAGCGCGCCGAGCGCGAGCGCCAGCTGCTCGAGGTGGCCGAGTCGGTGTTTGCCGAGCACGGCTACCAGGACACGACGATGGAGCTCATCGCGCACGAGGCCGGCATCACCAAGCCGGTCATCTACGACCACTTCGGCTCCAAGGAGAACCTCCTCGTCGCCGTCGTGGCGCGTGCCCGTGAGGACCTGCTCGACTCGACCGCCTCGGCCCTGGAGGCTCTCCCGCCGCACGCTCCGGTCGAGGACCACTTCCGGGCTGGGGTGCGCGCCTTCATGGAGTTCTTCGAGCGCCGTCGCGGCAGCTTCCGCGTCTACATGCAGGAGGCTGCGGTCGCCGTCGTCGCGGGTCAGGACATCGAGAACCTCCGCCAGGCCCAGGCTCGCGAGATCGCCGAGCGCTTCGGGGACAACCCGCAGATCGCCGCCTACCCCATCGTCTACCGCGAGGCCATGGCCGAGATCATGATCGCGACCAACGAGCGGGTGGCGGCGTGGCGGCTGCGCAACCCCGAGATCGACCTGGACACGGCTGTCGAGATCGTCATGGCCGTGCTCTGGAACGGCTTCAGCTCCTACAGCGCCGAGACGACGCCGGACGTCGAGGTCAGCTCGCGCAGCTGAGGGCGATGCCGTCGAGGATGTCGTGCTCCGACGTCACCACCTGCGCGTCGGGCGAGCGCTCGAGGACGCGTCCGAGGACCTCGTGCCAGACCAGTGCCCCCGCACCGATGACGTCGACGCGTCCCGGGTGCATGTAGCCAAACGCCGCACGCTCCTCCGTCGTCGCGCGCAGCAGGCTCTGCGCCGACTCACGGTGCGCCTGCGGGCTGAGGTTGGCGAGGTGGATGCGGGCCGGTTCGTATGCCGTGAGCTCGAGTGCGTGGGCCGTCACCGTCGTGATGCTGCCCGCGAGGCCGACCACCGTGGCGATGCCGCTGAGGTCGACGACCTCCTCGGCCCGGTCGATGGCCGCGTTGATGTCGGCCGTCGCTGCCTCGATCTGCTGGGCGCTCGGGGGGTCGCTCGTCAGGTGGCGCTCGCTGATGCGGACGCACCCCACGTCGACCGAGCGCGCGCTCTCGACGTGGGAGGTTCCGCGCACGAACTCGGTCGAGCCGCCACCGAGGTCGATGACCAGGTAGGGGCCTGGGGTCCGGGCGGCGACGAGGTCGCCCGTCGCACCGGTGAAGGAGAGGTTGGCCTCGACGTCGCCGCTGACGACCTCGGGTGAGACGTCGAACCCCGCTGCGGCAAAGGCCTGCTCGACGCCGGCGACGAACTCGGCCGCGTTGCTCGCGTCGCGCGAGGCAGAGGTGGCGACGAAACGCACCCGTTCGACGGAATGCTCGCGGCACTGGCCGGCATACTCGCGGGCCTGTGCCAAGGTGCGCTCCATCGCGACCGGGTCGATGACACCCGTGCGGTCCACGCCGTAGCCGAGGCGGACCACCTCGGTGCGCCGCACGACGTCGGTGAGGACGCCGGATCCGTCGATGTCGGCGATGAGCAGACGGATCGAGTTGGTGCCGCAGTCGACGGCTCCGACGCGGGTCACCGCGGGTCGCTCCCGGCCTCGCCGGCGAGCTCGGTGCAGGAGTGGCTGGCCCACCAGTCGGGCAGCATCTCGAGCGCCTCGTCACCGAGCGGGTTGACGCCCGGTCCGGCGCTGAGCGAGTGGGCGACGAGGACGTGCAGGCACTTGACCCGGGTCGGCATGCCGCCTGCACTGATGCCGTCGATCTCGTCGACCTGTCCGAGCTCGGAGCGGCGGGTGAGGTAGTCGTCGTGGGCCGCGGCATAGCGGCGAGCGAGGTCGTCGTCCTCGGCCAGGCGGTCGGTCATCTCGCGCATGACACCCTGCGACTCGAGGGTGCTGATGGCACCGGTGAGGCGTGGGCACGTGGCATAGAACGACGTGGGGAAGGGCGTGCCGTCCGGGAGGCGGGGCAGGGTGCGCAGGACGTCGGGCTCGCCGCAGGGGCAGCGGTGCGACACCTCGACGACCCCGCGCGGGAGACGGCCGAGCTGGCGCTCGACGGCGTCGAGGTCCTCCTGGGCGACCGGCGGCCGGTCGGGAGCCGCTGTCACCGGCGCTGGTTGGACGGCACGTCCGCGGCCCGCATGGAGGCCCAGATGGAGTCGTACCAGGGGTCGGTGCTCTCGGGCACGGGCGGGACGGCCGGCTCGCCCTTGGGGACCTTGGGGTCGAGGACGGTGTAGGACTTCTCGCCGACCTTGACGAACTTGAGGCGGGTGCGGGCCTGCTGCTCGACGTAGGCGCGGTCCTCCCAGCGGGCCTGCTCCTTCTGGAGCTCCTCGACCCTCACCTTCTGCTGGGACACCGTGTCGCGCAGGGCGCTGATGTCGGACCGCTGCTGCACGTAGGCGCGCAGGGTGGGGGCGACGAGGATGACGAGGAAGAGCGCGACGATGCTGAACCCGACGCGACGGATCGTGCGCTGGTTGGCGCGGGCCGCGTTGAGCCGCTCACGCCAACCGCCGGCCGTGGGTTCGGCCAGCTTGCCCGTGCCCGTCTCGCGGGAGGCCCGCTGGGCCAGGGGGCTGCGAGCAGCCCCGGCACGCGACGAGGGTCGCGAGGACGCCGGACGTCGTGGTGACGATCGGGGTCCTCGACTGGTGCCGCGCGCCATGGGTGCTGCCTCAGGCCTTCGTGCGGGCGGTGAAGCGCGGGAAGGCTGAGGCGCCGGCGTACTCGGCGGCCTCGTCCAGCTCCTCCTCGATACGCAGGAGCTGGTTGTACTTGGCGACGCGCTCCGAGCGGGCGGGTGCACCCGTCTTGATCTGGCCGCAGTTGGTCGCCACCGCGAGGTCGGCGATCGTCGTGTCCTCGGTCTCGCCCGAGCGGTGGCTCATCATGCAACGGAACCCGGCGCGCTGGGCCATCTCGACGGCGTCGAGGGTCTCGGTGAGGGAGCCGATCTGGTTGACCTTGACGAGCAGCGAGTTGGCGGTGCCGGTCTCGATGCCACGGGCCAGGCGCTCGGGGTTGGTGACGAAGAGGTCGTCACCAACGAGCTGCACCTTGTCGCCGAGGCGGTCGGTCATGGCCTTCCAGCCGTCCCAGTCGTCCTCGTTGAGCGGGTCCTCGATGGAGACCAGCGGGTACGCGTCGACGAGCTCGGCGTAGTAGTCGACCATCTCGGCCGCCGACTTCGTGCCTCCCTCGAACGCGTAGCTGCCGCCGTTCGCCTCGTCGAAGAACTCTGTGGCCGCGACGTCGAGCGCGAGCGCGACGTCCTGCCCGGGGGTGTAGCCGGCCTTCTCGATGGCCTCGAGAATGAGGTCGAGGGCGGCTCGGTTGCTCTCGAGGTTGGGCGCGAACCCGCCCTCGTCGCCCAGGCCCGTCGACAGGCCCTTCTCCTTGAGCACCGCCTTGAGCGAGTGGTAGACCTCGGTGCCCCAGCGCAGGGCCTCCCGGAAGGTCTCGGCGCCGATCGGCGCGATCATGAACTCCTGGATGTCGACGTTGGAGTCGGCGTGGGAGCCGCCGTTGAGGATGTTGAGCATCGGCACGGGCAGGACACGGGCGTTGGGTCCACCGAGGTAGCGGAAGAGCGGCAGACCGGCCGACTCGGCCGCGGCCTTGGCGACGGCCAGGCTCACACCGAGGATGGCGTTGGCGCCGACCTTCTCCTTGTTCTTGGTGCCGTCGATGGCGATCATCTCGGCGTCGATGAGGCGCTGGTCGTGGGCCTCGAAGCCGAGGAGCTTGGGGCCGAGCTCGTCGATGACGGCGTCCACGGCCTTCTCGACACCCTTGCCGCCATAGCGGTTCTTGTCGCCGTCGCGGCGCTCGGCAGCCTCGAAGGCCCCAGTCGAGGCGCCGCTGGGAACGGCCGCGCGGGCGATGGTCCCGTCGTCGAGGGCGACCTCGACCTCGACGGTGGGGTTGCCTCGCGAGTCGAGGATCTCGCGTGCTCCGACGGCGTCGATGCTGGCCACTGGTGCTCCTGGGGGTGGGGTGTGGGATTCCCCTCGAGCCTAGCCAATCCGGGAGGTCACCTGACCGACCGACCCGCATCCCGGCATACCCAGAAGCGGTTCGCAAACCTCATCGCGTATGCCGTCCGCCCGCCTCACGCTCCTGCCGCCAGAGCGCGCCGGACCGTGGCGACGACGCGGTCCGGGTGGCGCAGGTCGGCCCAGGTGAGGCGCACGACCCGGAACCCCGCCTCGCGCAGCCGATCCTCCCGAGCCTTCTCACGGGCCAGCGCCAGCTTGCCGTCGGCCCCGTCGTACTTGACCAGGCGGTCGAACTCGACGACGACGTCGGTGCCGACGAGGAAGTCGACCCGGCCGATGTCTCCCCGTGCGTCGGTGATCGTCACCTGTGATCGCACCACCAGCCCCGCTCCGAGGAGGATCAGCCGGGTCCGGGACTCCCCCGGCGACTCGGCCAAGGGGTCGGCATGCGTGATCGCCGCCCGTGCCAGCCCGATGCCGAACCGCGCACCCGGGAGCGACAGCGCCTCGGTCAGCCTCTCTGTCGTGGTGATCCTGCGGTGCAGCGCCGCGTCCATGGCGACCACTGCGGCCTCGACGCCACTCGCGGTGGCCGTGAGCACGCAGGCTGCCGCCACCGGAACGGCGCGCGCGGACGTGCTGCGGGCGAGCTCGAGGTGGCTGGGGTCGGCCGCGTGCACGTGCAGCCCGGGGCGGATCTTGCTCGCACGAACCGGCGCGGCGACATCCACCACGCCGAGGTCGACATCATGGAGCGGCAGCCCATGCTCCGCGAGGGCGGCGTGGTGCGAGGCCAGCCAGGTCGGGTGGGCGAGCAGCAGCCCACGGACGGTGAGCGCGTACCGCTCGAGGGTTGCGCCGCCGCCCATCTCTGCGTCGTGACGCACACTCCGGACGCACGCGGTGCAACGACCCCGCGCCCACCGCAGCGCGGAGCACCGCGGGCGAGAGGTGCCGTGCTCGCGTGTGGACGCGGGTGATGATCCCGTCGTGTTCGCGCGCGATCGCGGCGAGCTGCGGGTGAAGGGGCTCCATCCCACGAGGCTGCCCCAACCAGCCGAGGCGCCCGGGAACTTTCCACAGGCCGCGGGCGAACGGGCACGGAGCAGGCGAGCACACGGCATACGCACAAGGCGGTTTGCGAACCTCAAGGTGCTTCGACATCCGGATCGATCCGGATGTCGAGCAAGGCGAAGGTTCGCAAACCGCTCTGGGTATGCCGGAGAGTCGCCTCAGGCGGTCGGCGCCACTGCCGCGTAGGCCTTGGCCAGGGCCGCACCGAGGCGGGCGTTGCTGCGCACCAGCGCGATGTTGGTGTCCAGGCTCCTGCCACCGGACAGCTCGACGATCCGGCCGAGGAGGAAGGGCGTGATGTCCTTGCCGAGAATGCCGCGCTCGGCGGACTCGGCGACGGCCTGGTCGATGAGGGCGCCGATCTCGTCCTGCGTCATCTCGTCCTCGGCGGGCACCGGGTTCGTCACCGAGATGCCGCCCTTGAGGCCGAGGTCCCACTTGATCCGCATCATCTCGGCGAGCTCCTCCGGGGAGTCGCTGCGCATGGGGGCGCTGTAGCCCGACGAGCGCGAGTAGAAGGACGGGAACTCGTCGGCGCCGAAGTTCACGACCGGCACGCCGAGCGTCTCCATGACCTCGAGGGTGCGGCCGATGTCGAGGATGGACTTCACGCCGGCGGAGACGACGGCGACGTCGGTCTGGCTGAGCTCGGTGAGGTCGGCGGAGATGTCCATCGAGCTCTCGGCGCCGCGGTGGACGCCGCCGAGGCCGCCGGTCACGAAGACCTTGATGCCCGCGAGGGCCGCCAGCCGCATGGTGCTCGCGACGGTCGTGGCGCCGTGGCGCTTGGTGGCCATGACGTGCGGCAGGTCGCGGATGCTCACCTTGGCGACGTCCTCGTGCGTGGCGAGCAGCTCGAGCTCGTCCGCCGAGAGGCCGATGCGGGCGACGCCGTCGAGGATGGCGATCGTCGCCGGGGTGGCGCCGCCGTCACGGACGATCTGCTCGACCTCGCGAGCCATCTCGACGTTGCGCGGGTAGGGCATGCCGTGACTGATGATCGTCGACTCGAGGGCGACGACGGGTCGGCCGGCGGCGAGAGCCTCGGCGACCTCGGGGGCGAGGGCCAGGGCGGGGTGTGGCATGGACTGAGGAGCTGCGGGCTGAGTTTTCACTGGGATCCTTGCTGGGTGAGGCGCCCGGTCACGAGCGCGTGGGTGAGGTCGGGGCGCACGGTGTGTGCTGACTCGGTGGTCAGGGCGGCGGTGGCCTGGCCGAAGGCCGCGGCGCCGGCGGGGTCGCCGTCGCGCAGCAGTGCGTGGACGAAGCCGGCCGTCATGGAGTCGCCGGCGCCGGTGACGTCGACGACGCCCCGGCTGACGGTGGCGTTGGTGGTGACCGTCGGGCGGCCCTTGCCATCGGCAGGGGTGGAGGACAGCACGCTTCCGCGGGCACCGCGGCGCACCCAGACATGGGTGACGCCGAGTTTGTGCAGCTCGGCCGCGGCCCGGCTGATCGCCGGGATGGTGTCGGCGACGTCGTGGTCGACCAGGGCGGCGAGCTCGTCGATGTTGGGTGTCACGGACAGCACGGGACGGTCGGGGGCGAGCAGTGGGCGCAGCCGCCGTGCCTTGACGACGGAGACGGGCTCGATGACGACGGGGACGTCTCCGTCGCGGGCCACGTCGCCGAGCCAGCGGGCCACGTCGAGCGGGATGTTGCCGTCGACGACCAGCAGGTCGCAGTGCTGGATGAGCGAGCGCACGGGTTCGATGTCGGCGACGGTGAGGGTGTCGGTCGCGCTCATGTCGGACACGGCGACGGACAGGTCCCCCACGTGGTCGAGCACGGCGAGGTAGGTGCCGGTCGGCCGCGGGCTCGTGATGACGTGGTCGACCTGCACTCCCGCACTGCGCGTGTGCGTGAGCAGCTCCTCGCCGAAGGAGTCGCTGCCGACGGCGGCGACCAGGTGGGTCGGGGTGCCGAGGCGGGCGAGGTTCTCGGCGATGTTGCGGCCGACCCCGCCCGGATCGGTGGTGACCTGGCCCGGGTTGCTCGTCTCCGGGTCGAGGGGCTCACTCGAGCGGGCCTTGACGTCCATGACCGCTCCGCCCACCACGACGACCGCGGCCTCACCACGCACGAGGTAGCCGCGTCCGAGGATCGCGCCCTTGCGGGTGAGGTTGGACAGGGCGACCGAGACCGACGCCTTCGTCGTGCCGAGCTGCTCTGCCAGACCGGCCGCGTCGAGCAGCGGGTCGGCACGGAGCAGGCGGAGGATCGTCTGTTCCTGAGGAGTGAGTTTCACATTGACTATCTAAGCACTACTTGCTTTTCCAAGCAAACCGACAGTATGCCGGCGCACGCCGGTGCGCTTGCAGGTGACCCGGATGAGGAGTTGAGTGAAGGGGCTTTGCCGGGCTTGCCAACGACGTGCACCCTCCGGACCTGCGGCGAAAGGGACTCTCCGATGGCCAGTGACACTGCCTCCCCCACGACCGAGGAGCCACAGCTGAAGCGTCACATCGGCATCGTCGGTCTGCTCTTCGCAAGCATCGGTTCGATCATCGGGTCCGGCTGGCTCTTCGGGGCCCTCAACGCGTCCAAGGAGGCAGGTCCGGCGGCCGTGATCTCGTGGGCCCTCGGTGCCCTCATGGTCCTGGCCATTGCCCTGGTGTACGCCGAGCTGGGTGTGATGTTCCCGCTGTCGGGGGGCGTGATCCGCTACCCGCACCTGGCGTTCGGCTCCTTCGCGAGCTACACGACGGGCTGGATCACCTGGATCGGCGCGAGCACCACCGCCCCCATCGAGGTGCTGGCCGCGCTCCAGTACGGCACGAAGTACGCCCCCTTCACGGTGGAGCAGAAGGTCGGGAGCCTGACCGTGCACACGCTGACGGCGGTGGGGTACACGGCGGCGGTCATCCTCATGGCGCTGTTCGTCGTGGTCAACTACTTCGGCATCCGCTGGTTCGCCCGCATCAACAACGTGCTGGTGTGGTGGAAGCTGTTCATCATCGTGCTCGTCGTCCTCGCGTTCTTCTTCACCGCCTTCCATGGGTCGAACTTCACCGACCACGGTTTCAAGCCGCAGGGCTGGCACGGCGTCTTCAGCGCCATCGCGACCTCCGGCATCGTGTTCTCCTACCTCGGGTTCCGACAGGGCGTCGAGCTGGCAGGAGAGACGGACAACCCCAAGAGGAACGTGCCCATCGCCGTCATCGGTTCGGTGCTCATCACCGCACTGATCTACATCGCCCTCCAGGTGGCCTTCATCGGCGCCCTGGAGCCCACCCTGCTCAAGGGGTCCGATGCCTGGGCCAACCTCAGCTTCACCAACGACTTCGGGCCGTTGGCCGCCCTGGCCACGGCGCTAGGGCTGGGCTGGCTGGCCGTCCTGCTCTACATCGACGCCATCATCTCGCCCGGAGACACCGGACTGATCTACACCACGTTGACCTCTCGCCTGTCCTACGCCATGGCGCGCAACGGCAATGCCCCGCAGCGGCTGGCGAAGACGACCGACCGGGGCGTTCCGCTGTTCAGCCTCATCGTCACCTTCGTGGTGGGCCTGATCGTCTTCCTGCCGTTCCCGAGCTGGCAGCAGCTGGTCGGCTTCATCACCTCGGCCACGGTCCTCTCCTTCGCCTCCGGCCCGTTGGTGCTGTCAGCTCTGCGCAAGCGCGTCCCGGACCAGCCCCGGCCGTTCCGCCTCCCCGGCGGTCACGTGATCCCGATCCTGGCATTCTGGGCCTCGAACCTCATCGTGTACTGGTCCGGATGGCTGACCGGCTGGAAGCTCTACCTCGCAGTGCTGTTCGGATTCCTGTTGCTGGCCATCTTCAAGGCCTTCGGTGGCGTGCAGCAGGGCGCCTTCCACTTCTGGCAGGGCTTCGCCTGGCTGTTCCCCTGGCTCGGCGGGCTGGCTCTGATCTCCTTCCTGGGCAACTTCCCGGAGAAGTCCGCAGGAGCCGGGAACCTGGGCCTGCTCAACTTCGAGTGGTCCGCGCTCGCCCTGGCTGCGCTGTCCGTCCTCGTCTATGTCATCGCCAACCACGTCTGTCTGAGCGCCGACATCGTCGAGGAGCACATCGAGCAGTCGAGGAAGGAGGCAGCGGTCGAGGACGAGGAGCTCGGCGTGGCGCCGTAGACCCCTGCCTCACCGGCCGAACCCACCGCGCACCCGAGGCAGGGATCGCTCTCAGATCGACAGCCCGTGCCCGAAGGCGAACAGGGGGTCGTCGTAGCCGGGGACGTCCTCGGGGTGGGCCCGGACCTGGTCCATCGACCGTGGTAGGTCGAAGGGCAAGCGGCCACGCAGCCGCACCTGTCCGGTGAGGGCGGCGAGCAGCGCCTCGTCGCTCGTGCCGAAGCTGGCCACGACCGCCGCGGCGAGTGGGAGCAAGGGGGTGAGGATCGCCGGCCGGTCCATCGTCACGTCGAGCACGAGCGGACAGGCTGCTGCGACCCGCGCCAGCCGGGAGACGAGACCGGGCGGGAAGTCCAGCGAGCCCTGGTGGAACCACGCCTCGAGGAAGAGGTCCGAGCGCGGCTCGAAGGGGGCTCCCAGGCGGACGAGGGCGACATCGGCCTGCTCCGGGCTGTCGACCGGCGTCCCGTGGCGGCTCACGACCTCGGCCGAGACGTTCTCGGCATAGATCCGCAGGCCGGGGAGCAAGGGCAGCACGGCCCCGGGGTCTGCGCCATTGGTGAGCACGGTCACGGACTCGGCCTGGGCGGCATACCCGGCCTCGCGGAAGTCAGCACGGCCCACGGTGCGGGCGGCGGCGTCCTCGTCGACGTAGGGGTCGTCGAAGAGACCAAGCCGGAACTTCACGAGCAGCAGGCGCCGTGCCGACTCGTCGATCCGCGCTTCGCTGACCCGCCCCTGCGCCACGAGGTCGAGCAGGATCTCCACGCACTCCTCACCCCCGAACTGGTCGGCACCGGCCTCGAGGATGAGCTCCATCCGGCCCGCAGGGTCGAGGTGCTCCACGCCCCACGCCCGGGCGGGCAGCACCTGGTCGCCCACGTGGTTGTCATTGACGAGCTCCCAGTCGGTGACCACGACGCCTTGGTAGCCGAGGCCCTCGCGCAGCATCCCCGTGACCACCTGCTTGTTGTAGCCGAAGCCGACCTCTTCGATGGGCTTGCCGTCGACCTCGAGCCCGATGGGCATCCCGTAGTACGGCATGATCGCGGCCGTCCCGGCCCGGACCACCGCGGGGAACGGTGCGACGTGGTCGGCGAACCGTCCCCCCGGGTAGACCTGCTCGCGGCCGTAGGGGAAGTGCGCGTCCTCGCCGTCCTTCTGCGGCCCGCCGCCGGGGAAGTGCTTCGAGGTGCAGGCCACGCTGCCCGGTCCGAGGGAGTCGAGCTGGAAGCCCTCGAGGTAGGCGACGGCGAGCTCGGTGACCAGCGCCGGGTCCTGGCCGAAGGTGCCTGCCTGCCGGGCCCAGCGGGGTTCGGTCGCGAGGTCGAGGGTGGGATGAAGGGCGGCCCGGATGCCGACGGCGACGTACTCCTGCCGGGCGATGTCGGCGAACTCGCGTACGGCAGCGGCGTCGCGCAGCGCCGCGAGCCCGAGGGGCTCGGGCCACTGCGAGAACGCCGCAGCGGTGAAGGAGACGCCCGCGTTCTCGATGAAGGCATGCCGAGGGTCGGTGGAGATGGTGACCGGTATGCCGTGGGGCGTGCGCGCGGCCAGCCCCTGGAGTGCGTTGTGCCATCGCGCCGCCATACGCGGGTCCTCGAGGACGTGGACGTTGAAGTGGGTGAGGTGCTTCTCGAGGACCACGGTGCTCGTCGCCGACTTGCTGATCCGGCCCGACGACTCGACCAGCGTGCCGTCCTCGCCGGCCTCGATGACGGTCTGGAACATCAGACCGACCTTCTCCTCGATCGAGAGACGGCGCAGGAGGTCGTCGGCACGGGCCCCCGGGTCGAGCCGGGGGTCCTCGTAGGGATCCATCACGCCGTTGCCGTTGAGGTCGCGGAACTCGACGCCCTCGGGGCTCGTCATCCGCAGCTCGTCCACACCCATCTCCACACCGATCTCCTCGTTCGTCCACGGTCCGTGGACTCACCGCCCTCCCCCGCCAGAGTCACCTGACGAGGCCGGCGCCGAACTCCTCCATCCCGATGACGGGACGCAGGGCCGCCTCGACGTCCGGCGTGCTGAACGCACGCCGGAGCAGGTCCTTGCCCAGGACGTTGCCCAGCGCGCCCATCACCATCGCCTGGTCGAGCGAGAGGTATCGACGGGCAATCGTGCCGCTGCGCACAGCCACCGCATCGAAGAAGCCTCCCTCACCGTACGCGTCGAGCTTCTGCTGGATCTTCAGCAGGTTCGCCGTCGCCTGACCCCGCTCGAACATCATGGCGAGGAAGGATGCGTGCGGTGTGACGACCCCGTCGCCGTAGGTGGGCGTGGGGTTGGTGGCTGGCCGGCAGTCGCCGAAACCCACGTCATAGTTCGTCTTCTCCTGGTCGGAGAAGTAGCCCTCCGGATTCATGCCGAGGGCGTCCACGCCGTACTCTCGGTAGCCACCGTCGGGGTTGCTCGACGGCGAGAACCCCCAGTAGCCGTAGTCGGCGTCCCGAAGCCCGTGCTCTCGCTCGGCCCGCACGTGCAGCGGGTGGTTGACCCCCCAGCTCCGGGGCGCCCAGGTCTCCTCGGGAACGAACACGGCGGGCATGAGCTCCTCGAACATGCTGCCGCCCCATCCGGGAACGATGCGCATGCCGCGGTAGGTGTAGGCGCCCTCGTAGACGTCGATCCCCAGGTAGGTCCTGGTCTCACCGACCGGCTGCATCTCGTGCCAGGACCAGTCACAGGTCGCGGGGAAGGTGCGCCACGCAGCGAAGTAGTGCTTGGCAGGCACCTGGCCGGTGAGGATCCCGAGGTAGCTCGTGATCCTCGTCTCGGAGACGATCGTGTCGTAGTGGTGGGTCGTGAGCCAGACGTCCTCGCCGCCGATGTGGGTGCCCAGGAACGTCTGTCCGGGACGACCGTCGGCGAACGGGTAGAAGCCGCCGTGCATCAGCCCACCGGGACGGATGTTGGTGTGTCCCTCGATCTCGCCCGCGTCGTAGAACGCGTCCCAGCGCATCCTGTCGAAGAGCTCGGCGGCCACCTTGGCAGCAGCCGGGTCTGCGGCGTTCTTCACGACCAGCAGCGCTGCGCCCAGCCAGCCGCTGTCGACGCTGGAGACGAACGGCTCGACCGGTTTGCCGTCCTCGGGCCAGGTCCGCAGGGCCTCGCCGGTCGCCGGGTCGTACCAGTTGAAGTACATCCCGCTCGCCTCGTGGTGTTCCATGCCCTCGAGGGTGTGCAACGTCCGCAACAGACGCGCTCTGCACGCGGCCGCCGAGATGATGCCCAGATCGCGGGCGACGATCGCCGACCACAGGTAGCCACCGATGTTGGTGGGTGACGTGTAGCCGGAACGGTCGCCGGCCGCGAGCGACTCCGCGATGTTGTCGGCGGGCAGGCCGGTCGAGGGATCGGTCATCGCGTCGAGGCTGTGCCAGGTGTCGGCCGCCCACCGATGGAGGCGGGAGTTCGGCACACGGTCAGCACGTGGCGCGGCGGCCCCGGCGGGGGAGGTGCCGGCGTGCGCGGATGCGGGCGTGAGCCCGAAGGCGGCGAGTGCCGCGGCGCCTCCGACGAGGAGGTCGCGGCGCCGGGGGGTGTGGCTCGTGGCGTGGGTCTGGTCGGTCATGGTGAGCTCCGTTCCTGGGTGCCGCGTCGCTGCGGCTGGTGTCGTACGTGGGGGAGGTCGGTCTTGCGGGTGGGATGTGGACCCCGGCTCCTGGGAGCTGCGGGTTCACTTGATGCCGGTGGTCGCGATTCCCTCGATGACCCGGCGCTGGAAGGCGAGGAAGACGAGCAGGACCGGCATGACCACGACAGTCGCGCCGGCGAGGAGCAGCCCGTAGTTGGTCGAGTTCTGGCCCTTCGAGTAGAGGGCGAGCGCGACGGGCAGGGTGTAGGTGTCCTCGGTCTGGGCCACCACCAGGGGCCACAGGAAGTTGTTCCAGCTCCCGAGGAAGGTGAGGATGCCGAGCGTTGCGAGAGCGGGCCCGCACAGGGGTAGGAAGATGCGGGCGAAGATCCGGAGCTCCCCCGCACCGTCGACGCGGCCGGCGTCAAGGAGGTCGCGCGGGAGCCCGAGGATGAACTGCCGCATCAGGAAGACCCCGAACGGAGCGGCGAGGAAGGGCAGCATCAACCCGGGAAGGGTGTCCACGAGCCCGGCGTTGGCGACAAGGACGAACAACGGGACGAAGGTGACCACGCCAGGGATGAGCAGGGTGGCCATGACTACACCGAAGAGCGCCTTCTTTCCGCGGAAGTCGAGCATGGCCAGGGCGTAGCCGAGCATGGAGCAGAACAGCAGGTTGCCCGCCGTGACGACGACAGCCACGACCGTCGAGTTGAAGAAGTACGTTCCGAAGTCGAGCCGTGCGAACAGCTGCGTGTAGTTGTCGAGGGTGGCGTGCTCGGGCAGCCACGTCGGAGGGTTGCGGCGCAGCTCGGGGGTCGTCTTGAAGCTGCCCACCACCATCCAGAGGAACGGCGCGGAGACGATGACGACGGCGATGCTGAGCAGGCCGTAGAGCCACCATTTCCCGGAGGTCGAGCGGTTCACGGCGTCACTCCTTCTCACGCAGGGCGCGGAACTGCAGTGCCGTGACGATCGCCACGACGACGAAGATGATGTAGCTCAGCGACGCGGCATACCCGTAGTTGCCGAACCCGAACTGGCGGTAGGTGTAGAGCGACATGGAGACCGTGCTGTTGAGCGGCCCGCCGTTCGTCATGACGAAGGGCTCCTCGAAGAACTGCAGGTAGCCGATCATCGTGGTGACCGACACGAAGAGCAGAGTGGGGCGGAGCATGGGCAGCGTGATGTGCCGGAAGCGCTGCCAGGCACTGGCACCGTCGATGGCCGCCGCCTCGTGCAGGGCCCACGGGACGGCCTGCAGCCCCGCGAGGAAGATGATCATGCCGGTGCCGAAGTTGCGCCAGGAGGCCATCATGATCAGGGCCGGCATCGACCAGTCCGGGTCACCCAGCCAGTTCGGCCCGTTGATCCCGACCCAGCCGAGCACGGTGTTGATGAGCCCGAACTGGCGGTTGAGCAGGAACTGCCAGACCACGGCGACGGCCACGATGGAGGTCACGACGGGGGTGTAGAAGCCCAGCCGGAACACCGACCTGAAGCGGGAGATCCCTCGGTCGAGCGCCACCGCGGCGGCAAGGGCCATGACCAACGTGAGCGGGACCCCCACGACGACGAAGTAGGCGGTGTTGCGCACGGCCTGCAGGAAGTTCTCGTCGGAGAGGGCGCGGGTGTAGTTGTCGAGGCCGATGATGTCGACGGAGAACGGGGTCCGCAGGTCCTTGGCACGGGTGTCGGTGATGCTCATGAAGAGCGACTGGAGCACCGGCCACACCGTGAACACGAGGAACAGCAGGCAGAACGGCAGGGCGAGCAGCCACGCCGCGTTCCCCTCCTGGCGGCGCCGACGTGGTCGACGCCGCCCCGGAGGAGCCTCTTCACGGCGCGCGGTGTCGACGCCGTCCGCGAGGGTGCTCATGTCAGCTGCCGGTGCCGATCGACTCGGCCTGCGACTGCACGGTCTTGAGCGCGGCGGCAGGGTCCGCGCCGGTCTTGGTGACCTTCTCCATCTCGGTGTCGAAGGACGTCACCACCTGCTCCCACGTGGGGAAGCTCGGCGGAGCCTTGGCAGTCTCCAGCTGCTTGCCGAACACGGCGAGCTTCTTGTCCTCCGTGAGGGCCGGGTCCTCCCAGGCGCTTTTGACCGACGGGAGGTCGGTCGAGATGCCGTACCACTTGACCTGGGTCTTGGGGTCGGCGAGCCACTCCACGAACTTCCAGGAGGTGTCGCGCTCCTTGGTGTTCTTGAAGACGACGAGGTTCGAGCCGCCGACGAACGAGCTGGACTGCTTGTCGGCCGGGATCTGCATGACGTCGTACTTGTCCTTGAATCCCTTGCCACCCGCCTTCTCGACCGCGGACATCATCCACGGACCGGAGATGAACATCGGGACCTTGCCGCTGGCGAAGTCGGGTTCCGTGGTCGGGGTGGCTGGAGCAGCCTTGTCGGAGATCCCGTCGGTGAAGTACGACTGGTAGTACTTCACGGCTTTGAGCATCTCCGGCGTGTCGAAGTTGTAGGCCTTGCCGTCGTCCTTGGTGAGGTCGGCGCCCGCCGACCATGCGAACGGCATGATCGACTGCCACGAGCCGGTGCCACCGGCCTGCAGCCCGATCCCCCACTTCGCGCCAGCCTTGTCCTGCATGGCCTTGGCCATGTCCTTGAGGCCCGCCCAGTCCGTCGGTGGGGTGGTGATGCCGGCCTTCTTCGCGAGGTCGGTGCGGTAGTAGACCAGACGGGTCTCGACGTACCAAGGGATGCCGTAGGAGGTGCCGCCGACCTCGGTGGTCTTCTGGGCGCCGTCGAAGAAGACGGACTTGTCGATGCCCCCAGGAGTCGGGTCGAGGGCGTCCATGCCGGCGAACTCACCCATCCAGGTGGTGCCGACCATGGCAACGTCAGGCGTCTTGTTGGCCGTGATGGCAGTGGTGAACTTGTCGTGGGCGGCGTCCCACGGGATCGCGGTGACGTTGACCTTGGAGCCCGGGTTCGCCGACTCGAACTCCTTGGCCAGCTTCGGGAGGTTCTCTCCCTCCGCACCCATCGCCCACACGGTGATGGTTCCTGTGGCGGCGCCGGACTTGACGGGGGCGCCGGTCTCGCTCCCGCCGGACTTCGCATCGTCCCGTCCGCACGCGGACAGGGTCAGTGCCACGGCGGCCAGGCCGGCCACGGTGATGGTGCTCTTGCGTCTCATCGGACTCTCACTTTCTGGGGGTGGGGCAGGGTCGGCAGATCGAG
The DNA here is from genome assembly GCF_001427985.1 of Knoellia sp. Soil729. Classification (GTDB taxonomy): domain Bacteria; phylum Actinomycetota; class Actinomycetes; order Actinomycetales; family Dermatophilaceae; genus Knoellia. Next base: position 805,469 of record NZ_LMSA01000001.1, read on the forward strand.
GTCTGGGGCGCTCGCGTTCTCGGGGCATCCGCACGAGCCGCGGATGACGACCTCCGTCGGGAGGACGTGCCGATCAGGTTCGCGAGCAGCACCCGTGACGAGCTGGTGGAGCCGGTCGGCGGCGAGTGCGCCGACGTCACGAACCGGCTGGCGCACGGTGGTCAGGCCCGGACGGACGTACCTCGACGTCATCACGTCGTCCCAACCCACGACGGAGATGTCCCCCGGCACGTCCACCCCTGCGCGCAGCAGTCCGGCCATGATGGCCAACGCCAGCTCGTCGTTGCCGCACACGAGCGCGTCGGCACGGAGGTCGCCCGCGATGATCCGCTCGGCCACGCCCTGACCCTCGCTCTCCCGGAACGACGCCAGGACGGGCTGCGCCGGCTCCAGGCCGGCGCCCACGTGGGCGGCGACGAACCCGTCGAACCTCTCGCGCACGTCGTGGGCCGCCCCGGGGTCACCGACGAACAACAGCCGTGACCGACCGTGCCCCAGCACGTGGTTGGTGAGTCGCCTCGAGCTGTCGAGGTTCTCGGTTGCGATGACCTCCACGTCGGGATCGTCGTCCCCGGCAATGAGGACGACCTTCTTGGTCCCGGCCCTCAGCTGCTCCAGGTCGCAACCGAGGACCGCGATACCGTCGACGCGGGTCGCGAGGCTGCGCACGGCGGACGTGCTGGCGCGGGCGTGGCCCGCGATGACGAGCATGACGCCCTGCTGGAGCTCCGCCGCCCTCGTCTCGAAGCCGGCGAGGAGCTCGGCGTAGTAGGGCCCACCCAGCTCCGGGAGAACCAGCCCGAGAGTGTGGTGACGTCGGGCGGCCAGGCTGCGCGCGGCCCCGGAGGGGAGGTAGTCGAGGTCGTCGACAGCGGCAAGGACCTTGCGCCGGGTTGCTTCCGTGACCCGCGCGGAACCGGCCAGGACCCTCGACACGGTGGCGATGGAGACGCGCGCGCGGTCGGCCACCGCGTAGATGGTTGCGGCCACCTGCGGTCGTCCCTGCGCATCGTCCGTCATGAGCCCTCATCCTTGAAAGCGCTTACAAGATGCCTTCGAGAATGGCGAGGCCGCTGAGGACTACGGTCTGGTAACTAGGTCACGGTTCGGTAACGGAGCGTGGGGCACGCTCACGGGTGGTTCTGTCCGGCCTTCTCCTGCGCCTTGATGCGGGCCCAGGCCTCCTCGACCTCTTCGGGCGTCGAGGCGTCCCCGTCGGCGAACACGTGGGGATGGCGCCGGACGAGCTTGGCGACGAGGACGGCAGCCACCTCGTCGATGTCGAACTGGTCCTGCGGCGACTCGGCGTCCTCGGCGACCCGCGAGTGGAACAGCACCTGCAGCAGGACGTCACCGAGCTCCTCGGCGAGGTGCTGACGGTCCCCGGAGGCAATGGCCTCGACCGCCTCGCCGGCCTCCTCGGTCAGGTACTTGGCCAGCGACTCGTGCGTCTGCTGGGCGTCCCACGGGCACCCGCCGGGTGAGCGCAGCCGGTCCATGACCGCAACAGCGTCGAGAAGCCGGGAGCCCGGCACGTCCCACGAGCCGACGATGACCTCGACCTCGGGCGGGTCCTCGAGCCGCGACACCTCGGAGGCGATGGCGTCGGTGAGGCCCGGGTCGGCGTCCGAGGAGCCCAGCCAGACGACATCGGTCTCGAGCGAGCGCGTCACGAGCAGCCGGGCGACGTCCGGCGCGGACAGGTCGGGACCGACAGGGTCCACCCCGAGGCCGGACTCGACGATGGCGTCCACGACCGGCTCCGACAGGTCCCGGCACAGGCGCGCGGAAGCCGACTCCACGGCATACCACGCACTCCTCGTCAGCAGGCCCGGTGCGACACGGGGACTGGTGACGAGCAGGCTCAGGCGCCCCACGCGGTCATCCCGCGTTGGATGCGGAGACGAGCCAGTTGGGCTGGTCGGGGATGACTGCGGCCACGGACGGGTCGAAGGTGCCGTAGCGGGGGTTGACCGTCATGTCGATGGCCGCGAACTTCTTGGTGAGGTCCTGGCGCCCGGCGTCGTCGATCTGCTGCAGGCTCGCCTCGGCCTGCAGGATCTCGACGGTGGCGTCACTGGGCTCCTCGGGGAAGTCCTTGAAGGCGGCCCGCGCGGCCGAGCGGCTCTGGGGCGCACCCGCCTTGGCTGCGGCCTCGTTGATGTAGGGCGCGCGGATGAGCAGGGTGAGCGCCTGGTCGGCGGTGAGGGGCTGCTCGGGCTTGAAGGCCTTGTTGATCTGCTCGGTGGCCACCCGCACCTGCTGCTCGGTGATGACCCGACCGTCGACGACGGCTGCCGTCTGCGCGGACGTGGTGCCCGAGCAAGCGGAGAGCGCGAGCACGCTCGCGAGGGCGAGAACGGTGGTGCGAGCCTTCACGGCCTTCACAGGGTGTCCCTTCGTCATCGGGTGGAACGCGCTCCGGTCGAGGATCCGGTGCCGGATCCGGAGGTGGCCACCCTTGCTGCTTCTCCCACATTGTCCATGACGACGCTGCGGATGACCGCACCTGCCCACTCGAGCACCGCGTGGTTGCGCAAGGGCTGGCCTCCGACGCGTGCCGTCATCGGCTTCGGGACGAGGATCGTGCCGAGCGCCTCCTTGACGATCGAGCCGGGGTAGAGGCGTTGGAGCCGCAGCTCCTGGCTCTCGCGCAGCTCGATCGGGCCGAAGCGCACCGTGCTGCCCTGCACCGAGATGTCCTTGATCCCGGCAGCACGGGCGACGGTGCGCAGACGAGCCACCTCGATGAGGTTGCGCACCGCCTCCGGCGGGGTGCCGTAGCGGTCGACGAGCTCGGCCTCGATGTCGGCCAGGGCCGCCTCGTCGGCGACGGTTGCGAGCTTCTTGTAGGCCTCGAGGCGCAACCGCTCCCCCGGCACGTAGTCGTGCGGCAGGTGCGCATCGACCGGGAGCTCGATCTTGATCTCGCCGATCTGCTCGTCGACGTCGCCCCTGAAGCTGGAGACGGCCTCACCGACGAGGCGCACGTAGAGGTCGAACCCGACGCCGGCGATGTGGCCCGACTGCTCGCCGCCGAGGAGGTTGCCGGCACCGCGGATCTCGAGGTCCTTCATCGCGACCTGCATCCCGGCGCCGAGGTCGGTGTGACTGGCGATGGTCTGGAGCCGGTCGTGGGCCGTCTCGGTCAGCGGGCTCTCGGGCGGGTAGAGGAAGTAGGAGTAGGCGCGCTCACGACCACGGCCGACCCGGCCACGCAGCTGGTGCAGCTGGCTCAGGCCGAGCCGGTCGGCCCGCTCGACGATGAGCGTGTTGGCGTTGGAGATGTCGAGGCCGGTCTCGACGATCGTCGTGCAGACGAGGACGTCGAAGCGGTTCTCCCAGAAGTCGAGCACGACCTGCTCGAGGCGGTGCTCGCCCATCTTGCCGTGGGCGACGGCGATGCGCGCCTCGGGCACGAGCTCGCGGATGCGGGCGGCGGCACGCTCGATCGTGGACACCTTGTTGTGGATGTAGAAGACCTGTCCCTCGCGCAAGAGCTCGCGCCGGACAGCCGCGGTGATCTGCTTCTCCTCGTACGCACCGACGTAGGTGAGGACCGGGTGGCGCTCCTCGGGGGGCGTTGCGAGAGTGGACATCTCACGAATCCCGGTGACGGCCATCTCGAGTGTGCGCGGGATCGGGGTCGCGGACATCGCAAGAACGTCGACGGCCGTGCGGAGCTGCTTGAGCTGCTCCTTGTGCTCGACCCCGAAGCGCTGCTCCTCGTCGACGACGACGAGCCCGAGGTCCTTGAACGTGATGGTGTCGGAGAGGAGCCGATGGGTGCCGATGACGAGGTCGACCGAGCCGTCGGCCAGGCCCTCGATGACGGCCTCGGACTCCTTCTTGCCCTGGAAGCGGCTCAGCGCCTTGACGTTCACGGGGAAGGGCGCGTAGCGCTCGGTGAACGTCTGCAGGTGCTGCTGGACGAGCAGCGTCGTGGGCACGAGCACGGCCACCTGCTTGCCGTCCTGAATCGCCTTGAACGCCGCGCGCACCGCGATCTCGGTCTTGCCGTAGCCGACGTCGCCGCAGATGAGGCGGTCCATCGGGACCTCCCGCTCCATGTCGGCCTTGACCTCGTCGATGGAGCTGAGCTGGTCGGGTGTCTCGATGTAGGCGAAGGCGTCCTCGAGCTCGCGCTGCCAGGGCGTGTCGGGCGCGAAGGCGTGGCCCTTGGTCGCCATCCGCGCCGAGTAGAGCTGGATGAGCTCGGCCGCGATCTGCTTGACGTAGCGACGAGCCTTGGACTTGGTGCTCTTCCAGTCCGAGCCGCCCATCTTGTTGAGGGTCGGCTGCTCACCACCGACGTAGCGCGTGATCTGGTCGAGCTGGTCGGTCGGCACGAACAGCCGGTCACCGGGGTGGCCACGCTTGCCGGGGGCGTACTCGAGCACGAGGTACTCGCGCGTCGCGCCCTGCACCGTGCGCTGCATCATCTCGACGAACTTGCCGACGCCGTGCTGCTCGTGGACGACGAAGTCGCCCGGCTTGAGCTGCAGCGGGTCGACCTGGTTGCGCCGACGCGAGGGCATGCGCCGCATGTCCTTCGTCGAGGGACCCGTCGACGGCGTGCCGGTGAGGTCGGTCTCGGTGAGGACGACGAGCTTGCTGGACGGGTGCACGAAGCCCCGCCCGAGCTGGGCCGTGGTGACGTGCACGATCCCGGGCTCGAAGGCGTCGAGGGTGGCGTCGAGGCGGGCGGGCACCTCGGCCTCGCCGAGCACCTCCGTGATGCGCTTGGCCGAGCCCTGCCCGTCGGTCGCCACGAGGACGTGCCAGCCGTTGCCGGTCCACGTGCGCAGGTCGGCGGCCGCCGACTCGATGTCACCCCTGTATGCCGTGGGGTCCTGAGTGCCCGTCTCCGCGACCTCGCCGTCGGTCGTGTCGACCGTCTCGGTGTCGAGCGCGAACGGGGTGAGGTCCCACCACGAGTGCCCGGTCTCGCGGGCGTGGTCGCGCAGCTCGGCCACGGACCAGAACGAGGCGGAGCCGAGGATCTTCTCGAGGTCGATGGGGACGGCGTTGCCGGCGGCGGCGTTGGCCCAGCCGGCCTCGAGGAACTCCTGGCTCGTGGCGACGAGGTCGTGGGCACGGGTGCGGACCCGCTCCGGGTCGCACGTCACGACGGGCGAGCCGTCGGGGAAGCTGTCGAGCATCGACTCCATGCCGTCGACGAGGGCCGGTGCGAGCGACTCCATGCCCTCGACGGCGATGCCGGCGGCGAGCTTGTGGAGCAGGTCCGCGGCTCCGGGAAGCTGGTCGGCAAGAGCGGCAGCGCGGTCACGTACGGCGTCGGTGAGCAGCACCTCCCGGCAGGGGGGCGCCCAGAGACCGTGTGCCGCGACCTCGAGCGAACGCTGGTCGGCGACCTTGAACCAGCGGATCTCCTCGATCGTGTCGCCCCAGAACTCGACGCGGAGCGGGTGCTCCTCGGTCGGTGGGAAGACGTCGAGGATGCCACCGCGCACGGCGAACTCCCCACGCCGCTCGACGAGGTCCGTGCGGCTGTAGGCCGCGCCAGCGAGGGCCTCGACGACGTCGTCCAGGTTGTGGTCCTCCCCCGCACGCAGGGCCACGGGAGTGAGGTCGCCGAGCCCGGTGGAGATCGGCTGGAGCACGGCACGCACCGGCGCCACCACGACGGACAGCGGCCCGTGGGCCACGTCGTCGTCGGCGACCGAGGCGGGGTGCGCGAGACGGCGCAGCACGGCCAGGCGACGGCCGACGGTGTCCGAGCGCGGGCTCAGCCGCTCGTGGGGCAGCGTCTCCCACGACGGGAAGTCGGCGATGACGTCGGGGTCGAGCACGCAGCCGAGCGCGGCGGTGAGGTCCTCGGCCTCACGGCTCGTGGCCGTGACGACGAGCAGTGGCAGGCGGTCGGGCGCGGTGGCCCGCAGTCGTCCGACCGCTGCGGCGATGAGGGCAGGGCGGGCACCGGCGCTCACGGAGACGTCGAGAGTCCCCGCGCCAGGACCAGTGGCGGTCTCGAGAAGGGAGGAGATCTGTGGGGCGGCGCCGAAGTGGTCGACTACCGGTTGCAGCGTGGGCATCGCCCCACAGCCTAGTTTCTGTTTCCGGGGTCGCGACACGACGGGGCGTGGGGACGGATCTCGCGCAGCCCCCCGGGCTCACGCGGTCACGGTTGCAGGCGCAGCAGCCACCGGACCAGCCTCGTCATCCGGTCGGGGACGGGGAGGATGCCGAGGGTGTTGCGCACGATGTGTGCGCCGACGAGCCGGAGCACCGCCAGGTAGGCGACGCCGGTGACGAGCCCACCCACGAGCACCTGCACGACGGCGGAGGAGACACCGTCGAGGGCTGTCATGGCGAGCAGGCCCGCCGCGAGGCACAGGGCCGTGGGAGCAAGCACGACCGCGAAGGGTCGCGCGACCGATGCGACCGGCGCCCCGATGAGACGCGCCACGAGGAGCCACCGGGCCGCCGTTGCGAGCACGGCCACGACCACGAAGCCGACAGCGACACCGAGCAGGCCCCAGCGGACCGCGACCACCGTGGTGCCCACGGTCACGGCGTCGACGACGACGGCGTAGGCGAGCCAGGCACCGGGCCGGGAGAGGCCATAGAAGAGGCCGTGGTCGACCATGGCCCCGAGCGTGATGATGCCCGCGACGGCGAGGGCCTGGCTGGGCGCGACGCTCTGCCGCCACTGCTCCCCGAAGAGCAGCGGTACCAGCACCGGAGCCGTCACCACGATGACCGCCATGAAGGGCGCCACCACGGCGTAGGCGACGCCCAGCGCCTTGGCGTAGGAGCCGCGGACGCGGTCGGGAGCCTCGCGGACCCGGGCGAACAGGACGGTGGACACGGGGACGAGCGAGGCGGAGGTCAGCTCCTGGGCCGTCTGCACCAGGCGTTGCGCGATGCTGAGCAGACCGAAGGTCGCCGGTCCCAGCGTCACGGTGATGACCCACGCCTCGGCCCACAGCCGGGAGGTCGCCACGAGGTCCACGCCCGACACCCGCAGGCCGAAGGAGGCCATCCGGCGGAACTCCGCCGGAGCCACCACCAGCGAGGGCCGCCACCGCGCCGTCCGCCAGGCAAGGACCGCGATGACCCACTGGCCCACGACGACCTGGCTCACCAACGCCCATACCCCACCCCCGGAGAGCGCGACGGCGACGGCGACCACCTGGGCGAGCAGGGCCGCGCCCATGCCCTGCAGCGCCACCGTGCGGAAGGCCAGGGCCCGGCGCAGCAGGGCCAGCGGGACCGCGGCGAGGACGGTGGCAGCCACGGCGAGGGCGAGGGCCCGGAGGACGTCCGTCAGCTCCGGGAGCGAGAACGCCGCCGCGAGCAGCGGCGCGACGGCGACGAGCCCGGCCGACAGCAGGGTCCCGGCGCCGACGGAGAGCCACAGCGCCGTGCTCAGCGTGCGCTGGTCCGGCTCCTCCGCCTGCAGCAGGTAGGTCGAGAACCCGAGGTCCGCCAGGAGGTACACCATCGGGATGACCGTCATCGCGGCAGCCACCACGCCGAAGTCCCGCGGCGACAGCTCTCGGGTGAGGACCAGCAGGGTGACGAAGCCGAAGGCCCGCACCACCCACTTCTGGGCTGCCAGCCACGCGACGCCCGCCGCCGCCTGGGCACCGAGCCCTTCCTGGGGGCGGACCCGCTCCGCGCTCGTCGACATCTCGCTCATCGCTCCGTTGTCCTCAGCCGACGACGGTCCGCAGGGCTGCAGCGAGGACGTCGACGACCCGTTCCTGCTGTTCGGCGGTGATCCCGGGGAAGATCGGCAGGGAGAGAATCTCGGTCGCGGCCTGTTCGCTCACCGGGAAGTCTCCGGGCCCGTGGCCGAGGCGCTCCATCGCGGGCGTGAGGTGCACCGGGACCGGGTAGTGCACCGCGGCGCCCACCCCCTCGTCCTGGAGGTGCCGCAGGACCGCGTCGCGTTCCGGGACACGCACGACGTAGAGGTGCCACACGTGCTCGTTGCCCGGGAGGGTGACCGGCAGGCGCACACCTTGCATGCCGGCGAGGAGGGAGCCGTAACGGGCGGCCGCTTCGCGGCGCTGCTCGTTCCACCCGCCCAGCCGGGCCAGCTTGGCCCGCAGGACCACGGCCTGGAGCGTGTCGAGCCGCGAGTTGAACCCGGCCCGGGTGTGGACGTACTTCGCCGGGCTGCCGTGTGCGCCCATGAGGCGGACCTCCCGGGCCAGGTCCTCGTCATCGGTGAGCACCGCGCCTGCATCCCCGTAGGCGCCGAGGTTCTTGCCCGGGTAGAAGCTGGTCGCGGCCATGACGCCGAACGTTCCGGCTGACTGCCCGTTCCGCGTGGCGCCCTGGGACTGTGCGCCGTCCTCGATGACGGCGACACCGTGCTCGAGGAGCGTGGACGGCAGCTGTTCGAAGGGTGCGACCTGCCCGTAGAGGTCGACCGGCAGCACCGCCCGCGTGCGCTCCGTGACCACGCCGTCGACCGCTGCGGCGTCGAGGAGCAACGCCTCGTCGTCGACATCCACGAGGACCGGCACTGCGCCGATCCGCACGACCGCCTCCGCCGTGGCGATGAAGGTGTTTGCGGGGAGGACGACCTCGTCGCCCACCCCCACGCCGACTGCCCGCAGCGCCATCTCGAGGGCATCCGTGCCGTTGGCGACGCCGACGCACCACCGAGCGCCGGTGAAGTTGGCGTACTCCTCCTCGAAGGCGGCGACCGCCTTCCCACCGATGAAGTCCCCCGCCGCGAGGACCTGCTGGAACCCCTCAAGCACCTCCTCCGCCACCACGGCGTGCTGTGCGGAGAGGTCGACGAGCGGGATCGACGTCACGATGCCACCTCCGTTGGTCCCTGTGCCTCGGTGAGGGCCATCGGGCCCTCGGGCCACGGCAGGGGCGCGCGTCTCACGTCGCGGGCAGGGGTGCCGAACCAGAGGCGCTCGTCGGGCACGTCACGGGTCACCGTGGACCCCATGCCGACCATGGCCCATTCACCGATCCGGCAGCCCTCACGCACACAGACGCCGCTCGACACATAGGCACCGGTTCCCACCTGCACACCGCCCCCCAGGCGCACGCCCGACGCCAGGGTGGCGTGGTCGCCCACCTCGACGTCGTGGGTGAACACGACCTGCGGCATGACGGCGACATGCGCCCCCACCACCACGTCGGCCGTGAGGACCACGTGGGCCAGGACGACCGTCCCCGGGCCGAGCCGGCAGCTGGAGCCGACGCTCGAGTCCGGGTGGACCAGCGTCGCCCACCGGTCCGGCTCGAGACCGAGCCGCGAGACGATGTCGCGACGGGTGGTGTAGTCGTCGGGCCGACCCACTGCGACGACCACGGCTGCGTCCGGGTGGGCGGCCAGCTGGTCGACCCCGCCCAGGACCGTCCCTCCGACCAGGGTGCGACCGTGCAGCGTCGGGTCGTCGTCGAGGAACCCGCGCAGCTCGACCGAGCCGTCGCGCGCGTGCAGGGCGTGCACCGTCTCAGCGGTCTCGCGGGCAAACCCACCCGCGCCGATGATGACGACCGGCCGTGCCCTCACGAGACGGCCCTCGACTCGGCTGCCCGCCGGAGGACGCCGATGACGACGCCCTGGTCCTCGTCGGACAGGTCGTGGTACAGCGGCAGGATCAACGTGTTGTCGGTCAGTCGCTCGGTCGTCGACAGGTCACCGTGGGGGTGACCGGCGTAGGCCGGCTGCCGGTGTGCCGCCATGATGCCGGCACGGGCCGAGACGCCGGCGTCGGCGAGCGTGCGGAGCAGCTCGTTGCGCGTCAGCGGGAACTGCGGTCCGAGCTCGACCCAGAAGGACTGGAAGTTCGACTCCCCGTGGCCCGGGTCGTGAACCGTCCGCAGACCGGGTATGCCGGCCAGCGCCTCCTGGTAGCAGGCCGCGAGCATCCGCCGACGCTCCACCATCTCGTCCAGCTTGCGGAGCTGGACGAGACCCACACCCGCCTGGATGTCGGTCATCCGGAAGTTGAAGCCGACCTCGAGATAGCTCTCGAGGACCGGCTGCCGGCTCTGGTGGCGCTCTGCCGCACTGACGCTCATCCCGTGCTCCCGCAGCCGTCGCGCCCGCGAGGCGAGCTCGGGCTCGGTCGTGGTGAACATGCCGCCCTCCCCCGTGGTGAGCAGCTTGCGCGGGTGGAAGGACCAGGCTGCGAGCTCCGCGCCCGTGCCCACCGGCGCTCCGAGATGGGTGGACCCGGCGGCGCACGCCGCGTCCTCGACGAGGGCGATCCCCCGCTCCCGGCAGAGCGCGTACAGCGGTTCGACATCGGCCGGCATACCTCCCTGGTGCACGACCACGACGGCCCGCGTCCGGTCGGTCAGGGCGGCCTCGACCGTCCGCCGGCTGAGGTTCCCGTCCTCGAGCTCGACGTCGGCGAAGACTGGCGTCGCGCCCACGTAGACGGCAGCGTTGGCCGTCGCGATGAACGAGAAGGACGGTACGACGACCTCGTCCCCGGGCTCGAGCCCGAGCAGGTGCAGGCAGAGGTGCAGCGCCGTGGTGCACGACGAGACGGCCACCGCGTGGGGGGCGGCCACACGCTCCGCGAACCGGGTCTCGAACTCTGCGACCCGTGGGCCCTGCGCGACCCACCCCGATCGCACGGCATCGGCGGCGGCGGTCGCCTCCTCCTCGCCCAGCCAGGGCTTCATGACGGGGATCATGTCGCGCTCCGCTCGCCCGCCCACCAGTCGACGAGGAGGCGCAGACCGGCCTCCAGGTCGACGGAGGGTTCCCAGCCCAGCACCTCACGGGCCGCCTCGATGGACGCCAGCCGGCGGGATACGCCGTTGACGGCCCGGGGAGGACCGAACTCCACCGGCAGGGTGCTGTCCATGACCCGGAGCAGGGCCTCGGCGAGGCCGAGGAGGCTCGTCTCGGTGCTGCTGCCGATGTTGAAGACCCTGTCCGTCACCGACGACTCCGCCGCCAGCAGGTTCGCGCGGGCGATGTCGGTCGTGAAGACGAAGTCCATCGTCTGCTGACCATCGCCGAGGATGAGCGGTGCCTCCCCCGCAGCGATGCGATCCATCCACCGGATGAGCACCTCGGTGTAGAGGCCGTGCACGTCCATGCGCGGGCCGTAGACGTTGAAGTACCGCAGGGCCACGTAGTCGAGGCCGTGCATGGCGTGGAAGCTGCGGAGCATGCCCTCGTTGAACACCTTGGCGGCTCCATAGAAGGTGTCGTTGTCCCAGGGGTGCTGGGTCTCGGTCGTCGGGAACTCGGTCGCCAGCCCGTAGACGGACGCGGACGAGGCCGCCACCACCTTGCGCACGCCTGCGGCGACGGCCGCCTCGAGGACGTTGAACGTCCCGTCGGCGAGCACCTCGAGCGCCAGGCGAGGCTCCTCGGCGCACTGGGTGATGCGGATGGCCGCCTGGTGGAAGACGACGTCCGCACCGGCGATGGCCCGGCGGACGTCGTCCAGGTCACGGATGTCTCCCTTGATGACGTCGACGCGCCCGGACCCCATCGCCTCGGTGAGGTTCTCGGTGCGACCGCGCACGAAGTTGTCGAGGACCCGCACCTCGGCCACCCCGGCTGCCAGGAGCTGGTCCACGATGGTCGAGCCGATGGTCCCGGCCCCACCGGTCACCAGGCACACGCTGTCGGCGAGCATCACACCGCCTCCATCGCGACGAAGGTTCCCTCGTGCTCCAGGCTGTGCTCCGCCGCCTCGAGGATCCTCATGACGCGGAGGCCGGCACGCCCGTCGGTCGCGGCCTGCCGTCCTTGGAGGATCGCGTCCCCGAACTCGGTCATCATGGCCCGCAGTGCCTCCTGCTCCGGCAGGGCTGGCGCCACCATCTCGCCGGTGCGGTAGGAGACGCGGATCTGCTGGCGGTCGTCGGGATCGAGGTCCCGGGCGACCTCACGGTCGACCCCGCGGTCGTAGACGGCGAGGCGCTGGCTGGGGTTCATGTCGTCCCACACGACGGTCCGGTGGGAACCCCCGATGACCATGGTCCGGATCTTGATCGGGCTGAGCCAGTTGACGTGCACGTGGGCGATGGCACCCGTCGACAGCCGCAGGGTGAGGTACCCGACGCAGGCCATGCCGTGACCCAGCGGATCGGCCCCCTGAGCGGCCACCCCCACGACCGACACCTCCTCGGGGAGGAGGAAGTCGAGGATCGACAGGTCGTGCGGGGCAAGGTCCCACAGCACGTCGACGTCGGGTTGCACGAGCCCGAGGTTGATCCGCACGGAGTCGACGAACTGGATGTCCCCGATTCCGCCGTCGTGGACGAGGCGCCGCATCTCGCGCACGGCCGAGGTGTAACAGTAGGTGTGGTCGCACATGAGGACCAGCCCCCGGTCCTCGGCCGCCTGGACGAGCTTCTCGGCGTCGGCGAGGCACGACGTGAGGGGCTTCTCGACGAGCACATGCTTGCCGGCGTCCAGCGCCGCCATCGCGAGGGCGAAGTGCGACGCCGCCGGGGTGGCGATGGCGACGGCCTGCACGTCGGGGTCGTCGAGGACCCGGTCGTAGGAGCTCGTCGCGGTGATCGTCGAGTAGCGCCCGAGCACCTGCCGTGCGCGTGCCTCGTCGAGGTCGCACAGGTACCTCACGTCCACCGCGGGAGTGGCCATCGCGTTGCGCACGAGGTTGGGCCCCCAGTAGCCCGCTCCGATGACTGCCAGTCCGATCGAGTCGGTCATGATCCGGTCCTTCCGTTGGTGTTGCGTGGTGGTCATGCGAACCGCACCGACTGGCGTCCCGGCCGGGCCAGAGCCTCGACCGCCTCCCACGTGGTGTCGTAGCGGTCACGGCTCTCGACGAGGAACCGCACGCCCCGGGCCGGCGGGACGACCGGTGCCAGGGCCGCCATGGTTCGCGGGCCGAGGAGGCGCCGGAGGCGCAAGGTGTGGAAGATCGGCATACGGCTCGCGGACGGCCAGCACTCGCTCGCGAACTCCACGAGCCCGTCGATCGGGGCCTCTGCGGCGCGGCCCTCGTCGTAGGCCCGGGTCGCGGCGAACAGCGCCTCCCACGCGAGCTTGCGGTGGACGAGCCGAGCCATCCGGGTCACGTCGACACCCTCGGCTGCGAGGGTCTGCAGGATGCTGTCGAACGCGATCCGGCCCTGGCGGAGCTCGGCCACCTCGTCGTAGGCCAGTGACATGTTGTCCGCGTGCTGCCGGTACCACGCCTGGTCGACACCACGCACGTAGCCCACGTCGGAGCGTGACGCGAGCCGCATCCACATCTGCGTGTCCCCGAGGTGTGGCAGGCCGGCGTCGTAGCCACCGACCTCTTGCTGCACCGCGGTCCGGACGACGACCTCGGGCGAGGAGATCCCCGAGCGGGCGAGGCGGAAGCGGCGGTCGAGCCAGTCGCGCCCGCTCCACACCGACCACCCCCGGCTCTCCGTGAGCGGGGCCGGGAGCGACTCACCGTCACGGAACCGGACGGCATACCCGTAGGCAAAGCCGACACCCGGATGGGCGTCGAGCAGGTCCACGGACCGGCGCAGCGAACCCGGTGTGAGCAGGTCGTCCGCCGACATCAGAACGCTGTAGGTCCCGTCGGCCCAGTCGAGGAGACCCTCGTTGTAGGTCGCGATGTGGCCCCGGTTGGTCGCGTGGGCGACGGCCTCGACGCGGGGGTTGGCAGCAGCGATGGCCATGGCGACCTCACCACTGCCGTCCGGGGAAGCGTCGTCGATGATGAGCACCCTCACGTCCATCCCGGGCTGTGCGTCGAGCACGCTCGCCACGGCTTGCTCCAGGTAGTGCCCGTAGCGGTAGCACGGGATGACGACACTGACCGAGCTCATGACTTCCTCCTGGTGTGGTGTGTGGCGCAGCGGAGTCCCACGGCGGCTCACCCACTCGCGAACACGACGTCGACCCAGTAGTTCGTGGCGTTCCAGCTGCTCGCCGGGAAGCCACTGGTCGTGCCGTAGCGGTAGACACCGTTGCCTCCGGAGACCCCGTCGCGCAGCGCGTGCAGCGGGGGCCGGTCCACGCCGGAGGAGGTGAAGGAACCCCCGTCGGCGGCATAGTGGCCCCGGGGCGCGAGGTAGGACGCGACGTAGGTCGTGCCGGCGGTGATCGCCACGGGGGTGGAGAAGGACGCCTGCTGCCAGCCGGTCGTGCTCTCGTTGCGGAAGGTGACCGTCGCGAGCTTGGTTCCCGAGGCGGTCCACAGGTTGCCCACGTGGGTGCCGGTGTTGCCGGTGCCCTTGTAGAACCGGACACCGGTGACCCGCCCACCGACGTCTGCCGTGAACTTCACCCCGATCTCGACGGCACTGCTGTCGTTGTGGCTCGGGTTGGCCGGAACGGCCGTGGAGGCCCAGATGGTGCAGGCGGCGCACACGCCGGACGTGGGTGTGGTGGTTGGTGAGGGGGTGGAGTCGGGGCTGGTGCCGGCGATGTTGGTGGCGCTGACGCGGAAGGTGTATGCCGTGCCGTTGGTCAGTCCGGTGAAGCTGGCTGTCGTGGGGGCCGGGTTGCCGGTCACCGTCTTGGGTGTCTGTGCGGTGGTGCCGACGTAGGGCGTCACGGTGTACGAGGTGATGCGGCTGCCGCCGTCCGCTGGTGCGGTCCAGTTGACCACGGCCGAGGCGTCACCCGCGGTTGCCGTGACCCCGGTCGGGGCCTGTGGCACGGTGACGGGTGTGGTGGGGTTGCTGGCGAAGACGACGTCGACCCAGTAGTTCGTGGCGTTCCACGTGTTGGTGGGGAAGGTGCTGGTGGTGCCGTACGCGTAGACACCGTTGGGGCCGTCGGCGCCGTCACGCAGGGCGTGCAGCGGTGCCCGGTCCATCGCGGTGGTGAAGTAGCCCCCGTCGCCGGCGTAGTGACCCGCTGGTGCCAGGTACGAGGCGACGTAGGTGGTGTCGGCGGTGACCGCGACCGGGGTGGAGAACAAGGCCTGCTGCCAGCCGGTGGCGCTCTCGTTGGTGAACGTCACCGACGCCAGCTTGGTCCCGGTCGAGGTCCACAGGTTGCCCACGTGGGTGCCGGTGTTGCCACTTCCCTTGTAGAACCGGATACCGGTGACCGTGCCGTCGACGTCGGAGCTGAACCGCACCCCGAGCTCGAGGGCGCTGGTGTCGGAGTCGGCGGCGTTGGCCGGAACCACCGACGCGGGCCAGATCGTGCACGCCGCGCACCCACCAGCGGTGGGCGTGACCGGCGAGGACGGTGCCGACGCCACCGAGGTGCCCACGCTGTTCGTGGCCGTGACCCGGAACGTGTACGCGGTGCCGTTGCTCAGCCCCGTCACCGTGGTCGACGTCGCCGGCGGGGTACCGGTCACCGACGTGGACGTCAGCGCCGTCGACCCCGCGAAGGGCGTGACGGTGTAGCCCGTGACCGGACTGCCGCCGTCCGAAGGAGCCGTCCAGGACACCACCGCCGAACCGTCACCGGCAGTGGCCGACACCGCGCTCGGCGCCGCCGGGGCTGTCGCCGGAGCGGTCGGGGTCACCGACGCCGACGCCGCCGACGCAGGACTGGTCCCCACCGCGTTGGTGGCCTTGACCGTGAAGGTGTACGCGGTGCCGTTGCTCAGGCCCGTGATGGTGGCCGACGTGGCCGGCGGGGACCCCGTCACCGACGTCGACACCTGAGCCGTGGCACCGATGTACGGAGTCACCGTGTACCCCGTGATCGGGCTGCCACCGTTGGACGGAGCCGTCCACGAGACCGCCACCGAACCATCACCMGGCGTGGCCGACACACCCGCCGGCGYACCCGGAGCAGTGTCACCGGTCGGTGTCACCGACCCCGACGGCGCCGAGGCCGGGCTCGATCCGACGGCGTTGGCGGCACTGACCCTGAACGTGTAGGCCGTCCCAGTGGTCAGCCCGGTGACCGTCGTCGACGTCCCCGGCGGGGAGCCGGCGACCGTCTTGGGCGTCTGGGCGGTCGTGCCGATGTAGGGCGTGACGGTGTAGCCCGTGAGCGGGCTGCCGCCGTCCGACGGGGCGGTCCACGAGACTGTGGCCGAACCCGCGCCCGCCGTCGCCGAGACGTTGGTCGGTGCGTCCGGCGCCGTGGCCGCGGTCGTCGAGTACACGACGTCGACCCAGTAGTTCTCGGAGTCGTAGGTGCTGGTGGGGAACGCGCTGGTGGCGCTGATCGCGAAGATCCCCTGGCCGCCACTCTCGCCGTCTGCCGGTGCGTGGAGCGGGCCGGAGTCCACCCCGTTGCCCGCGAAGTAGGAGCTGTCGGCGGCGTAGTGCCCTCGGGGCGCGAAGTAGGAGGCGACGTAGAGGGTCCCGGCCGTGATGTTGACCGGCGTCGAGAACAGCGCCTCCTGCCAGCCGGTGGCGCTCTCGTTGGTGAACGTCACCGACGCCAGCTTGGTCCCGGTCGAGGTCCACAGGTTCCCCACGTGGGTGCCGGTGTTGGACACCGCCTTGTAGAACCGGATCCCCTTGATCTGCCCGTTGAGGTCAGCCCGGAACTTCACCCCCAGCTCGAGTGCTCGCGTGTCGAGCTGGTCCGGGGTCGCCGGGACCGTGGAGGGCGGCCACAGCGTGCACGCCGAGCAGCTCACGAGCGTCGGGACGACGGCGTTGGACGCCGCCGAGTCCGAGCCCGAGCCGACAGCGTTCGTGGCCGCCACCCGGAAGGTGTACGACGTGCCGTTGGTCAGCCCGGTGACAAGGGTGGTGTTGTCGGGCGGGTTGCCCGAGACGGTCCTCGAGGTCTGCGCGGCCGACCCGACATAGGGCGTGACGGTGTAGGAGGTGATCGCACTGCCGCCGTCGGGCGGCGCCGACCACGACACCGCGGCCGACGCATTGCCGGGCGTGGCCTGGACCCCCGAGGGAGCCCCCGGCACGGTCGCCGGACCCGAGTTCACGTCGAACATCACGTCGACCCAGTAGTTCGCTGCGCTCGGGCTCCCCGTCGGGAAGGCGCTCGTCGTGCCTGTTCTCGCCAGCCCGTTCACCGTTCCGTTGCTGTTCCGGAGGGCGTGCAGGGGCCGGCTGTCGACGCTGCTGTAGAGGTCCGGCCGTGGGGAGGGGTTGGGGTAGAAGTACGAGTCGTCCTTGGCGGTGTGCCCGTTCGGGGCGAAGTACGACACGACGTAGGTCGTGTTGGCATTGATGGACACCGGGCTGGAGAAGAGTGCCTGCTGCCATCCGGAGGCCGTCTCGTTGGAGAAGGTGACCGATGCCAGCCGGGTGCCGGACGCCGTCCACAGGTTGCCGATGTGTGAACCGGTGTTGCCCGAGGACTTGTAGAACCGGACGCCAGTGACCTTGCCCGACACCTCCGAGCGGAACTTCATGCCGACCTCGGTGCCGGTGGCGCTCCCCGAGTCGTTGGCCATCGGCGTGGAACCCATCCCCCAGACCGAGCAGGTGCAGCCGACGTCGAGGGAGCGACCGGCCGAGGGGGCCTCGACGTTCCCGCTGTCGTCGACGGCCCGGGTCCGGATCATGCTGGTCGGGCTGCCGTGGGCCACCCACGCGTAGGTCCAGCTCGTCGTCCCGGTCGCCGGGTGCCACGTCGTCCCGCCGTCCGTGGACACCTCGACGCCTGCCACGACTCCCCCACCGGTGTCCGCCGCAGTACCGCTCAGAGTCATGGAGGTGCCGTCACCGACAGCCGTACCGGCCGCCGGGGACGTGATGCTCGACGTGGGTGCGGTGGTGTCGGTGGAGGCCGTGGCCGGCGACACGCCGGTGTACGGCACGGCATACGGCTGTGCTCCCATGTCCGCGAGGAGGTTGACGGTCGCCTGGCGCATGTTCTTGTCGGGCGTGGACGTCGGGTCATCGAGACCGAACGACCACTGCACCGTGCCGGCGCCGAAGACGCGCGCCCCGCTCGGCGCCCGGTACAGCGACATCCGGTGGGTCGCAGTGCTGCCCGTCTGGACGGTGGAGCCGTAGTCGGTGAAGGCCTCGGCCGTGGTGCTCGTCGTCGAGGAGAGGTCGAACAGGCCGGCCGGACGGAAGCCGTTGTCCGGCTCCACGTCCCACTCGTAGCCCAGCGTCTCCTGGCCCGGCGCGAGCGTCAGCGCCTGCGTCCCGGTGAGGGTGGCTGCCGCCGTGTTGCGCCAGAAGCGGAGCTTGCCGTACCGGGCGGGAACCTTGATGTCGGTGCTTCCCGCGTTGACCACGAACAGCTGCCCGGTCAGCGCGTTCTGCGGACGGCCACCGTCGCCCGGGGGGCTGAACCGAGGATCCTCCCAGGTGCCGGTCCAGGTCGAGGGGCCCTGGGGGTCGACCGAGCCGTCGTAGTGGGTCTCCTTGTAGGACACCAGCGTCCGGTCCGGGGTGGCGGTGCTGTCGATGCTGCGCTCGAACCTCGTCTTCCAGAACACCTCGTTCCCGCTGAAGAAGGCGAGGTTGACGCCGGCGTCACGCGCGGCCTCGACATTGGCGCGCTGGGTCCCCGACCAGTACTCGTCGTGCCCGACCGACATGAACGTCTTGTGGTTGGTCAGCAGGGCACCCCCGGCTGCGCTGCTCACGTCGGTGCCGCTGGTGTAGGCGACGTCGTACCCGTTGGCCTCGAGGAAGCGGATCATCGGGTACTCCGCGTACATGAGCCAGCTGCGCCCCAGGTCGTCCTCCGCCGAGTGGAAGGGACGGTTGTAGGACACCTTCGCGGCACCCTTGTAGGCGGTGGGGTTGCCCGGGGGACAGTTGGACGTGCAGGTGTAGAGACTGTTGCCGCCGTAGGTGTTGTAGGCCTGCCACGTCTCGTCGGAGGTCTGGAACAGCATGTCGGAGTGTCCGGCGTCGTTCCTGACGACGAAGGGGATCTGGCTGACGCCTGTGGTGTCATCGCGCACGAGGTTCGCGAGGTAGACCCCGGAGACCGCCGTCGTCGGCACGGCCCAGGACGCCGAGACGCCCCAGTTGCCGCAGTCGATCAGCCCGGTCGGCGCGGTGTCGTTGAGACAGGTCGGCTGCGTCTGTGGGAGCGGGGCCGTCGGCAGGAGCCCGGAGACCACCCGGCGAGCGCCGTTGCCCTGGTAGTAGCCCATCCTCAGGATGTCGACGTGGTACTTCGTGCTGGGGGTCTTGATCTTGAACTGCACCGTGTCACCCGGGTTGACGCTCATGCTGGTCGCGAAACCCTGGATCGTGGTGGACCCGGCACCGGTGACCTGCCAGGTGCTCGGGGCCGCTCCCGGCTTGGTGTTCTCGCACGCGATGACGCTGGCCACCGGTGCCGCACAGGGATCGGCCGCGCGGGCGGTCGGCACACCCACCGCGAGGGCGAGGACGACGGCCAGGACCCCGACCAGCGCCGTGAGCGAGGACCCGGACCAGAACCTCGTGTGTGTGCCGGATGGCGTCATGGCGTGTTCCTCTCGGTGAGGTCCGACTGTCGATGGCTGGGCACCAACGCGGGCATGGTGGGCTTCGTGCGGCGGCAGGGGCGGCACAGTGGAACGCGGTGCCCGGATCGCCGACCCTCGAGGCGGCGGTGGAGGACCATGGGGCCATGCGGCAACGGAAGGGCCACGAGACGGCCAACGGCCTGACCTGGGCCGTGCTGACCGGGGTGCTCCTCGTGCTGTTCATCGCGCTCACGGCTGTCGTCCTCAGCGGAGCTGCAGACTCCCTCGACGTCCCGGTGGCGCACTTCTTCCGCCCGGACGAGGCGTGGGGTGCACCCCAGGACCGCGTGGCCCCGTGGCTGACCCGCCTGGGGCCCGTGCCGATGTTCGCGCTCCTGGCGGTCACGTGCCTCGCGGTGGCAGCGTGGCGACGGTCCTGGGACAGCGTGGCCTTCGGCGCCGTGACCGCACTGTCCAGCGTCGTGGCAACCCTGCTCGTCAAGGCTGCCGTCGCCCGGACGGACCCGCTCGGGGGCATCTCGCCCGATGGTGGGAGCTACCCCTCCGGCCACATGGTGGCCATCGTCGTCTCCTTGGCCACCTGCCAGCTGGTGCTTCTCCCACGCGTGCGCTGGTGGTGCTGGCTGCTGCTCGCCGTGCCCTCGGGTCTGCTCGCGGTCTCCTTGGTCGTGACGACCAGCCACTGGGTCACCGACGTCGTCGGCGGTGTCCTGCTCTCCGGTGCCCTCGTCGCAGCGACGACCTGGCTGTGCCGCGGATACCGTCCGCGCGCCCGGCGCCCCATGCCAGAGTGGGAGCCAGGACAACAACAGTCCCGGGAGACGTCGTCCGGGTGACGTCAGGAGGTCGGTGCCGTGCCCTGCACACCCCCCGGTGCGAATGAGATCGTCGTCGCCACGCTGTTGCGACCAGAGGGCGCCACTGGTGTCCAGAGCCACGTCCGCGACATCCTCGAGAGCGGCCGCCGCCTGGGCCGACAGGTCGAGCTCGTCACGCCCTTCGACGCCCGGTCGCCGCTCCTGGCACCGGTGTTCGGGATGCGTCAGCTCCTGCGGCCCCTCAGCCGCCCCACTGCGGTGTGGTGGTACCGGCGATGGCACGCCCACTACCTCGAGGCCGCGCTGCGGAAGCACCTTCGACAGGGCGGAGGCCGGCGCACCATCTATGCCCAGTGTCCGGTGTCCGCGGAGGTTGCGCTGCGAGCCAGGACCACCGAGCGCGTGGCCCTCGTCGTGCACTTCAACGTCTCGCAGGCCGACGAGTGGGCTGACAAGGGCGAGATCCGGGCCGGCGGCCGGCTCCATGCGGCCATCCACCGTCAGGAGGAGCGCGTGATCCCGGCCGTCGACGGCCTCGTCTTCGTCTCGGCCTTCATGCGTGACGCGGTCCGGTCCCGCCTCCCCCAGCTGACCTCGGTCCCCACGGTCGTCGCGCCCAACTTCGTGCGTGCGGCCGCACCGCGCGGCGCGGTCCCCGAGCGCGACATCGTCACCCTCGGCTCGCTGGAGCCGCGCAAGAACCACGGCTATCTCCTCGAGGTCCTCGCTGCCGCGGCGCGCCGAGGACACCGCTTCACGCTCACCGTGGTGGGTGACGGCCCGGACCGTGCGGCTCTCCAACGGCGGGCGGGCTCCCTGGGCATCGGCGACCTGGTCGACTTCGCCGGCTTCAGCGATGATCCTCGCGTCCAGCTGCGCCGCCACCGGGTGTACTGCCACACCGCGCGGATGGAGAGCTTCGGGATAGCCCTCATCGAGGCCATGGCGGAGGGCCTTCCGGTGGTCGCTGCTGCTGTCGGCGGCATTCCCGAGATCGTGCGGCCAGGGGTGAACGGTGAGGTGTGGCCCCTCGACGACGCCGAGGCCGCGGCGGAGGTGCTGGTGCGCCTGCTGCGCGACCCCGCGCGGATCGCGGCTCTGGGGCAGGCGGCCCGTGAGGACGTGCAGAGCCGGTTCTCCGACGCGGAGGTCGCCCCCCGGCTGCTCACCTTCCTCGACTCGCTCGACCAAGAGGGGACCCGAGCCTGACCTGGTCATCGCGCCACCGCCACGGCGTTCCCCACGGCGAACGCATAGATGTCGAGCAGGCGGTCCACACTGTCGGACGCCTCGAAGCGCTCGGCGAAGGACTCCCGAGCCGCCCGGCCCATGCGGCCCCACCGGTCAGGGTCCACGTCCACGTCGTGCAGGGCCCCGGCGAGGGCGGACAGGTCGGCGGGGGCGACGAGCACGCCGTCGACACCGTCGCTGACCACCTCGGGGAAGGACCCGCGCCGGGTGGCTACCGCCGGGACGCCCGCCGCCATGGCCTCGACCGCGACCAGTCCAAAGGTCTCCTCGCACACGGACGGCAGGAGCACGGCCCGGGACCGGGCGATGAGATCCGCCGCCGCCTCCCTGCTCAGGTGACCGTGGACGGTCACGTCGTCGCGCTCGTGAGCCCAGTCCCGCAGCATCCCGTCGAGCGGTCCCCCACCGGCGATGTCGAGTCGCAGGGCCGAGTCGGGCCAGCGCTCCCGGAAGGCACTCCACCCCGCGAGGAGGGTGGGGATGCCCTTGGGCTCGTCCAGGCGGCCGACGTAGGCGACGGCGTGCTCCTTCCGGACCGCCCGCTGCGGCGGAGTCGGGACGAAGTGGTGACGCACGAAGAGCCGCTCCGGCGGCAGGCCCAGGCCGGCCATGAGGTCACGCTCGGACGCCGAGACGAAGATGAAGGCGGACACGAGCTCGCGCCACCTCCAACGGTTCACCCGTAGCCCCATGACCACGGGCACCGTGGCTACGCTGGAGCCCTTGTAGCAGCCGTGACGCACCCCCGGTGAGAGGCGGCCGTCGGCGCACTCGTGGCACGGCTGCCCCTCCCGGAAGAAGCCACCGCCCGCGCAGAGCAGTGTGTAGTTGTGCACGCTCGCCACGACCGGCACGCCCGCCCGGGCACAGGCGTCGAGCACCGACGGGGTCAGCAGCGGGAAGGTGTTGTGGACGTGCACCACGTCCGGGCGGTCGTTCTCCAGTCGTGCGGCGAGGGACCGGCGGGCGCCGACGTCGTGGACGCTCCGGAAGGCGAGCCCGGCCTTGCGCGCGAGGGACCACTCGGCGATGTCGTCGCTGTGCCGCTCGAACTGCGCGACCTCGACGCCGCGCTGCCGCAGGGCTGCCACCTCTTGGTCGACCACCGAGTTCTCACCACTGGGGGCAGCCGAGCGGTAGCGGTTGTGCACCACGAGGACCTTCATCGCCCCACCTCCTCAGCAGGCGCGGCGAGCAACGAAGCGGCCACCGCGAGCTCCAGCAGGTAGGGCGACGCGTCACCCAGGCCGGTCTCGGTGATCGAGGCGATGATGCAGTAGACGATGAGGAAGAGGGCCAAGGCACGGCGTGGCCCCTGGACGTGGGTGGCCGCGGCCAGCAGGAGCACGAGCACGAAGCTCATCTCGACCAGCACGCCGAACCAGCCCTGGTCGACATAGCTCGCGAGCCAGTTGCTGTCGACGGCCAACCCGTCGAAGGACTTGTTGGACAGTCCGGAGCCGAACATCTGCTCCAACAGTGGTCTCGGGGTGGCCGCAATCGCCGCCCACACGTCGGTGCGGCCGGTCAGCCGGCTCGCCTCGCTCGCCGACTGGCCCCGCGCCAGCCAGTTGACGACCTGGGGCGCAAAGAGCGTGGCCCCCACGATCAGCCCGATCAGCGTCGAGATCGAGAACCGACGGACCCGTGCGTGGCCCAGGAACAGGCTGGCCGACGCCACGATGGTCCCGAGGAGAGCACCGAGGAGGGCGGTGCGGGTGTGGGTGCCGATGAGCACCGCGACGGTGACCACCACGGCCACGAGGGCGTGCCGACCCGTGACGAGGTGGCACAGCCAGAGGATCAAGGTGGTGCCGAACAGCACGGCCGCGAAGTGGGCCACCTGGGTCGCTGGTACCGGCCACAGCGCACCGCCAAGCCGGCCCTCGAACGCAAACGCCTTCCCGGGGGCGACGGCCGCTCCGACGATGACGGTGACGAGGACCCCCCACAGGCAGAGCCTGTGTGCTCGCAGAAGCACGAGGTCACGCCGCCCCCACCATGGGGACAGCAGCCACAGCACCGTGACGAAGAGGACCAGTCGCACCCCCCGATAGAGGGAGCCGAGGAAGAACTCGCTGCCCAGGCTCACGACGAAGGACGCGAGCGCGAGCACGGTCAGCAGTCCGAGGAACAACGTGGGACGCACCAGTAGGCGCCGGTTGGCGAGGAGGGCCAGCGACAGGGCGAGCACGAGCGCGCCCTGGGTCACGAGCTGGAGGAGCCGTGGCGGGATCGGCACGAGGGTCTCGACGGAGGCCGGCGGCATCACGTTCAGGAAGAGCGCCGCCCACGCCGTCAGCACCACGACCGGCACCCGATGGGGCCTGGCGACGGGTCGACCGCCCGCCTCGGGCGCCGTGCGCGCCTGGAGGTTCACTGTCATCGGGAGCTCGCCACCTTCGCCGGCAGCTGCTCGTCGGCAGCCTCGTCCTGGCGGCCCAACGTGCGGTCCGTCCGGTCGGCGCCCTCGAGTAGGGCGAACGGGACGAGCACACCGCTTCGCGTGACGAGGGCTGTCACCGTCTCGAGCAGGTCGCGGTTGGCGCTTCCGGCCGAGACGAGGGGCACGACCTGGGTCACCCACGTGGCCACGATCCCCAGGTCGACGCCCGGGTCCACCTCCAGCAGCACCAGCACGACCTCGGCCTGCTCCCACAGGTCGTGCAGCCCGTCGACCTCCTGGGCCTCACCACGGGTGGAGCTGCCCCCGCGCTGAGGCCCTTCGATGAGGGCGGGGTTGCCGGCGGGGCGGTAGAGGCCTGGTGATCCGGGGCCGCCCGTCGAGGTCCCGGCGAGGTTCGTGGGGGCGGGCCCGGTCAGGGCACCGGAGGAGGTGAGGTCCACGAGGAGCACGGGCACGCCCTCGGTCGCCAGACGGTTGCCGAGAGCTGCCACGAGAGCGGCGGCCGCACGGGGCCGGTCGATCCCGACCACACCGATCGTGCAGGGACGCGGCGGCCTGCGGCCAGTGGCGCCCTTGGCCCCCGCCGTCAGCCCTCCGGCAGCGGAGCCGGCCCCACGCGGGCGCGTGCCCTGGCCGTGGGCGGCACCCGGGCTCGGGGAGTCGGCGCGCCGCAGGACGGCGTGGAGCCGCGGGGGCAGCGCATGCCCGAGACCGTGGACCAGCGCCTCGAGACGCCAGGATCGACCGCCCCTGCCGCGCGTCGGGTGGGCATGCCGGGCGACCGTGCCGGACGTCCCACGTGACCGTGGCGCCAAGGCGCCCGCCGACCGGCGCCGCCACCATGCTCCGACCCGTCCGACGCTGACGAGCACCGGCACCCCCAGGGCCGCAGCGATGTCGCGACGCCGACGCAGCCGGTCCGACGTCAGCGTCGTGAAGAGGATCGTCCCGATCGCCAGACCCCCTCCGACGATCGCTCCGGCCACCGGGACCACGACGGCCTCGCGCCGCGACGAGGAGGGTTTCGTCCCGGCCTCATCGAGCACGTGCGTGGCGCTGATGGCCGCGTCAGCCCGCAGGTGTGCGTCCTCGATGGACCTCTGCAGCTCGGTGACCTCCGCCCCCAGGGCGGCGCGCCGGCTGACGATGTCGCTGACGAGGACCTGGTCGGGGGCCGGCTGGGCAGAGAGTCGTCGGTACTGCCGGGTGAGCTCCGCGATCTCGGACTGCAGTGCAGTCACCCGCTTCGTGTACCCATCGACCAACCCCCCGGAGATGGACTGAAGCTGCTCGGTGCGGAAGGCCAGGAAGTTGTCGACGAGGGACGTGGTGCGCGAAACCGCCTCGTCGGAGGTCGCCGCACCGACCTCCACCTTGAGGATCTGGCTGCTCACCGGCGTCGCCGTGACCGACGACAGGAACTGCTCCGGCGACTCGCGCAACCCCAGGTCCTCGACGACGCGCGCCCCGACGGCCCGGGTCTGCAGCAGGGTGACGTCGGTGGTCATCGCCGATGAGTCGTCCGGGTTCGGCGACACCATGAGCAGGGTGGCCGTGGCACTGAACGGTCGGGGCAGGATCCGGAATGCCCCCATCCCGAGGAGCGCACCGATGAGGGCGGCCGCGCACCACAGGGGCCAGGTGCGCCGCAGGGCGCTGACGAGGGCACGCCCGGTGACGAGCACAGCTCCGGGGCTGGCGTCGAGGTCCAGCGCCGCGTCGTCGTTGTCCGCACGGAACGTCGGGGCCCTCATCGCGGGGCCTCGCGGCTCTCCGGCCGGCGCCGTGGGGCGCCAGAGACGACTCCGGGCGCGGACCGGTCGGCGATGTTGCGCGGACGCGGTTCGCGTCGGGGGCGGCGGCGCTCCACCGGCGCCAGCCGACCGGTGGTGCGGTCGAGCGGGTCCGGGTTGGCGACGACGATGCCCTCGACCGAGAGTCCCGCCTTGTCCGCTGCCACCACGGCGTCTGCGAGGTTGCGGCGGGTGGCGGTGGCAGAGCTGACGGCCAGGAGGCCGACACCCCCGGTGACGACGGCGGTGTCGGGCACGGGGTGCGCGCGGTCCAGGACCACCAGGCGCACCGACAGGGTCGCGCCGGCCGAGGGCTCGACTGCTGTGCTCACCGTCAACGCTCCAGCGGTCTCGTCCTCGGTAGCGATGCCCTGGGAGCACGCTGCCCACAGGGTGGTCGCGGACTCGTGGTGCTGCGCCGCGACGAGCTCGGTCGTGGTCCCCGTCGACGCGGCGAAGGCAGCGATCTGGGCAGCGACAGCCAGCGCACCGGCGTCTGCGCTGACGCAGAGCACGACGAGCACGACCGGCTCGCGGGAGGCGCCGTCCTTCCTCAGGTCGTTCATGAGGTCGTGGAGCAGACGACGCAGGGCCCAGCCGTCGACGCTGTCCGGGGAGTAGGTGCGCAGCAGGTCCGCCCATGCCGCCGCGGACCGCGGGGGTCGGGCGCGCAGGGAGGCCACGACAGGGATGTCCACGGCATCAGCGATCTCGTCACGCGAGCGCAGCTTGGGGTCACGTTGGTTGGTGACGACCAGGAGAAAGCAGGTGAGCAGCAGGAGCAGTGCACTGGCCCCAAGGATGCGAACGACCGCGCCTTCGAGGTAGCCGTCCTGCGTTCCGGGAGAGGCGTGCTGGGCGATGCTCGCACTCGATCCGTCGTCGGCGCCCTGCTTCCCTGCGCCGTCCGCCGCGGAGATCTGCTCCGTGAGCGCGTCGATGTCGAGGACGGTCGACGCCCGGACGGCGGTCAGCTCGGACAGCGCCGCGGCATCCGTCGCGCCGGCGGCGCTCGTCCTGCCCTCGGCGGCGATCCGGTCGGTCGCCTTCCGAATCTCCTCCGTGATCGTGGCCAGGCTCGCCTTGAGCGTGTCGAGCCGCCCCTGCAGCTGCACCCGGCGTGCGGCCCCCATCGACTCCCGGGTGTCCTCGAGGTAGGCCACGACCGACTGGGCCACCGCGAGTGCCAGCCCTTCGGCCTGGGTGCTCGTGGGGCCGGAGGCGGTGATGCGCAGGTAGGACGGTGAGGCCGCCTCCACCTTGACCCGCTCTGTCACCTCGGCCTCGGTCAGCCGGGGGCTAACCCGGCTCGCGGCGTCGGTGAGGATCTCCGAGCTGGTGGCGATGAGGACCTGGGTGTCGCTGTCGTAGCCACCCGTCCGGCCCGATCCCGGTTGCGCGACGGAGGGAAGCAACACCCCGCTGGTGCTCGTGTAGGCCGGCGGCGCGAGCAGCAGCAGCCCGGCCCCGCCCAGCGCACCGACGATGGCCACCGCAAGGAGCATCCGGCCGCGCCGGCGGACGACGGCCCAGATGGCGCGCAGGTCCACGACCTCCTCGTTCATACCCGCTCCCCGACCTGCTGGCGGTGCGCGGGCGACGTGGTGTCGGCGTCGAGCTGCAGGTGGAGGGTGCTGCGCAGCTCGAGCAGGCCCTGCCACTCCCCCACCCCGACCAGGGTGGTGCTCGGCACCCGCGTCCCGAACCGTGGCGAGTACCACCCGAGTGGCGGGTCGCTCTCGCCACGGTGGGTCGACCACGTGAGCCCCGATGGGAGCGTGAGGCGCCCTTGGTGCGACTCACCCCCTCGTCCCTCCCAGGACAGGTGCGCCACACCGTCCCCGAGCTCGGCCGTGACCGCGGGCCCGAGGTGCCAGGAGAGTCTGGCCCGGTGGGTCGTCCCCGACATGAGCGTGTCCCTCACCGACAGTCGCCCGCCGTCTTCGTCGAGCTCGACCTGCCGGTCGTGACGCAGCTCCGGGTCCAAGCGCGCGTATGCCGTGTGGTGGGCTGACCACGCCTGCGATCCCCCCGCTGTGGTGGTCACGGTGTCGCCGGCCGCGTCGGCCCGGCCGCTCCAGAGGAACGGCCCGGCGGACATCACCTGGTCGGCACCATCCACCTCGACGGTGTTGTGCGCGCGCGTCGACCTGAAGTACGACCGCCACTCCTGTTCACCGTGGTAGCAGTAGGTTCCTGGGTCCACGAGGAGCTCGACCCCGTCGTGGCGCACCTCGATGGAGAGGGCGTCGGCGTGCGCGTGGGCGGCGATCGACAGGAAGCCGTGGGGGCCACCGTCACAGCGGCACCAGATTTCGGGCTCTCGCCCGGCCGGAGTCCGCAGGACGTGGAGACCGGCGTCGGCGAAGTCCTGCGGCCGCACCCGGGGACGTGCGCCCATGGCCCGGACGATGTCGTCGGCCGCCTCGGCCTCAGCCGAGGCGTACAGGGCTGAGAGGAGCGTACTCGTCACACCCGGCCGGGCTTCCGGCCACCAGGAGCAGCGTCCCACCGTCCCCGCTCCGGTGGCGAGGAGCACCTCCCAGGGGTCCTCGTCCTGGTCGTCGAGCACCAACGCCCTTCCCTCGTCACCGTCGCCCTGACGGGGCGGTCGCCCCGCGACGTCGAGCTGGGCGGCGGCTGCGTCGAGGGATCGCACAGCCAGGTCGCGCAGGCTCGGCGAGAGGGGGTGGCCGGCCACCCCGGTCTCGACGCCCGCGACGAGGGCGAGCTCGGTGACGAAGCGGTGGTAGTCGGTCGCGAGCTCCCGGTTCACGCCGCTGGGGAACGTGTTGGCGGTGAGCGCCTGCTCCAGCTGGTCCGCGGCGGCCCGTCGCCAGCCCTCGCTCTGCGCGAACCAGGGGAACGCACACGCCGCCACCAGTCGTCCGGTCGCTTCCGCGACGAGGTGGTTGTTGGCGGACGACCCACGGCTGGGGAAGGCCGCGAGGTACTCCTGGTGCCAGCTCAGCTGGGCGAGGGCCACGGGGTTCTCCTCGAACAGGGCAACCACACCCGGCCAGCCGTCGAGCAGGCGACGGGTCCACGCCCAGCTGATGAGGCGGACTCCGAGCTCGATGCCGCTCGTCCAGTGGATGCCCGAGAGGAAGGGGTTCGCGAGCCACCACGAGCGCAGCTGCGCGGCGGCCGCCTCGGCGTAGCGAGTGTCTTCGGTGAGCCACCATGCTGCCGCGAGGATGGTGACGTGGTGGTGGCGCGAGACCTCCCACACCGACTTGATGTTGCCGGTGACGCTCTCGTCGCGATGGTCGATGCGGAACGCCAGGGTGTCCTCCGGGGCGCGCCGTCCCGTGACGGCGTCGAGGAACCAGTCGGGGTCGGCGAGGTCTGGGCGCGCTGTCCCGAGGACGACACCCTCACCTGCGAGGATCCGGTCCGCGGCAGCCACGAGGCGGCGTGCCGCGTCCTGCGGAAGCTGTTCCCGGGCCGAAGGAGGAAGCGGGGCAGGCGCTCGGCGCTCCGCTCGGACCCCCGCCGGAGCCTGGACCGGCTCACCGGGACGCACCCGGCGCCGGGACCACCGCGCCTGTCGGGCGCGGTCACCGAGTCGCCACGTCATCTCGGCCGGTGACATCCGGCGGAGGCGGTGGGCGTACCACACCAACGACCGGCTCACGGGGTCACCGCCCTGCCCGACACGATGCTCTCGCCCACCGCGAGCGTCGCCCGCGTCGTCGCCACGAGGGACTCCAGCGAGATCGGCATGGCGGCACCCAGGCGCACTGCTTCGAGGAAGGCGTCGAGCTCCGCGCGCTGTCCCTTGTCCGGCCCGGTGAGAGCTCGCGCGGTCCGACGTGCTCCGCCGGTCCACACCGTGGCCCGGCTGAAGTTGTCGAGCCGGGCGTTGCGGCCTCCGCCCGCCACGTCGACGACCTCCTTCGGCACGCGCGGGTCGCCGTTCGTGGAGTAGGTGATCGTCGCGAGCGAACCCTCCTCGAAGAGCAGGGTGGCCTGGAGGTTCGCCCCGTCGGACGTCTGGACGGCGCGGACCTCGACCGGGTGGTGGCCGACCCACCAGCTGACCGTGTCGATGAAGTGACCGCCCTCGCCGAGCCAGCGCGAACCCTCCAGCTGCTCGTCGAGGTACCAGCTGCCCGCAGCCATCCGGCCGGCGTTGACGAGGTAGCGCAGGCTGACCGGCGCGGAACTGGACCCGAACCGGTGACGCATCCCCACGAGGAGGGGTGCGAAACGACGGTTGAAGCCGACCATGATCCGGTCGTTCCCCGTGCGCTCGACGACCTCGAGGATGCCGTCCACCTCCGCCCGGGTGAGGGCCAGCGGCTTCTCCACGAAGACGGCTTTGCCGTGCTCGAGCGCCCGGCAGACGAAGGCCGCGTGCGAGTGGTGACGCGTGACGACGAAGACGGCGTCGACGTCCGGGTCGGTGAGGACGTCGTCGACGTTCGTCGTGGCCGTCTCGAAGCCGAACGTCCGCTGCGCGTTGACCGCCGACAACGACCTGGTGGTGGCCGCCACCCGCAGGGTGGCGCCGTCGTGCTTGGCGAGGTGCGGCAACAACATCGAGGAGGCATAGCTGCCGGCGCCGACGAAGCCGAGCCGGACCGTCGTCCCGGTCGGCCGGCTCGCACGGCGTCCCTCGAGGCGGCCGCTGGTACGGGTGGACGCGGCCCGCTGCGCTTGCTCGGCCGAGGGATCGGGGCGTGGGTACTCGAGGAGGAACCCCACCCCGCGCAGGGACCCGGTGCGGAGCTGTTCGTAGACGCTCGTGGCCTCCGCGATCGGCCGCGTGGCGGAGACGAGGGTCGTGACGTCGACGGAGCCGGTTGCCAGCAGGTCCAGGAAGCAGCCGAGGTTGCGCCGCTCGGTCCAGCGGACGTACCCCGCCGGGTAGTCGACGCCCTCGAGCTCGTAGCGGTCGTCGTAGCGACCCGGTCCGTAGGAGCGCGAGAAGCGGAGGTCGAGCTCCTTCTCGTAGTAGGCGTTCCACGGCAGGTCCAGGCGCGTCTTGCCGATGTCGACGACCCGGGCCCGGTCGCGGGCGAGGCGGGCGGCGAGCTGCACGGGGCCGTTGGTGTCCCCACCCGCGGCGAGGAAGACGTGGTCGGCGCCGATGCCGCCGGTCGCCGTGCGGACCACCTGCTCGATGTAGGCCGCGCCCTCGTCGTCGGGTGAGGCGCAGCTCATGGCCCCCCCGTCCTCGGCCAGGCGGCAGCGCTCCTCCACCGTGTCGATGCCCACGACCCGGACGCCGGCCGCGACGAGGAGCCGGACAACGAGCTGGCCCACCAGGCCCAGGCCGATGACGCAGGCCATCTCCCCGAGCTGGGGCTCGCCCTGTCGCACCCCCTGCATGGCGATCGCACCGACGGTGGCGAACGCCGCGTGCTGCGGGTCGGCACCCTCGGGGACCGGGACGCAGAGGTTGACCGGTACCCAGTTGACCTCGGCGTGGAGGGCGAACTCGTTGCCCGCCGCTGCGACGAGGTCACCGACGGAGAACTCCTCGGCGCCCGCACCGACCTCGATGACGACGCCGCACAGCGAGTAGCCGAGAGGGGTGTAGCTGTCGAGCTTGGTGATCGCCTTCTTGTAGGTCGCCACCGGCCCCTGCTGGGTCATCGAGTCCAGCACCTTCTTGACCTGGTCGGGCCGGGCGCGAGCCTTGCCCAGGAGCGACAGGCGGGCCTCGCTGACCTTCATCAGCTCGGTGCCGGTCGAGATGAGCGAGAAGAGCGAGCGCACCAGCACTCCCCCCGGCTTGCACGCCGGCTCGGGCACGTCGAGCACGACGAGCTCTCCGGACCGGTAGTTCTGCCCCACCTGCTTCATCGGGTCCCCACCCCCGCCTCGCGGGCGTTCCGGTACCACAGCTCGAGGCTGAGCAGCTGCCACACCTGCTTGGACTCGTCGCGCCGCCCACTGCGCTGGTCGTCGACGAGCCGCTGCAGGGCGCCCGCACGGAGGAACCCCGTGCCGACCAGCTCCCCGCCCAGGAGCACATCGTCGACGAGCTCCTTGAGGTCATTGGTGACCCAGGCCCGCAGTGGTGCGCCGAAGCTGGCCTTCGGTCGGTCGATGATCTCGTCGGGCAGCCACGCGCGGGCGGCGTCCTTGAGGGCCGCCTTCTGCTGCCGTCCGCGGATCTTCTCGTTCCCGGGGAGGGAGAACGCGGCTGCCATGACGACCGGGTCGACGAAGGGGACGCGCACCTCGGTGGAGGCGGCCATGCTCGCGCGGTCCGTGTAGGTGAGGTTGAGTCCCGGCATGAACATGCGGGTGTCGGCCAGGCACATACGGCTGACGACGTCCTCGAGGTCGTTGTCCTCGTAGACCTCACGGTGGCGGTCGAGGACCTCGTCGACGCACACCGACAGGGCCGGGTCGAGGAGGTCGACGAGCTCGTCCCGGTCATAGAGGGTGTAGCTGCGGCGGAAGGCCTCCTGCTCCGGGAGCTCGGCGAAGGTCAGGAACCGCTGGCCCCAGCGCACCGTCCGCAGGCCGCGTCCGCCGACCGCCACGGGCAGGGCACGGGCGGCCGGCCCGATGAGGGAGCGCACTGCTGCCGGGGTCCGCCGGTAGCGCGCGGCGAGGAGCATCGCCAGGTGCTTGCGGTAGCCGCCGAAGAGCTCGTCGGCCCCCATCCCCGACAGGAGCACCTTGACGCCCGCCTCACGGGCCGCGTCGCACATGAGGAGCGTGTTGATCGCGGCGGGGTCACCGACCGGCTCGTCGAGGATGTCGACCATGCGCGGGAGCAGGTCGACGATGTCGGGTGAGATCTCGATCTCGTGCAGGCGGATGCCGAGGTGGGTCGCCAACCGCCGTGCGTAGCGAGCGTCGTCCGGCATCGACTCCAGGCGCTGGTCCTCGGGCCGGAAGACGATGGTGTAGGCCTCGATCGACGGGTCGGCCCGGTGGGCGAGGGCGGTGATGATGCTCGAGTCGAGTCCTCCGCTGAGGAAGGAGGCCACCGGCACGTCGGCGACGAGGTGGTCCAGGACCGAGTCCGCGACGACCTGCCGGATGTCGGCGCGTGGCCCCTGCGCTGCCATCGCCGCCTCTGCGGCAGCGTCCCAGAAGCAGCCCTGAGTGGCCGAGCCGTCACGGCGGTACTCGGTCCAGGTGCCCGACGGGTGGCGGTGCACGCCCTGGACGGCGTCGAACTCCTGAGGCAGCCAGTAGTAGAGCGTGGACGCGACCATCGCGGCGGGGTTGATGCTCAGCTCCGGACCGACCGCGGTGACGATCGCCTTGAGCTCGGAGGCGAAGAGGATGCCGTTGCCGCGCGGCATGACGTACAGGGGCTTGATGCCCAGCGGGTCGCGCGCGAGGGTGAGGCTTCCCGTGGCGGCATCGTGGATGGCGAAGGCATACATCCCCCGGAACCGGCGGAGCGCACCAGGGCCCCACGCTCGCCAGGCCTCGAGCACGACCTCGGTGTCGGAGTCCGTGGCGAAGCGCGCACCGAGGCCTCGCAGCTCGCGACGCAGCTCACGGAAGTTGTACAGCTCGCCGTTGTAGGTCAGCGTCAGGCCGTCCTTGGTGAACGGCTGGTCCGCAGCGCTGGACAGGTCGATGATCGACAGCCGCCGGTGCCCCAGGACCACGGCGGTCTCCGGGTCGACGAGCTCCACCACCGCACCGGCATCCGGACCGCGATGGGTCAGGCGGTCGACCATGACCGAGACGAGCACCTTGCCGTCATGCTGCTGGTACGCCCCGGCGACGCCGCACATGCTCAGGCCCCCATGCCCACGAGGGAGCTGTCGGCAGCGTCGCCGGCGCCACGTGAGCCTCGGCCCACCAGCTCGTCGAACACCCGCAGGTAGCCGCGCTGCTGGTGCTGCCAGGCCAGGTGCTGCTCGACCCGCTCCCGGCCACGGCGGCCCATCTCTGCGCGGCGGCCCGGGTCGTCGACGAGGTCGACGACGGCGCGGGCGTACTCGACGACGTCGTTGGGTCGCACGTAGACAGCGGCGTCGTCAGCGGAGACGCGTGTCTCCCTGAGGTCGAACGCGACCACCGGTAGGCCGAAGGCCATGTACTCCATCGTCTTGTTCATCGTCGAGACGTCGTTGAGGGGGTTGAGCGGGTCCGGGGACAGTCCGACGTCAGCGGTGGACAGCACCTCGGCCACGAACTCGTCCGGGACGCGACCGGGGAGCTCGACGGCGTCGGTGAGGCCGAGCTCGTCGCGGCGCCGGACGAGCTCCGCGTGGCTGTCGCCCGAGCCCATGAAGGTGAAGCAGATGTCCTGCCGACCCATCTGGTTCACGATGACGTCGGCCGCACCGAGGGCGAGGTCCACCCCGTCCTGCGGCCCCATGACGCCGAGGTAGGCGACCAGGTGCGGGCGACCGCGCCGCAGCGAGGGGACCGGCTCCCGTCGCCGGAGCACCTCGGGGTCGGGACCGGTGCGCACCACCGTCACCTCGTCGGGGGACTTGCCGCCACGTGAGCCGGCGATCGCGGCATACGACTCGTTCGTCGAGGTGACCCGGTCCGCGGTCCGGAACGTCTGTCGCTCCAGGAACAGCAGGCCGCGGTACTGGGCTCCTCGCTGACCCTCGAAACGCGAGAGGTACAGCTCCGGGCACAGGTCGTGGTGGTCGAAGACGAAGCGGGTGCCGTCACGACCACGGAGCCAGCGGGCGAGCGGCCAGAAGATGTCGGGTGGGTTGCACGCCTGCATCACGTCGAACGCGCCGTCGCGGCGAGCCCTCAGCACGAGGCCCGCCGTGGCGAGGAAGGACCAGGCGTACTCGACGACGTAGCTGAGCGCCCGCCCACCGGGGGCGTATGCCGGGTAGGCCAGGATGCGCACCCCGTCCACCACCTGCGTGGACCGGGTGCCTTCGCCCTGCGGGCAGACGACCGTGACGTCGTAGCCGTGGCCGACGAGCGACTGGCACTCGAGCCACACCCTGCGGTCGAACGGAACCGGCAGGTTCTGCACGATGATGACCACCCGGGGACGCTCGCTTCGGGAGGGTCGTGCCTGTCCGCTCACCAGCTCACCCCCTGGTAGCCCGCGATGTGCTCGACCTCGTCGCCGAGACGGCCGTTGATGTCGATGACCAGTGCGGGCCCGGCGCTGTGCAGTGCTTCGAGGCACGCCGGGTCGGACGTGGCGACGATGGCGACCTCTGCGTCCTCGAGGGCGAGGGCCGGGCTCGCCACGAGGAGGCGGTTGACGTGCGCGAGCTTGCTCTGGAAGTGCCGGAGGTTGGCGCCCACGAGCTTGGCGGGGTTGACGACCGGGTCGTAGATGCGCACGTCCAGCCCCTTGCCGACGAAGCGCTCCGCGATCTCCAGGTTGGGGCTCTCACGCAGGTCGTCGGTGTTCATCTTGAAGCTCAGCCCGAGGATCGCGACCCGGCGGTACCCGGTCTCGAGGACGCAGTCGACGAGGGAGCGCACCGTCAGCTCGTTGCTCGTCAGGGTCGAGCTGACGAGTGGCAGGTCGACCCCGACCGAGCGGGCCATGCTCTGCAGCGCCCGCACGTCCTTGGGCAGGCACGAGCCGCCGAACGCGAACCCGGGGCGCAGGTAGGACGACGAGATGTTGAGCTTGTGGTCCTCGCAGAACAGCTGCATGACGGTGCGGGGGTCGACACCGTACTGGGAGAAGATCCGGCCCATCTCGTTCGCGAAGGTCACCTTGACGGCGTGGAAGGCGTTGCAGGCGTACTTGAGCGACTCGGCGGTCCCGACGTCGACGTGGTGCAGTTCCAGGTCGAGGAAGCCGAAGAGCTCCTCACAGCTCTCACGGGTGCGCTCGTCAGCGGTTCCGACGACGACGAAGGGCGGTGCGAAGAAGTCCTCCACCCCGCAGCCCTCGCGCAGGAACTCGGGGCACATAGCCGTCCCGACCGACCACCCAGCCGGGAGGACGTCCGGCGCGAAGGTGGGCTCGACGACCGAGGCTCCGGTCCCCGGGGGGACCGTGGAGCGGATGACCACGGAGTGGAAGCCCGACGCCGGCGGCCGCGCCGCTGTCATCGCCTCCCTCAGGTCGGTGAGGGCTCTGACGATGAACGACAGGTCCGTGTCGCCGCGGGGCCGGGAGGGCGTCCCCACGCACACGAGCGAGAGGTCGGCGTGGTCCATGGCCAGGGCGACGTCGGTCGTGGCGTGCAGCCGTCCCGCCTGCACGGCGTCGAGGACGAGGCGGTCCACTCCCGGTTCGATGACGGGACTGGTGCCACCGTTGATCGCGGCGACCTTGCCGGCGTCGACGTCGACGCCGACCACGTCGTGGCCCCGGGACGCCAGTCCCGCAGCCGTGACGGTTCCGACATATCCCAGACCGAAGATGACGACCTTCATGAGAGCACCTCTCGCTCGACGCCCGGCAGCGACCGTGGCTGTGATGACCGTGGCTGTGATGCCCCAGCGGGGCGGTGTGCGCACCGGCGGCGAGCGCCGCCGACGGGAAGTACTGGGTGGGAGCGCGGGCCAGCCAGGGGCGCGCGGAACCATGGGGCGGTCGCCATCAGAAGGCTCCCCGCCCGCCGAGCACGGCTCGCACCGTGCGGATGAGGATGAGCAGGTCCAGCGTCGAGGACCAGTTGTCGACGTACCAGAGGTCGAGGCGCACGGTCTGCTCCCAGTCGAGCGTCGCCCGGCCACTCACCTGCCACAGGCCGGTCATGCCCGGACGGACACGCAGGCGCCGCATGGCGTCGGGCTCGTAGTGGTCGACCTCCGAGGCGAGCCCGGGGCGCGGGCCCACCAGCGACATCTCCCCGCGCAGGACGTTGAGCAGCTGCGGTACCTCGTCGAGCGAGAACCGGCGCAGCCACCGGCCCACGCGGGTGATGCGCGGGTCGTGCTGGCTCTTGAACAGCACCGAGTTGACCTCGTGGCCAAGGCTCGCGAGGGCACTCAGCCTGGCGTCCGCGTCGACCACCATGGTGCGGAACTTGTAGATGCTGAACTCCTGCCCGCTCTGCCCAATTCGCTTCTGGTGGAACAGGACCGGCCCCTTGGAGTCCAGCCTGACGGCCAGCGCGACGAGGAGCAGCATGGGCAGCAGGACGAGGCTGAGCATGACGGCGAGAGCGAGGTCCTGGACCCTCTTGACCATGAGGCGGGACCCGGAGCGGACGGGCCGCTCGAGGTGCAGGAGCGAGACCCCGGCCTCGGCGCGGATCGACAGCCGGGGACCGGCCACCTCGAAGATCCCGGGGGAGATCACGAGGTCCACGTGCCGCTCCTCCAGGTCCCACGCGAGCTGGCGCAGCTCCTTGCCGGTCAGCCCGGGGTGACCGCTGATGGCGACGAGCGCCGCATCGCTGAAGTCCACGGCGAGGGTCACGTCGCGCGGCCTGCCGGCCACCGGCACCCCTTCGACGACGGGAAGGTGCTTGGCGCCGGCGATGCACGCGCCGACGATCTCGAAGGAGTTCGACGGCGACCGCCGCAGCTCACGGATCAGCTCCCCTGCCGACTTCACCGTCCCCACCACGACGGTCCGCTGCCGGTACCTGCCGTGGGCCCGGGCACTGCTCAGCCACAGGCGCAGGCCCTTGCGGAGCAGGAGGGACAGGACCACGACGCAGGGGACGACGAGGAAGACGTAGCCGCGGGCCAGCTCGAGGGTGAGCGCGTACGACGTGAAGCCGGCCGCGCCGAGGAGCACCGCACCGGCCCACAGGACCGACCGGTACTCCTGGGCGCCCTGGCCCAGGTGGCGTCCCTGGTAGCCCTGCAGCAGGCGCACGGCCATCGTCCACGTCACGGGAGTCATCACGACCACGACGGCGAACGCCCTGGGGAGCTCGCCCACCCTCAACATCGAGGCGGCGGCACTGGCCACCAGGGCACAGACCAGGTCGCCGATGACCATCCGCAGGCGATAAGCCGCCGGCCACTCCAGCGCTGGACGCACGAGCGGCTGGGGGCGCGCAGCGCCTCCCCTCCACGGCCGGAACTGGGGCCTTTCGAGGCGGCGGGAGACTCTGGGCAGCAGCGTGCCGACCTCGACGTTCCCTGCTTCGCGACGGTCGTCCATCACCACACCCCGTGGCCCTCAGTGGTTCACTTCGCGGGCGAGTGTCCTTGCCCAAGCACAGACGCTAGGGACGAGGTGGGTCGACGGAGGGGCAACGCCCAAAGATGGACAAGTCGTGCCCCAGCCTGATCAGGAGTGGCCACCCATACGCATCAGCCAGTGTCAAGCACATGTGGGTAACGACACACCCCCACTGCGCCTTCCACCCCGGCGTTGCCCAAAAGCCCACGGCCAGTGGGCTGCTCGCTCATGCGGGGAGACGAGCGGCTGTCACCGGGGCGCGTGCACCTTCTGCTGCGCGTCGAGGAGACCCTGGGTCACGAGCATCTCGACCGCGTCGGCCGCATCACCGAGGAGGAACGGCAGCTCCTTGCGCTCGGTCGGCGAGAAGTCCTTGAGCACGAAGTCGGCGGCATCCTGTCGTCCCGGCGGCCGGCCGATGCCCACCCGCACCCGCAGGTAGTCGCGGGTGCCGATCGACTTCGAGATCGACCTCAGCCCGTTGTGCCCACCCTCGCCACCGCCGAGCTTGAGCCGCACGTCACCGGCCGGGATGTCGAGCTCGTCGTGGACGACGACGAGCCGGTCGGGCTCGACCGAGAAGAAGCCCATGAGCGCCTTGACCGGCCCGCCCGACTCGTTCATGTAGCTGTGCGGCACGGCGATCACGGCGGCCGGACCCGGCACTCCCCCGGGGCCGGTGCCGATCCGCACCTGCGCCGCCGATGCCCGCGCCTTGTGCCCGCGCAGCGGGCTCCTCGTCCGAGACGCCAGCTCGTCGACGACCATGGCTCCCACGTTGTGGCGGTTGCCGGCATACGTCGGTCCGGGGTTGCCCAGTCCGATGACCATCCACGTCTCACTCACACCGCACGAGTATGCCGTCCGCCCTCGGCCCATCCCAACCGCGCCTGTCGCGGTGGCCGGGCACGCAGCAGGCCCGGTCCGTCGTGGTGACGGACCGGGCCTGCCGGTGTTCGGTGGAGCGTGGGGACTCAGGCGTCCTCGGACGTGGCCTCGTCGCCCTCGGCGGCGGCGCCCTCGGCAGCCTCGCCCTCGGCGGCCTCCTGGTCGGACTCCTCGTGCTCGATGCCCGCGTCGGCCTCGGCCTCGGCCAGCTCGGCCTCCAGCGCCTCCTCGGAGATCTGCTGGGTGACGTTGACGACGAGCGCCTCGGGGTCGGTGACCAGCGTCGCGCCCTCGGGCAGCTCGACGGCTCCGGCCAGGATCTGCGTACCGGCCTCGACACCCTCGACGGAGACGGTGACCGACTCGGGGATGTTGGTGGCGAGGACCTCGAGCTGCAGGCTGGAGTGGTCCAGGTTGACGATGGTCTCGGGAGCGGCCTCGCCCTCGACGTGCACGTTGACGTCGACGGTGACCTTCTCGCCCTTGCGGACGATGACGAGGTCGATGTGCTCGATGACCGGCTTGATCGGGTCGCGCTGGACGTCCTTGGCCAGGGCCAGCTGCTCGTCACCGTCGAGGACGATCGTGAGGAGGGCGTTCGGGTTCTTGAGCGCCATCATGGCGTCGTGGCCCACGAGCGTGATGTGGATGGGCTCGGCGCCGTGGCCGTACATGACCGCGGGGATCTTGTGGGCGCGGCGGAT
Organism: Knoellia sp. Soil729; assembly: GCF_001427985.1. Lineage (GTDB taxonomy): Bacteria > Actinomycetota > Actinomycetes > Actinomycetales > Dermatophilaceae > Knoellia. The sequence goes on from NZ_LMSA01000001.1 coordinate 844,629, forward strand.
CTGGCGGGCAGCGCCCTTGCCGAAGGTGGTGCGGGCCTCGGCCTGCAGCGTGATGGTGTCGTTGGACACGGTGGACTCCTGGTGACTTTGAGGTCTGATCGGTCAGGGACGACGTCGGGGGAAGGTCGACGCCTGCGGCGGCCTCGACGCGGGACACGGCACGGACAGGCGCGCTGGCCCGCGGATCATCCGGTCACGGGGACCTGAGGATCTGCGGCCACCGCGTCGATCACGGACGCTCTGGCCCGAACATCACTGGCCGGTGCAGCGTCCCTCGCCGAGGCAACCCCGAGAGTCTAGGTGACGGGGCGCGGGGCAGGGAAATCGGCCGTATGCCGCCCGCTCACCTTGGGAGTTCGGCCGACGTCCACCCAGTCTGCTGGCTGGGCGACCGCCCGACTACACGCTGCCGTCGACAACGCCTGCGACGAGCACGCTCTCACTGGTCGGCACCGGCGGTGTGTCGTCCTGCGGCACGTCGAGTGCTGCGTCGGACCGCTCCCCCAGCCGGACCGCGACGACCCCGCCGAGGATGAGCAGCCCACCAGCGAGCTGCATCCAGCCGGGCAGCTCACCGAGCAGGACCCAGGCGAACAGGACGGCGAACAGGACCTCGGAGAGCCCGACGAAGCTGGCGATGGTGGCGCCGACGATCCGGGTGCCGATGACGCCGGTGGCATAGGCGATCGCCGCGGCCACGACGGCCAGCTCGACGACCGGCACCCACCAGGGCGCGTCGAGGCCGGCGATGGCGACGTCGAACCGGGCGGTGCCGTAGTCGATGAGCCCGGTGGTGCTCGCCGCGACCAGGGCGACGGCCCCGACGCCGAGTCCGAAGCCGGCCAGCGCCAGCGGAGGCAGCGACTCGTCGTGGTCGTGGCTGGAGGAGACGTAGAAGGTGGCGAGGCCGACCGCGGCGAGCAGTCCCCAGATGACGCCGACCCAGCTGACCTCCACCCCGGACAGCACGTCGAGGACGAGGAGCAGCCCGAGGACCGACAGGACCACCCCGCCGAGGGTGAGGCGTGACGGGCGGTGTCCGTGCCGGGCCCACATCCACCCAACGACGAGGACGATGCCGAGGTACTCGAGCAGGAGGGCCACGGCCACCGACAGGTGCTCGACGGCGTTGAAGTAGGCGAACTGGCAGCCCGCGACGGCGACGAGCCCGAAGGCGAGGACCGCTGCGGCGTTGCGGCGCAGGAGGTGCCAACGGCCGCGCATCGACCACGCCGCCACGGGGACGAGCAGGACGGCCGCGATGCCCACGCGCCAGGTCACGACCCCGGCCGGGGTCCACCCGGCGAGCAGCAGGGACTTCGCGAACGCCCCGGAGGTGCCGAACGCTGCTGAGGCCAGCACCACGAGCAGGAACCCGAGCAGCAGGGTGCGCGCCGAGTCCTTCTGGTTTCCAGCCTTCACACGTCACCATGCTGTCAGGAGTAAAGTAGGGCATTGCCCCTTACATGGCTTACGGTAGGGGCTCGCGATGTCAGGAGTCAAGATGCTTTTTGCCCATGACACCGAGCTGGCGCTGCAGTACGTGGCGTCACTCATCAACACCGCCCCCGGTCACGGCGACTCCATGGCCGAGGACCTCCCGAGCGTGGACTCGCTGGTGGCCCACATGGACGGGTGGCAGTGGAGCGGTCCCCGCCCCCGCACCCGGGCCGCCCTCGACGAGGTGCACGCTTTGCGGCCGCGACTCCTCGACCTGTGGTCACGCGACGTCGACGACCTCGTGTCCGGCGTGAACGAGCTGCTCGCCGAGCACCAGGCCCTGCCCCGCCTCGTCAAGCACGACGACCTCGACTGGCACATCCACGCCACCCGTGACGACGAGCCCATCGCCAAGCGCATGGCCGTCGAGGCGGCCATGGCGCTCATCGACCTCATCCGGGCCGGGGAGACCGAGCGCCTGCGCGTGTGCGCGGCCGACGACTGCGACGACGTCGTCATCGACCTCACCAAGAACCGGAGCCGGCGCTACTGCGACGGGACGTGCGCCAACCGGGCCCACGTCGCGGCATACCGGGCTCGTCAGCACTAGGCACGAGGCACGAGGCCGAGCGCGGTCCGGGAGGGGGGCGGACGGCATACCCGAGAGGTCGACCGGAGGGAAGATCGGGGTGCGGAGGGAAATGAACCCTCCCGACTCCTCACGTTCCCGCACGGGGAGCGAAAGCTGAGGCGCGTGCGCGCGGGTTGTCAGGCGCGGCCGCCGAAGAGGCTCGTGACCGACCCGTCCTCGAAGACCTCCTTGATCGCAGCGCTGATGAGCGGCGCGATCGACAGCACGGTCAGCCCCTCGAACTCGCACTCCGGCGCGATCGGCAGGGTGTTGGTGACGATGACCTCGCGCGCCGCGCACTCGCGCAGCCGCTCGGTCGCCGGCGCCGAGAGGATTGCGTGCGTGGCGGCGATGATGACGTCCTTGGCGCCGTCGGCCCTGAGCGCGTCGGCGGCCTTGGCGATCGTGCCGCCTGTGTCGATCATGTCGTCGACGAGCACGCACACCCGGCCGGCGACCTCACCGACGACGCGGTTGGCCACGGCCTGGTTGGGCTGGTTGATGTCGCGCGTCTTGTGGATGAACGCCAGCGGCGCCCCACCGAGACGCTTGGACCACTGCTCGGCGACCTTGATCCGGCCGGCGTCGGGCGAGACGACCGCGAGGTCCTCGTGGCCGTACTTCGCCGACACGTAGTCCGACAGCACCGGCTGGGCCATGAGGTGGTCCACCGGCCCGTCGAAGAAGCCCTGGATCTGGTCCGTGTGCAGGTCGACGGCGATGAGGCGGTCGGCGCCGGCGGTCTTGAACAGGTCGGCGACGAGGCGGGCCGAGATCGGCTCACGTCCGCGGTGCTTCTTGTCCTGGCGGGCGTAGCCGTAGAAGGGCATGACGACGGTGATCCGCTTCGCGCTGGCCCGCTTGAGCGCGTCGATCATGATGAGGTGCTCCATGATCGCCTCGTTGAGCGGGGCGGCGTGGCTCTGGATGACGAACGCGTCGGACCCGCGCACGGACTCCTCGTAGCGGACGTAGATCTCACCGTTGGCGAAGTTGTAGGCGCTCGTCGGGACGAGCTCGGTGCCGATGAGCGCGGCGATCTCCTGCGCCAGCCCGGGGTGCGCGCGCCCCGAGAAGACCATGAGCTGCTTCTTGGGCTTCTTGCGGATGTTGGCCGACTTCGGGCGGTCTTCCTTGGACATGCTCAGGCCTCGCCTTCGTCGGACCCGGTCGCCGGATCCGCGCTTTTTTCCGTATGCCGGGTGCCCGCCCGGGTGGCCGCCTGGGCTGCCGCGGCCGTCGCCGTTCCGGCGCGGGCCCGGGCGACCCACCCGTCGACGTTCTTCTGGCGGCCGCGGGCCACCGCGATCTGGCCCGGCTCGACGTCCCCGGTGAGGGCGCTGCCCGCCGCGACATAGGCGCCGTCCGCGACGTCGACGGGCGCGATGAGCACCGAGTCGGAGCCGACGAACGAGTTCTTGCCGATGGTCGTGTGGTGCTTGGTGACGCCGTCGTAGTTGGCGAAGATCGTGCCTGCCCCGATGTTGGCGCCGTCGCCGATCGTGGCGTCGCCGGCGTAGGTGAGGTGCGGGACCTTGGCGCCGTCGCCGATCCTGGCGTTCTTGGTCTCGACGAAGCCGCCGATCTTGCCCTTGGTGCCCAGGATCGTGCCGGGGCGCAGGTAGGAGAACGGGCCGACGGTGGCCTGGGCGCCGATCGTGGCGAGGTTGGCCTCGGTGCGCTTGACCTCGGCGCCCTCACCCACCTCGGTGTCGGTGAGCGTGGTGTCGGGTCCGATGCGGGCGTCGGCGCCGATCGAGGTCGCTCCGAGGATCTGCGTGTTCGGCAGGATCGTCGCGTCGCGGCCGATGGTGACGTCGGCGTCGATCCACGTGGTGGCGGGGTCGACGATGGTCACGCCCTCGCGCATCCACCGCTCGTTGTTGCGCCTGTTGAGCTCGCGGCCCAGCGTCGCGAGCTGGACGCGGTCGTTGACGCCCTCGGTCTGCCACAGGTCGTCGATGACGTGGGCGCTCACGCCCTTGCCACCCTCTCGGGCGATGCGGAGCACGTCGGTGAGGTACTTCTCGCCCTGGGCGTTGTCCGTGCCGACCTGGCCGAGGGCCTCACGCAGCACGGCGACGTCGAAGGCGTAGATGCCCGAGTTGATCTCGGTGATCGCGCGCTGCTCGTCGGTGGCGTCCTTCTGCTCGACGATGCCGGCGACGCTGCCGTCGGTGTCGCGCACGATGCGGCCGTAGCCCTGCGGGTTGTCCAGATGCGCGGTGATCACGGTGGCGGCGCTGCCCGACTCGTCGTGGCGCGCGACCAGCTCGACGAGCGTGTCGCCCGTGAGCAGCGGCACGTCGCCGTAGGTCACGAGGACGGTCCCGGTGAGGTCGCGCGGCAGCGCGTCGAGGGCGCACTCGGTCGCGCGACCGGTGCCCTTGACCTCGTCCTGGTCGGCGATCGTCGCCGTGGCGTCGACCTGCGCGATGTGCGCGGCGACGAGGTCGCGCTCGTGGCGCACGACGACCGCGAGGTGCTCGGGGTCCGTGGCGCGGGCCGCGGCCATGGCGTGTCCGACGAGGCTGCGACCCCCGATCCGGTGCAGCACCTTGGGGGTGGCCGACTTCATCCGGGTTCCCTCACCTGCGGCGAGGATGATGACAGCGGTGGGCCGAGCAGTGGTCACGAGTGGGACTCCCGGGGTTCGCGGCGGCGTACCGCGCCACTGTACCGACGACGAGCCGGTATGCCGTCCTCGCCCGTTGTCGGTGCACGCTGGGAGGCGGCGCGCCCGTCCTGCCGCGCCACGTCGAGCTGCGACTCGAGGAGGTGGCGAGAAACCGCGAGGTCCTGTGCGGCCGCTACACGGTCGTGCGCTGAACGCGCAGGCGTGGGCCCGGGCCTGACGTCGCCAGAGCCGCGAGCTCCCCGGGTAGGAGTCGAACCTACGTCGCTAGTCCTGATTCAAAGTCAGGCGGGCCCTGCCGGCAGACCAACCGGGGAACGATGCGCGAGGCGAGCACGCGGCATACGACGCACAGGGTAGTTGACCCGTGCGCGCCCGCACGCACGGTCCGGTCGGCGACGTCTGCACCCCCAAGGCACAATGGCGCAGGTGAGTCGAGACGAGGCCGTGACCAAGGCGCGCACTCCGCGGGGGCGGATGACGGGCGCGCAACGGCGCGAGCAGCTCATCGGCATCGGGCGCCAGCAGTTCGCCAAGCGGGGCTACGAGGCCACGACGGTCGAGGAGATCGCCAGTGCTGCGGCGGTGTCCAAGCCCGTGGTCTACGAGCACTTCGGCGGCAAGGAAGGCCTGTATGCCGTCGTCGTCGACCGTGAGATCCAGTCTCTGCTCGGGGCGATCGCGGGGGCGCTGAGCTCCGGCGGCGGGTCGAGGGCCCTGCTCGAGCGGGCCGCAACCGCACTACTGGACTACATCGAGGGGTCGACCGACGGGTTCCGCATCCTCGTGCGCGACTCACCGCCCGGTCAGCAGACCGGCAACTTCGCCTCGCTCATGTCCGACGTCGCCTCGCAGGTCGAGCACCTGCTCGCGGCGCAGTTCACCTCACGCGAGCTCGACCCGAAGCAGGCGCCGATGTATGCGCAGATGCTCGTGGGCATGGTGGCGCTGACCGGCCAGTGGTGGCTCGAGAACCCCAAGGCCAAGAAGCGCGACGTCGCCGCCGCCCTGGTCAACCTGGCGTGGAACGGCCTCACCGGCCTCGAGGCCAAGCCGCAGATCACCCACGTCTGACGCGCTGCCAGGGCTGAGGGCCGGCGGGAGTCAGACGTAGAAGTCGGCCTTGCGGCTCGGCACCTGCTGGAACTCGACCCGGTTGCCCACGGGGTCGGTCGTGTGGAAGCGGCGCACGCCGGGGATGGAGTTGTCCCACAGGACCACGGCGCCGACGCCCGCGATGGCTGCGGCGAGCCCGTCGACGTTGTCGGTGGCCAGGCACGGGTGCGCCTTGAGGGCGGGCAGGAAGCCCTCCTCGACGCCGCAGTGCAGCTGCTGGTCACCGGCGGCGAACCACACCCCGCCGCGCGCTGCGAGGACCGGCGGCTTGGGGATCTCGGCCATCCCGCAGACGACTCCGTAGAAGTGGCGGAGCAGGTCCTCCGAGCCTGCGGGGCAGGCGATCTGCACGTGATGGAGCCCGATGATGGTCATGAGGCATCCTCCTGCGATGACGGGGTCTCGTCCTTGCGGGCGACCGCGAAGACGCGACGGAACGGGAACAGGACACCGACCTCGCTGCGCGGATAGGCCTCACGCAGCGCTGCGGCATACGGCTCGAGGAACGCCTCGCGCTCCTCGCCTTCGAGAAGGATGTCGAGGACCGGGCGCAGGCCGGTGGCGCTCACCCAGTCGAGCACGGGGTCCGGCGAGCTGCCCTCGGGGTCGAGCACGTGCGCATAGACCGTCTCCCACGCATCCACCGTCGCGCCGAGGCGGCTGAGGAAGGTGAGGTAGGTCTTGGGCTCCCCCACGGCCGGCAGGTCCAGGGCGGCCAGGAGCTCGTTGGCCCGGGCGTGGCCCGCGGCCGTCTCCCGCATGAGGGCGTGGCTCGGGGCGTCGAAGTTGTTGGGGACCTGCAGGGCGAGCCACCCACCGGGCGCCAGTGCCTCGACCCAGACCGGCAGGAGGTCGAGGTGTCCGGGCACCCACTGCAGGGTCGAGTTCGTGATGATGACGTCGGGCGCCTGGCCCAGGGAGGCGGGGTCCCAGTCCCGGAGGTCCGCCTGGACCCACTCGACCCGGCTCTGCGTGTCCATCGCCCGGGCCGCCTCGAGCATCGACTCGGCGTCGTCGATGCCGACCACCCGCGCGTCCGGCCAGAGCTGCGCCAGCATGAGGGTCGCCGGTCCGTTGCCGCAGCCGAGGTCGACGACGAGCTCCGGGTCGTCACAGCGCACCTGCGCGACGAGGTCGGCGAAGGGCCGGCTGCGCTGCTCGCCGAACCGTGCGTATGCCGTGGGGTCCCAGCTCGGCTGTTCGCGCATCGTTGCTCCTCCTGCAGGTCTCCGCTGACCTGGCGGCTGGTTCTCCCGAAGACTTCCCCGCACCTTATCTTGATGTCAAGATACTTGACGCGGGTACAGTCGCCCTCATGCCCGAGGATGACGTCGACCGTATCGTCTCAGCTTGGCGACGCGAACGTCCCGAGCTCGACGTCGCGCCCCTCGAGATCCTCAGCCGCGTCTCCCGCCTCGCACGCCGCCTCGACCTCGCGCGCGGCAAGGCCTTCGCCGAGCACCGGCTCGACGGCTGGGAGTTCGACGTCCTGTCCGCCCTGCGCCGCGCCGGGGCTCCCTACGAGCTCTCCCCCGGCCAGCTGGTCACCGAGACCCTCGTGACCAGCGGCACCATGACCAACCGCGTCGACCGGCTCCTGGCGCGTGGCTTCGTCGAGCGCCATCCGGCACCCCGCGACCGCCGTGGCGTCATCGTGCGGCTCACCCCCGCGGGCATGCGGACGGTCGACGCGGCCCTCGACGACCTCCTCGCCCACGAGCGCGACCTCCTCGCCGAGCTGCCCCACGGCGAGCGCACCTCCCTCGCGGCACACCTGCGCGTCCTCCTCACCCCCTTCGAGGCCCCCGACTGATTGCCCGTCTGGCGCCTTCCAGCGAACGTGCGTGTTCCCCGGAACTGGCCAAACGGGCAATTCGTCGGGCGAGAACTGGTCAGGGCTCAAGGGTGTCTGCGGCCTCGAGCCACTCGAGCTCGAGGACCTCGCGCTCGTCGACGACCTCGCGCAGCTCCTGGTTGAGCTCGAGCACCTTGGCATGGTCGGCCGCGTGCTCGGCCATCGCCGCATGGATGCGCTCCTCGCGGGTCGCCAGCTTGGACAGCTGCTTCTCGACGCGGCTCATGACCTTGCGGGCCTCGCGCAGCTCCGCCGGGCTCGCCGTCGGCCCACCCATAGCCCCTTGCGACTGGGTCGACGGCTGCTCTGGCGACCCTTCGCGCAGACGTTGCGAGGGCGAGGCGGTGACGGTGGGGGTGACGGTGGCGCGCAACCGCAGGTACTCCTCGACACCGCCGGGCAGCTGGCGCACGTGACCGTCACCGAGCAGGGCGACCTGCTGGTCGGCCACGCGCTCGAGGAGGTAGCGGTCGTGCGAGACGACCAGCAGCGTGCCGGCCCAGCCGTCGAGGACGTCCTCGAGCGCGGTGAGCGTCTCGATGTCGAGGTCGTTGGTCGGCTCGTCGAGGAGCAGGACGTTGGGCTCGTCCATGAGGATGCGCAGCACCTGCAGCCGGCGTCGCTCGCCACCGGAGAGGTCCCCCACCCGGGTCTGCTGCCGCGGCCCGGGGAAGCCCAGACGCTTGGCCAGCGAGGACGCCGTGACCTCCTTGCCGCCGAGCATGGTGACCTTGCGGACCTCCTCCACGGCGTCGATGACCCGGCTGCCGCTGAGCCGGTCGAGCTCGCGCACGTCCTGGGTGAGGTGCCCGATGCGGACGGTGAGGCCCTCCTTGCGCTTGCCGGCGGTCAGCGGGATCTCGCCGGCCAGGGCCCGCAGCAGCGTCGACTTGCCGGAGCCGTTGACGCCGACGATGCCGATGCGGGCTCCCGGAGCGAGGTGCCACGTGATGCGCTCGAGCAGGGTGCGGTCGCCGACCGAGACCGAGGCGTCGAGGAGGTCGATGACGTCCTTGCCGAGGCGGCTCGTCGCGAACGCCATGAGCTCGACGTCGTTGCGCGGCGCCGGCTCGTCCTCGATGAGGGCGTTGGCGGCGTCGATGCGGAACTTGGGCTTGGACGTGCGCGCCGGCGGCCCGCGACGCAGCCACGCGAGCTCCTTGCGCAGCAGGTTGCTGCGGCGTTCGGCGGTGACCTTGGCCATCCGCTCGCGCTCGGCCTTGGCCAGGACGTAGGCCGCATAGCCGCCATCGAACCCGTTGACCTGACCGTCGACGACCTCCCACGTGCGGGTGGCGACGGCGTCGAGGAACCAGCGGTCGTGGGTGATCGCGACGAGGGCGTTGTCGGGCCGGGAGCGGTAGTTGACGAGGTGGTCGGCCAGCCAGGCGACACCCTCGACGTCGAGGTGGTTGGTCGGCTCGTCGAGAAGCAGGATGTCGGGGTTGTCCACAAGGAGCGAGGCCAGGGCGAGCCGGCGCCGCTCGCCGCCCGACTTGCCCCCCACGGTCGACTCGAGGCCGCCGAGCGCGGGGGCGTCGATCCCGCCGAGCAGGCCGGTGAGGACGTCGCGGATGCGCGAGTCCCCCGCCCAGACGTACTCCTCGAGGTCGCCCAGCACGACCTCGTGCACGGTTGCCGACGGGTCGAGCGTGTCGTCCTGCGTCAGGACACCGACCGTGCCGCCGCCGAGACGAGCCACTCGGCCGCTGTCGACCGACCGCTCACCGGCAAGCACCCGAAGCAGGGTCGTCTTGCCGCCACCGTTGCGTCCGACGATGCCGATGCGGTCGCCGCCGGAGACACCCAGCGAGACGCCGTCGAGCACCTGGGCGGTGCCGAGCGCGAGGGCGGCGCGCTCGACGGAGATGAGGACGGCCACTAGTCGACCCGGGCCGGGATGACGTGGGCGCCGTGGACCGGCCCGATGGCCTTGCGCACCTCACGTGCAGCACCGGTGGCGGTCAGGGCGACGGTGAGGTCGATGGCGGACTCGACGTCCTCGACGAGGAAGGCGACCGTGGGCCCGGACCCGGAGACGACGCCACCCAGGGCACCGAACTCCATGCCACTGGCGAGGAGCTCGCCGAGCTCGGGACGCAGCGAGATCGCGGCGTCCTGCAGGTCGTTGTTGAGCTGCGGGGCGAGGATGTGCGGGTCACCGGAGCGCAGGGCGCTCATGAGCTCCGAGTTCGGCTCCGGTTGGACGCCGGCCGATGTCGCGGTGCCGCGCAGCCGGTCGCACTCGGCATAGACCTCGGGCGTGGACAGTCCGATGTCGCTGATGGCGAACACCCAGTGGTAGCTGCCGCGGGCCAGAACCGGCGCGAGTCGCTCCCCCCGCCCACTGCCCACGGCAGTGCCACCACGGATGAGGAACGGCACGTCCGAACCGAGCTCCGCGGCATACTCCTCCAGCTCCTCGGTCGACAGACCGAGCGACCAGAGCCGGTCGCAGGCCACGAGCGCTCCCGCCGCGTCGGCCGACCCGCCCGCCATGCCGCCGGCGACGGGGATCGACTTCGCGACGGAGACGTGCACGGGGGTGTCCACTCCGGCCTCGGCGGCGAGCAGCCGGGCAGCGCGCAGAGCGAGGTTGCTCGAGTCCATGGGGACGATGTCCGAGTAGGGCCCGGTCACCGAGCAGCTCCAGTCCTCGTCGAGGGCGACGGTGACGTCGTCGTGGAGGTTCACGGCCTGGTAGACCGTCGAGAGCGAGTGGAAGCCGTCGTCGCGCACGGGTCCGACGAGGAGCTCGAGGTTGACCTTGGCGGGGACGCGCACCGTGACGGGGGTGGGGTCCGAGTGGGCCGAGGTCATGTCGCCACCCTAGTCATGGCCGGGTCGCCGACTGACATCCGCGCCCTGAGCATCGCCGTCCCACCTTCCCCGCCTGAAGTGGGTTTCTCTCACCTCGCGGCACCGCCGCGATGACGCGAAGTGAGAACTTCCCCGGCGAAGTGCTCAGCCAGCAGCGCGGTGGGCGCTCGCGATCGCGGCGAACTGGGAGACGTCGAGCTGCTCCCCCCGGGTGCGCGGGTCGATCCCGGCGGCGATGAGCGCCGCCTCGGCCTTCTGCGCGGACCCGGCCCACGACGCCAGCGCGGCGCGAAGAGTCTTGCGGCGCTGCGCGAAGGCAGCATCGATGCACGCGAACACCTCGGCGCGGGTCGCGTCCGTCTGCGGCGGCTTCCGGCGGACGAGCTTGACCAGTCCGGAGTCGACGTTGGGCACGGGCCAGAACACCGACCGGCTGACGTTGCCGGCGAGGGTGACGTCGGCATACCAGGCCGCCTTGACGCTCGGCACGCCATAGGTCTTCGAGCCCGGCCTGGCGGCGAGCCGCTCGGCGACCTCAAGCTGCACCATGACGAGGATGCGCTCGATCGTCGGGAAGCGCTCGAGGAAGTTGAGCACGACCGGCACCGAGATGTTGTAGGGCAGGTTGGCGACGAGGGCGGTGGGTGCGTCACCGGGCAGCTCGTCGATGCGCAGAGCGTCGGCGTGCACCACCGTCAGCCGGTCGGCGAGCTCGGGTGCCACCATCTCGACGGTCCCCGGCAGCCCGCCCGCCAGGAGCGGGTCGACCTCGACGACGGTGACGTGCTGCGCGACCGGCAGCAGGGCGAGGGTGAGTGAGCCGAGCCCGGGGCCGACCTCGACGACGACGTCCTCCTCCCCGACACCGGCGACCCGCACGATGCGCTGGACCGTGTTGGCGTCGATGACGAAGTTCTGGCCCCACGTCTTGGTGGGGCGGATGCCGAAGCGGGCCGCGAGCTCTCGGACCTGCGCGGCCCCGAGCAGCCCTGACGTCGACATGGCCGCCACCCTATTGCCCCGCTCGAACCGAGCGATGCACTGAGGCCGTGCGCCCCACCGAAGTGGGGTGCACGGCCTCAGAGGTGTCGTGAAGCGTCAGGCTGCGTGCGCACAACCCCAAGGGCCGAGGCCAGCCTTGGCGTAGTAGCGGTTCGCGATGGTGATCTGCTCGGCGCGCGAGGCCAGGTCGGCACGCGAGGCGAAGTCGTCGCCACCGTTGGCGAGCCAGGAACCGTAGTCGAACTGGAGACCGCCGTAGTAGCCGTTGCCCGTGTTGATGGACCAGTTGCCACCGGACTCGCACTGCGCGATGCGGTCCCACATCGCGGCATTGCTGAGGTTGATGCCGGCGCCAGAGGTGTTGCCTGCTTCCGGCTTCGGGGCCGGGGTGCTGGCGGTCCGCTTGGGCGTGGGCTTGGCGACCGGCTTGGCCACGGGCTTGGGGGCCGGCTTGGCCTTGGTACCGACGGCGACGACCTCGGTCACCGGGGCCTTGGTGACCTTGCTGCTCAGCGCCTTGGTCGCAGTGACCTTGCCGTCGGTGATGGTGCGACGGACGGTGACGGTCTTGGAGCCGTCGCGGCCCTCGGTGAGCACCTTGCGGGTGCCGGTGTAGAGCGAGGCGTCCTTCTTGGTGGTGCTCGCGTGGGGGACCGCGACCTTGCTCGTGACGTTCTTGAGTACGACGCGCTGCACCGTGATGCCGAGGCCGTCCTTGAGTGCCGTCGTGGGCGCCGGCGACACCTTGTCGTCCTTGTCGTACGTGACGCCGAACTCACGCAGGGCGTCGGCGACGGTGGCCGACGTCGAGGTGCGCGAAAGCTTCTTCTTGTCGACCTTGACCGTGACGGTCTTGGGGGTCGTGAGCGTCAGGGACAGGCCCTGGCGACCGAGCGCCTGCGAGCGGGAGGCCGAGAGCTTGGCGTCACTGCCGGCGCGGATGTTCAGGTCGCGCAGCGCGGCGTCGACGGTCGTGGCCGTCGTCCAGTACTCCTTCTTGACACCGTCGATGGTGACGGTGAGCTTGCGCCCGTAGCGCACGGAGATCGTGTCACCGTCCTCGAGCGGGGAGCCGACGGAGGGGACGACCTGGTCGTGCTCGCCCAGGGTGATGCCCTTCTTGGCGAGGGCATCGCCGACGGTCGAGCCGAAGACGTGCATTGACGAGGACTGGCCGTCGACGGACAGCGCGACAGCCTTGTCGAGGTGGGCGACGCCGAAGGAACCGGCGGCCACCGTCAGTGCCGCAGCACCTTGGGCAGCGAGGCGCATGGGACGAGAAATCAAGAGTGCTCCGATGATCGAACTCTCCGGACACCGAGGCGAGCGACAGTCCCTCAGGGAGGACCGCGGGACTCCGCAGGGGAGAAGTCCCGACAACATGAGAGCGAGGTGCGCACGGTGTCAAACCGGCGTCCTCGCCCCTGTCTTCGCCCGAAGCCCAGCTCCGGCCAACCCATCAACCATGAAGCAGAAAAGGGGGCAAGGTCAAATTTCGGTAACGGTGACGTGTCCCACGCGTGTCACTCCTGGTGCCCTTGAGGCCAGTGTGACTCGATGCCAGAGCGCCCCCGTCCTCACCAAGGGCCGTAGATGCGCTCCGAGTTCTCGGACAGGGCCTGGCACAGCGTGGGTACCGCGACCCCGAGCGTGGCCGCCATCGCTCGCACGGTCAGCGGCACGAGGTGGGGCGCGTTCACGGCGCCCCGCCACGGGTGCGGCGTGAGGTAGGGAGCGTCGGTCTCGACGAGCAGCCGGTCCAGCGGAGTGACCGACAGGGCGTCCCTCAGGCCGTGCGCGTTCTTGAAGGTCACCGTGCCGGCGAATGAGAGGTAATAACCCCGCTCCACGCACTCCTGCGCCATCGCGAGGTCACCCGAAAAGCAGTGCAGCACAGTCGAACTCGGCGCGCCCTCCTCCTCGAGGATGCGCATCACGTCGCCATGGGCGTCCCGGTCGTGGATCTGCAACGCCTTGCCGAGCCGCTTGGCCAGGTCGATGTGCCACCGGAAGCTCTCGCGTTGTACGTCCTGCCCCTCCGGGCCGGTCCGGTAGTGGTCGAGACCGGTCTCCCCGATGACCCGGACTCGCGGATGTGCCGCGAGACCCTCGATCTCTGCGTATGCCGCGTTGAGACTTCCGCTGTCGGCCAACCCCGGCACCTCGTTGGGGTGCAGGGCGACACCTCCGAGCATGGACGGGTGCGCCTCGACCATCTCGATCGTCGCGCGCGCCCCCGGCAGGTCGCAGCCGATCTGGACGACCCGGTCCACGCCGACCGCGGCGGCCTTCGCCAGCGCCTCCGCGACGTCGACGGGGTGACCGTCACGCTCGATGTCGAGGTGCGTGTGGTTGTCGACGACCGCGATCGGCAGAGGGTCGGGCAGGTCCGGGACACCCCGGCTCGACGAGCTCACGGCTGCTGGAGCCGCGCGAGCTCCTCGTCGACGACGGCCTCGTCCAGCTTGACGAAGACCCCTGTCGGCTTGGCGATCGGCGCACCGATGCTGACCGGTCGGGACTCCCAGCGCGGCGTCGTGGTGTAGTCCCCGGTGATGATCGGGTAGGTGCGGTCCTTGTCGCCCTCGTCCAGGCCCGAGACCTCCTCGACGACCGGCATCGGCATGAACTCGCCCTCACCACCGAGGAAGGCGTGCACCCGGTTGGCTGCGTGCGGCAGGAACGGCGCCAGCACGGTGTTGAGGTCGCTGACGCACTGGATCAGCGTGTGCAGGACGGTGGCCAGGCGCTCCTGCTGGTCCTCACCCTTGAGCTTGAAGGGCTCGGTGTCGCTGACGTACTTGTTGACCTCACCCACGGCACGCATCGCCTCGTTGACCGCCGACTTGATGCGCTGGTGGGAGAGCAGCTCCCCGACCGTGTCGAAGGCCTTGAGCGTCGCCGCACGCACCGCCTCGTCGACCGGCTCGAGGGGGCCCGGCTTCGGAATCTCCCCGAAGCTCTTGGCGATCATGGCCCCGGTGCGGTTGACGAGGTTGCCCCAGCCGGCCACGAGCTCGGAGTTGTTGCGCTGCACGAACTCGGCCCAGGTGAAGTTGCTGTCCTGGTTCTCAGGGCCGGCCGCGCAGATGAAGTAGCGGATGGGGTCGGGGCCGTAGCGCTCGAGGACCTCGCGGATGCCGATGACGTGGCCACGGCTCGAGGAGAACTGCTTGCCCTCCATCGTGAGGTACTCGCTGCTGACGACCTCGGTGGGCAGGTTGAGGACCCCGAACGAACCGGGCTCGCCCCCGCGACTGCCGCGGCCGGCATACGCAAGGAGCTCTGCGGGCCAGATCTGGGAGTGGAAGGTGATGTTGTCCTTGCCCATGAAGTAGTAGGACCTGGCGTCCTCGTCGTTCCACCACTCGCGCCAGCGCTCCGGCTCACCGAGGCGTCGCGCCCACTCCACCGACGCGGACAGGTAGCCCACCACGGCGTCGAACCAGACGTAGAGACGCTTGGCGTGCTGGTCCTGCCACCCCTCGAGCGGCACGGGGATGCCCCAGTCGATGTCGCGGGTCATGGCACGCGGACGGATGTCGTCGAGGATGTTGAGGCTGAACTTGATGACGTTGGGGCGCCATGTCCCGCTCGCCTCGCGGTCGTCGAGCCACTCGCGCAGGGCGTCGGCCAGGGCCGGCAGGTCGAGGAAGAAGTGCTGCGTCTCGATGAACTCGGGCGTCTCGCCGTTGACCTTGGACCTGGGGTCGATGAGGTCGGTCGGCTCGAGCTGGTTGCCACAGTTGTCGCACTGGTCACCGCGGGCCTCGGCGTAGCCGCAGATCGGGCAGGTGCCCTCGATGTAGCGGTCGGGCAGGGTGCGGCCGGTGCTGGGGCTGATCGCGCCCCGGGTCGTCTGCTCGATCATGTAGCCGTTGGCGTGGACCTGCCTGAAGAGCTCCTGCGCCACGGAGTAGTGGTTGGCCGTCGTCGTGCGCGTGTAGAGGTCGTAGGAGCAGCCGAGGTCGGCCAGCTCACGGGCGATGATCGCGTGGTTCCTGTCGACGAGCTCCTGCGGCGTGACGCCCTGCTGGTCGGCGAGCACGAGGATCGGGGTGCCATGCTCGTCGGAGCCGCTCACCATGAGCACGTCGTTGCCGGCCATGCGCATGTAGCGGCTGAAGACGTCGGAGGGCACACCGAACCCGGCCACGTGGCCGAGGTGGCGCGGACCGTTGGCGTACGGCCAGGCGACAGCGCTGAGGATTTTGGTCACGGGTGAATCCTAGGCGTCACCCACAACCGCCTCTGCCTCCGTCCGACGCCGTCCCCAACTCGCCAATTCCCCCGTTCGGAACACGACACGCCGGTATGCCGTCCGCTCAGGTGCGCCGTCCCCTCACGTGGCGCTGTCCGCAGCGGCGAGCTCGGACTTCCAGTCCCGGAAGCCCTCCTCGGTGCGCCCGAGCCGCCAGTAGCCCGAGATGGACACCTGCTCACGAGCCAGTCCGCGCTCGCGCAGCAGGTACGGCCGGATGCCGTGCATGACGGCACCGCCCTCTCCGTGGACGAAGGCGTGAACGCGGCCCTGCGGCCAGTCCATCGCACGAACCGCCTCGACGAGGTCTCCCCCGGTCTCGCGGTGCACGAAGGCCAGCTCGGCGCCGGCCGGCCTGGCGAGGTCCAGCTCGTGCCCGGGTCCGTCGACGAGGAGCACGACGCGAGCAACGGCATCCGGGGTGAGGGCCGCGAGTGCTGCCGTGATCGCCGGGATCGCGGACTCGTCACCGGCGAGCAGGTGCCAGTCGGCGGTCGGGTCCGGCCGGTACCCGCCACCCGGCCCGTTGGCCAGCAGCGTGTCCCCGGGCCGGGCAGCGGCGGCCCAGGGCCCGGCCACGCCCTCGTCGCCGTGGACCACGAAGTCGATCGCCACGGTGCCGGCCGCGACATCGGGGAAGAGCGCGGTGTAGGTGCGCACCAGCGGCAGGTCCTCGGGCGGGATGGTCCCGCGCAGCGCCCGCATGTCGAGCGGCTCCGGGTAGACCACCCCCGGTTTGGGGAAGACGAGCTTGACGTAGCGGTCGGTGGAGTCGCTGCCCTCGAACGCGGACAGGTCGTCGCTGGAGAACCACACGCGGGTGAGGCGCGGGGTCAGCTGCTCGGTGCTGGTGACGGTGAGAGAGGTCGACACGCGAAGGCTCCTCGGACGGGGCGGTGACACCGTCCACTGTGCTCCACGACCCGGGAGGCCGGCCCAGCGGGTGCGACGCGCAAGCGCGGCTGGGTGGCACCCGTCGAGTAGACATGTCCTCAGATCGGTGCCGGTGGCGCGCCGACGCACCAGGAGGTTGACACGTGATCGCCGCCCTCACCGGCATGGGGCTGTCCGCCGCAGCCGGGCTCAACGCCTACATCCCGTTCATGATCGTGGCCCTCCTCGCCCGGTTCACCGACGTGATCACGCTCCCTTCCGGCTTCCAGTGGATCGAGTCGCCGTGGGCGATCGGCGTCGGAGCCATCCTCCTGCTCACCGAGCTCGTCCTCGACAAGATCCCGGCGATCGACACGGTCAACGACGCGATCCAGACCTTCATCCGCCCGAGCATGGGTGGACTGATCTTCGCGGCGACGACGGCGGCCGAGGACCTCGACAGGTCGACCTGGATGGGCGACAACCCCTGGGTCGGGGTCGTCCTCGGCATCGCCGTCTCGGGGCTCGTGCACTCGGGCAAGATGGCGGCGCGCCCGGCCATCAACGCGGGCAGCCTCGGCCTCGGGGCGCCGGTGGTCTCCACCGCCGAGGACGGTGCCTCCATCGGGTTGTCGCTGGTCGCCCTCTTCATCCCGGTGCTGGTGGTCGTCGCGCTTCTCGCGCTGGCCTGGTTCCTCGTGTGGATGTGGCTCAAGGTCCGCAGCTGGAAGAAGCGGCGACTCGACCGCAATGGCCGCGACACGGCATACCCACGCGCCTGACAGGGGACGTCCAGCGGACGTCCACCTTGGCTGCCTAGGCTGCCACCCATGGAGGCACCCGTCGAGCAGCGCGCGTTGACCCGCCGCGGCCTGCTCGTCGAGTCGTGGCTCGTCCTGGGTGTCTCGCTCGGGGCGTCGGCGATCTGGAGCGTGCTGTCGCTCATCCGCAAGCTCACGGCCGAGGTGTCGCTGAGCAAGCAGACGACGGCGATGAACTCCTCCGTCACGCCGGACCGGCCCTGGCTCGACCTCGTCTACCAGCTCGTCGGCATCGGCCTGGCCCTCGTGCCGGTCGTGCTGGCGCTGCACCTGCTGTCACGTGGCGACCGGCGGGCCCGGTTCACGATCGGGGCCGACTGGACGCAGCCGGCCCGAGACCTCGTGCGCGGACTGGGTCTCGCGGCTCTCGTCGGCATCCCGGGACTCGGCCTGTATGCCGTCGCGCGGGCTCTCGACCTCAACACCACCATCGCTGCGGCGAACCTCACCGACGTGTGGTGGGCGGTCCCGGTGCTCGTGCTGGCGGCGGCGCAGAACGCCGTCCTCGAGGAGGTCGTGATGATCGGCTACCTCTTCACACGGTGGTCGCAGGCCGGCTGGTCGACGACGAGAGTGATGGTGTCCTCGGCGCTGATCCGCGGTTCGTACCACCTCTACCAGGGCTTCGGCGGGTTCGTCGGGAACGCCGTCATGGGGCTGATCTTCGGCTACTTCTACACGAGGACCAAGCGGGTCGGGCCGCTCGTCGTGGCGCACACGGTCCTCGACATCGTCGCCTTCGTCGGCTACGCCCTCCTCAAGAACCACCTCAGCTGGCTCTGACCGGGTGGTCGGGAGCCAGCCCGGCGTCGGTCGGGGGCTGCGTGACGGGTCGCCCCGCCCGGGCACCCCGACCCGTCACGCGACCCCCGACCGCTCGCCCCGGCCGTCCCCGTCGAGACAGGTCGACCGTCGCTCCGCCTGATGCCCTGGTCGGCCAGGACCGTGAGCAGCCGCTGCGGCCTGACGAGGTCGGCCCACACCCGACCAGTCGCGACGTCT
This sequence comes from Knoellia sp. Soil729, assembly GCF_001427985.1. Taxonomy (GTDB): domain Bacteria; phylum Actinomycetota; class Actinomycetes; order Actinomycetales; family Dermatophilaceae; genus Knoellia. Next base: position 863,085 of record NZ_LMSA01000001.1, read on the forward strand.
GGGCATCCCGACCCGTCACACAGGTGCCGACAGGCCAGAACACGAGCACGCGGCATACCGAAGAACTCTCGGTATGCCGCGTGCGAGCGTTCGCGGGTCGGGCTCAGCGGCCGTGCTTGAGGGCCGTGCGCAGGTCCATGTTGAGCTGGCTGATGACGTCCTGCGGGATGCCCTTGGGGCAGGCCGACGAGCAGGCACCGATGTTGGTGCATCCACCGAAGCCCTCGTGGTCGTGCTGGTTGACCATCGCCACGACGCGGGCGTCGCGCTCGGGCTGGCCCTGGGGCAGCTCGCCGAGGTGGGTGATCTTGGCGCCGAGGAACAGCATGCCGCTGGCGTTGGGGCAGGCCGCGACGCAGGCGCCGCAGCCGATGCACTCGGCGGCCATGAAGGCGCGGTCGGCGTTGGGCTTGGGCACGGGCGTCGCGTGGGCGTCCGGGGCCGCACCGGTGTTGGCCGAGATGAAGCCACCGGCCTGGATCATCCGGTCGAGAGCACCACGGTCGACGACGAGGTCACGCACGACCGGGAACGCCTCGGCACGCCACGGCTCGACGGTGATCGTCTCGCCGTCCTTGAACGAGCGCATGTGCAGCTGACAGGTCGTCGTGCGCTCCGGACCGTGCGCGTGGCCCGAGATCATGAGGCCGCACATGCCGCAGATGCCCTCGCGACAGTCGCTGTCGAACGCGATGGGCTCGTCACCCTTGGCGTTGAGCTGCTCGTTGAGGACGTCGAGCATCTCGAGGAAGGACATGTCCGGGCTGATGTCGGACACCTGGTAGGTGACGAGTCCGCCCTGGTCGTTGGGGCCGGTCTGGCGCCAGATCTTGAGAGTCAGGTCCATTACTTGTAGCTCCGCTGCTTCAGCTCGATGAACTCGTACACGAGGTCTTCCTTGTGCAGGACGGGGGCGCCCATACCGGCACCCACCCCTTCCTGCTCGCCGCCCTCCGGCGGGGTGAACTCCCAGGCGGCGACGTAGGCGAACTCGTCGTCGTGACGCAGCGCCTCACCGTCCTCGGTCTGGCTCTCGGCGCGGAAGTGGCCGCCGCAGGACTCGCGGCGGTGCAGGGCGTCGATGCACATCAGCTCACCGAGCTCGAGGAAGTCGGCGACGCGGCCGGCCTTCTCGAGCGACTGGTTGAGCGTGTCGCCGGCCCCCAGGACGCGCACGTTGCGCCAGAACTCCTCACGCAGTCCCCGGATGAGGTCGATGGCCTTGCGCAGGCCCTCCTCGGAGCGCTCCATGCCGCAGTACTCCCACATGATGTTGCCGAGCTCGCGGTGGAAGGAGTCGACGCTGCGCTCACCGTTGATGGCGAGAAGCCGCTGGGTGCGCTCCTCGACCGCGGTGCGGGCCTCGACCACCGAGGGGCTGTCCTCGGTGAGCTTGTTGGCCGGTGCCTTGGCCAGGTAGTCGCGGATCGTGTTGGGCAGGACGAAGTAGCCGTCGGCCAGGCCCTGCATGAGCGCCGAGGCGCCGAGGCGGTTGGCTCCGTGGTCGGAGTAGTTGGCCTCACCGGCGACGAACAGACCGGGGATCGAGGACTCGAGGTCGTAGTCGACCCACAGGCCACCCATGACGTAGTGGACGGCCGGGTAGATGCGCATCGGTGTCTCGTACGGGTTCTCACCGGTGATGCGGGCATACATGTCGAAGAGGTTGCCGTACTTCTCCTCGACGGCGTGGCGGCCCAGGCGCTCGATGGCGTCGGCGAAGTCGAGGTAGACGCCACGACGGAAGTCGCCGACGACCGGTCCGACACCGCGACCCTCGTCGCAGACGTTCTTGGCCTGGCGCGAGGCGATGTCGCGGGGCACGAGGTTGCCGAACGAGGGGTAGATCCGCTCGAGGTAGTAGTCGCGGTCGTCCTCGCCCAGCTCGCGCGGGTCCTTGTCGCAGTCCTCGCGACGCTTGGGCACCCAGATGCGGCCGTCGTTGCGCAGGGACTCCGACATGAGCGTCAGCTTGGACTGGTGCTCGCCGGAGACCGGGATGCAGGTCGGGTGGATCTGCGTGTAGCAGGGGTTGGCCATGTAGGCACCCTTGCGGTGCGCACGCCACGACGCGGTGACGTTGGAGCCCATCGCGTTGGTGGAGAGGAAGAAGACGTTGCCGTACCCACCCGAGGCGAGCACCACGGCGTCGGCCAGGTGGGTCTCGATCTCACCGGTGACGAGGTCGCGGGCGATGATGCCCCGGGCACGAGGACCGCTGCCGTCGCCGGCGTCGTCGACGATGACCTCGAGCATCTCGTGGCGGGTGAACGCCTCGACCGTGCCGGCGGCGACCTGGCGCTCGAGCGCCTGGTAGGCACCGATGAGGAGCTGCTGGCCCGTCTGGCCCCGCGCATAGAAGGTGCGCGACACCTGCACACCACCGAAGGAGCGGTTGTCGAGCAGGCCGCCGTACTCGCGGGCGAACGGGACGCCCTGCGCGACGCACTGGTCGATGATGTTGGCACTGACCTCGGCGAGGCGGTAGACGTTGGTCTCGCGCGAGCGGTAGTCGCCACCCTTGACCGTGTCGTAGAAGAGGCGCTGGACGGAGTCGCCGTCCTCCTTGTAGTTCTTGGCGGCGTTGATGCCACCCTGCGCGGCGATGGAGTGCGCACGTCGCGGGGAGTCCTGGAAGCAGAAGGACTTCACGTGGTAGCCGGCCTCGCCCAGGGTCGCAGCGGCAGCGCCACCCGCCAGACCGGTGCCGACGATGATGACCGACATCCTGCGCCGGTTGGTCGGGTTGACCAGGGCCGCCTCGAACTTGCGACGGGTCCACTTCTGGTCGATGGGCCCGGCAGGGGCCTTGTGGTCCTCGATCGGGGCGCCCAGGCTGTAGAGGCCCTCGACGAGACCGGTCGAGGAGCCCGTGTTGTTGTCAGTCATGTTCTGCGACACCTTCAGTCGATCAGGCCGAATGCGATGGACAGCGGCGGGATGAGGAAGCCGACGACGATGAGCGCGGCGAGGGCGACCCCGATCGTCATGGCCCGCACGTGCGCCTTGGGCGACGAGGTCCAGCCGAGCGTTTGCTGGGCGCTGTAGACGCCGTGCTTGAGGTGCATGAAGAGGGCGATCATCGCGGCCACGTAGATGAGCACCATCCACCACACCTGGAAGCTCGCGACGACGAGCTCGTAGGGGTTGGAGGTGACGTTGGCGCCCTGCTTGTCCGGGTTGACCGAGATCTTGACGATCGTGAACTGCAGCAGGTGCCACACGAGGAACAGGAGGATGAACACGCCTCCCCATCGCATCCACTTGGCGGTGGCGGCCGACTTCACGGCGGCGTACTTGGTGCGCCGTGCGCTGTCGGCTCGGCTCCACAGCTTGAAGGAGGCGTACGCGTGACCGATGAGGGACAGGATCAGCACGACGCGCACGATCCACAGCAGGCCGCCGTGGGGAAGCATCGGCTCACCGAAGGAGCGCAGGTGCTCCGCGTACTCGTTGAAACCCTCCTCTCCGGTGAGGGCCTTGAGGTTTCCGTACATGTGCAGGAGCAGATATCCGACGAAGACCAGGCCGGTCACTGCCATGAGCAGCTTGAGCGCGATCGTCGTGCTCCGCGCCGTGGTCCCGCGCGGGGAGAGCGTCGTCGAGGGCATGACCGAAAGGTACCGCGCGCCGAGGGCCGGCACACGCTGAGGCAGACCTAACTCACGTGTGAGATAGGCACGTTACCGATGCGTATGCCGGCCCACGCAGAGCGTGGGACCCGCGCCCGCCTTCCGCTGTCGCGGTCAGCCGTCGAGCCGGGCGACCTCGTCGTCGGTGAGCTCGAGGTCCGCGGCGGCGGCGGAGTCGGTGACCGACTCGGGCCGCTTGGCCCCGGGGATCGGGATGACGACGGGCGACTGGGCGAGCTCCCACGCAAGGGCGACCTGCTGGGCGCTGACACCGTGCGCCTGCGCCACCTCGGCGAAGACGGGGAACGTCTCGGCGAGGCCCTTGGCCCCGTTGAGCCCGCCCAGCGGGCTCCACGGCAGGAAGGCGAGGCCGAGCTCGTCGCAGACGTCGATCTCGGGGCGGCTGCTGCGGAACGCAGGGCTGAACTGGTTCTGGACGCTGGCGAGGGCGTCGCCGAGCACGTCGTGGGCGGCCCGGATCTGGTCGGGGTCGGCGTTGGAGAGGCCGACCCTGGCCACCTTGCCGCTGTCGGCGATCTCCTTGAGGGTGCCGATGACCTCGTCGTAGGGGACGTCGGGGTCGGGCCGGTGGTGCTGCCACAGGGCGATCTGCTCGACGCCGAGCCGGCCCAGGCTGGCGTCGACCGCCTCGCGCAGGTGCTCGGGCGAGCTGTCGGTCTCCCACTCCCCGCCGTCGGTGCGGACGTGGCCGCCCTTGGTGGCGAGCAGGACCCGGCCGCGCACCCCCAGCTCATCGAGGATCGAGGCGATGAGGCGCTCGTTCTCGCCCTGCGCGGCGGCCCCCTTCTCGTCGCCGGGGCCGTACGCGTCCGCAGTGTCGAACAGGGTGACACCCGCGTCGAGCGCGGCCCGCACGGTGTCGAGCAGCTGCTGCCGGGGCTGGGTCCCGCTCTGGTCAAAGGTCATCAGTCCCAGGCCGATGGAGCCGACCTGCGTTCCTCCAAGGTTGCGTGTCTTCATGCCACCAACCTAACGACCAACGCGGTGTCAGGACCTCTGGGCCGCGAGGGCTGCGTCGTAGAGCGCCTTCTTGGACAGGCCCGTCGCGGAGGAGACGTCGGCGCACACGTCCTTGAGGCGCTCCCCCGCCGCGACCCGGTCCAGGACCGAGGTGAGGTTGCTCTCGACGTCCCCGGACACAGCCGCCGCTCCGGCGACGACGACGGTGATCTCACCGCGGACCCCGTCGCTGGCCCACGCCACGAGCTCGGTCAGCGAGCCACGCCGCACCTCCTCATAGGTCTTGGTCAGCTCCCGGCACACCGCAGCCCGGCGCGTCCCGCCGAAGACCTCCTCCATCGCCGCCAGCGACTTGTCGATGCGGTGCGGCGCCTCGAAGAACACCATCGTCCGCTTCTCGTCGGCCAGCGCACGCAGCGCCCGAGAGCGCTCCCCGCCCTTGCGCGGGAGGAAGCCCTCGAAGCAGAACCGGTCCACCGGGAGCCCGGACACCGCGAGCGCCATGAGCACCGCGGACGGCCCCGGCACGCAGGTCACGCGCACGTCGATCCCCACCGCGGCGGAGACGAGGCGGTACCCCGGGTCCGAGACCGACGGCATACCGGCATCGGTGACGACGAGCACCCGGTCGCCCGCGCGAAGTCTCTCCACGAGGTCGGCGGTCCGCGACGCCTCGTTGTGCTCGTGGTAGCTGATGACCTGACCGGACGGGTTGACGTCGAGCGCCTGGCAGAGGCGCCGCAGCCGCCGGGTGTCCTCCGCCGCGATGACGTCGGCCGTGGCAAGCTCGTCCGCCAGCCGGGGAGCGGCGTCCCGCGGGTCGCCGATGGGGGTGGCAGCGAGCACGAGAACCCCGTCACCCGGCGTCCGCGAGGACTCAGCAGTCATGGCGCGATCCTGCCACGCCGCGCATGCGGCCCGCCCACAGTGAGGCCTGCCTACGATGTGCCGGTGACCCGGACCGACGAGCTGCGCGAGCGCCTGCTCGGGACTCCTCCCACCGACCGGATCTGGGGCTGGGTCGGACCGCTGTTCATCGCCGCGGTCGGCGGGTTCCTGCGGTTCTGGCACCTCGACCGGCCGCACTCGCTGGTCTTCGACGAGACCTACTACGTCAAGCAGGGCTGGTCGCTCATCCAGCACGGCGTCGAGCTGCGCGTCGAGGGCAAGAACGAGGACGCCGACAAGCTGTGGAACGCCGGCAACGTCAACGTCTTCAGCGACCAGGGCGACATGGTCGTGCACCCGTCCGTCGGCAAGTGGCTCATCGGCGCCGGTGAGTGGCTCTTCGGCCCGCAGAGCTCGTTCGGGTGGCGCTTCGCCGTCGCCGTCCTCGGCACGCTCTCGATCCTCATCGTGGGCCGGGTCGCCCGGCGCCTGTTCGGCTCGACACTCCTGGGGTGCGTCGCCGCGCTGCTCCTCGCCGTCGAGGGCACGCACGTCGCCATGTCACGCACCGGAATCCTCGACATGGTCGTGTCCTTCTTCGCACTGGCCGGGTTCGCCGCGCTCGTCGTGGACCGCGACCGGGCCCGCGAGCGCCTGGCGACAGTCGTCGGGAGCCAGCCCCCCGGCATACCCCTGAAGAACGGTCCGTGGCTGGGAGCGCGGCCCTGGCGCTGGCTCGCGGGGCTCTGCCTGGGGTTGTGCGTCTCGACGAAGTGGTCCGGCATCTTCTTCATCGCGGTCTTCGGGCTGATGACGGTCCTGTGGGACCTCGGCGCCCGGCGCGCGGTCGGGGTGCGGCCGTGGGTGCGCGAGGGCCTGTTCAAGGACGGACCGTATGCCGCGCTGCAGCTCGTCGTGACCGGTGCGGTCGTCTACGTCCTCTCGTGGAGCGGGTGGTTCCTGTCCTCGAACGGCTACCACCGGCAGTGGAACACCTTCCACCCCGGCGAGGGCATCCAGTGGCTGCCCGCGGTGCTGCGCAACTGGGTGAAGTACCACCAGGACATGTGGCACTTCAACACCACGCTGACGACGCCGCACTCGTACTCCAGCAACCCGTGGGGCTGGATGGTCCAGGCGCGGCCGACGTCGTTCTTCTACGAGGGGAGCAAGCGGGGCGAGGGCTCGTGCCACGTCGACTCCTGCTCGCAGGCGGTCCACACGATCGGCACGGTGTCGGTCTGGTGGGTCGGCGTCGTCGCGCTGCTCGTGTGCGCCTTCTTCTGGGCGGTGCGCCGTGACTGGCGCGCGGGCGCGGCGCTCTCGGGCGTGCTGGCCGGCTATGCGCCGTGGTTCATGTACCAGGAGCGCACGATCTACGCCTTCTACTCCGTGGCGTTCGAGCCGTGGGTGGTGCTGTCGCTGACGTTCTGCGCGGGGCTGGTGCTGGGTGGCCGGAGCGCGACGCGGGAGCGGCGTCGTCGGGGGGCGCTCGTCGTGGGCGGCTACCTGCTCGTGACGATCGCGCTGTTCGCGTGGTTCTACCCGATCTACACCGCGCAGGTCATTCCCTACGACCACTGGCTGCGGCTCATGTGGTTCCCGAGCTGGATCTGACTCCTGCCCTGCGCCCCACGCTCGCCCCTGCCGAGCCCGCCGCCGCACCCCCATCGGCCCCAACTTTTGCTCCCCATGCGGGAACCTTTGCGACCGGAGGCTTCCTTTCCCTCCCACCCCCGAAGGTTCCCTCCGGTCGCCTCGCGTCGCCGTCGGGTCGCCGCCGGACTGTCGGTGGCCCGGCATACGGTGACGTCGTGTTCTTCTTCCCGGGCGAGGACCGCCCCGTCATCAGCCCCCACGACCTGCGCACCGCGTCGGAGTGCGAGTTCGCGCTGATCCGGGACCTCGACGCACGGTTGGGGCGCGTCGAGCGCACCGACGCGGAGCAGAGCTCGCCGATGATGGACCGCATCATCGACCTCGGCAACGCCCACGAGAACGCCGAGCGCCTCCGGCTGGGCAAGCTCCACCCCGGCCGAGTGCGTGACCTGGGACGCGGCGAGCACTCTCGCGCGGGTTACGAGGCCGCGATGCAACAGACCCTCGAGGCGCTCGACTCCGACACCAGGGTGCTGTGCCAGGCGACGTTCTTCGACGGCGATGTCCTCGGCTACGCCGACTTCCTCGAGCGCACCGACGAGGGTTGGCTCGTGAGCGACACCAAGCTGGCGCGCTCGGCGAACGTCCCGGCGCTCCTGCAGATCGCTGCGTATGCCGCCCAGCTCCAGGACCTGGGTGTCTCCACCGCGCCGTGGGCGCGGCTCGTCCTCGGCAACGAGGACCGCCGTGACTACCCGCTGTCCGACATCGTGCCCGTCTACCGGTCGCGACTGGCTCGGCTCCAGCGGATCATCGCCGATCAGGTGGGGGCCGATGCGCTGGGTCAGTGGGGCGACCCTCGATGGATGGCGTGCGGTCGCTGCGAGGTGTGTGAGCCCGAGGTGCTCGCCAGCCGCGACCTCCTGCTCGTTGCCGGGGTGCGTCCGAGCACCCGCAAACGTCTGGCCGCGGCGGGGATCACGACCATCGACGCGCTGGCCACGACGACGGGCCAGGTCGAAGGTGTCCAGGAGTCGCGGCTGGAGCGACTGCGAGCACAGGCCCGTCTCCAGCTGGTGCAGATCGACGACGAGCACGCGCCCATGCAGCACGAGGTCTTCGACGAGTCACCCATCCGACGGTTGCCCGTGCCCAGCGACGGCGACCTCTTCTTCGACTTCGAGGGCGACCCCCTCTGGGCTGAGCGGGGTTCGAAGGACTGGGGCCTCGAGTACCTCTTCGGTGTCGTCGAGGTGGACTCGGGCACCGACGAGTTCCGCGCGTTCTGGGCGCACGACCGTGCCCAGGAGAAGCAGGCACTCATCGAGTTCGTGCGCTATGTCCAAGAGCGCCGCCGACAGTGGCCCGGACTGCACATCTACCACTACGCACCCTATGAGACGGCCGCGCTCAAACGTCTCGCCTCGCGGCATGCCGTGTGCGAGGACGACATCGACCAGTTCCTGCGGGACCAGGTCTTCGTGGACCTCTACGCAACGGTGCGCGGGGCGATCCGGGTCTCCCAGCGTTCCTACTCCATCAAGAAGCTCGAGCCCCTCTACATGCAGGCCCGCACGGCCGACCTGCAGAAGGGTGACGACTCGATCGTCGAGTACCACCGGTTCATGATGGCCCGCCTCGAAGAGCGCTACGACGCGGCGAAGGACATCCTCGAGGGCATCGCCGAGTACAACCGTGACGACTGCATCTCCACCCGTCTCCTGCGCGACTGGTTGGTGAGCCTGGTTCCCGGCGGTGGGTCCGGGGAGGCCTTCGAACCCCTCCCGGGCCGGCCGGTGAGCGAGGAGCGCGCCGCTGCCCTCCAACTCGAGGCAGATCTCCGGGCACTGGTCGACAAGGTCGCACTTGAGGAGCGCACGCCCCAGGACCACGCCGTGGCGCTCGTCGCCGCCTCGGTGCTCTTCCATGCGCGAGAGGACAAGCCCTTCTGGTGGGATCACTACGAGCGGATCAAGCACCCCGTCCAGAACTGGACGGCCTCCTCGGGCGTCGCCATCGTCGAGGGTGATCCGGAGCTCCTCGAGCCCTGGCACAAGCCCACGCCTCGCAGCGGCATGAAGCGCCTCTACGCAGTGCGCGTCGACCCTGCCGGCGGCACCCTGCTCGATGCCGGTGCCAAGGTGGCCGCGCTCTACCCCGCGCCACCCACCTTCCCGGAACCCTCGGACCACTCGCCCGCCAACGCCCACGCCAAGAGTCCGGGCGGCGTCGAGATTCTTGAGGCTGAGGAGGAGATCGCTGACAGCGGACGCACGTTCCAGCGGCTGACGATCCTCGAGAACGCGCCGGCCAAAACGGAGGTCGACGACTTCCCTGTGGCCTTCGTCCCGGCGAGCACCGTCGGCACCAAGAGCATCGACAGCGCCCTGCATGACCTGGCGCGCGAGGTGCTTGAAGCCCACCCGAACCTGCCACAGTGCGCCGGCATGGACGTCCTGCTGCGCAGCGCGCCACGGCTGCGCTCCGGCGAGGCACTGCCCACCGTCGGTTCGGGCGACGCGCGATTCATCGACGCCATCAGCTCCGCCCTCACCGACATGGACGACTCCTACCTCGCCGTACAAGGCCCTCCGGGCACGGGCAAGACCTATGTCGGCGCTCGCGTGATCGCCCGACTCGTGGGCATGGGTTGGAAGGTCGGGATCTGCTCGCAGGGTCACGCCGCCGTCGAGAACATGCTCGACGCGGTCGTGCGCGCCGGCGTCGACGGCACACGGGTGGCCAAGGCCGCGAAGTACACGGAGTCGCCCCTGTGGACCGCCCTGGCCAAGTCCGACGACCTGGGGGCTTTCATCGCCGAGCGCTCAGCTGCGGGCGTCGGCCTGGTCATCGGAGGCACGGCGTGGGACCTGACCAACACCGGCCGCATCGCGCGAGGCTCACTCGACCTCGTCGTGATCGACGAGGCGGGTCAGTTCTCCCTCGGCAAGACGCTTGCGGTCTCGATGGCCGGTCAGCGACTGCTGTTGCTCGGCGACCCTGCCCAGCTGCCCCAGGTGTCGCAGGGCACCCACGCGGAGCCCATCGACCACTCAGCCCTCGGCTGGCTCGCTGACGATGCCGACCTCCTGCCGCCAGAGCTCGGCTACTTCCTCGAGACGACCTGGCGCATGCATCCTCAGCTGACGCAGGCGGTGTCACAGCTGTCGTATGCCGGTCGGCTCTCCTCCGAGGAGCACGTCACCGCAGCTCGCACGCTCGACGGGATCGAGCCCGGCGTTCACCAGGTGCTCGTGGACCATCGGGACAACAAGAACTTCTCCCCTGAGGAGGCCGACGCGGTTGTCGCTCTCGTGACCGACCTCGTGGGCCGCACGTGGACCGCTGGTGCCGAGCCCGGGCCAACCACGGGCCGACCGCTCACCTCCCAGGACTTCTGCGTCATCACCCCGTACAACAGCCAGGTCGGCACGCTGAAGGTGCGACTGCGCGAGGCCGGGTACGGAGACGTCGCAGTCGGCACAGTCGACAAGTTCCAGGGTCAGGAGGCGCCCGTCGCCATTCTCTCCATGGCCGCGTCGGCCCATGGCGACGTGTCCCGAGGGATGGGTTTCCTGCTCAACCGCAACCGGGTCAACGTCGCGATCTCGCGAGCCCAGCACGCGGCATACATCGTCCGGTCGAGCGTTCTCACGGACTTCGCATCCCGCACCCCGGACGAGCTCATCGCTCTCGGTGCGTTTCTCGGTCTGTGCGAGCGGGCCGCGAGCACGCAGTTCCACCCCGACCCTGCGCGATCCTGACGTCACCAAGCCCGCAGGAGCCCGTCGTACGGGCGTTTGCGCGCTCTGACGCCTTGAACCCCGACGCATGACGCGGGCCGAACGTGCCTGTGCGAGCTCAACTCCGGTCATGACGCCTGCCCAAGGCGGCACCCGGACGTCTTTCGCCGTCGGTCCCGCGTCATGCAGCGGCGGGACCGGAGTCTTCATCGGTGTAGCGAGAAGCAGCGGGACCCCTCTGCAACCGCCACGACGGAACCAACGCAACGGTGGCCCCTCGGGCCCCACGAAGGAGAAGTCATGATGAAGTCCAAGCTCGCCGGAACCGGAACGGCCGTCCTGTTGGCGGGTGCCCTGGGATTCCTGCCCGGTGCTGCGGCAGCCAACGCCGCCCCCGCCTCATCACACGCCGTGTCGGCCGCAGCGGCCAAGAAGGCAGCACCGACAACACTGCCGGTGACCGGCACCCTCGCCGACGGCACCGCCTTCAGTGGGGCCGTGAGCAACCTCACGACCTCCGTGGTCAACGGAGCCCTCCAGCTGACCGGAACGATTACCGGGACGGGCCTACCGACCGGCGGCAGCACCTTCACGGCTCCGCTCCAAAGCGTCACCACGCCTGACGGGTGCAAGATCCTCACCCTGGACATTGGTGCGATCCACCTCGACCTGCTGGGTCTTGTCATCGACCTGGCCCCGGTCAACCTGGACGTCACGGCGGTTCCCGGTGCGGGCAACCTCCTCGGCAACCTGCTGTGCGCCGTCGCCGGACTCCTCGACAACACGGGCAACCCGCTCGGCGGCATCTCCGCACTGCTCAACCGGCTCCTCACCGGGCTCGGACTCTGACCCGCCCGGCACCCATGACGCCCTCCCTCCCGGGTGTCATGGGTGCCCCGCGGTCAGGCTGGACACCCTCACCACGGCCCAAGGAGGCACCCGTGACGGTCATTGCCTTTCGACCCCGGCCCCGCCCCGAATCGGCCCCAGCGCCCGAGGAGCAGACCGCCATCACTGGCACCTTCCGTTCGCCACGCGGTTTCGTCGGCACCATGACCGGTCAGCTCCGCTTGCACAAGATGGTCATCGCTCCTCGTGGCGCCTTCGTACGGGGCGTCTTCACGGGAGAGCTGCGCGAGCCCGATGGGACGCTCGTCGGTGCGGACAGCCGACGCTGCGTCGTCCCGGCTGACCTCACGCGCTGCGACGGTGTCCTGCGCGCGGTGGTCCGCCCGATGCAGCTGGACCTGATGGGCATCATGGTCGACGTCGGCGCGTTCATCGTGAGTGCCGACATGGCATTCCCGCCACCGGCACGTCCACGCCGCATTCGGCGTCAGGCCACAGCCGCGGGCGTCCCCGGGCAGCTTTCGTGAAGGCCACCGCCTTCGCCGCACCGGTGCTGGTCCTGGCCCTGATCCATCTGCTGCACCGGATCGAGGTATGGGCCCGGAGCGACACCAGACCTGCTTCGCAGCGCCCGCCCACCCGTCCTCTCCTGAAGGGTCAGCCCATGCCTGTCGCGTCATCGCGCTCCCCCCAAGCCGAGGCCCTCCCACTGCCGCACGACCCGCCGCCACCCCCCGGTTGGGTCGACCCACTCGCGGGAACCGGCGTAGAGGAAACCGTCACCACCACGCCCGCGGACGAGGAGAAAGTCTCAGGCCGGAAGGCCCGGTGAGCAGCGGCGGCGCGGCGTAGGGTCGCCCACGTGACCCCGTCCGCTGCCAGTGACGAGCCGCAGCTGGAGGCACAAGAGTCGGCAGATATCGCCGGTCTCGTGCCCTTGCTGCAGCGCATCGTGACGGCCCGCGTCGGACAGCACCCCGCGGCGGAGGACATCATCCAGGAGACTCTGGCCAGGGTTCTCGCCGCCGAGGACCGCATCGAGCCCGGGATGCTCGAGCCCTACGCGATCACCACCGTGCGCAACGTCATCGCGTCCATGTGGCGCAAGGACGACGTCGCCGCCCGCAACCAGCACCGCATGCACGACCCCAGCGAGTCCGTCGAGGCCGCCGAGCTGCTCGTCGCCTCCGAGGAGCAGCTGGCGATGACCGAGGCCCTGGCCCGGCTGACCGACCGCGAGCGCCAGGTCCTCCTCGCCCACGAGGTGTCCGGGCTCGCCACTCAGGTGTTGGCCGACGAGGTCGGAAGCACGGCGGGCGCCGTGGCCGCCCAGCTCAAGCGAACGCGTGCCCGTCTGCGCGTCGAGTACGTCCTCGCGCTCGAGGGCACGGAGCCGCCGACGGACCGGTGTCGAGCCGTGCTGCTTGCGTTGTCCAGTGCCGACCGCCGCCGTCAGCGTGAGCTGGACAGCGCTCGCCACCTCCTCGAGTGCGACGTCTGCGCCCGGCTGAGCGAACCACTGCTCGATCGTGCACCAGAGCGCCCTGATGAGGTCCGTGTCCCGATCGGGGCGGACCCCGACATCGTCAGCGCCCGCCAGGCCGCACGCGAGCTCGCCGTGCGGGCCGGCTTCGTGGGTGCCGACCTGACGATGCTCGCCACGGCCGTGTCCGAGGTGGCTCGCAATATCGTTCGGTTTGCCGAGAGCGGCGAGGTCAGCATCGAGCTCCTCGCACGTCCACGGGCCGGCATACGGGTCATCGCCCGCGACACTGGGCCAGGCATCTCTGACATCGACCGGGCGCTGCAGGACGGCTTCAGCACCTACGACGGCCTCGGTCTGGGGCTCCCCGGGGCCCGACGTCTCATGGACGAGTTCGAGGTCGCGTCCGCTCCCGGCAAGGGCACCACCGTGAGCATGACCAAATGGTTCGAGAAGAAGGGTTGACCGTGGACACTCATAGCTTTGGCGAGGTTCCTCCCGAGGACCAGGAGGCATCCTCTGACGACCAGCTGCTTCCTCAGCTCGTGGCGCACTTGCGCGAGCACCGCGGAACCCTGCGGGACGACTGGGCGTCGAGGATCCACGACTCGCACCTGCTCGAGGCCATGACCCCGCAGGAGATGGTGACCGAGACCACGTCGGTCTACGACAACTATGTCGGGGTCCTCGAGACCGGCAGCGTGGAGGCGCTCCAGCACTATGCGCGCGACCTGTCCGAGCGCATCATCCCGCGCGGGGTGGAGACCCATGAGGTCGTGGGCATCGTGCTGCTGCTGCGCGACGTGCTCGCCCGGTCGCTCTTCGAGAAGTACCAGAGCGACTTCGGGCTGCTCAACCGCGTGCTCAACGCCTACGAGCCGGCGGCCAACCGCATCGCCAACACGGTCGCCGTGAGCTTCGTCGACGAGCGCGAACGCGTCATCCGTCAGCAGCAGGATGCCATCCGGGAGCTGTCGACACCTGTGCTTCCCGTGCGCGAGCGACTGCTCATCCTGCCGATCATTGGCGTTCTCGACGGTGAGCGCGCCAAGCAGCTGACCGAGCAGCTCCTGCGAGGCATCAGAACCCACCGGGCCAAGGTCGTCGTCATCGACATCACCGGTGCGCCCGACGTCGACGAGACGGTGGCCAACCACTTGGTGCAGACCGTCGACGCCTCGCGTCTCATGGGCGCCAGCGTCATCATCACCGGCCTCTCGCCCACCATCGCACAGACCCTCGTCACCATCGGCGTCGACCTCAGCAAGATGAACACCATCGGAGACCTCCAAGGTGGCTTGGAGGAGGCCGAGCGGCTCCTGGGCTACACGGTCACACGCAAGGAGGTGATGGACGGATCGTGACGTCCGGACCTGCTCTCGTCTCCATCCTGCGACAGGGTGACGTCCTTGTCGCGTCGGTCCACACTGCCCTGGACGACTCCCAGATGCTCCGGTTCCAGCACGATCTCGTGCGTCAGATCGGTGAGCACCGGGCCCGTGGCGTCATCATCGATGTCGCTGCGCTGGACGTCATCGACAGCTTCGCCTCGCGCACCCTCCAGTCGATCGCCGACATCTCCCGGCTCCGCGGAGCCGCGACCGTGATCGTCGGCATCCAGCCCGACGTGGCCTTCGCCATGGTGCGGCTCGGCATGGGCATCGGAGAGCTGCCCACGGCGCTGGACCTCGAGGAGGGCATGGTCCATCTCGCTCGGGTCCGCGACCGGGCACGGCGATGACGCTCGACGTCGAGGACCTGACCCGCGACTACCGAGCCGCCTTCCTCGCGTATCTGCCCCAGCGCAGCGAGTCGGCGCTCACCCTGGGCTACCGGATCGGCCGCCGAGCCGTGGACGAAGGGGTGAGCCTGCTCGACCTGGTCAGCGTCCACCACGTCGTGCTCGCCGAAGTCCTCGACGACCTGCCGCACGGGACGCCCTCGGCGGTCATCGAGTCCGCGGCTGCCTTCCTGCTGGAAGTGCTGTCCACGTTCGACATGGCCCACCGAAGCCTCCGCCGCTCCCACGGTGACGGCGACGAGAACTGACACGGGCCCACAACGTGTCCGTCCTCAGTGCAAGGCTGGTCACCTCGGGAACGTGTCGCCGCCATCAGGATCTGCGCCAGATCTCTCGAAGGCGACATCAATCTGCTGGTACTGCTTGAACCGCCCGATCCGGGCCTGCTGGGCGTAGGCCTTACGGTCGCCGTCGGTGAGCTCCACGTCGTCGGTGAAGGGGGTGAGCAGGGACCGCGGATAGAGCCGGTTCGCCCGCACCACGTCTGCCTCCGCGAAGAACACCGTGCCGAACGCGGCAAGGTGGAAGAACGCGAACAGGCCGATGACGATCCCGAAGACACCGTTGGTCGCAGAGGTCGTGTTGACCACGCGCTCGACCAGCTGCACCCCGAAGTACTGCAGCAGCTGCCAGGTCATCGCGGCGCCGACGGCTCCCACCGCCACCTGCCGAAGCTTGAGGTCGATCGCCACCGCCCGCCGCATTCCGAGGGCGAAGACGAGCGCGGTCCCGAGGAAGGTGGCCACGGTGACGGCAACGCGCGTCACCAGCGGGAAGGTGCTGATCGCCCTTGCGCTGACGATGGTGACCGTGGTCGTGAGGACGACGAAGAGCAGGATCGTGAGCAGGAGCAGGAGGCTGCGCCCACGTGCACGGAAGGGGTTGGGGCGGGAGTTGCGGGGCACACCCCACACCGTGTTCATCGCGTACTGGAAGGCCTGTCCGACGCCCAGTCCGCCATAGAGCGCGACGACGCTGCTCACGACGACTCCGGTGATGCTCCCGCGCAGGGTCTGGGGGTCGCCGAGCTGCGCGCCGATGACCGGGATCTCCTGCAGCGCCGAGTCGAGCACCCGCTGCTGCAGGTTCGGGTAGTTCGACAGCACGAGGCTCAGTCCCGTGGAGAAGATGAGGAGCAGCGGGAAGAACGACAGGAACGCGTAGTAGGCGATGAGCCCGACGAGATAACCCGCCTGGTCGTCGAAGAACTTGTACAGGACGGCAAGCGGGTACCCGAGGACGCGATGCTCGCGCTGGAAGCGGTCCAGCGGGCCGAGTTGTGCCACGCGCGCATCCCATCACATGACGCGCCTCGACGCCTGACCCCGCGGTGCCATAGTGAGGAGGTGATGACCACTGCTGCCCTCGCGCAGGCTCTGGGTCCCACGTTCGTGCGCCTCTCGCAGCCCGGGGAGGACCGGCCGGTGCTGGGCCTGGAGATCGTCGAGGCCAGTGACCCTGCGCGCGCCGAGCGCGGCGATCTCGTGGTGGCCGTCGGAGTGCGCACCGACGACGAGGCGCTCGCGCTGGTCGAGGCCTCGTCAGAGGCCGCCGGGTTGATCCTGCGCCGCCCGTGGGCGGACGTGGCACGGGTCAGGGAACGGTGCGCCGACCTGGCACTCCCCCTGCTCGTGTGGTCGGAGGACGCCACATGGACCGCTGCCCTGGCTGCGCTGCGCTCCGCGGTCGAGGTCGTGCCCGGCACTCCCGAGCACGGCCGCACAGACCACGTCTTCAGCGACCTCTTCGAGATGGCCGACACCATCAGCGCCATCCTCGATGCCCCCGTGACGATCGAGGACGCAACCTCGCGAGTCCTGGCCTACTCGCACGGCCAGACCGACGTCGACGCCGCACGCATGTCGACCATCGTGGGTCGACGAGTCCCACGGGAGATGCGCGATCACTTCCGCTCGCTCGGGGTGTTCAAGCGCCTGGCGCACTCCGACGAGCCGTTCCTCGTTCCCGCCGGCGCGAACGACGTCCGCGCGCGCTACGTCGTCCCGGTGCGGGCGGGTGGTGAGTGGCTCGGGTCGATCTGGGCGGTCGTCGACGGACCCGCGACCGAGGACCGGCTCCGTCGCCTGCCTGCGGCCACCGAGCTCGTGGCCCTCAGCCTGCTGCGGCTTCGCGCGCAGACCGAGCTGCACCACCATGTGCAGCTCGACCAGGTGCGTCGCGTGCTGCGGGGGTCGACCACCGACCAGCCCCGCTGGTTGGACGACGGCCCGTGGCATGTCGCAGCCCTGGAGGGACCGGCAGACCTGGGCGCGGACGCGCGACGCGAGCTGTGGCTCTCACTCTGCCTCCGGCACGGGTGGCGCCAGCCGCTGGTGGCCGACCTCGACAGCGCCGTCTATGCCATCCTTCGCGGCCAACGCGGGGCGGGCAGCCAGCCCTGGCTGGCGGACCTGGTCCGCGCGAGAGGACAGAAGGGCTCCGGGACACGCATGGTGGTGGGCAGCGAGGCCATCACCGTCGGTCAGGTGGAGCAGTCCCGTACCGACGCCGCCGAGCTGCTGGCTCTGCCGGTCGGTGCCACACCCGAACCAGTCATCTGCTTCGACGCCCAGTGGCCCGCCATCGTGCTCAGTCGCGCGGTGCGTGGGCAGGTCGACCGGCCGCTGGCATCACCTCTGGCCGACCTCCTCAAGACCCCGGGCCATGCGAAGACCGACTGGCCGGCTACCCTGGAGGCCGTCATCGACCACTGGGGTGAGCCCCAGAAGGCGGCTCGAGGCCTCGGTGTGCACCCCAACACGATTCGCTACCGCCTCGCGCGGTTGGCCGAGCTGTGCCCGGTCAACCTCGACGACCCGCGGGAGCGGCTCGCCCTGCGCCTCGAGATCGCCCGGCTCCGCCAGACCTGACGGCAACCGCCACGCAGGACCGGGCCGAGGACCCGCTCGGCCTAGCGCAGCGGGTCGACCGCTCGCAGGGCGTCCGGACGACCTCCGGTGGCGATCTGCTCGGCGAGCAGCTTCCCGGTCACGGGCCCCAGGGTGACGCCCCACATGCCGTGTCCGCCGGCGATGAAGACGCGCGGATCCTTGGACGCACCGATGAGTGGGAGGCCATCGGAGGTGCATGGCCGCGCACCGACCCACTCGTCCTCGCGCTGGTCGAGGTGGGCGCCCTTGAGCAGGGTGCGCGCCTCGGTGACCAGGGCGTCGATCCTGCGGGGGTCCATGGGCGCGTCGACGTCGCGGAACTCCATCATCCCCGCGATGCGCAGACGGTCACCGACCGGAGTGCAGGCGACGCGCTGGGTCGGGAAGTAGACCGGTCCGCGTGGGACGTCGTCGACCTTCACGGTGAAGGAGTAGCCGCGCCCGGCCTGGACGAGCTTGCGCACGCCGAAGGTGCGTGCGAGGTCGCCGAGCCGGGCACCGGTCGCGATGACGACCGAGTCGTAGCGTTCCCCCGCCACCACGACCTCCGACGCCGAGGTGCGCACAGCGTCCACGTCCGTGCCGGTGACGATCCGACCGCCGCGCCCTCGCACCGATTCGGCGATGGCGTGCACATACGTCGAGGGGTCGATGAAGCGCTCGTCATGGATCAGGACCGCGGTCTCGATGTCGTCGGCGAGCGCCGGCTCCTCCAGCCGGGCCCGCGCTCCGTCGACCACGTCGAAGCTCACGCTCTGGCCACTGGCCTCGATGAGCTCGAACTCCTCCAGGAGTGCCCGGCTGTCCGCCACGGAGCGGAAGGCCGCCGTGAAGGGTTCCGCCGCCTGCGTCCTGGCAGTGACACCGCCCCGCTCCAGCTCGTCGTAGGCCGCGAGCGCCCACGTGTTGAGGGGGATGAGCGCCTGCATCGCCTGCTGCCACCGCGCGGGGGTGCAGTTGCGCGCGAACTGCACGAGGAACCTGATCAGCCGGGGGTCGAGCGTCGGTGGCACGTAGACCGGGGAGGACGGGCTGAGGACCGCCTGCAGGCCGTACTTGAGCACCGACGGCTCGGGCAGGGGCACGGCGATGCTGGGTGTCAGCCACCCGGCGTTGCCCCAGCTGGACCCCGAGGCCACGCCGTCGCGGTCGATCACGGTGACGTCGACACCGGCTTCTTGGAGGAACCACGCGGTGGACAGGCCGACCATGCCGGCACCGAGGACTGCGACCCGTTCTGAGCGCGGGGAATCTGAGATGGCCATGATCCCATCGTGGTCGTGAAGTGAGTCAGAGGTCTCGGCCGCGCAGAACAGTTCCACCCAACCGCTTTGTGCTCCCACAACAGGGCTGCCGCCCCCGTTCCCGTGGCCGTGGCGGTGGCCGTGGTGGTGGCGGGATGCGGTCCGGACCCACCCATCACGGGCCCGGACCGCAGGACTCACGCAAGTCAGGGCGGAGCGCCTACTTCCAGGGGCCGGTGATCGCGAAGGTGTAGCCGTCACCCTGGATGGAGGCGAAGAGGACCTTGCCATCGCGCGAGAAGGTGGGTCCGGCGAACTCGTTCCCGCTGACGTCGTTGCGAGCCATCGGGAACGACGTGCCGGCCGTGGTGACGCCGACGAGGTGCTGTATGCCGTCGCCGTCCTCGGCGAGGATGAGGCCACCGTTGGGGTCGAGACAGATGTTGTCCGGGCCGTCGTAGTCGGTGTCGGCGTCGGGGTCGGGGTTCACGCCGAAGATGCTCTTGAGCTGCACCGTCTCGCTCTCGGGGTGGTAGAACCAGACCTGCCCATCGTGCTCGTTCCTGCTGCCGTCGGTGCTGCGCGCGAAGCTGGCCACGAAGTAGGCGCCTCCGTCACCCCAGTAGGCACCTTCGAGCTTGCGGCTACCCGTGACAGCGCCGGTCTCGAACTGCTTGCGGACCGACGTCTCCGTCGCGAGGGGGTCCGGCACGTCCACCCAGGTCACCTTGTAGGTCGTGCCGACCCGGGTGGCCTCGGACAGGTCGGCGATCGCCCGGCCGCCCTTGGTGCACAGCATCGCCTGCAGCGTGCCGGCCGTGTCGCCCCCGTGGGACAGGGCCAGCTCGCGCAGCGCACCCTTGCCGGGGACGAAGCCGACGGGAGGGGTCCACCGGTAGTACAGCCCGTGCGGGCCGTTGGCGTCCTCGGTGAGGTAGATGGTCCCGCTCGGGTCGACGGCCACGGCCTCGTGGGCATAGCGACCGAGGAACTTCAGGGGCACCGGTCGAGGTTGGCATCGCGGTTGAACGCGTCCACCTCGAACGTCCAGCCGTGGTCCTCCAGGAAGCGGCCGCCCTTGCGCTGCTCGGTCTCTTCGCAGGTCAGCCAGGTGCCCCACGGCGTCCGGCCTCCGGCGCAGTTGTTGTGGGTGCCGGCGATGCTCACGTACTCGGACCTGCGGTTGGCATGGGTGTCCATGACGATCGTCGTCGTGCCACCGCGAGCGCCCGGGTCGAAGGTCAGCCCGGGGAGCGCGGGGACGCCGTAGGTCTCGCTCCCACCGACCTCGTGGTTGGAGACGAGCGCCCAGCTCGACGGTCCCTCGAACACGGCCGCGCCGTCGGGGTCGCTGGGTGAGGGCTCGCCGGTCTCGAGGACGGTCTCGCCGGCGTGGGCGAGGATCGTGTAGGAGAAGCCGGCTGGCAGGGAGAGGACCCCAGCCGGGTCGGGCACGAGGGGCCCGTAGCCGTCACGACGGCGCGTCAGGGCCACGGCCTCGGGCGCACCGATGGCGTCGATGCTGCCGGCGACGGCGATGCTGAGACCGCCCAGACCACTGGCGCGCAGCAGCGAGCGGCGGGAAACTGATGAGTTCACGAGAACCTCCACGATGAGAGTTGTTGAGCCTTCAGTGAACCGACCGCGTCGTTCCCAGGGCTGTCCGTGAGATGAGCAGGCTGCGAAGAACCGACGACCTGCGGATGAACCGGGGCCGGGATGACACCGGCGGAACCCGCCTGAGGCTCGGCTACATGCGACGCCGTGAAGCCAGCATCAACGACGTGCCCATCGAGGAGTCGCAGCGGCGGGTCACGCCCGGGAAAGGCGAGCTGCCGCCGATTCAAGCGGCTCTCGCCGCTGGACTGTCAACCCGAACGGCCGCGCGTCGCGGATGCGATCGACAAGCTGCCCGAGAAGCCGTGGTGAAGTACCCGGGGAGCCGGCTGGCTGCACGACAGGAGCGCGTTGGAGCCGCACTCAACCGCTTCCGCGCCGGCGAGCTCGACGCCTTCGGGGTCGACGCCTTCGGGGTCGATCGGGTCCCTTTTCACTACTCGCGGGCGGCGGAGTGACGCATACTTCTTTCACCCAGCCTCAGCGGTTAGCCGCGACCTATCTGGGCTTCGTGGAGGCCGAGGAGTGCTTTCGCCACGACGGCTTGGGAGGTGCCGGCCCGTGCGGCAGCGTCCTCGAGAATGGCCTGCGCTTCCCTGGTGTCGACTCCTCCTGCGGCCGACAGGTATCCGATGGCTTGGTCGGTGAGCGCTTGGTCCTGCAGCCGCGTGGGCGCCTGGGCCGCTTCCAAGCGACTCGCGAAGGAAAGGTCCGCATTCAGTACGGCCCCTGGAGCCCAGGCACCCACGATCACTGACAAGGCGTCTTGTTGCCCGACGAACGCGTCAGGGGTGGAGGCGTAGAGATTGACGCCGCCGGTGACCCTGCCGGCCGATTCGAGCGGCATCGACAACGTGCTCAAGACCCCGGCGGCAGCACCAGCGCGAGCGAAGGCGGCCCATCGATCCTCACTGAACAGCCCATCCTCGCCAGAGGTGTCGACCAGACGGTCCTCCATCACGGCGTCGACGCAGGGACCACCCACTGCGTACTGCACACCATCCAGGCCGGCGATCTCCTCGTGCGTGGCCACCAGCGTGAACGTGAGCCCCTCCCGGTACAGGGACACGCTCATCCCCACGCACTGAGGAACCACCCCGGCCACCCGGGCGGCGGTACGCCTCAGGTCAGCGACCAGATCCCAGTCGACAAACTCGCCGATCGTCTCCAGCGCTTCCGCTGTTTCCCGCAACGGCTCAAGTGGCATGCCTCATCCCCGTCCTCTCCTCGATAGAGTTCCCCGCATCCGCGACACTAAACGGCAGGAATGAACGGGATCGTCATCGGCGTCCTGGCCGCCCCCGGAGCACCCCTGCGGAACTCATCTGGGACGAATGGTCGCCGCAGCCACGGGGTAGCACCCCAGCGCGGCACCGTCGCGGTCCAACAGCTCGGCGGTGGCGGTGCCGCCCCACCTCAGCGTGCTGGCACACCGGGCAAACAGGCCAGCGGGCGGCGCTTTCTCTGCAGCCAAGGTGTATTTTTGGGTTGTTGGTCAAGGAGCGGCCTCTTCCCCACAATTTCAGCAGTCGCGTCTCCATGAGCGATGGCATGGGATTGCTCACCCCCATGAGTCTGGAGACGCCGTGACTGCACACCTGCCCCTTGCTGAGGCGCTCGCCGAGGCCGTCGAGCAGATCAACAGCCGACGGGCCCTGCCCGAGATCCTGGAGAATCTCGTCGGCACGGCTCGCGTTCCCTGCCCGGCGTCGACCACGCTGGCATCACGATCACCCGACCCGATGGCAGCCTGGACACCATCGCCGCGAGTGACGACTTCGTTCGGCGTCTCGACCAGCTGCAGTACCACTTGGGCGAGGGCCCCTGCGTGAGCGCCATCCGCGAGGAAATGGTCGTCGTCGTCAACCACGCCGACCGCGAACACCGGTGGCCAAACTTCATGAAGCAGGCGGCTGCCATGGGACTGCGCTCGCAGATGGGCGTGCGACTCAGAGTGGACGACTGCACCCTCGGCGGGCTGAACCTTTATGCGACCGAAGTGGATGCGATCGACCCTGACGTGATCCAGATGGCCCAGCTTTTCGCCTCCCACGCCGCCCTCGCCCTCGGCAAGGCCCGGCGTGAGGAGAACCTCATCCAAGGCATGATGACCCGTCAACGTATAGGTGTCGCCGTCGGGATCGTGATGCAGCAGCACGGTCTTTCCGAACAGGACGCGTTCCAATACCTGGCCCGGGTCTCCCAGAACAGCAACGTCAAGCTGCGCGACATCGCAGACGAGGTCGTGACCGCCGCCAGCGCAGAAGGCGTACCTCGAACCACGACCCCCGTCGACGCCAGCTAGATGACTCCTCGAGCGTCACACCCCCATCCCCGCACGGAACATTCGCGATGAGGGCCGCACCGTCAGGGGCACCGGTGGACAACCGCCACGACACCGACGTCTTGAGAGCTGTGGCTTGAGGCACTGTTGCACCGACAGGTGGACGTCGAGCAAGGGAGCTGAACCATGCCAGCCAAGCAGAAGAAGGCTCGGATGGGCCACGACGACTCGTTCGCCAAGCCCTCCTTACGACGGGCCCACAGCTCCGGCCTGGTGACCCCAGCACTGTTCATCTTCTCCGACTTCTTCGTGCAGTTCCTCGCTCAACCTTCGAGAACTGGCAGTCGGAGTTCCTGCAGCTGATCGGGCTCGACGAGAGCGGGATCGACAGACCCGCTCTTCGTCACCTCGACCGGGCACCGCCTGCACGCCTCGGCGTTCAAACGCACCCTCCACTGGTCCGAGCTCGCCCCCGGTCGTCGGATCCACGACCTGCGCCACACCGCGGCCTGCGCCACACCGCGGCCTGTCTCTGGCGCTCAAGAGGACAACGACAAAATCCGCCCGACCGAGCACATCGGTGCTGGTCGGACGGATTGCTGTCGGGTGGAGCTGAGGGGATTCGAACCCCTGGCCTTCTCATTGCGAACGAGACGCGCTACCAACTGCGCCACAGCCCCTTGAGCGGGCATCACGATAACACCGGGCGAGGCCGCTCACGAAACCGGACGAGCCGACATACGCTCACGGCATGCGACTTCGTATGCCGTCCGGCCGGGTTGGCCGTACCGGCCCCGCGGACCTGCCCCGACTCAGCGTGCCCGCACCTGCATCGGAGCTCCCACCCGCCGCCGGCGCCCAGGGCATCGACCCGGACCCGACGCACCAGCCGGCTGCCTGGCAGGTCCCCATGGGCGTGCGCACGGCCAGCGAGTGGTCGTGGCGGTTGCTCATCGTGGCAGCCGCCGTGCTGGGCGCGCTCTGGCTCATCACCTACTTCTCCGAGGTGACGGTGCCCCTCATCGTGGCCCTCCTCCTGGCGGCCCTGCTCATGCCGGTGACCCGCGCTCTCTCCCGAGCCCTCCCACGGGGGGCTGCCGCCGGCCTCACGGTCCTCGGCACGCTTGCCATCATCGGCGGAGCGCTGAGCTTCGTGGGCTCTCAGTTCTCGTCGCAGTTCAACGACATCAGCGACCAGGTCGGCCAGGGAATCGTCGAGATCCGCAGCTGGTTCCGCACGAGCTTCGGCGTCACCGACACCCAGGTCGACGACTGGATCGAGAAGGGCCGCGAACAGCTGAGCTCCGGCGGAGGAAGCCTGGGCGAGACCGCCGCGCAGGCCGGACTCACCGTGACCCACGTCCTTGCGGGATTCTTCATCGCGATGTTCGCGCTCTTCTTCTTCCTCTACGACGGTGAGCGCATCTGGTCCTGGGCGGTTCGGCTCTTCCCGCGCGACGCCCGCGTCCGGGTGCACTCGTCGGGGGTCATCGCATGGGGCCAGCTGTCGGCCTTCACCCGCGCGACGATCGTGGTCGCCGCGGTGGACGCCCTCGGAATCGGCATCGTCGCCGCCGTCCTCGGCGTGCCGTTCGCCTCCGGGGTCGCCGTCCTCGTCTTCTTCGGCGCGTTCGTGCCGGTCATCGGCGCGGCCATCTCGGGTGCGGTGCCGGTCCTGCTCGCCCTGGTGGCCCTGGGCCCCGTCCAGGCGCTCATCATGCTCGGTGGAGTCATCGCCGTGCAGCAGCTCGAGTCCCACGTCCTGCAGCCGTTCCTGCTGGGCCGGGCCGTGCGCGTGCACCCCCTGGCCGTCATCCTCGGCATCGCCGCAGGCGTGGTCGCCGCAGGCATCCTTGGCGCCCTGATCGCCGTGCCGCTCGTCGCCGTGCTCAACGCCGTCGGTCACCACCTCCTCGACAACCGGGCCCTGCCTGCCGGTCTGGAGCACGAGCTCGAGGAGAGCGGCGAGGCCGGTTAGTCCGCCAGCCCGGACACGACGAACGCCCCGCGAGGTCTCTCGCGGGGCGTTCGCCGTGTGGGGCGTTCAGAGTCCGGCGATGCGGCGTTCCGGAACGTCCTCGTATGCCGGGTGCTCGGCTTGTGCTGTCGGCTGGGGCCGGGGCGCCGGCGCCGGGCGCTCGGCCGCGCGGGCCTTCATGGTGTAGGTCGGGCGCGGCACCGGGCGGGGGTCCCAGGTGAGCGGGATGTCGTCCTCGTCGAGCTCGGGCAGTGCGACCTCGTGCTCGGCCACGACCGGAGCCGGGTCGAGCGGGTGCTCTGCCACGCGCTCCTCGCCGAGCGGGGTGCTGGTGCGGCTCTCGGTGTGGGCCGAGACGTCGTAGGGGGCGACCTGCTCGGTCGCAGCCTCAGCGTCGACGGTGGCGGTGACGGCGATGTCGTCCAGGCCCACCGGCTCGCTCGCGGCGGTGGGGACCGATGCCGACTGGGCAGAGGGGCGAGCAGCGAAGGTGGGAGCCGGGGCCCCGGTGCGCGCGGCGGCGCGACGTGCCCGGCCACGGGCGGCCCGACGCGCCCTGGCCTCGGCCTGGATGCCGGCGCGCAGCCAGAAGAAGCCGACTCCGGCCATCACGAACGGGACCACGAACGACCACCACACCAGCACGCTCAGGGCGGAGAGAGCGCCGAAGGCGATCGTCCCCAGCAGCCCGACGAGCAGAACCGTCCCGCGGGTGGCGCGGCTGGGGTGCATACCCGCCGGCGCGGCGACGGCAGCCGTGGGTGCGGCCCTCTCGGCGCTCGCGGGCACCTCGACCCTGGGCGCGGGCGCCGCCACGTGGGCCGCCGCGCGCTTGACGGTCACCTGCGGTCGCATGGCGCGAGCCGGGCTCAGGGCGGAGGTGCGAGGTGCCTGTCCGCCGGAGTCGACGGTCAGCAGCGGGGCGCGCCGCTCGAGGACCCGCATCGTCTGGGAAAAGGCGTCGACGGACCGGATCGTGGCGAGGTGCTCGCGCCGACGGACCCAGTACTGGACGAAATAAGCAGCCCAGATCCCGATGATGACAAGGAAGATGAGGCTGCTCGGCTGCACGAGCACGACGTTAGGCGCGCGAGGCCTCAGTCGGTCGGACCCTCAACGGTGTGTCGCTCACGTGACTGCTGTGACCCGTGGGTCAGACGGTCCATGACCGTCGCACCCGCCAGGTCCTCCGTCGTCAGGGCGAACGAGCGGTGGTCGCGCCAGTCACCGTCGATGTGCAGCATCCGGGCCCGCACGCCCTCGTCCCGGAAGCCGAGCTTGCGGACGACGGCCAGGCTGGCTGCGTTCTCGGGCCGGATGTTGATCTCGATGCGGTGCAGCCCGAGCTCACCGATGAGGTGGTCGGACACCAGCGCGAGCGCGGTGGGGACGATGCCCCTGCCCGCGACCGATTGGGCCACCCAGTAGCCGACGGTGCAGGACCGGAAGGACCCCAGGACGATGTTGCTGGCGTTGATCTGCCCGACGAGGCGGCCATCGGTCTCGATGACGAGGGGGACCATCCGCCCCGCGAGGGCGTCACCCTGGTAGACCTCCACGAGGTCCTCGAACGTGCGCGGCGCAGTTGACGGCACGGGCGAGGTGGCGTCCCACGGCCCGAGCCACTGCCGGTTGAGGGAACGCACCGAGGTGTACTCGTGCTGGTCCTCGACCCGCATCGGCCGGAGCAGGATGCGGGTGCCGTCGGGCGTCGTTCCGGCCAGCAGCAGTGACCAGCCGCGACGCGGACGGCTCCAGCGCATCAGTGATCGCCACCGGCGAGCTGGCTCAACGCATGCGCCACCACGGGCTCGAGCACGGCGAGAGCGTCGCGCACCCCGCCCGTCGAGCCGGGAAGGTTGACCACGAGGGTCTGGCCCGCGACCCCGGCCAGCCCGCGGGACAGCATCGCGGTGGGCACCCCGGCCGCCACCCCCGCGGCGCGGATCGCCTCGGCGATGCCTGCCACCTCGCGGTCGAGCAGCGGTGCCGTGGCCTCGGGCGTCGCGTCGGTCGGGCTGATGCCGGTGCCACCGGTCGTGAGCAAGAGGTCGGGACGCGTGGCGAGGGCGGCCACCAACGTCGGGGCGATGTCGGCGTCCTCCACGACCGTCGCGTCCTGCACCTCCGCCCCCCAGGCGCGCAGCGTCTCGACGATGAGCGCGCCACCCCTGTCGGGATAGACGCCCTGCGCCGCCCGGGTCGATGCCGTGACGACGACGGCTCGACGCCCGGCCAGGTCAGCGCTCACGGCTCGACCCAGTCGCCGGATCGACCGCCCGACTTGGCCGTGACGCGGACGTCGGTGATGCGGGCGTGCTTGTCGACGGCCTTGACCATGTCGATGAGCGCGAGGGCCGCGACGCTCACGGCGGTGAGCGCCTCCATCTCGATGCCCGTGCGGTCGGCGGTGCGGACGGTCGCCGCGATGTCCACCCCGTCGTCGGCCACGTCGAGGTCGACACTGGCCGCGTGGACGGCCACCGGGTGGGCCAGCGGGATGAGCTCCGGGGTGCGCTTCACCGCCTGTATGCCGGCCAGCCGGGCGACCGCGAGCGCGTCACCCTTGGGGACGGTCCCGTCCCGCAGGGCCGCGACCGCCGCCGACGAGAGCAGGACCCGGCCCCGGGCGCTGGCCTCACGCGCCGTGACCGCCTTGGCGGACACGTCAACCATGTGGGCCGTGCCGTCGGCTCGCACATGGGTCAGACCGCTGCGGGTCACGCGGCTGGTGTCATCGGTGGCCACGGGATGAATCCTCCCCCACCAGCGGCAGGAGATGGACGCCGTCACCGGGCCGAATCTCGGTGGTCTCGGCACCGACGACCGCGAGGTGCGTCGCATCGGCGAGCGCTCCCAGCATGTGCGAGCCCTGCCCACCGGAGGGCCGCGCCCCGTCGGCGTCCACGACGACTCGGGTGAACTCGACCTTGCCCGGGATCGATGACCACCCCTGCGACGCAACGCTGTCCGTCGTCACCGGCTCGGGGTCGAGCCCGGCCAGGGCCCGCAACACCGGCAGGACGAAGACGTGGAAGGACACGAACGAGCTCACGGGGTTGCCGGGCAGGGTGATGATCGGTGTGCGGCGGTCACCCACGACGCCGCCGCCCTGGGGCATCCCGGGACGCATGGCGACCTTGACGAAGTCGACGGTGCCCGTGGCCGACAGGACCTCCTTGACGGTGTCGTAGGCGCCCATGGACACCCCGCCGGTGGTGAGGATGAGGTCCGGCTCGCCGGGCACCTGCTCCAGGAGCGACCGCCAGGCGTCGGCATCGTCGGCGAGGTGGCCCACGCCGACGAGCTCGGCGCCGGCGGCCCGGATGAGGGCGGCGAGCATCGATCCGTTGGAGTCGACGATCTGCCCGTGCTCGAGCGGGAGCCCGACCGGCACCAGCTCGTCTCCAGTGGACAGCACATGGACACGGGGCAGGGGCAGGACGAGGACGTCCGGGACGTTGGCGGCGGCGATGAGGGCCAGCCTCCCGGGCGTCACCCGCACCCCGGCGCGCAGCACCACGTCGCCGGCGCGCACGTCCTCGCCGCGTCGACGCAGGTGTCGACCGGCCTCGGCCGCCAACGTCAGCGCCACCCGCGACACTCCCCCGTCGCTGGCCTCGACCGGCACGACCGCATCGGCCCCCTCGGGCATCGGGGCACCGGTCATGATCCGCATCGACGCCCCGGCCCGCAGCACATGGGCCCGCGTGTCCCCCGCAGCGATGTCCCCGTCGACCTCCAGGACCGCCGGCGACGCTGGCGTCGCGCCGACGACGTCGGCCGAGCGGACGGCATACCCGTCCATGGCACTGTTGTCGAAGCCCGGAAGGTCGACGGCAGCAACGACATCCGCGGCCAGCACCCGGCCCAGCGACTCCGTCAGCCCCACCGTCACGGGCGGCAGCGCCGAGACCAGGCCGACCAGCGCTGCCCGGTGCTCCTCGACCGTCCTCACGCGTCACCCTCGAGTCGGGAGCCGTCCGGGATCGTGCGCGGCTCGGCGGCCTTGACCCTCACGTCCCCGACGCACGACACGTCGCGGCCGAACGTCACGTCACCGTCGACGACGAGCGACCGCGCCTGCCTGATCGAGGGCACCCCGTGCGGGAAGCGCGCGTCGAAGTCGGCGATGAACCTGAACTCACCCGACAGGTCGATGAAGGGCTCCTCGTGGTCGATGAGCGAGACCACCCGGCTGGCCGAGTCGAGCTCGTAGACGTCGGAGCGCACCAGGAGCAGCTCGTTGGTGGTCTTCACCGGGCGGAACCGGTCGCGGGGCACCAGGAGTGCCCGCGATCCCTCGAAGACCTCGACGGCCGACCCCATGGACGACTCGATCTGGATGACGGGTGTCGAGTCCTTGCGGGTCGGGTCGACCGTCTTGCGGTTGACGATGATGGGCAGCTCGAGGACGCCGGCGCGCTCGGCCAGCTCAGCGGCAAGTGCGTCGAGGTCCACCCAGAGGTTGTTGACGTGGAAGTACTCGTGCCGCTCGTTGTCGGCGAAGTACTCCTCCTCGCCGGGAGCCACCTGAGCGGAGTCTCGCAGGACGAGCCGGCCGTCGTCGCGGCGGTGGGCGAGGTGCCCGCCCTTGCGGTCGTTGCGCGTGCGCTGGCAGACCTCGGCGACGTAGGGAATGCCCTGGTCCGCCATCCACACCGGGATGCGGGGGTCGCACACCGCCCCGAGGTTGTCGGCATTGGACAGGAAGAGGTGACGGAAGCCCCTCTCCCGCAACGTGTCCAGCAACCCGCTGGACTGGAGCGCGACGTAGACGTCGCCGTGACCCGGCGGGCACCACTCGAGCTCCGGGGCCTGCGGCCACGACACCGGGCTCAGGTCGTCCTCACGCAGCTTGGGCTCGGCGCTCTGGGTGAAGCTCAGCGGCAGCCCCTCGACCTCGAGCGCGTCGTAGGCCGCGAGCACCTCGAGCGTCTCCTCCTGCGTGCGGAACGAGTCCATGAACACCAGCGGCAGCTCGACGTCGTACTCCTCGCGGATCGCGAGCACCTGGCGGGCGATGATGTCGAGGAAGGTGAGGCCGTCGCGCACCGGCAGCGCCGACTTGGGTCCACTGATGCCCATCGACGTGCCGAGTCCGCCGTTGAGCTTGAGCACGACCGAGGTGGTGAGCGCCTCACGGGCCAGTGCCTTGTCGACGGCGAGGTCGCCGAGCGCCTGCACCTCGCCGAGTGGCTCGATGGTGTCCTCGTGGATGTAGCCGGTCGCGTCCTGCTCGAGCATCGCGTAGAACCGGGTGAACGCACCGATCGCCCGCTCGTCCACCCCACGCGCACGCATCAGCTCGGTGCCCTGCTGCAGCCCTTCGATACTCATGTCGTCACCCTAGGCGAGCGGCCAGCCGCCGTGCAGGCACCGGTACCAGTGCGGGTGGACCACACTGGGAGCGTGACCCGGGACCTCGCCAGCAACGCCAAGGCTGCGCTGCGGCCGTCGCTGCTCGCGGCCCGCCGTGAGACCGCGTCCTCCCGCGACCGCGACGCGGACGACCGAGCGCTGGCCACCCAGGTCCTCTCCGTCGTGACGCGGCTCGGCCTGCGGGAGGGCGACACCGTCGCGGCCTACGAGGCGCTGCGCACCGAGCCACCCACGTCGGCGACCATCGACACCCTGGTGGCACACGGCATACGGGTCATCGTCCCGATCACGTTGCCGGACAACGACCTTGACTGGTGCGATGCACGTGACACCCACCGTATGCCGCTGGGTCCCGATACGATCTCGTCCGCCGGTCTCGTCCTCACCCCTGGGCTGGCGGTGGACCTGGTCGGCACGCGGTTGGGCCGCGGTGGCGGCAGCTATGACCGGGCGCTGCTGCGCCGCTCCCCTGACGCGCGCGTGCTCGTCGTCCTCCACCCGGGCGAGATCCACCCGGTCCGGCTGCCGGCGGACGAGCTCGACCAGCCCGTCGACGGCGCGCTGACCGTCGCCGGGGTGACAGAGTTCTGACGTCCCGACCCTCAGGAGGCCTTCTCGGGGACCAGGGACAGCTCGTCCTCGGCGCTCTCACGGACGGCCTTCTCGGTGAAGGGCCAGGGGTCCTGGCGGCCCTTGACCCAGTCCTCGGTCTGGTCGTCATAGTGGCTGCTGAACGCGTGGCCGCTCGCGCCGGTCTGGTTGATCCACGTCGACCGGTCGAGGTTGCCGAGGTCGACGACCATGCGCATGGAGGGCGCCCAGTTGGTCTCGTAGCCGACGCTCGCGTCCCATCCGTTGGCGTTGACGATCGAGGACCCACCCGGCATCCGGTGGCCTCCACGGTTGAAGACCGCCCGGACGTAGCCCGGGACGCTGTCGCCCCCGAGGACCTGGTGGGTGAGCTCGAGGGTGTGCAGGGCACCCCAACGCCAGTCGTCGGGGTCCTTGCCGAGTCGCTTGGTCAGCTCCAGGCGGGCCTCGACCTGGGCCTGGCGCAGGATCTCGTCACGCCCCTCGGTGACCCCGGCGGTCTGGCGGTTGTCCCACCAGGCGCTCTTGGGGTTGTCCAGGAGCCTGCCGACGGCCGCGAAGTAGCGGCTGCCGCCGTTGGCCTGGAGGTCCTCGGGGACCTCGTCGTCGAAGAGGAGCCGCAGGAGGTTGGCCCACACGGCGTTGTAGTAGGCCGCGGCCGCACCCGCACGGGAGTCGTCGGCCGGTGTCGTGTGGTCCCAGTCGCGCAGCAGGTCCTGCGCCTCGCGGGTGAACTCCGCCTCGGTCTCGGAGTCCTCGGCACCTCGCAGGGGCACCGCGAGCAGCGCCTTGACGAGGACCGGCGCGAACTCGTTGCGGGTGTCCAGCTGGATGCTGGCCATCTTCTGGGCGGTGACCTTGCCGCCGTCCTTGGTCGCCTGGGTGATGAGGTCACGGATGCGCTGTGCGCGGTAGCCGTAGTCCCACTGCGTGGTGAGGAACGGCGTGGCGCTCGCGGTGACGGCCTGGTTGGCCGTGACGAGGAAGCCCTCCGGCGGGTCGAGCGAGGTGGGCATCGACTCGAAGGGCACGTCACCCTTCCAGTCGTAGGCCTCGTCCCAGCCCGGCGCCGGCCAGTAGCCCGGGGGCGACCCGGGGAAGGCCGACGTCCGGACCGGCACCTGGCCCGGCGCCTGGTAGCCGATGTGCCCGTCGACGTCGGCATAGATGAGGTTCTGGGCCGGCACGGCGAAGGACCTCGCAGCCTCCCGGAACTCCGGGAAGTTCTGGGCCGCGTTGAGCTTGAGGATGGCGTCTGCGGTCTTGGTCGCGCGCAGTCCGGTCCACGCCATCGACACCGCGTAGTCCTGACCGATGACGGCGGGGGCGTCGGACTTCGGCACGGGTGAGCGCTCCCCGGCGTCACCGAAGTCCTCGAGCACGTCGGACATGAGCGGACCGTGCCTCGTCGAGCGCACCGTCATGCTCACGTCCGCGGCACCGGCCACCTTGATGACCTCGCGGCGGGTGGTGAGGGGCTCGAACGTGGTGCCGCGCAGCACGGTGTCCCCGTCGACCTGCTCGAGGTAGAAGTCGCTGACGTCCGGCCCCAGGTTGGTGAAGCCCCACGAGATCCGGTCGTTGTGGCCGATGACCACGCCCGGCACGCCGGAGAACGAGAACCCGGCGACCTCGAGGGGGCACTGCTCGGACTTCTGGCGGCAGTGCAGC
Organism: Knoellia sp. Soil729; assembly: GCF_001427985.1. GTDB lineage: Bacteria > Actinomycetota > Actinomycetes > Actinomycetales > Dermatophilaceae > Knoellia. The sequence goes on from NZ_LMSA01000001.1 coordinate 895,719, forward strand.
CCGATCTGGTACCAGATGCCCGGCTGGCCCGGGCTGAGGTGCGGGTCGTTGGCGAGCAGCGGCTTGCCGGTCGCGGACTTGTCCGGGCCGACGACCCACGAGTTCGAGCCGATGCCGTCGCCGCGACCGAGCAGCTGGGGGACGGCATCGAGCGCACGTCCCACCGCGGCATACGCCTGCTGTGCGGAGGGTGTGTCGGAGGCCGCCACGATGCGGGCGACCGAGGAGGACGGCGCCGCGGTGGCCGCACGGGAGCGGGCGAGCGCCGGTGGCACGGCCGACGACTGGCCCCCGGCTGCGGTGGGCTGCCAGTCCTGCGCGGACAGGATCGGCTCGTTGGCGAGGTCGTAGGGCGGATACAGCTCGGCGATCTGGGTCGGGGTGACGCGGGTGGAGAGGCGTGCGCGCGCCAGCTCGTCGGAGTAGTCGCCGCGCAGGTCCCACGCCATCGCCTTGAGCCAGGCGATGGAGTCGGCCGGTGTCCAGTCCTCGATGCTGTAGTCCTTCACCCGGGTCCCCAGGACGACGTACTCGAGGGAGGCCTTGGACGGCGACCGTCCACGCAGGTAGGCGTTGACGCCGTCGGCGTAGGCCTGCAGGTAGGTGCGCGTGGACGGCTCAAGGGTGGGCAGCTCGGCCTCGGCGATGCGTCGCCAGCCCATCGTGCGGATGACCTTGTCGGTCTCCAGCCCCGCGTCGCCCACGAGCTCTGACAGGCGCCCGGAGGTGATGTGTCGCCGCAGGTCCATCTCGAAGAAGCGGTCCTGCGCGTGGACGAACCCCTGCGCCTTGGCGATGTCGGCGACGCTGTCGCCGTAGATCTGCGGGATGCCGCGGTCGTCACGCAGGACGTCCACCGTGCCGCTCAGGCCCGGGATGGTGATCTGGCCCTCGGTCTGGGGGAAGGAGCGCCGGACGAGGGAGACGCCGACCATCGAGACGACGAGAGCGGCGACGGCGAGGACGCCGACGACGGCCAACGTCACCCGTCTGGCGACACGGTGGGAAGTCATCCTGCGAGACTAGGTCAGTCCACCGCGACGACGAACAGGACGGGCCGTGACCGACACCCCCGGTGTGCCGCGTCTTCTCAGCGGTGCCCGGGAGACGATGGCTGCCGCCGACTCCGGCAACCTGCACGCCCTCTCGATCGCCCTGCTCATCGGTGCAGTCGTGCTCATCACGGCCATCGCGGCCGTGCGGCTCTCGACCCGCTCCGGCCTGCCCTCGCTCCTCATCTATCTCGGCATCGGCATCGCCCTGGGCAACCGTGGACTGGGCATCGACTTCTCCGACGAGGAGCTGACCCAGGTCCTCGGCTACGCGGCCCTCATCCTCATCCTCACCGAGGGCGGGGTGACGACGAAATGGGAGTCGATCAAGGGCTCGCTCGCCCCGGCGGCCGCGCTGGCCACGGTGGGCGTCCTCGTCTCCATCGGCGTCGTCGCGGTGGCGGCACACTTCGTGCTCGACATGTCGTGGAACGTCGCCCTCCTCATCGGGGCGATCCTCGCCTCGACCGACGCCGCCGCGGTGTTCGCCGTGCTGCGTAGGGTGCCGCTGCCGCGCCGGATCAGCGGCATGCTCGAGGCGGAGTCGGGCTTCAACGACGCCCCCGTCGTCATCCTTGTGACAGCGCTGGCAGGGCAGACCGCCACCTCCGACTCCTTGGCGGTGGGGTCGATCGCACTGCTCGTCGTCGCCGAGCTCGTCGCCGGCTCGGCCATCGGCCTGGCGGTGGGCTGGCTCGGCGGCCGGTTCATGGCGCGGGTGGCCGGCGGCTCCTCGGCGCTGTTCGCCATCGGGGTCGTGACGATCTCCGTGCTCGCCTACGCCGCGGCCGACACGGTGCACGCGTCGGGGTTCATCGCCTGCTACCTCGCCTCGCTGGTGCTGGGCAACCTTGGCCTGCCGCACCGGGCCTCGATGCTCGGCTTCGCGACGGCACTCGGCTGGCTGGCCCAGATCGGGCTCTTCGTCCTGCTCGGGCTGCTCGCCGACCCCTCCGGTTTCCCCTCGCAGATCCTGCCCGCCCTGGTGCTGGGGCTCGTCCTGCTGCTGGTGGCGCGCCCCCTGTCGGTCATCGTGTCGTGCGCGCCGTTCGGGCTGGGCTGGCGCGCCCAGGTGTTCCTGTCGTGGGCCGGGCTGCGTGGTGCCGTGCCGGTCGTGCTCGCGACGGTGCCGCTCACCGTCGGCACCCCGGGCGTCGACTGGGTCTTCAACCTCGTCTTCGTCCTCGTCGTCATGTTCACGCTCGTCCAGGCGCCGACGCTGCCCTGGGTCGCGAACCGGCTCGGCCTCGACACCTCCCACCACTCGGTCGACCTCACCGTCGAGACCACGGCCTTCGACGACATCGGCGCCCACCTCATGGAGGTGACCGTGGGCCCCACCTCGCGACTGGCCGGGGTGCAGGTCTACGAGCTGCGCCTGCCACCGGGGGCCAACGTGGCGCTCATCGTGCGCGACGACGTCGCCTTCGTGCCGAAGGAGACCACCCCGCTGCACCGCCGCGACCAGATGCTCATCATCACCCCTGCCGCCGTGCGTTCAGTCGTCGAGAGACGCCTGTATGCCGTGAGCCAGGGCGGCCGCCTCGCCGGCTGGTCCGCTGCCGACGGGGCCGCGTCGCCCTGACTCGTGGCTGCTGAGCGGTCCGGCGGCCGGACACGGAGGGTGGGCGGACGGCATACCGGAGCACTCCCGTGCGTTCCGTATCCTAGGAACCGCTCATCCCGCAGTGCCCAGGAGGAAACAGTGCCCACGTACGCCTACGCGTGCCGCGAATGCGACCACCGTTTCGAGGTCGTGCAGTCCTTCAGCGACGACTCACTGTCCGTCTGCCCCGAGTGTGACGGGTCCCTGCGCAAGGTCTTCAACTCGGTGGGCGTCGTCTTCAAGGGTGGCGGGTTCTACCGCACCGACTCCCGCGCCGCCTCGAGCAGCTCGACCGGTGCAGCGAGCACGAACGGCTCCTCCGACTCCGGGTCGAGCAGCAGCTCCTCGAAGCCGGCCGCCGACACGACGTCCAGCAGCAAGCCCGCGTCGGCAGCAGCCTCCAGCTCGCCTGCCTGACCCGGCCCATCGGGCTCCGGCCCTCGCTCAGGTCAGCTGTGCTGACCCTTGCGATGCGGCTTCTTGTCGGGGCGCCCGCCGCGCTCCTGTGACTCGCTCAGCTTGATCAGCTGACCGGAGATGCGGGTGGTGCGCAGCCGCTCCCACGTGCCCGCGGGCAGCGCGGCCGGCAGCTCGACGAGGGAGTGGTCGGGGCGGATGTCGATGTGTCCGAAGTCCTGGCGACCGAGCCCGCCCTCGTTGGCGAGGGCTCCGACGATCTGGCGCGGCTCGACCTTGTGACGGCGGCCCACCTCGATGCGGTAGGTCGCCATCGGCCCGGACGCACCGCGCCTCGCACCACGCTCACCCTGCGAACCACGGTCGTCGCGATCACGGCGTGGGCCGCGGTCGTCACGGTCGCGTCCACGCGGGCCGCCCGGGCCGTCGGTGTCCCGCTCGCGGCGCGGGGGCCGCACGGGGTCCGGGCCGAGCAGCATCGGCTCGTCGCCCTGGAGCACGATCGCGAGCGCCGCCGCCACGTCGCCCTCGGGCGCGTTGTGCTCGCGCACGTAGTGGGCGATGACGTCCCGGAAGGTGTCGAGCTCGTTCGAGGACAGGGCCGAGGTGATCCGGTCGTCGAAGCGGCCGAGGCGCGTGGCGTTGATGTCCTCGACGCTCGGCAGCTGCATCTCGGTGAGCGTGGTCTTCGTGGCCTTCTCGATGGCCTTGAGCAGGTAGCGCTCGCGCGGTGTGACGAACGAGATCGCGTCGCCCGAGCGGCCGGCGCGGCCGGTGCGACCGATGCGGTGCACATAGGACTCGGTGTCGGTGGGGATGTCGTAGTTGACGACGTGGCTGATGCGCTCGACGTCGAGGCCGCGGGCTGCGACGTCAGTGGCCACGAGGATGTCGAGCTTGCCGGACTTGAGCTGTGCGACGGTGCGCTCGCGCTGGGCCTGGGCGATGTCACCGTTGATGGCGGTGGCCGAGAAGCCTCGGGCGCGCAGCTTCTCGGCGAGCATCTCGGTCTCGTTCTTGGTCCGGACGAAGACGATCATCCCCTCGAAGTTCTCGACCTCGAGGATGCGCGTGAGCGCGTCGATCTTCTGCGGATAGGACACGAAGAGGTAGCGCTGGGTGATGTTGGGAGCGGTCTCGGTCGTGCGCTCGACGGTGATCTCGAGGGCATCGGTGAGGTACTTCTTGGAGATGCGCCGGATCTGGGAGGGCATCGTCGCGGAGAACAGCGCGACGTGCTTGTCGGCCGGGGTGTCCGCGAGGATCGTCTCGACGTCCTCGGCGAAGCCCATCTTGAGCATCTCGTCGGCCTCGTCCAGGACGAGGAAGCGCAGCTCGGACAAATCGAGCGTGCCCTTCTCGAGGTGGTCCATGATGCGGCCGGGCGTGCCGACGACGATGTGGACACCGCGACGCAGTGCGCTCAGCTGCACTCCGTAGGCCTGACCGCCGTAGACGGGCAGCACGTGGACGCCGGGCATGCGCGAGGCGTACTTCTCGAAGGCCTCGCACACCTGGAGCGCGAGCTCGCGGGTCGGGGCGAGGACGAGGGCCTGCGGCGACTTCTGCTTGAGGTCGAGCCGGCTGAGGATGGGCAGCGCGAAGGCAGCCGTCTTGCCGGTGCCGGTCTGGGCGAGTCCGACGACGTGGCGACCGGCGAGCAGGGCCGGGATCGTCGCGGCCTGGATCGGGGAGGGCCGTTCGTAGCCCACGTCCTTGAGCGCCTTGACGACGCGCTCGTCGAGACCGAGGTCGGCGAAGGTGTCCTGCTCGGGCTCTTGCGGGGTCTCACTGTTGTCGCTCACGTCACGACCGTACTGGCGCGCACCCCGCCACAGCGAATGCCGTGCTGAGTCACCTGGCCGCTCGGGCCGGCTGAGACCGCTTCCGTATGCCGTGAGCACGGCCCGTCGTCCACAGCCACCTTCTCCTGGTTGCGTCGTCCACAGCCTGTGGCCGCTCCCTCGCAGGAGCGCCGCAGCCGACCTAGCGTCGACGTCATGCCACGCCCTCGGCTCCCCTCGCTGCACCGGCCCGAGCTCCTCGGGGCATCGAGGCGGGCGCGGTGGCGGCGCCGCGTGCTGCGTCGTGTGGCGGCGGCCGGGTGTGGCGCAGTCGCCGCCCTCCTCCTCGTGGGGGTGATGCGGCCGCCACCCGTGCCGACGACCGCGGTGCTCGTCGCCGCCCGCGAGCTGGAGGCGGGTGCCCTGTTGGAGGCGACGGACGTCCGTGTCGCCCACCTGTCAGGCGGCGAGGGCGCTGTCGGGAGCGTCGGGACGCTGCAGGACACTCACGAGGTGGTCGGACGGCGCCTCACGTCACCGGTGCAGCAGGGAGAGATCGTCACCACAGGGCGGCTCGTGCCCCGCTCCCCCGCCGACCGTCTCCCGGCCGGCTCCGTGGCGGCACACCTCCTCGTCGCCGACGAGCGCTCCCTGGACCTCGTCTCGGCCGGCCGGAGGGTGACGCTGTTTGCCGACACCGGTGGTCCCGCGGTGGCACGTGACGTGCTCGTCCTGGCTGTCGACACGCCCGAGACACGCGGGGTGACCGGATCGTTGCCTGGCACCGGCTCCCCGCCCCGGGGCATCGTCGTGGCCCTGGGCACGCCAGGGCTGGAGGCGGTCTTCGCAGGTCAGCGCCCGGACGGCGGACCCCCGAGAGTGGTGGCCGTGGTGACGGGCTAGGCCACGTGCTTCCCGTGCACCCACGTGACCCCCGGTTCGACGCCGCTTGGGTTCGTGCAGCGACTTGTACTGTGTTGGCGCTTCGACGATCGCCGTCGGGGCAGCAGTTCTCCGAAGGAAAGGACAGAACCCATGAAGGGCTTCAAGGACTTCGTGATGCGCGGCAACCTCGTCGAGCTCGCGGTGGCATTCGTCATCGCCGGAGCGTTCGGCGAGGTCGTCAAGAAAATGGTCGACGTCATCATGTCCATCGTCGGCAAGGCCGGGGACCAACCGGACTTCAACGCGTGGAAGCCGGGCGACGTGCCGCTCGGCGCGTTCATCACCGCGCTCATCGCCTTCCTCATCCTGGCCGCTGTCGTCTACTTCTTCGTGGTCAAGCCCTACACGGCGGCGCAGGAGCGCTTCTTCCCCGCCGAGCCGGAGACCGACACGGTCGACCCCAACACCGAGCTGCTCAAGGAGATCCGCGACAGCCTTCGCGCTCGTCCCAACCTCTGAGCGGACACGCAGCTCCGAGGTTCACCCGATCTCAACCACCACCACCCGACGTATTGCCCGTTGGGCGAGTTGCGAGGGCAGCACGCCACTCTCCCAACGGGCCATAGGTCGCTGGTCAGCCCCAGTGCGGCGGGCGGTTCTCGCGCAGCCACCGCGCTGACGCGTCCCCCTCGCCGCGCTCCCCCCAGCCTTCGTCGGTGTCGTCGCGCGACTGCTCGACTGCGCGTTGCGTGCGCCGCGCGCTCACCTCAGGCGCCTCGCCCTCTGCTGCGGCCCCTCGCGTGCTGTCCTCGTCGGCGGCGCCGGTCACCGGCAAGTCCTGTCCGTCCGCCACATCCGACCGGTCCAGCGGCAGGCGGCTCGACGTCAGGCCCTCGTCCGACCCGACTCGCTGAGGGGCGCTCGACGCACGCCGCGGCCGACGGGTCACGACCCCCCGCGCTCTGCGAGGTCCTTGATCCGTGCCACGTCACGCGCCGGGTCGCGGAAGGCGTCGCGGGTCCACACGCGGTGGTGCTGCCAGCCCAAGCGCCCGAGGTGCTCCGCCCGCAGGCGGTCACGATCGCGCGCACTCGACATCGCGGCATACTCCGGGCCGTCGGACTCGACCGCGACTGCGAGCCGCCCCCGGTGGTTCGGGTCCTCGACCGCGAGGTCGATGGGATCGGCCGAGCTCCCGTAGCGCTCGTGGACGACGAGACCACCTGCTCGCAGCCGGCGCGCGAACTCGCCCATGACCACGGACCGGGTTTCGACGGTGTCCGCCTGTCCACCGGGGACCTCGACCCCGTCAGCTGGCGACACCATGGCGGCAGACCCCGGTTCGGCCACGGAGGACGCCGCCGCGTGCGCGAGGAAGTCGCGCAGCAGCTGCGCCCCTCGGGCCTTGAGCCGTTGCGGGTCGAGCTCGTCCGCGCTGATCGAGGACACCACGGTCATCCGCTTCTTGGCGCGGGTGATCGCGACGTTGAGGCGTCGCTCGCCGCCCTCGTTGTTGAGCGGGCCGAAGCGGTGCAGCACGCGTCCGTGCGGCGTCTTGCCGTAGCCGACCGACAGGATGATGGCGTCCCGCTCGTCACCCTGGACGCGCTCGAGGTTCTTGATGAAGAAGCGCTCGTGCACGTCCTCGGTGAAGAAGGCCGCCGTCTCACGGTCGACGCCGCTGAGGGCCCGTCGCACCGCTTCCTCGAGCCGTTGGGTGTGGGCCAGACCGAGGGCGATGACCCCGAGGCTCTCGCCGGGGCGGCTCCGTGCGTGCTCGAGCACGAGCTCGACGACGCGCTCGACCTCGGCCTGCGTGGTCTCGACGCTCGCCGCACCGTCGGTGACGACTCCTGCACCGTCGACGAGCTCGTGGCGCAGCACGGGTGCGGCACCGGCGCCCGGGAAGGTCAGGAGCGAGCCTCCGTAGACGTGCTCGTTGGCGAACGAGATCAGCCGCTCGTCGTGCGACCGGTAGTGCCAGGACAGCCGGCGGCTGGGCAGGGTCGCGGACATGACGTCGAGGACGGACTCCACCCCCTCGGTGAGGGAGTCGGCCGGAGACGCGTCGCCCTCCTCGGTGACGGTGGTGAAGAACGAGGTGGGCGGCAGCTGGTGCGCATCTCCGGCCAGGACCACCTGACGGGCGCGCGAGATCGCGGACACCGCCTCGGCGGGAGGGATCTGCGAGGCCTCGTCGAAGATCACGACGTCGAACCACACTCCCGGAGGCAGCACCGAGGCCACGACGAGGGGGCTCATGACCCAGCAGGGGCGAACGGCGGTGAGGAGGTCGGCAGTCAGGGGCAGGAGGTCACGCAGCGGGCGGTGCCGACGCGACTTGGCTCCCTCGGCGCGGATGAGGCTTTCGTGCTCGGGTGCCTCCTCGAGGACACGGTCGACGTTGGCCCGCACCGCGGCCCGCACCCGGCTGGCGTTCTGCCGCAGGACCTGGCGGTCCGCGGTGGCGAACTCGCTGACTGTCCGCCGGAGGTCCTCGCCATCGTGCGCACCCACCCGGGGGTCGCGCAGCGAGATGTCGTCGAGGACCGAGCTCCACCACACGAAGTCGGCCTCCGGGGCCACGCCGTCCGCGACGGTGCGTCGGGCGGAGAGGTCGTCGAGCAGCGGACCGAGGCCTGCCTGGCGCAGCGACTCGACAGGTCCGATGACCGAGGGCACGACGGCCAACCGGTCGGGCGCGTCAGCGAGGGCCGTCAGCCGCTCGCTGAGCTCCTCGCGCGGCACGTCGAGCAGGGACTGCCCGGCGTCGGTGCTCGGGACGCGTTCGTCGAGCCAGGTCAGGTCCTCCATGAGCCCGGCATAGGCCTTGAGGGCACGGTCGAGGTCGGCCGGCATCTCGGGGCGGCCGCCGGCCCCCGCCATGTGCTTCCACGCACTGCGCTGCTCGTTCGCGGAGACGAGTGCCGCGTGCAGGTCGGCAGGTGGGTGGCCGGGACGGACGTGGCGACGCACCTGTCGCCGCAGGGAGCGTCGCTCCCACCACCCGAGGTCGGCGCCGACCGAGGACCGGTATGCCGCGGTGCCGGTCGCAGCAACGAACTCACCGAGCGGGACGTCGAAGATCTCGGGCCGGAACGTCTCGAGGGTGTCGCGGACCTCCGAGACGGTGTCGAGGATGCGGCCCCAGTCGCGCACCGTGCGCGACGGCGGCAGGCGCAGCCCGGTGAAGACCTCGGTGAGGGTGGTCTCGACACCCGCGAGGCCGTCACCGCTCCAGCGTTCGACGAGCTCGCGCGCACGCACGGCCTCGTCGGGGGTGCGCACGGTGGCGCCGAACCACGGGTCGTCGGTGCGGTCCGTGCGCCAGGCTCCCAGTGACGCGATGCGGGTCAGCTCGCGCGTGAGCACCTCGTAGCGCTCTCGCGGCAACGACTGCAGCGCCTCGCCACGGATGCGCACTCGCGAGCGCGGCGGGTTCTTGCTCAGGCCCAGGGCACTGATGGCCTCCTGGACCTCGTGCACCGAGACACCCCAGGGGTGACGTGCCTCGTGCATGGCGTCGCGGTGCTCCCGCAGGGTCGAGGCGGCGGCACGCAGACGGTCGACGTCGCGCCCGGGCGGGTCGGCGGGCCGGTTGGTCCGTCCGGGCAGTGCGTCGGCGAGCTCTGTGGCGATGCGACGGCGGCCGCGGGCGCCGTCGTGCAGGTCGAGGACCAGGTCCGCGAGCCCGACACGATCAAGACGGCCAACGACCGCGTCGATGGCGGCGCGCTTCTCGGCCACGAAGAGCACGCGCTTGCCGTCGGCCGCGAGCGCGGCGACGAGGTTCGCGATGGTCTGGGACTTGCCGGTCCCGGGCGGGCCGTGAATGACGAGGTGGGCACCGGAGCGCGCGGCCTCGATGGCCTCCTGCTGCGAGGAGTCGGCATCGAGGACGAGGAGCCCCTGGGCGGGGTCGGGAACGCTGTCGGCCGGCCGGGCCGCGAGCTCGTGGCGCACGGAGCGCAGCGCGGTGGGGTCACCGGCCATGGCGGCGATGACGTCGTGGTCGGCCAGCGCGTCGCCCTGGGCAGCGAGGTCGGCGACCATGGGCAGCTTGGCGTAGGAGAAGGTGCCGAGCACGATCCGGGGGGTGATCTCGAACTCGGGCACGTCCGAGCAGGCCCGGGTCAGGGCGGCATACGCGGGGTAGGGGTCGAAGCCTCCTGCCGTGTGCGTGAGGTTCTCGAGCTGCTCGGAGTCGATCGTGAGCCCGCGCTCGGAGGTGAGGTAGTGCTCGAGCACCGGGTTGAGCTCGATCTCGTCGCCGAGGTCGAGCTCGTAGTCGTCGTGCTGCGGCGTCGTCGGCCGCAGCGTGCAGCTGCGCAGCAGCACCGGCGCTGCCGGCTGACGGGTGGCCGCCGCCTTGCCGCGGCCCAGGCTCCAGGTCGCCATCCCCACGGCAACGAAGCCCGTGTCGATCCCGCGCTCCTCGCGCAGCTCGCGCGCCTTGCCGGCGATGGTGCGAGCGCGTCGACGGGCCTCGTCGAAGGCGGCCGGCTCACGCACGAGGTCGGACAGGCGCGTGGGACGGCCTGCGAGCAGCATCGAGACGCCGCCCGGGTGGGCCGTGGTGAGGTCGAGCGTGCCCGTGGGCAGGTCCCGGTACCAGAGCAGGGTGTTGCGCCCACCGAGGTCGACGAGGTTCTTGGTCCACCCTGCGACTGCGTGGCGGACCCGCTCGGCCCGCGAGTCGATCTCTGACTGCGGTCCGATGTCACTCACCGGAGCAGGCTAACAACGACGGCTGGTATGCCGTGAGTGCCACTTCGCCGGTGTCGGGCCAGTCGCGCTCGGCGCACCCTCGCGGGAGGACGTGCGCATGCCCGAGGATGTCTCCATGCCACAGGACAGCACGCCCTCGCCCGCCGCCGACTCCCCCGACCTGGTCCAGGTGATCCGCCACGAGGCCGGCGTCGTCGAGCTGGTGCTGAACCGTCCCGAGGCGATGAATGCGGTCTCGACCGCGATGACGCAGGCGCTCACCGCAGCGGCAGGCGCCATCGCTGCCGACGACTCCGCGCGCGCCGTGGTCGTGTCGTCCTCGCACCCCAAGGCGTTCTGCGTCGGTGCGGACCTCAAGGAGCGCAACACCCTCAACGACGACGAGCTGCGGGCGCAACGTCCGGGCAACCGGGCGGCATACCGCAGCATCCTCGACCTGCCCGTGCCGGTGGTCGCGGCCGTCTCCGGCTACGCCATGGGTGGCGGCTTCGAGATCGCCCTCTCGTGCGACCTCATCGTGGCCTCGCCGGAGGCGACGTTCGCGCTGCCCGAGGTCTCGGTCGGGGTCATCCCCGGAGGTGGTGGCACGCAGCTGCTCACACGTCGGGTCGGCTGGTCCCGTGCGGCGGACCTCATCTTCACCGCACGACGCGTCGGAGGCGAGGAGGCGCTGTCGCTGGGCATCGTGGACCGCCTCGTCGACGACGCGCGTGCCGCGGCGCTGGAGATCGCGGGCACCATCGCCCGCCACTCCCCGGTCGGTGTCCGCAACGCCAAGGCCGCCATGCGTCAGGGCCTCGACGCCACGCTTGCGGAGGGGCTCGACATCGAGGACGCGCGCTGGCATGACACGGCGTTCAGCCCGGACCGGGCCGAGGGTGTGGCCGCGTTCACGGAGAAGCGCACCCCGAACTGGCCGGGCCTCAGCTCGCGCTGACCACCTCGGGCTCGCGCATGACGAGCGCCGCGACACCGATCACGACGGCGACCACGAGGCAGCCCAACGCGAGGGCGTGGAAACTGGCGACGTCGACGACGACGCCAGCCAGCGCACCGCCGAGACCGGCAGCCAGTCCCATGACCAGGTCGCTCGCTCCCTGTGCGCCTGGTCGCTCAGCCGTCGGCACAGCACCGGTGAGCAGGGTCGAGCCCGAGACGAGGGTGCAGGACCAGCCGAGTCCGAGGAGGAACAGGCCCAGGAGCAGGCGGGTCGACTGACCCATCGGGGCGGTGGACGCCAAGAGGGTGGCGAGGACGAGGATCCCGGAGCCGATCATGGCCACGACCCGGCCACCGAGGCGGTCGACCGCCATGCCGGTGAGCGGTGAGAAGGCGAACATCCCGAGGATGTGCATGCTGATGACGAAGCCGATCACCGTGAGGTCGGCGTGACCGTGACGCATGTGCAGCGGCGTCATGACCATGACACTGACCATCGTCATGTGCCCCAGCGCCAAGGTGATGAGGCCGAGCAGGGCCTGCTGCCGGGACAGGATGACGCGCAGGCCACGCCTCACGGAACCGTGCGTCCGGCCGCTGGCCGACGGGTCGGACTCGGTGACCCGGCGGCGGGCCTCGATCAGGGGGTCGGGCCGCAGGCGCCACAGCAGGACGGCGATGGCCAGCAGCAAGCCGACGAGCGAGAAGACGAACGGTCCGGTGAGTCGTGGGATGCCGAGCATCCGCGACACCGGCTCGCTCGGTCCGACGAGGTTGGGCCCGAGGACGCTGCCGATCGTCGTGGCCCACACGACGAGACTCAGGTCGCGTCCACGGTGGGTCGGGTCCGCAAGGTCGGCTGCGGCATACCTCGCCTGGTTGTTGGACGCCGTCGAGCCGCCGAAGAGCAGGCTCGCCACGAGGAGCAGGGCGAAGCTGCCGACGACCCCGGAGGCGATGAGGCCAAGTGCCCCCACGAAGGAGAGCGCATACCCCAGCGCCAGTCCGGGGCGCCGCCCCCGCGCCGCGCTGAGGCGGGCGAGCGGGACGGCGATGATCGCGGAGCCGAGGACTTGGAACGTCGAGCCGAGGCCGGCATAGGTCGGCGAGCCGGAGACCTGCTCGGCCAGCAGCGCTCCGACGGCCACCCCGCTCGCCAGCGAGACGCCACCGAGGATCTGCGACATCGACAACGTCGCGACCGTCCGGCGCTGGACCGGGTCGCGATGCGTGGTCGTCTGCGCGAAGTCCGGTGCCGTCACGCGCCGAGTATGCCGTCATCTAGGCTGGTTCGCGGCCTCCGGGCCCTTCCCGCCCTCGTAGCTCAGGGGAAGAGCACTTCTCTCCTAAAGAAGGTGTCGCGTGTTCGAATCACGCCGAGGGCACCCTGTCTGAGCTCCGGGCACGCGGAGTCCTGGTCGTCCAACCGCCGCTGAAGGCCCTCAATGGGCACCGAGTGGGCACGTGTCAGGCCTCCCATCGCGCGACCGGCTGTGTAGAGCCCGTCGAGCGCGGTCGCGAAGGTGTCGAGCGCTGGTCCCGCTCGTCCAACCCGCCGCGCCAACGGCCCCCAATCAGCTGGAGCGGGAAGACACCCGCGATCGGTGCCTGGGCTCGGGTGTCAGCGCGTCTGATCGGGGGGTCCACCGATGAGCCCGCTGGGCGAGAGATGATCCTTTGGACATGCAGTAGTCGTCCCGGGCGCGATGCACCCGCCCGGGCTGAGCACGAACGGCCTCCGACTGCCGGGAGTCACCGAAGGACTGCATGTCCGTTGCCCCGCCCGGCCAAGGTCCGAAGTCGGCGATGCCAGGCGGGGCATTCTGCCTCCCGCAGGGCGACGCCACGCCCGTGTGGGTGGTCATGAGGACCGGCGCAACCGTCGACGTACCGCGGGCGGGTACGAACTCCTCCGGGTAGCGTCGCCTCGTGCCCACCGAAACCACGCTCGATGACCTCGCCGCCGAGAAGTTCGTCTCGCTCACGACCTTTCGCAAGAACGGCGCCGGCGTCCCGACCCCTGTCTGGATCGGGCGTGACGGCGATGCCCTCGTCGTGACGACACCGGCCGGCAGCGGCAAGGTGAAGAGGCTGCGCAAGAACCGCACGGTCGAGCTGCGGCCGTGCGGCCGTCGCGGCACCGTCGAGGACGACGCCCCCACGGTCAGGGCCGTGGCCGAGGTCATCGAGGGCGACGATGCCATGCGCCGGCTCGACGAGGTGCTGAAGCCGAAGTACTCCGTTGAGTACCTCGTCGTCATGAGCATCGAGCGGCTGCTGCGACGAGGGAGCCCCCAGCGGGTCATGCTGCGCATCAGCCCGGTGGACTGACCGGCTCCCAGGTCGTATCGGACGAACGGCCGCCACGGCACCGCCCCCTGCGCCACGGCCTGACGGATGAACGCAGTGATGGACGGAGCAATGGGTGCCCAATGCACGACGAAGTCCCACCATGGCGACGGACGCGAGCACTCGTCACGCACTGACACTGCCGCTGCCAGTGAAGCGCGTCGGTGATGATGTGGACCATGCCGGTGCACCTTCTCGACGAGCAGCAGACCTCGAAGCTGCGCGCGGCGCCCTTGTCCTTCAGCCGCCATGAAGGGTCAGAGGGTGACGCGCCCGCCGGTTACAGGCATCTCCACCGTCAGGCCACACTGAACCGTTGCGACTTCGACGCTGCCGCCCGCGACCTTCTCGAATGGCGGATGCACTCGCGGGCCGGACTCCGGGTGGACGCCTCAGAGATTCCCCTGCGTCAGGACACCGTCGTGCTGATGCGGTGGGGTCCTGGCCCACTTGCAGTCAAGATCCCCTGCCGCGTCCTCGAGGTCATCGACGAGTCGCGCCGCCGGGGCTTTGCGTACGGCACGCTGTCCGGCCACCCAGAGGCTGGCGAAGAACGGTTCATCCTCGAACAGCTCGATGACGGCCGCATCCTGTTCACCATCACCGCCCACTCTCGGCCGGCGTCGACGCTTGCAAAGGTTGGCGGCCCCATCAGCCGTGCCGCGCAAAACTTCATGACCCAGCGCTACCTCCAGGCCATGGATCGGCTGTAGCAAGGCCCGGTGTTGCCGCTGAGCCCGCACCCTCGAGCCAGCAGGGGCATCTTGCTCTCTTACAACCACCCGCGACATTCGGACCTCAGTCGAGCAGGTGCAGGTACCCGGATCGCGCCTTCATGGCGTGGATGACGAGCTGCTTGGCCGGGGTGTCATCGTCTGGCTGGCTGACGTACGCCCAGTTCTCGACGGCATAGAGGATGTCGAGTTCGCTGATGCCGTGCTTGAGGGCCGAAGGGGCGACCTTCACGCGACGTACGCGCGGATGGCGGCACGGATCAGCTCCGACCGGCTGACGTGATCGTGCTCGGCGCGCTGGTCCAGCGCACTGAGCAGGGTGACATCAACGCGGACGGGGACGACGCGTGCGGGGCCGTCACCCATCGGCTTGCGCCCACGCTTGCGCAGCTGGTGGACGTCGTATCCCCGCTCAGCCTCGTCGGCCCACTCTTGGATCACGTCGTCCGTGACCAGGACACCGTCGACCGTTTCCATGATCAAATCGTATTACAGAATGCATGAGCGGACCACCGCCTCGTCGCACTTGCCGCCGCATGGAACGCACCAGCTTTGCGCTCGGTGAGAATTCTCTGTACTCCGTCAAGGGCGGGCCTTCGGCCCGCCACCGCGCCGGGCGTGCCGCCTGGCGAGGTCCCGGCACGCCGCGACACAAGGCAACCACACGGCATACGCAAAGGCACCGGACCACACGATCTGGTGCCGGCCGCTCAGGCGGTCAGCTCAGTACCGCCGCCGACACGACGCTCCACGCCCCGCGTCTGACCGCCCCACGCCTCGACGTCGCTTCAGCCACCCGATCCCAGCCCTCCGATGGCGCGTGCGACCACGAGCAGTGAGGTCAGCAGGGCTGCGGACGCCTCCAGACCCATGAGTGCCTTGGCACGAGCTGTCAGGGGCATCGTATCGGTCGGGCTGAACGCGCTGGAGTTGGTGAGCGAGACGTAGAGGTAGTCGATGAAACCGGGTCTCCAGTCGCTTCGCTCGCTCGATCCGGCCGCGACCTCGCGC
The DNA here is from genome assembly GCF_001427985.1 of Knoellia sp. Soil729. Classification (GTDB taxonomy): domain Bacteria; phylum Actinomycetota; class Actinomycetes; order Actinomycetales; family Dermatophilaceae; genus Knoellia. The sequence continues at coordinate 911,224 of NZ_LMSA01000001.1, forward strand.
ACGGTGTCGCGGTTCTCGTCCTGGGAGAACCGCCAGTCAGCCATCGCCAGCCGATCACGGGCCACCGTGTGGCGCGGCACCGGCCCCCCACGGTCGATCTCCCAGTACAGGAGCCCGAAGCCGATCACGTTGGTGACCCACACCTGCATCCCGCCGACCAGCAGCGCGACTCCGTCGGTGCTCGAGGAGTCGAGGGTGGTGACCAACATGCCCAGCGCAGCCAAGTTCGTGGCAATCATCAGGCAGGCCAACCCGATCGAGACCACTCGCGACCACCGTGTCTGACGCACCATCCGGCGAGGGTTGGTCATCAGCAGGGCAGCCAGGAGCAGCAGCTCGATCGCCGGGATGACATAGCGCGGGCCGACCAGCAAGCTCTCCGGCAGGACCCCGTAGACCAGGGCCGCCACGACCACTGCCAGCGCCGGAGGGAGCCGGTTCTCGCCCAAGGACGTGCGTGGCGCGCGTCGCCTCATGGAGTGGGATGTCGACATGGCGCCAACCTAGTGTGGTGGCCGCGGGTTCCTACGGACATGCGGTGGTCGTCAGTGGCGCGAACCACCGGCCCGGCTGCCGCCCGAGCGCTGCTCCTCTTGCCGGGACACCCCAAGGAGTGGCTGTCCGCCGGCCCGATCTGTGCATCGACGGCGGCAGTGCGACGGGTCGATCACGGGCCAGCCGGGTCCGATCCCATGACGGTGAGGTAGTCCTCGACGGTCGCGGGCCCACCGAGCCCGATGTGGTGGTCGACGACGAGGTAGGGGGTCGACGTGATGCCCCGCTCGCGGGCCGTCTCGGCGTCCGCGGCGACATCGGACGAGCGCTCGTTCGATGTCGCGAGCAGGTCCCCGACCCGCTGCTCGTCGACACCTGCTTCCGCCGCCAGTCGCTGCAGGATCCGGTGCGAGCTCACGTCGAGGCCTTCGGTGAACACCGCCGCATACAACCTCTCCAGCATGGCTCCCTGCAGGGCCGGCCCGCCAAGGGCCAGAGCCAGCGCGACGAGACGGTGGGCGTCGGTCGTGTCCATGTCCGGTGGCTGCGTGATGGCGATGTCGATGCCGTCCGGACGGCACGCAATGGCAGCCCGCTCGAGCTCATCGGCGGACACTGGCGGTCCGGGCAGCGCATGGTGGGTCAGCACGACGTCTGCGGGCCGCTCGGACGCTGCCACGGCCGCTTCGACACGGCGCTTGGCGACATAGGACCACGGGTCCGTGACGTCGCCCCAGAGGTCGAGGGCGAGGTCGGTCATCACCCCACTGAACCACACCACGCCGGGTCGCGGTGTGAAGTGGTGCACCATGACGAACGCCCCCAGGCCCGTGAGGGCTTGGGGGCGTTCGATCAGGCGTATGCCGGGCTGGTCACCTCTGCGAGGCGACCGGGTCCGCTCAGAAGCGACCGAAGCCCGTCGGCGTGCCATACATGTGGCGCTCACTGGTCGAGGCACCCGGCTTCGGGGAGTCGATCATCATGTCGCCACCGGTGAAGATGCCGACGTGGCCGGCCGGGTAGCCGTAGAAGACGAGGTCTCCGGGGCGCGGGCTGGACACCGGGGTGGCGGCGCGCTGCTGGGCCGACGCCGTGCGGGGGATGGAGACCCCGGCCTTGGCGTAGACGTACTGGGTGAAGCCCGAGCAGTCGAAGCCGGCCGGAGTCGTGCCGCCGTAGACGTAGCCGATGCCGAGCAGGGAGCGGGCGATGTTGACGATGCCACTCGCGGACTGCGCGACGTTGGTGCTGACCGGCGTGCGGGTCGTGGAACGGCTTGCCGTCGACTGGGTGCGAGTGCTCGATGCGGTCGAGCGGGTCGTGGACCGACGCTCGGTGCGCTGCTCGGTGCGCTGCTTGGTCCGCTGTTCGTGGCGAACGACCGCTGCGGGCGCGACCTCCGCCTTCGGCTCGGCCTTGGGCTTCGGCTTGGGCTTGGGCTTCGGCTTGGCGACGACCTTGATGCCGGTGACGCCGATGGCCGGGGCCTTGGCGGGGCTGACAGCGCTCGGTGCGCTGATGGCCGGCGCCGCGGGGGCGGCGGACGGCGCTGCAGGAGCACTGGTGCTGGTCTTGGTCGCACGGTCGGGAGCAGCAGCGGCCGGCAGGGCGAACGCGGCGACGAGACCACCCGAAGCGGCCAGCACTGCGGATGCCTTGGCGCCGGTCGCGCCGGCGCGGGAGGCGAGAACAGACAGTTCGGAGACAGGGTTGTGTCGTCCGGGGGCGCGGTGACGCCCAGGGGTGGAGTGAGCCACGTGGAAACCTCTCGATGCCTGCGGGGTGAGCTGTCGGGTTCGGGCGGAGGTTCTGCCCGGCCAGTGCGGAACTGACTTAACCCCAAGGAGCAACCTCTCGGTCGCCCCACATGCGTGGGTCCCCCGCTCCTGTCAAGCGGATTGCGCTGCAGTCGACAACGGTGACAGGACTCGGCAATCCGTCTCGACAACTCGACCCAGGGGAGGACGAGCCGTCGCAACGGTACCCAATGGTCGCCACAAAGTCACGTTTGGGTCACGGCCACGTCATCCGGCCTTTCCGGCCCGGACGTGAAGAGGGGCGGCAGGACCCCACGCAGGTCCCGCCGCCCCTCTGCCGCACCGTGCCGGTGGACGTCACTCCACGGAGATGTGCACGTGGTCGTAGTGGTTGGCCGTGACCGAGCCGCGGTCCTCCATCGAGCGCCAGCTCGAGGCGCCGCTGAGCCAGATGCGCTGCTTCCAGATCACGTAGGTGATGTTGAGCTGGCCCATGTGGTTGATGGCCCACTGCGCGACGGCGTCGCCGGTGGAGCCGGACACCATGACGTCGACGGCCTTCCCGGTGCCGTGGTCCCCGGCACCGGCGCGGAACCCGCCGATGCTGGTGATGCCGAAGTGGGAGCGAACGGCCGAGCAGACGACCGAGGCGTTGCTGCCCAGACCCTTGGCGCCGCACCAGCCGACATAGGCACCCGAGCCGGTCCCGGACGGCACCGAGGAGCGCGAGGACGACCTACTGCTCCGGTCAGCCGTGGGCTTCGCCTTGGCCTTGACCGGTGCCTTGGCAGCCTCGACCGGCTTCGCCTCGGTCTTCGCCTCGGGCTTCGGCTTCACCTTGGGCTTGGGCTTGGGCTTGGCCACAGCGGTGACGCCGGAGGGGCCGGCAGAGACCTTGACGCTCTCGGCAGCGGCTGGAGACGTCACCGAGGCGCCGGCAGTGCCCACGGCGGTGCGGCCGGAGCCGCGTGAGGTCGTACCCGTCGCCGCGGCGCCCCGGTCACGGACCATCGCCGCGGACGTCTGGCCGGAGAGCTCGACGCTGCCCGGCTCGGCCTGCACGGGGATCGCCACGGCCGCAGCCAGGCTCGCGGCCAGTCCGACGCCGACGAGGCCCTTGACGGCGGTGGGTCGGGACATCGAGCCCAGGGCGCTCATGGGGGGCAGTCGCAGCCGGCCTTGTGCGTCGGCACGACGGCCTCGATGGAAGTCAGGGAAAATCACGGAAAGAAGGCCTCTCGGTGGATCAGGGAAGCCCCCAACGTAACGGCCCGGCGAGGCAAAGTCACATTCCGGTAACGGTGGTTACGGGCCGCGGCGCCACCGAGCGGAGCGTCGAGGAACCCGTCAGGCGGTGTCGGAGGCCGGCACGACGGCTCGCGCCACGAAGACGTGGGAGGCGATGTCGTCCGGCAGCGAGACACCCGTCGACTCGTCCGCTCCGGCGAGCGCGGCGATGACCCGTCCGCCCTCACGACGCACCACCGCGAGCTGGCCGGGCAGGAGCCCGGCCGCGGTCAGCAGGCCGAGTGCCTCGTGGTCGACCTGGGCGGGCTCGCCGATGCGACGCACCGTCACCGTGGCCGGCTGGGCCACCGCGATCTCGCTCAACGTGGACAGGCCGAGCCGGAAGTCCTCGCCCAGCGCCTCCCCGAACTCGTCGAGGCCGGGGATCGGGTTGCCGTACGGCGACTCCGCGTGGTCGGCCAGCAGCGCGAGGATCTTGACCTCGACGCGGTCCGACATGACGTGCTCCCAGCGACAGGCCTCGTCGTGGACGAACTCCCACTCGAGCCCGATGACGTCGACGAGGAGCCGCTCGGCGATGCGGTGCTTGCGCATCACCCGCGTGGCGAGCCTGCGTCCCTCCTCGGAGAGCTCGATGTGCCGGTCACCGGCAACGGCCAGCAGTCCGTCGCGCTCCATGCGGGCCACCGTCTGGGAGACCGTGGGTCCGGAGTGGCCCAGCCGCTCGGCGATCCGGGCGCGCAGGGGGGTGATGCCCTCTTCCTCCAGTTCGAAGACGGTGCGGAGATACATCTCCGTGGTGTCGATGAGGTCAGTCACGACCCCAGTCTCTCATCAGGCTCAGACCGTCTCCGCCGCTGCGCGGCGCGGGTCGTATGCCGGCAGCCACCGCGCGAGCCACGGTGCGCCTCCCAGCACGACCACGCCGAGAACGACGCACGCGACACCGAGGCTGGCGAGGGCGCTCACGGCGCTGACCAGCAAGGGCGCGCCGTTCTGGCCGATGAGTGAGAGGAAGCGCCACACGGAGAGGAACTGGGCCCTGCCAGCGACGGGCGCAGCGTCGGCGCCCAGCGTCTGGACGATGCCGGAACCCAGTCCGTTGCCGACGCCCATGACGGTCGAGACGGCGGCCACAGCGGTGAAGCCATGGGCCAGCGGCAGCATGAGCATCCCGGCCCCGAGGACCACGAGGAACGGCACGGCCACCCACACCCGCCCGAAGCGGTCCATGACGGACCCTGCGGGATAGAACAGCAGGACCTCCGCTCCTCCGGCGATCCCGAAGATCAGCGCGGTCTGGCTGTCGCTGATGCCGACCGACTCGGCCCACAGGGGCACGATGACGAAGCGGCCCTGACGTGCGGCACCGATGAGCAGGACGCCCACACCGATCGTCATCAGCACCCGCCGGTGGCCGCGCACGATGTCGAGCAGGGTGATGCGCGTGCGTGGGGCAGTGCCCGGATCGCGGAACCCCTCCGCGCCGGACGCCGCCGCCCCGGCAAGGGCATCCGGCCCAGCCGGGTCGTCCACGTCCTCGTGGCCTCGCAGGCCGAACCACGCCCAGATCGCAGCGCACAGTCCGGCGACGACCCCCACGGCATACGCCGCCTGGGTCCCCCACACCACGATCACCGGTGCCGCCAGGAACGGCCCGAGAAACATCCCGACGCGCTGGACGCCACCCATGGTCGACATCGCCCGTGCACGCACGTGCACCGGGGCGCGCGCGGTGAGCCAGGACTGGCGAGCCAGGAGGAAGACCGAGCCCGTCATCCCCATGAGTCCGATGGCGATCCCCAGGGTCCACAGGTTCGGCGCCACGACCGCAAGCGCTGCACCCAGGGCGTCGACTAGGGCAGCCCCCGCGAGGGCGCGTCGCTCCCCCACCCGGGCCACCAGCGAGCCCGCCGGGAGGGAGGAGACGAACGCCGCGGCACCTTCGATGAGGACGAACGCCGCGGCCACGGCGACGCTGGCCCCGAGGTTGCGGGCGCTCAGCGCGACGACCGGCATGGCGGCCCCGAGACCGATCGACCACACGGCCGTGGGCCCGAACGCCGGCAGCGCGATCCCACGAAGTGAGAACTCGTCCGCCACTGCCACGCCTGCCACCCTGACACGTAGGTTGGGCAGGTGCACGTGACGATCCCCGGTCGATACAACGGCCCGCCCACCTCGGGCAACGGAGGCTGGGTGAGTGGCCTCGTCGCGAGCCACACACCCGTGACCGTGGAGCAGCCGGCGGTGTCCGTGCGACTGCACCTCCCGCCCCCGCTCGATCGCCGGCTCACCCTCGAGCCGGGGGAGCTCACGCTCCTGCGCGATGGAGAAGCCGTGGTGGCGAGCGCCCGCTGCGCGCCGGCGCCCTCGGGAGACGTGCCCGTCGCACCGACCCTCGCCGAGGCGCGGGATGCCGCGACGCGGGCCGTCACCGCGGAGGAGCATCCGTTCCCGACCTGCTACGGCTGCGGCCCCCTCAACCCCGACGGCCTGCACCTGGGTGCCGGCCCCGTGGCCGACGACACCGAGAGGTATGCCGCGGTGTGGACACCGCGCGAGGTCGCCGTCCCGGAGGTGTGGGCTGCGCTGGACTGCCCCGGCGGCAAGGCGGCCGGCTTCCCCGCCACCCTCATGGTGCTCGGCACCATGACGGCACAGGTCCTCTCACCCCCCGTGGTGGGCCAGGAGCACGTCGTGCTGTCATGGTCGCGAGGCGACGACGGCCGCAAGCGCCACGCGGCGTCCGCACTGTTCACGGCCGACGGCGAGCTCCTGGCCCGCGCAGACCAGACCTGGATCGCCATCGACCCGCCCGCTTGACCCAGCCACCGCGTGGGGGCATGCACAATGTTGCTGCCCGACACCGGTACACCGAGATGAGGGAACTTGTGACACCGACGTCCCAGCCTGACCAGCCCGTCGCCGCCCCGAGCGCAGCTGCGCCCGCCACCGCGGACCCCGACTTCCGACCCGGTCTCGAGGGCGTCATCGCCTTCGAGTCAACCATCGCCGAGCCGGACAAGGAGGGCGGCGCCCTGCGGTACCGCGGCGTCGACATCAAGGACCTCGTCGGACGGGTGAGCTTCGGCCAGGTCTGGGGCCTGCTCGTCGACAACGAGTTCGACCCCGGCCTGCCGCCCGCGGAGCCCTTCCCCCTCCCGGTGCACACCGGCGACATCCGCGTCGACGTCCAGTCCTCGCTCGCACAGCTCGCCCCGGTGTGGGGGTTCAAGCCGCTGCTGGACATCGACGCCGCCGAGGCCCGTGACAACCTGGCCCGCGCCTCGGTCATGGCCCTGTCCTTCATCGGCCAGTCCGCCCACGGACAGACCTCGCCCATGGTCCCGCAGAGCCGGGTCGACGAGGGCAAGACGATCGTCGAGCGCTTCATGATCCGCTGGCGCGGCGAGCCCGACCCCAAGCACGTCGAGGCCATCGACGCCTACTTCATCTCCGCGGCCGAGCACGGCATGAACGCCTCGACCTTCACCGCCCGCGTCATCGCCTCGACCGGTGCCGACGTCGCCGCCTGCATGTCCGGGGCCATCGGCGCACTGTCGGGGCCGCTCCACGGCGGCGCCCCGTCGCGCGCCCAGCACATGATCGAGGGTGTCGAGCGCACGGGTGACGCCACGGCATACGTCAAGGGCGTCCTCGACCGCGGCGAGCGCCTCATGGGCTTCGGACACCGCGTCTACCGCGCCTACGACCCCCGGGCAGCCGTCCTGCGCGACACCTGCAAGCGCCTGGGAGCCCCGCGCTACGAGGTCGCCGTCGAGCTCGAGAAGGCCGCCATCGCGGCCCTGGCCGAGCGCCACCCCGAGCGTGTCATGGAGACCAACGTCGACTACTGGGCCGCGGTCCTGCTCGACTTCGCCAAGGTCCCCGGCGACATGATGACGCCGCTGTTCGTCGCGGCCCGCACCGCCGGCTGGGCGGCCCACATCCTCGAGCAGAAGCAGACCGGGCGTCTCATCCGCCCCAGCTCGCGCTACATCGGCGAGGCCTCCCGCGGCATCGAGTCCGTCAAGGGGTACCGCGCCGGCTGACGGACGCAACGCTCCCGGACGGCACGGCATACGAACGACTTTTCGTATGCCGTGCCGCGCGGTGTGTGGGGCCGCTCACCTCGTCCGGTGGGTGAACTTCCACCGGGGTCACCCGTGGAGTGCGCGAGGATGGCCCGGTGACTGACGCCAAGATCACCATCCCCCAAGACCTCCTTCCCGCCGACGGCCGCTTCGGCTCCGGGCCCTCCAAGGTCCGCCCCGAGCAGGTCGAGTTCCTCGCCTCCCTGGGCACCACCGTGCTCGGCACCTCCCACCGCCAGGCCCCGGTGAAGAACCTCGTGAAGTCGGTGCGTTCCGGGCTCGCCGACCTGTTCTCGATCCCCGAGGGCTACGAGGTCATCCTCGGCAACGGTGGCGCAACCGCCTTCTGGGACATCGCCGCCTTCGGCCTCGTCCGCGAGCGCGCGCAGCACCTCGCGTTCGGTGAGTTCTCCAGCAAGTTCGGTGCCGTGACCTCCAACGCGCCCTTCCTCGGCGAGTCCTCGATCATCAAGAGCGACCCGGGCACCCGGCCCGTCGCGGTGGCCGAGGTCGGCATCGACGTCTACGCCTGGGCGCACAACGAGACCAGCACCGGTGTGATGACCGACGTGCGCCGGGTCGAGGGTGCCGCCGACGACGCGCTCGTCCTCATCGACGCGACCTCCGGTGCCGGCGGTCTGCCCGTCGACATTGCGGAGACCGACGTCTACTACTTCGGCCCGCAGAAGTGCTTCGCCTCCGACGGCGGCCTCTGGCTGGCGCTGTTCTCCCCCGCGGCCCTCGCCCGCGTCGACGAGATCACCGCCTCGGGCCGCTGGGTCCCCGACTTCTTCAGCCTGCCCACGGCCATCGACAACAGCCGCAAGGACCAGACCTACAACACCCCGGCCGTCGGCACCCTCGCGCTGCTCGACAACCAGGTGCAGTGGATCAACGGCCAGGGCGGCCTCGACTGGGCCACCGCCCGCACCAAGGACTCGTCCGACCGCCTCTACGCGTGGGCCGAGTCGGTCGACTACGCCTCCCCCTATGTCGCGGACCCGGCCGCGCGCAGCCAGGTCGTCGCGACGATCGACTTCGACGACGCGGTCGACGCGTCGGTGATCGCCGCGACGCTGCGTGCACACGGCGTCGTCGACACGGAGCCCTACCGCAAGCTCGGGCGCAACCAGCTGCGCGTCGCGACCTTCCCCGCGGTGGAGCCCGAGGACGTCAGCAAGCTCATCGCGAGCATCGAGCACGTCGTCGCCGCACTCTGACCGCTCCGCCGGCTGCCCGTCCCGCACCACACCTGCACCCCACCGGTGCGGGGCGGCGCGGGGGCGGGCAGTTCGCGTTGCCGGGCGTGTGGATTTCCTCACGGCGCGATCCCTGCACGGGGGTTTCCCCGGGTAACCTTGGTGGTGCGCCACTGACGTGGCGCGGGCGGAAGGAGAGCTGACATGGGTGTCGGCATGCATCGCGGGGCCGTGGCGGCCCTGCGCACCACGACCGGACGACGGATCGCCGGTGCCGTTGCGGCGCTGGCCGTGACGACGAGCGGTGTCGCGGCAGTGGCCGCCACCGAGAGCCCCACCCAGGCGCGCCCGCGCATCGTCGTCCCCCCTGTGGCCGTCCAGCAGGCAGGCGGCGTGCGGTCGCTGCCGGCCCTGCCCGCCCTGCCCGCGCTCGAGCTGCCCGACCCCAACTCGTCCATCCCGCCGGAGTTCCCCGCGACCGCGCCCGAGCCGCAGACGTGGGGGTTGTCGAGCGTCGCCAGCGGCGGGATCCCCGCCCAGGCCCTCGCGGCCTACCAAGCGGCACAGCGCCTTCTCGCGACCGCCGATCCCGGCTGCAAGATCGACTGGGCCCTGCTCGCCGGCATCGGCAAGGTCGAGAGCGACCACGGACGCTGGGGTCGCAACCTCCTCGACGCAGCCGGCACCGCTGTTCCCGGCATCTTCGGTGTCCCGCTCACGGGGACGGGAGTCGCCCGCATCACCGACACCGACGGCGGGCGCTTCGACCGCGACACCGTCTATGACCGCGCCGTGGGTCCCATGCAGTTCATCCCCGGCACGTGGAAGTCCGTGGGTGCGGACGGCAACGGTGACGGCCGCCGCGACCCGCAGAACATGGCTGACGCGGCGACTGCCGCGGGCATCTACCTCTGTTCCGGCCCCGGGGACCTCACCCAGCCGGGCGACCTCACCCGGGCGATCCTGCGCTACAACTACTCGATGGACTACGTCGCCAAGGTGACGAGCATCGCGGCGTCCTACCGTGCCGGCCACAGCGTCATCCCCGCGACCGGCCTGCCCGCCGGCTTCGCCGACCGCGCTCCCTACCTGCCCCCGGCCGGCGCCGCCGCCGGGCCCAGTGCGAGCCCGAGCCCGCGTGCCTCCACTGCTCCGTCCAAGAGCCCTGCGGCTTCCCCCAAGCCGGCAGCCAAGCCCAAGCCCGCGTCCTCGTCCCAGCCCGCCCCCAAGCCGGCCGCCCCGCCGGCGGCGGCACCCAAGCCGACGACGGCTCCCCTGCCCAAGCCGAAGCCCGTGCCCGCGGTCCCCGTGCCCCCACTGCCGAAGGTCACGGCGACGCCACTGCCCTCGACGACGGTGGCCGTCGACCCCGACCCGTTCTCGGTCGGTGACACCGTGAAGATCACGGCGGGCAAGTACCTCGGCCTCTCCGCCAAGGTGCTCAAGGTCGACACCACCAAGAAGACCGTGACCGTCGAGGTCAACGTGGTCGGCCTCATCAAGCCGCAGATCGTGCTCCCCTACGCCGACGTCAAGCTCGTCCCCTGACCCCGAACCACCCGGTCCCCGACTGATTGCGCGTTGGGACAGTGGCGAGCAGAAGCTCGCCACTGTCCCAACGCGCAATCAGTGGGAGGTCCCGAGCGGTGAGCCGCACCGGGCCAGCGCGCACGGCGAGGAGGCCGAGGCGACGAGTGGGCCCCGGCGAGGCGGACGAGGCAACGAGCGCGCGGGCGGCGAGGGGATGGGTCGATGGGTGCGTTTGCGACGAAGGAGCAACTGAGCGCCCATCGACGCATCCGTGTCGCCCCACACCAGGGGGACCGACCCGAAGGACCGGTCAGGTCAGGACGGCATACGCAATGGCCACGAGGAGCACGATCGCGAGCACGCCAAGGGTCATGCGCCGCCGGAAGCTGGGCGTCATCGCGCGGCCTCGGGTGCGGGCTCGGTGACGGTGTCACGGATCGGGGCCGTCTCGATGGTGATGCGCGGAGAGCGCTGGGACTCGTAGCTCACGCGGACATTCTCGCGGCGGGCCAGCCAGCTCATAACGGTGACCAGCGTGATGCCCACGGCGATGGGGCCGATGGCGATGGTCCAGCGAGCGCCCCAGACCTCACCGATCCAGCCGATGATGGGAGCGCCGATCGGGGTGCCGCCCATGAAGATGGCCATGTAGAGCGCCATGACCCGGCCGCGCACGAGCGGGTCGGTGCGCAGCTGCACCATGGCGTTGGCCGTGGTGAGGGCGGTGAGAGCAGACAGCCCGGTGGGGATGAGCGCCAGCGCGAACCACAGGTAGGTCGGCGCCAGGGCGGCCGCAGTGGTCGACACGGTGAAACCGGCGAGGGCGGCCAGGAGCGTGCGCAGGCGGGGGTTCGCCCGGCGCGCGCTCAGCAGGGCGGCGGTGAGCGAACCGATGGCCATGATCGAGCCGAGCACGCCGTACTCGGTCGGCCCCTTGTGGAACTCCTGGGTGGCCATGAGCGCCGTCGTGACCTGGAAGTTCATCCCGAAGGTGCCGAGGACGAAGACGAGCAGCATGACGACCTGGATGTCGGGCCGGTTGCGGACGTAGTGGATGCCGTCACGGATCGCGCCCTTGCCACGGGTCAGCGGCGCGGGCATGAGCTCAGCGGGGCGCAGCATGAGCAGGGCGACGAGGACGAACACGAACGTCCCGACGTTGACGAGCAGCGTCCAGCCGGTGCCGACGGCGGCGATCATCAGGCCCGCCACACCGGGGCCGATGAGGCGGCCTCCGTTGAACGAGGCGCTGTTGAGGGCGACCGCGTTGGCGAGCTTCTCCCTCGGGACCATCTCGGAGACGAACGACTGCCGCGCCGGGTTGTCGATCGCAGTGATGACGCCTTGGACGAGCGCGATGGCGTAGACCTGCCACAGGGTGGCGACGTCCGCGAGGACGAGGAGGGCGAGCACGAGGCTCGTGATGAGCAGCAGGACCTGCGTGACCATGAGGATGTGCCGCTTGGGGAAGCGGTCGGCGATGGCCCCGGCCCATGGCGCGAGGAGGAGGAAGGGGAGGAACTGCAGGCCGGTGACGATGCCGAGGGCCTGGCTGGAGTGGTCGGTCAGCTGGGTGAGGACGAGCCAGTCCTGGGCGACGCGACCCATCCAGGTGCCGACGTTGGAGACGAAGGCGCCGGCGTAGTAGATCCGGTAGTTGCGCTCGCTGAGCGAGGTGAAGGTGGGGCTCACTCGGCGGCCACCTTGGTGAGGATGGCGGTGGCCCGCTTGAGGACCGCCTGCTCCTCGGGGTCGAGGTGGGAGACCCGGACCGACATCCACGCGTCACGCTTGCGGCGGATGTCCTTGAGGACCTGGCGGGCCTCGGGGGTGAGGCTGACGATGACCTGGCGCTTGTCGGTGGGGTCCTGGGCGCGCTCGACATAGCCGAGCTCGGCCAGACCGGCCACGGTGCGCGTCATGCTCGGGGCACTCACTCGCTCGATCTCGGCGAGCTCACCGGGGGTACGGGGCGTCTCCTCGAGGCGGCACATCACCGAGAAGTGGTGCGGGGCAACGGTATGGGTGCTCTCGTAGCGCACTCGGCGCGAGATGCGCATGCAGGCCAACCGGAGCTCACCGGCGAGGGAGGACACCGCGGAAGGCCGCATCGCGGCATACGTCGGGGTGTCATTTGTCATAATGCTTAGCCTAACTCATTACTTCGGCTAACTATTCCGGTGATCACTGCGTGATCGACCGAACGGCGCCCGTATGCCGTGGTGCGAGTCCTCGCTATGGTTCCGCCATGCCGACTGCCACGACTGCCGACCCGCGCCAGACCGGGTCCTCCACCCTCGACCGCTACTTCAAGATCAGCGAGCGGGGCTCGACGATCGGCCAGGAGGTGCGCGGCGGGGTCGTCACGTTCTTCACCATGGCCTACATCGTCGTGCTCAACCCGCTCATCCTCGGCTTCGCCAAGGACGTCAACGGGGACTTCCTCGGTGGCGGCAGCGGCGACGGCTCCAACCTTCCGGCCATCGCGGCCGGGACGGCGCTGGTCGCCGGCCTCCTCACGATCCTCATGGGCGTGGTGGCCAACTTCCCGCTGGCGCTGGCGACCGGACTCGGGCTCAACGCGTTCGTGGCCTTCGCGGTGGCGTCGCAGATGACGTGGGCCGACGCCATGGGACTCGTGGTCCTCGAGGGGCTCATCATCCTCGTGCTCGTGCTCACCGGCTTCCGGCAGGCGGTCTTCCACGCCGTGCCCAGGCAGCTCAAGGTCGCGATCTCGGTGGGCATCGGGCTCTTCATCGCCCTCATCGGGTTCGTCGACGCCGGCTTCGTTCGCCGCACGGCCTCCGGCACCGTGCCGGTCCAGCTCGGCGTCGACGGCTTCCTCGGCGGCTGGCCGACCTTCGTCTTCGTCGTCGGCCTCATCCTCATCATCGTTCTGTGGGTCCGCAAGGTCCGCGGCGCCATCCTCATCGCCATCGTCGCGACGACCGTGCTCGCCATCGTCATCGAGGCCATCGCCAAGATCGGGCCCATGGTCGTGGGAGACAAGGTCAACCCGACGGGCTGGGGGCTCATCGTCCCCGAGCTGCCCGACAAGGTCATCGACTCCCCGTCGTTCGCCACCGTGGGCGAGTTTTCACTGCTGGGCTCGTTCCAGTCCGTGGGCGTCGTCTCGGCCGCCCTGCTCATCTTCACCCTCATGCTCGCCGACTTCTTCGACACCATGGGCACGATGACCGCCATCGGCGCCGAGGCCAACCTCCTCGACGAGGACGGCCTGCCGCCCCACACCGACCGCATCCTCGTCGTCGACTCCCTGGCCGCTGCCGCCGGTGGCGCGGCGGGGGTCTCGTCCAACACGAGCTACATCGAGTCGGCCTCGGGTGTCGGTGAGGGTGCTCGCACGGGTCTGGCTTCGGTCGTCACGGGCGTGCTGTTCCTCGCCTCGATGGTCTTCGCACCGCTCATCAAGGTCGTCCCGTCCGAGGCGGCCGTCCCGGCCCTGGTCCTCGTGGGCTTCCTCATGATGCAGCAGGTCAAGGACATCGACTGGGACGACGTCGAGATCGCGATCCCGGCGTTCCTCACCATCGTGCTCATGCCGTTCACGTACTCGATCACCGCGGGCATCGGCGCCGGCTTCGTCGCCTACGTCCTCATCAAGATCGTGCGCGGCAAGATCTCGGCGATCCACCCGCTCATGTGGCTGGTCGCCGGGCTGTTCGTGCTCTACTTCGCCATCGACCCCATCAAGGGCCTCTTCGGCGTCTAAATCATCCACTTATTGGGGGCAGTCAGGCATCGTGGGCGTTGCCGCGGCCACGACGGACATAGAGCAGCCCGACGGTGCCGAGCACGAGCCCGGCCACGCAGGCCCAGGGCCACCAGGACCGGTCCCCCTCATGCAGCGCCGGCACGACGAGCGTGGCCAGGAGCGCCACCGCCCAGATGGCCAGCCCGATCTCGATGATCCGCTGGGTCGGGACCTGGAGCGCGGCCAGCTCCTCCGGCTCGACGTCGCTCTCGCGCGTCCTCTCGGCGTCGCCCAGGGGCTCGGTCATGACGGGTCAGACCCGCTCGAGCTCGTTGTCGTCGAGCACGATGGGCGCGATCACCTCGGGCTCGGGAGCCTGCATGTCCACCTCGGAGTGTGCGCCGCACCCGTGGTCAATGCTCACGACGCGACCGTCGGAGGGCGACCAGGCGTTGGCGCACACGCCGAAAAAATCCCGCAGGGCACCCGCCATCGGCACGAAGAAGCCGCACGACGAGCAGGGTGCGGGAGCCTTCTGGGCCACCGGCGCGTTGGGTCCGTGGTCACCCTCGTACCACCGTTGCGCGGCGGCCGCGCGGCCCTCTGCGGACAGCACGCGGGGACGGCCGAGGCCGAGCTCCCACTGCGCCATCTGGTCGACGTCCTCGTCACCGGTGGCCTCGAACCCGGCCTCGAGCAACGGGTCGTCGTCGATCTTGGGGGTGACGTCGCCGGGTCCGACGTCTCCGGGAGCCAGCCGGTCGGCATACGGAAGCCACTCCGGTGACAACAGCGCGCCGTCACCCGGGACGAGGTTGGTCTCGCACACGGTGACGGTCTTGGAGCGCGGCACGCGCGCGACGGTGATCGCCCAGCGCCAACCGGGATACGCCGCGGCCGTGCACGTGAAGTAGTGCGTGGCGAGGCGGTCCTCGACCATCTCCATGCCGAGGTGGTCGCCGACGGTGCCGGACTCGGCGATGGACTCGGCGGCCTCACGGGCGAGGTCGAGGGCTGCGCGCAGCGTCGGGTCGGGCTTGACGGCCGCCATCAGACGTCGAGGTCGTCGGCGACGGCTCGCAGCACCTGGGCGACCTTGCCGCCGTGACCGCGGTCGGGGTAGTGCCCCCGCCGCAACGAGCTCTGCACCGAGTCGAGAAGGGTGATGAGGTCCTCGACGATGACGACCATGTCCTCGGCCGGCTTGCGGTCGCGCACCTTGCGGTTGGCGGTCACGCTCGCGGCGGGCTCGAGCAGGCGCACGGACAGCGCCTGGGCGCCACGGCGTCCCTCGACGATCCCGAACTCGATGCGCGCGCCGTTCTTGAGCGACGTCACGCCCTCGGGCAGCGCGCTGGAGGGCACGAAGACGTCGCCACCCTCGGTGGGGTCGTCGGTGGACACGAACCCGAAGCCCTTGTCGGAGTCGTAGAACTTCACCTTGCCAGTCGGCACGGGGCACCTCTGTGGTTGCTTTGGGGGGTCCGGAGTGCGGGCATCGCACCTCCGGGCTAACGCAGACAGGCTATCTCGGACGAGGTATGCCGTGCGCACGCCTTTCGCGCACTCCGCTGCGGCCGACCGGACGGAACCTTGGGGTCGGGAGGGTTCGGTTCCCTCCGGACGCCAAGGTTCCCGCAGGGGGAGCGAAAGTTGAGGCGGGGAAGTCGGTTGGTCGAGGTCGGTGCCCACTGGGAGAGTTCTCCCGTGAGCACGACGACCGAGCGGCCCAGGGTGAGCCTGCGACAGTTCTGGACCGACCTCCCGGCACCGGGTCGGTGGCTGCTGTCGACGGTGGCGGTCCAGACGCTCGGGCGCGGCCTGACCCTGCCCTTCACGGTGATCTACATCCACGAGCTCCGGGGCATCAGCCTGTCCACCGCCGGCACCCTCCTCGCCCTCATCGCGGGGGTGGCCCTGGCCGTCACCGGGCCCGGTGGCGCGCTGACCGACCGCATCGGCGCCCGGCGCATGCTCGTCGCGGGCACGTCCGCCCAGCTCGTCGGCTGCATCGTCCTCGCCTTCGCGACGACGGTCCCCGTCTTCGTCGTGGGCTTCGTCCTCCTCGGGTTCAACTTCGGAGTCTCCTGGCCGGCCTTCAACGCGCTCATCGCGTCGGTGGTGACCGGTCCGCTGCGCCAGCAGTACTTCGGGGTCAACTTCGCCCTCGTCAACCTCGGCATCGGGGTGGGCGGCATCGTCGGCGGGGTGTTCGTCGACGTGCACGAGCCCCTCACCTTCACGCTCATCTTCCTGGCGGACGCGGTGAGCATGCTCGTTCCCATCGGCCTGCTGCTCGGGCCGTTGCGCCACGTGCACGGCCGAGCCGAGCGCCCCGCCGATGCTGCCACGGTCGGCTACCTCGACCTGCTGCGCCGCCCGCCGGTGCTGTGGCTGACCTTCGTCACCTTCCTGTGCACGTTCATCGGCTATGGCCAGATCGAGTCGGGCTTCCCCGCGTTCTCACGCCAGGTCGGTGGGGTGTCCACCGGCACCATCGGCCTCGCGTTCGCCGTCAACACCGTCGTCATCGTCGCGATGCAGTTCGCGGTCCTCAAGCTCGTCACCGGTCGCCGGCGCACCCGCGTGCTGCTCGTCATGGTGGCGGTGTGGCTCACGTCCTGGATCGTGCTGTCAGCGGCCGGCCTGCGGCCGTCGACCCTCGCCGCCACGGTCGCGGTCGTGGGCTTCATGGCGGTGTTCGGCTTCGGCGAGATCTTCATGCAGATCGCCATCCCGGCCATCACCAACGACATGGCCGACGACCACATCCGTGGCCGGGCCAACGCGGTCAACGCCGGCGCCTTCCAGGGCGGGGCCATCCTCGGGCCGATCGTCTCCGGCATCCTCCTGGACCGCGGCCTGGGCGCTGTCTTCATCGGGGCGATGCTCGCCGGGCTCCTCGTCATGGCGGCCGGGATCCTCGCCCTCGAGCGTCACCTCACGCCGGTCGAGAACGGCGTCACCTCGGGCTGATCCCCCACGTGCCGGTCCAGCTCTGCCCCGGCGGGAGCTCGACCAGTGAGTCGCCGGAGTTGAAGGCGTCGGGCGGGCACGACATCGGCTCGACCGCGATGCCGTGCTCCCCCGGCTGCCCGGCCTCCGCCTTGCCCGAGAACACCTGCGCCCACGGCAACGACTCAGCCTCCGCCCACACGTCCACGACCGGGCGTCCCGGAGCGGCCACCGTGACCGTCCACCGTCCGTCGACGACCTCCAGATCCCGGTATGCCGTGTCGAGACGCCGCTCCCCGATCGCCCGGGACTGACGGAAGTCGAACGGCGAGCCCGCGACCGGGCTGGTGCCGGTCGGGATGAGCTTCTCGTCGACGTCGACGTACGCGGCGCCGGGCACCGTCACCTCGACCTCACCCACGGGCACGTCACCGATCGCAATGTAGGGATGGGCGCCATAACCGAACGGAGCGGTGCCCTCCCCCACGTTCGTCACGCGGACGGTGACGGTCAGGCCGTCAGCGGACACGGCATACGTGGTCGTGGACTCGAGGTGCCAGTCCCAGCCCGGCTGCGGGAAGAGTCGATGAGCCACCGTGAGCGACGAGTCCGTGCGTTCGGCCAGGCGCCAGGGTGCCCAGCGGACGAGGCCGTGGCTGGCATTGCCGAGGTCGACCTCGGTGAGGGGCAGCTGGTGCTCCACGCCGTCGTAGGAGTAGCGGCCGTCACGGATCCGGTTGGGCCACGGGATGAGCTGCTGCCCGCGACCGCTCGTGCACGGTGAGTCCACCTCGTAGCCCGCGAGGATGTCGACGCCGTCACGCGTCCACGTGCGCAGCCCGCCACCGACCTCCACGACCGTGAGCACGTCGGGGCCTGCGGAGAGGTGCCACTGCTCGCCGGTGGGGGACGTCGCGCGTGAGGTCATGGCCGCGAATCTACGCGGCACGTAGGGGCGCTGGTGGGGACGTACTGTAGGGAAGTGCTGCCCGAGTCCCCTCCCCCGATCCGTTCGCTCGCCGATGACATCAGGGGCCGCTCCGACGAGGAGCTCACGGCCCTGCTCGCAGCCCGGCCCGACCTCGCCCGCCCGGCACCCAGCGACCTCACCGCCCTCGCCTCGCGCAGCTCGACGCGTGCCAGCACCGCACGCGCCGTCGACGGCCTCGACACCGCCCACCTGCTGGCCCTCGAAGCCGCTGCCGTCGGCGGAGAGTCAGTCACCCCCACGGCCCTCGCTCGGCTCCTGGATGGGGCCGACGTGGACCTCGTCGAGTCGCTCCTCGACGACCTCTGGCGGCTCGGCCTGGTCTGGCGGGCGCCGCAGGGGCTCGTCGTCACGCGCACGGTGGTCGACGTCCTCGGCGAGAGTGTTGCCGGCCTCGGGTTGCCCGCCGACGACCTGCCCGGTCCTGCCGCCGCCGATGACGAGACGCTGCGTGCCGAGATCGCCACCGCACCGCCGCGTGCCCGCGCCATCCTCGACCGCCTTGCCTGGGGACCACCGGTGGGCATCGTGCCGGCCGACGACGCCCCCGGCCGCCGCGGACCCTCGGACGACGGCGCCCGCTGGCTGGTCGCGCACGGCCTCGTGCGAGCCATCGCCGCCGACCAGGTCGCGCTGCCCCGCGAGGTGTCGATGGTGCTGCGCGACGGGCGTGTGCACCGTCAGCCGCGGCTCGACCCACCGGAGCTCGCCGGGGTCACCCGCCAGGTCGAGCAGGTCGACGCCGCCGCGGGGGCGTCCGCCAGCGAGGTGCTCGCCCTCCTCGACGAGCTCCTCGACTCGTGGTCGCAGAACCCTCCCCGGGTCCTGCGCACCGGAGGCCTCGCGGTCCGGGACCTCAAGGCCGCGGCGGCCCAGCTCGACACGTCGCCGGAGCACACGGCATACCTCGTCGAGCTCGCCCTCATCGCCGACCTCGTCGCCGACGACGGCGAGGTCGACCCCCACTGGGTGCCGACCGCCGAGTACGACATCTGGCAGACCGAGCCCGGCGGTGAGCGGTGGGCCCGCCTGGCCCTGGCCTGGTTGACGACGACGCGGGCACCGCACCGGGTGGGCAGCCGCACCGACGCCGCGGCCGTCATCAACGCGCTGGGTCCTGACGGGCAGTGGCCACCGATCCGCACCCTGCGCCGGGGCGTCCTCGACCTGCTCGCGGGCGTGCAGGAGGGTGTCGCGGCCTCTGCCACGGACGTCGCCGAGGCCGTGCGCTGGCGCCGTCCACGCCGCGTGCCCCGCACCCTCGACGCGGTGGTCGCCGCCGTGCTGCGCGAGGCCTCCTGGCTCGGGGTGACCGGTCACGGCGCCCTCAGCGTCGGCGGCCGCGCGCTGCTCGCCAGCGAAGGCGATGTTCAGGCGCTCGCCGAGTCCATCCACCCGCACTTGCCCGCACCCGTCGACGCCGTGCTGCTCCAGGCAGACCTGACCGCCATCGCCCCCGGACCCGTCACTGGCTCGCTCGCGGCGTTCCTGCGGCTCGTGGCCGACGTCGAGTCGCGTGGCGGAGCGACGGTGCACCGCTTCAGCGAGGACTCGATCCGCCGCTGCCTCGACACGGGCTGGACCGGAGAGGACATCCTCGCCGGGCTGCGTGACGCCAGCAGCACCCCCGTGCCGCAGCCACTCGAGTACCTCGTGCGTGACGTCGCCCGCCGCCACGGCACCATCCGGGTGCGAGGGGTGAGCTCGGTGATCCGCAGTGAGGACGAGGGCGGCCTCGACGTCATGCTCGCCCACCGCAAGCTCGCCGCCCTGCAGCTGCGACGCATCGCGCCGACCGTCCTCACCTCCCCCGTCGGCCCCGAGGTCGTGCTCGAGATGCTGCGTGAGGAGGGGTTCGCGCCCGTCCCCGAGTCGGCCTCCGGCACCGTGACCGTGCCGACCCGGCCGGCGCGCCGGGCAGTGAGACAGCGCGCGGTGGACCCGGCGCTCGTCCAGCTGATGGATGAGGCCCAGCTCGGCTCCCTCATCGCCGGCCTGCGCGCGGCCGAGGCCCACGCGCGCACCCGCGCGCCGATGACGATGGACGGCCGCACGGGTCCGGCGATCCCGGCCAACGACCCCACGACGTCGATGGCCGTGCTGCGCGAGGCCATCGCCGACGGACGGCCAGCGTGGCTGGGCTACTCCGACGGCATCGGGCGCACCCAGCGGCTGCTCTTCTACCCCGAACGCATCGACGGAGGACGGGTCACGGGCGTCTCGGACGGGGTCACCCGCACGCTCTCGATCCACCGCATCACCGGCGTCGTCCCCGACTGACCCCGCCGCGTTCAGCGGACCACGGGGTCAGGGTCGGCTGAGATGTGGCGAGGCGTGCGTTCGCGACGAAGGAGCGACTGAGCGCGCCTCACCACATCACATCCGGCCGTGTTCAGCAGACCGCAGGCTGGCCGAACGGGCAATCAGTCGGCGGCGGGGGTGAGGGCTCGGACGACCGCGGACGGCGAGGGGCGGCCCAGTTGCGCGGCCATCCAGGCGCTGGTCGACAGGAGGGACTCGAGGTCGACGCCGGTGCGTACGCCCGCGCCAGTCATCGCCCACACCAGGTCCTCGGTGGCGAGGTTGCCGGTGGCGCTCTCGGCGTAGGGGCAACCGCCGAGGCCACCGGCCGACGAGTCGACGACGGTGACCCCGTGGCGCAGTGCGACCAAGGTGTTGCTCAGGGCCTGGCCGTAGGTGTCGTGGAAGTGGACACCGATGCGCTCGACGCCAATCTGTTTGTGCCCCAAGGCTTCCAGCAGGCGGGTGACGTGACCCGAGGTCGCGACACCGATGGTGTCGCCGATGGAGAGCTGGTCGCACCCGAGCTCCATGAGCCGCTCGGCCACCCGGGCGACCTGCTCGACCGGGACCGGGCCCTCCCACGGGTCGCCGAAGCACATGGAGATGTAGGCGCGCACCCACAGGCCCGCCTCGCGGGCCCGCTCGACGACCGGCGCAAACATGTCAATCGACTCGTCGACGGTCCGGTTGAGGTTCTTGCGGGCAAAGGTCTCTGTCGCGCTGCCGAAGATCGCGACGGCACCGACGCCCGCCTCCAACGCTCGATCCAGCCCGCGCTCGTTGGGCACGAGCACCGGACGTCGCGGTCCACGCCCCTCGTCGCCGAGCAGGGTGAGGACCTCGGCCGCATCCGCGAGCTGTGGCACCCACTGCGGGTTGACGAACGACGTGGTCTCGATGGTGACCAGGCCCGCGGCCGCAAGCCGTCTGATGAACTCGGCCTTGACGTCCGCCGGGACGACCGTCTTCTCGTTCTGCAGTCCGTCGCGCGCCCCGACCTCGTAGATCGTGATCTCTGGCGGGAGCGTCGGGTCCGGCTCGACCTGCGGAGTGCGCATGCTCATGCGTGCATCCTGACATGCACCCGCAACCGGAGCTGGCGGGCCATCGGACCATGGCACGCGAGCACACCCGGGCGGGATACCTTGTCGCCATGAGCGAGAACGACAAGGACCCGCAGCCGGGGGAGTTCAGGGACCCGACGGCGAGCCCGGAGTGGACCGCGCCCCGGGCTCCTCAGGGCGAGCCCACGGAGCAGATCCCCCAGGCCTCCGGGACGTCCGGTGGGTCCGAGGTGCCTGACGTGCCGCCTGCTCCGGCGGGTCCTGCCGCCCCCAGCTACGACGCCCCCTACCAGGCGCCGCGCGGCGAGAGCGATCCCTACTCCGGTTCCAGCACGCAACCCACGAACCCGTATGCCGCGACGCCCCCTCCGCCCCCCGCGGACCCCTACGGCGTACCCCAGGCCGCCCACGACCCCTACGCCGCGACGGGTGGGGCGGCAGCGCAGGGCGGCTACCCGGCATACAACGCCCCCGGTCAGTGGCAGGCCCCGCCCGCGGGCTACGGCGCACCCCCGGAGCAGAACACGAGCGCGCTCGTCCTGACGATCGTCTCGGGCATCACCACGCTGACCTGCTGCCTCCCCGGCATCGTCCCCCTCATCCTGGGCATCATGGCCCTCACCCGGAACGCCACCGACCCGGTGGGCTCCCGGCGCCTGGCGAAGTGGGGCTGGATCGCCTTCGGCATCGGCATCGCGCTCGCGGTCATCGTCATCGGTGCGGTCATCGTCTTCGGCCTGGCCGGCGCCTTCGACGGCGGCTACAGCTCCGACCCCGACTACACCTACTGAGGGACGCGTGACTGACGGCGCACTGATCGTCCAGAGCGACAAGACGCTCCTGCTCGAGGTCGACCACCCACGGTCGGCCGAGGCCCGGCGCGCGATCGCACCGTTCGCCGAGCTGGAGCGCGCGCCGGAGCACATCCACACCTATCGCATCACTCCTTTGGGCCTGTGGAACGCCCGCGCCGCGGGGCACGACGCCGAGCAGGTCATCGACGCCTTGGTGACGCACAGCCGCTACCCCGTGCCCCACGCGCTGCTCATCGACGTCGCCGACACGATGGCCCGCTACGGCCGGCTCACCCTCACCAAGGACGGCGATCTTCTCGTCCTGCGCACGACCGACCGTGCCGTGCTCACCGAGGTGCTGCGGCACAAGCGCATCAAGCCCCTCGTCGGCGAGCGCCTCGACGAGGACACCGTCGTCGTGCACCCCAGCGAGCGCGGCCACCTCAAGCAGGAGCTGCTCAAGGTGGGCTGGCCTGCCGAGGACGAGGCCGGCTACGTCGACGGCGAGGCACACACGATCACCTTGGACCAGAGCGACGGCTGGAGCCTGCGCCCCTACCAGGAGCAGGCGGTCGACGGCTTCTGGGACGGAGGCTCTGGGGTCGTCGTGCTCCCGTGCGGTGCAGGCAAGACGCTCGTCGGCGCCGGCGCGATGGCGAAGGCCTCGGCCACGACCCTCATCCTCGTGACCAACACCGTCTCGGCGCGGCAGTGGAAGGACGAGCTCATCCGCCGCACGAGCCTCACCGAGGACGAGATCGGCGAGTACTCCGGTGCCCGCAAGGAGATCCGCCCGGTCACCATCGCGACCTACCAGGTGCTCACCACCCGTCGCAAGGGCGTCTACACGCACCTCGACCTCCTCGACGCGCGCGACTGGGGCCTCGTCGTCTATGACGAGGTCCACCTGCTTCCCGCACCGATCTTCCGGATGACGGCCGACCTCCAGGCCCGGCGCCGGCTCGGCCTCACCGCGACCCTCGTGCGCGAGGACGGCCTCGAGTCCGACGTCTTCTCGCTCATCGGCCCGAAGCGGTTCGACGCACCGTGGAAGGACATCGAGGCGCAGGGCTACATCGCCCCTGCGGACTGCGTCGAGGTGCGGGTCACGCTCCCGGACGGACAACGCATGGCGTATGCCGTCGCGGAGCCCGAGGACCGCTACCGCCTCGCCTCCTGCTCGGACTCCAAGCTGCCCGTCGTCGAGAAGCTCGTCGCTCGCCACCACGGCGAGCCGACGCTGGTCATCGGCCAGTACCTCGACCAGCTCGACGAGCTCGCCACCCGACTGCAGGCGGACGTCATCACCGGCGAGACGTCGGTGACCGAGCGGCAGCGCCTCTACGACGCCTTCCGCACCGGCGAGATCAGCCTGCTCGTCGTCTCCAAGGTCGCGAACTTCTCGATCGACCTGCCCGAGGCGAGCGTCGCCATCCAGGTGTCGGGCACGTTCGGGTCGCGTCAGGAGGAGGCCCAGCGATTGGGCCGGGTCCTGCGCCCCAAGGGGGATGGCCGGACCGCGCACTTCTACACCGTCGTCGCGCGCGACACCGTCGACGCCGACTTCGCCGCCCACCGCCAGCGCTTCCTGGCCGAGCAGGGCTACGCCTACCGCATCGTCGACGCCGACGACCTCGACTAGACCGCGAAACCGGCAACCACACGAAGGCGACGAGCGCGCCGGACCAGCCCACCACCGGAAGCGCGGGACCTCCCGTTCGCCGCTGGCTGGGCCTGGCGGCGGGTCCCACGTTCTGCGTGGGCGCGGCGAGCGCGCTCAGCGCGCGAGCCGCGGATGGGACTGCGGCGAACGAGATGTCGCGCGCGACCCACCCGAAGGTGGGAGGACGGCATACGCCGCAGTGCAGCGTGTGTGAGAGTGGCGCCCATGACGCAGCCGCCCGAGGGCAACCCGACACCGCAGCCGACCCGCTTCCGGGTGCGCCAGAAGCTCACCCTGATGGTCAACCGCTACGAGGTCCACGGCGTGGGACCGGACGGCTCCGAGGTCGGCCTGTGGGCCTTCGCCGAGCAGAAGCGCATGGCGTTCAAGGAGCAGGTGACGTTCTTCTCCGACGCGGGCAAGAGCCAGCCCGTCTTCGGGTTCAAGGCACGCACCCGCATGGACCTCGGGGCGACCTACGACATCACCGACCCCAGGGGCAACCCGATCGGGCAGTTCCGCAAGGACTTCGCCAAGTCGTTGCTGCGCTCCACCTGGCACCTCACCGACGGCGCCGGCCGCGTCTCCCTCGGCCAGGAGCGCAACCACGGCATCGCCATCGTCCGGCGCATCTGGGACTTCATCCCGGTCGTCGGCGACATCCCCGTGCCGTTCCTGTTCCACTTCGACTTCGCCCTGCCCGACGGCCGGGTCGTCATGAGCAGCACGAAGAAGCCAGCCCTGCGTGACATCTACGAGGTCGAGCTCCCCGTCGTCGACGGCCACCCGCTGGACTGGCGGGTCGGCGCCGCCATGGCCGTCGCGCTGGACGCCCTCCAGTCCCGCTGACCGAGAACTGCACAGCACTCTCCCAGCCAACTCCCAGATCAGCCCCCGAGACTGGGAGCGTGAACACCAAGACGCCCGAAGCCACTCTCCTCGTCGTCGAGGACGAGCCCAACATCCGTGAGCTCCTCGCCACCTCGTTGCGCTTCGCCGGGTTCGAGGTCGTCACCGCTGCCACCGGCGGTGACGCGGTCAAGCTCGCCGACGAGCACCAGCCCGACCTCTGCGTCCTCGACGTGATGCTCCCCGACATGGACGGCTTCGCCGTGACCCGCAAGCTGCGCGAGTCCGGCAGACAGCTGCCCATCGTCTTCGTCACCGCGCGCGACTCCGTCGACGACAAGATCAAGGGGCTCACGGTCGGCGGCGACGACTACGTCACCAAGCCGTTCAGCCTCGAGGAGGTCGTCGCCCGCATCCGTGCCGTCCTGCGACGCACCCGGGGCGACCTCGACGACAGCTCGGCCCTGCACTTCGAGGACCTCGAGCTCGACGAGGACAGCCACGAGGTGCGCCGCGCCGGCCGCATCATCGAGACGAGCCCGACGGAGTTCAAGCTCCTGCGCTACCTCATGCTCAACCCCAACCGCGTGCTCTCCAAGGCCCAGATCCTGGATCACGTGTGGGAGTACGACTTCCGCGGCGAGAGCGGCATCGTCGAGTCCTACATCTCCTACCTGCGTCGCAAGATCGACGTCGACGGCCTTCCGCCGCTCATCCACACCAAGCGCGGCGTCGGCTACGTGCTGCGCCTCCCTCCCCAGGGCTGATGGCCAGCCCCACCGCGCCCCAGGCGGTCGTGCGCCGGCTCGAGGCGATGCCCCTGCGCGTGCGGCTGGTCGCGATCGTCCTGCTCGTCCTCACCGCCGCGCTGCTCTTCTCCAACCTCGCCACCGCCTACCTCATGCAGCGGGACCTGCTCGGCCGCGTGGACAGTGAGCTGCGCAGCGTGGCGACGCCCGTCGCGAGCCAGGCCCTCGACGAGCTCCGCAAGCAGGACGTCGAGGCGACGCCGACCAACTACGCCTTCGTCCTGTTCCCCGTCAACGGGGAGGAGACGACCGTCAACCCCACCGGTGAGAGGCAGCACCCCGCCGTGCCCCGCCTCGGCCTGCAGGACCTGCGGGTGCGGACGGGCCGCCCGTTCACCGTGAAGTCCGTCGATGGCGAGATGTCGTGGCGCTTCATCGCGGGCACGGTCAACGACGACAGGGCGACGTTCGCGGTCGGTGTCCCGCTGAGGTCGGTCAAGCAGACGGTGACGCGACTGCTCGTCACCACGGGTGTGCTCAGCGCGCTCGTCCTCGCCGGGTCGGCACTGCTCGGCTGGTATGCCGTCCGGCGGGCTTTCCGTCCCCTCGCCCAGATCGAGGACACCGCCGCTGCCATCGCCGGGGGTGACCTGACCAGGCGCATCCCCGTGCGACCGGCCGAGGACGAGGTGACGTCACTCTCCCGCAGCCTCAACGCGATGCTCGCCCAGATCGAGACGTCCTTCGCCGTCCGCGAGGCCTCCGAGGTGCGCATGCGGCAGTTCGTCGCGGACGCGAGCCACGAGCTGCGGACGCCCCTGGCCACGGTGCGCGGCTACGCCGAGCTGCACCGGCAGGGCGCGATCTCCAGCCCGGAGGACACCCGAGCCGCCATGGAGCGCATCGAGTCGGAGTCGGGTCGCATGAGCGGTCTGGTCGAGGGCCTGCTCACCCTCGCCCGGCTCGACGAGGAGCCGACGACCTCGATGGGCGAGGTCGACCTCACGGTCCTCGCCGCCGACGCCACGGCGGACGCGCGGGTGCGCGCCGGCGGCCGTCGCATCACCCTCACCGGCCTGGGCGGCCCGCTCGACGCGACGACCGTCTGGGGATCCGAGGCGCGGCTCCGGCAGGTGGTGACGAACCTCGTCGCCAACGCCGTCCGGCACACGCCGCAGGGAACACCGATCGAGCTCGCCGTCGGCGTCGACGGCGGCGACGGCGTCATCGAGGTGCGCGACCACGGCGACGGAATCCCTTCTGGCACAGCGCATCGAGTTTTCGAACGCTTCTACCGCGCCGACCCCTCGCGTGGGCGCAGCACGGGCGGCAACGGACTGGGACTCGCGATCGTCGCCGCCATCGTGGCCGCGCACCACGGCCGGGTCGGCGTTCAGGAGACGCCGGGAGGCGGCGCGACCTTCGTCGTCCGCATCCCCACAGCGGCCTCACAGGTGAGGTCCAGCGGGTCTTGATGTCGGCGGGGTTGAGTAGTCGATGACAGCCCAACGAAGGAGAGCATCATGAGCACCACCCAGCCAGGATCGACCGGTTCAGAGCCCGGCAGCACGCCCGAGGCCCCCGTCAACCAGGGTGCCGCTCCGACGCAGTCCCTTCCGCAGCAGGGGCCCCACACCGAGCAGTCCGCCCGCGAGACGCCTCGTTCGCATCCCACCGAGCCGGCGTCGACCACGTGGTACGGCGCCCACGAACCCGCAGGACCGGTGTTCCCCCCGCCACCGGCCCACGGGGCAGCTCCGCAGAGCCCTCAACCGCGCCCGCGCCAGCGGCGCCGGGTGGGCGACCTCTTCGCGGTGGCTGCACTCACTGCCGCCCTGGCAACGGGCGGCACGTACGCCGCGACCCAGCTGGGGTCGCAGGACACGCAGAACCCCTCTGCTGCGGCGTCCTCCTCCAGCCTGGGTCGCGGCGCATCGACCGCACCGGTGTCCCAGACCAACCCGCAGTCGCCCAACTGGACGGCCACGGCCGCCGCCGTCTCCCCGAGCGTGGTCGCCATCAAGACCGACAGCGGCGAGGGCTCGGGCGTCATCATCGACGACTCCGGCCACGTGCTCACGAACAACCACGTCGTCTCCGGCGCGCAGCAGCTCACGGTCACGCTGTTCGACGGCCGTACCTTCAAGGGCAAGATCCAGGGCACCGACGCGTCGACCGACCTCGCCGTCGTGACGATCGAGGGTGCGCCCGACGACCTCAAGCCCATCTCGGTCGGCAACTCCGACGACCTCAAGGTCGGCGACCCCGTGATGGCGGTCGGCAACCCGCTCGGCCTCGCCGGCACCGTGACGACGGGCATCGTCAGTGCCCTCAACCGGCCGGTGACCACCCAGGCCGCCGAGCAGCCCCAGCAGCAGAACCCGTTCGGCAACCAGCTGCCCCAGCAGCAGTCGAGCGAACCGGTCGTCACCAACGCCATCCAGACCTCGGCCGCGATCAACCCCGGCAACAGCGGTGGCGCCCTCGTCAACGCCAGCGGACAGCTCGTCGGGATCAACTCCTCGATCGCATCGCTCGGCTCGGGAGGGTCGTCGCAGAGCGGCAACATCGGCATCGGCTTCGCGATCCCCGTCAAGGAGGCCGCGTCCATCGCCCAGCAGCTCATCAAGGACGGCAAGGCGGTGCACGCCTACCTCGGCGTCGCCCCGGTCGACGGCACCGCGTCCGACGGCAACGCCACCCGGTCCGGCTCCAAGCTGCAGACCGTGCAGCCCGGGACGCCTGCAGACAAGGCCGGCCTCAAGGTCGGAGACGTCATCACGGCGGTCAACGGCGAGCGCGTCGACTCGGCCGAGGCACTCGTCGCCCACATCCGCGAGTACTCCGTCGGCGACACCGTGAAGCTCACGGTGCTGCGAGACGACAAGACCCAGGAGATCTCGGCAACGCTGGGCACCGCACCCGCGAACTGACCCGCGGTGGGTCCTCCCAGGGGTGGACCCACGCACCGGAGCACTCAGCGGGCCCCCACCGCTTGAGTGACCCGGTGAGTACCCCGACTCATGGAGTCGGGGTACTCGTCGTTCGACCATCAAGCATGAACGATCAGCTGCAGGACGTGCGTCGGCTCGAGTCCGAGTTCGCCGACGCGATGAACCGCATGTATGCCGTGGGCAACGGGCTCGCCCGGATGCGCACCGTTCTCGAGCTGGACACGGTCGTGCCGGCTCCCACTCCCGCTGCGACGCCCGGCTCCACCACTCCCACACCAGCACCCGCGACGGCCACCGCACCTGCTGCCTCGGCGCCCACCACTCGCCAGCGTCCAGCCGCCCCCGCCGTCCCGTCCTGGTGGCAACGCGAGGGGGCCGTCACCCGTGTGCTGGCCCTCGCCGGGGCCGTCGTCACGCTCGTCGGCGTGGCCATGCTGCTCGCCCTCGCGATGCAGCAGGGCTGGTTCGTGCCCGAGCTGCGCGTCGCCCTCGGCGTCCTGCTCGCCGCGGGGCTCGTGGCCGCCGGTCACGTCGTGCGGGCTCGTGAGGCCTCCCACGGGCGCTCCAGTGCCGCTCCCGTCGCGATCGCAGCCACCGGGTATGCCGCGGCCTACCTTGACGTCGTGGCGGTCACCACCGTCTATGGCTGGGTCCCGCGCGTGGGAGGCCCGGCGATCGCAGGGGCTGTCGCCGTCACGGGACTGCTCCTGGCACGTCGCTGGAACAGCCAGCTCCTCGGTGTCCTCACCGTCGTCGGCGCCACCCTCCTGGCCCCCGTCGTCGCACAGGGCGTCGGGGACGCGGTCTCGCTGTTCGTCGTCGTGCTCTCCGGCGCTGCCCTGCTGGCTCGCGGCGACCGCGGCTGGCCCGTGCTCGCCATGTCGCGCACCGTCCCCGCGGCCGGGCTCGTCCTCCTCGGCATCGCTGACGCCGATGGTCAGGGGTCACCCTCCACCGTGGCGATCGTTGCCGCCGGTGCCCTCACCGTGCTCGCCCTCGTCGGCGCCGTCTCGGCCGGCCGGCACTCCCGCACCGACCTGGTCGGCAGCGCCACCGTGGCTGCCTCGGCCATCTCGCTCCTCGTCGCCCTCGGCGTCCACGGCCAGACCCTGCAGACGACCGGCTTCGCGCTCGTGGCGGTCGCGTTCGCGGTGACGCTGGCCACCACGTCGCGCTCCCCCATCGGACCCGTACCCACTCCCCTCGCGACCACCCTCGGCTCCCTCTCGGGGGTCGCAGCGCTCCTCGCCGTCCTGAGCGGAGCACCCGAACGCTGGGTCGTCACCGGCATCCTCCTCACGGCCCTGGGCTATGCCGCTGCCGCCATCACGACACGCTCCCGCGTGACGCTCTGGGTCGCCGCCGGGACGGCGGTCGTCGCCTCCGTCGCCTACCTCACCCACCCGGCCGCCTACGTCGAGCTGTGGGAGGCCCGGAACCACGACGCGACCGCGGCCCTGCTCGACAGCCTGCTCGCGGGCGGGGTTGCCGCCCTGGGCGCCTGGGGCGTGGACGTGGTCCGCGGGATCCCCGTCCGGGTCCGCCGGCTCACGCGCATCGCCGCGCTCGTCGCCGGCCTGACCACCTCTGCGGTGGCGGTCATCTCCGTGGGGCTGCTCGCCGGCGAGGCGCTCGAGGCCACGTCTGCCGGCTTCCTCGCGGGGCACGCGCTCGCCACCGTGCTCTGGATGCTCACCTCGGCGTGGCTGCTCCTGCGCGGGCTGGAGGCGGAGTCGCGCCGGGCGCTTTCGCTGCGGCTGGGCCTCGGCCTCGCGGCGGTCAGCGTCGCCAAGCTGTTCCTCTTCGACCTCGCCACGCTCGACGGGTTGTGGCGGGTCGCCGCGTTCATCGTGACGGGACTGCTCCTCCTGGCCAGCGGGACGGCATACGCGAAGGCCCTGGACCGGACCCGAGCGCCGGGCGCAGCCGCCTGACAGACTTCCCGCATGCTGCGGGACACATTGTGGGACGAGGCCGTGCGTGCCGTCAGGGGTGACGTGCACGGCCTCGTCTCCACCCGTGTGGACCTCGTGGAGCGCTGGTCGCAGCACCACCGCGGCTACCACGACCTGCGGCACCTCGACGAGGTCCTTGGGGCCCTCACGGAGCTGCGTGACACCGCACTCGACACGGAGGAGGACTGGGCCAGCGTGGTCCTCGCGGCCTGGTTCCACGATGCGGTCTACGACGTCGCGACGCCGGGTGCCGGGGACCCCGAGAACGAGCGCCGCAGTGCCGAGCTGGCGCGAGCCACGCTGTGGGACAACGGAGTGGGCGCCGCGACGATCGAGTCCGTCGTATCCCTCGTGGAGGCGTCACAGACCCACGAGGTGTCCCAGACCCACGGACCGCAGGCAGTCTTCCACGACGCGGACCTCTGGATCCTGGGTGCACCGACGGCCCGTTTCGACGAGTACTGCGACGCCGTCCGGCGGGAGTATGCCGCCGTGCCCGACGACGCCTACGCGCAGGGCCGTTCGGCGATCCTCACGCCTTTCCTCGCGCGCAGCCATGTCTACCGCACGGACCACGCGCGAGGGCACTGGGAGGTCGCTGCCCGCGACAACCTCGCACGTGAGCTGGCCCGGCTGTCAGTGCGCCCCTGACCAGAGGCCTGGGCGCACGAGGGGCCACCAGTGGCGCTCCCCCAGCTCGGCCTCCTGCCGCTCCGGCGGGCACCAGGTGCCGGTTGCCGGCCCAGAACCCCCGACGGACAGCGCGAAGACCGCGAAGCACGCCGTCGGGGCCGGCCACGGATAGCCCCGGTCCGGCGCCGGCACGACGTTGCGGACGTAGCCGACCAGGGTGGCATCCCCGAGCCCGATGCCGAGGTCGGCGCCGAGGGACTCGAGCGCCTGCCGGGCAGACTCACCCTCTGCCACCGACCGTGTCGGCAGATCGTGACCGGCGCCGTCGGGGCGACTCACGACGAGCATGCCCCTGCCGCTGCTGATGACGGCCCGCACCACGACCGTGCGCGGAGGTGCGTCCACCTGCCGCGACGCGATGACGTCGGCGCGGCTGCCCGGTGGCAGCCACACGGGGTTTGTCGTGGAGTGCACGACCCGCTCCCGCGTGCGCTTGGGGATACGAAGTCCGCTGTCCCGCAACGCCAAGAGCAGCTCGCGTCCCTGCACCGGAGTCGCCCCGGCCGCGACGACGGCTGCATGGCGTTCCTCCGGAATGTCGTAGTGGTCACCCTCGAACGCTCGCCGCGAGATGCCCGCGCGCTCTGCGAACGCATGGAGCTCGGCATACGAGGTCGTGCTCACGAGGTGCGACCACAACCGTCCGTGGGCCGGCCACGCAGGGGGGTCGATGAGGAGCACCCGGGAATCGTATGCCGCGCCCGTGCACCGAGCCTGTGGACAACTCCACGGCGAGTTTCACGATTCTCCCTACCGTCAGGGCAGTGGTCGCGCCACCGGGTGCGACGCCGACAGAGGGGACCAGACATGGCAACCCAGTTCCAGGTCGACACCGAGCGCATCCAGTCCGCGTCCGGCGACATCGCCCGCATCTCCGGCGAGATCGAGGGCCAGGTCGCCCAGATGCTCGCCCGGCTCACGGCCCTGCAGGACGCGTGGAAGGGCGGGGCGGCCACCCAGTTCCACGGCGTCGTCACCCAGTGGCAGGGCACCCAGCGACAGGTGCAGAGCTCGCTGGACTCCATCGGCCAGGTGCTGGCCGCGGCGGGCGTGCAGTACGCCGAGACCGAGGCCCAGAACATGCGCATGTTCAGCTGAACCACGCCGCTTCCCACTGAGTGCCCGTTGGGCCGGTCCTCGGACAGCACCCCTGCGCTGGAAGGCGCCCAACGGGCACGAAGGGGGTTCACTCGGTGGTGACGGCGCGCAGGATGTCGAGCCGGGAGGCGCGCCATCCCGGCCACCATGCGGCGAGGATCCCGACGAGGCCGGCGATCCCGACGAAGAGCACCAGCTGCGGCCAGGGCACGGCGAGCACGTCGATGCCGTCGTCACGCAGCGAGCGCTGCAGCGCGATGCCGAAGGCGACGCCGAGTCCGATGCCGAGGGTGGCTCCGAGGAGGGCGATGACGATCGACTCGAGCCGGAGCATCCGCTTGAGCTGGCGGCGGCTGAGGCCGACGGCACGCAACAGCCCGATCTCACGGGTGCGCTCGATCACGGACAGGGCGAGGGTGTTGATGATGCCCAGGATCGCGATGACCACGGCCAAACCGAGGAGTGCATAGATGAGATAGAGCATCTGGTTGATCTGGGTGCGCTGCTCGTCGGCGAACTCGGCCTGGTCCTTGACAGTGACGATGGGCAGGTCGTCGACCGTGGCCTCCAGTGCGCGGCCGACCTGGCTGCGCGAGGCGCCGTCGTCGATCCCGATGAACGCGAAGTTGTCGGTCTTCGGTGATCCGAGCGAGGCCAGGCCGTCGAGCGTCACGAGGTAGTCCGTCCCGACCAGTGCCGACTTGGTGAAGACGCTCGTGACGGTGAACGGCACGGTGGTCGTCCCGCGCACCACAGCGACGGTGTCCCCCAGCGCGAGGGTGCCGGCGTCGACGACGTCGCTCGAGATGGCCAACGACGTGGATGTGAGGGCACTGAGGTCGCCCTGTACGGCCCGCAGCCCCAGGACGGAGCCGAGCTGGTCGGCCGCTCCGGCCATGACTGTCTCCTCGTCACCGTCGACCTTGGGTCGGTCGAAGCGGAACGGTGCGACCTCCTTGACCCCCGGGACCGACCGCATGTCCTGCGCGAGCGAGGCCGAGAAGGGGATGCCCACGGCACTGGAGACGACGAAGTCGGACACGAACTCGGCGTCGATCGCCTTGTCGATGCTCGCCTTCGCGCTCGCACCGAAGACGGCCATCATCGACACGAGCGTCACGCCGATCATGAGCGCCGACGCGGTGGCGCCGGTGCGCCGTGGGTTGCGCTGCGCGTTCTGCTGGGCCATGAGACCGACCGCGCCGAACACCCGGCGATAGAGCCAGCCGATGGCGGCGATGACCGGGGCGCCGACGAGCGGGCTGACCAAGGCCACCCCGAGGACGACACCGAGGATGCCGCCCCCGACCCAGTAGGTCGGCTTGGGCACGTCCACGAAGAGGCCGGTGCCGAGCAGGGCAGCCCCGATGAGAGTGAGCAGCCCTCCCACGATGATGCGACCGCGCATGCCGCTCTCGGCGAGGACGGCGTCGTCACGCATCGCCGCGACCGGTGGCACCTTGCCGGCCTTGCGGGCAGGCAGGTAGGCCGCGACGAGGGTGACGACGAGTCCGACGACGAGCGAGACGACCACGGTGCGTGGCGAGATGATGAGCGACTGGCCACTGAGGTCAAGGCCGAACCGGCCGAAGAACACCCGGATGAGCATCGCGATGACGATGCCCAGCCCGAGACCGAGGACCGACCCGATCAGCCCGACGACGGAGGCCTCGAAGAGCACCGAGCGCGCCACCTGGCGACGCGTCGAACCCAGCGCCCGGAACAGGGCCAGCTCACGGGACCGCTGCGTGACGAGGATGCTGAAGGTGTTGACGATGAGGAAGGAGCCCACGACGAGGGCGACGCCGGCGAAGACGAGCAGGAACGTCGTGATGAAGCCGAGCGCCTGCTGCACGTCGCTGGCCGAGGCCTTCGCCGCTGCGTCGCCGGTGACGGCCTCGACGCCGTCCGGCAGCTGGGAGGCCACCGCCGCCCGCAGCTGCTCCTGGCTCGTGCCAGGCGCGGCCGTCACCCAGATCTCGCTGTACGTGTCCTTGCCACCCATGAAGAGCTTCTGGGCCTCGGTGGTGTCGAAGATCGCCAGGCTGGCACCGGCGAGTCCGCCCTGCATCGTCGCGATCCCCACGAGCTTGGCCGAGATCCGGGGCTGGGCGCCGGAGGACGCGATCGTGACCTTCTCACCGACGAGGTAGCCCGCCTCCTCTGCGGTCTTCTCGTCGAGGACGACCTCCGACGGGGCGTCCGGCCAGGAGCCCTGG
This sequence comes from Knoellia sp. Soil729, assembly GCF_001427985.1. Classification (GTDB taxonomy): domain Bacteria; phylum Actinomycetota; class Actinomycetes; order Actinomycetales; family Dermatophilaceae; genus Knoellia. The sequence goes on from NZ_LMSA01000001.1 coordinate 945,550, forward strand.
AGGAGCTGGAGCGGCTGCAGCCCCTTGGCGGCCGGTCCGTCGGCGTGGTTCATGCCGAGGCCCGGAGGGCCGAAGCCACCGATGAGCTTGCCCTGCTTGGAGACGACGAAGGTGCCGAAGTTCGTGATCTTGCCGTCGGCGCGAGCGGCGCCGTCAGTGCCCGCAAGCTGGGTGACGAGAGCTCCGGGCAGCGCCTGCGTGGAGGGTTGTGACTCGGGATCGCCCCCTGCGGACGCGGGACGCACCACGACGTCACCGACGGTGCCGTTCATGATCGAGTCGAAGCTGCGACCGAGCGTGTCGGTGAAGACGAAGGAGCCGGCGACGAAGGCCACACCGAGGATGATGGCGAAGGCGCTCATGAACAGCCGCAGCTTGCGGGCCATGAGGCTCTTCCAGCTGGCGCGGAGCATTGCTCAGCCCTGGGCGTTCGCGTCGATGTTCTTCATCGTCTCGAGGATGCGCTCGGGGGTGGGCTTCCGCAGCTCGGTGACGATCCTGCCGTCGGCGAGGAAGACGACGCGGTCGGTCCAGCTCGCCGCGCCCGGGTCGTGGGTGACCATGACGATGGTCTGTCCGAACTCGTCGACCGAGTGACGCAGGAAGCCCAGCACCTCGGCGCCGGACGTCGAGTCCAGGTTGCCGGTGGGCTCGTCGGCGAAGATGATCTCGGGCCGGCTCACCAGCGCGCGGGCACAGGCCACGCGCTGCTGCTGGCCACCGGACAGCTCGCCGGGCCGGTGCCCGAGGCGGTCACCGAGGCCGACCGTGGAGATGACGTGGTCGAACCAGGCCCGGTCCGGCTTGCGGCCCGCGATCGACAGCGGCAGGAGGATGTTCTCCTCGGCAGTCAGGGTGGGGATGAGGTTGAACGACTGGAAGACGAAGCCGATGGAGTCGCGCCGGACCTTGGTCAGGTCCTTCTCCTTGAGGGTCGTCAGCTCGATGTCGCCGAGCTGGACGGAGCCGCGGGTGACCGAGTCGAGTCCGGCGGCGCAGTGCATGAGGGTGGACTTGCCCGAACCCGACGGCCCCATGATGGCCGTGAACTCGCACGCGTTGAGGTCCAGGCTCACGCCCTTGAGCGCGGTGACGGCCGTGTCGCCGGAGCCGTAGGTCTTGACGAGGTCGGTGACGCGGGCTGCCACCGTGATGGGGCTGTTCGTGGTGCCGCGCTCGGGGGCCAGGTCGGTGCTCATGCTGACAAAGGTAGGTGCGTGGACTGCAGGCGCGCTGTGGGTCTTCCCCCGGGGCCGACCCTGACTCGACCCTGAGATGTCATTCCCTGTCCGGGTCGAAGACGGCGTGGACCGCTGCAGCCCGGCTCTGGACCCCGAGGGCGCCATAGGCGTTCTCGAGGTGCTTGCGCACGGTGCCGGGCGAGACGTCGAGCTGATGCGCGATCTGCTTGTTGGCCAGTCCGAGGCGCACCAGGCCCAAGACCTCCCGCTGGCGTCGGGTGAGCGGGACCTCCTTCTCCGGAGGGGGCGTGCGGATCGTCATGAGGAGGCGCTCGAGGTGCGGCGCCAGCAACGCCAGTGCGAGGCGTTCGCGGTCCCCGAAGTGCGCACTGCCCCGCCCTCGTGGAAACAGCAGGCGAACGGTGCGCCCGGGCCCGTCGGGAAAGGTCAGCAGCATCTCGTCGTAGACGTCCAAGAGGACGTCGCGATGCATCTGCGTGGCCAGCCATTGACGCTCGCTGTAGAAGTCGTCGTGCATGACGAGCGCTCGACCTCCGACGTGGTCGGGGTGGATGCAGCTCATGCTGGACGGTAGGCATTCCAGAACGGGCCGTCGGCAGCGTCGGACACGAGCAGCTCGGATGACGACGCCTCCCCCTTGGCGCCGAAAGCCCAGAACTGCCGGTGGTAGTGCGACCGCGTCGTCGGGTCCATGCCGTTGAGTGCCACCAGATCGCAACCGACGAGCTCCTGAAGCAGCCCGAGAACCGCCCAGCCTGCTCCCGACTCAGGGTCGGTCGGCGGAGCGCAGAGGTCGACGATGGCGCGCAGTCGACCCACGTCGGTGGCTGAGAGCGAGAACGAGCCCATTCCGCCTCCCGGGCGACAGGAGGCCTCCACAGTACGACGAACGTCGTATACCGGTAAGGGCTCGAGGGGCCAGACACTCGTCCTACGACGTCCGTCACCGTGAGTCGGACTCATGACCACAGGAGCCGACCACATGCAGACCACGGACACCACCCACACCAACGAGGGCGCAGGCCGTCCCACCCGCCGCGCGATCCTCGCCCTGCCGGTCGCAGCAGGACTGCTCGCGTCAGGAGCGGTCAGCGCGCCAGCGCATGCCGGCGCGCCGCGGCTGGCGCCAGGTGCCGGCGCCGCCGGCCTCGTCGTCCTTGACTGGAACCGGATCATGCTCCGCACCTTCGCCGAGCCACCGCCCGCGGGTCTTCCCGTCCCGGTCCAGGGTCTGTATGCCGGCTTCGTCGGCGCAGCGGTCTCCAACGCCGTGGTCGCGGTCGAGGGCGGCTATGCCCCCTACGTCCCGCAAGCCCCGGCTGCGCGTGACGCCTCGGTCGAGGCAGCGGTGAGCACGGCCGCACGAGAGGTGCTCGGTGCGCTGGTCCCGTCCTCGGCAGCGAACCTCGAGGACGACCTCCAGCGCTGGCTCAGCCAGGTGGGCGACCCGGCCGCCAGGGCTGCTGGTGTGAGCGCCGGCCACCAGGCGGCCGCGCTGGTCCTCGCCGCACGCGTGGGCGATGGCCGCGGCGCACCGGTCACCCTCACCACGACGCCCGGTCCAGGAATCTGGGATCCACCGCCCACCGGGATGCTGGTGCCGTGGCTGGGCTTCGTCCGGCCGATGGCGGTGCCCAGCCAGACATGGCTGGGGCTGCCCGGCCCGGATCCCCTCGACAGCGACCGCTACGCGGCCGACTTCGCAGAGGTGGCGTCCATGGGATCCCGGACAGGGTCGGCACGCACCCAGGAGCAGACCGAGAACGCGCTGTTCTACAACGCCAACGCCGTGGCCCAGTACAACGTCGGGCTTCGGAACCGCCTCGCCCGGGACGGCAGCAGGGCCCGCGAGGCCTCCCGGGCGCTGGGCTTGCTCAACATCACGACCGCCGATGCCCTCATCAGTTGCTGGCGCGTCAAGTACGACGTGCACAACTGGCGACCCCAGCAGGCGATCCAACGCGCCGGAACGGATGGCAACACCGCGACGGTGGCCGACGCGACCTGGGAGCCGCTCGTCCTGAACCCCCCGTACGGCGACTATGCCAGCGGACACGCGTGTCTGACCGGGGCCTTCAGCGAGACGATGGCCAACCTCTACGGGCGCAGCAGAATCGACGTCGACCTCTTCTCGAGCATCACCGGGACGACGCGGCACTACGCCAACGCCTCGGCCGTCAACCAGGACACCAAGAACGCCAGGATCTGGCTCGGGCTGCATTTCCGCCGCGCCAAGGACGACGGCAACCGCATCGGCCGCAAGACGGCCGACCACGTGGTGCGCACCGTCCTGACACCGGCTGGCTCCTGACGCCACGTGACGCCTGCGAGGAGCGGCCGGCGTCTCCACGACGGACACGGACGAGGGCGGCCCACCCGGTGGTGGACCGCCCTCGTGATGAGCGTGGTGCGTAGAGCTCCGATCAGGTGATCAGAAGCCCATGCCGCCCATGTCGTCGCCGCCACCGGGCATGGCCGGAGCGGCCTTCTCGGGCTTGTCGGCGATGACGGCCTCGGTCGTGAGGAACAGCGCGGCGATCGACGCGGCGTTCTGCAGCGCCGAGCGCGTCACCTTGGCCGGGTCGATGATGCCGGCCGCGATGAGGTCGACGTACTCGCCGGTCGCGGCGTTGAGGCCCCATCCGGACTCGAGGTTGGCGACCTTCTCCGAGACGACGCCTCCCTCGAGACCCGCGTTGATGGCGATCTGCTTGAGCGGGGCCGAGATCGCGACGCGCACGATGTTGGCGCCCGTTGCCTCGTCACCCTCGAGCTCGAGCTTGTCGAACGCAGCCTTGCCGGCCTGGAGCAGGGCGACGCCACCACCGGCGACGATCCCCTCCTCGACGGCAGCCTTGGCGTTGCGCACGGCGTCCTCGATGCGGTGCTTGCGCTCCTTGAGCTCGACCTCGGTGGCCGCGCCCGCCTTGATGACGGCGACGCCGCCGGCGAGCTTGGCGAGGCGCTCCTGGAGCTTCTCGCGGTCGTAGTCGGAGTCCGACTTCTCGATCTCGGCGCGGATCTGGTTGACGCGACCCTGGATCTGGTCGGCGTCGCCCGAGCCCTCGACGATGGTCGTCTCGTCCTTGGTGACGACGACCTTGCGAGCCTTCCCGAGCAGGTCGAGCTCAGCGGTGTCGAGCTTGAGCCCGACCTCCTCGGAGATGACCTGGCCACCGGTGAGGATGGCGATGTCGGCGAGCATGGCCTTGCGGCGGTCGCCGAAGCCGGGAGCCTTGACGGCGACCGACTTGAAGGTGCCACGGATCTTGTTGACGACGAGCGTGGACAGGGCCTCGCCCTCGACGTCCTCGGCGATGATGAGCAGGGGCTTGCCCGACTGCATGACCTTCTCGAGGAGCGGCAGCAGATCCTTGATCTGGCCGACCTTGGAGTTGACGACGAGCACGTAGGGGTCGTCGAGGACGGTCTCCATGCGCTCGGGGTCGGTCACGAAGTAGTGGCTGATGTAGCCCTTGTCGAAGCGCATGCCCTCGGTGAGCTCGAGCTCGAGGCCGAAGGTGTTGCTCTCCTCGACGGTGATGACGCCTTCCTTGCCGACCTTGTCCATGGCCTCGGCGATCATCTCGCCGATCTGGGGGTCAGCAGCGGAGATCGAGGCGGTGGCAGCGATCTGCTCCTTGGTCTCGACGTCCTTGGCGTTGTTGAGCAGCTCCTCGGAGACGGCCGCGACGGCCTTCTCGATGCCGCGCTTGAGCGCCATCGGGTTGGCGCCGGCAGCGACGTTGCGCAGGCCTTCCTTGACGAGGGCCTGGGCGAGCACGGTTGCCGTCGTCGTGCCGTCACCGGCGACGTCGTCGGTCTTCTTGGCGACCTCCTTGACCAGCTCGGCGCCGATCTTCTCGTAGGGGTCGTCGAGCTCGATCTCCTTGGCGATGGACACACCGTCGTTGGTGATCGTGGGGGCTCCCCACTTCTTCTCCAGCACGACGTTGCGGCCCTTGGGGCCCAGGGTGACCCTGACGGCGTCGGCGAGGACGTTCATTCCTCGTTCGAGACCGCGGCGAGCCTCTTCATCAAAAGCGATGATCTTGGCCATTCGAGTGGTTCCTCCCACACGACGAAGGTGTTGGCCAGGCGGTGCCCGCGACGGACGAGTCGGTGTGCGCGCTTCTGGTCTGCGCGCGAACCGGCCCTCACCGATCTGGCCAGAATTATCACTCTCATGCTGAGAGTGCTAACGCCATTATTGGCACTCTCGGCTGGAGAGTGCAAACGCCCCCGTATGCCGTCCGCCCCCGACTGCGTGCACATCCAGCAGCTTTCTCTCACGTCGCGTCACGGCGGTGGTGCTGCGAACTGAGAGGAACCCACTTCAGGCGGGAAGGTTGGGACCTCCAGCGCGGCGCTCAGAGCTCGGGAGTGTGGCCCTCGAATGTCGCGCGCATCGCGCCGTCGGCCTCGGACGACACCGGGTCGTCGAGGTCGGCCACGAAGACCGCGAGGAGGGTGCGGGCGGGGTTGGACTGCGCCTCGGCCAGGGCGCTGCGCCACGCGGCCAGGTTGGGGTGGTCGAGCTCGGTGCACGCCTCGGCGGGGGCGAGCGACTCCACGGCGGCGGACAGCTGAGAGACGCTCACGTCGAGCGTGGCGGTCGACCCGTCGTGCCCGAGCACCGTGGCCAGGATGACCGCGGGCAGGCCGTGTCGTCCCTCCGGCTCGTTGATGTGCGCGAAGCCCCACTCGGGCGAGCTGGACGCGGGACTCAGCCCCACGGCATACGCGACCGGAGGGCGCCAGCCCTCGATCTTGGCGGCGAGGTGGTCCCGGATGGCCTCGAGGCCGTCGGGCGTGCTCCAGTCGAGCTCGGCCACGGGTCAGCCCTGCGGCTGAAGACCGAGGCGGCGCGCCGAGCGGGCACGCTGGCGGGTGGCCCGCTGGCGGCGCAGGCGCTTGACGAGCATGGGGTCGTGCTCGAGTGCGACCGGGCTGTCGATGAGGGCGTTGAGCACCTGGTAGTAGCGCGTCGGACTCATGTCGAAGAGCTCCTTGATGGCCGACTCCTTGGACCCGGCGTACTTCCACCACTGGCGCTCGAAGTCGATGATGCGGCGATCACGGTCGGTCAGGCCCTCGATGCTGGAATCAGCGGGCGTGGCGACGTTGTCGTGGACGGCGTTCACGGTTCGACCCTTCTGGTGTGACGGCTGCGACCGTCACCCTATCGGTCGAATGACACCCCTGTCATTAGGGCCGGCGTGTCCGCTGGACAGGGACACGGCCGTGCTACTCAGCTGCCCCATCCGTCACACCTGTCCCGCCCAGCAGGTATGCCGTGAGCTGGGCCACCGTGTCGACGACCGTGGCCGGGTCGGTCGCCTCGAGGGCGGCCCGCTCCCCCGCGCCCCAGGTCACGGCGACCCCGGCCATGCCGGCAGCCCGCGCGGCGAGAATGTCCACGGTGGCGTCGCCGACGTAGACCGCGGTGGAGGGGTCGACACCGACCTTGGCGGCCGCGACGAGCAGGGGCTCGGGGTCGGGCTTGTGCCTGGCCGTGTCCTCGAGGGCGCCGGTGACGTCGATGAGGTGGTCGATGCCGACGCCGGTGAGGGCGAGCCTGGCCGTGTCGCGGCGCTTGCTCGTGACGATGTGGAGGTCCGCCCCGGCCTCGGTGAGGGCGCTCAGCATCTCCGGGACGCCGTCGTAGCGCTCGATGAGGCGCGAGGTGTTGGCGAGGTTCCACTCGCGGTAGGTGCGGTCCAGGTCGTGACCGCGCTCTGGGTCCTCCTCGAGCAGCGCCCCGAGGAGGGGACGGCCGATCCAGGCGCGCGCCCGGGCGTCCTCGATCTCCTCGCCTCGCACCTCACGGAACGCGTGCTGGTAGCTCGCGACGATGAGCGGGATCGTGTTGGCCAGGGTGCCGTCGAGGTCGAAGAAGATCGTCTGCCATCTGGGTGCGCTCACCGCACCATCCTGCATGCGCACGTGTCTGAGGCGTGAACACCCCTCCCCCTCGGACGGGTCCGCACCATAGCCTCACGCCACACGTCCAGCGCGAAGCCGCTGCCCGAGAACCATGGAGTGCCCGATGACCGACGTCGCGACCACCCCCCTCACGGAGCCGACTGGAGCAGTCGTGCCGTCGTCCGTTCCGACCCACTGGTACAACCTCGCCGCCGACCTCCCGCAGCCCTGCCCTCCGGCCCTGCACCCGGGCACGCGGGAGCCGCTGGGGCCGGATGACCTCGCGCCGCTGTTCCCGATGGCGCTGATTCTGCAGGAGGTCTCGACCGAGCGCTGGATCGAGATCCCCCAGACCGTGCGCGAGATCTATGCCCTCTGGCGGCCCTCGCCCCTCATCCGCGCGCACCGGCTGGAACGAGCCCTCGGCACTTCCGCGAAGATCTTCTACAAGTACGAGGGCGTCAGCCCGGCCGGTTCGCACAAGCCCAACACCGCTGTGGCACAGGCCTACTACAACGCCATCGAGGGCACGACGAAGCTCACGACCGAGACCGGCGCCGGCCAGTGGGGCGCGTCGCTGTCGTTCGCGTGCTCCCTCCTCGGGCTTGACTGCGAGGTCTGGCAGGTGCGTGCGTCCTTCGACGCGAAGCCCTACCGGCGGTTCCAGATGGAGACCTACGGCGGCGTCTGCCACCCCTCGCCGTCGGACCTCACCGAGTCGGGGCGCGCGATGCTCGCAGCAGATCCCGAGACGACCGGTTCGCTCGGCATGGCGATCTCCGAAGCGGTCGAGGTGGCCGCCGGCGACCCCAAGGCCCACTACGCCCTGGGCAGCGTGCTCAACCACGTCCTGCTCCACCAGAGCGTCATCGGCACCGAGGCGCTGGCCCAGCTCGACGAGATCGGCGAGACGGCGGACGTCGTGTTCGGCTGCGCCGGTGGCGGTTCCAACCTCGCCGGGCTGTCCTTTCCCTTCATCGGTCGCAACCTCACCGCCAACGGCACGACCCAGGTCGTGGCCTGCGAGCCCGCCGCCTGTCCCTCACTGACCCAGGGTGAGTACCGCTACGACCACGGGGACGTGGCAGGCCTGACGCCACTCCTCAAGATGCACACCCTCGGCAGCGACTTCGTGCCGCCGCCCATCCACGCCGGTGGCCTGCGCTACCACGGCATGGCGCCGATGGTCTCGCACGCTCTCGAGCTCGGCCTCCTCGAGGCCATCGCCGTCGAGCAGGACGACGCCTTCCGTGCCGGGGTCGAGTTCGCGAGGGCGGAGGGCATGATCCCGGCTCCCGAGTCGACCCATGCCGTGGCGGGGGCCATGGCACGAGCAAGGGCGGCGACGACGGACGAGACGATCCTCATCGGCCTTTCCGGCAACGGGGTGCTCGACCTGCCGTCCTACAGCGACTACGTCTGAGCCTCGAGGTCAGCGGCGGCCATCCGTGACCAGCCGGCGTCGTGGACGCACACGAAGAGCACAGAGGCGCGCGCGGTCAGGGCTGCGTTCCTTCCCGCGTACATCGTGACCGCAACGCCAGGGACACATAGACGAGGCCCACAAGGACCGGGACCTCGATGAGGGGACCCACGACACCCGCCAGCGCCTGACCCGAGGTCACGCCGAACGTCGCGATGGCGACGGCGATCGCCAGCTCGAAGTTGTTGCCGGCAGCCGTGAAGGCAAGCGTCGTCGTGCGCTCGTAGGTCATCCCGAGAGCGCGTCCCAACGCGAACCCGCCGCCCCACATCAGCGCGAAGTAGGCCAGCAGGGGCAGGGCGATCCGTGCCACGTCCCACGGCTTCGAGGTGATCTGGTCACCTTGGAGCGCGAAGAGGATGACGATCGTGAACAACAGTCCGTAGAGGGCCCAGGGACCGATCCGCGGAAGGAAGGAATGCTCGTATGCCGCTCTCCCCCAGCGCTTTTCGCCCAGCCTTCGCGACAGGTAGCCCAACAGCAGCGGCACTCCGAGGAAGATCACGACACTGGCGGCGATCTTCCCTGCGGAGATGTCGAGTGACGCCTGCTCCAGGCCCAGAGCCCGGGGCAGCCAGGAGAGGTAGAACCAGCCCAGTGCGCCGAAGGCGATGACCTGGAAGACCGAGTTGAGGGCCACGAGGACGGCTGCGGCCTCGCGGTCACCGCAGGCCAGGTCGTTCCAGATGATCACCATGGCGATGCACCGGGCCAGCCCCACGATGATGAGGCCGGTCCTGTACTCCGGCAGGTCCGGGAGCAGGGTCCATGCCAGTGCGAACATCACGAGGGGGCCAAGGACCCAGTTGAGGAGCAACGACGCACCGAGCATGCGGCGGTCTCCGGTGACCGACCCGAGGCGGTCGTAGCGCACCTTGGCGAGGACGGGATACATCATGACGAGCAGCCCGATCGCGATGGGCAGGCTGACCCCGTCGATCTCCACGGCACTGAGGGCCCCGCCGAGGCCCGGCACGACGCGGCCCAGGAGCAGCCCCGCCACCATCGCCACGCCGATCCAGACCGGAAGGAAGCGATCGAGGGTGGAGAGGCGAGCGACGACCTTTTCGTCGGCTGATGGAGATGTCGTCGTGCTCATGCGCCGGTCGAGCAGCAGACCGCCCCGGACGCCGGCGCGGATGCCTCGTCCTGCCCGAGGAGGGCGAGGGATGCCGTGGCCGGGCGGGCGTCGGCGGGGTTCTCGTCCTTGACGGTGTAGACCTCCCACGGAGCACCGGCAGGGTCGTGCACCCACACCTTGTCCTGCAGGGCGTAGCAGCACGAGGTGTCGTTCTCGTCGAAGGTGGCCAGGCCCGCGTCGGCGAAGCGCTCGCGGGCAGCGACCACTCCCTCCAGGGAGGGCACCTCCACACCGAGGTGGTTGAGGGCACCGGCCGCGCCGGTGCCGCGCTGCCCGTCGGTGGTCTCGATGAGGACGAGCTTGAGCGGCGGCTCGGTGACGGCGAAGTTGGCATAGCCGGGACGGCGCTTGGCCGGCGCGACCCCGAACATGGCGGAGTAGAAGGCGATGGAGGCCTCGAGGTCCGACACGTTGAGGGCCAGCTGCAGGCGGGAGCTGGCGGCTGGAGGAGGTGCACTGGCCATCGGAGGACCCTTCCCGTAGGTTTCTCGACATCGATGAAGGTCGATGGAGCGAGTCAACCGCATATATCGATGGCCGTCAATATCTAGGATGGGGACATGACGCTCGAGCTGCCCTTCTCGGACGCCGCCACCGGCGCCTGCTGTGGGATCGCGACCCCGGGGGGACTGACCCGGGAGCAGGCCGAGTCCAGCGCCGCCCTCCTCAAGGCCGTCGCCGACCCCGTGCGGCTGCGCCTGCTCAGCATCATCCGCGACAGCGAGGGCGGCGAGGCCTGCGTCTGCGACCTCACCCCCGCCGTGGGCCTGGCCCAGCCGACGGTGAGCCACCACCTCAAGGTGCTCACCGAGGCCGGGCTCGTCGAGCGCGAGAAGCGGGGGACGTGGGCCTGGTTCCGCCTGGTGCCCTCCCGCCTCGACGACGTGCGCTCGATCTTCCCCTAACTACCCTTCACCTCGCCTTGTGTGCCTGAGCGCGGGCTATGGCCCGCGCTCAGGCACACAAGGCGAGGGTTTCAGGCGGCTTCGGCCGCGAGCAGGTCGTCGATCTGGCTGATCGCGCCTGTGAGCCCCTCCTCCATGCCCATGGCGACGACCTTCTCCAGGTCCTCTGCGGTGGCGTAGGTCGTCGTGGTGACCATCCGGGTGCCGCCGTCGTGCTCGGTGAGCTCGACGACGCAGGTGCCGACCGGCATACCTTCGGCAGCCGTGCCGTCAGCGTCGGCGAAGGCGTCCGTGAAGGTCAGCCGCCGAGGCGCCTCGACGGACTCGATCCGCCAGAGGCCACCGAACTTCTTCCCCTCGGGGCTGGTCATGTAGTAGCCGACCTTGCCACCGGGGACGAGCTCGAAGTCGGTCACGGTCGCCGGGTAGGTCGGGGGCCCCCACCACTTCTCGAGCTGGCGGGCGTCGGACCACAGCTGCCAGATGCGTTCGAGGGTTGCGGGGAAGTCGGAGATGACGACGATCGAGTGGTCGTCGACGTTCGTGTCGATGCTCGTGACGGGCATGGTGCTCTCCTTGGTGGTGGGGCTCAGGGACGATCGGCGAGAAGGTCGTCGATCCGGCTGATCCGCCCGCGCCACACGGCCTCGAGCTCGTCGAGCAGGGAGGCGACTGACCGGATGGCCTCGACCTCTCCGCTCGCGAGCGCTTCGCGACCACTGCGGCGTTTGCTGACCAGCCCGGCCCGCTCGAGGACCGCGACGTGCTTCTGCACGGCCGCGAAGCTCATGTCATAGCTGCGAGCCAGTGCCGAGACCGAGTGCTCTCCCGCCAGGACGCGACGCAGGATGTCACGGCGCGTCCTGTCGGCGAGAGCATGGAAGAGGGCATCGGCCCGCTTCTCCTCAGCATCGGTCATGAGCCACAACCTACAACCATCAGGTTGCATGTTGTCAACCCCTTTCCCACCTTCACCCCTGCCTTGTGCGCCTGAGCGCGACCTATGGCTCGCGCTCAGGCACACGAGGCGAGGTTTTAGGGTTGGACGCGTGACTCCCCGCCCCCTCAACGAGCTCGTCCACCCCTCGTGGGCGCAGGCCCTGGCGCCGGTCGAGCACACCCTCACCGAGCTCGGCGAGTTCCTGCGGGCGGAGGTCGAGGCCGGCCGCGGCTACCTGCCGGGAGGAGTGCACATCCTGCGGGCCTTCGAGCAGCCGCTCGAGGACACGCGCGTGCTCGTCGTCGGCCAGGACCCCTACCCGACACCCGGCCACCCGATCGGCCTCAGCTTTGCCGTGGCCCCCGACGTGCAACCCATCCCCCGCAGTCTGGTCAACATCTACACGGAGCTGCAGGACGACCTCAGGGTGCCCGCGCCGACCAGCGGTGACCTCACCCCGTGGGCCGAGCGTGGCGTCCTCCTGCTCAACCGCGTCCTCACCGTGCGACCCGGCGCCCCCGCCAGCCACCGCGGCAAGGGCTGGGAGCAGGTGACGGACTGTGCCATCGACGCGTTGGTGCGTCGCGGCGGCCCGCTCGTCGCCCTCCTCTGGGGCCGCGACGCCCGGTCGCTCAAGCCGCGCCTGGGCGGCATACCGTGTGTGGAGAGCGCCCATCCCTCCCCCCTGTCCGCACGGTCCGGCTTCTTCGGGTCGAGACCGTTCAGCCAGGTCAACGACCTGCTCGTGCAGCAGGGCGCCGAACCGCTCGACTGGAGACTTCCGTGAAACACATCCCGCCCAGCGAGTCCCGCGTCTGGAGCACCTATGTCGCCGTCGGTGACTCGTTCACCGAGGGCATGTCGGACCCCGACCCGGAGAGCGACGACGCCTACATCGGCTGGGCCGACCGGCTCGCCGAGTCGCTGAGCGACCTCGCGCGGATGGAGCACCTGCCGTTCCACTACGCCAACCTCGCCGTGCGCGGCCGGATGCTCAGCGACGTCGTCGGGCCGCAGCTCGACCGCGCCCTGTCCATGTCGCCCGACCTCGTCTCCATCGTGGGCGGCGGCAACGACCTCCTGCGTCCCTCGGTCGACACCAACGCGTTGATGGACACCATCGAGCAGGCCGTGATCCGCGCCCGCCAGAGCGGCGCCGACGTCCTGCTCGCCACCCCCGTCGACCCCCAGCAGGCGGGCCTGCTCAGGCCGCTGCGGGGCAGGCACGCCATCCACGCCGCCAACCTCTTCACCATCGCGCAGCGGCACGGGTGCCACGTCCTCAACCTCTGGGGGATTCCTGCTCTGCGCGACTGGCGCTTCTGGGCCGACGACCGGATCCACCTCACCACAGAGGGCCACCGTCGAGTCGCCCTCGCCGCGCTGACCGCGCTCGGTCACGCGACCGACGACGACTGGGCCACACCGTTGCCGCCCGACCACTCGGTCACCCGCAGGCAGGAGCTACGGGCCCACGCCGCCTGGGCCCGCCAGCACCTGGCGCCGTGGGTGCAGCGTCGGATGCGTGGTGAGTCCAGTGGTGACCACGTGGCGCCGAAGCGTCCCGACCTCGCGCCCATGCGCCCCTTCGACGACGCACCAGGAGGCTGAACCACCGCGCAGCCACGCGCGTTACAGTCGCCGGTATGCCGGTCAACCGCCTTCTGCCCACCGACGAGGGTCGCGACCTCATCGAGCTCACCCGCGAGATCTGCACCAAGGAGCTGCGTCCACGCGTCGACGACGCGGAGCGCGCTGCCGCGACGAACGAGGCCTTCCCCACCGAGGTTTTCCGCACCCTCGGGCGGGCCGGGCTGCTCTCGCTCCCCCACCCCGAGGAGCACGGTGGCGGCGCACAGCCCTACGAGGTCTACCTCCAGGTCGTCGAGGAGATCGCCTCGGCGTGGATGAGCGTGGCCGTCGGCGTCTCCGTGCACTCCCTCACGGCCTACCCCGTGACGACGTTCGGCACCCCCGAGCAGCAGGCAGCGCTCCTGCCGGGGATGCTGTCGGGCGACCAGCTCGGCGCCTACGCGCTGTCGGAGCCGCTGGCCGGTTCGGACGTCGGGTCGATGACCACCCGGGCGACACGGACCGACGACGGTGACGGGACGGCATACGCGATCAAGGGCCGCAAGGCCTGGATCTCGCACGCCGGTCACGCCGACTACTACACGACGTTCGCGCGCACGTCCGACGACGGCGGACGCGGGCTGTCATGTTTCGTCGTCCCGGCCGGTTCCGACGCCATGAGCTTCGGTGCGCCGGAGAAGAAGATGGGTCTGCACTGCGACACGGTGCGCGAGGTGATCTATGACGGCGTGCCCGTCGACGAGGCGAACCGCATCGGCGACGAGGGTCAGGGCATGGCCATCGCGCTGTCCGCGCTCGACGCGGGACGGCTCGGGATCGCTGCCGGCGCAACGGGTCTGGCACAGTCGGCGCTCGACGAGGCAGCTGCCTATGCCAAGGAACGACAGCAGTTCGGACGCCCCATCGCCGCGAACCAGGGGCTGGCGTTCATGCTCGCGGACATGGAGGCTGCGGTGTCCGGCGCACGCGCCGCCTACCTGTATGCCGCCCGCCTCAAGGACGCGGGCCGTCCGTTCTCCAAGGAGGCCGCCGTGGCCAAGCTTCTCGCGACCGACGCGGCGATGAAGGTGACCACCGACGCCATCCAGGTGCTCGGTGGTGCCGGCTACACCGCGGACTTCCCGGTGGAGCGCTACTTCCGCGAGGCCAAGGTCACGCAGATCTTCGAGGGGACCAACCAGATCCAGCGCCTCGTCATCAGCCGTCACGTCCTGCGCTGACCCGGCCTGCCCCGACGAGGGCCCGACCCCGGGAATGTCGGACCGGGCCGTCTCATACACGGCCCGGTCACCTCTTTATAGGTGTCGCAGCCCTCCCTGACGGTGACCGACACGCGTCGGCCGTGTGAACCGGGGGCAGATCAGTCGGGGTCGCGCGAGATCCCGGGCAGCAGCGTGTCGCCACCCCGCAACGCGTCCAGGGCGCCGGGGTGCTCGTCGATGTAGTCCAGGCCCTTGTGGCGGTATCTCCAGATCTGCACGGCTCCGAGCCCCCACAGGAGGAACTGCACCGACATGGCAATCTTGAAGTCTGTGAGCGTGTAGGTGCCCGGACCGCCGGGCGCGAGCTGGTCGAGGATGAGCCCGACGAGCGCCATCGTCACGAGGGAGGCGAAGAAGCCGCCGATGTTGATGACACCCGTCGCCCGCCCCAGCCGGTCCGAGGGGTGGAAGCTGCGGGCCAGGTCGAAGCCGACCATGGAGCCGGGGCCGCCGAACCCCACGATGCAGACCAGCAGCACGAGCAGCGGTAGGGGTGCGCGGCCGGGCCAGGCGATCACCGCGGCCCACACGAGCGCGATGGCACCGACGATGCACAGGACGATCTGCGACCGCCGGTAGGGCAGCCGCCCGGTGAGGCTGCCGACGAGCGGCCCCGCCACCATCGAGGAGACGGTGAGGGTGATGAGCAGACCTCCGGCGACGGCGGGGCGAAGCCCCTGCCCCTCGACGAGGAACGGGTAGCCCCACAGCATCGTGAAGACCGTTGCCCCGAACTGCCCGGTGAAGTGGATCCACATGCCCAGCCGCGTGCCGGGGTTGCCCCACACCTCGGCGAGCGTGCGTCGCAGGGCCCGCACCTTGATCTTCTCGACGGCCTCGCCGGTGTAGGGCGAGTCCTTGACCACGAGGACGAGGCCGACGAGCAGCAGGGAGCCGGCCCCCGCGGCGATGGAGAAGGTGCGGTCCCAGCCCCAGCGGTCGAGCGCGATAGCCAGCGGAGTCGCCGCGGCCACCGCCCCGAGCTGTCCCACCACACCGCTGAGCTGGGTGATGACCGGAGCCTGCTTGACGTGGAACCACAGGGCGACGAGCCGCAGCATGCTCGTGAAGATCATCGCGTCACCGATGCCCAGGAGAACGCGCGCGGCCAGCCCCATCTCGAAGCTGTGCGAGACGGCGAACCACAGCTGGCCCACCGTCATGAGGACCAGCCCGATGATGAGCAGGAGGCGCGAGCCGAAGCGGTCGAGGAGCACGCCCACGGGGATCTGCATCCCGGCATACACGACGAGCTGGACGACCGTGAACGTCGCGAGCTGCGACGCGGAGATGTCGAAGCGCTCCGCGGCGACCAGACCCGCGACGCCCAGGCTCGTGCGGTGGAAGACGGCGACGGTGTAGACCGCCAGCGCGACCGCCCAGATGACCCAGGCGCGCCGGCGGCCGATGTCGTGCACCTGGCGTCGAAGGGGGCGAGTCACCGCTCGATCCTAGGGAGAACCGGCGTATGCCGTGTGCACCGTCCGCGCACCGCGTCCGTCGTCCGCGGTTGTGCAGGTAAAGTGCGGGGCGCCGTCGGGGGCGCATGCTCGCCGACGTGCGCTGGCGTGGCGCAATTGGTAGCGCACCTGTCTTGTAAACAGGTGGTTGAGAGTTCGAGTCTCTTCGCCAGCTCTCCACGTATGCGCAGGTCGGGGTGCGTTTCTGCCTCGGCGCGACCGTCGAGCCGACCGGTGTGCAGGTCCGTTTCAGGTCCGTTAGCCCCGTGACCGACTCACAAAGTCCCTGCCGCGCGGTCGTGGAGTTCCGCGCGGAACTCCCGTAGCATCGAGTACGTACTAATTGAAGATGGTGCCCCGGACGGGACTCGAACCCGTATGCCCTACCAGGCGGCAGATTGACAGTCTGCTGTGTCTTCCAGTTCCACCACCGGGGCCGTCTAGGAGCCCCGGTTGCTCGCGAGGTGACACTCACGGTGCGCCGGGGCTCTGCCTTTGGTCAGCCGTCCATGTCACGCTCCTGGCCCCATGACGGCACGGTGCCCCAGTCCACGGGCTCGGGGTCCTCGTCGGGCGTCGACTCATCCTCTTCTGCGTCGAGCCCGTCCGGCTGCGCTTCGGGAGTCGCGAGTGCGGCCCGGTATCGTCCGCGCCCCACCTTCTCGATCTCCTCGCGCTTCGCCAGCCGGAGCAGAGCCGTTCCGAGCGCGTTGCGGCGGTTCTCGGCGTCAGTCTCCCAACCACGCTCGTTCATTTCGAGCAGGAGCGTTTCGACCCTCCATACGCGAGTGGGGTCCTCCGCGAGGATCGCGAGCACGAGCGGGTTGGTGCCTCGGTCTTCAAGGTCCTCTGCCGGAGGGCGCTTCACTCCCACCTTCAGTGTCGATGTCGCGGACATGCCGACCCCCACAGGATGGTCATCCGCCGATTCGCCCTCTAACGCCGCGATGGCCCTATTGAGCCGCTGCAGATGCTGCCACCGCTCGTCGGCCGCAAGCTGGGCCTGCAGCGCGTCGCGGGCCTCGCGAACCATGGCGAGCATGTTGTCGAAGTCGGTCATGAAGCCAGTATGAACGCCAAACCGTCTCGGTGCAACCACTAACCCGCGCGGGTGTGTTTTGAGCGTTAGCCACTCCGCGCTTCCGTCCTACATGGATGTCATTCGCTACGCGTAGACGACTGGCTTGTGCACAGCCTGTCCACACATCCGTCCACAGGCGTCTGTGGACAACGCGCCTGTGGTGTCGGCGTCGTGTGCTAAACGCCGCTCGCGCGGTCGAGCGGGTGGGGCGCGTCGTCCTCTGACGGGATGAACTCGGCGTACACGTCATAGGTGATCCGGTAGGACCCGTGACCCAGTGACCGAATCGGCGATGGGGCGAAGGCTGACCTGGCGGTACCGCGTGACGGCCCGCGCCGAGTCCAAGAGCACGTCTGGGATGCCGTGCTTGGCGAGCTGGACGATATCGACGTAGTCGCGCCAGCTTTGACCGAAGTTCTACGAATTCTTGAAATGAGGTGATCTGACATGGCAACCACGGCCGAGCCGGTGGTCGACCTGGAACGGATCTACACCCGGAAGAAGGCCGCGGACAAAGAGCTCAAGGACCTCGTCGCGGCGACCAGGACCTCCCTGCTGGGCCTGCACGGCATCGGCCCCTCCGGCGCCGCCCGGCTCCTGGTCGAGGTCGGTGACCTGTCCCGCTTCCCTGACCGCAACCACTTCGCGTCCTGGACCGGCACCGCCCCCATCGACGCCTCCTCCGGCGACCAGGTGCGCCACCGCCTCTCCCGCGGCGGAAACCGTCAGATCAACCGGGTGCTGCACATCATGGCCACCGTCGAACTGCGCACCCCCCCACCGAAGGACGCGCCTACTTCGACCGGAAGAAAGCCGTCGGCAAGACCTCGATGGAAGCCATGCGCTGCCTCAAACGACGGCTGTCCGACCTCGTCTACCGCACGATGCTCGGCGACTACACCGCCAGCAAAATGACGGGCCCGGGAGGGCAACGGGGCAACGACTCTGACTCCAGCGCGACCGGCTCACAACCCCACACCGGCACTTCGGACAAGCCACTTCCCGGACCCGCCAACACCAAGCCTACGACCACCCTGCCAAGGGCCTCTTGACACAGAAAGGAGCCATGTGCGGAAACCTAGTGTTACCCCTGCTCGAGCCAGACACCCTCTTGAAAGGCTCCCCGAGAGGCACGCTTCCGGGCCGCCGCCCCTTGGACGTCGCTGAGATCCCATCCCATCATGTCGCTGACTGCCATCAACACCTCGTACACGTCGGCAGCCTCCTCGATTCGTTGAGCGAAGGCAGCTTCCCGCAACTCCACAGATTCCTCGACAAGCTTCGCTAGCAGCGCGTCCATGAGCGCAGGTCCGGTCACAGCGGACACCACTGGCTCTAGTCCCTTGGCTCGCATGATCTGCGAATGAGGTCACGCACAAGCTTGCCCACCGTTACCCCTTTCACCTAGGCCTTCGGCGGCGCTGCTGCTTCTGTCTGCCGCCCAAGGCGTCCGAGATGGATGACAACCCGGGTACGGCATGGGAGTGCTCTTAACCCGTCTGCGTTCTCAGTTCCGGCTGACCAGCAGATAGCGCTCGTCTTCGATCTCCTTGCCCCAGTACACCGCATCAGGCATGGGAAGCACGGTCACCTCAGTGCGAGCTGTCTGGACGATGCGCTCAGCCTCAACAGCCGTCAGGCCGGCCCCCGTAGCCCACCTGCCCTCGACGAGCACGACCCTGCCGCCCGGAACGAGAAGGGCCATCCATCTGGCGACAGCAGCCTCCGGGTCATGCATCGCCCACAGCACGTGCCGGCACAGCACCACGTCGTAGGTGGCCGGTTCGAGCCCCGGATCGGAGGCGTCACCGACCACGAAGGTGGCCTGGGGAACCTTTGCTCGCGCCCGCTTAATCATTTCCGGCGACAAGTCAAGCCCGTCGACGGCATAACCCTCGTCCGTGAGCAACCGCGTCAGGGTGCCGGTACCGCAGCCAAGATCAGCTATCCGAGCGGGGGCAGCTGGTAGGACATCAAGCAGCAGGTCGCGCCACGCTGCACGGGTACTCGGGTCTGCCAGACCGTGGTCCGGCTCATCATCGAAGGAAGCCGCCTCGCGGTCCCAGAGCTCTTGAGACATGCCCCAAACCCTAGGGTGGTGCTCCACCACAGCAGAAAAGCGCTGTAGATCGAGAGTGGCTGGCCGGTGGGTCCCATTCGACCCTCCGTACGAGTGAACAGCGGCATGTGCGGACGTGTCCTGACCGGACATTGTCGCGGTAACCACGGTTGCCCGACTTCGCCTTGAGACTGGGCCTAGGCTCCTGACTTGTGAGCGAATCGGCCCTCAGGGCGATCATCTGGATCGTGGCGTTCCTACCGGTGGCGCTGTTCACCGCAATCGTCTTCGACCGCGTAAGTGACACGCTGCCGATCGGCAGCGCAACGCGTTCGTTCTTCATCCTGGGTTTGCTGGCTACGACGGCGCTAGCCGCCGCGACCATTCGACGCGCACTCCACAGCAGCGTCGATCGACGACGTCGGCCCAGAATAACGGGAGCGTAGGACTTCACCGCCCTGCGGCATGACAGGACGTATCGAGGCTCCTGCTTCAGGGAGCAGTAACCCTCAGGATCTGGGCGAGCACTCGGCCCAGCGCGTGGCCGTCCTTGGGTCCGTCGCCTGTGAGTTGCACGAGCACGTCGTCAGGCTCCAAGCCCTCCACACTGAAGCGCGCTTCACCGCTCGCAGGGTCGAGGTAGATCCAGTAGTCGATGCAAGGCGGCGGCCATTGATCCTGCCCGTAGGAGTCGATGATCCCGCTGTCGGGGTAGCGATCCGCGAAGAGAAGGGGCTCGGCCTCCCACAGCAGGGCCGAAACGCGACCGTTGGGGTCCGACATCACCTGACGGACGAACCCGACGTTCGCTAACTCGCAAATGGGGTCGCAGACCGCGCACACGGACTGAGCCCAAGCTTGGTCCAAGACGGTTGCCATGCGATCAAAGTAGTGTCCAAGCACCAAGGGGCCGTGGGAGTGCACCCGGCGACGAGCGCGGTTGGCGGCAAATTCGGTTAACGCCCCACGCTGATGAGCGTGCGCGATGCGGTGCGCCTCTATGGGGACGAAGGAGCCACGGAGCCATCGTGGCCTACGCTCTAATCGTGGACGGCGGGCCGATGCGAGCGATCACCTGGCTGCTGTCCTTCGTGCCCGTGGCCGCATTCACGTTTCTCGTCCTCGAGAGGATGAGCGACACGTTGCCCCCGGACAGCGCGGAACGATCCGTCTTTCTCCTTGGCTTGATGGTCGTGACCTTGCTGGCCGCCGCAACCCTGAAGCGAGCTCTGACCGACCTGCTCCGCCGCTGGCGTGCACCCGACAAGTCCAACCACTGAGGGGCCGCCCCCGTCGCGGCAGAGGCGTGCGTACGGGTCCGTTGCCTTTGCCCGCGGGCTCTCGCTCGGGGTCAGGGCGGTTCCTGCATTCGCCACCGGGTAAGTGCGTCTCGGTCAATCGTCCTTGACGAAACGTGCTCGGATGACCGCGGACGGATGGTTCCGCAGTGCCGCGTCGAGGTCGGCCAGTTTCTCGTCCGGATAGGCGGCGAGACCCTGGGCGATGCCGTCGACGAGCGCGCAACCGTTCTCCTGCATTAAGGCGCTGCGGATAATAGCGAAGGCCCGGTCGCGATCTGCCGGAAATCGGTGGGCGTGCTCGACGATGCTGAAGCCGGCCTGTGCACGAACGATGGGGTTCTCGTCGACGACAGTTGTCGCGAGGAACGGGAGTTTGCGTTCAGAGTTCCAGGCGCCAAGGGTCCGGACGAACCCGACCGGGTTGTTTCGGCGCTCGGCCAGTAGGAGTGATTCGACTTCGAGGTCAGGGATGGTGCCGGCGGCGATGCGCAGGTGGGCGACTGCGGCGCCGAACTCGTTGCGGCCGCCGCCGAAAGTAAAACCGAACGATGTTCCGCGCAGGTCAGGGGCCAGCTTTCGGAGCTTTCGCTGCACATGCGGCGGAAGCGTCTGGAAGCGACTGGCGAGCCTGCGAATGGCGCGCTGCTGTTGGGTCTGTTCGATGACGCACGCCTCTAGGGCGTCGGTGACCTCTTTCCAAAGCTTGGTGTCATTGCTTTGGAGGGCCGCCAGCGTGAGGTCGTCGAGCTGGTCGCTGACATACCCGGTCATCTTTCTGGTGCCGTCCTTGCCGCGGGCATCGTGAACCATGGTTCTGACGGTGCGCGCGGCGCTGCGACCGAAAGCGATGAAGTCATCGTGTTTGGTGGACCCAGCGACCAGGAGTGATCGAACCGCATTGTTGTTGCCAGCGTCCGCGTGGCGGCGCAACTCGGCAACGGCAGCGGCATGGCTGGGAGCGATGGCTTCGAGCAAGTCGATGCCGTAGTGGTCGTCACGTGCCTTTGCGGCCTTCAGGAGCCGGTTGAGGCGGGCGCCACCGAGGTCGGGTGTCGCGAGTGCATTGGCGACGCGCACGAGGGAGTCAGCTACCGAATCGTCGCAGGTGGCGAACTCGGCAGCGATGAGGTTGGCGACCTCTCTATGGGAAGTATTGGTGGCTGCTTTCAGGAGACGGCCAAGTGCGGTGTCGACTTCACCCCACCGGTAGGTCCAGGCGCTTCCGTGGACGCGCACCCCTCCCTCGGTGTGAAGCAGATCGAGGATCCGCCGGATGACATGGTCTGCGGCCTTGGTGTCCAAGAGGTCGCCGGCCTCGGAGAGCACGCCCATGATTGGTCCTTCTTCGCGCTTGGACCAGGGCCGGTACGCGTAGATGTGTACGAGCCCGTTGAGCGGTTCAACAGGCTCGTCCATCCACATCTTCCGGGTTGCATTCTTCGCGGCCTTCTTCTCGCCGACGAAGACGAGCGAACGGAGCGCTTCGATGAGCTGGCTGGGGTCGTCGCTGGAGGTGAACGTCAGGTGGGCGTTCATTGTGGTGAGGTGGCGCCAGGAGCTCCAACCTCCGCTCACCGCAGCATTCCAGGCGACGACCGCGAGGTCAGCGCGGGCCGTGCTATCGATGAACTGGATGGATCTGTTGTCAGTCCACCCTTCGAATCGGAGCCTGAGGTCCTTCTCGAGGGCCCAGTTGACGTCCTGCGCTCGCCACCAGTTCCCCGCGTTGTCCTGGGCGGTGATGGTGGCTTCGATGTCGCCAGCGGCGAAGCCGGCGACCGAGTAGAGGATGGAGGCGGCGCCGCCACGGATGGCGCTGACCGAGAGGTCGCCCTCAAGAGACTTCAGAGCTACCAAGGCCCTTTTCGCGGCTGCTGCGGCCTCGGCTGGCCGGTCAAGCTCGAGGAGGAAAGCGGACTGGTGGACGCTGAGCCAGCCGCGGTCGGCCGGTCTGGTCGCCTTGCTGGGTACCACGGTCGGGAGCGCTTCGGTGGGTTTGTCGCTGGCGTAGGTGGCGCAGGCGTGGAGGACGAGGCAAGCATCGCGTTCGAAGCGGTGGCGTGCGTCCTGGGCGAGCTGTATGAAGCGGACGCTGGCGCCTTGGGTGACGAGCTCGTGGAGTGCGTGGACGAATCGCCAGCCCCAGTCCTTGTGGAACTCCCACTCTTCGGTCTTGGGACACTGGCCCTGGTGGCCGCGGTAGGCGAGTTCGGAGTACCGGTTCCGCATGACCATGGCTGCGGCTTCTTCGAAGGTGAGTTCCTCGATGTTCTTGTTCGGATGAGGTGCGACCAAGCGGGGCAGGATGAGGGCGTTTCTGAGGCGGTCGGCAGGTCCGAGCTCGCTGAGGCTGCCGCTCCATACTGCGCCCTCGAGGTCGTACTTGCGGCGCGAGACCGCAATCTTGGTAAGCGTCTCAGCGTTGTCTGCGTCGACCTTTTGAGCCGCCGGGACAAAGATCTTGCGGCCCTTGCCGGTCGGGACGATAGCGTCGCCGGTGACCTCGGCCCAGTAAGCGATCTGGTTCTCGGTGTCGACGAGGACCAGCAGGTACGGAAGGCCAAACGACAGCCAGTGGTCGAAGTGATATGTGTCGGATTCGGCGAACCACCATCCGGGTTGTCCCTTCCGTTTGTTGGTGGGCTTCAGGTACTCACTGTCGCTCCCCTTAACCTGCATGAACACGGGTGCGCCGAGATCCCACGCGTCGCCCTTCTCTTCGGGGGCGGCAGTGTCGCGAGCGAATGTGACGAGATCCGTGCCGATGTCCTCGCTGAGCTTCACCGGGGGAGCCCAGCCGATGTCGGCAAAGATGACGGCGGCTTTGAGCTCCCCTCGGGAGCCTGTCGTTTTGGTGGGATGCACTGGCGTGGTCATTGGGCCAGTGGAGCAGATCGGACGCGTCTGCGTCGCGCTCTGATGTTCTGACGCTGGCGTGCGTCACCTTGGTGGTGCGACGCGACCCCCGATGGACTAGCGCGCTCATCGGCACGACCGCGCGGATCGCGGCATGTCCGGAAGTTCATCGGCCACCTACTCCTAACCGATGCGGCGTGCGCCTACGTCATGGGCAACTCTACCCAGCCCGCGCTGAGCGCTGCTGCATGTATCTTGACGATCCATGGGCGCAGCACTACGGCTTTCGGAGGGGGACTTGTGAGGATCACGAGGGTTGAGATCGCGAAGTGGCGAAATCTCGAAGGGGTTGAGTTCGACGTCTTCCCCGAGGCACGGGTTGTTTGCCTCGTGGGCGAGAACGGGTCAGGCAAGAGCACCGGTCTCGAACTGCTCTCGTTCGTGGCGCACAATTTGGGGATCAGTTCGGGATTCGAGTCATCGCGCGGGGATCCCCGAAGCGAACCGCACGACTTCAGAATCACCGCCTTAGTCCCTCTAAACATTCAAAATGCGGTCAATGAGCAGTTTTCATCCTCACTTCCCGATGGAGGATGGAACGGCTTGCTCGAGTATCGAGCAGCCAAGGACGACGAAGTCGGCGTCGTCGAACAGACGACGGCGCTGGGAATCGACGACGTGGGGATAAGCACTCAGGTCGCGCAAACCGCAATCACTACTTTCCGCGCGCAGTTGGGCACGCAGCACCTTTACCTAGACGCGGACCGCGCCTACCCACCGATGCAGATTCAGCCGCACCAGTACAACGAGATCCTGTCGCATGATTGGACTTCGGAGGCCTTCACCAAGCAGTTCTCCTTTCGCCCCACTCGAACCCTCTATGAGGAGTGGCACAAGTACTTCATCGCTTTGGAGGAGAGGGTTTCGGGCGCGCATGTCGCCGCAATCCGGGAATCCCGAGCGACGAACTCCGCTGCACCCGAGTTCGTGGACCCGTTCGATGACTATTCAAGTGCCGTACAAGAGTTGTTGCCGCACTTGCGGTTCGTCGGGGTGGAGGGGTCCGGCACCTTCCGCACGATCCTTTTCGATAGCGCGGGCCTGAAGATTCCCTTCTCCAAGTTGAGCGGCGGGGAACGTGAGATAGCGTTCCTTATAGGACAGATTGATCGATTCGGTTTGCGCCAAGGGCTGCTGATGATCGATGAGCCGGAGCTGCATCTAAATCCTGACTTACTACGAACATGGGTCGCCTACCTGCGAGACAGCGTCCAGGACGGGCAAGTCTGGTTGGCGACACACTCGTTGGAGGCAGTCGAGGTTGCGGGGCCGGAAGCGTCGTTTGTCTTCGAGAAGGACGTCGCAGATCGCGTAACGAGGCGCGTTACGGCTCTCGTTGGACGCCCGGCCGTAGCGGCTCTGTCCGCAGCGATCGGCGCCCCAGCGTTCTCCATCTCGAAACTTCGTTTTGTCTTCGTCGAGGGAGATAGGCAAAGTCGCGAGCGTGAGCGCTTCTACGACCTCTGCGGGGACCCCAACCTCAACAGATTCATTGAAGGAGGGAGCTGTCACGAGGTGCTGCGACGCCTCGCTCACGTGACAGAGTTGGCAGCGGAAACAGGGGAACAGTTGAGGGTGGGGGGCGTTCTTGATCGAGACTTTCGATCGGTCGACGAGGCGACCCTGCTGGGGGCCAACGAAGGCGCATACGTCCTCGAGTGCCATGAAATCGAGAACCTGTTTCTGCATCCTCCAGCTATAGACGCGATCACCGCTCGAGGGGGTGGTGGCGAGACACGATCAGGTGTCGAAATAGTGCGAGATGCGGCCGATTCTTTCGCGGGACTGTGGATTGCTCAGTGCGCGGATAGCAAATTGCCTGAACTCGACATGACCCCCAAGGGTGCTTTGAGTGAACTGAGTGGGCTTGCGAGATCCGCGTTGCAGCCCATTTGGGTTGCAAAGCGGGATGCTAGCGCGAGCCACTTTGCCTCTCATGACGAGCAAACCTTGTGGGCGCAGGCGCTTGACGGCGCTTTCACAGAATTCGAGGAACGCAGATCCGCGCAGGAATGGTGGTCCGAATGCCTCGGTAAGCAGACTGCAAAGACGGTTTCACAGATTCTCGGATTCGCGAATGTTTCTGTGTTCCAAGCCAACGTCTTGCAACTCTGGAATAACGGCGACATTGCAGTGCCACAGAGCCTGCAGAGCCTCAGGACGTACGTCGATGGGCTAACGAGCTAGCGGTCGCCAGGGGGCCAGTTCGATGCACTCTCTACCCAGCGCGAGTGGTCCGCTCATCGGCATGTGCGAGCGTTGTCGAAGGTCAGGTGCAGCGTGACGCTCTCCTAATGTTGGGGACTCCCCCGGGGGACGCAGGTCGCGGAACGTGGAGTTAGCGACAACTGTTGACAGAGATGGTCATGGCTCATCGCACAGGGATCGCACGGCAACGGAGCGGCGACCAAACCGTCCTGGCGTTTGCGCAGGTCAACGACGGTTTTCGGAGTCCCGTCAGCGCGAGGCTTGTCAACAGGTGGTTGAGAGTTCGAGTCTCTTCGCCAGCTCCACTCCCCTGTGGCGATCGGCCCGGTCACGTCGCCGCGCTAGCCTGAGCCCCATGGCTGGCACGGATTTCGAGAAGGCTGTCGAGAGTGTCGGGACGCTCACCAAGGACCCCGGCAACGACACCAAACTGAGGCTCTACGCCCTCTACAAGCAGGCGACCCTCGGTGATGCGGACGGCAGGCGACCCGGCTTCACCAACCCGGTCGGCCGGGCGAAGTACGACGCTTGGGCCAAGCTCACCGGAACCTCTCGCGAGCAGGCCGAGGCCGACTACGTCGCCGAGGCGAACAGGTTGACCGGCGCCTGACCGGCGGCCGAGCGGATCGCTCAGGCGTCCTCGGCGCGGGGGACGCCGAACTCATGGAGCGCCTCGGTGCCGCGCAGCTCCTCGACGAGGTCGATGAGCCGGCCCATGACCTCGTCAGAGGCTCGGCGCACGGCCGCCTCGTCGACAGGTGCGCCAGCACCCACGAGGGACCGCACGTCGATCGCCTCGCCCACAAGGACCTTCACCTCGGGCGGCAGCGCAACGTTGCGCAGCGTGCGCAGCAGGTTCCCGCGCAGCCCCACGACCTCCTGGACGCCGTGCATCGCGATGGGGAGGATGGGCGCACCGGTCCTCAGGGCGAGGCGCACCGCGCCGGTCTTGGACCGCTCGGGCCAGTGCTCTGGGTCGCGGGTGATGCGGCCCTCGGGGAAGAGACCCACCGCCTCCCCGGCGGCGAGGGCCTGCGCCGCGGCATCCAGGGCCTCGGCCGCCGAGGCCGATCCGCGGTGCACCGGGATGAAGCCGAGCCGGCGCACCACCGGACCGAGAAGCGGGTTCCTGAAGACTCCGGCCGTCGCCAGCAGGCGCAACGAACGCCCGAGGTCTCGGCACGCGATCGCCAGGAGCACGCCGTCGGCATAGCTCGTGTGGTTGGCCACGACGATGAGCGGGCCAGTGGGCAGCTGACGGGCCACCGACCTGCGGCCCACCTGCCGGGCCGCCTCGAGGCGGGCGACGCTCGCGACCACACCCCCGGCCGCGGCGGCGAGGGCGCCGTAGAGCAGCGCTCCGCCTCGACCCGGGTGTCTCCAGCTCATGGACGCCAAGGCTAGCGACGTGGCGCCCGACGTGGTCCGGGTCGGGCGCTCAGCCGAAGAGGTTGTTGAGGTAGCGCTGCAACGCGGCCGTGGTCTTGGGACCCCACGAGCCGTCCTGCTCGGCGCCGACCGTGCCCTGCAGGGCCCTGGTGGTCATCGGACCGATGTTGCCGTCGGGCTCGGACCCGACCTTGCTCTGCAGCTTCTTGATGTCGCTGGTGGACCAGTAGGCGTCCACGCTGCCGCCGACCCACATCTCGACGCCCCTGCGCGTCATCGGGCCCTTGTCACCGTCAACGGTGAGCGGGAAGCCCGTGCGCACGGCGTCGCGCGACACGGTCACGTCCAGCCCGTTCTCGAGGGTGAGCCCGGCACGGACGCTGCACACCGGCCAGGCGCCGGGACCCTGGGACCGCAGGACGTTCTGGGCGATCTCGATCTGCTGGGGCTTGGTCGCCCGGTCGGCCGTGGGGGCATACCGTCCTCCGCCGAAGCCGGTCCACGTCGATGCCGAGAACTGGAGGCCGCCGTAGTAGCCGTTGCCCGTGTTGATCGACCAGTTGCCGCCGCTCTCGCACGCCGCCACCCTGTCCCACACAGTTTCGGTCGCGCCTGCGCCGGTGGCCAGGCCGAGCACCGCCGCGGAGGCCACGGTGGCAAGAAGGGTGGTGCCGACGACTGCGCGGCGCACGGGCCGGCGTCGAGTCGGCGCAGTGGGGAACTCCGGGGCGAAGAGCATGGCAGGGGACCTTTTCGTCAGGGGACGAAAAGGGACGCTACGTCACATCTGTCACAAATTTCAATGCTGCCACAGAACTACACAACTGTAACTTCAACCCCACGCGTTCTGCAAGCACGGGCGCCGGCGTGTCGTGGCGGTGTCACCACCCGTAGCCGCTTGCACCCACATCGACGACGGGCGGATGCGGCATCTGCCACATCCGCCCGTCCAGAGCGCTGGGGATCAGCGCCTGTTGAGGTAGCGCTGGAGTGCAGCCGTGGTCTTGGGACCCCAAGAGCCGTCCTGGGCGGACCCGACGATCCGCTGCAGCTTCTTGACGTCCGCCCCGCTGAGCTGACCGTTGACGGAACCACCGACCTTGCGCTCGAGCAGGCGGGTGTCGGCGCGACCGATCGAGGAGTTCACCGACCCGCCGACCCACCGCTCGATCGCCGCGCGGGTCCTGGGGCCCTTCTGGCCGTCGACGACGAGCTTGGTCGTGCGCACCGCAGTGCGAGAGGCGACGGAGGGCGCCGCGGTCGCGACTCCCCCCACCGCTGCGCCGTTGGTGCGGGTCAGCCCAGCACGAACGCTGCACACCGGCCAGGCGCCGGGGCCCTGAACCTTGAGGACGTTCTGGGCGATGGTGATCTGCTGGGCCTTGGTCGCGCGGTTGGCCGTCGTCGCGTAGCGCTGGCCGCCGAAGGCCGCCCACGTCGAGTAGCTGAACTGGAGGCCGCCGTAGTAGCCGTTGCCCGTGTTGATCGACCAGTTGCCGCCGCTCTCGCAGGCGGCGACGCGGTCCCACACCGTCCCGCTGGCAGAGGCGGGCTGGGCCATCGCGGTGGCTCCAGCGACGGTCGCCGCCGAGACGACGGCCACACCGGCCAGTCGACGACGAACGGGTGCGGACTTCGGGGCAGCATGCTTCGGGCTGTAGAACATCGGCGGGTCCTTGGGAGTGGGGGAAGGCCCGCAGGGGTTCGGGCCAAGCCTCGACCGTACAGACACCGCCGCAAGGTCACAAGATGATCACGGAAATTCACCGACCCGTGAATGTTGGCGGAGAGCGAGGAGTCAGACCCGCACCCTGCGCCGCACCCGAGCGACCCGCCGGTCCCAGGGCGAGGCGATGATCTCGCCGAGGATCGCACCTGTGGCGATGGCGAGCAGCACGCCCGCGGCACCGAGAAGGGTGGCCACACCGGCCTGGAACGACAGCGTCCCGATCTCCGTGGCGTTCTGGCCGACCAGCTCATAGAGGCCCCGGAAGATCGTGAGCCCAGGGAGCAGTCCGAAGCTCGCAGGCACGACGACGACCATGGCCGGGGCTCCGAGGCGCAGCGCAACCAGGCGGCCGACGAGGCCGAGGGCGACGGCTGCGAGACCTGTCGCCGTCACCGCACCGACGTCGAAGAGCCGGGTCAGCACGGCATACACACCACTCGCGGCGACCGCCAGCAGGGCGGTCGGCAGCACCAGTCGGTGCCGGGTCTGCATCGTCACGGCTCCCGAGGCACCCACGATGAAGGCACCGAGGAGTGCGGCCCACCACTCCGCTTGGCTCATGCGGAGGTCAAGCACGGACGGGGAGATGAAGCTGAAGGAGAGTGCGTCCGTGAGCTTGATCGTCGCGCCCAGCGCCACCGCGACTCCGATGATGAGGCCGGTGAGTGAGACCGTCACCGCCAGGAGCCGGCCGGCGCCCGTCACGGCGTAGCCGGAGATGACGTCCTCGACGGCGGAGGCCATCGTCCGCCCCGGCAGGAGGGCCACGATCCCACCGGCAACGATGAAGGCAAAGTCCCTGCCCCCCAACGGGATCCACCCTTGGGCCCCCAGCGCGTAGGCGGCCCAGGCCAGTGAGGTGGCGACGAAGGCGCTCACCGCGTTCGAGTAGAAGTCGGGCAGATGCATCGGATGGACGGCCCGCTCGACGGCTGACACCGCCAGCACGACGAGCACGGTGACACCGGCGGTGAACAGCGTGGATCCGATCATCACGGCAACGGCTGCCGCAAGCACGGAGGTCGCGGCGGTCACGGCCCAGTCGGGCCAGATGCGCCGCACCCTCTTGATGTCCCTGAGCTGCTCGGCGGCCTCGGGGAGCTCGACGTGACCACTGACGAGGGCATCGACGAGCTCATGGACCGCGACAAGCCGGGCGTAGTCGTGCCGCGACGACCGCACCACCCGCAGCTCGGTCACGGCATGCACGGCGTCGACGTGGGCGTGCACGAGGAGGGACTGGAGCGTGATGTCGATCTCGACGTCGTTGAGCCCGGCAGCAGCACACACCGCAGCGACCGACCCCTCGACCTGAGGCGCACCGGCGCCGCAGCGCAGCATGAGCTCACCGAGGCGGACGGCGAGGTCGAGCGCCTCCCGCACCCGGGCCTCCTCGGCCGCCTCGATGGCGACCCGGGCGTTGCGGTAGGGCGTGCGCCGCAGGAGGTCGACCAGTGGCATGGGCTCGGTCGGTGGGCCACCCTCGAGGCGCCAGGCCCGGCGGCGTCGGTCCTTCTCGCTCACGGCAGGTGCAGCTGTCGGGCCCAGGAAGTGCCGGTCGGCCACCACGAGGGCTCACCGTTGACGACTCCGGCCGCTGCGACCGCACCGGCCGCGACGAGCAGGAGCAGGACCACGACCCGGCTGGCACTCACCCCCGGGCTGGTCCCTCGCACGATGCTGCGAGTGCCACGACGCAGGCTGGCGCCACCGGGTCCCCACCACGCCATGAGGCCGGCGAGGAGCCCAGCCGCGGCGAGAGGGAGGAACCGGTCGGGCTCCGGAGAACCGGTCCCCTGGACCGCGACGACGGCCAGGGCCGCGCAGAAGGCGCCCGAGAGCGCGATGAGCGCCGGCATGAGGGCGCCGAAGACGGAGGCCAGCACTTCGAGGACGAGGTGCCACGGGCCGGTGATGACGGCGACCGGGATGTCACTTCGCCGCTGGCCCTTGTCGTGACGACGCATGATCAGTGAGGTCACCGACCGGTCCGTCGTGCGGGCGAGCACGGTCCAGAGGAACAGTCCCGCGGCGGCGACGACCGGCGTCGCTGCTGCTGCCGCGACGAGGACCGCCAGCAGCGCGGCGACCGTGCCGCTGCGGCTCGGCCGTCCGATGCGTGGGTCGACCGGTGGCGGCCCTCCCTCCAACAGGCCCCAGTCGTCCTCCCCCGGGTTCTGAGGCGGGTATGCCGTCCGGTCCGGCTGTCCTGTAGGCATGCCGTCCGGGGCCGGCGGAGGCAGCATCGGCGCCGTCTGCGGCAGGACCGCAGGTGCCACGCCGCGTGCCGCAGGGAGCGGAGAGGGCTGGGCACCGTTGCGGGACAACGGCATGACGGAGGTTCGCGGCATCTGCATGGTCTGCGTGGATGCTGTGGACGCGCTGGGCCGAGGAGGTCGGCGCACCTTGATGACGTCGGTGACGCGTCCTCCGTGGGCGTAGCGCTCCAGGGCCGCCACGACGTCCCGCTGGTGGGGCCGCTCGTGCGGAACCGGAGCCAGAGCGGCATACAGCAGGGGTGCAATGCGCTTGTCGACACCGGTGAGGTCGGGCTCTCCCGATGTCACCCGCGTGAGGATCGCGTCCATCGGGCCACGCCCGAAGGGCGGGCGCCCGGACGCGGCGAACGCCAGGGTCGCGGCCCAGCCCCACCAGTCGGTCGCAGTCGAGACGGGGTCACCCTCGATGACCTCGGGCGCCAGGTAGCCGGGCGTGCCCATGACGAGGCCCGTCATCGTCAGCCGGACATCGTCAGCGACGTGCGCGATGCCGAAGTCGATGACGACCGGGTCACCGTCGACGATGAGGACGTTGCCGGGCTTGAGGTCGCGGTGGATGACGTCGCTGGCGTGGATGACGTCGAGTGCCTCAGCGAGTCCACGGCCCAGGCGGTGCAGGTCGGCGGGGCCCATCGGACCCTGCACGTCGACGACGTCGTCGAGCGGCGGGCCGGGAACGTAGCGGGTGACGATGAACGGGCGGTCACCCTCGACGTCGGCGTCGATGACCGGCGCCACGTGCGGGCTGCGGATACGTCGCAGCGTCTCGACCTCGCGCGCGAGCCGGGCGCGGGCCGCGGGGTCGTGCGCCACGTGCGGGCGCAGCACCTTGATGGCCACGGCCTTGCCGTGACGGTCGAGCCCCAGGTGCACCACGCCCATGCCGCCCTCACCGAGCCGCTGGACGAGCCGGTACGAGCCGAGCAGGAAGTGCGCGGAGAGGCCGTCCCTCCCCGCGGGATCGTCCAGGACTTCGGCGGTCATGGCCCCCACGGTATGCCGTGAGGCTGGGCGCCGCCGGTCCGAACCACCGTGGGTGGCGCGATTCCTGTGCGGCTGGTGTGACTGGTGGGTCCCACGTCCCAGTGAGGACCATGCGGGTCGGGGCCTCTGCGACGGGTCGCACCCCCTGGAGCCACCGACCCCTCACGCAGGCCCCGACCGCTGCCCCGACGCGAGTGAGGGTAGAGCCGCTTGTCGACGGAGCAACGGTTGCCGGTGAGCGGCCCCGGGGCCGGGTGGGCAACCAGGTCTCACCAGGTGTCGACGCCGTTGCGACGAGGCACTGCAGGAGGTCGGGCGACTACTGCTGGATGTAGGCAGTCAGCTGGTCGCGCTCCGCCTGGAGGTCGGTCATCCGGTGCTTGACCACGTCACCGATGCTGACGATCGCGCGCAGCTGACCGTCGACGACGACCGGCACGTGACGGAAGCGGTTCTCCGTCATCGTGTGCTCGAGCTCCGCGAGCTCGTCCTCGGGGCGACAGGTCTGCACCTCGCTCGTCATGATCGACGACACCGGCTGGTCGAGCACGGCGGCACCGACCTTCTGGAGGTGGCGGACGATGTCACGCTCACTGACGATGCCATCGACGCTCCGCCCGTCGTCGCTCACCACGACAGCGCCGATGCGATGCTCGGACAGCAGGTCGAGGAGGGCGGTGACACTGGCGTCGGAGCGCACCGTGATGACGGTGTCTCCCTTGCGCTTCACGACATCGGAGATCCTCATGCACTGACGGTAGTGCTCCGCGCAGAACCGCGCCAGACTTCGGCGCCTTGGCCCGAAAAGCCCACGCGCCGCGGACGGCGCGGCCCGCAGCGTGACAGGAGCGGACGGCATACGGCATGCTGGACGAACCGTGCACACCGATGTGTGCGGGATTTTCCCTTTACAACGGATCGTCCGGCACGTTCCTGCCGGTGAAGGAAGGCAAAGACGCCATGGCAACTGTCAAGTTCGACGAGTCCACCCGGATCTACCCCGGCAACGACAGCCCCTCGGTCGACCGACTGAACATCGATGTCCAGGACGGCGAGTTCCTCGTCCTCGTCGGTCCCTCGGGCAGCGGCAAGTCGACCGCACTACGCATGCTGGCTGGCCTCGAAGAGGTCAACGGCGGCAAGATCTGGATCGGTGACCGCGACGTCACCAACCTGTCCCCCAAGGACCGCGACGTCGCCATGGTCTTCCAGAACTACGCGCTCTACCCGCACATGTCCGTCGCCGACAACATGGGCTTCGCGCTCAAGATCGCCGGTGTCGACAAGGCCGAGATCCGCAAGCGCGTCGAGGAGGCCGCCAAGATCCTCGACCTCGAGCCCTACCTCGAGCGCAAGCCCAAGGCCCTCTCGGGTGGTCAGCGCCAGCGCGTGGCCATGGGACGCGCGATCGTCCGTTCGCCCCAGGTGTTCCTCATGGACGAGCCGCTGTCCAACCTCGACGCCAAGCTCCGTGTCCAGACTCGCACCCAGATCGCTTCTCTCCAGAGGCGACTGGGCGTCACCACGGTCTACGTCACTCACGACCAGGTCGAGGCCATGACCATGGGTGACCGCATCGCGGTGCTCAAGGACGGCATCCTCCAGCAGGTCGCCACGCCCCGCGAGATGTACGACTCCCCGGCCAACGTCTTCGTCGCCGGCTTCATCGGCTCGCCCGCGATGAACCTCATCAGCGTCCCCGTCGCCGACGGCGGCGTGAAGTTCGGCTCGCACACCCTGGAGGTCCCGCGCGACTCCCTCAAGGGTGCCGGGTCCAACGCGATCGTCGGGGTCCGCCCCGAGGACGTCGAGGTCACCACCGACGGCCAGGGCCTCGAGATCACGGTCGACGTCGTCGAGGAGCTCGGCGCCGACGCCTACGTCTACGGCACCCCCAGCGACGAGTCGATCAGCCTCGAGGGCGGCGAGGACACCATCGCCAAGCCCTTCATCGCCCGGGTCGACGGACGCCGCGTCCCGCGCAAGGGCGACAAGATCTGGGTCCAGCCCAACGCGAGCCACATGCACGTGTTCAACGCCGAGTCCGGTGCCCGCCTGAGCAGCTGACCCACCACCTCTCAACCCCCGGGGGTGCCAAGAGCGCTGTATGCCGCGCACTTGGCACCCCTGAGTCGTTCCTTCTGAGTTTTCAGTTCTCCACGACGGAGGTGCCGATGGCCCTGCAGATCACCACCGCCCGGCCCGACCCCGCCCTGCTCGACCTGCCGTGGTCCACACCCCTCGAGGACTGGCCCGAGCACCACCTGGCTGCGCTCCCCCGCGGTATCTCGCGCCACGTCGTGCGCTTCGTCAGGCTCTCCGGCCGCGTGCTGGCGGTCAAGGAGATCAAGGAGGACATCGCCCGTCGCGAGTACGAGATGCTCCGCAACCTGCGCCGCCTCGACCAGCCGAGCGTCGAGCCGTTCGGCATCGTCAGCGGGCGGATCGACGCGGATGGCAACCCCCTCGACGCCTGCCTGCTCACCCGCCACCTCAAGTTCTCGCTGCCGTACCGGGCACTGTTCTCGCAGGGCCTGCGCCCCGGCACGGAGACCCGCCTCATCGACGCCCTCGCCGTGCTGCTCGTGCGGCTGCACCTCATGGGCTTCTTCTGGGGTGACGTCTCGCTCTCCAACACCCTGTTCCGCCGGGACGCCGGCAGCTTCGCGGCCTACCTTGTCGACGCCGAGACGGGCGAGCTCTTCGCCAGGCTGAGCGACGGCCAGCGCGCCCACGACCTCGACATCGCGCGGGTCAACATCGCCGGCGAGCTCATGGACCTGCAGGCCGGTGAGCTCCTCGACGAGGACGTCGACCCGGTCGCCATCTCCAACCGCATCGTCACCCGCTACGAGGAGCTGTGGGTCGAGCTCACCGTGACTGAGGAGTTCGACACGGGCGAGCGCTGGCGGGTCGAGGAGCGCATCCGCCGCCTCAACTCGCTCGGTTTCGACGTCGACGAGCTGGCCATCACGACCGACATCGACGGCACCACCATCAGCATCCAGCCCAAGGTCGTCGACGCCGGGCACCACTCGCGACGGCTCCTGCGGCTCACGGGCCTCGACGTCGGTGAGAACCAGGCCCGCCGCCTGCTCAACGACCTCGACAGCTATCGAGCCGGCATGGACCGCCAGAACGACGACGAGGAGCTCGTCGCCCACGACTGGCTCACCCGCATCTACGAGCCGATCACCCGGCGCGTCCCCCGCGAGCTGTCCGGCAAGCTCGAGCCGGCCGAGCTCTTCCACGAGGTGCTCGAGCACCGCTGGTACATGGCCGAGCGCGAGCAGCACGACGTGGCGATCGAGCGCGCCATCGAGGACTACGTCGCGTCAATCCTGCCGAGCAAGCCCGACGAGGTGTCGGTCGTGGGTGTCGACACGGTCGAGATGCCGGTCATCGCCGACGTTCCCAGACGCCCCTAGGATCGGGGCGTCCGAGCACGCACTTCGCAGGGGAACCCACATGTCGCAGTCGCACGACCCGTCCCAACTGCCGCCGCAGGACCCGTATGCCGGTGGCGCACCTTCCTCCTACCAGGCAGCGCCGCAGGTGAACCCCTACGGGGTAGCCGGCCAGGCGTTCCCGGGGTCCAAGGCCTACGTCGAGCAGTACTTCGGCCCCGTGGCTGGTTTCGGCAGCCGCGCCGCGGCTCTGATCATCGACACCCTCCTGACGCTCATCGGCGTCGTGCCCATGGTCATCGGCATCGTGATGTTCGTGCTGGGTGCTCCGGAGACCGACGAGATGGGCTACAGCGTCGACGGCACGAGCAACGGTGGGCAGATGGCGCTCGGCGGCCTGCTCGTCGTCCTCGGCATCCTGCTGATGATCGGCATCCAGGTCTGGAACCGCATCTTCAGGATGGGACGCACCGGCCAGAGCGTGGGCAAGAAGGCCATGGGTCTCAAGCTCATCAACGAGCAGACCGGTCAGCCGATCGGGGCCATCCAGTCGTTCCTGCGCGAGCTCCTTGGGGGCCTCATCAACCAGATCGTCTACCTCAGCTACCTGTGGATGCTGTGGGACGACAACAAGCAGACCCTCGCCGACAAGATCGTCCACTCCACCGTCATCAAGGTCCCCAAGCCCTGACGACGCCCCGTCGAGAGTAGAAGAAGTCCCGCCTCTGCTCCTCGAAGGCGGGACTTCTTCTACTCTCGACTGCTCGGAGGTGACCATGGCGAGGCTGCGGCTCATGCCGCGGACGACGTCATGCTTCGCGAGGGCGGACTCAGCTGATGATGCCTCGCCGCAAGTTCCACCTCTGCGCACTCCGGTACGCGTCGAACATCCCCCAGATCCAGATGGCTGGCGCTGTGAGGAATCCGATGAGGACGAGCATGAGCAGGAAACTGAAGCAGTAGGCGAGGAACATCACGATCCCCTTGCCTGTGTCGCCATTCATCAGCTGCCCCAGGCCCGGGATGAAGAAGGACCCGAGGAGTGAGATGGCCGGGTTCTTCGGCGCCACGGTCACTGCGACACCTCCGCCATATGGGGTGCGCGCAGGCACCACCGCATTGGACGTCATTGACTGATGCTCGGTCCACTCGGTCCCGGACCAGTAGCGCTGTGTGCCGTCAGCTTGTGCGTACCACCCTGCTGGTGCGCTCATCCCGGCCTCCCCTCAATGTTGACAGGGCTCACCCTAGGGCCAGTCAGTTGCGGCTGCAGGCGAACCATGAAGGCGAGGGATGAAATCCCCACACTGCTCCCTCAGGCGGGCGAGAGCCAGGTCCACCCGGGAATGTTGCGCGCGACCCAGAACGCCATGATCAACCAGAACATGCCGTAGAGCATCCATGCCGGCGCGGCGGTCATCCGCTGCTCGCCGCGCCACTGGCGCCGGGTCCAGCGCATGAAGCCCAGCACCATGACGACGAAGGCCACGACGGTGAGCGGGTTGCGCTGCAGTGCCTCGACGACGTGCCCCTCGCTGAGGGCGTGGGTCGCACGCAACGTCCCGCACCCGGGGCAGAACGTCCCCGTGATGGCCAGCCACGGGCAGGTCGGGTAGTTGCCCGCCTGGTTGGGGTCAAGGACGTGCGCCACGAGGACGAAGCCGGCGGCTGCAGCTGCTGTGGTGGCCGGCCACCACAGCCGGCGCCCCCGCCCGACCGACGTGTCGGTGAGCGGGGACGTCGGGAACTGCGTGAAGGACGTCGGGATCACATACCCGTCGAGGACGTGCCGCCGGAGAAGGCGCCAGCGGCGAAGCCGATGATGATGGCAATGACGCCCAGGACGAGCGCGGCGATCGCGAACTTCTTGGCCTTGTCCGCTGCCGCCACTGCGCCGGCCTGGTCACCGGCGTTCCACTTGCCGTTGACCTGCGCCGCGAAGACGACAGCCGGGATGCCGACCGGCCAGCAGCACAGGAGGCTGACGATCGCGAGGATCAGGTTGTTGCTGGGGGGCGGACCGGCGGGCGGACCGCCATAGCCACCACCCATGGGCGGCGGAGGGGCACCGTAGGCGCCACCGTCATACCCACCACCGCCGGGCGGCGGGGGCGGGGGCGGGGTCGAGCCACCGTAGCCGCCTCCACCGGGCGGGGGCGGCGGCGGCGTCGAGCCACCGTAGCTGCCATCTCCGGGAGGCGGCGGCGGGGTGTTTCCGTAGTCCGTCATGGGTGTGTGTCCCTCTCACTTCGCGTCATCAGGGTGTGAAGCCCCCTGGCCGGGTTGCCGGCTGGCGCAATCGTGGCACAGGTCACGGGCGGGCGACCGGAGACTCACGGGCAGGCGTGACAACCCGCCGCCGGCCCCACGAGCCCCTGATCAGGCACGACGTCGACGACGCGCCACCTCGTAGAGCGTGACTCCGGCCGCGATGCCGGCGTTGAGCGACTCGACCGCCGACGACATCGGCACCGACACGATCTGGTCGCAGGTCTCGCGCACCAGGCGCGACAGGCCCTTGCCCTCGGAACCGACGACGATGACGATCGGCTCGTTGGCCAGCTCGAGGTCGGGCAGCTCGACGTCGCCTTCCATGTCCAGGCCGATGACGAAGAACCCGGCCTTGCGGTAGTCCTCGAGGGTGCGCGTGAGGTTGGTGCACTGCGCCACGGGAATGCGGGCAGCCGCACCCGCAGAGGTCTTCCACGCCGAGGCGGTCATGCCGACGGAGCGACGAGCAGGCACGACGACGCCGTGGCCACCGAATGCCGCCACGGACCGCACGATCGCACCGAGGTTGCGCGGGTCGGTGATGCCGTCGAGGGCGACGACGAGCGGGATGCCGGGCAGCTCGGGGTCGATGAGGTCGTTGGGGTGGGCGTACTCGTAGGGCGGAACCTGCAGGGCAAGGCCCTGGTGGACCGCACCATCGGTGATCCGGTCGAGCTCACCGCGCGGTGTCTCGAGGATCGGCAGGCTGCGCTCGGTCGCGATCTTGAGGGCCTCGCGCACCCTGTCGTCGCTGTCGATGCGCCCCGCGACATACATCGTCGTCACGGGGACGTCGTTGCGCAGCGCCTCGAGCACCGAGTTGCGCCCGGCGACGACCTCGCTGGAGGCCTTGGCCTTGCGGCCACCACTCGGACGGCCGCCGGAGCGGCGCTCCGCACCCTTCGCGTCCTTGTGGGCCTTGTGGTACGAGCGGTCTTCCGCGCGGGGGGTCGGCCCCTTGCCCTCGAGACCTCGGCGGCGCTGGCCTCCGGACCCGACGGTCGGCGCCTTCTTGCTGCCCTTGCGAACGGCTCCACGTCGCTGGCTGTTGCCTGCCACGGCTACTCTCCTCGTCCACGGGTCAGCGACCAGCGGGCGCCGGTCGAAGTGTCCTCGATCGTGATGCCTGCCGCGACGAGCTGGTCGCGGATGGCGTCGGATGTCGCATAGTCACGCGCCGAGCGGGCGGCGGTGCGCGCCGCGAGGCGGTCGGCCACGAGCGCCTCAAGCGCCGACAGCGCGTCGCTCGTCGAGCTGTCCGCGCCCGACCACGAGGGGTCGAGCGGGTTGACTCCCAGGACATCGGTCATGGCGATGACGAGGGCTGCGAGGTCGCGCGCCACGTCGTTGTCGCCCTCGTCGAGCGCAGTGTTGCCCTGGGTGACGGTGTCGTGGACGACCGCGAGCGCACCGGACACCCCCAGGTCGTCGTCCATCGCCTCGACGAAGTCGCCGGGCAGCGTCTCGTCACCGGTCGGCGCCACGGCCCCGTCGGGACCGAGCGCGCGCCGCAGGAAGCCCTCGATGCGGTCGACCGCAGCCTCGGCCTCGGCGAGCGAGCCCTCGTGGAACTCGATCATCGACCGGTAGTGCGCGGCGGTCAGGTAGTAGCGGACGGCCAGGGGACGGGCCTTCTTGGTGATCTCCTGCACGAGCAGGCTGTTGCCCAGCGACTTGCTCATCTTCTCGCCGCTGATGGTCACCCAGGCGTTGTGCATCCACATCGACGTGAACGGCAGCCCGGCAGCGCGCGACTGGGCCTGTTCGTTCTCGTGGTGCGGGAAGCGCAGGTCGACACCGCCTCCGTGGATGTCGAAGGCGTCACCGAGGTACTTGCGTGCCATCGCGGAGCACTCCAGGTGCCAGCCGGGACGACCCCGCCCCCACGGTGTCGGCCAGCTCGCGCTCTCGGGCTCGTCGGCCTTGTGGCCCTTCCAGAGCGCGAAGTCGCGCGGGTCGCGCTTACCGCGCGGGTCCGCGTCCTCCGCGGCGGCCATGTCGTCGATCTTCTGGTGGGTCACCTCGCCGTATGCCGGCCACGAGCGGACGTCGAAGTAGACGTCACCCGAGCCGTCCTCGGCTGCGTAGGCGTGGCCGCGGTCGATGAGCAGTCCGATGAGCTCGACCATCTCGGGGATGTGCCCCATGGCGCGGGGCTCG
This sequence comes from Knoellia sp. Soil729, assembly GCF_001427985.1. Classification (GTDB taxonomy): domain Bacteria; phylum Actinomycetota; class Actinomycetes; order Actinomycetales; family Dermatophilaceae; genus Knoellia. The sequence goes on from NZ_LMSA01000001.1 coordinate 985,245, forward strand.
TAGGTCGGCGGGAGGACACCGAGCAGCGCCAGGGCCTCGGAGGTCGCGACCTCGTTGCGGTAGGACAGCGCGAACCAGTCCTCGCCGGACTCGGCGGACTTGCGCAGGATCTTGTCGTCCAGGTCGGTGACGTTGCGCACCAGCGTCACGTCGTAGCCGTGGCCCCTCTCGAGCCAGCGCCGCAGCACGTCGAACGCGACGGCGAAGCGGACGTGGCCGATGTGCGGAGGAGCTTGCGTGGTGAGCCCGCAGATGTAGATCCCGACCCGGCCGTCGTGCAGCGGGACGAAGTCACGCAGTTCGCGCGACTGGGAGTCGAACAGTCTGAGAGTCACCCGCACAAGGGTACCGGCGCATGCCGCCACCCCTCGACCACCAAGGAACCTCGAGCGCAGGCGCGGGCCTCAGTGACCCCGAGCGATCCACTCCTCGAGCTGCGGCGCCTCGGCCCCGATCGTCGTGGCCTCTCCGTGGCCGGTGAGCACCCGTGTCCCGGAGGGCAGGGTGAGCAGGCGCCTGCGGATCGAGTCGATGATCTGGTCGAAGTTGCTGAACGACCGGCCCGTCGCACCGGGGCCTCCCTGGAAGAGGGTGTCACCGGTGAAGACGACGTGCATCGCCGGAACGTGGAAGCAGCAGGAGCCGGGCGAGTGCCCGGGGGTGTGCATGACGCGCAGGGTGACGTCCCCGACGCGGAACTCCTGGCCGTCGCGCATGTCGTCCGGCGGCGGGGCGTCCTGGCTCAGTGCCCACACCAGCCGTCCCTCACGCTGGAGGTGGACCGGAGCACGTGTCGCGGCGGCCAGCTCGGCCACCGCGTTGATGTGGTCGTTGTGCCCGTGCGTGAGCAGGATCGCGCGGACGTGCCGCCGCCCCACGACCGAGAGGATCGCCTGAGCATCGTGGGCGGCGTCGATGATGATGCACTCGCGCTCGTCGCCGATGACCCAGACGTTGTTGTCGACGTCCCAGGAACCACCGTCGAGCTCGAACGTCCCCGAGGTGACGACACGGTCCACGCCGACACCGCCGTGCGACAACGCGATGTCCGTGCCCTGGGTGGCCCGCGACCTGGAGCTTGCCATCAGAGCACCACCACCGATCGCAGGACCTCGCCACGTTCCATCTTGTCGAAGGCCTCCTCGACGTCACCGAGGCCGATGCGTTCGGAGACGAAGGCGTCGAGGTCGAAGCGGCCCTGGCGATAGAGGTCGACGAGCATCGGGAAGTCACGGCTCGGCAGGCAGTCGCCGTACCAGCTCGACTTGAGCGCGCCACCACGACCGAAGATCTCGATCATCGGCAGCGTCACCTGCTTGTCGGGAGTCGGCACACCGACGAGGACGACGGTCCCGGCGAGGTCGCGCGCATAGAACGCCTGCTCGTAGGTCTCGGGGCGACCGACGGCCTCGACGACGACGTCGGCGCCGAAGCCACCGGTGAGCTCTCGGATGCGTTCGACGACATCCTCCGAGGACCCGTTCACCGTGTGGGTGGCACCGAACGCCTTGGCTCCCTCGAGCTTGCGGTCGTCGACGTCGACGGCGATGACGGTGGTTGCGCCGGCGACGACTGCGCCCGCGATGGCCGCGTTGCCCACGCCGCCGCACCCGATGACGGCGACCGAGTCGCCGCGGCAGACGCCACCGGTGTTGACCGCCGCGCCGAAGCCGGCCATGACGCCGCACCCGAGGAGCCCCACGGCCGCGGCGTCCGCGTCGGGGTCGACCTTGGTGCACTGGCCGGCGGCGACGAGCGTCTTCTCGATGAAGGCGCCGATCCCGAGAGCCGGGGTGAGCTCGGTCCCGTCGGTCAGCGTCATCTTCTGCGTCGCGTTGTGCGTGTTGAAGCAGTACCAGGGCTTGCCCTTGGCACAGGCGCGGCACTGACCGCACACGGCGCGCCAGTTGAGGATGACGAAGTCGCCCGGCGCGACCTCGGTGACGCCTTCGCCCACGGCCTCGACGACACCGGCGGCCTCGTGGCCGAGCAGGAAGGGGAACTCGTCGTTGATGCCACCCTCGCGGTAGTGCAGGTCGGTGTGGCAGACCCCGCAGGACTGCACCTGCACGACTGCCTCGCCCGGCCCGGGGTCGGGCACCACGATGTCGACGAGCTCGACGTCGGCGCCCCGTTCGCGAGCGATGATCCCCTTGACGGTCTGCGGCATGTTCCCCTCCGTGGTGTCCCTGGCTGCTCCGACTGTATGCCGTCGAGCAACTGCAGCGCCTGCGCAGCGCAGGCGGCGTGTCAGGTGGCGTGTCAGGTGGCGGGAACGACCAGCGCCGTGGCGATGGCGGCGACCCCCTCGCCGCGGCCGGTGAGCCCCAGTCCGTCGGTGGTCGTGCCGCTCACCGACACCGGAGCGCCGCACGCTGCGGACAGCGCCTGCTCTGCCTCTGAGCGCCTCGGGCCGACCTTGGGACCGTTGCCGACCACCTGGACGGCGATGTTGCCGATCTCGTAGCCGGTCTCCCTCACGAGCCGCGCCGCCTCCGCCAGGAGCGCGACGCCGGACGCCCCGGCCAGCTCCGGCCGACCGGTGCCGAAGTGCTGGCCCAGGTCACCGATCCCGGCGGCCGAGAAGAGGGCGTCACAGGCCGCGTGGGCGGCGACGTCGGCGTCGGAGTGGCCGTCCAGGCCCCTCTCACCCGGCCAGTGCAGTCCCGCGACCCACAGCTGGCGATCGGATCCCTCCGGAGCAAGGGCATGGACGTCGACACCGATCCCCGTGCGCGGCAACGCCGTTCGCGTCACGACCCGTCCTGCCAGTCGATGGGTCCGCGGTGCAGCAGGTGTGGCGCGGCCTGCGCCACCGGCTTGACGACGAGGGTGTCGATGTTGACGTGCTGCGGCAGCCCGACGGCGAACGCGACGCAGGCGGCGACGTCGTCAGCCACCAAGGGTCGGTCGACGCCCTCGTAGACCTTGTCTGCCGCCGACCGGTCACCGTGCAGGCGCGTCAGGGAGAACTCCTCGGTGTGCACCATGCCCGGGCGGATCTCGACGACCCGCACGTGGGTGCCGTTGAGCTCGAGTCGCAGCGTCTCGGAGACGGCCGACTCCCCGTGCTTGGCCGCGGTGTAACCGCCTCCGCCGGCATAGACACGCTCCCCCGCGATCGAGCTGATGTTGACGATCGTGGCGCGCGGTGAGCGCCGCAGGAGCGGCAGCGCAGCCTGGGTCACGCGCACGGTCCCGAGGACGTTGGAGGCATACATGGCCTCCCACTCGGCGAGGTCGCCGTCCTCGACGGAGCTCACGCCGATCGCGCCACCCGCGTTGTTGACGAGGACATCGAGCCGCTCGAGCGAGCCAACCGACGGGGCGACGCCCTGGGCATCGGTGACGTCGAGCTGGAGCACGGACACGGACTCGCCCAGCTCTGCGGCAAGGGACTCGAGGGGGTCACGTCGACGGCCGGCGATGACGACGGCATACCCGTCCTCGACGAGCCTGCGGGTGATTGCGGCACCGATGCCGGTGCCACCTCCGGTGACGAGGGCGACGGGTCTCTGGCTCACGCACCGAGGATACGGCCGGCGTGCGCGAGGTCGGCCGCAGTGGTGATCTTGAAGGCGAGCTCGTCGCCCTCGAGCACCTCCACCGTGACGCCGAGCAGCTCGACGAGGGCTGCGTCGTCGGTGGCCTCGGCGCCGGAGCCGTGCGCTCTCGTGAGGACGGCGCGCCGGAAGGCCTGCGGTGTCTGGATGGCCCGCAGGCTGGAGCGGTCCGGCGTCGCGACGACACGACCGTCGCCGTCCACCTGCTTGATGGTGTCGGTCACGGGCAGACCGGGCACGACCGCATCGCGCCCGTCGCGCACCGCCGCCACGAGGCGGTCGAAGAGGGAGGCGGGGGCCAGGCAGCGGGCGGCGTCGTGGACGAGCACGACCTCAATGTTGGCTCGCAGGGCCGCGAGCCCGGCCGACACCGAGTGCGTGCGCTCCACCCCGCCGGCGACGACCGAGATGTCGTCGGCGCGAGCATGAGATGACACGAGCGCGCCCGCCTCCCGGAGGTGGGAGGCGGGCGCGACGATGATGATCTGGGTGATGTCCGCAGCCTGGAACGCGCGCGAGACGGCGTGCTCGATGACCGTGCTGCCCGCGACGCGGACGAATGCCTTGGGCTGCGTTGCCCCGAGCCTCGTGCCCTGTCCAGCGGCAACGAGGATGACACCTGCGTTCAGGACGCGAGGACCTCGTCGAGGATGGTCTCGGCCTTGTCCTCGTCCGTCTTCTCGGCCAGCGCGAGCTCGGACACGAGGATCTGGCGAGCCTTGGAGAGCATGCGCTTCTCGCCGGCGGACAGGCCGCGGTCCTTGTCACGGCGCCAGAGGTCGCGCACGACCTCGGCGACCTTGATGACGTCACCCGAGGCGAGCTTCTCGAGGTTGGCCTTGAAGCGACGTGACCAGTTGGTCGGCTCCTCGGCAAACGGGGCCCTCAGCACCTCGAAGACCTTCTCGAGGCCGGCCTTGTCGACGACGTCACGCACGCCGACCAGATCACAGTTCTCGGCGGGGACCTCGATGACGAGGTCTCCTTGGGCCACCTTGAGCTTCAGGTAGAGCTTCTCCACGCCCTTGATGGTGCGCTTGTTGATCTCTTCGATGCGCGCAGCCCCATGGTGGGGGTACACGACCGTTTCGCCGACCTTGAAAACCATATGCAACTTGCCCCTTTCGCGAGTGCAAGTTTAACACGCCGAGAGCGACACACGGAATCCTGCTCAACGGCATACCTGCAGGTCAGGACGGTGAAAACCCTTGGGCGGCAGCGAAACTGGGGCTTGACACATCGTCGTTCGCGTGCCTGCGGTCCGTGCCCGTCGGGCCCCACCCGCCTCGCGGGCACTCCTGCGCACACGCCGAAGACCGCTGATCGCTACGCTGTCCCACGTGACGACCGCACTTGTGACGACTCCCCGCCAACGCCTGCGCGCGACCCTTGCGGCCGCGGCGCTCGGCAGCACCCTGCTCGGCGGCTGCGCCGTCTTCTCGCCCATGCAGACCGACGTCGCCTACCGGGCCGCCGACGGCGAGAACGCCACCTTCGGCAACCTGGACGTGCGCGGCCTCGTCGTCGTGTCGAGGGCCGACGGCCAGTCGGGCAACATCACCGGTCAGCTGGTCAACACGGGCAACGAGGACATGGACGTCGCCTTCGCCAGCGAGGGAGGCCCGGGCGGCAAGGTCACCGTCCCTCGTCACTCCTCCGTCAGCCTGGGCGAGGGCGGGTCGTCCTCGCTGCCCACCGTGAAGGCCGAGCCGGGCGACGTGCTGCAGCTGCAGGTCACCACGCCAGGCACCGGGCAGAACCTGCTCACCGTGCCGGTTCTGCCCCCCAACAACTACTACAAGGGCTACGCAGCGAGCCCCTCGCCGAGCTCTTCGGACAGCCCCTCGGCCAGCCCGTCCGCCAGCCCCTCGGCCAGCCCGTCCGCCAGCCCCTCGGCCAGCCCGTCCGCCAGCCCCTCGGCGACCCCCACCAGCTGACCGAGCCCTTCCGTATGCCGGGAGCCCACCGTGCGCGACCGTGCGCCGGTGGGCTCTCGCGTGCCGCACAGGACCACTGGTTGCCCGTTCGGCCAGTGGGTCCGCGCCACTGGTTGCGCGTTCGGCACGCCGAACGGGCAGTCAGTACGCGGGTTCGGTCAGGCCTCGAACTTGTAGCCCAGCCCGCGCACGGTGACGATGTGCCGCGGCGCCGCAGGGTCGGGCTCGACCTTGGCGCGCAGCCGCTTGACGTGGACGTCGAGGGTCTTGGTGTCGCCGACGTAGTCGCTGCCCCACACCCGGTCGATGAGCTGCATCCGGGTCAGGACGCGACCGGTGTTGCGCAGCAACATCTCCAGCAGCTCGAACTCCTTGAGCGGCAGCTGCGTCGCGGCGCCACCGACGGTCACCACGTGGCGCTCGACGTCCATCCGGACGGGACCGGCCTCGAGCGTCGCCGGCAGCAGCTCCTCGGGCTCGCTGAGCCGGCGCAGCACCGCCTTGATCCGGGCGAGCAGCTCACGCGAGGAGTAGGGCTTGGTGACGTAGTCGTCGGCGCCGAGCTCCAGGCCGACGACCTTGTCGATCTCACTGTCCTTGGCGGTGAGCATGATCACCGGGACGTTGGAGCGCTGGCGGAGCGCACGGCATACGTCCACGCCGGAAAGGCCGGGAAGCATGAGGTCGAGGAGCACGAGATCTGCCCCGGCACTGTCGAAGTCCGTGAGGGCGTCGTTGCCGTTCTCGGCCACACTCACCTCGTAGCCCTCCTTGCGCAGGAGGTAGGACAGGGGGTCCGAGAAGGACACTTCGTCCTCGACGACGAGAATGCGGGTCATCCTGGCTGCTCTCCTTGTGCCGTGCCGACCGCCGGTCGGTCGGAGTCTGCCGCACCCCGGACGGAGGCGGCAGGAAGTCTCATGGTGAAGGTGGAACCGTGGCCCTCCTCGCTCCACACCGCCACGTCGCCGCCGTGGATCGCGCAGACGTGCTTGACGATGGCGAGCCCCAGGCCCGTGCCACCGGTGGCTCTGGAGCGGGCGGCGTCGACCCGGTAGAAGCGCTCGAAGATGCGGCTCTGCTCCATCTCCGGGATGCCCTGGCCCTGGTCGGACACGGTGATCTCGACGGTGTCACCGACCCGACGGGCGGCGACGGCCACTCGGGTGCCGGCCTCGGAGTAGTTCACGGCGTTGGACACGAGGTTGGCGACTGCGGTCGCGAGCAGCTCGGCGTCACCGAAGACGCTGGCGCGTTCGTCGGCGGCGGCCTCGAGGGTGATCTGGCGCGAGTCGGCGGCGACCCGCACCCGGTCGACGGCCTCGGCGAGAACCTGTGGGATCTGCACGAGCTCTGGCTCGTGCAGGGTGTCGGCGACCTGGAGGCGGGAGAGGTCGACGATCTCCTTGACGAGGCGGGTGAGCCGCGTCGACTCGACCTGGATGCGGGCGGCGAAGCGCGACACCGCCTCGGGGTCGTCGCGCGCGTCGAGGACCGCCTCCGCGAGGAGGGCGATGCCACCGACCGGGGTCTTGAGCTCGTGCGACACGTTGGCCACGAAGTCGCGTCGGACCTCCTCGACCCGGCGGGCGTGGGTGTGGTCCTCGGCGAGGATGAGGATGTGAGGGGCACCCAACGGGGCGACGCGGGCCTTCATCAGCGTGTTGGTCGTCGACCCGAAGCCACGCGAGAGCTCCAGCTCGACCTCGCGGATCTCGCCGTCACGGCGGACCTGACGGGCAAGCTGGCGCAGCTCGGTGTGGACGAGCTCCCCGTGGCGCACGAGGCCATGGCTCACGGCCGAGGCGGAGTTGTTGACCACGGCGTCCGAGGAGTCCAGGACGATGGCGACCGAGCGGAGCACCGCCAGGACGTCACTCACTCCCGCGGGCAGGGGTGGAGGGGCGCTCGGCGGGATGGTCTTGAGGGTGCGTTCGCTGAACCTGCTGGCTGCGACGGCCACGGCACCGATGACGAGCCCCAGGCCGCCACCCAGTGTTCCCGCAACCGTCGCATCCACGCTGCCAGCGTAGACGGGCCCACAGGGCGCTCCCGACCTCTCACCCGGCCGCGTGGGAGGAGGGAGACAGATGTTCACCTTGGCGCTGACGGGAATTCACCACCGCGTGCCACGCTGCCGACGTCGCCGCTTCACGTCTGCGCGCCCGCCGGGCCGGAGGGCGCCGTCACCGTCTGAGAGGGAGCACATGCGCAAGGCATTTCACGAGGAGCTGGACCGGGTCACCGAAGGGCTCGTCGAGATGACTCGACTCGCGAGCTCGGCGATGTCCCGGGCCACGACGGCGCTCCTCGACGCCGATGTCCAGCTCGCCGAGTCGGTCATCGGTGCGGACATCGAGATCGACGCCCTGCGCGAGGAGCTCGACCTGCTCTCGTTCGACCTGCTCGCCCTCCAGCAGCCGGTCGCGACCGACCTGCGCATGGTCGTCACGTCGATGCGGATGAGCTCGGACATCGAGCGCATGGGCGACCTCGCCCGGCACGTCGCCAAGGTGGCTCGGCTGCGCTACCCGAACTCCGCGGTTCCCCCCGAGCTCCGGTCGATCATCCTCGAGATGGGGCAGGTGGCCGAGCGCATCGTCACCAAGGCGGGTTCGGTGATCGCGGCCCGTGACGTCGAGGCCGCCCGTCAGATCGAGCGCGACGACGACGCGATGGACGAGCTGCACCGCCGGCTCTTCGAGCGCCTCGCGGCCGACTCGTGGAACCACCCGACCGAGACGACCGTGGACCTCACGCTGGTCGGCCGCTACTACGAGCGCTTCGGTGACCACGCCGTGTCGGTCGCGCGCCGCGTCGTCTTCCTCGTCACCGGTGAGAAGGGCGTCGACAACGGCTCCAGCCACGAGGACGACGAGGACGACCAGGCCTTCCCGGAGACCAAGACCCCCTGACGGCCCTCCCCGGCAACCCCCACCTGCGTCCGCAGGGTTGGTCGCCAACCCCACCAGCCCTGCGGACGTTTCTCGTATGCCGTGCCACTCAACCTTTGCCCCCGAACTCGCGTTTCTCAGGGTGACGGGTTCCTGCGAGGGCGAGGATGGCGACGTGGACGAAGACGAAGCGGCGTTCGCCGAGTTCGTGACGCACGAGTGGTCCCGCCTCGTGCGCGTGGGCTACCTGCTCACCGGCGACGTCGGGCGCGCCGAGGACCTTGTGCAGCAGGCCCTTGTCAAGGTCCACCGCCACTGGTCGCGCGTCTCCCGTGAAGGTTCCCCCTACGCCTACACCCGGGCTGCGGTCAGCAACGAGTCGAGCTCGTGGTGGCGGCGTCGTCGGGTCCCCGAGGACCTCGGCGAGGTCCCGTCGGTCACGGACTCGGGCAAGGCGGACGCCTATGCGGTCGTGGACAGCCGCGACGAGCTCGTCAGGGTGCTCTCCACCCTGCCACCACGGATGCGGGCGGTCATTGTGCTGCGGTTCTACGAGGACCTCTCGGAGAGCGAGACCGCCAAGGCCCTGGGCATGTCGGTGGGCTCGGTCAAGAGCCAGACCTCGCGTGGTCTCGGCCGGCTGCGCCTCGCGATGACCGGACCCGCCGTGCCCGCGAGCAGCCTGCAGACGAACGGAGCCTGAGATGAGCCTCGAGACCGAGCTGCGGGAGGCCCTGGCCGCCCGTGCCGCCTCCGTGGAGTCCCGCGAGAGCGACCCCTATGCGAGGGTCCACACGGCCGTCACATCCTCTCGCCGCCGTCGGCGCGCTGTCGCAGCCGCCTCACTGGTGGCGGTCGCGGCCCTGGCCGTGGGGCTGCCGGCCCTCACGACGCAGCTCCGCGACGGGCCAGGAGTCACGGCACCGGCCACGCGGGAGCCGTTGCCCGCAGCCGACAGCACGCTGTGGCGCTCGATCGGCTCGTGGCCGGTGCGCGGGGCGCTGGCTGACGACAACGCCCTCGTCCGGGCGATCGAGGAGCGCTTCGACGGGCGCACGATCTTCGTCGAGGACGTCGCGCAGACCAGGGTCGCCCTCATGACGGCCGGCGGCCAGCTCACCCTGGTCAGTGGCAGACGCGGGTCAGCCGTCGACGCGCTCTCGACCACGAGCAGCGTCTCCCTCTCCGAGCTCGGGTCGGACCACGTCATCACTCTGTCGGGGCAAGGAGCGCTCGTCGTCCTCACCACCCCTGGGCTCACCTCGGCCGAGGTGTCCGGCACACCGGCGATCGCGCTCGATGGGGCGGTCAGCCGGTCATGGCGCCCGATCAGCCTCACCGGCGGTGTCGGACGATCGACGTCGGTCCCGCTCAGCCTGGTGCGGGTCGGCGGGCTCATCGGCAGCCCCGGGTTGACGTTCGGTGACGAGGACCGCCCCAGCACGGCACCGCCGTGCGGCGATCCCTGCGGTGCCGACGACCTGGCCGCTCTCGAGGACCGCGAGGTGGACGAGGAGGTGGCGCACGCGATGGTGCTCGACCCCGCCGAGGTCGACACGCGCACGACCTGGCGCGGTGAGGTCCCGTCCGAGATCGCCTCTCGCGTCACGGGCGACGCGCCGGCGGGTGCGCGCTCGAGCGTCCAGGTCGTCCTCAGCACCCTCCCCGGTGGTCAGGTGTTGCGCACGGTCGTCGTCCGGAGCGAGTCGGCGAACCAGTCGAGCTCGTGGGACGTGGAGCGGCTCAACCCGGTGGCCGCCGCGACAGCCGAGGTGCGACCCGTCATCCTCGCCACCGCGGGCAGGCGCAGCGGATCTGGGCTCACCGCGTGGGTGCTGGCCCCGAGAGGCAGCACAGTTCGCGCGGTCTCGCCCCGGCCCACTGTGTGGCCGACCTCGGACACGGCACCGGTCCGGGACGGCGTCGCCCGCCTCGAGGTCGGCGTCGACAACGCGGTCCTCGAGCAGGAGTACGCCATGGAGGTCCGGGGCGCAGACGGGTCCTTCGTCGGGACGTGGCCGGCGGCCCCGGGCACCGCGCAGCTTGCGGCGCCCTGACTCAACGGCCCTGGTTCGCGACCGCAGCAGCGGCGGCCTCGGCAGCGGCGGGGTCGAGGTACTCCCCCGGCTTGGTGGGCATGAAGTCGTCGCCGAGCTCGTAGACCAGGGGCTGGCCGGTGGGGATGTTGAGGGCAGCGATGTCCTCGTCCGAGATGCCGTCGAGGTGCTTGACCAGGCCCCGCAGGCTGTTGCCGTGGGCGACGACGAGCACGGTCTCCCCCGCACTGAGGTCGTCGCGGATCGCTCCGTCCCAGTACGGCATGAAGCGCTCGATGACGTCCTTGAGGCACTCGGTGCGCGGCACGTCGATGCCGGCATAACGCGGGTCGTCGCTCTGGTCGAACTCCGACCCGACCTCGATGGGCGGCGGCGGGGTGTCGAACGAGCGGCGCCAGAGCATGAACTGCTCGTCGCCGTACTTCTCGCGGGTCGCCGCCTTGTCGAGCCCCTGCAGCGCGCCGTAGTGACGCTCGTTGAGGCGCCAGTCGCGGCGCACCGGGATCCAGTGGCGGTCGGCGGCGTCAAGCGCGAGGTTGGCCGTCGTGATCGCGCGACGCAGCACGGAGGTGTGGACCACGGTCGGCAGCACACCGCGCTCCTTGAGCAGCCGCCCACCGTTCACTGCCTCCTCACGTCCCTGGTCGTTGAGGTCGACGTCGACCCACCCGGTGAAGAGGTTCTTGGCGTTCCACTCGGAGTGGCCGTGACGCAGCAGGATCAAGGTGTGTGCCATGCCCGCCACCCTAGTGAAGACCGCGCTGCGTCTGCGTCGATGGTCGATCTGGCGACCGCATCCGCAGACGCAACGGGCGGGCTCGTGGGTCCCGGTCAGGACTTGTCGAGCAGGTGACGGAACGCGTCGAGGTTGCGCAGCGACTCTCCGCGCGAGACCCGCCAGTCCCACTCCTTCTGCATCGAGGTGAGGAAGCCGATGACGAGGAGCTCGTTGAAGGGCGCGTCCGCGGCCTCGAGGACAACGCCGAGGATCTGGTCGAGCTGGTCGGCGTCGACGCCCGACGCGGGCACGTGGCCGGTGATGTAGACGTCGCCGCTGCCGTCGATCGCGTAGGCCATCCCCGGGAGCCGCAGGTTGCGCCGCAGGAGGCTGCGGTAGAACGCCTCGTGGTTCTCGTCGGGGTTGCGGATGACGAAGGCCGAGATGGACAGGTCCGAGCCGGCCACCAGTGAGACGACCGTCCTCAGCTTCTTCTCGCCGGGCAGCGTCACGACGAACTCACCGTCGCGGGCACCGGCCTCCCACTCGATCTCACTGTCGTCGAGGAAGGTCTCGATCGTGTGCGCGAGCTCCGTGCGCTGAGTGTTCACGGGATCACCGCCGTCGGTATGCCGGTCAGTGCGTCCGAGTCGTTGATCGAGGCCCTGCGCGGGGTTGCGAGCGCGGCTTCGTAGACGCCGGCCAGCCGCTCCGCGGTCACCTCCCAGGCGAACCCGCGGGCGCGGCGGGCGGCACGCGCCGAGAGGTCGGCCCGCAGCTTGGGGTTGTCGATGACCGACTCGATGGCGTCGACCCAGGCATGGAGGTCATGCCCCTCCACGAGGAGGCCGGCGTCACCGACGGCTGTGGGCAGGCCGCCGACCCTGGTGGCGACGACCACGGCGCCACAGGCCTGAGCCTCGACGGCCACGAGCCCAAAGGACTCGTTGTGCGAGGGCACGGTGACGACGTCGGCAGCGCGCATCCAGGTTGCGAGGGTGTCGCGGTCGGTGGGCTCGACGAACCGCACGTTGTCGGCGACCCCCTCGTCCACGGCGAGGCGGTCGAGAGCCATCGGGCTGCGCACGGCGCCTCCGCTCGGGCCACCGAGGATGCCCACGACGAGCCGGCTGCGCATCGACGGGTCGCGGCGGATCAGCATCGCGGCCGCCCGGATCAGGAGGTCCGGGGCCTTGAGCGGCTGGATGCGGCCGACGAAGAGCAGGAGGACGGCGTCGTCGGGCACGTCGACGGCACGACGGGCCTCCGACCGGTCACCGGGCCGGAACACGTCGAGGTCGACGCCCGGCGGGACGATGTCGACGCGCTGGGGATCCGCGCCGTAGAGCTCGACCAGCTCGCGACCCTCGTCCATGGTGTTGGCGACGAGCCGGTCGGCCGCGTCGACGACCTGGGCCTCACCGATCTCGCGGCCACGCGGCTCCTCTGCGTCGCCCTCGGCGCGGTGGAGGTTCTTGACCCGGGCCATCGTGTGCATGGTGTGCACGAGCGGCACGTCCCAGCGGTCGGCCGCCAGCCAGCCCACCTGTCCGGACAGCCAGTAGTGCGAGTGGACGAGGTCGTAGTGCCCCTCGGGGGCATGGGCGGCCACCCGCATCATCCCGGCGGCGAAGGCGCAGAGCTGCCCGGGCAGGTCCTCCTTGTTGAGTCCCTCGTAGGGGCCGGCGGCCACGTGGCGAACGACCACCCCCGGCTCGACCTCGACGACGGGTGCGTCCGATGCAGTGGTCCGACGGGTGAAGATGTCGACGTCGATCCCCCTGCGCGCCAGCCTCTTTGCCGTCTCGAGGACATAGACGTTCATGCCGCCCGCGTCTCCGGTGCCCGGTTGGGCGAGGGGGGACGTGTGCACCGACACCATCGCGACCCGGCGGCGGCGGTTGCGTGGCTCGTCGCTCGTCATCCAGCCAGTCTGACACGCACGCCTCATCCGGGGCGTGGCACACCGCTCAGCGTCAGAGTGGCCCGGTTGCCCCACACGTGAACGTCGAGCCGACCGTCCGGACGCAGGTCCACCGCGCGGTCGCGAGTCGCCGGACCGATGCCGACGACGGCCTGCCGAGCCGACGTGAGGGCGCGCTGCTCCCCCAGGGAGTCCTCGAGCCACCACCCCTTGGTGCGCAGGTTGCGGTCCGGGAGCGCACCGCCCAGCCCGGTGGTGGCCGGCATGGAGTCGAGGTGCACGACGACGGCGTCGGCTCCCTGCACGTGGGCGGTGACGTGCACGCCGGCGGTCGTGAGCAGGAAGACGAGGCGCAGCGGGAGCGCGCGCTCCTTGCCGTCGGCACTGTCATAGACCTCTCCGCTGTATGCCGCGCGGCCGGGTTCGATGCGTACCTGCCCGATGCGGACGTGGTCGAGGGTGGCGTCGGCGTGCTCGACCGGATGGTTCTTGCCGGGAGCGAGCTCGCCGAGAACAGCGCTCACGGGCGACCCGCGCGTGACCGTGTCGACAAGCGGCCCGGAGGAGGCCGACACCCGGAAGCCGGAGCTGTAGGCCGCGACGGTGTAGCCGCGTCCCAAGGTGGCGATGCCGCGAGCGCCCTTGTCGACGGTGAGGAGGCCGGGGTCGACGCGCACGAGGCCGATGTCGGTGCGCAGCAGCACCGGCACCCATGTGGTCAGGCCGAGGGCGAGGGCCGCCGACACGGAGACGACGATGGCCACCATGCTCCGACTGACGTCGCGGCCGCGACCGCGTACTCCCCACTGGCGCACGCCTGCAGCCTACGGGCGCCGACGGGGAACGACTGATCGCTGGCTGCGTGCACCCGAGGCGCGACGGGCGGCTCGTACGCTGGGCCGGTGGCGAGGACGAGACCGGTCGGGGTGATCACCAGGGGAACGACCAACCCCAACCGTCTGCGCCGGTGCGACCGCTGGCTCGCCGGACCCGCGTCCTGGCGGCTGCGCCGGTCCGCCGCACCTCCGGTGGTCGTCGACCTCGGGTACGGCGCCTCACCCGTCACGGCCGTCGAGCTGCACGACCGGTTGCGCGGAGTGCGCGCCGACGTCGAGGTGGTCGGCATCGAGATCGACCCAGAACGGGTGGCTGCGGGGAAGGCGCTGGAGCGGGAGGGCCTGACCTTCCGCCGAGGCGGGTTCGAGGTGCCGCTCGACGGACGCTCAGCCACTGTGGTGCGCGCCTTCAACGTCCTGCGCCAGTACCCCGAGGACGAGGTGCCCGGCGCCTGGGACGCGGTGCGTGAGCGCCTCACCCCGGACGGCCTTCTTGTCGACGGGACGTGTGACGAGCTGGGCCGGCTGGCGACGTGGGTGGCGGTCGAGCCCTTGGGCGCGGTCAGCCTGACGTTCTCCTGGCACCTGCGCGGGCTGCGTACACCGTCGACGATCGCCGAGCGGCTCCCCAAGGCGCTCATCCACCGCAACGTCCCCGGCGAGCCCGTCCACGACTACCTGGCGGACCTCGACCGACACTGGGAACGCAGTGCCAGCCACGCGGCATACGGTGTGCGGCAACGGTTCCTGGCCACAGCGCAAGCCCTGCGCGACAGCGGATGGCCTCTCCTTGACGGCCCGTCACGGTGGCGGCTGGGCGAGCTCACCGTTGCCTGGGACGCCGTGGCGCCGCGGTCAGGTCGGGTTCACCAGGGTCCGTAGGGACCCTGTCGGGAGCTGCTGCCGCGACCCTGGACGGACTCGACGGCGGGGCGGACGTCGGCGAGGTAGACCCCGGCCGCGACCACGCCGATGATCGCGAGCATGCCGAGGCCGCCGAGCGAGACGAACCCGAGCAGCGCGGCCACTCCGGTCACGGCGAGCCAGAAGTTCTTGGTGCGCTTGCCAGCCGCGACGAAGGCGTCGGGGCGGGTCCGGAGGGCATGGATGAACGCGAACACCTCGATCGCGAGCGCACCGATGGTGAGCAGGAGGGTCACGTAGTACTGCGCGCCGCCGATTCCGAACATGGAGCCAGCCTACGGTGCGGAGGAGTCCACGACGATCGTCACCGGGCCATCGGCCACGAGGTCGATCTCCATGTGGGCGCCGAACCGGCCCGTGGCGACGGTGAGGCCGCGCGCCCGCAGTGCCTCGACCACCTGGGCGACGACGGGTTCGGCGACATCGCCGGGGGCCGCGGCGTTCCACGACGGACGGCGCCCCTTGCGGGTGTCGGCCAGGAGGGTGAACTGGCTGACGACGAGCACCGGCGCGTCGGCGTCGGTGACCGACTGCTCGCCGTCGAGCAGCCGCAGGTCGGCGATCTTGCGAGCGATGAGCTCGACGTCGGCGTCACCATCGTCGTGCCCGACGCCCACGAGCGCGAACAGGCCCGGCTCGCGAATCTCACCCACAGTCTCGCCCTCGACGAGCACCGCGGCGCGCTGGACGCGCTGGAGGACAGCGCGCACTCAGATGCCGACGGCCACGACGGAGCCCACCGGCTCGCCGTGCCCGAGGATGGGTGCGTCCTCGAGCGCCTGCAGGGCGCCCGTCTCGACACCGAGCCGGCGAAGCACGGCGGCGAGGATGACGGTGCGAGCCCGCTGCCCGCCGTCGGCCACCTTGAGGGCGATGCCGCGGCCGTCGGCCAGCCCCACGGCATACACGGCTTCCGCGCCGTCCTTGGCGATGGCGCCCGGGGTGCGCTGGATGAACGTCGTGACGTCGCGGCGGCTGCCACCGAGGTACTCGGGGTGGCTGCGGATGGCGTCGGCGACGCGCGCCTCGTCGGTGCCGGGTGCAGCGCTGGCGATGCGCCCGAACGCCCGGGCCAGGCCCGCGAGGGAGATGGCCATGACGGGAGCCCCGCACCCGTCGATCGCGGTCGCGGCGACCGGTTCGCCCGCGAGCTCCGCCAGCGTCGCGTCACACGCCCGCTGAAGCGGGTGGTCGACCTCGAGGTATGTCGTGTGGTCCCAACCTGCCGCGACGCACGTCGCGAGCATGCCGGAGTGCTTGCCCGAGCAGTTCTGGGCGAGGGACTCCTTCTCGTGCCCGGCGCGGATCCACTCGAGCCTGGCCTGGTCATCGACCGGGTAGTCCGGGGTGTTCTGGAGGTCGGCGACCGTGAGGCCGGCGCCGTCGAGGATCTCGCGCACGGCCTCGAGGTGGAAGTCCTCGCCCGAGTGGCTCGCGCTCACGAGCGCGAGGTGGCGGGGCGCGACGTCGAGCCCGCTGCGCACCATGGCCAAGGCCTGTACCGGCTTGTTGGAGGACCTCGGGAGGACCGGGTCCGTCGCGTTGCCGAGCTCCAGCTCCACGGAGCCGTCGGCCGCGGTCACGGCGACGCTGGCCCGGTGGACGGATTCGACGAAGCCGCCCCGGATCGCTTGCGCGAGAACCGGAGCGGCGTCGAGGACAGCAGGGGTGCGGGAAGTCTGGGAGGCGCTCACGCCCCCCAGACTAGGTCCGCGGGGGAATCCTTCAGTCGCCGACCTTGTCAGCGGCCTTGGCCGTCGCCTTGGTCGTGGAGGAAGCGGCCTTCTTGGCGGAGGTCGTCGTGGCCTTGGCGGAGGTCGTGGTGCGCTTGGCGCCCTTGGCCGCGGTCGTGCTGGTGCGCTTGGCGGCGGTGCGGGTGCGCTTGGCGGCGGCCTTGATGTCGGTCGCGGCGACCTCGGCGTCCTCGGCCACGGTGTCGACGACGATCTCGGCGACGTGGGCGGCCTCCTTGCGGCCGGTGGTGAAGGTCGCGAGGGCGGAGCTGCGGACGTCGAGGACGGCCTTGCGGGCGGTCGTGACGGCACCCTTGCCGAGGGAGAGGGTGGTCTCGGCCTGGGCGACGAGGTCCTTGGTGGCCTTCTGGTTCTTGATGCGGGTCACGAGCTTCTCACCGCGGACGGCGAGGTCCTCGTAGCCCTTGGCGACCTGGTCGGCCGTGGCGACACCCTGGTTGAGGGCCTTGGTCGGGAACGCCTTGACGTCCTCGATAACGACCTCGGCGCGCTTCTGCATGGCGTTCGGCGCGAGGTCCGCACGCAGCTCCGCGCGGGTCCTGTCGGCGCGCAGGCGGGCCTCACGGGCGCGCTCGACGGCGAGGTCCGTGGCGCCGACGACGGCGAACAGCGGGGTGGTGGGCTTCTTGGCGGTGGTCTTGCTGGCCATGTTCACTCCTGGTGTGGGTGGGTGGTGCGGATACGAAGGGTTCGTGCGTCGGGATCAGCGCTGGGGGTCCGCGCCGGTGAAGGACTCATAGACGTCGAGCAGCGTTGCTCGTTGACGGTCGGTGAGGTTCGGGTCGGCGGCGATGGCGTCCCGGACGGTCGTGGTGCTGGCCTCCGCCACGGGGTGCTCGTCGAGGATCCCGGCCTTGACGTAGAGCGTCTCGGCCGACACCTCCAGCCCCTTGGCGAGCTGCTGCAGGATCTCGGCGCTCGGGCGCTTGAGGCCGCGCTCGAGCTGTGACAGGTAGGGGTTCGAGATCCCGGCGAGCTCGGAGAGCTGACGCAGCGACAGACGGTGGGACAGACGCTGCTCACGCAGGTAGTCGCCCAGTCCGGCGAGGTCGTTCAGCGGGTTCCGGCTCATGCATCCATTGTGCTTGCTCCAGTTAGCAGAATGCAAACCGGGGCAAGCGTGATCGTGGCCACACCCTCCACTTCGTCGACCACAACCAGAGACGATGTATGCCGTCCGTGGGGTATCGAGATAACCTTGCGTTATGCCCGTGCGCCAGTTGCTGAGCTTCCCGAACCCGGTCAACGAGAAGGCCGCGCGGTCCGTGGCCGGTGGCGTCGTCGTGCTCGGGGTCCTGACGCTGCTCACCCAGTGGTGGTGGCTGGCGGTGCTGCTGGCGGCCGGCTTCGCGCTGCGTGCCGCCGCCGGGCCCCGCTTCAGCCCGCTGGGCTGGCTGGCCGTGCATGCCGTCGCGCCGCGGTTCGGGGCACCCCGCATGGTTCCCGGCCCACCCAAGCGCTTCGCGCAGGCCGTCGGCCTGGTGACGAGCACGGCGGCGGCTGTGGCAGCCCTCGGTTTCGGGGCGACGACGGTGGCGTCAGTGCTGCTCGCGGTCCTCGTGCTCTTCGCGACCCTGGAGTCTGTCCTCGGGTTCTGTGCCGGCTGCTGGGTGTTCGGTCACCTCATGCGCCTCGGCGTCATCCCCGAGGAGACCTGCGAGGCCTGCAACAACCTCACCCTCCGCCAGCCGGAGCCACGAGCCGAGCCCCAGCCCCAATCCGAGCGCCAGCCGGAGCCCCAAGCCGAGCGCCAGCCGGAGCCCCACGCCGAGCGCCAGCCCCAGCCGCAGCCGACTCCCTGACCCCGCACCCACGCACGACTGATTGCCCGTTTGGCCAGTTGCGAGGGCACCGAGCACTTGGCCAAACGGGCAATCAGTCGGTTCTCAGCGCGGCTTGATGCCGAGCAGCTCGCGCGCCTGCGTCGTCGACATCGGCGGACGCTGCATCGTCGTCGCCACCTCGGCCGCCCTGGCCACGAGCTCGGAGTTGTGCTGCACCTGCTGACCGCGAGCGAACACCACGTTGTCCTCCATCCCGACCCGCAGGTGGCCCCCGGCCGACAGCGCCGCCGCCAGGACGGGCAGGTGCGTGCGACCGATGCCCGTGGCCGACCACGACGTCACCTCGTCGGGCAGCATCGCGACCCCAGCCATGAGCGCCGCCGCGGTCCCGGGCATGGCGCCGGGCACTCCGAGGACGAAGTCGACATGGACCTTGCCGCCGAACGGCAGCCCGTGGGTGTCGAGAAGCCGTTGCAGGGCGTGCACATGACCCAGCTCGAAGAGCTCGAACTCGGGCACGACCTCGCGCTCCTGCGCCTGGACATAGAGGTCGGACATGAAGCCCCACGGGTTGAGGAAGACGTCGTCACCGAAGTTCGTCGTGCCGCAGGTCAGCGAGCACGAGTCCGGTTCGGCGTCAAGGACGGTGAGGCGCTGCTCCAACGGGTCGTGCACCGACCCGCCGGTGGAGAGCTGGACGATGAGGTCGGTCTCCGAACGGATGGCGTCGACCGCGGCCTTGAGGTGGCCACCGTCCAACGTCGGCCGGTGCTCGCCGTCACGGATGTGCAGGTGAATCAGTGCCGCCCCGGCGGCCTCGCACGAACGGGCGGTCTCCACCAGCTCGTCGAGCGTCGTCGGCAGCTGGGGCACGTCCGCCTTGGCGTGCTCGGCGCCTGTGGGGGCGACGGTGATGAGGGTCGTCGAACTGGGCGAGAGGGCCATGGCGGTCAGTGTGTCAGGACCGCTGGGGCGGCTCGGGCCCAGCCCGTGACTTCGCCTGACGGACTCTCACTTCGCGTGGTCGCGGCGACCAGGCGAAGTGAGAGCAACCCACTTCAGGCGGGGAAGGTGGGACTCAGGGGGTGACGATGACGGTCTGGGCGCCGGCGACCGTTCCGGCGGCGAGGACGGCGTCGGTGGGCGTGTTGCGCTTGATGACCGCCAGGGCGATCGGCCCGTCCTCGTAGTGGCGCGCCACCGTCGTGATGCGACCCACCACGCGGCCCTCGAGCGTCAGCTCGGCGCCCGCCTCGGGCAGGACGTGACCCGACCCGTCGAGGTGCAGGAAGACGATCCTCCGAGGCGGGCGGCCCAGGTTGTGCACCCGGGCGATGGTCTCCTGCCCGCGGTAGCAGCCCTTGTGCAGGTGCACCGCCGTGCGCAGCCAGTCGAGCTCGTGGGCGATGGTGCGGTGGTCGGTCTCGAACCCCAGCCGCGGCCGCCACGCCGCCACCCGCAGCGCCTCGGCTGCCCACGTGCCGGCCAGCGGCCGGTCGCCCACGGCTGACTCCAGCTCGGCGCGGGGCACGATGAGCTCGCGCCAGCGACGCGCCTCCCCCGGGTGCCCCGCCTCCGGCCCGTAGGCCGCGGTGTCACCCACGAGGTGGGGCCAGGGGTCGACCCACGCGAGTGGCTCGCCCTCGGCGCTGGCGGCCGAGAGCGGTTCGCCGAGCACGGCATACGCCTCACTGACGTCCGCGACCTCGACACGCAGCATGAAGCGCATGGAGTCCAGCCACGCCACCAGCGCGGGCGCCGTGCCGGGCTCGACCGTGATCCACGTGGTCTGGCCGTCGTCGACGACGTGCAGGGCATGCTCGATGTGCCCCTTGGGTGACAGGACGAGCGACTCGGTCGACACGCGAGGGGCCAGCCCGGTGAGCTGCTGCGACGTGATCGAGTGCAGCCAGGACAGGCGGTCGGGGCCCGTGACCGTGACGACACCGCGCTGCGAGAGGTCGACGACGGCCAACCCCTCGTCGAGCAGTCGCTGCTCACGGCCGGGGTCGCCGTAGTGCGCGGCCACACCGCCGTCGAGACCCTCGCCGGCCACGGCCCCGGGCCGGGCGAGGAGAGGGGAAACCACAGGGGCGGGGGCGGTGCTTGTGTCGGTCATGACTGCTTCCTGCAGGTGCGGCAGAGGCCGTGGATGGCGGCATGGGTGACGTCAGCCTCGAACCCGAGGGAACGGTCGAGACGGGCCACGAATTCCTCGGCCACGTCGGCGGGTGCCTCGTCCACGCAACCACAGTCACGGCATACGACATGGATGTGGGTGGCGTGCGTCGTGAGGTGATAGCTGGGCACCCGGTGGTCGACGTGCGTGTGCGTCACGAGCCCGAGCTCCTGCAACGCCTCGAGTGAGCGGTAGACCGTCGACAGCGCCATGGGCGCGGCGTCCGTGGCGGGGGCCGCCTCCACGATCTGCTCGGGCGTGGCGTGGCCGAGCTGCTCCACCAGGTCGAGGACCTGCTGGCGCTGCGGCGTGAGCCGCCGGCCGGCGGCTCGCAGACGCGTGCCGAGATCACTCACCCCACCAATGTATGCCGGTCGGCCGGCGGGGCGAGACCGCCCACCTACACTGGGCCGCGTGCTAGACGACTTCGCCACCGAGGACAGCGGTACCCCGCCCCGGGCCCGACGAAAGCCTCGCTGGGGACGGCGCTTCCTCGTCGTCGTGGCCTCGGTTGTCGCCCTCGCCCTCGTGGCGGGTGGCGGCTTCCTCTTTTTCCTCAACCAGAAGGTCTCGGGCAACATCACGCACGACGACCTGCTCCCCAAGGCGGCACCGTCCGCCACGCTGCCGGACGGTTCGAGCGTCGCGCTCCCGCAGAAGGACGTCGGCGAGAACTACCTCATCATCGGCTCGGACGCCCGACCCGGTGACACCGCGAGCCGCTCCGACGTCATCGTCATCGTGCACGTGCCTGAGGACAAGAAGGCCGTCCAGCTCATCCACTTCCCCCGGGACCTCTACGTGCAGATCCCGGGCCGCAAGAAGGACAAGATCAACGCGGCCTACGCCTACGGCGGGGCGCCCCTGCTCGTGAGCACCCTCCAGGGCCTGCTCGGTGTCAAGATCGACCACGTCGCCAAGACCGACTTCGAGGGCTTCAAGCGCATGACCGACGCCGTCGGTGGGGTACGCGTCTATGCCGAGGAGTCCAGCGACGGGATCCAGCAGGGCTGGAACAACCTCGACGGCACCCAGGCCCTGGCCTTCGTCCGCGAGCGCCACGAGCTCTCGGAGGGCGACATCTCGCGTGGCCGGCGCCAGCAGGCGTTCATCAAGGCGCTCATGCTCAAGGTCCTGAGCCGCGACGTCATCACCAACCCGGTCACGGTGACCAAGTTCATCGGTGCGGCGACCGACAACCTCGTCGTCGACAAGGCGCTGTCCGTGGGCACGATGCGCAGCGAGGCCATCTCGCTGCGCAACATCCGCAGCTCCGACGTCGTCTTCATCACCGCACCGTTCACCGGGTTCGGCACCGCCCCCGACGGCGGGTCCATCGACATCCTCGACGAGCCCGGTATGGCCGACCTGGGCAAGGCCCTGCGCACGGACACGATGGACGAGTACGCCGACGCCACCGTCACGCCCTGACCCGACCCTTGTCCAGTTACTCGACGCGCTTGAGCTCTGCCGACAGGTGCGAGGTGAGCGGCTGGCCCATGGCCGCCATGTCCATCACCCACATGAGGTTGGACTGGACGTAGCCGTACATGCGGTGGGCCGCGGAGTAGTCCTTGGCGTGCGGGCTGCGCATGACACCGTCGGTGCGCAGCTCGACCTTGGCCGGCTGGGCGTGCCCGGCGTACATCTCCACGATGCCCGTCGGGTGGGTGAGGAGCAGCTCGACGTTGGTGCCGTCGTGCGACTGCGGCACGGGGCGCCAGAAGCCGACCTCCGTGGCGAGGGGACGGACCTTCTCGCCGGCCTCGTCGAGGAGCCACGACTGGCTGCGCCACTCGAGGAAGGGGCGGCCGTCGTGGGAGCACACGACCTCCTGCCCGAAGTTGGCCGACTCCATCGTCGGGTAGCCGACGACGCCGGCGCCGGCCCACGTGCCGATGAGCCAGGCGAGCGGTGCGAGCTCGGGCGGGAGGTCTGTGTCGAGGTGGAATGCCACGAATGGGATCGTAGTCGCACACCCGAGGAGGACCCATGCCCGACGCTGTGCCCCCGTCCCTGCGCCCGCTCGTCGTCAAGATCACCTGCGGCGCCGAGGCCCTCGAACGCCTGAGCCAGGGTCTGACCGTTGCGGCCACCGCGGTCGCCGCCGGCGCCGAGGTCAGCCTGTGGCTCACGGGCGACGGCGCCTGGATGGCCGTCGCCGGGCGCGCCGAGGAGCTCTCCCTGCCCCACGGTGCACCGCTGCACGAGCTGCGGGACGCCCTGCTCGCCGGCGCCACCGTCACGGTCTGCGGACAGTGCGCCGCCCGTCGTGAGCTGACGCCGGACGACCTCCTGGAGGGTGCCACGGTCCGTGGCGCCGCGGCATACGTCGAAGAGGTCCTGCGACCGGGCGTGCAGGCGATCGTCTACTGAAGCGCCGGACAGCTCCCCGAGGCGGCGGCGTCAGCCGACGAGGATGCGGGCCAGCAGGTAGACGGGCACGGCCGTCACGAGGACCGATGCCGCCGCCGCGGTGACCTGGCCGCGGACGCCGCGGATGGGCGGCAAGGTGCAGAGTGCGCGGCGGGTCACGTGCGCGAGCCCGGCCGCGACCGCACCCAGGAGGAGTCCCACGAGGCCGCCCACGTCCGTGAGGACCAGCCCGGCGACGCCACCGGCACCGGCTCCGAGGAGGACGGCGAGCGGCACCATCCAGGGGCGCAACCGAGCGATGGGTGCGCCGAGGTCGGCGAGCGACGAGACCGCGAGTGCGATCCCGGCGATGAGCACCACGTCCGGGCCACCGGAGGTGCGACCGAGAGGCACGTAGGCGGCTCCGATGGTCGCGATGGCGATCCCGGCCGCGCTCACCGCCACGGACTGGGTCAGGCGTGGCCGACCGTCCTTGCGAAGCAGCTGGTGCATGAACATCACGAGCATGGCGAGCGCCACGACGACGGGGACGTTGCGCAGGTAGGGCTCGTCGGGGGTGGAGGCGACCACCACGGGCGCGAGGACCCCGGCGACGCCGATCGCGAAGGACGAGCCGAACCGGCTCGAGGAGCCCAACAGCTCGGGCCAGCCCCACGCCAGGGCCACCCCGCCCCACGCGACTGCGGCTGCGCCCAGGGCGTGGTCGGCGGAGGTCGCAATCGCGAGCAGGACGGCGAAGAGGACCGTGGCAAGCACCAGCGTGACGCGGCGTTCGGTCGCGATGGGCGGCATGATCGGGTGCCGGCGCCGCTCCTCGCGCTGTGCTCGGCGGGCCGCGCGGGACGCCGCCACCGGCTGGATCGCGGAGGGCGCCGCCGCCTCGTCCGCCGGCTCGGCGACCGGGTCGGCGACCGGCTGCTGCACCGGCTCGCTTACAGGGTCGGTCGCATCCACGGTCGGCATCCTGTCATCACCCATGGGCTCATCCCCCGGCGAAGGGCGGGAGCACCTCGATGACCGTGCCCGGCTCGACCTCGGCCTCACGACCGACGGCTCGCCCGTCGACGAGCACCGAGCAGACGGCCACGACAGCGGCGAGCCCCGGGTGCGCGCCCACGGCAGCATCCAGGACGTCGCCCACCCGTGGGCCCGCCTCGAAGGTCTCCTCGGCCACCCCCGCGGCGGCTCGGGCGCCGGCCCAGTAGCGCAGGGTCACGGATCTCACGCCCCGGTGAGAGAGGTCGATCGCAGTCATGTCCACCTATTCTGTGCTGGATGGCCCGACTGTTGCTGCTGACGAACGCCTTGGCGCCGAGCGCCGAGGTGCTGCCAGCCTTGGGCCTGCTCAGCCACCATGTTCGCATCCTTCCCGCCGAGCCGACCGCCCTCATCGATGCTCCGGCCGCCGACGCGGTGCTGGTGGACGCCCGGCGCGAGCTCGCGATGGCACGTTCGCTCTGCCGGATCATCCGCACGACCGGGATGTCCGCGCCCCTGTTCGCCGTCCTCACCGAGGGCGGGCTGGCCGGCCTGACGCCGGAGTGGGGCGTGGACGACGTCCTGCTCGACACGGCGGGGCCGGCCGAGGTCGAGGCCCGGATCAGGCTCGCGATCGCGCGTGTCCTCGAGGGTGACGGTGGCCCTGCCGACGACGTGCGAATCACGGCCGGCGTGCTCGTCATCGACGAGGCGACCTACTCGGTCAGGCTGCGCGGTCGCGCCCTGGACCTCACCTACAAGGAGTTCGAGCTGCTCAAGTACCTCGCCCAGCATCCCGGCCGCGTCTTCACCCGCGCCCAGCTGCTGCAGGAGGTCTGGGGCTACGACTACTTCGGTGGCACGCGCACGGTGGACGTCCACGTGCGCCGTCTGCGGGCCAAGCTCGGCGCCGACCACGAGACGCTCATCGGCACGGTCCGCAACGTCGGCTACCGCTTCGTGCCCGAGGAAGCCGAGCCCGAGGTCGTGCCGTCATGAGTGCCGTCCGGCTCGACACGTCGTCGCACCTTGCCAAGAACCTCGCAGCATCCGTCCTTGCCTTGGTGGGGCGAGCCGCTGACGTCGACGGTGTCGAGGCGATCTCGGAGGCGTTCCGGCTCGCACTGACCTCACCGCACGCCTCGGTCACCCACGTCGTTGCGTATGCCGGTGAGCCCGGTTCCCGTGCCGTCGCCGGGTATGCCGTCCGCGATGCTCCCGGGTCGGCCGAGCTCGTCGTCGATCCCGAGACGCGCCGGCAGGGGGTGGGGCGTGCCCTGCTGGGCGAGCTGCTCGACGGCGGGGCACAGGGCGTGTGGGCCCACGGCGACCTGCCGGCCGCGCAGGGCCTGGCCGCCGACACCGGGCTGGTGTCGACCCGTGAGCTGCACGTGATGAGCAGACCGCTGTCCGGGACGGACGCCGTGGATCCCCCTCTGCCCGAGGGCTTCTCGGTGCGAGCCTTCGACCCGGGCCGCGACGAGCAGGCCTGGCTCGAGGTCAACGGACTGGCGTTCGCCAGCCACCCGGAGCAGGGCTCGATCACCCTCGAGGACCTCCGGGAGCGCATGGCGCAGGACTGGTTCGACCCGGCCGGCTTCCTCCTCGTCGAGGACACCACGGCCACCTCCGATGGCGGCGGGCATCCTCTCGCGGCCTTCCACTGGACCAAGCGCGAACCCGAGTCACGCACAGGAGAGGTTTACGTCGTGGGCGTGCACCCGGCATACCAGGGTCGTGGTCTTGCGGGACCGCTGACGGGACTCGGCACGGCGCACCTCGCCCGTGAGGGATGCACCGAGGTGGAGCTCTACGTCGACGGTGACAACACGCGGGCGCTCGCGACCTACCGCCGCGCGGGGTTCGAGGACACCGCCATCCACGTCGTCTACGGGCGACCGAGCGCGCCGTAGAGTGTGGCGGTCCCACCAGAGGCCACCCGTGAGGGAGCACCACCCGTGACCGAGACCCGACCCGAGGGCGCCGAAGCCGACCCCGAAGGCGCGGCCAGCAGGAGCGGTGATGACGTCGCCCGCAACAGCGCCATCATGGCGATCGGGACGTTCGGGTCGCGCGTGCTGGGCTTCATCCGTACCGCGATGCTCTCCGGTGTCGTCGTGCTGGCGGCCTACAACTCGTTCACGATCGCGAACTCCCTGCCGACGCAGCTCTACGTCCTCATCAACGGTGGGCTCATCTCGGCGCTGCTCATCCCGCAGCTCACCAAGGCGATGATGCGCAAGGACGGCGGGCAGGACTTCAGCGACCGGCTCATCACCTTGTGCCTGCTCGTCCTCGGCGGCTTCACCCTGCTCTGCCTCGTCGCCACGCCGTGGATCATCGACTGGCTGACCAAGGCGGACTCGGGGGCCGACTTCGTCAACCTCACGACGTTCATGGCCTACATCTGTGTCCCGCAGCTGTTCTTCTACGGCCTCTACTCGGTGCTCGGACAGGTGCTCAACGCACGGGGCAACTTCCTGGCCTACGCGTGGGCGCCCGCTTGGGCCAACGTCATCCAGATTGTCGGTCTCGCCTGGTTCATCTGGCAGTGGGGCAAGCAGGGCAGTGTCTCCGGTTGGACGACCGAGATGGTCCTCGTCCTCGGCGTGAGCACCACTCTGGGCATCGCCGTCCAGGGGCTGTGCCTCGTCTGGCCGCTGTGGCGCTCGGGCTTCCGCTACCGGCCGCGCTTCGGCTGGCGCGGCTACGGCTTCGCCGAGATGTCGAAGATGACCGGGTGGACCGTCGCGGCCCTGGTCATCTCGCAGGCCTACGGCTTCATCAGCACGGCCGTCATGTCGCCCAGTGACAGCATGGGCAAGGGCGTGCCCGGCAACGGTGTCATGGCCTGGGCCTACACGATCTACATCCTCCCGCACTCGATCATCACGACGTCGGTCGTCAGCGCCCTGTTCCCCGCCATGTCCCGCGCCCACCAGGAGGGCGACCTCGCCGGGATGCGACGGCGTGTCGTCAGCGGGATGACGAGCCCGGCGGTGCTCCTCATCCCCGCAACGGCGGCCTTCATCGCGCTGGGCCGGCCGCTGGCCAAGACGCTCTTCCCCGGGTCGGCCTACATCCCGAGCAAGGGGATCGACGAGGCCGGCGACGTCGCCCTGGTCCTCGCCCTCATGGCGTTCGGGCTGCTGCCGTTCGGCATCACCGCGATCAAGCAGCGCTACTGCTTCGCCCGCGGGGACGGCTGGCTGAACTTCTGGCTCGTGGGCGTGATGACCGCGGTCAACCTCACTGCCTGCGCCGTCGCAGCCTGGATGGTGCCCGCCAAGTACGTCGTCGCGACGATCGCCGCGGGGGCCACCATCGCCAACATCGTCTCCGCCGCAGCGTTCCTCGTCGTGGCCCGCCGGCAGCTCGACGGGCTCGGCTTCGCCCGGGTCTCCCGGCTCTGGGTGCGCGTCACCGTCGCCGCCGTCGTCGCTGGTGTGGGCGGTTGGGCCGTGGCCAGCTTGGTCTCCGACCCCGGCAGCGCCTACGTCGTCCAGGCGCTCTCGCTCGCCGCCGGTGGCGCCGTCATGGCCGTCCTCTACGTCGCCGGGGCCAAGGTCATGCGGATCACCGAGGTCGACGAGATGCTGGCGCCCGTCCGGCGCCGCCTGCCCTTCTAGTCACCGAGTCGCACACTCCCTGGGTCAGCGGCGCCGGGGGATGTCGCTGTCCGCGGGCTCGCCACCGGGGTGGAACGCCGCCTCGGGGTCGTAGTACTGGTGGAACTTGCGGTCGTAGCTCACGCCGGCTGCGAGGATCTTGGCCCACCGCACCGGGTTTCGTTCGGCGCGGTAGTGCAGCGGGTTGCGCATGCCACCGGCCTTGAGGACCCTGTGGACGCGCGCCCACAGGTCGGGGTGACGTGCGAGCGCCCACTTGATCGTGCGCACCGGGACCACCGAGTAGACCGTCTCGGTGTCGGCCTCGACGAGCTCGAACTCTTCGGGCAGGTTGTCGTGGACGTACTCGTCGACGTACCACCGCACCGCGTTGAAGCCGGTCCCCGTGACGTAGTAGTTCGAGCGGCCCAGCCGCGGGTTGAGCTCGAAGAACTTGCTCTTGCCGTCGCGCGGGTCGTACTTGAGGTCGAAGTTCGCGTAGCCGACCCACTTGAGCTCGGCCAGCAGGCGCACGGCCTCGTCGACGATCTCCCGGTTCTGTCCCGTGAGGATCGCGGCCGGCACCCCGAGCAGCCCGGGCGAGTGCTCCTCGATGAGCGTGCGGCCGTAGGACGCGAACCGGACCTGGGAGTTCCTGTCGCAGTAGCAGGTGAGGATCCGCATGCCCGTGTCGTCGCCCGGGATCATGTCCTGCAGGATCAGCTTGGCCCGGTAGCCGGACCCGGAGATGCGGTCGAGCAGGTCGCGAAGCTCGTCGGCCGACGCCACCTCGTGCACCTTGGCCTGGCCCTCGAACGTCACCGTGTTCCACGCGCGTGGCGCGGTGGGCTTGAGGATTCTCGGATAGCCGGTCTCGGGCACCAGCCTTGCGTATGCCGTGCCGTCACCTTCGTCGGCCATGTCGATGATCGTCGTGGTCGGGATCGAAACGCCGACCTTCATCGCGACCTCGGCGAAGGTGTGCTTGCGGGTGGCGATCTCGAGAGGCCCGGAGCCGACGTAGGGCACCTTCCACGACTCGTCGAGCTGCTCCCGCATGGCGTCGATGACGTCGACCAGGGAGTCCGAGGTCGCGAGCAGGATCTTGGGCTGGGAGAGGCCGGCGAAGTCCGGCCCCTGCAGCGTCGCGGCCAGAACGGCGGGGTCGTGGGCGTCGGAGCAGTGGACGACCTCGAGGATCGCCGAGTTGTCGACGACCCACGACGTGGCACCGGTGACGACGAGCGACTTCACGCCGTAGGCCTCGTGGAAGGCCCGCACGAGGGAGTAGCCGCCGACATGCGCGCCGATGACCACGGGGACGAACGGCTGGTCCGCGATGGACTCAAAGGACTTGGGGGACAAGGGACCTCAGCCTTCAGCGGCGCTTGTAGAGCTTGACGGCCAGGTCGATGAGCCGACCGGCGAGGGGACGGAGCTGCGTGGTGAACTCACCGGCATACTCACGTCGTTCCGGGTTCCACTGGCGCTTGAACTCCTCGAGCCCTTCGGAGGCGTCGATGCCGCCGAAGTCGAAGCTCGTCACGCCCTTGGCCGCCGCGTCCTGCATGATCCGCCAGACCATGAGGTAGTTCGGGCGCAGGTTGCGGTGCTCGTCGGACGACGCGGCATACAGGTAGGAACCACGGGTGCCGCAGGTCGCGAAGACCGAGCCGGCGAGGTACTGCCCGTCCGGATGCTGCGCGTGCGAGGCCTCGAACTCGGCCGCGGACGCCTCGTTCTTCTCGATGCTCTCCTCGAGACCCGCGACCTGCCGGTCGGCCTTCTCGGAGGGGTACTTCTCGCGCTTGGCCTGAGCCTTCCCGAGCTGGGAGCGCAAGTCCTCGACCTTGGCGCGTGCCGCCTCGGCCGCCGCGCCGTGGTCGAGCTTGACGAGGGAGATGACGATGTCGTCGGTCGGTGAGAGGACGTCGTAGAGGGTCGTGAAGTACTCCATGCTGCGGATGCCGAAGCCGTCACGCGCACCGGTCGTCTTCATGAGCTCGTAGAACGCGGGGATCTTGTCGCGGCCCACGGACTCGTAGACGAGGCCGGACTTCTCTGCCTTGCGGATGGACTGGCGGGTGCCCTGCGTCAGGTCCTTGTGCAGGGCCTCGAGGTCGCTGATGTCCGTGACCATGCGCAGCGCCGGCTGGGCGAGCGTCTTGGCGGCGTCCTCGCCCGGGTCCGTGCGAGTGAAGCCACGCGACTCCAGCGCCGGACGGATGTCGGGGTTGTCGATGCGCACCGCGGGGTCGAGGCGCAGGAGGACGCCGCGGTTCTCCTTGGCGACACGGGTCACCTCGGCCAGCAGGGCGTCGACTGACTCACCGTCGGCCCAGTCGACGACGAACCCACGCGGGCAGTAGGCCAGGGCCATCGGCACGACAGGAGTGCGGCGGAAGAGGATCAGCGCGGCACCCGTGACCTCGTCAGCACCGTCGGCCCCGGCGCCGGGCCGGCCCACGGCGACGGTGCGCCAGGTCCAGCCGGTGTGCTCCTTCTCCCTACCCCAGGGCGTGGTCTGCATGAGGTGCCCGTTGGGGTGGTCACGAACGAAGTCGTCGTGCTCACGGTCGGTGAGGGTGAGGGCCTGCAGTGACACGGAGCTCCTAGGTCAGGCTGGTCAGGGTCGCCCGGAGTCTATCCGCGACACGAAGTTCTCACTTCGCTTGGCAGCGGCGGTCAGGCGAAGTGAGAGAAACCCACTTCAGGCGGCAAAGTTGAGGCGGGCGGGGCGGGGTTAGGCTCGAAGCGTGCGCAACGAACCGGTGGGAATCCTCGGCGGAGTCGGCCCCATGGCCACCGTCTACTTCATGCAGCGCATCCTCGAGATGACCGACGCGGGCCGCGACCAGGACCACCTCGACATGCTCGTGTGGAACCACGCGAGCATCCCGGACCGCACGGCCTACATCGTCGGGGACAGCGACCAGTCCCCCGGCCCGGTGATGGCGGAGGACGCGCGCGCCCTCGAGCGCGCCGGGGCCACCTTCATCGCCATCCCCTGCAACACCGCACGTGCCTTCCTCGACGAGGTCCAGCAGGCGGTCGCGATCGACGTGCTCGACATCGTCGCCGAGACGGTCTCCGCGGCGCAGGAGGCCGTCCCCGACCTCACGACCATGGGCATCCTCGCCACTGACGGCACCCTGCGCTCCCGGATCTACCACGACACGGCGAGCGCCCGCGGCATCAAGCCGGTCGAGCCGGACGACGTCGTCCAGAAGGACGTCATGTCGATGATCTATGACGGCGTCAAGGCCGGTATGCCGGTCTCCCGCGACCGCTTCGACGCTGCAGTCGAGCACCTGCGCGGCAAGGGTGCCCAGGCGGTCGTGCTGGGCTGCACCGAGCTGTCGATCCTCCAGACCGACCTCGAGGTCGACGAGCCCGACGTCATCGACTCGCTCGACGCGCTGGCCGCCCGCACGGTCACCCTGGCCGGGGGTCGGTTGCGGTGACCGGCTCCGTCGCCCACCGAACACCACGAACTGCCACGATGAAGGCATGACGACGTCCATGAGCCAGGACACCGAGCTCGCCATCGAGCCTCCCGACGGAGCGACCCAGGCCGTCGACGAGGCCGCGGAGATCGCCGCCGAGGCGAGCTTCGTCAAGGAGGTCTCGATCGCGAGCGCCTCGGCCACCGAGACCCGCGCCTCCCAGCCCCGCGCCACGAACGGGCGCTTCGTCCGCAGCGCGGCCGATGACGAGGCCGACGGGCTGCCGGCCGACCGGTTCCTCGACCGCGAGATCTCGTGGCTGCAGTTCAACGAGCGGGTGCTCCAGCTCGCCGCGGACGAGAACGTCCCCCTGCTGGAGCGAGCCCGCTTCCTCGCGATCTTCACGTCCAACCTCGACGAGTTCTTCATGGTCCGCGTGGCCGGCCTCAAGCGGCGCATCGCCACCGGGCTGGCCGTCCGCTCGGCCTCGGGCCTGGAGCCCCGTGAGGTCCTCGAGCAGATCTCGGTCGTGAGCCACGAGCTGCTCGCGATGCAGGCCCGGGTCTACGACGACCTCGTCCAGCCGGCCCTTGAGGACGAGGGCATCCAGATCGTGCGCTGGGACGAGCTCGCCGAGGACGAGCAGGCCCAGGTCGGGACGCTGTTCACCGAGCGCGTCTTCCCCGTCCTCACCCCGCTGGCCGTCGACCCGGCCCACCCCTTCCCCTACATCTCCGGGCTCTCGCTCAACCTCGCTGTGCTGCTCATCAACCCCAAGACGGGCAAGGAGCACTTTGCGCGGGTCAAGGTGCCACCGCTCCTGCCCCGCCTGCTGCGGGTCGGCGAGACGGGGGCCTCCGCCGACATCTACGACGTGAGGTTCGTGCCGCTCGAGGACGTCATGGCCGCGCACCTCGACCAGCTCTTCCCCGGCATGGAGGTCCACGAGCACTACACGTTCCGGGTCACCCGCAACGAGGACCTGGAGGTTGAGGAGGACGACGCCGAGAACCTCCTCGCTGCCCTCGAGAAGGAGCTGACCCGGCGACGCTTCGGCCCGCCGGTGCGCCTCGAGGTGGACGAGGAGATGGACGACCACGTCATGGACCTGCTCGTGCGAGAGCTCGGCGTCACCACCGCCGAGGTCTATCGCCTCCCGGCACCCCTGGACCTGCGGGGGCTCAACATCATCGCCGACCTCGAGCGCTCCGACCTGCACTACCCGGCGTTCGTCGCGCGCACCAACAGCGACCTGGCGCCCACCGAGAGCGCCAAGGCGCGCGAGATCTTCGCGAGCATCCGCAAGCAGGACGTGCTGCTCCAGCACCCCTACGACTCGTTCTCGACGTCGGTCCAGGCCTTCATCGAGCAGGCGGCCGCCGACCCCAACGTGCTGGCCATCAAGCAGACCCTCTACCGCACCAGCGGCGACTCCCCCATCATCGACGCCCTCATCGACGCCGCCGACAGCGGCAAGCAGGTCCTCGCGGTCGTCGAGATCAAGGCCCGCTTCGACGAGCAGAACAACATCTCCTGGGCCCGCAAGCTCGAGCGCGCAGGGGTCCACGTCGTCTACGGCATCGTCGGTCTCAAGACCCATTGCAAGCTCAGCCTCGTGGTCCGGCAGGAGGAGGACGCCCTGCGCCGTTACTGCCACATCGGCACGGGCAACTACAACCCCAAGACCGCACGCCTCTACGAGGACTTCGGACTGCTCACCGACGACCAGCAGGTGGGTGAGGACCTCTCGCGCCTGTTCAACCAGCTCTCGGGCATCGCACCCCGCAGCAAGTTCAAGCGGCTGCTCGTGGCACCCCGGTCGGTCCGCGCCGGCCTTGTCGAGCGTATTGAGGCGCAGATCGAACGTGAGAAGGCCACGTCCGGCACCGGCTACATCGGCTTCAAGCTCAACTCGATCGTCGACGAGCAGATCATCGACGCGCTCTACCGCGCCTCGAGGGCCGGTGTGAAGGTCGATGTGTGGGTGCGCGGCATCTGCTCGTTGCGCCCGGGCGTCGAGGGGCTGTCGGAGAACATCACCGTCCACTCCAACCTCGGCCGCTTCCTCGAGCACTCGCGGATCTTCCTCTTCGGGACCGGCGACGACGTGGAGGCGTGGATCGGCAGCGCCGACATGATGCACCGCAACCTCGACCGCCGGGTCGAGTGCCTCGTGCGCCTCGACGACCCCCGCCACCTCGCCGACCTCACCTCCCTGATGAAGAAGGGCATGAGCGGCGACTACTCGCACTGGTCGCTCGCCGGCGACGGCCGGTGGAGCAGGCACCATCTCGACGCCGAGGGCAACACGCTCCCCGACATCCAGGAGAGCCTGATCGAGATGCACGCCAAGCGCCGACGCAAGGCTCGACGGCGCTGAGCACCTCCCCGACCCCCGAGCTCATCCCCGCGGCAGGAACCCTCCCGTGGCGGGTGCGCAAGGGGGTGCTCGAGGTCGCGCTGGTGCACCGCCCGCGATACGACGACTGGTCCTGGCCCAAGGGCAAGCTCGACCCGGGCGAGGACTGGATCACCGCGGCGGCCCGGGAGACCCACGAGGAGACCGGCCTGCAGGTGCGGCTCGGCCGGCCGCTGCCCGAGGCGCGATACCTCCTGCTCACCAAGTCGGGCGAGCCCGGCGAGAAGGTCGTGCGCTACTGGGCCTCCACGGTCATCGGTGGCACGGGCGTCCTCGAGAACGAGATCGACGCCGTCGAGTGGCTCGACGTCGTCGAGGCCAACCTCCGCCTGGACTACGCCCACGACCGTGAGCAGCTGCGCGCCCTCGTCCGCGCGCACGGGGACGACGCGCTCGAGACGTGGCCGCTGGTCATCGTCCGCCACGCCAAGGCGCTCCCCCGCTCGGACTGGAAGGGCGACGACC
The DNA here is from genome assembly GCF_001427985.1 of Knoellia sp. Soil729. Classification (GTDB taxonomy): domain Bacteria; phylum Actinomycetota; class Actinomycetes; order Actinomycetales; family Dermatophilaceae; genus Knoellia. Next base: position 1,019,107 of record NZ_LMSA01000001.1, read on the forward strand.
GCGAGCGCCCGCTCGTGGTGCGCGGACGCGAACGTGCCGATGCGCTCATCCCGGTGCTCGCGGCATACGGGATCACACGTGTCCTCACGTCGCCGTCCGTGCGTTGTCTCGACACCGTCTCTCCGTATGCCGTGTGGTCCGGGACCGAGCCCCGGCTCCGCAAGGGGCTGTCGGAGGAAGGCCACGAGGCCGCCCCGGACAAGGCCGTGCAGCACCTCGAGGCCGCCCTCGAGCGCGGCGAACCGGCGGCGATCTGCTCCCACGGACCGGTGATCATGCCTCTGCTCACGGCGTTGACCGAGCGGCTGGACCTCACCGGCGAGAGCTCCGTCGAGACGCTCGAGCACTTCGTCGAGGCCCGTGACGAGAAGCTCGTCAAGGGCGAGGCCCTCGTGTGCCACGTGGCAGGGGTCGGGGCGCAGGCACGCATCGTCGCCGTCGAGCGCCACCTCCCCTGACCCAAACGCCACGACTGATTGCTCGTTCGGCCAGTGGCTCGTTGCCCTCGCAACTGGCCGAACGGGCAATCAGTCGGTTGTGGCGGGAAGTCGGCGTGCGCTTGAACAACGCGCAAGGCAATGGCCGAACAGCGTTCACGCCGCGTTCACCCGGCACGGCCCGATCGGTCACCAGGCCTCCCTACCTTTCCAAGTGTCAGGCCCGCGACGACGCGGTGCGCCCTGGCTCCCGAACATTTCCTTGTGAGAGGCACACACTGTGAAGATTCAGCGTCTCGGCGCGATGGCGTCCCTCGCCCTCGTCGGTTCGATCGCCCTGGCCGGTTGCGGCTCGGACAACAACACCGGCAGCGACACGGGCGAGACCGCCGCCTCAGCGACCGGAGCGGCCAGCTCCGATGACTGCTTCGACGGCACCCTCAACGCCGAGGGCTCCTCCGCCCAGAAGAACGCGTTCGAGGAGGTCGGCGCCAAGTTCAGCGCCAAGTGCACCGGCGCCACCGTGAACTACAACCCCTCCGGCTCGGGCGCAGGCATCAAGCAGTTTCTCGCCGGCCAGGTCGACTTCGCCGGCTCCGACTCGGCCCTCAAGACCGTCGAGAAGGACGGCAAGGTCGAGGCCGACGAGGCCGCCAAGGCCTGCGGTTCCCCGGCGTGGAACCTCCCCATGGTCACCGGCCCGATCGCCGTGGCCTACAACGTCAAGGGTGTCGACAAGCTCACTCTCACGCCGGCCGTCACGGCCGACATCTTCCAGGGCAAGATCACGACCTGGAACGACCCGAAGATCGCGGCGATCAACTCCGGCGTCAACCTTCCCGCCACGGCCATCAAGGTGTTCTTCCGCTCCGACGAGTCGGGCACGACCGAGAACTTCACCAAGTACCTCAAGGCCGCGGCAGAGGCCAACTGGCCAGGCGAGCCCGCCAAGACCTGGGACGGCAAGGGCGAGGGCAAGGCCAAGTCCGCCGGTGTCGCCGAGGGCGTCAAGAGCACCGACGGTGGCATCACCTACGTCGAGTGGAGCTATGCCAAGGACAACGACCTCGGTGTCGCCGCCATCGACAACGGCGCCGGTGCCGTCCAGCTCAGCAGCGAGTCGGTCGGCAAGGCCGTCGCCACAGCGAAGCAGACCGGCACGGGCAACGACCTCGCCCTCAAGCTCGACTACGCCACGAAGGAGGCCGGGGCCTACCCGATCAACCTCGTGACCTACGAGATCGTCTGCTCCAAGGGCAAGGACCCGCAGAAGCAGAAGAACATCAAGGCGTTCCTCACGTACTTCGGCTCCGAGGAGGCCCAGAAGGCCATCGAGGAGATCGGCTACGCGCCGCTGCCGACCGAGGTGCAGACCAAGGTCGAGGCCGCGATCGACGCGATCTCCTGACCATGTCCTTCCGGACACCATGACCATCACGGTCACCTGAGGGGGTGGGGCCCGACCGGTCCCACCCCTTCAGCCCTGCCACCAGTTCCTGAGAGGACCAGACGTCGTGCCCACGATCACCGGCCGTAGCGCCGTCGACGAGCTCCCCAGTGCGGACGGCCGACCGCCGCTCGAGGCGGACACCGCCACGACCGGCCGGCTCGGGGACCGCATCTTCGGCGGACTCGCCATGGGCTCGGGCATCCTCGTGATCACGCTCGTGGCCCTCGTCGGCCTGTTCCTCGTCGCCCAGGCCGTCCCGTCGCTGCTCAACAACAACGCCAACTTCCTCACCTCACGTGAGTGGGTTCCCAGCGGCGCGGACCCGCGCTTCGGCATCGTCGACCTGCTGTGGGCCACGATCATCACCTCGATTCTCGCCATGCTCATCGCCGTGCCCCTGGGTGTGGCGGTGGCCCTCTTCATCACCCAGTACGCACCACAGTGGCTGAGCAAGCCCGCCGCCACGCTCGTGGACCTGCTCGCCGCAGTGCCCTCGATCGTCTATGGCTTCTGGGGGCTGAAGATCGCCGGCGACTACTTCAAGCCCGTCGCCGAGGCGACCAGCTCGGTCCTGGGCTGGATCCCCTTCTTCAGGTGGGACGGGACACCGAGCGCCAAGAGCACGCTGGCCTTCGCCGGCATCATCCTCGCCGTCATGATCCTGCCGATCGTCACGGCGATCTCGCGCGAGGTCTTCGCCCAGGTGCCCATCACCCACAAGGAGGGCGCACTGGCCCTCGGCGCGACCAAGTGGGAGATGATCCGCGTCGCCGTCCTCCCCTTCGGCAAGCCGGGCATCATCTCGGCCGCCATGCTCGGGCTCGGTCGCGCGCTCGGCGAGACCCTCGCCGTCACGCTGCTGCTCTCCGCCCTCAACACCTCCGATGCGTTCTCGTTCTCCGTCTTCGGAGGCGGCGAGACCTTCGCATCACGCATCGCCAACGACGCCGGTGAGTTCGACTCCGCACAGAAGACAGGCGCCTACATCGCCGCCGGCCTCGTGCTCTTCATCCTCACCTTCATCGTCAACGCGGCCGCCCGCGTGGTCATCGAGCGTCGGAAGGCCTTCAGCGAATGAGCACCCTCAGCACCGCAGACGAGGCCGTGGCGACCAGGACCGTCGCCTCCGATGCCTTCGGTCGCAAGTCCGGGGCGCGCGCCGTCAAGGACCAGCTCGCCCGAGCGCTCATGTGGGGCGCCTTCCTCGTCGCCCTCATCCCGCTCGTGTGGATCCTCGGCGCAACGATCGTCAAGGGCGGCCACATGCTCGTGGACGCGGACTGGTGGGGCAAGTCCCAGGCCGGGATCACCGCGCGCCGCGAGGGTGGTGGCGCCGTCCACGCGATCCAGGGCACGCTCATCCAGGCAGGCGTCACCGCGCTCATCTCGGTGCCCATCGGCGTCCTCACCGCGGTCTACCTCGTCGAGTACGGCCGCGGACGCCTCGCCAAGGCCGTGTCGTTCATGGTCGACATCCTCACCGGCATCCCGTCCATCGTCGCCGCGCTGTTCATCTACGCACTGTGGGTGACGACCCTGGGCTTCCAGCGCGTCGGTTTCGCGGTGTGCCTGGCACTGACGATGCTCATGATTCCGACGGTGGTCCGCTCCACCGAGGAGATGCTCAAGCTCGTGCCCAACGAGCTGCGTGAGGCGGCCTACGCCCTCGGCGTGCCGAAGTGGAAGACGATCATGAAGGTCGTCATCCCCACCTCGTTCTCGGGGATCATCACCGGTGTCCTGCTCGGCCTCGCCCGGGTCATGGGTGAGACGGCGCCGCTGATCATTCTCGGCCCCTACACCGCGGTCATCGCCACGAACCTCTTCGGCGGACTCATGCCCACCCTGCCGACGATGATCTACCAGAACTACAGCGAGGCCAACCAGCCCGCCATCGACCGCACCTGGGGCGCGGCCCTCACCCTCATCCTCATCATCTTCCTGCTCAACCTGCTCGGCCGCTTCGCCGGTCGGTTCAGCAAGGTGAAGAGCTAGGCCCACGCCGAGCACCCGGCATACCCCCGTATTTTCGCAACGAAGGAAGAAACGACACCTCATGGCCAAGCGCATCGACGTCAAGGACCTCGACATCTACTACGGCGACTTCAAGGCCGTCGAAGGGGTCACCCTCACCGTCGAGCCGCGCTCCGTCACCGCCTTCATCGGCCCGTCCGGATGCGGCAAGTCGACGGTGCTGCGGACCCTCAACCGGATGCACGAGGTGATCCCCGGTGGTCGCGTCGACGGGACGGTCACGCTCGACGACCAGGACCTGTATGCCGCGTCGATGGACCCGGTGGCCGTGCGCCGCACCGTGGGCATGGTCTTCCAGCGGCCCAACCCGTTCCCGACGATGTCGATCCGGGACAACGTCGCGGCCGGGCTGAAGCTCAACGGCATCAAGAACAAGAAGACGCTCGACGAGGTCGTCGAGCGGTCGCTGCAGGGCGCGAACCTCTGGAACGAGGTCAAGGACCGCCTCGACAAGCCCGGCGCGGGGCTCTCCGGTGGCCAGCAGCAGCGGCTGTGCATCGCCCGTGCCATCGCCGTCGACCCCCAGGTGCTGCTCATGGACGAGCCGTGCTCGGCGCTCGACCCGATCTCGACACTGGCCATCGAGGACCTCATCAACGACCTCAAGAGCCAGTACACCGTCGTCATCGTCACGCACAACATGCAGCAGGCGGCCCGCGTGAGCGACCAGACGGCGTTCTTCAACCTCAAGGCGACGGGTGAGCCGGGGCGACTCGTCGAGGTCGCGGACACGCAGAAGATCTTCAGCAACCCGAGCGAGAAGGCCACCGAGGACTACATCTCCGGCCGCTTCGGCTGAGGCCGCGCGCGAAGCCGCCCGACGCCTGTGCTCCGACCTAGCATGACGTCATGGCGATCGACGATGCACACACCCGGCCGGACGGGACCTCCGACGCGACCGTGGAGGCGGTGGGCAAGCTCTCCGAGGCCTTCGAGGCCATCGAGGAGGCCCGCGGCCACCTGTTCAGCTTCCACCGCACGGTCGGGCGCGCCGACCTCCTCCTCGGTGACGCGATCGAGCAGCTGCGCGCTGCCGGGCACGACGATCTCGCTCGCGAGATCGAGACCGAGGTGCTCGGCCGCAACATCATCGAGGGCCGGTGGACGTTCCAGATCGTCGAGGACTTCGACGACGGCTACTACGCGACGTTCCGGGACCACGACCAGCGGGTGCGAGACGAGCTTCTGGGCGGGAAGCGCCACGTCTACGAGGCGGAGATGAAGGAGGAGCGGCGCACCGCCGGCCGCCGGGGCCACGAGGCGACACCGGACGAGGCCGGCTCGAGCTGAGCTGAGGTGAGCTGAGGTGAGCTGAGCCGAGCCGGCCTGGCGGTGGAGCCGGTCGTCAGTGGGTGATGAGCTTGAGGACAAGGAAGGCCAGCGCGGCCACGACGCCGGCCCCGGGGAAGGTGAAGACCCAGGCCCCGACGATGTTCTTGGCCACGCCCCAGCGCACGGCCTTGACCGACTTCGTCGACCCGACGCCCATGATCGCCGAGGTGATCGCGTGGGTCGTCGAGATCGGTGCACCAATGGCGGTGGCGACATAGAGCACCGCAGCAGCCGTCGTCTCGGCCGCGAAACCCTGGGGCGGGTCAAGGTGGATGATGCGGCGGCCAAGGGTGCGCATGATCCGCCAGCCACCGGCATACGTGCCCGCAGAGATGACCAGGGCGCTGACGACGAGCACCCACAGGGGGATGCTGTCGTCACCCTCGGTGTGGAAGCCACCGACGGTGAGGGCGAGGACGACGACACCAGCGGTCTTCGCGGCGTCCTGCATGCCGTGACCGAAGGCCATGGCGGCTGCCGACACGGTCTGCGCGTAGCGGAAGTTGCGGCTGACCCGGCCCGGGTGCCCGTTGCGGAAGATCCACAGGATGAGTGTCATCACGAGGTAGCCGCCGATGAGCCCGACGATCGGTGACGCGATCATCGGCACGATGACCTTCTCGAAGACGGCCACCCAGTGGACCGTCGTCGAGGCCGCGATGGCGGCGCCGCCGAGCCCACCGATGAGGGCGTGCGACGACGAGGACGGCAGGCCGTACCACCAGGTCAGCATGTTCCAGGCGATGGCACCGACGAGTCCGGCCGCACAGATCGTCAGACCGACCTTGCCCGCGGGGGCGTCGATGATGCCGCTGCCCACCGTCTTGGCGACCTTGGTGCCCAGGAAGGCGCCGAAGAGGTTGGCCACGGCCGCCATGCCGAGCGCGATGCGCGGCGTCAGCGCCCGGGTCGAGACCGAGGTCGCGATGGCGTTGGCGGCGTCGTGGAAGCCGTTGGTGTAGTTGAAGCCCATCGCCAGTGCGACGACAAGGGCCACCGGGATCCAGGTGTCCACAGTCGGTCAGGACTCCTTGACGGCGATGCCCTCGACCTTGTGGGCCACCGTCTCGAATGCGTCGGCGGCGGCCTCGAGCTCGTCGATGAGCTCCTTGTGCTTCATCACGGTGATGGGGTCGACCCCGTCGGTGAAGAGCTTGGCCAGCATGCGGCGGTAGGCCTTGTCAGCGGAGTTCTCGAGACGGTTGATCTCGATCCAGTAGTCGCTGAGGTCCTTCATCGAGCGCAGCTTGGGCATCGCCTCGACGGTGAGCTCGGCCATGCGGCCGAGGATCTCGACCTGCTTGGTCACGCCCTTGGGGAGGTCGTCGATGCGGTAGAGCGCCACGAGGTCGGCGGCGGCCTCCATGTGGTCGACGCAGTCGTCGAGCGCGCTCGCCAAGCCGTGGATGTCCTCACGGTCGAACGGGGTGATGAACGAGGAGTTCACCTTGCGCAGGAGCTCGTGGGTGGCCTCGTCGGCCGACGTCTCCACGTCGCTCATGCGCGCTGCGATGGCCTCGCGCTCGGCCTGGGTCTTCGCGCCCAGAATGGCGGTGAGCTCTGTCGCGCCCTCGATGAGGTGCTTGGCAGAGTTGGAGAAGAGTTCGTAGAACCCGTTGTCCTTGGGGGTGAGGCTGAAGCCCACGAGAGTCGCTCCGAACGGCTCGAGGTGCAGAGACGCAGACAAGGCTAAGGCCTCTGAGCCATCCGGACGTCATCGGCCGTTTCCGCGCAGTTGGGCCGGGCGTTTCGTGGGGAGGTGGAGTGGTACCGGACCGGGAGCACCTCTCGGCGCGTGGCCGCTCGTAGCGGCTGAAATTGGGACCCGGGGCTGCCGCGATCCGGCACCACCACCAGAGCCTAACGCCGCTGCGGCCTCGATGTGTTCCCGACTTTCCAGCTGTGTATGGCGGTGGGCTCAGTCGAGCGCGCCCGTGCGCCACAGCGCAGCGCTGGCAAGGAGGTCCTCCCCCGTGCGCTGCATGGCCGCAGCACTGGCCGTGAGGGACGCAGCGGTGGCCGGATCGGACGCGTCGCGGTCGTGGGCCAGCTCGGCGCGACCTGCGGCGACGACCGCCGCGAACGCGGCTGCCCGCTCGAGCGCCACGGCAAGGTCACCCGAGAACACGCCGGTGAGGATCTCGTCGGCCAGGGCCGTGACCTCGTCCGGACCGGGCGGTTCGGCCATGCCGGCCACCACGTGGGCGACGTCCGTGAACCGCATCCCCGCGGCATACTGCCGGCTTGCCTCGACGGGCTGGCGGCGCACCCACTCGCGCAGGGCGTAGAGACGCCACAGGGTGCCGGGAAGGCTGCGGGCGGGGCGGGAGGCCCACAGGTCGGCGACGGTCGAGAGCCCGAGGTCGTCGACGAGGGCGACGAGGCGGGCCGTGACCTCCGGGTCGTGCACGGCTCGGCCGGTCCCGACGAGCACCGCCGCTGTCTGGTGGGCGACCTCGGTGACCTCCGCCGGGCCGGGCTGGGTGCCGCCGTGGGCCTCGAGCGCGTTGGGCCCGAACGCGACGGGGCGCCGGGGGACATTGCGGCCGCTGTCTGTCACCGGTCCATCTTGCACCGTACGTTGGGGCTCATGACCGACTCTTCCGCCCGCACCGGACCCGAGGACTACGAGACGCTGCTGTGGGAGGTGTCCGACGACGGCATCCTCACGCTGACGCTGAACCGTCCGGAGGCGCTCAACGCGTTCACGGTGACGATGGCTCGGGAGCTCGAGCATGCCTTCCGCCGGGTCAACGACGACGACTCCGTGGCAGCGGTCGTGGTCACCGGGTCCGGGCGGGCGTTCTGCGCCGGGATGGACCTGTCGCGTGAGGGCAACGTGTTCGGGCTCGACGAGTCCCTGTCGCCGACCTTGGAGGACATGTTTGAGCGGCTGGATGCGCCGGAGATCGCCGGCGGGGTGCGCGACACCGGTGGTCGCGTGTCGTTGGCGATCTATGACTGCACCAAGCCCGTCATCGCCGCGATCAACGGCCCGGCGGTCGGCATCGGCGCGACGATGACGCTGCCCATGGACGTGCGGCTCGCGTCGACGTCCGCGCGGATCGGTTTCGTCTTCGGCCGCCTGGGGATCGTGCCCGAGGCCTGCTCGTCCTGGTTCCTGCCGCGGCTGGTGGGCATCTCGCGAGCGCTCGAGTGGACCTATGCCGCAGACATTCTCTCCCCCGGCGAGGCCTTGGAGGGCGGCCTGGTGCGCTCGGTGGTGGAGCCGGAAGCGTTGTTGGACACGGCATACGAGCTGGCCCGTCGTTTCGTCGCGGGTCGCTCGCGAGTGGCGACGGCACTCACGCGACAGATGATGTGGCGCAACTCCGCTCAGCCGCACCCCCTCGAGGCGCACCGCGTCGACTCCCTCGCCATGTGGGAGACGAGCGTGGGCGACGGCAAGGAGGGAGTGGCGGCGTTCAAGGAGAAACGATCGCCCGAGTTCACGTCATCGGCCTCGAGGGACCTGCCGGGGTGGGTGCCATGGGGCTGAACCGGTTCGTGCTGGCCCAGGACGCGGGCGGGACGTATGCCGCTGCGCTGGCCGAGATGCGCCGTGGGCGCAAGGAAAGCCACTGGATGTGGTTCGTCTTCCCGCAGCTCTCCGGTCTCGGGCGGAGCGAGATGGCGCAGCGGTATGCCGTGGCCGACCTTGCGGAGGCACGCGCCTTCCTCGCGGATCCCGTTCTCGGGCAACGGTTGCGGGAGTGCTGTGAAGTGCTGCTCGAGCTTCCCTCGTCGGATCCTGTGGCGGTATTTGGGGGCATCGACGCGATGAAGCTGCGTTCGTCGATGACCCTGTTCTCGCACGCCGCCGACGTCGAGCTGGACCACGGGCTCTTCGATGGCGTGCTCGCGAAGTTCTTCGACGGCCAAGAGGACCCCGCGACGGTTGAACGCCTCTGAGGGCCGCCCGGTATCGTCTGCGGTCGTGCGGGGTTGGCTCCGTGCGGGCCTCTAGCTCAATGGTTAGAGCTGCGGACTTTTAATCCGTAGGTTGTGGGTTCGAGTCCCACGGGGCCCACCGTCGTCGTGGCTCCGCTGGCCGGCCCTCGCGGTCGGCTGAACCGCGTTCAGCCCTGTCCGGTTCTGCCACCATGTGGCCATGGCCCTCGACGTCGAGCTGTCCGAGATGCGCGACTTCCTCGCGCGTCACGAGCCCTTCGATGCGCTGCCCGGCCCTGTGCTCGATACCCTGCCCGCCCAGATGTCGGTCGAGTACTTCCGGCGGGGCACCAGGATCATCGAGCGCGGCCGCGACAACTCGCACCTCTACGTCCTGCGCTCGGGTGCGGCCGAGGTACGCGATGCCCAGGGCACCCTCGTCGACCGCGGCGGCGAGGGCTCATGCTTCGGCGCGATCAGCCTCACGCAGGGGAACCCCTCGACCGTTGAGGTCACCGCGATCGAGGACTCACTGGCGTTGCTGCTGCCGGCCGAGGACTTCCACCGGCTCTGTGCCGAACACCCCGATCTTGCGTCCTTCTTCGACGGGCAACGGTTCAGCCAGCTGAGCGGTGCGGTCGAGTCGCTGCACCTGTCGGCGAGTGGGAGCGCCATCCTCAGGACCCGGGTGCGCGACCTCGTCGGCAGGGAACCCGTGGCCGTGGCCACCACCGCGACGGTGCAGGAGGCGGCCTGCACCATGTCCAAGCACGCGGTGAGCTCGCTTCTCGTCATGGAGGGCGGTCGCCTCGCCGGCATCATCACCGACCGGGACCTGCGCTCCCGCGTGCTCGCGGCCGGAGTCGACCCTGCTGTCCCGGTGTCCGAGGTGATGACCGCCGAGCCGGTGACGGGCGCGGTGGACGCGCTCGCCTTCGAGGTGCTGCTCGAGATGGTCGGGCGCAACATCCACCACCTCCCGATCCTGGACAGCGCCGGGGTGCCGATGGGCGTCGTCACGACGACCGACCTCCTGCGCCTGGAGCATGCGAACCCGGTCTACCTCGCGGGGGACGTCGCGAAGCAGCCCGACGTCACCGGCGTCGCGCGCGTGGCGAGGCGGTTGCCCGCCGTCGTGCAGTCGCTGGTCGAGCAGGACGCCTCTGCCGACGACATCGGGCGGGTCGTCACCGCGGTCGGCGATGCGGTGGAGCGGCGGGTCCTCACCCTCGCCGAGGCGGACCTCGGGCCCCCGCCGGTGCCCTACTGCTGGGTGGCGCTGGGCTCGCGTGCCCGGCTGGAGCAGGCCCTCGCCGCCGACCAGGACAACGCCATGATCATCGACGACTCGATGCAGCCCGAGCACGCCGAGTGGTTCGAGAGGCTCGCACGGCGGGTGACCGACGACCTGGTGACCTGCGGCTACCCGCCATGCCCCGGCGACGTCATGGCGAGCAACCCCCGCTGGCGCCAGCCCCTCGCTCGGTGGCGCCGGGAGTTCTCCACCTGGTTGCACGAGCCGGTGCCCGATGCCGTCCTCGGTGCCAGCATCTTCTTCGACATGCGCCCGGTGCACGGTGACCTCTCGCTCCACGACAGGTTGCGGCGGCACGTGCTCAACTCGGCCCCGGGGTCGAGGGTGTTCCTGGCCCACCTGGCCAAGCAGGCGACCGCCCACGAGCCACCGCTCGGGTTCTTCCGTGGCCTGGTGCTCGAGAAGGCCGGTGACCACAAGGACACCCTCGACATCAAGCGAGGCGGCATCGCGACCGTCGTCGAGCTCGCACGAGCCCACGCCCTGTCGGCCGGAAGCCCGGCGGTCAACACCCAGGCGAGGATCCAGGCGGCCCGCGAGGTCGGCATCCTCGGTGACGAGCGGGCGGACGACCTGCGGGACGCCTACGAGTTCATCTCCTACGTACGGCTGCGGCACCAGGCAGGGCAGGTCCGGCGCGGTGAACAGGTCGACAGCTTCGTCGCGCCGAGCGAGCTGTCCAGCTTCGACAAGCGGCACCTGCGCGAGGCCTTCGCCATCGTTCGGGCAGCCCAGTCAGCGCTTGCCCGGCGCTACCCCATGCAGTACATCTCGTGAGCAGGTTCGGTCGCACGCCGGAGCAACGCCGTCACAAGGCCCTGCGCCGGGCGGCTCCCGGCCCCTTGCGTGACTACCTCGCGCAGCCGCTGCCCGACGTCTCGACCCCGCTGGACGACGCGCGGCTGCTCGCCGTGGACATCGAGACGACCGGACTCGACCCGCGCAGCGACCGCGTGCTCTCGATCGGCTGGCTACCGGTCGACGGCAGCCGCGTGGTGCTCGGGGGCGCAGGCCGAGCGGTCGTACGCGACGACGACGCTGCCGGGGTCGGTCAGAGCGCGACGGTGCACGGGCTGACCGACGATCGGGTAGCGGACGGCATACCGCTGGAGGAAGCAGTCGGGCACGTTCTCACCGCCCTGACCGGGCGGGTGCTGCTCGCGCACTTCGCGCGGATCGAGAAGGACTTCCTCGGTGCGGCCTGCGAGCGCCTGTGGGGCGCTGAGCTCCCCTGCGTGGTGATCGACACCTTCGAGCTGGAGCGACGTCACCTCACGCGCGGATGGGGTGACGAGGTGCCGGCCGGAGCGTTGCGGCTGTGGGCGGCTCGTGAACGCCGGGGCCTGCCGTCCTACCGTGCACACGAGGCGCTCACCGATGCGCTCGCCTGTGCCGAGCTCTACCTCGCTCAGCGAGCCGAGCTCGCGGCACGATCTCCCCGGACGACCCTGACCCTTCGCCACCTGATGACCTGACGCGGGCCGAGAGACAGTCACCACGAGTCAGGGCTGCCCACTCTCACTGCCTGAGACACGCGCCAACCCACTTCTTGCAGAGTGCAACACTTGCGTTATGCAAGAGAAAAGGTCGATCGAGCCTGCCATTGCGGCACTGCAGAGCATCACCAGGGACCTGCTGGGTCTGGCGGTCCGCAGCGTCGACGAGGTCGGCGAGGTGTCGCTGCCCCAGATGCGCCTGCTCTTCGCGATCCACGACGAGGGGCAGGTCTCCTGCACCCAGCTCGCACACGTGCTCGGCCTCAACGGTTCGTCGGTGACGCGGCTGGCTGACCGGCTGGTCGCCTCGGGCCACGTCTCGCGCCACAACGGCGCCAGCCGCTCGGTCGTCGAGCTCGAGCTGACCACGCACGGGCACGCGGTCATCGACGCGGTGCTCGCCTGGCGCTCTCGCGAGCTGCGCCGCACCCTGACCCAGCTCGATGCCGCAGCCCTGCGCGAGCTGACCAGCGGACTGGAGACCCTGCACGCCGGCCTGCAGGGTCGCTTCGACGACGTGCACGGGCCGGTGCCGCTGTGATCCGCGGCGGCACGACGAGCTCGCGCCAGCATCACAGCGGGCACGACAAGCTGGGCGACTTCAACGTCCACCCACGCATGCTCCTCATCGCGGCCTGGGCGCTGCCCGTGGGAGCGCTGGGTGCCCTCGCGGCATACCTGCTTCTCGCCCTCATCGGACTGACGACGAACGCCGTCTTCTACCAGCGCATCTCCACCGACCTCGTCGCGCCGGGCGCGCACGACCATCCGTGGTGGCTGGTCCTCGGTGCCCCCGTCGTCGGCGGACTGCTCATCGGCCTCATGGCCCGCTACGGCTCCGAGAAGATCCGCGGACACGGCATGCCCGAGGCCATCGAGTCGATCCTCGTCGGCGGCAGCCGCGTCCAGCCCAAGGTCGCTCTTCTCAAGCCCCTCTCCGCCGCGATCAGCATCGGGTCGGGCGGCCCCTTCGGTGCGGAGGGCCCGATCATCATGACCGGCGGTGCGGTCGGGTCGATCCTCGCCCAGCACCTGCGACTCACCGCGGACGAGCGCAAGACACTGCTCGTCGCCGGCGCGGCCGCCGGCATGGCGGCAACCTTCAACTCGCCCTTGGCCGCCGTGCTCCTCGCGGTCGAGCTGTTGCTCTTCGAGTGGCGCCCACGCAGCCTCGTGCCGGTGGTGGCCGCGGTCGCCGTCGCCACGGTCGTGCGCATGCCCCTGCTCGGCTCCGCCCCCATCTTCCCTGTGCTGCACAGCGACGTGCAGGTCCCCTGGGATGCCGACGTCCTCAGCCTCGTCGTCGGTGTCTGCGGCGCCCTCGTGGCGGTGGGCGCGACGGCGCTGGTCTACTTCGCCGAGGACCAGTTCGCCCGGCTGCCCGTGCACTGGATGTGGTGGCCGGCCATCGGCGGAGTCATCATCGGCGTCGGTGGCCTCATCGAGCCGCGGGCGCTCGGGGTGGGCTACGACGTCATCGACCAGCTGCTCACCGGCAACTCCACGACCGAGCTCATCGTCGGCATCCTCGTGGTGAAGACGCTGATCTGGTCCCTGTCGCTCGGCTCCGGCACCTCCGGTGGCGTCCTCGCCCCGATCTTCATGATCGGTGCCGCGCTCGGTGCGGCCGTCGGCCAGGTGTTCCCTCCGGTCTTCCCCGGGTTCTGGGCCATGCTCGGGCTCGCGGCCGTGGTCGGTGGCGTCATGCGCTCGCCGATCATGGGGGTGGTCTTCACCCTCGAGCTCACGCATGCCTGGGACGCGTTGCTCCCGTTGCTCATCGCGTCCGCGACGGCGTACGCCATCTCGGTCCTCGTGCTCAAGCGCTCGGTGCTCACCGAGAAGATCGCCCGGCGCGGCCTGCACCTCACCCGGGACTACTCCACCGACCCGCTGGAGACCTTCTTCGCCGCAGACGTGATGGACAGCAGTCCCCCCTCGCTGCTGCACGCCTCCGGCCTGGCGCGACGGGGCGAGCACTACCGGGTTGGCGCCCGGGACACTCTGCGTCACGCCGCCTACCTGTTCGCGGAGCACGAGCACACCGAAGCCGCCGTCGTCGATGCCGACGGAACCGTCCTCGGGCACCTCACGATCCAGTCGCTGCTCAAGGCTCGCCTGCACGACCTCACCGAGGCGACGGAGAAGGAGCAGGTGTTCAGCCGGCGGTTCGGCCTGCCGCCGAGCCGACGCTGACGGTCACGCCGCCCGTGGCGAGTACATGATGACCGCGACACCCACGAGGCAGACCAGCGCGCCCACCACGTCGTAGCGGTCGGGCCGGAACCCGTCCGCGACCATCCCCCACAGCAGCGACCCCGCCACGAACACACCTCCGTATGCCGCGAGGATCCGTCCGAAGTTCGCGTCCGGTTGGAGTGTGGCGACGAACCCGTAGGCCGCGAGGGCGATGATCCCTGCGCCGACCCACAGCCAGCCCCGGTGCTCGCGCACGCCCTGCCACACGAGCCAGGCGCCACCGATCTCCGCGACAGCGGCAAGGGCGAACAGGAGCAGCGATCGGACGACGGTCATGGCGCCCAGTCTCCCAAGCGCGCGGCCCGAAGGCTGGAGCGCAGTGTGTCCCGGCAGGGCACGTACCTCGTGCGGGGCCCTCTGTGACCTCGACGTCCGCTGGTCAGAGCGGGATCGGCACCCCGTGCGAGCGCAACCCGCCAGCTACGAGGTCGACCGCGATGGCGAGCACCACGGCGCCCACCAGACCGACGATGCCGGTCAACCGCTTGGGAAGCGGCGGGTCCGGACGGCGACGGAACCCGATGAGCTCCATCACGGCATACGCGATGAAACCGAGCAGCAACGGTGCGTTGAGGAGGACCCAGAACCAGAACCACCGGGTCCCCACACGCGGCGGTCCGCCGCTCAGGAGTGTCAGGAGCACGATGAGGCCACCCATGGCCGCGAGGTTGTGCCACGTGGGCGAGTCGCCGAACTCGAAGGCTCGCATCGGAGCACCGGACGCACGCAGCTCCGCCACCAGAGCCGTGGACTCGTCGCTCTCGCTGGTGCCGAAGCCGCCGGTCGCGCGAATATCCGTGTCAGCCGCGGCGACGTGCCACCGCGAGTCCCGGGTCTCCCAGACGAGAATGCCGCCGGTCGCGTCGCCCTCCGACCCGTTCGTGGTGCTGGAGGTCACGCCGTCGTCGGTGACCGACGTGGTCTCCAGCGGCGCCTGCCGGGCCTCCAGCCGGTCGAAGTCACCCTTGACGAGCTCGTCCGCGACGTACCACTGCTGCACCCCACCCTGGCTGATGTCGCTGCGCAGGTCGTCGAAGGTCGCTGCTCTCAGGCCCTGCGTCCACATCGCTCCCAGCAGGATGAGGCACACGGCGACAACCGCCCCTCCGAATGCGGTGACGAACCGTGTGTGCCAGCCGGTGTCAACGCGCGGCTGCTCGCCGATCGCGGTGTGCGCGACGTCGTCCCCAACCGCGACCGTCATGGATGAAATATGGCACGACAGGCCCCCGCTGACCAGAGGTCGACGGGGGCCTGCGAGTTGGAGGTGCCTCGC
Organism: Knoellia sp. Soil729; assembly: GCF_001427985.1. Taxonomy (GTDB): domain Bacteria; phylum Actinomycetota; class Actinomycetes; order Actinomycetales; family Dermatophilaceae; genus Knoellia. The sequence continues at coordinate 1,034,597 of NZ_LMSA01000001.1, forward strand.
CCTCTCGTCAGTCGAACAGCTCGGAGAGGAACGACTTCTTGCGGCGCTGCCCGGAGCCGTACTGGTCCCTGCCCGGCGAGGACGAGTAGCGCGGAGCCTGCCCGTATGCCGGCTGCTGGGGTGCCGCTGCCGGCTGCGGCGTCTGCTGCGGCTGGTGCCAGGCATTCTCGGCCTGGACGAGCGCCTCGAGCTCACCGCGGTCGAGGAAGAGTCCGCCGCAGCCGGTGCACTGGTCGACGTGGACCTGGTTGCGCTCGTAGTTGCGCATCTGCGATCCGCACTTGGGACAGGTGAGGGTGCTCATGCCCGCCCCAACGAACGACGGCCCGTCATCATCCCCTCGCAGCACGCGGTCAGCCAGAGGTCGACAGGACCTGCGGGAGGAGGAAGAGCATGCCGAGCGACCACGTGAGGTGGGTGACGATCGGTCCCAGGATGCCACCGGTGACGCGGCGCTGGAGCCCGACGACCGTCCCGACGAGCGCTGCTGCCAGCACGAGGAGCGGGATGCCCGAACCGGAGACCACGAGGGCATAGACGATGGTCGTGACGAGGACGGCGTGCTTGCGCCCGACGGCGGCGAAGAGCGAACCGCGGTAGAACAGCTCCTCCGCCACCCCGTTGATGGCGGTGATGACCGCGACGACGGGCAGGGAGCCGAACCGGGCGTGGTCGAGGAGCCCGTTGACCGGCTCTCGCAGCACCGGGATGCGCGCGACGACGAGCGCGCCGACGAGGAAAAGCCCCAGCAGCATCGCCCCGAGCACGAGCGACTGGGCCACGGAGCGGCTCGGTCGGTCCCCGGCGCGCGTGTGGGACCACCCCAGGTGCAGCGGACCCGAGAGGAGCGCCCCGAAGGCCCAGATCCCGGCCAGGGCGAGCGTCGCCGGATAGAACAGGTCGTTGCCTGGCTCGATGCGCAGCGCCCACGTGTTCACGACAAGACCCACGACGAGGGTGACCGCAGCCACGATCCGCCGACGCCGGAACGCCTCATCGCTCTGGCTGTGGTCGCGCGGCACGGGCTCGACGAGGGCAGCAGAGATGAATCTTCGCAGTTCAACAACCAGATTCGCCATGACGGGTGAGACGATGCCACAGATGACTTCTCCACAGCCCCTCGTCCTCGTGACGGGCGCGACCGGCTACATCGGGTCCCGCCTCGTGCCCGTGCTCCTCGACGCCGGGATCGGCGTGCGGGTGCTGACCCGCTCCGCCGACCGGCTCCGTGCCCGGCAGTGGGCCGACGACGTCGAGGTGGTCGAGGGCGACGCCACCTCGCGCCAGGATCTCGAGACGGCGCTCGCCGGCATCGACGTCGCCTACTACCTGCTGCACTCGATGGACGGCAAGGCCGACTTCGAGGAACGCGACCGCGAGCTGGCTCGCACCTTCGGGCTGGCCGCCCAGGCGGCCGGGGTCGGACGCATCGTCTATCTCTCGGGCCTGCACCCCGACGGTGGTCACCTGTCGACGCACCTCGCTTCACGCGTCGAGGTCGGCGACCTGCTCATGGCGTCCGGGGTCCCGACGGTGGTGCTCCAGGCCGCGATCATCATCGGCTCCGGTTCGGCGTCCTTCGAGATGCTGCGCCACCTCACCAAGAAGCTGCCGGCCATGGTGACGCCCAAGTGGGTCAACAACCGTATCCAGCCCATCGCCATCGCGGACGTCCTGCACTACCTCGTGGGGGCGGCCCGGATCGAGGGTGAGGTCAACCGCACGTTCGACATCGGCGGACCCGAGGTCCTCACCTATCGACAGATGATCCAGCGCTACGCGGCCGTCGCCGGACTGCGCCCACGGGTCATCCGCACGGTCCCCGTCCTCACCCCCGGCCTCGCGAGCCACTGGGTCGGGTTCGTCACACCCGTCCCGTCCGGCATCGCAAAACCGTTGGTGGGCAGCCTCATCCACGAGGTGGTGTGCCAGGAGCAGGACATCGACGACGTCATCGGCATGCCGCCCGGCGGCAAGACGGACTTCGACGACGCCGTGGCTGCCGCTCTCGGGGGCACTGACAAGGACCGGCCCGAACCCGGCACGGTCGACCCCGCGCGCCTCACCGCCGCCGACCCCGACTGGGCTGGCTGACCCGACCCGATCTGACACCCGCGCGCACGAACTCGCGGTGGTCACCCATCCACCCGTGCGCCTGCGCCGAACAGCACTCATGAGCAGTACGCCATCGAGCCTTGCCCAACAGATCTCCGACGCCCTGAAGCCGGTCCTTCGCGGTCCAGTGCCCGTCGGTCTGCGTGTGTGGGACGGGTCGTCGACGGGACCGGCGCAGGGGCCGGTTGTCGTCCTGCGCTCGCCCGACGCCCTGCGGCGCCTGCTGTGGAGCCCGGGCGAGCTCGGGGCTGCTCAGGCCTACGTCACCGGGGAGCTCGACGTCGACGGCGATGTCGGCGAGGCCCTCGACGTGGCGCGGGCGGCGCTCGCCGCACGCGGGGTGAAGCGGCCTGCAGCCGGCACCTTGGCCCGGAGCGCACCCCGCCTCGTCGCACTCGCCCGCGAGGTCGGGGCATGGGGCACGCCGCTGCCGCCACCGATGAGCCAGGCCCGGCTCCGGGGGCGCTTGCACTCCCTGGGGCGCGACCGGTCCGCGATCAGCCACCACTACGACCTGTCGAACACGTTCTACGAGCTGTTGCTCGACCCGCACATGGCCTACTCCTCCGCCTGGTGGACCGGCAACCCGAGCACGACCGGACAGTCGCTGGAGTCGGCCCAGGGCGCCAAGCTCGACCTCGTCTGCCGCAAGCTCGGCCTGCACGAGGGGTCGCGCTTGCTCGACGTGGGCTGTGGCTGGGGATCGTTGTCCCTGTATGCCGCGGAGCACTTTGGCGCGCAGGTCACCGGGGTGACCATTGCGGCCGAGCAGAAGACGTTCATCGACGCCCGAGTCCGCGAGCGCGGGCTCGAGGACCGGGTCGAGATCCGGCTGCAGGACTACCGGGACGTGACCGACGGCCCCTACGACGCCGTGGCCTCGATCGAGATGGGCGAGCACGTCGGTCAGGGCAACTACCCGACGTACGTCTCGGTGCTGCGCGACGCGGTGAAGCCCGGCGGCCGGGTGCTGGTCCAGCAGATGTCCCGCCGCGGGCGTCATCCCGGCGGCGGCCCCTTCATCGAGTCGTTCATCGCCCCCGACATGCACATGCGTCCCGTCGGTGAGACCGTCGAACTGCTCGAGTCCGGTGGGCTCGAGGTGCGCGACGTGCACGCCCTGCGCGAGCACTACGTCTGGACCGTCCACGCCTGGCTCGACACGTTCGAGAAGAACTGGGCTGGCGTGGTCGACCTCGTCGGCGAGGAGGTGGCGCGCGTGTGGCGCCTCTACCTCGTCGGGAGCGCGCAGGCCTTCCGCGACGGCCGCATGGGCGTGGACCAGATCCTCACGCGCCGTGCGGGCGGAGCCCCGGTCGCGCATGACACGGTGCGTTGATGACCCGCTTCGTGCTCGTGACCGTCAGCTGCCTGGTCACCGCCGCGCTCGTCATGGCGATCACCGCCCTCGTCGCCCGCCGGCTCGGCAAGGTGAGCGTCGTCGACATCGCGTGGGGCCTGGTCTTCGTGGCCATCGCGTGGGTCTGTTTCGGGTTCGCACCCGGGGCCCGAGGGCTGCTCCTCGCCGCACTCGTGACCCTGTGGGGCGGACGGCTGGCATGGCACATCCGGCGCCGCGCGCTGGGCGCCGGGGAGGATCCCCGCTACGACAAGATCCTCTCAGCGGCGCCTCCCGGGCAGAGGTTCGCCCACGCGGTCCGCAAGGTCTTCGCGGTCCAGGCGCTCGCGGCATACATCGTCTCCCTGCCCCTGCAGGTCGCGGCAGCCGCGGATCCGAAGCCGCTGGGCTGGGTCGCGGCGCTCGGTGTCGTGGTCTTCGGCGTGGGCGTCGCGTTCGAGACCGTCGGCGACGCCCAGCTGGCGCGCTTCAAGGCCGACCCGGCCAACAAGGGCACGATCATGGACAGCGGACTGTGGGCCTGGACCCGTCACCCGAACTACTTCGGCGACGCCGCGGTCTGGTGGGGGCTGTTGGTTGTCGCCGCCGAGGTGTGGCCGGGGGTGCTGACCGTCTTCTCGCCGGTCGTCATGACCTATTTCCTCGCGTTCGCCACCGGGGCACGGTTGCTGGAGTCCGAGATGTCCAAGCGACCGGGCTACCCCGAGTACATGCAGCGCACGTCGATGTTCTTCCCCCGCCCGCCCCGCACGTCCTGACGCGGCTCGTCAGGTCAGCGTGGTGCTCACCGCGTGGATGACGATGCCGGCCAAGGCACCCACGACCGTGCCGTTGATGCGGATGAACTGCAGGTCGCGCCCGACGTGGAGCTCGATCCGCTCGGCCGCCTCGCGACCGTCCCACTGCTCGACCGTCACCGAGATGACCTCGGCGATCTCGGAACCGTACGTGTTGACGAAGAACGACACGGCCTCGCCGAGGTGCCCCTCCAGTCGTGAGCGCCAGGGCTCGTCCTCGACGAGGTGCTGCCCGAGGTGCTCGAGGAGCTCGTCACCCCGGACGTGGAAGTAGGACGTGGGGTCGTCCATCGCCGTCTCGAGCGCGGCGGAGAACGACCGCCAGAGACCGACCGCGGTGTCCGGCACCTGCGGGTGCGACAGCAGTCGCTCCTTGAGCGACTCGGCGCGCTCCATGACGGCGGGGTCGGTCTGGAGGTCGTGCGCCAGGCGCTCCAACAGGTCGTCGAGGGCCACCCGGGCGGGGTGGTCGGGCGTCAGGCGGATGTCCTCCAGCCACGTGAGCACCTGCTGGTAGCTCCAGCCGATGACCTTGTCGTCGACCCACGGCGGGGACCACCACGGCGCCCGCTCCCCCATGACGGACGCGAAGGTGCCGGGGTTGTCGGCCAGCCAGTCGTGCAGCTGCTCCAGCCCGAGGTCGACGAGCCCGTGGTGCGTCCGCTGCGACACGATGCCCTCGAGCAGCGAGCCCGCGATCGGGCTGATCGGCTCGTGCACCAGCCGCGGCAGGATGAAGTCGGCGATGACCTCGCGCACGTCGTCGTCGGACAGGCGCCCCAGGCCGGCGCGGGTCACCCGCACGACCTCGGTCATGACCCGCTGGCGATGAGCGGGCGCACCCAGCCAGACACCCAGCCGCTCCCCCACGTGCGCGGCCGCGAGTCGCTCGCGAGCGATCTCGTCGGTGAGGAAGTTCTCGGAGACGAAGTCCTGGAGGTTGCGGCCGATCTCGTTCTTGCGCTTGGGGATGATCGCCGTGTGCGGCACGGGCAGGCCCAAGGGGTGCCGGAACAGCGCCGTGACGGCGAACCAGTCGGCCAGCGCGCCGATCATGGCGGCCTCGGACCCCGCGTTGACGTAGCCGAGCCAGCGCGTGTCGTGACGCAACGTCACGGCATACACGATGGCGGCAAGCACGAGCAGCCCCAGCGCGACGGCGCGCATACGACGCAGGCCGACGCGTCGTTGGGCGTCGGCGGGTGACGGGGCAAGAAGGCTCACGCCCACGATCCTGCTACACGTCGGCGCGCACAGGTCGCCTCATAGAGTGTCATCCGTGCGTTTCCTCAACGACCTCCGGCCGCAGCTCGACCTGACCTACGACGACGTGTTCATGGTGCCGAACCAGTCGGACGTCACGAGTCGCCTCGACGTCGACCTGCGGTCCGAGGACGGCACGGGCACGACGATCCCCCTCGTCGTCGCCAACATGACCGCGATCGCCGGGCGCCGCATGGCCGAGACGACGGCCCGTCGCGGTGCCCTGACGATCATCCCCCAGGACATCCCGCGCGACGTCGTCAGCGAGGTCATCGGCTGGACCAAGCAGCGACACCTCGTCTTCGACACCGCGATCACGCTCGACCCGCACACGACCGTCGGGGAGGCGCAGGTGCTCATCGGCAAGCGCGCGCACGGGGCCGCCATCGTCGTCGAGGCGGACCGCCCGATCGGTGTCGTCACCGAGAAGGACCTCGAAGGCGTGGACCGCTTCGTGCAGGTCCGCGACGTCATGTCACGCGAGCTGGTCACGGTCCGCGACGACGTCGATGTCGTCGAGGCTTTCGACACCCTCAGCGGGAGCCGGCGGCGCCTGGCACCGGTCGTCGCGGCGGACGGCACCCTCGTCGGGGTGCTCACCCGACAGGGGGCGCTGCGGGCCAACCTCTACTCCCCCGCCGTGGACGCCCGAGGCGCCCTGCGCATCGGGGCCGCTGTCGGCATCAACGGCGACGTCGCCGACAAGGCCGCACAGCTCCTCGACGCCGGTGCCGACGTGCTCGTCATCGACACCGCCCACGGGCACCAGCACAAGATGGTCGAGGCCCTGAGGGCTGTGCGCGCCCTCGACCCCCAGGTCCCCATCGTCGCGGGCAACGTCGTCACTGCCGCAGGCACCCGCGACCTCATCGAGGCCGGGGCCGACATCGTCAAGGTTGGCGTCGGGCCGGGCGCCATGTGCACCACGCGCATGATGACCGCGGTGGGTCGTCCCCAGTTCTCCGCGGTCCTCGAATGTGCCTCTGCCGCAAGGGAGCTCGGCAAGCACGTCTGGGCCGACGGCGGCGTGCGTCATCCCCGCGACGTCGCGCTGGCGCTCGCCGCAGGAGCATCCAACGTCATGATCGGCTCGTGGTTCGCCGGCACCCTCGAGTCCCCCGGTGACCTCTTCACCGACGAGAAGGGCCGCCAGTTCAAGGAGTCCTTCGGCATGGCCTCCTCGCGTGCCGTGCGCAACCGGACCGCGACCGACTCCGCCTACGAGCGCGCCCGCAAGGCCATGTTCGAGGAGGGCATCAGCTCGGCCCGCATGTTCGTCGACTCGGCCCGGCCCTCGGTCGAGGACGTCATCGACGAGATCATCGCCGGACTGCGCAGCAGCTGCACCTATGCCGGCGCCCGCACCCTCGCCGAGTTCCACGAGCGCGCGACCGTCGGCCTGCAGAGCACAGCCGGCTTCGCCGAAGGCCGTCCCCTGCACCAGTCCTGGTGACCCGGGCGCCGTGCGCGTGACGTCCCGTCGCACGACGACGTATGCCGTCCTCGCGGCTCTCCTCGTCGTCCTCGTCGTCATGGTCGACTGGTTCACCACCCCACGCACCTCAGGACTCGAGGGCCAGTGGGAGACCGAGGCCGTGCGCGGCGACGTGCTCGGCGGCCGGGCGCTCGTGGCCACGGGATCCAACGTGGCGATCGACCTCGTGACCGGCACGCGGATCACGCTTGGATCAGTCGCCGGAGGTGAGCGCGCCGTGGGCGCAGGGCGGCTCCTCATCCTGCACGACGCCATGCTCGACGGGGCGGGGCTCGATGGCCGCTCCCGGTGGACCTGGCAGGGCCCGCCCGCCCACACGCTCGCGTTCGTCGCGGCCGGGACCACGACGACGGTCGTGCAGGCCTGCGGCGGGACCCCGACGGCCTGCCGTCTCATCGGGGTGGGGACCAACGGCACGCAGTCCTGGCAGACGCCACAGCCGACGGCGACCGGCACATCACGCCCCGTCGTCGGCGAGGGCGGGAGCCTGCCCACCGTCGGCGTCCTGGCCGCGACCGACGGCACGCTGCTGCTGGTCGATCCCGATACCAGCCGCGTCGTGCTTCGGCCCGCTGCCGCCACATCGGTCGGCCGGGACGGAGTGCTCATCCTCGGCGAGAAGTCCGGCGGCGAGTGCGTGCGCACGACGTTCGAGACCTTCGACCGCACGAGTGTCGCCACGACTCCCGGCCCGTGCACGGATACGTCCGCGAACACGACGCCGGCAACCCTGCCAGGTGGAGAGCGCGTGGTCGGCACCCGCTCCGACGTGTGGTGGTGGCCGTTCGGTGACGGGCGGCCGACGCTCGAGGTGAGCGCGGGTCCCACGCTCCGCATGGGCCGGCATACGGCACGGGTTGTCAGTCGCGACGCGCTCCGCAGCCTGCGCGCCGACGACACCGGAATCACTGTGCTGGACGGTGACACGGTGCGGCGCTACACATGGCAACGTTGAGCCATGACCTACGACGTTGCTGCAGTCCGCTCGCTCTTCCCGGCCCTGCAGGAGGGCGCTGCCCACTTCGACGGGCCCGGCGGCTCCCAGACCCCTACCCCCGTCGCGGAGGCGGTGCGCGCGACGTTGGTGTCCGCGATCTCCAACCGTGGTGAGGTCACGGCCAGCGAGCGTCGGGCCGAGTCGGTCGTCGTCGACGCCCGTGCAGCCATGGCGGACCTGCTCGGCGCCGACCCGCGTGGCGTGGTGTTCGGGCGCAGTGCGACAGCCCTGACCTACGACCTGTCGCGGGCGCTGGCCCGCACGTGGGAGCCCGGCGACGAGGTCATCGTGACCAGGCTCGACCACGACTCCAACATCCGCCCGTGGGTGCAGGCCGCCGAGGCGGTCGGCGCGGTCGTGAAGTGGGCCGACTTCGAGCCGGACACCGGTGAGATGCACTCCGACGCCGTGACCTCGCTCATCACCGACCGCACGCGGTTGGTGGCCACCAGCGCGGCCTCCAACCTCATCGGCACCAAGCCGCCGGTCTGCAAGATCGCCCGCGCCGTGCACGAGGTCGGTGCGCTGCACTGGGTCGACGGCGTGCATGCGACGGCGCACGACTCGGTCGACCTCGACGAGCTCGGGGTGGACTTCTGGGCGTGCTCGCCCTACAAGTTCCTCGGACCCCACATCGGAGTGGTGGCTGCGGCCCCGGCGCTGCTCGAGACCCTCACGATGGACAAGCTGCTCCCGTCGAGCGACGCGGTGCCCGAGCGCTTCGAGCTGGGAACGCTGCCCTACGAGCTGCTGGCCGGCACCACTGCGGCGGTGGACGTGCTGGCCGGGCTCGACCCCTCCGCGACCGGTTCACGGCGGGAGCGGATCCTTGCCAGCTTCGAGGCGCTGGACGCGCACGAGCACCGGCTCCTGACCCGGCTCGAGACCGGGCTGCGCGCCATGCCGGGTGTGCGGCTGTTCTCGAACGCTCGCAAGCGCACGCCCACCGTGCTGCTCACCGTCGACGGGAAGTCGCCGCAGGAGGTGCGCCGGGCCCTGGCCGAGAGTGGCGTCAACGCGCCTGCGGGGCACTTCTATGCGCTCGAGGCCTCACGTCACCTCGGCCTCGGCGACGAGGGCGGTGTCCGGGTGGGACTCGCGCCCTACACCGACGACAGCGACATCGACCGCCTCCTCACTGCACTGGCCGACCTCGCCTGAGCTCCGCGCGGTTTCCTGGGTCCGGGCACCGAGATACGGGCCCGGGCCACCTCCCTGTGCCCCTCTGGTCGGCCGTGTGCACTGCTGCGCCCCAGCGCAGCAGTGCACAGTCCCACCGAACGCGGCTGTGCACTGCTGCGCCCCAGCGCAGCAGTGCACAGCGCGGTCCGGCCAGCTCAGGCGGGCCCGGTCAGGAACGCTTTCTTGGTGATTTCAGCGATCGAGGCCGCTCCGACGAGGCCCATCGTCAGGTCGAGCTCGGCGATGACGTTGTCGATGACGTCGCGTACTCCGTCGGCCCCATCGAGCGCCAGCCCATAGATGTGGGGACGGCCGATGAGCGTGGCGTCGGCCCCCAGGGCCAGAGCGATGAACACGTCGGCGCCGGTGCGCACGCCGCTGTCGAGGAGGACGACCGGCTCGGGACCGACTCGCTCTCGGATCGTGACGAGGGCGTCGAGCGAGGCGATCGAATGATCCACCTGCCGTCCGCCGTGGTTGGAGACGATGATGCCGTCGACGCCGAGGTCCATCGCTCGCTGCGCATCGTCGGGGTGCAGTATCCCCTTGAGCAGCACCGGGATCTGCGTACGTTCGCGCAGCGTCTCGATGTGCGACCAGGACAGCCCGGGGTTCGAGTAGATGTCGAGGAACGTCTCCACTGCCGCGCGGGGCTCGGGTGAGCGCAGGTTGTCCCGGGTGTCACCGGGGTGCCGTCGCGACTGGCTGAGCAGGGTGCGTGCTCCACTCGCCGCAGCCCTGACCTTCTCGGCTCCCTTCGTGCCTTCGAGCGGCGACGGCGCGTCCCCAGCAGCGGCTACCCGCTCCGCCACGATCCGCAGAAACCTCGGGTCGGAGGTGTACTGCGCGATGCCGATGCCCTGGGAGAACGGCAACGACCCCAGGTCGAGGTCCTGGGTGCGCCACCCGAGCATCGTCGTGTCCAGGGTGACGACGAGCGCCTTGGCGCCGGCGTCCTCGGCACGGCCGATGAAGGAGTCGACGAGCTCCTCGTCGATGGACCAGTAGAGCTGGTACCACCACGGCACGTCCCCCATGACCTGCGCCGTCCGCTCCATCGGCGCGCACCCCTGCGTGGAGAAGATGTAGGGCGTGCGGGCCGCGGCGGCGCCCCGGGCGATGTCGAGGTCGGAGCTCGGCGCGACCAGGTCGGCGGCCCCGACAGGGGCGAGCATCACCGGCGCCGAAAGCGAGGTCCCGAGGATCTCGGAGCGCAGGTCACGGGTGGTCGTGCCGTGGAGCATCCGGGGCACGACCTGCCACCGGTCGAAGGCCGCCCGGTTGGCGCGCACGCTCGCGCCGGTCCCGGCACCACCGCTGACATAGGCCCACGCCTTGGCGCTCATCTCCTTGTGGGCGCGCGCCTCGAGCTCGTCGGGGTCGGTGGGCACGCGCGGCTGCTGCCCGAGCGTGCCGCGACGGTAGATGGCGCTCTGGCGGGTACGCCCCGGCCCCGGACCTTGCTGCTCTGTCATGATGCCGACGCTATCGGCGCTCGTTCGGTTTCGGGGCTCAGGCCAGGGACTTGGCGTAGCTCACGGCGGCGTCGTAGGCCACCTGGGTGAGGGCACCACCAGTGCTGAACCGGCGCACCCCGAGAGCGCGCAGCCGCTCGACCGGCGGGTGGTCGCCGGCCGCGAGGACGTTGACCGGGCGCCCGAGCGCGACGATGGCGGCCAGCCGCTCCTCGTCGTTGACCAGGGGCGCGTAGAGCACGTCGGCGCCGGCGTCCCCATAGGCCGCAAGGCGCGCCACCGGGTCGTCGTCGAAGCCGTAGAGGGCGCTCTCACAACGCGCCGTGACGACGACTCCTCGCGCGTGCGCCGCCTCGACGACGTCGGCGACCCGCTGAACGGCCTCGTCGAGCGGCACGATCGCCTTGGTCGCCGGGTCGTAGTCCTCAATGGAGAGCCCGGCCGCTCCGGCGTCGGCGAGCATCTCGACGGTGCGCCCGACGCCACCCTCCTCGGCGGGGAAGCAGTCGGCCGAGTCGACGTTGACGGGGACGTCGACGACGCTCGTGAGCAGGGCGACGTGGGCAACCATCTCGTCACGCGTCACCTCGAGGTCGGACCTGCCCAGAGTTGCCGCGTGACCGTGGCTCGTCGTGGCGATGGCCGCAAACCCAGCCTCCGCCAGCCGGATGGCCGACCCGGCGTCGAACGCGTGGGGCAGAACGAAGAAGCCGCTCTCGTGGAGCTCTGCGAAGGTCATCCACCGATCCTGCCCGTCGCCCCCGACACCCGGTGCGGTTCGGGGAGACTGGGCCCATGGTCGCGTTGCTCCCACCCCTCGAAGCCCCCGTCGAACCTCCGCAGGCGCTGCGACGGATCGCCTTCCTCCTCGAGCGCATCCGCGCCGGCACCTACCGGGTCGAGGCGTTCCGCAACGCGGTCAAGGCCCTCAAGGAGGTCCATCCGGACGAGCTGTCGAGCCGGGTCAAGGCCGGCACCCTCCAGGACCTGCCCGGCATCGGCAAGTCCACGTCCGCGGTCGTGGCGGAGGCAGCGCAGGGTGAGCTGCCGGCATACCTCGCGTCGTTGCAGGAGAAGAGCGGAGGTCCGCTCGTGGACGGAGGGGGAGACCTGTATGCCGCGTTGCGCGGCGACTGCCACCTCCACTCGGACTGGTCCGACGGTGGGTCGCCGATCGACGAGATGGTGCTGACCGGCATCGAGCTCGGGCACGAGTGGATGGTGCTCACCGACCACTCGCCCCAGCTGCGCATCGCCAATGGGCTGACGGCGGAGCGCCTGACGCAGCAGATCGCGATCGTGGACGCCATCAACGCAGGCGTGGGCGGGGCCTTCCGGCTGTTCAAGGGGATTGAGGTCGACATCCTCGACGACGGCTCGCTCGACCAGACCGACACCATGCTCGGCAAGCTCGACCTCGTCACCGGGTCGGTGCACAGCAAGCTGAGGATGAACTCGGGGCCGATGACCAGGCGCATGGTGGCCGCCGTCCTCAACCCGCGCGTCAACGTCCTCGGGCACTGCACCGGCCGACTCGTGGAGGGCTCGAGGGGGAAGCGCCCGCAGTCGGACTTCGACGCGCGTGCCGTCTTCGAGGCGTGTCTCGAGGGCAGCACCGCCGTGGAGATCAACTCGCGCCCCGAGCGGCAGGACCCACCCGACGAGCTCATCGAGCTCGCTCTGGAGATCGGCTGCCTGTTCTCCATCGACTCCGACGCGCACGCTCCGGGTCAGCTCGACATGAAGGCGTACGGCTGCGAGCGGGCCGAGCGGCTGGGCGTGCCCTGGGAGCGCATCGTGACGACGTGGGACGCGGACCGGGTCCACGCCTGGGCCAACCCCGCATGAGCAACCTCGACATCACCATCGACGGTGCTGCCGCCGAGGCGCCCTACGAGCAGGTGCGGGCCCAGCTCGAGGGCCTCATCGCCCGTGGCGCCCTCGCCGAGGGCGACCGCCTGCCCACCGTACGGGCCCTGGCCGGCGACCTCGGGCTCGCCGTCAACACCGTGGCCCGCGCCTACAAGGAGCTCGAGGCCGAGGGGCTGGTGACGACGCGGCGGCGGGCAGGGACGGTCGTCGCCGGTGGCGGGCATGCCACCGACGTGGCCCTGCACCGCAGCGCTGCTGCCTACGCCGCCTCCGTCGCACGCTCGGGGCTGAGCGACTCGGCTGCCATCGACCTGGTGCGCGCAGCGCTTCGGGAGGCGCGCGCCTGAGGCGGGCGGACGGCATACGAGGGGGTCGTCCTGAGCACGAAGGGGACTCGTTTTGGAACCTGCGCGATCGTCACCTATGCTTTCCGAGTCCACGACGGATCCGAGCGCTGCGCGCTGCGCGACGTGGGTTCCCGTCCTGAACGGGTCCCCATCGTCTAGCGGCCCAGGACCCCGCCCTTTCACGGCGGTAGCACGGGTTCGAATCCCGTTGGGGATACGTAGTACAAGGTCTTGCACCTGCAAGGCCCCGTAGCGCAGTTGGTTAGCGCGCCGCCCTGTCACGGCGGAGGTCGCGGGTTCGAGTCCCGTCGGGGTCGCACAGTCTTGAGCGACACAGCACAGAGCCCCACACCACATGGTGTGGGGCTCTGTGCATGTCGCGGGCTCAGCGCCTCAGCGGCTGACCTCGATCGCGATCTTGCCGCGCACGTGGCCGCCCTGGCTCAGCTCGAACGCCTTGGCGGCGTCCTTGAGGGCGAACACCTCGGCCACCGGCACCGTCAGCTTGCCCGCGTCCACGAGGTCGGCGAGCGCCTGCAGGTCGGCCGCGTCCGGGCGCACCCACGCTGCGATGCCGCCCGCCTCGGCGACGGTGCCGTCGGTGATCGAGCCGTGGCGGCCACCGTCGGCAAGGACGGCCTTCGTCGTCTCGAGCACGCCGCCGACGAGGTCGAGGACGACGTCGACACCGTTCGGTGCGAGCTCACGAACCCGCTCGGTCAGCCCGTCGCCGTAGGTCACCGGCTCTGCGCCGAGATTCCGAAGGAAGTCGTGGTTGCCCTCGGACGCCGTGCCGATGACCCGGGCGCCGATCGCCTTGGCGACCTGGACGGCAAGCAGGCCCACGCCGCCTGCGGCAGCGTGGATGAGGACCGTGTCGCCTTCCTTGGTGGAGAGGCGGGTGAGGAGCTGGTATGCCGTGAGGCCGGCGAGCGGGAGCCCTGCGGCCTGGTTCCAGTCCAGACCCTTCGGCCTGCGCGCGACCGTGCGCACGGGCGCAGCGACGAGCTCTGCGAAGGTGCCGTGCTGCACCCAGTCCTTGCGGGCGTAGGCCATGACCTCGTCGCCCACGGTGTACTCGGGCGTGTCGAGCCCGACCGCCTCGACGACACCGGCGACGTCCCAGCCGGGGATGGCCGGGAAGTCGACCTGCATGAGGCCGTCGAGGTACCCGGCCATGACCTTCCAGTCGACCGGGTTGACCGAGGCGCTGCGGACGCGGATGAGCACCTCTCCCGGGCCGACCCTGGGGTCGGGGACGTCGGTGAGGGCGAGGGCGTCGGGGGCGCCGTACTTGCTGTAGGTGATGGCTTGCATGCCCGGGCCAACGCGAAGGTGAGGGGCGCGCATTCCGGAGCAGACGGCATACGCTCGCGTCATGGGCCACAGGATCTTCACCACGAGCGTCGCCTCGGTCTACCCCCTCTACGTCACCAAGGTGGAGCGCAAGGGGCGGTCGGCTGCCGAGGTTGACGAGGTGATCGAGTGGCTGACCGGGTTTGGCGAGGGCGAGTTGAAGAAGCATCTGGCGGACGAGACGACGTTCGAGGACTTCTTTGCGGCGGCCCGGCTCAACCCCAACGTCTCGCTCATCACGGGGTCGGTGTGCGGGGTGAAGGTGCAGGAGGTGGAGGACCCGCTGATGCAGCAGATCCGCTACCTCGACAAGCTCGTCGACGAGCTCGCCAAGGGCCGGCCGATGGAGAAGATCCTGCGCGCCTGAGGCCCTGCCCGGGTTCCGCTCGCTGGGCAAGTCGCGCCCATGTGTGCCTAGATGGACACGTGACTTCGCACGGAACAGACCTCAAGGACGGACCCGCGCAGCCCGAGGTGAGCCGCGATCGGCGCTTCTTCGGCCACCCGATGGGCTTGGCCAACCTGGCCGGCATCGAGATGTGGGAGCGGTTCAGCTTCTACGGGATGCAGGGCATCCTCGTCTACTACCTCTACTACGCCGCGACCGATGGCGGGCTGGGGCTCTCGCAGGAGGCGGCGACCTCGATCGTCGGTGCGTACGGCGGCCTCGTCTACCTGTCGGCGGTCCTCGGGGCGTGGGTTGCGGACCGGCTCCTCGGGGCCGAGCGCACGCTCACGGTCGCGGCGGTGACGATCATGGTCGGTCACATCGCGCTGGCGGTGGTGCCCAACATCCTCGGCGTCGGTATCGGCCTCGTCTGCATCGCGCTGGGGTCCGGCTCGCTCAAGACGACGACGAGCTCGGTCCTGGGTGACATGTATGCCCCTGAGGACGAGCGCCGTGACGCCGCCTTCTCGATCTACTACATGGGGGTCAACCTCGGGGCCCTCGTCGGTCCCCTGCTCACCGGCCTGATCTGGGACATGAAGGGCTTCCACTGGGGGTTTGGTCTCGCCGCCATCGGCATGGCCGCCGGCCTCGTGCAGTACCTCGGGCTGCGCCGCTCCACCATCGGTGACGCCGGCCGCGAGATCTCGAACCCGCTCGACCGTGCCGGTCGAATCCGGTATGCCGTCATCGCTGCGGCCGTCGTGGCGGTCATCGCCGTCCTCTCGGTCGCCGGCGTCATCCACGCCGAGCAGCTGTCGGACATCGTGGTCGTCGTGACCCTCGTGGCATCCATCGCCCTCTTCACGATCATGCTCAGGAGTCGCAAGATCACCTCCGCTGAGCGCGCGCGCGTCATCGCGTTCATCCCCATGTTCATCGCAAGCGCGGTGTTCTGGTCGCTGTTCCAGCAGCAGTTCACCGTGGTGGCGGTCTATGCCGACCAGCGGCTCAACCGCTCGCTCTTCGGCTGGGAGATGCCGCCGAGCTGGGTGACGTCGATCAACCCCATCTTCATCATCATCCTCGCCGGCGTGTTCGCGGCGATGTGGACGCGGCTCGGGTCGCGTCAGCCCTCGACTCCACTGAAGTTCGCGGCCGGCACGACGTTCATGGGTCTGGCGTTCCTGCTCTTCCTGCCTTACGCCGGGGGCGGCGCGAACAGCACCCCGCTGTTGTGGCTCGTCCTCATCCTCTTCTTCTTCACGATCGCGGAGCTCTGCCTGTCACCTGTGGGCCAGTCGTTGTCCACCAAGCTGGCGCCCAAGGCGTTCCACTCCCAGATGATCGCGCTGTTCTTCCTGTCCATTGCCGTGGGTTCGGCCGGGGCAGGATCGCTGGCCGGGTTCTACGACCCGTCCAACGAGCGCCCGTACTTCCTCTTCCTCGGCATCGCCTCCATCGTGGTGGGGTTGCTCATGGCCGCTGGCAGCAGGTGGATCACCAGGATGATGGCGGGGGTCCGCTGACGCCACTGTTCCGGAGCCGTCCGGGGGCGATGAAGGTCGTCCCGGGGGCCGCCGGGTGCCGTCGGGTGCCGTCGGAGGCCGCCTCGAGCGGCGATGAACGGGCACCTGCCGATGCGTTATAGTTGCGGTCGCGCCAGGGCGACCTAGCGTTGATGTTTGAGCAGGCGTGCCTCCGGGTGCACCTACCCGGACACGGCCAGGTAGCTCAGTTGGTACGAGCGTCCGACTGAAAATCGGAAGGTCGACGGTTCGACCCCGTCCCTGGCCACCACCCCAGCCGCAGGTCACAGCCCATGTGACCTGCGGCTTTGTCGTTGTCGGGGCGCAGGCAGCCGACGGGCGACGGGCGACGGGCGACGGGCGACCCCGGTTAACGTACCGTCGCTCAGCGACAATGAATATGACGCTCTACTCACCGACCTCCGGCTTAGGGTCGATGGCCTCATCTCGAGATTCGCTCTCCACGTCCGCACCATCCCGGCCTTCTGGGAGCGGCACAACGCCACGGTCGAAACCCTCGCTGCGCTCCGTGACGCCGAACGCGGATGCTTCGTCGATCGGCCCCCAGCCACCGCAGGACTCGAGTGGATCAGAGCTGTGAGGGACACCGCTGTCTATCTGCGCGACCAGGGCGCCATCACCCAGTACAGGCCACGAACATCGTGATCCTGCGACATCCGTGCCACGCGGAAGTACTACCCGTTGCCACCGCTGATCCCGAACTGGTCCCCGATCTCGTCAAACTGCCCGGGTCAAAGGGCACTCATGTCAACCGGTCCCGACAGTTGTTCGCGGGTGAATGAAACACCCGGCAATCGAGACAGCTGAACGGTGTAGATCAGGTCCGTGTCCGGTACCGCACCCACTGTGAACGACAATTCACAGGCGAGAAGCGATGTGCCGAGGCCTCCGGGCACCGCGATCATTTTCGCTTCTGTGTCGACCTTCCCCAGCGCAACCATCACGCCATGGGAGTCGGAAACGCGCACCTGACCACCAACTAGGTCGGCGGAGGTATCTCGCACGGGGCATGGGCGACCCGCGTACTGTGCCGCAATTGTCGGGTCGCCCATTAGCGCGATCGATTCGTCGATCGTAAGCACGTTCAGGTTCATAGGAGTGGCGACCTTGCCCTGAATCGGAAATACCGCACCCCGGTTCGGCTCGACCTGTCCGGATGCCGTGCAACTGGTAAGGAAGAGCGCGGCGATTGGCGCGACAGCGAGCAGTCGCCACTTATTCTTGCCATCCAGGCGGGGAACCATGAGGCGACTTTAGGGCCTTGCAGGCGCCGTGGAACTGGCTTCCGAGAATGCCGTACGAGTTGAGTCCCCGATAGTGGTGTAGCGCGGTCGCCGGGTTCGTCACCCAGTTGGTGACGGACGAAGTGCGGCCACCGCGTGATCTGTGAGTGTTGCGGATGGGGATTCAGTTGTGATCGCTGCGAAGATCGGTATCGGCGTCCGGGTCTGACTCGGGCGTGATCTGGCCGCTTCGGCGTGCTCTGCGAAGGACTCGTCGGCCAAAGCGTCGATACCGGCTTGGCCCCACCCTGCTGGCTTGATCAGAAGCTTGTCCGCGCCCTCGAGCAGATGGCCGTGACTCATTACAGATGTGCCGCACCCGGTGGGTTCTTCAAGTCAATTCACCGGTCACCCACCGAGGAGGTTGCTTTATGCCATTGGTTGCCGAGGTCGTCGACGCTGTCGTCGGAGGCGACACACACCGCGACACACACGCTCTGGAACTGACTGCGCTGGACGGCGAGTTCAGTGGCGTTGGTCGCGGTCTTGCCGGCCACGGTGGTGCAGTCGGCGGCGTGGCGAAGCGGACGCCGTGACATCTTGACAAAGTTGTACGGCCAAGTTAGAAATGGCCGTACAATTCGGGTCGACGGGGACCCGGTCCGACGAAGGAGCCTCGCGTGGATGTTCAACCCCGCCGCCCCGGCCAAAGCTCCTACCGGCTCCTCACCCAGCGCCTGCGCGAGCGAATTTTCCAGGGCGAGTTCCCCGAGGGCACCAAACTCCCGACCGAGCAGTCCCTCGCCGAGGACCTCGGCCTCAGCCGCCAGACCATTCGCCGGGCCTACCAGGAGCTCGTCGCGGAGGGCAGCGTCTACCGGGTGCAGGGCAGCGGCACCTTCGTCGCCCCTGGCGGGGCCCGCTACCGGCGCCCCTTCGGCAGCGTCGACGACCTCATGAACCTCCAGCTCGACACCGACTTCGAGCTCGTCGACCCCCTTACCGACCGAATCGACCGCGATGTGGCCGACCGACTGGGCCTCGAGGCCTCCCATGTTGTGAGCCTTACCTTCCAGCGACTTCACCGCGGAGAGCCCTTCTGCCGCACCCGCGTTCACCTCCCGCCAGCCATCGCCGCGAAGGTCGCCGACGTGCCTGAGCTGACCGACCCGGGCGTGCACAGCAAGACCACGATCATCAGCCTCATCGAGCTGCATGGGAACGACATCGGCGAGGCCGAGCAGGTCATCAGTGCCGTCGCCGCGGACGCAGAGGATGCCAGCGCGCTCGGGTGCCCGCTCGGCAGTCCGCTGCTCCACATCGAGCGGCTCTACACCGATCGCGTCGGCCGCGCCCTCGAGCTGGCCGTTAGCGACTTCATTCCTGCGCACTACGCACACCGCTCTCGGCTCGGGCGCGGGAGCACGTCCTCGCGAGGTGATACGACGCCCTGACCGAGGCAGCCGTCCCACCGCCGCGGTCCTCCTGCTGGCAATCGGACTGCTGGCCTTCCACCTCGCTCGCCCTCCTGGGCCGGGGCTGACCGACGCAGCGTCCGCAGGCCCGCCCACCTGCGCGCCATCTCCGCATTACTTCTCAGCCCACAACTCTTCCCACATCCCACTCCTCAAGGAACGTGACCTCATGCAGCCCCTCACCGGACTCACCGTCGTGTCCATCGAACAGGCCGTCGCAGCCCCCTTCGCGACGCGGCAGCTCGCAGACCTCGGCGCACGCGTGATCAAGGTCGAACGCCCAGGCCCGGGTGACTTCGCCCGCGACTACGACGAGACCGTCGACGGCATGTCTTCGCACTTCGTCTGGCTCAACCGGTCGAAGGAGTCCGTCGCTCTCGACCTCAAGTCGGAGGAGGGTCTCGCGGCCCTGCGGGCGCTCGTCGCTTCGGCGGACATCTTCGTCCAGAACCTCGCCCCGGGTGCCGCCCAGCGACTCGGCCTCGGCGCTGCCGAGCTGCGCGCCGCCAACCCGCGCCTCGTCCACGTATCGATCTCCGGCTACGGGCCGGGCGGGCCCTACACGACGAAGAAGGCCTACGACCTGCTCGTGCAGTGCGAGGCCGGACTCGTCTCCATCACCGGCACACCCGAAACACCTGTGAAGGTCGGGATCTCCGTCGCCGACATCGCCGCGGGCATGTACGCCTACACCGGCGTCCTCACGGCGCTCCTGCGCAGAGGGCAGACCGGCGAGGGGGCCACCGTCGACATCTCGATGCTCGAGGCACTCGGCGAGTGGATGGGCTTCCCGATGTACTACGCCGCCTACGGCGGCACGGACCCCGCACGTAGCGGCGCCTCTCACGCGGCGATCGCGCCGTACGGGCCCTTCCCCTGCGTCGGCGACGAGCAGGTCTTCCTTGGGATCCAGAACGAGCGCGAGTGGGCCAAGTTCTGCGTCGACGTC
The DNA here is from genome assembly GCF_001427985.1 of Knoellia sp. Soil729. Lineage (GTDB taxonomy): Bacteria > Actinomycetota > Actinomycetes > Actinomycetales > Dermatophilaceae > Knoellia. The sequence goes on from NZ_LMSA01000001.1 coordinate 1,054,441, forward strand.
CTCGGCGAACCCGCCCTGGCAACCGACGACCGCTTCGTCACGAACTCCCTACGCGTCGCCCATCGCGACGACCTCTCGGCGGAGATCGCTCGGGCCTTCGCCGAGCTGACAACCGATGAGGTCATCGAGCGCCTCGAAACCGTCGGTATCGCCAACGCGCGACTGCGCGACATGCGGCAGTTCTTCGACCACGAACAGCTCGAGGCCCGTGGCCGTTGGCGCGAGGTCGCGAGTCCCGTCGGAACGCTGCGGGCCCTCGCGCCTCCCGCCACCCTCGACGGCGACGAACCCGTCATGAACCCCGTCCCCGCCGTCGGCCAGCACACGGATGCCGTGCTCGCGGAATTCGGCCTGACTCCTCAGGAGACCAGATGACCACCGCCCGACAGCTCGCCGACTGGGCCGTCGCGCTCGACCCCACACCCGAAGACCTTGCCCTGGCCGACAGGTCGCTGCAGGACACCGTCGCGGCGGCGCTCTGCGCCCGTGACGAACCGTTGCTGCACCAGATCGGCGTGCTGGGACGAGCCGGACGGTGGGCGGTCGCGAGCCACGTCGTCGACTTCGACGACCTGCACATGCCGTCGACCACCCACATCAGCACCATCTGCGTCCCCGTGGCCTTGGACACCGCAGGCGGCGCCCGTGCCTACCTCGCCGGCGCCGGCGTCATGGCCAGGCTCGGCTCTGCCCTGGGCTGGGACCACTACTCGGCCGGCTGGCACGCGACGACGACCTCGGGCGCGCTCGCGTCCGCCGCAACGGCAGCCATCGCCCTCGGCCTCGACGCCGAGCGGACGGCCATCGCACTCGCGCTCGCCGTTCCCGCGTCCGGTGGCGTCCAACGAGCCTTCGGGACAGACGCGAAGTCGCTCCAGGTCGGCTTCGCCGTCGATGCCGGCGTGCGCGCCGCCCATCTCGCAGCAGCAGGTGTCACCGCAGAGCTCGAAGTGGTGGACGCGTGGCTTCGACTGGTCGGTGCCACAGCCGACACCATCGACCTGGCTGGGCCAGCGATCCCCGACGGGCTCGCGGTGAAACTCTTCCCGTGCTGCTACGCGCTCCAACGACCGATCGGTGCCGCGGCATCCCTGCGGTCCGCCGTCGAGGACACCAACGCGATCACCCGAATCCTCGTGCGCACCCCCCGCGGCACGGTCAAGCCGCTCATCCACCATCGGCCCACGACGGGCCTCGAGGCGAAGTTCAGCCTCGAGTACGCCGTGGCCGCGGCCCTCGTCGACGAGCACTGCGGGTTCGCGACCTTCAGCGACGACGGCGTCAACCGCCCGGCACTCCAGGCTCTGCTGCGCCGTCTCGAGGTCGACCTGCACGACGAGGACGCGCAGCAGCTCCTCTCGGGTCGCGTGGAGCTCACGGTCGAGTCCGCGACGGGGGTCCACACTGCCGAGCTTGTCGACCCGCCCGGGTCGCCGGGAAATCCTCCGACCGGCGCCCAGCTCGACCACAAGTTCGCCGACTGCCTCGACGGCACCGGCCTGTCCGCCGCCGACCTCACGTGGGCCGACGCCTCCGTGGTCCTGACCGACCACCTCCCCACCCCCGCTGCCGTCCTCAATGGCACCCCGACTCCTCAAGGAGATGCATCATGATCGACCTGCCCGACGAGGAACGCGCCATCGTCAACCTCGTCCGCGAGTTCGTGGACCGCGACGTCAAGCCCGTCGTTCAGGAACTCGAGCACACCAACACCTATCCCAAGGCCCTCATCGAGACGATGAAGGACATCGGCATTTACGGCCTCGCCATCGGAGAACCATGGGGTGAGACGAAGGTGAGCGCTGCCTGCTACGTCCTCGTCACCGAGGAACTGTCCCGTGGGTGGATGTCACTGGCCGGAGCCGCCGGCGGCCACGGTGTCGTCGCCAAACTGCTGCAGGACTACGGCACCCAGACGCAGAAGGACACGTATCTGCCGCTCATGGCGACCGGCGAGCTGCGCGCGACGATGGCCCTCACGGAGCCGGGCGGCGGGTCCGACCTGCAGGCGATGCGCACCAACGCCCGCACCGACGGCGACTCCTACGTCATCAACGGGTCGAAGACGTGGATCTCCAACGCCCGCCACTCCGACCTCGTCGCCCTGCTCGTCAAGACCGACCCGCAGGCGGAGCCCCGCCACAAGGGCGTCTCGATCATCCTCGTGGACAAGCGCGAGGGGGCCGAAGGCCTCACCATCTCCCGTGACCTACCCAAGCTGGGCTACAAGGGTGTCGAGAGCTGCGAGCTCGTCTTCGAGAACCTCACGGCTCCGGCGTCCGCCCTGCTCGGCGAACGGGAGGGCGAAGGCTTCGCGCAGATGATGCGCGGCCTGGAGATCGGCCGCCTCCAGGTTGCGGGTCGCGCCCTCGGCGTCGGTCGCGCCGCCCTCGAGGACGCGCTCCGCTACGCGCAGGACCGGGAAAGCTTCGGGGTGCCGATCTGGAAGCACCAGAGCATTGGCAACTACCTCGCGGACATGGCGACGAAGCTCGAGGGCGCACGCCAGCTGACCCTGCACGCTGCCCGCGAGTACGACCTCGGCCGGCGCTCGGACATGGAGGCCGGCATGGCCAAGCTCTTCTCGTCCGAGGTGGCGATGGAGATCGCCCTCAACGCCGTCCGGATCCATGGCGGCTACGGCTACTCGACCGAGTTCGACGTCGAACGCTATTTCCGCGACGCGCCGCTGATGATCGTCGGCGAGGGCACCAACGAGATCCAGCGCAACGTCATCGCTCGCCAGCTCGTCAAGCGCGGAAGCGTGGCACCGTGACGGGCGTAGTCGCCGCCCTTGCCGGCAAGCTCTGCATCCACCCGCACCAGGTCGAGACCGTCAACGCCGCCTTTGCGCCGAGCGCCGAGGAGCGCTCGTGGGCTCGCCGGGTGCTTGCCGACGCAGCGGGGCCGTGTCAGGCGCCGTCCGGGTCGACGGCCGGATGGTCGACCCCCCGTGCTCAGGCGCGCCCGCCAGCTCGTGCCCCGAAGAGGAGATAACGCATGACCACCCCACCGAAGTCGGTCACTCGCACCGAGCTCATTACCCGCGAACCCAGCGAGTCACTCGCCGGCCTGCTTGGCATCCCCGCGCCGACGGAGACGCTGCCGACCATGTGGCACTGGATCCACCTGCTCGAACGCCGGCCGCACGCCGACCTCGGACCTGACGGGCACCCGACCTCGGGACTGCCCGCCCCGCCTGGCCCGGGACGCAAGCGGATGTATGCCGGTGGGCGGGTCACGTCGCTGCGCGAGTTGCACTTCGACGAGGAAGCCACCCGCTTCACCCGCGTGACGAACGAGGTCGAGAAGAAGGGCCGCACCGGGGCGCTCAGCTTTGTCACCCTGCGGCACGAGATCAGCCAAGGCGGCGAGCTTGCGATCGTCGACGAGCACGACATCGTCTACCGGGCAGAGGGTTCCAGCGTCGCCTTCGACGCCGGCACTCTCGACGACCAGCCGCCCTCGCCACCGCGGGAGCCCGCGCTGACCCTGCGCGTCGACGAAGCGCTGCTCTTCCGGTTCTCGGCCCTGACGTACAACGCGCACCGGATCCACTACGACCACAATTGGGTGGCCTTCGAGGGCTACGACGACCTCGTTGTCCACGGCCCCCTCCAGGCGCTGATGATGGGTGAGCTCCACCGCCGCGAGGGGCAGGGGATCCTCGGACGGAAGTTCGCGTACCGCCTCGTCTCCCCCATGATCGGGCCGCAGACGCTGACGGTGGTCGCGGCTAAGGGTGGCGTGGAGCTGGGGTCGGAGGTCCTGGACGTGCATGGTCGACAGACCGCGACCGGGCGCCTCGAGGCCGCAGCCGAGCCGATCGGCGACCGGCCGGTCGCCGGGATCTGACCATGCCTCTCGACTACAGCGAGGAGGCCGCCCGCTACGACGAGACTCGGGGCGGCCTCCCCCGGGCTCGCGCGGCGGCCGAGGCGATCATCAACCTCACCAGCCCACGGGAGCCCCCTTTTGACAGTGGTGGGCGTGTCGCTTGGACCCTGCTCGACGTCGCCGGCGGCACGGGCATCGTGAGCGGCGAGCTGGCCGCTCTCGGGTTCCGGGTGGCCGTAGCCGACCTCGTCCCTGAGATGCTGCGGCATGCGCACGACCGCCTCCCTGGCGCCGCAGTCGCCACCGACGCCACGCGCTTGCCTGTCGCCGACGGACGCCTGGACGTGGTGACGATGGTGTGGCTTCTCCATCTCGTCCCGGATGCCGAGCCCATCATCGGCGAGGCTGCGCGCGTGCTCCGGCCTGGAGGGCTGCTCGTGACCACGGTCGACAAGGCCGTCGCCAACCACCGGGCCATCGACCCGCGCTCCGCAACGCCAAGGGCAGGAACGTCCACCAGAGCGAAGGGACGCCCCGTCACCGACGCCCGCAGCCTCGTGACCACGCACGCCGCCCGACACGGTCTCGACCCGGCGGGTGAGACAACGTTCGTCGGCCTCGGGCAGCGCGGCGAACCGATCTACACCCTCGTGGCATACCGGAAGAGGTCAATATGAGCGGCTCAGAGAGTCGACCAACGAGACCACCGTCCTGTGTGACCCGGTCGTCGCGCCCAGCTGGCGAGCGCGCTACACCTTCGTGCCGCGCGCAATTGCAAACGGACACGAGTCAACGGATTAGCGGACGAACAGCCAGATCCAGCAGAAACTGTCTGCGAGCCAATGCCAGCAGTCCTGCCGCGAGCAACATGAATCCCCCACCCACCCGCCACGAGACCGGGTAACTAGTGTGCGACACGAGGATGCCGAAGAGCACCGGTCCAGCGGCCCCCCCGACAAATGCCCCCGCCTGCAGAGCCCCCGAGGCCGCGCCGGTAGCTCCGCGGCCAACGCGCACCACCGCGAACAACAGCAGGCCCGGCCATGACCACCCCAGCACGAAGGCGATGATTGTGGCCACCCATAGGGTGGGGATCGTTCCGACCGAGATCGCGAGGAATGCCAGGGCTCCGATTAATAGCTGCTTGATGACCACAGCCAAGTTGCCACCGTTGCGCCGGTCGGCGAGGTGCCCAGTGAGTATGCGAGCGATGATCGAGAGCCCACTGCCAGCCGCCATCAATAGGCCCGCCTGAGCCGGGCTCATGCCAACCTCGAAACCCCAGGAGGCAATGAAGGCGCCCAAGGAGTTCACCGATGCACTCGCTACGGCCATGCCACAGACCGTCAGGGCCATGGCACCTGTCGGGGGCCGCTCGGGGCCGACTACAACTTTCGCTCGAGCACCCTTGTCGTCCGGCAGGTTGAAGGCGCTGGCCAGGACCAAGACGCCAGCAATCCCAGCGATTCCGAAGGTCCAGCGCCAGCCGACCAGTGCACCGACCGTCGGAACCGAGATGCCGCCCAGCAGAATAGCGAAGGGGACGGCAGACTGCTTGACACCGAAGGCAAGCCCCTGACGGTTGAGAGGGATCGCGGTGGCAAGCGACAGATTCGAGGTTATTTGGAGGGCCGCGTTTGCAAAGCCCAAGAGAATAAGCATCGCAACCATGACGGCGTATGAATGAGCGACGACTGCCATACCGACACCCCCAGCACAGGCGAGGAGTCCCGCCAGGATGGTGCTCCTTCGTCTGCCGAGTCGGTCGACCCACCTCCCGCCGAGCATGGCTGCAACAGCTGCCGAAGCAAAAAAGCAGCTAGCCGCGAGTCCGAAGTGGGCTTCGTCGAACTTGAGGTCGGATCGAACAAAGACCGACTGCGCACTGAGAAGGAAGACGGGCACAGCGCCAAGGGTCGTCATCGCGCTGGCAGCGAGCATCGTCGAGGCCAAGCGCGGAACTTTCATCATTTGCGCGGCTCAGACATGCCTTCTCCTACGCACTCGGGCACGGCGTACTCACTGAGCCCTGGACGTTGGGCCCGATAAGGCATCAGGAGAACCGTGCGACGTGGCACCCCTGCCCTATCCATCCTCGAATGAGTGACCGCGGGCTCAGGTTTGGTGACCGTCACCGGCTCGCCGCCGCGTAACGGACGGGCCCCGGAGAGGTCCAGCGTGCCGTCAAACTCTCTCTCAACCCCTCAGGGCCTCAGCGAAGTTGGCGCTGTCGCCCTCGTCTAGGAGCCCCATAACCGCCTCATGCACGCGCTGCCCGTGGGCCCGGTTGGTCGCCAAGGACATGTTGTCGTAGTACTTGGCCTCGATGTCCTCACGCGACAGGGGGCGCTCCTCAGAGCCGCGGTTGTCGTTCTCACGATGGCGGAGCTCACGACCGTCCTTCAGTCGCACAATAACTTCGCCGTGGAAGTATTTGGGGAAGGTCTTGTTGGGATCCGCCTGGTAGCTCACCTTGGCTGCGAGGTCCAGGATCTGGGGGTCGCGCAGCACATCATCCTCGAGCTCGGCCAGGGTGAACCGGCCTCGGTTGAAGATGGCGGAGACGATGAACGGAAGGCTGAACTTCGCGTCGTAGTCCGAGCGAGGACGTAGTTTGTTAGCTGCGGGCTCAAGGACGACCGGCACGATCTCCTCGGGCACCAGACACGTGATCGACTCGATGTCCGCAGGCGCGAATCCGTGCGTGTCGAGCAGGATTTGCGCCGCGTCGGCGAACGCATGGGTGAAGTGGCACGCGGGATACGGCTTAATGCCAACGCGAAGGAGCTCCCAGTCGGACCCGAAGCCCTCAGTCGCCTTCGACAGATCGATTTCATGCCCAAGCGGGGTATGCAGCGCAAAGAGCCCGAAACGGCCCTCGTAGATGGCTGGGGGGGACTCGAATCCGTGCTTCGCGAACGCCGCCGCGGTGATACCGCTGGCTGCGGCCCATCCCGGGTGAACCCGCTTGGTCGACGCGCCCGTTTCTAGGAACTCCATCACTCCACTGGCAAGGCTTCCGACGAAGCCTTGCGCCGTGGCGATGCCTTCGGCGTTCAGGCCGCCGAGCCGAGCTGCTGCCACCGCTGAACCAAAGGCACCCACCACGCCAGTTGGGTGGAAGCCGTGGGCGTGCAGTCCACTATTGGCGGCGGCGCCGACCCGGGAACTGACCTCCAGCGCGATCAGGTAGCCCAGGAGCAGGTCCTTGCCAGGGAGGTGCCGGTCGCTTGCGACCGAAATTGCAGCCGGGAGGGCGCTAGCCGACGCATGGATCACCCCACCGAGGTGCGTGTCATCGTAATCGAGCCCGTGAACCAGCACCCCGTTGAGGAGGGCGGCATCACGAGGGCTGAGCCGAACACTGTGCCCAATGACAGGGGTGTCTCCTGCGCCAAACTCGGAGACGGCGGCGAGTGCCCGCTTGGCGAAGTCGTAGTTTGATGAGGCGTACGCAAGCCCGACGCAGTCCAAGATGTGCAGCAACGCCCGCTCGACGACCCTCTCGGGCACCTCCTCCATCGTGACGTCAGCCGCCCAGCGCCCAATCTGTGCCGCGATGGTGTCCACACCACTCACTGCACCCGTGGATGGGTTCGTATCGCTCTTACCGAGTTCATCAATGCTCACGGTGGCTCCTTCTCTAGCTTCAGATGACGCGTCTTCAGTGGAGATCTGATGGCCGGGGGGTTGTCAACCAACAGTCCGACGTTTAGCATCACATGAAACGTCTGAGGATTCAACCGAAACTCGACCGGCATCCCTGCTCCGCCCGAAGTGCGTGTCGATCCAGCACGAGTGCTTGGAAACAACGCAGACCGCAGTACCCACGAAAGCCTGTCTGACACATACGACTCACCCACGAAAGGCACACCATGTCACGCCGTTTGATCACCATCTCGGCCGCGTTGGCCACGTCACTAATCACCGCCTGCGGTGCCGGCGGTAGCACCACCACGAACGGGAGCGACAGCGGTCCTATCAAGGTCGGGGCGGCCGTCTCGGAGACCGGCAAGTTCGCCATCGAGGGAAAGTCGACCAAGCGTGGCTACGAGATGTGGGCAGACGAAGTCAACGCCCGCGGCGGCATCGACGTCGGCGGCACGAAACGCAAGGTCGAGGTCATCTACTACGACGACCAGTCTGAGCCCGAAACCGCAGTGAAGCTCACGCAGCGACTGATCAGCCAGGACAAGGTCGACTTCATCTTCGGCCCCTACTCCTCCGGTCTGACGATCGCGACCTCGGCGATCACCGCTAAGTACAAGAAGATCATGTTCGCCGGCGGGGCGGCGGCGGTCAGCGTCTTCAACCAAGGAAATGAGTATGTGTTCAGCCCCCTGACCCTGACTCGTGACTACACCACCAGCGGACTGGAGGCCCTCAAGGAGCAGGGGGTCAAGACCATCGCCGTGATGCACTCCGATGATGCGCCCATGACCGATGTCAAGAATGCGACGCTTGAGAAGGCGAAGGCACTCGGCCTCGATGTGGTCTCTGTACAATCTGTTCCCGCCGATGCCACCGACATCACCGGAGCTATGCGGCAGATGAAGGCAAAAAACCCTGATGCGTTCGTGGAGGCAGGCACAACGCTGATCGGCCTGCTGGCGACTCGCACGATGCGTGACGTGGGCTGGGCACCCAAGTACGTCCTGATGGTGCAGGCACCGACCGAGGCCTCCTTTGTCAAGGAACTCGGCGCCTCCACTGCTGAGGGCATCATGGCGCCGACCCAGTGGATGCCGAATGACACCTTCAAAGACGAGTACTTCGGGACGGCCGGAACCTGTCAACCTGTTTGGAGTCGTTCTTCCGATTTTTTCTGATTGAGGCGGACGGTGGCGTAGGGCGTGCGCAGTGAGCGCTGGCTGCGGTAGCACCGGAACCTGTCAACCTGTTTGGAGTCGTTCTTCCGATTTTTTCTGATTGAGGCGGACGGTGGCGTAGGGCGTGCGCAGTGAGCGCTGGCTGCGGTAGCGGTCGGGGTGCTGCAGTGCCAGAGCCTCCAGGATCGCCGCGCGTTGTCGGTGGGTGTGGACCCAGCTGCCGTCGTGGACCGCCTGGGGGGTGTGCCCTTCGAGGCTGGAGTGGTGGTGGCCGCTGTTGTAGGGCGTGATGACGGACTGGGCCCATGTTCGGGCGTGGTCGAGGTCGGTGAAGCTCTTGGGGTAGCCGCTGTGGTACTTCGCGGTCTTGAACCACGACTCCATGTGGGGGTTGTCGTTGGACACCCGTGGCCGGTTGCGGGATCGGGTGATGCCCAGGTCGCGGTACAGCTCGGCCAGGGTGCTCGACATCATTGAGGACCCGCCGTCGGAGTGCACGATCCGCGGCACGGTTCCGCCCTGGCCGGTGATGGCCTGCTCGAACATGGCCTTGGCCAGGTCGTCGTCCTCAACCTCCTCAACCCGCCAGCCCACGACGTAACGAGAGAACACGTCGAGCACGACGTACAGGCAGTACCACTGGCCCAGGTAGGTGCCCGGCAGCTTCGAAATGTCCCAGCACCACACCTGATTGGGCGCGGTGGCCTCGAACTGCGGCATCGCGGTGGCCCGCCGTGAACGGCGCGGCCGGGTCGGCCGCTCCGGTTCCAGCCGGCGCGCCAGCCGGTACCACGTCGACATTGACGCGACCGGGTCCCCGGCGTCCAACGCGTCGTACCAGCCCTGGAAGACGCTGTCGCCGCGGGCGAACGCCGTCTTGATCAGGTGCAGGATCTGCTTGTGCTCGGCCGGCTCGAGCCGATTCGCGTAGGCCCGCTGCGACTGCGGGACCGGACCGGTGACCCTGGGCCGGGGATGGGTGCGGTAGTGCCATGTCGAGGACGCCAACCCCAGCAGGGGTAACACCTTGCGCAGGGCCAACCCCAGCCCGGTCAGTTCACCAACCAGGGCGTTCTCCACGTCCAGGAACGCCTCATACGCCGCGGCGTCGCACTCGCTCAGGACTCGGCCTCGGGCTCCTGCCTGACGGCGCGGTCGTGCAAGAGCCCGATAGCTTTTCCCAAAGCATCGTTGACCTGCCGCATCCGCTCGAGCTCGGCTTGTAACTGTTCACCCTCGGCAAGGCGGGCAGTGTGCTCGGCCTGCAGCGCGAGCTCCAGCTGCCGCACCCGAGCCGCGTCCGACACGTTCATCGTCGAAGTATCCCGAGGCACCAGAGCACGGTCCAGATCCCCGAACAGGTACGCCCTACGCCACTCACTCATCATGCTCGCGGTGACACCCCGCTCAGCCAGCCACGCCAGCTTCGTGCCGTGCGGAAGCACCAAGTACTCCGCCACCATCGACGCCTTCTCCACCGACGACCAGTTCCGCCGCATTCCAACCTCCCAAGTGACTCACACTCAGGTTGACAGGAAGGGGGCTCAGGAGTACTTCGACTCCTATGG
>NZ_LMSA01000002.1 GCF_001427985.1 Knoellia sp. Soil729
GGACACTCACCAGCCACCCCACGACGAGGTAAAACTTGGCATCGATTTTTGACACGCTGTTGAGTTCTCAAGGTTCACACGCACACCAACACCCAACCCCACGCAGGAGCCAGACACCAGGGCAACTCTCCAAAACTACCCACGGCCACACTTGGGCGTCAAATCCGCCGGCCGTTGTGAAGCGGCCCGGAGCTGATCGCGCTTGGATCTTCGTGGGGTGTCCACCCTAGCAGCCTCTCGGCCGCTTCCCAAACCCGCTGTTTCCGGCGAGCTGGCTGGGGAACACTGCCCAACCCGGCCCTACGAGAGGGCCACGCTCCTGACGACGTCTCCGTCGTGTCGAGCGGTTGGGGTCTGCCCCGGGACCGGCCTCCTTCGTGTGCGGCTCGAGGCCTCACGCGGTGGTGTCCGTTCCTCCCTGTCGGGCTGACATCGAGAACAGTAGAGGACGTACTCCCCCAACGCCAAATCCAGCGGGGCGCATGGGGGACGAGAGCGGGCGGCATACCGAATCCCGCTGTGCCGCAACGACTCTCGTCCTTCGGGGTATCAGGCCCCAGGGGCGGCACCGCTCACGGGAGGACGCGAGCGTCACCGCTTGGGTGGTGGTGACGCCTGCTCCAGGAGCCTGACGAGCTCCTGTGCGGCCGCGCGACCGGCACGGTTTGCGCCGACGGTGCTGGCCGACGGCCCGTAGCCGAGCAGGTGGATGCGGGGATCCGAGGCGACTCGGGTGGCCAGTCGGGCGTCCATCGTGATGCCGCCGCCGGGCCCACGGAGCCTCAGCGGGGCGAGGTGGTCGAGCGCGCTGCGGAAGCCGGTGCACCAGAGGATGACGTCCGCGTGCCGCACCGAACCGTCTGGCCACCGGATGCCCTCGGCGGTGATCTCGGAGAACATCGGGTGGCGCTCCATGACGCCCCGCTCCCGGGCGGCGCGCAGGGCGGGCGTCACGGGCAGCCCGGTGACCGAGACCACGGAGCCGGGTGGAAGTCCGCGGCGCACCCGGTCCTCGACGATCGCCACGGCGCGCCGTCCCAGCTCGGGAGTGAAGGTCTCCTCGCGCCAGACCGGCTCGCGTCGCGTCACCCAGGTCGTCGAGGTCACCCGTGAGATCTCGTCGAGGAGCTGCACCGCCGAGATGCCCCCGCCCACGACAACGACGTGCTGCCCGGCGAACTCGTCGGCGGTCCGGTAGTCACGGGTGTGCAGCTGACGCCCTGCGAACAGCTCGGCTCCGCGCACGTGGGGGACGAAGGGCCGCTCCCACGTCCCCGTGGCGTTGACCAGCCCACGAGCCGTGAAGGTTCCGTGGTCCGTCTCGATCGCGAGGCTCCCGTCCCGCTCGCAGACGCAGCGCACGTCGACCGGGCGCTCGACGGGGAGCTCGAATCGCTTCTCGTACTCGGCGTAGTAACGCGGCACGGCGTCAGAGGCGAGCACCTGGTCATCGCTGGCTTCGATGACGTCGGCGAAGGGCAGCCCCGGCAGGTCGTGCAGCCCGTTCACGGTGCTCAGGGTGAGAGAGGGCCAGCGGTGCTGCCAGGCGCCGCCCGGCCCCAGGTCGTGGTCGAGCACGACGAAGTCGCTGCCGAGGCGTCGCAGGTGAAAGGCAGCGGACAGGCCGGCCTGGCCCGCCCCGATGACGACGACGTCGTGTGCTCGGTCCACCGCGACATCCTCCCAGCGAGGGGCGGTCAGTGGTGGTACTGGTGCACGACGGCGTGGCCCTTGCCGCGTGCGATGAGCCAGCGGTTGACCGGGACGGTGACGATGAAGGCCAGGGCGAGGGCGACCGCGAGCGACACCCAGAAGAGCCCGTCGCCCAGTCCCGCCGCCATCGCTCCGGGCACGGCGAGCATGAAGCCGTTGTCGATGATCTCCATGACCGTGATCGAGACGGTGTCGGCAGCAAAGGCCACGCCCAGCGCTGCCCCCAGGGGGATCCCGGCTCGCAGCACGGGGGTGATGGTCAGGCTGTAGCCGAACAGGAACGCCAGGACGACGGCGAGCACGATGGTCGCCCCGTTCGAGAGTCCGAGTGCAGTGCCGATGACGAGCCCGAGGATCTCGCCGATGGCGCAGCCGGTGAGGCAGTGCAGGGTCGCACTGGCCGCCTGGGACCATGCGCCCTTGGCGGGTTCGTGGCCGGTGTGGTGGTGCATCGTGGAGTCGCTCATGGTGTGGTCAACCGTACCCCCTGGGGGTATATTCCGCACCGGTCCGTTCGAGAGAGTCAGAGCCGCTCGCGCAGCCAGGCGAAGTCGGCCCTGTGCCCGTCAGCGCCGCCCGGCGTCTCGCAGACGACCGGCGCCCCGGCCGAGCGCACGACCCCCGCGAGCAGGTCGGCGTCGATCTGGCCGGCGCCGAAGTTGGCGTGCCGGTCGGCGCCCGAGTCGAACGCGTCGCGGCTGTCGTTGCAGTGCACGAGGTCGATGCGTCCGGTGATCGCGAGGACGTCGTCGACCACCGTGTCGAGCGGGTTGCCGCCTGCGTGCGCGTGGCAGGTGTCGAGGCAGAAGCCAACCTGGTCGGCCTGCGACGCTGACCCGATCGCGTCCCACACCTTGGCGATGCGCTCGAGGTAGCGCGCCATCGCGTTGTCACCGCCAGCGGTGTTCTCGAGCAGCAGTGGCAGCTTGAGGTCGGTGGCCTCGATCGCCTTGCGCCAGTTGTCGAAGCCCACCTCCGGATCGTCTCCCTTGCCGACGTGTCCGCCGTGGACGATGAGGCCCTTGGCGCCGATCTCGGCAGCAGCGTCGAGGTGCTGCTGGAGCAGCTTGCGCGAGGGAATGCGAATGCGGTTGTTGGTCGTGGCCACGTTGATGACGTAGGGCGCGTGGACGTAGAGCGAGATGCCAGCGGCCTCGGCGTCCGCGCGCAGGCCTGCCGCCCCACCGGCATACCGGATCTCGGGTCCCTTGTATCCCTGGGGATCACCGAGGAAGAACTGGACCAGCGTCGTGCCCCGGGCTGCGGCCTCGGCGAGCGGGTCGGTCTGGTCGACGTGGGCTCCGATGGTCAGGCTCATGCCCACCAGTCTAGGAAGGGACGGTGTCGACCCCCACGAGCACCGAGGGCCGGACCTTCAGCGGCTCGAACTCGAGCGTGCCGTCGTCGACCTTGCGCGGCGACATGAGCCGCAGGTCGTGGAAGTAGTTCTGGCGCACGGTCCACGGCTTCGTCGTGCCCTGCTTGGGCAGCAGGTGGCGCGAGCGCTCGACGTAGCCCGAGGCGAGCTCGAAGGGCGGCGTGCCCTCCTCGATGTCGGCGTCGAGCCGCGGCGTCGCGGTGGCCGCACCGGTCGCCGCCATCCGAGCCAGGACCGCGCAGACGAAGCGTGAGGTCAAGTCGGCCCGCAGGGTCCACGAGTTGTTGGTGTAGCCCAGGCACACCGCGAGGTTGGGCACTCCCCCGAACATCGCGCCCTTGTAGAAGAAGCGCTCGTGGGGCGCGAAGGTCGTACCGTCGACGGTGAAGGTGATGCCCCCGGCGACCTCGATCCGCAGGCCAGTGGCCGTGACGACCGCGTCGGCCTCGAGCTCGGTCCCGCTCGTGAGCCGGATGCCGGTGCGGGTGAACTCCTCCACGGTGTCGGTCACGACCGAGGCCGAGCCGTCGGCGACCACCGCCAGGAGGTCGCCATCGGGGACGACGCAGAGCCGCTGGTCCCATGGGTCGTAGGTCGGCGTGAAGTGCTCGAGCACGGCCTCGGGTCCGACGACGCGCCGGTTGAGCGCGGCGATCCCGCGACGGACCACGCGCGGGAAGTGCCGGCTGGCCTCGTAGAGCCCGACGTTCTGGACGACGTTCTTGGCGCGCACCACCCGGTGCGCGACGCGGGCGGGCAGGACCTTGCGCAACCCGTCGCCGACGCTGTCCCTGCCCGGTAGCGGCAGGATGTAGGTGGGGCTGCGCTGGAGCATCGTCACGTGCTCGGCCCCCTCGGCGACGAGTGCGGGCACGAGCGTCACCGCCGTCGCACCGGAGCCGATGACGACGATGCGCTTGCCCCGGGCCTCGAACGCCTCGGGCCAGAACTGCGGGTGGATGAGCGGCCCGTCATAGGCCGCCCGCCCCGGGAAGTCGACCACGTGCCCCGTGTCGTAGGAGAAGTACCCGGTGCAGATGTAGAGGAACGACGCCGTGTGCTCGACGAGCCCCTCCACCGTCTCCGACTTCACCGTCCAGCGTCCGGTGCCCGTCGAGAACCCCGCCGAGATCACCCGCTGGTCGTAGTGGATGCGGTCCTCCACCCCGAACTCCCGGGCGGTGTCGCGGATGTAGCTGCGGATCGACTCCCCCGACGCGAGGACGTCCGACCCCGTCCACGGCCGGAACGGGTAGCTGAACGTGAAGACGTCGGAGTCGGACCGGATCCCCGGGTAGCGGAAGAGGTCCCAGGTGCCGCCGCTCGCCCCACGGGACTCGAGGACCGCGAATGAGCGGTCGGGGCTGAGCTGGGCCAGGCGGCAGGCCGCACCCACACCGGAGAGGCCGGCGCCGACGACGAGGACGTCGACATGGAGGCTCTTCATCGAGGCTGCTCCCGGGGAGATGACGGGGGTGGTTCCTCATGAGACCACGGAAAGCCGTGTCGCCGCACCGTGGCACCATGAGCCTTCCGCCACGACCACAACCCCCAGGACCTGCGCGTGCTCCTCTTCGCCGTTATCGCCCTGGCACTCGTGGCCCTGCTCACCTTCTGGTTGCACCGTCGCCTCGTGGCTGCGCCCCGCTGGGCGACGCGATGGAGGTATGCCGGCAGCGCAGCTCTCGTGGTGCTGACCGCTTCGTCCGTGGTCGCCGCCGCAGGCGGGCTGCGTTGGGGCACCGCCGACGACACCCGCCCTGTCGCCTGGGTGGCGCTCACCTGGCTCGTCGTGGCGCTCTACCTCGTCCTGGTGCTGGCCGCCGCCCAGCTGCTGGCCGTCGTCGTCTGGCTCGTCACCGCCCGCGAGCGGCGGCGCCCCGTGCTGCGGCGGTACAACCGCGCCACAGCCGTGGTGGCGCTCGCGGTGGCACTCGGCACGACGGCATACGGCACCGTGGCGGCCAACGACCCCACGATCACCCGTACGACCCACACGTCCGCCGCCCTGCCGGAGGCGTTCGACGGCACGACCGTCGCCCTCGTCACCGACCTGCACGCCGGCATCGTGCACGGCTCCGGCTTCGCCCAGAAGGTCGTCGACCGGGTCAACGCCGCCAAGCCCGACATCGTCGTGCTCTCGGGTGACGTCGTCGACGCCCCCTTCGAGAGGCACCGAGCCGAGATCGCGCCACTGGCTGGTCTCGAGGCCCCACTCGGGGTCTTTGCCGTGACCGGCAACCACGAGATCTACACCGGGTCCACCGCTGCGTGGGTCGCCGAGTGGACGCGCCTGGGCATCACGGTGCTCGCCAACGCGTCCGAGGTGGTCAGCCGCGGCGGAGCCGCCATCTCGGTGGCCGGCGTCCACGACCACGAGGGCACCGGCGAGTTCGCCCCGGACCCCGCCCGGGCACTCGCGGGCACCACCGACACGTTCACGCTCTATGTCGCGCACCAACCGCTCATGGCCACGGAGTCGAGCGGTCGCGGGGTGGACCTGCAGCTGTCGGGGCACACCCACGGTGGACAGGTCTGGCCGGGCGAGTTGCTCGTGCCGCTCCAGCAGCCCATGGTGGAGGGGTACGCCGTGGTCGACGGTGTACCTGTGATCACCAGCCGCGGTGCCGGCACGTGGGGTCCGCCGGTGCGGGTCGCCGCCGCTCCTGAGATCCCGCTCATCACCCTGAGGAAGGCCTGACATGCCCGACCCGACCGCGCCCGGAGCACCGCGCTACCGCTCCGTCACCTCCCCGAGCACCCCCCTGGTGGTCGTGGGAGCGAGCGTCGCTGCGGTCGGGGTCATCTGTGGACTGTCCATCGCCAGCCTGGGCGGGTGGTCGGTTGCTGTCGGGCTCGCCTGCCTCCTCGTGATCGGAGGTCTGGGGTGGATCGTTGCGCGAGGACCGGTCACCGTCACCGTGACCGACCGGGCCATCGACGTCAGCTATCCGCTGGCGTCGCGCCGGGTCGACATGGCGGACGTCACCGATGTGGGCGCCGGCGACCACGTCAACGGCTTCGGCTACGGCTGGGGCGTGCGGTGGGAGGGCAAGGGCAAGTGGGCCTACCGCGTGGGCGGGCCGATGGCCACGGTCGTGCACCGCGGCGGTCGCCTGGGGGTCTCCGTCGAGGACCCCCACGACTTCGTCGAGGCCGTCGTCGCGGCACGCCAGGGCATTGCGTGAGCGAGGTCGTGGTCGGGGACGACGGTCTCTCGCGTCCGGTGTGGGCGTCGGTCGACCCGATGCTGCGTGACTACTACGACACCGAGTGGGGCATGCCGGTGCGCGACGAGCGTGGCGTCTTCGAGCGCCTCACGCTCGAGGCCTTCCAGTCGGGCCTGTCGTGGGCGACGATCCTGCGCAAGCGACCGGCGTTCCGCGCGGCCTTCGCGGACTTCTCGCCCGACGCCGTGGCGACGTTCGGCGACGCCGACGTCGAGCGCCTCCTCTCCGACGCGGGCATCGTGCGCAACCGGGCCAAGGTCCTCGCGACGATCCAGAACGCCCGGGCCACGCTGGCACTGCGCGAGGACCCCGAGGGTGACCTCGCGGCATACGTCTGGTCGTTCCAACCGGCCCGGACGCCGCAGCCGAGGACGCTCTCCGACGTGCCGACGACGTCGGACGAGTCGCTGGCGCTGTCCAAGGGGCTGAAGCGCAAGGGATTCGCCTTCGTCGGGCCGACGACGATGTTTGCCCTCATGGAGGCCATCGGCATCGTCGACACGCACGTGGTCGACTCGCACCGTCGGGGGTCCTCCGGCGTCTGGCCCGCCTGAGCTCGCACTCAGTCGGCGGACGGGACGTGCAGGCGTCAGGGCTCGCCACCTGACCAGTTGCTGACGAGACGAGCACCTCCACGTGGTCGTCTCGCGAGGGAGCGGTCATCTCGGGCATACGCGACGAGGGCCGGACACGATGTCGTGTCCGGCCCTCGTCGTGCGGTGGAGCATAGGAGATTCGAACTCCTGACCTCTTCCATGCCATGGAAGCGCGCTACCAACTGCGCCAATGCCCCGAGTTGCCCCGGTGGGACGTCCCCCGAAGGCGACTGCGGAAGTTTACGACGGGCCCTGCTCCGCAACCAAATCGGGGTCACGCAGGCCCGTCGCCATGGGCTCTACCCGCGACCGC
Organism: Knoellia sp. Soil729; assembly: GCF_001427985.1. GTDB lineage: Bacteria > Actinomycetota > Actinomycetes > Actinomycetales > Dermatophilaceae > Knoellia. The sequence goes on from NZ_LMSA01000002.1 coordinate 7,231, forward strand.
CGCCTGGTTCCACGCCTGGATCCGCCACCCGGCGCGGCCTTCGACGAGCTCCGCCCAGTGGCAGTTGCCCAGGCCCCCGAGAGCGATCCACGAGGTGCGCTGGTCGATGCCGACGAGGTCGGCCGCGAGCGCTCGACCGGCCACACCATGCGTGGCGATGACGGCGCACTCGCCCGGGGCGAGCTCCTCGAGCAGGGCGTCGACGCCGGCGCGACAGCGGGCCGCGACATCGGCGACCGACTCACCGTGCCCACCGCGCTTGAAGTCCTCGCCCCTCAGGAGCCGGTCCATGTCCTCCGGGTAGCCGGCCCGCACCTCCTCGCCGGTGAGCCCCTGCCAGGCTCCGGCGTGGATCTCACGGAAGCGTTCGTCGGCGGAGAACGGTATGCCGTCCACCCGGGCCACCGTCTGACCCGTCACCGCCGCTCGGGAGAGGTCGGAGGCGACGACGCGCACCGGTGCGAACTGGGCGAGGGCCTGAGCCGCGGCAGCCGCCTGCGTCAGGCCGCGCTCGGACAACGGCGAGTCGAGCTGGCCCTGCCAGACACCCGCGGCGTTGTGGCTGGTCTCGCCGTGCCGGAGCACGATGAGGCGGCGAGGCGCGTCGACGGCCATCACGCGGGCATTGGGGCCCAGCGCCACCCGGCGGCCCTCAGGCCCGCTGCTCGGTGCCCACGGCCCCGAGGTCGACCTCGGGGCAGTCCTTCCAGAGCCTCTCGAGCTCGTAGAACTCGCGCTCGTCGTCGTGCTGGACATGGACGACGATGTCTCCGAAGTCGATGAGCACCCACCGGCCGTCGCGCTGGCCCTCGCGCCGCACGGGCTTGGAGCCCATCGCGCGCAGGTTGTCCTCGATCTCGTCGACGACGGCGCCGACCTGGCGTTCGGACTCGGCGGAGACGATGACGAAGATGTCGGTGATCGCGAGCTGCTCGCTCACGTCGATGCCGACGATCGTGGTGGCGAGCTTGTCGGCTGCCGCATGGGCGGCGGCGCGAGCGAGCTCGAGGGAACGGTCAGTGGCTGGCACAGGACTCCTTGGGTGCTGCGGTGGGTGCGTCGGACGACGCACTGGTCTCCGCGGCATACAGACGATGTTTGTTGATGTACTGGACGACGCCGTCGGGCACGAGGTACCAGACCGGCTCCCCGTCGGCGACGCGGTCACGGCAGTCGGTGGAGCTGATGGCCATGGCCGGCACCTCCTGGAGGGTGACCCGGTCCTGCGGCAGCCCGGACTCGGACAGCTCGTAACCGGGACGGGTGACCCCGATGAAGTGCGCCAGCTCCCAGAGCTCGTCGATGTCCTTCCACGACAGGATCTGGGCGAGGGCGTCGGCGCCGGTGATGAAGAAGAGCTCGTCATCGGGGTGCAGCGCGTGCAGGTCGCGCAGGGTGTCGATGGTGTAGGTCGGACCCTCGCGGTCCACGTCGACCCGGCTCACCTGGAAGCGCGGGTTGGAGGCGGTCGCGACGACCGTCATGAGGTAGCGGTGCTCGGCCTCGCTGACGTCGCGCTCGGCCTTCTGCCACGGCCGGCCGGTGGGGACGAAGATGACCTCGTCGAGCCCGAAGTGCGACTGGACCTCTGAGGCAGCCACGAGGTGGCCGTGGTGGATGGGATCGAAGGTCCCGCCCATCACGCCCAGGCGGCGGCGTCGGGGTGCGCTCAGTGCTCGCTCTGATCGTGCATCGTGCCGCCGTGGGCGTGCGCCAGCTCGGTCGAGTGGTGGTCGTTGCGCTGGCTGTCGAGCGTGTGCTTCTGCGCGTTGCCGCGGAAGGCCCACGTGAAGGCGAGCAGCAGGGCGAAGATCGCCAGAGCGGAGACCGCGAAGGCCCACGCGGGAGCGGGAAGGTTGTGCGAGGCGGCTTCTTCGGCAAGGACGCGGACGGCGTGCGAGGTCATGACCAGCAGCCTACCGCCACCGTTGTCCACCGGCGTCGTCCACAGGCCTGTGCATGGCCACGTGGGAACTGGACCCCGCCTGTGGACGACACGCGCGGGCGCAACCACTCGCCGACAAACTTGTCGGTCGCCTTGCGCCACCAGGGCTCCGACCGCTAAACAGGACCCCACGAACAACCGTCCTGGCCCTCGGGCACGGGCGGAAGTCGGGTCGAAGGAGAACGGCTGTGCCACCGCCCCCGTCACACGGGACGGGTGGGGGGTCACCCACACCGCGAGCGACATCGCGGGGCACACCGCGGCCGACGGCCAGAGTCGAAGTTCGCCCCGGTCCAGCCGGGACGACGCCACTGTCGCGTGGCCCCCTCGGCGGGCGCGCCCGTCGAGAACGACCGGCTCACCGAAGTGAGGGCTAGCCCTGGCGCCGAAGGCCCCCGATCTCATACATCGGGGGCCTTTGGTGACTCCGGCGCCGTGCCGACGCGGGTCGGGACGGTCGTCGGAGCGGTCCCCGGCGGTTGGTGCAGTCGGCACGCGGGTGGGTGTGCTCGCCGCCTACGCTGATGCCCATGCCTGCACCCGCCTCCGGCCCCACCCTGAGCGTCGTCATCCCGATGTTCAACGAGGAGGCCGTCCTTCCGCTGCTCGTCGCCAGGCTGCGCCCGATCGTGGACGGCCTCGGCACGGCATACGAGGTCGTCGCGATCGACGACGGGAGCTGCGACACGACCCCCGTCATCCTCGAACGCCTGCGTCGCGAGTGGCCACAGCTGCGCATCGTGCGGCTGCGCGCCAACGCCGGCCACCAGGCGGCCATCTCCGCGGGGCTGGCCCGGGCGCGCGGCAGCTTCGTCGTCACCCTCGACGCCGACCTGCAGGACCCGCCGGAGGTCATCCCCGAGATGCTGCAGATCGCACGGGAGGACGGGGTGGACGTGGTCTACGGGGTGCGCAACGACCGCTCGACCGACACCGCGTTCAAGCGCGGCACCGCCCGGTTGTTCTACTGGGGCATCCGTCGGCTCGGGGCGCTGGACGCGCCGCAGGACGCCGGTGACTACCGGCTCATGTCGCGTGCGACGGTCGACGCCGTGAACTCGCTGCCCGAGACCAACCGCGTGCTCCGGCTCGTCGTCCCCGCGCTCGGCTTCCCCTCGGCGGCTGTCGGCTACACCCGGGAGCTGCGGGCAGCGGGGCAGACGAAGTACCCCCTGTCGAAGATGGTGCGCCTCGCCGTGGACTCGGTGACCGGCTTCTCGCTGGCTCCCCTGCGCTTCGCGACGTGGCTGGGCCTGCTCGGCGGTCTCGCGGCCTTCGGCGTCCTCTTCTATGCGCTGGTCGCCCGCCTGCTCGACCACGCCCTCCCCGGCTGGACCTCCACCGTGGTCATCGTCGCCGGCGTGGGCGCCGTGCAGCTGCTCGCCCTGGGGATCCTGGGTGAGTACGTCGGGCGCATGTATGCCGCCCTGCAGGCGCGTCCGAGCTACTTCATCGCCCACGACTCGCTGGAGCCGAGCTCGGGCGGCTCCGCTGCCCGGGACTAGCGGATCTGCCCGTCGCCCTCGACGATCCATTTCGTGGTCGTGAGCTCGGGCAGCGCCATCGGGCCCCGGGCGTGCAGCTTCTGGGTGGAGATGCCGATCTCGGCGCCGAAGCCGAACTCGCCCCCGTCGGTGAAACGCGTGGAGGCGTTGACCATGACCGCGGCCGCGTCGATCTCGGTCGTGAAGCGCCGAGCGGCCGCGCGGTCCTCGGTGACGATCGCCTCGGTGTGCCCACTCGTGTGCCGCTGGATGTGGGCGAGGGCGGCGTCGAGGTCGGGGACGACGGCGACCGCCATCTCGAGGGCGAGGTACTCGGTGTCCCAGTCCTCGTCGGTCGCCGGGACGTGGGGTATGCCGGCAGCCTCCGCCGCGCTGCCGGCCGCCGGATCCGTGTGCAGCACGACTCCCGCACCGCTGAGCTCGGCGAGGACCTTGGGGAGGAACTCCTCGCGCAGCGCCTCGTGGACGAGCAGTGACTCGGCGGCGTTGCACACGCTCGGCCGGTGGGTCTTGGCGTTGACCGCGATGGCGAGCGCCTTGTCGAGGTCGGCAGCCGCGTCGACGTAGACGTGGCAGTTGCCGACGCCGGTCTCGATCACGGGCACCGTGGACTCGGTGACGACGGTCTGGATGAGGCCTGCTCCCCCACGCGGGATGATGAGGTCGACCTGGCCGCGGGCGGTGAGGAGCTCGCGCACGACCTCACGACCGCCCTCGAGCAGGGCGATGGCGTCGGCGGGCAGGCCCTGCGCGTCGAGGGCTGCGCGCATCACGTCGACCAGCGCGGAGTTGGTGCACTCGGCAGCGGAACCACCGCGCAGGATGACGGCGTTGCCCGACTTGAGTCCCAGGCCAGCGGCGTCGACGGTGACGTTGGGGCGCGCCTCGTAGATCATGCCGATCACACCCATGGGCACCCGGACCTGGCGGATCTGCAGGCCGTTGGCGAGGGTGGAGCCGCGCACGACCTCACCCACCGGGTCGGGCAGGGCGGCGATGTCGCGCAGGGCCGCGGCCACGGCGCCGACCCGCTCGGGGGTCAGGGTCAGGCGGTCGACGAGCCCGTCGGCCATGCCGCCCTCGCGTCCGCGCTCGATGTCCTCGGCGTTGGCCGCGACGATGCGCTCGCTCGCAGCGTCGAGGGCGTCGGCCAGCGCTCGCAGCGCCGCGTCCTTGTCCGCCCGGCTGAGCAGGGCGAGCGTGCGGGAGGCGATGCGCGCCCTCGCGGCGAGCTCGGCGACGGTGGGGGCAGGCATGGCTCCAGCGTAGGTCGCGGCAGCGGACGGCATACAGGCATCTCAGGGAAGCAGTCGTGAGGTGGAAGGATGGGCGGGTGACGACGATCCTCTCCATCCAGTCCTCGGTCGCCTACGGCCACGTCGGCAACAGCGCCGCCGTCTTCCCCCTGCAGCGGCTCGGCGTCGAGGTGTGGCCGGTCAACACGGTCCACTTCAGCAACCACACCGGCTACGGCGCGTGGCGCGGTCCGCTGCTGCCCGCCGACGACGTGCGCGAGGTCATCACCGGCATCGAGGAGCGCGACGCCCTGCCGGCGGTCGACGCGGTGCTGTCGGGCTACCAGGGCGGCGAGGAGATCGGGGACGTCATCCTCGACGCCGTCGCCCGGGTCAAGGCGGCGAACCCCAAGGCGATCTATGCGTGCGACCCCGTCATGGGCAACGCCAGGTCCGGCTGCTTCGTGCACCCGGCCATCCCCGTGCTGCTGCGCGAGCGCGTCGTCCCGCAGGCCGACCTCATCACGCCCAACCAGTTCGAGCTCGGCTACCTCACAGAGACCGAGCCGGAGTCGCTCGAGGACACGCTCGAGTCGGTGGCCAAGGCTCGTGCGATGGGCCCGTCGACGGTCCTCGTCACCTCGGTCCTGCGGCCCGACCGCCCTGAGGGCACCATCGAGATGCTGGCCGTGCACGGCGACGGGGCCTGGATCGTCCAGACCCCGCAGCTGCCGATGAAGGCCAACGGGTCCGGTGACGTCACCGCGGCCCTGTTCACCGCGCACCTGCTCGAGAGCGGCGACGCGGGGGTGGCGCTGGGCCGGACCGTGTCGAGCGTCTTCGACCTGCTCCAGCTGACGTTGGACTCGGGCCAGCGCGAGCTCCAGCTGGTCCAGGCGCAGGACGCGATCGCGCAGCCGAGGATGCAGTTCGAGGTCCAGCAGCTCCAGTGATGGGCACGGTGCGGATCGGCATCTCCGGTTGGCGCTATGCCTCCTGGCGCGGCGACTTCTATCCCAAGGGCCTGGCCCAGCGGCGCGAGCTCGAGTACGCCGCCACGCACCTCACCTCGGTCGAGATCAACGGCTCGTTCTACTCGCTGCAGCGACCGAGCTCCTACGCCCGGTGGCGCGCCGAGACGCCGGACGACTTCGTCTTCGCGGTCAAGGGCGGGCGCTACATCACCCATCTCAAGAAGCTCGTCGACGTCGACACCGCGCTGGCCAACTTCTTCGCCTCCGGACTGCTGGCCCTCGGCCCGAAGCTCGGGCCCATCCTGTGGCAGCTGCCCGAGAGGCTCACCTTCGACGCCACCCGCCTCGACGACTTCCTGGCGCGCCTGCCGACCTCGACCGGGCAGCTCGCGCAGCTGGCCGCCGGTCACGACGAGAAGCTCAGCGGTGACCGGGTGCTCACGACCGCCGAGGACGACCGGCCCCTGCGCCACGCCCTGGAGTTCCGCAGCCCGACGTTCCTCGTGCCCGAGGCCACGGACATCCTGCGGCGGCACCGGGTCGCCTGCGTGCTGGCCGACACGGCGGGGCGCTGGCCCAAGGTCGAGGAGGACACGGCCGACCTGCGCTACGTGCGCCTCCACGGCGAGCACGAGCTGTATGCCAGCGGCTACACGGGCCGCGCGCTCGACGCGTGGGCCGAGAGGGTGTCCGGATGGGCTCAGGCGGGGCAGGACGTCTTCGTCTACTTCGACAACGACATCAAGGGCTATGCACCGCACGACGCGATGGCCCTCCTCGAGCGGCTGCGCTGAGGGCTGCGCCCGGGCGGTCAGGCGGTCAGGCGGTCAGGCTCAGAGCATGACGAGGTCGTCACGATGGATGACCTCGCGCTCGTAGGCGGCGCCGAGCTCACGCGCCAGGTCGTGCGTGCTGCGCCCGAGCATCGGCGGCAGCTCACCCGACGAGTAGTTGACGAGCCCACGGGCGATGGCCACGCCGTCGGGGCCGCAGACGTCGACCGGGTCGCCTCCGCTGAAGGTGCCGTGCACCTCGACGATCCCCGCCGGCAGCAGCGACGTGCGCCGCGTCGTCAGTGCCGTGACGGCGCCCTCGTCGACGAGGAGACGCCCGCGCGCGGTCGTGGCGTGGGCGATCCAGAGCTGGCGTGACGCCTTCGAGCGCGCCTGCGGCGCAAAGACGGTGCCGACGTCGTCACCTGCCAGCGCGTGCCCGGCATCTGCCAGTCGCGACAGGACGGTGGGTATGCCGGCCGCACCGGCGATCCCGGCCGACTCCACCTTGGTGGCCATGCCACCGCTGCCGACCGAGCTGCCCGTGCCGCCGATCTCGATGCCGACGAGGTCCGCCCCGGACAGCACTGCCGAGATGCGCTGGGAACCGGGGCGCGAGGGCGGCCCGTCGTAGAGCGCGTCGACGTCGGTGAGCAGAACGAGGGCGTCGGCGCCCACGAGGTGCGAGACCAGGGCCGCGAGCCGGTCGTTGTCACCGAAGCGGATCTCGTGCGTGGCCACCGTGTCGTTCTCGTTGACGATCGGCACGATCCCCAGGTCGAGCAGCCTGGTCAGGGTGCGCCGGGCGTTGGTGTAGTGCGTGCGACGGGTGACGTCGTCGGCGGTGAGCAGCACCTGCCCGACGGTGAAGTGATGGTGGGCGAAGGCGCGGGCGTAGGCCGCCACCAGTGCTCCCTGCCCGACGGAGGCCGCTGCCTGCTGGGTCGCGAGGTCACGGGGGCGTGCGGTGAGGGCGAGCGGGCCGAGGCCGGCCGCGATGGCACCGGAGGAGACGAGGACGACCTCTCCCCCGCGTGCCCGCACGGCGGCGAGGTGCCCGACCAAGGCGGTCAGCCGGGCGTCGTCGATGGTGCCGCCGCCGGGACCGGTCAGCGAGGACGAGCCCACCTTGACGACCACGCGGTGCGCCGAGCCGATGGCGGCGCGCAGGACCGCCTCAGTACCCACGAGCCGCGCTCACTCGTCGTCGTCGTTGTGGGCGGTGGCCCAGTGCCCGGCCTTGCGCTCGGCCGCGAGCGTCTCGCGGGCCGCGGTCTGGGCGTCCTTGCGGCCGTGGAACTCCTCGCGCTTCTCGCCGCGGCTCTTGCGGCCGGAGTCCTCGAGGCGCAGGTCGGTGCCGCGCGGACCGGTGAGCAACTCGGCGCCGGCGGCCATCGTGGGTTCCCAGTCGAAGACGACCGAGTTGTCCTCGGGGCCGATGACGACGGTCGATCCGGAGACCGCGCCAGCCTTGAAGAGCTGCTCCTCGACACCGAGGCGACTGAGGCGGTCGGCGAGGTAGCCGACGGCCTCGTCGTTGGAGAAGTCCGTCTGGTGGATCCAGCGGGTGGGCCGGTCGCCGAGGACGCGGAAGACCTCTCCGTCGGGGGTGTTCTCCTTGCGCACGGTGAAGCCGGTGTCATCGACGGCCTTGGGTCGCACGATGGCCCGGGGACGCTCGACGATGAGGGCCTCCATCTCGGCGCGAGCCTGCGCGACGTGCTTGGCCAGCGAGAAGGTGAGCTCCTTGAGCCCGGTGTGGGCCACGGCGCTGACGATGTGCACCTCGAGCCCGCGCGCCTCGAGGTCGGGCTTGACCATCTCGGCGAGGTCGCGGGCGTCGGGGACGTCGGCCTTGTTGAGGACGACGATGCGGGTGCGCTCGGACAGCGGACGACCGCCGAGGCTGTCATCGGGGACGTAGGCGGCGAGCTCGGCCTCGATGACGTCGAGGTCGCTCATCGGGTCGCGGTTGGATTCCAGCGTCGCGCAGTCGACGACGTGCACGAGCACCGAGCAGCGCTCGACGTGGCGGAGGAACTCCAGGCCGAGACCCTTGCCCTCGCTCGCACCGGGGATGAGACCGGGCACGTCGGCGATGGTGTAGCGGACCGAGCCGGCCGTGACGACACCGAGGTTGGGGATGAGGGTGGTGAAGGGGTAGTCGGCGATCTTGGGCTTGGCCGCGCTCACCACCGAGACGAGCGAGGACTTGCCCGCGCTCGGGAAGCCGATGAGGGCGACGTCGGCCAGGGACTTGAGCTCGAGCACGATCTCGAGGGCGTCACCGGGCTCGCCGAGGAGGGCGAAGCCGGGGGCCACTCGGCGGGCGGAAGCGAGCGACTTGTTGCCCAGTCCGCCGCGGCCGCCCTGGGCGACGACGAAGGTCGCGTCATGGCCGACGAGGTCGGCCAGGATGTCGCCGGCGGCGTTCTTGACGACCGTGCCCTCGGGGACGGGCAGCACGAGGTCGGCGCCGTCGCCACCGTTGCGCTCATCGCCGGCTCCGGGCTTGCCGTTGGCTGCGCGACGGTGCGGGGTGTGGTGGTAGTCCAGGAGCGTGGTGGACTGCGGGTCGACCGCGAGGACGACCGAACCGCCGCGCCCGCCGTTGCCACCGTCCGGTCCGCCGAGCGGCTTGAACTTCTCGCGCTTGACCGAGGCCACGCCGTGCCCGCCGTCACCGGCCGCGACGTTCAGGACGACGCGGTCCACGAAGTTGACGGCCATGAATGATTCCTGCTTCCGGGTGGGGCGAGCTGCGTGATCTGGTGGTGCTGGTCCGAGGGCCCAGTCTACGGGCGGCTGGGTGTGCCCCTTGCGTCTGCGGAGCGGCGGGGGACGGCGAAGGCGGGCCGGATGTCAGATCCAGCCCGCCTTCGCGGTGGTGAGGTGGTGTGCCGGAGCGAGCTCACGGCATACGCGCTCACACCGGTGGAGTCACTCCGCTGCTGCGGTCTCCAGGGGAACGATGTTGATGACCTTGCGGCGACGCTTGGTGCCGAACTCGACGTTGCCCGCGACGAGCGCGAACAGGGTGTCATCGCCGCCACGGCCGACGCCGTCACCGGGGTGGAAGTGCGTGCCACGCTGCCGGACGATGATCTCGCCCGCGTTGACGAGCTGGCCGCCGAAGCGCTTGACGCCGAGTCGCTGGGAGTTGGAGTCGCGACCGTTACGGGTCGAGGCTGCACCCTTCTTGTGTGCCATGTCAGTCCTACTTTCGGAAGTCTGTGGACGCTCAGGCGTCGATCGAGGTGATCTTGATCTGGGTCAAGTGCTGACGGTGACCCTGACGCTTGCGGTAGCCGGTCTTGTTCTTGTACTTCATGATCACGATCTTGGGGCCCTTGGCGGCCTTGACGACCTCGGCCTTGACCGAGACCTTGGCCAGCTTCGAGGCATCGGAGGTGACGGTCGAGCCGTCCACGACGAGAAGCGGGGTCAGGTCGATGCTGTCGCCGGCGCGGCCGACCTTGTCGATCAGCAGGACGTCTCCGACGGAGACCTTTTCCTGCCGACCACCTGCGCGAACAATCGCGTACACAGTGGAGCTCACTTTCGAATCAGGATGCACTCGCTCTGGATGACCGGCCAATAGCTACCCCGCGGCTTCCGTGCTCGCAAGAACACGTCAGAAACAGGACATCAGCTCGGTGGGCGCACCGACGGACAAGATTAGCGGTCGGTGTCGCCCTGCTCCAAATCCACGGACTTCGGAGGACCGGCGGGCGCGACCACCCGGCCGCGCTTGCGGCGTGGCCGCACGACCGGCTCGTCGATCGGTGCGGGCGTTCTCACCAGCTGGGGCATCGGCTCGACGTCCTGCGAGTCCGGCTGACCCACCTCGGCGATGACGGTCGCGGTCGGCACGGTGGTCGACTCAGCAGCGGTGTCGGGCCCAGGGGCCGTGTCCGGCTCAGGGGCCGTCTCGGGCTCTGAGGCGGCGTCCGGCTCGGAGGTGGCGTCTGCCGCCCGACCCTGCTCGGCATCCGCGGCGAAACCCTGGCCTGGCTGCGTCGCGGCGTCCGCCGGCGGACCGGTCAGCTCGGCGACGTCGTCGTCGGTGGGCTCCCCGGACATCGACTTGATGGCAGCGGCGTGGGCCGCTGCTGCGATCTGGGCCGCAGTGGGTCCGTTTGGCACGGCCGGGGACCCGGTCGAGGGTGCCTCCGTGAAAGGTTGCACCTGGCCGGACTCGACGACCTTGCCGCGACGGCTCCGGCTCCGCCCCGAGGCGTTGCCCTTGTCGTTGCTGCCGTGGCCGTGCTCGTTGTTGCTGCCGGAGCGGTCAATGGGATCGCTCTGCACGATGATGCCGCGGCCGTCGCAGTGCTCGCACTGCTCGGAGAACACCTCGATGAGGCCCGAGCCCACGCGCTTGCGGGTCATCTGGACGAGTCCGAGCGAGGTCACCTCGGCGACCTGGTGCTTGGTGCGGTCGCGCCCGAGGCACTCGAGGAGCCGCCGGACGACGAGGTCGCGGTTGGACTCCAGGACCATGTCGATGAAGTCGATGACGATGATGCCGCCGATGTCGCGCAGGCGCAGCTGCCGCACGATCTCCTCGGCCGCCTCGATGTTGTTCTTGGTGACCGTCTCCTCCAGGTTGCCGCCGGAGCCGACGAACTTGCCGGTGTTGACGTCGACCACGGTCATGGCCTCGGTGCGGTCGATGACGAGGGAGCCACCCGAGGGCAGCCAGACCTTGCGGTCCATGGCCTTGGCGATCTGCTCGTCGACGCGGTGGTGCGTGAACAGGTCCTCTTCGGAGGTCCAGTGGGTGAGGCGCTTGGCGAGGTCGGGGGCCACGTCCTCGACGTAGCCGCTCACCTCGGACCAGGCCTGGTCGCCGGACACGATGAGCTCGCTGAAGTCCTCGGTGAAGACGTCGCGGATGACGCGCACGGTGAGGTCTGCCTCGCCGTGGAGCAGCACCGGGGCGCCGCCCTTCTTGGAGCCGGCCGTCTTCACCTTCTGCTGGATGGTGTCCCAGGCCTTGGTGAGTCGCTCGACGTCCGCGCGCAGCTCCTCCTCGGAGGCGCCCTCGGCAGCAGTGCGCACGATGACACCGGCGTGGTCGGGCACGACCTCCTTGAGGATGGCCTTGAGGCGGGCGCGCTCGGTGTCGGGGAGCTTGCGGGAGATGCCCGTCATCGACCCCTCGGGGACATAGACGAGGTAGCGGCCCGGAAGGGAGATCTGGCTGGTGAGGCGCGCGCCCTTGTGGCCGATCGGGTCCTTGGTGACCTGGACGAGGACCGTGTCACCGGATCCGAGGGCGTTCTCGATCCGCTTGGCCTTGTTCTGCTCCAGGCCGGCAGCGTCCCAGTTGACCTCACCGGCGTAGAGGACCGCATTGCGGCCCTTGCCGATGTCGACGAAGGCGGCCTCCATCGAGGGCAGGACGTTCTGCACCCGGCCGAGGTAGACGTTGCCCGCCATCGAGGCGTTGGTCTCGCGCGAGACGTAGTGCTCGACGAGGACGCCGTCCTCGAGGACCCCGATCTGGGTCTTGTCACCCTTGCCGCGCACCGCCATGACTCGCTCGACGGACTCACGGCGGGCGAGGAACTCGGCCTCGGTGATGATCGTGCGGCGACGACCGGCCTCACGGCCCTCGCGCCGGCGCTGCTTCTTGGCCTCGAGGCGGGTCGAGCCCTTGACCGCGGTCGGCTCGTCGCTGCGCTCGCGCTCCTTGCGGGGCTCACGCACCCTGGTCACCGTGCCGGGCGGGTCATCGCTGTCACCGGAGGAGCCGGAGCGGCGACGGCGACGGCGACGACGACTCGAGCCGCCCTCGGAGTCCGAGTCGGCGCTGTCGTCGGCGCGTCCACTGGTGTCGGCGTCGTCGTGCTGGTCGTCGTTCGCGTCCGAGGAGTCCGCCTGGCGGGAGGCGTCGCCGGAGGAGTCGTCGGTGTCGTCGGTGTCGTGGGAGTCGGAGCGGTCGTTGCCACCTCGACCCCGTCGACCGCGGCCGCCACGACGGCGGCGACGTCCACCCTCGGAGGGCTCATCGCTCGAGTCGTCGTGGCTGGTCTCGTCGGTGTCCTCGTCCTCGAGGGGCTGGGCGTCCTCGGCCGAGTCGAGCACGTCGGCCTTCTGGGTGGCCCGGCCACCGCGACGTGAGCGGGTCGGCCTGTCCGGTGTGGACTGCACCTCGGAGACGGCGGCCTCGTCGGGGGCTGCCTCGTCCTGGTCGGGCGTGCGGTCGGCCGCACGGTCGATCGTGCCCTCGCTCGGCGCCTGGGCGGGCGCGGTGGCGCGGCGACGACGCGGCGCCTTGCTGACGTCGGGTGCCTGGAAGATCAGGCCGAACGACGGGGCCGCAGGTGCCGCGGGGGCTTCCTCGGTCTCCTCCGCCTCGTCCTCGGTCGGCTCCTCGACAGGAGTGGTCAGGTCAAGCAGGGTCTCGGGCTCGGCCTCGGGCTCGGGCTCGGGCTCGGCGGTCTTCTTGGCGCGGGTCGTCTTCTTCGCCGCCTTGGCAGGCGCCTTCTTGGCGGTCTTCCTGGCCGCCTTCTTCTTGGGGGCTGCGTCCTCGGCGCCCTCTTGGGCTTCCGGGGCCGGCTCCCCGCCGGCCTCGGCGGCAGCGTCTGCCACGGCGTCCCCCGCGGCACTGTCGGTTGCGACCTCTGCTGGCGCCGGCGCGGCGGCCTTCTTGGTCGCGCGACGACGACGCGGTGCCTTCGCAGGCACCTCGGCGGACTCGTCGACCGACTGTTCGTTCTGGGTGGTGGGCTCGTCCTGGGTAGCCATGGGCTGTGACCCTCTCGGCGCCACGTGGCCGTCAGCCACACCATCTGGGCCGTGGCCCGGACCTGCCGACCCCGTGGGGCTCAATTCGCGATCGTGGCGGGTGAAGTTGCCCGTCACGGAAGTCAAGTGCTGTCCCCTCGGGGTTTCGCGCGGCCTGTTTCTCCGCTGCGGCAACCTTTCAGGAACCGACGGCCTCCTTGTCGGCGGCCAGTGGATCAGCCACCCCAGCAGCTGCCGTGAGCAGCGGGCCCTGGGCCAACCGCGTCACCAGAGGTGGCACAGGAGGCTTGAGCTCGGTCACTGCGTGCAGTGCGGTCAGGATGTCATCGGGGCGAACGGACGGTGTGGTGTGCCGAACGACCATCTGCAGTATCGCACAGGACGCGTCCTCGCTCTCGGTGGCGACCATCGACACGACGGCCGAACGGACGTCGAACGTCTTGGCCCCCGTCTTGAACATGCGGGTCACCTCCGCGACCTCGACCTCGAGGAACCGCTCCACGGCATACGCGAGGGTCTCGACGGTGACCCCACGCATCTCAAGACGCCAGACACTCGCCTCGAGGCGCTCGGCGAGGCTGCCCGGCCCGGCCTGGACAACCTCGAGGACGTCGAGGTCGGGCGGAAGCGCCTCATCGAGGGCCACGCGCACGGCTTCGGGATCGACACGCTCGGTCACCGAGATCTCGAAGTACTCCGCTTCGCTGGCGGTGCCTGTCGGCGCGGCGTTGGCGTAGCTGATCTTGGGGTGGGGGTGGAAGCCCGCCGAGAACGCCATCGGCACACCGGCCCGCCGCAGCGCGCGCTCCAGGGCCCGAGCGAAGTCACGCGTCGACGAGAAACGCAACCGGCCACGCTTGGCATAGCGGATGCGGAGCTTCTGGACCGCCAGCGGTGGCGGGGGGCCTTCAGGGGTGCGACGTGCCATGGTCCGCCCAGCCTATTTCACGGCCGGGCGCGTCCCGGACGACGTGTATGCCGTCCGCTCACCTCTTGCTCGGAGCGGTTAGCTCTCCGGAAGGACGAGGCGCGGGCGACCCGTCGCTGCCCCGGGGTCGGCGGACGCCGGTGTGACGACGAGCCCGGCCGCGAGCGCGTCCGCGAGAGCCCTCGTGGCACGCCCGCGTCGCACGAACCTGAACTCCGGCACGCTCTCGGCCTCCTGCGCCATCGCAAGCCGGTCCTGCTCCGACGGTTCCCGCGCGGCGGAGGGGCTCACCGAACCGGAGGTCTCGCGCGGTGCGGGAGGTGGTCCGGACGGCGCGAGCGGGGGAAGGTCGACCACCCACAAGGTCGTGCCCGGCGTGCACAGCCCCGCGACCAGCCCGAGGACCTTCGCCTCGGGCAGCGCCTCAGCCGGGAGACGGACGTCCTCTCCCCCGCCCAGGCGCCGCACCACGTCGTCGGCCCCGGTCGGGAGGTCGTCGAGCCCGAGGAGCGTCGCGGCCTCGGCGAGCGAGAACGGCTCGCCCTCGCCGCGCTGCAGCGGCCAGCGGGGAAAGGTGGGGTCGGGCCACACGTAGGGCAGGTCGTCGGGGACGTCACCGAAGTGCTGTCGGTAGTGCTCGGGCTCCTTGCGCACGAGGGCGGAGCGGTGGCTGAGGTGCAGGGCCTCGTCACCGACCCACGGGGGGAGGCGCCCCTCGTCGTGCAGCGTGTCCCAGTCCGGCTCGACGCCACCAGTGAACTCGAGCAGCGAGGCCCTCGTGGAGTCGGCCCTCCCCCGCGCCCGCCACTCGTCGACACAAGCCAGGCCGTAGGCGACCAGACCGGGGACGAACCCGCGCCACATGCGCACGGCCGGGTGGTTCTTCCAGCCGTAGGTCGGCCAGGTGATCGCCCGGAGCACCTGGAACGTCTCGACCCGCTGCTTGCCGAGCCGACGGTCGTCGAGGACGGCGGCGCTCGCTCGGGGGTCGGCGTACGGGAAGAAGGTCTGCACCCTGCCCTTGTACCCTGCGAGCCCCGGGAGATGAGCCGGGGGACGTGCCGGGTTCATCTCGGTGAGGGCTCGGGTGTCGAGGTGACGACGCGGAAATCGTGGATCGTCCCGGTTGCAACCGGGACGATCCACGATTTCCGCGTCACGCGCAGTTCAGGCGTGGGTGTGGGCCTCGGCCATCGCGGCCTTGCCGGCGCCGAGCACGGTGAGCGGCAGCAGCGTCTTGCCGGTCGGTCCGATCTCGATCTCGGTGCCGAACTGGGGACACACGCCGCAGTCGAAGCACGGCGTCCAGCGGCAGTCGTCGACCTCGGTCTCGTCGAGGCTGTCGAGCCAGTCCTGCCAGAGCCACTCCTTGTCGAGGCCGGAGTCGATGACGTCCCAGGGCAGGAACTCGGACTCCTCACGGTCGCGGGTGGTGTACCAGTCGACGTCGATCGGCCACTCGCTGGCGCCGAACACCGTGTCGGCCGAGGCCATCCACAGGTCGTAGGAGAAGTGCTCGCTCCAGCCGTCGAACCGGCCACCGTCGCGCCACACCTGCTCGATGACCGCGCCCACGCGACGGTCACCGCGCGAGAGCAGTCCCTCGACGATGCCGGGCTTGCCGTCGTGGTAACGGAACCCGATGGAGGAGCCGAAGCGGCGGTCGGCGCGGATGGCGTTGCGCAGCTTCTCGAGCCGCGCGTCGGTGTCCTCGGCGGAGAGCTGGCCGACCCACTGGAACGGCGTGTGCGCCTTGGGCACGAACCCGCCGATCGAGACGGTGCAGCGGATGTCCTTGCGGCCACTCACCTCGCGTCCGGTCTCGATGACGCGCTTGGCGAGCTCGGCGATCTGGAGGACGTCCTCGTCGGTCTCGGTGGGCAGGCCGCACATGAAGTAGAGCTTGACGTTGCGCCAGCCAGCGCCGTAGGCCGCCGAGACGGTCGTGATGAGGTCCTCCTCGGTGACCATCTTGTTGATCACCTTGCGGATCCGCTCACTGCCACCCTCGGGCGCGAAGGTGAGCCCTGAGCGGCGCCCGTTGCGGGTCAGCTCGTTGGCCAGGTCGATGTTGAATGCGTCGACCCGGGTCGAGGGCAGCGACAGCCCCGTCTGGGTCCCCTCGTAGCGGTCGGCCAGGCCCTTGGTGAGGTCGGCGATCTCCGAGTGGTCCGCGCTCGAGAGCGAGAGCAGCCCCACCTCCTCGAAACCCGTTGCGGCCAGCCCCTTCTCGACCATCTCGCCGATCCCGGTGATGGAGCGCTCACGCACGGGGCGGGTGATCATGCCCGCCTGGCAGAAGCGGCAACCGCGCGTGCAGCCGCGGAAGATCTCCACCGACATGCGCTCGTGCACCGACTCGGCCAGCGGCACCAGCGGCTGCTTCGGGTACGGCCAGGCGTCGAGGTCCATGACCGTGTGCTTGGAGACCCGCCACGGCACCCCGTGCTCTGTCGGCGCGATGCGCTGGATGCGACCGTCCGGCAGGTAGGTGACGTCGTAGAACTCGGGCACGTAGACCCCGCCCGTGCGCGCGAGACGCAGCAGCAGCTCACGGCGGCCACCCGGCATACCCTCGCTCTTCCACGCGGCGATGTGGTCACTGACCATGAGCACCGCCTCCTCGCCGTCGCCGATGATGGCGGCGTCGACGAAGTCGGCGATGGTCTCCGGGTTGAAGGCGGCGTGCCCACCCGCGATGACGATGGTGTCCCCGTCGCGGCGGTCGCGCGCGTGCAGCGGGATGCCGGCGAGGTCCAGGGCGGTGAGGAGGTTGGTGTAGCCCAGCTCGGTCGAGAAGGAGATCCCCAGCACGTCGAAGTCCCCGACCGCGCGGTGGGCGTCGACGGTGAACTGCGGCACCGCGTCGGCGCGCATGAGGGCCTCCATGTCGGGCCACACGGCATACGTCCGCTCGGCGAGGACGTCGGGACGCTCGTTGAGGACCTCGTAGAGGATCATCGAGCCCTGGTTGGGGACACCGACCTCGTAGGCGTCGGGGTACATGAGCGCCCACCGGACGGTGACGTCTCCGCCGCAGTCCCAGTCCTTCACCGTGGAGTTCAGCTCGCCGCCGACGTACTGGATCGGCTTGC
The DNA here is from genome assembly GCF_001427985.1 of Knoellia sp. Soil729. GTDB lineage: Bacteria > Actinomycetota > Actinomycetes > Actinomycetales > Dermatophilaceae > Knoellia. The sequence continues at coordinate 24,442 of NZ_LMSA01000002.1, forward strand.
TCACCTGTTCGAGCAGGGGCTCGAGCGCAGGGAAGAGTGAGTCGCCAGCGGTACGGGTGTGCATGGGTCAAGGGTACGTTCGCCCGCGCGTGCGACCCAAAGCCACAGGAGCACACTGGGGTGATGGACGCCGCGGGGCGAGTGGCCGAGGCGATGGCCGCGTGGCCACGCCAGCGGTTCCTGCCCCTGCGCGAACGCCGCCACGCCGGGCGCGACGGGCCCCTGCCGATCGGCCACGGCCAGACGAACTCGCAGCCGCGGACCGTCGCGGCCATGCTCGAGCTCCTCGACGTGCACCCCGGTGACCGCGTGCTGGACGTCGGGGCGGGTTCGGGCTGGACGACCGCCCTGCTCGCCCACCTCGCCGGACCGACCGGGTCGGTGCTCGGGCTGGAGCGCCTGCCGGAGCTCGTCACCTTCGGCGCCGCGAACCTGCACCGCGCCGGTATGCCGTGGGCTCGCCTGCTGCTCGCCACTCCAGGTGCGCTCGGCTCACCGGGGGACGGCCCGTTCGACCGGGTCCTGGTGTCGGCGGAAGCCTCGACCCTGCCGCGGACCCTCGTCGACCAGCTCGCGCCGGGCGGAGTGATGGTCATCCCGGTCACGGGATGGATGCACCGGGTGGAGCTGGACGCCGCGGGTGAGGCCCGGGTCGAGTTCCACGGCGCCTACCGGTTCGTCCCCCTCATCGAGGACTGAGGGCTCCAACGACCGACTTATTGCCCGTTCGGCCGCCTACAGCGGCGGTTCGCCGCCCGCTGAACTGGCCAAACGGGCAATAAGTCGCGCTCGGGTCAGGCGCCGGCGTAGTGGGCGTCGAGCGTGTCCTTGTAGCGCTCGGTGACGACCTTGCGCTTGAGCTTCAGGCTCGGGGTCAGCTCACCGCTGTCGACGGTGAGGTCGGTGTCGAGGATTGAGAACTTCTTGACCTGCTCCCAGCGGTTGAGCCCGGTGTTGAGCTGGTCGACGTAGCCCTGGACCATCTCATGCGCCTCGTCGGACGTCACGATCTCGGCGTAGGACTTCTCGCCCATGCCGTTGGCCTGCGCCCAGCCCGTGATGGCCTCGGGGTCGAGGGTGACGAGGGCGGACACGAAGTTGCGGTCGGCGCCGTGCACGACGAACTGGCTGACGTAGGGGCACATGCCCTTGAACTGCGACTCGATGATCGAGGGGGCGACGTACTTGCCGTTGGAGGTCTTGAACAGGTCCTTCTTGCGGTCGGTGATCTTGAGGAAGCCGCGCTCGTCGAGCTCGCCGATGTCGCCGGTGTGGAACCACCCGTCGGCGCCGAGCACCTCGGCCGTGGCGTCGGGGTTGTTGTGGTAGCCGTCCATGATGCCGTCGCCGCGCAGGAGGACCTCGCCGTCCTCGGCGATCCTCACCTCGGTGCCGGGCAGCGGCCAGCCGACCGTCCCGTAGCGGTAGGCGTGCGGCCGGTTGACCGTCGACGCAGCACACGACTCGGTGAGGCCGTAGCCCTCGCCGACGAGCATCCCCATCGAGTCGAACCAGCGACCGACGTCCTGGTTGAGTGCCGCCGACCCGGAGATGAAGAGGCGCACGCGCCCGCCGAAGCGGTCGCGGACCTTGCTCATGACGAGCTTGTCGGCCAGCGCGAACTTGGTCGCCAGCAGGCCGCTCGGTGCCTTGCCCTCCGCGCGCAGGTCGCTCACCTCACGACCGACGCCCTCGGCCCAGCGGAACAGCTTGAGCTTCACGCCGCCGTCGGACTCCATCATCATCTGGACCCGGTTGTACGCCTTCTCGAAGATGCGGGGGGCGGCACCCATGAAGGTCGGCTTCACGACGGCGAGGTTGTCCACGATCTTGTCGATGCGTCCGTCGATGGCCGTGGGGAACCCGATCTGCAGCGGCAGGGTGAGCAAGAGCTTGCCAAAGACGTGGGCGAGGGGCAGCCAGAGGTACTGCAGGTCGTCGTCGCGCAGGATGGACGTGGAGTCCGTGGCGGCGGCCTCGTAGGTCCACGTCCTGTGGAGCAGCCGCACCCCCTTGGGCCGGCCGGTGGTGCCCGACGTGTAGATGATCGTGGCGAGGCGGTCGGGCGTGAGGGCGTCGATGCGCTCGTCGATGAGGCCGGGGTCGCGCTCGAGCCCGGTGCGTCCGAGGGCCTCCAGCGAGTCCAGGCTGATCACCCAGTCGTCCTCGCCCGTGGCCGCCTCGGCGTCGAAGGTGACGACCTTGCGGACGCCCGGCACGGAGTTCGCGATGCGGCGCAGCTTGGCGACCTGCTCGGCGTTCTCGGCGAAAACCACCTTGCTCTGGGAGTCACCGAGGATGAACGCGACGTCGTCGTCGATCGTCGTGGGGTAGATCGTCGTCGTGACACCCCCTGCCACCATGACGGCGAGGTCGGCCAGCGCCCACTCGTAGCGCGTCGACGAGGCGACCGCCACGCGGTCCTCGGGGCCGACCCCGAGGGCGACGAGCCCGGCACCGATCGCGTACACCGTCTTCTTGACCTCGGCCCACGTGACCGTCTGCCACTCGTCACCGGCACTGGTGACGCGGGCATACATGAACGCGTCGGTGTTGGGGGTCGCCGTCACGCGGTCGCGGAACAGGTGCCCGACGCTGGCGGCCCGCTCCTCGATCAGGCTGTGGTCGACGGACTCGTCAGCGGGCGAGTGGGTCTGGGCGGTGGCAGCAGTCATGTCGTGTTCCTCGTCATTGGGGAGCGCTTGCGCGCATGCTGCCACAGACTTGCGGGTAGAGGTGTCGGCACGTGACAAACGTGACCCACGGGTAACCCAGCGGGTCCGCGAGGTCAGCGGACCCGGTCGCGGTGCCCTGCGGCATACGCCGCATTGACGATCCCGATCGCGAGCCAGGATGCGAACATCGAGGACCCGCCGTAGGAGATGAACGGCAGCGGCAGTCCGGTGACGGGCATGACCCCGAGGTTCATCCCGACGTTCTGGAAGACCTGGAAGGCCAACCACGTGCCGACGCCGGCGCCCACGAAGCGCCCGAACGCGTCGCGCGAGCGGCCGGCGACGACGAAGATCCGGATGACGATGAACGACAGCAGCAGCAGCAACCCGGCGGCGCCGAGGAAGCCGAGCTCCTCCCCCGCCACCGAGAAGATGAAGTCGTTGAGCTGGTAGGGGATGAAGCCGCCCTGGGTCTGGCGTCCCTCCAGAAAGCCCTGCCCCGACCAGCCACCCGAGCCGATCGCGAGGCGCACCTGCCGGGTCTGGTAGCCGATGCCCTGCGGGTCGGCGCTCGGGTCGGCGAAGGCCAGGAGCCGGTCCCGCTGGTAGTCGCTGAGCAGCGGGGTCGTGAGCGCTGCGACCACCACGCCGACCGCCGCGAACGCGACTCCGGCGACCCAGCGCCGGGGCGCCCCGGCGAGCGCGATGACGACGAACGCGAGACCGCCGAGCACGACCGCCGACCCCAGGTCCGGCTGCAGCATGATGAGCGCGACGGGCACGGTGGCCAGGACCCAGCCCAGGGCGACGTCACGGCTCCCGGGCGCCACTCGCCTCTCCCACCGGTCGGCGAAGACGAACCCGAGCATCAGCGCCAGCCCGACCTTGGCGAACTCCGAGGGCTGCACGGTGAAGCCCGCGGCGACCGGTATCCAGGACCGGGAGCCGTTGACCGTCAGCCCGAGCGGCGTGAGGACCGCCACGAGCCCAAGGAGCGACAACCCGTAGATCCACGGTGCGAGGAGGCGCAGCCCGTGGTGCCCGAGCCGGCCCACCCCGACGGCGAGCCCGATGCCGATGGCCGTGTTGAGGAGATGACGGACGAGGTATGCCGTGCCGGCGGTCTCGTGCGTGGCTGACCACACGAGGAGCGCACCCACGACCGAGGTGCCGGCGGCCCCGACGAGGAGTCCGATGTCCTGCCGGAGCCAGAGGGCGTGACGGCTCAGGAGTGGACGATCTGGGTGAGCACCGCTCGGCACTGCTCGACGTCCTTGGCCATGGCGACGAGCAGCTCGTCAATGCTCTCGAAGCGCAACGTGGGTCGGATGTGCTCGACGAACTCGACCACGACGCGCTCGTCGTAGAGGTCGAGGTCGTCCCGGTCGAGGACGTAGGCCTCGACCGTGCGGCGGTCCTTGGTGTCAAAGGTCGGGTTGGTGCCGATGGAGATCGCGGCGGGCATCGTGCGGTCGTGCTCGCCGGCCTCCAGGCCCAGACGAGTCAGCCATCCGGCATAGACGCCCTCGGCCGGGACCAGGCCGGCGGAGTCGGGCGAGAGGTTGGCCGTGGGGTAGCCGAGCTCGCGACCCCGGTGGTGTCCATGGACCACGGTGCCGACGACCCGGTGGGGGCGGCCGAGGACGCGGGCGGCGGCCGCCACGTCACCGTCTGCCAGGGCGTTGCGCACCGACGTCGAGGACCAGCGCTCGTCGTCACCGACGTCCTCGAGGGCGATGACCTCGAAGCCGTGCTGGGCGCCCAGCTCACGCAGCGTGTGGACGTCACCGGAGTTCTTGTAGCCGAAGCGGGTGTCGACGCCGACGACGACGACCTGCGCCCGGAGCCCGTCGACGAAGGTGCCCCTGACGAACTCCTCGGGTGACTGCTGCGCGAACTCCTTGGTGAACTCGATCACGAGGAGCCCGTCGACGCCGGCATCGGCGAGCAGGTCGTCCCGGATCGAGCCCGGGGTGAGGAGCTCGGGCGCGCGCTCGGGGTGGAGGACGGCCAGGGGGTGGGGGTCGAACGTCACCGCGACGGCGGGCAGGCTGCGGTCGCGACCGATCTCGATCAGGCGAGCCAGCACGGCCTTGTGACCACGGTGGACGCCGTCGAAGTTACCGAGCGTGACGACGCAGGGCGCCAGCTCGTCGGGCGTCTCGGCGGGGTCGGTGAAGCGGTGCACGGTGGACACTCTACGAACTCGCCGGGGCGAACACGACGTGGCTGCGTGCTGTGTCACCCGTCTCGTCGAGCATGGCGACGAGACGACCGTCCGGGGCGAACGCTGCGACGGGCTCGCTGCGCCCGGGCTGCTCGGAGGCGAGGCGCTGGCCGTAGCCGATGGTGCGAGCCTCGTCCTCGCTGAGCTCACGCGCCACGAACCCTGCCCGGGCGGCGTCGGCCAGCGCGATGACCGGCATCGGCTCSCCCTGCCGTGCCTCCAGGTCCGCAAGCGGGTATGCCGTGTCGAGACCGAAGCCTCCCACCCGGGTCCGTCGCAGAGCAGTGAGGTGCCCGGCCGAGCCCAGCGCCGTGCCGAGGTCACGGGCCAGGGCCCGGACGTAGGTGCCGGAGGAGACGGTGACGTCGACGTCCGCGTCGACGAGGTGCAGGCCCGCCTCCAGCGACCGGCGGACGCCACGGACCTCGAAGCGGGAGACGGTCACCGGACGGGCCGGGAGGTCGACGGACTCCCCCGCACGGGCCCGGTGGTAGGAGCGCTGGCCCTTGACCTTGATGGCGCTGACCGAGCTGGGGACCTGCTGGATGTCACCGGTGAGGGTGCCCACGGCTGCGGCGATCGCCTCGTCGCTCACCCGCGCGGCACCGGGAGCGACGGTCACCTCGCCCTCCGCGTCATCGGTGAGCGTGGCCTGCCCGAGCCGGATCGTCGCCGTGTAGTCCTTGTCGCAGCCGACGAGGAAGGTGAGCAGCCTGGTGGCGCGTCCGACGCCGAGGACGAGCACCCCCGTCGCCATCGGGTCGAGGGTGCCGGCGTGTCCGACCTTGCGGGTGTTGCACAGGCGCCGGGCGCGGGCGACCACGTCGTGGCTGGTCCAGTCGGTCGGCTTGTCGACGATGAGCAGGCCGTCGACCGTCTCGCTCACGCGCGGTCGGTGCTGGGAGTCCCGGTGACCGCGTCGGACGCTGGGGCCTGACGCACGTCGCCGGCGGGTGCCTGGTCGGCGTCGGCGTCGGCGTCCTCGTCGTCGTGGCGGTAGGGGTCGGGGTCACCGGCGTGGGTGGCACCCGCGGCGGCGGCAGCGACCTGCGCGTCGCGCTCGCGTGCCTCCTGCAGGAGGACCTCGAGGTGCGCCGCCGTCTCGGGGATGGCGTCGGCGATGAACTCGAGCGACGGTGTGAGGCGGATGCCGAGGTTCTTGCCGACGTGGCTGCGGAGCTTGCCGCGGTTCTCCTCGAGCAGGTAGGTCGTCTTGGCGCGCTGCGCGTCGTCACCGAACACGGTGTAGAACACCGACGCGTGCTGCAGGTCGTTGGTCACGCGCACGTCGGTGATGGTCACGAAACCGAGGTCGGGGTCCTTGATGATCGAGCCCAGGCCTGCAGCGATGAGGGTCTTGATGCGGTCGGCGACCTTGCGGGCGCGGGCGGCGTCAGCCACGACAACTCCTTCACAGATGTTTGGTGGTGCCCGCACACACTATGCGCCCGGCGCGCAGGCGCAGAACCGGACAAGGGATCGACGTCGGAGTCGACATCGGGCGACACGCGTGCGCCATGACGCGGGCTGCGGCAGGTCGCCCGATCTCGACGTGATGGCGTGGGTGCCGCACGTCCATCAGGGCACCGTCACCACGGTCCACTCGCAGTCGACGGTCGGGCGGTGTGCCTGCTCATCAAGGCCGAGCCCACTCAGGGCGCGCAGGCTCGGCGCCGAGCGGACCAGGTGGGCGAGATGCGCACGTCTCATCTCCTCGGTGGCGTGGCCCTCAGCGCCGCAGTGGAGGCTCCAGTCCTCGCTGTGCTCCCGGTCGGACTCCCGGGCCACGAACAGGACGGCTTCTCCGTGCTCCACGACGTGCACGCAGGAGAAAGCCAGCCGATCAGGTGGGACGGGGAAGTCCCACGAGGGGTCGACCGCCACGCCACCGGTGTGTGTGATCGGGTCGCGCCAGGACGGTGGCTGACGCTCGTCGAGGACAGGAGGCGCACCCGGCTGCCAGGCGAACAGGCCGGCGGTGCTGGGCCACACGATGGCCAGCGCTTCGGGCCGGCGTCGGTGGAACCACCCCGACCACGTCACCGTCTCGCGCAGCCCGTCGTCCGCGACGCCTTCCACGACGACCGGGACACCCGCCAGCACGTCCTCGAGGACATCGCCCGGGGCGAACCGTCGGCCAGCCATGACCTGGTGGGCCAGGTGGTTGAGCGCCTGGTGCATCACCGTGGGGTCCAGCCCGGACATGAGGAGCTCTGGGTGACCGCACCGGTGGCCGAGGCCAACGGTGTACGCGAAGGCTGGAACGGCAGTGCCGTGGTGGTCCTGCGCAGGGTGGTGATGGGCGTGGTCACCGTGCTCGCAACCGGCCTCGTCGGAGACCAGACTCACCTGCCAAACGTGACGCAGGATCGTGTCGATGGTCCGGCGATCCTCGACGTCGTAGGACCCGGCCGGCCGGCAGATGTGGCAGTCACACCCCGCGGACGCCGGCAGCGGACCCATCCACTCGGGCTCAGCTCCTCGCTCTGACATGCGCTCCCCACCTCGTGACTCAGCAGTGCCACCGGCGGCACTGGCGGTCACCCTAGAGCGTGCGGGCGACAACGCTCGGTGACCGCCGTCGTAAACGCGAGCGGCCGGCATACCGAAAGTCGGTATGCCGGCCGGTCACGTCAGGCGATCAGCCTCAGGCGCGGGGCTTCTCTCGCATCTCGTAGGTGGCGATGAGGTCGCCGAGCTGCAGGTCGTTGTAGGACCCCAGGTTGATGCCGCACTCGAAGCCCTCACGGACCTCGGTGACGTCATCCTTGAAGCGGCGCAGGCCGGCGATCTCGACGTTCTCGGAGACGACGACTCCGGCACGCGTGATGCGTGCCTTGGTGCCGCGCTTGATCTCGCCACTGCGCACGATCGAGCCGGCGATGTTGCCGAACTTGCTCGAGCGGAAGATCTCGCGGATCTCGGCGGTACCGAGCTCGACCTCTTCGTACTCGGGCTTGAGCATGCCCTTGAGCGACTGCTCGATCTCCTCGATGGCCTGGTAGATCACCGAGTAGTAGCGGATCTCGACGCCCTCACGCTCGGCGTAGTCAGCGTTCAGGCCCTCGGCCCGGACGTTGAAGCCGATGATGATGGCGTTGGAGGCCACGGCCAGGTTGATGTTGTTCATCGTGATGGCGCCGACACCGCGGTCGATGATCCGCAGGTCAACGTCCTCGCCCACATCGATCTGGAGGAGTGCGTCCTCGAGGGCTTCGACGGAACCGGACACGTCACCCTTGAGGATGAGGTTGAGGGTGTCGACCTTGCCCTGCGCGATGGCCTCGTTGAGGTCCTCGAGCGAGATGCGCTTGCGCGCCTTGGCCAGGCTGGCCTGACGGTCGGCCGACTCGCGGCGCTCCGCGATCTGTCGCGCGGTCCGGTCATCGGGTGCGACGACGAACGTGTCGCCTGCACGCGGGACCGAGCTCAGACCGAGCACCTGGACCGGACGCGACGGGGTCGCCTCCTGGAGGTTGTTGCCGTGCTCGTCGAGCATGGCGCGAACGCGACCGTAGGAGCTGCCGGTGACGATGGCGTCACCGACGTGGAGCGTGCCGGACTGGATGAGCACCGTCGCGGTCGCACCACGACCCTTGTCGAGGTTGGCCTCGATCGCGACACCACGGGCGTCACGGTCGGGGTTGGCCCGCAGGTCGAGCGCGGCGTCGGCGGTGAGCAGGACTGCCTCGAGCAGTGCGTCGATGTTCTCGCCCTGCTTGGCCGAGACGTCGACGAACATGGTCTCGCCGCCGTACTCCTCGGCGACGAGGTTGTACTCGGTGAGCTGCTGACGGATCTTGGACGGGTTGGCGCCCTCGACGTCGATCTTGTTGACCGCGACGACGATCGGGACATCCGCAGCCTGGGCGTGGTTGAGCGCCTCGATGGTCTGCGGCATGACGCCGTCGTCGGCAGCGACGACGAGGATCGCGATGTCCGTGACCTTCGCACCACGAGCACGCATGGCGGTGAACGCCTCGTGACCCGGGGTGTCGATGAAGGTGATCGGACGATCGACGCCCTCGTGCTCCTTGTGGATCTGGTAGGCACCGATGTGCTGGGTGATGCCACCGGACTCACCACCAGCCACGTTCTCGTTGCGGATCGCGTCGAGAAGTCGCGTCTTTCCGTGGTCGACGTGACCCATGACGGTCACGACCGGCGGGCGAGCCGCGAGGTCGTCCTCGTCCTCGGCGTCGACGCCGATCTCGAGGTTGATGGAGAAGGCGTCGAACAGCTCCTTCTCCTCCTCCTCGGGGGAGACCATGCGGATGTCGTAGCCGAGCTCGGCACCGAGCAGACGGAACGTGTCCTCGTCGAGGCTCTGGGTCGCGGTCGCCATCTCACCGAGGTGGAACATCACCGTGACGAGCGAGCCCGGGCTGGCGTTGATCTTGTCGGCGAAGTCCGTGAGGGAGGCACCCTGGCGCACCTGGATGATGGTCTTGCCATCACCACGGGGAACGCTCACGCCACCGATCGAGGGTCCCTGCATCTCCTCGAACTCCATGCGCTTGGCGCGCTTGGACTTGCGGGCGCGACCGGGACGGCCACCTCCGCGACCGAATGCACCAGCGGTCGAGCCGCGACCGGCTCCACCGCGGAAGCCACCGCCACCGGGACGACCGGCAAAGCCGCCGCCTGCACCGGGACCGCCACCGGGACGACCCGGGCCACCGGCTCCGGGACGACCGCCGCGACCACCGGGGCCGGGACGCTCACCCGGACGGGCGACCGCACTGGAGGACGGCATCATGCCGGGGCTCGGACGGGCGCCACCGGGACGGGGACCGGCTGCACCGGCGCCCGCACCTGCGGGACCACCGGGACGCGGACCACTGCGCGGACGCGGCATGCCCTGGCTCGGAGCGAACGGGTTGTTGCCCGGACGGGCGGCACCGCCGCCTTCGCGGCCACCCTCGCGGGGCGCATCACGACCGGCGTCACGACCGGCGTCACGACCGCCATCGCGGCCCTGGCGCATGCCCTGGCTGGGAGCGAACGGGTTGTTGCCCGGGCGCGGGGAGCCCGCACCGGGGCGCGGCGCCGGACGGGCACCGGAGTCGGGGGTCGCCCGAGCGGCCGGGGCCGAGGGGGCGGGAGCCGCCGGAGTGGGGGCTGCGGGCGCGGGCGCGGCCGGAGCGGGTGCGGCCTTGGCAGCCGGAGCGGCAGGGGCCGGAGCCGCCGGGGCGGGAGCGCCCGGGGCAGGTGCTGCAGCAGCGGCGGGGGCAGGAGCCGGAGCGGACGCCGGAGCGGAGGGAGCCTTGGGGCCGGGAGCAGCCGGTGCGGCTGCAGCGGCGGACTCAGCCGGGGCCGAGGGTGCTGCGGGCGCAGCAGGACCGGGCGTGCCCGGCTTGGCCGGCGCCTTCTGGGCGGCCGGCTTGGCTGCCTCGCTGGGGGCTGCTGCGGGGGCGGCGACCGGGAACTTCTCCTGGTAGCGGCGAACGACGGGCGCCTCGACGGTGGAGGACGCCGACTTGACGTACTCACCCATGTCGTTGAGGCGCTCGAGGAGGACCTTGCTGGTCACTCCCACTTCTTTGGCGAGTGCAGAGACTCGAACCTTTGCCACGTTTCTTTCTCCTTCTTCCGGTCCGTGCGACCTGACGAAGCAGAAGGGCGCGGACCTTTAGTACTGGGGGGAGCTCATTGCTGAGTTCTCATCGGGTGCTCATCAGCGTCAAACCCGCTCTCGGTTCCCTTGGGACGGTTGGTTGTCTGCTCGTGGGTGGTGATCCACTCCGCCACGGCGGCGGTGTCCAGCGGTGCGCTGACTCGCAGCGCACGCCCGAACGCCCGACGTCGGACGGCGAGGGCAAAACAGTCCTCGGTGGGATGCAGCCAAGCGCCGCGCCCCGGAAGACATCGTCGGAGGTCTGGGACAAGGTCCCCGTGACCTCCGGCGACCACTCGCAGGAGTGCCGACCGGCTATCCGTTGCTCTGCATCCCACACAGGTGCGCACGGGCTCCACCACAGACGATGTATGCCGTGTGCCCGCCTCAGCGTGCAACGCCCGAGCCCGGGTTCCAGTCCGGTCGGTCCCCTCCACTCTAGCGCCTAGCGAGCGTCGGGCGCGTCATCGGAGGTGTCGGCCGTGCTCGGGGCAGGTGACTGACCGCCCGTTGCGCCGGGGTTGTCGGAGCGGATGTCGATGCGCCAGCCGGTGAGCTTGGCGGCGAGGCGGGCGTTCTGGCCCTCGCGCCCGATGGCCAGCGAGAGCTGGTAGTCGGGCACGATGACGCGGGCGGCGCGCAGGTTCCAGTCGACGATCTCGACCGACTGCACCCGCGAGGGGCTGAGCGCCGAGGCGATGAAGGTGGCCGGGTCGTCGCTGAAGTCGACGATGTCGATCTTCTCGCCGTGGAGCTCGGCCATGACGGCCCGCACGCGCGCACCCATGGGGCCGATGCAGGCGCCCTTGGCGTTGAGGCCGGCGACCTTGGTGTGCACGGCGATCTTGGTGCGGTGCCCGGACTCGCGAGCCAGGGCGGCGATCTCGACGCTGCCGTCGGCGATCTCGGGGACCTCGAGGGCAAAGAGCTTGCGCACGAGGTTGGGGTGGGTGCGGGACAGGCCGATCTGCGGGCCGCGCAGGCCGCGCTTGACGCTCACGACGTAGACGCGCAGGCGCTGCCCGTGGACGTACTTCTCGCCGGGCACCTGCTCGGCGAGCGGCAGGATGCCCTCGACCGTGCCGAAGTCGACGGTGACGTGGCGCGGGTCCGGGCTCTGCTGGATGACGCCGGCGACGATGTCACCCTCGCGCCCCTTGAAGTCGCCCATGATCGCGTCGTCCTCGATGTCGCGCAGGCGCTGGACGATGACCTGGCGGGCCGTCGCCGCGGCGACGCGGCCGAAGTCGGAGGGGGTGTCGTCGAACTCCGGACCGTACTCACGGCGCATCCTCGGCGCACGCGGCTCGCTCGCCACCTCCGCTGCGTCTGCGGATCCGGTGGCTGGAGCAGCCGCATCCGCAGACGTTGCGTCGGAGGCAGGCGTGGCAGGGTCGGTGGGCTCGGCCGGCTCGTCCTCGACCGGGACCTCGAACTCCTCGCGGGCCCAGATCGTCACGTGACCGGTCTTGCGGTCCAGCTCCGCGCGCGAGCTGCGGTAGGCGCCCTCGGTGCGCTGGTAGGCGAGGAGGAGCGCCTGCTCGATGGCGGGGATGAGCACGTCGAGCGAGATGTCACGCTCGCGCTCGACACCCCGGAGGACGGCGAGGTCGATGTCCATGGTCAGCTCTCCTGATCTTGTGGTGCGTGGTCCGGGCGCGAGAACTCGACCTGCACGTCGGCACGCTCGATCGCGGCATACGCAAAGGTCTCGTTGCGGGCGGGGTCCTTCTTCTTGGCCGGGACCTCGAGGGTGAGGTCGTCGGTGCCGGCGCGCACGACGCGCCCGGTGACGGGCTCGGCCCCCTGGGGAGCGAGCACGACCAGGCGGCCCACGTTGCGGCGGAAGTGTGAGGCGTTCGTGAGTGGCCGGGAGACGCCGGGCGAGGTGACCTCGAGGGTGTAGGGCTGCTCGCCGAGCACGTCGGACTCGTCGAGAGCGTCGCTCACTGTGCGGGTCGCGGCCGCGATCTCGTCGAGGGAGAGGGAGGGCAGGGTCTGCGTGACGTCACCGGTGGCGTCCAGGGCGCGGTCCACGACGACCTTGACGACGCGACGACGTCCGGCGGGGGTGACGACGACGTCCTCGAGGACGACTCCTGAGCCGTCCAACGCACCAGCGATGAGCTGCTGCACCTCGGTGTCCCGGGTCATCGGTCTCCCTCTCTGTAGTTCTCCTCGCTGCACGTACCGCTGCGGCGTCGCCCACTCTAGCCGTGGACGGCCGCGCGCTTCCACGCGTGCGAGGATGCCGCCATGCGTGAGGTCACCCCGCCGGGCACCCCGAGCCCGTCCCGGCGCGTCGTCGCGCTGGGAGCGCTGGGCGTGGCCGTGGCCTCGCTCACGGGCTGCGGCATCCGGCTCGAGGACGACGCGCCGCACGTCCCGCTGGTGCCGGACCGCTCGCCCATCCCGGGCGAGCAGGCCCTCCTGCACCTCCTGTCGGCCGTGCACGCAGCGGCCCTGGCGCCGGTCGACCCCAGGACACCGCTCTCGCCCCTCCTCGCCCCCCTGCACCGCACGCAGGCAACAGTCCTCCACGACGCCCTGCGCCAGCGCGGGGTGCCGGAGGACGAGCTCCCCTCGGGCACCCCCACGCCGACACCGTCGCTCACGTCGTCGGCCCCTCCGCAGGCGAGCACCACCACTGCGAGCTCACCCACGCCGAGCAGCACAGGGTCGCCTCCGCCGCCGCCGCCGACGCAGGCCGTGGCCATCGAGGAGACGATCATCTCGGCCGGGGCCGGCTGCGCCGAGGCCGCCGAGGACCTGCGACCCACCGTGGTCGCCATCCTCGGGCAGGCCCATGCCGCGGTTGACCTTGCGGGCCCCGGCTTCTCAGCGCCCACCACCGCTCCGCCGACGTGGAGCACGCCCGAGGTGTTGGTGCCTCTCCTCGAGGCGGTGCGCACGTCGACGTACGACCTCCAGGTGGCGGCCGCGCGGTCGTCGCGGTCCGTGCGTGACGAGTGGGCAGTGGGCATCGGCCGCCTCGAGCGGCTCACCGCCGAGCTCGTGGCCGCGATCGGCGACGGCGCGCCCGCGCCCGATCTCGGCCGGCCACTCCCCCACCCTGTGACGACCGCGGCCGAGGCGGCCACCCTCGCCACCGAGGCCCTGTCGACCGTGCTCAGCACGTTCGGGAGAACGCTGCGCTCGCTCACGGACGCGGACCCGGAGGCCGCCTTCGCCGTCGTGCCCGGGTGGCTCGGCACCGTTGCGGCGCAGGCACGCCGGCATGGTGTGCCCCTCACCGCCTTCCCCGGTCTGGCGTGAACGCGGGGCGGGCAGGCGAACCGCTGGCACCCCAGGAGTGGCTCACGTGGATGAGCCGCCTCCCCGCCGACGGCGGGCCGACCGGTGAGGACTGGGTCCGTGACGTCGGCCGGCTGACCCGGGAGTCCATGGACCAGTGGGGCCTTGCCCTGGACGGCGACCCGATGACCGGATGGACGGCTGTCGTCCATCCGGTGGTCCGTCGCGACGACCCGGACTCGGCTCCGCTCGTCCTCAAGATCGGCTGGCCCCACGTCGAGTCCGCCCAAGAGCACCTCGCCCTGCGTGCCTGGGGCGCGAGGGGCGCCGTCCGGCTCGTCGCGGCCGACCCGTCGCGAGGCGCGTCCCTGCTCGAACGACTCGACTCCGGCCGCGACCTCAGGACGGTCGACATCGACGAGGCGTGCTCGGTAATCGGAGGCCTCTATCGCGACCTCCACATCCCGGCACCACCGAGCTTCAGGACGCTCGCGGGCTACCTCGATCCCTATCTCACGCGCCTGCGCCAGCGCACCGACGTGCCACGACGCGTCGTGACCCGCGTGACCGGGCTGGCCCGCGACCTGCTCGCGGAGCCAGGACCGAGGGTGCTGCTCCACACCGACCTCCACTTCGAGAACGTGCTCGCGGCGAGGCGGGCACCGTGGCTCGCCATCGACCCCAAGCCCTTGGCGGGACCGGCCGGCTACGAGCTGCACCCGTTGCTGCGCAACAGGTTCGACGAGCTCGGCACCGGTCCGTCCATGCGCTGGTCCGTGCGTCGCCGGCTCGAGGTGGCCTGTGACGCCGCCGGCCTCGACGCAGACATCGGCAGGCTGTGGTGCATCGTGCGCTGCGGTGTCGAGATCCTCTGGGCCGCCGTCGACGGGGACGAGGACCAGCTGTCGAAGAACCTCACCCTCCTCAAGGCGCTCGAGGACTGAGTCCGGTTCAGCTGCTCCAGCGGTACTCGACCTCGGGACGGCCGGCACCGGCATAGCGTGAGCGCCGGGTTGCCAGACCGCTCTCCTGCAGGTGCTCGAGGTAGCGGCGAGCCGTCACCCGGCTCACCCCGAGGGCCGCGGCGAGCTCCCTGGCCGACAGGGCTTCCGGTGCCTCCCGCAGCGCCGTCACGACCCGGCCCAGGAGCTCCTCGGACATGCCCTTGGGCAGAGTCGTCGACCGGGTCGGGCGCACCGCCGCGAAGACCTCGTCGACCTCGGCCTGGGTGCCGACCTCGAGCGTGGTCACGTGCGCCTCCCGGTAGTCGAGGTAGGCGCGGAGCCGGTCGCGCAGGGTCGCGAACGCGAAGGGCTTGAGGACGTACTGCACCACCCCGAGAGAGACCGCTGAGCGCATGAGGTCGAGGTCCCGCGCCGAGCTCACGGCGATGACGTCGGCCCGGTGGCCCGCCGCCCGCATCGCCCGCACGACCTCCAGGCCGTGCACGTCGGGAAGGTTCATGTCGAGCAGCACCACGTCGATGTTGCTCTCCTGCAACATTTTGAGCGCCGCGCGTCCGGTGGCTGCCACTCCGGCCACGACGAGGCCGGGGACCTGCCCCACACAGGTCGCGTGTGCCTCGGCGGCGATGGGCTCGTCCTCGACCACGAGGACGCGCAGGGGCTCAGCCATGATCGGCCTCGGTGTCGAAGGGCAGCCGGATGACGAAGCGCGCCCCGGGCGGCCCCGTCACGGCGAGGGTGCCGTGGAGCCGGTCGACGGTCTGCGACACGAGGGCGAGGCCGATGCCACGCCGGCCGGCGCTGCCCTGCCCCTTGGTGCTGAACCCACGCCGGGCGACGAGCTCCACCGTGTCGGCCGGCAGCCCCGGCCCGGAGTCGGCCACCTCGAGCACCACCGACCGGATCTCCCCCTCGCTCGCCACGGAGATGTCGACGTCCACCCGGCGCTCGGCCTTCGAGGCACCGCCCGTCACGGCGTCGAAGGCGTTGTCGATGAGGTTGCCGACGATCGTGACGATGTCACGCACCGGCACCGCTCCCGGCGGCCAGTCGGCGTCCCCCGAGATCCGCAGGTCGATGCCGCGCTCACTGGCCTGGGCGCTCTTGCCGACGAGCAGGGCGGCGAGCACCGGCTCGGTTCCCGCACCCACGACCTGGTCAGCCAGCCTCTGCGTCACTGCCAGCTCGTCCGTGGCGAACTCGAGGGCACGTTCGGTGTGGCCGAGCTCGATGAGGGAGACGATCGTGTGGATCCGGTTGGCCGACTCGTGCGCCTGGGACCGCAGCGCCTCGGTGACTCCTCGGGCAGAGTCGAGCTCTCCGGTCAGGTGCTCGAGGTCGGTGCGGTCGCGCAGCGTGGCCACGGTCCCGAGCCGTCGGCCCTCCCACGTGGCAGGGGCCGTGCTGAGCACGAGGATCCGGTCCTCGGTGAGGCGCAGCTCGTCCTCGCGGTGTGCCCCGTCGGACAGGGCGGTGGTCAGGGAGGGGCTGAGCCCGAGCTCGGCCAGCGGCCGGCCGGTGGCGTCGTCCGGGAGGCCGAGGAGGCGGATGGCCTCGTCGTTGGCGAGCTGTAGCCGACCCTCCTGGTCCACGAGGATCAGGCCCTCGGTGACGGCGTGCAGGACGGCGTCGTAGTACTCGTACATCTCCCGCAGCTGCCGCTCCCCCAGACCCAGGGTCTGGCGACGTGTGCGCCGGGCGACGAGGGCGGCGCCCAGGCCGGAGAGCAGGGCGGCCGCCGCGCCCGCGGCCAGCAGTACGGGCAGCTGGTTGCTCACGGCCCTGGACAGGGCCGTGCGCGTGATGCCGACCGCCACCAGGCCGACCACCGACCCGGTGTCCGACTCGACGGGCACCACCACCCGGCGCGACGGGCCCAAGGTCCCGGTGTAGTCCTCGACCACCTCACCGCCTCTCACGGCGTTCTCGATGTGCCCGATGAACCGCTCGCCGACCCGCGCGGGGTCCGGGTGGGAGTAGCGCACGCCTTGGGTGTTCATCACGACGACGAAGTCGGTCGCGGTCTCCTTGCGGACCTCCTCGGCGAAGTCCTGCACTGCTGGGGACGGGGTGCCCGACGACAGCGCCTGCACGACCTCAGGAGTCGAGGCGACGGTGCGGGCCACGGACATGGCGCGCGAGGTGGCCTCCTGGGTCTGCGACCGGCGAGCCTGGACGTAGGCCGCCACGAGCCCGACCGCGACGACGAGCAGCGCGACCGCGACCTGGAGCGCGAAGGTCTGGGTGGCGACGCTCCAGCGTCTCGGTGACGCGCGCACGCGAGCCGGGCTCACCGGCATACGGAGTGCGAGGGCCGTCGGGGCACCCGCCCGACGTCGCCCCGGCACTCAATGAACACAAGGGTGACCCTAGCCACTTCCGTCTGCAGAATCGGTGACGCTCAGGACCCGGAACGACCGGGACGCAACCGAGGGAGAAACCCGTGACCGACACCGCCGTCGATCGACCTGTCCGCAGGGATCGCACCCACTGGCTCTACATCGCCGTCGTCATCGCCATGGTCCTGGGCATCGCGGTCGGCCTCATCGCCCCGGAGTTCGGGGTCAAGCTCAAGTGGCTCGGAACCGGGTTCGTCAACCTCATCAAGATGATGATCAGCCCGATCATCTTCTGCACCATCGTCCTCGGCATCGGCTCCGTGCGCCGCGCCGCGCAGGTCGGCAAGGTCGGTGGCCTCGCGCTGGGCTACTTCCTCACCATGTCGACCGTCGCCCTGGCCATCGGCCTCCTCGTCGGCAACATCATCAAGCCCGGAGCGGGTCTGCACCTCACCGACGAGCTCGCCTCCAGCGGCCAGAAGGCCGTCGGCGAGGAGCACACCTCGACCGTGGACTTCATCCTCGGACTCGTCCCCGACACGCTCGTGTCGGCGCTGACGTCTGGGTCCGTCCTCCAGGCCCTGCTCGTCGCCCTGCTCGTGGGCTTCGCCCTGCAGAAGATGGGGCGGGCCGGTGAGCCGATCCTCGGCGGCATCAAGCACCTCGAGCGGCTCGTCTTCCGCCTCATGGCGATGATCATGTATGCCGCCCCGATCGGCGCGTTCGGAGCGATGGCTGCCGTCGTGGGTGCCACCGGCTGGGAGGCGCTGAAGTCGCTGGCGCTCATCATGGTCGCCTTCTATGTCACCTGCTTCCTCTTCGTCTTCGTCATCCTCGGGTCGATCCTCAAGGCCGTCACGGGCGTCAACGTCTTCTCCCTGCTGCGCTACCTGTCGCGCGAGTTCCTCCTCATCCTGTCGACGTCGTCCTCGGAGTCAGCCCTGCCGCGGCTCATCGCCAAGATGGAGCACGCCGGCGTCTCGCGCCCGGTCGTCGGGATCACCGTCCCGACGGGCTACTCGTTCAACCTCGACGGCACGGCGATCTACCTCACGATGGCCTCGCTGTTCATCGCCGAGGCCATGGACAAGCCGTTCTCGATCGGTCAGCAGATCTCCCTGCTCGTCTTCATGGTCATCGCGTCCAAGGGCGCTGCCGGTGTGACCGGCGCCGGGCTGGCCACCCTGGCCGGCGGGCTCCAGTCGCACCGCCCCGACCTCGTGGACGGCGTCGGCTTCATCGTGGGGATCGACCGCATGATGAGCGAGGCGCGCGCCCTGACGAACTTCGCCGGCAACTCGATCGCCACGGTCCTCATCGGGCACTGGGTCGGCGAGCTCGACCGGCCCCAGCTCGACCGGGTGCTCGCCGGCGAGGACCCGTTCGACGAGGCGTCCATGGTCGACGACCACGACCATGACGTCCACGACCGCACCGGCGACCGCGACCTCGTCGCCGAGCCGGCGTCCGGCACGACCACCCGCTGACTGCACGGCCCGCGTCCGGGGTGAGTCGGTCACGCGGGCCGCGGACGGCATACGGTGACGTCATGGGAAACCGGCTCGCCCAGTCCACCTCGCCCTACCTCCTGCAGCACGCCGACAACCCCGTCCACTGGCAGGAGTGGGGTCCGGAGGCCTTCGCGGAGGCGCGCCGCCGCGACGTCCCCGTCCTCCTGTCGGTGGGCTACGCCGCCTGCCACTGGTGCCACGTCATGGCGCACGAGTCCTTCGAGGACGAGCGCGTCGCCGAGGTGGTCAACGCGAACTTCGTCCCGGTGAAGGTCGACCGGGAGGAACGCCCCGACGTCGACGCCGTCTACATGAACGCCACCACGGCGCTCACGGGGCACGGCGGCTGGCCGATGACCTGCGTGCTCACCCCCGACGGCGACCCGTTCTTCGCCGGCACCTACTTCCCTCGCGAGCAGTTCCTCGCGCTGCTCGCCAACGTCACCCGCGTGTGGACCGAGCAGCGCGAGGACGTCGTGGCGTCCGGAGCGCACATCGCCGGCCAGCTGCGCGAGATGACGGCACCGGGCCCATCGAGTGCCATCACCACCGAGACGCTGGCCTCAGCGGTGACCGCGCTGCGGCAGCACTTCGACCCGGCCCGCGGCGGCTTCGGCGGGGCGCCGAAGTTCCCACCGTCGATGGTGCTCGAGTTCCTCCTCCGCCACCACGGGCGCACCGGCGACGCCGATGCGCTGTCGATGGCCCGGCGCACCTGCGAGGCGATGGCCCGCGGGGGCATCTACGACCAGCTCGCGGGAGGCTTCGCCCGCTACTCCGTCGACGCGGACTGGGTGGTCCCGCACTTCGAGAATATGCTCTACGACAACGCCCAGCTGTTGCGCGTGTTCGCCCACCTGTGGCGAGCGACGCGCGATCCTCTGGCGCGCCGGATCGCCTCCGAGACAGCGGACTTCATCATCCGCGACCTCGGCACCGAGTCGGGCGGGTTCGCCTCCGCGCTGGACGCCGACACCGAGGTCGACGGGGTCGGTGTCGAGGGCGCGACCTACGCCTGGACACCGGAGCAGCTCGTGGACGTGCTGGGCGCCGAGGATGGTGCGCGAGCCGCGGCGCTGCTGTCGGTGACCAAGACTGGGACCTTCGAGCACGGCGCGTCGACCCTGCAGCTGCGCTCGGACCCAGAGGACGAGCAGTGGTGGTCGCAGGCACGGGCCCGCCTCGTGGCAGCACGCAACCAACGGCCGCAGCCCGCCCGGGACGACAAGGTCGTGACGTCGTGGAACGGGTTGGCGCTCGCCGCACTGGCCGACGCCGGCGTGCTCCTGGAGCGACCCGACCTGGTGGACGCCGCCCGGCGCTGCGCCGAGTTCGTCATCAGCGAGCACGTGGTCGACGGTCGCCTGCGCCGCGCCTCGCGCGACGGTGTCGTGGGCGCGGCAGCCGGTGTCGCCGACGACCACGGCAACCTCGCTGAAGGGCTGCTCGCCCTTCACCAGGCGACGGGTGACCCACGCTGGCTGGCGGAGGCGGGCACCATCCTCGAGGTCGCCCTCGAGCACTTCCGCGACGAGGACGGCTCGGTCCACGACACGGCCGACGACGCGGAGCAGCTCTTCGCCCGGCCGCGCAGCCAGGGCGACAACGCGGAGCCCTCGGGGGCCTCGTCGCTGGCGGGCGCCTGGCTGCTCCACGCCACCCTCACGGGTTCGTCGCGCCACCGCGAGGCTGCCGAGAGCACGCTTGCGAGCCTGGGTGCACTGGCCGCACGCGACCCGCGCTTCGCAGGGTGGGCCCTGGCCACTGCCGAGGCCGCCGTCACAGGTCCGCTGCAGGTGGCGATCGTCGGGGACGGACCCGCCGCCGAGGCGATGCTCGCGACCGCCCGGGCTTCCACCTCGCCCGGCCTCGTCATCGCCCACGGCGAGCCCGACTCCCTCGGCCAGCCACTGCTCGAGGCGAGGCCGCTCGTGGGAGGTGATCCGACGGCATACGTGTGTCGTGGGTTTGTCTGTGACGCCCCGGTGACCGACGTCGAGGCCCTGAGGTCCGCGCTGGCTCCCGGCTAGAGCCGGACCTCGCCCTCGATGCGCGTCACCGCATCACCCGAGACCCAGACCTCGCCGTCGGCGGCCTCGATGCGCACGCGTCCGTCCCGGCCGATGACCGACCCCTGCCGCGCGACATAGCTGTCGGGCAGCGCGCCCGTGCCGATGAGCCACTGGGCGAGAGCGGCGTTCGCGCTGCCGGTCACCGGGTCCTCGGCGAAGTCGCGCCCGTCGGCATAGAAGGCACGCACCTCGACGTCCGCGCCGAGCTCAGCGGCGTGGGCAGCGTCCCAGCGCCCGATGACGGCCACCTTGAGATCGGTAAAGGCGGCGATGTCGGGCACGAGGCGGACGACGGTTTCGGCGTCTCCGAGGTCCACAGCCACCCATCCCGGCCCGTTGTCGGCCCACGCCATGTCGACGACCGCGGACTCCTCGATCGCCAGCGCCGTGACGATCCGGGCGCGCAGCGCGCCCTCGACCTCACCGGACCGATGCAGCGGTGGGGAGGCGAACCCGAGCCTCGGTGTCCGCCGGACGGTGACCAGCCCGGCACCGCACTCCTGCACCACGGACTCACCCTGCGGCACCCCGCCGGCCTCGAGCCAGGCGTGGGCGCTGCCGATCGTGGGGTGCCCGGCAAAGGGCAGCTCACCCGTGGTGGTCCAGATCCGCACCCGGTAGTCGGCGCGGGGGTCGGTCGGCGCGCTGAGGAACGTCGTCTCGGACAGGTTGGTCCAGCGCGCGAAGTCGGCCATCTGCGCCTCGGTCAGCCCGTCGGCGTCGTGCACCACGGCGAGCGGGTTGCCGAGCCACGGCTCGGCACTGAAGACGTCGACCTGGCGGAAGGGCAGCATGCGCCCATCCCAGCACATGCGCCCGTCACAGGACGATGAGCCGGTATGCCGGGTCACGGGCTTCCAGCAGCCGTCGCGTCGTCGTGGGGTCCACGAAGGCCGCGGTGGCCCACACGTCCGCCCACAACAGGTCGGGCCCCACAACGGTCGTCGAGCCGGGGCGCGAAAGGGGCTGCCCCGTGCGGGGATCCACGATGTGCGCACCCCTGGCTGCGGCGCCGGAGGTGGCGACGGCACCGCGGCTGAGGGTCACCACGTCGGCCACCTGGCTGCGGTCGCGGGCGTTCTCGATGCCGATCCGCCAGATCGGTCGGGCATCGAGCATCCCGTGGCCCACCCCGACGACGATGTCGCCGCCGGCACCGATGCTGAACGCGATGTCGGCGACGGTCTCCAGGTGGGCCGCTGCGGCTGCCACGGCCCAGCCCTTGACCAGGCCGGTCGGGTCGAAGGTGGGGCGCCCACCCGCGCGTGACCGCCAGGCCCGGAAGAGCCCGTCGGTCCGGTCCTCGGCCTCGAGGCACAGGTCGGTGACCTCCGCGAGCCACGGGTGGGCCTGGTCGGCGTCGAGCTCGCCGTGCTGGAGACGCAGCAGGTCGCTGTCGGCGCGCCACGTGCTGAGCACCCGGTCGACCCGCTCGAGGTGCGCGAAGACGCGACCGGCGGCGAGCTCGATCTCGGGGCGATCAGGCTCGACCGCCCGGACGTGGAGGCTGACCGGCAGCCCCATGAGCTGGCGCACGAAGACACGACGCCCAGGAGCTTGCGGCGTCCGCTGCGGGGCCACGAGGGTGCTCACAGCCCGGCCTGGTCGAGGGCCGACTGCAGCGACTGCGCGTAGCCCTGCGAGGTGTAGCTCGCCCCGGAGACCATGTCGATGTGTGCGCTCTGCGCCGACACCGCCTCCTCGTTGAGGATCGGCACCGCCTGCGAGTTGATCTCCTGGTCCCGGTGGTCGCGCCAGGGGACCTGGGTGACCGTGGCGGCGGTGACCTTGCCGTTGGCGACGGTGATCTTGACCTGGACATCACCGAACCGGGTCGAGGCCGCGGCCCCGGTGTAGGTCTTGGTTGACGACTGCGTTGAGCCCGAGGATGACCCTGAGCCCGAGGAGGAGCCCGAGGAAGAGCCCGACGATGACCCCGAGGTTGGGCTGGAGTCCGAGCTCGGTCCCGAGCTGGAGCCAGCGGCGGCCACGGAGCCGCCGTTGGCGGGTGAGGAGATGCTCGTCGTCGTGCCCGAGGACGTGGACGTGTGATAGCTGAACAGCAGGACCAGCGTCGTCGCAGTGCTGGCCAGCCAGAGGGTGATGCGGCGCATGATGCGTCTCCTGGGTCAGTAGGTGAAACGTTCGTGGTGGATGTTCTGCGCCGGGACGCCCGCGGCCGCGAGCGCCGCACGCGCCGCGTCCATCCAGCCGGGACTGCCGCAGAGGTAGGCGTCGTGGTCCGCGACGTCCGGCACGAGGTGGCGCAGGGCGGCGGTGTCGCTGAGGTGCTGGGCGCCCACGGGCAGCCACGTGTCCCGTCCGGGGATGCGCGGCCCACTGACGAGGTGGTAGCGCGCACCCCGTGCGGCGGCCAGGCCCGAGAGCTCGTCGGCGAGCACAGCAGAGTCCGCACTGCGGACGCGGTGGATGACGGTGACGTCACCGGGTGCCTGCTGGAGGTCCTCGAGAAGGGCTCGCATCGGGGTGATGCCGATGCCGGAGGCCATGAGGAGCACCTTGCGCCGGGTCCGCACGCCTTGGTGGAGCCGCCCGTAGGGGCCCTCGACGAGGACGCGGGCACCGGGCTGGAGGGTGGCCAGCCGGCTCGTGCCGTCACCGACGTGGGCGGCGGTGAAGCGCAGGGACCTCCCGTCCGGAGCCGCTGACAGGGAGTACGGGTGTGCACGCGTCCAGCCGGGGCCGTCGAGCAGCCGCCACTGGAAGAACTGCCCACCGTGCGCCCGGATCCGCCGCACCCCCCGACCGGCCACGGTCACCGTGGTGACGTCGGTGGCGTCGTGCCGGACCTCCACGACCCTCAGCGGCGCCCGCAGCGACCTCACGAGGGGGACGGCGATGCGGAAGACGAGGACGGAGCCGGCGGCAACGGCATACAGGGTCCACCAGAACCAGGTCGCGACGGGAGACGCCGTGAGGTCGCGACCGGTCCACAGCTGGTGCGGCAGGGCCAGACCGGCGCCGAGGTAGCCGTAGAGGTGGATGAGGTGCCACGACTCGTAGCGCAACCGGGCGCGTGCCTTGCGCACCGAGGTGACGACGACCATGGCCAGGGCGGCCGTCCCGGCGATGCCGAGGAGCATGCCCGGGTAGTTCACCGCGAGGTTCCACACCGTGCTCCAGAGACCGAGGTTCGACGAGGCGGCGTATCCCAGGACGACGAGCACGATGTGCGCGAGCATGAGGTTGAACGACGTCAAGCCCACGAGGCGGTGGGTCCGAGCCAGCTCGTCCTGGCCCCACGCCTGCTCGAACCAGGGGATCCGGGCCATGAGCAGGACCTGGATGAGGAGCAGTGCCGATGCGAGGAGTCCGCAGAGGCGCCCGGCGGCGGTGAGGCCGTCACCGAGGGACCCGAAGTCGCCGAGCCCGCCGTGCACCACCCAGAGGCAGGTCACCGCGACGAGGAGTGCCCACCCGGTCACCCCCGAGGCGTCACGCCACCAGCGGGGCACGGGAGCAGGGACGCGGCGTGGCGCTGGTGTCAGGTCGCCGGGTGGGCCCTCGGACACACGCGGTGCGGTCATCGTCATGAGATGAGAATCAGGCCCGCGGCTGTGCGCCGGCTGTGGGTGGGTCCTGTCCGAGCCGTGAAGGGGCCGTTTTGTCAGGTGCGGTTCGGGTTGACGAGAGGCCCGCGTCGTCAGGCGGCCCAGGAGTGGCCTTCGTAGGCGTGGTCGAGCTAGTCGCCGAACTGTTCAGCGAATCGCTCCTGCTCCTCGGTGAGCTCCAGGTGGTAGCCGATGTCGGCGTCACTTCCGGGCTTGGGGTGGTCAGCTCCGGGCGGTGGGACCCAACCCTCACCCAGGATCGGGGGTGCGGTGGAGTCGTGAACCCGCCCGGTCGGGGTCGTGATCCGCACCGAGTGCGAGCCCATCCCGTCGAGGCCGGTCGACCGCACCCGCACGTGCCAGCCGTCGAGCTCCTTGACCAAGTTGTGCCGTTGGCACAGCCCCTGACCGTTGTCGGCGTGCGTGGTCCCGCCGTCGTGGACGGCCCGGGCGTGGTCGGACTGGATCGCGGGGGCATCGCACCACGGGACACGGCACGTCGGGTCCCGCAGCTCCAGGAAACGACGCAACCCGCCCTCGAACCGGCGACGCACCGAGTCCAGGGCCACGAGGTCCCGCCCGGTCGGGTCGGTGAAAAGGCGCCGCAACCACACGAACGCCGTGTTGTCCGTGGTGTCACCGGCATGATCGAGATGGGCGGCGATGTGGGCGCGGGCTTCGGCACCGGGCATGGCACCCCAGCCGGGGATGACCGCCACATCATCGACCGGGGCCTTGCCGCCGAATGCTGCGGGCAGCAGGACACGGTCCGTCATGACCAGGTTGACCTCGACAGGTTGCGGCTGGTCCTTGGCCCGACCGCTGAGGAGCTCCAGGGCGCGGTCACACAACCACGCACCCTTGCCACGGTCATCCGCGCGGGCGGCAGCAGCGGCGGCGTCCCACTGCTCACTCGGGAGGTCGGGATCGATGATGTGGCGGCGCTTCTCCTCCGCGGTGAGGGCGACGTGGGCTCCGATGATGTCCTTGACCGGTCCCAGGATCGACAGCTAGGCCATCCCGTCCGCCGCAGCGCGCACGCTCATCCGCCGTGAGGCCACGGCGCGACGGTTGCGTGCAGCCAGAGACTCCGCATCCAACCTCGCACCAGCCCTGCGGGCGGCACCAGCCAACTTCTTGTCACCCATGGTTGCCAGTTTCGGGGCGAGCTGCTTGTCGACCTCGCGGCGGTGTTCCACGCTCAGGCAGGCTGTCTCTCGCACCATGAGCATCGCTCGCCGCTCGCTGATCTCCCCACGGGTGAGCGCGGCCATCGTCTCGGGCATCTCACCCACAAGAGCCTTGGCGACCCCGACGTTCTGGTCCGCCAAACTCGGGGAACACCGCCGCGCCAGAGCCAGGTCGGCGCGCACACTGCGCGAGTCCTCACTCAACGCCTCACGATCGATGACCGCAGCGGCCGTCAGTCGGGCCTGCGCCGCAGCCGCCGCGCCCTTGAGCGCCTCCAACGCCGCGACGCTATCGAGCCGCTGCTTCTCGGTCACACCCTCGGCATCAACCGACGCCAACCACGACACGAGAGAGGTCACCTGCGCTGCAGGTTCGTCGCCTCGAATCGCGATCGTTTCCATGTCCCCAAACCTACAAGCCAGCACTGACAGCCACTCCGTTCGGCATCCAGCACCGTTGCACCACAGGGGCATGCGGAAGTCAGCCCTCGCGGACGACCACACCGTCCAGCAGCACGACGTCCGCCCGCTCCGCTCCCCCGTCGACCAGCTGCGCGTTCGCCTCGTCGGACCGCAGCACCCACTGCGTGGCGTCGACGACCTCACGCCCCGTCCCCACATGGCGTGAGACGAGCCGCTCCACCCGGACGTCACCGTCGAGGGCACACCACCAGACCTCGTCGAGCAGGTCCGTGACCCCCGTCCAGTCCCCCGACCCGAGCAGCAGGTAGTTGCCCTCCGTCACCACCAGGTCCGCCTCGACCGGGACGATGCAGGAGTGCGGGACCGGCTCCCCCACGACGTGGTCGAAGCTCGGGGCGGCGACGACAGCGCGAGGCTCGGCGCGCACGGACGCCAGCACACCGGCATACGCCACGGCGTCGAACGTGTCGGGGGCACCCTTGCGGTCTCGTCGGCCCAGCGACTCGAGGGTCGCGTTGGTGAGGTGGAAGCCGTCCATCGGCACGTGCGCGACCCGACCGGACAACGCGGGGTATGCCGTGACGGCCGTGAGCAGCCGAGTCACCAACGTGGTCTTGCCGGCTCCCGGCGGTCCAGCGATCCCCAGGACGGCGCGCCGTGGTGCGACCCGGGCCACGAGGGCCTCGAGCCGGCCCACCAGGTCCTCGACGGAACGCGACTCACCAGACACCGAGCACCTGTCCTCCGATGCGGATCGTGAACGCGGCCACCACGACGACGAAGATGACGCGGACGAAGCCACTGCCCCGCGACACCGCGGTGCGAGCTCCGACGTAGCCACCCGCGAGGTTGGCCATGGCCATGACCGCACCAATCTTCCACATGACGTGGCCACCGGGGGCGAAGACGGTCAGGGCGCCCAGGTTGGTCGCGAAGTTGGCGATCTTGGCCTTGGCGCTGGCCTCGAGGAACGCGTATCCCATGAGCCCGACCAGCGCGAACACCATGAACGACCCGGTCCCCGGCCCCAGCGCCCCGTCGTAGATCCCGATGACGAAGCCGACGGCCATGGCCGTGACGGTGTGTCGCGTGCCGTCCCACCGCAGCGCGGTCTGGGTGCCGAGCGTCGGTTTGAAGAGCGTGTACGCACCGACCGCCACAAGCATGACGAGGATGATGGGGTTGAACGCCGACTTGGGGATGTGCAGGCCGATCAGTGCACCACCGATGGCCCCGAAGTAGGCCACCCCCGCCATGGGAAGGGCGGTCCGCAGGTCCGGCCTGACCCGGCGCCAGTAGGTCGTCGCGCTCGCCACCGTGCCCGCGATGGACCCGATCTTGTTGGTCGCGAGGACCTGGGCGGGGCTTGCCCCGGGGAAGCCCAGGAGCAGAGCCGGGATCTGGATGAGTCCCCCACCACCGACGACCGCGTCGACCCAGCCCGCGACGAAGCCGGCGAGTGCCATGAGCGCATAGGTCGTCAGTTCGGGATCGCTCATTCCCCGGAAGCGCCTGCCCAGCGGTCGACGATGTCGAGGATGTCGAGCAGCTCGTGGGCCACGGCGTCGGGGGTGACGTCGACGTCGACCTGCTGGTCGACGGGGATGTCCGAGTGCGGCACCCAGATGGCGCGCATCCCGACCTGCTGGGGACCGTGGATGTCCTCGAAGGGCCGGTCACCGACGTAGGCCGCGCACTCCGGCTCGACACCGAGGGCGTCGCACGCAGCGCGGAAGGCGTCGGCGTGCGGCTTCACCACGTGGATCTCGGAGGAGTAGATGTCGGCGTCGAGCAGGTCCAGCACACCGTCGCGCGCGAAGACCTCGCGGTGGTACTCGCGCGACCAGATCGTGTTGGACAGCACGCCGATGCGCAGGCCCCTGTCCCGCAACCCCTCCCAGAGCGGACGGACCTGTTCGTCGGTGTGGGTGTGCGGCTCCCAGAAGCCCCGGTAGGCGGCGAGGGCCAGGTGGTGCCGGTCGTGTGCCGGGTCCACGCCCGCGACGTCGAGGATCGCCTCGAGGGAGGAGCTCGAGTGGTCGGTCCGGCCACGCTTCCACGCCTCGCCCTCGGCCTCGAGGATGCGCAGCGCGAGGGAGTCGGCCTCGGCCAGCTCCTCGGGAGGCATCTCGCTCGAGTCGACGGGGATGCCGTGCACCTGGCGCGCGAACACGCGCCACTGCTCGGGCAGGTCGACCTCGTGCCACGGCGTGAGCGTGCCGCCCCAGTCGAAGACCACCGCCTCGAGGGGTCGAGGGGAGCCTGCGGCCGCACTCACGCGGAGTCCCCGCGCACCTCGGCCAGCACCTCGTCGAGGGCCGAGTCGACCGCGACCTCGCGGCGTTCGCCGGTGCGGCGGTCCTTGATCTCGATGACGCCGTTCTCGAGCGACTTGCCGACGACGACGATGGTCGGGATGCCGATGAGCTCGGAGTCCTTGAACTTCACGCCGGGGCTGACCTTCTCGCGGTCGTCGTAGAGGACCTCGAGGCCGTGCGCCTCGAGGGCGGCGGTGAGCTCGTCGGCCTTGGCGAAGACGGCCCCGTCGCGCTCACGGTTCTTGCCCGTGGCCACGACGTGGACGTCGGCGGGGGTGACGGCCCGGGGCCAGCACAGCCCCACCTCGTCGAGGGTGTCCTCCGCGATGGCCGCGACGGCCCGCGAGACGCCGATGCCGTAGGAGCCCATCGTCACGGTGACGAGCTTGCCGTTCTCGTCGAGCACCTTGAGGTCGAGCGCCTCGGCGAACTTGCGGCCGAGCTGGAAGATGTGGCCCATCTCGATGCCACGTGCCGTGTGCAGCACGCCGTTGCCGTCCGGGCTGGGGTCCCCGTCACGGATCTCGGCGGCCTGGACGGTGCCGTCGGCGGTGAAGTCGCGACCGTGGACGAGGTCGAGCACGTGCTTGCCGTGCTCGTCGGCGCCGGTGACCCACGCGGATCCCTCGGCGATCGACGGGTCGAGGAGGTAGCGGATCTTGGACTCCCGCTCGGCACCGAGCACGCCCGGACCGATGTACCCCTTGGCCAGGACCGGGTTCGCGGCGAAGTCCTTCTCGTCGAAGGCTGCCACCTCGGCGGGCGCGACGTGGGCCTCGAGTCGCTTGGGGTCGACCTCGCGGTCGCCCGGCACGCCGATGGCGAGCGGCTCGCGGGTGCCGTCGGGGTGCACGAGCATGACGATGACGTTCTTCAGGGTGTCGGCCGCGGTCCACTCCCGTCCGTCACTGCGCGCGTGGTGGGCGTTGAGCGCGGCGACCAGCGACTCGATCGTCGGGGTGTCAGGGGTGTCCTCGACGTGCGCGGCCGGCACGCCCGAGGCGTCGACGCCGGCAGCCTGGGGCACGACGACTGCCTCGACGTTCGCGGCATACGTGCCGGCGTCGTTGCGGACGAAGGTGTCCTCGCCGATCGTGCTCACGGCGAGGAACTCCTCGCTCGCCGAGCCGCCCATGGCACCGGACATCGCGGCGACGATGACGTACTCGAACCCGAGCCGGTCGAAGATCCTGATGTAGGCCGCGCGGTGCGCCTGGTACGACGCCTCCAGACCCTCGTCGCTGACGTCGAACGAGTACGAGTCCTTCATGATGAACTCGCGCCCGCGCAGGAGCCCGGCACGCGGACGAGCCTCGTCGCGGTACTTGTTCTGGATCTGGTAGAGGCTGAGCGGCAGGTCCTTGTAGGAGCTGTACATGTCCTTGACGGTGAGGGTGAACATCTCCTCGTGCGTCGGCCCGAGCAGGTAGTCACCACCCTTGCGGTCCTGGAGCCGGAAGATGTTGTCGCCGTACTCGGTCCACCGGTTCGTCGCCTCGTAGGGCTCACGCGGCAGCAGCGCGGGGAAGGTCAGCTCCTGCG
The DNA here is from genome assembly GCF_001427985.1 of Knoellia sp. Soil729. Lineage (GTDB taxonomy): Bacteria > Actinomycetota > Actinomycetes > Actinomycetales > Dermatophilaceae > Knoellia. The sequence continues at coordinate 54,148 of NZ_LMSA01000002.1, forward strand.
CGCCGATCGCGTCCATCTCCTCGCGCACGATCGCCTCGACCTTGCGAAGGACCCTCAGCCCCAAGGGCAGCCACGTGTAGATGCCGGGAGCGGCACGGCGCACGTAGCCGGCACGCACGAGGAGACGGTGGCCCGGCAGCTCGGCGTCGGCCGGGTCCTCGCGCAGGGTTCGCAGGAAGAGCGAGGACATGCGCAGCGCCACGGGAAGTCTCCAGGTGTCAGTGAGGGGGAACTCGCCAAGGATAACGACGCCGGTGTATGCCGTTCACCCGCATTCCGCGTGGCTCGCCGTGGGTGCCGCCCGCCGCAGGGCCGGCACCCAGGTGAGCAGGGCCGCGCACCCGTTGGCCAGGGCGACGACGACCAGGGCTGTTGGCACTCCCGCACGCGACGCCACCTGCCCGGAGAGGAGGACCCCGAGGGTCGCTCCCCCACCCCACGAGATCGTCCTCGACGCGGTGCTGACCCGCGAGAGCAGTTGCTCGGGGATGACCTGCATCCGGTAGGTCACCGTCGCCGAGATGACCAGCACGTGAAGCACTGCGTAGGTGACGTAGACCGCGAGCGCCGGTCCGTAGCGGTCGAGCCGGCTCAGCACCCCGAGCAGCACCGTCATCACCGGGAAGAGGACCTGCGCGAGCCGGATGGCACCGAAGCGGCGGCTGAGCCGGGGCATGACGAGCGAGGCGGCGAACGCCCCGGCCGCCCAGCCGCCGAAGAGGAGGCCGAACCGCCAGCCGCTCGTGCCGACACCGAGGACCCGGTCGGCCCAGGGCACGATCAGCCCCAGGAGGGCGGCGGCCGAGCCGGCCCCGAAGAAGGCGACCATCGCCAGCGGCCACAGGGTGGGGTGCCTGCGCAGGAAGTGCAGGCCCTCGCGGAGGTCGGCCCACAGGACGGTGGGCGTGACGGGTGCCGCGCGGTCGCGCACACCGTTCAGGGCGGTCCTGATGGCCCGCACGAGCAACAGGCTGCCGAGGAACGACAGCACGTCGACGACGAGCAGCGTCGCCGGGGACCAGATCGCGAGGGCAAGTCCGGCGGCGGCCGGCATCGCGACCTCCAGCACGCCCTGCGTTCCCCAGATGCGGGCGTTGGCGTCCGGCAGTCGCAGGCGGCCCACGAGCGACGGAAGCGCTCCGGCACTGGACCCGTCGAAGAGGACGGCGGCTGATGCCGAGGCGAAGGCGGCGGCATACACATGGGGAAGCGTGAGCACGCCGGCGACGTGCGCGATCACAAGGCTCGCGATGGCCGACGCGCTGACGAGGTCCGCGGCGATCATGATGCGACGCCGGTCGAAGCGGTCGCCCAGCACGCCGCCGGCCAGCCCGAAGAAGGCCATCGAGAGCGTGCTCGTCGCCATGAGCGCCGAGGTGAGCGCTGGCGAGCCGGTGAGCTGGTAGATGAGCACCGGCAGCGCGACCGCCGTGACGGAGGAGCCGATCATCGTCACCGCGCGTGAGGCCCAGTAGCGCAGGAAGTCGCCGTGCCGCCACAGGCTCGGGGCGGCGGTCTGGGTCACTGCGCCAGCCTAGGCTGGCCGCCATGGCGAGCGAGCTGACGATCGAGCGGGTGCTGACCCTGGTCGAGCTGGTGCCGCGCGGGCGGGTCGTGAGCTATGGCGACCTGGGCGCCATCGTCGGGATCGGGCCGCGCCAGGTGGGTTCGTTTCTGCGCCACCACAGCGACGGGCTGCCGTGGTGGCGGATCACCAACGCGTCGGGTGACCTGCCGGCGCCCCTGCTCACCCAGGCCATACCGCACTGGGCGGACGAGGGGATCCTCCTCAAGCGCAACGGCCTGGGCTGCCGGATCGCCGACTACCGCGCGGACCTCGACGCCCTCGCCACCGCCTACCGGCAGCGGATCGCCGACACGCTCGCCACGATGGGGACACCGCTGCCGACGACGAGCGCCCCGGCCGCTCGAGCCCTTGCCTCGGCCTCGATCACCACCCTCGAAGAGCTGAGCGAGTGGCGTCGTGCAGACGTCGCCGGCCTGCACGGCATGGGCCCCGAGGCGCTCGGCGTCCTGGACTCAGCGCTGCGTGATGCCGGCCTCGGGTGGAGGCGATGACTCGATGCCCGACGTCGGCGTCATGGTCATGCCGGACGCGTCGGATGTGACGCGTTCGGCATGACCTTGGCTGTCCACAGGTGAGTGGACCGGCCCGCGCTGTCCACAGGTCACGCTCCGCGGCCTTGTCCACCGAGGACGTCCCCCGCAGGGTCGCTGCATGCCCTCACCCAGCCCTTCCCGGCGCGCCACCGTGGCCGAGGCGATTGCCCTCGACCACGGAGGAGTGGCCCATCGGGCCGAGCTGCGACGCCACGGCGTGGACCGCCATGCCGTCCGGACGGAGGTCCGCTCCCGGCGGTGGGAGGTCGTGGGCAGGCACACCGTGCGAGTCCTCTCCGTCCCCGAGGCGCCGGCCGCCGCGTGGTGGACGGCGGTCTGGGAGTCGGGCTCCGGTGCCGTGCTCGACGGGGCCGCTGCCTTGGTGGCCCAGGGCATGACCGGCTTCACGCCCGACCTCATCGACGTCTCGCTTCCCAGGGCGTCGACGCGCTTCGACGTGCCGGGGGTGCGGCCGCACGTGTGGCGTCAGCTCCCACCCACGATTCGCGCCGGGGTGCCACGAGTGCGTCCCGAGCAGGCCCTCATCCATGCCGCTCAATGGGCACGCACCGACCGGCAGGCCGCACTCGTCATCTGCCTGCCCGTCCAGCAACGGCTGGTGCGACCCGCCGCTGTGCTCGCTGCGTGGGCAGAGGTGACGCGATCTCCACGACGAGCGTTCGTCGGGCACGTCATCGGCGACGTCTGCGACGGGGCCCACTCCCTCGGTGAGCTCGACTTCACCACGTGGTGCCGGCGCTACCGCATCCCTCCTCCGCGCCGGCAGGTGGTGCGCGTGCTGCCCTCGGGTCGGGCCTACCTCGACGCCGAGTGGGAGGGACTCGTGGTCGAGATCGATGGTGGCCACCACCTCCTCGGCATGAACCCGCTCGATGACGCACTGCGCTCCAACGACGTCGTCATCGAGGGTTCGCGGGTGCTGCGGCTCCCCGTGCTCGGGCTGCGGCTCGAGCCCGAACGGTTCATGATGCAGGTGAAGCTCGCGGTCGAGCGTTACGTCATGCCAAACGCGTCACAGATGCCGCGTCTGGCATGACCGGGATGGGGTCCGGGCTCTGTGGCACCGACCGAACCAGCCGTCAGTGGCGACCGGCGGCGCGCAGTGCCGTGCGGATGAGCGGCCACTGCATCGGCAGGCGCGCGATCGTCGCCGCGAGGAAGGCCTTGGACCCGGTGTCCCCCTTGCGCTGGGCCCGCTTGGCATGGTCGGTGCTCATCTTGACGTTGCCCGGGAACACCGCGACGAGGAGCACGGCGCTGGCCAGACCCGCGGCCTTGCGGGTGCGCGGGTGCAACAGTCCCACCCCGCAGACGATCTCGGCGACACCGCTGACGAAGACCAGCTCGCGGCGGCGGGGCAGTGCGTCAGGCACCATCCCCTCGAACGTCTGGGGCCGCACGAGGTGGGTGGCTCCCGAGCTGAGGAACAGCGTCGCCAGCCCGATGGTGGCCTTGTCGAGCGGCGGGATCGTCCGCGGGGTCACTGGCATGCCGTCATCCTGTCAGGGGTCACACACCTGTGACCGGGAGCAGTTGCGCCAGCTGGCGTTCATGGAGCCATGCGGTCGACGGTGGTTGTTCAGCCCTCGAAGGGCCACATCTCCCGCACCTCGATGACCCCACCGTGCGCCATGGAGTGCCCGGACGCGATCTGCACGGCCTCCTCCATCGAGTCGCACTCGAGCACGTCGAAGCCGGCGATCAGCTCGCTGGTCTCGGTGAACGGCCCCTCCGTCAGCACGACTTCGCCGCTGCGCACGCGGACGCTGCGGGCCTCGGACACCGGACGCAGCCTCTCCCCCATGACGTACTTGCCGGCGTCGTTGGCCGCCCGCCACCACTGCTCGACGTCGGGTGCCCCGTCACGGTCCGCCTGCGAGGGCGGCTGGGGCGAGTCGGCGCGGTCGCGGCAGACGAGCATGAGGTACTGCATGGGAGGTCCTTCTTTCGTTGGGGTCATGGGCGAACTTCACCTCGATGACGAACGGGGACGGCCGTCATCGACAGAGCGAGCCGAGAAGTTTCGAGCCCGCTCAGAGCAGGACCGTGGTGAAGTCGCCGACAGGGGTGAGGCCCAGTCGCGCATAGGTCGCGAGCGCCGGGGCGTTGAAGTCGTTGACATAGAGCGAGACCATCGGCGCCGGCCCGGCCATCACCTGCTCCATCACCGAGGCGAGCATCGGTGCCGCGAGCCCCTGCCCGCGCAGGTGCGGCGCCAGCCACACCCCCTGCAGCTGGGCGCACCCCAGGGCCAGCGACCCGACGTCCGTCTTGAAGATGACCTCGCCATCCTCGACGACGACATAGGTGTGGCCCTGCGCGATGAGCGCCGCGAGCGACCCGCGATAGCCGCGGCTGTTGCCGGAGTAGGGCGCATAGCCGATTTCTGCGGTGAACATGTGCACGGCCGCCGGGAGCACGAGGTCGAGCTCCTCGGCCCGGGCCAGCCGCACCCGCGGATCCATGTCGACGCCCAGGACCGACGGCGGGGTGGACGTCGAGAGCAGCGGCTGGTGGGAACGCACCGCCCGGGGCGCTCCCCAGTGCGGCTCCAGCGCGTTCCACAGGTCGACGACCTCGTCGCGCGAGCCCAGCAACGATGCGACGCGACCGCGCCACCGACGCATGCGCTCGGCATACAGGGCTCGTGAATCGGCCGACGTCTCGACGGGGACCACGTTGGCGCTGGCCCAGCACACCGAGGTGAGGCGACCGTCCTCACGCACGCCCATCGCCGAGGAGACCGATCCGGTCCTGACGGACTCGAGGATGCGCGCGGCGACGAAGACGTGCGCCGCGACATTGCGCGAGCAGAGCTCGAGGGCGTCGTCGACGTCGGTTCTGGTGAGCGACCTCACCGGGGTGCGGGTGCGAAGCACGTGCTCAGCCTAAGCGGCGAGCACCCTTCTCACCGGCAGTTGTGAGTCCCTTTGCCGACAGCACGTATGCCGCCCGCCCGCCGAACGCGTCAGCTGACCGTGACGCTCGGAGCACCTGCGGACGCCTCGTCCATGGGCTCGCCCATCTCGTCGGCGATGCGCATGGCCTCCTCGATGAGCGTCTCGACGATCATCGCCTCGGGCACGGTCTTGATGACCTCGCCCTTGACGAAGATCTGGCCCTTGCCGTTGCCGGAGGCGACACCGAGGTCGGCCTCACGGGCCTCGCCGGGGCCGTTGACGACACAGCCCATGACGGCCACCCGCAGGGGCACGGTCATGCCCTCGAGGCCTGCCGTGACCTGCTCGGCCAAGGTGTAGACGTCGACCTGGGCGCGACCGCACGACGGGCACGACACGATCTCGAGCTTGCGCGGCTTGAGGTTGAGCGACTGCAGGATCTGGTTGCCGACCTTGACCTCCTCCACCGGAGGGGCGGAGAGGGAGACACGGATGGTGTCGCCGATGCCCTGGGAGAGCAGCGCCCCGAAGGCGGTCGCCGACTTGATGGTGCCCTGGAAGGCGGGACCGGCCTCGGTGACGCCGAGGTGCAGGGGCCAGTCGCCCCGCTCGGAGAGCATCTCGTAGGCGCGGACCATGACGACGGGGTCGTTGTGCTTGACCGAGATCTTGAAGTCGTGGAAGTCGTGCTCCTCGAACAGGCTGGCCTCCCACACCGCGGACTCGACGAGCGCCTCGGCGGTGGCCTTGCCGTACTTCTGGAGCAGGCGCGGGTCGAGCGAGCCGGCGTTGACGCCGATGCGGATCGAGACACCCGCGTCCTTGGCGGCCGCGGCGATCTGCTTGACCTGGTCGTCGAACTTGCGGATGTTGCCCGGGTTGACCCGGACCGCGGCGCAGCCGGCGTCGATGGCGGCGAAGACGTACTTGGGCTGGAAGTGGATGTCGGCGATCACCGGGATCTGCGACTTGCGCGCGATCGCGGGCAGTGCCTCGGCGTCGTCCTGGCTCGGGCACGCGACGCGCACGATGTCGCAGCCGGTCGCCGTGAGCTCGGCGATCTGCTGGAGCGTGGCGTTGATGTCGGTCGTCGGGGTGGTCGTCATCGACTGCACCGAGATGGGTGCGTCGCCGCCGACCTCGACCTTGCCGACCTTGATCTTGCGGGTCTTGCGGCGCGGAGCCAACACGGGGGCGGGCAGGGACGGCATACCGAGACCAACAGTCATGTCATCCATTATCACGCACGCAACCGACACCCCCGAACGCCGCACCCACCTCGCCCTGCGCACGTTTCTCACCCAATTCCCCCGAAATGCACAGACACGCCGGTGCACAACCCGGGAATTGGGTGAAAAACGTACGGAACTGGTCAGCCGCCGAGGTTGATGGGGTTGACCAGGTCCGCATAGATGAGCAACGCCGACATCACCAGCAGACCCAGCGACACGGCATACGCGACCGGCAGTGCCTTGGCGACGTCGACGTGACCGGGGTCGGGCCTGCCGCGCAGGCGGGCCCAGCCCTTCTTGGTGCCCTCCCAGAGGGCGCCGGCGACGTGGCCGCCGTCGAGTGGGAGGAGCGGGATGAGGTTGAAGACGAAGAGCATGAAGTTCAGCGAGGCGATGAGCATGACCAGGAACCACACCTTGTCGCCCCACGACTCCCCCACGAAGCTGTCGAGCTTGCCCGCGGAGACCTCGCCCGCGACCCGCCCGACACCGACGACGGACATGGGGCTCTCGACGTCACGCTCCTGGCCAGAGAAGGCGGCGTTCCAGACGCCCACCATCTTCTGCGGGATCCGGAAGGTCGCTCCTGCCGTGCGCCAGAGGTTGTCGCCGATGATCCCCGGCACCGCCGTGACGGGCTGGGTCTCGTAGTCGAGCACTGCTCCCGAGGACACACCGAGGTAGCCGGTCTCGATGACCTTCTGGGTCCCGTCCTCGGCGAGGATCGGCTGTCCCTGGTCGTCGTAGGCGGGCAGGGTGTTGAGGATGGGCGTGACCGTGAGGGTCTGCTCGGCACCGTCGCGCACGACGACGATCGAGGTGGGCTGGTCCACGCGAGGGCGCACCAGGCGGCCGACGTCGGCGGAGGACGTGACGGCCTCACCGTTGATGGAGCGGATCTCGTCACCGGGCAGGATGCCGGCGGCGTTCGCCGGGGTCGGGGGCGCGTCGGCGCAGCTCGGGTCGGTCTGCGCCTGCTCGACCGTCTTGACGCACTGCGCCACGCTGGCGACCCGCGCGCCGTCCTGCACCGCCAGCATGCCGTGGGCGGTGACGAGGATGGTGAGGAGCACGGTACCGATGACGAGGTTCATGAACGGGCCGCCGAGCATGACGACGACCTTGTGCAGCACGGGCAAGCGGTAGAAGACGCGCTTGTCGTCTCCGGGACGCAGCTCCTCGAGGGAGGCCTTGCGTGCCTCGTCGGCGAGCTGGCTGAAGCGTCCCGTCGACGAGACGCGGACCATGGCCGGGTCCTCGCCGGCCCGCGGAGGGAACATGCCGATCATCCGGATGTAGCCGCCCAGCGGGATGGCCTTGATGCCGTACTCGGTCTCGCCACGCCGCCGCGACCACACCGTCGGCCCGAAGCCGACCATGTACTGGGTGACGCGCACGCCGAACCTCTTGGCCGGCACGAGGTGACCGATCTCGTGCAGGGCGATGGACGCGGCCACGCCGAAGGCGAGGACGAGGACGCCCACCACGTATGCGAGAACGGTCATGAGTCAGTGCACCTCGGTGTGTCGCGGTCTTGGCGTCTGGGGCTCGAAGGCTGACAGACCCAGCTCGGCAGCGGCCTGCCCCCGGGCCCATGCGTCAGCGCCGAGCACTCCCTCAACGGTTGACGCGTCGAAATCACTCCCAGTATGCGCGTCGGCATGGACATCGACCACACGCTTCACGGAGTCGACGATGTCGACGAAGCCGATGCGGCCCTCATGGAAGGCGTCCACCGCGACCTCGTTGGCGGCGTTGTAGACGGCTGGGAACGTCCCACCGGCCTCCCCCACCTGCCGGGCCAGTCGCACCGCCGGGAACGCCTCGTCGTCCAGCGGCTCGAACTGCCAGGACTGCGCCCTGGTCCAGTCGCACGGCACGTCGACGTCGTCGAGGCGCTCGGGCCACGACAGTCCCAGGGCGATCGGCACGAGCATCCGCGGTGGTCCGAGCTGGGCGATCGTGGATCCGTCACGGAACTCGACCATCGAGTGGATCTGCTGCTGCGGGTGGACCACGACGTCGATGCGGTCGTAGGGGATGTCGAAGAGCAGGTGCGCCTCGATGACCTCGAGCCCCTTGTTGACCAGGGTCGCGGAGTTCGTCGTGATGACCCGCCCCATCGAGAAGTTGGGGTGCGCGAGCGCCTGCTCGGGGGTGACGTCCGCCAGCTCGGCGCGTGTGCGGCCACGGAACGGTCCGCCGCTGGCCGTGACGACCAGCCGGCGCACCTCCTCGGCGCGCCCGCCACGCAGTGACTGTGCGATGGCGCTGTGTTCGGAGTCGACCGGCACCAGCTGGTCCGGTCCGGCAGCGCGCTTGACCAGCTCGCCACCGATGATGAGTGACTCCTTGTTGGCGAGCGCGAGCGTGGAGCCGGCCGCGAGGGCAGCGAGGGTGGGACGCAGCCCGATGGAGCCGGTGATGCCGTTGAGGACGACATCGGCACCGACCCCTGCGGCCGTCTCGGCCGCTTCGTCCCCGACCACGATCTGCGGTGCGTATGCCGGCCCACGCAGGGCGTGGGACCCGCGCCCCGGGCTCGCGGCATACGCCGCGATCGCGGAGCGCACGTCGTCGGCCGAGCCGGACGCCATGGCGACGAGGGGGACCTCGAAGTCGACCGCCTGGCGGGCGACGAGGTCGATGTTGCTGCCCGCGGAGAGGGCGACGACGATGAAGCGGTCACGGTTGCGGCCGATGACGTCGAGCGCCTGGGTGCCGATCGACCCGGTGGAGCCGATGAGGGCAACGGTGCGTGCGGTCATGCCTGCACCTCGGTCTCGCTCTGCTCGGGTGCCCGGGAGGCCTCGATGGCGGCGCGCATGGCGAGGCGGTGCTGGCGCCGGATCTCGGCCTCGCGGAAGCGCCGCCTCTCGTCGGGAGTCTGGAGGTCGAGCGCCGGGATGGACTTGGGCTTGCCGTCGGCGTCCACCGCGACGAAGACCAGGTAGGCACTGGAGACGTGGACGCGCTCGGTGATGGAGTCCCAGCGGTCAGCCTCGACGCGTACGCCGATCTCCATCGAGGAGCGGCCGGCCCAGTTGAGCTGTGCACTCGTGTGGAGGATGTCGCCGACGCGCACGGGCGTGAGGAAGCTCATCTCGTCCATCGCTGCGGTCACGGCCGGGCCTCCCGCATAGCGGTTGGCGACCACCCCCGCGACGTTGTCGACCGCCTTCATGAGCGTGCCCCCGTGGACGTTGCCGAGGAGGTTGACCTCGGTGGCGCCCATGATCGCGGAGAGGGTCACTACGGTCTCGCTGGGTGTCGTCACACCGCCCATCCTGCCAGCGTCGGTGCAGTGCTCCGGGTGCCCGGGTCCGCCCCGACGCTGGCTGCCAGGCGCGACGTCAGCGGTCGATCAGGGTGACGTGGACGCGCGGGAACTCCTCGTCGATCTCACGCAGGATGCCCTCGATGCCGCTCGCGGCCCGTGGGTCCTCGCGGCGCAGGTCGGCGACACCGTCCCAGACGATCTCCCACTCCCCCTCGCTCTCCCGGGCGAGCGTGTCGAGGCAGTCGGCGAGGGCGTCGAGGTTCATGCCGAACCACTCGGGGAAGTTCAGCTCCTGCGAGAACGCCTCGAGGGTCGCCTGCTTCGTCGCGCGGCCCCGGACCACCTGCACCTGGCGGCCCTCCTCGACAGCGTCGGCGAGGAGCCCGGCGAGGTCGACCTTGTCACCAATAACCCGCATCACGTGCCCTCCTGGATCTGGCGGAAGCTGTCGTAGTGGTCGTCCGTGTAGTAGCGGTCACCCTCGCGGCCCCCGATGATGCGGCGAGCGCCCCGGTCGTTCGATCCCGGTGTCTCGACGGTGTACTCGCGGTAGTAGCCCTTCTTCTGCGGCGGCAGGGTGCCCTCCCTGTTCTGGAAGGTCTTGTCGTCCTGGTCGTACCTGTAGGGCCCGCCTGCCCGGATCAGCTGCAGCACGGCGCGGGCCTCCTTGGGCAGCTTCGACTCGGCCACGGTGTCCAGTCCCGAGTCGGGCGTGTTCGCAACCGAACCACTCGGGTATGCCGTCCGGTCCTGTCCCGCGGTCGCCGTCGCCCGGGTGCCGGGGTTCGCTGCCGAACCCGTCGAGCTGTCGCGGGTCGCCAGCCACCACGCACCAGCGACGAGCGCGATGACCAGCAATGGGGCGAGCCAGGTGAGGGAGGAGCGTGCTCCGGTGACGGGTCTGGACACGTGCGCCATTGTGCCCGTGCCCGTCAGGGGTTGAGCGAGATGTAGGCCGTCTCGAGGTACTCGTGGATGCCCTCGAAGCCACCCTCCCGGCCGAAGCCCGACTGCTTGACGCCACCGAAGGGTGCCGCGGCGTTGGAGACGATGCCGGTGTTGATGCCGACCATCCCGAACTCGAGCCCCTCGCTGAGGCGCAGTACCCGGGCGTGGTCGCGCGTGTAGGCGTAGGCGACGAGGCCGTACTCGGTGGAGTTCGCGACCCGGATCGCCTCGGCCTCGTCGCCGAACGTCGTGATGGGTGCGACCGGGCCGAAGATCTCCTGGGTGAGCACGCGGGCCCGCGCCGGGACGTCGACCAGCACCGTCGGGGCGTAGAAGTGTCCTCGACCGGCAACCTTCTCGCCACCGGTGAGGACCTGCGCGCCCTGCTCGACAGCCTCACGCACCAGCTCGTGGACGCCGTCTCGCGCCTTGTCGGTGATGAGCGGACCGACCTCGACGCCCTTCTTGGTGCCCTTGCCGAGGGTGAGCGCACCCATGCGCCGGGCCAGGGCCTGGCCGAACTCGTCGGCCACGGACTCATGGACCAGGAACCGGTTCGCCGAGGTGCACGCCTCGCCGATGTTGCGCATCTTGGCGAGCATCGCCCCTTCCACCGCGGCGTCGACGTCGGCGTCGGCGAAGACGAGGAACGGGGCATTGCCACCGAGCTCCATCGACACACGCAGCAGATGCTCGGCCGACTGCTCGACGAGCTTGCGGCCCACGGCGGTCGACCCGGTGAAGGTCAGCTTGCGCAGGCGGGGGTCGCGGATGATCGGCTCGGACACGGTCGCCGTGTCGGTCGTCGTGACCACGTTGAGCACCCCTGCGGGCAGGCCGGCCTCCTCGAGGACGGCGGCGAGGGCGAGCATCGACAGGGGCGTCTCGTGCGCCGGCTTGACCACCATGGTGCAGCCCGCCGCCACGGCCGGCCCGATCTTGCGCGTCCCCATGGCGAGGGGGAAGTTCCACGGGGTGATCATGAACGTCGGACCCACCGGCCGCTGCAGCGTCAGGAGACGTGACCCGCCGGCGGGATTGACGGCATACCGGCCGTGGATGCGCACGGCCTCCTCGCTGAACCAGCGGAAGAACTCCGCGGCATAGGCGACCTCTCCGCGCGACTCGGCGAGCGGCTTGCCCATCTCGAGCGTCATGAGGAGGGCGAACTCCTCCGTGCGCTCCGTGATGAGCTCGAAGGCCCGCCGCAGGATCTCACCGCGCTCGCGCGGCGGAGTCGCGGCCCAGTCCGCCTGTGCCGCAACCGCTGCGTCCAGGGCGGCCGTCCCGTCGGGGATGGTCCCGTTGGCCACATGGGCGAGGACCGACCCCGTCGCCGGGTCCTCGACGGGGAACGTCGTCGAGCTGCTGGAGTCGACCCACCTCCCGCCGATGAACAGCTGGGTGGGCACCGAGGAGAGCACGGACTTCTGGGTCGCTGGAGCCATGACTCGACCATAGCCACCCCGTGCCCCCGTCGGCCTTGGCAGGATGGCGACGTGAACGAGATCGAGAACCTGCGCGACCTCGGGGCAGCCCTGAGCAGCGGTGACTCGCTCGCCGGGTTGAGGCTGCAGGACCTCGACCTCACCCGCCACGAGGACCGGCTCCTCGCCCGCACCGACCTCGAGGGCCTCGTCGTCCTCGGCGGGCGGCTCTCCCCCGAGCTCGACGAGCACCTGCGCCTCCACGGTGCCCTCGTCTTCCCCACCGACCCTCACGCACCGGTCAACCCCTACCGGGCCAGCCTCTACCAGCCGCACGAGCTGTATGCCGGTCTGGCCACGTACGGCTACGACCACACTCCCGACGCCCGCGCCTACACGTGGGCACGCGAGGCCGTCGCGCACCGCGACGTGTTCGTCACGCTGCTGCGCGCGATCCACGACGACTCGGTGAACGACGCCCTCACCGAGTTCGTCGGCGCCTCACCGGTCGTGGGTGTCATGGGCGGCCACGCCCTGACGCGCGACAGCGAGGAGTATGCCGGAGCAGCCCGTCTCGGGCACCGGCTCGCCGAGGCAGGACTGGTCGTCGCCACCGGTGGTGGCCCAGGGGCGATGGAGGCCGCGAACCTCGGCGCACTGTGCCCGTCGGAGCAGGCGGTGACCGAGGCACTGGGGCGACTGGCCGGCATACCGTCGTTCCACCCCTCCGTCGGCGAGTGGGCCGGCTCGGCCCTGGCGGTCTATGACGACTTGATCCGGGTTCCGTTGCCGGACAGCCGGGTCCGGTCGATCGGTCTCCCGACGTGGTTCTACGGTCATGAGCCGCCCAACGTGTTCTGCAACGGCATCGCGAAGTACTTCAGCAACGCGCTGCGCGAGGACGGGCTCCTCGCCCGGTCGACCGCGGGCCTCATCGTCCTGCACGGCGCCGCCGGCACGGTGCAGGAGATCTTCCAGTCGATCACTCCCCTGTACTACGCGGAGGTGGAGTTCCCGCTCGCGCCGCTCGTGCTTGTCGGAACGGATCACTGGACCCGTGAGGTGCCGGTGTGGCCGGCCGTCGAGGCCCTCGGGCGTGACCGGGGTCTGGCCAACGCGGTGCACCTCGTCGACACGGTCGAGGAGGCTGCCGAGCTCGTGATCAGCTCGCGCGGGTGAACAGCACGATGCCCAGGCACATCTCGTCGGTCGTGCCCTCGCCCCAGGCGACGTAGCGCTCGGGGATGCCCTTGTAGGCCGGCAGGACGTCACGCAAGGCCTGGTCGTGCGTGCAGGTCACCGTGACCTTGTCACCCTTCTGGACCGCCACGGGCTTCTTGAGCGGCACCGCGCCCTGGTCGTCGAAGTTCCAGACGGGGATGTCGAGGACACGCTTGGCCTGGGGCGTGCCCTTGTTGACGTCGACGGTGATGGACTTGCCGAGCAGGTGCATGTGACCGGCGACGGCGCGGATCAGTCCGGGCTCCCTCACGGGACGCGTGCACGACTGCGTCGGTCCCGGCTCGAGCCCACCGCAGAGCAGGTGCAGGAGGTCGGCTGTCGCGACCTGCTCCCCGAAGCGCTGGCGGATGTCGGCCACCGCCGGCGTGCGCGCGCACAGCTCACCGGGAGTGCCCTTGCGGCAGGGAAGCTCGACCGGGGCCGGGAGCAGCATCGTCTCGAGCGGAGTCTTCTTGCCAGCACTCGCGGGGCTGAGCCGCAGGCGGGCCGAGCTCTGGTCAGCGCCACCGCCGGCCAAGAGGTTGTAGTGGACCTGCATCACGACCTGCGACCCCTTGGGCAGCGGGATGCCGATGTCGTCGCCCAGCACACGCTCGCCCCCGCCCGGCGCCCACGCCGAGACCCACTCGTCGTTGTTGAGCTGTGCGCCCGGCCCCGCGTTGATGCCGCTGCCCCCGAAGCAGGTCCAGCCCTCACCGGGCTCAGCCGCATCCTTGGCCTGAGCCGCACCGACGTTGGCCGGGTCGACCTTGTAGAGGATGACGTGGTGGACGACCGCGGGGTTCTGGGGCTGGAACTGGACGCCGCTGACGATCATGTCCTGCGCGAACTTCGGGTCGACGAGGAAGCAGCGGTAGTCGTCGGTCCCCGAGCCGAAGGGCGCCTTGGGCGTGTACTTCGCCGGCATCGTGAGCTCCTGGAAGCGCTCGCCGGCACGCAGCGGCTCGTCGGCAGGGGCGGGCTTGCTCTTGCCTGCAGTGGCCGAGGGCGACGCGGCGTGGCCTGAGGCACCGTGCGAGTCCCCGCCGCGGAGGTTGTCGGGCAGCGTCCCGCCGCAGGCGGAGAGGCTGAGGGCGGCCACGAGGCCGACCACGGTGAGACGCAGGCGCATGAGGTCAGGGTAGTCGCTGGCGGCTGGGTGGCTCGGGCGTCCGGGACGAGCTGGGCAGGTGGGCTGCTCCCGACCTGCAGGTCCCGCCCATGCCTGTCGTTCCCGTCGAGCCATGCCCCCATGACGCCCTGGAGGAGCGAGAACGCCATGGTGCGTCGCCAACGGAGGCGGGCGGACGGCATACGCCCGGGGTGTCGGGTGCGGGAGGTCAGGCGGTCGCGGCAGCGAGCTGGCCGCAGGCGCCGTCGATGTCGGACCCCCGGGTGTCGCGCACCGTCGTCGGGATGCCGTGGGCCCGCAACCGCTCGACGAACTGCTGCTCGACGCCGTGGCGGGACGCCGTCCACTTCGAGCCGGGCGTCGGGTTGAGCGGGATCGGGTTGACGTGGACCCAGCCCTTGCCGCGCGACGTGAGCTTCTTGCCGAGGAGGTCGGCGCGCCACGCCTGGTCGTTGATGTCCTTGATGAGGGCGTACTCGATGCTCACCCGCCGGCCGGTCGCCTCGTAGTAGCGGTAGGCGGCGTCGAGGGCCTCGTCGACCTTCCATCGCGTGTTGATCGGCACGAGCTCGTCGCGCAGCTCGTCGTCCGGGGCGTGGAGGCTGAGGGCGAGGGTGATGGGGATGCCCTCGGCGGCGAGCTTGTCGATGGCGGGCACGAGGCCGACCGTGGACATCGTGATGCCCCGAGCGCTCATGCCGAGGCCATTGGGTGCGGGGTCGGTGAGGCGGCGGATCGCACCGATCGCCGCCTTGTAGTTGGCCAGGGCCTCGCCCATGCCCATGAAGACCACGTTGCTCACGCGCTGGGGGCCGGCACCCTTCGAACCGTCCGACGCCTCGGCCGGCTCGTCCTGCTCGTCCTGTTCGCTCTCGTCGCCGAGGCCGGCCTCGGCCGGGTGGGTGGCACCGAGCGCCGGGAGGGCCCCGTGGCGCAGCTTGCGGTTGGCGTCGACGACCTGCTCGACGATCTCGGCCGCGGACATGTTGCGGGTGAGCCCGGCCTGGCCGGTGGCGCAGAACGGGCAGTTCATGCCGCAGCCGGCCTGGCTCGAGATGCAGATGGTCACCCGGCGCGGGTAGCGCATGAGCACCGACTCGACGAGGGCACCGTCGTGCAGGCGCCAGACCGACTTGAGCGTCGCGCCGCGGTCCGCCTCGAGCGTGCGCACGGGCGTGAGCAGCGTGGGCATGAGGTCGGCGACGAGCTGGTCGCGCACGTCCTTGGGGAGGTCGGTCATGTCCTCGGGAGACTCGACCAGGCGCTCGAAGTAGTGGGTCGACAGCTGCTTGGCCCGGAAGCCCTTGTGTCCGAGCTCCTCGACGGCCGCCTTGCGTTCGGTCGGAGAGAGGTCGGCGAGGTGGCGCGGCGGCTTGCCACGCCGGGGCGCGGTGAACGTCAGCTGCCCGGGGACTGGCGGGCCGACCTTGGGCTCAGGAAGAGAAGTCATCGAGGCCCATTCTCTCACTGCACCGCGCCCGCCTCGCACCTCTCGGGGTGTGGGCTCAGGGATGAGCCCACAGGAGCAGGGCCCACACCACGGGGATGCACACCACGAGGGAGTCCAGGCGGTCCATGAGGCCACCGTGGCCGGGGAGCAGGGTGCCCATGTCCTTGACGCCGAGGTCGCGCTTGATGCTCGACTCGATGAGGTCACCGACCGTGGCCGCCGCCGCGACGACGACCCCGATGACCAGGCCCATCCACCACGTGCCGTCGAGCAGCAGGGCAAGCGCCAGCGCGCCGACGACCGCACAGGTGAAGGCCGAACCAGCGAAGCCCTCCCAGGACTTCTTGGGCGACAGGGACGGCGCCATCGGGTGCTTGCCCAGGAAGACCCCGAAGGCATAGCCGCCGATGTCCGACGCGACGGTCACGAGGATGAAGAAGACGATCCTCAGGTGGCCGTCGTCGGGGGCCAACAGGAGAGCGGCGAACCCCCCGAGGAAGCACGGGTAGAGAGCGACGAGGAAGGCTCCCCCGATGTCGCCGATGGCGCCCTCCAGCCCATCGGCGACCCGCCAGATGAGGATGCCGACGCACGTGAGGCCGAACGTGAGGACGAGGGCTTCGGGTCCGCGGTAGAACGCGGCGAGCACCATGGAGACAGCCCCCAGGACGACGGGCACGAGCGGCACGTCGAGCCCTGCCTGGCGCAACGCCCGCCGCATCTCCCAGGCACCGACCCCCATCGCCCCGACGAGGACGAGGAGGAAGGCGTCACGGCGGAAGGCCAACGACGCAATGACGAGGACGGCGAGCCCCACGCCGACGCCGATGGCTGCGGGCAGGTTGCGTCCGGCCTTTGGCGCCTTGGACCCTGCCCCGGGCACCGGGCTCGCGTCCGGGGCCGTCGCGGCCGTGGAGGTGGTGGGCGGCGCGGCGGTTGGCGCGGTTGGGGTGGCCCGCGGGTCCTCAGTCGCGGAGAAGTCGCTCATCTCGGGGACGTCCACTCAAGGTCAGACCTCGAGCAGCTCGGTCTCCTTGCCCTTGAGCACCTCGTCGATGGTGTCGACGTACTTCTTCGTCGTGGACTCGAGGTCCTTCTCGGCGCGCGAACCCTCGTCCTCGCCGATGTCGCCGTCCTTGACGAGCTTCTCGATGCTCTCCTTGGCCGTGCGACGGATGTTGCGGATCGCGACCTTGGCGTCCTCGGCCTGGTTGCGGGCCATCTTGATGTACTCCTTGCGGCGCTCCTCGGTGAGCTGCGGGAGGATGCACCGGATGATGTTGCCGTCGTTGGAGGGGTTCACCCCGAGGTCGGCGTCGCGCAGTGCCTTCTCGATGTTGGTCATCGCGCCCTTGTCGAACGGGGAGATGAGGATCGTGCGCGCCTCGGGCGTCTGGAAGGACGCCAGCTGCTGAAGCGGCGTGGGCGCGCCGTAGTAGTCGACGACGACCTTGTTGAACATGCTGGGGTGGGCCCGTCCGGTGCGGATGCCCGCAAAGTTGTCCTTGGCCACCTCGACGGCCTTCTCCATCTTTTCCTCGGCCTCGAGCATGGTGTCGTCGATCATGGGGTCCCGTCTCCTTCGGTATGCCGCGCCGGAAAGTGGTGCGTCAGGGTTCAGTCTGTCAAACAATGCCGGCCGGCCGAGGTGCTGCCTGCGTCAGGCCGTGACGAGCGTGCCGATGCGCTCGCCCTGGATGGCCCGGGTGATGTTGCCCTCGCCCTCCATGCCGAAGACCATCATGGGCAGGCCGTTCTCCATGCAGAGGCTGAACGCGGCCGCGTCGACCACCTTGAGGCCCTTCTGGAGCGCCTCCGAGTAGGTCAGGGTGTCGAGCTTGCGGGCGTCGGGGTTGGTGCGCGGGTCCGAGTCGTAGACCCCGTCGACACCGCTCTTGGACATGAGCACGATGTCGCACTGGCACTCGAGCGCACGCTGGGCGCTGACCGTGTCGGTGGAGAAGTAGGGCATGCCAGCGCCGGCGCCGAAGATCACGGCGCGCCCCTTCTCGAGGTGGCGGATGGCGCGGCGCGGGATGTAGGGCTCGGCGACCTGGCCCATCGCGATGGCCGTCTGCACGCGTGTATCGATGCCTTCCTTCTCGAGGAAGTCCTGCAGCGCCAGGCAGTTCATCACCGTGCCGAGCATGCCGATGTAGTCGGCGCGCGAGCGCTCCATGCCCTTCTGCTGCAGCTCGGCCCCGCGGAAGAAGTTGCCACCGCCGACGACGATCGCGACCTGGCTGCCACCACGGATGGCCTCGGCCAGCTGGCGGGCGATGCCGCGCACGACGTCGGGGTCGACGCCGACGTTGCCGCCACCGAAGACCTCTCCGCTGAGCTTGAGAAGTACTCGTCGAGGTCGTCGCCCGGTCCGGGTGGGAGCGAGCTGCGTCTGGACGTCAGTGGTCACCGTGCCTCCTCGGCTGTGTCTGCTGGCGGTGCCCGAATCCTCGCACACTGCGAGCGCGACGACAGCCCTCGGGTTGGCACTCGCGGCACCCCGAAGCCACTCGTTGCGTCCGCGGATGGGGCTGCCCCAGCGACCGCATCCGCGGACGCAAGCGCGAGAAGGTGCCCGCAGACGCAGGTATGCCGCCCGCTCTCGTGAGCGGACGGCATACCGGATGCGCTGTTGCGCGGCTTTCAGACCCGTCGGTCAGCCACCGACGCGGAAGCGCGCGAAGGACGTCGCCGTGGCGCCGGCCTCCTCGAGCACCTTGGCAACGGTCTTCTTCGGCTCCTTGGCGAACGGCTGCTCGAGCAGGACGTTCTCCTTGAAGTAGCCGTTGACGCGACCCTCGACGATCTTGGGGAGCGCAGCCTCGGGCTTGCCCTCCTCCTTGGCCGTGGCCTCGGCGACGCGACGCTCGTTCTCGACCGTCTCGGCGTCGACCTCGTCACGCGTGAGCACGGTGGGGCTGAACGCGGCGATGTGCATCGCGACGTCACGCGCAACCTGCTCGTCGCCACCCTCGGTCGCCACGAGGACGCCGATCTGGGCCGGGAGGTCAGGGCTGGTCTTGTGCTGGTATGCAGCGACCACGGGCGCCTGGATGCGGGCAACCCGCTTGACCTCGATCTTCTCGCCGATCGTCGCGTTGGACGCGTCGAGCAGCTCCTTGACCGACTGGCCGTCGGCGAAGGTGCTGTCGAGGAGCTCGTCCGCCGAGGCAGCCTTGGTCTCGACGGCCTGCGTGAAGACCTTCTCGGCGAGGGCGATGAACTTCTCACCCTTGGCGACGAAGTCGGTCTCGCAGAGGACCTCGACGAGCGTGCCGACGCCACCCTCGGCCCTGGCGATGACCAAGCCGTTGGAGGTGGTGCGACCCTCACGCTTGGTCACGCCCTTGAGGCCCTTGACCCGCAGGATCTCGGTGGCCTTGGCCTGGTCGCCGTCGGCCTCGTCGAGAGCCTTCTTGACGTCGAGCATGCCGGCACCCGTGGACTCACGGAGCGCCTTGATGTCAGCGGCGGTGTAGTTCGCCATATGTGTGTGCGCTTCTTTCTCTAACGAAGACGGGCAGAGAGGAGGTGGAGCAGAGGGTGGCTCAGGCCTGCTCGGCCGGAGCAGCCTCTGCCTCGACCGGGGCAGCCTCGACGGGAGCCTCGGCCTCGGTGACCTCGGCAGTGTCAGCCACAGGTGCCTCGAGGGGCGCCTCGGCAGGTGCCTCGGCCGGAGCAGCCTCGGCAGCGTCGGCTGCAGCGGTCTCGCCAGCGGCGGGGGCAACGGCCTCGGCGGTCGCCTCGGCGTCGCCACCGAGGAGCTCGCGCTCCCACTCGGGCAGGGGCTCGTCGCCAGCACCCTCGGCGTCGGCGGCGGCGTTGCCACCGGAGCGCGAGATGAGGCCCTCGGCGACGGCGTCGGCGATGACCCGCGTCAGCAGGGTGACGGAGCGGATGGCGTCGTCGTTGCCCGGGATCTTGTAGTCGACCTCGTCGGGGTCGCAGTTGGTGTCGAGGATCGCGATGACCGGCAGGCCGAGCTTGCGAGCCTCGTCAACGGCGAGGTGCTCCTTCTTGGTGTCGACGATCCACACGGCGGACGGGACCTTGGCCATGCCGCGGATGCCACCGAGGGTCTTGTCGAGCTTGTCGCGCTCACGCTTGAGGAGCAGGAGCTCCTTCTTGGTGTGCGAGGAGCCGGCGACGTCCTCGAAGTCGATCTCGTCGAGCTCGACGAGACGGGTCAGACGCTTGGAGATCGTCTGGAAGTTGGTGAGCATGCCACCGAGCCAGCGGTGGTTGACGTAGGGCATGCCGACGCGCGTCGCCTGCTCGGCGATGGGCTCCTGGGCCTGCTTCTTGGTGCCGACGAAGAGGATGCTTCCGCCGTGGGCAACGGTCTCGCGGACGAACTCGTACGCGTTGTTGATGTAGGTCACCGACTGCTGCAGGTCGATGATGTAGATCCCGTTGCGCTCGGTCATGATGAAGCGCTTCATCTTCGGGTTCCAACGTCGGGTCTGGTGCCCGAAGTGGACGCCGCTCTCGAGGAGCTGGCGCATGGTGACAACGGCCATGCCGGTGTTCTCCTTGTGCTGGGTTCTCAGTTGCGTCGGCGGAGCACGGGTCGTGCACTGCCTGCCTGGCGACTCGACGGACCACGCCGTATGCCGTGTGCTCCAGTGGAGCTGGCACAAGGACTGTCGTGGTGCGCCCCGCTTCGTGGTGATCCAGTCAGCGGTCGTGAGTCGCGCGAATTTGGATCCCGGGTGCGAGCACACGAGAACCAGCGCTCATCGTACGCGCGGGGACGGCATACCGAGAAATCCGCCGCCGCTCCCCTCGCCTCGTGTGCCCCACGCAGACGTATGTGCCTGCCTCAGGCACACGAGGCGAACGTCCGGCTCATGTGCCGCGTAGCCTCACCTCTCGTGTCACGCCTCGGGGAAGCTCTCGCGCCGACCCGTCTCGGCACGCCGTTCCGCTGGCTCATGTCGGCGTCGTGGTCGAGCAACATCGGCGACGGCATCGCCCTCGCGGCGGGGCCGCTCCTCGTGGCCTCGCAGACCCGCAGCCCGACGCTCGTCGCGATGGCCGCCCTGCTGCAGCGGCTGCCGTGGCTGCTGCTCGGGCTGTGGGCGGGAGCGATCGCCGACCGGCTGGACCGCAAGCGCATCATCATCGTCGCCAACGCCCTGCGCGTGCTCGTCGTCGTGGCCCTGTGCGGGTTCATCGTCAGCGACCAGGTGTCCATCGGCATCGTCCTCGCGACGATGTTCGTCTACGGCGTGTGCGAGGTCTTCGCGGACTCCACGACCGGGACGTTGCTCCCCATGGTGGTCCGGCGCGACGACCTGCGCACCGGACAGGTCCGGCTCCAGGCCGGCTTCCTCACCGCCAACCAGCTGGTCGGGCCGCCGGTGGGTGCGTTCCTCTTCGCCGCCGGCATGGTCTGGCCGTTCGTCACGCAGGTCCTGCTCGTCGTGGTGGCCATCGGGCTGGTGAGCCGCATGGAGCTCCCCCGTGGTGGCGTGCGCGGAGCCGTCGACACCCACGTGCGGGCCGACATCGTCGACGGGCTGCGCTGGGTGCGCCACCACGCGGCGATGCGCACCCTGGCGCTGGTCATCCTCACCTTCAACATCACGTGGGGTGCGGCGTGGTCGGTGTTGGTCCTCTACTCGCTGGACCACCTGCACATGGGCGCCGTGGGCTTCGGCCTCCTCACCACCGCGAGCGCCGTCGGAGGCGTGCTGGCCACGACGAACTTCGACCGGCTCTCGCCTCGCTTCTCATTGGCGACCCTGATGAAGGTCTGCCTGCTCGCGGAGGTCGTGACCCACCTCGCCCTGGCGCTGGCCACCACCGGCTGGGTGGCCATCATCATCATGACCGTCTTCGGTGCCTACGCCTTCACCTGGGGAACCGTGAGCAACACGGTCCGCCAGCGGGCCGTGCCCACGGCGTACCAGGGACGGGTCGGCAGTGTCTACATGACGGGGCTCTTCCTCGGTCTGGTCATCGGGCAGGCGATCGGCGGCCCGATCGCCGAGCACTGGGGACTGACCGCACCGTTCTGGTTCGCCTTCGTGGGCACGGCGCTCATCCTCGCCCTCGTCTGGCGCCAGCTCGGCTCCATCGCGCACGCCGGCGACGACGACCCTGACCTCAAGGGACACCCGGATCATGGATGACGTGATCCGGACGGTGTTGATCGCCATCGCCGTGCTGCTGGGCCTGTTCCTGGTCGTGGTTGCACTCCTGATGTGGCGCAACCGGATTCTGCCGCGTGGCTGGTGGCCCTGGGCCTTGCCGGCTTCTACCTGGTCACGCCCATCGGCGTCGTCCCGGAAGCCCTGCTCGGGCCACTGGGCCTGGCCGACGATGCTGGCGTCGTCGGACTGACGTTCTGCGCCGCTCGCGCGACCGGCGCCCGCCGTGGTGACCGGCGCTCGCATGGGAGTAGCGGTCATCAGCCTGAGTGGCGGTCGCGCCAGCGGCTCACAGGTGCTTGAGGGCCTCGCGCCGGCTCAGCGCCGACAGTCGCTCGCCGTGCTCCGCGACGAAGGTGCGCACCCACTGCGGGTCTGTCCGGGCGTACTGGCGCAGCGCCCACCCGATGGCCTTGCGGATGAAGAACTCACGGTCGTCGAGGTTGGGCTCGATGACGTCCTCGAGGAGGCTGGTGTCGGTCCGGTCCCCGTGGCGCAGCTGGCTGAGGATCGCTGAGCGTCGCAGCCAGAGGTCCTCACGCTCCGACCACGCCCTCATCCGCCGTCCCTCCCCCTCGGGGTCGAGCAGCACCACCTCGCCCACCACGTTGCCCACCTCGTCGACGTAGTCCCACCACGCACCCGTGACGACGATGTGTTCGACGAGCGGCATGACGTCGGGGTCGCGCCACGAGCGGTAGGTGCGGTGGCGGAGCAGGGCCAGTGCGGCATACCGGTCCTCCCGGAACTCGGCACCGTCCCACAGCTCGCGGATCGAGCGTTCCCAGGCGGAACGGGAGTCGATCCGCAGGGCCGGGTCGGCCAGCAGCGGCGCCAGGAGCGCGCGGCGTTGCGGCGAGGTCACGCCGAGGAAGGGCATCTCGCTCTTCATGTAGCGCTGCTGTCCGATCGCGCGCTCCGGGTTCGCGCCCGAACGAAGG
This sequence comes from Knoellia sp. Soil729, assembly GCF_001427985.1. Taxonomy (GTDB): domain Bacteria; phylum Actinomycetota; class Actinomycetes; order Actinomycetales; family Dermatophilaceae; genus Knoellia. The sequence goes on from NZ_LMSA01000002.1 coordinate 76,979, forward strand.
GCGGTCCGCATCGCCTCGAGCAGCTCGGAACCGTCGGTCATGACGCCGAGCCTAGGACCGAGACTCGACGCGTAGCCTGCAGACATGGATTCGCCTCTGGTGCAACGGATGCAGGGCTTCGGGTCGACGATCTTCGCCGAGATGACCGCGCTGGCCAACGAGCACGGCGCGCTCAACCTCGGCCAGGGCTTCCCTGACACCGACGGGCCGCAGGAGATCCTCGACGCGGCGAAGGCGGCGATCGACGGCGGCCGCAACCAGTACCCACCTGGCGCCGGCGTCCCGGAGCTGCTCGACGCGATCGCCGCCCACCAGAAGCGTTTCTATGGCATCGGCCTCGACCCGCGCAGCGAGGTCCTCGTGACGGTCGGTGCGACGGAGGCCATCGCCGCGACGATCCTCGCGCTGTGCGAGACGGGCGACGAGGTGGTCACCTTCGAGCCCTACTACGACTCGTATGCCGCGTCGATCGCCCTCGCGGGAGCGGTGCGCCGGACGTCGGTGCTGCGCTTCCCCGACTTCGCCGTCGACGAGGAGTCGCTGCGTGCGGCGTTCTCGCCACGGACCCGGCTCGTGCTGCTCAACACCCCGCACAACCCGACGGGCAAGGTCTTCACCCGTGCCGAGCTCGAGCTGATCTGCGCGCTGGCCCGCGAGCACGACGCGTGGGTGGTCACCGACGAGGTCTACGAGCACCTCGTCTTCGACGGGCTGAGCCATCTGCCGGTCGCCAGCCTGCCCGGGATGCGCGAGCGGACGCTGACGATCTCCTCGGCGGGCAAGACCTTCTCGACCACCGGCTGGAAGGTGGGCTGGGTCAGCGGTCCGGCGCAGGCCGTCGCGGCTGTGCGCACGGTGAAGCAGTTCCTCACCTATGTCGCGTCCGGCCCGTTCCAGCCTGCGGTGGCACTCGGCCTGGGTCTCGGGGACGAGGTGTATGCCGGTCTGTCGCGTTCGTTGCAGGGCAAGCGCGACGTCCTGGTCGAGGCCTTGCAGGGCATCGGCCTTGACGTGTCCGTGCCGTCAGGGACGTACTTCGTCGTGGCAGACGTCGCTCCCCTCGGCGCCACGGACGCCTTGGCATTCTGCCGTGAGCTGCCCGCCCGGGTCGGGGTCGCAGGGGTGCCGGTGTCGGTGTTCCACGACGACGTCGACGCGGCGCGAACGCTCGTGAGGTTTGCGTTCTGCAAGCAGGACGCGGTGCTGCGCGAGGCCGCGGCGAGGCTCTCGACGCTGCGCGCCTGATCGTCCACAGCGTCCGGCCCGCTTCTCGCTCGTCCACAGATCGTCGGAGGAGGCTGGCGCCCGTCGGGGTCAGCGCCACAGGCTCGCCACATGCCCATGCGTACGTCCTACCGTCGTCTCCTCCTGGCGCTCAGCGCGGTGGGCAGCCTGCTCCCGGGAGCGGGGCTGCCCGTCCCCGGCTCCGTTTCCGAGCCTGCTCGTTCGGCGGCCGTCGTGGACCCGGCTGCGCTGCACCGGACCTGGTCCTGGCCGCTGACACCTCGACCGAGCGTGCTCGCGCCCTACGTCGCGCCCCGCTCCACCTATGGCGCAGGACATCGCGGCATCGACGTGGCGGCGGCTCAGGGCCAGGAGGTGCTCTCCGTCGACGCCGGCGTGGTGACCCACGTGGGCGTCGTCGCCGGCCGGGGCACCGTGAGCGTCACCCATGCGTCTGGCCTGCGCAGCACCTACGAGCCGGTCCGGGGGTCCGCGGACACCGGCTCGACGGTGGTGGCCGGGCAGGTCATCGGCACCGTGGTGGGACGCACCCACTGCGGCTCCGTGTGCCTGCACCTGGGCGCGCGGCGCGGCGAGGGCTACACCGACCCCCGGCCGCTGCTCGGCGGCGGCCCGGTGATCCTCCTGCCCCTGGAGGCCGGGTCGTGACCCTGCGGGTCAGCCGGCGGTGGGCCAGGGGTTCTGGGCACACCCGTCCAGGCCCTTGCTCTGCTGGAGCATGACGGGGGCGATCTCGCCCTTGCCGGGGCACTCGACGTGTCCGTGGTAGAGCCCGTGCCCGACCTCGTGGTTGACCATGTACTGGCGATAGGCCGGAAGGTTGCCGGCATATCCCGACACTCCCTGCGACCAGCGACGCACGTTGAGCACCACCTTGCGCAGGTTGAAGCACGACACCTCGCCCCGGGTCCGAAGCGGCGCGCAGAGCTCATCGGTGAGGTCGGGGCTGGCGAGGACGATCGTGAGGTCCACGTCGCCGGCCTTGACGTCTGCAGCCGAGGCCGCACGGAACCTGACCTTGTCGAGCGTCTGCCACCCGCGTTCGTCCCCGAGCGTCGCCGAGATGACGGAGGCAGCCTCGTCCACGTCGATGCCCGTGCCACCCTCGACCTCGAGGCCGATCGTCACGGTGCGGTTCGGGTTGAGCGTCGGGGGCGCGATGGCGGGAAGACTGACAGGGGTCACCTTGCCGGTGCCCGACTGCGCCACCGGGGTGTTGCCGGCACGAGGTGTCGTCGTCGGCATCGAGGCAATGTCCTCGGCAGCGGGCTCCGGGTCGCTCTTCTCCCGCAGGGCGGTCGCAGTGAGGTCGGCCGTGTCCCGGGAGGGCGAGCTCGAGTCCTGGCTCGGCCAGAACGACCACAGGAGCAGAGCGAGCGCGGTCGTCAGCACGAGGGCCGTCACGATACGTCGACGGGCGAAGGTCAGGGCGGAGGTGGTTCCCGAGCGGCCCCTGCTCACACGACGTCGTGGGCCTGCCCCCGGCTCCACGGGCGGGGAGGGAGGGACCATCTCCACCGGTTGGGGAGTGGTTCGCGTCGACGTCTGGTGCGGGGCGTCGCCCGGCAGACGCCGACGACGGTCACTGCCGCGCGAGGCGCGGGTGTCGTCGCGGTCAGGGAGCGATGCGCGGACCTCGCTCACCCAGTCGGGGACGTCGATGTCGTCAGGCACGCGGGTGCGCCTGTGCGTAGGAGGCGGCAAGTCGCTCGATCGAGACGTGGGTGTAGATCTGGGTCGTGGCCAGAGATGCGTGACCGAGAAGCTCCTGCACCATGCGCAGGTCGGCTCCCCCCTCGAGGAGGTGAGTGGCCGCGCTGTGCCGCAGCCCGTGGGGGCCGAGATCGGGGGCATCGGGCACGTGGGTCAGCATGTCGTGGACGAGGGTACGCACCTGCCTGGGATCGATGCGCCTCCCCCTGCGACCGAGGAACAGGCTTGGGCCGGAGCCGGACGCGACGAGGCGGGGACGTCCCCGCTCCAACCACTCCTGCAGGGCGCGGCTCGCCGGTGCCCCGAAGGGAACGCGGCGTTCCTTGTCGCCCTTGCCGATGACCCGCACGACCGTGCTGGCGAAGTCCACGTCGTCGATGTCGAGGCCGGTGAGCTCCCCCACGCGAATGCCGGTGGCATAGAGCAGCTCGAGGATCGCCCTGTCCCGCAGGTGCACCGGGTCGTCGTCGTCCGCCGCGACCGCCGCCACGTCGAGCAGGCCAACTGCATCGTCCTTGGCGAGCACGGGGGGCAGGGTGCGGTGCCGCTTCGGCGCGACGAGCCGCAACGAGGGGTCGAGGTCCACGTGTCCCTGACGGGTCGCCCAACCGAAGAACGTGCGCAGCGCCGCCGAGCGCCGGGCGACGGTCGAACGGGCAGCCCCGGCAGAGGCGAGGGCGCCCAGCCAGGCCCGGAGGTCGGCCAGCCTGATGTCCTGCAGCGGCGTCTCGGGCCGTGCCACCGTGTCCGGCGGAGGTGTCACCGCGCCGCCGGCGCCTCCACTCGAGTGCGCACCCCCCTCCCCGTCCACGTGGGCGAGGAAGTCGCGGAGATCCGCGAGGTAGGCGCGCACGGTGTGCGCTGAGCGGCCGCGCTCCAGGCGGAGATGACGCTCATACGCGTCGACCACGTCCTGTCGGCTGCCACTCACATCCCGCACCGTCTCATCGGGGAGGTGCCCGATCAACTACCCGACCGGCGGGTCCGGTCTCACCATCGCGACTTGGGGACCTTGCGCCACCGCTCCCCCACCCGCTCGACGATGCCGAGCATCGAGAGCCGTCCCAGGGTGCTGAGCAGCGTGGCGGAGTCCAGGGCGGTCAGCTCCTGCAGTCGGCCGAGGTCTGCCGGGACGCGGACGGGCACCGCGGACCACACGCTGCGGTCACGGTCGCCGAGCTCGGACTCCAGGGTGGCCACCGCCCGTGCTGGTCCCACTGCGTCCATGCCGAGCCGGCCCATGAGGTCCAGGACCTCCGCGACGTCGGTCACCAGGGTGGCGTCGGTCTCGCGGAGGAGCTTGTGGCACCCGGCGGACTGCACCGAGGTGACGGGTCCCGGGACGGCCGCGACGTGACGCACGAGCTTGCGTGCCTCCTTGGCCGTGTTGAGCGACCCTGACCTCAGCCCGGCCTCCACCACCACCGTGCCCACGCTCATGGCCGCGATGAGCCGGTTGCGGGCGATGAACCTCTGTCGGTAGGGAGCCCAGCCCGGGGGGAGCTCGCTGACGACCGCTCCCTCCGCGGCGATCTCACGCAGCAGGCCCTCGTGCGCCTGCGGGTAGGCCCGGTCGAGACCCCTGGCCAGCACGGCGATCGTCGGCCCGCCTCCGGCGAGCGCCCCGCGGTGGGCTGCCGCATCGATGCCGAACGCTGCTCCGGACACGACCGTGACGCCGCGCTGGACGAGGCCCTCTCCCAGGTCGGCAGCGACCCTCAGCCCGTAGGCCGTCGCCGCGCGGGAGCCCACCACCGCGATGCTTCCCTCGGCGATGCCCAGATCGGCGGAACCGCGCACGTAGAGGCACATCGGCGGGCACGCGAGCTGGTCGAGGCCGAGCGGCCACTCCTCGTCGCCGGGGATGACCACTCTCACCTGCAGCCGGTCGAGGGCATGACGGGCCTGGTCGATGTCGAGTGCCGCGACGCGCTGGTCGTAGCGCCCGTCCGGCACCAGCGTCCCGCCCAGCAGGCGGTCCATCGACTCGACGGCTCCGTGCCGACCGATCCAGTCACGCACCGACGCGGTCTCGGGCTCGGCGATCCGGCTCCAGGCCATCCGCGCCCACCGCTCCTGCGCGAGGGCCGCGACTCCGCGGGGCCCCGACTCCTCCGGAGCTTCCGGAGCTGGTTTTGCGGTCATGCTGCAGCCCTCCCCTGGCTGCGCAGCGTGAAGGCCAGCCCGACGTCCTCGGCCGTGGGTGAGACCCGGCCGAACAGGTCGGCTGCCGACCACGCGAGCCGCACGGTCCGGTCGTAGCCACGCAGGGTGAGCTGGCCCAGGTCGAGCGCCCGGTCGATGGAGGCCGTGGCCCCGCTCGGCAGCCGCCAGGGCCGGCGCCGCAGGGCGTGCCCCGGGACGCGGGAGTTCGTCGTCCAGCCATGCCTGGACCACCGCTCCCGCTGGACAGCCCGGGCGCGCAGGACGCGCTCGAGCACCACCTCGCTGGACTCCCCCACCTCGTCGCCGAACGCAGCCCGCGACACCGGCGGCACGACCACCTGGATGTCGACCCGGTCGATGAGCGGCCCTGAGAGCTTGGCCTGGTAGCTGCGGAGCTCGACCGCACTGCACATGCAGTCGATGCCCTTGCCCCACGCGCGTCCGCAGGGACAGGGGTTCGTCGCGAGGACCAGCTGGAAGCGCGCCGGGTAACGGACGAGCTGCTTGGCCCGTGCGATCGTCACCTCCCCCGACTCCAACGGTTGGCGCAGCTGCTGCAGCACGGAGGTCTTGAACTCCCCGGCCTCGTCCAGGAACAGGACGCCGCAGTGCGCCCGGGAGATCGCTCCGGGCAGCACGACGCCCGAGCCACCGCCGGTGATCGAGGCCATGGACGCGCTGTGGTGCGGCGCCACGAAGGGCGGAGTGAGGTCGAGCTCGCTCGCCCGGATCTCGTCCCCGGTGAGCGAACGGATCGCATGGGTCTGCAGGGCCTGCTCCCGGGAGAGCGGAGGCAGGATCGTCACCAGGCGCTCCGCCAACATGGTCTTACCGACCCCGGGTGGGCCGTTCATCAGCAGGTGGTGCCCACCGACCGCCGCCATCTCGACGGCCAGCCGTGCCTCAGGCTGACCGACGACGTCGGCGAGGTCGCCCCGACGCGCCGTCGCCTCGGCCTGCTCGCTCACCGCACCCGCGACCGGCAACGGGTCGACCCCACCACGGGCGGCATACCAGTGCACCAGCGTGGCCAGGGTCGGCGCGCAGTGCACCGTAACGCCGTCGACGAGCTGCGCCTCGGCGACGTTCTCCGGTGGGACGACCACGTGCCGCACGCCGGCCCGTGCCGCCGCCAGGACAGCGGGCAGGATGCCCCGCACGCCCCGCACCCGTCCGTCGAGACCCAGCTCGCCCAGGTGCACGACCTGCGCGATGCGACGTGCGTCGACGGCCCCCGACGCTGCCAGGACCGCCAGGGCGATCGCGATGTCGAAGCCGGTGCCCTGCTTGGGGATCGAGGCCGGCGAGAGGTTGACCGTGATGCGTTGAGGCGGCAGGGGGCAACCACTGGTCGCGGCAGCGGACCGGACGCGGTCGGGCGCCTGGCCGCACGCCTTGTCGGGCAGGCCGGTGACGCTGAAGTTCGGCAGCTGTGAGGAGATGTGGGCCTCGACGTCGACGAGGCGGCCCTCGAGCCCGCTGAGGGCCACGCAGAGCGTCCGCCCGAGCTTGGCGCTCATGAGCCGACCGCCACGACGTGACGCAGCACGGGGCGGCGTCCGGGCTCGGCCAGGATGCCGATGACGTCGATGCGTACCTGCGGCACGGCGCTCGGACGAGAGCGCAGGTAGGCCGCGGCAAGTCGTCGCAGCCGGCGCGCCTTGCGCCACGTCACGGCCTCGAGCGGGTCACCCAGGCCGGTGCCGCGGCGGGTCTTGACCTCGCAGACGACGAGGCAGTCCCCGTCGAGGGCGACGAGGTCGATCTCGCCCTCGGGGCACCTCCAGTTGCGCTCGAGGACCTGAAGGCCGCGATCGCGCAGGTATCGCGCCGCGAGGTCCTCGCCGTACCTGCCCAGGTCCACGTGTCCGTCCATGCGAGGAGCATCGGTCGGAGCGAGAGCCCGTCGCCAGCGGCTCAGTTGATCTGTGGACAGACTGGGACGCCGACCACCGCCTGTGGACGACCGGACGTGCTCAGCAGGTCAGAAATCACCCTTGGGGAGCTCGAGCTCGGACTTGGCCAGCTCCTCGACGTTGACGTCCTTGAAGGTCACGACGCGCACCTGCTTGGCGAAGCGGGCAGGACGGTAGATGTCCCAGACCCAGGCGTCCTGCATGGTCACGTCGAAGAACACCTCGCCTCCGTCACTGCGCACCTTCACGTCGACGGAGTTGCAGAGATAGAAACGGCGCTCGGTCTCGACGACGTGCGAGAACAGCCCGACGACGTCGCGGTACTCGCGGTAGAGCGAGAGCTCCATCTCGCTCTCGTACTTCTCGAGGTCCTCAGCGCTCATGCGTCACCGCTCCGTCGTCGTGGGCGTCGGAGGTCACCGACACCAGTGGTGGTGGCATCGCCGAGGCCGCGTCCTGCTCGGCGAAGCCTCCATCATCGTCCATCGTTCCCGGGAGCCGCCACGAGCGTCGGTGCAGCACCGTCGGGCCGAAGGCTCGCAGGGCCTCGATGTGCTCGGGTGCGGAGTAGCCCTTGTTGAGGTCCCACCGGTATGCCGTGTGCTCCGGTGCCAGCTCGACCATGATCCTGTCGCGCTCCACCTTGGCCAGGACGCTGGCCGACGCCACCGAGGAGCACCTGAGGTCGGCCTTGATCATGGTCGTCACGGGCGGGGTGTGGACCTCGCTCGAGCCGAACGCCAGCAGTCCGACCTCGTCGGGCACGGAGAGCCAGTCGTGGTTGCCGTCGAGGATCACGAGGTCGGGGACGACGTCGAGCGCCGCCAGCGCGCGACGGCCGGCGAGTCGCAGGGCGGCGATGATGCCGATCGCGTCGATCTCGGCCGGCGACGCATGACCCACCGCGTGCGCGAAGGCCCACCGACGGATCCGCGGGACCATGACCTCACGGGCGTGCGGCTGCAGCAGCTTCGAGTCGCGCACGCCCTGGGGTGCGGACCGGCAGGACTCATCGATGACGACGACACCCACCGACACCGGCCCGGCCAGTGCACCCCGCCCGACCTCGTCCATCCCGGCGAGGAGGCGGTAGCCGTCGCGCTGGAGGGCGCGCTCGACGCGCAGGCTGGGCTTGCGGGAACGGGGTGCGGGGGGCATGGCCGGTGGTGCGGACTCTCTCAAGCGGTGGGGTTCAGTGGCAGTGGTCAGTGGTGCAGCAGGTCAGGGAGGTCTCAGGGACTGCTGGAGGGCGACCCGGAGGGTGCAGGCGAGGCCGCGCCGGGTGCGGGAACCTTGTCGAACGTGGTCCCAGGCCGGCTCAGCCAGCCCGCCCGGTCGAGGGGCCAGACGATCGCGACAGCCCGCCCGGTGATCCGGTCGATCGGCACGGAACCCTCGGCACCGGTGCCGGCCGGGTCGTGGAAGCGCGAGTCCTCGGAGTCACCACGGTGGTCGCCCATGACCCACACCTTGCCCTCGGGGACGGTGATGTCGAAGGTGATGGAGCTCGGCACGTCACCGGGCTTGATGTAGGACTCGGTGATCGGCACCCCGTTGACCGTGAGGTGGCCCTGGGCGTCGCAGCAGACGATGTGGTCGCCCGGCAGGCCGATGACGCGCTTGATGAGGTGGTTGTCGGAGGTGTTGGGCAGCAGCCCGACGAAGGTCAGCACGCGCTCGACGCCGTCGCGCACGGGGCCGTGGCTCACGGCGGGCACCGACGAGAGCCACTCCCCCGGGTCCTCGAAGACGATGACGTCACCGTGCTCGAGGTCCATGACGTCGGGGACGAGCTTGTTGACGACCACGCGGTCGTTGAGGATCAGGGTGTCCTCCATCGACCCCGAAGGGATGTAGAAGGCCTGGATGAGCCACGTCTTGACGACGAACGACAGCGCGAGCGCCATCGCCACGACGACGACGAACTCACGGATCGCGGCCCCCGCTGCACCCGCCGCCGAGCGAGCGCGCGAGGGCCCGTCCTGCGGGGGCTCGACGGGACCGTCGTCGGGCCCTCCCGGGGGCGCGTCAGGGTCGAACTGACCCGGCTCGAACCGGGCCTCGTTGCTCGTCATCACTGTTGTCCGCGCTCTCAGGGCTGGGTGGTGGTCGGTGTGGCAGGGGAACCCATCTCGCCGAGCGGCCAGATGCGCGTGACGACGGTCCCGATGAGGGCGTCCTCGGGGACGGTCCCGTCGGTGCTGAGCGACCCGGCCCCCACGTGGGTACGCGAGTCCATCGCGTCGGAGGCACTGTCACTGAGGAGGAAGTATCGACCCGTCGGCACCCGAATCCGAAACGGCGCCGCATTGTCGGCGAGCCGCGGCCCCACCGACGTGCCATTGACCGCGACGTGCCCCCCGTCGCAGCAGACCACCTCGTCGCCCTCGCCGGCGACGACGCGAGCCAGCACCGAGCGCTCGCCGAGGTCGATGCCCAGGGCCCCGGCGGCCGCACCCAGGGTCCGTCCGATGACGCCGTCGTCGGTGTGCGTCGAACGGTCCGGCCCGGGCCACGCGTGGGTGACGTCCGCGACGACGACGTCCCCCACGGAAGGCGTGCCGACCTTGGCGATGAGGACACGCTGGCCGGCTTCGAAGGTGGGCGACATCGAGTCGCTCGCCACGGCATACGGCTGCAGGAGGAACGCCCGCACGAGCATGACCGCCAGGACACCGGCACCGAGCATCACCGGAAGGCGGTACGCATGACTCGACCCGGCCCCTGCCGTGGTGGCGGGGACCGGGTCGGTGTCGTGTGGGGCCGGCGAGGTCATCGAGATGATGCTAGTCGCCGAGCTCGAGAAGGTGCAGCGTGAGGGGACCTTGGCGAAGTCAGCTCGCGGGGGTCTCGCGCTTCTCCTTGATCTTGGCAGCCTTGCCGCGCAGGTCGCGCAGGTAGTAGAGCTTGGCGCGACGGACGTCACCGCGGGTCACGAGCTCGATGTGGTCGATGACCGGCGTGTGGAGCGGGAAGGTGCGCTCGACACCGACGCCGAAGGAGACCTTGCGAACCGTGAAGGTCTCGCCGAGGCCGCCACCGTGGCGACGGATGACGATGCCCTTGAAGACCTGGACACGCGAGCGCGTGCCCTCGATGACCTTGACGTGGACGTTGACGGTGTCGCCGGCGCGGAAGGCCGGGATGTCCTCCCGCAGGGAGGCCTTGTCGATCTCGTCGAAACGCTGCATGACTGGTTCGCTTTCTCGTGCGGTGCCACAGGTCACCCACAGGTGCTGGTGCTGCAATGAATGGTGGTGCGACGTCGTGCCTCATGCGGAAGCTGCCGGGCCGGGGCCCGCACGCTCCGCACTCCCCCTGTGGCAGGGGCGTGAATCGACGGACGCAAGGAGCAAGTTTGCCAGAGCACCCGGCATACGGAGAAATCGGGCGTGCGCCGTGGCGGCTAGGGAGTCGCCGACTCCGTCGGGTTCGGGCGGGTTCGACGCCGGGCGTTGGCGATGAGGACGATGTCGGGGTCGACCTTGTCCTCGCCACCGCGCAGCCGGATGAGCAGCTTGGCGGACTCGATCTGGTCACGGGTGACCTTGACGATGCGCTCAGTCATGTGCGGCTCCTCTCGCTGCCTCATCTCCATCATCCTCCACAACCCGGACGTCGTCCACGGCCATTCCCTGGGCGCCGAGGCCGACCTCGTCACCCTCCTGGTCGAACCGGGCGTGCGCGAGCAGGACGTCCTCCAGGAGCTGGCGGTCCTCCGGCGAGGTGAGATCGCTGTCGACCAGCGCCGCGAGCACGATGCGGCCGAACTGGCGGCGGCGGAACGAGTCGTCCGAGTTGAGGTCGGCCAGGGCCGCGGTGAAACGTCGCCCCCACTCCTCGCGGGCACTGGCGCGCTCACGCTGGTGGAGATCGTCGGCCGCCGCACTCGCCTGCGCCTGGGTGTCGCGTCGCGCGGCGTAGAAGCTCGCCCCCGAACCGACCGCTGCCCCGACGAAGGCGAGGATCGCCGGCCACCACTCCCCTGTCATGGCTCCCAGCATGCCAAGGCGCGCCGACAGCCGCTCGGTCGGCGCGCGGCATACGGTGTGCCCCGTGAGCATCGATCCCGGGTGGCCGGTCGGCCTGGCGTGCGTTGCGCTCCTCGCACTGACGTTGGTCATGTATGCCGTGGGGCGGCTCCCGCACGCCGGCTCCACCCTCGTCGCGGCCGGGCGGGCGGTCCTCCAGCTCGGGGTGGCGGCCCTGGTCATCGCCGCCGTGGCCCAGAACCTGCTGCTCTCGGTGCTGCTGCTCTGCTTCATGTTCGCCGTCGCGGTGTTCACGACGACGCGACGGGTCGAGGCCGAGCCGGCATGGCCGTGGGCGACGGCGGCCATGCTCGCCGGGCTGCTGCCGGTCGTGGCGATCATCCTGGGAACGCGGACCGTGCCGCTCGAGGGCATCGCCCTCATCCCCGTCGTCGGCATCGTCCTGGGCAACACGATGAACGGCCACACGCTGGTGGGGCGTCGCGCGTTCGCGGCGCTGCGTGAGGAGACGGCCCAGTACGACGCGGGGTTGTCCATCGGGCTGACGAGGGCACAGTCCATCGACGAGATCGTGCACCGGCGCCTGCCCGAGGCCCTCATCCCGGGGCTCGACCAGGTCCGGACCGCTGGCGTCGTGACGCTTCCCGGAGCCTTCATCGGCGTGCTGCTCGGTGGCGGCTCGCCCGCCCAGGCCGCCGCTGCCCAGGTGCTCGTGCTACTGGGGATCATGGCCGCCCAGACCACGACCGCAGTGGTGGCGGGCCGACTCATCCGCTCAGCGCGGCTGCTGCCCGAGGACCTGCACGCCCGCCTGCGCCCCTAGCCGGGCTCGGCAGGCCGCACCAGGCGGTTCACGAACCCTGACGTCACTCGCAGACCGGGTCGTTCAGGCTCGCGAGCCACCGTGAGGTTCGTGAGCCGTTTCGTGCACGCCCGCGCGGTGTGGTCATTCCGGCGCGCCGGTCGCCGCCCTGCGCTTGGTGAGGTCGACCGTTCCGGGGAACTCACCCTCGCCGGGGCGGATGCGGTAGCCGGCCTTCTTGTACATGCGCAGGTTCTCCGTGCTCTTCGCACCGGTGTTGAGCCAGTAGGTGCGCACGTCCTCGGAGGCCAGCGACTCGGCATACGCGAGCAGCTCCCGTCCGAGCCCACGTCCCTGGAGATAGGGCGCGATCATGAGGCGGCCGATCTGCCACGTCGCCTCCTGCGTGGGGTGGCGCCGGACCCGCAGTGAGGCGAGCAGCTGCCCGTCCTTGCGCCAGACCCGGGTGTCCCATTCCTGTATGCCGTCGCGCACCGTCTCGAGGTCCTCCTCGCCTGCGCCGAACATGCCGTAACGCGCGAACTCCGGCGCCCAGCAGGCGCGCGTGAGCACCTGGAGGTCCGGGGCGTCCGCCGGCGTCGCCACCCGCTCCTCGAGCTGGCTCAACGCCGACGCCGCAGCGGTCGGTGGCAGGAGGTCGGGGCGGCGCTCGGCGGTGCGCTGGACCCGCTGCTCGTGACGCCACGCCGCGATGGCCCGGTGGTTGCCGCTGAGGAGGACCTCGGGCACGGCGCGCCCCTCCCACTCGGCAGGCTTGGTGTAGACGGGGTACTCGAGGAGGCCGTCCTCGTGCGACTCCTCGACGAGGGACTCGGCGTTGCCGAGAACTCCCGGCAGGAGGCGTGCCACGGCCTCGACCATGGCGAGGACCGCGACCTCGCCACCGTTGAGGACATAGTCGCCGAGGGACAGGACACGCACGGGCATCCGCTCGCCGGCCCACTCGTAGACGCGCTCGTCGATGCCCTCGTAGCGCCCGCAGGCGAAGGCGAGCCAGGGTTCGTCGGCGAGCTCGCGCGCGACCTGCTGCGTGAAGGGCTCGCCACCGGGACCAGGGATGACGAGAGTCGGCACGGCCGCACTGCGCTGCGCGGCAACGTGGTCCAGCGCCTCTGCCCAGGGGCCCGGCTTCATGACCATGCCCGCTCCCCCGCCGTAGGGGCTGTCGTCGACCGTGCGGTGCCTGTCGTGCGCGAAGTCCCGCAGGTCGTGCACGTGAAGCTCGAGCAGACCCTCGCGGCGGGCCTTGCCGATGAGGGAGAGGTCGAGGGGCGCGAGGTACTCGGGGAAGATCGTGACGACGTCGAGTCTCATGCGTGCTGCCGCTCTCAGGTCTCGTCGAGGTCGAACAGGCCGGCGGGTGCGTCGACCACGACGTGACCTGCCTCGGTGTCGACCTCGGTGACGATCGCCTCGACGAACGGGACCAGCGCCTCGCGGCCGTCGCTCAGGCGCACCTCCAGCAGGTCCTGCACGGCCCCCACCACGAGGCCGGTGACCTCCCCGAGGACAGCGCCGTCGGGGTCCCGGACGCTCAGCCCCACGAGGTCGTGCTCGTACCAGCCGTCGTCATCGGCGTCCGCGTCCTCCTCCACGGTGTCGAGGTCGAGGAACAGGCGGGTGCCGCGCAACGACTCGGCCCCCGTGCGGTCCGGGATCTCGGCGAACCCGAGCAGCCAGACCTCGCGGTGCTTGCGCGCGGTGGACAGGGTGAGCTGCCTCGGGACGCCGGTGCCGGGCTGCGCCTCGGTCTCGAAGAGGGTGCCCGGGGCGTAGCGGCTCTCGGGGTCGTCGGTGTGCGTCTGGACCGTCACCTCACCGCGCAGCCCATGGGGCTTGCCGATGCGGGCAACGAGGAGCGAGTCGGTGGTGCGAGCCATGGGACAGATCCTCTCAGGGGCCGGGCAGACGAACGCGCCGCCCCACGAGGGACGGCGCGTTCGATGCCCGACGGCTGTGCTGCTGCTGCGCTCAGCGCACCCGGTCGGTGTCGACGATGTCGATCCGCACGGGGCGACCACCGGAGAGGGCGGTCAGCACCGTGCGCAGGGCACTGGCGGTGCGGCCGGAGCGGCCGATGACGCGACCGAGGTCGTCGGGGTGGACCCGGACCTCGATGATCTCGCCGCGACGGAGCTCCTTGCGCTGCACCGCGACGTCGTCCTTGTGGTCGACGATCCCGGTGACGAGGTGCTCCAGCGCCTCCTCGAGCATGGTCAGGACCCAGCCTTGGCGTCGTCGCCTGCGGCGGCGTCGGTGCTCTCGGTGGCCGCAGCGGTGTCGGCGCCCTCTGCGGGCTCCTGCGCGTGCTCGGTGGTCGCGGCGCTGGAGTCGGTGTCGGCCGCCGGAGCGGTCTCCTCGGCCGTGTCCTCAGCCTTGGGGGCGTCGGCCTTGGGGGCCTCGTCCTTGGGGGCGTCAGCCTTCTTGGCCGCCTTCTTCTTGGCGGTGGTGGCGCCCGAGGCGTCATCGCCCCCGGACTTGCCGGCGGCGGCAAGAGCGGCCTCGTAGAGGTCCTTCTTGTTGGCCTTGGGCTCGGCGACCTTGAGGGTGCCCTCGTCCATGATCTTCAGGAGAGCGGCGACGGCCTCGGTCGGCTGAGCACCCTTGGAGCGCCAGTGATTGGCGCGCTCCATGTCGATCTCGATGAGCGACGGCTCCTGGTTGGGGTCGTACTTGCCGATCTCCTCGATGGCCCGGCCATCGCGCTTGGTGCGCGAGTCCATGACGACGACGCGGTAGATGGCGGTACGGATCTTGCCCATACGCTTGAGACGGATCTTGACGGCCACGTGTGTGGTCTCGCTTTCAGTTGTGGGCACGGCCAGACCGCGGGAGCAAACACGCGGGGTACCGAACGGCCCGGGGTAGGCATCCAGCCGACATCAGCGCCAGCCAGAAGGTGTACAGCGGACCATTCTGCCAGACCGCGCGCGGTGCGCCGAACCGGCGGACGCGGCTCCCCGGCATACCGGGAAGAGCCGGCGGCGTATGCCGGCCCACGCCGAGCGTGGGACCCGCGCCCACCCTTGCGAGTGTGCGTCACCGCGAGGACGATGAGTGCCATGCCGCTGCTCCTCGGCCTGTGGACGCTCACCGGTCTCGCCTGGGTCCTCACCTTCATGGGGATGTTCTCGATCGGCATCTTCGTCCTGCCCGTGGCGGTGGGTCTGCTCGTCCTCTCGATCGTGCGGACCGTGCAGCGACCGGGCTGGTGGCCCGCCCTGGCAGGGCTGGGGGTGGCGCTGTCGGTGGGTGTCGCCTGGCTCGGCTGGACCTTGGCCAGTGCCGGGCCCTCGCAGCTGTCGTGCTCCGGGTCCTCGGACGGCCCGACCGTCTGCACGTCCGGTGGCAAGGTCATCGACCCGGACGCGGTCGACTGGGCCGTGGCCACTCCGTCCTTCGTCATGGCGGGCGTCATCGCACTCGTGTCGGTGGTCGGCTATGCCCTGCTCGCGGCGCGCAGCACCCGCGCGAGCGCGGCCATCGTGGGCAGGTAGTCCGCGACCGCCTCCCTGACCTCCCCGCGAGCCTGTTCGCGCCTCGCGGGCAAGGCGCTCGTGTCGAGCGCAAGACGGATCTGGCTGGCGAGGAAGTTGGTCTCGGCGCACAGCACCATGGCGAAGTCCTCGACGCCGGCGACCACTCCCGGACCGGCCGCGGCGCGGTAGGCCCTCGTGGTCACGGCAACGGCGCCCTCGTCGACGTCGTCGCCGAGCACGTGCCACTGCACGAGCGTCTTGGCCAGCTCGCGCGAGGGCTGCAGTGGCCCGCAGTCCTCCCAGTCGAGGGCACGCAGGCTGCCATCCGGGCCGAGGACCACGTTGTCGGGATGCAGGTCGCAGTGGCCGAGGACGAAGGGACCTGCAGGCCGGCCGGCCCGCCGCACGACCTCGGCGTATGCCGTGAGGTCACCCAGTCGGGCCGCGAGCGCTCCGTGCCACGCCTGCCCGTGTGACCTCTGCACGAGCTCGGCCCAGGCCTGCGCCGAAGGCATCGTGGAGTGCCAGTCCCTCGGCGGCTCGACCGTCGTCGGACCGGCGCGGTGTAGCTGTGCGACAAGGGTGCCCAGCTCGCCGGCCACCTCGGAGGTACGGTCGGTGACCGGCGTCCCGGCGACCCAGTGGCTCACGCGCGCGCTGCCACCGCCCAGCTCGGCGGGGACGTCCCTGACGAGGTGGCCGTCCGAGGTGGCGACGTGCGTGGGCACCTCCACGCCCTGCATGGCGAGCTGGTGCAGGAGCGCAGCCTCCCGCCGAACGGCCGCCGCGTCGAGCGCCCGGAAGGGCCGCTTGACCGCGAAGTCCCGCCCCGCGACCGACAGGTGCCAAACGTCGCCGTCGGCGCCACGTCCCCCGACCCGCGACGTGATCGTGCCTGTCCCCAAGCCGAACTCGGACCGGACCCACTCAGCGAAGGCGTCCACGCGGCATACCTCGTCCTGTCACCAAGGACTGGGTTCGTAGTCCTTGACGAAGGCTCCGTAGAGGTCCTCGCCGGCCTCGCCTCGCACGATCGGGTCATAGACGCGGGCGGCGCCGTCGACGAGGTCGAGCGGTGCGTGCCACCCCTCGGCGGCGATGCGCAGCTTCTCGTGATGGGGACGCTCGTCGGTGATCCAGCCGGTGTCGACCGCGGTCATGAGGATGCGGTCGGTCTCGAACATCTCCCCCGAGCTGGTGCGGGTGAGCATGTTGAGCGCGGCCTTGGCCATGTTGGTGTGCGGGTGGCCGGCGCCCTTGTACCTGCGGGAGAACTGTCCCTCCATGGCCGAGACGTTGACGACGTAGGCGCGACGAGCCCCTGCCTGCACCGCTGCTCGCATCGACGGGCGCAGTCGTGAGATGAGGATGAAGGGCGCCGTCGAGTTGCAGAGCTGCACCTCGAGGAGCTCGAGCGGGTCGACCTCGTCGACGACCCGGGTCCAGCTGTTGTTGCGCTGGGTGTCGGGCAGCAGCCCACCGGCGTCGACGGCGGTGCCGGCGAGGTGCGCCTCGAGGCTGGCATTGCCCGCCGTGAGGGCCATCTCGGAAATCGAGGCCGCGGTGCGCTGGGCAAGGGCACGGGCGGCCTCCTCCTGCGACTCCCCCTCGTGGTGAGCGACCTTGTTGCTCGTGAGAGTTCCGAGCAGGTTCGCCGGGTGCGCCTCGCTGATGCGGTCGAACGTCACGAGCTCGGGGTAGCGCACGGTGGAGTCCAGCGGCACCTGCTCGCCGTCGACGAGGTGCGAGTAGGACCCCGGCGAACGGCGCACCGTCTGGGCCGCGTTGTTGATGAGGATGTCGAGAGGCCCTGCGGCAGCGACCTCGTCGGCGAGGGCGACGACCTGCGTGGGGTCGCGCAGGTCGATGCCCACGACCTTGAGGCGGTCGACCCACTCGTGCGAGTCCTCCTGCGCGGCGAAGCGGCGGGCGGCGTCGTGGGGAAAGCGCGTGGTGATCGTGAGGTGGGCACCGTCGCGCAGGAGCATGAGCGCGATGTACATGCCGATCTTGGCTCGCCCGCCGGTGAGCAGGGCGCGCTTGCCGGTGAGGTCGACGCGCTGGTTGCGCTTGGCATGGCTCTTGGCGGCGCAGCGTGGGCACAGCCAGTGGTAGAACGCGTCGACGAGCGTGTAGTCGTCCTTGCAGATGTAGCAGCCGCGCGGCTCGACCAGCTCACCCACCGTGGTGCCCGCCGCGGGGACCTCGAGGAGGATCCCCTTGGTCTCGTCGTCGATGCGCATGGGCGAACCGGTGGCGGTGCTGGCGAGGATCGCCTCGTCGTGGTCGACCTGGGGCTGCTTGGCCTCGCGGCGGCGGGTCTTGCGGACCTGCTTGTACATGCGCCCGGTGGCGCGCTTGACCGTCTGGAGGTCGGGGTGTCCGGCCTCGAGCCGGGGCAGGCACTCGAGGACCCGCAGCACGGTGGCCAGGTCGTCGGGGTCGATCCCGGGACCGAAGTCGTCCGGGTCGTTGTCGGTCGGGTGGACGTCGACGGGAAGGGTGCAGCGTTCGCGGGCGTGCGTCATGTGCGGTCCGTGCGCGCCGAGATGTCCACGCCGCATTCTCTCCCACTCAGGGCGTGCACCCGAACGTGATCCACCCACCCGTGGGGACCACCATGTGGGACATAACCCCTTGTTACTTGTTCCATAATGTCAACACGAGTGAGACTCCTCCCGAAGAGACCACAGTCCGTCGATCTCGGGAGTCCCCCTTGCGCAAGCTCACCCTGTTGGCCATCGTCGGCCTCGTCGCCCAGCTCGTCGACGGGAGCCTGGGCATGGCCTACGGCGTGACCACGACGAGCCTGCTGCTCGTCATCGGCACCAACCCGGCCGCGGCCTCGGCCACCGTGCACCTCGCCGAGATCGGCACGACCCTGGCGTCCGGGACGGCGCACTGGCGCTTCGGCAACGTCGACTGGGGTGTCGTGCTGCGCATCGGAATCCCCGGAGCGGTCGGTGCCTTCCTCGGAGCGACCGCGCTCGCCTCGCTCGACACCACCGTGGCCAAGCCCCTCATGGCCCTGATCCTCGTCACGCTCGGCGTCTACATCCTCGTGCGCTTCACCCTGCGAGGGTTGCGCACCGACCGTCTCGGGCAGCCGCTCCGGTCACGCTTCCTCGCACCGCTGGGCCTGTTCGCCGGCTTCGTCGACGCGACCGGCGGCGGAGGCTGGGGTCCCGTGGGAACGCCTGCCCTGCTCGCCTCCGGGCGACTCGAGCCCCGCAAGACCATCGGTTCGATCGACACGAGTGAGTTCCTCGTCTCGGTCGCCGCGAGCCTGGGCTTCCTCCTCTCCCTGGGGTCCCAGGGCATCGATCTCGGCTGGGTGCTGGCGCTGCTCGGCGGCGGGCTCATCGCTGCCCCGATCGCGGCGTGGCTGGTGCGCCACCTTCCACCCCGTGTCCTCGGGTCCGCCGTCGGGGGGCTCATCGTCCTCACCAACATCCGCACCCTGCTCGGCTCCTCCTGGGTGGACGCCGGCGACGCGGTGAAGGCCGGGACCTACCTCGTCGTCGCGGTGGCGTGGGTCGCCGCCATCACCTGGTCGGTCTCCGAGCACCGCCGGGACGAGGCCCTCGTGCCGGCCGGCGCGCACGAGGACGAGCGGGACCTGGCCGCGGACGCCGTGTGAGTCAGTAGGTCACACCGCGCAGCACGATCGCCGTGGGCTCGCCGAGAGCGGTGATGTCCTGCCGGGGGTCACGGTCCAGAACGAGCAGGTCGGCGTCGGAGCCCTCCTCGAGCCCGGGCCGGCCCAGCCAGGCGCGAGCTGCCCAGGTGGCCGCAGCGAGGGCTTCGGTGTGGCTGAAGCCGATCTTCGCGAGCTCGACGGCCTCTTCTGCGGCCAGTCCGTGGGCGATCGAGCCTCCCGCGTCGGTCCCGAGATAGATGGGTATGCCGGCCTCTCGCGCCGCGCCGAACGTCTCGTAGCGTCGTGCGTGCAGGTCGAGCATGCGCCGGTGGTAGTCGGGGAACTTCTCCTTGGCCGGCTCGGCGATGGCCGGGAACGTCGCGATGTTGACCAGCGTCGGGACGATCGCGATCCCCTGCGCGGCGAAGGACTCGATCGTGTCCGGCTCGAGGCCGGTGGCGTGCTCGATGCAGTCGGTGCCGGCGGCCGCGAAGTCGCGCAGGGAGTCCGGGCCGAAGCAGTGGGCCGTCGTGCGCGCGCCCTCCTCGTGTGCCGCAGCGACTGCCGCGGCGAGGACATCGGCGGGCCAGCAGGGCTCGAGGTCGCCCGTCTCCCGGTCGATCCAGTCACCGACGAGCTTGACCCACCCGTCGCCGACCCTGGCCTCGATGCGGACGCGCTCGACGAGCTGCTCGGGCTCGACCTCCCACGCGTAGTTGCGGATGTAGCGCTTGGTCCGGGCGATGTGGCGCCCCGCCCGGATGACCTTGGGCAGGTCGTCGCGCTCGTCGATCCAGCGCGTGTCGGCCGGTGACCCGGCATCGCGGATGAGCAGCGTGCCGTTGTTTCGGTCCGCGAGCGCCTGGGCCTCGGTGGTGTCGTGGTCGACCTCGCCGTGATGGTCCAGACCGACGTGGCAGTGGGCGTCGACCATGCCCGGGACGAACCAGCCCCGGAGCGTCTCGACGTCGTGCCCGGCGCCGGTCGGCCGTTCGAAGGTCAGCCTCCCCCCGACCACCCACGCCTGCGGCCGGACCTCCTCGGGTCCGACCAGAACCTCGCCCAACAGGTGCAGCACCGGTGCCGTCATGGCCCCGACCCTAGCGACCCCTCCCACGCCCCTCCACCTGACGTCTGCGCCGATGGTCGTTTGTGCAGCCGCTTACGCTGGCGTTGCGGTGAGGACCCGGCGCAGGGCCTCGATGACCACCTGCGGCGCCTCGCTGTGCACCCAGTGCGACGCGCCCTTGACGGTCAGCTGCCGCACCCGCGGGAACAACGCACGCATCGTCGGACCGTCTCCCTCCTTGATGTAGCGCGACTCACCCCCAGCGATCCACAGGACCGGCCCGGCATACGGCTCGACCGCTGCCGGCGCGATCGGGAAGTCCGCGATGGCCGACTCCTGCCCACGGGCGGCGTCGGCCACGAAGAGGTCGAGGTTGGCCTGCCAGCGCCAGGACGAGCCCTCGCGCCGCAGGTTCTGCAGGAGGAAGGCCTTGACGCCCGGGTCCGGCTCCTCGAAGCGTGCCTCGGCGTCCGCCCGGTCCCGCAGCTCGTCCAGGGGCAGGCGCTTCATCTCCTGCATGTAGCGGGTGAACCGCGTGAGGTTGCCGTAGCTCTTGGGCGCGATGTCGACGACGACGAGCCGTGACACCAGGGCCGGGTCGGTCAGGGCCAGCACCATGGCGACCTTGCCACCGAGCGAGTGCCCGACGACCACCCAGGGGCCGGGGTCGATGGCGCGCAACGTCGAGGCGACGGACACGGCATACGCCATGTAGGAGAACTGCGCCGACCACGGACTGCGACCGTGGTCCGGGAGGTCGACGAGCGTGCACCGCGCCCCCGTGCCATCAGGCCCCGCCAACGCCTTGGCGATCGTCGACCAGTTGCGCCCCTGCCCGAAGAGTCCGTGGAGGAAGGCGACGCGTGGCCCGGCCGTGCCCACCGACAACGTGTGCAGCTGCCCGGGGTCCACGGCCGCGGCGCTCACTTGCCCAGGAACTTCTCGAAGCCCTTGGGGAGCTGCGACGGGTCCATCGCGGCCGGGTCGAGCCCACCGGGGGCGCCGCCGCCGCCGAAGGAGCTGCCGGCCGGCCTGGACGAAGCACGCTGTGCCTCGGCCTGGGCGTCGGCCGCGCGCTTGGCCGGGTTGCCCGACTTGGACTTCTTGCCCCGGACCTGTTGCTGCTGCTGACGAGCCTTCTTGCCGCCGCCACCGCCCATGCCCGGCATGCCGGGGATGCCGCCACCGCGGGCGAGCTGCTTCATCATCTTCTGCGCCTCGCCGAAGCGCTCGAGCAGCTGGTTGACCTCGGACACGGTCACACCGGAGCCGCCGGCGATGCGGGCGCGGCGGGAGCCGTTGATCTGCTTGGGGTGGTTGCGCTCGAAGGGCGTCATGGAGCGCACCATCGCCTCGACCCGGTCGAACTCGCGCTCGTCGAGGGCGTCGAGCTGGGCCGACATCTGGCCCATGCCCGGCATCATCTTGAGCATCGACTTGAGCGAGCCCATCTTCTTGATCGCCGACATCTGCTGGAGGAAGTCGTCGAAGGTGAAGTCCTCGGCCGCGAGGAACTTGCGCTCCATCTCGGCGGCCTGGCCGCGGTCGAAGGCCTTCTCGGCCTGCTCGATGAGGGTGAGGACGTCACCCATGTCGAGGATGCGCGAGGCCATGCGGTCGGGGTGGAAGACCTCGAAGTCCCGCACGTTCTCGCCGGTCGACGCAAACATGATGGGGCGACCGGTGAGGCCGGCGACGGAGAGCGCGGCGCCGCCGCGGGCATCGCCGTCGAGCTTGGTGAGGACGACGCCGGTGAAGTCGACGCCCTCGAGGAACGCCTCGGCGGTCTCGACGGCGGCCTGGCCGATCATCGCGTCGATGACGAAGAGGACCTCGTCGGGGTTGATCGCGGCCCGGATGTCGCCGGCCTGCTGCATGAGGTCGGAATCGACCGCCAGACGACCGGCGGTGTCGACGATGACGACGTCGTGGTGCTTGGTGACGGCTTCGCGTATGCCGTCACGCGACACCGTGACCGGGTCCCCGAAGCTCCGGGTGCCCTCGCCCGTGGGTCCGACGGCGTCGTGGCCACCGACGTTGCCCTGCTCGGGAGCGAAGACGGGGATGCCAGCACGCTCACCGACGACCTGGAGCTGGGTCACGGCATTGGGTCGCTGCAGGTCCGCGGCGACGAGAATCGGGGTGTGGCCCTGCTCCTTGAGCCAGCGGGCGAGCTTGCCTGCGAGCGTGGTCTTGCCCGCGCCCTGCAGGCCGGCGAGCATGATGACGGTCGGGCCGGTCTTGGCGAAGCGGATCGTGCGGGTCTGCCCGCCGAGGATGTCGACGAGCTCCTCGTTGACGATCTTGACGACCTGCTGGGCCGGGTTGAGCGCCTGCGACACCTCGGCCCCGAGCGCACGATCACGGACGGCGGAGGTGAAGTCCTTGACGACCGGCAGGGCCACGTCGGCGTCGAGCAGGGCCATCCGGATGTCGCGGACGGTCTTGTTGACGTCGGACTCGGACAAGCGCCCCTTGGTGCGGAGGTTCTTGAAGGTCGCTGTCAGGCGGTCTGAGAGGCTCGTGAACACCGCACAAGGTTAACCGGCCGCGCGCGCCGGGCCGGCACCCGCGCACGAGAGGCGACCACACGGCATACCGACTGGGTATGCCGCGTGCACCGTGCGCGGCAACCTCACCGTCCGCGGACCATGCCGTGCCGGATCGGCGGCACGTCCGTGGCCTTTGCCGCGCACCGTGCCGGCTCGCAGGAACGCGTCAGATCGCACCGTCACAGGTGTCAATGATCGCCGCCACGACCTGGGCGACCTTGGCCGGTTCGAGCGGCCGGCCCGAGAAGTCCGAGACGTAGAACGTGTCGAGCGTCTGGCCGGCATAGGTCGCAATGTGCGCGGAGCGCACCGAGACCCCGGCCTTGGCGAAGGCCATGCCGAGCTCGTGGAGGAGCCCGGGGCGGTCGTCTGCGCGCACCTCGAGGACCGTGGCGTGGGTGCTCGCACCCGGCACGACCAGCGCCCGGGGCTGGCCCGGCGTACCGATCGTGGAGCTGCCGCTGGGCCGCGTGGCGAACTGCCGTCGGCGGTCGAGGAGGCTGAGCGGCCCGCGGTCGCCGGTGGCGAGACGCATCAGGCCACGCACGATCCGTTCCTGCTCGGGCCCTGCGTCGCTGGGGCTCTCGACGTGCCACTCGTTGACCGCCATCCCGTCGTGCGTCCTCAGTACCGCCGTGCGCACGACCAGTCCCTCGGCGGCGAGCAGCCCCGCGGTGTCGGCGAAAAGCCCGAGGCGGTCGCGGTCCGCGATGTCGACGCGGTAGGAGCCTCCGTGGGACACGACCCGCACGTGGGGTTCGCCGGAGACCAGCGTCCTCACGACGTCGTCGGGGACGACGGCAGGTGCGGCCTCGCCCTCGGCCGGTGCAGGTGGGCGGAGCCGGGCGCGGACAGCGGCGGCGAGCTGACCCAGCAGGGCGGCCCGCCAGTCTGTCCACGCCGTGGGTCCGGCGGCGACGGCGTCCGCCTCGGTCAGGGCGAGCAAGAGCTCGAAGCGGTCGCTGTCACCGTCGACCGCTGCCAGGGCGGCCTCGATCGTGCGGGGGTCCGCGTGGTCGCGCCGGGTCGCGAGCTCGATGAGCGTCAGGTGCTCCCGCACGAGCGAGGTGACGACGGCGACGTCGTCCTCGTCGTGACCGAGTCGCCGCATGACCGTCTGGGCGATGGGTGCGCCGGTGACCGAGTGGTCGTGGGAGCCGGGGAGCTTGCCGATGTCGTGGAGGAGGGCAGCGAGCAGCAGGAGGTCCGCCCGTCCCACACCGCGCACCAGCCCGGTCGCGTGGACGACGGTCTCGATGAGGTGGCGGTCGACCGTGTGCCGGTGCACGGCGTTGCGCTGGGGTCGCGAGCGCACCGAGGCCCACTGCGGCAGCCAGCGCTCGATGATGCCCTGCTGGTCCAGGCCCTCCCAGACGGTGACCAGACCCGGACCCGACGCGAGCAGGTCGCCGAACAGGCCGCGGGCGAGCGGTGACCAGGGGGTGGGCAGGTCGGGACACCTCGTCGCGAGGTTCTCGAGCGTGGTCGGAGCGATGGGCAGGTTCGCACGGGCCGCGGCCACGGCTGCCCGCAGTGGCAGGTGCGGGTCGGAGTCGAGGAGCCGCCCGGAGCCGAGCACGACCTCGCCGTCGCTCTCGAAGAGGCCGTGGCCGAGTGGCGCCATCTGCGGGCGACGCGGACCGACGCGCAGGACCCGCGCTCGCTGCGACTGCCCCGCCCTGCGCAGGGTCCCGTCGAGTGCATAGGCGATCGAGCGGCCTGCGTCCGAGGTGTCTGCGAGCAGGTCGTCGGGGTCGTCGTAGCCCAGCAGCGCCGCGACGGCGTCGTGGTCCTCGCGCCCGAGACGGTCGCGTCCGCGGCCGGTGACGACGTGGACCGCGTCGCGCACGTCGAGCAGGAGCCCGTATGCCGTGTCGACCTCACCTCGGGGCCGGTCGGCCAGCCAGGCCTCGGCCAGGGCGCTGAGGACCCTCATGTCGCGCAGGCCACCGCGGGCCTCCTTGAGGTCGGGTTCGATCGACTGGGCCAGGTCGCCGTGCCTGCGGTGGCGCACGGCCATGGCCTCGGCCAGCTGGGGCAGCCGCTTGCGCGCGTTGGCGCGCCAGTCGTGGCTCACGGTGGCCCGGGCCGCCGTGACGACCTCGGCGTCTCCGGCGACGGGTGAGATGTCGAGCAGCCCGACGGCTGCGGTGAGGTCCTCGGCGGCGACGCGGCGGCACTGGCTCACCGTCCTCACGCTGTGGTCGAGGCGGATCCCGGCGTCCCAGATCGGGTACCAGATCCGGTCGGCGAGACGGGTGACCTCGTCACCGGACAGGGTCCGGCCATAGTGCAGGAGGACGAGGTCGTAGTCCGACAGCGGCCCGGCGTCGCCGCGGCCGACGCTCCCGACGGCCGCGAGGGCAACGCCGTCGACCGGGCGGCCATGCGTGGCCTCGCGCCACAGCCCACCCAGCCACTGGGTGTTGAAGTCCGCGAGCCGCTGGCGGCGCTCCTGCCCGGAGCCGGGGTGCTCGAAGGCCCGCGTGCCGGCCAGGTCCAGCCGCCGTGCCGCAACGTCCACGACCTCGGCGCCGTCACTCATGTGCCATCACTCCCCTCTCTCGCAACCTGCCTTGTGTGCCCCAGCGCGAGCCATAGCTCGCGCTGGGGCACACAAGGCGAGTGATCAGATGGCTTCGGAACCGTGCTCGCCGGTGCGGACCCTGACGACGTCCTCGACCGGGACGGTCCAGATCTTCCCGTCCCCGATTCGACCGGTCTGGGCAGCCTTGAGGATGACGTCGGCGACGCTGGAGGCATCCATGTCGTCCACGAGGACCTCGATGCGAATCTTGGGGACGAAGTCGACGTTGTACTCCGCACCGCGATAGACCTCGCTGTGCCCGCGCTGGCGCCCGTAGCCGGATGCCTCGCTGACGGTCATGCCCGAGATGCCGTAGGCCTCGAGCGCCTCCTTCACCACGTCGAGCTGGTGCGGCTTGATGATGGCGGTGATGAGCTTCATGCCTGAACTCCTTCGGGGGCGAGCTCGTCGTGGTGACGGGCGTCGTGGGACAGGGCCGGGGTGGAGCTCGTGCCGAGGCGCCCTCCGCGGGAGACGAGGTCGTAGCCGGACTCCGCGTGCTCCGCCTGGTCGATGCCGGCCACCTCGTCGTCCTCGGAGATGCGCCAGCCGATCGTGGCCCTCAGGGCGAGAGCGATGACCGCGGTGACGGCTGCCGAGAAGAGAAGGGACGCGAGCGCGATGACGACCTGCACGACGAGCTGCCGTGGCCCGTCACCGTAGAGGAGCCCACCCGAGGTCGCGAGCAGCCCGGCACCGATGGTCCCCCAGAGGCCGGCGACCAGGTGCACCCCGACGACGTCGAGGGAGTCGTCGTAGCCGAAGCGGAACTTCAGGCCGACGGCGAGCGCGGCGAGGCCGCCGGCCACGAGGCCGAGGATGATGGAGCCGACCGGCGACAGCGCACCACAGGCGGGAGTGATCGCGACGAGGCCCGCAACGACACCCGACGCCGCACCGACCGAGGTCGCGTGACCGTCACGCAGCTTCTCGATGACCAGCCAGCCCAGGATCGCCGCACAGGTCGCAACGGTCGTGTTCACCCAGACGAGACTCGCAACCCCGTCTGCCGCCAGCTCCGACCCGGCGTTGAAGCCGAACCACCCGAACCACAGCAACCCTGCCCCGAGCATGACCAACGGAACGTTGTGCGGACGCATGGCGGTTCTGCCGAACCCGAGACGCCGACCGACGACGAGCGCCAGCACGAGTCCCGCGACACCGGCGTTGATGTGGACGACGGTACCGCCGGCGAAGTCGATCGGCAGAACCTTGGCCACACCGTCAGCGGCACCGAAGATCTTGGCCGCGAGCCCGTCGGCCGAGCCGCTGAGCAGTCCGCCACCCCACACCATGTGGGCGATCGGGAAGTAGGCGAGCGTCACCCACAGCCCGCTGAAGACGAGCCAGGTCGAGAACTTCACGCGGTCCGCGATCGCACCGCTGATGAGCGCCACGGTGATGACCGCGAAGGTCAGCTGGAACCCGACGAAGAGGATCTCCGGGATCCAGACCCCTGAGCCGAAGACGTCCACCACCGCGGTGCCGTCGGCGTCGAGCGTGGCACCAGTGGCCTCACCGACCACGCCCCTCAGACCGAAGTTGTCGAAGGGGTTCCCGATGAGCCCGCCGACGTTGCGGCCCCCGAAGGACATCGAGTAGCCCCACAGCACATAGACGACACCGATGACTCCCATGGCGCCGAACGACATCATCATCATGTTGAGGACGGACTTGGCGCGCGTCATGCCGCCGTAGAAGAGGGCCAGCCCCGGCGTCATCAGCAGCACCAGGGAGGAGCAGACGAGGACGAAGGCCGTGGCCGATGCGTCGATCACGGGAGTGTCCGCGAGAGGAAGGAGTGTTGGGCTCATGCGCAAGGAGTCTGCGATCGGGGCGTTTCACCTCGCGGCACCTCGTGTTACGCCGACGTTGCGCCTTCGCTCCCCAGGTAAGAAGTGTGTTTCGCCCTCACAACACCTCTTTCGGCCGCGCGTCGGTGCGAGACTGGCGCCATGGCTCGACCAGTACTCGTCTACGACGGTGGTTGCGGCGTGTGCACGAGGCTGGCCACAGTGGTGACCACCCGGCTGCGCAGCAGGCCCGAGGACTACGACGTCACCGCCTACCAGGATGCCGACCTCGCGGCGCTGGGCCTCACCGCGCAGGAGTGCGACGCGGCCCTGCAGTGGGTCTCCGCGGACGGGCGGGTGAGCTCGGGCGAGGACGCCGTCGCCCAGGCCCTTCGGGCGTCACGTATGCCGGCCCGCCCCCTGGGTGCCCTGGTCCAGGTCCCCGTTGTGCACGCCATCGCCGGCCTCGCCTACCGCTGGGTGGCGAACCACCGGCACCTCCTCCCGGGCGGCACCCCGGCCTGCTCCTTGCCGGCGGGGCAACGTCCCTCCTGAACGGATCCAGCTCCGCTCGGACACGTCTCAGAAGGCCGAGATGTCCCCGCTCGAGCGCTGAGGGCGGCTCAGCGCCCGCATGAGCGCGACCTGGCCGTGGCGTTGCAGCGAGACACCGGTGAGCAGCCGGAGGACCGACGCGACCACGACCGGCTCGTGCTCGTGCGTCTCGAGCCCCACGCTGGCAGCGAGGTCGTCCCCGTGCACGACCATCTCCATCATCCGGGTCGTGAGGAAGTCCGGCGTCGACAGCGACCAGCCCTGCCACGGGATGAAGACGGTGTCGGGGTCACGCCGTTCGGCCAGGAGGTGCGGCAGGGCGTCCAGGGCCGCGCTCGCCTCGCCGAGGACGGCATCCGCACCCTGACGGGCCCCGGTGTTGTCGGTCTCGAGCTGCTCGCCGTCGACCCCACCCTGGCGCGAGGCGGCCACCCAGGGCGCGCGGGCGTAGTGGTCGAGGAGGCCGATGACCGGCGCGTCGGGAGGTGCCTGCACCGCCAACAGCCGGGCCGAGTTGCGCAGCTGGCCCAGCAGGTGGTGCGTCAGCCCGCCCACGGTCATCCGGGCGCAGGCGCTCTCCCGCTCCCACGTGGACCGGACCTCCTCCCGGCGGGCGAGCCCCAAGGCGACCTCGGCGCAGGAGAGGAAGGCCCGGACGCACGCCTCGCGGCCCAACTCTGCGCCGAGCCCAGAGTCCGGCTCACTGCGGTGCCCCGCCTCGCTCATGTCAGTCGATGATGGCGTCGACGAACCCCTCGGGGTCGAAGGGCGCCAGGTCGTCGGGACCCTCGCCCAGGCCGATGAGCTTGACCGGGACGCCGAGCTTGCGCTGGACGGCGACGACGATGCCGCCCTTGGCCGTGCCGTCGAGCTTGGTGAGGACGATGCCGGTGATGCCGACGACCTCGCTGAAGACCTCGGCCTGGCGCAGGCCGTTCTGGCCGGTCGTGGCGTCGAGCACGAGGAGCACCTCGTCGATGGGGCTCTGCTTCTCGATGACGCGCTTGACCTTGCCCAGCTCGTCCATGAGCCCGACCTTGTTGTGCAGGCGACCGGCGGTGTCGATGATGACCACGTCGGACTCGAGCTCGGCAGCACCCTTGACGGCGTCGAACGCCACGGCAGCGGGGTCGGCGCCCTCGCGATCGGACCGGATGGTGGGAACGCCCACGCGCTCCCCCCAGGTCTGGAGCTGGTCGGCAGCAGCTGCCCGGAACGTGTCAGCCGCCCCGAGGACGACATCCTTCTCCTCGGCCACGAGCACGCGCGCGAGCTTGCCCACGGTGGTCGTCTTGCCGGTGCCGTTGACGCCGACGACGAGGATCACGGCTGGGCGCCCCTCGACACGCGAGGACGCGATGGTGCGGTCCATCGACGGGTCGACCAGCGTGATGAGCTCCTCGCGCAACCAGCCGCGCACGGTGGCCTCGTCGGCGTTGCCGTTGACCTTGACCTTGGTGCGCAGCGCGTCCACGAGCTCGGTGGTCGCCTCGACGCCCAGGTCCGCCGTGAGAAGGGTGTCCTCGACGTCCTCCCAGGCCGCTTCGTCGAGGTCGCCTCGCGAGAGCAGGGCCAGCAGGCTCTTGCCGAGCGCGGTGTTGGAGCGGGCCAGCCGGGCCCGCAGCCGCTGCAACCGGGTCCGCGGCGCCTCGGGGCGCTCGACCTCGGGGACCGCGACGGGCGGAAGCGTCTCCTCGACCGTGTCGTCGATGGTGTCCCCGGCAGGCGGGGGCAGGGTGTCGACCGACGACCCGCTGCCGGCGCGGTCGTCGACCTCGTCGCTGCCCGGCGCCGGACGAGTCGGTGCCTGCGTCGGCTGCTCGGGCGGCAGCTCCTTGGTCGCTCCACCCCGCCCTCGCAGGAGGGCCACGGCGAGCCCGCCAAGGATGACGAGCAGGCCGACGGCGACGGCGATGAATTCCCAGAGAGTGTCGATGGCGCTCACGAGAACCATCCTTGCATCACCGCCGGACGCCGAGTTCAGAAGATCCGGATGCGGTCCTTCTCGGGCACCCACATGCCGTCACCCTGCGTGACGTCGAACGCCTCGTGGAACTCGGTGAGGTTGCGCACCGCGTTGGCCCGCAGGTCCATCGGTGCGTGCGGGTCGATCGCGAGCAGGCGCACCGCTTCGGCCTCGCGGGCCACACCGCACCACACGCGGGCCCACCCGATGAAGAAGCGCTGGTCACCGGTGAGCTCGTCGAGGACCGGCGCCTGCGTGCCTTCCGTCGAGATCCGGTATGCCGCGTGCCCGATGGTGAGCCCGCCGAGGTCACCGATGTTCTCACCGACCGTGAGCGCGCCGTTGACCTTGTGGCCGGGTGCGTCGCGCGACTCCAGCTCGTTGAACTGGGCGATGAGCCGCTGGGCACGGCCGTCGAAGTTCTCCCGGTCGGTCTGGGTCCACCAGTTGCGCAGGTTGCCCTCGCCGTCGTACTGCGAGCCCTGGTCGTCGAAACCGTGGCCCAGCTCGTGCCCGATGACGGCACCGATGCCGCCATAGTTGACGGCGTCGTCGGCGTCCACGTCGAAGAACGGCGGCTGCAGGATCGCCGCGGGGAAGACGATCTCGTTGAGGCCGGGGTTGTAGTAGGCGTTGACGGTCTGGGGAGTCATGAACCACTCGTCGCGGTCGACGGGCCCACCGAGCTTGGACAGGTTGCGGTCCACCTCGAAGGCTGAGGCGCGGGCGACGTTGCCGAGCAGTTCCTCAGCCACGACCTTGAGCGTGGAGTAGTCGCGCCACGATTCCGGGTAGCCGACCTTGGGCGTGAAGGCCTCGAGCTTGGCCAGAGCCTCGGTGCGGGTCTGGAAGCCCATCCACTCGAGGTCGGCGAAGTCACGCCGGAACGCCTCGACGAGGTTGTCGACGAGCTCGAGCATGCGCTCCTTGGCCCGGGGCGGGAAGTGCTGCTCGACGTACAGCTGGCCGACGGCCTCGCCCAGGGCGTCCTCGACGAGACCCACGCCGCGCTTCCACCGGTCGCGGATCTGCGGGACGCCGGAGAGCGTGCGGCCGTAGAAGTCGAAGTTCTCGGCGACGACGGCGTCAGCGAGGTAGGGGGCCAGGGCGTGGACGACTCGCCAGCGCAGCCAGTCCTGCCACGTCGTGACGTCGACGTCGGCGAGGGCGGCCGCCATCGAGCGCAGGTGGTCGGGCTGGCGGGCGATGACCTGGTCGAAGGCCCCGGCCGGCGCCTTCGCCGCAGCGAGGTAGGCGTCCCAGTCCACGCCCGGCGTGAGCTCGGCGAGGCCCTGACGGTCGACGAGGGTGTAGGTCTTCACGGCGTCACGGTTGGCGACGGTGTCCCAGTGGGCCGCGGCGATGCGGGTCTCGAGTGCCATGACGCGGTCGGCGGCAGCGGACGCCGCGTCACCGGCATACACGCCCGCAAGGGTGAGCATGCGCGCGAGGTGACCGGGGTAGGCCGCCCGGATGGCCTCGTGCTGCGGGTCCCGGTAGTAGGCCTCGTCGGGCAGGCCGATGCCCGCCTGCTCGAGGTAGACGACGTAGCGGCTCGAGTCGCGGTCGTCGGTGTTGACGATCGGGTGGACGAGGCCATCGACGCCCGCGCGCAGGAACGACCCGAGCAGCCTCATGACGTCGGCCGGTGCGGCCACCTCGTCGATCGCGGTGAAGAAGGGCTCGAGGGGCGCCACGCCGAGCTCGTCGATGCGGGCCTCGTCCATGAAGGAGCTGTAGAGGTCGCCGACCTTGCGGGCGACGGTGCCGGCCTCCGGGTTGCCCTGTGCGACGGCGGTGATGATGTCGCGCACCTGCTGCTCGGCGGTCTCGCGCAGGATGTCGAACGAGCCGTAGCGCCCGCGGTCGGCCGGAATCTCGGTGCGCGCCACCCAGCCGCCGTTGACGTGCGCGAAGAGGTCGTCCTGCGGACGGACCGTGGGGTCACCGGCGGAGTGGTCGATCCCGGAGCGCATCAGGAGCGCGCCGGGTCGACGGGAGCGGCCGGTGCGACCGAGGCAGCTTGGGCGGCCGCGCTCGCGGGTGCTGCGGTGCTGCTCACGCCCCCGGCCGGGGCGTGGGCCACGCCGTCCTCGGACGACTCGTCGCCCTCCGGGCGCTCGAGACGCTGACGGGACGACTGCTGGCGGTCCTTGAGGGCACTCACGACCTCCTCGCCCTTGGGCGTGAGCAGGTCCCGGCCATCGCGTCGGGCGGGCACGGCGACCATCGCCACGACGGCCAGGGCGAGTGCGACGCAGATGAGCATGCCGATGATGAGCGCAACCATGTTCCAAGAATCTCCCAGTCGGGGCCGCGCGTGCAAAACGACACCCCGTGCGAGAAGGCGCCCCCCGGCCACCGGGCGCCGCGTAGGCTCGGCCGGGTGACGGCGACAACCTCGGCAACGCCCCCTCCTCGGGGCCGCCGGAGGCTCCCGGTGGGGGTCGAGATCCTGTTCGCCGTGCTCGTGGTCGCGCTGATCCAGGCGTTCGTGGTCAAGCCGTTCGGCGTGCCGTCGCAGTCCATGGAGCAGACCCTGCGCATCGGCGATCGGATCATCGTCAACCGGACGAACCCCCAGGTGCACCGCGGCGACGTCGTCGTGTTCTCCCACGGGGAGTCCTGGCAGGAGTCGCAGCTTCCGGAGGCCGGCAACCCGTTGCTCAAGGCGGTCCGCACGTTCGGCGACCTCACCGGGATCGGGCCGTCCAACAAGGCCTACACGGTCAAGCGGGTCATCGGCCTGCCGGGCGACCGCGTGCAGTGCTGCGACGACCAGGGCCGGGTGACCGTCGAGGACGAGCCTCTCGCGGAGCCCTACGTCTTCGAGGACCTCACGTTCCGTGCCCCCGACCTGACCTGCGACACGACCCCACGGTCCTCACGGTGCTTCCCCGAGATCCGTGTTCCCACCGACCGGCTCCTCGTGCTGGGTGACCACCGTTCGCAGTCGGCGGACTCCGTCGTCAACTGCCGCGGCGGGACCCAGGCCGAGGGATGCGCTCGCTTCGTGCCGGTGAACCGGGTGGTTGGTCCCGTCGTCTTCCGCATCTGGCCGCTGGACACCTTCGGCCGCGTCAACCACCACGGAAGCAGTCAGGCGGTGGCGGCGACGTCGCGGATGCGCTGGGACACCACGGTCGTGATGCCGTCCCCACGCATGCTCACCCCATAGAGGGCGTCGGCGATCTCCATCGTCTTCTTCTGGTGGGTGATGACGATGAGCTGGCTGCTGTCACGCAGCTCCTCGAAGAGCGTGATGAGCCGGCCGAGGTTGGAGTCGTCGAGGGCAGCCTCGACCTCGTCCATGATGTAGAACGGGCTCGGCCGCGCCTTGAAGATCGACACGAGCAGGGCCACCGCCACGAGCGAACGCTCACCACCGGAGAGCAGTGACAGCCGCTTGATCTTCTTGCCGGGCGGACGTGCCTCGACCTCGATGCCCGTCGTGAGCATGTCGCTTGGGTCGGTGAGGGTGAGCTTGCCCTCGCCCCCCGGGAAGAGGCGGCCGAAGACGCCCTCGAACTGCGCGGCCGTGTCGTGGAAGGCCTCGGCGAACACCTGCTCGACCCGCTCGTCGACCGACTTCACGATGTCGAGCAGGTCGCGCTTGGAGTTCTTGAGGTCCTCGAGCTGCTCGGTGAGGAACCTGTGCCGCTCCTCGAGCGCCGCGAACTCCTCGAGGGCGAGCGGGTTGACCCGGCCGAGAGCCGAGAGGCCGCGCTCGGCCTTGCGCAGCCGCTTCTCCTGCTCGTCACGCACGAAGGCCGACGGCATGGGCAGGTCGCCCACGTGGTCCGGTCCGGCGATGAAGGGGATGAGCTGGTGCGGCCCGAAGTCCTCCATGAGGACGTCGGGGTCGACGCCGAGCTCCTCGACCGCCTTGGCCTGCAGCTGCTCGATGCGGGCGACCTGTCGTGCACGGGCGACCTCGTCGCGGTGGGCCGAGTCGGTGAGCTCGCGCAGCTCGTCCTGGTGCGTGGCCATCTCGGCTCGGAGTGCGTGGACCGCCGTGTCGCGCTCGGCCCGCCCACGTTCGGCCTCCTCGCGCAGACGTGCGGCGCGTTCCAGCGCACTCGCCATGCGGTCGGTGGCGTATGCCGCCGCGCGGCCCACTGCGTCAGCGATCGTCACCTCGCGACGGCGTCGTTCCTGACGCTGGCGCAGCTTCTCGCGTGCCTGGATCTCGTTGCGCGCGGCGCCCTCGAGCGAGTCCGCCCGCCCCTTGAGGGAACGAGCGCGCTCCTCACGGGTGCGCAGGGTGAGGCGCAGCTCGGTCTCCGCGGTGCGGGCCCGGCTGGCGGCGAGCTCGAGGTCGTTGCGCAGGTCCGTCGACGGCTCCTCGGACTGCGTGGGCTCGGCACTCGCCTCCTCGAGTCGTGCGGTGAGCGCCGTGAACTCCACGCGGTCGGTCTCGAGGGCCGACTCGGCGTCCGCGATCGTGCGCTCGGTGCGCTCGATCTCGGCCCGGCTGCTGCGGATCGTCGACTGGAGCCCACCGAGCTGCTCGGCGACGGCGGCCATGCGGGCGTCACTGTCGTGCAGCGCCTCCAGCGCCGCTTCGACGCGCTCGGTGACGGCGGCCGCCTGCTCGCGCTCGGTCGCGAGCCGGAATCGGGTCTGCTCTCCCTTGGCGGTGGCCGCTGCGACGGCCGACTGCGCCTCCTCGAACGCCGACTGGATCTCGAGGAGCGACTCACCGCTGCTGGACCCACCCCGCACCCAGCCGGGTGCGAAGACGTCGCCGTCCTCGGTGACGGCCGTGATGCCGAGGCCCCGGGCGACGAGGGCCAGGGCGTGCTCTGAACCACCGACGAGGGCAACCCGGTCGAGGAGCTGGTCAACGGCGGGCAGCACGTCTGCGGGCGCCGAGACCACGTCGCGGGCCCAGACGCCCGAGCCCTCGAGGTCGGGCCAGGTGGAGGGGTCGGACGAGGACGCGGTGTCGCCGACGAGCAGGGTGGCCTGGCCCTGGTCGTCCCGGCGCAGGGCGGAGACGGCCTGGGCTGCTCCCTCGACCGAGGCCACGGCAAGTGCCTCCGAGGCCCACCCCAGTGCCGCTGCGACCGCGCCCTCGTGTCCGCGGGTGACCTGCAACAGGGAGGCGACGGTGCCGACGATCCCGTGCTGCTCGTCCGAGGCGGCCAGCAGCGCAGCGGCGCCGTCCTTGCGACGCAGGCTGAGGCCGAGGGCCTCGACCCGGGCCGAGGCGGCCGAGCGCTCACGCTCGGCGTCGCGCTCAGCGTTCTCCAGCGCGGTGATGCGTCCCTCGATCTCGGCGAGCTCCTCGGCGGCGGTCTCGTAGGCGCTGTCCAGACCCTCTTCGCCCTCTTCGTCGTGGGCGACCGTCCCCTCGAGGTGCGAGAAGGCCTGCTCGGCCTCGGCGGCGCGCTTCTGCGACGCCTCGATGATGCCGCGGAGCCGGCCGATCTCGGCCTCCCCCGCCTCGATCCGGCTGCGACGGGCACCGACCTGACCGGCCAGCTTGGCCAGCCCTTCGCGGCGGTCGGCCGCGGCGCGCGCGAGACGTGCAAGACGGTCCTGCTCCGCGGCATACGCCTGCTCTGCCTCCGCACGTGCGGTGACCGACAGCGACAGCTGCTCAGCAGCGCTGGCGACCTCGGCGAGGAGCTTCTGCTCGGCCTCGCGGGCCTGTGCCGCCTGCGCGCGCAGCTCCTCGGGGTCGCGCCCGGTCGTCGCCTCGTCGACGTCGTCCTGGCTGAGCAGGCGGACCCTCTCGCGGGCGATCGACGCGGTGGACTCGAGGCGGTCACGCAGGGACTGGAGCCTGACGAAGCGGTCCTGCGAGCGCCCGAGCTCGGGGGCTGCGTCGGCGGCCTGCCGCTCGATCTCGGTGATGCGCGAGCGCAGCGACTCGAGGGCGTTCTCGACGGTGGTGCGGCGCTCGATGACCGCGGTCTCGTCGGCGACCTCCTGCTCGAGGGTCGCGGTGAGCTGGACGAGGTCGTCGGCGAGCAGTCGCTGGCGGGCATCCCGAGCCTCGGCCTGGATGACGGCGGCCTTGCGCGCGGCCTCGGCCTGGCGACCGAGCGGGCCGAGCTGACGACGGATCTCACCGGTGAGGTCGTGCACGCGGGTGAGGTTGGCCTCCATCGCGTCGAGCTTGCGCAGGGCGCGCTCCTTGCGCTTGCGGTGCTTGAGGACGCCCGCGGCCTCCTCGATGAAGCCGCGTCGCTCCTCGGGGGTCGCGCGCAGGACGGCGTCGAGCTGCCCCTGGCCGACGATGACGTGCATCTCTCGACCGATCCCGCTGTCGGACAACAGTTCTTGGATGTCCAGGAGGCGGCTGGGGGTGCCGTTGATGGCGTACTCGGAGCCGCCGTTGCGGAACATCGTGCGCGTGATGGTCACTTCGGCGTAGTCGATCGGCAGGGCGCCGTCGGTGTTGTCGATCGTCAGGCTCACCTCGGCGCGTCCGAGCGGCGGGCGCCCGGCGGTGCCGGCGAAGATGACGTCCTCCATCTTGCCGCCGCGCAGCGTCTTGGCACCCTGCTCGCCCATGACCCAGGCGAGGGCGTCGACGACGTTGGACTTGCCCGAGCCGTTCGGGCCGACGATGCAGGTGATGCCGGGCTCGAGGCGCATCGTCGTGGCCGAGGCGAAGGACTTGAACCCCTTGAGGGTCAGGCTCTTGACGTACACGCGATGGCTCTCGGTTCCTCGGCGGGACTGCTGACGGATCGACGCGGCCACTGTACCGGCGGGCACACGGCGGGCCCGGGACCTGCGGGGTGCTCTGCGTTGCCCGTGACTGATGTGACCAGAGGTGCCGCTGAGGCCCTTGGGCCCGCTGTGGCCGACGACGCGGCCCACCTTTTCCGGCTGGTCACAGCAACGGAGCGTTCGGCCGGGAACGGTTCCCGGCGGAACAGTGCGGTTGCTTGATCAGCCGGAAAACGAGAGGTCAGCTGTTGGCGATCGTCTCGTGGTGGTGGATGACCTCGGCGATGACGAAGTTGATGAACTTCTCGGCGAACTCGGGGTCCAGCCCGCTCTCGTGTGCCAACCCACGCAACCGCGCGACCTGGCGCTCCTCGCGTGCGGGGTCAGCGGGCGGCATACCCTCGGTCGCCTTGAGCTCGCCGACCTGCTGGGTGCACTTGAAGCGCTCGGCGAGCAGGTGGACGAGGGCCGCGTCGATGTTGTCGATGCTCGATCGCAGACGGGCCAGCTCGGGAGGGACGTCGCTCATCGCCCCATCGTAGGAACGTTCCCCTCCCGCAGTGCCCACGTCCCACGAGCCGGTATGCCGTCCGCCCCCGGCCCGTGCGCACGTCACCTCTCGACGAAGCCCGAGACCCCCTCGCGCGGCTCGCTCACGAGGGGCGTCGAGACCGACAGGACCTCACCCGGGCGGTGCGCCGTGGAGGGCTGTTCACCGAGCAGGTCGACGAGCCGGTCGACGGCTCCACGCGACCCCTGGGCGACGACCTCGACGCGTCCGTCCGAGGTGTTGCGGGCATGGCCGACGAGTCCGAGCTCGAGCGCGCGGGCCCTGGTCCACCAGCGGAAGCCCACGCCCTGGACGCGGCCCCTCACCGTGACGGTGGCACGGATGGGCTGCAGGCCGTCCCGATCGGGGTCAAGACTGCTCTCCATGGCGAGATCGTAGGTCCGACCCGGCCCAGCGCGCCTCCCGGACCCTGTCGGTGCACGTCCATAACCTGAGGGCATGAGCGTGGAGACCCCAGCAGCGGGGCCCGGAGCCAGGCGCAGGCCAGCCCCGTCCCGCGGCGCGACCGCGCCTTCATCGGGCCGGCTGCCGGGCCTCGACGGCCTGCGTGCCGTCGCGATCCTCGCCGTCCTCGCCTTCCACCTCGACCCCCGCTGGCTCCCCGGTGGATTCCTCGGGGTCGACGTCTTCTTCGTCATCTCCGGCTTCCTCATCACGACCCTGCTCGTGCGCGAGCGGGCGCGCACCGGGCGCATCGACCTGTGGGGGTTCTGGACCCGGCGAGCCAGGCGCCTGCTGCCTGCGCTGCTCGTCCTCGTGCCGAGCGTCATCCTGCTCGCCCGCCTCGTCGAGACCGACCTGCTGGTCGGCATCCGCCGGCAGGCCGTCGGCGCCCTGACCTTCACGAGCAACTGGCTCGAGATCGCCGCGGGCTCGGACTACTTCCACAGCACCGCGCCCCAGCTGCTCATGAACCTCTGGTCGCTCGCGGTCGAGGAGCAGTTCTACCTCGTGTGGCCGCTCGTCGCGCTCGCCCTGCTGCGGTTCGCCCCCTCGTCCAGGGTCCGGACGGGTTGTGCCCTCGCGCTGGCCGCGACCTCGGCCGTGCTCATGGCGACCCGCTTCGACCCGTCGCTGGGCGCGACCCGGGTCTACTACGGCACCGACACCCACCTCATGGGACTCATGCTCGGGGCTGCGCTGGCCTTCGCCTGGGCGGCCCCGCACCGTGCGTGGACCTCGAGCGACCGGTGGCAGAGGGTGCGCGTCCCGGTCGTGGCACTCGCCGGGGCGGCCCTCGTGGCTCTCATGCTGTTCCTCGACGAGTCGAACCCGCTGACGTTCCGGGGCGGCCTTCTCGCTGCATCGCTGGCCACCACCGTCCTCGTGCTGGGCGTGGTCGAGCGCCCGACTCCCCTGCGAACCGTGCTCAACCTGCCGGTGCTGCGCTGGGTCGGTGAACGCTCCTACGGCCTCTACCTCTGGCACTGGCCGGTCATCCTCATCGTCGAGGCCGACCTCTCGTGGGCGGCACGCGGCTCCGAGAACTACCTCTGGTCCCGCCTGTGGTGCGTCGCCGTCACCGTCGCGATCGCCGACCTGTCCTACCGCCTCATCGAGACGCCGGTGCGCACGCACGGGTTCCGCGGCTCGGCCGGGCGCCTGCTGCACACGATCCGCTACTCCGGCACGCGCACGGCCCGGGCGGTCTGGGCCTCCGTGGCCGTCCTCGCCATCATCCTCACCGTCGTCCTCGTGACGGCCCCCACGAGGACCCGTGTCGAGCAGCTGCTCGAGGCCAACGCCTCGGCCGCGACGGCCTCGGCCCCCGCAACCACGGCGTCGACGACGTCCTCGACCTCAGCACCGTCCGGCGCGGCCGCTGCCCAGGCCTCGACCAAGGGCAAACCGGCCCCGCTGGTGCAGAGCTGGACGATGCCGACCGGCGCCGAGATCGACGGCTACGGCGACTCGATGATGGTGGGCAGCGTCCATGCCCTGCGCTACTACTTCCCCGGGATCCGCCTGGACGCTCGCTCCAACCGCCAGTGGTCCGAGGGACTCGAGCTCGTCCGGGAGCGCGGTGCCGCCAACCGCCGGGCCGTCGTCATCGCCCTCGGCACCAACGCCGGCACGGACCTCGAGCGGGCGCGCGAGACCCTGGATGCGCTCGGCCCCGACCGCATGGTCGTCCTCGTCACGCTCCACGGCCGCATCAACCGGATCGCCGAGGACAACGCGGCCCTCGAGCAGCTCGTCGCGGGGCGCGACAACGTCGCCCTGGCCGACTGGGACGCCGCCCTCAAGGGCACCGAGGGCCAGCTCCAGTCCGACGGCATCCACCCCTCCCTCGTGGGTGCCCACCTCTACGCCAAGACCATCCGCCAGGCGTTCGCGGAGCTGAGCGCACGGCATACCGGCAAGACCGTCACGCTCAAGGAGCTCCCGATCCCGTGACTCACCCCGCCCGGCGGCGGACGCGCGGGCGAGTCTGGCACTGGGGACAGGAGAACGAGGACCGGTTCATGAACTGCTCGCGCCGGATCGGCGTGCCGCACCGGGCACAGGGCCGGCCCTCCTGCCCGTAGGCGTGCAGCGACCGGTCGAAGTAGCCCGAGGCGCCGTTGACGTTGACGTAGAGCGCGTCGAAGCTCGTGCCGCCCTGAACCAGCGCGGCCGCCATGACCTCGCGGGCGTGCTCGAGCACCCGGGCGATCGTCGGCTTGGTCAGGCTGCTCGAGGGGCGTTCGCCGTGGACGCGGGCTCGCCAGAGAGCCTCGTCGGCATAGATGTTGCCGATTCCGGACACGACGCCCTGGTGCAGGATCATCCGCTTGATGGCGCTGTCGCTCGCCTTGATCCGGCGCACGACCGCCGCCTGGTCATAGACAGGTTCGAACGGGTCGGGGGCGATGTGGCGGATCTGGTGGGGCACCCCGTCGTCGGCGAGGTCGTCGAGCGCGAAGCCTCCGAACGTGCGCTGGTCCACGAAGCGCAGCTCGGGATCGCCGTCGGCAAAGGTGAAGCGCGCATGCAGGTGCTTCTCGTCCGGGGCGTCGGCCGGCTCGACGAGCAGCTGGCCGCTCATCCCCAGGTGGGCGATGAGTCCGTGGACGGGGTGGCCGTCCTCGCTGAGGACGAGCCAGAGGTACTTGCCGCGACGACGCGCCTGCGTGACCTCGAGCCCGGTGATGCGGTGGGCGAGGTCGACCGGGCCGGGGATGTGGCGCCGCGCGACCCGGGCTCCGGTGAAAGAGGCAGCCGTGATGCGGCGGCCGACCACGTGGTCGGCGAGGCCGCGGCGGACGACCTCGACCTCGGGCAGCTCGGGCACCGGTCAGGCCCGCTCAGCCGAGGTCGGGCAAGGGGGCGGTCGACGCCCCGTCACCGTGGCGGTCACGCAGGACCTGCCATGCCTGGGCGGCGGCCTGCTGCTCGGCGTCCTTCTTGGTACGTCCCACTCCGGCGCCGTGCTCCTCGCCACCGACGAGGACCCGCGCGCTGAACGTCTTGGCGTGCTCGGGGCCCTCCTCCTCGAGGACGTACTCGACCGCGCCGGCAGAGTGCAGTGCGCCGATCTCCTGCAGGCTCGTCTTCCAGTCCAGCCCCGCACCGAGGGTCGCCGAACTGGCCATCAGCGGGTCGAGGAGGTGGTGCACGAGCGCGCTCGAGGCCTCCAGGCCAGCGCTGCAGTAGGTCGCACCGATGACGGCCTCGACGGTGTCCGCGAGGATCGAGTCCTTGTCGCGCCCACCGGTGGCCTCCTCGCCCCGGCCCAGGTGCAGGTAGTCGCCCAACCCGAGGGTGCGGCCGACCGCCGCGAGGGCGCGCATGTTGACGACGGCGGCCCGCAGCTTGGCGAGCTGGCCCTCGGTGAGGTCGGGGTGGGTCGTGTACAGCGTGTCGGTGACGACGAGGCCCAGCACCGAGTCGCCGAGGAACTCGAGGCGCTCGTTGTGTGGGATGCCCCCGGCCTCGTAGGCGTAGGAGCGGTGCGTCAGGGCACGACCGAGCAGCGCCTCGTCAATGTCTCCACCGGTCACCTCGGTGAGGTGCTGGTGGAGCTCAGCGACGGGGCGCTGTGGCGTCCTGGCCACAGGGCCGTTCGCGCCCCTCCCCATGAGGAGTGGGCTCAGCCCTGGTGCTCGGTGCGCTCGGCCACGCCGTAGTGGCGGCCGTTGTAGGTTCCGCACGACGGGCACGCGATGTGCGGCTGCGTGGGCGCCTTGCACTGGGGGCACGCCGTCAGGGTGACGGGCGTGGCCTTCCAGTTTGCACGGCGGTGGCGGGTGTTTGAGCGAGACGTCTTCCGCTTCGGAACAGCCACGTCAGGTCCTGTCTGTTGTCTTCGTCGTGGGTGGCTCGGACGCGAGGTCCGTGAGAGCCGCCCACCTGGGGTCGATCACGTCATGTGCGTGGTCCGGGTCGTCCTCGAGGTGCATTCCGCATTCGGAGCACAACCCCGGGCAGTCCGGGCGACACACGGGCTGGAACGGCAGTGCGGGCACCACCGAGTCCCGGAGCACCATCTCGAGGTCGATGAGACCGTCCTCGACGAGGTACACCTCGGCTGCTTCTTCGTCGCCCACCTCTTGGTGGTGGGCGTTGCGATCGGCGTAGGCGAACAGCTCCTGGAACGTCCCAGCCACCTCGTGGCTGATCGGATCCAGGCACCGCACGCAGGCGCCGGTCGCCGTGCCTTGCACCGAACCACTCACCAGGACGCCCTCGACGACGGACTCGAGCCGCACGTCGACCGACAGGGGTTCCCCCTCGGCAACGCGCAGCACCTCCGTGCCGAAGTCGGCTGGTGCCTCCACCACGCGCGAGAGCTCTGCCATCGAGCCGGGTCGCCGGCCAACCTCCTTGGTGTCGAGTACCAGAGGAGACCGAGGATCGAGACGAGTCATTGCCCTTGCCATGGTCGAGTGGTTCGGTCCGTCGTCACGGCTGACGCAGACCGAAGATCAAAGGTACCGGAGGGGGTGCCACCTCCCCAAATGCAGTCCGTCGGGCGGCTCGGTCGCGACCTCTCCCATCGGGTGGCGTCCGCAAGCCGGGTGCTGCCGTATGCCGGCTGCTTGCGTCCGCAACCTTGGTCACCTTCGCGACCACCTCCGCGGACGCTGCCGTATGCCGACTGCTTGCGTCCGCAAACCTGGTCGCCCTCGCGACCACCTCCGCGGACGCAGGCTCCTCCACGCTCAGGACCCGGCCGGGAACTTCTCCGTCAACGCGGCCAGGACCTCGTGCGGGACGAGCCCGCCAACGTCTCCCCCGAACCGCGCGACCTCCTTGACCAGCGAGCTCGACACGTGCCCGTACTCCGGCGACCCGGGCAGGAAGACGGTCTCCACGCCGGTCAGGTGCCGGTTCATGAGCGCCATGGGCAGCTCGTAGGCGAAGTCGGTCTCACCGCGCAGCCCCTTGACGATGGCATCGGCACCGACGTCACGGCATACGTCGACAAGAAGGCGACCAGCGAAGGCCTCGACGCGCACGCGCGGGGCGACCGCCTCGGGAACGGCGCGCTCGATGAAGCCGAGCCGCTCCTCCACGCCGAACAGGCCGTGCTTGGCGGGGTTGTGCAGGACCGCGACGACGACCTCGTCGAAGAGCGCGGCCGCCCGCACGAGGACGTCGACGTGGCCCAGGGTGATGGGGTCGTAGGAGCCCGGGCACAGGGCTCGTCGAATCTGCTGCTCGCTCACGCGCGCCAGCCTACGGTTCCGGTGGCGTCCGGCTCAGTCGCCGGCCTTTTCCTGTTCCTTCGAGGCCTCCTCGACCTCCTTCGCCTCCTTCTTGGCCTTCTCCTCGATCTCGTCGGCCTCCTCACGGGCCTTCGGGGAGGCGATCGTGCCCTCCTCCTCAGCGCGGTGGAGCAGCGCCTTGACCTGCTCGAGGCTGGCGCACCCCTGGTCGAGCAGCTCGTTGCGCCTGGTCGCCCAGGCGACGCCGAGCTCCTTGCGGACGTCGAGGGAGACGTCCTCCCGGGCGGGGTTGAGAATCGTCTGCTCCTCCTCGTTGGCGTGGTGGTTGACCGCCGTCGCCAGGTCCTCGAGGGCCGAGTCGTACTTGTCGGTGTCGGTGCCCTTGGCCTCGAGGAAGCCGATGATCGCCTCGTTGATCTCGGCGTGCTCCTCCTTGCCATGCTCCTGCTCGTGCTCCCCGATCGCGCGCTTCGTGCGCAGCGTCGAGTAGACCTTCTCCTCCTCGGCCTCGCCGTGCGCGACGAGCAGCTCGGTCAGCGCCGTGCGTGCTGCCTCGCGGTCGACGTCGTTGCGTCGCGCCTGCCGCAGGAGGTCCTCGAAGAGGCGGTGGTCGTCGAGGATGAGGTCGAGCACGTCACCACTGGTCGGCCGGGGAATCTGGTAGTCGCTCATGTCGGCATCCTTGCTGATTCTCGGACGTGACGGAGAGGAAGCACCCCGTCAGTTCGTGGCGTACCAGATGACGGTCTCGCCGTACTTCTTGAGCCGTTCGGGCTCGAGCCCCTCGGGCCAGCTCGGCTCGGCGGTGCGCTTGGAGCGTTCGACGACGACGAGGGACGCCTCGGCGAGCCACCCGCCCGTGACCAGAGCCGAGAGGTTGGCCGCGAGCGCCTCCTCGGTGAGGTCGTAGGGCGGGTCGAGGAAGACGAGGTCGTGCTCCTGGGCCGTCCCCGCCAGCGCCGACGAGACGGTGGTCGCGAGGACCGTCGCCGGCAACCCGAGCCGGGCAGCGTTGTCCCGGATCACCCCGGCCGCCGTCCGGTCCGACTCGACGAGGGTTACCGCCGCCGCACCACGGCTGGCCGCCTCCAGTCCCAGGGCCCCGGAGCCGGCATACAGGTCGAGCACGTGCGCTCCCGAGAGCGCGTCGCGCGCCTCGAGGGCGGAGAAGAGGGCCTCGCGCACCCGGTCGCTCGTGGGACGGGTCCCGCGCCCGGGTGGGGTGCGCAGCTCACGCCCTCCGGCCGTGCCGGCGATGATCCGGGTCATCGACGACTCACCCCCGCTCCAGGTAGGCCGCCTGCTCGGCGTCCACGCGGGCGTGGACCAGCTCGGCAAGCCTGGGGTGGGCGGTCAGGTCGGGGTCGTCGGCAACCACCGCGAAGGCATCCTCGCGGGCGTCCTCGATGAGGTCCTCGTCCTCGAGGACGTGGAGGAACTGCAGCTGGCTGCGCACGCCGTGCTGCGAGGAGCCCAGGATGTCGCCCTCACGACGCTGGCGCAGGTCGATGCGGGCCAGCTCGAAGCCGTCGGTCGTGCCGGCCACGGCGTCCAGGCGCTCGTGCGGGGTCTCCGGGTCGCCCGAGTGGACGAGCAGGCACAGTCCCGGGAGGCCACCTCGCCCGACGCGACCACGCAGCTGGTGCAGCTGCGAGACACCGAAGCGGTCGGCGTCCATGACGACCATGACGCTGGCCCGGGGGACGTCCACACCGACCTCGATGACGGTGGTCGAGACGAGGACGTCGATGCCACCCGACGCGAAGTCGCGCATGATCCCGTCCTTCTCATCGGCCGGCAGACGGCCGTGGAGGATCTCGATCCGCAGGCCCTCGAGCGCGGGGTTGGCAACGAGGTCGGCGTGGACCCGGTGGACCGAGGCGAGCGGGCGGGGCGGGGGCGCGTCATCGTCGCTGTCCTCAGCACCCCCGTCGCCGTCGGTGTCACCGGCCGCCTCGGGAGCGAAGATCTCGGCCTCCTCGTCGGGCTCGTCATCATCGCCGATGCGCGGGCACACGACATAGGCCTGGCGCCCCTGCGCGACCTCCTCGGCGATGCGCTGCCAGGTGCGCTGGAGCCAGCCCGGCTTGCCCTCCGGCACGACATGGGTCGTGATCGGCGCGCGCCCAGCCGGCAGCTCGCTCAGGGTGGAGGTCTCCAT
This sequence comes from Knoellia sp. Soil729, assembly GCF_001427985.1. Lineage (GTDB taxonomy): Bacteria > Actinomycetota > Actinomycetes > Actinomycetales > Dermatophilaceae > Knoellia. The sequence goes on from NZ_LMSA01000002.1 coordinate 121,545, forward strand.
GTCGCCGAAGACGGTCATGGCGACGGTGCGCGGGATGGGGGTGGCGGTCATGACGAGGACGTGGGGTGGCTGGGCGGCCTTGCCGCGCAGGGCATCCCGCTGCTCGACACCGAAGCGGTGCTGCTCGTCGACCACGACGAGCGCCAGGTCCTGGAAGCTCACGTGCTCCTGGATCAGCGCATGGGTGCCGATGACGATCCCGGCGTCGCCACTGGCGATGTCGAGCATGGCCTTGCGTCGTGAGGCGGTCGACATGCTGCCCGTGAGGAGGGTGACCCTGGTGCCGATGTCGCTGCCACCGAGCATGCCGCCCTCGGCGAGGTCACCGAGCATCGCCGTGATCGAGCGGTGGTGCTGCATGGCGAGCACCTCGGTGGGAGCGAGCAGCGCAGCCTGGCCCCCGGAGTCCACCGCGGCGAGCATCGCCCGCACCGCGATGACCGTCTTGCCCGAGCCGACCTCCCCTTGGAGGAGCCGGTGCATGGGGACGTCGCGGGCCATCTCGGCGGCCAGGGTCCGGCCCACCTCCACCTGTCCGGCCGTGAGGGTGAAGGGCAGGCGCTCGTCGAACGCGTCGAGCAGTCCACCAGGGCGGGGGCTGCGAGCGATCGTGGACTCCGCCGACTGGCGTGCGCGACGCTGCGCGAGCGCCACCTGGAGGATGAACGCCTCCTCGTAGGACATGCGCCGGCGCGCCGCGTCGACCTCTGCGTGTGACTGGGGTGTGTGGATGCCGCGCAGCGCCGACGTGCGGTCGCCGAGGTCGCGCCGGTCGAGGATCTCCTCAGGGATCGGCTCGGGGCTCTCGCGCAGCAGGTCGAGGACCATGCGCACGCACTCGGTGACCGTCCATGTGTGGAGGTTGCCCACCTGCTTGTAGATGGGGATGAGGTCGCGCCGGTCCCCCCGGTCGAAGTCGCTGAGCAAGGAGTAACCGGGGTGGGCCAGCTGGAGACGGTTGTTGAAGGAGGAGACCTTGCCGGCAAACAGGGCGCGCGTGCCGGGGACGAGCTTGCCCTCGTGCCCGTAGGCGCTGAAGAACGTGATCTCGAGATCCTTGCTCCCATCGGTGATCACGGCCTGGAGCATCTTGCCGCGACGGGCCTTCATCGCCCGGGTGGTGGCCGACTTCACCTCGGCCACGGCGACGATGTAGGAGCCGATCCGTGCCGCGGCCAAGTTGCTCTCGCGGTCCTGGTAGCGGCGCGGCCAGTAGGCCAGCAGGTCACCCACGGTCGCAATGCCGCGCGAGTCCTTGAACTTCTTGGCCTCGCGCTTGTCCAGCACCTTGGTCAGCGGCGTCGACTCGTCGTACACCGGGCTACTCCACCCCCACGAGGAGCGGGTACACCTGTTGCCCGCCCGCGATGCGCACGACCTCCACCTCTGCGTGCTCCTTGGCGATGCGCGCCTCGACGGCATCGATGAAGTCCGGGTCGGCCTCTGCCCCGGAGACGAGGGTGACGAGCTCGCCACCACCTGACAGGAGCCTGTTGAGGACCTCGACGGCGGTCTCGGTGAGGTCGTCCCCGATGAGCGCCACATCACCGCTGACGATGCCCAGGATGTCGCCGACCGACACCGACCCGGCCCAGGTGAGCACCTCGCGCGACGCGATCGAGACGGCTCCGTGGCGGGTGGACACGGCGGCGCCGGTCATGGCGATGACGTTCTCGCGCAGGCCCCTGTCGAAGTCGACGACGGCCAGGGCCGCGAGCCCCTGCACGGCGGTGCGCGCCGGGATGATCGCGGTGTCGATGCCGTCGTCCTTGGCACCACGGCAGGCGACCTCGGCCGCCATGAGGGTGTCCTTGTCGTTGGGGAGCACCACGACGGACGCTGCACCGGTACGACGGATGGCGTCGAGGAGCTGCCCGGCCGATGCCCGCGCCCCCGGTGCGCTCAGCACCACCTCGGCGCCTGCCTCGCTGAGGACCGACGCCATGCCGGGACCGGCGGCGCACGCGACGACGGCGAAGTGCTGGGGCTCGCGGGCCGCGATCTGCGTGGCGAAGTGCGTCACCCTGATGCGGTGCGGACGGCCTGCCTGGATCCCGGTCTCGATGGCGGCGCCGACGTCGTCGACGTGCACGTGGACGTTCCAGAGGTCGGGTCCGCCGACGACGAGCAGGGAGTTGCCCAGGCCATCGAGGGCGGTCCGCATCATCGCCACCCGCTCGGCGTCGCTCTCGTCGAGCAGGAACATGACCTCGAACGCCGGTCCGTCGAGTCCGGTCGCTGCGGCGTCCAGCGGGTCGTGGGGACTGGCCGCCGCCAGGCCTCCCATCGGCTGCTCCGAGCCGGCACCGTCGGCCACAGCCGCGGGGACGGCTTCGGCGTGCCACGACGCCCGGGGTCCCAGGTCGTCCGACTCGTGGTGCAGAGAGCCCGTCTCGCCGTTCCAGTCGCCCGTCAGCGCGCGGTGCAGCGCCTCGATCATGAGCAGGCAGCCGGCGCCACCGGCGTCCACGACCCCGGCGCGGGCGAGCGTCGGCAGCTGTTCGGGCGTGCGCGCCAGAGCGGTCTCGGCCGCGGCGACCGCCGCAGCGGCCACCTCGATCGCGTCGCCGCCGGCGTCGGCTCGCTCTCGTGCAGCGACCGCGACCGCGTCCGCCACGCTGAGGATCGTGCCCTCCTGGGGATGCGCCACACTGGCCCGGGCGAGCTCGGCGCCGCGCGTGACGGCTCGGGCCAGGGCGGCTCCGTCGACCTCGGTGAGCTCCTCCTCGACGATGACCTGGCTGATCCCCGCCACGATCTGGCTCACGATGACCCCCGAGTTGCCGCGGGCCGACATGAGCATCGCGCGAGAGAGGTTGCGGGACTCGTCGACCAGGCTGGCGGTGCCGAGGATCCCCTGCGCCCCGTGGACCCGGTTGACCTCGTTGATCGCGGTGTCGATCGTCAGGTAGAGGTTGGTGCCCGTGTCACCGTCCGGGACCGGGAAGACATTGAGCCCGTCGATCTCCGCACGGCGGGCCGCGAAGGCCGCGCGGGTGAGCGCGCCCCACTGGCGGGCTCCATCGGCGTCGAGAACGGCTGGCACGGTGGCAGGCTATCGGGCGCCACCGACTCGTTTTGGAGCCACACCCGAACTCGGCTACGCTTTGACGGTTCCGCGTGAGCCCCATGCCTTGGGGCGGGCACCGGAATCCACTGACCTGGGACGGCTGGCTCTTCAGCCCTCTCGTATGACACCTGACTCAAGGAGACCAACCGTGGCTGCCAACTGCGATGTCTGCGGCAAGGGACCCGGCTTCGGCCACAGCATCTCGCACTCGCACCGCCGCACCAAGCGTCGCTGGAACCCCAACATCCAGCGCGTGAAGGCTCTCGTCGGCGACAAGGGTGTGACCCCCAAGCGCCTCAACGTCTGCACCTCCTGCCTCAAGGCGGGCAAGGTCAAGCGCTGACCCCCTAGCCCCATCCCGAAAGGGCGCCGTCCGACTGCGGACGGCGCCCTTTCGCATGCCCGAAGGCCAGCGCGCAGGGCTGTGAAGAGCGCCCCACCTTTTCCGGCTGGTCACACAAGCGGAGTGTTCGGCCGGGAACTGTTCCGGGCCGAACACTCCGCTTCCCGGACCGGCCGGAAAAGGTGGTGCGGGGTTTCGAGTGCGCGCGAGGTGTCCCAGCGGGCCAGGAAGACGAGCAGCCGGTATGCCGGTCAGCCTGCGAAGTGGTCCCAGCCGGTCACGCTCGGCACGGCGCCGCCGACGGTGAGCCGCGGCCCCTTCGGGCCGGCATCCACCACGCGGCCGATGACCGTCCACGGGGCGCGCGGGTCATCGGGCACGCGGTCCGCCGGGAACGTCGCGAGCAGAGAGTGCTCCTCTCCCCCGGACAGCACCTGCCGCCAACCCGTCTCCGGACCGACGGCCAGCTCGACCGGTCCGGCCAGGAAGTGCTCGCGCAGGAGCGTCTCGTCCAGCGCCAGCTCGACGCCGCTGGCCGTGGCCACCCGGCCACCGTCACGCACGAGCCCGTCGGAGAGGTCGATCATCGAGGTGGCCCCGGCGTCGGCAGCCACCGGCCCGGACTCCCACGGAGGACGCGGGGACCGGTGGAACCACATGAGCAGGGAGGCCGCCTTGTTGACAGGACTGAGGTGTCGAGGGCTCTCCGAGCGTGAGATCGGGTCGAGCGCACCGCCCTCATAGAGTGCCAGCCCAGCACCGGACCAGCCGAGCGAGCCCGCCACGGCGACGACGTCACCGGGCCGGGCACCCGAGCGCAGGACCGGCTGGCGCCCCTGAAGGTCACCGAAGGCCGTGAGGGCGACGATGACGACGCCTGACGGGGCCGATGAAAGGTCCCCGCCCACGACGGGGCAGCCGGCGTCCTCGGCAGCGACGGCGATGCCACGGGTGAGGTCGAGCACCCAGTCGAGCTCGGTGTCGGGGTCCGCGGCCAGGGAGACGAGCAGACCCGTGGGCACCGCGCCCATGGCCGCGACGTCGGCGACGTTCTGGGCGACGACCTTGATGCCCACGTCATGCCCGGTCGACCAGTCGTCGCGCCAGTCACGTCCGCGCACCATCGAGTCGGTCGTGACGACGACGGACTCGCGAGCCGTGATCACGGCGGCGTCGTCACCGGGCGGGACGAGCACCCCGGCACCCGCGGAGGGGCTCTCGCCGAACAGGGGAATGATGCGGGCGAGCAGATCGGACTCGCTCACGGAGCCGATCGTCGTGTGCGCGACCATGCACCCACCTCCTGAGCCACCCGAGACTTGCGGACCACCGGCACGGTACCGTGCAGACACCGACGCCCCGGCGACGGTCAAGGCACGATCCAGCAGACCCAGCGGAACGGCATACGGTGCTCGTTCCACGACAGTGAGGTGACACCCAGTGGTCCAGGCCTACATCCTGATTCAGACCGAAGTCGGTCGCGCAGCAGCCGTGGCCCAGGCGATCGGTGAGATCGCGGGGGTCGCTCTCGCCGAGGACGTCACCGGTCCCTACGACTGCATCGCCCGCGTCGAGGCCGAGACGGTCGACGAGCTCGGCAAGCTCGTCATCGCCAAGATCCAGGAGGTCGAGGGCATCACTCGCACCCTCACCTGCACGGTGGTCCACGTCTGACCGTGCCCACACGGTCACGCAGAACGACGGCGGTGGCGCTCGGCGCCACCGCCGTCGTCATGCTCTCCGGCTGCTCGTCCGCCGTCGAGATCGCGCCCACGTCCCTCTCCCACGGCGAGGTATGCCGTGACGTCGCCTCTGCATGGCCGGAGAAGGTCGGGACCCACGCACGTCGCGAGGTCTCGGACGCGAGCGCCGGTGCGGCATACGGGGATCCGCCGATCATCGCCCGGTGCGGTGTCCCGGCGCTCGGACCCACCACGGACGACTGCATCGAGGTTGACGGCATCGGGTGGGTCGCGCAGAAGCTGAGCGACGGCACCCGCTTCACGACGTTCGGGCGCGACCCCGCCGTGGAGGTGCTGATCCCCCGCGACTACGCGCCCGAGCCGCTGTTGCTGCCCGCGTTCACGAAGGCCGCCGAAAAGCTCCCCAAGAACACCCTCGCCTGCCGCTAGCCCTTCGTGCGACTGATGGCCCGTTTGGCCAGTGGCTCGCTGCGCTCGCGGACCAGCCAAACGGGCAATGGGTCGCGGTTCTCACCGCAGGCCGACGCGGCGCTCCATCGCGAGGGCGATGAGCTCGTCGATGAGCTCCGGGTAGGTCAGGCCCGCCGCGGCCCACATGCGCGGGTACATCGAGCTCGGCGTGAAACCGGGCATCGTGTTGATCTCGTTGATGAGCAGGTCGCCGGACTCGGTGAGGAAGAAGTCGCAGCGGGCCAGGCCTTCGCACCCCGCAGCCGTGAAGGCAGCGACCGCCATCTCGGCGATCTGCTCGGCGATGCCGGGTGAGACGTCGGCGGGGGCCTCGAGCCGGATGTCGTCGGCCGCGAGGTACTTGGCCTCGAAGTCGTAGAACGCGTGGTTCTGCACCACGATGCACTCCCCCAGCGGACTGGTGCGCGGGGCGTCGGTGCCATGGCCGTCGAGGACGCCGCACTCGATCTCTCGCCCGACGATGCCCTGCTCGACGACGACCTTGGGGTCGTGCTCGCGGGCGGCCTCGACCGCGGCGCGCACCCCGTCGGGGCCGTCGACCTTGGTGATGCCCATGCTCGACCCGGCGCGGGCCGGCTTGACGAAGACGGGGAACTCGAGCGCACCGACGGCATCGAGCGCCGCCTCGGGGTCGCTCAGCCACTGGCGGTCGGTGATGACGGTGTAGGGACCGACGGGAAGGCCGGCGGCCGCGAAGACGACCTTCATCATGTGCTTGTCCATCATCACCGCGGACGCGGTGACCCCGGAGCCGACGTAGCGGACGTCGGCCAGGTCGAACATCCCCTGGATCGTGCCGTCCTCACCGAAGGGCCCGTGGAGGAGCGGGAAGACGACGTCGACCTCGCCCAGCTCGCGCGGCGCGGCCCCGGGCTCGTGGACGATGAGGTGGCGGGCTGTGGCGCTCGTCGGCACGAGCACAGCCGGGCCGGACCCGTCGACCTCCGGGATGTGCCCCGCCGCGAGACGCAGGGGCTCGGGGTCGTTGGGGGCGAGCACCCAGCTGCCGTCCTTGGCGATGCCGATGGGGATGACGTCGTAGCGCTCGGGGTCGAGCGCCGACATGACGCTCGCGGCCGTGGCGCACGACACGGCGTGCTCGGAGGAGCGCCCGCCGAAGACGAGGGCGACCCGCAGCCGGCGCGGCGAGTTCCCCGTGGAGGCTGTCGGTGTGAGGTCTGAGTTCATCGCTCTGGACCCTATCTCGCGGAAGCGGGCACACGGCATACGCTCGCTCGCGTGGACCATGACGAGCTGAGCCCTGCCACCCGTGTCGTCTCCCTGGGCCGGGTGCCCCGTGAGCCGGGAGCACAGGTCGGCGCACCGCTGACCCTGACCTCGACCTACCACGCGGACGGGCCGGTGAACTACGCGCGCGCCGGCAACCCGACCTGGGCCGCCTTCGAGGAGGCGCTCGGGTCGCTCGAGGGCGGTGAGGCGCTGGTCCTCGCCTCGGGAATGGCCGCCGTCGCCGCTGCCCTCTCCCTCGTGCCCCATGGCGGCCGCGTCGTCGTGCCCTCAGCCGCCTACAACGGGACCCTGGTCACCCTGACGGATCGCGCGGAGGCCGGTGAGGTCGAGGTCACGCACGTCGACATCACCGACACGGGCGCAGTGGTGGCCGCTCTCGACGGGGCCGCCATGCTGTGGATCGAGTCGCCCACCAACCCCCTGCTCGACGTCGCCGAGGTGGAGACCCTCGCGCAGGCCGCCCGGGCGCGCGGCGTTCTCGTCGTCGTCGACAACACCTTCGCCACCCCCCTGCTGCAGAAGCCGCTCGCCCTCGGCGCTGACGTCGTGGTCCACTCGGCCACCAAGTACCTGTCCGGCCACAGCGACCTCCTGCTCGGCGCCACCGTGACGAGCCCGGACGATGCCGGTCGGGGACTGCACGAACGGATCCGTCGCCACCGTCAGCTGCACGGCGCCATCGCCGGACCGATGGAGACCTGGCTGGCCCTGCGCGGACTGCGCACGCTGTCCGTCCGGCTGGAGCGGGCCTGCGCCAACGCCGCCGTGCTCGCGTCGCGGCTCGAGGGCCACGCCGGTGTGGAGCGGGTGCGCTACCCCGGCTTCGGGGCCATGGTCTCGATCGACGTCGCCGGTGACGCCGACGCGGCGGAGCGGGTGGCCGCGGCCACGCTCCTCTGGGTGCACTCGACGAGCCTGGGCGGGGTCGAGAGCCAGGTCGAGCGACGGCGTCGCCAGCCCGGCGAGCCCGAGGTCGTGCCCGAGAGCCTGCTGCGGCTCTCGGTCGGCATCGAGGACGTCGAGGACCTGTGGCGCGACCTCGACGCCGCCCTCGGCACCGTCTGACGCGCCTGGGCGTCTCAGCCGGTCTCGGCCTTGCGGGGCCGCGCAAGCAACGTGCCCACGACGTCCTGGGCCGACTTGCCCTCGGTGATCATGGCGTTGACCTGCTCGATGATCGGCACATCGACGCCGTGGCGGCGCGCCAGGTCGAGGATCGAGGTGCAGGACTTCACGCCCTCCGCGGTCTGCTTGGTGACCGCGATGACCTCCTCCACGGTCATGCCCTGGCCGAGGCGCACGCCGAAGCTGTGGTTGCGCGAGAGGGGTGACATGCACGTCGCGATGAGGTCGCCGACGCCCGCGAGGCCCGAGAAGGTCACGGCCTCCGCGCCCAGGGCAAGGCCCAGACGCGTGGTCTCGGCGAGCCCACGGGTGATGATCGAGGCCTTGGAGTTGTCGCCCATCCCCAGCCCCTCGGCCATGCCCACGGCGAGCGCGATGACGTTCTTGGTCGCCCCCGCGATCTCGGTCCCGACGACGTCGGTCCCGGTGTAGGGACGGAAGTATGCCGCGGCGCAGGCGTCCGCGACCCGCTGCGCCACCCGCTCGTCGGCCGCTGCCACCACGCTCGCCGCCGGCTGCTTCACGGCGATCTCGCGGGCCAGGTTCGGTCCGGAGATGACGACGATGCGATCCGGCTCGACGCCACCGGCGTCGGCGATGACCTCGCTCATCCGCTTGGTGGTGCCGAGCTCAACACCCTTCATCAGGGAGACCACGGCCGCATCACCCGGCAGCGTGGAGCCCCACGCCACGAGGTTGTCGCGCAGCGTCTGCGACGGCACAGCGAGGATGACGATGTCGGCCCCGGCTGCTGCCTCGGCGGGGTCGGTGGTCGCCGAGATCCGGGACGAGAGGCGCAGCTCGGGGAGGTACTGCTCGTTGCACCCCGCGTTGATCGTGTCCACGACCTCGGCGCGTCGGCCCCACATGGACACGTCGGTCCCGGAGTCCGCGAGGACGGCTGCGAACGCCGTGCCCCAGCTGCCGGTGCCGAACACGGCTGCAGTGCTCACGCGTCGTCCTCCACATCGTCGGGGTCGTCCTTGGCCCATTGTGGGGGCAGTTCACGCTCACGCGGACCAGAACGTTCGCTCGGCGTCGTCGCTCGCGGCCGTCCGGTCACGGTGATCCCCTGCTCACGGGGGTCGAACCGCTCCGCCGGCGCCTCCTCGCCGCGCAGGCGTTCCAGCTCGCGGGTCAACGCCGTCATGATGCGGTCGGTGGCCTCGGCCAGGACCGTGGCCGTGACCGGCCGGTCATGGAGGTCGTCGAGGTGGACGGGCTCGCCTGCCCGGACCTGCATCGTGTGGCGGGGCAGCACGCTCGGGCGATGCCCGTAGGGAGCAAGGACGGCCTGGGGGCCCCACTGGACGATGGGGATGACCGGGCAGCGGGTCGCGAGGGCGACCCGGGCGGCACCGGTCTTGCCCCGCATCGGCCACAGCTGCGGCTGTCTCGTGAGCGTGCCCTCCGGATAGATCGCGACGCACTGCCCGGCCGCGACTGCGTCCACCGCGGCGCCGTAGGCGTCGGACGCCTGACCCGTCTCGCGGTAGACGGGGATCTGCTGGGCGCCCCTGAGGATCGAGCCGATGACGGGGAGGCGGAAGACCTCGATCTTGCCGAGGAAGTGCGGCACGATCCCGGCGTCGTTGAGGAAGTGAGCGAAGATGAAGGGGTCGATGTGCGAGACGTGGTTGGCCACCGCGACGAACCCGCGGTCACGGGGCAGGTGCTCGACCCCGGACCACTCGCGTCGGGTCAGCACCATGAGCGGGGGCCGCAGGAGGGAGACGACGAACCGGTATGCCGGAGGGGCGCCCGATGGTCCGGTCCTCATGCAGGCCTCTCGTCTCGGGCACCGCGTCACCGGCGGTGCCGTGCGGTCTGCGGACATCTTGGTCTGCAGCGGGGGCGATGTCGAGCAGGCACGAGCCGCATTGGAGGATCGAGGCATGCCGTCGCCCTGCGAGACCAGCTGGTACGTCGTGGTCCCCGTCAAGGGCGGTCGCACAGGCAAGTCGCGCCTGCGTCAACATCTCGACGACGAGGACCTCGTCGCGGCGATCACCCATGACACCTTGGCAGTGGTGGCGCGCGTCGTGACCTCCGCCCGGACCATCGTCGTGACGTCCGACCCGGGCGAGGCGGCACGTGCCCGTGAGCTGGGCGCCGCTGTGGTCGCTGACCCCGGCCGCGGACTGAACGCTGCCTGCCTCGCGGGAGTGCGCGCGGTGAGGTCGCTGGACTCGACCGAGCGCGTCCCCGTGGCGGTGCTCCTCGGCGACCACCCGGCCCTGCACGCCGACGAGCTCAGCGCCGCGCTGCGTGCCGGGTCCACGCTGGAGACGTTCTTCGTGCCCGATGCCGATGGAGTCGGCACCGCTCTGGTGGGCACCACGGCTGCTGGGGAGCCCGACCTCGCGTTCGGACCGCACAGCGCCTCGCGTCACGCCGGTCTCGGCCACGTGCGGCTCGACCTCGACCTCCCCGGCCTGCGGCACGACGTCGACGATGCGGCCTCCCTGCACCATGCAGCAAGCCACCTCACGTTGGGCCCGCGCACGCGACGGGCTCTGGAGCGATAGCGTCGGCTCGTGCAAGCCAGCGTCCACACCTTCTCCCCCGACGGCTCCGGCTCAGCCCTGCTCGACGACGGACAGGAGGTGTCGTGGCCCGGAGAGGTCTTCGCGCACAGCGCGCTGCGACACGTGCGCATCGGCCAGCGCGTCAGTGTCGAGCTCGACGGCGAGACGGTGACCCGTCTGTGGATCGTGGGGATCGGTGAGGGAGAGGTCATCCGCTGATCCGCGTACGAGTACTCAGGCGAGGAGGTCCGGCACACACCTAGGTTGAGCGCGTGTCGACCCTCACGCGCATCGTGCGCCTCGTCTGCGTCGCGATCGCGGCCGTTGTCGCCCTCGCCCTGACGGCCTACCTCACGGTCAACCTCGTCGGACTGGTCTCCGCGACGGCCAAGCGGGCAGAGCTCAGTACTCAGCTCACCGCCCGCATCGCGACGGAGGTTCCGACCTCGCAGGAGCGCGCGCAGGATTTCGCCAGGGACATCGATGCGCCGCCGACGCACCACTGGGTGGCGCAGCAGTGTGGCTTCAGCAGCGACGACGCGGGCTGGATGGTGCAGAACTACCGCCAGGTCTGCTCCCTGGAGTCGGTCCACGTGTGGAAGGTCGCCACGGAGGGCGAGGCGCGCACGTTGCTCGGCGACCACGTGCAGACAGGCACGCGGCCCTTCACGATCGACGCCTGCCAGCGCTACCAGGTGGCGGACTCCTTGGGCGCGCAGGACGCCTTCTCGGACAGCCAGCTCGCACTCACCTACCTCGGCCCGGCGGCCGAGGGCAGCCGTTGGTGCGAGCCCACCGACCGGCGCTACCAGCAGCGGCGAAGCGTCGTCGGCGAGATCCCCGTCCTGGACGACACCCAGGGCTGGCTCGTCGCCGTCCAGAGCGACAAGCTCGTCGACGAGGACCTCGGGTGCCTGCACTGGAGCGTCATCTTTTGCGACAACCCGTTCGGCAACGCACCTGCCTGGGGCAGGCCGCCCGGCTGAGCACGCCAGGAGCGGCACGCGCTTCCCGACACGACAGGGCCGGCGCCCGTGGCGCCGGCCCTGTCGGTGTGCGGTGGTGAGGCAGCGGTCAGCGACGTGCCGTCTTCTTGGCAGTGGTCGTCTTGGCCGGAGCCTTCTTGGCCGCAGCCTTCGTCGTCCTCGTGGCAGCCGCCTTGGTGGCGGTGGCCTTGGTGGCGGTCGCCTTAGTGGCGGATGCCTTCTTGGCGGGTGCCGTCCTGGCAGCGGACGTCGTCGCCGTCTTCTTGGCCGCAGCCTTCGTGGCGGTGGCCTTCGTGGCGGTCTTCTTGGCCGGGGCGGCCTTCGTGGTGGCTGCCTTCTTGGCGGGTGCCGCCTTGGCCACGGTCTTGGTCGCCGCCTTCTTGGCTGCCGCAGTCGTGGCCTTCGTGGCCGGGGTGGCCTTGGCCGCGTTCTTCTTGGCGGGTGCCGCCTTCGCGGCGGCCGAAGCGGTGCCTGCACTCGCGCGCTGGGCGGCCGGCGATGCCTTGGGCAGCGTGGAGGGCTTCTTCACGTAGGCCTTGAACGCGGCACCGGCGCGGAACCGCGGGGCCTTCGCCTTGGGGATGCGGACGCTGGCGCCGGAGTGCGGGTTGCGCCCCGTGCGCGCGGCGCGCTCGACGCGGTCGAAGGTGCCGAAGCCGGTGATGCCGACCTTGCCACCCTTGGTGACCTCACGAACGATCGTGTCGAGGACCGCATCGAGGGCCTCCGTCGCCGCCTTGCGGCTGCCGAGACGCTTCTCGAGCTCCCGGACGAGTTCTCCCTTGTTCACTGGCTCTCCATCGAGTTTGCCGCCGGCACTACCGACGATGTGTGTGACCAGACGATCGCCTGACCTGTCTCGACGGTAGGCCCGGCCCGGCGTGCAGTCCATCACCTCCGCCCGTGTTCCGTTGTCCCGCAACCCCATTGGTCTCGGTCCACACTGAACCCGGCCCACCTGCGCCACGAGCGGCATGATGGACGCCCACCGGCCCACTCACGGCCAGCACCGTTGTGGCACAGGACAATTGGTCGAGGGGTCAGCGGCCTGCACGGCGTCACCCGGAAGACGGGAGCGCACGACCCAGGTCACACCAGCCACACCAGTCACAAGCAGGACGATGGGACAGCTGGACGAATTGCTTACTCCCCCAACGGCGTGTCGCGAGCCTTGATGCTCAGATCGTGACGGGCTTCCACGCCGGACGGGTGCCCTCGTATGCCGTGATGTCACCCTCGTTGCGCAGCGTGAGCGAGATGTCGTCCAGGCCCTCGAGAAGGCGCCAGCGGGTGTACTCGTCCACCTCGAATGCGGCGACGAGCTCTCCAGCCGTGATCGTGCGCGAGACGAGGTCCACGACGACGGGGGTCCCGGGCTCGTTCTCGAGGAGCTTCCAGAGGAGCTCGACGTCGTCCTGGCTGCACTGGGCCGTGAGCAGCCCGGCCTTGCCGCTGTTGCCGAGGAAGATGTCGGCGAACCGCGAGGAGATGACGACCCGGAAGCCGTAGTTCATCAGCGCCCAGACCGCGTGCTCCCTCGAGCTGCCCGTCCCGAAGTCGGGACCGGCGACGAGCACCGAGCCCGCGGCATACGTCGGGTCGTTGAGCACGAACGTCTCGTCCTTGCGCCACGCGGCGAACAGGCCGTCCTCGAAACCGGACTTGGTCACCCTCTTGAGGTACTCGGCCGGGATGATCTGGTCGGTGTCGACGTTGCTGCGGCGCAGCGGGACACCGGTGCCGGTGTGGGTGGTGAAGGCATCCATGTCAGGCCTCCTGGGTGGCCAGGTCGACGACGGGCGTTGCGAGCGGCTCGAGGTCGGAGGGGCTGGCAAGCGTGCCACGCACCGCGGTGGCCGCGGCGACGAGCGGGCTCACGAGGTGGGTGCGCCCGCCCTTGCCCTGACGCCCCTCGAAGTTGCGGTTGGACGTCGACGCGCTGCGCTCACCGGGGGCCAGCTTGTCGGGGTTCATCGCCAGGCACATCGAGCAGCCGGGCAGGCGCCACTCGGCCCCCGCCTCGGTGAAGATCGCGTCGAGACCCTCGGCCTCGGCCTGCAGGCGCACCCGGGCAGAGCCGGGGACGACGAGCATGCGCACACCGTCGGCGACCTGGCGACCACGGACGACGGAGGCGGCAGCACGCAGGTCCTCGATGCGACCGTTGGTGCAGGACCCGACGAAGACCGTGTTGACGGCGATCCGGCGCAGCGGGGTGCCGGCGACCAGACCCATGTACTCGAGGGCGCGCTCGGCAGACTGGCGCTCGGTGTCGTCCATCGTCGACGGGTCCGGCACGCTCTCGCCGAGCGGTGCGCCCTGACCGGGGTTGGTGCCCCACGTGACGAACGGGGTGAGGGAGGCTGCGTCGAGGACGATCTCGTTGTCGAACTCGGCGTCGTCGTCGGTGCGCAGCTCGCGCCAGCTGGCGACGGCGGCGTCCCAGTCGGCGCCCTGGGGTGCGTGGTCGCGGCCCTTGAGGTACTCGAAGGTCGTCTCGTCGGGGGCGATCATCCCCGCACGCGCGCCGGCCTCGATCGACATGTTGCAGACGGTCATGCGCCCCTCCATGGAGAGGGCGCGGATGGCGCTGCCGCGATACTCGAGGACGTAGCCCTGACCGCCACCGGTGCCGATCCTGGCGATCACGGCCAGGACGATGTCCTTGGACGTCACTCCCTCGGGGAGGTCACCCTCGACCGTGACGGCCATGGTGCGGAACGGCTTGAGCGGCAGCGTCTGCGTCGCCAGGACATGCTCGACCTCGGAGGTGCCGATGCCGAACGCCAGGGCGCCGAACGCGCCGTGGGTGGACGTGTGGCTGTCGCCGCAGACGACGGTCATGCCCGGCTGGGTCAGGCCGAGCTGCGGTCCGACGACGTGGACGATCCCCTGCTCGGCGTCGCCCATCGGATAGAGCTTGATGCCGAACTCCTCGCAGTTGCGACGGAGCGTCTGCACCTGCGTGAGGCTGATCGGGTCGGTGATCGGCCCCGGGGTGGTCGGGACGTTGTGGTCCTCCGTCGCCAGGGTGAGGTCGGGGCGGCGCACCGGTCGCCCGGCCAGTCGCAACCCGTCGAAGGCCTGCGGGCTCGTCACCTCATGCAGGAGGTGGAGGTCGATGTAGAGCAGGTCCGGCTCCCCCTCGCCGCGACGCACCACATGCGCGTCCCACACCTTCTCTGCCAGGGTCCTGCCCACGACCAACACCTCCACGAAACGGTTTGTGGCGCCGCCGCCCCCATGGTCGGCGACATCGCTCCCCACGAGAGTTCCACGCACGCCGCGCCGGGGAACTTGCGTCTCACGGCTTGGGACGGCAGTATCAAGACATGGACAACACCAGTGGTGTCGGCGTTCTCGACAAGGCGGCCATCGTCTTGAGCGCCCTCGAAGCCGGCCCCTCAACCCTCGCCCAGCTCGTCACCGCCACCGGGCTGGCGCGCCCGACGGCCCACCGCCTCGCGGTGGCCCTCGAGCACCACCGGCTCGTCGGGCGTGACATGCAGGGACGCTTCGTGCTCGGCCCTCGCCTGGGCGAGCTCGCCGCCGCGGCCGGCGAGGACCGCCTGCTCGCGGCAGCAGGGCCCGTCCTCGGGGCCCTGCGTGACCACACCAACGAGAGTGCTCAGCTGTTCCGCCGCCAAGGCGAGCACCGGATCTGCGTCTCGGCCGCCGAGCGGCCGGTGGGGCTGCGCGACTCCATCCCGATCGGCGCCAGCCTGACGATGCTCGCCGGCTCGGCCGCCCAGATCCTGCTCGCCTGGGAGGAGCCGGACCGGCTCCACCGCGGCCTGCAGGGCGCAGCCTTCAACGCCACCACGCTCTCGGGAGTGCGCCGGCGCGGCTGGGCCCAGAGCGTGGGCGAACGCGAGGCCGGCGTCGCCTCCGTCTCCGCGCCGGTCCGCTCCCCCTCGGGGCGCGTCATCGCGGCCGTGTCGATCTCCGGACCCATCGAGCGCCTGTCGCGCCAGCCCGGCCGACTGCACGCGGCCACCGTGATCGCGGGGGCCAACAAGCTCACCGAGGTCCTCGCCCGCCACGCGAAGACCGCAGAGGAGCAGCACTCGGCCTGACCGCCGCGGTGAGGCCACGGCATACACGCAGAAGTCCCCGCCACCTCGAGGAGGTGGCGGGGACTTCGTGTACGTAGCCCCAACGGGATTTGAACCCGTGCTAACGCCGTGAGAGGGCGCCGTGCTAGGCCGCTACACAATGGGGCCATGACTGTGCTGTCGGAGCGAGCTTCGACAGCGGGTGAAAGAATACCGTAGAACGGCAGTTCTTTCGAATCGGCCTCCGCCACAGGGGCTTTGACCAAGCTGGGGTACCAGGACTCGAACCTAGAATGACGGTACCAGAAACCGTAGTGTTGCCGATTACACCATACCCCAAGGGGGTATCACCGACGCTGTGGTCCGAAGACCTCATCCACCGGTGAACCGAGGAGTGATACTACCGGCCGCTCCCCCGACGCCCAAATCGACTCGTGTTCGGGCTCCCTCGACCGCTCAGAGCGAGTCGCGCAGGGCCTGCAGACGGGTGAGCGTCGAGGCCTTGCCGAGGATCTCCATCGACTCGAACAGGGGCGGGCTGATGCGTGCGCCCGACACAGCCGTGCGCAACGGACCGAAGGCGAACTTCGGCTTGATGCCGAGGCCGTCGACGATCGACTTCCGCAGGGCCGCCTCGATGGCCGCAGCATTCCAGCCACTGTCCGTGCCGAGCACGCCGGTGCCCTGGTCGTCGATGTCACCGAGAGCGGCCAGCGCGGCGTCGAGCACCTGCCCGGCGTCGTCCTTGAGCTGACCGCGTGCGTCCTCGGCGATCTCGAGGGCGTCGTCGGCGACGAAGAACGGGCGCACGAGCGCCGAGGCCTCGGTGAGGTGGGCGATGCGTGTCTGGATGAGCTCGGCCACCGCCTTGAGCCGGCCGAGCTCGCCGAGCGACGGGTTGCCGGACAGCACACCGTCACGCTCGAGGAAGGGCAGCAGGCGCGACGTGAAGTCGCCCAGCTCGAGCTCACGCAGGTAGACGCCGTTGAGCCAGTCGAGCTTCTTGAGGTCGAAGATCGGGCCGACCGGGTTGACCTTCTTCCAGTCGAAGCCGTCGCTGAACTCGCGGAACGTGAAGACCTCGCGCTCGGTGCCGTCCGCTTCGAGGATCGGCGGGTAGGCGAGCAGCGCCAGGAAGTTCACGAGCGCCTCGGGCAGGTAGCCCTCCTCGCGGAACCACGTGAGCCGCGCCGCAGGGTTCTTGCGCTTGGAGATCTTGGACTTGTCGGTGTTGCGCAGCAGCGGCATGTGCGCGAACTTCGGCAGGTCGAGCCCGAGCCACTGGTAGAGCAGCACGTGCTTGGGCGTGGAGCTGATCCACTCCTCGCCGCGGACGACGTGGGTGATGCCCATCTCGTGGTCGTCGACGACGACGGCGAGGTGGTAGGTCGGGAAGCCGTCGGCCTTGAGGATGACCTGGTCATCGGGACGCGGTGCCGACACGGTGCCACGGATGAGGTCCTCGAAGGTCAGCGGCGCGTCGTCGGGGATGAACATCCGCACGACCGGGTCCTTGTCGGTGAAACCGGGCAGGGCGGCCCGCTCCTCGCGGGTCTTGCCGTGGCAGAGACGGTCGTAGCCCGTGGGCTGCTTGGTCTTCTGCTGGACCTCGCGCATCTGGGCGAGGCGCTCCCCCGAGCACCAGCAGTAGTACGCCTTGCCGTCGGCGAGCAGACGCTCCACGTAGGGTCGGTAGGTGTCGAGACGCTCGCTCTGGCGGTAGGGCGCGAAGGGCCCGCCGACATCGGGCCCCTCGTCCCAGGTCAGCCCGAGCCAGTGCAGCGTGTCGTAGACCTGCTGCTCGCTGTCGGCCCGGAAGCGCGCCCGGTCGGTGTCCTCGATGCGCAGCAGGAAGCGTCCACCCTGCTGTCGCGCGAACGCGAGGTTGAACAACGACATGTAGGCCGTGCCGACGTGCGGGTCTCCCGTGGGGGACGGGGCGACGCGGAGGCGAGGGCTGCTGGCTGACGAGGTGGGCTGTTCGCTCATGATGACCCGATTCTAGGGTCTACGTTGGGCGCAGGGTCCGGGCGACCGGCGTCCGGCACGACCTGACGGAGACACCCCATGACCGATCACGTCTACGCCATCTCCGAGCTGGTGGGCAGCTCCCCCGACGGCGTCGAGGCGGCAGTGAACAACGCCCTCGCCTCCGCCAGCTCCAGCGTCCGCAACCTCGACTGGTTCGAGGTGACCCAGATCCGTGGCCACCTCGGCGAGTCCGGTGAGGTCGCCGACTGGCAGGTGGGCATCAAGCTCGGCTTCCGCGTCGAGAAGTAGCCCCCGGGACGACTGATTGCCCGTTCGGCCAGCTGCGAGCGCAGCGAGCGACTGGCCGAACGGGCAATCAGTCGTACTCCTGTCCCTGATGGTCGGTCAGGTCTCGCGCCGCGCAGCCAGCCAGGCACGCTCGGCCGGGTTCTGCGTGGTCGCGATCGCGGCGGCATACGCGTGGGTTGCGTCCTCCGCACGTCCGAGACGGCGCAGCAGCTCCGCTCTGCTTGCGTGCCATGGTGCGTATGCCGTGAGCTCCAGTGCGTCGATGACCGCCAGTGCGACGTGGGGCCCGTCGACCTCGGCGAGGGCGACCGCACGGTTGAGCTCGACGACCGGTGTGGGGTGGACGCGCACGAGCTGGTCGTAGAGCGCGAGCACCTGGCCCCAGTCGGTGGCCGATGCCTCGAGGGTGTCGGTGTGGACGGCCTGGATCGCGGCCTGCAGCTGGTAGGCACCAGGAGCATTGCGGCGCAGGCACTCTCGCACGAGCGCGTGGCCCTCCTCGATGAGCCCGAGGTCCCACAGGGTCCGGTCCTGCTCGCTGAGGGTGACCCACCGCCCGTCGGCGCCGATGCGTGCGGGGCGGCGGGCTCGGCTCAGGAGCATGAGCGCGAGCAGGCCGTCGACCTCGGGTGGTGAGCCGACGCCGACCGCGATCGACTGCACCTGGCGAGTGAGCCTGATGGCCTCGTCGGCGAGGTCCTGGCGGTCGGCACCGTCACCGCTGGAGCTGAGGTAGCCCTCGTTGTAGATGAGGTACAGCACCGCGAGCACGCCATCGAGGCGTTCGGCGAGGTCGTCCGGGGCAGGGACTCGGTACGGGATCCGGGCCCTGGCGATCTTGCCCTTGGCGCGGGTGATGCGCTGGGCCATGGTCGTCTCGGGGACGAGGAAGGCGCTGGCGATCTCCGCAACGGTGAGGCCGCCGAGCAGGCGCAGGGTCAGGGCGACCCTGGCCGGCTCGGCGAGCGCGGGGTGGCAGCAGGTGAAGATCAGCCGGAGCCGGTCGTCCTTCACCGGACCGCTCGCCTCCGGGGGCGTGTCGTCGGTGAGCATGGCGGCCTCGGCGTACTTCTCGTCGCGCACCTTCTCGCGACGGAGGTGGTCCAGCGCCTTGCGGCTGGCCGTGGTGGTGAGCCACCCGGCGGGGTTGGGCGGGACACCGTCGCGGGGCCACCGCTGGAGCGCGATGACGATGGCCTCGCCGAGGGCGTCCTCGGCCACGCCGATGTCGCCGTAGCGACGGATGAGACCGGCAACCACCCGGCCGTACTCGGTGCGGACGACGTCGGCGACGGCGTCCGAACCACGAGCGGCTGCGGGGGCGGGCACGGGCGGGCTCAGGTGCAGTCGGTCACTGGGAGGCGGCGTCGAAGGGACGGACCTCGACCGCGGCCCCGCAGGCGGCCGAGCCCTGCTTGGCCCAGTCGAGCGCGTCGTCGAGGTCGGCCGCCTCGATGATCCAGAAGCCCCCGAGGAACTCTTTGGCCTCCGAGAAGGGGCCGTCGGTCACGGTGGGGCGCTCGCCAGTGGCGTCCACCACCGTCGCGGTCGTGATCGGCGCGAGACCGCCGGCGAAGACCCACTTGCCGGCCTCCTGGAGCGTGTCGTTGAAGCGTCCGACCGTCGCGAACATCTCCTGCATCTCGTCGTCCGTGGGGACGGCGTCGTCGACGTTGCCGACGACGGAAAGCATGTACTGCGTCATGGTGGCTCTCCTTGAGGTGAACGACCGGCCGCCGTCCGTGGCGTCCTGCGTCGTCGTTCATCCTCTCCACGAACGGGCCCGCACGGATACGACAGACTCCGCGAAGTTTTCTCGGACTTCTGCAGGGCTCGGGCTCACTCGGCCGCGACGAAGGGGTTGCTCAGCGTGCCGATCTGGTCGATCTCGACCTCGACGCGCTGACCGGCGACGACCTGCCCGACACCGGCGGGGGTGCCGGTGAGGATGACGTCGCCCGGCAGCAGGGTGAAGGCCTGCGAGGCATGGGCGATGAGCTCGGCGACGCCGTGGACCATGTCGGACGTCGGGCCGTCCTGGACGACCTCGCCATCGAGGGTGGTGCGGATCCGGCACCCGGCCGGGTCGAGGCTGGTCTCGATCCACGGGCCGAGCGGGCAGAACGTGTCCAGGCCCTTGGCCCGCGACCACTGTCCGTCGCCGCGCTGCAGGTCACGCGCGGTCACGTCGTTGGCGACGGTGTAGCCGAAGACCGTGGAGAGGGCTTGGTCGACCGGCACGTCCTTGGCCAGGCGCCCGATGACGACGGCGAGCTCGCCCTCGTAGCTGACCTCCTGCGTGAACCCGGGGATCACCACCGGGTCACCGGGCCCGACGACGGCGGTGTTGGGGATGAGGAACATCAGCGGGCTCGTCGGAGCCTCGCCGCCCATCTCCTTGGCGTGCTCGGCGTAGTTCTTGCCGATGCCGATGACCTTGCTGCGCGGGATGACCGGCGCCAGCAGGCGCACGTCCTCGACGAGGTGGGTCGCGCCCGTCAGCTCGATCCTGGTGTAGAGCGGGTCGCCCGTGATCTCGGCGATCTTCTCGCCAGCACCGTCGACCAGCCCGTAGACCGGGTCCTCACCAGTAGTGAATCTCGCAATACGCACGGGCTCACTCTAGGGCGAGCCTCACTCCAGGCGAGCAGCGACGGTCGACGCGAGGACGGCATACCCGGCGTCGTTGGCGTGGATGTCGCTCTTGGTGCACATCCAGGTCCAGGCGCAGATCGTCGCGACGTTGGTCGGGATGGGTCCGTATGCCGTGGTCACGGGTGTCGTGTTGGTGGACCTGAACGCCGTGGCGACGTCCGCGACGTCGGCCCCGGCCGTGGCCGCCGCACGAGCGACCGCGGCGTTGAGTGCGCCCTGCAACACGCTCGATGCCCCTGCAGCCGTCTGACCGGCCGTACCGGTGAGCCAAAGGGCGAGGAACGGGTTGTAGTAGTTCAGGACGACGATCTGGGTGTCCGGGCCGGTCGCGGCGCGCAGCTCGCCGAGCGTCTTGGTGAGGTTGGCCTCAACCGTGCCGACCGCCTTCAGGGCGCACGTGAAGTCGATCACCGGGCGTGCACACGGGGTGACGTCGTTGGCGCCGATGTCGATGGTGACGAGGTCGACCTTGCTCTTGTGCGCCTTGAGGAACTGCACGCCCTCGGCCAGCTGGCTGCCGGCCTCGTAGGCGCAGCGGTCGGTGCCCATGAGCGAGGTGGTCGTCGCTCCGGAGCACGAGATGTTGCGCAGCTTGGCCTTGGGAGCGGTCTCCTGCAGGGCGTCCAGCACGCCGCCGACGTAGCCGCCAGTGCGGTCGTCGCCCACCCCTGGCTGGTATCCGGCCGCGAGGGAGTCACCGAGGGCGAGGTACCAGCTCGTCGCGTTCTGCGCCGCCTTGCCCTGGTCGCCGCCCGGGCCTGCGTACGCAGCGGACGGCGCCACGAGGGCGAGGAAGCAGGCGATGACCAGGGTGAGGGTTCGACGCATGACGGCAGCTCCAGGGGGATGCTCATGGCCGCGGCATGCGGCCCACCATGGATCGTCGCACGACCCCGCGTCGTCCGTGGTGACTTGGCCCGACCGACTCACCTACGCTGGTGAGGCCATGCTGCCGGACGCCCCCACCCTCCTCGACTCCCCGACATGGACCGTGCGCGAGTCCGCCCACCACTCGCGGGTCGAGGCGGCGACCGCGGCGCACCGAGCCCGGCGCGGCCAGCAGGTGCGCCACCCGGTCGAGGACTTCCTCTTCAGCTACTACTCGACGACGCCCGCGCAGCTGCGCCGTTGGCACCCCGGCGCCGGCGTGCGCCTGGCCGGTGCGAGCGGCCTCGAGCGAGCGGGGTGGAAGCACTACCGC
This sequence comes from Knoellia sp. Soil729, assembly GCF_001427985.1. GTDB lineage: Bacteria > Actinomycetota > Actinomycetes > Actinomycetales > Dermatophilaceae > Knoellia. The sequence continues at coordinate 143,213 of NZ_LMSA01000002.1, forward strand.
GTCGTGGACGACGCGGTCGAGCTCGACGTCGAGGCGTTCGTCGCGGCCCGCGGACGCGCGGTCGAGTTCATCGCGCGGCTGCTTTCGGCGACGGCCTCGCGACCTGCTCGGCTCGGCTGCTTCGGCCTGCACGAGTGGGCCATGGTGTATCGCGCCACGGACGGTGACATCCGGCACGAGCAGGTGCCACTGCGCCTGAGCCAGGCTGCGACGGACGCGGTCGTCGAGCGCCACCAGATCACGTGCACCCACTTCGACGCGTTCCGCTTCTTCACGGCGGATGCGTTGCCCCGCAACGCTGTCCAGCCCACGAGGGAGTCGCAGGTCGCGCTCGAGCAGCCGGGCTGCCTGCACGCGGGGATGGACGTCTACAAGTGGGCGACGAAGCTCACTCCACTCGTGCCGAGCGAGCTCACGCTGGACTGCTTCGACCTCGCGATGGAGATCCGCCTCCTTGACATGCAGGCGTCGCCCTACGACCTCTCCGCCTACGACGTCGAACCGGTGAGGATCGAGACGGCAACGGGCAAGGCGGCATACCTCGAGCGCCAGCGAGCGTTCGCCGAGCGCTCCAACGTCCTGCGCCACCGCCTGCTCACGGTCCTCGAGACCTCGGGCGCTGCTGGGCTCATTCGGGCCTGAGCCGACCGCGTCCGGACTTGAGGGTGCCGCGGCGCTTCTTGGCGTCGAGGCGGCGGCGCTGGGAGCCGCGGGTCGGGCGCGTCGGCCGACGGGTGGGCGGCGCCGGTGCCAGGGCGTCGCGCAACAGGTTCGCGAGCCGCTCGCGGGCGGCGGCTCGGTTGCGCAGCTGTGACCGGTACTCGGACGCGGCGATGACGAGCTGGCCCTGCACGAGGCTGGACGCGAGGACCTCGAGGACGCGTTCGGCCTGGGTCGGCGTGAGGGACGCCGAGGTTGCGGGTGCGAAGGCCAGCTCGACCCGGCTGTCGGTGGTGTTGACGCCCTGGCCGCCGGGGCCGGACGAGCGGCTGAAGCGTTCGACGAGCTCGCCGGCATCGATCACCAACCCGCTCGCAAGCCCCGGACCGGGTCGCACGACGAGGTCGCCACCAGGTCCGCTCATGCTGCTCATGGTCGCACCCGGGTGCGCGCATCGCAGGTCAGCGTGCGGGCACTCCCGCCCGAAGCAGGCCGTAGGTCACGCTCTCGACGAGGGCCCTCCAGCTCGCCTCGAGGATGTTGGGGGCGACGCCGATGGTCTCCCAGGTCGTCTCGCCGTCACTGGTCTCGATGAGGACGCGGGTCACGGCGTCGGTGCCGTGGGCGGCGTCGAGGATGCGCACGCGGTAGTCGATGAGCTCGAGGTGCTCGACCTCGGGATAGGCCGGGGCCAGCGCCAGGCGCAGGGCGTGGTCGAGCGCGTTCACCGGGCCGTTGCCCTCGCCGGTGCGCAGCACCCTCTTGCCGCCGGCCGTGAGCTTGACCGTCGCCTCCGAGAGGGCCTCACCCTCGGACTGCGAGTCCGTGATGACCCGCCACGACTCGACCTCGAAGAAGGCGGGGAGGGCGCCGTCGATCTCGCGTCGCAGCAGCAGCTCGAAGCTCGCGTCGGCCGCGTCGAAGGTGTAGCCGCGCAGCTCGAGGTCCTTGACCATTGCCAGCACCTTCTGGACGAGCACGCCGTCGGCCTCGTTCTGCGAGTCGAGCTCGAGGCCGAGCTCGCGCGACTTCAGCTCGACCGAGGCACGTCCGGCCATGTCCGAGATGAGCATGCGCATGTCGTTGCCGACGTGCTTGGGGTCGAGGTGCTGGTAGAGGTCCGGGTCGACCTTGATGGCGCTGGCGTGCAGGCCCGCCTTGTGTGCGAAGGCGCTGGCTCCCGTGTAGGGCTGACGGCTGTAGGCCGGCACGTTCGTGATCTCACTGATCGCGTGGCTGATGCGCGTCGACTCCTGCAGGCGGTGCGGCTCCATGACCGACACCCCCTCCTTGAGCTGGAGGTTGGCCACCACCGTGACGAGGTTGGCGTTGCCGGTGCGCTCGCCGTAGCCGTTGATCGTGCCCTGCACGTGCGTTGCGCCGGCGTCGACGGCAGCCATCGAGTTGGCCACGGCACAACCGGTGTCGTTGTGGCAGTGGATGCCGAGACGAGCGTCCGCCCCGGTCGGGTCCAGCCCGAGCGCCGCGACCACGTCGGTGACGACGTCCCACACCTGCCCGGGCAACATGCCGCCGTTGGTGTCGCACAGCGCAGCCACCTCCGCACCCGACTCGAGCGCAGCGTGAAGTGCCTCGAGGGCGTACGCCCGGTCCACGGCATACCCGTCGAAGAAGTGCTCCGCGTCCAGGAAGACGCGCCGCCCCTCCCCCCGCAGGAACGACACGGTGTCGCGGATCATCTCGAGGTTCTCCGCACCGGTCGTGCGCAGCGCCCGCTCGACGTGCCCGATGTGCGACTTGGCGACGAGGGTGACGACAGGTGCCTGGCTGTCCAGGAGGGCCCGCACGAGCGGATCGGTCGAGGCCTGGCCTCCGGCCCGGCGGGTGGCGCCGAACGCGGCGAGGGTGGCGTTGTGGAGCGTGAGCTCGGTGGCGGCCCGGGCGAAGAACTCGGTGTCCTTGGGGTTCGCGCCGGGCCAGCCACCTTCGATGAAGCCGACTCCGAGGTCGTCGAGGTGGGACGCGATCGTGAGCTTGTCCACGACAGAGAGGTTGAGTCCCTCCTGCTGGGCACCGTCACGCAACGTCGTGTCGTAGACGTGCAAGTCGCTCATGGGTGTCGCCTCGATCTGGTCTCGTGCATCGGCGTGCTCAGACGTGTGCCTCACGTGTCGCTGTCGACTGGCGCTGCGACTCGGCCACCGGGGGTGGGGCGGCCGAGCTTCTCGTCCGGGCGACTCCGGCTTCCCGTCGTCGACCAAACAAAAAGACCCCCCGGGTGTGGGAGGTCTGCGCGACGAACTGTGTGTTCGTCGCGCTAGTCGATAATGACGGTGGCGGTGGCCACGGACATGAGAGTCACAGGCAGAGCGTGGCAGAACAGACCAGCATCCGGGAAGGCCTGTCCACATCGTGGGCACCCTCCTCGTCCGCGTCTCGTCATCGCCTGCGCGAGCGGTTGATTCGACGTATGCCGTCCGCTCGCCCACGTCGCTAGGCTCGCCTCCCATGGGAGAGACGCTGCACCTGACCGCCGTCCTTGAGGCACGCGGCCCTGCTGGTGGGTTCACGTTGACGGACGAGCAGGTTGCCGCACTGGGTGATGGCGCGAAGGCCTTCCCCGTCGTGGTGACGGTCAACGGCAAGCCCATCCCGCTTCGCCTCGCACGCATGGGTGGCGAGAACCTCGTCGGCTTCAGCAAGGCCAACCGTGCCGCAGCCGGGGTCGAGCTGGGTGACGAGGTGACCTTCGACATCGCCGCCGACCAGGCACCGCGCGAGGTCCAGGTCCCCGACGACCTCGCCGCCGCACTGTCGGCCGACCCGCCCGTCGAGGCGGCCTTTGCTGCGTTGGCGTCCTCGCACCGCAAGGAGTTCGTGCGGTGGGTCACCGAGGCCAAGCGTGAGCAGACCAGGGCCGAGCGCGTCGCCAAGACCGCCGAGATGGTCCGCGCCGGCCAGACGCGCTGACCGCCGGCGCCGCAATCGGCCGGGTGCCACTGTTTTCTTGACTGATTCCAGAATTGTTGGTTGAGTGAGGGTCATGCCCACTCCGATGAAGCCAGCGGCCGTCCTGCGTGCCGCTTCACTTCGGGTGACGAGGCCGCGCATGGCTGTCCTCGAGGCCGTCTGGGCACACCCGCATGCCGATGCCGAGACCCTCGCGCGCGCGGCGCGTGCCGGCCTCGGCAAGGTGTCCACCCAGGCCGTCTACGACGTCCTTGCCGCCCTGAGCAGTGCGGGGCTCATCCGCCGGATCGAGCCCGCCGGCTCGCCCGCGCGCTACGAGGCCCGCACCGGGGACAACCACCACCACATCGTCTGCCGGCAGTGCGGCGAGATCGCCGATGTGGACTGCGCCGTGGGTGAGACCCCGTGCCTCGCGGCCCAGGACAGCCACGGCTTCGTCATCGACGAGGCCGAAGTGACCTACTGGGGCACCTGCCCCGCCTGCAGCACCGCCGCGGGGTCCATCCCCTCGGCGTCCACCCACCACCCGTTGTGAGCAAGAGCCCCACACCACAAGGAGAGATCCCGATGAGCGTTGAAGGACCCCGGCAGGACCCGGGCAACACCAACCCGCTGACCACCGTCGCCGGAGCACCGGTCTGGGACGGCGAGAACAGCGTCACCGCCGGCCCTCGCGGCCCCCTGCTGCTCCAGGACGTCTGGTTCCTCGAGAAGCTGGCCCACTTCGACCGTGAGGTCATCCCCGAGCGACGCATGCACGCCAAGGGTTCCGGCGCCTACGGCACCTTCACCGTGACGGGCGACATCACCAAGTACAGCAGCGCCAAGATCTTCTCCGAGGTCGGCAAGCAGACCGAGATGTTCGCCCGGTTCTCCACGGTCGCCGGTGAGCGCGGTGCGGCCGACGCCGAGCGTGACATCCGTGGCTTCGCCGTGCGGTTCTACACCGAGGAGGGCAACTGGGACATCGTGGGCAACAACACGCCCGTCTTCTTCTTCCGTGACCCGCTCCAGTTCCCGGACCTCAACCACGCCGTCAAGCGCGACCCGAAGACCAACCTGCGCAACGCCGAGAACAACTGGGACTTCTGGACCAACCTGCCCGAGTCCCTGCACCAGGTGACGATCGTGATGTCGGACCGCGGGATCCCGGCCACGTACCGCAACATGCACGGGTTCGGCTCGCACACCTTCTCGTTCACCAACGCCGAGGGCGAGCGCTTCTGGGTCAAGTTCCACCACCGCACCCAGCAGGGCATCAAGAACCTCACGGACGAGGAGTCGAGCGCCCTCATCGGCGCCGACCGCGAGTCGCACCAGCGTGACCTCTTCGAGGCGATCGAGAAGGGTGACTTCCCCAAGTGGAAGCTCTTCGTCCAGGTCATGCCCGAGGCCGACGCCGACAAGGTTCCCTACCACCCGTTCGACCTCACCAAGGTCTGGCCCAAGGGCGACTACCCGCTCATCGAGGTCGGCGAGTGGGAGCTCAACCGCAACGCCGAGAACTACCACATGGACGTGGAGCAGGCTGCGTTCAGCCCGGCCAACGTCGTGCCGGGGATCAGCTTCTCCCCCGACCGCATGCTCCAGGGTCGCCTGTTCTCCTACGGTGACGCCCAGCGCTACCGCCTCGGGGTCAACCACCACCAGATCCCGGTCAACTCCCCGCGAGGTGTCGAGAACCCGAACGACCCGCACCGCGACGGCGCCATGCGCATCTCGGCAGGGTCCACCCCGTCCATCACGCCGAACTCCTACGGCCGCTATGCCAGCCAGCCGCAGTACCGCGAGCCCGCCTGGAGCATCGGGTCGAGCGGCGACCGGTTCAACCACCGCGAGGATGACCAGGACTACTTCACGCAGCCGGGTGTGCTCTTCCGCGAGAAGATGACGCCGGAGCAGCAGCAGGTCCTCTTCGAGAACACCGCACGTGCGATCTCGGGTGCCTCCAAGGAGACCATCGAGCGGCACATCGCCCACTGCACCGCGGCCGACCCGGCCTACGGTGAAGGGGTCCGCAAGGCGATCGAGGCGCTCAACGCCGAGGCCGGCGATGCGCAGGACGTTCCCAAGGGTCCGTTCAACGACAACGCTCCGACCGAGGGCGGGACCGACCGCGACGGCGGCGCTGCGAACGCGGGCGACAACGGTGGCTCCGAGGCCAAGAAGGACGACTTCTCCGACCTCCTCTGAGCTCGGCCTGAGCCTGCTGTGAGCCACACTCTGGGGTGGCGACGCACACGGCACGACGTCGAAGGGGATCGCGACTCCAGGTCGCGGTCCCCTTCGTCATGTCCTGGGCATGCCCACCGCGTGGGGACCCGGCGGACGAGCTCAGGTCTCGAGGAGTGACTGCGTGCCGAACATCTCGGCGGCCTGGCGCGCCGTCGGTGTGCCGGCGTCCAGGTCGGCGCCGGCGGTGACGAGCGCTCGCACGACCTGCTTCTCGCCCTTGAACAGGGCGCCGGCCACCGGCGTCTGGTCCCGGTCGTTGCGCCGGTCCACGTCAGCACCGCGGTCGACCAGTGCCACCACCGTCTCGGCGTGCCCGTGGTAGGCCGCGAGCATGAGCAGGGTGTTGCCCTGGGTGTCGGCGAGGTTGACGGGCAGGCCGTGGTCGAGGAACTCCAGGAGCTCGTCGGTGCTACCGTTGCGCGCCAGGTCGACGGCGAGGTCGGCGACGCGCGCACTGTCGTCCGGACTCAGTCCGCCGAGGGAGGTCGCCATCGGGCCAGCCTACGGTCAGCCGCGCCGTCGTCCCACCCTGGACCGGGGCCCGGATCCGTCGAGGTCGGCCCGGTCCGCCGCCTCACGGCCCACGTGCCAGCCCTCGGCGTCGCGCACCGAACCGATCGAGCTCCTGGTGACCTTGGGGAACCACTGGCCCATGACGGCGTCGACCTGCTCGGCTCGCGCTGCGAGCAGTGGCACGAGCTCCTGACCGCGTGGGCCGGCCGACTCCTGCGCCGAGGCCACCTCGGCATCCGCGACCTCGCGCAGCCGCTCGCCGATCCGGTGGGCATAGGCGGTAAGGAAGGACTGGCGGAAGGAGCGAGTGCGGCTGCGACCGCGATGGTCCGCACGCTTGCCCTCGGCCATCAACCGGGAGTTGGCCTGCACGAGCAACGACGTGAACAGCAGCTCGACGCTGTCGAGGTCGGCCTCGAACCCCATCACCGTGCCGAAGCCCAGCTCACGGGTCCACACCATGCGGCACCGGTTTGCCCTGGCCACGGCATCGAGCAGGGAGGCCTTGGGCCCGTCATAGGGAGTGTCGATCCCGATGCGCCTGCCGTGCGGGCCACCGCCTCCGGCGCCCTCTCGGCCGCCGGTTCTCCGCTCCTCCGCCGCCAGCCAGGCGGCATCGATGCTGTGCCTGGCCATGAGCGCCTGCGCCCCGGCGGTGAAGGTCTCGGCCTCGGCCTCGAACGTCGTGGACTCCGCCTTGGCCAGCATCATCCGCACCCGGGCGAGGATGCGGTCGTCCACCCGCGCCACAGGCTCTTCGGCACCTCGGGACGCGTCCGGCGAGGACCGGGATCCGGCGCCGGCCCCAGCGGCGGTCGCCGTGCCAGGCAGGGGCGACAGCCGCTCGATGTGCGGCAGGGTCCAGAGAAGGTGCAGCACCGTGAGAGTCTGCGAGAGCAACGTGAGCCAGTCGGTGCCGCGTTCACGTCGGGCGTCGAGCCAGGTCTGTGAACGCGCCCACCAGACGCCACCCTCGAGCTCCGCGACCTGGGCCAGCCACCGGTGGTCCACGGTGGACACCGCATATCTCGCGAGCTCGTCGCTCATGGCGTCGACGACGATGGCCTGCTCAGCGGGAGCCAGGGTGCGGGTCGCCATGCGATGGACATCGGCTGGCTGCCAGCCGCGCTCCCATGCCTGCGTGGTGGCGGCGGCGACGTTCTCGGCGAGCGTCGGGACCACCGACCGACGCCCCTCGTCAGTGCTGCACCGCTGAGCGAGTGAGACGGCCACGTCGTCGAAGGCTCGGCCCCGGTGGGAGGCCAGTGCGGACAGCGCCAGGGCGATCAGGGCCTCGGTCGAGCGGTGGCGGGGGTCGCCGGCCGCGGCGCCCTCATGCTGGGCCGTGCTGCTCTGGCTCATCGTGTCCCCTCTCCTGGTGGGGAATCAGCATGACATCGCGGCAGGACAGCTCAGCGACGGCGGACCCAGCACTGTGGACGACGGCGAGCCGAGGTCGTGCCTGTGGACAACCGGGCGGTAGACGAAGACCGCGAGAGATGTCAACAAAGGATTGACACGGGATCTGTAGTCAACCTACGGTTGACGCATGGCTACCAACCTCCTGCGCCCGACGAGGACGACCTCGCTCTCCTCAGGCATGATCTGCGTCCTCCTCGGCCTCGGCTCCTTCGCCCTCTCCCACGGACGGGATGGCTTCGACAAGGGCCTCCTCCTGGGCATGACGATCGCGCTCATGGTCCTCGGTGCCTACCTGCTCGGGTCGGCGACGTTCCGCAAGGGCACCGACGACGAGCCCGGTGACGCCGCGTGGCTGCCGAGCAGTGACGAGCGCTGAGCCGGACGACGGGCTGGTCGAGGCACTGGGCTCGGCCATCCTGGACGGCGCACCGGTCGACGACCCGCTCGCCCTGGTGCGCCGCGTCGCGGACGCCGAGGGCTCCGTCCGCCGGCTGCTGCACCAGTCCGTGGGCGCCGCCCGTGCCGCCGGCCACAGCTGGGCCGCGATCGGCGCCGAGCTCGGCATGAGCCGACAGGCCGTGCAGCAGCGCTTCGGTGACCGGGTCGGCACGGCCGATGACGACCTCACCGAGGAGCAGCGCTGGCTCGGACCGGTCACCGCCTTCGACGAGATGTCCGAGCTCGAGCTCGCCGGTCGACGCGGCTGGCACACCGTGCGCGCGGGCATGCTCCGCCACCTCATGGTCCGCACGTCGACGCAGTGGGAGCACAAGCGGGTGCTCTGGTCCGGCTCGCTCGCGCGCCACGAGAAGGCCGGGTGGGTCGTGGGCGCTCGCGCGTTCCCCTGGCTCTACCTCGTGCGAGACACCGGACTGCCCGCTGAGGGTCAGGACAGGGCGGGCACCCCGAGGGTGAGGTAGGCGAACCCGAAGGCGTTGCGGTAGCCGTGCAGCCACCGCGACCGGTGCTCGTCGGCGCGGGCGCGGACCTGCGCGTCGTCGTGGTGCATCAGCCACTGCTCCAGGTCCGCGAGATAGCCGGACTCGAACGCGAAGAGCTCGTCCTCGTTGGCCGTCTCGACCCAGAGCGGCCGGTACCCCGCCTCCACCGCCAGGTCCACGAGGCCGGCCACCGAGGGCAGCGCCACGACGTCGTCCCACACGCGGTCGGGACCGACCGGACCACGCACCTCCCAGGTCCCCTCCCCCAGCACGAGCCGGCCACCGGGACGCACCAACGGCCGCAGCGCGGCAAGCGCCTGCGCCGCAGTGTCGCCGAACGCGTGTGAGGAGCCGATGCAGATCACGACGTCTGCGGCCGCCGTCACATCGTCACCCGGCTGGTTCTCGAACCGCACTCGCCCTGACACCCCCAGCTCCCGGGCACGCACCCGAGCCCTCTCGAGGTGGCGCTCCTCGGTGTCGACGCCCACAGCCGTGGCGTACGGCACTCGCCCGACGACCCGCAGGAGCAGCTCGGCCCACCCGCAGCCGACGTCCACGATGGTCGCCGGGCCGGCAGCCGCGAGCCGTCCGGCCAAGGCCTCGGCACGCGCGTCCGACAGGGGCGCGTTGAAGGTCAGGTGCTCATAGAAGCCCGGGGCGTCGGTCACCCCGCGAGTCAACCAGCGATGCCCGGGGTTCGCGACCGCGTTTCAGGTGATCGAGCGCCACCAGAAGCTCGGCTCGGCGGGGACTGCGGACAGGTCGATGCGCTCGCCCGGCCGCGGCACGACGACGGTGGCCCCACGGCGCTCCGCCTCGACCAGGAGCCGCTCGACCGGCTCACTCCATGGGTGGAAGGCAAGGTTGAACGTGCCCCAGTGCACCGGCACCATGACGGCCGCCTGGACGTCCAGGTGCGCCTCGACGCCGTGCTCGGGGTCCATGTGGATCGTGGGCCACCCGTCGTCGTAGGCGCCGATCTGCACGAGCGACACGTCGAACGGACCGTAGCGCTCCCCGATCTCCGCGAACCCGATGAAGTAGCCCGTGTCCCCCGAGTAGAAGACCTTGTGCGACTCGCCCTCGATCACCCACGAGGCCCAGAGCGTGCCGTCGCGCGACAGACCACGACCGGAGAAGTGCTGGGCCGGTGTGGCGACGAGGCGCACGCCCTCGACCTTGGCGTCCTCGTGCCAGTCCAGCTCGTCGATGCGCTCCAGCGGCACGCCCCACTTCTCGAGGTGCACACCGACGCCGAGCGGGACGACGAACCGGGTCTCGGGGCGCATCGCCGCGAGCGCCTTGATCGAGTCCATGTCGAGGTGGTCGTAGTGGTCGTGCGAGATGACGACGGCATCGACGGGTGGCAGGTCGGCCAGGGCCACCGGCACGGGGTGGAGCCGCCGGGGCCCGACCTGCTGTGAGGGCGAGCAGCGGTCGCTCCACACCGGGTCGAGGAGGATGACGGCCCCGTCGACCTGGACGAGGGCGGTCGAGTGACCCAGCCAGGTGACGTGGGTGCCCTGGGCCACCGGGTCGAGCGCTCCACGCACCAGCGGGATGTCGCCGACGGGATGGCGCTCCTGGCGGCCGGCGACGAGCTCCTTGACGCTGCCCGCGAGGGAGCGCGCCGACGGCTCGAAGCGGAGCCGCTGGTTGTGGAACTTGCCGTTCGACCACTCGGGCGACTGCGCCATGCGGGCAGCCCGGGCCCCGGTGGCCCGTCCGCCCATCGCGTCGGGCACCGGACGCCCTGCTCGCACGAGCCAGGTTGCGAGCCCGACACCACCCACGGCCACTGCCAGTCCTGGAATCCTCACCGCTCCAGTGTCACCCCACCGCTCCCCTCGGGACGACAGGCCGCCACCAGTGCGTCGAAGAGTCGCGTGTCCGTCCCCGCCTCGGGGTGCCACTGGACGGCAAGACGGAACGGGTATGCCGTGTCCTCCATCGCTTCGAGCGTCCCGTCCTCGTGCCACGCCGCGGCGTCGTACCCGGGGTGGGCGCGCACCGCCTGGTGGTGGTAGGTCGGGACGTCGAGGACGTCCCCGCCGAGGATCGACTCCAGGAGCGTGCCCTCGACCGGAGTCACGTGGTGCGAGGCATAGACGCCCGGCGTCGGGCTGTGCGCCTCGTGCCCCACTCTGTCCGGGACGTGCTGCTCGAGCTCGCCCCCGGCCTCGACCGCCATGACCTGCATGCCACGACAGATGCCGAACAGGGGAAGCCTCGTCTGCGCGGTCACCCGGGCCACCGCGAGCTCGAAGGTGTCCCGGTCCGGTCGGGGCGACTGGATGCGGGAGTCGGGCACGGCGGCATACCGGCTGGGTTCGACATCGGCGCCACCGGCGATGATGACGCCGTCCAGACGCGCGAGCAGCCCTGCGACGAGGGCGTCGTCGGCGTCGAGGCGGGGTGGGAGCACCACGGCGATGCCGCCAGCGCGCTCGACGTGCTCCACGTAGGCGTGCGGCAGCACCGCGCTGCGCTGGCCGGCCCAGTCGCCGCGAGAGACCGGCTCGACATAGCTCGTGATGCCGATGACCGGCCTCGCGTCCGCCACGTCAGAGGGGCGTGACGTAGGCGCCGGAGATGCCGCCGTCGACGAGGAACGTGTTGGCAGTGATGAAGCTCGACTCGTCGGAGGCGAGGAAGAGCACGGCGTTGGCCATCTCCTCGGGCTCCCCGAACCGCCCCATCGGCACGTGCACGAGGCGCCGAGCCGCGCGCTCCTCGTCCTTGGCGAACAGCTCGCGCAACAAAGGCGTGTTGACCGGTCCAGGGCACAGCGCGTTGACGCGCACCCCCTGCCGGGCGAACTGCACCCCGAGCTCGCGCGACATGGACAGCACCCCGCCCTTGGAGGCGCTGTAGGAGATCTGCGAGGTCGCCGCGCCCATGACCGCGACGAAGGACGCCGTGTTGATGATCGAGCCCTTGCCCTGCTCGAGCATGTAGGGGATGGCCGCCTTGCAGCAGAGGTAGACCGAGGTGAGGTTGACCTCCTGGACCTTGCGCCAGGCGTCGAGGTCGGTGTCGAGGATGGAGTCGTCCTCGGGCGGGCTGATGCCGGCGTTGTTGAACGCGATGTCGACGCTGCCGAACTTCTCCTTGGCCGTCGCGAACAGCGCGTCGACCTCGTCCTTGCTGGTGACGTCGCAGTGGACGTAGGCGCAGCCGACCTCCTGCGCGATGCGCTCACCGTTGGCGTCGTCGAGGTCGCCGATGACGACCTTGGCGCCCTCCTCCGCGAACCGTCGCACCGTCGCGAGCCCGATGCCGGAGCACCCTCCCGTGACGACGGCGACCTTGCCTGCCAGCCGATCTCCCATGTCTACCAAGCCTTTCAGTGAAGCAGTCAGTTGTCGGTGCTGATGAAGACGTTCTTGACCTCGGTGAACGCATCGAGCGCATCGGGGCCGAGCTCGCGCCCGATGCCGCTCGCCTTGTAGCCACCGAAGGGGGTCGAGTAGCGCACGCTGCTGTGGCTGTTGACCGACAGGTTGCCGGCCTCCACCGCCCGCGAGACGCGGATCGCGCGACCGACGTCGCGTGTCCAGATCGAGCCGGACAGCCCGTATGCCGTGTCGTTGGCCATCCGGATCGCGTCGGCTTCGTCGTCGAACGGCATGACCCCCACCACCGGGCCGAAGATCTCGTCCTGCCACACCCGGTCCGTGGTGCTGCCCGGCAGGACCACGGTCGGCGGGTACCAGTAGCCCGCGCCCTCGGGCGAGCTGCCGCGGAAGGCGACGTCGACCCGCGTGTCGGAGTCCTCGACGAAGTCACGCACCCTCTCGCGCTGCTGAGCGCTCACGAGCGGGCCCATCTGGGTGCCCTCGTCGCGTGGGTCGCCGACCCGGACGTCGCGGATGCCCGCCTCGAACCGCTCCATGAACGCGTCGAACACGGTGCGCTTAACGAGGATTCGGGTCCTCGCACAGCAGTCCTGCCCGGCGTTGTCGAGGAAGCTCATCGGTGCGGCCGCGGCCGCGAGGTCGAGATCCGCGTCGTCGAAGACGATGTTGGCGGACTTGCCACCGAGCTCGAGGGTCACCCGCTTGAGCTGGTCGGAGGCCTTGCGCATGATCCCCTGGCCGACGGTGGTCGACCCCGTGAAGCAGACCTTGCGGACGTCGGGGTGCGTGACGAAGCGCTCCCCCACCACCGCACCGCGACCGGGGAGCACCGTGAAGACACCCTCGGGGACGCCGGCCTCGAGGGCCAGCTCCCCCAACCGCATGGCGGTGAGCGGCGTGAGCTCGGCCGGCTTGAGGACGACCGTGTTGCCCGCGGCCAGCGCCGGCCCGAAGCCCCAGCCGGCGATGGGCATGGGGAAGTTCCACGGGACGATGATCGACACCACGCCCAGGGGTTCCTTGAAGGTGAGGTCGATGCCCCCAGCCACCGGGATCTGCTGCCCGAAGAGCCGCTCCGGTGCCGCGGAGTAGTAGGCGAGGACGTCACGGACGTTGCCGGCCTCCCAGCGGGCGTTGCCGATGGTGTGGCCGGCGTTCTCGACCTCGAGGAGCGCGAGCTCCTCGAGGTGCTCGTCGACGACCTCGCTGAAGCGGCGCAGGAGCCGCCCCCGGTCAGCCGGTGCCATCGCGCGCCAGGCGGGCCCGACCTCGACGGCCCGCGCGACCGCCTCGTCCGTCTCCTCGACCCCGACGAGGTCGATGGTGCGGACCGACTCCTCGGTCGCCGGGTTGATGACGTCGTGTGTGGTGCTCATGGTGTTCCTTACAGTCTCTCGAAGCCTCGGATGCGTTCCCAGTCGGTGACGGCCGCGTCGAAGGCCTTGAGCTCGACGTCCGCGGCGTTGACGTAGTGGTCGACGACGTCGTCGCCGAAGACCTCGCGGGCCATGGACGAGGCCGCCAGGAGCTCGCGGGCCTCACGCAGGGTCGACGGCACGGTCTCCACGTCGGACAGGTAGGCGTTGCCCTCGAACGCCGGCTCGAGCTCGAGCTCGTGCTCGATGCCGTAGAGGCCGCCGGCGAGCATCGCGGCCACGGCGAGGTAGGGGTTGACGTCTCCGCCGGGCACGCGGTTCTCCATCCGCAGCCCGGCACCGTGACCGACCACCCGCAGTGCGCAGGTGCGGTTGTCACGCCCCCAGGCGATGGCCGTCGGTGCGAAGGAGCCCGCGGCAAAACGCTTGTAGGAGTTGATGTTCGGCGCATAGAAGTAGGTGAAGTCGCGCATCGTCGCGAGCACGCCGGCGAGGAACTGGTCGTGCAGGATGCCCTGGCCGCCGTCCCGGTCCTTGTCGGCGAAGACCGCCTCGCCGTCGAGACCGCGCAGGGACAGGTGGATGTGGCAGGAGTTGCCCTCGCGCTCGTCGTACTTCGCCATGAAGGTGAGCGACATGCCGTGCTTGGCCGCGAGCTCCTTGGCCGCGGTCTTGTAGATGACGTGGTTGTCGCAGGTGCGCACGACCTCGTCGTAGAGGAAGCCGATCTCGTGCTGCCCGAGGTTGCACTCGCCCTTGGCACCCTCGACGGTGACGCCGGCGGCATACATCTCGTTGCGGATCTCACGCAGGAGCGGCTCGACGACCGTCCCCCCGGTGATCGAGTAGTCGACGTTGTAGCGGTTGGCTCCGGTGAGCCCGACGTAGCGCCGGTCCCAGGCGGACTCGTAGGTGTCCTCGAAGACGATGAACTCGAGCTCGGTGCCGGCGATCGCCATCCAGCCCTTCTCGGCGGCGCGCTCGGCCTGGGCCCTGAGGATGCTGCGAGGTGACTGGCGCACCAGCCCGGACCCGTCCAGCCAGGCGAGGTCGCACTGGATGGTGACCGAGTGCGGCTGCCCCGGGGTGCGCCGCAGGGTGTCCATGTCGAGGACGAACTCGAAGTCGCCGTAGCCCTTCTCCCAGGACGACATCTCGTAGCCGTCGACGGTGTTCATGTCGACGTCGACCGCCAGGAGGTAGTTGCACCCCTCGAGCGCACCGTCGATGACGTGGTCGAGGAAGTAGGCCGCGTGCAGCCGCTTGCCGGTCAGCCGTCCCTGCATGTCGGTGAAGGCGGCGATGACCGTGTCGATCTCACCGCTCTCGGTGCCGGCCCGCAGGTCCTCGAGGCTCAGCTGCGTGGGCCCCCCGGAGTGGATGGAACCGCTCATCTGTCGTTCTCCTTCTGGTCGTTCATCCGAGAAGTCCTCTGAGCAGGGCGGAGGTCGCGTCGCAGTGCTCCTCCATGGCGGCACGCGCGGCGTCGGCGTCGGCGTGCAGGATCGCTTCCACCACAGCATCATGCTGCTCGCACGAGTGGGAGATGTTGCGGGGCAGGACCGGGATGGCGGCGAGCATCTCACCCAGCGCCGCCTGTGCCCGGGTCACCGACTCGATGAGCATCGGCGACCCCGACAGCGTGGCCACGGCCAGGTGGAAGCGGCTGTCCGCGATCCGGTGGGCCCCGGCCTCGGGAGCCGCCCAGACGGCGGCCGCCGACTCGACGAGCCAGGAGCGCTGGTCGCCGGCAAGGTTCTGCCCGGCCGCCAGCCAGGCGGCACCCGGCTCCACGACCCGGCGGAAGTCGAGGGCGTCGGCCAGGGCAGCGCCGCGCCGCACGGGCGCGGGTGCCGGCGACGAGCCGGGCTCCGGCGTCACGTAGGTCACGACCGTGCCTCCCCCACGCCCGCGACGCGTGGCCACGAGGCCACTCTCGCGCAGGGCCGCAATGGCGTCGCGCAGGGTGTTGCGGGCGACGCCGAGCCGCTCGGCCAGGTCGCGCTCGGGGGGCAGGTGCTCGCCGTCGACGAACACTCCCAGCCGGATGGCGGTGGCCAGCTGCTCGACCGTCGTCTCGAAGACGTTGGCCGTCGCGGGACGCAGGACCGCCTCGGAGAGGCGCCCCACGTCAGGAAGGTGAGCCGTCACGGCATACCCCCGCCTTGTGTGCCTGAGAGCGAGCTGTACGCCGCGCTCAGGCACACAAGGCTGGTGGGGGCGGTCACTCGAAGATCTCCGCCGCTGGCCTGGTGTCGTGGCCCGTGGGCACGTCGACCATGAAGTGCTGGCGACCGCGCAGGAACCACGAGACCAGCGCGAAGATCGCGACTATCGCAACGGCGATCGGCGCGTAGTTGAAGGTGTCCACGGTGACGGGCGAGGCCGGCGGAAGCATGAACAGGATGACGATGAACGCGACCCAGACCACCGCGATCCAGCCGATGGGCGCCGACCAGCGTCCGAGGTTCCAACGGCCCTGCCGGAAGTCGGGGTTGAGGCGTCGGAGCAGGACCGGGGTCACGTAGGCGATGTAGAGGCCGATGACCGCGATGGACGTCACGGCGAGGTAGGCCGTCGTCGAGAACAGGGACGGCGAGGCCAGGATGATCGAGGCCACGGTGACGAGCCAGATCGAGTTCGTCGGCGTGCCGGTGCGCGGGTTGACCTTGGACCACAGCCGCGACATCGGCAGGGCGTTGTCGCGCGAGAAGGCGAAGGACATGCGCGAGGAGCTCGTGACGCAGGCCATGCCACAGAAGAACTGGGCCACGGCACAGATGAGCAGCAACCCCTTGCCCAAAGTGGAGCCCGCGGCGTCGATGAAGATCTGCGCCGGCGGAAGCCCAATCTCGGTGGTGCGAGCGGCTTCCCAGTCCTGCACGGCGAAGGTCACGGCCAGCAGGAGCACCCAGCCGGCGGCCAGGGAGACGACGACGGAGTTGACGATCCCCTTGGGCGCGGCCACGGAGGCGTTGCGCGTCTCCTCGGCGACGTGGGCTGAGGCGTCGAAGCCGGTGAAGGTGTACTGCGCCATGAGCAGTCCCATGAGGAAGACATAGGGGGTGCTCCCCCAGCCGGTCTCGTTCTTGAACTCGGTGAAGACGAAGGAGGCGCTCTGGTGCTGGTCCGGGACGAACGCGAGGACGAGCACGATGACCGCAACACCGGCGAGGTGCCACCAGGCGGAGACGCTCGAGAGCATCTGGACGAGGTTGACGCCGAACGCGTTGAGCAGCCCGTGCAGCAACAGGATCACGACGAAGCAGATGAAGGTCTTGAGCGCCGTCACCTCGATGCCGATGGTGAGGTCGAGGAAGGCCATCCACGTGATGGCGGCGCCCATGTCGACGGCGGTGGTGACGGCCACCTCGCCGAGGAGGTTGAACCACCCCACGGTCCAGGCCCACTGCCGCTTGCCCTTGGTCGCGAGGCGGCCGGCCCAGAAGTACAGACCTCCCGCGGTCGGGTAGACCGAGCAGATCTCGGCCATGGCCAGGGCGACGCACACGACGAAGAAGCCGACCAGCGGCCAGCCGATCGAGATGGCCACCGGGCCACCGGCGTTCATGGCGATCAGGTAGCTGGTGATGCACCCGGCAAGGACCGAGATGATCGAGAACGAGACCGCGAAGTTGCTGAAGGCGCCGAAGCGGCGATGCAGCTCCTGCTTGTAGCCAAGCTCGGCGAGCAGCGCGGCGTCGGCCTCGTCGTACTGGCTGAGCCGTGCTGCTGCGACGTCGTTGTCACGCTGCGTTGCCATGGGCGCTCTCCATCAAAGGTCTGTTTCTGGACCCCGTGGTCCGGAAACCTCAGTGGAGGACAGACAACACCCCTACGGCATACGGCGTCAATGGTTCCTTAATAAACCTTTTGGTCCCGTATGCCGTCCGCCCACCTCCGGCGGAGAGCTCGCCTCAGGCGAGCTGCGTGAGCCAGCCTCGAGTGTCCTCGGCGCGGCCGTACTGGATGTCCAGCAGCCGCGAGCGGATCGTCCGGGTGACCTCGCCGCCCTCGGGGCCGCCGACGCCCGGAGCCGTGCCACCCTGCCAGCGAAGCTCCCCGACCGGCGTGACGACCGCTGCCGTGCCGCAGGCGAAGATCTCGACGATGTCCCCGGAGGCCACACCGTCCTTCCACTCCTGGATCGGGACAGTGCGCTCGACCGGCGTGAGGTCGAGGTCCTTGGCGAGCTCGAGGATCGAGCTGCGGGTGATTCCCTCGAGGATCGACCCCGACAGCTCGGGCGTGACGAGCTCGCCACCCTTGGTGAGGAAGAACAGGTTCATCCCCCCGAGCTCCTCGATGTTCTCGTGCGTGGCCGAGTCGAGGAAGACCGCCTGGTCGCAGCCGTTCTCGATGCCCTCGAGCTGGCCCGCGAGCGAGGAGGCGTAGTTGCCACCGCACTTGGCGTTGCCCGTGCCGCCGGCGCCGGCGCGCGCGTAGTCCTGCGAGATCCACAGGGTGACCGGCTTGAGGCCCCCGGCGAAGTAGGGACCGGCGGGCGAGGCGATGACCGAGTAGGTCACCTCGTTGGCCGGGCGCACGCCGAGGAACGCCTCGGACGCATACATGAACGGGCGCAGGTAGAGGCTCGCCTCGCCGCCGTCGGCCGGCGGAACCCAGGCCTTGTCGACCTCCAGCAGCGCCTTGAGCGAACCGATGAAGTCCGCCTCAGAGAGCTCGGGAAGGGCCAGTCGCCGGGCGCTGCGGGCCATGCGGGCCGCGTTGGCCTCGGGCCGGAACGTCCAGACCGAGCCGTCCTCGTGGCGGTACGCCTTCATGCCCTCGAAGATCTCCTGCGCGTAGTGCAGCACGGCCGCGCTCGGCATGAGCTGGATGGGGCCGTAGGGCGTGACGCGACCGTCGTGCCAGCCACCGTCCTTGGTCCACGTCGCCGAGACCATGTGGTCGGTGAAGTGGAGGCCGAACCCGGGGTTGGCGAGGATCTCGGCGCGACGCTCGTCGCTCACGGGGTCCGGACGTCGCTCGACGCTGAACGAGAGGTCGGTCATGTTCGGGATCCTTCCAACGCGGGTGTGGGGCTCCTAGTGAGCCTAGGACAGGCGCGCAGTGACGGCGTCACCGATGGCGCTCGTCGTGCGCACCTGGCGACCTCGCTCGGCCAGGTCGGCCGCAACGGCGGCCTCGACGCGCGCCGCCTCGTCGCTGCGGCCGAGGTGGTCAAGGAGCATCGCGACCGACAGGATCGTCGCCGTGGGGTCAGCCTTGCCCTGGCCGGCGATGTCCGGGGCCGAGCCGTGGACGGGCTCGAACATGCTCGGAGCCTCGCCCGTGGGGTTGATGTTGCCGCTGGCGGCCAGCCCGATGCCGCCGGCGATGGCTGCGGCGATGTCGGTGATGATGTCGCCGAACAGGTTGTCCGTGACGATGACGTCGAAGCGGCCAGGGTCGGTGGCGAGGAAGATTGTCGCGGCGTCGACGTGCTGGTAGGCCGTCTCGACCCCGGGGAACTCGGCGCCGACCTCCTCGACCGTGCGCCGCCACAGGTGGCCGGCGTGGGTGAGCACATTGTGCTTGTGGACCAGGGTGAGGTGCCTGCGCGGACGGGCCTGGGCGCGGGCGAAGGCCTCACGCACGACGCGCTCGACGCCGAAGCGGGTGTTGACGCTGACCTCGGTCGCGATCTCCTGCGGGGTGCCGGCGCGCAGCGAGCCGCCGTTGCCGACGTAGGGTCCCTCGGTGCCCTCGCGCACGACGACGAAGTCGATGCCGTCCGGGGCGACGCGGTCCACGGCCAGGGGGCTCTCGACGCCCGGGTAGAGCTTGGCGGGGCGGAGGTTGACGAAGTGGTCGAGGGCGAAGCGCAGCGGCAACAGGATGCCGCGCTCGAGCACGCCGCTCGGCACGCTCGGGTCGCCGATGGCGCCGAGCAGGATGACGTCGTGGGCGCGCAGCTCGTCGAGGACGCTGTCCGGGAGCGTCTCGCCGGTCGCGTTCCAGCGCTTCGCGCCGAGGTCGTATGCCGTGCTGGCCACCTTGGTGCCGCTCCCGGCGGTCACCGCCTCGAGGACCTTGAGGCCCTCGGCCACCACCTCGGGACCGATGCCGTCACCGGCGATCACCGCGAGGTTGATGTCCTGCGTCGGGGTGGTCGCGGCCTCTGCGCTGCTGTGCGTCATGCCTCCACCCTAGGAAGGGATCTCGGAATGCGGGACGACCGGCTCACCATGCGGACGCCCCCACACAAAGACCTTCCCGCCTGAAGTGGCTTTCTCTCACTTCGCTCGGTCGCGGTGGTCAAGCGAGGTGAGAGGAACCCACTTCAGGCGGGAAAGGTGGGGCTGGGTCAGGCGTCGGTGTGGTCCTGGTCGCGCAGGTCCATCGACTCCTGCAGGGCCCGCTGGGCCTGCTTGGCTTCTTCGCTCATGGGGAATTCAGTCCTTCAGACGTTCGAGTATGGGTGGGTCGGTCGGCTCCAAGCCCTCGTGCGGGCGAACCGGTCAGCGGCGTCGCAGGGTCTCCGCGACGAGGGAGCTGACTACCGAACCTCGCCGCGGCTGGCGATGAGACGTACCTGCCGCTGCATGGGTTCGAGATTAGAAGGACGTCCAACTATCGGGAAGAGGGTGCTCACGTTGTGAGACGGCGTCTCAGCGCGAAACCCTCCACTCCCCGGAACGCACGTATGCCGTGCGCTCACCGGAGTGAGCACACGGCATCCGTGGTGGAGCGTTGAGTCAGCTCTTGGCGAGCTTGCGCTTGAGCTCGGCGGCCGGCTTGAAGGCGGCGGCGGTGCTGGCAGCGATCTCAAGGGCCTCACCGGTCTGCGGGTTGCGACCGGTACGAGCCGCACGCTCGCGCGTCTCGAAGATGCCGAAGCCGGGCAGCGACACCTTCTCGCCGGCGACGAGTGCGTCGGTGATGGCGTCGAGGACAGCGCCCACGGCGCGGTCGGCGTCAGCGGCGCTGAGCTCCGTGCTCTCGGCAACCTTGTTCTTGAGCTCCGTACGGTTCACAAACCCTCCTGGGTCAAACGTGGTCATTGACGGGCCAACGATAAGCACACGCGGCGAGAACACGTGACATTGCCCAGACACGCGTATGCCGGGTGGTCACCTCGGAGGGTGACCACCGGGCATACGCGGTGTGTGTCAATCGGGCTGTGCCACAACGGATCTCAGGGGAGAAGTCACTCCACCAGGTCGACGACACGCACGTCGGAACCGAGCTCGGCAGCGATGGCGCCCACGACGTCAGCGGGGATCTTGTTGTCGACCGTGAGGGCCACGAGAGCCGTGCCGGAGGCGTCGTCGCGGGCCACCTGCATGCCCCCGATGTTGACGTCGGCCTCGCCGAGGAGCCGGCCGATGACGCCGACGACGCCCGGGCGGTCCTTGTAGGAGAAGAACGCCAGGTGGTCGCTGATCGGCACCTCGAGGTCGAAGCCGTTGATGCTCGTGAGCTTCTGGACCATCTTGGGTCCGGTGAGCGTGCCGGCGACCGAGACGTTGGAGCCGTCGGCGAGCGTGCCACGCAGGGTCGTCACGTTGCGGAACTCCTCGGAGACGGCGTCCGTGAGCAGTCGCACCTCGCAGCCGCGCTCCTTGGCGAGCAGCGGGGCGTTGACGTAGGTCACGGCCTCCTCGGTGACGTCGGTGAAGACGCCCTTGAGTGCGGCGAGCTCCCACACCGACACGTCGTGCGCGGTGATCTCACCGCGCACGTCGACGTCGAGCTGGACGGGGACGGAGCCGGCGACACCGGTGAAGATCCGGCCGAGCTTCTCGACGAGGTCGATGCCCGGGCGGACTTCCTCGGCGACCGCACCACCGGCGACGTTGACGGCGTCGGGGACGAGGTCACCACCGAGGGCGAGGCGCACGGACTTGGCGACGGCGACGCCGGCCTTCTCCTGGGCCTCCTCGGTGGACGCACCGAGGTGGGGGGTGACGACGACGGACTCGTGCTCGAACAACGGGCTCTCGGTGGTCGGCTCCTTGGCAAACACGTCGATGCCGGCACCGGCGACGCGACCCTCACGCAGGGCCTCGGCCAGGGCCTCCTCGTCGACGATCCCGCCGCGAGCGGCGTTGATGATGCGCACCGAGGGCTTGACCTTGGCGAAGGCCTCCTTGCCGAGCAGACCCAGGGTCTCGGGCGACTTGGGCAGGTGCACCGTGATGAAGTCGGACTCGGCCAGGAGCTCGTCGAGGCTGACCAGGCGGGCGCCCAGCTGGCCGGCCTTCTGCGCCGACACGTAGGGGTCGTAGGTGAGGATCTCCATGCCGAAGCCCTTGAGGCGCTCGGCGACCAGCTGGCCGATGCGGCCGAAGCCGACCACGCCGACCTTCTTCTCGAGGAGCTCGACCCCGCCGTACTTGCTGCGCTTCCACGCACCGTTCTTGAGCGCCTGGTTGGCGGGGGCGATGTTGCGCGCCGTCGACAGGAGCAGGCCCACGGCGAGCTCGGCGGCGCTGGTGATGTTGGAGGTCGGGGCGTTCACAACCATGACGCCGGCCTGCGTGGCGGCGGGGACGTCGACGTTGTCGAGGCCGACCCCGGCGCGGGCGATGACCTTGAGCTGCTTGGCGGCGGCGATGGCCTCGGCGTCCATCTTCGTGGCCGAACGGATGAGCACTGCGTCGACGTCGGCGAGGGCCGGGAGGAGCTGGGAACGGTCGGATCCGTCGATCTGGCGGATCTCGAAGTCCGGTCCGAGGGCATCGATGGTGGCCGGGCTGAGTTCCTCGGCGATGAGCACGACGGGCTTGGTCACGAGCAGTCCTATCGGGGGTCGTGGGAAGGGGCCGCACGACGCTGTGCGCAGCCCCGAGTCTAAAGGTGCGTTCACCATGTGGATGGTCCCGCTCGGTATGTGACACACCACAACGCCCACTGATTGCGCGTTCGGCCAGTGCCCCAACCCGACTGATTGCCCGTTCGGCCAGTGCCCCAACCCGACTGATTACGCGTTTGGACTGCCCGAATGGGCAATCAGTGGAACGGTGCGGGACGTGGCGACCACGGCATTGTGCCCGACCAAGGGCCAGTCTCCGGGCCTCCGCGCACTCATCACGGCGCTACTCGAGGTCCGAGCGCGCCCTCGAGACGACATTGATCTCGATCCCATTGCCGCTGAGCATCCACCCGATGAACGGGACCTCGGCCACGCAGGACATGTGCACCACGGCCAGCTGACCATCGGGCGAGCCCGTGTCTCCTCCGAGACCCCACTGCAGCATCCCGGTTGGCATCGACCGGCTACCGATGTAGTTGCTCGCCGCCTGCTGGACGGTTGCGTTGCTCAACGGGACGGCCTCCCCAACGCCCGCGCTGTATGCCGTGTCGTCCAGTGCGTTGGCGGCTGCCAGGGCCGCGCCGTCAGCCGCGTCGAGCAGCTTCATCCGGGAGAGGTGGACGGACGTCACGGCGATGACGCCAGTGATGAGCACCGTGCTGATCATCGTGAAGACGAGGATGAGGAGCATGACCCGGCCTTCCTCGTCGCACCGGGCAGTCATCCTGCACAACGGATCCCGCCGGGGGCTTGCGTGAGCCGTCACGGCGCGCCCCGGAAACGGTCGACGGTCGACAGGTGGCTTGCCGTGAGTGGAATCTCCAGCGGCACGACTCCCCGCGCGAAGGCGGGGATGAGCGGTAGTGGCACGGAGACTCGTGCCGTCGTCTCGATGCGGGCATTCGGCGTGAGGCAGGGGGACGTCGAGCAGGCAACTTGCAGCCTTCCCATTCCGTCAAAGCCTTGGTCGGCGAAGGCCACGTCCGACGCCGCCCGTGCTCGCGCCGGGGCGTCGTCGCCCGACTCGGCGGTCACGAAGGCGCGACCAGCCTCACGCGCCGCGGTCGTCACCGCGAACGATCCCGCCTGCACCCTTCCGAGCGTCATGACGAGGTAGATGAGTGGGACCAGCATGAGGACGCCCAGAAAGACGAACTCGATGATGGCACTGCCATCCTCGCTCCGTGCACGGGCCGACCGCTCCTGCCAGCTCACTGTCGCTCCAGGAAGGCCCGGCCAGTGACATCGAGCCGGCCGTCCGGCCCCAACAGTCCCAGGACCGGGAACGGCGCCCGCACCCTCACCTCGACGACCTGCACTCCCCCCACGAGGCCGGTCCCCACCGTCACGTTCTCGGCGTAGCGCTCGGACAGCGAAGCCCCGATGAGCTCGCGGGCACGTGCAACACCCATGCCCGGGTCCGCATCTGCCCGGGCACCCAGCCGCGCACCCTCGCTCGCACAGGAGGTGAGGGTGTTGCGGATGTGGAGGGTGAGCCCGAGCTGGAACACCGCCATGAACAGGAACACAACGAGCCCCGAGACCATGACGAACTCCGCCACGGCCGACCCGTGCTCACGCCGGAGAGTGAGCGCGGCCACGTCAGCGGCTGACGCTGTCCATCGCCCTCCGGAAGAGGGCCTGGAGCTGGTCCTCCGCGACCGTCCACAGGACGGCGACCAGCCCTGCCGTCATGAGGGTGATGAGCACCCAGCCCGGCACGTCACCGCGCTCCCGGCGCCGGTGAGCGGTGTCGGCGAGGTCGACGGCGGCGAGCTGCGCCCGCAGGAGCGATCTGTGGATGGTCTGCATGGGGTTGCCTTTCGGAGGTGTCACATCGAGAACTTGAGGAACGAGTAACCGGGGAAGATGGCGAAGACCACGGTGATGGGAAGCACGAGAAAGACGACGGGAACCATCATGGCGATCTCCTTCTTGCCCCCCGCTTCCATGATGAGTCGGCGGCCCTCCTCGCGCACGTCCTGCGCCTGAGCACGCAGGACATCGGCCAAGGGAGTCCCCCGCTCCACCGCGATGACGATCCCGTCGACGAAGCGAGTCAGGCTCATGAGTCCCGTACGGTCCGCGAGCCCCTGGAGAGCGATCGGCAGACTTGCTCCAGCTCGTGCATCGGCGAGACATCGCCGCAGCTCGTCGGACAGCTCGCCACGGGACAGCCGACACACGCGCTCAAGGGCGCCGACGGCGCCTTCACCGGCGCCCACCGCGAGCGCGAGCAGCTCTGCGACAGTTGGGAACTCAGCCAGCATCCGTTGCTCGCGCCGGTTGGCGCGATGGCTGAGGTAGACGTCGGCAGCAACCACGCCGGACGCGATACCGATGCCAGTGAGGAGGACCACCAGAGCAGCGCTGGACCCGCGCGTGACGGTCGAGAGGGTGCCGAGCGCAAGCATGGCGAGGCCGGCCGACACTCCCCACATCACCTGTTGGGCACGGAACTTGTCGACGTCCGGCGCCATGCCCGCCCGGAGCAGTCGTCGCCGAACCGAGGGAGCGCCCCCCATGATCCGCTCGACGTGGCCGGACATCTCGCCAAGGATGGGAGCGAACAACACGCTGAGGATGCCCCTGGCCTGCACGTTCGGGCTGAGCAGGTTCGAGGGCCGGGGCGTGTCCTTGAGGTAGGGCAGAACCCGGTCTCCCAGACCCGCCCGGCGGTGCCGTGGGAGCCCGAACCACACGAGGAGCAGGCCGGCGCCGACGAGGAAACCGAGAATGGCGCCAGAGCGAGCAAGGCCTGTCATCGCAGGACCCGCTCGTCCTCGGGCAGGCGTCCGATGCGCATCATGATCCAGTAGGCGACACCCGTCAGCAGGGCGCCGAGGAACAGCACGATGGCCCCCGCCGCCGAGGAGTACGCCTGCACGGACTCCGGACGGCTGGACAGCATCGCCAGCACGACCCAAGGAGCCGCGACCGCGAGGCGGGCTGCGTTGACCGTCCACGCCTGGCGGGTCTCGAGCTCCGCCCGGGTCCGCGAGTCCTCCCTGAGGAACACAGAGAGGGTGCGTAGGAGCCTGCCGAGGTCGCTCCCGCCGACCTCGCGGGCGATGCGCAACGACTCGATGAGCCGGTCGGCCACTGGGTCGCTCAGTCGCTCCTTGAGACGGTCCAGGCAGTCATGGAACCTGCCGGTGATGCGGTAGTCCTGACCGAACGCCTGGAAGGCAGGCCGCAGCTCCTCGGGACCTCGCGCACCGAGCTGCGACACCGCCTCGGGCAGCGACATGCCGGCACGGACGGCCGAGGTGATGTTGTCGACGGCATCGGGCCAGAGGTCACGCAGACGGTTGCGGCGCTTGCGGGCCCGCATCCGCACGAGGGCGTAGGGACCCCAGGCCGCCATGAGCGCGAAGCAAAGACCGATCGCCGGAACTCCGACCACGGCATACACCAGCAGGAAGACCAGCAGGAAGGCGACCGAGCACCCCACGAGTAGCGTGCGCGCCGTCACGCTCGGGTAGCCGGCCTGGACCAGCTCGTCGCGCAGGACGCGCATCAGCTTGGGCGGTTCCGACGTCCGCTCCGGATCCTCTTCGCGCACCCAGCAGCTCCACCAGATGCAGAACAGTCCGGTGCCGAAGAGCAGTCCGAGAATGATGCCCGTCATGCGGGCTCCTGGGCCAACAGCGCGGGAAGGTCGTAGCCCGCGCGCTCGAACCGTTCGCGGTGCGGTGGGTAGCCATCGGCGCGCACGAGCTCGCCGCCACGCATGACGAACAGGTCCGCGATCTCGATGACGTCGCCCTCCACCCGCCCAGGGACTGCAGCAATCTCCCGGATGCGGCGCGTGCCGTCTCGCTCGAGTGCGGCGTGGACCACGATGTCGATGGAGCCGGCGACGGTCGGTACAACGAAACGCGAACCCACGTTCTCACCGGCAAGGAGGGGCAAGGTGCACATCTTTGTGATGGCCTCGCGCGCACTGTTGGCGTGGATGGTGCACATCCCGGGCAGACCCGAGTTCAACGCGATGAGCAGGTCGAGGCTCTCGGCCTGACGGACCTCACCCACGATGATGCGGGAGGGCCGCATGCGCAGCGCCTCCTTGACGAGGCGCCGCAACGGCACCTCGCCCGTGCCCTCGAGGGAGGGCTGGCGACACTGCATCGAGGCCACGTCGCGCATGGGGATCTTCAGCTCGAAGACCTCCTCGCACGTGACCACACGCTCGCGCGCCGGAATCGCCGACGCCAAGCAATTGAGCATGGTGGTTTTGCCAGCCTGCGTTCCGCCAGCGACAAGAACGTTGAGCCCCGACGCCACGGCGGCCTCGAGAAACTTGGCCGCTTGGCGGGTGACGGTCCCCAGACGCACGAGGTCGTCGAGACTGTCGGCCTTGACGATGAACTTGCGCACATTGACATGCCAGTGCTCGCGGGTGATGTCGGGGATGACCACGTGGAGACGGGAACCGTCAGGCAGGACGGCATCGACGAACGGGCTCGACAGGTCGACCCGCCGCCCCGACGACTTGAGCATCCGCTCCACGAGGTCGCGGACCTCGTCCCCGGTCAGCAGGGTGGTGGTCAGCTCGGCCACGCCACCTCGCGCCACGAAAACGCGGGTGGGCTCGTTGATCCATATCTCCTCGACCGTGGGGTCGTCGAAGTACTGCTGCAGGGGTCCGAACCCCGCCACGGTGTCCCAGACGGACTTCTCGGCACGCGCGACATCGCCGAGCACGGGCATGCCACCATGCATCGAGCGCTGGTCGTAGTCAGCCACGGCGTCACGCACGAGCCGCTGCACCGCCTTTGGCTCGCGCGCCGGATCGAGCCCGGAGCGGCGGATGAGTTCGCGGACTTCGGCCTCGACGGTGCGAACTGCGTCCACTGGGACCCCTCCCCTCCACGCCCACGCTGCCCCGAACTGGTTCACGCGTCGGATCGATCGGCCTGTGCTCTGCCTGCACAGACATCAAAGCAACTTTGAGGATCGTGGCCGCGGAGTTGTCCACAGGCCGTCACCTCCGAGGTGCGAACCTCAGGTTAACCAGCACAAGACCTCGTGTCTCGGCGAGTCGACTCACCACATACATCGCGACGTCCGAAGGCGGGAGCAGGCTCTCCTTCGTCCGACATTCGTCGCTCACGGCACCGGCGACGTGCGTCCCAAGCCCGTTCACTCGCATTCGGGTCCCCCGGCTGGAGTTGCACAGGCGCTGTCCACCGCCGCCATGAGCGCGCTCCCCACGTGGCGTGCCTCGCTCAGGGTGTACTCGCGGGCACCGATCAGCACGTAGGGGCCGTCGCTCGTCCCTGTTTCGGGATCGACCGACATGACGACGTATGCCGGTATGCCGTCCGCCACGAGGAGCGGTTCACCGGTGTGAACCCAGTTCTCCTCCCCCAGGTGCACCCCGTGGCGGGTCACGCACCAGCTGGGGCAAGGCGAGACGGGCACAGAGGCACCCTCGGGCACAAAACTGGATTCGGCCTTCGACATCGGTCCTCCTGGAGTGGTGGTTCTGCTCGTCGTGATGACGCTGGCCGATGGTCTGGCGCCGAATGGGCGAGGGCCCCAGGCTGACTGCCTGGGGCCCCCGGTCACTCCTCCGACAGGTGCGAGCTCTCGCGATCAGGCGAGGCAGCCGCCGAGGGCGATCGTCCCGTCGATGGCGGCGATGCGATCGAGAACCGCCGCGTACTGCGTCTGCAGGCCCGCCACGACCACCTTTTGCGCGGCCACGGCGTCACGGTTGACCTTCTTGGCGCTTTCCAGCGTGCGCAGGGTTGCCGACTCGGTCACGATCTTGGCGTCGAGGGCATTCAAGTCGGCCTTGGCGGTGGCCAGCGCCGCCTCTTGGTCACTGATCTGCTTGTTGAGCGTGTTCAGCGACGTCTGCAGCGGGGTGAGCTGGTTCTGCAGCGACAGGATGGTGTTCTCCGCTGCAGTGATCGTCGAATTGAGGGTTCCCAGAGCGGCGACGAGCTTGGTGACCTCACCGTCGAGCTTGGTCACCTCGGCGGTCTGCTCGCTGACGGCGGTGTTGGCCGCGGTCAGGGTGGCCTGCAGCCCTGGCAGGGCGTCCTGGAGGGCCTTGAGCTCGCCCTGCTTCGTCGTGACTTCTGCCTGTGCGGCCGTGAGGTCCCCGGTCAAGCCAGGCAGCTCCGCCTCCAGCGCGGCAATCTCCGCCTTCTTCGCGGCCACTGCGGCGTTGGCGTCCGTCAGCGCGGTGTTGGCTGCGGTCTGAGCGGCCTTGGCGTCGGCCAGGGTGCTGGTGGCGCTGGTGACCTGTGCGTTGGCGCCCGCGAGGCTGGTCTGGAGTCCCGGGAGCTGCTGCTGGAGGTTGCTGCTCTCCTGCTGCTTGGCCGACAGCTGGGAATTCAGCGTGGCCAGCTGGCCCTGAAGCTTGGTGAGGTCACCGTTCAGGGCGGTGATCAGCGCGGTCTTGGTCGCGGCCTGCTGGTCTGCGGCATCGATGTCCAGCTTGAGCTGGGCAATCCGGTCCCTCAGGTCCTGCTTCTTCTTTTCGGCGTTTCCCTTGATCGCGGCCAGTTCAGCCTCTTTGGCAGCAAGCTCGGAACGCAGCGCGTCCGCGTCGGCGACCGGCTTCGCGGTGGCGGCGGCGATCTCCCGCTGCTTGGCTGTGATCTCGGCATTCTTCGTGGCGATGTCGCCCTGAAGGCCTGCGATCTCGGTCTGCAACACGGGCAGCCGGGCCTCGATGGTGCCGATCTGCTGAGTCAGGGTTGTCACGCTCTGCTCCGCGAGGCGAAGGTTCTCCTCCGCCTTCACGACAGCGGCTGTGGCCGCCGCTGCGTTGGTGTCGGCGGTCTTCGCCGCCGTCTCCAGCGCGGGCAGCGCGGCGCGGGCGTCGGCCAGCTTCTTGTCGGCCGCGTCCACGAGCTCCTGAGCGGCGTCGCCCTGAGCGACCAGTCGAGCAAGCTCCTCAGTCGCCGTGTCGATCGCTGCAACCTGGGCATCGACCTTGTCCTGGGCGGAGGTCGCCGCGGCGGTCGCGCTGTCCAGCCGGGTCTTCGCGGCAGCCAGGTCCCCCTCCTTGGCGGCCAGGCTCCTGACCACTGCGTCCTTCTGCATCTTCAGCGCGGCCAGATCGCTCTGCGCGGCGGTCAGTTGGGTCTGCAGCGGAGTGATCTGGTCCTCGAGCGCGGTGCGTTCGCCCTGCAGGGTGGTCAGCTCGGTGTTTGCGGTCGCGATGGCTGCGGTCAGCGTGGCCTTGTCTGCCTCGAGCTGGGTCAGCGACATCGTCACGGTGTCGACCTGGCCGACCAGCGTGGCCTCTACGGTGTCGAGTTCGGCGATCTCCTTCTCCGCAGCGGTGATCTCCGCGGTGAGAGTGTTCTGCCTGGTGACCAGGGCGGCACGCTCGGCCACCAGGCTGGCGATCTGCTCGGCGTTCAGGCGAGCCGCGGCCTTCAACAGGTTGGGCTGCACGTTGAGGCGGTGCGACTGCTGGTTCATGACACCGTTGCAGATGCCGCCACCCGTGGTCGGTGCGGCGGAGGCCGGAGCCCCGAAGGCCATGGCTCCGAAGGCCGCGAAGGTGACCAGAGCTGCGAGGCTGCGGCTTGGAGCAGGACGTGAAGACGACATGTGGTTTCTCTCCCCAGGCGGGGGCAGATCCCGGTCGGCTGCCCCTCTCCAATCACCGTAGGAGCGGGGCAGAGGTGCTCGTGACCACTTCGGAGTTCAAAGACCTGAACGCGGACCGATGTTCAGGCCTTTGAACGCTCCGAACCCGAGAACCGGCACCGGACAGCGAAACTGGTGGCGGGCGGCATACGACGTCTGTCTGCGACTCATGGCCGCGAAGCCCGTCTCACCCCGGCTCGTCGGGGCTGTCCTGAGCTCCGCTGAGCAGGCGCAGTGCGCTCTCGCGGTCCTTGACCCGCAGCTTGCGCAGCACGGTCGAGACATGGACCCGCACGGTCGTCGGAGAGACGAACAGCCGCTTGGCGACGTCGTCGGTGGACAGCCCCTGGCTGAGCATCTCCATGACCTCCCACTCGCGAGTGCTCAGCTTGTCCGCGGCCGCGGACTTGCGGAGGAACTTGCGGCGGGAAGGGCCGCGGAACTCCTGCATGATCCGCATGACCAGGGTGGGCGACATCGCCGCCTCCCCGAGCAGCACCCCTCGCAGGGTCGCGGACAGGGTCGCCGGGTCACCTCCCTTGACCAGGTAGCCGGCGGCACCGGCCCGGAGCGAGTCGAACAGGTCGTCGTCTTCGGTCGACTGGGTGAGCATGACGACCGCCGTCTGCGGCAGACTCCGGCTGATCTGCTGGGCAGCGCTGATGCCGTTGCCGGGCATGTGGATGTCGAGCAGCGCGACGTCGGGCCGGTGCTCCCGGGCGAGGGCGACCGCATCGTCGGCGCTCGCGCCCTCGCCGCAGACCTCACACCCGTCGGCCTCGAGCGCTCGACGGATCTGCTCCCGCATGCGGGCGCTGTCATCGGCGAGGACCAGACGGATCGGCCTCTGCGTCACCACGTGACCGTCACCCTGCTCCCGCTCCCGCGCTCCGACTCGATCTCCAGGGCGCCGGGCAGAGCCAACGCGCGGTCGCGCATGCTGACCAGGCCGTAGCCGAGGCCGTCGGCCATCGCACGGTCGGCGTCGAAGCCCTGACCGTCGTCCTGGACGACTAGGCAGCGGCCGTTGTCGCCCTGCGCGAGCCTCACGTGGATCCGCGGCGCCCTGCCGTGGCGCACGGCGTTGGTCACCGCCTCACGCATGATGCGCATGAGGGCGTGCTTCTGGTCGGCGCGCACGTCGATGGAGTCGTCGACGTCCACCTCGAGGCTGACCCTGTGGCGCTCGGCCAGCTCCGTCGCCGCTCGGTGGAGCACGTAGCCCAAGGGTTCGTCCGCCGGTCGGCCGAGAGCCTGCACCGCTGCCCTGGCCTCGTCGAGCCCCCGGTCGCAGGCGGAGATGATGCGGTCACCAGCGGGAAGGTCCGCGGGCAGCGCATGGCTCTCGGAACGGATGTAGGCCAGCTCCTGGATCACCCCGTCGTGCAGCTCGCGGGCCAGCCGCTGGCGGTCCTCGAGCACGGCCGCCCGGGCCTGGGCGCTCCAGTACTGGCTGAGCTCACGGGCTGCGCCCACGAGCAGCAGCAGGTAGCACCCGGTGCGCAGGAGGTCGCCCGTGTAGAGCCAGTCGGTGTAGAGGGAGGGGAAGAGGAGGTAGTTGACCCGCGCGAAGGCCGCGAGCGCGAACGCCGGCCCGAGCCAGCGGAGCAGCTCGTCGTCGCGCACGGCGGACTGTGCCGCGAAGGCGATGGAGGCAATGAGGAAGCACAGCGTCGCCACGGTCTGCGCGAGGAGCAGGACGGGATGCCCTGTGAGCAGGGCACCTCCGGAGGACGGCACCTCCGACGCTGGGTCGACGGCCACGGGAAGGTCAGACCGGCTCACCCACAGTGCCGCTCCCAGCACCACGATGAGGATGAGGGGCAGCAGCCAGGCATGTCGTCGGGCGAAGGCTTGACGGATGGGCCGGTTCCCGGTCAGTGCCGCCACGACGATGCATACGGCGCCTGCCAGCCGCACGCTCAGCGGCAGCCAGATCTCCAGCGTTGCGGGTGACACTCCGGGGAGCCGGCTGGTCAGGGTGGACAACGCCAGGCCGCCTGCTGCGAGGAGCACAAGACCCTGGGCCAAGAGGCGGTCCTGCCACCGCCGACGACGGATGAAACGCGCATGAACGAGGTAGGCGACCAGCAGGGCGACGCAGGCGTCCGTGGTGTCGAGCACGAGGTGCAGCGACGGGCTGTGGAAGCCCCAGGTCAGGTAGGGGCTCCACAGAATCAGGGCGGTGACGAGCAGCCCCAGGAGCCACCCCACCGCGGTCGCGGAAACGCCCGGGCGAACGGGCGCGTGGCTGAGGAGGGAAGCCCCAGACGTCCGCTCATGCCCCATGCGGCGAATCCTAGGAACGCACCGACGCCAGCGTGGTCAGTTGCCGAATTTGGCACCGAACACCCGGCTTCCGCGGCACGGCAAGGCCGCACACGGGGAAGCGCAGCCGAGGGTGGCGGAGGAAACGTTGAGGGTCCGGACGGAAATGTTCCATCCTGACCCGCAACGTTCCCGCATGGGGAGCGAAAGTTGGGGCGCCTGGGACGCCTGGGGCGCCTGGGGCGCTTGGGGCGCCTTGAGGCGGTTGGGGTGCTGGGGGCTGGGGTCAGGCGGTGGTGACCAGTCCCAGGCTGGCCGGTGCCACGAGGCCCTTGTGCTTGGGCAGGATGCGCACCGTGTAGCCGAACGCGCCGCTCGTCTTGAGCACGAGGTCACCGGAGAACTGGTGGCGACCGTGCTCATAGGACTCGGCGTGCGTCAGCGACAGCGTCCTGATGTCGTGCAGGTCGTCACCGCGGTGGTTGGTCCGGCCGTGGACCACCTGCACCTCGACGTCCTCGGGCGCGAGGCCGTCGAGCGAGACGTAGGCGTTGACGTGCAGCGTCTCCCCGATCTCGGGGCTGTCGCTGATGCCCGAGGTCTCGACGTGGTCCACGCTCACCTTGGGCCACGATCCCTTGACCCGCGCGGTGTAGGCCGCGAGGTCGCGAGCGCCGGCGTAGTCGTCCTCCTTGAGCGCCCAGCCCGCACGGGCTGCCGGGACGTAGAGGCGCTCGGTGTACTCGCGCACCATCCGGCTCGCCCGCACCTTGGGGCCCAGGGTCGAGACCGTGTGCATGACCATCGAGAGCCAGTTCTGCGGGAGCTTGTTCTCGTCGACGTCATAGAAGCGCGGTGCGACCTGGTTCTCGATGAGGTCGTAGAGCGCGTTGGCCTCGATGTCGTCACGCCGCTCGGGGTCCTCGACACCATCCGCGGTCGGGATGGCCCAGCCGTTGTTGCCGTCGAACCACTCGTCCCACCACCCGTCGAGGATCGAGAGGTTGAGCGCACCGTTGAGCGCGGCCTTCATGCCCGACGTGCCCGAGGCCTCGAACGGGCGCAGGGGGTTGTTGAGCCAGACGTCGCAGCCCGGGTAGAGGTGCTGCGCCATCGCGATGTCGTAGTTCGGCAGGAACGCGATGCGGTGACGCACCTCGGGGTCGTCGGTGAACTTGATCATCTGCTGGATGAGCTGCTTGCCGGTCTCGTCGGCGGGGTGGGACTTGCCCGCGATGAGGATCTGGATGGGGCGCTCGGGGTCGAGCAGCAGCTTCTTGAGCCGGGCGGGGTCGCGCAGCATGAGCGTGAGCCGCTTGTAGGTCGGGACGCGGCGGGCGAAGCCGATCGTGAGGATGTCCGGGTCGAGGATCTCGTCGGTCCAGCGGAGCTCGGCCGTGGACGCGCCGCGCTTGACCCAGGAGGCGCGGACACGTGCCCGGGCCTCGGTGACGAGCTGTGCGCGCAGCTCTCGCTTCGTGGCCCAGACGTCGTCGCGAGGCAGCTCGGCCATGGACTTCCAGGACTCGGTGCTGTCGAGCACAGTGGTGTCGATCGAGACGCCGTCGGCGTGGCGGGCGGCGAGCTCGTAGACCTTGCGGTCGACCCACGTCGGGCCGTGGACACCGTTGGTGATGCTCGTGATCGGCACCTCGTCGGCGTCGAACCCGGGGAAGAGGCCGTCGAACATGTCACGGCTCACGACGCCGTGGAGCTTGGAGACGCCGTTGGCGCGCTGGGCGATCCGCAGGCCCAGCACCGCCATGTTGAAGACCGAGGCGTCCCCACCCTCGTAGGTCTCGGCCCCCAGGGCGAGGAGGCGGTCGAGCGGCACACCGGCCGGGGCCAGGTCGCCACCGAAGTAGATCTCGATGAGGCGGCGCTCGAAGCGGTCGATACCGGCCGGGACCGGGGTGTGGGTGGTGAAGACCGTCGCGCCGCGCACGGCCTCGAGCGCCTCGTCGAAGGTCAGGCCCGAGCCGGTCACGAGCTCACTGATGCGCTCGATGGCGAGGAAGCCGGCGTGGCCCTCGTTGGAGTGGTAGACGTCGGGGGTGGGTGCGCCCGAGAGCTTGGACCACAGGCGCAGGGCGCGGACGCCACCGATGCCCAGGAGCATCTCCTGCTGGAGCCGCTGCTCACCACCGCCGCCATAGAGGCGTTCGGTCACGGCGCGGGCCGCGTCGTCGTTGCCGGGCACG
The DNA here is from genome assembly GCF_001427985.1 of Knoellia sp. Soil729. Lineage (GTDB taxonomy): Bacteria > Actinomycetota > Actinomycetes > Actinomycetales > Dermatophilaceae > Knoellia. The sequence continues at coordinate 177,503 of NZ_LMSA01000002.1, forward strand.
TCGGAGTCGAGCAGGAGCAGCGGGACACGGCCGACCTGGGCGCGCCACACGTGGGCCCGCAGGTCGCGGCCACCGGGGAGCTTGACGGTGATGACGCTGGCCGAGCCGTCCTCCTCGCGCAGGAGCGACAGGGGCAGGCCGTCGGGGTCGAGGACCGGGTAGTCCTCCTGCTGCCAACCGTCACGGTTGAAGCTCTGCCGGAAGTAGCCGGTCTTGTAGAACAGGCCGACGCCGACGATCGGCAGGCCGAGGTCGGAGGCCGACTTGAGGTGGTCGCCGGCGAGGATGCCCAGACCACCGGAGTACTGCGGCAGCGCGGCGGCGATGCCGTACTCGGGGCTGAAGTACGCGATGGACGAGGGCGCTCCCGCGTCCCCCTGCTCGCGTGCCCACTGCTGGTACCACCGGTCCTCACCCAGGTAGCGGTCAAGGCCCTGCTTGACGGCGTCGACCCGGGCCACGAACTCGTCGTCGGCCGCGAGGGCCTCGAGCTCCTCGATCGGCGTGGCCGAGAGCATGGCCACCGGGTCGGCGCCGACCGAGGCCCAGCGCTCGGGGTTGATGCTCTCGAAGAGGTCGCGCTTGGGCGGGTGCCAGCTCCAGCGCAGGTTCATCGCGAGATCACCGAGCGCGGCGATGCGGGTGGGCAGGACGGGGCGGACGCTGAAGCGACGGATGGCCTTCACGAGGCGCCATCCTAGGGTCATGGCGGCCCAACGCGGAAACGTTTACGCCCCGCGCGCCGCTGACGTGCGGTGATGACTCGTCCCTTGGGCCCGATCACCGATAGCGTCGGAGTGTGACTGCCACTCCTCAGAGCACCCCACCGCAGACCCCGATCGGGCGCATCCCCGTCCTCGACGTCTCCCCCGTCGTCGATGGGGGCGCCCGCCCCACGAAATCCGTGGTCGACGAGACCTTCCTCGTGGAGGCGACCGTCGTGCGTGAGGGCCACGACGCCGTGAGCGCCTCGGTCGTCCTCACCGATCCCGCCGGCACCGAGCACGTCACGCAGATGACGTGCACCAACCCCGGTCTCAACACGTGGGAGGCCGTCGTGTCGGCCGACAGTCCCGGCATGTGGACGTTCCGGGTCGAGGGATGGGCCGACCCGTTCGGCACCTGGGAGCACGACGCCACGGTCAAGATCCAGGCGGACGTCGACACGGCGCTCATGCTTGCCGAGGGCGCGCTGCTCCTGGACCGCGCCGCCCAGGCGCAGGAACGCACCGCCGAGGGCCGGGCCGCACTCGAGGCCGGCGCGGCCGCCCTGCGCGACGAGACCCGCCCCGCCCAGGTGCGGCTGTCCTCGGTGACGCACGGGCCCGTGCACGACGAGCTGATGGCCACCCCGGTGAGGGACCACGTCAGCCCTGGCACGGCATACCCCCTGCTCGTCGAGCGCCAGCTCGCCCTCTCGGGTGCCTGGTACGAGTTCTTCCCGCGCAGCGAGGGCGCGGTCTACGACGAGGAGACCCACTCCTGGCGCAGCGGCACCCTGCGGACCGCCGCCAAGCGCCTCACGGCCGTCGCCGGCATGGGCTTCGACGTCATCTACCTCACCCCCATCCATCCCATCGGGCAGGCCGCCAAGAAGGGGCCCAACAACACGCTCGACGCCGGCCCCGAGGACCCCGGGAGCCCCTACGCGATCGGCTCGCCGAACGGGGGCCATGACGCGATCCACCCGGACCTCGGTACCTTCGAGGACTTCGACGCCTTCGTCGCCGAGGCGCGACGGCTGGGGCTCGAGGTCGCGCTGGACATCGCGCTGCAGTGCTCCCCCGACCACCCGTGGGTCACGGAGCACCCGGAGTGGTTCACCACGCGCGCCGACGGCACGATCGCGTTCGCCGAGAACCCGCCGAAGAAGTACCAGGACATCTACCCGCTGAACTTCGACAACGACCCGGCCGGCGCCTACGCCGAGATGCGCCGGATGATCCAGGTGTGGATCGACCACGGGGTCACGCTCTTCCGCGTCGACAACCCGCACACCAAGCCGGTCGAGTTCTGGCAGTGGCTCATCCAGGACGTGGCGCGCGACCACCCCGAGATCATCTGGCTCAGCGAGGCCTTCACGAAGCCGGCGATGATGCGCACCCTGGCCAAGGTCGGCTTCCAGCAGAGCTACACCTACTACGCGTGGCGCAACACCAAGCCCGATCTGCAGGAGTACGTCACCGAGCTCGCGACCGAGACGGCGCACTACATGCGGCCCGCGTTCTGGCCGACGACGCACGACATCCTCACGCCCTACATGCAGTTCGGCGGCCCAGCGGCGTGGAAGCTGCGGGCGGCCCTGGCCGGGACGCTCGTGCCCACCTACGGGATCTATGCCGGTTACGAGCTCATGGAGCACGTGGCCCGACCCGGGGCCGAGGAGCAGATCGACAACGAGAAGTACCAGTACAGGAACCGGCAGTGGGAGGACTTCGAGCCCGGCGGCGCACGCGAGGGCCAGTCCCTCGCGTGGTACCTGCGGCGGCTCAACGAGATCCGGCGCCAGCACCCGGCCCTGCACTGGCTGCGCAACATCACCTTCCACCACGCCGACGACGAGAACATCATCGCGTTCAGCAAGCGCCGGGTCGTGCTGGCTGACGCCAAGACCGGCGCGCCCGAGCACGAGGACGTCGTCATCGTCATCGCCAACCTGGACCCGCACAGCACCCGCTGGAGCCGCGTCGTCCTCGACATGCCCGCCCTCGGACTCCACCCGGACGAGGGCTTCCGCGCGCACGACCTCATCACCGACCAGTGGTGGGGCTTCCTGCGCGAGAACATGGTCCAACTCGGACCAGACCACGAACCGGTCCACATCATCGAGCTGAAGAGGTACTGAGAACGTGACGACCACGCATGGACTGGGACTGAACCAGCCGGGGCTCAAGCACGACCCCGAGTGGTTCAAGACAGCCGTCTTCTACGAGGTTCTCGTGCGGGCCTTCGGAGACTCCAACGCCTCGGGCGCCGGGGACTTCCAAGGGGTCATCAACCGCCTCGACTACCTGCAGTGGCTCGGGGTCGACTGCCTCTGGCTGCCGCCGTTCTATGCCAGCCCCCTGCGTGACGGCGGCTACGACATCGCCGACTACACGCAGGTGCTGCCGGAGTTCGGGACGCTGCCGGAGTTCCAGCAGCTCGTCACCGAGGCGCATGCCCGCGGGATCCGCATCATCACCGACTTCGTCATGAACCACACGAGCGACCAGCACCCCTGGTTCCAGGCGTCGCGCTCGGACCCCATGGGCCCCTACGGCGACTTCTACGTGTGGTCCGACACCGACGACAAGTACACCGACGCCCGGATCATCTTCATCGACACCGAGACGTCGAACTGGACCTTCGACCCGATCCGGCGGCAGTTCTTCTGGCACCGCTTCTTCGGCCACCAGCCCGACCTCAACTTCGAGAACCCGGCCGTGCACGAGGCGATGTTCGAGGTCGTCCGCTTCTGGATGGACATGGGCATCGACGGCTTCCGGCTCGACGCCGTCCCCTACCTCTACGAGGAGGAGGGGCACAACGGCGAGAACCACCCCAAGACGCACGAGTTCCTCGCCAAGCTGCGCGCGATGGTCGACGAGGAGTACCCCGGGCGCATCCTGCTCGCCGAGGCCAACCAGCCCCCGGCCGACGTCGTCGACTACTTCGGCACCGAGGACGCGCCGGAGTGCCAGATGTGCTTCCACTTCCCGGTCATGCCGATGCTCTACTACGCCCTGCGCGACCAGCGGGCGCAGCCGATCATCGACGTCCTCGCCGAGACGCCGGACATCCCGGCCGGCACCCAGTGGGGCACCTTCCTGCGCAACCACGACGAGCTCACCCTCGAGATGGTCACGCCGGAGCAGCGCGTCGCGATGTACGGCTGGTACGCCCCCGACCCGCGCATGCGCGCCAACGTCGGCATCCGTCGCCGGCTCGCGCCCCTGCTTGACAACTCACGTCCCGAGATCGAGCTCATCCACGCGCTGCTGCTCTCGCTGCCGGGCTCTCCGTGCCTGTACTACGGCGACGAGATCGGCATGGGCGACAACATCTGGCTCATCGACCGCGATGCCGTGCGCACCCCGATGCAGTGGACGCCCGACCGCAACGCCGGGTTCTCCGAGGCCGACCCGGGCAGGCTCTACCTGCCGGTGATCTCCTCTCTCGTCTACCACTACAACGGTGTCAACGTCGAGGCGCAGATGGCGACGGGGCACTCGCTGCTGCACTGGGTGCGCGGCATGCTCGGCGTGCGGCGCCTGCACCCCGCGTTCGGTCTGGGCGACTTCGCCATCGTGCCGACCGACAACGAGTCGATCCTCGCCTACACCCGGTCCATGGCCGCCTCGCGCGACCACGCGGGCGAGACGCTCCTGTGCGTCAACAACCTCTCCGACAAGCCACAGGCGGCGACCGTGCAGCTGCCCGAGCACCTGGGCGAGAACGAGCTGTTCGACCTCTTCGGTGGTGCCAACTTCCCGTGGATCGCCGCGGACGGGCGGGTCACCTTCACCATGGGCAGCCGGGACTTCTTCTGGCTGCGCATCGGAGCGGAGAGCCGTGGCTGAGCTGCACAAGGGAGCCGACCTCACCCCCACCAAGCTCGAGCTCATCGAGGCGTGGATGGGGACTCAACGCTGGTATGCCGCCAAGGGCACCTCACCGTCGGTGCGTCGCCTTGCGTCGTGGAGACTCGGCGACCCGGCCGGTCAGGTCGGAGTCGAGGTGCTCATCGTCGCGGACGTGTCGGGATCGGTGCCCGTGATCTACCAGGTGCCGCTCACCTATCGCGGCGCCCCGGTCCCCGAGCTCGAGCCAGCACTCGTCGGGGTGATGGAGCACTCGGTCCTCGGCACGCGGTGGGTCTACGACGCCCCGCATGACCCCGTCTACGCCGCGCAGCTCCTGGAGCTCGTGCAGGGGCGGGTACGGGCCGAGTCCAGCGCTGCCAGTGGCGAGCTCGACGACACCGTGGTGGCCACACCGGGACCGACCTGGTCCCGCTCGGTCACCGTGCGCGACTCCAAGGTCCTCTCCGGTGAGCAGTCCAACACCTCGGTGATCCTGCAGTGCGTCGACGCCGAGGGCGACCTCGTCCCCGTCATCGTCAAGGTGTTCCGGATGCTCTCCGCTGGTGAGAACCCCGACGTCGTCCTCCAGTCGGCGCTCGTCGAGCACGGGTCCTCCCGCGTCCCGGCCGTCGTCGGGTCCGTCGCCGGGCAGTGGCCCGAGCCGGGACCGTCCGGGGAAGCCGCGGCTGCGGACGAAGGCGGGCGCACGGCATACGGGCACTTCGTCTTTGCGCAGGAGTTCCTGCCCGGCGTCGAGGACGCCTGGCGCGTGGCGCTCGAGGCGGTGCGTGCGGGCGAGGACTTCAGCGGCCCGGCCCGCGCGCTCGGCGAGGCCACGGCCGAGGTGCACGCGATGCTCGCCGACGCCCTCGGCACCACCGAGACGACGGCGGAGATGGCTCGTGACATCGTGGCGGGCATGCGTGATCGCTACGCCGCTGCCGCCGCGGAGGTGGGTGCCCTGCACGACCACGAGGACGCAGTCTCCACGATCTTCGACGCGGCCGAGCAGGTGAGCTGGCCTGCGCTGCAACGCATCCACGGTGACTACCACCTCGGCCAGGTGCTGCACACCCCCGATGGCGGGTGGATCCTGCTCGACTTCGAGGGAGAGCCGCTGCGACCCCTCACCGAGCGCAGCCAGCCAGACCAGCGCATCCGCGACATCGCGGGCATGCTGCGCAGCTTCGACTACGCCGGTGGCGCCGTCGAGCACTCGAGCACCGCCACCGCGCGGGACTGGGTCACCACCGCCCAGCAGTCTTTCCTCGACGGTTATGCCGCCCAGAGCGGCGAGGACCCACGCGACCGGGCCGCCCTGCTCGCCGCGTTCGAGCTGGACAAGGCGATGTACGAAGTCGTCTACGAGGTCCGCAACCGACCATCGTGGGTCGACATCCCGCTGGCCGCCATCGAACGGCTGGCCTCGGGTTTCCCCACATCCACGACCACATCCCAGGAGGACACCCCGTGACCCCGACCCCTGCCCACGAAGTCAGCGGTGCGATCAGTGCCCTCATCCAGGGGCGCCACCAGCAGCCGCACGACCTCCTCGGCCAGCACCTCGAGGACGGTGGCCTGCGCATCCGCGCCCTGCGCCCCATGGCGTCGTCGGTGCGAGTGCGCTTCCAGGACGGCGAGGAGCTGACCCTCGAGCACGAGGCCGAGGGCGTCTGGACCGCGGTGCGGGCCGGTGCGACCGAGACGATGGACTACCGCCTGCTCGTCGCGTGGGGTGACGGTGTGGAGCACCTCCAGGACGACCCCTACCGCTTCGCCCCCACGCTCGGCGCGATCGACCTGCACCTCGTCGGCGAGGGGCGGCACGAGCAGCTGTGGACCGTGCTCGGGGCTCGGGTGCGTGAGTACCCCGGACCCCTCGGCACGGTGCGCGGCACGTCCTTCGCCGTGTGGGCGCCACGGGCCAAGTCCGTGCGTGTCGTCGGGGACTTCAACGGCTGGGACGGGCGCGTGCACCCCATGCGGCTCATCGGGTCCAGCGGCGTCTGGGAGCTGTTCATCCCCAACATCGGCGCAGGCTCGGTCTACAAGTACGAGATCCGCGGCGCCGACGACATCGTGCGGGCCAAGGCCGACCCGATGGCCCGGCGCACCGAGACCCCGCCGCTCACTGGGTCCGTCGTCGACGAGGCGACCCACGAGTGGGGTGACGACTCGTGGCTCACGACTCGACGCGAGGGCGATGCGCACTCCGGGCCGATGAGCGTCTACGAGGTGCACCTCGGCTCCTGGCGCCAGGGACTGTCCTACCGCGAGCTTGCCGAGCACCTGGTCAACTACGTCGCCGACCTCGGCTTCACCCACGTGGAGTTCCTGCCGGTGATGGAGCACCCCTACGGCCCGTCCTGGGGCTACCAGGTGACGGGCTACTACGCCCCGACCTCGCGCTTCGGCACGCCCGACGACTTCAAGTTCCTCGTCGACACCCTCCACCAGGCGGGCATCGGCGTGATCCTCGACTGGGTGCCGGGCCACTTCCCGCGCGACGAGTGGGCGCTGGCGCGCTTCGACGGCCTGCCGCTCTACGAGCACCCCGACCCGCGCCGCGGCGACCAGCCGGACTGGGGCACCCACATCTTCGACTTCGGCCGGCTCGAGGTGCGCAACTTCCTCGTCGCCAACGCGCTCTACTGGCTCGAGGAGTTCCACATCGACGGACTGCGCGTCGACGCGGTCGCCTCGATGCTCTACCTCGACTACTCGCGCAACGACGGCGAGTGGCTCCCCAACGTCCACGGCGGGCGAGAGCACCTCGAGGCCATCGGCCTGCTCCAGGAGACCAACGCCACCGCCTACAAGCGCGTCCCCGGCATCGTCACGATCGCCGAGGAGTCGACGTCCTGGCCGGGCGTGACCAAGCCGACGAGTGGTGGCGGCCTGGGCTTCGGGCTGAAGTGGAACATGGGCTGGATGAACGACTCGCTGCGCTACCTCGGCGAGAACCCCTACAACCGCCAGCACCACCACGGCCTGCTGACCTTTGCGCTCATGTATGCCTTCAGCGAGAACTACGTCCTCCCCATCAGCCACGACGAGGTCGTCCACGGCAAGGGTTCGCTCGTCAACAAGGCGCCGGGCAACCGGACCGACCAGCTCGCCACCGTGCGCGCCTTCCTCGCCTACATGTGGGCCCACCCGGGCAAGCAGCTGCTCTTCATGGGCTGCGAGTTCGCGCAGCCCAGCGAGTGGGCCGACGGCCGCTCGCTCGACTGGTGGCTGCTCGACCAGCCGGGGCACTACCGCGTCCACAACCTCGTCAAGGAGCTCAACCGGCTCTACCGCGCGCACCCGGCACTGTGGACCCTGGACTCGCACCCCGCTGGCTTCGAGTGGCTCGACGCGGACGACAACCAGGGCAACACCTACTCGTTCGTGCGGTTCGAGGATGCCGAACGCCGCAGCGGCGACGTCGTCGCAGCCATCGTGAACTTCGGCGGCGACTCCAAGGAGTGGCTCCGGGTCGGTGTCCCGTTCGGCGGCCGCTGGCGCGTCATCCTCGACACGAGCGGCTACGACCAGCACGGCACCCCGAGCCAGGCGGACCTCGAGCTCGACGCCGTCGAGGAGCCCTGGAACAACCAGCCGTTCCACGTCACCGTGCGACTGGCCGGCCTCACGGCGATCTACCTGACGCCGGTCGTGGACGAGCCGGAGCCCGAAACCGAGCCCGTGCCCGAAGCCGCGCCCGAGCCCGCAACGCCTGCGGATACGGCTGCCGGAGCCACCGTCGTCGCAGACGTCGTGGACGGCAGCGCGACAGCTGCCACTGGAGAAACCACAGCCGAGGAGGTCGTCGAATGACGAGTTCGCGTGCAGGACAGCCAGCCCAGCCCTCCGACCTGGTCGACGTGCCGCACTTGGTCGCGTCCTACTACGTCCTGAAGCCCGATCCCGAGAACGTCGACCAGCAGGTCGCCTTCGGCACGTCAGGACACCGTGGATCGTCCCTCAACACCGCCTTCAACGAGGACCACATCCTCGCGACGACCCAGGCGATCGTCGAGTACCGCGCGGCCCAGGGGTTCGACGGCCCGCTGTTCATCGGGCGCGACACCCACGGGTTGTCCGAGCCGGCCTGGGCCACCGCCCTCGAGGTGCTCGTGGCCAACGACGTCACCGTGCTCGTGGACTCCGCAGACCGATACACCCCGACACCTGCGGTGTCGCACGCCATCCTCACGGCCAACCGCGGCAAGGTCACCCGTGTCGACCGTATGCCGGCCGGCGCAGGACTCGCCGACGGCATCGTCGTGACTCCGTCGCACAACCCACCCTCCGACGGCGGCTTCAAGTACAACCCCCCGCACGGCGGACCGGCGGACTCCGACGCGACCAAGGCGATTGCCGCCCGCGCCAACGAGCTCATCCGGGCCGGCCTCGACGGCGTGAAGCGGATCCCCTTCTCGCGAGCCCGTTCTCAGGTTCAGTCGTACGACTTCATGGGCACGTATGTCGACGACCTGCCCAACGTCGTCGACCTCGCAAGGATCAAGGAGGCGGGTGTGCGCATCGGCGCCGACCCGCTGGGTGGGGCGTCGGTGGACTACTGGGGAGCCATCGCAGACCGCCACGGCCTGGACCTCACGGTCGTCAACCCACTCGTCGACCCGACCTGGCGCTTCATGACGCTCGACTGGGACGAGAAGATCCGCATGGACTGCTCCTCTCCCAGCGCCATGGCGTCCCTCATCGGCCGCAAGGACGACTTCGACATCGCCACCGGCAACGACGCGGACTCGGACCGTCACGGGATCGTCACCCCCGACGGCGGCCTGATGAACCCCAACCACTACTTGGCGGTGGCGATCCAGTACCTCTATGGCGGTGCCCGGCCACAGTGGCGCGAGGACGGGTTCATCGGCAAGACGCTGGTGTCCAGCTCGATGATCGACCGTGTCGCCGAGGACCTGGGACGTCGGCTCGTCGAGGTCCCCGTGGGCTTCAAGTGGTTCGTGCCCGGGCTGCTCGACGGCTCCGGGCCGTTCGGCGGCGAGGAGTCGGCCGGTGCCTCCTTCCTGCGGATGGACGGGTCGGTGTGGACCACCGACAAGGACGGCATCATCCTCGCGCTGCTCGCCTCGGAGATCCTCGCGGCGACGGGGAAATCCCCCAGCCAGCACTACGGTGAGCTGACCGCGAAGCACGGCACGCCGGCATACGCCCGCATCGACGCACCCGCCAACCGCGAGCAGAAGGCCAAGCTGGCCGCGCTCTCCCCGGACGCCGTCACCGCCGAAAGCCTTGCAGGAGAGCCGATCACGGACAAGCTGACCGAGGCTCCCGGCAACGGGGCTGCGATCGGTGGCCTCAAGGTCGTCACCGAGTCGGCTTGGTTCGCGGCGCGCCCGAGTGGCACCGAGGACGTCTACAAGATCTATGCCGAGTCCTTCAAGGGGCCCGAGCACCTTGCCCAGGTCCAGGCGGAGGCCAAGGACGTGGTGAGCGCCGCCCTCGGCTCCTGACGTGAGCCAACCCGGCTCCCGAGCCTGTGTCGACCTCCCGCGCCTCATTGATCCGGCTCCGCAGCGGACACCCGGCTCCCGAGCCGAATCAGTCGGCCCCCTGTGGAGAACTCAACCGCGCTGACCTCCGATTCGGGCACCCTTGCGTGCATGAGCGAACTCTCCGGCCCTCTGGCGGCCATCGCCGCTGAGCACCGCGGCCTCGTGACCCGTCAGATCGCCCGCGCTCGCCACATCTCACCCTCAGTGGTCGCTGCGGCCCTGCGCACACAGGCTCTGCACCGGCTTCGTCCCGGCATCTTCGTGGACCAGAGGGTGTGGGCGGCGACCCAGGCCCACGATCGCTTCGCACTCCTGGTCCGGGGTGTGCTGCTCGGGCACCCTCATTGGCTGGCGTCGCACCACGCGGCACTGGCCCTGCATGGCCTTCCACTGTTCGGGGTGAACACCTCGCTGGTCGACGTCGCCGCCGCGGTCACCACGAGCAAGAGGCGCGCGGGTCTGCACGTTCACGTGGCGACTCCTGCACAGCGGGCCCTCATCAAGGACCCGGAGTCCATGGCCGTATCCGTCGTCGATGCCTGTCTGCTCACTGCAGCGGACCACGGCTTCGTCAGCGGCGTGGTCGCGATGGACGCGGCGGTCAAGCGGCGTGAGACGACGGTGGATGCCCTGTCGACAGGCCTGAGCAGCTCGGCGATCCGCTACGGCGCTGAGCAGGCGCGCGCCTCGATCGAGGCGATTGACCCGAAGTGCGAATCCCCTGGCGAGACCAGAACTCGCATCATCCTCACCGCTGCTGGGCTCGACGTACGCTCCCAGGTCTCCTTGAGCGATGCCGAGGGATTCATCGGTCGTGTCGACTTCCTGGTCGCAGATCGTGTCGTGGTGGAGTTCGACGGGGCGATCAAGTACGACGGGCTCGACGGTAAGCGGGCCCTCATGGAGGAGAAGCGTCGGGAGGAGCGCCTGCGCGACGCCGGTTTCCGGGTCGTGCGCGTCACCTGGGCCGACCTCACGCGAGCCGAGGTGCTCGTGGCTCGCATCCGTGGGTACCTCGCCGCCGCGTGAGAGATGAGGTCAGGCCCCGGCGACCGATCCCAGCCGGTGCTGCTCGTCCGTGAGCCACATCCCGAGCAGCCCGCCGAAGTGGCCCTCGAACTTCTCCCACTCGTGCGGTGGATAGGTCTGGTGGATCGTCGTCTGCAACAACTTGCGGAACTCGTCTGAGCCGATCCACTCGTGCACCATCTCGTCGACGTGCGGCAGTGAGGTCGCGCAGAACTCCTGGTAGCGCTCGGTCTCGAAGTGGTCGTCGGCCAGACCCTGGTATGCCGTGAGCTTGCCTGCGTAGTCCAGCGCCGCGTCGTCCGCGATGGCGAACCACGGGTCGGTGTCGACCTGGGTGCGCGCCTTGCGTCCGGTGACGGTGCAGTAGACCGACCACCGCAGCAGGGCCTTCATCGCCCACGGGAAGTAGTAGTGCAGCGACGTGACCGCGACGTCGGGGCAGGCGTTCGCGTAGTCGATCGGGTACAGCACCCCGTCGCGCACGAGCATCTCGCAGGAGTTGAACTCCCACCGGAAGAAGGCGTTGACCGTCTGCGCGATGGTGACGGCCTCGCGACCGGTCTCGTCGGAGAGGAAGCCGTGGTCGACGGCGTAGCGGTTGTGCATCGGCTCGTCGGGGCGGAAGTTCATCACCATCGTCTCGGGCCCGATGGTCAGTGCCCGCGCGAACACCTCGAAGCCATCGACGGCCTTCTGGAGGTGCATGAGCATCTCGCCCGAGTCGTCGTAGGCGTGGTGCAGCGCCTCGCGATCCTTGATCTGCGACACGCCGCGCCACGCGCCACCGTCGAACGGCTTCATGAACATGGGATAGCCCAGCTCGTCGGCGATCGCGTCAAGGTCGAAGGACTGGTTGTAGCGGCTGGAGGTGTAGGCCCAGCGCGAGTTGTCGACGGGGTTCTTGTAGGGCACGAGCACCGTGTCGGGCACGTGCATCCCGAGCCGCATGAGCGCGCAGTAGGCCGAGTGCTTCTCCATCGACTGGAACGTGAAGGGACTGTTGAGCAGGTAGACGTCGTCCATGAGCGAGACCTTCTTGAGCCACTCGCGTGGGTGGTAGTACCAGTGCGCGAGCCGGTCGATGACGAGGTCCTGGCGGGGGCGGTCGCGCAGGTTGAAGGGCTCGATCGACAGCCGCTCGGTGCTCACCCGGTGGTCCGCACCGTCGGCGGTCCGAACCACACCGAGCCGGCGGGCCAGGGCCTCGAAGGCGGTCGGCCAGTCGTCCTCAGCGCCGAGCAGGAGGCCGATGAGGTGGTCGGTCTTGGGTGCCATGTGCGTCCCTTCGTTGGGTGGTGCCGATGCTGCCAGTTCTCAGACGAATCGTGGGAGATGGTGCGCAAGCTGCTTCTGCCACCACGGCCAGTCGTGGGCGGAGTCAGCGCCCCAGACGTCGAGCTCGTGACGAATTCCCCTATGGGACAGCAGATCCGCGAAGGCGCGAGTCCCGGGCAGGGCCCCTGTCGGTGACACCTCGAACGGACCCTCACCCACGACGAGCAGCACCGACAGTCGCGAACGGAGCCACTCGAGGTGCTCACCGTCGAGTCCCGGAAGGTATGCCGTGGGGTTGGCGAAGTAGGTCGCGTCACCGAGGTCACCCCACGCGTTCCAGGTCGAGGGGTCGTAGTTGCCGGAGAAGCCCATGGCCAGGGGGACCAGGTCCGCGCGCTGCAGGGCGAACTGCACCGCGTGGTACGCACCGAGGGAGACGCCGAACGTGATGAGCTCGGGCTGGCCGCCTGTCTGCTCGCCGATCCACGGGACCACCTGCTGCTCGACCCACGCCTGGTAGGTGCCGTGCCGGGCTGCCCGCTCGTCGGTCGGGATGTCGTTGGCCGACCACGTCCAGCCGTCCAGGGAGTCGACCGCGAAGACCCTGACGCGTCCGGCATCGACGAGGTCGCGGACCGACTCCAGCAGCCCACGGCCCTCGAAGTCCGCGGCACTGCCGCCCTCGCAGGGGAAGGCCAGGAGTGGCTGCCCGTAGTGGCCGTGTCGCACCACCCGGAGCTCGGTGTCGAGGCCGGGCACTGGGAGGCGAGCCTCGGCGCGGTGCATGGTGCCTATCCTTGCGCGTCCCCCCACACGTCCCGCAACACATCGCCCAGATGGGGGTCGAGCGCGTCGCGCCACGCGGTGTAGTTGTGCAGGTCGCGGACCTCCGTGTGCGTCACGTCGTGACCGGCCCGTCGCAGCGCTGCCGCGATGTCACGGTTGTTGGCGGCGTTCTCCTCGAGCGCCCCGCACGTGAGGCCGATCCGGAGCGGTCGGGCCACCGAGCGCATGTCCAGGATCTCCTGGACCCGGCGTGAGATCCGGTCGAAGTACTTGTAGGAGCTCTCCTGGCCGTCGTGCTTGTGCTGGAAGAACGACCCCGACTGGGAGAACACTCCCCCGATCTCTGCGACGTCGAGCAGGCCGACGAGCAGTGCCGTGAGGCCCCCGAGGCTGGCACCCATGACGACGACGGGACCTTGGGTCGGGAAGTCCTCGTTGATGCGCGAGAACCCCTGTCCCGCAATGGTCCGCAGGTACTTCGGCGAACCCGAGTACCACGCGTCCCGCAGGACCGGGTGCGCCAACGCCAACCGGTGGGGAGGCAGCTCTCCGGAGGCGATCTTGGCGCCCGAGAACTGCGTGATCGAGGCCAGCTGGTCGTACTCCGGGCCGTCGTTGACCAGGAGCAGCGGCAGCGGCTGCCCCTCGCTCCCCTCGGGCTCCCAGATCGTCACCGGCACGTCGGCGACCGTCTCACCCTCGAGGGCCATCGGAGTGAACCGGCCGGGGACGGAGGGTTCGGACAGCCAGGAGGGAACGGCATACCCCGGCATCTGCATCACGGAACGCGAGCCGAAGGCGGTCTCGACCACGACGGGGTTGTCCGGGTCGAGGATGGTCTCCGCCGCGACACCGTCCTCGACGGGACGGGTGACGATGAAGCGGTACTCGATGCGTTGGAGGTCCGGCCGCGGCAGCGCGAGCTCCCAGACGTCATCGACGAGGGCGAACGCGCGCCCGCCCGGGATCACGGAGTCGCAGTCCAGGGAGACACCGACGGCTTCTGGCGCCCCGGCGAAGCGGAAGCGCACGTGGTCGTCGAGCAGCTTGGGCGGCACCTCAGAAGAGGGCGTTCATCAACGCCGTGCGGCCCTTGCGCACCCGCTCGTCGTGGTTGCCCACGACGTTGAACAGCTCGAGCAGGTGGGTGCGAGCCTTGTCGCGGTCCTCGCCCTCGGTGGCCTTCACGGCGTCGATGAGACGGGTGAAGGCGTCGGCGACGTGCCCACCGAGGACGTCGAGGTCCGCCACCGCGATCTGCGCGTCGACATCCTCCGGCGAGTGGGCGGCCGCGGCGCGAACCGCCTGCGGGTCCAGCCCCTCGGTGCGCTGCATGAGCCGCACCTGGGCGAGGCCCAGCTCGGCCTCGTGGTCCTTGGGGTTGGCGGCGAGCGCCTTCTCGTAGGCCGCGACGGCACTGTCGAGGTCGCCGCGGTCGATGGCGTCGTAGGCCTGCTGGATGAGCGGGGGCAGGGCCGGCTCCTCGTCGTCACTGGCGCTGGCACCGGCGACCGGGCCGAGGTCGACGCGGCCGGTGATGCCGTTCTGGATGGCGGCCTGGACGAGCTGGTCGAGGATGGTGCGGATCTCGTCGTCCTGGGGCAGTCCCGGGAAGAGCGGGACCGGCTGCCCCTGGAGCAGGCCGAACGTCACGGGCACGGTCAGCTGGCCGAAGGCCTGGACGATGACCTGCTGGAAGGCCTGAAGGACGCCCGGCGAGCTCTGCACGTCGGCCGAGACGACGAACACGCGTCCCTCGAGCTGGGCCGCGACCGCTGCGACGCGCTCGGCGAGGCCGACGGTCTGCTCGTGCGCGGAGGACCACAGCACGAGCACGGCGGGAACCTGCAACGTCCGGTTCATCACCTCGGAGAAGGTCGCGTCCGTGACGTCGACGAGAACTCCAGCAGGCAGGCCGGAGCTGCCGGCGCCCGGGGAGCCGGGCGCACCAGCTGCGGAGGCCGTGCCTGCGGAGGCAGCCGGGGAGGCGCCGAGGGCGGAGAGGTCGATGGCGCCGCGTGCGCCCGAGGGCGGGGTGGGGGTGGTACTCATGACAGGGATCCTCTCAAATGTTCGACCCGGCCCTGCGCCATGGGCGTGGGACCGGGTCGAAATCGGGGGTTCGGGTTGAGCAGCCGGTCACTCAGCGGTGGCCGAGACGATCTGCTCGTCAGCGCCGACCGTCGAGGTGGTTCCCGTGGCGGGCACGACCATCACGAGGTTCTCGAGGCTGTTGATGGTGATGCTCTTGTTGGCCTTCGTCTTGCCGATGAGCTTGCTGTAGGTGCCGGGGATGACCAGCTCCTTGGCAGCCTTGTTGGCCGTGATGACGTCCTTGCGCACCAGCTGGCCGAAGGTCACCGTGCCACCGTCGGCCAGGCGGAAGGCGATCGTGTTGTCGGGGACCACGGTGTGCTTCTGCGACAGCGTGGCCAGCTTGCCCAGCGACCTGACCTGAGCGGCCGTCGACGAGCGCAGGGCAGTGGCGTAGGCGTCGGTCGTGGGGATGGACTTGTTGACCGTCGGCTTCGGGTAGTTCAACCCGGAGGCGTAGCCGGTGAGGGCCTGGATCGGGGTGAACAGCGCGCCCGCCTTGTCCGTCGGCTTGACCAGGGGAGAACCGACCGCGAGGTCGCCGATGGCCGGGATGCTCGTGCCGGGCAGCATCGGCACCGAGGCATGGACCTTGAACGGCTCGGTCGCGGACGCGGACATCAGGACGTGCAGCGTCTGCGTCTTGCTCGCCTTGTCGAGGGTGCCGACGAGGATCGCGCGCGGCCACGCCTTGCCGCTGGACACTGCGACGACCTCCGGGTCGCTCGACTGCTGCAGCGGGTCCGATGCCGTCACGGTGCCCAGCCTGGTCGCCGCCTTGGCCTGGGCGAGGGCGGCGCCCGCGAGGACCTCGGACTGGGCCTTGGCGGCCGCGGTACCCGTGGCGCCCCGCGCAGCGGCGGCAGCGTCGAGGACCCTCGCCGCCACCTTCTCCGCGCCGTCGACGTTGAGGGGCGCGGCGTCGGTGCGTTCGGCCGGGGCGTCGTGGAGACCGACGACGCTGGCGCCGAGACCGCAGCCGGCCAGGCTCGCGGCCAGGGTCAGGCCGGCAACGGAGGCGGTGATGCCACGTCGGGTGAGAGCGATCATGAGGTCTCCCCCTCGTGGGTCGGCTGGTCCGCGCGGGTGCGGCCGGCGCTGGCGTCGCGGCGTGAGCTCCACAGCAGGCTGAGCCCGCTGAGGAGCAGGAACAGGCCCACGAGGGCCGCGATGACGGACTGGACGAACCAGGACTTGCGCTCCCAGGTGAGGTCGATGCGCGCGAGCTGGCCCGTGGTCGCCTGCGCGATGACCGTCTCCGGCGCGTTGGCCTGCTCGACGGTCATCGAGACGGCACCGTCACCGGCGTCGGTGTTGCGCCACACGTCGGACGTGTCGAGCGCGGGGGTCTCGCCCGTGCCGTCGGTGGTGGTCGTGAGCTCCCAGGGCATGGTGCTGACCCCCGTGACCGTGGTGTGCGCGCTCCGCCCGAGGACGGCCTTCGCGTCGGAGGGCGCGGCTGCAGCGAGCCACACCGAGCCACCCTTGCGGGGAGTGGCCGTGACCTTGACGTCGCCGTCGACGCGGTTGAGGACGGTCTGCGGGACGAGCACCGGGTTGGTCCCGGTGCTCGTGGCAGAGAAGGTCGCGGTACCGCTGCCACCGAGGTGGAGGGCGTACCACAGGCCGATGACGGTGAGCACCAGGCCGAGGAGGGCGAGGAGAGCACCGACGACCCGCTTGGCGAGCGTGGGCATGCAAGGTCCTTTGTTCTGGAGCACGGGCGGTGGCCGAAAGATGTCTCATTTCGGTCACGGACTGCTCTCCACCATGACAAAGGAGGGTGGCCGTAGCCAAATCGTCGAGGCCTGCCATCACCCGCGGAACAACGTCGGGCACCCCTCCGGCCCTCCCCCGAGCGCGTCCGTCAGGAGCGACCCACCGGCGACCAGGCAGGCTCCTCACCGGTGTCGAGAAAGTCCCCGGCAGCCACCCGCACGCCCCTGAGCAGGGAGAACAGCTCGGCCTGCTGTTCAGGTTCGAGCATCCCGAGCCCGAACTCCACCGCCTCGAGGTCGGCGGTCGTCGCCTCCATCGCGCCCCGGCCGGTGTCGGTGATCACAGCGAACGCCCCCCGCCGATCCGCCGGGTTGGTCACGCGCTCGACAAAGCCCTGGGCGGCCAGTCGCTGGACGATGTTGGTGGCGCTGGTCGGGTGCACCATGAGCCGCTCACCGATGCGCCCCATCGACAGGCGACCCTCCCGGCTGAAGGCCAGGAGGACCAGGGCCTCGTAGCGCGCGAAGGTCAGGCCGTGCCGCCCCGCGATGGCGTCGAACTTCCCGAGCAGCAGCTGCTGGACTCGCATGATCGACGTCGCGGTGACCATGGGCGAGACCTCACTGTCCTCGCCCCATCGCGCGCGCCAGAGCTCACCGGCACGGGCGATGGGGTCGAAGGGCAGCTTGAGGTCCTTGGGCACACGAGCACGCTAGCGGCACCTGCCCTCGCCCACCTCGCGGGACGTGCCGACCGACCCCACCGGCAGGAGTCAGTCCTTCACCGCCCCCTCGAGCATCCCGGCGATGAAGTGCCGTTGCAGGAAGAGATAGACGATGACGACAGGCAGCGCGACGATCGTCGCGCCTGCTGCGAGCAGGGCGTAGCCCTGCGTGTACTGACCCGAGAAGAAGCCGAGCCCCAGGGGTGCCGTGCGCAGCGCCTCGTTGGTCGGGATCATGACGAGCGGGATGAGGAACTCGTTCCACGTCCACATGAACGTCAGCACCACCAGGGTGACGATCGCGGGCCGCGCCAGGGGCACGAGCACCTGCCAGAGGATGCGCCCGGTGGACGCGCCATCGAGACGGGCCGCTTCGATGAGCGAGCGGGAGCTCGACCGGAACGCCGCCCGCAGCCAGAAGGTCCCGAACGCCACCGACTGGGCGACCTGAGGCAGCGCGATCGCCCAGAAGGTGTCGGTCAGCCCGATGGCCCGCAGGTCGAAGAAGAGCGGCACGACGATCGCCTCGGCGGGCATCATGATGCCGACGAGCATGAGGTAGAAGATCGCGTCCGCTCCCCTGAACCGCATGGTCCCGAAGGCGAACCCGGCCAGGACCGACAGCACCGTGCTCACCGCGACCACGAAGGTGGACACGAGCAGGCTGGTCCGCAGGTAGCTGCCGAAGCGACCGATCTCCCACGCCTGCTGCAGGTTGCCCAGACCGCCGTGGGCCTCGGCGTCGGGCTGGAGGCCGGCGATGACGATGCTGAGGATCGGGTAGATCGCGAAGACGGCGAACGCCACGAGGATGACGTAGTTCATCGTCCGCTCGGAGCCGGAGACGCGCATCAGTCGGCCCCCCTGTCGCCGACCCTGGTGATGACGAAGCTGATCGCGAAGATGATGACGGTGAGGCAGACGCCGATCGTGCAGGCGAGCCCGACCTGACCGAGCTCGAACGCCTGCCGGTAGACCTCGTAGCTCGGCACGGTCGTGGTGTGTCCCGGCCCGCCCGAGGTCGTCATGTAGATGAGGTCGAACGTCTTCAGCGCCGCGATGACGGTGAGCGTCAGCGCCACCGCGATCTCGCCGCGCACCGACGGCAGGGTCACCGCGAAGAACTCACGCACCGCCCCCGCGCCGTCGAGCCGGGCCGCCTCGTAGAGGTCGCGAGAGATGCGGCCCATCCCGGCCAGCAGCAGCACGGTGACGAGTCCGCTCTCGAACCACGTCCCGATGAGGCCGACGGCTGGGAGGGCAAAGGCATACTCCCCCAGCCAGCCTCGCGTCCACGACTCCAGCCCGATGGAGCGCAGGACCGCGTTGATGGAGCCATCCGGGGCATAGATCCGGCGCCAGGCCACGGCGATCACGACCATGGCCACGACCTGTGGCAGGAAGACCACGGTGCGGAAGAAGCCCAGTCCGCGCACGGTCGCCCGGTGCAGGATCGCGGCGAGCAGGAGGCCGACGAACAGCGGCACGACGGCGAAGAAGAGCATGAGCACCAGGGCGTGCGTGAAGGACGCGCGCAGCCGCTCGTCCGTGAGCACCTCCCGGTAGTTCGACAGCCCAGCCCACGTCCCGACCGTGAGCCCGTCCCACTCGAAGAGCGAGAGGTAGACGGCCTTGAGCAGCGGGTAGAGGGCGAACACGGCATACACGAGGAAGGCCGGGAGGACGAACAGGTAACCGATGCGCCGAGGCTCTCCCGGTGGACCATGGGCCCGGGCTCGCGCCTCCATCACTTGCTGGTGAACTCGCTGTAGTCCTTCTGCAGCGCCTCCAGAGCCTTCTCGGGCGTGAGCTTCTTGGCGAGCAGGTCCTGCAACCTGGCGCCGAGGGTGTCGCCCATGGTGGGAGTCGCCCAGTCGAGGTAGGGCACGAGGCCGTCGTTCTTGGACACCGCACCGAACGCCGCGAAGATGTCGGTCCCGAGCGCGTCGGGAGCCTTCTGCTCAGCAGTCTCGACGACGGGAAGGTTGCCGTTCTCGGCGAGCACCTTCATGGCGTCCGGACTCGTGAGGAAGTTGATGTATGCCGCCGCCGCATCCTTGTTCTTCGCCTTCTGCGTGATCGCGAAGGGCAGGCCGGTCCCACCCGTGGTGACCGGGGTGCCGCCCGCCTCCGGGGCCGGCGGCAGCGAGAACGTCACGTCGGACTTCATCGCGGCCGACAGGTCGGCCTGCAGCCAGGACCCGGCGATGAGGAAGACGCCCTTGCCCTTGGTGAACCCCTGCCAGGCAGGGTCGTAGTCGAGTCCGTTGAAGCCGGGGCTGAAGTAGCCCTTGTCGACCCAGTCCACGAGGGTCCGTGCGGCCTTGGTGTTCTCGGGCGTGACCCAGTTGCCGCCGCTCTGCCCGAAGCCGAGCGTGCGGATGTCCTCGGCCTTGGTGAAGCGGCCCTGAACCACGCCGAAGACATGGCCGGCCGGCCACTTCTCGAGGTTGCCGAGGACGAGCGGGACCTCTCCCTTGGACTTCGCCGTCGCGAGCGCCGCGTCGAACTCGGCCCAGGTCTTGGGTGGGTTGATGCCCAGCGTCTTGAGCTTTGCGGCGTTGGAGAAGATGCCGACGACCTCGCCGACCTGAGGCATGCCGAAGAGCGACCCCGAGCCGAAGGTCTTGCCGTCCGGAGAGTAGGAGGCGACGTTGCGCACCGACTGCGGGTAGCGCTTGTCCCACCCGTAGGCCGCGGCGTACGGGTCGAGGTTCACGAGCTGGCCCGCCTTCACGAACTCGCCCATCTGCGAGCGGGTGTTGTTGGCCTGCACCACGTCGGGGGCGTCGGCCCCGCTGAGGGCGAGCCGCAGGGTCTTGACGAGGTCGTCGAAGGATCGTGACACCCGCTTGATCTTGATGTTGGGGTAGGTCTTCTGGAAGTCGGCGTTGAGCGTCTCGATCTGCTTGGCCTGCCCGCCGCGCACCTCCTGGTCCCAGACGGTCAGCGTGACGTCACCGAGGGCCGCGGCGTCGGTCTTGACCGTCTCCGGCGAGGGCGCCTTCGACGCGTCACCGGAGCCGGAGCCCGAGCTGCCCGGCGCGCAGGCGCTGAGGGCGAGCCCGGCGCCCGCCGTGAGAGCGAGCAGCAGGGTGCGCGTGCGGTTCATGATGTCTCCTCGGGAAGTGGTTCGGGTGGCTGCGGGGTGGTGGGCGCTTGGGCGTCGGACAGCTTGGCGATGGTCGCCGCCGCACGGCGCACCGCGCCCGGCGGGACCTCCGCGACGAGGTCGTCGAGGAAGGCGAAGCGACGCTGCACCGAGCGGGCGGCAGCGTTGGACGTGGGCTGGCGGCGCACCCGGTGCCACCAGTCGGCGAGGTCTCCCCACCCGGGAGCGGCGAGCGAGCCACCGAACTCCTGGACGGCCAGGCTGGAGCACAGGGTGGCGAAGTTCATCCGGTCGAGCAGCGGCCAGCCTGCCAGGGTGCCCACGAGGATCGCCGCGTCGAAGACGTCACCGGCCCCGGTCGGGTCGATGGCGTCGACCCTCAGCGCGGGAACGGACGCCTCCTCCCCGGTCGCGGAGTCGATGGCGACGGCGCCGTCGCGCCCGTTCGTGACGACGGCGAGCGGCACGAGGTCGGCCAGGGCGTAGAGCGCGTCGTGTGCGGAGTCGGTGCGGGTGTAGGCCATGGCCTCGGTGGCGTTCGGAAGGAAGGCGTGGCAGTGCTTGAGCTGGTCGAGCACCGACGGGGACCAGCGCCCGGTCGGGTCCCAGCCCACGTCCGCGAAGAGCAGGGCACCATCGGCTGCGGCCTGCTCCACCCACTGCCGCTCCGGGTGCCCTTCGCCCAGCACGCGCTCGGCGTCGAGGTCGATGAGCAGTGAGCGGGCGCGGGGTGCGGACCCGATCATCTCCGTGGCGGACTCCGGTGCGGCATGGCCGTGCGTGATCATCCGCCGGTCCCCACCGACGGACACCGAGACGGTGACGGGGGTGTGCCAGTGCGGATAGCGCTGCGAACGCGAGAGGTCGACGTGCTCCTGCTCCTCGAGGGAGCGCCAGCAGAACTCGCCGTAGTCGTCGTCACCGAAGGCAGCGCCCAGCGAGGTCTGCAGCCCGAGCCGGGCGGCCGCCACGGCGAGGTTCGCGATGCCGCCCGGGCACGAGCCCATCCCCTCGGCCCACACCTCCGTGCCGTTCTTGGGCATGGCGCTCAGGCCGGTGAAGATGATGTCGAGGAAGACGGTTCCCTGCACGAAGACGTCGAAGGCGGGGTCGCCGTCGCGACGCAGCGAGGCGAGCGGGTCGTAGATGGAATCTCCCGGCACGAACGACATCGTGTCCTGACATCGAGGCCACCGCAAGGCCATCGTGCGCGTTTCTGCGCGCTTTGCGATCGGTGGCACGCTCCCCTCGAACCACGTGCGCGCAACCATGGCTGAAAGTGCGCACTCTTGGTACGTTTCGGAAGGTGAAGGTGCAACGGCACAGCGAGATCGTGGCCCGGGTCCGCGAGGGCGGGAGCGTCTCGGTCCGGGAGCTCTCGAGCGCCCTCGACGTGAGCGCGTCGACGATCCGTCGCGACCTGCACCAGCTCGACCGGGCCGGCGTGCTCACCCGGGTCCACGGTGGCGCGGCCGTCACCGCCTCCGACCCCGACACGTCCCGCCCCTTCGATGCCGTCGCCCGCGCCGACACCCGCGAGAAGTCTCTCGTCGCCGCGGCCGCCGCCGCGCGGGTGCGTGATGGTGAGGTGATCGCCCTCGACATCGGCACCACCACCGCCCTGTTGGCCCGTGAGCTGCGCGGCCGATCGATCACCGTGGTCACCAACAGCCTCGCCGTCCTGGACGTCCTGAGGTTCGACGAGTCCGTCGAGCTCATCCTGCTCGGGGGGATGGTGCGGCGCCCCTACCACTCCCTCGTCGGTGTGCTCACCGAGGACGCCGTGCACCAGATCGGCGTGGACCGTGCCTTCCTTGGCACGAGCGGGCTGTCCGGCGGGGGCCAGGTCATGGACTCCACGTTCGTCGAGGTGCCCGTGAAGCGGGCGTTCATCGCGGCTGCCCGCGAGGTCGTCCTCGTCGCGGACGGCCACAAGATTCCCGGTTCCGGAACTCTGCGCGTATGCCGGGTGGACCAGGTCGACGTCCTCGTCACCACTGCGGGTGCCGATCCGGCGATCCTTGACGAGTGCCGCGAGCGCGGCGTGGAGGTGGTTCTCGCGTGAAGCTGACGATCCTGGGAGGCGGAGGCTTCCGCGTCCCCCTGGTCCACGGCGCCCTGCTGCGCGACAACTCGGAAGGTCGGGTCACCGAGGTCGTGCTCCACGACCTCGACGAGGCACGCCTGCGTGCCATGAGCCGGGTGCTGACCCAGGCCGGCGCAGGCGTGGCCCACGCACCCGCGGTGAACGCGACGACCGACCTCGACGAGGCGCTGCGCGGCGCCGACTTCGTCTTCTCCGCGATCCGCGTGGGCGGCCTCGCCGGCCGCACGCGCGACGAGCGGGTCGCCCTCGACCTCGGCGTCCTCGGCCAGGAGACCACCGGCCCGGGCGGCCTGGCCTATGCCCTGCGCACCGTTCCGGTGGCCCTCGACATCGCCCGGCGCACTCGCGAGGTTGCCCCCGACGCATGGTTCATCAACTTCACGAACCCTGCCGGCATCGTGACGGAGGCCATGCAGGCAGTGCTCGGAGACCGGGTGATCGGCATCTGCGACTCACCGATTGCGCTGGCGCGCAGGGCAATTGGTGCACTGGGTCTCGACTCCTCGGCCACGGAGATCGACTACGTGGGCCTCAACCATCTCGGGTGGCTTCGAGCCCTGCGTGTCGACGGGAGCGACCACCTGCCCGAGCTGCTCGCCGACCCGGCGGCACTGCTCACCCTCGAGGAGGGGCGGTTGTTCGGGCCGGAGTGGGTCCGCGCCCTGGGTGCCATCCCCAACGAGTACCTCTACTACTACTACTTCGGGCGCGAGGCGAGGGCCGCGATCCTCGCGGCGCCGCAGACCCGGGGGGAGTTTCTTCTCGACCAGCAGGACGCCTTCTACGCGGCCGTTGCCGAGCACCCCGAGACCGCGGCCGCCGAGTGGAGGCGGGTGCGCGAGGAGCGCGACGCCACCTACATGCGCGAGGCGCGCGCCGAGGACGAGGAGCGCGACGCCGCCGACGTCGCGGGTGGCGGCTACGAGGGCGTGGCCCTGGCCATCATGGCGGCCATCAGCCGCGGAGAGACCTCGTCGATGATCCTCAACATCCGTGGTGCCGGGGCAGTGCCCGGTATGCCGGACGACGCGGTTGTCGAGATCCCCTGCGATGTCGACGCAGACGGTCCGCACGCGCGAGCGCTCGCACCGGTGGAGGGCCACATGCTCGGGCTCATGCAGCAGGTCAAGGCGGTCGAGCGCCTCGTCATCGAGGCCGCCACGACCGGGTCCGAGCAGGCTGCCGTCAAGGCATTCGCCCTCCATCCCCTCGTCGACTCCGTGTCGACGGCGCGGGCGCTCTTCGAGGGCTACCGGCGAGCGCACCCCGAGCTCGCGGCCCTCTTCGCCCCGCACTGATCGGAACCGCCCAGCACTGCAGCTCTCGCCCGTGCATGTCGTTCCTGTCGGGCCACGCCGTCACAGCGCCATGGCCGGACGAGAACGACATGGACCGCCCCGCGCCGGGGTCAGCCCGGGAGAACCTCGCCGTCGTCGAGCCGGACGACCCGGTCCGCCCGCTCGGCGGCCTCGGGGTCGTGAGTGGTCATGATGACGATCGCCCCGTCGTCAGCCTGGGCGCGCATGAGCTCCAGGACGCGTTCGCGGTTGTCGTGGTCGAGCTCGCTCGTGGGTTCGTCGGCCAACAGGATGCGCGCCCCCAGCGCCAGGCCCCGGGCGACGGCTGCCCGCTGCTGCTGACCGCCGCTCAGCTCCTCGACGAGGTGCGACCCCGACTCCCCCAGCCCTACCGAGCGCAGCGCCTCGGTGGCGCGCGCTGCCGCCACCTGCGCTCCATGGCCTCGTGCACGCAGCGGAGCGAGGACGTTCTCGTAGGCCGTCAGCACGCTGGCCAGCCCGTTGCCCTGCGGGATGATCGCCACGGTCTCGAGGTCACGCGACGCGTCGCTGCCCCGGCCGAGGTCGACCTCACCGCCGGCGAGGGGCACAATGCCGGCGATGGCATTGATCAGCGTCGTCTTCCCGGCGCCGGAGTGGCCGGTGATCGCCACGAACTCACCGGGACCCGCGCTGAGGGAGACCCCGCGAAGGGCCGCCACCTCGCCATAGCTCACCGAGAGCTCACGCACGTCGATGTGCGCCGGCACCTCGGCCACCGCAGCTGCGGTTAAGTGCCGCTCGCTACCCCGCTGCGGTCGGGGCCCGCGCTCAGAGTGCTTCCCCATCGGGCACCTCCTCGAGCTCGTCCCTGACCAGGGTCCAGCCCTGCTCCGACTCCACGAGCCGGACAAGGGTGCCCGGAGTCAGGGTGGCCAGCACGTGGGGAGGCAGCGGGACGGACCCGTCGGCGGACACCACGGCGAACTCCTCTCCCTCACGGCCCTCGGCGCCGACCCGGCCGTCGCGGATGGTGACCGTCCGCGGCATACGCGCAGCAACCTCCGGGTCGTGCGTGACGACGATGACCGTGGTGCCCCACCTCGTGTTGATGTCGCTGAGCGTCTGCAGGACCTGGTCGCGAGCGTCGTGGTCGAGCTGGCTCGTCGGCTCGTCACCCAGGAGCAGGCCGGGCCGAGTGGACACGGCCACCGCCAGGGCACCGCGCTGCAGCTCCCCGGGAGTCAACGACGTCAGCGGCTCATCGGCCCGGTCGCCCAGGCGGACCAGGTCGAGGACCTCGTCGACGGGCGCGACGTCCTCACCGCGCGCACGGGAACCCTGCGCGAAGGCGACGTTCTCGCGGATCGTCTTGTGCGGGATGAGGTTGCGTGACGCGCCCTGGAGGACGATCCCCACCTCGCGACCGCGCAGGGAGTCCAGGTCCGCCTCCGACATCCGCGACAGCTCGTGCTCACCGATGCGGATGCGGCCCGCGCTCGGGCGCAGCAGTCCGCCGAAGAGCGTGAGCAGCGTGGACTTCCCGGCGCCCGAGGGCCCGAGCAGGGCCACCATCTCACCGGCCTGCACCGAGAGGTCCACCCCTGCGAGGGCGGCGACGTCATGGTGCTCGGCTCGATAGATGTGCACGAGGCCGGCGGTCATTACGGGCAGTCCGGTCACCATGCCTCCCTCAGTCGGTCCGCGTCGCCTCGCCGGGCCGCGCGCAGGGCGAGGACGGCGGCAACGGCGAACAGCACGAGCAGGGCGAGCACCCAGGACCCGGCCATGACCAGCCAGGCAGGCGAGTGGTCGAGTGCGGGAACGGGTGCAGGAGTGTCGAAGAGCGGGATCAGGGGCATCGCGAGGACCGCGCCTGCCACCCCACACAGGGCGCCGACGGCGGCAGCGAGCAGCACCGGAGCGAGGTACTCACGCACGGTGGCTCGTCGCAGGTCCCGGCCGGAGACCCCCGCGACCCGCAGTGCCGCGATGTCCTTGGACACGATCCGCCCGGTGGTCATGGCCACGACCACCAGCATCACCGCAGCAAGGAGCAGGGACAGGATGGCGGTGAAGAGGAACAGCAGCAGGCCCCAGCCGGTGGCCGACTCGTCGAGCAGCCGCTTCTCGGCCGCGAGCGTGCGGGTGGAGAGGACCTCGACACCGTGGTCACGCAGCGCCTTCTCGGCACCCTCCAGCCCACCGGGGAACTGGTCGTCGACCCATACCTCCATGGCACCCAGGGCCGGAAGGGTGCCACCCACGCGCAGCATGAGGTCGAGGTTGACCAGCGCACCTCGGTCGCCGACGAACGGCAGTGCGGCGACCCGTTGCTCGGCGGTCGCCGACGTCGTCCGGCCAGCCAGGCTCTGGATGTCGAACCTCGTCGCCGTGCCCCCCGAGGGGATTCGTCCCGACAGGATGGCCGGGGTGAGCTCGGGCGCATCGGCTCGGTTGACGGAGGCGACGCGTCCCGTGTTGGTGAACGTCAACCGCAGGCCGCCCGAGGGAGCCGCCGCGAGAGCAATGGAGTCGGTGGGCAGCCCCTGGGTCTCGACGGGGAACCCGGTCGCGGGGTCGATGACGGCACCGAACGAGCCACCACTCGGGTCCTCCGCGTCACCGCGAGGGGGCAGCCAGCCACCCACCCCGTCGATGCCGAGATCCTTGCCGTCGAGTGCCAGTGCGGAGATGTCGACCGTGCCGCCGACCGCCTCGAGACCGGGAACCGTGTCGAGGCGCAACCACAGGGACTGGAGGCGGCACTGCTGGGGGCAGAGCACCGGTGCGTCGACGGTCAGCGACCCCCGGCCCAGGTGCGGCAGGCTGGCGAGGTCCCTGGTGAGGACGTCACCGTCGGCTGTCGTGACCGAGATGCCCAGGCGCAGGGGCTTGACCTTGACCGACGGCGCCGTCCACTGCTCGGGCGGCACGTCGTCGGGACGCTTGCCGAAGCCGGTGCCCACCGCGGAGAGCGCGTAGTCGACCTTGGCGGTGAGTCGCTCGCCGCGCAGGGTGACCGGCTTCTGGTCCGGCGGGTCGAGCGCGCCGAGGTCGAGGGAGGGCTGCGAGGCGGGCGGGTAGGCGATCCTGCGGAACTGGTCAGGGCGAGCCGCAAGGGTCGTCGTCGAGTCCGGGTCATTCTGGCGGACGAGGCCCACCGGCATGGCGTGCTCACGCTGTCCCGGTGGCAGCTGGTCGACCACCCGGGCCACCGCAGTCGGGTCCTTGGACCCGGTCCGCAGCGCCGCAAAGGCGCCGACCGTCACCTCGGCCCGGTCCTCGCGGTTGCGGTCCGCAACCGCGACGGCATTGCTGGCGAAGACGACGAGAGCCGACACGGCCGTCACGACGAGGAGCACGTGACGCGTCGTCGGGCGACGCGCCAGGGCGAGCGCGGCCAAGCCTGACCTCAGGCTCCCGGAGGCAAGGCAGCGTTGCCCGATCACCGTCGCGACGACGACCACGACCGCGCCCAGCAGGGCGCCTGCCGCGAGCGCCAGCAGCGTCGGGGTGAGGATGGCCATGGGTCCGGTGACCTGGTTGGTCGCGATGCCGACAATGCCGACCGCTGCGAGGACGACGAGGATGATGTCACCGGCCCGCAGGCTCCTGCCGGCGGTGGCCGGAGGAACTCGGCGCAGCAGCGAGGCGATCGGTTCACGCAGGACGGGCCGCGCGGCGGCATACACGACGGCAAGTGACGCGACCCCGGCGACGGCCGCGGCGGCCGGGACCTGCCAGCCCAGCTCGAACGGCACGCCCGGAGGCAGGATGAGGCGACGCACGAGCTCGCTCAGCCCGACGGCGATCAACACGCCGAGTGGCAGGCCCAGGAGCACGGTCAGGCCCAGCTCCGCCATGACCAGCCGCCGGCTCGCGTCGCGGCTGCGCCCACGCAGCCGGGCGACCGCGATCTCCGGGCGCCGCTGCGCGACGGCCGCACCGGCGACGAGCACGAGCACCGCGAGCGCCACGGCCACGAGCTGGGCGATGAGCAACGGTACGAGCTGGCGGACCAGCGCCTGGCCGTTGTCGACCTGCTCGGCGATCTCGGGCAACGGGCTGCCCACGCTGGCCTGTGCCGGCGGCCGGATGGCGGCGACCGCCGCTCCCGCCGCGGCGAGGGAGTCCAGGGTGATCGTCGAGGACCTGAGGCGGTAGTCCACGGACAGCTGAGCACGCTGCCAGCCCTCGGCCAGACCCGCAGGAGCGACGATGAAGTCGTCAATGCCCGGCACGAGGTCGCCGAACTCGATGAGGTTGCCCGACTTGCCCTGCACCTCGGTGCGCAGCCAGTAGTCCGGCTCGTCCTTGGCCGTGTAGGTGCCCGCGATCGTGTAGTCGATGGGCTTCTGCTCCTGGTCGGGAACCGTGAGGGTCGACCCCGGCTTCCAGCCCCAGACCTTGGCGTCGGCGGTGGAGACGAGCAGGTCGCGCGCGGACGACGGGCACGAGCCCTCGTCCAGGGTGATGTGCTCGCAGACCTCGTCGCGCGCGACGAGACGCACCGGTGACGGCTTCTTGCCGGCAGTCGGCACGACCTGGCTCTCGGCGGTCGTCATCGACAGGCCCGGCTCGTACCACTGCTGCAGGCCCACTGGCATGCCCGCCTCGACCGCCTGCGCCGTGAGCGTCGCGTCAGCCGCGCGGCTCGCCAGGACGCTGAGCTTGAGGTCTGCCGTCTCCAGCCTGCCCAGCGTTGCTCGCAGGAGCGCCTGGTCGATCGAGCGGGAGAACAGCGGGGCGAACGCGGCGCAGGTGGCCACGAGCGCCGAGATGAGCACGAGGACCAACGACTGACCGCCGCGGTAGCGGATGGCCTTCCACATGCGTCGGTCTCTCCCCGCTCATCGATGGGTGCAGGGCGCACCCCCGGTCACGGTAGCCACGTGCACCGAGTATCCGATTCGTTGACGTCAACCGTGACGTTTTCGCAACCTGCTCCAGGGGGTGCGGGGGGCGGCGCGATCAGCCCTGCGCGAGCGTCGCCTCGAGACGCTCGAGCTTGGCGGTCAGCTCGCCGGTGCGCCCGGGCCGCACGTCGGCCTTGAGCACGAGCGAGACGCGCGGCCCATGCGCCGCAACGGCGTCGACGCACGCCTTCACCACGGCCATGCACTCGTCCCACTCGCCTTCGATCGTGGTGAACATCGAGTCGGTGCGATGCGGCAGACCGCTCTCGCGCACGATGCGCACGGCGTCGGCGACCGCACCGGCGACTCCTCCTTGGTCGTCGGAGACGGACGGGGACACGGAGAAGGCAACGAGCATGCATCCACCGTATGCCGTCCGCCTCAGTTCGCGACAGATGCCAGGTGGGCGTGCACGAGAGGCACGACCCCCGCACCCTCACCGCTGGCGGAGGCGACCCGCTTCATCGACCCGCAACGGATGTCGCCCGCCACGAAGACGCCGGGGACCGTGGTCGCGTACGGCGCGGGCGGACGACCTCCCTGCCAGGACTGCCAGGGCGTGTCGGCCCCCGACAGGACGAAGCCACGCTCGTCCCGGGCGACGTCCGTGGGGAGCCACTGACACGTGGGCTGTGCGCCGAGCAACAGGTAGAGCCCTGCGGCGTCCACCCGCTCGTCGTCGCCGGAGTCCAGGTCGCGCAGGTTGAGCCACTCGAGGTGGCCCTCGCCGCCCCCGTCGGTGACCATGGTGCGCGGTCGGACGGTGACCCGCGGATTGCCCTCGATCTCGCGGATGAGATAGCTCGACATGCTCGAGGCGAGGTCCCCGCGTCTGACGAGCATCGTGACGTGCTGCGCGAACCGCGAGAGGTGCACTGCCGCCTGGCCCGCGCTGTTGCCCCCACCCACGACGAAGACGCGCTTGTGCTTGACCTCCCGTGACGTGCTCACCGCCGCTCCGTAGTTCACACCGCGCCCGACGAGGCCTTCGAGCGCCTCGACTCCGAGGCGGCGGTAGTCGACGCCCGTGGCGATGAGGACCGAGCGCCCCCGCACCGTCTCCTCCCCCAGCTCGATGACGTGGCTGCCTTCCGGTCCGCCGCCGAGCCGCAGACCGGTGACCTCCTGCCCCGCGAGGAACCTCGCCCCGAAGCGCACCGCCTGCGACCGGGCACGCTGGGCCAGCCGCATCCCCGAGATCCCCCGCGGGAAGCCGAGGTAGTTGCGGATCATCGAGCTCGTGCCCGCCTGTCCGCCGATCGGGCCCTGGTCGATGACGAGCGTGTCGAGCCCCTCGGACGCGGCATAGACGGCGGCGGCCAGCCCAGCCGGTCCGGCTCCGACGACGACGAGGTCGCAGACGGCGTCCTCACCGATGTCGGTGGGCCGTCCGTAGAGGACGGCTCCGAGGTCGGCGTTCGACGGGTTCGAGAGGAGGGAGTCGTCGTTCGGCGCCTGCAGCAGCGGGAGGGGCGTGTCAGGACCGGCGACGGCGAGCGCGGCGACACCGGCGGGGCTGTCGGGTGCGTGCACCGTGTTGGGCAGGCCCATCCGGTCGAGGAAGTCCCGGATCCTGGCCAGGTCCGGGGAGGGCCCGTCGGCGATGATCCGGGTGCCGTCGATCTCGGAGTAGCTTCCCGACTGCGCCCAGTCCGACAGGGTCTCGGCGATCGCCGTGTGGAACTCCTCGTCGCGCGGCCCCTGCGGCAGCATGAGGTAGAGGTCGAGCCGGCCCTCGGCGAGGCTCTCGTGCAGCTGCCTCACGGCGCCCCGGAACCGCTGCGCCGGGACATAGACGAGGCGTCGGGCGCTCGGCATGAACTTCTGGAGCTTGGCGAGCAGGTGGGTGGCCTTCTCACCTCCGGCGAAGAACTCGCAGGCCGCGAGCGCCACCGGACGCTGTCCTGTCCTCAGCTCGGTGAGGACCTCGATCGTCTCCTCCATCGAGGAGGGCGCGAGGATCTCGTACTCCCTCCCGTACCTCTGGGTGAGCACGTCCACCATGGCCTGCCGGAAATCGGAGCCGAGGACGAGGATGACGGGCGTCGGGCGCGTGCCGGGTGGAGTCACCCGCATCACGCTAGTGGGGCTCGGTGCCCGTCGTCACTGCTCCGACGACCTGGTGCGCAGCGGCATAGACGTCGGTCGTCCCCGCGGCGACGGCGGCAGCGAGGTCCTCGGAGACGAGACCGCCCTCCCCACCGAGCCGGCGTCGCAGGGTCGCCAGGGCGATGGCCTCGATCTCGGCCTGCGCCCGGCGCCGCCGCCGCTCCGCGAGAGCGCCCGACTCCATGAGCCACTTCCGGTGTGCCGCAAGGGAGTCGACAAGCTCCGGTATGCCGTCCGCTCGGCTGGCGACCGTCCTCACCACCGGGGTCCGCCAGTCCACGGTCCGCTCACGGTTGCCGAGCTGGATCATGTGGCGCAGGTCGCGCACGGTGTCGTCGGCACCGTCCCGGTCGGCCTTGTTGACGACGAAGACGTCACCGATCTCGAGGATGCCGGCCTTGGCCGCCTGGATGCCGTCGCCCATGCCCGGCGCGACGATGACGACCGTCGTGTCGGCCCGCGCCGCCACCTCCACCTCCGACTGGCCGACGCCGACGGTCTCGAGGAGCACGACGTCGAAGCCCGCGGCGTCGAGCACCCGCAGCGCCTGCGGCGTGGCGAAGGACAGCCCGCCGAGGTGCCCCCTCGAGGCGACCGAGCGGATGAACACGCCGGGGTCCGTGGCGTGCTGCTCCATCCGGATGCGGTCACCGAGGAGCGCCCCGCCGGAGAACGGCGATGAGGGGTCCACTGCCAGGACGGCGACCCGTTTGCCCTGTCCCCTCAGTGCGGTGATGAGGGCAGCGGTCGTCGTCGACTTGCCCACACCGGGCGAACCGGTCAGCCCGACGACGTGCGCGCCACCGCTGTGCGGGGCGAGGGCAGCCATCACCTCGGGCAGCGCGGGATGGCCGTCCTCGACGAGCGAGATGAGTCGGGCCACTGCACGCGAACGCCCCTCCCTCGCTTGCGCAACGAGAGAGGGGAC
Organism: Knoellia sp. Soil729; assembly: GCF_001427985.1. Lineage (GTDB taxonomy): Bacteria > Actinomycetota > Actinomycetes > Actinomycetales > Dermatophilaceae > Knoellia. Next base: position 209,672 of record NZ_LMSA01000002.1, read on the forward strand.
GTCGACGGTGCGCGGGGTCAGCTCGACGCCGGCACGGTGAGCAGGAGGGCGTCGCCCTGGCCTCCACCGCCGCAGAGCGCCGCTGCGCCGGTGCCCCCGCCACGACGCTTCAGCTCGTGCGCCAGGGTCAGGACGACGCGCGCCCCCGACATGCCGAGCGGGTGTCCGGTGGCGATGGCGCCACCGTTGGGGTTGACGATCTCGGGGTCGACGCCGAGCTCCTTGGTCGAGGCGAGCCCGACGGCGGCGAAGGCCTCGTTGATCTCGATGGCAGTGAGGTCGGTGGGCGAGATGCCGGCGCGCTCGCACGCCTTCTTGATGGCGTTGGCCGGCTGGGACTGCAGGCTCGAGTCCGGACCGGCCACGACGCCGTGGGCGCCGATCTCGGCGAGCCAGTCAAGGCCGAGCTCCTCTGCCCTGGACTTCTTCATGACGACGACGGCGCAGGCACCGTCGGAGATCTGCGAGGCGGAGCCGGCGGTGATGGTGCCGTCCTTCGCGAAGGCCGGGCGAAGCCGTGACAGCGACTCGGGCGTCGTGTCGGCGCGAATGCCCTCGTCCTGCGTGAACTCGATCGGGTCACCCTTGCGCTGCGGCACGGAGACGGGGATGACCTCGTCGTCGAACAGGCCGTCCTTCCAGGCCTTGGCCGCAAGCTGGTGGCTGCGGGCCGCGAACGCGTCCTGCTCCTCGCGGCTGAAGTTGCCGGAGTCCGCATTGCGGGACTCGGTGAGCGATCCCATCGCCTGCGTGGTGAGGATGTCGTAGAGGCCGTCGTAGGCCATCGAGTCCTGCAGGGTGACGTCGCCGTACTTGTAGCCGTCCCGGCTCTTGGGCAGCAGGTGCGGTGCGTTGGTCATGGACTCCTGCCCACCGGCGACGACGATGTCGAACTCGCCGGCGCGGATGAGCTGGTCGGCGAGCGCGATGGCGTCGATGCCCGACAGGCAGACCTTGTTGACCGTGAGTGACGGGACGTCCAAGGGGATGCCGGCCTTGAAGGCGGCTTGGCGGGCGGGGATCTGGCCCTCGCCTGCCGTGAGGACCTGGCCCATGATGACGTAGTCGACGTCCTCGGGCTTGACGCCGGACTTCTCGAGGGCGCCCTTGATGGCGAAGCCGCCGAGGTCGGAGCCGCTGAAGCCCTTGAGGCTGCCGCTCATGCGTCCCATCGGGGTGCGTGCTCCCGCGACGATGACTGTGGGGTCGGTGTTGTGGGTCGAGGGGGTGCTCACTGCTGTCCTCCAACGTCGATGTCGGGCTGGGTGCCCAAGGGCCTCCCCCGATGCTAGTCACTGCCACGCACCGGGTCGAAGCCCGCGTGACGGAGGTCCCGTAGGTGGCGAGCACCACACCTCCAAGACCTGTCTGGGCGACGTGCACGTCCCTAGGCTCTGGGGCATGAACCAGCCCTCCGCCGACACCCCCCTGTTCACGGCGATCGACCACGTCGGCATCGCCGTCAGCGACCTCGACGAGGCGATCGCCTTCTACCGCGACACCTATGGCATGACGCTGGCGCACGAGGAGGTCAACGAGGAGCAGGGGGTGCGCGAGGCGATGATGGCCGTCGGCGACTCGGGCTCCCACGTCCAGCTGCTCGCCCCTCTCTCCCCCGAGTCGACCATCGCGAAGTTCCTCGACTGCTCCGGGCCCGGCGTCCAGCAGGTCGCCTACCGCGTGGACGACATCGACGGTGTCAGCGCCACGCTGCGCGAGCGTGGGCTGCGCCTGCTCTACGACGAGCCCAAGCGCGGCACGTCCAGCTCGCGGGTGAACTTCATCCACCCCAAGGACGCCGGAGGCATCCTCGTCGAGCTCGTCGAACCAGCCCCCCACTCCCACTGATTGCCCGTTGGGAGAGCTGCGAGGACAGCTAGCCACTCTCCCAACGGGCAATCAGTGGGACGCACCACCTGCATCACCTGACCTGACCACCCAGATCAAGGAGCACCCCTCTCATGGACCAGATCCGCGACGCCATCCTCAGCGGTGACCGTAGCGAGGAGACCTACGCGAACCTCGCCATCCCCGCGACCTACCGCGCGGTGACCGTCCACAAGGACGAGGTGGACATGTTCGAGGGGCTCGCCTCCCGCGACAAGGACCCCCGCAGGTCGCTCCACGTCGACGACGTCCCGGTCCCCGAGCTCGCCCCGGGTGAGGCCCTCGTCGCCGTCATGGCCAGTGCGATCAACTACAACACGGTGTGGACCTCGATCTTCGAGCCGGTCTCGACCTTCGGCTTCCTCGAGCGCTACGGACGCACGAGCGAGTACGCGAAGCGGCACGACCTGCCCTACCACGTGGTCGGTTCCGACCTCGCCGGTGTCGTGCTGCGCACGGGCCCGGGCGTGCGCAAGTGGAAGCCCGGCACCGAGGTCGTCGCCCACTGCCTCTCCGTCGAGCTCGAGGACGCGGACGGCCACAACGACACGATGCTCGACCCGCAGCAGCGCATCTGGGGCTTCGAGACCAACTTCGGTGGCCTCGCCGAGCTCGCGATCGTCAAGACCAACCAGCTCATGCCCAAGCCGACCCACCTCAGCTGGGAGGAGGCGGCCTCCCCCGGTCTGGTGAACAGCACGGCATACCGGCAGCTCATCTCCAAGAACGGTGCCGCCCTCAAGCTCGGTGACCGCGTGCTCATCTGGGGCGCCTCGGGCGGCCTCGGCTCCTACGCGACGCAGATGGCGCTCGCCGCCGGTGCGACCCCGATCTGCGTCGTGTCCTCACCCGAGAAGGCCGAACTCTGCCGCGCCATGGGTGCCGAGCTCATCATCGACCGCAACGCGGAGGGCTACAGGTTCTGGAACGACGAGAACACCGAGCAGGACCCCAGGGAGTGGCAGCGCCTGGGCAAGAAGATCCGTGAGCTCACCGGTGGGCACGACGTCGACATCGTCTTCGAGCACCCCGGCCGCGAGACCTTCGGTGCGAGTGTCTACGTCGCGCGCAAGGGCGGCACGATCGTCACCTGTGCGTCGACGTCGGGCTTCATGCACGAGTACGACAACCGCTACCTGTGGATGAACCTCAAGTCCATCAAGTCCTCGCACTTCGCGAACTACCGCGAGGCCTGGGAGGCCAACGAGCTCATCGAGCGTGGCCTCATCCACCCGACGCTGTCCAAGACCTACCCGATGGACGAGGTCGGACAGGCCGCACTCGACGTGCATCAGAACGCGCACCAGGGCAAGGTCGGTGTCCTCACCCTCGCCCCCGAGGCGGGCCTGGGCATCACCGATCCCGAGAAGCGCGCCCGCTTCGAGACCGAGATCAACCGCTTCCGCGACGCCTGACCCCCCGACGACTTATTGCCCGTTCGGCCACCTTCCCGGCACCGTTTCAGGATGCTGGGAGCCGGCCGAACGGGCAATAAGTCGTTCTCCTACTGGTGGCGCTGGCGCGGGATGAGCACCTCTTCGACGAGGAGGAGCAGCGCGGCAGCCACCGGGATGGCGAGCAGGGCGCCGAGGACTCCGAGCAGGGTGCCGCCGGCGAGGGCCGCCACGACGGTCAGTGCACCGGGCACCGAGACCGTCCGCTGCATGATCTTGGGCGCGATGACGTAGTTCTCGACCTGCTGGTAGACGATGTAGTAGATCGCCGCGAAGAGGGCGATGCGCGGTTCGTCGAAGAACGCGACCAAGCAGACCAGCACCGCCCCGAGCGTCGCACCGACCATCGGGATGAGCCCGACGAAGCCGACGACGACGGCCAGCACCGCGGCATACGGAATGCCCAGGATGAGCATCATCACGTAGCTGAGCATCGCGTTGATCGTCGCGATGGCGACCTGGCCGATGGCGTAGGAGCCGGTGCGCCGCATGATCTCCTCGCTCAGCTGCTCGACGCGGTTGCGGCGGCTGGCCGGGACCATCGCGTAGGCCGTGCGCTTCATCTTGGGCAGCGAGGAGAGGAAGTAGAGCGTGAGGATGAGGATCGTGAAGGTCTGGAAGACGCCGCTGAGGACGGCGCGGCCGGCACCGAGCACCCCGCCGAGCACGGAGCTGAGGAACGACTGGTCGGTGATGCGCTTGTTGAACTCCTCGCGGATCTTGTCGACGACGTCGTAGTTCTTGTTGAGCTCCTTGGCCCAGCTGGCGTTGAGGACGCGGTCGAGATAGGTCGGCGCCTGCTGGACCAGCTCGCTGCCCTGGGACACGACCGGCGGGAAGACCAGCAGGCCGAGCAGGACGAAGACGACGATGAGGCCCGCGAAGACGATGCCGACGGACAGGGCACGACCCAGGCCCCGGCGACCGAGCCACTCGACCATGGGGTTGAGCGCCAGCGTGAGGAAGAGGGCCACGAGGAGGATCGTGATGGTCGTGGCCAACCGCCCCAGCGAGTGCCACAGACCGAGGGCGAGCAGCGCGCCGATGGCGCCGACGAAGCCGAGGAGGAAGGGCGAGTGGCGGTTCATGGGTCGCCCCATCTCGCCGAACTGCGTGATCCCGGACGACTCCGACGTCGCGGCACGCCCGAGGACCCCGGGGGTGTCCGAGGCGTCAGTGTCCGCAGCCTCACCTGTGGTGGAGCTCTCCGCAGCACCCTCCTCACCCAGCACGTCGTGCAGGAGGCTGTGCTCCAGGTGCTCGTCCTCGTGGCGGATGCGGTTGCTCTCTCGCAGGGCCTCGCGTTGACGGATGCGGTACTCACGCCAGTTGCGGACCGAGTTCTTGCCCCAGCTCAGGTTCACGTGACCTCCTCGAACGTCAGCCTATGTCGACGTCGCCGCAGGTCAGCGGATCGCGCCTCGGGGATGCCTGCGCTCTCGCGCCGCCCAGCACGGAGTGTGCCAGTGGCGGCGGTCACCGACGCCACCGACCCCTTCGTCCGGCCAGGCCACGACGTGCGGCGTGCCGGGCACGATGTCCTGCTCGCAGCCGGGGCACAGGTATGTCCGGTCCGAGGACTGCCCGGTGAGGTGTCGTACGGACCAGCGCTGCCCGGCATACATCTCGCTCGTCGTCCCACCCCGTCCCAGCCGCCCCAGGGCCAGGGGCACGTCGTCTCGACGACGTCGGTTGGCGCGGGGCATGGGTCGATCGTCCCAGACCGCCGAGCCGCGCAACCTGACAGGCTGGACGGGTGAGCGATGTCTGGGAGCTCGTGCACCACGAGCGGGTGGCCCTGCTGAGGGATCTCGCCGTCCTCGACAAGGACCAATGGGAGGTCCAGTCGCTGTCCCACGAGTGGACCGTGCGTCAGGTCGCGGCGCACCTCGTCGACAACGCCCGGACGACACCGATGCGCATCGTCGTCGCGATGGCGCTGGCGCGCTTCAACTTCGACCGCCAGAACGCCATGGGGGTCGAGCGCGAGCTCGGAGAGACCGCGGCCGACACCCTCGAGGGGCTGCGCGAGGTCGCCCACCGCCGCTCCGGACCACCGGCTCCCCTCGACAGCCGCCTCGTCGAAGAGGTCGTCCACGGCGAGGACATCCGGCGCCCCCTCGGCATCACCAGGTCCTATCCCGTCGAAACGGTCGAGCGCTCCCTGCGTTACCAGGCCCGCACGTCGGTGGGTCTCGGCGGCGGCAAGCAGCGCATCGCGGGTGTGCGGCTGCGGGCCACCGACGCCGACATCGTCATCGGCGACGGGCCCCAGGTCCACGGGCCTGCCCTGTCGCTCCTGCTCTTGACCTCTGGACGAAACGCGGCGCTGCCCGACCTCGATGGACCGGGCCTGACCGCGTTGAAGTGACCAGCGGGTCAGGCGCGCACGCGTGCGCTCGTCGGGTCATAGAGCGGCCGCAGTGAGACCGTGGCCGGAACGTTGGTCCCCGCGACGTCGACCTCCCAGGTGCCAGCGTCGAGCCAGTCCTTGGTGACCGGCTCGTCCGCCGTGACGGAGGCGATACCCACCGCCCCACCCAGCGTCCAGCCGTAGGACGCCGAGCGCACGTCACCCACCGGCTGCCCGTCGCGCAGCAGGACCTCCGCCCCGAACATCAGCGGTTCAGGGTCGGTGAGCAGCACCTGGACGAGCTTGTCGTGGCGCGGGCTCTCACGCTCGGCGACCACGGCGTCACGCCCAATGAAGTCGTGGCCGAGGTCGACGGCGAACCCGAGCCCGGCCATGCCGACGGTGTCGGTGTTGTCGATGTCGTGCCCGTAGTCGCGGTAGGCCTTCTCGAGGCGCAGGGACCCGAGCGCCCGAAGGCCGGCAGGCACCAGCCCGTATGCCGTGCCACGCTCGCGCAGAGCGCTCCAGACCGTGGCCGTGTCGTCGCGCGCGATGTAGAGCTCGTAGCCGAGCTCCCCGACATAGGTGATGCGCACGCAGAGCACCTCGACCCCGGCGACGGTGATCGTGCGGGCGTCACGGAAGGCGAAGGCGTCGTTCGAGAGGTCGGCGTCGGTCAGGGTGGCGAGCAGCTCACGCGAGCGCGGACCCTGCACGTTGAGCTGGCCGGTCGCCTCAGTGACGTCCTCGATGGCGACGTCCGCGTCGCCGATCTGTCGGCGCAGCCAGGCGAGCGTGTGGCCGTGGGCGGTGTCCGATGCGACGACGAGGAAGTCGTTGGGCCCGCGCTTGGTCACCGTCAGGTCGGCCTCGATGCCGCCGTCGGGGCCGAGCCACTGCGTGTAGGTGATCCGGCCGGCATCGCCGTCGACGTGGCCGGTGCTGACCCTCTCCAGCACGGCACCGGCATCCACGCCGGTGACCTCGAACGTCGCCATGAAGGACATGTCGATGAGGCCCACGGCCTGCCGGACGGCCCGGTGCTCGTCGGCCCAGCGGTCGAACCACGGCTGGCGACCCCAGGACGGGGTGAGCTGCGGCGTCTGTCCGTCACCGGCATACCAGTCGGCACTCTCCCAGCCGGAGACGTCCTTGAGCCGGGCGCCGGCGGCGACCATCTCGTCGTGGACCGGTGACACGAAGGTCCCGCGCCCGGTCACGAGCTCGATGCCGGGAGTGTGGGCGGCATAGGTCCTGCCCAGGACCTCCATGACCCGGCTCTCGCGATAGTCACGGTGCAGCTGGTGCGGCATGAAGCGGGCGACGTCGATGGCGGTGACGTCCACGTCGGGGCGGCCCGTCGAGATCCACTGTGCGACAACGCGTCCCAGCCCTCCGCTGCTGAGGATGCCGACGGAGTTCAGGCCCGCCGCAACGAAGTAGCCCTGCAGGTTGGGCGCCTCACCCACGGCGGGAAGCCGGTCAGGGGTGAACGACTCCGGACCACAGAAGAACGTGCGGACGCCGGCGTCGAGCGTGACAGGCACCCGCGACATCGCGACCTCGAGAGCCGGGGCCATCCGCTCCCAGTCCGGCGGAAGCGTGCCGAACGAGAAGTCGTCCGGTATCCCGTCGAGCTGCCAGGGCGCCGCGACCGGCTCGAACAGGCCGACCATCATGCCGCCGCCCTCCTCGCGGTAGTAGCCGTAGCGCGCCGGGTCCTCGAAGACCGGGCCGTTGGGGTCGAGCCCGGGGATCGTGTCGGTGATGAGGTAGTAGTGCTCGGCGGCCTGGTTGGGGATGACGACGCCGTGCCGCTCCCCCAGCTGGCGGGCCCACATGCCGGTGCAGTTGACGACGGTCTCGCACTCGATGTCTCCCGCGCTGGTGCGCAGGCCGGTGACGCGCGGGAGCGCCCCGTCGGGGCGGGTGAGGACGTCACCGGCCGTCACGCCCTCGACGATGCGCACGCCGAGGTTCCTGGCTCCTCGGGCGAGCGACATGGTGAGGTCGACGGGGTTGACGCGACCGTCACCCGGGACGTGGAAGCCGCGGATGAGGCCGTCCATGTCGGCGTGCGGGAAGAGGTCGGCCATCTCGCGCGGGCCGATCTCGTCGACCTCGAGCCCGAGGCGGCGCTGGAAGGCCGCAACGCGGCGGTACTCCTCGAGCCGGTCGCTCTCGCCGACGGCCTCGATGAGACCGACGGGACGGAACCCGGTGGACAGGCCCGTCTCGGCCTCGAGGCGTGTGAACAGGTCGCGGGAGTACAGCCGGATGCCGGTCAGGGTCTCGCTCGTGGAGCCGAAGCAGGTCATCAGCCCGGCCGCGTGCCATGTCGTGCCGCTCGTCAGGCGGTCGCGCTCGACGAGGACGACGTCGGTCACGCCCTCGTGCGCCAGGTGGTAGGCGATCGAGGCCCCGATGACCCCGCCACCGATGATGACGACGCGGGCGCGGTCGGGCAGCTGGGAGGTCGAGGTCGAGGTCGAGGTCGCAGGGGAAGCACTCACACGCGGAGGCTACCGACGACACCGACCGATTGCCCGTTCGGCCAGGAAGACGCGAGGCTCACCGCTGCTGGAAGCAGCCGAACGGGCAGTCAGTCGAGCAGCGAGGGGGCCGGCGGCGCTCAGGCGTAGGTGCGGAAACCCCGTCCGGTCTTGCGGCCCAGGTAGCCCGCCGTCACGAGGTGCTCGAGCAGCGGCGCCGGCGCGTAGCCCGGTTCCCGGAACTCGATGTAGAGCTCGCGCTCGATGGCCAGCGACACGTCGAGGCCCACGACGTCGAGCAGCTCGAACGGCCCCATCGGAAGGCCACAACCAGTCTTCATCGCGGTGTCGATGTCGTCGGCCGTGGCGTAGTTGGCCGACAGCATCTTGATCGCGTCGTTGAGGTAGGGGAAGAGCAACGCGTTGACGATGAAGCCCGACCGGTCGCCGCAGGTCACCGGCTGCTTGCCGATCTCGCGACAGAGCTCCTGGACGGTCGCCACGACGTCGTCGCCGGTCGACACGGTGTGCACGACCTCCACGAGCCTCATCACCTGGGCGGGGTTGAAGAAGTGCATGCCGACGACGTCCTGGGGTCGTGACGTGACACGCGCGCACTCGATGATCGGCAGTGAGGACGTGGTCGTGGCCAGGATCGCCCCCGGCTTGCAGATCACGTCGAGCTCGCGGAAGAGCTCCTGCTTGACGTCGAGGTCCTCGGCGATCGCCTCGACGACCAGGTCGACCTCGGCGAGGTCGGCGCGCGAGGTCGTGGGGTGCAGACGCGACAGCAGCGCGTCGACCTCCTCCTGGGTGGCCCGGCCCTTCTCGACGGCCCGCGCCTGCGACTTCTCGATGGCCGCACGGACCCCGGCGAGCTTGTCCTCACTACGGGCGACGAAGGTGACCGACTTCCCGGCCTTGGCGAGGACCTCGATGATGCCGGTCGCCATGGTGCCCGACCCGATCACTCCGACGGAGGACACCTCGCGCAACGTCACGCCGTCGGCGACTCCGGTGGACGGCGTCTGGGCGTCCGCCACCACCTCGGGCGAGCCGGCCGCTGCGTAGGTGTAGAAGCCGCGTCCCGTCTTGCGCCCCGTGAGGCCGGCGGACACCATCTGCTTGATGATCGGGCTGGGGGCGTGCAGGCGGTCGCGGCCCTGCTTGTACATCGTGTCGAGGATCTCGTATGCCGTGTCGAGACCGATGAGGTCGAGCAGTGCCAGCGGGCCCATCGGGTAGCCGCAGCCGAGCTTCATGGCCGCGTCGATGTCCTCGCGCGTGGCGTAGCGGCTCTCGAACATCGACACCGCGTGGTTGAGGTAGCCGAAGAGCAGCGCGTTGGCGATGAACCCGGCCTTGTCACCGACGATGACCGGCTTCTTGCCGAGGCGCTCCGCCAGCGCCTTGACGTCCTCGAAGACGTCGTCCGCGGTGATGACCGTGCGGATGACCTCGACGAACTGCAGGACCGGAGCGGGGTTGAAGAAGTGCATGCCGACGACGCGCATCGGGGTGCTCGTCGACGCAGCGATCTCGGTCACGGGCAACGAGGAGGTGTTCGTCGCCAGGATGGCGTCTGCGGCGACGATCGAGTCGAGCCTGCCGAAGATCTCCTTCTTGAGCTCCAGCTGCTCGGGCACCGCCTCGACGACGAGCTGGCAGTCCACGAGCGCCTCGAAGTCGGTCGCATAGCTGACGTGGGCGTGCAGGGTGTCGTGAGCGGCTTGGTCGATCTTGCCGCGGTCGAGCGCGCGCCCCGTCGACTTGGCGAGGAACGACCGCCCCCGCTCGACGGCTGCATCGGTGATGTCCACCGCGACGACGTCGATACCGTTGCGCGCGAACACCTCCACGATGCCGGCACCCATGGTGCCCAGTCCGATGACGCCAACCTTGGTGAACTTCCGTGACATGGTGGCGAGTCTCCCAGAGTGGTGGCGGCGTGTCGTCACCGCGCCGACGTGAGCCTGCCCACCCCCACCTGCCGCGACATCCGTCAGCTCGCCGACGACGCCGTGACGGCGGCCGACTCGTCCTGCTCCGCGACGAGACTCCACGGCCGCACGAGGACCAGCAGGACGAGTGCCGCGAGCCACACAGCCCCGGTCATGACCACGGCCATGCCCACCGCGCTCCCCGTGCTGACCAGGCCGGTGAGCGGGGTGATGATGCTGGCCATGCCGAACTGGATGGCGCCGAGGAGGGCGGCTGCTGAGCCGGCTGCCTCCCCGTGCCGAGACAGGGCGAGCGCCGGCGTGTTGGGGAAGGACAGTCCGACGGCGAACATCACGAACCAGAGCGGCACGAGAACGAGGACGAGTGGCGCGTTGGTCAGGGCGGCCACCAGCAGGCCGGTCGTCGCGAGCATGCCCAGGGCGACCCCGCCGGTGAGGATGTGCTGGGGCTCCCACCTGCGCAGCAGGAACGGGTTGACCTGGGTCGCGATGATGAGTCCGGCCGCGTTGACGCCGAACAGGATGCCGAACTGCTGCTCGTCCAGGCCGTAGTACTCCTGGAGCACGAAGGACGAGCCGGCGACGTAGGCGAAGAGCGCGCTGAACATCAGGCCGGCGAGCAGCACGAGGCCGACGAAGGGCCGGTCCCGCAGCAGGCCGGCATACGTGCGCAGGGTCGCGCCGATCCGGGCAGGGCGGCGGCGCTGGACCGGCAGCGTCTCGTCCATCCCGCGCAGCGCCACCACGAAGAGCACGACGGCCATCAGGGCGAGGAAGACGAAGATCCCGCGCCAGCCGGTGAGCTGGAGCAGCAGTCCGCCGAGCGACGGCGCGAGGATGGGCGCCACGCCGATGACGAGCGTGAGGTGGCTGAGCAGCCCGGCCGCGCGGCGACCCGAGAAGAGGTCACGCACGACGGCCATCGCCGTCACCGCGACCGCCGCGCCGGAGACTCCCTGACCGATGCGCACGGCGGTGAGGATCTCGATCGACGGCGCGAAAGCGGCGAGCACCGACATCGTGGCGTGCGCGGCGATGCCGCCGAGCATGACCCGGCGCCGCCCCACCGCGTCGGAGACCGGGCCGAGGACGAGCTGGCCGAGACCCAGGCCGAGCATGATGCCGGTGAGGGTGAACTGCACCTGCGGCTCGCTGGCGCCGAGGTCGTCGGCAAGCGTCGGCAGCGCCGGCAGGTAGGTGTCGATGGTCAGCGGACCGAGGGCGACCAGGGCGCCGAGGACGAGGACCATCCGGACGTAGGCGCGGCCGACGAGAGCCGGCGCCTTCGCCGGAAGGGAGGCCGGTGCTGTGCTCGGGGCAGCGTCGGGCCGCGGCTCGGTCAGGACTCCGACACCGCCGGTCCCCTCAACGGGTTCGGCGGACAACGAGGGGGCGGGTCGCGCTGGCATGGTGCTGGCTCCTGGGATGTGGTCGTCGGATCATGGTCGCGGCGCACATCGATGAACCCGCATCACGTGGTGCAAGTCGCGAGCGGCCTGATGCATTCCCGGGCGACCCGCGCTGCCCGACCGAGGGCGACTAGGGTGACCCGGTGCGAGTGGTGATTGCGAAGTGCAGCGTCGACTACGACGGACGGTTGACGGCCCACCTCCCGCTGGCGACGAGGCTGCTCATGGTCAAGGCCGACGGCTCGGTGCTCATCCACTCCGACGGCGGGTCCTACAAGCCGCTCAACTGGATGTCGCCGCCGTGCGCGATGGCGGAGGTCGAGCCCGAGGAGGCAGAGCTGGCCGAGGGCGTCACGGCGGTCTGGGTGGTCCAGCACGCCAAGTCCGAGGACCGCCTGCGGGTGAGGCTGCACGAGATCCACAGCGACAGCAGCCATGACCTCGGTGTCGACCCCGGCCTCGTCAAGGACGGCGTCGAGGCGCACCTGCAGAGGCTGCTCGCGGAGCACATCACGACCCTCGGCGACGGCTACACCCTCACCCGCCGCGAGTACATGACGCCGATCGGTCCTGTCGACATCCTGTGCAAGGACGGCGCCGGTGCGACGGTGGCCGTCGAGATCAAGCGGCGTGGCGACATCGACGGCGTCGAGCAGCTCACGCGCTACCTCGAGCTGATGAACCGCGACCCGCACCTGCGTCCCGTCGTCGGCATCTTTGCCGCGCAACAGATCAAGCCGCAGGCACGCACGCTTGCCGAGGACCGCGGCATACGTTGCGTCGTCCTCGACTACGACGACCTCAAGGGCATCGACAACAGCGAGCACCGCCTCTTCTGAGGAGCGCCAACAACCCCTCAGACCACCGCTCGGTCGGCGCTCCCGGGCCAGGACAGGATCGTGACGTCGTCGGCGTCGATCGACACCTCGGCCACGGCGCAGTTGGGCAGGAACTGCCGTGCCGCCAGGTCGTTGCGCACGTTGCGGCCCATCCGCGGCAGGCAGAACGACATGACCCCGCCGTGCGAGAAGACCAGCACGGTCTCTCCGCGGTGCTGGTCCGAGATCTCCTCCAGGGCCGCCCGGTAGCGGTCGAGCACCTCGCGACCGCTCTCACCGCCCGGGATGAACGTGTCGAGCTCACCGGCCTTCCACGACTCGAAGACCTCCAAGAGCTCGGGGTCGTCGTGGTCACGCCCTGCGAGCGCTCCGACCGAGAACTCCTGGAGCCCCTCGACCATGCGCGGAGCGACGTCGAGCACCTCGGCGGCGACGGCGCCCGAATCCACCGCCCGCTGCATGCGGCTCGTGTAGACCCCGGCGACGTTGCGCAGGCGCAGCGACTCCGCCAGCTCGCGCACCTGCTGCCCACCCTTGTCGGTCAGCCATCCCCCATCGTCTGACAGCACCCTGGCGTGCGGGTAGTCGGCATCTCCGTGACGCGCGACCAGCAGGGTCGCGGGGCAGAACAAATCGCTCACTCCTCCACCTTCCCACGTCGGGCCGACAAGCCGTCCGTATGCCGTGTGCCCGGAATGCGTTCGACAGTGCGCCTCGGGCGATGGTCGACTGGGCGGGTGACCGACGACCTGACCTCTGCCACGCTCGACCTCCATGACGAGAGCGAGGAAGGCGCCGCCCGGGTCACCGGCTGGCTGGAGGCCGTCATGCGCGGCTTCCACCAGGGCAGCCCCACCGAGGAGTTCGGCACCAGGTGGCTGCAGTCGCAGCGGGCGGACGGTGCGGTCAACCGCGGCGTGTGGCAGGCACCCGTCGCCGGGCTCTCGAACGCTGTGCCAGTCGCGACCTTCGGCCACATCGTCAAGACCATCAACACCGGCGCCGCAGTCGTCCCTGCGTGGATGATCACCGACGTCACGGTGGCGCCGACCCACCGTCGCCGGGGACTCATGCGCCGGCTCATGACCGAGAACCTCGACGCCGCTGTCGCCGATGGTGCTCCCCTCGCGGTGCTCACAGCGTCAGAGGGGTCGATCTACCAACGATTCGGCTTCGGCCCCGCGACCCGAGAGGCCCGTGTCCGCGTGGACACGTCACCACGCTTCCGGCTGCGCGAGAGGCTCGCCGACGACGGCCGAGTCGTCATCGTTCCTGCGACGGAGGCATGGCCCCTCCTCGAGAAGGTGTTCGCCCGTCACCATGAGGTCACGCGCGGAAGCGTGGGACGCCCCACCTACTACGAGGAGTGGCTCAAGGGCTACGACTGGGACGAGATGAGCGAGGACCGCAAGCAGCGCCTGGCCGTGCACCTCGACGCCGGGGGTGAGCCGGATGGCTTCGTGGCCTACGCGATGAAGCGCAAGGACGAGGTCGGTGAGGTCGAGGTGCGAGACATGGTGACGGCCGGTCCAGCCGCGCACCTCGGGCTCTGGCGGTTCCTCGCGGACATCGACCTCGCGGAAGTCGTGACGGCACCTGCTCCCGTCATCGACCCGCTCCAGCACGCGCTGGTCGACCACCGCGTCCGCCGGGTCACGTCGGTGGGCGACCACCTGTGGGTGCGCATCCTCGACCTCGTGGCATGCCTGGAGGCCCGTCCCTGGTCCGGCGAGGGCGAACTCGTCGTGCGGGTGATCGATGAGCTCGGCCACGCCGACGGCACCGTGCGGGTCGAGGCGGGCGGTGGACGCGCGACGGCCGCGCCCAGCTCCGCGCAGCCCGAGGTCACCCTGGACGTCGAGACGCTCGGCGCGCTGTACCTCGGGGACGTGCCTGTGGACGTCCTCGCACGCGCGGACCGCCTCGAGGGCACCGAGGATGCGGTGCGCCGGTTCGCGGCACTGGCGGACGGCAGCCCCTCCCCCTACTGCAACACCCACTTCTGACCCCTGCCTCTGGTAGTGGGTGGGTGCCTCAGTTCGGCCACATGGATTGTGGGGTGCAGGCGTTTGCGACGAAGGAGCAACTGAGCCTGTACCGCACAATCCAGGTCGCCGTGGGCGCTAGGAGCCGACCCGGGAGTCGCGGATGACGTCGACGAAGCGACCCATGATGTCGTTGAGCCCGAAGTCCTTGGGCGTGAAGACCTCGGCCACCCCGAGCGCCTTGAGCTTCAGGGCATCGGACTCGGGGATGATCCCCCCCACGATGACCGGGATGTCACCGGCACCGGCCTCGCGCAGTCCGTCGAGCACCTCGGGGACCAGCTCCATGTGGGACCCCGACAGGATCGAGATGCCGACCAAGTGCACGTCCTCGGAGACCGCAGCCGCGACGATCTGCTCCGGCGTGAGCCGGATGCCCTGGTAGATCACCTCGAAGCCCGCGTCACGGGCGCGCACCGCGATCTGCTCTGCCCCGTTGGAGTGTCCGTCGAGTCCCGGCTTGCCCACCAGAAGGCGCAGCGTCTCGCCCAGCTCGTCGCGCAGCCCGGCCACCCGCTCGCGCACGGCCGAGAGCTCGACGCCCGCCGCGCCTCCGGTCAGGCCGACCGAGCCCGTGACGCCCGTGGGCGCCCGGAACTCACCGAACACGTCACGCAGCGCCTGGGCCCACTCCCCTGTGGTCACCTCGGCGCGGGCGCACTCGAGAGAGGCCTCCATGAGGTTCTCGTCCGTCTCGGCGACCTCACGCAGGTGCGCCAGTGCTGCGGCAGCACGGTCGCGCTTGGCCGGGTCGGCGTCGCGCCTCTCGCGCCACTCGCGCACGGCGGCTGCGGCAGCTGCCTCCACGCCCGCGTCGACGGTCTGGATGGCCGTGTCGAGGTCAGCGGTGAGCGGGTTGGGCTCGGTGGTCTCGAACCTGTTGACTCCGACGATGACGTCCTCGCCGGCCTCGATGCGCTGACGCCGCAACGCGTGCGAGGAGACCAGCGCCGACTTCATGTAGCCGCTCTCGACCGCGGCGACGGCGCCGCCCAGCTCGGCGACCCGGGCGATCTCTGCCTTGGCACCAGCGACGAGCTCCGCCACCTTCGCCTCGACCACGGCCGAGCCCTCGAAGAGGTCGTCGTACTCCAGGAGGTCGGACTCGTAGGCCAGCACCTGCTGCATGCGCAGCGACCACTGCTGGTCCCACGGGCGCGGCAGTCCCAGGGCCTCGTTCCAGGCCGGCAGCTGCACGGCGCGGGCCCGAGCACCCTTGGAGAGGGTCACCGCGAGCATCTCGAGGACGATGCGCTGCACGTTGTTCTCGGGCTGAGCCTCGGTGAGCCCGAGTGAGTTGACCTGGACCCCGTAGCGGAAGCGCCGCTGCGTGGGGTCGCTCACCCCGTAGCGCTCGCGCGTGAGCTCGTCCCAGAGCTCAACGAACGCCCGCATCTTGCACATCTCCTCGACGAAGCGCACGCCGGCGTTGACGAAGAAGGAGATCCGGGCGACGACCTCACCGAAGCGCTCCGCAGGAACCTGCCCGGCGTCACGCACGGCGTCGAGCACCGCGATCGCCGTGGACATCGCGTAGGCGATCTCCTGCACGGGCGTGGCGCCGGCCTCCTGCAGGTGGTAGCTGCAGATGTTGATCGGGTTCCACTTGGGGATGTCGGAGACCGTGTAGGACACCATGTCCGTGATGAGCCGCAGCGAGGGAGCCGGCGCGAAGACATAGGTCCCGCGCGACAGGTACTCCTTGATGATGTCGTTCTGCGTCGTGCCCCCCAGCGCCCTGACGACCTCGGCGGGGTCCTCGCCCGCGGCGGTGGCCTGGTCCTCGGCCGCCACCTGGTACATCGCCAGCAGCCACATCGCGGTCGCATTGATCGTCATCGACGTGTTCATCTGCCCGAGCGGGATCTGGTCGAAGAGGGCCCGCATGTCACCGATGTGCGAGATCGGGACGCCGACCTTGCCGACCTCGCCCCGAGCCAGGACGTGGTCGGGGTCGTAACCCGTCTGCGTCGGCAGGTCGAAGGCCACGGACAGGCCGGTCTGGCCCTTCTCGAGGTTGCGGCGGTACAGCGCGTTCGAGGCGGCCGCACTGGAGTGGCCGGCATACGTGCGCATGACCCAGGGACGGTCGCGTTCGGGACGGGAGGGCTCGGCGGCGTCGGACACCGGCTCGGCAGAACGGTCTTCGGGCATGTCGTGGACGCTACCTGCGGGCCACCGGTCGAGACAGGGTCTCAGGCGGTGAGAGTGCTCACGCCGGGAGCACCGCTCCTGCGTGCCGTGGCGGCGCGATCCGCTCGAGCGCCCACTCCACCGGGCCCTGCCCGATGAGGCGCGCCCACCCCCACGCCGTTCCCAGCGAGAGCGAGAGCAGGATCACCATGGCGGCCCACCCGCCCTCGGGGAAGGGCGCGATGAGGGGGACCAGCAGCAGGACGTGGCCGACGTAGAGCGACAGCGCGACCCGGCCGAGCAGCGCGAGCTGGCGCAGCACGGCATACAGCGGTCGTTGCCCGACCCTCGCGAGACCGGTCACCATGACGATCCCGTATGCCGCGAGCGCCAGTCCGTTCTCCTGCACCTGGTCCGGGAGGTCACCCGAGAAGCGCACCGGGTGGCCCAGGAGCTCGGCCGCGAAGCTGGCCCAAACCATGCCCAGCCCCACGAGGGCGCACCACCACGCCGTGCGCTCGTCGCGGAGCCCTCGACGCGCCAGCACCGCCCCGACGAGGAAGACGGGCAGGAGCGTCAGCACCCGGTAGTGGGGGTTGAGGACCACCCACTGCACGAGCGGGTTCGTCGCCCACGGTGCGTCGGGCGGCTGGCCTCCGGCCACTCCTCCTGCCGCGCGGGTGGCTGCCCGGATGACCCAGGGCCCGGCCACGAACAGGGCTGCAGCGAGGCCGAGCAACCAGCGCGCGGCGAGACGGAGGAGCGGTGTGCCGAGGATGAGCAGCAGGCCCAGGATGTGCAGGATGACGGCCACCCAGTGGTCGAGCTGCTCGAGCAGGGTCCCCAGGAGGATCAGCGCAAGCCCCTTGACGACGGCTCGAGCGTCCCCGCGCGCGGCGTCACTCCGGCGGAAGACCAGGCCGGCGGCCACTCCCATGACCAGGGCGAACAGCGGCGAGGCGAGGTCGTTGACCTGTTGGAGGACGAAGGCAGCCGACTCCGAGATCCGGCCACTGACAAAGGGGAGCCCATGGGCGATGACCATGGCGACGACGGCGAGGCCACGCGCAGCATCGAGCCCGAGGACCCGCGAGGCACCCACGCGTTCGGTCCTGCTCTGACTCACCTGCTCTGCCACAGGGACAGCGTGGCAGGTCAGCCCACTGCAGCGGTGACGGTCAGGGGTGCCGGCCCGACCAGGTGGGCGAGTCGCGCACGCCTCAGCAGCCGGTGGGTGCGGGGATCGGCATCGACGATGCAGAAGGTCCGCGACGCACGTCGGGCACGTCGCAGGCACTCCACGATGACCCCGAAGCCCGTCGCATCACCGATCTCGCACTCCGCGAGGTCGAGGAGGAGGTCGTCGCTGCCGTCGTCGACGATGCTGTGCAGCACCATGCGCAGGTCCGGCACGGTGTGGAAGTCGAGCCGCCCCCGCAGGGAGACGTGATGACCCAGGGCGTCACGGCGCTCCTCGAGCGTCACGATCGTGTGTCCACGCTGATCCACGGTCGCCTCCCTTCAGCTGAGGTCCATTGAACGCGACGATCGATCGGTCCCGGGCATGCTGCAGGTAAAGACTCGGCAAAGCCGTCTGGCAGGCTGCTGCCATGGTCAACCTCACCCGCATCTACACCCGCACCGGCGACAACGGGACGACGGCCCTCGGCGACTTCAGCCGCACGAGCAAGACCGACCCGCGGTTGGCGGCCTACGCCGACGTCAACGAGGCCAACGCGGTGATCGGCGTGGTCCTCGCGGCGGGTGACCTTCCCGACGACGTGCGCGCCATCCTCACCCGGGTCCAGAACGACCTCTTCGACGTCGGTGCGGACCTGTGCACGCCCCTGTTGGAGGCCCCTGAGTACCCGCCCCTGCGTGTGCAGTCCGAGTGGATCGACGAGCTCGAGGCCGACTGCGACACCCAGAACGCCAAGCTCGAGAAGCTGCGGTCCTTCATCCTTCCCGGGGGCACGATCGCGGCCGCGCACCTCCACCAGGCCACCACGGTCGTGCGCCGGTCCGAACGCAGCACGTGGGCGGCCATCGAGCGCCACGGGACGGCGATGGGCACCGCCAAGGGCGAGGGCGGGGTCAACCCGACGACCGCGGCCTACCTCAACCGCCTCTCTGACCTGCTGTTCATCCTCGCGCGGGTGGCCAACCTCGACGCCGGTGGTGACGTCCTGTGGCAGCCCGGTGGCGGACGTGCTGCGGCTCCCACCAAGGCACGCAAGGCCTCCGGGAGCCCGGCCGTGTCCGAGCAGGACGACCCCACGACCGACGACGACTGAGCTGCGGCCAGGGCACTCGGCCCTGAAGCGCTCCGCGGCTCAGGCGCTCAGCGCCTCAGGCGACGTTGACGTTGAAGCCCGGCGGCGAGCTCTCGAGCCACGCCCGCAGCGCGGTGTAGGCCGGCGGACTCATGGCCAGCTCGTAGTTGGTGGTGCGGGACCGGCCGGTCACGGTCACCGCGTCCGGGGGCAGGCCGGGGACGGTCTCACCGAGGCGGTGGGGCGCACCGAGGTCGAGGTCGTGGCGCACCCAGGCGTGGGCGGGGCGCAGGGAGGGGCCGATGACCGAGAACCAGTCGAGCCGCTCCCCCGCGATGCGTGCCAGACCCAGGCGCCAGCGCCCGTCACCGACGCTGATGGCGCACAGCATGAGGGGCTTGCCGCCCGAGATGTAGCGACGCCGCACCCAGATGAAGATGATGCAGGCTGCCAAGAGGGCGAGCGCCACCACGAGCACGAGCTCGATGGCGGCGATCGGCTTCATGGCATGTCCGCCGGGGCTCTAGTTGCTCAGGTCCGAGGCGTCGACGGCCTCGGCGAGGATCGTCACCCGGTCGTGGTCGACGGAGAGGAAGCCACCGTTGATCGTGGCGGTGCGGACACCGCCCTCACCATGGATCTTGATGTCCCCCTCGACGAGCACGCCGAGAATGGGCGTGTGACCGGGCAGGATCCCGAGCTCACCGTCGATGGAGCGGGCGCTGACCTGGCGTGCCTCGCCCTCCCAGACCTTGCGGTCCGCGGCGACGAGTTCGACCTGAAGCTGGCTCACGTGTTCCTCCGGGGAAGTGGTGTGTGGTGAAGTCTACCGGCAACAAAAACGACGTCCGGCGACGATCAAGGGAGTGCGTGGCAGGCTCGCGAGGAACGAGCGAGCCACGCACTCCCGTTGAGGAGCCGGACAGATGTGATTACAGGTTCTTCTGGATCTCCGCGGCCTGGCGCTCGACGTCGTCGAGGCCACCACACATGAAGAACGCCTGCTCGGGGAAGTGGTCGTAGTCACCGTCGGCGATCTTCGTGAACGCCTCGATGGTGTCGACCAGCGGCACGGTCGAGCCCTCGATGCCGGTGAACTGCTTGGCAACGTAGGTGTTCTGACCGAGGAAGCGCTGGATACGACGGGCGCGGTTGACGAGGATCTTGTCCTCTTCGGAGAGCTCGTCGATACCGAGGATCGCGATGATGTCCTGCAGCTCCTTGTTGCGCTGCAGGATCGACCTGATGCGGACCGCGGTGTTGTAGTGGTCCTCGGCGATGTAGCGACGGTCGAGGATGCGCGAGGTCGACGTGAGCGGGTCCACGGCCGGGTAGATACCCAGCGAGGCGATCTCACGCGAGAGCTCGGTCGTCGCGTCGAGGTGCGCGAACGTCGTGGCCGGAGCCGGGTCGGTGTAGTCGTCAGCCGGCACGTAGATCGCCTGCATCGAGGTGATCGAGTTGCCTCGGGTCGAGGTGATGCGCTCCTGGAGCACACCCATCTCGTCGGCGAGGGTGGGCTGGTAGCCCACGGCGGACGGCATACGGCCGAGGAGGGTGGAGACCTCGGAACCGGCCTGCGTGAACCGGAAGATGTTGTCGATGAAGAGCAGCACGTCCTGGTTCTGCACGTCACGGAAGTACTCGGCCATGGTCAACGCGGAGAGCGCGACGCGAAGTCGCGTGCCCGGCGGCTCGTCCATCTGGCCGAAGACGAGGGCGGTCTGTCCGAGGACGCCAGCCTCCTCCATCTCGACCATGAGGTCGTTGCCCTCACGGGTGCGCTCACCGACACCGGCGAACACCGACACACCACCGTGGTCGCGCGCGACTCGGGCGATCATCTCCTGGATGAGCACGGTCTTGCCGACACCGGCACCACCGAACAGGCCGATCTTGCCGCCCTGGACGTAGGGGGTCATGAGGTCGATGATCTTGATGCCGGTCTCGAACATCTCGGTCTTGGACTCGAGCTGGTCGAAGGCCGGAGCCTTGCGGTGGATGCCCCAGCGCTGCTTGGGCTCGAAGGTCTCGCCCTCCTCGAGGTTCATGACCTCGCCGGTGGTGTTGAAGACCTTGCCGAGCGTCTCGTCGCCCACGGGGACCGTGATGGGGCCGCCGGTGTCCTGCACCTGCGTGCCGCGGACGAGGCCGTCGGTGGGCTGGAGCGAGATGGCGCGGACGATGTTGTCGCCGACGTGCTGGGCGACCTCGAGGTTGAGGTTCTTCTTCTCACCCGAGAGCTCGACCGTGGTGGTCAGCAGGTTGTACTGCTCGGGCATGGCGTCGGCCGGGAACTCGATGTCGACGACGGGGCCGATGATGCGCGAGACACGGCCGATACCGCCCTCGCGGGTCTCCTGAGTGTTGTCAGTGACAGTGGCAGTCATTTTCTCTCTCACTTGCTCTCGGCCAGGGCGCTTGCGCCGCCGACGATTTCGCTGATCTCTTGGGTGATCTCGGCCTGACGAGCCTGGTTGGCCAGTCGGGTGTACTTCTTCACGAGCTCCTCGGCGTTGTCCGTGGCGGACTTCATCGCGCGCTGGCGGGCTGCGAGCTCGGACGCGGCGGCCTGGAGCATGGCGTTGAACAGGCGGGACGTGACGTACTTGGGCAGCAGCGCGTCGAGCACCTCCTCGACGTTGGGCTCGAACTCATAGAGCGGGAAGAGGTCTCCCTCTGCGGGAGCCTCGGTGCCTTCGACGATCTCCAGCGGAAGCAGGCGGATGACCTCGGGCTCCTGCGTCACCATCGACACGAAGCGGGAGTAGACGATGTGGACCTCGTCGACACCACCCTCGGACTCGGTGTCCAGGAGGAAGTCGCCCACGAGCCGCTCACCGATCTCACGAGCGGTCTCGAACGTGGGCTTCTCGGAGTTGCCGGTCCACTCAGCCGCGACCGCACGACCACGGAACTTGTAGTAGCCAGCGGCCTTGCGACCCAGGAGGTAGGGGATGGCCTCCTTGCCCTCTTCCCGCAAGCGCGCGATGAGGCGCTCGGACTCCTTGAGCACCGACGAGCTGTAGGCGCCTGCGAGACCGCGGTCCGAGGTGATGATGACGACCGCCGCGCGGGTCACCGTCTCCTTCTCGGTGGTGAGGACGTGGTCCTCGTTGGAGAAGGTCGCGACAGCCGAGACGGCACGAGTGATCGCTCGCGCGTAGGGCGTCGATTCACGCACGGCCTGCTGGGCCTTGACGACGCGAGACGCGGCCATGAGCTCCATGGCCCGCGTGATCTTCTTCGTCGCGCTGACGGACCGGATGCGCTGCCGGTAAACCCGGATCTGCGCTCCCATAGTTTTCCGCCCTTCCTGGTCTGAAGTCTGTGGTGGTGCTGAGTTGACTGCTGGTTCTGAGCCGGTATGCCGTGTGCCCGGTTGCGTGGCACGTGGCCCCGCGTCCGGCTCCCGGTGCCGGGTGGTCACGCAAGGTGACCACCCGGCATACCGGAAGAAGCGGTTGTCAGCGCTTCTGCTTGACGATCTGCTCCTGCTCGGAGTCCAGGGCGTCGTCGCCGCTCTCGGACTCGTCACCGACGGGCACGTTGTCCTTGTTGGAGGGCTGGAAGCCCTTCTTGAAGGCGTCGATCTCGGCCTTGAGGGCTTCCTCGGTCGACTCCTCGAACTTGCCCGTCTCGCGGATCGCGTCGAGCAGGTCCTTCTTGCTGCGACGGAGGTGGTCGAGGAACTCGGCCTCGAAGCGGCGGATGTCCTCGACCGCGACCGAGTCGAGCTGGCCGGTGGTGCCGGCCCAGATCGAGACGACTTGCTCCTCGACCGGGAACGGGTTCGACTGCGACTGCTTGAGCAGCTCGACCAGCCGCGCACCCTTGGCCAGCTGGGCCTTGGATGCCGGGTCGAGGTCGGACGCGAACATGGCGAACGCCTCGAGCGCACGGAACTGGGCGAGGTCGAGCTTGAGTCGACCGGAGACACCCTTCATGGCCTTGGTCTGCGCAGCGCCACCGACTCGGGACACCGACACACCCACATCGACCGCGGGGCGGACGTTGGCGTTGAAGAGGTCGGCCTGGAGGTAGATCTGGCCGTCGGTGATGGAGATGACGTTGGTCGGGATGTAGGCCGAGACGTCACCCGCCTTGGTCTCGATGATCGGGAGGCCGGTCATCGAGCCCGCACCGAGCTCGTCGCTGAGCTTCGCGCAACGCTCGAGCAGACGGGAGTGCAGGTAGAAGACGTCACCCGGGTAGGCCTCGCGGCCCGGCGGGCGCCGGAGGAGGAGGGAGACGGCGCGGTAGGCCTCGGCCTGCTTGGACAGGTCGTCGAAGACGATGAGGACGTGCTTGCCCTGGTACATCCAGTGCTGCCCGATGGCCGAACCGGTGTAGGGCGCGAGGTACTTGAAGCCGGCCGAGTCGGAGGCAGGGGCCGCGACGATGGTGGTGTACTCCATGGCGCCGGCGTCCTCGAGCGTGCCGCGAACGGCAGCGATCGTGGACCCCTTCTGACCGATGGCGACATAGATGCACCGCACCTGCTTGGACGGGTCGCCGGACTCCCAGAACTCCTTCTGGTTGATGATCGTGTCGACGGCGACGGTGGACTTGCCCGTCTGACGGTCACCAATGATGAGCTGGCGCTGGCCACGGCCGATCGGCGTCATGGCGTCGACCGCCTTGAGGCCGGTCTGCAGTGGCTCGTGGACCGACTTGCGCTGAACCACGTTGGGCGCCTGCAGCTCGAGCGCGCGGCGCTCGTCGCTCTGGATGTCGCCGAGACCGTCGATCGGGTTGCCGAGCGGGTCCACGACGCGACCCAGGAAGTTGTCACCGACAGGGACGGAGAGGACCTCTCCGGTGCGCTTGACCTGCTGGCCCTCCTCGATGTTGGAGAAGTCACCGAGGATGACGACACCGATGCTGTGGACGTCGAGGTTGAGTGCCAGGCCCAGGGTGCCGTCCTCGAACTCGAGGAGCTCGTTGGTCATGGCCGAGGGAAGGCCTTCGACGTGGGCGATGCCGTCACCGGCGTCGCTGACTCGGCCGACCTCTTCGCGGGAGGCCGCGCCGGGCTCGTAGGACTGGACGTAGGTGTCCAGTGCGTCCCGGATCTCCTCCGGACGGATCGAGAGCTCCGTCATGTGATCTCTTCTCCCTTTGATGTAACCGCTGCCGGCTCCGATTGAGCCGAAGTGTGTGTGGGGTCCTGCGTTTTCAGATGTGGTCGAGCGTGGTGCGTCAGCCGGCGAGGTCGCGGCGGACCTTGTCCAACCTGCGCAGCACCGTGCCGTCGACGACCTCGTCGCCGACCTGGACGCGGATCCCACCGATGATGCTCGGGTCGAGCACCATCTGGAGGCTGATCTGCTTGCCGTAGAGCCCTCGCAGGGCCGAGGCCAGGCGGGACTGCTGCTGCTCGTCGAGCGGCACGACGGCGGTCACGAGAGCAATGAGCTCGTCGTGGCGCTCCGCCGCCAGCGTGAGGTAGGACTCGAGCACCCGGTCGAGGCGACGACCGCGAGGCACGAGCACGGCCTGCTCCGCGAGACGGATCGTCTCGGGCGCGGCCTTGCCCTCGAGCAGGTTGCGCACGAGGCCGGCCTTGCCGGTGGCGTCGGTGTTGCGGCTGGAGAGGGTGTCGCGCAGGTCGGGGTTGGCCGCGATGATCCGCTCGAAGCGGAACAGCTCGTCCTCGACCGCGTCGGCGTGACCGGCCTTCTCGGCGCTCGCGATGAGCGCCCGCACCGCCAGGGCCTCGAAGGTGTCCCCGAGGTCACCCTCCTCGGACCAGCGTTGCGCCACGACCTCACCGGTGAGGGTGTTGGCCGCCTCACTCACCTTGCCGCCGAAGAGGCGGTCGGCGAGCGCACGCTTGGCGTCTCCCTCGCGAGAGGGGTCGGCGAAGGCGCGCCGCAGCGAGACGTCATTCTCGATCGCACCGGCGATCGAGAAGAGCTCCTCGGCCAGTGCCGCACGGTCGACGCCGTCGAGTGCCGAGGTGAGGGCCTTGTCGGCCGCCGCCCGGGCTCCACGCGACGAGCCACGCATCAGGAGTCCCGCCCTGCGGATCCCTCGGCGCCGAGGGTGGAGCCATCGGCTCCAGCCTGCTCCGCCGCTGAGGAGTCGCCGACCGTGGCGCTCGCGCCGACCTTCTCGGGGCGGACGGCGCCGCTCTCGAGCTCGGCCAGGAAGCGGTCGACGATGCCCTTCTGGCGGACCTCGTCCTCGAGGGACTCACCGACGATGCGACCCGCGAGGGTCGTCGACAGCGTGCCGACCTCCGAGCGCAGGGAGACCACGGCCTGCTGGCGCTCGGCCTCGATCTGGCGACTGGCCGACTCCGTGATGCGGTTGGCCTCGGCCTGTGCCTTCTCACGCATCTCGGTGACGATCGATGCACCCTCGGCACGCGCCTCCTCGCGGATGGCGTTCGCCTCGGTGCGAGCCTCGTGCAGCTGGGCTTCGTACTGCTGCAGCGCTGCCTGAGCCTGCGCCTGCGCCTGCTCGGCCTGCTCCATGCCGCCCTCGATCGCCGCGGTGCGCTCTGCGTAGAGCGCCTCCATGCGCGGGACCACCTTGGACTTGAACAGCCAGTACATGATGGCGAAGGCGATGAGCCCGACGATCATCTCAACCGGGTGCGGAAGCAGCGGGAACCCCGAGGGGAAGCCCACCTCATCGGCGGCAACGACGGATGTGGGAATCACATCTGGTCCTATCTGTTAGGGCTCGGTCAGCGGTGACGAGGGGTGATGTCAGCCCTGGAAGACGAAGGCGAAGACCAGACCGAGGATGGCCAGGGCTTCGGTGATCGCCATGCCGGTGAAGGCGATGGTCTGGAGCATGCCGCGAGCCTCGGGCTGACGCGCAACGCCGTTGATGTAGGCGGCGAAGATCAGGCCGACACCGATGCCGGGGCCGATCGCGGCAAGGCCGTAGCCGAGGTAGGCAATGTCGCCAGTCATGAGCGTGTTCCTTTCGATGGCACCGGGACCAGTTCCCGGTGTCGGGGTGGGTTATTCAGTTGGGTCGTGCGCGGGCCCGAGGGCTCGCGGGTCAGTGGTGTTCGGAGACCGCGTCGGAGATGTAGAGCGCGGCGAGCAGCGTGAAGATGAACGCCTGGAGGAACTCGATGAGCAGCTCGAAGAAGCTCATGCCGATCGAGAAGCCGAAGGCGAGGATCCCGGAGAAGTTGAGGAAGAGGTTCTCGCCGTGCAGCAGGAGGTACTCGCCGCCGAGGATGAAGACGAGGAGCATGAGGTGACCGGCGAGCATGTTGCCCATGAGTCGCAGCGCCAGCGTGAGCGGGCGGATGAGGAAGTAGGTCAGGAACTCGAGCACGAAGAGGATCGGCTTGAGCCAGCCCGGCAGTCCCGGAGGGACGAGCGACTTGAGGTAGGGCAGGACGCCGTGCTTCCGGCGGATCGCGACCGTGTGGTAGACGATGTAGACGATGAGGGTGAGCACCAGCGGAACGCCCAGGCGGCTCATCGTGGGGTACTGGATGAAGGGCAGGATCCCGAAGACGTTGTTGAGCAGGATGAGTGAGAACAGCGTCAGGAGCAGGGGCAGGAACTGGATGAAGTCCTTGCTGCCGATGATGTCGCGCCCGATCGTGTTGCGCACGAAGTTGTAGACGCCCTCGACCATGAACTGGCGCTTGGTGGGGACCACGCTCAACCGAGCCGTCCCCGCGAAGAACCACGCGATCATGCCGACGGAGAGCAGCAGCACCAGCGCCGGGCGGGTGAAGGCCATCGCGCCCTCACCGATCAGCGGCCACCAGAAGGCTTCGACGCCGGGCGTCTGGAACCCGCCTTCGCCGGCAACGGAACCGATGCCGGACAGCGTGTGGGTCAGCACGTTCAGGCTCAAGACCTCTCCTCCAAGGACGAGTTCAACATCTGTCGCGACGCTTCCGACGCGAGGACAAAAGCTGTGGCGCGGCGCGGGCTGGAACAGGGCGTACCTGTTGCCGACGGCACGCCGTACGGTACCGGACGAAACGGGGTCGAGGCGACGCGGGGCCCCATCACGACGTCCGCCCATCGGTGGCGTGATCAGTGGCCGGAGCCTCGTCGTAGACCGGCACCCGAGCGCGTCGCCAGGCATACATCTGGGCCCCCTGCCAGACCACCACGGTGACCAGGAGGGCGATGCCGGAGGCCACGCTGTCGAAGCTCTCGAAGCGCCGAGCCACGATCAGAACGCCGAGCAGGAGCATGACCTGCGCGAAGTAGACCGTCATCCCCACGGCCATGAACAGGGCCGGCTGCGAGTTGTCGCGCACGAACCGGCCCACGACGAAGAGCCCGGACGCGAAGAAGGCGAGGCCGATGGCCACCCCCACGAGGGCGGCGACGAGGCCCGCGACACCGCGGAAGGGGGTGAGGAGCAGAGAGGTGACGACGCCGGCGCCAGCTGCCGGAAGCAGGGCTCCGCGCAGGACGACGTCGAAGAGGTTGTCGCCTCTCGCTGCGCTCTGCTGGGTCATCAGGGATCCTCGTCGACGGGTGTCGGTGACGCTTCCGGGTGCTTGTGAAAACTATCACAAGCGCTCCCGGGGAACCAACTGGCCCACGGTCCCGTGCGTCCCCGAGCACGACTGGGACGGCGAATACACTTCCCGCCATGAGACAGCGGCTCCTCGTCGGCACAGCCTGCGCGGATGCAGCCCTCCTCGTCGTCGCGTTCTTTCTCGCGGCGATCATCCGCTTCGGCGGGCACCCGTTCAGCCAGGCGGTCGTGATCCAGACCCAGAACCGCGGGCTCGTGAAGATCCTCGTCATCACGACCATCGGGTCCCTGCTCGGCAGCGCTCTCGTGGCGGCCGTCATGCCCCAGGGACCGCCGCGGCCGACTTTCGGCCGGGCCGCGCTCAGCGTCCTCTTCGCCTTCCTCGCGATCACCGCGCAGATCGTGCTCATCCGGCCCTACTACTCGCGGCCACACCTGTTCACGACCCTGGTCATCTGGCTGGGCCTGGTCCTGCTGCTTCGCGCCCTGCTGCGCCTACGGCCCTGGAGCGAGCGGCTGGTCATCGTCACGAGCTCCGACGCGATCGTGCAGGCGCTCGACGCGACACCGCACATCACGGTCGTCGGTGTCATCGACCCCGCAGCGACGGGGCCCCTGTCCGCTCCCCCACCCGACACGGTCCTCACCGTCGACCTCAGTGCCCCGTGGTCGCGTGAGGTGACGCGCTACGTCTCGGCGACGTCCGTGGCCGGTCGTGAGGTCCGTCCGCTCAACGAGGTCTACGAGGGTCACACCGGCCGGGTGCCCCTCGACCACCTCTCCGAGGGCTGGGAGATCGAGACCTCACTGCTGCGCAAGCTGCCCTTCCTGCCGTTCAAGCACGCTGTCGACCTGCTCCTCGTCGTGGCCACCCTGCCGCTCTGGCTGCCGGTCATCGCGGTCATCGCGGTGGTCGTCCGCATCGTCGACGGCAGCCCGGTGATCTTCCGTCAGGTCCGCGTCGGTCGCCGGGGCGAGCTCGTCGAGCTGTTCAAGTTCCGGACCATGCGTGCCGATGCCGAGGCGGAGGGCGCGCGCCAGGCCACGGGCGACGACCCCAGGATCACCCGTCTCGGAGCGGTCCTGCGCAGTATCCGCGCCGACGAGCTCCCCCAGCTCTTCAACATCCTGCGTGGCGAGCTCTCGCTCATCGGGCCACGCCCCGAGCAGGTGAGCTTCGTCGAGAAGTACCGCGAGGCGATTCCCTTCTACGACCAGCGCCACCTCGTGCGGCCGGGCATCACGGGCTGGGCCCAGGTGCGCCACGGGTATGCCGCCTCGGAGGAGGAGACGATCGAGAAGCTCTCCTACGACTTCTACTACCTCAAGCACATGTCGCCCCTGCTCGACCTCGAGGTGCTGGCGCGGAGCGTGTGGACCGTCGCGTCGGCCTCGGGGACCAAGCCCAGGGCGGCGCTGTCCGCCGACGAGGCGGCCGAGCTGGAGACCGAGGCGCGCGAGCAGGCCGCCGACGACAAGCACCGCCAGAAGCGCCGCTGAACCGCCCGGAAGCGACTGGTTGCCCGTTCGGGTAGTTCCGCGGAACTACCCGAACGGGCAATCAGTGGTTGTTGTTCAGCGGGGGTATGCCGGGAAGCGCGTCACGAGATCGGTCACCTCGGCGCGCACCTCCTGGGAGACCTTGTGCTCGGGGTCGGCGTCACCGTCGACGACCGCACGGGCGATCAGCCCGGCGATCGTGCGCATCTCGTCCTCACCCATGCCCTGCGTGGTGACGCAGGGGGTGCCGACCCGGATGCCGCTGGCCACGTTGGGCTTCTGGGGGTCGAACGGGATGGCGTTCTTGTTGAGGGTGATCCCGGCGGCGTCGCAGCGCGCCTCGGCATCGACGCCGGTGACCTGAACCGGCTGGAGGTCGTGGAGCGAGAGGTGGGTGTCGGTGCCGCCCGTCGTCGGGCGGATTCCCATCTCGCCCAACGTCTCGGCGAGGACCCGGGCGTTGGCGATGACCTGCGTGGCGTAGGTCTGGTACTCGGGCGTGGCGCACTCCTTGAAGTTCGTCGCCTTCGCCGCGATCGTGTGCATCTGCGGGCCGCCCTGCATCATCGGGAACACGGCCTTGTCGATGGCCGCCTTGTGCTCCTCCTTGCAGACGATCGCACCACTGCGCGGGCCACGGAGCACCTTGTGGGTCGTGAAGCTCACGACGTCGGCGTAGGGCACTGGGCTGGGGATGGCCCTGCCGGCGACGAGGCCGATGAAGTGCGCGGCGTCGACCCAGAAGATCGCGCCGACCTCGTCGGCCACCCGGCGGAAGAACTCGAAGTCGATGAGGCGCGGGATCGCCGACCCGCCGGCGAGGATCACCTTGGGCCGGTGCTCCTTGGCGAGGCGCTCGACCTCGGCGTAGTCGATGTCCTCGGTGTCCTTGTCGACGCCGTAGTGGACGGCGTTGAACCACTTGCCCGAGAAGGACATCTTCGTGCCATGGGTGAGGTGGCCGCCGTGCGGGAGGCTCATCGCGAGGATCGTCTCGCCCGGCTTCATGAAGGCGCCGTAGACGGCCTGGTTGGCGCTGGCACCGGAGTGCGGCTGGACGTTGGCGTGCTCGGCGTCGAAGAGGGCCTTGGCCCGCTCGATGGCCAGCGTCTCGGCCTTGTCGACCTCGGAGCAGCCGCCGTAGTAGCGGCGCCCCGGATAGCCCTCGGCGTACTTGTTGGACAACGTCGACCCGAGGGACGTGAGGACCGCCGGGGAGGACATGTTCTCGCTCGCGATGAGCTGCAGCCCGCCACGCAGGCGGTCCAGCTCGGACACCAGCACTCCCGCGATCTCGGGGTCGAAGGCCTGCAGCGCCTCGAAGTCCGAACCGTAGAACGTCTCACTCATCGTTGCTCACTCCTGAAGGTTCTGGTGTCGGCTCAGCTGACGCGGTTGGCGGCAACTCTAGGTGCTCGGCCGCGAGGGCCAGGATCTCGTCCGAGTCGATCGCCCCACGACGCAGGATGGTGGGTCGGTCATGCGTGCAGTCCACGATCGTCGATGCCAGCCCACCCGTGACCGGCCCCGCGTCGAGGTAGAACTCGACCGAGGCACCCAGCTGGGTCGCGGCGTCGATGACGGTGCGGGACGCGGGATGACCGGTGCGGTTGGCGCTGCTCACGGCCATCGGGCCGACCTCCCTGAGGAGCTCGAGCGCCACGTCGTGGTCGGGCATGCGCACGGCCACGGTTCCACCGGTGTCGCCGAGGTCCCACATGAGGGAGGGCTGCGCCTTGAACACCAGGGTGAGCGGGCCCGGCCAGTAGCGCTCGATCAGGGCACGGGCGTAGGCCGGAACCTCCGTCGCGAGTCCGTCGACGGTCCGGACCTCGGGGACGAGCACGGGCGGAGGCATGTCGCGACCACGGCCCTTGGCGTCGAGGAGCCGCTGGACCGCGTCCGGCGCGAACGCATCGGCCCCGATGCCGTAGAGGGTGTCGGTGGGAAGCACGACGAGCTCGCCCTGGCGCACTCCGGCGGTCGCCTTGGCGATGCCGTCCTGGCGCCCCTCGGGGGTCGTGCAGTCGAAGACGGGGCTCATGGGGATCAGCCTAGGACCTGCCCGTGCCGGCCGGATCAGGGCTGCGGCGGAACGTTCTGACCAGCGGCTTCGCGGAGAATCGCCGACGACAAGACGCATGTCGAGGCTCGGGACTGAGTAGGGTCGGACCGTTCGTCAACGTCTATCGAAAGAGGTGCTACGCATGCGTGGTTCTGGACTCATCTGGACGATCGTCGGTGTGCTACTGATCATCGCCCTGCTGATCTACATCCTTTGACAGGTCTGACGACACCTACGGCCCCCGGTCCTTGACCGGGGGCCGTAGCTGCATCAGGGGGGCTCGCGCCATCGCGTCGGGCTCGGCGCCTCAGGCGCGGACGGCGACGGTCGCGCGGGGACGCCCGGTGAGGTCGAGCCGGTCCTCGACGTGTGACCACGAACCCGTCGCCCTCAGGGCCGCGGGCAGCGACTCGCCCTGGCTGTCGGCATGCTCCATCACGAGGACCCCACGACGGTGAAGCAGCCCCGCTGCGCGCGCGGCCACCAGGCGCGGGATGGCCAGACCGTCCTCACTGCCGCCGTAGAGCGCGACCTCGGGGTCGTGGTCGCGCACCTCGGGATCGACCGGCTCGGCGGTCGTGGGGATGTAGGGCGGGTTGGACACGACGACGTCGACATCCGCGAGCTCCTCGAACGCCGTGACGGCGTCGCCGTGCACGATCTCGACGTCGAGGCCAAGACGGTCGCGGTTGCGCAGCGCCCACGCCACGGCGAGGTCGCTGACCTCGACGGCATGCACCTGCGCCTGGGGCACCTCGGCCTTGACCGCAAGGGCGATGGCACCCGAACCCGTGCAGAGGTCCACGACGACGGGTGAGGTCACGCCCGACTCGAGGGTCGACAAGGTGGCCTCGATCGCCCAGCCGGCGACGACCTCCGTCTCGGGGCGCGGCACGAAGACGCCCGGCCCGACCTCGAGCTCGAGCCCACGGAACCAAGCCCGGCCCGTGAGGTGCTGCAGCGGAACGCGACTCGCCCGCTCGGCCACGAGTCCGGCATACGTCGCCGGAACGTCACCGCCGAGGACCATGAGCCGCCGCACCTCACTGGGCTCGACGCGAAGGGCGTGAGCCGCGAGCACGACGGCATCGTGCTCGGGTGAGCCGACTCCAGCGGCGGCGAGCTGCTGGGTGGCCTCACGGACGGCCGCTCTGAGGTCGCTCACGAGGCGCCCTCCCCGAGGACCGCGAGACGCGCAGCGTCGTCAGCGGCCATGGCTGACTCGACGACCGGGTCGAGCTCCCCACCGAGGACGGTGTCGAGGTTGTAGGCCTTGAAACCGGTGCGGTGGTCACTGATCCGGTTCTCGGGGAAGTTGTAGGTACGGATGCGCTCGCTGCGGTCCACGGTCCGGACCTGGCTCGCGCGGATGTCGGCACTGGCGGCGTTGGCCTGGTCCATCGCGATCTGGTGCAGGCGCGCACGCAGCACGCGCATCGCGGCCTCACGGTTCTGCAGCTGCGACTTCTCGTTCTGGCACGACACGACGGTGCCCGTGGGCAGGTGGGTGATGCGGACCGCCGAGTCGGTGGTGTTGACGCTCTGCCCGCCCGGGCCTGACGACCGGAAGACGTCGATGCGCAGGTCGTTGGGGTGGATCTCGACCTCGACCTCCTCCACCTCGGGCATGACCCAGACACCCGCGGCGCTGGTGTGGATGCGGCCCTGGGTCTCGGTGACCGGGACCCGCTGCACGCGGTGGACCCCGCCTTCGTACTTGAGCCGTGCCCACGGCCCCTCGCCCGCCTGCGGCGTGCCCTTGGCCTTGACGCTGACCTGGACGTCCTTGAAGCCCCCGAGGTCGGTCTCGGTCGAGTCGAGCACCTCCGTGCGCCAGCCGCGCTGCTCGGCGTAGCGCAG
Organism: Knoellia sp. Soil729; assembly: GCF_001427985.1. GTDB lineage: Bacteria > Actinomycetota > Actinomycetes > Actinomycetales > Dermatophilaceae > Knoellia. The sequence goes on from NZ_LMSA01000002.1 coordinate 242,424, forward strand.
GTACATGCGGAGCAGGTCGCCGGCGAACAGCGCCGACTCCTCGCCACCCTCCCCCGCCTTGACCTCGACGATGACGTCGCGGTCGTCGTGGGGGTCGCGCGGGATGAGCAGGCGCCGGAGCCGGTCGGCGGCCTCGGTGGCGGTCACCTCGAGGGCGGGGATCTCCTCGGCGAAGGCGGGCTCCTCCGCCGCGAGCTCACGGGCTGCCTGGAGGTCGTCGGTGGCCGACTGCCACTGCGCGTATGCCGTCACCGTCGGTCCGAGGGCGGCGTACCTCTTGTTGATCTCGCGCAGCTGGTCCGGGTCCGAGGCGATCGCCGGATCCCCCATCTCCCGCTCGAGCTGTGCGTGCTCGTCGGCCAGCGCCGCGGCGGACTCGAACATGGGCAGTCCTCTCAGGGACGGTCGGGGTGGCGCGAGGCAGGTGGCGGATACACGAATGCGCCGACCCGGACCCCTGGGAGGGAGTCGACGGGTCGGCGCATCGAGGGTGCTACGCGTCGGCCTTCTTGCCGTAGCGCGCTTGGAAGCGTGCGACGCGGCCACCGGTGTCGAGAATCTTCTGCTTGCCCGTGTAGAACGGGTGGCACTGGCTGCAGACCTCGGCGTGGATGGCGCCGTTCTCGGCGGTGCTGCGCGTGGTGAACGACGCGCCACAGGTGCAGGTGACCGTGGTCTCGGCGTAGTTCGGGTGGATGTCCTTCTTCACGATTCTCTCCTTGAGTGCTCTGGATGTCTCCGGGTCGGCGGGCCCATCAGGTAGATGCAAACCCTGTAGCGCCCCGCCTGCATCCCTCGTGAGGGGTGATGCTCAGGAAACGCGTTCGTGCCGTGAACCGGTCCAGCGATCAAGTGTGCCAGAGCAGGCACACGCCTACCTAAACGGCGAGGTGGCACCACGCATTCCCTCGGGGCAGGGCCTGGGGACACATCCGGTCAGGGCAGGTTGGCAAAGGCCTTGTCGAGGTCGGCGATGACGTCCTCGACCGCCTCGAGGCCGACGGACAGTCGCAGCAGGTCGTCGTCGGGTCGAGCGTCAGCCACGACGAGGCGGTGGGTGAGGCTTGCCGGATGCTGGATGAGGGTGTCGACACCGCCCAGCGACACGGCGTGGGTGACGAGGTCGAGGTGCTCCAGGAACGCCGACGCCGCGGCATACCCACCAGCGAGGCGGAAGGCGACCAGAGCGCCGGGCCCCGACATCTGCGTACCAAGCAGGCCCAGAGGGTCTGCGCCCGGAAGGCCCGCGTAGTGCACCCGGGACACCTCCGGCCTCCCGGCGAGCCAGCCGGCGACGGCGCGTGCGGACTCCTGCTGGGCGCGCACCCGGACGTGGATCGTCTGGAGCCCCCGGTGCAGCTCGTAGGCGGCCAGCGGGTGGAGGACCGCCCCGGTGATGGCCCGCAGCTGGCGCAAACGCGCGGCCCACTCGTGGTCCGCGGCGACGACGCCTCCCATGACGTCGCCGTGACCACCCATGAACTTCGTCGCCGAGTGCAGCACGAGCGTCGCACCCTGGCGCATCGGCTGCTGGAGCACCGGTGTCGCGAAGGTGTTGTCCACCGCCACCGGGACCTCGCCGGCCTGTGCCACGACCGCGGCGATGTCGACGAGGTCGAGCGAGGGGTTGGCGGGGGTCTCGAGGAGCACGAGGCCGGTGTCCGCACGGAGGGCAGCGCCGACCGTCTCCGGTGTGGCCCAGGTGACCTCGGTCCCCAGAAGGCCCGCGGCCAAGAGGTGGTCCGAGCCGCCGTAGAGCGGACGGACGGCGACGACGTGCGGCTTGCCCGCAGCGACGCTCGCGAGCAGGGTCGCGGTGAGCGCGGCCATCCCGCTGGCGAACGCCACGGAGGACTCCGCCCCCTCCAGGGCGGCGACGGCTCGCTCGAACCGGTCGACACCGGGGTTCCACAGCCGCTGGTACACGAGGGTCGACTCGGCATCCGGCCGCTCCCCCGCGGCGATGGTGTCGTATGCCGCACCACCGGCTTCCACGGTCGGCATCGGGTACGTCGTGGCCAGGTCGATGAGCGGCACGTGCAGCCCGAGGCCGGGAAGGTCCTCCCGGCCGGCGTGCACTGCGTTCGTCGCGGGATTGGGCAGTGAACTGGTCGTCATGCGCCAGATTCTCCGCATGATCATCGGATGAGCGGAAGAGTTCCGTGGATACCGTGTCCTCCCGCCGATGCCTCCGAGGAACCTGCACGAGGACGCGCCTATTGTGAGGCCATGCCGAAGAATCCGCACCGTCTCACTCCCGGGCCCGCGCCAACGGTTCCTCCGGTCCTCGACCACGTCGACCGGGCACTCGTGGCAGAGCTAGTCGCTGATGCGCGCATCTCCAATGCGGCTCTCGCGCGGACGGTGGGGATCGCCGAGTCCACGTGCGTCGGACGGGTGCGCTCCCTGCGCGAACGCGGCGTCATCACCGGCTTCCACGCGTCCCTCGACCTCGCCATGCTCGGGCGTCCGCTGCAGGCCGTCATCGCCATCGGGCTGGCGGGGCACGACCGGGCCCAGGTCGAGACGTTCGGTGACGAGATCGCGGCCCTGCCGGGAGTGCTGTCCGCCCACAACATCTCCGGAGCCGACGACTTCCTCGTGCATGTGTGCGCGCAGTCCCCCGAGGACCTGCGGGACTTCGTCCTCGACAACATCTCGAGCCGGCCAGGGGTCAAGCACGTCCAGACGTCGCTCGTCTTCCGCAGCCACCCCGGCAGCCCGACTGGCTGAGCCAGGTCACCGAGCCTTCACCCCGTGCGCTCACGAGACGCCGGGCCGTCGGCCACGCACGTTCGGTGGGCGGACGGCATACCTGCGGGTATGCCGCGAGGCGGCCTCCCGATCGGGAGACCGCCTCGCAGTGGTCAGGGAAGCCTGCGACTCAGCTGTCCTCGGCCTCGAGCTTCGCGGAGCTGGTCTGCTGGACCTGCACCAGGAACTCGTAGTTGGTCTTGGTCTTGCGCAGGCGGTCGAGCAGGAGCTCGATGCCCTGCTGGCTGTCGAGCGCGGCCAGGACACGACGCAGCTTCCACATGATCTTGAGCTCGTCGGGTGCGAGGAGGATCTCCTCGCGACGCGTGCCCGAGTTGTTGATGTCGACCGCCGGGAAGATGCGGCGGTTGGACAGGCCGCGGTCGAGCTTGAGCTCCATGTTGCCGGTGCCCTTGAACTCCTCGAAGATCACCTCGTCCATGCGCGAGCCCGTCTCGACGAGGGCGGTCGCGAGGATCGTGAGCGAGCCCCCGTCCTCGATGTTGCGCGCGGCGCCGAAGAACTTCTTCGGCGGGTAGAGCGCGGCCGAGTCGACGCCGCCCGACAGGATGCGGCCGCTCGCGGGGGCCGCGAGGTTGTAGGCGCGACCGAGCTTGGTGATCGAGTCGAGCAGCACGACGACGTCGTGACCCATCTCGACGAGCCGCTTGGCACGCTCGATGGCGAGCTCGGCGACCGTGGTGTGGTCCTCGGCGGGACGGTCGAACGTCGAGGCAATGACCTCACCCTTGACCGCACGCTGCATGTCGGTGACCTCCTCGGGGCGCTCGTCGACGAGCACGACCATGAGGTGGACCTCGGGGTTGTTGGTCGTGATCGCGTTGGCGATCGCCTGCATCACCATCGTCTTGCCGGCCTTGGCCGGGGCGACGATGAGGCCGCGCTGGCCCTTGCCGATCGGGGCCACGAGGTCGATGATCCGCGTGGTGAGGATGCCGGGCTCGGTCTCGAGGCGGAGGCGGTCCTGCGGGTAGAGCGGGGTGAGCTTGCCGAACTCCACGCGCTTGAGCGCGTCGTCGGAGCTCATGCCGTTGATGGAGTCCAGGCGCGCCAGCGGCGTGTACTTCTGGCGGTTGTTGCGGGTGCCGACGGACTGCTGCTGCGGCTCCTCGCCATCGCGCGGTGCCTTGGTCGCGCCGACCACCGCGTCGCCCTTGCGCAGGTTGTGGCGCTTGACCATGCCGAGCGGAACGTAGACGTCGTGGTTGCCCGGCAGGTAGCCCGAGGTCCGGACGAACGCGTAGTTGTCGAGGATGTCGAGAATGCCGGCGACGGGGACGAGCACGTCGTCCTCGGTGATCTGCTGCGACTCGTTCTCGTGCTGGGTCTCGCCACCGGGGCTCACGCGACGCTTGTCACGGTCACGGTCGCGGTTGCGGTTGCGGTTGCGGCGACGACGTCCGCTGCGACCGCTCTCGTCGTCGTCGTCGTCACCCGGGCCGTTGTGGTCCTGGGCGCGGTCGTGGCGGCCGTCGCGCTGCTCGGCGTTGCGCTCGCGCTGCTGCTCGCTGCGACCGTCACGGTCCTGCGGACTGCGGTCCCGCTGTTGGGCACTGCGGTCCCGCTGTTCGCGACCGTCACCGTCCTGGGTGCTGCGCTCACGTGGCTCGCGGGCCTCACGCTGCTGGCCATTGCGGTCGCGCGACTCGCGAGCCTCGCCGTCCTGGGCGGTGCGGTCCGAGCCGTCGCGGTCCGAACCACTGCGGTCCTGGGCGGTGCGGTCCTGGGCGGTGCGGTCCGAGTCATGACGACCCGAACGGCTGCGGTTCTCGCGGCTGGACTCCTGCGCGGAGGCATCGGCCTCCTCAGCGCGGTCCCTGCGATGGCCACGGTCCTCGCGCGGAGCCTCGGACTGGCTCGGCGCGCTGGACGTCTCCTGCTTGGGGGTCACCTGACCCGACGAGGAGGCGCGACGCGACCGTGTCCTCACGGGAGCGTCGGATGCAGCGGACGGCGCGTGGAACGCAGCGGACGGGGCGTCGGATGCGGCGGACGGGGCATCGGAGGACGCCACGGGCCCGCTCTCACCGTTCTGCCGCGACTTGATGGCGGCCACGAGGTCGCCCTTGCGCATCTTGGCGGTTCCCGAGATGCCCATGCTCGAGGCAAGTCCCTGCAGCTCGGCGAGGCGCATGGCCGTCAGCGAACCGGATCGGCGCGGGCTCTGCCCGGACGCACTGGATGCCTCAAGAGTGGTGGTGTCTGTCACGAAGGATCCTTCACCTCGTCAGTGGGCCCTGCCCGCGCAGGGCGGGGCCGAAGTGGGTGCCAGAGATCTGGCGGGTGTGTTCCACGGGGCCTGCCGACATCCGGCGCGTGACTCAGCACGAACGGCCAACAGTGGAGGGTGCGGATTCGCGGTAGGCATCGGTTGACAAGAACGCTTCCCCGGCATCAACTACGACCGCCCTTTCACTCTAACACCAGAGGGCCTGCGCGGTCGCAGACTTGGTGGGCGCGCTCAGCCTTCGAGCACCTCGACACCACGAGGCGGTATGCCGGGCAGCAGCACTCGCCAGAGCCCACCTCCGGCGCGGCCGACCGCCGACGCTGTCGCCGTCGTGGCGAGGACGAGCACCGAGGGTCCGGCACCCGAGATCACGGCGGCGTGGCCGGCGGCGCGCAGCTCGTCGACCAGGGCCATCGACAGTGGGTAGGACGGCCGCCGGGGCTCCTGGTGGAGCCAGTCGCGCGTGCCGTCGAGGAGGTGTTCGGGAGCCGACGTCAGGGCATGGACGAGCAGGGCGGCACGAGCAGAGTTCGCAGCGGCATCGGCGAGCCGGACCTGCGCCGGCAGGACCGCGCGCGCGGTGGCCGTCGACAGCTGGGTCTCCGGAGTGAACACCACGGGGACGACCTCCGGGTGGGCGCCCAGGCGCAGGGTGCTCGTCCCCTGGGCGGGGTCGTCGGACCACGAGAGGGTCACCCCACCGAAGACGCTCGCCGAGGAGTTGTCGGGATGGCCCTCGAGTCGGGCGGCGAGGTCGTTGACGGCGGTGAGATCGAAGGCGTCGGCCGCGCGGCCGTCACGCAGCGCGAGCAGGGCGTGCGCGAGGCTGACGCCTGTGACGATGGCGGTCGCCGAGGATCCCATGCCGCGGCCGTGCGGGACCGCGTTGTCGCACTCGAGCCGCAGCCCCTCCGGTGCCGCCTCCCCCAGGTCCTCGAAGGCGTGACGCAGGCTGCGGAAGACGAGGTGCGAGACGTCGGTCGGGACGACCTCGGAGCCTTCACCCCGGACGCTGACCTCGAGACCGGGTTCGACGAGAACCGTTGCGCGACAACCGTCCCAGACGCCCAGGGCCACGCCGATCGAGTCGAAGCCCGGACCCAGGTTCGCGCTGCTCGCGGGCACACGAACAGCAGCAGAGAGGCCCGGCAGCCACTCCCCCACGATCAGCTCGCGAAGCCGAGGACCTCGGCGACGGCGTGCGCCTCGGCCGAGACCTTGACCGGCTCGATCTCCGAACCGTCAGCGGTGCGCAGGGCCCACTGCGGGTCCTTGAGCCCGTGGCCCGTCACCGTGCAGACGATCGTCGCATCGGCCGGGATCTCGCCCCGCTCGCTGGCCTGGACGAGGCCCGCGATGCTCGCGGCCGACCCCGGTTCCACGAAGATCCCCTCCGTCGAGGAGAGCAGCCGGTGGGCGGCGAGGATCTGCTCATCGGTCACCGACTCGATGCGCCCACCCGACTGGTCGCGGGCCTCCTCGGCCTGGCGCCACGACGCCGGGTTGCCGATGCGGATCGCCGTCGCGATGGTCTCCGGGTCGTCGACCGGGTGACCGAGGACGATCGGTGCGGCACCGGCCGCCTGGAAGCCCCACATCTGCGGCGTGCGGGTCGAGACGGCCGGCAGGCCCTCGGCGTCGGTGGCGTACTCGGTGTAGCCACGCCAGTAGGCCGTGATGTTGCCGGCGTTGCCGACCGGGAGGATGTGGATGTCGGGGGCGTCGCCGAGGGCGTCGACGATCTCGAAAGCAGCGGTCTTCTGACCCTCGATGCGCGCGGGGTTGACCGAGTTGACCAGCTCCACGGGGTGTACCTCGGCGAGCTTGCGGGCCACCGTGAGGCAGTTGTCGAAGTTGCCGTCGACCTGGATCAGCGTGGCGCCGTGGGCGATGGCCTGGCTCAGCTTGCCCATCGCGATCTTGCCCTCGGGGACGAGCACCGCGCAGGTCATGCCGGCCTTGGTGGCGTAGGCCGCCGCCGAGGCGCTCGTGTTGCCCGTGCTCGCGCAGATGACCGCCTTGGCCCCGCGGCCCTTGGCGTAGGAGATCGCGCTGGTCATGCCGCGGTCCTTGAACGAGCCGGTGGGGTTGAGCCCTTCGTACTTGACGAGGACGTTGGCCCCGACGAGCTCGGACAGGTGCTCTGCCTGGATGAGCGGGGTCCCGCCCTCGTGCAGGGTCACGACAGGTGAGCCGGCAAGCATCGGCAGGCGGTCGGCATACTCACGGATGACTCCGCGCCACTGGTGTGCCACGTCAGGCTCCTTCCACGCGCATCCACGAGACGACGGCGTCGACCGTGTCCAGACCGGTGAGGGCATCGACGGTGGCGGCCAGCGCCGAGTCCGTCGCATGGTGCGTGACGATGACGAGGGACGCACGTGACTCGTCGCCCTCACCCAGCACCCGCTGACGGACGGTCTCGATCGAGACGCCGTGCTCGGCGAACGCGGAGGCGACCTGGGCAAGGACGCCCGGGCGGTCGGCCACCGCAAGACTGATGTGGTACCTCGTGGTCGCCTGCCCCATCGCGGCGACCGGCAGGTCGGCGTAGGCCGACTCGGCGGGCCCGTGCCCACCGGCGAGGCGGTGTCGAGCCACGGCGACGACGTCGCCCAGGACGGCGGACGAGGTCGGCTCACCACCGGCACCCTTGCCGTAGAACATGAGCTCGCCGGCAGCCGACGCCTCGACGAACACCGCGTTGTAGGCGTCACGGACAGAGGCCAAGGGGTGGCTGCGCGCGATCATGGCCGGGTGGACGCGCACGCTCACGGCGCTGGGAGCGCCGGAGTCGTCGCGCACCAGCTCGCAGATCGCGAGCAGCTTGACCACCGCATCCATCTCGCGCGCCGCCTGGATGTCGGCAGCGGAGACCTCGGTGATGCCCTCGCGGTGGACCTGGTCGATCGAGACCCGGGTGTGGAAGGCCAGCGACGCGAGGATGGCTGCCTTGGCGGCGGCGTCGAAACCCTCGACGTCGGCCGTCGGGTCGGCCTCGGCGTAGCCCAGGGCCTGCGCCTGCTCCACGGTCTCGGCGAAGCCGGCGCCGGTGCTGTCCATCTTGTCAAGGACGAAGTTGGTCGTGCCGTTGACGATACCCAGCACCCGCTGCACGTCGTCACCGACGAGGGACTCCCGCATGGGTCGCACGATCGGGATCGCCCCGGCAACAGCCGCCTCGTAGTAGAGGTCGACGTTGTTCTCGGCCGCGGCGGCATAGAGCGTGGGCCCGTCCTCGGCGAGGAGCGCCTTGTTGGCGGTGACCACCGACGCGCCGTGCTTCATGGCGGTGAGGATGAGCTCACGTGCCGGGTCGATGCCGCCGATGACCTCGATGACCACGTCGGCGCTGCGTACCAGGGTGTCGGCGTCAGCGGTGAAGAGCGAGGGGTCGACAGGAACGTCGGGGCGGGGACGTTCCGGTCGCCGCACGGCGATGCCGATGAGCTCGAGCCGAGCACCGACCCGGGAGGCCAGGTCGTCCCCGTTGCGCACGAGCATGGTCGCGACCGCCGACCCGACGACACCACACCCGAGCAGGGCAACCTTGAGGGTGGGCAGCGGCGTGCTGGTGGGGGAAGCCATCTCGGCGGGGATCTCCTCGGGCGTCACGGCCTCGACCCGGCCAGCGACATCATTGAGCTGCGACATCAGCTGCTCCCGACGTCGAGAGCCAGCAGATCGTCGATCGTCTCACGACGCACGATGACCCGTGCCTTGCCGTCTCGGACCGCGAGCACAGGTGGACGGGGGGTGTGGTTGTACTGGCTCGACAGGGCGCGGCAGTACGCGCCGGTCCCGGGGACGGCGATGAGGTCGCCCGGCTGGGTGTCGGCCGGCAGCCACTCGTCCTGCACGACGATGTCGCCGCTCTCGCAGTGCTTGCCGACGACACGGGCCAGCATCGGTTCGGCATCGGAGCGCCGGTTGGCCAGGGTGCACGAGTAGTCGGCCTCGTAGAGCGCGGGTCGCACGTTGTCGCTCATGCCCCCGTCGACGGAGACATACGTCCGGGAGTGGTGGTCACCGAGCTCGACCGGCTTGACGGTGCCGACCTCGTAGAGCGTGAACGTCGACGGGCCGGCGATGGCGCGACCGGGTTCGATCGACACCCTGGGCACGCGCGTGAGGTCACCGTCGCCGATCGCCTTGAACTCGCGGCCCACGATGTCCGCCAGCTGCTCCCCGAGCTCACCCGGATCGAGGGGCGTGTGCTGGGACGTGTAGGCCATGCCGAACCCGCCCCCGAGGTCGATCTCGGGGCTGTGGTGCCCGAGCTCGTCGGCGATCTGCGCGTGCAGCCCCACGAGGCGCCTCGCGCTCATCTCGAAGCCCCCGGTGTCGAAGATCTGGCTACCGATGTGGGAGTGCAGACCCCGCAGGTCAAGGGTGTCGTGCGCCAGCACCACCCTGGCCGCCTCGAGGGCCTGCCCGCCGGAGAGGCTGAAGCCGAACTTCTGGTCCTCGTGCCCGGTCGCGATGAACTCGTGGGTGTGGGCCTCGACGCCGACCGTCACCCGGATCATCACCGGTGCGACGACACCCAGGTCGGCCGCGACCTGCGCCACCCGCTCGATCTCGATGAACGAGTCGACGACGATCCGGCCGACGCCGTAGTCCAGGGCGTCACGGATCTCGGTCAGGGACTTGTTGTTGCCGTGGAAGCCGATCCGCTCGGCGGGGAAGCCAGCGCGGCGAGCCACGGCGAGCTCGCCACCGCTGCACACGTCGAGCGAGAGACCCTCTTCGGCGACCCAGGTCGCGACGGCCGTGCAGAGGAACGCCTTGCCCGCGTAGTAGACGTCGGCACCTCCGCAGACGGTCTGGAACGGTGCCGTGAAGTCGTCGCGGTAGGCCCTCGCCCGGGCGCGGAAGTCGCCTTCGTCGACGACGTATGCCGCAGTGCCGAAGTCGCGCGCGATGCTCACCACGTCGAGACCGGCGACGGTCACCCGGCCCTCGCCGTCACGGCATACGGAGTGTGGCCACAGCTGCGGCAGCAGCGCGTTGACGTCGTCGGGGAACGGCAGGTAGAGCGGCGGGCCGCCGTAGCCGTCGGCGTGGAGGGCACCGGCCTCGTGCGAGCGCATCGGTCAGTCCCTCACATGCGCTCGGGCGCGCTGACGCCGAGCAGGTCGAGGCCGTTGGCGAGCACCTGGCGCGTGGCGTCGTTGAGCCACAGCCGGGTGCGGTGGAGGTCGGTGACCTCCTCCTCGGCGTTCATCGGCCGCACCCGGCAGGTGTCGTACCACTTGTGGTAGCGGCCGGCGAGGTCCTCGAGGTAGCGCGCGACACGGTGGGGCTCGCGCAGGTGCGCCGCCTGGGCGACGACGCGCGGGAAGTCGCCGAGCGTGGCGAGCAGGGTGGCCTCGGTCGGGTCGGCGAGCAGCGCGGGGTCGAAGCCGTCCTCGCGGCGCACGCCGTCCTCCCCCGCGAGACGCGACACGTTGGCCGTGCGGGCGTGGGCGTACTGGACGTAGAAGACGGGGTTGTCGTTGGTCTGCTTGCGCAGCTCCTCACCCTCGAGGGACAGGGGGCTGTCCGCGGGGTAGCGCGCCAGCGAGTAGCGAACGGCGTCGGTCCCGATCCAGCTGAGGAGGTCGTTCAGCTCGATGATGTTGCCGGCCCGCTTCGACAGCTTGGCGCCGTTGAGGTTGACCAGCTGGCCGATCCGCACGTCGATGTTGACGTCCGGGTCGTCACCCGCTGCCGCCGCGATCGCCTTGAGCCGGTTGATGTAGCCGTGGTGGTCGGCGCCGAGGAGGTAGATCTTCTCGGTGAAGCCGCGGTCCTTCTTGCTCAGGTAGTAGGCGGCGTCGGCGGCGAAGTACGTCGGCTCCCCGTCCGCGCGGATGAGCACCCGGTCCTTGTCGTCGGTGAAGTCGGTGGTGCGCAGCCACACCGCACCGTCCTTGTCGTAGACGTGCCCCTGCTCGCGGAGCCGGGCGACGGCCTGCTCCACCGCACCGCCGTCGTGCAGCTCCTGCTCGGAGAACCAGACGTCGAAGAAGACCCCGAACCGCTCGAGCGTCTGCTGGATCTCGGCGAGCTGCGCCTCGTAGGCCAGGGGCCGGGCGACGGCGACGGCTTCGTCGTCGGGCAGCTCCAGCAGGTCGGGGCGCTGCTGGGTCACGATCTCGGCGAGGTCACCGATGTAGGCGCCGGGGTAGCCGCCCTCCGGAGTGGGCTCGCCCTTGGCACTGGCGAGGACGCTCAGCGCGAACTTGTCCATCTGGGTGCCGGCGTCGTTGATGTAGTACTCGGCCGTGACGTCTGCCCCCGACGCCGCGAGCAGTCGCCGCATCGAGTCACCCAGCGCTGCCCACCGGGTGTGCCCGATGTGCAGCGGGCCGGTCGGGTTGGCCGAGATGAACTCGAGGTTGATGGTGTGGCCGGCCTCGGAGTCGTTCTTCCCGTATGCCGTGCCGCTCTCGACGATGCTTCGCGCGAGCTCGCCGGCGCTGGCGGCATCGAGGGTGATGTTGAGGAAGCCGGGACCTGCGACGTCGACCTGCGTGATGCCGTCGATCGCGGTCAGGCGCTCGGCGAGGCGCGTCGCGAGGTCTCGCGGCGGCATACCCGCCGGCTTGGCGAGCTGGAGGGCGACGTTGGTGGACCAGTCGCCGTGGTCACGGTTCCTGGGTCGCTCCACGCGCACCTCGGCCGGGATGTCGGCGGTGAAGTCACCAGCGGCGGAGGCCTCGAGCAGGGCAGCCCGGATCGCGGACGAGAGTTCTTCGGGAGTCACCCGCGAAGTCTATTGGCCGGGTATCTGCGGTCGTCCCTCGGCCGCGAGGCGTGAGATGACCTCCACGAGGTCGGCGGGGTCGAACGGTTTGGCGACGAACGAGTCGAAACCGGCGAGGGCTGCCTCGCTGCGGTCGTGCGCCGTCGTCGACGCGGTCACGAGGATGGTCGGGACGTCCTTGAGCCGCGGGTGGGCCCGGATGGCCGCGATGGCCCACCAACCGTCACGTCGGGGCGTCTGTGCGTCGAGCACGATCACGTCGGGAACCCGGGCTGCGGGGTCGATGAGGTGGCTCATCGCCTCGTGCCCGTCAGTGGCCTCGAGGACGTCGAAACCCTCGAGCTCGAGGTTGATCCGGATGATGGCCCGGATCGACTCGATGTCGTCGCACACCATGACCAGCGGACGAGGCGTGATAGCCACGACAGCAGGACCGGATTCCATACCGAGAACTCTAGGCTGCTACCCTCCCTGAGCATCCCAGAACGGCACGAATCTCCAGCATGCGGACGGTTCGAGCCCCCGTAGCTCAGGGGATAGAGCACCGCCCTCCGGAGGCGGGAGCGCAGGTTCGAATCCTGCCGGGGGCACGCGAAGCAGGCCGGTGAATGACACGGAGTGTCGATTCACCGGCCTTTCGCGTCCCCCGGCAGAAGTCACAGGCGCTTCGAACGGAGTGAGAGCGCCGACGGGGCACCAACGACCAAGGCCCCGAACCGCGCGAAGCGCTGGTTCGGGGCCTTGTTCGTTGGTGCCCCATGCGACTGATTGCCCGTTAGGACAGTGACTCGCTGCGCTCGCAACTGTCCCAACGGGCAATAAGTCGGGGTTTCAGCTGCGCTGGGAGCTGTCCGTGACCTCGCCGACGAGCTCCTCGATGACGTCCTCGAGGAAAACGACGCCGAGCACCTCACCGTCCTCGGCCACGACCCGGGCCAGGTGCGAACCGGTGCGCTGCATGGTGGCGAGCACCGACTCGACCTCGTCGTCGCGCCGGACGTTGGCCATCCTGCGGATGCGCTTGGAGGGCACGGGCTGGAGCCGCTCCTCCTCGTCGGCGAACAGGACGTCCTTGAGGTGGAGGTAGCCCGAGAGCGTCCCGCCGGCGTCCACGACCGGGAACCGGGAGTACCCGTGCCGGGCCACGAGGCGCTCGATGCCGTCGGGCGTGGCGTCGAGACCGACGGTGACGAGGTTCTCGCGGGGCACTCCGACATCACCGGCGTCCTTGTCGCTGAACTCAAGTGCCGCGCCGAGGAGTCCGTACTGCTCCGCCTCCACCAGGCCTTCGCGGTGCGACTCGGAGACGATCTGGGCGACCTCCTCGGCGGTGAACGCCGACGCGAGCTCGTCCTTGGGGTCGACTCCCAGAGCCCTGACGAGGACCTTGGAGACCCAGTCCATCGCGCTGATGACCGGCTTGACGACCTTGGAGACCATGACGAGGGCGGGAACCAGCGCGATGGCCGCGCGCTCCGGCGTCGCGATGGAGAGGTTCTTGGGGATCATCTCGCCGACGACGACGTGCAGGAAGACCACGATGAGCAGGGCGAGCACGAGTGCCAGGACATCCGCTGCGGCCTCGGGTGCTCCGAGGGCCTCGACCGGCCCCACGAGCGCGTGGTGGAACGCCGACTCCGACACGGCACCGAGGAGAACCGAGCAGACCGTGATGCCGAGCTGGGCTGTGGCGAGCAGGATCCCGGTGCGCGACATGGCCTCCATCGCGATGCGGGCACGGCTGTTGCCCTCCTCCGCGAGCGGCTCGAGCTGACTGCGGCGAGCCGACATCGCGGCAAACTCGGCGCCGACGAAGAAGGCGTTCGCGAGCAGGAGGACGACGGTGATGAAGATGGTTCCCGGGCTCATGCGGGCGCCCCCTCCTGTGCCTCGTCGGGGCCGGTGGCGGCATCACCCTCGGCGGGAACCGGAGTGAAGCGGAGCCGGTCCACCCTGCGGGCCTGCATGTCGATGACCGCGATGTGCCAGCCTGGCAGCTCGACCACGTCACCGACGTGGGGAACGCGCCCGAGCTCGGACATGACGAACCCGGCCACCGTCTCGTAGGCGGGCCCCTCCGGGATTGTGATGCCGGTGCGCCGCAGGACCTCGTCGGGTCGCCACAGGCCGGGCACGGTCCACGAGCCGTCGCTGGAGCGGCGACCGGTCGTCTGGCTCCGGTCATGCTCGTCCGACACCTCGCCGACGATCTCCTCGACCAAGTCCTCCAGCGTCACCACGCCGGACGTCCCGCCGTACTCGTCGACGACGATGGCGAACTGCTGGCCGCTGTCGCGCAGATGGATGAGCAGCGGGTCGAGACGGATCGTCTCCGGCACGACGAGGGGTGGAGTCATGAGGGCCGACACGGGGACGTCGTCGCGGCGCTCGTGAGGCACCGCGATGGCCTTCTTGACGTGCACGACTCCGTCAACGTCGTCCCAGTCGTCGTCGATGACGGGGAAGCGCGAGTGCCCGGTCTGTCGCGCGAGCTCGACGCACTCACGAGCCGAGGCGGAGCGGTCGATCGCCGTGGCCCGCGAGCGCGGGGTCATGACGTCGGCCGCGCTCTGGGCGCCGAACGTCAGGGACGCCGCGACGAGGCGCGCCGTCCCGAGGTCGAGGGTGCCGGCCTCCGCGGAGCTGCGCACGAGCGAGGCCAGCTCCGCGGGACTCCTGGCCGCCGAGAGCTCCTCCTGGGGCTCGACTCCCATCGCGCGCAACGCAGAGTTGGCCGTGCCGTTGAGCACCCAGATGAAGGGCTTGAAGGCGAGCGCGAACCACCGCACCGGCCCGGCCACCCACTTCGCGGTGGCCAGCGGCGTCGAGATCGCGAGCGTCTTGGGCACCATCTCGCCGATGATCATCGAGAAGACGGTGGCGATGGCCATCGCGAGCACCGAGGCCACCTTCTGCGCCGAGGACCCGCTGAGGCCGAGCGACTCCAGCGGACCGAGCAGCAACTTGCCGATCGAGGGATAGGCGAGGAAGCCGAGGACGAGCGTGGTCAGGGTGATGCCGACCTGGGACGCGGAGAGCTGGGTCGACAGCGCCCTCAGTGAGGTGAGCACCGAGCGGGCTCCCCCGTCCCCGCGCTCGACGGCCTTCTCCACGGTGGGCCGGTCCAGCGCGACCAGGGCGAACTCTGCGGCGACGAACAGGGCGGTCCCCAAGGTCAGCGCGACGCCGGCAAGGACGAGTAACCACTCGGTCATAGTGCGCCCATCCTAGGGAAGGTGCGCAGGCCCGGGTGACAGAGCCGCCCGCACACCCGCGTCGTCATCCTCGTGACGGACCCCGCTCCACCGCACGGTTGACCCTGACGCGGCGGGAGGCTGCGAGACTGGCGCCATGCCCAGACTTTCCCAGCCCGGGGGCAGCGCTCGATGACCGCTGCTTCGACAACCACCGGCGCACGCATCGAGGTGCGTGACCTCACCAAGATCTTCGGGTCCTTCATCGCCGTCGACCACCTGAGCTTCGATGTGGAACCCGGCCGGATCACCGGCTTCCTCGGCCCCAACGGCGCCGGCAAGACGACCAGCCTGCGCATGCTGCTCGGGCTCATCCACCAGAGCTCGGGCACGGCGACCATCGACGGGCAGAACTACCACGACCTCGCCCACCCCCAGTCCGTGGTGGGCTCGGCGCTCGAGGCGACGAACTTCCACCCGGGGCGCAGCGGACGCGACCACCTGCGGGTGCTCGCCGCTGCCGGTGGCCTGCCCGACAGCCGGGTCGACGAGCTCCTGGAGCTGACCGGCATACCGGCTGCTGCGCGCAAGCGCGCCGGTGAGTACTCCATGGGCATGCGGCAGCGCCTCGGCCTGGCCGCTGCGCTGCTCGGTGACCCCCGCGTCCTCATCCTCGACGAGCCGTCCAACGGCCTGGATCCCGAGGGCATCCGGTGGCTGCGAGGGTTCCTCCGCCACCTCAGCGCCGAGGGCAAGACGATCCTGGTCTCCAGCCACCTCCTGCAGGAGGTCGAGGCGACGGTCGACGACGTCGTCATCATCGCCAACGGCCGCATGGTCCGCTCCGGCGCGATGTCGGAGCTGCGCGGCAAGCCCTCGACCATCGTGCGCACCTCCGACGCCGAGCAGCTCGCCGGCGCCCTGCGCGTGGCCGACGTCCTCTCCTCCCCCGGCACCGACGGCGAGCTCATCGCCGAGACGACCGACAAGCAGCTCGTCGGTGACGTGGCCCTGCGCGCCGGGCTCCCCATCTGGGAGCTGCGCGACCGCAAGGCCGACCTCGAGGCGCTGTTCTTCGAGCTCACCGAGGGAACCAACCGCAACCTCGGCGACGGAAACCCCGGCCAGCCCGGTGACCACGTCCCCGTCGAGCCCGATGCCATCTCCGGCAGGGAAGGGGCGAACGAGTGATGGGCCCTGCCATCAAGTCCGAGTTCCGCAAGTTCTTCACGACCCGCATGTGGTGGGGCATGGCGATCGCGATCTTCATCGCGGCTGCGCTCTTTGCCGTGCTCTTCGGCTTCCTGCTCACGATCCCGCCAACCCAGGAGTCGATCGACGCGGGCCAGCCGACCGGCTCGCCACTCCAGATCGCCAACAGCGTCTACACCTCTGGCCTGACCATCGGCTACACGCTGACCCTGGTCATCGGCATCATGCAGATCGGCTCCGAGTACCGCCACAAGACGATCACCAGTACATTCCTGAGCACGCCGCAGCGCGCACGGGTCATGGGCGCCAAGATCGTCGCGCTGCTCGGCATCGGCGCGCTCTACGGCCTCATCTCGCTCGTCGGCTCCGTGATCGCCGGAGCCATCGTCCTGAAGTCGCGTGGGTTCGATCCCTTTCCCAGCGCCGAGGTCCTGCGCGCGCTCGCGCTCAGCCTGCTCGTCCTCGGGCTGTGGGCGCTGATCGGCCTCGGGGTCGGCATCCTCATCCCCAACCAGGTCGCTGCCCTGCTCATCGCCATCGGCGTCGCGCAGATCGTCGAACCGCTTGCCGGTTTCGCGCTGACATTCTGGGACTTCGGCCATGAGCACATCGCCAAGTTCATGCCGAGCCAGGCAACGAACGCGATGGTCAGCGGGGTCACGCAGGGCGGCGACAACGCGGTCCAGCCGCTGAGCTGGTGGACGGCCGCCCTCGTCCTCGCTGCCTACGCCGCCGTCCTCAGCGCCATCGGCACGTGGCGCACCGTGCACCAGGACATCTCCTAGGACCAGCACGCCACTTCTCGAACCGGGCCGGTTGGAGAAGCAGAGCGGGTATGCCGGGTGCGAGCCACCCGGCATACCCGCTGGTTTTCGTGTCGTGGGACGGGCGAGCCACGCTGGCTGGACCAACGCCCGTCGGCTAGGGGTGGAGAGATAGGCTGACCGCACACGTGAACGTCGTTTGCCAACCCGCAGAAAGAGGCGTAGCCGCCGTGCCTGACCAGCCCACTCCGACCGACCCCCTCACCGCATTCGGCCCGAACGAGTGGCTGGTGGACGACCTGTTCGAGCAGTACCAGAAGGACAAGAACTCGGTCGACAAGGCGTGGTGGGACTTCTTCGCGAGCTACACCCCCGAAGGCAGCGGTGGTCCCACCGGCGGCAACGGCAAGGCCGAGAAGGCGGCGTCGTCGGCACCGGCTCCGTCTACAGCACCCAAGGCCGAGGCACCCAAGTCCGAAGCACCGAAGGCCGAGACCGCGAAGGCCGAAGCACCGAAGGCTGAGACTGCGAAAACCGAGGCGCCCAAGGCAGAGACCCCGAAGGCCCCAGCACCGCAGGCCGAGACCCCCAAGGCCGAGGCCCCTGCAGGCACTCCCAAGCCGCGCGACGCTGCGCCCGCCAAGTCCGAGTCCCCGGTCAACGCCCCGGAGACCACGCCGATCCGTGGTGCGAGCGCGCGCGTCGTGACCAACATGGAGGCGTCCTTGGCAGTTCCGACCGCCACGAGCGTGAGGGCGGTCCCGGCCAAGCTGCTCGTCGACAACCGCATCGTCATCAACAACCACCTCGCGCGCTCGCGCGGTGGCAAGGTCAGCTTCACCCACCTCATCGGCTACGCGGTCGTCAAGGCCCTGGGCGTCATCCCGTCGATGAACTCCGGCTTCACGACCGACGAGAAGGGCAAGCCGGTACTCGTCACCCCGGCCCACGTGAACTTCGGCCTGGCCATCGACCTCGAGAAGCCCGACGGGAGCCGGCAGCTGCTCGTGCCCTCCATCAAGTCCGCCGAGACGATGGACTTCGCGCACTTCTGGACCGCCTACGAGGAGATGGTCAAGAAGGCCCGCACCAACAAGCTCACGGTCGAGGACTTCCAGGGCACCTCGATCTCCCTGACCAACCCCGGTGGCATCGGCACCGTCCACTCCGTCCCGCGCCTCATGGCCGGCCAGGGCGCGATCATCGGCGTCGGCGCGATGGACTACCCGGCCGAGTGGCAGGGCGCGAGCGAGGAGACCCTCAACCGCGACGCCGTCTCCAAGATCCTCACGCTGACGAGCACCTACGACCACCGCATCATCCAGGGTGCCGTGTCCGGCGAGTTCCTGCGCGTGGTCCACCAGCTCCTCCTGGGCGAGAACGGCTTCTACGACGAGATCTTCGAGAGCCTGCGCATCCCCTACGAGCCGGTGCGCTGGGTGCAGGACATCTCGGCCAGCCACGACGACGACATCAACAAGGTGTCGCGGGTGCAGGAGCTCATCCACGCCTACCGCGTGCGCGGCCACCTCATGGCTGACACCGACCCGCTCGAGTACAAGCAGCGACGCCACCAGGACCTCGACGTCACGAGCCACGGACTGACGCTGTGGGACCTTGACCGCTCCTTTGCCACCGGTGGCTTCGGCGGGCAGCCCTTCCTCAAGCTCCGCAAGATCCTCGGCATCCTGCGCGACAGCTACTGCCGCAGCATCGGCGTCGAGTACATGCACATCCAGGACCCCGAGCAGCGCAGGTGGATCCAGTCCAAGATCGAGGTCGGCTACGCCAAGACGACCCGCGAGGAGCAGCTGCGCATCGTGCGCCGGCTCAACGCGGCCGAGGCGTTCGAGACGTTCCTCCAGACCAAGTTCGTCGGACAGAAGCGCTTCTCGCTCGAGGGTGGCGAGTCCGTCATCGCGCTGCTCGACCGGGTCCTGTCCCGCGCCGCCGAGGACAACCTCGACGAGGTGTGCATCGGCATGCCCCACCGCGGCCGGCTCAACGTCCTCGCCAACATCGCCGGCAAGTCCTACAGCCAGATCTTCCGCGAGTTCGAGGGCAAGCAGGACCCGAAGTCCGTGCAGGGCTCCGGTGACGTCAAGTACCACCTGGGCACCGAGGGCACCTTCACCGCCGAGGGCGGTGCGACGACCAAGGTCTACCTCGCCGCGAACCCCTCGCACCTCGAAGCCGTCAACCCGGTGCTCGAGGGCATCGTGCGCGCCAAGCAGGACCGCCTCGACCTCGCGGGAGAGGACTTCACCGTCCTGCCCGTGCTCCTCCACGGTGACGCGGCGTTCGCCGGCCAGGGTGTCGTCGCCGAGACGCTCAACCTCTCGCAGCTGCGCGGCTACCGCACCGGCGGCACTGTCCACGTCGTCATCAACAACCAGGTCGGGTTCACCACCTCCCCGAGCTCGTCGCGGTCCTCGACCTACTCGACCGACGTCGCCCGGATGATCCAGGCGCCGATCTTCCACGTCAACGGTGACGACCCGGAGGCGTGCGTGCGCGTCGCCGAGCTCGCCTACGAGTTCCGCAAGGAGTTCGCCAAGGACGTCGTCGTCGACATGGTCTGCTACCGCCGCCGCGGTCACAACGAGGGGGACGACCCCTCGATGACCCAGCCGCTCATGTACAGCCTCATCGAGGCCAAGCGCAGCGTCCGCAAGCTCTACACCGAGTCGCTCATCGGCAGGGGCGACATCACGCTCGAGGACGCAGAGGCGGCGCTGCGCGACTACCAGCAGCAGCTCGAGCGCGTCTTCGTCGAGACCAAGGAAGCCCTCAAGCAGAACGAGGCCGACGCCGCCGCCAGGAGCGACGACAGCTACGCCGGGACCGACGTCGAGGGCCACACCGGTCTCGAGCCGCCCACGGCCCAGACGACCGACGCCGCAACGCGCTCGGCCACCGAGACGGCGATCTCCCCCGAGGAGCTCAAGGCCATCGGTGAGGTGTTCGCCAACCCGCCTCACGGCTTCACCGTCCACCCCAAGCTGCAGCAGATGCTCGAGAAGCGGGTGGCAAGCGTCAGCCAGGGCGGGATCGACTGGGCCACCGGCGAGCTGCTCGCCTTCGGCTCCCTGCTCAAGGAGGGCACCCCGGTGCGCCTCGCCGGTCAGGACAGCCGCCGTGGCACCTTCGTGCAGCGTCACGCGGTCCTCATCGACAAGGCCACGGCCCTCGAGTGGACGCCGCTGCTCTACCTCGGCGAGGGCCAGGCGCGGTTCTGGGTCTACGACTCCCTGCTGTCG
The DNA here is from genome assembly GCF_001427985.1 of Knoellia sp. Soil729. Lineage (GTDB taxonomy): Bacteria > Actinomycetota > Actinomycetes > Actinomycetales > Dermatophilaceae > Knoellia. The sequence goes on from NZ_LMSA01000002.1 coordinate 262,610, forward strand.
GAGTTCGCGGCCCTGGGCTTCGAGTACGGCTACTCCGTGGAGCGTCCCGACGCGCTTGTCCTGTGGGAGGCGCAGTTCGGCGACTTCCTCAACGGCGCCCAGACGATCATCGACGAGTTCATCAGCTCGTCGGAGCAGAAGTGGGGACAGCGGTCCTCCGTCGTCCTCCTGCTCCCCCACGGCTACGAGGGACAGGGCCCGGACCACTCCTCCGCCCGCATCGAGCGCTTCCTGCAGATGTGCGCCGAGGACAACATGACGGTGGCCTACCCGACGACTCCGGCGTCGTACTTCCACCTGCTGCGTCGTCAGGCCTACGCCCGCCCCCGCCGCCCGCTCATCGTCTTCACGCCGAAGTCGATGCTGCGCCTCAAGGCGGCGTCGAGCATGCCCGAGGACTTCACCACGGGCACCTTCCGACCGGTCCTGCCCGACCGCGAGGGAGCGACCAGTGGCACCGTGGACCGGGTGCTGCTCGCGGCAGGCAAGGCGGTGCACGAGCTCGAGGCCGAGCGCGCCAAGCGCGGCGACACCAGCACCGCGATCCTGCACCTGGAGCAGTACTACCCGCTCCCGGGTGCCGAGCTCGCGACCGAGCTCAACAAGTACCCCGAGGCCGAGCTGGTCGTGGTGCAGGACGAGCCGCAGAACCAGGGTGCGTGGCCGTTCCTGGCACTCAACCTGCCGGACGCGCTCGCCGAGCACGGTGTCCAGCGCCCGCTGCGGGTCCTGTCGCGCAAGGCGTCGGCCTCGCCCGCCACCGGGTCGAACAAGAAGCACCAGGAGGAGCAGGCCGAGCTCGTCGCGGCCGCCTTCACCCGCTGACCCCGCACCACCTTTTCCGGCTGATCCGGGAAGCGGAGCGTTCGGCCCGGAACTGTTCCGGGCCGAACGCTCCGTTTGTGTGATCAGCCGGAAAAGGGGAGGCCTGTGGGCGCCTCGGGCGTGGGTCCTCAGCTCCCTCGGCTGCGCGCGTTAGGGTTCGCTGGTGTACTTCACCGACCGAGGCATCGAGGAGCTCGAGGCGCGCAGGGGCGACGAAGAGGTCACCCTCGCCTGGCTCGCCGAGCAGCTGCGCACCTTCGTGGACCTCCACCCCGACTTCGAGACCCCCGTCGAGCGGCTCGCCACCTGGCTGGCTCGGCTCGACGATGAGGACGACTGACACATGACCGACCAGATCGCACATCCGGACTCCTCGGGCGAGGGGTCCCACAGCGACATCGAGTTCCGTCCGAGCGCCGACTTCAGCATGGCCGGCGAGGGGCCGCGTGACGTCGCCATCGTCTTCATGGGCGACTCCCTCGTGGCCGGTGTCGGGGACCCCAAGGGGCAGGGATGGGTGACGCGGGTCGTGGGTCGCACGTCGCACCCCGAGGTCGAGTTCACGGCATACAACCTCGGGGTCCGCGGACAGACGAGCGGCGACGTGCTCACCCGCTGGCACACCGAGTGCCCGCCCCGCTGGAAGTCGCGCAGCGAACGCCGCCTCGTGATCTCCTACGGCGCCAACGACATCGCAGCCGGTGTCACGCTCGCTCGACACCGCCTCAACCTGGCCAACATCTTGGACGAAGCGGCCAGCACCGGCGTCTCCGCCTTGGTCGTGAGCAGCCCGCCCACCAGTGACGAGGCGTTCAACGACAAGCTCGCCATCCTCGTCGAGGCGCAGGCCGACGTGTGCGCCCGCCGGTCCGTGCCCTTCGTCGACTGCTTCCACCCGTTGCTGGGGCACGACCAGTGGCGCTCGGAGCTGGCCGCGAGCCGGGACGGACACCACCCCGGACAGGCCGGCTACGGCCTCATCGCCTGGCTCGTCCTGCACAACGGCTGGAACGAGTGGCTCCAGATCTGAGCGCGCCCAAGGCAGGTTTCAGGCTGTGAACACGACCTTGCCGGTGACCTGACCCTCCACCATCCTGGCGAAACCCTCGCGGGCGTCGGCGAGAGGTACGACGGAGTCGATGAGGGGCTCGATACGTTGTGCCACAACGAAGTTCGCGAGCTTCTGCAGCTCCTCATGTGTGCCCATGGTGGAACCGACGACGCGCAGCTGCTTGAAGAAGATCTTGGTGAGCTCGGCCTTGGCGGGAGCGTCTCCCGAGGTCGCGCCCGAGATGACGATGGTGCCGCCCGGTCGCAGGGCGTTGACGGAGTGCGACCAGGTCGCGGCACCCACGGTCTCCATCACGGCGTCGACCCGTTCGGGGAGCCGCTCCCCCGAGGCGAAGGCGCGGTCTGCGCCGAGCGAGACGGCCTGGGCACCCTTGGCCTCGTCGCGGCTGGTCACCCACATGCGCATGCCGGCTGCAGCGCCGAGCTGGACGAGCGCGGTGGCCACGCCACCGGCCGCACCCTGGACGAGGACCGAGCCCCCGGGCTGCACCCCCGAGTTCGTGAACAACATCCGGTATGCCGTGAGCCAGGCTGTCGGCAGGCAGGCCGCCTGCTCCCAGCTGAGCTCGGCGGGCTTGGCGACGAGGTTGGCGCGCGGCACGGCCACCTTGGTGGCCAGGGTCCCGTCGTGCAGCTCGGAGAGCAAGGTGCGTCGTGGGTCGAGGGTCTCGTCGCCATGCCACCCGTCCGAGGGGATGACGGAGTGGATGAGGACCTCGTTGCCGTCGGGGTCGATCCCTGCCCCGTCGCATCCGAGGACCATCGGGAGCCGGTCCGCCGAAAGGCCCACACCGCGCAGGGACCAGACGTCGTGGTGGTTGAGCGCGGACGTCTTGAGGTCGACCACGACCCATCCGTCACGCTCCTGCGGGTCCGGTCGCTCGGCCACCTCCAGCCCCGACAGGGGGTCGTCAGCGGACTGTGAGGCGGCGTAGGCAGCGAGCATGTCCCGACCCTACTCAAGGCGTCGCGCCAGCGGTGCGACGATGTGGCGATGACCATCCAGGAACTGCTCTCCACAGGCACCGTCGTCCTCGACGGAGGGCTCTCGACCGCACTGGAGGCACGTGGCCACGACCTGTCCGGGAGCCTCTGGTCGGCCCGGCTGCTGCGGGAAGACCCCGCTGGGGTCGTGGCAGCGCACCGGGGCTTCGTCGAAGCAGGGGCCCAGGTGCTCATCACGGCGTCCTACCAGGCGAGCCACATCGGCTATGCCGCGGCCGGTCTCACGCCCGAGCAGTGCGATGCAGACCTCGGGGCCTCGGTCCGGTTGGCACGCGAGGCTGCCGACGGGCGGGCGCTCGTCGCAGCCTCGGTGGGGCCCTACGGAGCGGCCCTGGCCAACGGCTCCGAGTACACCGGCTACCCGCACGTGGGTCGTTCCTCGTTGCGCGACTTCCACGCTCGTCGCCTCGAGCGGCTCGTCGCCGCCTCCCCCGACCTCGTCGCGGTGGAGACGATCCCCGAGCTCGGCGAGGCCGAGGTCGTGGTGCAGCTCCTCGATGAGATCGCCCCGTCCCTGCCCTACTGGGTGTCCTTCTCGGCGACGGCGGATGCACGGCTCACGGGCGGGGCTCCCTTCACCGAGGCCGTCGACGTGGTGCGCGGGTCCGCCATCGCCGTGGGTGTCAACTGCACGGCTCCCGCCCACATCGAGGAGCTGCTCGCGTCGGCCAGTCCCTCGGTGCCCTACGTCGTCTATCCCAACGCCGGAGCATCGTACGACGCCGACACCAAGACGTGGACCGACGACGGCTCGTCCCGCTTCGCCCCCGAGGCCCTCCACCGCTGGCAGGAGCTGGGCGCGGCCCTCATCGGCGGCTGCTGCGGCATCGCCGCGGACGGCATCCAGGAGATCGCCGGCGCCGTCCGCGAGTGAGCGCCGCGCTCAGGCGAGGTTGGCCACGGCCGCAGCCACCGTGTCCGCCACGCCCGGAGCGAAGACGCTCGGCACGATCTCGTCCGCCGTGGGCTCGGCAACCATGGCCGCGATCGCCTCGGCAGCCGCCAGCTTCATCGCCTCGGTGATCTGGCTTGCTCCCGAGTCGAGGGCCCCCCGGAAGATGCCGGGGAACGCGAGCACGTTGTTGATCTGGTTCGGGAAGTCCGAGCGGCCAGTGGCCACCACGGCGGCGTGGCGGTGGGCCACGTCGGGGTGCACCTCGGGGTCGGGGTTCGCGAGCGCGAAGATGATGGAGTTCGCGTTCATCCGGGCGATCTCCGCCTCGGGCACGGTGCCACCGGACACGCCGATGTAGACGTCGGCCTCGACCAACGCCGTTGCGACCTGGCCCGAGAGCCCACGCGGGTTGGTGGATGCCGCGATGCGGTGCTTGTGCCCGGTGAGGTCGGTGCGTGAGGGCGAGATGATGCCGCGCGAGTCGCAGACGACGACGTCGCGCACGCCAGCCCGCTGGAGCAGCCCGGTCACGGCGACCCCGGCCGCTCCGGCACCGGCCACGACGACGCGGAGCTCGGCGAGCGCGCGGTCGACGACCTTGGCTGCGTTGATGAGTCCGGCGAGGACGACGATGGCCGTGCCGTGCTGGTCGTCGTGGAAGACGGGGATGTCGAGGCGCTCCTTGAGCTGGTCCTCGATCTCGAAGCAGCGCGGCGCCGAGATGTCCTCGAGGTTGATGCCGCCGTAGGACGGGGCGAGCCTGGCGATCGCGTCGACGAGCTCGTCCACCGTGCCCGTCTCCATGCACACGGGCACGGCGTCGATGGCGCCGAAGTGCTTGAAGAGGATCGCCTTGCCCTCCATCACCGGCATCGCGGCCAGCGGGCCGATGTCTCCCAACCCCAGCACTGCGGTCCCGTCGGTGATGACCGCGACGGTGTTGCGGCGTGCGGTGTAGCGGGCCGAGAGGCTCGGGTCCTCGGCGATCGCACGACAGACGTCAGCGACACCAGGGGTGTACAGCAACGACAGGTCCTCGCGGCCGCGCAACGGCTGCGTCGCGTGTACGCCGAGCTTGCCGCCCTCGTGGGCCCGGAACACCGGACTCTCGAAGTCGAAGCTCGAGTACGACGGAGACGCTGACATGACGGGGCTCCCAACACGGAGGACGACGCGCAACCGATGACATCGGTGCGGCGGGGCCGAACCCCGGGTGCAGGGTCGACGTGGTGCGGGAGGTGTGCCGCGCGATGTCATCCTCGCACGGGCCCGGGCGCCGTGTCTGCGGACCGCCGCGTGCGCAATGCCACAATCAGCCGCGTGGTCCCGTCCTCGATCCCCCGCCCCCGCGTCGTGCGCGTTCGCGGGCGGTCCATGGAACCGACCCTGCACGAGGGTGACCTCCTCCTCACGCTGTGGGGAGCTCGCCCCCGGCGCGGCTGCGTGGCGGTGGTGCACCTGCCCCCGGACCGGGCGGGGGCAGACCGCCCTGTCTCGGTGAAGCGGATCACCGGGCCGGATCCCGTTGAAGGCAGCCGCTGGTGGCTCGACAGTGACAACCCGCGCGAGGGCGTGACGTCCTTCGACGTGGGGTCGATCGCGCCGGACGACGTGCTGGCAACGGTCGTGGCACGCCTCTGGCCCCGGCCGGGGAAGGTGAGCACACGGCATACGGGCTGACTGCGACCGAGCGCCGCGTTGTAGGTTGGGAAGTGGCCGACAACTCAGCCCAACGAAAGGGACGTTCATGCGCCTCCCCGCTTTGTTCAGTGTCACCGATGTCAGCGCCCACTGCGACCTGCCGTGCGGTGTCTACGACCCCGCCCAGGCCCGCATCGAGGCGGAGTCCATCAAGGGAATCATCGCCAAGGTCGCCGACAACGACGACCCCGACTTCCGCACCCGGGCGGTGCTCATCAAGGAGCAGCGCTCGCAGCTCGTCAAGGAGCACCTGTGGGTGCTGTGGACCGACTACTTCAAGCCGCCGCACTTCGAGAAGTACCCCAACCTGCACACCCTCATCAACGAGGCCACCAAGCTCGCCGGCGCCTCGGGCACCAAGGGTCAGTTCGACGCCGCCAAGGCCGACGAGCTCCTCTCGAAGATCGATGAGATCGACGCGATCTTCAAGGAGACCAAGCAGGCCTGACCGGCCAGCAGGACTGCGCGCAAGGCCCCGGCACAGGACGTGCCGGGGCCTTGAGCGTCGTGGGACCAACCCGTGATGGCAGCCCGTGATGGCAGCCCGTGGCGCCAGCCGCAGGTCAGCTCATGCCGTTGGGGCCGGATGCAGGCAGCGACACCGATCGGATGAGGGCCTCGACCACCTCGGGGTCGTACTCGTAGCCCAGCCCGAGGTGGATCCGCTCGAGGGCGGCCTCGACGGAGGTGTGGTCCGTGCGGCCGTGGGAGTAGTCGTCGAAGGCGTTGGCAACCTTGATGATCCGGCTCTCGAGGGGCACCTTCTCACCCCACTCGCGCACGTGCCGGAACGGGGTCGTCTGTCGCTCCATGAGGTCGGCCACCCGACCGAGCACCTCGGTGCGGCGCACGATGCGCGCGCCCTCGGAGGCGATGCGTCGCTGGTCGTCCGGAGCCGCGAGCACCGTGGCACCGTCGGGGATGGGTGAGCGCAGTCCGACCTGGCCGAGGTCGTGGAGCAGGGCGGCATACTCGAGGTCCTGGAGATCCTCCGCCCGCAGGCCCATGGAGCGAGCGATGGTGACCGAGCGCTTGGCGACGCGCGCAGCGTGGCCCTCGGGGGTGTAGCCGGCGACCTCGGTGAGGCGGGACAGGGTCGCGATCGTCTGCCGGTAGGTCTCGCGGTTGGTGGTGTAGCGACGCACCGCGATGTAGGTGAGGACCATCGGGAGCAGGCCGAGTGGCAGGGCGAGCAGGCCGACCTCTGGCGCCAGGAACGCCACGAGTGGGCCAGCCGCCAGGAGCCCCAGGGTCAGCGCCTGGGCCTCCTCCAGCTCCTCGCTGAGGGTGCTTGCGACCGGCAGCCCGTGGCGCTGGGCGCGGACGAACCCGGTGAGGAGGATCTCGACGAAGAGACCCGCCGCGGCAGCTCCGAGCATGACGACGGCCACGACCCAGGCCGGGCGCGCGTGGTCGATCTCCCAGGACCACCGTCCCGAGCCCTCCAGTGGTGCGGCACGCAGGAACGCGGCGGTGACCACCACCCCCACGGTGCGTGCTGCCACGACGTACCAGCCGACGTGCAGGTGGCGCACCAGCCGCAGGAGAGCCCCGAGGACCAGGGAGGCCGCCACCACCAGGGCGACGATGCCGACGGGGACGTCGAACATCGGCTTGCCGTCGAGAGGTCCGAGAACGGCCAACGCGATGGCTGACGCTGTCGAGACCGGAGCCGTGACCCGTCCGGACGGCATCTGTATGCGAAGCTGCTCACCGATGACGATCGCGACGGCGAAGGCTGCCAGCACGGCGGCATGTTCGCGAACCGTGACGCCCAGGCGGGACGACTCCGTCAGCAGAGACCATCCGACCGTGAGTGCCCCGAGGGCGAGGACCGCAGGCTCGGCCCTGCGCAGACGCCCGTCGGCTCTCCGAGCCGGCAGACCCAGATGCCATGCGCGTGTCATGGTGTCTCGAAAGCGTCGGCGTCGGAGCGGTCCTGCTGGCTCACCACGCGGGACAGGGAGGCCAGGACCCGGTCACTCCCGGCCGAGACGACGTCCCGGTTCCGCAGGTGCGACAGAGCCAGGTGCGAGCTGACCGGATCGTGCGCATCGTGCAGCAGCAGGTCGTACCTGTCGGCCACGCGCACGATGTCGGCCGCGACAGAGGGCGGCGCCCCGGCTTCGGGGGCCCTCGCGACCTCCTCCATCACCGCGGAGGCGCCGTGCAGGAAGGGCAGGCCCTGCAGCATGGCGGCACCCCGAACGGCGGCGCTGTCTCCTCGGTCGGATCCTTCCTGGCCGGGCGCGACGATGACGCGCCCGAGGTCATGGAGCAGCCCAGCCGTGCGGATGTCGGCGACATCCCGGGGACCCAGCCCCAGCTCTTGCGCCATGAGCCCTGCCAGAGTAGAGACGCGCCGGCTGTGGCCGTCGAGGATCGGAGCCCTTGTCTCGATCGCCGTCACGAGGGCACCGAGGGCACGCTCGCGGGCGTCACGCTCCTCGCCGAACTGCAGGAGTGCCCAGCGGGCACCAGCCAACGGTGCCAGGCCCACGAGCAGGGCGACCGGCCCGAGCTCACCGGGCAGCCACATGACGACGATGATGAAGGCGATGACCCCGTAGGCGAACTGGGTCAACCCCGAGCTGGTCAGCATGTCCACGAGCTGCAGCTGGAGTGGCACACCTGCCGACAGCCGGACCACACCCGCCACCAGCAGCGCGTTGGCGAGGAGGTTCACCGCGTCTGCGACGACGATGGGAAGTCCGACGTGGAGCACGAGCGGCAGCATGCCGTGAAGCTCCGCGACGTCGAGCGACCCCCCGACGAGGTGGTAGGCCAGGCCACCGATCATGGCCGAGGATGACGCCATCGCCATGTTGAAGACGCGACGATGCACGGGGATGCGCCGACGGGTCAGGCCGGCCATGACCAGACCGACCACCCCCACGCCGAAGGGCCCGACGAGCGGGATGGCGGCCAGCACCACGACGTTGTCGGCCGTGAAATGGATCCGGCCGTCACTCGACGTGGAGGGCAGCCACCACGTCAAGGCCCCCAGAAGAGTGAGAACCCCCAACGCCACCGAGCTGTGAGGCCAGCCGTACCTCAGGTAGCAGAAGCAGCCGAGTCCCAGCGCAACCAGGACCGAAGCCGCAATGTAGATCCGCGTGGCCGAACGGGCGGATGCCGGAGTCGTGGACTCCGGCATCACCGCAGCGTCTGAGGGCTTACCACTGCCAGCCGGCGAACTGGACCACGGAGGTCTTGGCAGTCGCCGTGCCGTCGGCCGCCTGGGCGGCGGAGGTACCAAGGATGGACAGAGCGGCCAGCACGACGGCGGCAGCGGTGAGGCGGAGAGCGCGCATGAGAGAACCTTTCACGTGTCACGGCCAGGGAAGCCGGGACTGGTGGCTCTATCCTGCCATGCGTTGGGGGTATGAGACACTGTTAGTGACGAACCCGTGATCTGTGGGGCCAGGACATGACTCAGGCCCCGTGGTTGTCGGCCCATCCCAAGACTTGAGGAGCACCCATGAGCAAGCGCGCCCGCAAGCGCCGCTCGCGCAAGGGCAACAAGGCCAACCACGGCCGCAAGCCCAACGCCTGAGCACTGCGCAGCAGACGCCGAAGGGGCGGCCACCACACGGTGGTCGCCCCTTCGACGTGTTCGAGAGCTGACCAGTGCCGGTCCCCGGCCGGGCCGCGGTCGGCGACCGCCTGAGACGGGTCAGCGGTCGAGCTCGAGCCGGACCATCGTGATGCGCTCCAGCACCTGCACCCGGAGCTGGTCCGGGCAGTGCTCCGGCGCGGACGACCGACGGACCGCAGCCTTGACTGCCCGGTCGAGGTCGTGCTCGTGCAGGCAGGGACCACAGGCCTCGAGGTGCTCGGCGACCCGGGCCACGTCGGCCGGCTGCATCTCCCCGTCGAGGTACTCGTAGATCCGGTGCAGGACCTCGGAGCACTCCGCGTGTGACTGGGAGTGCGTCTCATTCCCTTGGCTCTCGTTCACGATCGGACCTCCTTGCCGAAGCCGCGCTCGGCGGCATACTCCGTCAGCATTTCGCGCAGCTGGCGCCGACCGCGGTGCAGCCGCGACATCACGGTGCCAATGGGCGTTCCCATGATCTCAGCGATCTCCTTGTAGGCGAAGCCCTCGACGTCGGCGAGGTAGACCGCCATCCGGAAGTCCTCGGGCAGGTCCTGCAGCGCCCGCTTGATCTCGGAGTCGGGCAGGTGGTCGAGCGCCTGCGCCTCGGCGGACTTCAGGCCGCTGCTCGTGTGCGACTCCGCCCGGGCCAGCTGGTAGTCCTCGACCTCGGAGGCGTCGGACTGCAGGGGCTCGCGCTGCTTCTTGCGGTAGGTGTTGATGTAGGTGTTGGTGAGGATGCGGTACATCCAGGCGCGCAGGTTCGTCCCCGGCTTGAACTGGTGGAAGGCGGCGAACGCCTTCGCGTAGGTCTCCTGGAGCAGGTCCTCCGCGTCGGCCGGGTTGCGCGTCGTGCGCATCGCGGCGGCATAGAGCTGGTCGAGCAGCGGCAGCGCCTCTGCCTCGAAGCGAGCCTGCCGCTCCTCGGGAGTCTCGGTCGCGACGTCTACCGTGGGCTCGTCGTTGGTGGTCTGTGGTGTGGTCATCGCACTCCACCCTAGACCCGTCTCTGCGGGCGACGTCGTGTGCAGCACGAGCACGGACAGGCCTCTCGATGGCAGGGCGCACCTCTGTGGTGGTGCGTGGACATGGATGTCAACAGGCGGCGTCGTGGCGCCATTCCCGCATGTCCGTCCGGGGTGCTCCTGCCCTCAGCCGACCGACTCGAGGAACACCCGTGCCGCCTCGACGAGCGGACCCGTCACCCTGATCGTGTGCTCGCCCTGGACGGCGGTGACGTATGCCGGGTCGTCCAGCTCGGCGCGCACCTCACCGGGGCTGCCGAACGGGTCGCGCTCGCCCTGGACCACGTGCAGAGCGATGCCCGCCGTGAGCGGAGCTCGCAGCTCCTGCGCCCGCGAGACCTCGGGCCGGCCGGGCGGGTGCAGGGGGAAGGACAGGCAGAGCACCGCGTCCGCACCGAGGTCGGCCGCGGTGCGACAGCTGACCCGGGCGCCGTTGCTCTTGCCCGACAGGACCAACGGGCCGGGCAGCCGACCGCGCCCGCTGCGCAGGGACCGGACCACCGGCAACCAGGCCGCGTCCTGCGAGACGGGACGCGGCGGCATACGCCGTCCGGCCACGCCCCACGCCTGCTGCACGAACGCCACGGCCCAGCCGCTCTCGACGAGTCCGTCACGCACGGCCATGAGGTCGGCTCCCCCGAGCCGGCCACTCGCACCATGGGTGAGGACCACGGTCCCGCGAGCGCGAACCGGCCGGACGACGTGGGCGTGGGCGGGACCGAGTGGAGTGTCGACCTCGACCAGCCGGCGGGTCGTCACGACGGTGAGCCGAGGATCTCGCCGGTCATCGGGTCCACGACCCCGTGCAGCTCGGACTCCGGCAGCGGGTCCAGGAGCTGAGGACCGTTGGACCGGTTGCTGCTCACCGCCCGCGAGACGGGGTATGCCGTGAAGCGACCGGGCGGTCGAGGCTCCAGCAGGGCGGCAACGTGCGCGGGGTCGGTGAGCTCGGGGTCGAGCCACGCCTGCCAGTCGGCCCGGTCGAGGACGAGGGGCTGCCGGTCATGGATGCGGTCCAGGCCCGGCTCCGCCTCGGAGGTGATGATCGTGAACGTCGTGAGCCACGCGGCCGGGTCGTCGTTGTCGGCGACCGCCGGGTCGCGCCAGAACTCGTAGAGGCCCGCGAGCGCGCAGCTCTCACCGTCGTCACGCGAGGTGAAGAACGGCTGCTTGAGCGGCTTGCCCTTGGCATCGGTGGCGGTCGGGGAGACCTGCCACTCGTACCACCCACGCGCCGGGACGAGGCAACGCCTGCGGGCCGCTGCCTTGGCGTAGGCCGGCTTGTCCAGCACCGACTCGGCACGGGCGTTGATCATGCGCACACCCGACTTCGGGTCCTTGGACCAGCTGGGGACGAGTCCCCAGGTCAGCAGGCGCAGCTGACGGCTGGGGGGTGCGTCGTCCTCGCCCCTCGGAGTCCTCGTGAGGACGACCGGAGCCTGCTTCGTCGGCGCCATGTTGGTGTCCGGCGTGCCGGGAGGCGGCGACTGGGGGTTGACGAGGACGCTGCGAGTGGGCTCGGCGGAGCGGTCCTCGTCCACCTCGAACTCGAGGGTCAGCTCGTCTGGGTTGGCCGTGGCCGCATAGCGCCCGCACATGTCGCCAAATCTACGCACGTCCACGAGTCGGCGCCCCGATGGGCTCGGCCCTTCAGGACACGGCTGCGGGCCCACCAACTACGGTGGGTGCAGGTCAACGATCCCTTTCAACCCTGAGGAGGACACATGTCACTCGTGCGCCGCGTCGCCCGTCCGATGCTCGCCGCCATGTTCGTCATGGGCGGTCTCGACCAGCTCAAGCACCCCGGAGCCAAGGCCAAGGCCGCGCGCCCGGTGCTCGAGCACGCGAGCAAGATCGGCCTGCCAGATGACCCCGAGCTCCTCGTGCGCGCCAACGGCGTTGCCATGGTCGGTGGCGGGGCGCTCCTGGCCACGGGGCATGTGCCGCGCATCGCCTCCACCATCCTCGCCGGATCGCTCGTGCCCACCACGGTTGCCGCTCACCCGTTCTGGAAGGAGTCGGACCCGCAGAAGCGAGCCCAGCAGAAGATCCAGTTCCTCAAGAACCTCGGCCTGCTCGGCGGCCTGCTCCTGGCTGCGGTCGACACGGCAGGCAAGCCCAGCCTGGCCTACCGCGCGCACCTCGCCAGCGAGAGCGCGCACCGCACCGCCCGCACGACCAAGCGGCAGGCCCGGCACGTGGCCAAGGCCGCCCGTCGTGAGGCCCGACTGAAGGCGGCCCAGGCACAGAATGCCCTCCCCTGACTGGACCAGCCCAACCGCCGAGGGTCCGGTCGACGCGATCGTCGACCTCCCCGGCAGCAAGTCCCTGACCAACCGCTTCCTCATCCTTGCGGCGCGTGCCGGGGGCGTCTCCCGACTGAGGTCCCCGCTGCGTTCTCGGGACACCCTGCTCATGAGCGACGCTCTGCGTGGGCTGGGTGTCGGTGTCGAGGACGTCGACGGCGAGGACTGGCTCGTCACCCCCGGTGACGCCGTCGGTGACGCGGCGGTCGACTGTGGCCTCGCGGGCACCGTCATGAGGTTCGTGCCGCCGCTGGCCGCCATGGCTCGCGGCCCCGTGCGGTTCGACGGTGACCCCCACGCTCGCACGCGCCCCATGGGTCCGGCCCTGGAGGCACTTCGCACTCTGGGCGTGCGCATCGAGGACGACGGCCGGGGCACCCTCCCCTTCACCGTCCACGGTTCCGGCTCGGTCCGTGGAGGTGCCGTGACGCTCGACGCGTCGGCGTCCTCCCAGTTCATCTCCGCGCTGCTGCTCTCCGCTGCGCACTACGACGACGGCGTGACGATCCTCCACGACGGCCCACCGGTACCGAGCCAACCCCACATCGACATGACCGTGGAAGCACTGCGCGACGCCGGGGCCGACGTCGACGACAGCGAGACCAACACGTGGAGGGTGGAGCCCGGCCCGCTCAACCCGCTCGACGTGCAGATCGAGCCCGACCTCTCCAACGCCGCACCGTTCCTCGCCGCAGCGCTCGTCACCGGCGGTCGGGTGCGGGTGCCGGGCTGGCCCCAGCACACGACCCAGGCGGGGGACCTGATCCGCGACCTGCTCGACGAGATGGGTGCTGACGTCACGCTGGCCCGTGACGGTCTCACCGTGAGTGCGGTGGACGGGTTCGGCGGGGTCGACGTGGACCTGCACGACGCCAGCGAGCTCACACCGGTCGTGGCGGCGCTCGCAGCCCTCGCTCACGGGCCCACCCTCATCAGGGGCGTGGCCCACATCCGCGGTCACGAGACCGATCGCCTCGCCGCTCTCGCGCGAGAGCTCGGCGCGCTCGGGACCGAGGTCACCGAGACCGAGGACGGGCTGCACATCCGGCCTGCTCCGCGCGCGCAGCTGTCAGCCACGACCTTCCACACCTACGGTGACCACCGCATGGTCATGGCCGCCGCGGTGATGGGTCTCGCCGTCCCTGGACTCGTCATCGAGGACATCGGGACCGTCGCCAAGACCTTGCCCACGTTCCCCGAGCTGTGGACCGGCATGCTCGGCCGGTCGGCGGCACAGGGACGCACAGCCTGATGGCGCGAGCCACGAGCGACTACGACGAGTCCGACGTCCGGATCCGTCCCAACAAGAGGGGCACGCGGCCACGCTCCAAGGACCGGCCCGCGCACCTCGATGCCGTGCCCGGCATGGTGATCGGGGTGGACCGCGGCCGCTACACCGTCCTCATGGAGCCGGGCTCCGGCGACGAGCGCACGGCGCTCACCATGCGGGCGCGTGAGCTGGGGCGCAAGGGGATCGTCGTCGGTGACGACGTGTTCGTGGTGGGCGACACCTCCGGCAGCCCCGATGCCCTCGGACGCATCGTCCGGGTCGAGAAGCGCCGCACGCTCCTGCGGCGCACCGCCGACGACACCGACCCCGTCGAGCGGGTCATCGTCGCCAACGCCGACCAGCTCGTCGTGGTGTGCGCACTGGCCAACCCCGAACCACGGCCCCGGCTGATCGACCGCTGCCTCGTGGCTGCCTACGACGCAGGGATGTCACCGCTGCTCGCACTGACCAAGGCCGACCTGGCCGACCCGGCGCCGTTCCTCGAGAACTACGCACCGCTGGAGGTGCCCGCGGTGATCACGGCGACGACCGACCGCGACGGAACCGACGGGCTCGACGCCGTGCGTGACGCGCTGCGCGGGCACGTGAGCGTCCTCGTCGGTCACTCCGGCGTCGGCAAGTCCACGCTCGTCAACGCCCTCGTGCCGGGCGCCTATCGCGCCGTCGGCGTCGTCAACGACGTGACCGGGCGGGGACGGCACACGTCGACCTCGGCCGTGGCCCTGCGGCTCCCGGACGGCGGCGGCTGGGTCATCGACACCCCCGGCATCAGGTCCTTCGGCCTCGCCCACGTCGACCCCGAGCGCATCGTCACCCACTTCCCGGAGCTCGAGGCGGGCACTGACGGATGTCCCCGCGGCTGCACCCACGACGAGGAGGAGTGCGCGCTGGACGCCTGGGTGGCACAGGGCCACGCAGGCCCGTCCGGCCCCTCACGGCTGGAGTCGCTGCGGCGGCTGCTGCGCACCCGCCATCCACAGACGGGTGACTGACGGCACAGTTCGTCGGAGAACCGGACAACAGGTATGCCGTCCGCTCACCTGAGCGGACGGCATACCTGTTGCGTGTCTCGACCGGTCAGGCGCGGGGGTCGCGCTTCTCCGCCGGGTCGTCATCGATCATCGTGTGGATGTCGTTCGGGCGGTCCAACGGACCCTCCGACTCCCCCATGGCGTGGGAGCGGTCGGCCATGGTTGCCGCATCGGCGGGCGCCACCCCGTCATCGTCCGTGAACGCGTCCTCATCGATGACGTCGGTGGACGCGTAACGGGAGTCAGGGACGAGGTCGGAGACGTCGATCGTCTCCACGATGACCCGCGGCTCGGCGAAGTGACAGGCCGAACGGTGCGCACCTGCCCCGTCCGGGCGATCCATGAGCTCCGGGTCGTCGACCGAGCAGCGCTCCTGCGCCTTGAAGCACCGGGTGTGGAAGCGGCACCCCGACGGCGGGTTGGCCGGCGAGGGCACGTCGCCGGAGAGCACGATCTGCTCACGCTTGCCACGCATCGTCGGGTCCGGGACCGGCACCGCCGAGAGGAGTGCCTGCGTGTAGGGGTGGGTCGGCCGCTGGTAGATCTCCTCCTCGGTGCCGAGCTCGACCATCCGTCCGAGGTACATGACTCCGACGCGGTCGGAGATGTGCCGGACGACGGAGAGGTCGTGGGCGATGAAGATGTAGGACAGGCCCAGCTCGTCCTGCAGCTTCTCCATGAGGTTGATGACCTGCGCCTGCACCGAGACGTCGAGGGCCGAGACCGGCTCGTCACAGATGAGCACCTTGGGGCGCAGGGCGATACCGCGGGCGATACCGATGCGCTGACGCTGACCACCGGAGAACTGGTGCGGGTAGCGGTTGATGTGCTCGGGGTTGAGGCCCACCAGGTCGAGGAGCTCCTTGACGGCCGCCTTGCGACCACCCTTGGGCACG
This sequence comes from Knoellia sp. Soil729, assembly GCF_001427985.1. Taxonomy (GTDB): domain Bacteria; phylum Actinomycetota; class Actinomycetes; order Actinomycetales; family Dermatophilaceae; genus Knoellia. Next base: position 278,254 of record NZ_LMSA01000002.1, read on the forward strand.
ACGTCGGGGTGGATCTCGAAGGGCTCACCGATGATGTCGCCGACCGTCTTGCGCGGGTTGAGCGACGTGTAGGGGTCCTGGAACACGATCTGGATGTCGCGACGCAGCTTGCGCATCGCGGAGCCACCCTGCGAGTACATGTCGACGCCGTCGAAGTTCACGGTGCCCGAGGTGGGCTCCTCGAGACGCATCAGCACGCGGCCCAGCGTGGACTTGCCACAACCGGACTCGCCGACGATGCCGAGCGTCTCACCACGGTGCAGCTCGAAGGAGACGCCGTCGACCGCCTTGACGTGACCGGTCGTCGTGCGCAGGACACCACCCTTGATCGGGTAGTGCTTGTACAGGTCGTCAGCCTTCAGGATGACGTCAGCCATTGAGGACCTCCTCGGCGAAGTGGCAGGCGGACTGCTGGTTCCCGACGGTGCGCAGCGCGGGCTCCTCGGTGCGGCAGATGTCCTGGGCCATGCGGCAGCGCGGGTGGAACGTGCAGCCCGAGGGGATGCGGGTGAGGTTGGGCGGGAGCCCACCGATGGCCGCCAGCGTCTGGCCCTTCTGGTCCAGTCGCGGGATCGACTCCAGCAGCCCACGGGTGTAGGGGTGCGCCGGGTGGGCGTAGAGGTCCTCGATCCCGGCCCGCGCGACGATGCGGCCGGCATACATGACGGCAGCACGGTCGGCCACGTCGGCGACGACGCCGAGGTCGTGCGTGATGAGGATCAGGCCCATCTGGCGCTCCTCCTGGAGCTCAGCGAGCAGGGCCATGATCTGAGCCTGGACGGTCACGTCGAGCGCGGTCGTCGGCTCGTCGGCGATGAGGACTGCCGGGTCGAGCGCGATGGCCATGGCGATCATGATGCGCTGGCGCATACCGCCCGAGAACTGGTGCGGGTAGTTCTTGACCCGGTCCTTGGCTCCGGGGATCGCGACCCGCTCCATGAGGCGCACGGCCTGGGCGTACGCGTCGGAGCGGTTCATGCCCCGGTGCTGACGGAACATCTCACCGATCTGCCACCCGACCGGGAAGGTCGGGTTGAGCGAGCTCAGCGCGTCCTGGAAGATCATCGAGATCTCCGGGCCGCGCGACTTGCGGCGCTGCTCCTGGTTCATGGTCAGGAGGTCCTGGCCGCAGTAGCGGATCGCTCCGGACGGGATGACCGCAGGCGGCATGTCGAGGATGCCCATGATCGCCTGCGCGGTCACCGACTTGCCCGACCCCGACTCACCGAGGATCGCGAGGGTCTCTCCCTGACGCAGGTCGAAGGAGACGCCGTTGATCGCCCTGGCGACACCCTCGGGGGTGTGGAACTCGACGAAGAGGTCCTCGACCTCGAGGAGCAGGCCGTCGGCGCCGGCCTTGTAGTTGGACTCCGGGATGGCGGACTTGGTGGTGCTGGTGCTCACTGGTGGCTCCTCCTGCTCATCGGGACTTCGGGTCGAAGGCGTCCCGCACGGCATCGCCGAGAAGGATGAACGCCAGCACCGCGAGGCTGAGGAACAGACTGGGGAAGAAGAGGACGTGCGGGTAGGTGCGGATCGAGCTCAGCGCGTCGCTGATCGCCACACCCCAGGAGATCGCCGGAGGCGTCAGGCCGATGCCGAGGAACGACAGGGTGGCCTCCACCACGATGAAGACACCGAGGTTGATCGTCGCGACGACGATCGCCGGGGCCAGCGCGTTGGGCAGGATGTGCGAGCGGATGATCCGCCAAGGGCTCGCACCGAGGGCGCGGGCCGCCAGGACATACTCGTTGGGCTTGACCTGGAGCACGCTCGAGCGCATGAGACGCGCGATCGTGGGCCAGCCGAACACCGTGAGGACCAGGACGACCTTGCCGACCACGATGAAGTAGTTGGAGTTCGGGCCGTTCGGGAAGCTCGCCATGAAGAGGATCCCGCCGAGGATGAGCGGGATGGCGTAGAAGATGTCCGTGATGCGCGACAGGAGCGCGTCGAGCCAACGGCCGTAGAAGCCGGAGACGACCCCGATGACCCCGCCCAGGAGCAGGGTGGTCAGCGACGCCAGCACACCGACGAGGATCGACGCGCGAGCGCCGTAGATGGTGCGGGCGTAGATGTCGTAGCCCTGCGTGTCGGTACCGAACCAGTGCTCCGCACTGGGGGTGGCCCGCACGTTGCTGATGTTGCCGAAGGAGGGGTCGGTCTTGGTGAACAGGGACGGCCAGATCGACATGAGGACGAAGAGTCCGATGAGGAGGACTGCGCTCCAGAACATCGCGTTGGAGCGCAGGGAGCGCCACGCGTCCTGACCGAGCGAACGGGCCTCGCCGACCTCTTCGACGGCCGCAGGCTGCACGGTTGAGGCGACGGTGTCACTCATGGCTGATCCTCGGGTCGAGCACGCCGTAGAGCAGGTCGACGAGCAGGTTGACGAGCAGGTAGACGATGACGAGCACGGTCACCGTGGAGACGACGGCGATACCGTCGCGGGAGTTGATGCCCTTCCAGATGTAGCCACCCACTCCCTGGATGTTGAAGATGCGCTCGGTCACGATGGCACCGCCGAGGAGCGCTCCGAAGTCGGCACCGATGAAGGTGACGACGGGGATGAGGGAGTTGCGCAAGGTGTGCACACCGACGGCGCGCCGCTTCGTCAGGCCCTTGGCGACGGCCGTGCGCACGTAGTCGGCGCGCAGGTTCTCGACAAGGTTGGTCCTCGTGAGTCGCGCGACGTAGGCGACCGAGAGCGAGCCCAGCACGAACGCCGGCAGGATCAGCGAGAAGGTGGACGCCTCCAGGCTCGGCACGGTGGCGGGGAAGATTCCCCACTTGATACCGAACAGGTACTGGAGGAACACCCCGATGACGAACACCGGGATGGAGATGACGAAGAGCGTGCTCACGGTGACGAGGTTGTCGACGAACCTGCCTTTTCGCACGCCAGCGAGCACGCCTGCGAGGATGCCGATGAAGGTCTCGAAGGCGATCGCCATGATGGCGAGCCGACCGGTGATCGTGTAGCGCTTGGCCAGGTCTTCCTTGACGGGAATGCCGTAGTAGTTCGTGCCGAGGTCGCCCTGCGCGAACTTGCCGAGGTACTTGCCGTACTGGATGAGCAGCGGGTCGTTGAGGTTGTGCTCCTCGCGGAACTTCGCGACGTACTCCGCCGAGCACGGACGTTCTCCGCACTTGCCGGAGGTCGGGTCTCCGGGCAGGGCGAAGACCATGGCGAAGATGATGAAGGTTGCTCCCAGTACCACCGGGATCATCTGCAGCAGTCGCCTGACGATGTACTTGCCCATGTCACCTCCTGGGTTGCAATCGGCCCCTTCCGTGGTGACGGATGGGCGCAAACGGGACGGCAGTGGCTCGCCTCGTGATGTCTGAGAGTGGCCTCGTGGGCCAGCCAGACCTGCAACATACCTGACGGCGGGGGGGCCGTTCGGCTGGTCACAGGTGTGGGGGGCGACGGTGCCCCTGTGCCGGGGCCCATGCCCCGGCATGCTGTCGGCCTGCCGGCGAAGTGCCGGCAGGCCGACAGCCTGCTGAGTGTCGGGTCAGCTGCTCACCCGACACGGGGGAATCACTTGAGCGTGATGCTCCCGTAGTCCGGCACACCGAACGGCGTGACCTTGACGTTGGTGACCTTGTCGGACCAACCCATGGTGGTGGTGCCATACCAGAGCGGGATGGACGCCATGTCCTGGGCGAGAAGGGCCTCGGCCTCCTGGTAGAGCTTGTTCGACTCGGCGGCGTCGGTCGCAGCAGCGGCCTCGGCGAGCTTGGCGTCGAACGCCGGGTTGTTGTACTCGCCGTCGTTGGACGAGGCACCCTTGCCGTAGATCGGCGTGAGGAAGTTCTCGATCGACGGGTAGTCCATCTGCCAGCCGGTGCGGAACATGCCCTTCATCTTGTGGTCGTGGATCTGCTTGCGGAAGGTGGAGAAGTCCACGACACCGGTGGCGACACAGTCCACACCCAGGGCGTTCTTGATGCTGTTGCAGGTGGCCTCGGTCCACTCCTTGTGCGATGCGTCAGCGTTGTAGGAGAGGGTCATCTTGCCACCCTTGAAACCGCCGGCCTTCTCGAGCTGGGCCTTGGCCTTGGCGGGGTCGAACTTGCAGAACTCTCCACAGACGTCGGGCTTGTAGCCGTCGACGACCGGGGAGACCCAGCCGGTGGCGGGCTGACGCGTGCCGTTGAAGATGGCCTTGATGATGCCCTCACGGTCGATCGCCATGGAGATGGCCTTGCGGACCTCCGGCGGGTAGTTCGGGTCGACCGACTTGGGGGCGGTGGTGATCGTCTGGATGACGCCGACCGGCTTCTGGAGGTTGCGGTCCGGAAGGTCGGTCTTGTACTTGGCGTCGATCTGGGCGCTGGCCGGGATCTCGTCGGTCACGTCGAGCTGGTTGGCCAGGACGTCGGCGTAGGCAGCCCCACTGTCCTGGTAGATCTTGAACGTGATGTTGTCGACGTTGGCCTTCTTGTCGCCGCTGTAGTCCGCGAACTTCGAGAGCTTGATCTCGGCGTTCTTGGTCCAGGTGTCGAGCTTGTAGGGGCCGGCCGCGATCGGCTTGTCACCGAAGCCCTTGGGGTCGGAGAAGAACGCGTCGGGCTGGGGCGAGAAGGCCGTGTAGCCGAGGCGGACCGGGAGGTTGGAGACCTTGGCTGCCGTCTTGATCGTGAAGGTGTTGTCGTCGACGACCTTGAGGCCGGACATCTCCTTGGCCTTGGGGTCGGGTGCCTTCTGGGGCCCGTCCGGGCCGTCCGGGTCCTCGGACTGGAGGTCGGCGTAGCCCTCGATGGGCTCGAAGAAGTAGGAGCCGAGCTGGGCATTGGGACCGTAGGCGGTGTAGTTCCACGCGTCGACGAAGTTCTTGGCCTTGACGACGGTGCCGTCCTGGAACTTGTAGTCCTTCTTGAGCTTGACCGTGAAGTTCTGGTTGTCCGTGGTCTCGATCGACTCCGCGATGTCCATCTCGGGAGCAGCCGTCTCGTCGTTGTACTTGATGAGCTTGGCCGTGATGACGTCGAGCACGTTGCCACCACAGGTCTCGGACGTGTTGCCCGCGATCAGGGGGTTCTCAGGGTTGCAGCCACGAACGGAGATGGATCCGCCGGTCTTGCCGGCCGTGTCGGTCTTCTTAGCATCGTCGCTGCCGCCGCCGCCGCCGCAGCCTGCGAGAAGCAGGGCTGCCGCCGAAATGCCGGCCACGGCCACCGTGCGAGTGGTTCCTCGCATGGATGTCCTCCTACGTGTAGAGCCGTCCCAGGGAAAGTGAACGGACATCAGATGAGGGCCGGTCCCGGTCGGGGGGCCCACGCATACCTCGAACGGCACGCGGTCCCCATGTAAGACCACATCGGCGACATGCACGAGAGGCGTGACCGACCCGAGACCCGATTGTGACCGTTGCGAGCGGCTACGGTGACGGTCGTGCCGACCTATGACGACGACCTCCGACTTGCCCACGTCCTCGCGGACGCCGTCGAACGGGTGACGGTGTCTCGCTTTCGCGCCGAGGACCTGCACGTCGAGTCCAAGCCCGACCTCACCCTCGTCAGCGACGCCGACAGAAGCGCCGAGGAGCTGGTGAGGTCACAGCTCAAGCGCACGCGCCCGCGCGACGCCGTCATCGGTGAGGAGATGGAGTCGACGGGTCACGGCCCACGACAGTGGGTTCTCGACCCGATCGACGGAACCCACAACTTCGTGCGCGGCGTCCCGGTGTGGGCGACCCTCATCGGGCTGATCGATGCCGGACGCCCCGTCCTGGGTCTGGTGGCCGCACCGGCCCTCAACCGGAGGTGGTGGGCCGCTACGGGCAGCGGAGCCTGGGCGGGCCGCAGCCTCACCTCGGCCAAGCGCATCACCGTCTCGAAGGTCTCGAGCATCGGCGATGCCTCGATCTCCTACAGCTCTGCGACGTCCTGGGAGGCGGTCGGCCGCCAGGAGGCCCTGCTCGACCTCGCGCGGGACTGCTGGCGCGAACGTGCCTACGGCGACTTCTGGTCCTACATGCTGCTGGCCGAGGGAGCGGTCGACATCGCCGCCGAGCCCGAGCTCAACCTCCACGACATGGTGGCGCTCGCGCCGATCGTCACCGAGGCCGGAGGCCGCTTCACCTCCTTGAAGGGTGAGGACGGACCCTTCGGTGGCAACGCCGTGGCGACCAACGGACTGCTCCACGACGAGGTCCTGGCACGCATCGGTCTGTGACACCGCCATCTCGGGCGGGAAGCACCGCCTCAGTTGGGGACGACGGTCACCGGCCCCAGGCCGAGCCCCTCGATCCCTTCGCGGACCACCGCGGCATCACCGACGACCACGATGACCCACTCCCCCGTCACGACGTCGTTGTATGCCGTCGTGAGACGTGCGTTGTCCACGTCCCTCATGCGGCGCAGCGTGGCGGTCTGGAAGTCGAGTGGCAGGCCCTCGATGGACAGGGCCGAGGCCTCGTCGGCAACGGCGTCCGCGGTGGCGTAGCGTCCGGGGGCGGTCTGCACGACGTAGTCGACCCCGGCGCGGATCTCCTTGTCGGAGAATCCCTCTCGCGCGTGGTCGAGGATCTCGACGAGAAGCCGCAAGGCGTCCACCGTGGCGTCGGCACGCACCGATCCGGCGGTGACGAACGACCCCCCACGTGCGCGCGGCCGGAAGCTGGCGCGGATGCCGTAGGTGTAGCCCTTGTCCTCACGCAGCACGGCGTCGACGCGAGCACTCGGTGACCCGCCGACGATGAACGAGAGCACCGGGTAGGGGTCCCAGCCCGTGCTGACGGAGCGGTCGGGACCGGGGGCCGCCAGCGACAGCTCGCTCTGCACCGAACCGGGCCGGTCCACGAGCACGATGCGGGTGGCACCGCCTGCTGCCACCGGCGGACGCGCCGGGGTGGCGACCACGTGCTCGGGGTTGGCCCAGGCGCCGAGGCCCTCGGCGACCACCGCCGCAACGTCCACGTCCGCAAGGTCTCCCGCGACCACGAGGGTGGCACCCTGCGGTCCGACGTGCGCGCGGTGGAAAGCCACGACGTCCTCGCGCGTGAGGGCCCCGATGGACGCCGGCGTGCCAGCCGTGGGGCGCGAGGCCCGCTCGGTCGGGGCCCAGAGGTTCGCGGTCACCTCGCGCGCGGCGCGGTGGGGTGCGGACGCACGCTCCTGCTCGATCTCGGCGAGGCGGCTGCGCAGGATGCGCCGGACCTCTGCCTCGGGGAAGACCGGCTCGGCCACGGCCTGGCGCAGCAGGTCGAGTGCCGTGGGCAGGAAGCGCTGCGGGACGTCGAGGTCGACGCTGAGCGCGCCGTCGGTGACCGAGGCGCCGAGCACCATGCCGCTGCGCTCCATCAGCTCGGCGAACTCGTCGCTCGAGTGGCGGGCGGTGCCCTCGTCGAGCAGTCGCGCCGTCATCGACGCCACCCCCTCGCGGTCCTGGGGCTCGTCCGAGAGGGACAGGGGCACGACGAGACGCACGGAGATGACGTACTGGCCGGGGACGGCATACGAGAGAACGCGTATGCCGTTCTCCGTCACCGACTCGTCGGGCAGTGGGAACGCCCACGGTCCGGGAGGTGCGACATCGGGCCTGGGCACGGCGGCGGCGCTCATGCGACCTCCTCGCTCTCGTGGTCGGTGCGGTAGGCGATGACCGCTCGGGACTCGGGACGCAGCCACGTGGCGGCGGCGGCCTGCACCTGCTCGGGGGTCACGGCGCGCAGACGGTCCAGGTGGGTGTTGACCATCGTCGGGTCACCGTGGAGGAGCGCGTAGTGCGACAGCGCGTCGGCTCGCTCCTCCTGGCTGGCAAGCATCGACAGCCAGCCACGCTCGGCCTGCGCCAGCGCGGCGTCCATCTCGGCATCCGTGGGGCCCTCGAGGGCGAACGTCTCGAGCTCCTCCAGCACCGCGGCCTCCACGTCGTCGGCGTCGGCGTCGGAGTCCACGTCGACGACGATGAACCCCAGCGAGACGCCGTCCACGAAGCCCCAGGAGGTGGCGTGTGCACCCAACGCGGTCTGCTCCTTGCGCACGAGGCGTCGCACCAGTCGTGAGGACGCGAGCCCGCCCAGTGCATCGAGGGCAAGGCTCGCGGCGCTGAACTCCTCCGTCTCGTCGACGGGGAGCCGGAAGGCGATGTGCAGCCGGTCGTTGGGCACGGACTCGCGCCGCTCGACCCTGACCGGTCGGGTGAGCGGCGGGAGGGCGTCGACCGCCTCCCGCCGGGGCTCGGGTCGAGGAACGATGGAGCCGAAGTACCGCTCCACGAGGGCGAATCCGTCGTCTGGGGTGACGTCACCACACAGGGTGAGGACGGTGTTGTCGGGCGCGTAGTGGCGCCGGAAGAACTCGTGGACGTCCTCGACGCTGGCGGCGTCGAGGTCCTCCATCGAGCCGATCGTGGAGTGGTGGTAGGGGTGCCCCGGCGGGAAGACCGCGGCATAGACGTCGATGAGCGCGTTGCCGTAGGGCTGGTTGTCGTAGCGCTGGCGCTTCTCCTCCTTGACCACGTCACGCTGGTTGTCGAGGTTGGCCTGGTTGACGGCATCGAGGAGGTGTCCGTGCCGGTCGGCCTCGAGCCAGAGAGCGAGCTCGAGCGCTCCCTTGGGGATCGTCTCGAAGTAGTTCGTGCGGTCGAACCAGGTCGTGGCGTTGAGCCGGCCACCCTGGGCCATCAACGCCTCGAAGTGCTCGCCGCTCGCCACCTGCCGCGAACCCTGGAACATGAGGTGCTCGAAGAGGTGCGCGAAACCGGTGCGGCCCACGCTCTCGTGGCGCGACCCGACCCCCACCCAGATGTTGACGGTGACGTTGGGGACACTGAGGTCCGGGGAGACGACGACACGCAGACCGTTGGGCAGCGTGCGCTCGTGCACCGGGTAGTCGAGCGGCATGACGCCACCCTACGTGGCGCGGCGCAGCCTCTCGTCGGTCGACGGCACGGAGTCGGTGGGCTCGGGGGCCGCGACCGGAGCAGCATGGTCGGACTCGACCAGCGGCAGCCTCGGCAGGTCCTCCGGCGGCAGCTTGCGCATGATGTTGCGGGCCAGGATCTGCTGGGCCGTGACCGTGCGCTCCGACCGGCCGCGGCCGATGAAGCTCACCATCCAGTGCAGCAGGGTGGTGATGCGCTGCTTGAAGCCGATGAGGTAGACGATGTGGATTCCGAGCCACAGCACCCACGCGAGGAACCCCGAGAAGCGCAGCTTCCCGACGCTGGCGACGGCGCTGAAGCGGGAGATCGTGGCCATCGACCCCTTGTCGAAGTAGGAGAAGGCCTCCGGAGCGGGCTTGTCGTCGAGGCGCGCCTTGAGGTGCTTCGCGGCGTAGCGAGCGCCCTGGATGGCCACCTGCGCGACGCCGGGAAGGTTGTCGAGGGCAGCCATGTCGCCGACGACGTAGACGTCGGGCCGACCCGGGAGGGTGAGGTCGGGGTTGACCTTGACCCGCCCCGCACGGTCGAGCTCTGCGTCGGACTGGTCGGCGAGCATGGCTCCGAGCTCGGAACCCTGCACGCCAGCGGCCCAGACCTTGGTGGCCGCCTCGATGCGTGCGTGGCTCCCGTCGGCCTTCTCGATGTCGATACCGGTGGAGTCGACGCCGACCACCTTGGTGCCGAGCTCGACGTCGACACCCATCTCCGTGAGGCGTCGCTTGGCCGCGTCGCCGAGACGGTCACCGAAAGCCTGCAGGACCTGTGGCGCGGCGTCCAGCAGCAGGATGCGCGCCTGGCGGGTGTCGATGGTCTTGAAGTCGCGGTTGAGGGTGCGCTGGGCCAGCTCGGCGATCTGACCGGCCATTTCGACGCCGGTGGGACCGGCACCGACGACGACGAAGGTGAGGTAGCGGTCGCGCTCGGCCGGAGACGTTGCCAGCTCGGCCCACTCGAACGCACCGAAGATGCGGCCGCGCAGCTCGAGCGCGTCGTCGATGCTCTTCATCCCGGGGGCGTACTCGGCGAACTGGTCGTTGCCGAAGTAGGACTGGCCGGCCCCTGCCGCGACGAGGAGCGTGTCGAAGGGGGTCACCGTCTGGCGGCCCAGCACGTCGCTCGTCACCGTCTTGGCCTCGAGGTCGATACCCGTGACCGTGCCGAGGATGACCCGGGCGTTCTTCTGGCGGTGGAGGATCTCCCTGGTGGTCGGCGCGATCGCGCCCTCGGAGAGGATGCCGGTCGCCACCTGGTAGAGCAGGGGCTGGAAGAGGTGGTGCGTGGTCTTGGCCACGAGGGTGACCTCGATGTCGTCACGACGCTTGAGTGCCTGGGTTCCGAAGAGCCCGCCGAAGCCGGAGCCGATGACGACGACACGATGCGGGGCCATGCTGTGCCTCCTGGACACGTCCGCGTGCAGTCACGCGGGTGCTGGATTCAAGAAACGGCGAGTCGTCCGGGACGACACGCCGTTGTGGTGTGATCGCGACCAAGCCGACTTGGTTGCTGGGCAATTCTATCGGATCTCGGCCTCCCGTCTCGCCACAGGCAGTCACACTGCATGTTCCGGGCGCCCAACACCTCCCGGCGGACCGAGGAACGGCAAAGGCCCTCTCCTGCAAGGAGAGGGCCTTTGACCTGCTGCTGAGAAGTAGCGGGGGCAGGATTTGAACCTGCGACCTCCGGGTTATGAGCCCGGCGAGCTACCGAGCTGCTCCACCCCGCGTCGGGTGAGTGACCTTGCGGCCTCTCGGTAGCCCTAGGTTACGTGACGGCGGCTGGTGCACCAAATCCACCTCGATGCGACGATGGGAGCATGTGGAGCGATGGCCGGGACAGCACCTCCCGACCACCCACCCTCGACTTCGCCTGGCCTGACCTCCTGCGACTGAACCCGGTTCCCGCGGGTTCACACCGGGTGGCCGTGCGTGCCGGTCTCAGCGTCGCCGTGCCGCTGCTCGCCGTCGTCCTGCTCGACCGCACGCCGTGGGCTGCCTACGCCGCCTTCGGTGCGTTCACCTCGCTCTACGGCCGCAACCACGTGCACCTCCCCCGGGCCGTCATGCAGGCCACCGCTGGAGCGGCACTCGTGACCTCCGTGACCTTCGGCGCCGTGCTCGCTGCGCTGCAGGCAGGCCCTTGGGGTCTCGTGGCGGGGACCATCGTCATCACCGTCCTCGGCTCCCTCGTGTCCGGCGTCTTCGACTGGCACCCCTCGGGCCCGCTGTTCATGATCTTCGGGCTGGGCACGGTCGCGTCCGGCTCCGGGCAGTGGTCCGAGGTCCCGGTGGCCTTGGCGGTCAGCGCAGCCAGCGCACTCCTCGCCGTGGTCATCGGCAATGTCGGCGCGGTGATCGGTCGCGTCCCGAGCCAGACCCGGCCGCGGCTGCGCGCGCCGGGGGGACCGGACCCTGTGCGCTACCTGCTTGCCGTGGGTGCCGCGGGCACCATCGCCACCCTGCTGGGCATCGGTCACCCGTGGTGGGCCATGGTTGCGGCGGCGGCCCCCCTCAGCGTGCGTGGCCGCTCACACCAGGCCCTGCGCGCCGGGCACCGCATCGCCGGAACGCTCCTTGGACTGCTCACCAGCGTCCCACTGCTGCTGCTGGAACTCGACCCCGTCCCACTCGTGCTCGTGGTCGTCGTGCTCCAGGTCGTCACCGAGCTCCTCGTCGGGCGCAACTACGGCTTCGCGCTGCTCGTCATCACGCCCATGGCGCTGCTCATGGGCCAGCTCGGCAGCACGCAGTCCACGACCGGGCTGCTCTTCGACCGCGGGGTCGAGACCGTCATCGGCGCGGTGGTCGCCATCGCGCTCCTGGCAGCAGAGAACCGCCGCGCCCACCAGTGGTGAGCGCGGCGGCCTCGAGATACGGGGCGCTTCGCCGTCAGGGACTCGGCGTCGGCGTCGACGTCGGGCTTGCCGAACTGCTCGGCTTGGGTGCGATCGTGAGCTGCGGAGAGAGCTCCGCCGCCCGTGCGATGGCGTCCTGCAGGTCCTTCTGCGCTGCTCCGTATGCCGCGAAGTCGCCCTTCTTGAGTGCGGCCTGACCCGCTGCGTTGGCGGCCTCGATGTCCCGGATGACCTCGGCCAGCTGTGCGCTCGGAGCCGTCGTGGGCGTCCCGGTACCCGTGCCCGGAGGTGTCGTGACCTCCGGAACGGTTCCGCTGTCTCCGGCATCTGCACCGGAGTTGCCGCCGAAGAGGCCGTCGAGCGCCTGGTCGAGAGTCTCTCCCCACGCGATCTTCTTGCCGAAGACCGCGACGGTGGCCTTGTTCTGCGGGAACGACCCACCCTCACGGGATGCCTGGACGTACATGGGCTGCACATAGAGCAGTCCCTCACCCACGGGCAGGGTCAGCAGGTTGCCGTAGGTCAGCTGCTTGCCCGACTGACGGTTCTGCGCGATGAACTGGCTGAGGTTGAGCGGTTCGGTGGGGCTCTGGGAGCGCGCCGTCGAGACCTCGATCTGGTTCTGTACCTGACCGGGCCCGTCAACGGCCGAGTTGCGTGGCAGCTCGAGCAGCCGCATCGAGCCGTAGCTGCCAGCGGGCTTGCCTGCGGTCGAGCCGGCGTCAGCATCCACCGCCAGGAAGCCACGCAGGATCTCACGGCCAGAACCCTTGGGGATGAACGTCGTCGTCAATGAGAACGCCGGGCTCGTCTGGTCCGGCATCGCGAGCGACTGGTAGTAGACCGGCTGGTCCTGGGTGGCATGCGTCGGGTCCTTGGGAACCTGCCAGAAGTCACCACCGCCATAGAACGAGTTCGCGTCGGTGACGTGATAGCTCGCCAGCAGCTGGCGCTGGACCTTGAACAGGTCCTGCGGGTAGCGCACGTGCGACATGAGCTGCGAGGACATCTCCGACAACGGGGACACCGAGCCCGGGAAGGCCTTGCCCCACGCCTTGAGGATGGGGTCGTTGGTGTCCCAGCCATACAGCTTGACCGAGCCGTCGGCCGCATCGACGGTGGCCTTGACCGAGTTGCGGATGTAGTTGACCTGTCCCGCCCCGGTGACCACAACCCGCGAGGTCTCGCTCACGGAGTCGGCCGTCGCGGTGCTGAGATCGGTGAGACGGCTGTTGGGGTAGCGCGCGGTGGTGGTGTAGCCGTCGACGATCCACTTCACCCGCCCGTCGACCACCGCCGGGTAGGCGTTGCCGTCGACGGTCAGCCACGGTGCGACCCGCTCGACGCGCTCACGGGGCATCCGGTGGTCGAGGATCCGGGAGTCCGAGTTGACGGCATTCGACAGGAGGAACTTCGGCTCGCGGTACTTGATCGCATAAGCCACCTTGCGGATGAAGGAGCCGATCTTGACTCCCCCGTTGCCGTCGAAGGTGTTGTTGGTCTGGCCGCCTCCGCCCTTGTCGTCAGGGAAGTCGAACTCCAGCGGCTTGGCGCCCTTGGGGGCACCCACGATCGAGTAGGTCGGTGACTGCTCGCCGAAGTAGATCCGGGGGTCGTACTCGGCTCCCGCCGGGCCCTTGGTCGAGAAGCCGCTCGAGAAGAACTGCGGGTCACCTTCACTCGTTCGACGGTTGCCGTAGGCACCGATGAAACCGAACCCGTGCGTGTAGACAGTGTGGTCGTTGAGCCAGTTGCGCTGGTCCGCAGGGACACCGTCGAGGTTGAGCTCGCGCACGGCCACGATCGAGTCGCTCTTCTTGCCGTCGACGGTGTAGCGGTCGACGTCGAGGATGTCGGGGAACGCGTAGTACTGACGCAGACCCTCGAACTGGCGGAACGTCGGAGAGACCACATTGGGGTCGACGAGCCGGACACCCGGGATGGTCTCGGCGTCGGCCCGTAGCTGGCCTGGCTCCGCATCGGTGGTGGCGGCGTAAGGGGTCTTCTCGATGCCGTCGATGGCGAAGGCAGCCCGGGTGGCGTTGATGTTGCGCTGGATGTACTTGGACTCGAGCGACTTCTCTGACGGACTGACCTTGAGCGACTGCACCGCGGCTGGATAGATGCCGCCGGCGACGACGGAGAGCACCGTGAGCAGCCCGACACCGATGAGCGGCAGGCGCCAGCTGCGGGTCCAGATCGAGGCGATGAAGAAGCCGGCACACATCACCGTCGCCACGGCGAGAATGGCCTTGATGGGCAGCACGGCGTTGGCATCGGTGTAGGTGATGCCGGTGATGAGCTTGGAGTCATGGGTGGTCAGGCTGTAGCGACCCAGCCAGTAGGCAGCCGCCCGCACCAGGGCGAGGAGCGAGGCGATCGTCGCGATCTGGATGAAGGCCGCCCGGGTCGTTGTGCCCCGGCCCGGCAGCTGCAGGCCTCCGTAGACGTAGTGCGTGAACGCCGCCGCGATGAGCGCGAGCAGCAGCACGACGGTGAAGAAGCTGACGAGGAAGTGCAGCCACGGCAGCGTGAAGACGAAGAAGCCGACGTCGAGCTTGAACTGGGGGTCCTTGGTCCCGAAGGGGACGGCGTTGCGCCACAGCAGGAACGTGCGCCACGCTCCCATGGCTGCGGCGCCGGCGAGGAGCCCGAGGACCGAGGGAACGACGATCGTGGCCAGGCGGCGGAGGGGGTCCAGGACCTGGCGGTACTGGTCGAGGACCTGCGCCGAGGGCGAGGGCATGATGCGCAGCGGCCTGTTGCGGAAGGCGATGACGAGACTGGCCCCGACGGCACCGGCCGTGACGATGAAGGCTGCGACGAAGAGGAGCACACGGGTGCCCAGCTCTGTGAGGAAGACGCCACGGAACCCGACGGACTCGAACCACCACAGGTCCGTGAGGATGCCGGAGATCATGAGGGCGATGATGACGAGCCCGGCGAGAATGGCCAGGGTCGTCCCGAGGGGTCCCCTCTTGGGGGGCGTGCCCACTCCACCTGGACGCACCCGACCGCCGAACCCTGCCGCTCCGGCCCCTGGGCCGCCGGGACGAGGTGGGCGCCCCGAGTCGCTGGGCCCGGTCGAGCCGGTCCCCTTGTCTGCGTCGTCGGGGTCGATCCCGTCGAACCACTCTGGCCGGCTCACTTGTCGCTGACTCCACGTCCGTACTTCCCCGGGCCGCGCCCGGGCTGGAGGTCAACCTATCCCGGCCACCTGAGTGCGGCACGATGGCCTCGTGAATTCAGCCGCCCAGCCCGTGACCGACCCACTCGCCCTCGCCGCTCTCGACACCGAGCGCCACGTCGCATCGTCGGGCTGGGACCAGGGTCCCCGCCTCTTTGCCCTGGTGCCGACGGAGGACCTCCTGCGGCGAGAGCCGCACCTCGCAGCCGGACTGACGGTGTCCGACCAGATCGCCGGCGCCCTCACCGCGGTCGAGCAGGAGGAGCTGCCCGAGACGGACTCGATCGAGTCGTTGCTGGGGCAGATCGCGTGGCCCGACAGCGTCGAGGGCTGCGCCATCGTCGTGGAGCGCCTCGTCGTCCCGCCCGAGGCGGAGCGCGACCTGCCGGCCGACCGCGAGGCGGCTCTGACGGCGCTCGCCGAGCACCCCGGTCGACGGGATGTCAGGCTGCTCGCCGCAGTGACCCGCGACGGTCGCAGCATCTGCCTGCTCCGCCAGCGCGAGCACGACCGCGACGACCGGGTCGCCACGGGGAGCGACATCGCCCCCGGCCTGGTGGCCGCCCTGCGGGCCACGTTCACCGACTGATTGCCCGTTCGGCCAGTTGGACCGGGCCCCGACCACCCACTGGCACACGGGCAGTCACTGGGTCAGTGGGAGGTCAGCAGCCCGGGAGAGTGTCGGCCTTGTCGGCGGCGATCGCCTTGACGGCGCCGAGGGCGTCGTTGAAGCTGCCGATCCTCACCACCGTGAGGCCGTCGGGGACGTGCCCCTTGACCTCGTCGCAGTTGTCGGTGGGCGCCAGGAAGTAGTCCGCTCCACCGTCACGGGCTCCGTGGAGCTTCTGCCGGATGCCACCGATGGGACCCACGGACTCGTCGGGCTCCATCGTTCCCGTCCCGGCAATGCGCTTGCCCGCCGTGAGGTCCCCGGGAGTGAGGAGGTCGTAGACCGCGAGGGTGAACATCGTGCCGGCAGAGGGACCCCCGACCCCACCGGAGTCGATGGTGACGTCGACCGGGAGGTCGTAGTTCCGCCCGAGCAGGACGCCGATGACCGTGGTTCCGCGGTTGTCGCGGGTCGTCACCGAGACCGACGTGTCCACGCCGTCGCGCTTGACGACGACCGGGACCGTGCTGCCCGGCTTCTGCGAGCGCACGGCGGCCTGCACTGCTGCGGCATCCGGGGTGCGCTGGCCCGCGACCGAGACGAACTCGTCGCCCGGCTCGAGGACACCCTTGGCGGGAGAGCCGTCCGGCACCCGCGAGACCGTGACGCGCTCGGGCACGACGTGCCCGGTCTCGCGCAGGGCGATCGCTGCAGCGACCTCCTGCGAGTTGACCATCTCGGCGGTGTTCTCCTGCTGGACCTCCTCGCGAGTCGCCTTCTGGGGATAGATCTCCTCGCGCGTGAAGACCTCTTCATCGTCACGCACCGCCGCGGTCACGAGGTCGAAGATGTCGACCCGCACACCCGGGCCACCGTCGACACGGACCGTGGTGAAGTCGAGCGCTCCCTTGGCCGGATAGGTGCGCTCCCCCTTGATCTCCACGATCGGCTTGCCGTCCAGCTGGCCCAAGGTGTTGGTGATCGGACCGGGCGACAGCACGACATAGGGCAGGGAGACGAAGGACAGACCCACCCCCAGGGCGATGACCACGAAGAGGCCGATGACGAGGAAGGAGCTGCGCCGGCTCACGGCGTAGGGGCCGGGTTGAGGCGCGGCGAGGTCGTGCGGGGCACGAGGTTCCATCCTTCCGCTCCCGTGAGCAGAGGGATCGAACGAGGTCACGGCATACCCACCCATTCGGTGGCGCCATCGCCGAGGTGCTGCTGCTTCCAGATCGGGACCTCGGCCTTGAGGGTGTCGATGAGGTCTCGGCACGCGGCGAACGCAGCCCCCCGGTGGGGCGCGGAGGCCGCGACCACCACGGCCACGTCACCGACCGCCAGGTGGCCGCTGCGGTGAAGAGCCGCGAGGCGGACGGCACCGGAGCGCTCCGCCACGAGGGTCGCCACCTCGTGCAGGCGGGTCTGCGCGGTCGGGTGCACGGAGTAGTCCAAGGCGTCGACGCCCTGGCCCCGGTCGTGGTCCCGCACGACTCCGACGAAGAGGGTGATGCCACCGCAGGTCGGGTCCTGGACGGCCGCGAGGACCTCGTCGACCGAGAGGGGGTCCTCACGGATCTGCGCGAGGGCCACCGTGCCCGGCACTGCGCCGGCGCCCGTCTCGTCGTTCTCCACACGTTCCTCCTCGGAACTATCCCCGGGTCATCCGTGGTTGGGTACTGATGAGACCACATCTTCTCACCGTCGCCCCAGGAGCCCCGCAGTGACAGATTCGCACGACCTGCCCGACGAGCCCGAGGACTCGGGGCTCCCACCGGGCCTGGAGGAGGTGCTCAGGGGCCTCACCGGCGGCCGGGAGCTCGATCCGCAGATGCTCGAGATGATGCGCGGCATGGGCCTGGACCAGGTGGACCCTCAGATGTTGCAGATGGTCGCCGGCCAGGTGCAGGCCATGTTTGCCGGTGCCGACGAGTCCGGAGCGGTCGACGCCACGGTCGCCACGGACATTGCGCGCAAAACCGTTGCGGCACAGGGCGACCCCTCTGTAGGTGCCGCGACCGCCAACGACGCACGTCAGGCAGTCGACGTGGCGAACCTGTGGCTCGATGCGGTGACCGACCTCGACCACTCCGGCCTCGTCGGGCGGGCATGGAGCCGCTCCGAGTGGGTTGAGGCGACCGTGCCCGTGTGGTGCGAGCTCGTCGACCCCATCGCCGTCGGCGTCGGTGACGCCATGGGCAACGCCCTGACCAAGCAGCTCGGCAGTCTCGGCGAAGCCGGGCTGCCGGAGGGCCTCGTGCCGCCCGGCACCAACCCGGCCGCCATGATGGGCGAGATGGCGCCGATGCTGAGGCGCATGCAGGGCTCGATGTTCTCGGTCCAGCTCGGCCAGGCAGTCGGTGCCCTGGCCGGCGAGATCCTCACCGGAGGCGAGGTGTCGCTCCCCCTGGTGCCGGCGCCCGACGTCGTCCTCATGCCCGACGCGATCGCGCTCTTCGCGCAGGGGCTCGAGATCGACGAGCCGCAGACCCGGCTCCACCTGGCCGTGCGCGAGAGCGCCCGGACCCGCCTCTTCCACGCCGTGCCGTGGCTGGCACCCCAGCTGCTCTCCGCCGTGCAGGACTACGCACGCGACACGACGATCGACACGGACGCGATCGAGGAGGGGCTGCGCTCGATCGACCCGACCGACGCCGAGGCGATGCAGCAGGCTCTTGCCGGTCGCCTCTTCGCCCCGCAGCAGTCCGCCAACCAGAAGGCCGCGCTCAGCCGTCTCGAGACCCTGCTCGCCCTCATCGAGGGCTGGGTCGACGTCGTGACCGCCGCCGCCGTGGGGCCGCACCTCCCCCAGGCGAACGCGCTCGGCGAGGCCGTGCGGCGACGCCGTGCCAGTGGCGGTCCTGCCGAGAAGACGTTTGCTGCCCTCGTCGGACTGGAGCTGCGTCCTCGTCGCCTGCGCGATGCCGCCAACCTCTTCGCTGCCCTCGAGTCCTCCGGTGGCTCGGCTGCGCGTGACGGGGCCTGGGCCCACCCGGACATGGCACCTGCCGCCGGTGACCTCGACGACCCCCTGGGCTACGTCGAGCGCCAGCAGGCCGCTGCCGCCGGACGCGACGACTTCGATGCTGAGCTCGATGCCTTCCTCAGCGGTGACGGCGGCGACGACGAGCCCTCGGGAGCGTGACGCCCGACCAGGAGGTAGTGCGGGCCTTCGCCCACCTGCACACGCAGGCGTGCGCCACTCTGGGGGGGTGGAGCGCTCCCGACGCCGGGCAGGACCGGTTGCGGACGGCATACCTGGACCATCTCGAGCGCCATCCCGACGCGGTGGCGAAAGCCGGCCCGCCGGCGCACCTCACCGCGAGCTGCCTTGTGATGAGCCCCGACGGTGCCAGCGTGCTGCTCACCCACCATCGGCGCGCACAGCAGTGGTTCCAGTTCGGCGGTCACCTCGAGGCCGGTGACACGAGCCTGTATGCCGCCGCGGCCCGAGAGGGTCGCGAGGAGTCCGGGATCGCTTCGGTGACACCCGAACCGGTCATCGTGCAGCTGGACCGACACACCCTCAGCGGGAGCTTCGGCCGGTGTCGTGAACACCTCGATGTGCGCTACGCCGCGCTCGTCGATCCCGGCATCGCGCCGACGACGAGCGTGGAGTCGCTCGACGTCGCCTGGTGGCCGACGGACGGACTCCCCGAGGGGACGCGGGCCGAGATCTCGGCCCTGGTCGCAGCGGCCACGGCGACCCTCGGTCTGTGAGCGCTGGTTCGGCTCAGGCGGTGGCGTCCTCGACGCTCGCGTCGTCGACGCTGGTGTCCTCGTCGGCGTCGTCGGCGATGTCCAGCCCCTTGGCCAGGGCGACACCATCGAGGAAGCCTCGCGCGCGCTCGAGCCTGGGGTAGGACCGCAGCAGCGTCCAGAAGTCGCGATTGTGGCCCGCGACGAGCAGGTGTGCGAGCTCGTGCAGGATGACGTAGTCGACGACGTATCCCGGCATCCCCTGCAGGCGGTCGGAGAGCCGGATCGAACCGTCGGCCGGCGTGCAGCTGCCCCATCGTGAGCGCTGGTTGGAGACCCACCGGATGCTTCGCGGGCGCGCGTGCCCACCGAGGTAGCGCTCGGACAGCTCGCTCGCGCGGGTCAGGAGGTCGGTGTCGCTGGGACGCCTGCGCCGCTCGCCGGCCTTGAGCTTGTCGAGCATGCGAGCCACCCAGACCCGCTCCTCCGAGCGTGACATGGACGCAGGGATGAGCACGACGACACGGTCACCCTCGCGTCGCGCACTGACCGTGCGGCGGCGCCGCGGGCTGCGTCGGACCTCGACGTCCTCGGTGCTCACGCTTCCCACGGTAGGCCAGAGTGCGGACAATCGGCGTAGCCCACGCACAGGAGGCACACGCTCACACGGGCGGACGGCATACGCCGGGGGTTTCAGGCGATGGAGACGCAGCCGTCCGAGTGACTTCCGGGGCAGGTGGTGCGCAAGGGGCGGATGTGACGCGGAAGCGGCCCTCGCTGCTGGGCCGGGGCACGCGTGGCTGAGCACGAATCCGTGCTCGCGCGTCTAGGGTGAAAGAGTCATCGCCGCGCACCGCGGCACCACGACCAAGGAGTTGCAATGGCTGACGAGACCTACAAGGGCGAGTTCTACTGCGTGAAGTGCAAGGAGAAGCGCGAGGCCGAGGGCAACGTCGTCGTCTCCGACAACGGCCGGCGCATGGCCAAGGGCAAGTGCCCCGCGTGCGGCACCAACCTCAACCGCATCCTCGGCAAGGCCTGAGCGCCCCACCCTCTCGTTCCCAGCGGCCCCCGGTTCTCCGGGGGCCGCTGCCGTGTCCCGCGGGAACGTCCTGCAGGGTCGGAGCCTGTGGATGACCGGCTGGGGCCGCGGCCGCGTTGTGCCAGATTGACGGGACCACACGTCTCGGGAGGCAACCATGGTCCAGCGGGCAATCGTCGTGGACGGGCGCGGCGGCCTCCCCGAGGAGATCTGCCGTCAGCTGCGCCTCGCCGCACCGGTGCCCGTCCACGGAGGCCCGTTCGCGGCTGACGCCGCGGAGGCGCTCCTGGGACTCAACCCGCTCGAGCGTCCGGCTGCGGTGGTCCTCGTCGCCCACCACACGGTCACGGTGGAGGCGACCGCGCCGTGGCACCGTGCCGGGATCGCCCACCTGCCCGTGACGTGTGACGGCGAGTCCTCGGTCGTGGGGCCGCTCATCATCCCCGGCCTGGGCTCGTGCTGGCGCTGCCATGCCCTCACCACGCGTGACCTCGACGCCGTCGGCGCGCCGGCGTCCGGTCACTTCGCCCTCGACCCGGTGGCGCTGCCGGCCGGCGGCCTGGGAGTGCTCACGGCCGCCGTCACGGCCAGCGTCATCCTCGCCGCCCTCACCGGCGCCACCGGGCTGGGTGGGGTCTCCACCGAGCTCGAGGTCGAAGGACCCAGCGTCACCCACCGCCACTGGGGCCGGCACCCGATGTGCTCGGACTGCGCTCCGCGGGGAACCGCTGCGTGGCCCCTTGGCAGTCAGGGGACAATGGCCGGGTGAGCGACATCCCCCGAAGGTCCCTGACCCGAACGGCCAAGCTCGTCGGCCTGCCCCTGGGCCATGCCGGCCGCGCCGCCGTCGGCCTGGGACGCCGAGTCGGTGGCGCTCCGGCCGAAGCCATCGCGGCAGAGCTCCAGACCCGCACCGCAGAGCAGCTCTTCGCCGTGCTCGGCGAGCTCAAGGGCGGGGCCATGAAGTTCGGCCAGGCGCTCTCGGTGATGGAGGCCGCCATGCCGGAGGAGCTCGCGGGCCCCTACCGCGCCACGCTGACCAAGCTCCAGGAGGCCGCTCCGCCCATGGCGGTCGAGCGGGTGCACGCGATCCTCGCCGAGCAGCTCGGCCCGCGGTGGCGCACGGCCAAGTTCCAGTCCTTCGAGGACCTGCCGGTCGCTGCTGCCTCCATCGGCCAGGTGCACCGGGCGGTGTGGCGCGACGGTCGCGAGGTCGCGGTCAAGGTGCAGTACCCCGGCGCGGGCGCCGCCCTGCTCTCCGACATCACCCAGCTCTCCCGGGTCGCCCGGCTCGCGGGCGCCTGGATCCCCGGCATCGCGATGGGCCCGATCCTCGAGGAGGTCCGGGACCGGATGAGCGAGGAGCTCGACTACGACCTCGAGGCGACGAACCAGCGGGCATTCGCCAAGGCGTTCCGCGGCGACGACGACGTCCTCGTCCCCGACGTGCTCGCCCACTCCGGTCAGGTCATCGTGTCGGAGTGGGTGGACGGGCGCCCCCTGTCACAGGTCATCGCCGACGGCACGCCCGCCGAGCGCGACCAAGCGGCGAGCCTCTATCTGGAGTTCCTCCTGCGCGGACCCAACCGCGCGCGCCTGCTCCACGCCGACCCTCACCCCGGCAACTTCCGCATCACCGACGACGGACGCCTCGGCGTCCTCGACTTCGGTGCCGTGAACCGGCTCCCGGACGGGATGCCCTCGGACATGGGCGAGATCATCACGCGCACCCTCGCCGCCGACGCCGCCGGGTTGGGCGCCGCGCTGCGCCGGGCCGGTTTCATCCGACCAGGTGTCGAGGTGTCCGACGGCGCACTCCTGCGCTACCTGAGCACCTTCGTCGAGCCGCTCCAGCGAGAGAGCTTCACGTTCAGCCGCAGCTGGCTGCGCTCGGTCTCAGCAACGATCCAGGACCCCCGCCGCGACGAGTTCCTCGTGGGGCTGCGCTTCAACCTTCCCCCGGACTACCTGCTCATCCACCGGGTGTGGCTGGGCAGCATCGGCGTCCTCTGCCAGATCGGGGGAACCGTGCCGATGCGCGAGCTCGTCTTCGCGCACGTGCCCGGGATCGACGAGGACGCCGTTCCCCCACCGAGCTGAGCCGACCGCCTGGCCTTCCAGCGGGTATGCCGGTCGGCACAGTCGTGCGCCGGCCGTGTGGCGGCGCGCCCGGCGGCGCGCCCGGCCGGGCGTCCTGCGCCCTGCGCGCCCGGCGCGACCGTCCAGGTCTCAGCCCTGCGTGGCCTTGGCCGCAGCCTTGGCCGCCTTCTTGAAGTCGCGCACCTTCTGCAGGGACTCGGGATCCACGACGTCGGCCACCGACCGGAAGCTGCCCGCCTCTGCGTAGTCCCCCGCAGCCCTGTCCCAGCCGTCAGGGCGCACCCCCAGCTGCTTGGCGAGCAGCGCGACGAAGATCTTGGCCTTCTGCTCCCCGAAGCCCGGGAGCTTCTTGACCCGAGCGAAGAGCTCGGCCCCGGTCGGCGCGTCGGACCAGATGCGGCTCGCGTCACCGTCGTACTCGTCCCGCACGACGGTGGCAAGCGCCTGGATGCGCCCAGCCATCGCGCGGCCGTAGCGGTGGACCGCCGGCGGAGTCGCGCACAGGTCGGCGAAGCCCTCGGGTTCGGCCGCGGCGATGGCGGCCACGTCGAGGGTGCCGAAGCGCTCGAGCACCTTGGCCGGCCCCGCGAAGGCGCGCTCCATCGGGAACTGCTGGTCGAGGAGCATCCCGGTCAGCAGCGCGAACGGGTCGTTGCTCAGCACCTCGTCGGCGGACTCGTCCTGGGCGATACGGATCTGGGTGGCCATGAGGCTCAGCCTAGGTCCGTCCGTTGCGTGTGGAGGCGTCCGGACAGGGAACGACGCCGCCCCCAACGTTCAGGGGCGGCGCCGACTCCATGGCTCATCGCACGATCATGCGGGCCTCGGCGAGCAGTCGCTCTCGCTCGAGGTGCAGCTGCGCCTTGCGTTGCGTCTCGTGGACGTTGCGCTCGTGCAGCATGCGACGAAGCTGTTGCCTTCGTCTGCGGTACATGGTTCCTCCAGGGATCCAGGTGGGTGGTCATGTGGTCAAGTCGTGCGGGTGGGCACGGACAGGGTCATGCCGCGACCGTGTCCTTGCGCGGGCGACCGCGGGGTCGCTTGCGGGGGATCACGACGCCCTGCTCGAAGAGCTCGCCGCCCCAGACTCCCCAGGGCTCCTGGCGGTCGAGGGCGCCCGCGAGGCAGGCGCTCCTGATCGGGCAGGTGCCGCAGAGGGTCTTGGCGAACTCGACACCTGCAGGGGTGTCGGCGAACCAGATCTCAGCGTCGTTCTCGCGACAGGGCACGGCGTCACCGAGCTCGGCAGTGCACTCCTGTGCGTCGATGAGGTTGGTCAGCTGCATGAGTGTCACCTCCTTCTCCGCCCGGTCGGGGCGGGGTTGTGTACTTCGATCGGTTGGATCTGTGGTGTCTGTGGATCGACGGACAAACCAAAAAGGCCGCGGATCCCGGGTGGGTTCCGCGGCCTCGAGGCCAGTCGCTGCTGTGACTACAGCGGCGACGCCAGGAAGGAGGCGGAGCGGTCACCCGTGGTGGGGTCGAAGGCACCATCGATGCGACGGTCGGCACCGAGGACGGCAACAGCCGTCTGGCCGGCAGCGGGCACAGTGGTCCCCTGAACCGAGGCAGTGGCGGCGAGGATCGGCAGTGCACCCTGACGCTCAAGCGTGCGGAACGGGACGGTGGAACCCGTCGCGATGCTCTTCATGATGTCCATGCGGCCAACCCTCCTCGCTGCTTCGGTGACGTCGTGACACGGCGGGTTGCCGTGCTGTGTCTGATCAGGTTAGGGGACCGCTGAGATCGCGTGCAACGGAATTAACGACGGAATTTCGTGCGATAAGACCTCAGGTGTCGAGTTCGCCTGTGGCAGAACGGTCCTCGGCGTAATTAATTCTTTTCGGATGGGTCCGTGGAGCCGGGTGCGCCATCACCCAACAAGGCGAGGACCTCGGCTCCGTAGAGGTCCAGCTTGCGCTGCCCGACCCCACTGATCGCCGACAGTCCCGCGACGTCGGTTGGCGCCTGCTCGGCGATCGCCGTCAGGGTCGCGTCGGTGAAGACCACGAAGGCCGGCACGCTCGCGGCACGCGAGGTGGACAGCCGCCACTCGCGCAGGCGCTCGAACAGCGCCTCGTCGTAGGTCGCCGGACATGTGGAGCAGCGGCCGACCGTGCGCTCCGCGGCCGTGGCGAGGTCCGCGCCACACGTGCGGCACGTGCTCCGGCGTGGTGCCTTGGGAGGCCTGCCTCCTCCCCCGACCCGCGAGGCACGCTTCGGCACGGACCGTGCCCCGTCGCCGAGGATGCTGGCCGTGCCGTCGAGGAAGCGGGACGGGCGACGGGTGGCGCGAGCGCCGGGTGTACGAGCTCCCGACCACGACACCACGAGCCGGTCGCGCGCCCGTGTGACACCGACGTAGAGCAGGCGACGCTCCTCCTCGATCGCCTCGGGCGTGTCCGCCATGGAGATGGGCAGGTAGCCGTCGGAGGCACCGATGAGGAAGACGGTCCCCCACTCGAGGCCCTTGGCTGCGTGGAGCGAGGCGAGCGTGACCCCCTGGACCGAGGGAGCGTGCTGGGAGGCCATGCGTTCGTCGAGCTCGCGCACGAAGGCCGCCATCCGCGCTTCGGCGTCGGCCGCCACGAGGTCGTCGGCCAGCGCAGCGAGGGAGGCGAGGGACTCCCACCGCTCGCGTGCGGCTCCCCCGGCGCTCGGTGCGTCACGGCTCCATCCCGCTCCGAGCAGGACGTCGCGCACGAGGTCGGGCAGCGGGACCGAACCGTCGTCGGAGCGCGCGGCTCCTCGCATGAGGACGATCGCCTCACGCACCTCCTTGCGCTGGAAGAACCTCTCGCCCCCGCGCACGAGGTAGGGGATGCCGGCGTCGGCGAGGGCCGACTCCACGGCCTCGGACTGACCGTTGGTGCGGAACAGGACAGCGACGTCCGCGGGCGGCGTGCCCGCGCCGAGGAGCTCACCGATCTGGGCCGCCACGGCAGCTGCCTCGCTGGGGTCGTCAGGATGGTTGAGCAGGACCGGCGCCGGTCCGCTCCCCCGCTGGGCCTCGAGGACCACAGAGCCGCTGCGCCGCCCGCCACCGGGAGACCGGAGCACGAGGTTGGCCAGTCCGACGATCTCGGGGGTCGACCGGTAGTTGCGCACGAGCTCGACCTGCCGGGCCTTGGGGTGGCGGGACCGGAACCCGAGCAGGTGGGCGGGCGATGCGCCGGTGAACGAGTAGATGGTCTGGGCGGGGTCGCCGACGACGCAGATGTCCTGCCGGTCGGCGAGCCAGAGGTCGAGCAGACGCTGTTGGAGGGCGTTGACGTCCTGGTACTCGTCGACGACGAAGCTGCGGTACTGCTCGCGCACAGCCCGGGCCACCGTGTCGTTCTCCTCGAGGATGCCGACGAGGACGAGGAGGACGTCCTCGAAGTCGATGACCCCGCGCTCCGCCTTGACCTCCTCGTAGGAGGAGATGACCCGCGACATCGCCGTGAGGTCCAGGCCCGGCGCCTCGCGGGCCGTGGCGCGTGCGGCGCCGGCATAGGTCTCGGACGTGAGCATGTTGACCTTGGCCCACTCGACCTCGGCGGAGAGGTCACGGATGCCGGTGCGGTCGAACCGCATGCGCAGCCGACCCGCGGCCTCGGCGACCGCACCAGCCTTGTGCGGCATGACCTCGGGTGCGGCGCCCCCGATGGCCTGGGGCCAGAAGTAGTGCAGCTGCCGCAGCGCAGCGGCGTGGAATGTCCGTGCCTGGACGCCGCCGACCCCGAGGTCACGCAGGCGCGTGCGCATCTCACCCGCGGCCCGGGCAGTGAAGGTGACGGCAAGCGTGCGCTGCGGCTGCTGCGCACCGGACAGCACGGCATACGCGATGCGGTGGGTGATGGCCCGGGTCTTGCCGGTGCCGGCCCCCGCGAGCACGACCATCGGGCCCGACGGGTTCGCCGCGACCTCGCGCTGCTCGGGGTCGAGGCCGTCGAGGACGGCGTCGGCGGACGGGTGCGCGGGCATGGAAGACATCGATGCGATCCTAGGTTGCAGGTAGGACCACCCACTCCCACCCGTCCACAGGAGCGTCATGAGCAGCGAGAACCCCGCCTCCGGCACCGTCACGATGTACTCGACGACCTGGTGCGGCTACTGCCGGCGCCTGAAGTCCCAGCTCGACCGCGAGGGCATCGCCGTCGAGATCGTGGACATCGAGCGCGACGAGGACGCCGCCGCCTTCGTGATGCAGGTCAACGGGGGCAACCAGACGGTGCCCACCGTGGTCTTCCCCGACGGGTCGGCCGCCACCAACCCCTCTCTCGCGGAGGTCAAGGCGCGCCTCAGCGCCTGACGGTCACCCCCGCAGCGGCGCGTCCGGGACGTCGATCTCCTCGCCGTACCAGTGCTCGATGAGCCGGCGCGCGATGGAGATCCGTTGGGAGACCCGCAGGGACCCGTCGGCCACGGAGCGGGTGAGCTCATCGCGAGTGAACCAGCGCGCCGCCTCGATCTCGGAGGTCTGCAGCCTGAGCTCCGTGGACGTCGCCCGCGCCGTGAAGCCGATCATCAACGACGAGGGGAACGGCCAGGGCTGGTCGCCCAGGTAGGTGACGTCGGTGACGGTGAGGCCGACCTCCTCGTGCACCTCGCGCGCCACCGCCCCCGACAGGCTCTCGCCCGGCTCCACGAAGCCTGCGAGGACCGACATTCCGCCGGGGGCAAAACCGACACCGCGCGCCAGCAGGATCCGGTCCTGCTCGTCGATGACCGACATGATCACGGCGGGGTCGGTGCGCGGGTAGTGCTCGCTCCCGTCGGCCGGGCAGAGCCGGGTCCAGCCCGCCTGCGCCGGCTCGGTCGCATGGCCGCACAGCGGACAGAAGCCGTGGCGCGCGTGCCAGTTGGCCAGACCGGTCGCCGTGGTCAGCACGCCGGCGTCGAGGGCATTCAGGCGCGCGCCGACCGAGCGCAGACCGCTCCGTGGAGGGTCGTCGGCTTCCGCTGTGCTCTCCGGCACGACGGACAGCACGTATGCCGTGCCGCCCGTGCGTGCATCCTGGCCCAGATAGGCGACGAAGCGGTCGCGGTCGAGGGTCACCGGCGCGCGGTAGCGCAGCCTGACGCCGCCATCGTCGCCGTTCTCCTCCACCTCGGCTTTGCCGCCGACCAGCTCCAGAACGCGGGTCGCCGGGTCGTCGAGC
Organism: Knoellia sp. Soil729; assembly: GCF_001427985.1. Lineage (GTDB taxonomy): Bacteria > Actinomycetota > Actinomycetes > Actinomycetales > Dermatophilaceae > Knoellia. The sequence goes on from NZ_LMSA01000002.1 coordinate 305,783, forward strand.
AGTGCGTCGACGAGTCCTGGATCGGCACGGCGCTCGCTGTGGCGGTCGAGAGGGCCATCGGAGAGGGCAAGGGAGGAGAGACTCGCTGGTGCAGGCGCCACGTTCACCACCCTAGAGGGCCGCACGGCATACGGTGAGCGGGTGGAACGCACTCCGACCTTCCTTGCGGCCGTGGCCAGCGCTGGCGTTCCCGGGCTGGACCCGGTGAGCGTCGAGGCGCTCCCCAGCGTGCCCGAGCAGGACTTCGACGTCGCCTTCGTCCAGGACAGCGAGCACCGCCGCTGGGTGGTGCGGGCTCCGCGCAGCGAGGCTGCGACCGCCCGCATGGACCTCACGGTCCCGCTGCTCCAGCTCTTGGCCCGGCGCCTGCCGTTCAGCGTGCCGGCACCGCGCGGCTTCGTGCAGCTCAAGGACGGCAGCCGCGCGATGATCTATCCGTACCTGCCCGGCCACAACCTCGACTTCGAGGAGATGCCGGCCGGTGCCGGGCCGGCGGCCGAGCTCGGCCGGGCCCTGGGTGCCCTGCACAACACCGACCCGCGCCTGTTCGACGAGGCCGGGATGCCGAGCTACGACACCGACTCCTACCGGACCCGACGCCTCGCCGAGCTCGACCGTGCGGCGGAGTCCGGTCGGGTTCCCACCGCCCTGCTGGCCCGGTGGGAGCACGCGCTGGAGGATGTGGCGCTGTGGAGGTTTGCACCCACACCCACCCACGGCGACCTCACCGGTGACCAGGTGCTGGCGGTCTTCGAGGACGACTCGGACGCGTCGACCGGTCGGATCCGGGGCATCACAGGGTGGGAGGACGCCAAGGTGGCCGACCCGGCCGACGACTTCGCAGCCCTCGTCGAGCAGGCCGACCCGGCGACGCTCGAGACCGTCCTCGAGGCCTATGCGCACGCACGCGTCGAACGACCGGACCCCAACCTCCTGGTGCGCGCCCGGCTCGTGGCGGAGCTGACCGTGCTCGCCGAGCTCATGCGGGCCGACACGCGGGGGGACGAGCTGGCGGTCGAAGGGCTCTCGACCCGGCTTCGCCGCCTCGACGAGGAAGTTCACGCCGAGGACGCGTCCGATGACTACCGGCGCACCTCGCTCACGCCGGTGGCGCTGCGCAGTCGCGCCGTTCCCCCGCCCGAGATCGCGGACGAGGACGACGACGAGGAGGACGTCGAGTTCGAGCCGGCGCCCATCGGACCGGCAGAGCCCACGCCGGACGTGGCGCTCTCCCGCCTCGGGCTCGACCTGGAGGACGACGACACCGAAGACGAGGACGGCAGCGACGCCCCTGCGCCCGAAGCGGACCAGGGCGGATCCCACGTCGCCGAGGCCAACCGGGGGGGATCCCACGTCGCCGAGAAGGCAGACGAAGCCAGCTCCGGGGCGGACGAGGACGAGCACACCGAGGACGCGGCTCCTGGTCAGGCCGACTCGGCCGACTCGGTTGCCGAGGACGCCTCGCACGACGACGAGGTCGCGTGGTCCCCCAGACCGTTGGGCTCCGCCTCCGGCAGCACCGAGGTCACGCTCGAGGACGAAGCGGGACCGGAGCCCGACGTCACGCCAGGGGAACACTCGCGAGAAGACCGCTGATCTCCGACTCGTCCGCCAAGTCAGGCCAGACCGTCTCGCCGCTGCCGGCGTAGTAGAAGGCGCCGCGTACCCGCGCGGGGTCGACCCCACGCAGGCGCGCCCACGCAATCCGGTAGGCCGCGAGCTGGAGCGCGCGGGTGCGGGCGGTCTCGCCCGAGGGACGGCGTCCCGTCTTCCAGTCGACGATGACCCATTCGACGTCCTCGACATCGGCGAACACCGCGTCGATCCGGCCGCGGATGGCCACCCCGCCGACGACGGTCTCGAGGGCGGTCTCGATCTCGATGGGAACCCGAGCCGCCCACGGACTGGCGAGGAACCTCTCCCTCATGGCCGGCAGCTCCTCGTCGGCCATGGGGTCCTCGTCCGCACTGCCTGGCAGGTCGAAGAGGTCGACGATCGCAGCCCGGGCATAGTGCTCCTCGACCCAGGCGTGGAAGGCCGTGCCCCGGCGCGCCGCTTGGGCCGGCGCCGAGGGCATGGGACGCCGCAGCTCGGCAGCGAAGCGCTCGGGGTCGCTCGCGAAGGACACGAGGGCCGACGTCGACAGGTGTGACGGCAGCTCCACGACCTCGTCGTGGCGCGACTGGCGGGAGGCGCGCTCGGCAAGGAGCACGTCGAGCTCCCGGGCCCACGGGCCGGTCACAGCGGCCCCGTCAGCCCCGCCCGGCACCGGGCCCGAGGCGGCGTCCTCGACCATGTCGTGGCCCGGCGCGACGGTGGCGGAGACGGCGTCGCTCACGGCGCGGGCGGCTGCCTCGGCCCGCACCCGGCGGTGGGCGAGGTGGTCCACGGGCCAGGTGAACTCCTGGCCGTCCTCGGTGCCCGGCTTGACCACTGGCGACCCGTCCTCGGGCGGCACCGGCAGCTCCTCCCACGGGCCGACCCGCACCCTGGAGCCCTCACGACCCGCGAGCGCCACCACCTCGTCGAGGAAGCGCGAGCTCACGCGCGGGGTCTTGGGCCGGCTCCACACGCTTGCGGTCAGGAGCAGCGCGTGGCGGGCTCGCGTCGCCGCCACGTAGGCGAGGCGGCGCTCCTCGGCGATCCCGTGCACCCCGCCGGCCACGGCGAACTCCTCGAGCCGACCCGCGAGGTCGTCCCACCCCGCTGCGCTGCGCCAGCCGAGCTCGGGCAACCCGTCACGGTCACCGCGCAGCTCGTAGGGCAGGCCGCCGTCCTGAAGGCCCGCGAGCCAGCCCTTGTCCTTGGGCGCCGAGATGCGCCACTGCCCCTCCTTGAAGCTCGGCGAGTGGAGGTTGTGGGCCGGGAAGGTGCTCTCGACCAGCGCGGGCACCGCCACCACGTCCCACTCCAGGCCCTTGGCCGCATGGATGGTCATCACCTGCACCGCGTCGACCGTCGCGTCGGCATAGCCGCGGTCGAGTCCGCGCTCCTCGTCGATCGCGGCCTTGACCCAGTCGAGGAAGCCGCCGAGCGTCGCTCGGTCGGCACTGAGCGAGAACTGGGCTGCCACGTCACCGAAGGCGTCGAGGTGCGCTCGCGCCGCTGCGGGCGTGTACTCGGGACGCGACAGCACCTCGATGTCGAGGCCGAGGGCCTTCTCGGCCTCGAGCACGAGGTCGGGCAGGGGCAGGAAGGTCAGGCCGCGCAGCCGTCGCACGGCCGACGCCAGGCCCGCCAACCGGTCGTGGGCGATGTCCGAGAGCCGCTCTCCCTCGTCGCCGACCCAACCGCGAGGCGGCAGGGAGTCGAGGGCCTCGACGATGCTCGGGGAGTCTGCGGCATCGGGCGCGAGGTCCTTCTCGTGCCGCGCGAGTGAGCCGCCGCGCAGCCTCTGCTGCACGCGCGACCAGGCGGCCAGGGCGTCGAGGTCGGCGATGCCGAGCCGCATCATCGGTCCGGAAAGGATCCGGACCAGGTGGTCACCCCTCGACGGGTCCTGCACGACGTGCAGCAGCGCGACGACGTCCTCGACCTCGGGCGTGAGCAGCAGCCCCCCGAGCCCGACGACCTCGTGGGGGATGTCGTGCTCCTCGAGCGCCGCTGTCACCGTGGCGAACTCCGCCCGCTTGCGGCACAGGACCGCGGCGCTCACCCCGCCTCGCGCCCGGTGGCCGGCGAGCCATCGGGCGATGTGGCCGGCCTCGTCTGCAGCGGTGGCCAGCCGGGCCACGTCGACGACTCCGGCGCCGGCTCCGGGACGGGGCATGAGCGGCTCGACCGTGACCCGGGAGGCCGCGCGCAGGGGCTGCGCGAGGTGGTTGGCGACGTCGAGGATCCCGCTGTCGTTGCGCCAGCTCGTCGAGAGGTCGAGCTTTGCCGCCGGCTCCGGGTCCCCGAACTCCTCGGCGAACCTCGTGAGCGTCGTGGCGCTGGCCCCGCGCCACCCGTAGATGGACTGGTGGGGGTCCCCGACGGCGGTGACCGCAGACGTCTCGCCGGGGGCGACGTAGAGCGCCTTGAGCAGGGCGAGCTGCGCCTCGGACGTGTCCTGGAACTCGTCGAGCAGGACCACGCGGTGGCGGGCACGCTCGATGGCACCGATGTCGTCGAACGTCATCGCGAGCCTGGCGGCGAGCGCCATCTGGTCGGCGAAGTCCATGGCGTCCCGGCTGCGCTTGAGTCGGGCGTAGCTGTCGACGATGGGCAGCACTGCGCGGCGCAGGCGGAGGTTGGTCAGCTCTGCTGCGGCGGGGTTGACCTTCCTCCTGGTCTCGCCGCGCTCGAGCTGCTCCAGGTGCTCGATCACCGAGTCAAGGTGCGCTGCGACGTCCTGCGGCGTCTGCAGGTGCTCCGCCATCTCGCCCGCGAGGTCCACGACCGCAGCGGTCACGGTGCTCTCGGCCTTGTCGACCTCCTCCATGGGACCGTCGTAGCGCACGACCGCCTCGTGCGCGGTCTGCCAGGCGGCGGCCTCGGACAGCAGACGGGCGTCGGACTCGTAGCCGAGCCGCAGGCCGTGCTCACGAACGAGCCGTCCGGCATACGAGTGGTAGGTCGACACGCTCACGGCAGCCCCCAGCGAGGGAGCGCCGTCGACCTCCTGAGGAGTCCACAGACCCACCCGCCGCAGCTGCGCCAGACGGTTGCCGATGCGGTCGGACAGCTCGGTGGCCGCCTTGCGGGTGAAGGTCAGGCCGAGGACGTCCTCGGGCTCGACGAACCCGTTGGCCACCAGCCAGACGACCCTGGCCGCCATCGTCTCGGTCTTGCCCGACCCCGCACCCGCAATGACGAGCAACGGCCGCAGAGGTGCCTCGATGACCGCCGTCTGCTCGGGCGTGGGCCGGTGCGGCAGACCGATCGCCTCGGCGACGGCAGCGGCCGACCACCGCACGTCGGGCAGTCCGGATACAGCCGCGCCCACGCTGTCCAGCGAGCGTGCAGCGCTCACAGCGCCCTCCCCTCGGGCTGGGCCGGGCAGCAGCTGCGCACCGGGCACGTCCGGCACACGTCGTCGCTGGGCGTGGCCACGAAGGTGGAACCGCCCATGAGCTCCCCGGTCTCGACGACCAGCGTGCGGGCCCACTGGGGGTCCTCGTCGCGGTCGAGCGGCTCCTGGACCTGCATCGTCGTGCCCTTGCCTGCGGCCTTGCCGAGGTGCAGCAGCGCCGCGCCCGAGGACGCCTGTGGCACGTCGACGTCCTCGAAACCATCCTCCAGCACCGCCAGCTGGTAGGCACCGAGCTGGCCGTGCCGGGGCACATCGGCCGCCCTTGGCTTGCTCGACCCGGTCTTGTAGTCGATGACGCGCACGGCACCGTCGGGCCCGACGTCCAGGCGGTCGACCGAGCCGCTGAGCACGACCCGCCCGAGCTCGATCCTCATCCGCGACTCGGCCGCGAGGCGCTGCCACCCCGCTGCGGTGTTCTCGTCCAAGAAGCGGGCGAGGCGGTCGACCATGCGCTCGGCCTCGCGTCGCTTGGCGTCGGTCGGCCATCCCGACGGGAGTCCCAGGCGCGGCCAGCGCTCGTCGAGGGTGGCACGCATCGTGGCGGCGTCGGCGTCGCCCTCGGCCGCGATCTCGTGGATGAGCGTGCCGATGTCTCGCTGTCCGATCATCGGCCCCTCACCACCGGCCTTGGTGAGCGCCCACTTGAGCTGGCACGCGGAGAACCCGTCGATGGAGGAGGGACCCACGCGCACGGTGTCGTCCGGGCCGCGACGGGGCCGGTCGTCCGAGAGGCCGTGGAGCACCCACCACGAGGCCGGGTCCGCGCCCGGCACCCCTGCGCGCGCGAGCCGTGCCAACCCGGTGATGGCACCGCCCCTGCGCCGGGTGTCGTCGGACACGACGTCACGACGCAGGGCGCCCACGAGGGCCGGAAGCGTCACGGGCCGGGCCCAGTCGCTCACCTCGCGGTGGTCCGCGCCGTCGGGCAGTGGGTCGACCACATCGAGGTAGGGAGAGGGCTGCTCGTCCTCGCTGCGCACCGCAGTGACCAGCAGCGAGCGGGTCGCCCGGGACACGGCGACGAGGAAGAGGCGGGTCTCGTCGTGGCGCACCGCGGCGAGCGCGGCACGGTGGCCACCCTCACGGCCGCGGACCACGTCGACGAGGTCCTGCGAACCCAGGAGGGACCCACGCAGGCGCAGGTCGGGCCAGCTGCCCTCCTGGACGCCCGCGACGATGACGAGCGGCCACTGCCGCCCCGCCGCGGACTGCGGCGTGAGGAGCGAGACCGCCTCGCCGGCCGGGGCCCGGGCGGCCAGGGTGTCACCGGGCACGTCCTGCCCCAGGACGTGGTGGAGGAAGGTCTCGGGCGACGAACCGGGCAGCCGTTCACCATGGGTCGCGGCGGCACGCAGGACGGCGAGGACGGCGTCGAGGTCCCGGTCGGCACGAGCACCAGCCGCTCCCCCGGCCAGTGCCGTCTCGCGCCACTGCGTCGCCAGACCAGAGGCGTCCCACATGGCCCAGAGGATCCCCTCGGCAGTCGCCCCGGGTGCCCAGCGAGCTCCGTCAGCGATGCCGCAGGCCTCGACACCTGCCCGGATCATCCGGCCGATGCGCTGCACCGACCTGCCCTCGAGACCGAGCCGGTCGTGGACGGCCGGACGCAGCAGCACCTCGGCGAGGAGCTCATCACTCGTGCGTGAGCCTCCCGCATCGAGCTCGTCACGGCGCAGCGCCCGGCGAAGCCGTCGCAGCTCGACCGGGTCTGCCGCCCCCAGGGGTGAGACGAGGACGTCCAGCGCCACCTCGACCGGGATCTCCTCGGTGCGGCCCAGCGCGAGGTCGGCCACCGCCTGCAGCAGTGTCAGGAGCGGCTTGACGGCCGGCTCGTCGCGCACGGGCAGCTCTGCCTCGGCGGCGCTGACGGGCACGCCCGAGGACTGCAGCGCCCGGCGCAGGGCCGCACTGCGCGACTGGCCGCGCACGATGACCGCCATGTCGGACCACGGCACGTCGTCGAGCAGGTGCGCCGCCCGCAGCCGCGACGCGATGAACCCGGCCTCCTGGCTGGCGGACCTCAGCAGGTGCACCTGCGCCGAGCCACCGTCGCCGCAGGCCTGCGCCCTGCGGTGGGTCGCGTCGCCCAGCACGCCGACGTGACCCGCGACCGCAGCGCTCACCTCGCGCAACCGCTCGGGCAGGCGGTGGCTGCGCGGCAGGATGACGGTCGGTCCGTCCCCGAGGACGGCCCACTCGCGGGCGAGCAGGGCCGGGTCGCCGCCGCGGAAGGTCTGGGTGGCGCTGTCGGGATCACCGACCAGCACCACGCCGGCCGCCGGTGCGACCTGCCTCAGGACCTGGAGCAGGCGCAACGCGGCTGGCGTCATCTCCTGGGCATCGTCGACCACCACGAGACGCAAGGACGACGTGAGGGCGCTGGCAAGGTCCTCGTCCCCCGCGAGCGCGCTCGCCGCGGCCCCGAGGATCCACGCCGGGTCGAACGCACCGGGCGTCAGCAGGGCGGTGACCTCGTCGTACTCGCGCAACAGCTCGGCGCCGGCCACCCACTCCTCGCGCCCGTGCAGGGCGCCCAGCTCCCCGAGGTCGTCCGGGTCGAGACCGAGCTCGACGGCGCGCATGAGCAGGTCACGCAGCTCGGCCCGGAACGCCCGGGTCGGCAGCGCGAGCCGGACGCGCTCGGGCCAGCGAGGCCCGACGCTCTCGCCCGAGGCGTGGCCGGCGAGGAGCTCACGGAGCACGACGTCCTGCTCGGGACCGCTGAGCAGGCGTGGCGGTGGCTCCCCCGCGAGGGCCGCCGCGGCTCGCAGCACCCCGAACCCGAAGGAGGGGAAGGTGCGGGCCAGCGGCTCGGTCGAGGTGCCGCCGACGCGTGCGGTCACCTGGTCGCGCAGCCGGGCGGCACTGCGTCTCGACGACGCGAGGAGCAGGCACTGGTCGGGAGAGGCCCCCTCAGCGACCTGTGCGGCGACGAGCTCGACCGCGACCGTGGACTTGCCCGTGCCCGGCGCACCGAGGACGCGCAGCACCCCGCCGCCGCGCCAGTCGACGACCGACTGCTGCACGGCGTCGAGGACCGGCACCTCGGTCTCGTCCGTCACGGCTCGCCTCAGGGTCAGCACGTCCCGATCCCATCACGGCCGACCGACACCGGTCTGCGGACCACCTCGGTCAGTAGGTCGGCAGGCTGGGGTCGACGTCCTGCACCCACGCCAATACGCCCCCGGTCACGTCGACCGCGTCGAGACCACGCTCGCGCAACAGGCGGACTGCCTCCGCCGAGCGAGCTCCGCTCTTGCAGTGCACAAGCACCGGTATGCCGTCCGCAGAGTCTGCGAGCACGTCACGCTCGCCGCTGCGCAGCAGTGCGAGCGGGATGGGCAGCGCCCCCGGGATGGTGACGACCTCACGCTCCCCCGGCTCGCGCACGTCCACGAGGACGAAGTCGTCGCGGCCGGCCTCGCGCTCGAGCAGCCTCGAGGCGAGAGCCGTCGCCGTGATGGACGGCAACGCCGGATCGCCTGCGGCAGAGCCGGATTCCGCGGTGGACACCGCCTCGTCCTCGATCCCGAGCGGGCGCCTCGGGTCTGCGGTGTCACCGCACACAGGGCAGTCGGGGTCGGCCGCGACGGCGATCGTGCTCCACTGCTGGCGCCACGCGTCGTGCAGCAGCAGTCGCCCGACGAGTGGCTCACCCGCGCCGACAAGGAGCTTGACGACCTCCTCGGCCATGACGGACCCGACGGCACCGACGCTGGCACCCAGCACGCCTCCGGTGGAGCAGGACGGCACGGCTCCCGGTGGCGGGGGGTTGGGGAAGACGCAGCGGTAGCACGGACCCTCGCCCGCCCACCAGACGCTCACCTGGGCGTCGTGCTGGAAGACCGAGCCCCACACGTGCGGGACCCCGAGACGGGAGCAGGCGTCACCGACGAGGTAGCGCGTCGGGAAGTTGTCGGCGCCGTCGACGACGACGTCGTGGTCCGCGACGAGGTCGAGGATGTTGTCGGCCGTGAGGCGCTCAGCCACCGGCACCACCGTGGCATCCGGCGCGAGTCCCGCGAGGGCCGCGACCGCTGACTCGACCTTGGGCCGGCCCACGTCGGCCACACCGTGCACCACCTGCCGCTGCAGGTTCGTCGAGTCGACGGTGTCGTCGTCGACGACGGTGAGGTGGCCCACCCCGGCAGCGGCGAGGTACAGGAGGATCGGTGAGCCGAGGCCCCCGGCGCCGACCACGAGGACGCGGGCCGCCCGCAGGCGACGCTGTCCCGAGTCACCGATCCCCGGAAGGATGACGTGCCGCGCAAAACGGGTCCGCTCGGAGGGCGAGAGCTCCTCGCCGACCGGTGCGAGCGGCATACGCCCGCTTGTCCTGCCCACCGCGTCCACCCGCTCACGATACGTCGGCGCCCACACACGCACCTTCGCGTTCCGTACGATGACGCGCACCACATCGACTGCGAAGCACGGACAGGACCCCCATGGACACGAGCGCCCACCGCGGACAGCGCATGCCCCGATCCGAGCGCCGGGCCCAGCTCCTGGTGGCGGCCCAGTCGGTCTTCGTGGAGCGCGGCTACCACGCCGCGGCGATGGACGACATCGCCGAGCACGCCGGGGTCTCCAAGCCGGTGCTCTACCAGCACTTCCCCGGCAAGCTGGAGCTCTACCTGGCCCTCCTCGACGAGCACTGCGACACCCTCGAGGGACTCGTGCGTGAAGCCATGGCCGCGCCGGCCGAGGACAACGAGGACCGGGTGCGGGCGACGATCAGCGCCTACTTCGACTTCGTCTCGCGCGAGGGTGCCGCCTTCCGGATGATCTTCGAGTCCGACCTCACGAGCGTGCCGCAGGTGCGCTCCCGCCTCGACGGCCTCGAGCTCGCGTGCGCGGAGGCGATCGCCGACGTCATCGCCCACGACGCCGGCATCCCCGACGACCACGCCATGCTGCTCGCCTCCGGCCTCTCGGGGATGTCCCAGATCACCGCGCGCCACTGGCTGGCCGCCGAGTCGGACCTCAGCCGCGAGGACGCGAGCGCGCTCGTCACGGCGCTGGTGTGGCGAGGCATCGGCTCCCTGCCCAAGGCGGGCGGGGAACGATCCGACGCCGCTCAGGGTTAGCCTCTCGTGAACAGGTCGTCGGCCCCTGCCGGACGGCCACCACGAACGGAAGGGAACTGACCGTGGAGGTCAACATCGGCGTGCAGAACGTCGCACGCGAGATCGCACTCGAGACCGACGCCTCGCCCGAGGAGGTGTCCAAGGCCATCGACGCCGCCCTCAGCGAGGGCGGGGTGCTGCGCCTCACCGACACCAAGGGCCGCGAGCTCCTCGTTCCCGGCCGGGCCCTCGGCTGGGTACAGGTCGGCGAGACCGAGAAGAGCAAGGTCGGCTTCGGCCAGATCTGACCCGAGGAGGGCGGCGGGCCGACCGCATGTACCACGGCGCGCGCCTTCCACAAAACCGGCGTTGACCTGCCGGGATACAACGCCGGCCGAGCCAAATTAGGGCGACGCGCTACGCCCGATCGGGCTCTCATGTGCCATATGGTCAAAGCGTCAAGGTCATCAACACGATGATCACCCTCTCGCCCAACAGGGCCAGAAAGGACGGTTGCCGTGATCTCCACCATCATCGTCGCCATCATCGTCGGTGCCATCATCGGAGCCCTTGCTCGCCTCGTCCTTCCGGGCAAGCAGAGCATCTCGCTCGTCGTGACGATCATCCTGGGCATCCTCGGATCGCTCATCGGATCGTGGATCGTCTACCAGCTCGGCTACAGCAACGACAACGGCGGGTTCAAGATCATCCCGTTCCTCGCCGGCATCGTCGTGGCAGCCCTGCTCATCGTGGGCTACGGCGCTGCGACTGGCAGGAAGCAGGTCTGACGCCTCTGAGCGCCTGACTGCACCACAACGAAGGCCCCGGTCCGATTGAGGACCGGGGCCTTCGCCATGCCATGGAGGTCACGTATTCGCGATGCGTGCGTTTGCGACGAAGGAGCAACTGAGCGCGCAGCGTGAATACGCGACCTCCGCCGATGAGACGGAAGGCAGAGGGACTCAGGCGGTGAGGCCGAGGCGCGCCATGCGCTGGCTGTGCCGGTCCGTGAGCCGGGTGAACATCTGACCGATGGCGGTGAGGTCGGCTCCACCGCCGACGAGCAAGCCCGAAAGGGCATCCCGCTCGACGGCGACGGACTGGCCCTGGCTCAGCGCCTCGCCGAGCAGCCGGCGACCCCACAGACTCAGCTTGCCGGTGGCCTTGCGGTTGGTCCTGATCTCGTCACGCACGACGGAGACGATGAAGTCACCGGCACCCGCGTCGTCGAGCGCGTGGTCCATGACGCTGCGCGTCTCCTCGTCGACGAACGAAGCCATCTCACGGTAGAAGTCCTTGGCGATGCCGTCGCCGACGTACGCCTTGATCAGGCCCTCGACCCAGCTCTTGGGCCGGGTGCGGTCGTGGAACGCGGAGAACGGGACCACGAACGGCTGCATCGCGGTCTCGGCGTCCACCCCCAGGGTGCCGAGCCGGTCCACCAGCAGCTCGTACTGGCGGTACTCGGTCGCGGCGAAGCCGGCCATCTGCGCCTTGATCCGCAGCGACGGCGCAAGGTCGGAGTCCGTGGCCATCCGGATGCAGGCCGTCAGCTCGCCGTAGGCGAGCACCCCCAGCAGGTCCACGACCGCTGCCCGGTATGCCGGGTCCCCCAGTCCCGGCGCACCGTTGGTCTCCATGTTGCGCAGCCTAGCCACTGGCACCTCGGCGGGCGGACGGCATACGGCACGGTAGGCTGAGAGGGTCCACGGTGCCCGGTCGGCACGACGCACGCCTCTGTGAGGTTCTCCTGACGAGAGCCCGCCCGAAGACCTCCGATCGGCCCGCCACAGCGGCGAGAAGCATCACCTGCGTGACGCCGCCGACCAGAGAGCTCCCATGACAGACGCATCACTCCTCCCTGCCGACGCGACCGCGGAAGCGATCCCCGACGAGGCCGCCATCGAGGCGACCAAGCAGGCCACGGCGGTCGAGCAGACCTTCGCCGACTTCCCCGTCCACCCCGACATCGTGGCCGCACTCGCCGCACACGGCATCACCACGCCCTTCCCGATCCAGGCGATGACCCTGCCCGTCGCGCTCGGCGGCCACGACATCATCGGCCAGGCCAAGACGGGCACCGGCAAGACGCTCGGCTTCGGCATCCCGCTCCTCAACAAGGTCATCGCCCGTGGCGACGACGCATGGGAGGGCTTCACCCACAAGGGCAAGCCCCAGGCCCTGGCCGTCGCCCCGACGCGCGAGCTCGCGGTGCAGGTGGCCGCCGACCTCGAGCGCGCCGGCAAGCTCCGCGGCATCCGCGTCCTCACCGTCTACGGTGGCCGCGCCTACGAGCCGCAGATCGACGCGCTCGTCAAGGGTGTCGAGGTCGTCGTCGGCACCCCGGGGCGCCTCATCGACCTCGCCAAGCAGGGCCACCTCGACCTCTCGCACGCCAAGACCGTCGTGCTGGACGAGGCCGACGAGATGCTCGACCTCGGCTTCCTGCCCGACGTCGAGAAGCTCCTCGCCATGACGTCGCCCGCCCGCCAGACCATGCTGTTCTCGGCCACGATGCCGGGCGCCGTCGTGGCACTCGCCCGTCGCTACATGACGCAGCCGACGCACATCCGCGCGATGCAGGAGGGCGAGGGCGACACCTCGCAGACCGTCAAGGCGGTCACGCAGCACGTCTTCCGCGCCCACGCCATGGACAAGGTGGAGATGCTCGCCCGCATGCTCCAAGCGAATGGTCGTGGCCTGACGATCGTCTTCAGCCGCACGAAGCGCACCGCCGCCAAGGTCGCCGACGAGCTCGCCGACCGCGGCTTCGCCGCCGCCGCCATCCACGGTGACCTCGGTCAGGGCGCTCGTGAGCAGGCACTGCGTGCGTTCCGGTCGGGCAAGGTCGACGTCCTCGTCGCCACCGACGTGGCTGCCCGTGGCATCGACGTGGAGAACGTCACCCACGTCATCAACTACCAGTGCCCCGAGGACGAGAAGACCTACATCCACCGCATCGGCCGCACCGGCCGCGCGGGCCAGACCGGCATCGCCGTGACCTTCGTCGACTGGGACGACCTGCACCGCTGGACGATGATCAACAAGGCGCTCGACCTCGGCATCCCGGACCCCGAGGAGACCTATTCCTCGTCGGACCACTTCTACGCGCAGATGGACATCCCGGTCGGCTCCAAGGGACGTCTGGCCAAGTCCGAGCAGACCCGCGCCGGGCTCGGCGCCGAAAAGCTCGAGGACCTCGGCGAGACCGGCAAGTCCGGCGGTCGTCGCCCGAGCGGTGGCCGAGGTGGACGCGACGGTGGTTTGCGTGACGGTGGTTCGCGTGGCGGTCGCGACGGCGGCTCCCGTGACGGCGGCGCGCGCAGCAGCGACCGTCCTCGCAGCGACGCTCCCCAGGCCAGCGGCGACTCCGAGGGCGCGACTGCCCCGCGTCGCAACCGCAGCCGCCGCCGCACCCGTGCCGGCAAGCCGGCCGCGTCGACCGACTGAGCCGACTCCCCGGCATACGGAAACACCTTTTCCGGCTGATACGGGAAACGGAGGGTTCAGCCCGGAACTGTTGCGGGCCGAACCCTCCGTTTCTGTGACCAGCCGGAAATGGTGAGGTCAGGCAGAGGGGGTGATCGTGGCCGTGTCGATGACGTAGCGGTAGCGCACCTTGCCGGCAACCACCTCGTCGTATGCCGTGTCGACCGTCGTCGTGTCGCTCGCGTCGATCTTCTCGATCGTCGCGCCGATGCCGTGGTCGGCGCAGAAGTCGAGCATCTCCTGGGTCTCACCGATGCCGCCGATGTTGCTGCCGGAGAGCACCTTGTTGCCGCCGATGAGACTGCCCGGGTTGACCGCGAGCTTGCTCGGCGGGAGTCCGACGTTGACGAGGGCGCCGTTCGGGCGCAGCAGCCGGACGTAGTCGTCCATGTCGAGGTCGGCGCTCACGGTGTTGACGATGAGGTCGAAGCTGGCGCGCGCGGCCTTCATGGCCTCGGCGTCACTCGTCGCGATGTGCTTGCTCGAGCCCAGCTCCTTGGCGTCGTCGGCCTTGGCCATGGAGCGCGAGAGGGTCGTGACCTCGGCACCCATCGCTGCCGCGAGCTTGACGGCCATGTGCCCCAGGCCGCCGACTCCGACGACCGCGACCTTGCGGCCCGGGCCGGCGCCCCAGCGCTTGAGCGGCGAGTAGGTGGTGATGCCGGCGCACATCAGCGGGGCGGCCTCGTCGAGCTCGATGCCCTCGGGGACCCTCATGACCATGCGCTCGGTGACGACGATCTGCTGGCTGTAGCCGCCGGCAGCCCACTCGCCGTCGTAGTTCTGGCTGTTGTAGGTGCCGACGGAGCCCTTGGAGCAGAACATCTCCTGGCCGTTCTTGCAGTGCTCGCACTCTCCGCAGGAGTCGACGAGGCAGCCGACGCCGACGCGGTCACCGACCTTGAACTTGGTCACGCCGTCACCGACCGCGCTCACCGTGCCGGCGATCTCGTGACCGGTGACGATCGGGTAGTGCGCGGCACCCCACTCGTCACGCACGGTGTGGATGTCGCTGTGGCAGATGCCGGCAAAGGCGATGTCGATGCGGACGTCGTCGTCGCGCAGGTCGCGGCGCTCGATCTCGACGGCCTGGAACGGGGCTCCGGCGGACGGGACGGACAGGGCGGAAGTCGTAGTGGGCATGAATCCACCGTAAACCCGCCGAGCCGGGCTCAGTGACACGCGCGACGCCGGAGCCTCGCCAGACGCCTACAGCGTCGGGGCGAGGGACTGCGCGACGTCGCGGTAGGCACGCGCGCCCTTGGAGGTGCGTGACGTCGCCAGGATGGAGCGGCCGACGGCGGGCGCCTCGGCAAAACGCACCGTGCGCGGGATCGGCGGCGAGAGCACCGGCAGCGAGTAGCGCTCGCCCACATCGGCCAGCACCTCCTGGGCGTGGTTGCTGCGTCCGTCGAACAGGGTGGGGAGAATGCCGATGACCTTGAGCTTCTTGTTGAGGAACTTCTTGACGTCCGCCACGGTGTCGAGGAGCTGCCCGACTCCGCGGTGGCTGAGCATCTCGCAGGGCATGGGGATGATGAGGCCGCTCGCGGCCGTCAGCGCGTTGAGGGTGAGCACCCCCAGGCTCGGAGAGCAGTCGATGAGGACGATGTCGTAGTCCTTGCGCACGCCGGCGAGGGCGGTCTGCAGGACGTACTCACGAGCGGGGCGTCCGAGGAGGACGGCCTCGGTACCGGCGAGGTCGATCGAGCTGGGGAGCAGGTGGACGCCGTCCTCGCACTCGATGACGACGTCGGCCGCGTCGACCTGGCCGAGGAGGACGTGGTGGATCGACTCCTCGACCTCGTCCGGGTCCACGCCGAGGCTGAACGTCAGGCAGGCCTGGGCATCGAGATCGACGAGCAGGACCCGCTTGCCGAGCTCGGCAAAGGCGGCTCCCAGGGAGGCGACCGAGGTGGTCTTGGCGACGCCACCCTTCTGGTTGGCAACAGCGATGATCGTGGCGCCGGAGGAGCGTTGGCGTGGGGGCACGAGGAGTCCTTGCAACAAGAGTGGGTATGCCGTCCGCCCCAGTCTCTCAGCCCACGTCCCTCGTCATGGACACCCCTCAGGTGGCGTCGGACACGGGCGGGAGGACCAGCTGCCCCACGGGTCCGGGGTTCCACGCGATCTCCCACCGGAAGCCGTCGGGGTCGGCGAAGTAGCCGGTGTAGCCGCCCCACTCGCGCTCGACGGCCCCGGACACCTCACCGGCACCGGCTGCTCGGGCTTCGGCGAGCACGGCGTCAACCTCTGCGTGCGTGCCCACGTTGTGGCTCAGGGTGACCGGGACGACGCACGGGCCCGACCGGGCAGGCGTGCCGACCTCTGCCTCGAAGTGCGCGCGGTCCCACAGGGAGAGGACGGTCTGCGGCCCGGCGCGGAACATGAGCACCTCGCCCGGGGCGTAGAGCTCCGGCGTCCAGCCCAGGCCCTCGGCATAGAACCGGTGTGATGCCGCGAGGTCGTGCACGGCCAGGGTGATGAAGGAGACGCGCTGGTCCATGGGGCCAGCCTCGCACTGGCCACGGCCATCGGCCACCGGTCACCGATCACGGAACCCGTCAGCCGTTGGCTCCCCTGACCGTGCGCAGGGTGCCGTCGACCCGGCGGGTCCAGCCTCGTGAGTCCAGGTGCTCGAGCAGCGGTACGGCCACTCGGCGGGTGGTCCCGAGGGCCTGCCGTGCAGCGCTCAGGGTGAAGGGCTGCTCGAGCGAGCTGAGCACTCGCATGGCCCGCGCCGGCCCGTCGGGCAGCAGGACGACCTCGTCGGCGAGCCTCAGCAACCTCCCGGTGCGCGCGGCCGCTGCGAGCTCCCTCGCCCCGAGCCCGAGCTCACTGAGGAGGTCACGGTCGGGGGCGGCGAAGGGCGACTGGCCCAGGGTCCGCTCAACCGCGGCGACGCCAGCCTCTGCGGGACCGAGGTCCGAGGCCTCCCGGACGCGCGGGTCGTGCACCCGGCCGTCCGTCACGGCGAGCTGGGACAGCACGGCGAGGTGCGTCACCAGCTCGGGCCCCGGCGCTGCGGTCCCGGCCGGGAGGCTGCCGCCCTGCACGGCAGGCAGGAGGTGCCCTGGCAGGTCGAGGGCGTGCCGGGCCTCGGCACTCGTGAGGCCGGCGCTGAGCGGATGGGCGGCGTGATGCCGACGCACCGCCTCGCTCAGACGGGCCGCCCACTCCCGCTCGGCGGACGGGTCGACCCACCACTCGCCGACCAGCACGCCGCTGGCGGGCATGGGCAGGCCCAGCCGGGACAGCTGCAACCCGTGCTCCGCACCACGCGAGGCGAGCCTCACGTCGGAGGGCGCCCCACCCTGCTCGAGGGTCTTGGCCCGGCGTGCTGCGGCTCCCCGGCGACGCAGCGGCAACGGGTCCACGTCGGTGACGAGGACAGACCACAGCTGCCTGCCGCCGGGGTCCCGCAGGATCGCCCGGTCACCCACGCGCCACGGCAGGGCGTGCTCCGTCGTGAGTCGCGCGTGGTGCCCACCGAGAGGTCGGACACCCACGTGCTGGTGGCCCGATCCCACGTGCAGCACCGCCCAGTCCGGGAGGTGGTCCTCTCGCCGTGAATCCCAGTGCCCGCCCTCGACACGTCCGGCGCCCGGCGTGCTGGACCCACCGCCGGCTCGGCGGTGCGGCACCCGGACGGGCGTGAGCCGGACGTCGACGACGCTGGCCACGGCGAAGGATCCCGGCGTGAGGAGGACGGCGGAACGCGAGAGCGTGGCGGAGTCGACCCGTCGCAGGTTCACGGCCACGCGGGAGACAGGACCGACGGCTTGTTGGGCGACGTCCTGGCTGTGCAGGCCGCGCACGACGACCTCACGGCTGACGCCCGCGTCGAGCAGGGTGAGGGTGTCACCGACCTGCAGCGTTCCCGAACCCAGCGTCCCCGTGACGACGGTCCCCGCACCGCTGACCGAGAACGAGCGGTCGGTCCACAGCCGCACGGGGGCATCCTGCGCGGGGACCGGCAGTCTGGCCACGAGGCCGGCCAGCTCCTCGCGCAGGAGGTCCATCCCGAGACCGCTGACGGCGGAGACGCCCACGCAAGGAACGTCCAACCCCCGCTCCCCCAGGCGCCGGGCCGCGTCCTCGGCGACCTCGTGGCGGCGCTCCTCGTCGGCGAGGTCACAGCGCGTCACGACGAGGACCCCGTCACCGATGCCGAGTGCCGACACAGCGTCGAGGTGCTCCTGGCTCTGCGCCTGCCAGCCCTGGTCCGCCGCGACGACGAAGACGACCGCCGGCGTGGGCCCGAGGCCGGCGAGCATCGTCCCCACGAAGCGCTCGTGGCCGGGGACGTCGACGAACGCGACCTCGTCCCCGTTGGGCAGACTCGTCCAGGCGTAGCCCAGCTCGATCGTCATCCCCCTGGCCTTCTCCTGCGCCAGCCGGTCCGGGTCGCGCCCGGTGAGCGCACGCACGAGTGTCGACTTGCCGTGGTCGACGTGGCCGGCGGTGGCGAGCACGGACCTCACGGGGCCCGGTCCTCGTCCGCCAGTGCCACCGCCAGGGCGTCGCGCACGTCATCGTCGCGCTCGGCCGGGACGCACCTGAGGTCGACGAGTCCCCGGCCGCCCTCGACTCGTGCCAGCACGGCTGGGATGTCCCCCGGTGGCCGACGGAGGCGCTCGACCGCAGCGACCGGGATCTCGACGGCCCACCCGGGCAGGGCGAACCCCGGAGCGCCGCCACCGCCGACGCGTCCCTCCACGCCGACCACGTCACGGCCGAGCGCCTGGGCGAGCCGCGCGGTGCGGGGACGGAGCTCGTCTGCGGTGAGGTGGAGCGCGACCCACACCGGCGGCTCCGGCCCGCGAAGCGTCGCCTCGAGGGCAGCCAGGGTGAGCTTGTCCACCCGCAGGGCCCTGGCGAGCGGGTGGCGACGCAGCAGCTCGACGGTGCTCGCGTCACCGAGGACCAGACCGGCCTGGGGTCCGCCCAGCAGCTTGTCACCGCTCGCGGTCACGAGGGAGGCGCCATCGTCCAGGGCGCTCGTGGCGTCCGGCTCATCCGGGAGCGCGGCGTCGTGGGTGAGCAGTCCCGAGCCGATGTCGGCCACGACAGCCACGGGTGAGCCGTCAGGCCGGCGAGCCGCCCTCAGCTCCGCGAGCCCCACGGCCGAGACGAACCCGTCCACCCGGAAGTTGCTCGGGTGCACCTTGAGGATGCAGCCGGTCTCTGGACCGACCGCGTCGATGTAGTCGCGCAGGTGCGTGCGGTTGGTCGTGCCGACCTCGCGCAACCTGGCGCCGGTCGACGCGATGAGGTCGGGAAGCCGGAAGCCGTCCCCGATCTCGACCAGCTCACCGCGCGAGACGATGACCTCACGACCCGCCGCGAGCGCCGTCGTCGCGAGGACGAGGGCCGCAGCCCCGTTGTTGACGACCAGCGCGTCACCGGCGGCGGGGACCGCCTCGCGCAGCGCGGACAGCGCGCCGGCCCCGCGTCGGCTGCGTGCCCCCGTCGCGAGGTCCATCTCGACGTCGACATGACCGGCCGCGTCCAGCACCGCCTGTACCGCCGCCGCCGAGAGCGGGGCCCGACCGATGTTGGTGTGCACGACGATGCCCGTGGCGTTGAGCACCGGTGTCAACGTCGAGGCCCGGCGCGGCAGCAGCGCCACCGCGGCGTCGGCGACCTCGTCGGGCAGGACCTCCCCCCGGCGGGCCCGGTCCTGCGCGCCGGACACGGCCCGGCGCACGATCGTCCGGCCGAGTCGCCCCGCCGCGTCCATCAGCCTCGGATCCGCGAGGAGGACGTCCGTGCGCGGAATGCTCCGGCGAGGATCGGCGTCGCTCAACCCAGGGCTCCCTTCGGTGCGGCGAAGGCCGGAGCCCTTCGACGTGTGTGGCGGAGACGGACGGGAATCGAACCCGCCAGACCGAGGTACTCGGTCTCACCGGTGTTGAAGACCGGGGGGCCCACCAGGAACCCAGACGCCTCCGCCCACCACCCTAGACAGGTGACTAGCCTCAGTGCATGGAAGCACTGCGCCTGACCCAGTTCGCGCGTGGCGGTGGCTGCGCCTGCAAGATCCCGGCCGGAGAGCTCGAGGAGCTCGTGGCGGGTCTCCACGCGAGCGGTGGGTCCGGTCCCTTCTCCGGTGGCGAGGTCCTCGTCGGGCTCGACGACGGCGACGACGCCGCGGCCGTGCGTATCGAGGGCGGGGTGGTGGTGCTGTCCACGGCCGACTTCTTCACCCCCGTGGTCGACGACGCGTACGACTGGGGACGGATCGCCGCCGCCAACGCACTTTCAGACATCTATGCGATGGGCGGCACTCCCGTGATGGCCATCAACCTGGTGGCGTGGCCGCGCGAGCTGCTGCCGATGGAGCTGTTGCGCGAGGTGCTCCGCGGCGGCCTCGACGTGGCGGGCCAGGCAGGCTGCCCGGTGATCGGTGGGCACAGCATCGACGGTCCGGAGCCCACCTACGGCATGGCCGTCACGGGAACCGCCGACCCGGAGCGCCTGCTGCGCAACGACGCGGCCGCCCCGGGGCTGCCCATCAGCCTCACCAAGCCGCTGGGGCTGGGGGTGCTCAACAACCGGCACAAGTCGACCGGAGAGAGGAGCGAGGAGGCCGTTGCGGTCATGACCACCCTCAACCGTGACGCCTCGCGCGCGGCGGTGGCCGCCGGCATACGGGCTGCCACGGACGTCACCGGGTTCGGACTGCTCGGTCACCTGTTCAAGATGGGGCGCGCATCGGGCGTCGCCGCGCGGGTCGACGCCAGCGCCGTGCCCTACGTCGAAGGGGCACGGGAGGCGCTGTCGGCTGGGAACGTGCCGGGTGGTTCGCGCCGCAACCTCGACTGGGTCCGTCCGCACCTCGACGTGGCCGCAGGGGTCAGCGAGAACGAGCTCATCCTGCTCGCGGACGCCCAGACCTCGGGCGGCCTGCTCGTCGTCGGTGAGGTGCCGGGCGCTCCCGTGGTGGGTGAGACCGTTCCAGCGGGTTCGCTCGGCGACGGCGTGGTCCTGGCGGTCGCATGACGCCGGAGCACCGACCGGCGCCGACCGCCCCGTCCCGGGTGTCGGAGGCCCTGAAGCAGTCGCGGGCTGACCTGCGCAGGCTCACGCCCTCAGAGGCACTCGCGGCGCAGGGGCAGGGAGCGCTCCTCGTCGACACCCGCACTGCCAGCCAGCGCGCCCGTCAGGGTGAGCTGCCCGGCGCGATTGTCATCGACCGCACGGTGCTCGAGTGGCGCCTGGACCCGAGCTCACCGCACCGGATCGCCGAGGCCGATGACGGCGTACCCGTGGTGGTCATCTGCCGCCAGGGCTACAGCTCGTCGTTCGCGGCCGATTCCCTGCGCCGGGTCGGCGCGTCGACGCCACCGACGTCATCGGTGGTGTCGAGGCGTGGCGATCGGCCGGCCTCCCGCTGACGCAGGGGCCGGCCGACGTCCGCGAGTGATGTGCGGGCCTGCCCTCAGGTGTGCTTCGGCGGGCGCGCGACGATCGGCAGGATGAGACCGGCCAGCGCGATGATGCCGACGACGGTGAAGCCGAGTGTGTAGGCCTGGTCCTCGCCGATGAGCCACGAGATGAGCAGCGGGCCGACGATGCCACCGATCGACCAGCCCAGGAGCATGAGGCCGTAGATCGCCCCGGAGTGCCTGACGCCGAAGAAGTCGCCGGCCGTCGACGGCATGGTCCCGAAGGCCCCGCCGTAGCAGGTGTAGACGAGGGCGCAGAGGATGTAGAACACCGCCTGGCTCCCCGCGTGCGGGATGGCCAGCAGCGCGAGGCCCTGGAGGCCGAGGATGCCGATGAAGGCCGGTCGCCGTCCGATCCGGTCCGAGATTGCGGCCCAGAGGATGCGCCCACCGCCGTTGAACAGGCCCATGACGCCCACGAGGGTCGCGGCTCCCCCGGCCGTGAAGCCGGCGACGTCGGTCGCGGTGCCGGCGGCCACGGAGATGAGCGAGATCCCGGCCGTCACGGAGATCGTGAGGATGAACATGAGCATGTACCACTGAGGCGTGCTGAGCGCCTCCTGGGGCGTGAAGTCACGACCGGCGGCGTTGCGCTTCGGAGCCGCTGACTCCGCCGCCGGGGTGCGGGCAGCGCTCGCAGCGGCATACCCCTCGGGTGGGTTGCGGAAGAAGGACGCCCCGATGAGACCGGCGACCAGATAGGCCAGGCCGAGCCACAGGAAGACCTTGGTCGGGTAGCGCTGGTAGTCCTCGTTGCCCTGGATCATCCGCTGCGCCAGCGGCGACGTGATCACTGCGCCAAAGCCGAAGCCACCGACCGCGATGCCGGTGATGAGCCCGCGCTTGTCGGGGAACCACTTCTGCAGCATGGCGATGGGCACGATGTAGGCCAGGCCGAGCCCGAAACCCCCCAGCACGCCGTAGCCGAGGATGAGCAGCCAGAGGTCGCTGGCGTCGCGCGTCAGGCTCGCGAGCATGATGCCGATCGAGTAGATCGTCACGCCGACGAGGGCGACGACGCGGGGGCCACGCCGGTCCTGGATCCGGCCACCGAGGTAGGTTCCGACGAAGATCATGCCGATGGCCACCTCGAAGGGAATGGTGGCCTGCACCTTGGACAGCTCGATGGCGGACGGGTCCGCCTGGATCGCCTTGCTGAAGGTGCTCCAGGCGTAGACCGCACCGATGGCGAGCTGGACGAGGACACCTCCGGCGAGGACGACCCACCTGTTGCCCGTCCGGGTGACGACTCCGTCCTGCTCGTTCTCGCGCGTGCTCGTGGTGCTCATGCGGCCTCCTGGGTGGATGCGGCTCGTCACCTCACGGTGACGATGCTGTCGTCGACGGTTCCTTGTGCCCTGCGCTGCTCGAGCCTGGCCTTCTGTGGCTCGACGGTGTACTTCGGGTCCTTCGCCGACTCGATACCCGCATCGACGATCGCGAACCGGGTGAGGGCCGAACCAGTGGCCAGGGCGGCACCGGCCACGACGGCGACGGCGCGGCTGCGGCCGGCCAGCACTGTCCCCAGTCCCCCGGCCACGATGAGCGCCTTGGCCGTCCGCAGCATCCTCCCGGCGTGCCCGGTCTCCATCGGCTCGCGGACACCGTCCTCCTCGAGCTGCGACTCGAGCCGGTGCATGGCGACCAGGTCGCTCGCGACGCCGAGCAGGGCGAGCCGACGCGCCGGTCCCGCCTGCGCCACCGGGGAGAGGACCATCTGCACCCCCGAGGCAGCCAGGGCGGCCGAACCCACGAAGACGAACGGCAGGTGCCGTCGGCTCTCGAACCAGAGCGGAGTTGCGGTGTCGGACAGGAGGACCGACGTGTATGCCGCGAGCGGAGCCGCGAAGAGAGCCTGACCGACGCCTGCCGGCGTCTCCACGGCGTCCAGGAGTCGCAGCACCGTGCCCACGGGTCCACTCGAGCGCTGCGGCAGCATCCGGGCCAGCTCGGCCGCGGTCGTCACCCCGGTGAAGGCGGAGTAGCCGGAGAAGATCCACGTGCCCACCGACATGGGCGAGGTGAGCTTGACCGTCCGCAGCATGTTGAGGAACCGTTCGGGCCGCCCGAGGTCCGAGACGAGCAAACCCCCGCTCACTGCCACCGCCGCCATGGCGGTGAGCCGGCTGCGTCGGCGCAGGACGTCGAGTCCCGTGGCTGCGGCCCCGGTGCCCAGCAGGCCGGAGCCGGCAGCGACTCCTCCGATGAAGAGGTAGGCGGGGATCTCGTGCTTCCAGGGCATCGGCTTGACGACGGAACGTCCGTAGTAGCTGGAGAACTCGACGTCAGGGACGGCCTGCGCCTCGCGTCGGCCCCCACCATCTCCAGTGAGCCAGCCACTGCTCCCCCGGGCCATGGAGCGCGCAGCACCCGAGACGTTGTCGCGCAGCGAGGGCCGGCGCCGACGCCTCCCGCCCTCATCCGGTGGGCGATAGCTGTCGAAGGCCGACGTCGTCACGAACGACCTCCCAGGAAGGCGACCGCCGCTGCACCCAGCATGCCGAGGCCGGCATACCCGGCGGTGCGGAACATCTCCGGAAGGCGCGACGTGGCGCACACCGGGTCCGGAGGAAGTCCGTAGACCTCGGGCTCGTCCAGCAGCAGGAAGACCGAGCCGGTACCACCCACGCCGTCGTCGTCGTTGGCGCCGTAGAGCCGGGCCTCGGTGAAACCCTGCTCGTGCAGCTGGCTCACGCGGGCGCGCGCGGCCTCGACCATGTCGTCGCGGTCACCGAAGCGGATCGAGGTGGTCGGGCAGGTCTGGGCACACGCCGGCGTCTGGTCGTGCTGGAGGCGGTCGTAGCAGAGGGTGCACTTCTGCGCGATGCCGATGTTGGGCACGTGGCCGTCTCCGCGCACCGTGGTGCTGGCGTCGGAGCGGCGTTCGATGACTCCGAAGGGGCAGGCCCCGACGCAGTAGCCGCACCCGTTGCAGATGTCGGCCTGCACGACGACCGTGCCGTGCTCGCTGCGGAAGAGGGCACCGGTGGGGCACACGTCGAGGCATCCGGCGTGGGTGCAGTGCTTGCAGACGTCCGAGGCCATGAGCCAACGGAACTCGGGCAGAGCCCCCACCATCGGGGTGCCGTCGACGGTGGTGCCGTGGGACGCCCCGTCCTCGGGCGACCTGTCCTCGAATGCGCGTGTCTCGGTGAGCATGTCACCGAGGCTCGGGCCGTGGTCCTCGACGGGGGCCGGGAGGACGCCGTAGCCGGCAGGCGCGCCACCCTGTGTCGCCGCCTGCGCGGGCGCCCCGACACCGGGCATGCCGAGCTCGACCAGACGCCGGCCGGACTCGCGGGCGGCGGCGATGCGGTCCGCGTCCTGCTCGACGAAGGCGACGTGTCGCCACGTGCTCGCGCCGAGGTCACCGGTGTTGTCGTAGGAGTTGGCCGACAGCGCGAGACCGTCGAGCGGGATCGCGTTCCACTCCTTGCAGGCCACCTCGCACGCCTTGCAGCCGATGCAGATGGAGGTGTCGGTGAAGAAGCCCTTGCGCCCCGGGGCGTCCTGCCACCCGGCATCCTGGGCGGGGTCGGTGCGACCGCCCAGCTGTCGCTGCAGATAGCTCATGAGCTCCCACCTTCGCTCTCGTCGGACGTGAGGGTGGCGGCCCGTCGACGCCTGATGTCCTCGGGTACCGGGTTCGCGTGCTCGGTGCCCGTCTCGACCGTGGTGCCGGCCCGGGACTGGTACTCGGCGACGAGCCGGGGCAGCTCCTCGCCGCGCGGCCGGCGTCCCGGCCGGATGTCGCACGAGCCGACCTTCGACTCCTGGATCTGGACGTTGGGGTCGAGCACGACGCCGAGCAGGTCGTTGGCGCCGTCTCCCTCGACGACGGCGTCCTTGCCCACACCCCAGTGGTAGGGCAGCCCGATCTGGTGCACCGTGTGGCCGTTGATCGTCAGCGGTCGTACCCGGTCGGTCACGAGGACGCGGGCCTCGATCGCGCTGCGGGCGGAGATGATCGTCGCCCAGTCCCCGTTGACCAGGCCGCGCTCCTGCGCGAGCTGCGGCGAGACCTCGCAGAACATCTCCGGCTGGAGCTCGGAGAGGTAGGGCAGCCAGCGGCTCATGCCTCCGGCCGTGTGGTGCTCGGTGAGCCGGTAGGTCGTGAAGACGAACGGGTAGACGTCGGAGCCCGGCTGCGTACCGGACGGACTCCAGAGGTTGTCCTTGCGCGCATAGATGAGACGGCTGGGGTTGCTCTGCTGGGTGTAGAGCGAGTTGGAGACCGGCGACTCCTGGGCCTCGTAGTGGGTCGGCAGCGGCCCGTCCACCATGCCCTTGGGTGCGAAGAGCCAGCCCTTGCCGTCGGCCTGCATGATGAAGGGGTCGTCGCCGGCGATGGCGGCGGGACCGCCCGCATCCGGGTCCGGCCGGAAGGAGGGGTCCCGGTCGATCGGGAAGTCCGGGACGTCCTTGCCCACCCACTTGCGCTGCTCCTCGTCCCACCAGACGTACTTCTTGCGCTCGCTCCAGGGGCGACCCTGCGGGTCGGCCGAGGCGCGGTTGTAGAGGACGCGACGGTTCATGGGCCATGCCCATCCCCACTCCGGTGCCACGTCGTCCTGCTGCTGGCCGGGGACGCGGTTCTTGGAGCGGTTGATGCCACCAGCGAAGACGCCGGTGTAGATCCAGCAGCCCCCGGCGGTCGAGCCGTCGGCGCGCATGTCGACGAACTTGTCGAGCACCTCGCCCGCCCGCTCACCGGTGACGTGGTAGCCGTTGATCTCGCGCAGCACCGCCTCGGCGTCCACCTCGCCGTGCTCGTCGGTCGGGTAGTCCCACGTGAGGTCCAGCAGCGGGCGGTCGCGCTCGTCGGTGGAGTCCTTGAGCCGCTCGCGGATCCGCACGCCGAGCTCGTGGAAGAAGTCGAGCTCGCTCTGGACGTCGTCGGCGGGCCGGATCGCCTGGTGGTGCCACTGGAGCATCCGCTGGGTCTGGGTGAAGGTTCCCGACTTCTCGACGTGGTTGGCGGCCGGGAAGAAGAACACCTCGGTGTCGATCTCCTCGGGGCTGGTCTCCCCCGAGGCCACCTCGGGGCCGTCCCTCCAGAACGTCGCTGTCTCGATGAGCTGGAAGTCGCGCACGACGAGCCACTTGAGGTGCGACAGCGCGTCTCGCTGCATCTTGCCGTGGGCCGAACCCACGGCAGGGTTCTGCCCCAGGACGAAGAAGCCGTCCACCTCGTCGTCGATCATCGCCATGGTGCTCTGGTAGGTGCCGTGCGCACCGGACAGCCGCGGGAGGTAGTCGAAGCAGAAGTCGTTCTCCGCGGTGGCCGCATCGCCCCACCACGCCTTGAGCAGGCTGGCCGTGTAGGCGTCGGCCTCGGTCCAGAAGCCCTTCTGGCGCGGCGAGGAGATCGAGGTGAGGTACTCCTCGAGCGTGTCGTGCTGGCCCACCATCGGCATGGGCAGGTAGCCCGGCAGGAGGTTGAACAGCGTGGGGATGTCGGTCGAGCCCTGGATGCTCGCGTGCCCGCGCAGGGCCATGATCCCGCCGCCGGGCCGACCCATGTTGCCCATGAGCAGCTGGAGGATGGCCGCGGTGCGGATGAACTGGGCACCGAGGCTGTGCTGGGTCCAGCCGAGCGCGTAGGCGAAGCAGGTCGTCCGCTCGCGTCCGGAGTTCTCGGCAATCGCCTTGGCGATCTCGTGGAACTGGTGGACGGGGATGCCACAGAGGTCGTTCACCATCTCCGGCGTGTAGCGGGCGTAGTGCCGCTTGAGGATCTGGAACACGCTGCGTGGGTGCTGGAGGGTCTCGTCGCGCACGACGTTGGCGTGCTCCATGGGCGCTCCTGCAGCGCCGTGGCTGTGGGGCGCTGCACGGTCGGACTTCTCCGAGCCGTGCTCGTCGCCACCGCCCGGCTCCTCGACCTTGCCGTCGCCGTCACCACCGTTGCCGTCGCCACCGTTGCCGTCACCCTCGGCGTAGGCCCAGGACGACATGTCGTACTTGCCGGTCTGCGGGTCGTAGCCGCTGAAGACCCCGTCGAGGTCCTCGGTGTCGACGAAGTCCTCGTTCACGAGCGTCGCGGCGTTGGTGTACGCCACGACGTAGTCACGGAAGTAGAGGTCGTTGGAGAGCACGTGGTTGATGAGCGCACCGAGGAGCACGACGTCCGAACCGGCCCGGATCGGGACATGGGTGTCGGCGATCGCCGAGGTGCGCGTGAAGCGGGGGTCGATGTGGATGACCCGGGCGCCGCGCGCCTTGGCCTCGGACACCCACTGGAAGCCCACCGGGTGGCACTCGGCCATGTTGGAGCCCTCGATGATGATGCAGTCGGCGTTGGCCATGTCCTGCAGTGACTGCGTGGCTCCGCCACGTCCGAACGAGGTCCCCAGACTGGGAACCGTGGAGGAGTGTCAAATACGCGCCTGGTTCTCGATCTGGATGGCACCGGCCGCGGTGAACAGCTTCTTGATGAGGTAGTTCTCCTCGTTGTCGAGGGTGGCTCCCCCGAGCGAGGCGATGCCCATCGTGCGGCGCAGGCGCCGGCCCTTGTCGTCGAACTCCTGCCAGCCGTGCTGACGGGCCTCGAGGAAGCGGTCGGCCACCATGTCGATCGCCTGGTCGAGCTCGATCCGCTGGAACTCCTTGGCTCGCGGCGCACGGTAGAGCACGTGCGTCTGGCGCGAGGGCGAGTTCACCAGCTGCTCGCTCGCGGCTCCCTTGGGGCACAGCCGCCCGCGGCTCACGGGCGAGTCCGGGTCACCCTCGATCTGGACGACCTTCTCGTCCTTGACGAAGACGCGCTGCCCACACCCCACGGCGCAGTAGGGGCAGACGCTCTGCACGACCCGGTCTGCCGTCGTCGTGCGCGCCTCGACGTGCCTGGTCCGGCGCGACGTCACGGAGGTTCCCCGGCCGAGGAAGTCACCGCTCGCAAGCTGCCGGAGCACGGGCCAACCGAGGAAGGTGGTGTCCTTCGAAGCCATCTTGAGCCCCTTCGACGACGTCGTCTGCGCTGGTCAGGTCACCGTAGCGCGTCCCGGGCCCTGGCGCCGGGGAGAGGGCCGCGCAACATCTGGTCGTGTCGTCTCCGCCATCTCGAGGGCGGCCCAGCCCGACTTCTCGGGCCCGGCGGCCTGCCCCTCGGGGCAGTGCGCCCGGAAGTCGCACCACGTGCAGATGGGCCCCACCACGGCCGGGAAGAGCGCGGACTCGACACCTCGTTCGGCGAAGTCGGCGTCGGCGCGCTGGGCGTCTCGGGCGATGGACTTCGCCTCGTCAACCTTGCGGGTCAGCGACTCGGGGGTGTGCGTGTGCGAGATGACCTCACCGGAGGTGACGTGGTGGAGCTCGACCCGAAGGCACGGGCGACGGAACATCTTCCACACGGCCGCGGCATACAGAGCCATCGGCAGGGAGGTGCGGGCATCGTCCTCACCCAGCGGCTTCTGGCTCGTCTTGTAGTCGACGACGACGAGCTCACCGTCGCGGTCGTCGAGGCGGTCGATGCGCCCGGTGACGCGCAGGGCGCCGCTGACGAACGACACGGTGCGCTCGATCCCGCGGGGCGGGTCGTCGGGGTCGACTCCGGCGAGATAGGCGACGACGTGCTCCTGTGCCCGCTTGCGCCACGCACCCGACTGCTCCGGGTCGCGGAAGCCGACGTCGATCCAGGACGTGCGGACGAGCTCGCGCCCGGCCGAGGCGGTGCGCCGCTCGCGCGGCAGGTCCCACCAGTCGCGCAGCGCGTTGTGGACGGCCAGGCCGAAGGACGTGTGCGCCCGCTGCGCCCGCTGCTCGGGACGTGGCTTGTCGAGGTACTGCATCCGATAACGACGGGGGCAGTCGAGGTGAGCGAGCAGGCGCGATGGGCTCGCGGCATACAGCTTCGGCGGCATGCCCGCGAACTCGCTCTGGACCGGCCTCCCGGTCTCCACGTCGGTCACGGGACCAACCTAGCCAGCGCGACCGACAGCGCGAGCCGGCCGTCCACAGGTGGACTCACCTCAGCTGAAGACGACGGTGCGGTCCTCGTTGAGGATGATGCGGCTCTCGCAGTGCCAGCGCACGGCGCGGGAGAACACCCGCGACTCGACCTCCTCGCCGGCGGAGACGAGGTCCTCGGCCTCCATGCGGTGGTCGACGCGGTGGATGTCCTGCTCGATGATCGGGCCCTCGTCGAGGTCGGCGGTGACGTAGTGCGCCGTCGCCCCGATGACCTTGACGCCGCGTGCGTAGGCCTGGTGGTAGGGCTTGGCACCCTTGAAGCTCGGCAGGAAGGAGTGGTGGATGTTGATGACGCGACCACCCAGGTCACGGCACAGGTCGTCGCTCAGCACCTGCATGTAACGGGCCAGGGCGATGAGCTCGACGTCGTGGGCGGCGACGACCTCACGCAGCTGAGCCTCGGCCTCGAGCTTGGTCTCGCGCGTCACCGGGATGTGGTGGAAGGGGATCCCGTAGGAACGCGCCATGGGCTCGAGGTCCGTGTGGTTGCTGACGATCCCGACGATGTCGGCGTTGACCTGACCGGACTTCCAGCGGAAGAGGAGGTCGTTGAGGACGTGACCGAACTTGCTCACCATCACCAGCGTCCGGTATGCCGTGACCGCCTTGCGCAGCTCCCACGCCATCTCGAACTCGGTTGCGACAGCGGCGAACTCACGCTGCCAGAGCTCCACGTCCACGGTCACGTCGCCGGTATCGAAGCGCACTCGCATGAAGTAGCGACCCGTGCGGTGGTCGCTGAACTGCTGGCTCTCCTCGATGTTGGCCTCGCGCTCGAAGAGGTGCTGGCTCACGGCCGCGACGATGCCGGGGCGGTCGGGGCAGGACAGGGTGAGGACGAGGTCACCCTCGCCCCCTGCCTTGCTGCGCCGCGAGGCGGCTTCGGTCATGGCTGGACCACCTTCACGCCGTGGGACTGCTCGACGATACGGGACCACTCGCGCGGGTCCGTCGTGTGCTCGCCGAGCCGGTTGAGCTTGCCGGTGCCGTGGTAGTCGCTGCTCCCCGTGACGACGAGGTCGTGGCGGTCCGCGAGGCGCAGGGCCCGCTCCACGTCGCCCGGCTCGTGGTCACGGTGGTGTGCCTCGAGGCCGGCCAGCCCGGCCGCCGCGAGCTCCTCGACCAGCTCGTCGGAGATCGTGGCCGTCCGCATCGCAAAGGGGTGTGCGAGCACGGGAACTCCCCCGGCGTCGCGCACGAGCGCGATCGCCGTCGCGGGGTCCGGCGCGTAGTGACCGACGTAGTACTTGCTCCCGTCGTGCAGCAGGTCCCGGAAGGCCGCGTCGCGATCCTCGACGATCCCCTTCGCCACGAGGGCGTCGGCCAGGTGCGGCCGCCCGAGGGTCGCCCCGGGCGCCACCTGGGCGCGCACCTCCTCGACCGTGACCGGTATGCCGTCGTCGGCCATGCGCTCGATGATCCGGTCCATCCGTGTCACCCGGCTGTCGCGAGCGCGGGCCAGCTCGGCGGCCAGGCGCGGGTCGTCGGGGTCGGGCAGGTAGCCCAACAGGTGGATGCTGCGGTGGTCGCGGCTGCACGAGATCTCGATCCCCCGAACCAGCTGCACCCCGAGCCGGACCGCCGCCTCCACCGCCTCCGCCCACCCGGCGGTGGTGTCGTGGTCGGTGATGGCCAGCATCGTCACCCCGGCCGCCCTGGCTGCAGCGACCAGCTCGGCCGGGCTCTCGGTCCCGTCGCTGGCGGTCGAGTGGGCGTGCAGGTCGATCGTCACGCTCGTACCCTATGCGGGCCCCACGGCCCCCAAGCCCGCACGCCGCGGAAGTCACAGCACCATGACAACCTTTCGCTCGGGTTCCCCGTATCAGGGGCGTCCGGTCCGGCAATGCGGGAAGAAGGTGGTGTCGTGAACAGTCGCGACGACGGCTCGTTCGACGAGTTCATGAGATCGAGCTCCGGCCGGTTGCTGCGCCTGGCATGGCTGCTCACCGGTGGTGCCTCGAGCGCCGAGGACCTGGTGCAGGAGACCCTCGAACGCGTCTACGTCGCCTGGCCACGGATCGAGCCGGGCGGCACCCACAACTACGCCCGCCGGGTGCTCGTCAACCTGCACACCGACTCGCACCGCCGTCGCTGGCGCGAACGCCTCACCGACGAGGTTCCCGAGGCGGGCAGCACCGACCGCTCCGAGCACATCGCCCTGGCCGACGAGCTGTCGAAGGCGCTGGCCTCCCTCCCCGTGCGCGAGCGCCAGTGCGTCGTCCTGCGCCACCACGTCGGCCTCTCCGAGCGGGAGACGGCCGACGCCCTCAACGTCAGCACCGGCACGGTGAAGTCCTCGACGTCACGAGGACTCACCCGACTGCGCACCCTGCTCGTCACCCAAGGAGAACGTCATGTCTGACCCGATCCTCGACCTCCTCGCAGCTCCTCCCACGCCCTCCATGTCCATCGACGAACGTTCCGTGCACGCGGGCGGGCGCCGCCGGTTGCGCCGACGCACCATGCGCCGCACCGGCTTTGGCCTCGGTGCCGCTGCTGCGGCCGCGGCTGTCGCCTTCGCCACCATCGGCACAGGGGTCGGCGGTGAGGCGCTCCCGGCCGGCCCACCGACGTCGTCGTCCTCGGCCTCGGACCAGCGCGTGTCGGCCGCACTCTTCGACGGCGCCTGGTCGGTCGAGGTGCGCCCGGGTGCGCCGGCCGACCAGCCCAACATCGTCTTCTACAAGGGCTCGGGCGCGACGCGCCAGCAGCTCGCCGGATCCAGCGCCTCCGCGGACGTCGTCTCGATGGGCACCGGTTCGGGAGCCGAGGGGGTCATGCTCGGCACCGCGCCCGCGGACGCCGACCAGTTCCTGACGATCACCAGGGACGGCTTCAAGGGTGGCGTCTCGCAGGACACCCAGCCGCTTCCCGGGACCGACTTCCAGGCGGTCGCGCTGAAGTTCGACGAGCCCGGCCAGACCGAGAACTACGTCGACACCATCTGGACCAACGCCGCCGACGAGGTCCGCTCGGCCAACGGCACGATGCTCCCCACCGTCCCGATCGCGGGAGGGGACCGGTTCTTCATCTCCAGGGAGTCCGGCGTCATGGGCGTCTTCATGGCCGGCGGGCGGGGCGGCTCCACCAGGCCGCTCAGCCGCAAGGCGACCACCACCATGGGCTACGGCGAGCGGCCGGACAACGGGGCATGGGCATGGACCTCGGCCACCCTGCTGCCCGAGGGCGCGCGCGACGTGAGCTTCACGTGGGCCCATGCGCAGACGCACACCAAGGTCACCGTGAAGTCACTGGGAACCGGCGAGGTCGCCTACGGGCAGGCCACTGCTCCGGGGACCGACTCGGGCCCGCTCGTCACGAAGGTCACGTGGACCGACAAGGCGGGCACACGGCATACCGACGCGGTGGAGTGAGGGGCGGCTGAGGCGACTCAGACCACGAGGTGCGAGTAGGGGTCCGGTCGCTCGGACTCGCTGCGCAGGACGCAGAACTCGTTGCCCTCCGGGTCGAGGAGGGTTGCCCAGCCACCGTCCGGCTCGCGCAGGTCCTGGTGCATCGTCGCGCCGTGGGCGAGCAGCCGCTCCACCTCCTCCTCGCGCGTGCGGTCGGTGGGTGTGAGGTCGAAGTGGAGCCGGTTCTTCACCGTCTTGCCCTCGGGCACCTCGATGAAGAGCACCCGCTGGCGCCCGTCGGGGCTGAAGATCATGCACTCCTCGTGGCCGGGGAGGTTGGGGTCCTGCGGGTCCTGTGACCAGCCGAGCACCTCAGCCCACCAGATCGACTGGGCGTGGGCGTCGCGGGAGTCGACGGACGTGTGCATGAGGCGTGAGGTCATGGTCCCCAGCCTGTCAGCGGAACGTCAGGTCGTGCCAGTGGTTTCGGGGCCGGGCCAGTGCTTGTCGGGCTGCGGCACCGGGCGACCGGGCTGCTCGCCGCCCCGCGACTCGAGGTAGTTGTCCTTCGGGACCATGACCTTGCGTCGGAAGATGCAGACGACCTTGCCGTCCTGGTTGTAGCCGATCGTCTCGACGTGGACGACGCCACGGTCGTCCTTGGACGTGGACTCCCACTTGTCGAGGACGCGGGTCTCGCCGTAGAGGGTGTCGCCGTGGAACGTCGGGGCGACGTGGCGCAGGGACTCGATCTCGAGGTTGGCGATCGCCTTGCCGGAGATGTCGGGCACCGACATGCCGAGCAGGATCGAGTAGACGTAGTTGCCCACGACGACGTTCTTGCCGAACTGCGTCGTCTCCGACGCGTAGTTGGTGTCGAGGTGGAGCGGGTGGTGGTTCATGGTCAACAGGCAGAACATGTGGTCGTCGAACTCGGTGACCGTCTTGCCGGGCCAGTGCTTGTAGGTCGCTCCGACCTCGAACTCTTCATAGCTGCGTCCGAACTGCATGCCGCCCATCCTTGCGTGCCCCTCGCGTCGACACATCACGTATGCCGCGTGCGTTCCCTCACAGCCCTCCCGCCCGCGCCTACCCTCTCCGGGCTCCCCCATGACGCGGAAATCGGTGATCGTCCCGGTTGCAACCGGGCACATCCCCGATTTCGGGTCAGCCTCAGGCCGCCAGGGCGCGTCGGAGCATGGCCGCCGCCCGATCCGGCTTGGCGAGGTCGGCCCACGTGAGTCGCACGATGGCGTAGCCCAGCGCCCTCAGCCTGTCCTCGCGTCGCTTCTCAGCAGCCAGTGCCCCATGCCCCTGTGCCCCGGCGTACTTGTTCAGGCCGTCGAACTCCACCACGACGCGACCCTCCACGAGGAAGTCCACCTTGGCCACGAAGTCGTCGTTGTCGTCGCAGATGATGACCTGGCTGCGCCACTGGTGGCCGAGGTCATGGAGCAGCAGACGAGTGCGGGTCTCCCCCGGGGAGTCGCTGCGGGCATCGGCCAGCTCGAGGAGGCGTTGTCCGAGCGCCTTGCGGGTGTGTGGCACGAGCAGAGCGACGGCTGCCTCGACCCGCTCCAGGGTGCATTTCTTTGTGCGCAACGCAGCGTCGAGAGGCAGGAGGGCCGCCTCCAGGCCGGACCGGAGCAGAACCTGAACGATGGCATGCTCGAGTGAAACGCATCTCACGCCGTCCACATCAGTGTCAGGGAGGCGGCCCGGCGCGGTGCGCAGCCCAGCGGAGAGTCGCACTCGACCCACCTTGCCCTGCAGGTCCACCACGTCCAGGCGGACACCGTGCAGGGGCAGATGCCGCAGGGCGAGAGCTGCCTGGTGTGTCGCGACGTCCTCGCGTCGCGTCCGCGCCACGGCCATGGTCCGCAGTCTCAGGCACTCCTCGTGCTCAGCGGTCGCCCACGCGGTGCCCAGGACGTAGGCGCCTCGCCGAACCCGGACGATGTCTCCGGCCCGGACCAACGCCCGCAGCTCGGTGTCCTCGACATCCACGCCGCGGGCATCGTGGGTGCTGAAGACGCCGCCCTGGGACGTGGCGATGGCGAGCAGGCGGGCGTTCATCCCACCCATGGTGGCCGACATCGCTCGCGTGGCTCCGCGGTCATCCACAGGCCATGGTCCGAGCCAGGAATTCGGAGATGTGCCCTGTTGCAACCGGGCACATCTCCGATTTCCGCGTCATCGGGGCATCGGGGGGTGGCGGGTGACGCGTCATAGGGTGACCGGCATGGCGGACTTCATCGGCGCAGTCGACCAGGGCACGACCAGCACCCGCTTCATGGTCTTCGACCACGACGGTCGTGAGGTCGCCCGCCACCAGCTCGAGCACGAGCAGGTGCTCCCCCGTGCCGGCTGGGTCGAGCACAACCCCCTGGAGATCTGGGACCGCACGCAGACCGTCATCGGCAGCGCCCTGACCCGAGCCGGACTCGCCACCACCGACCTCGCCGCCATCGGCATCACCAACCAGCGCGAGACCGCCATCGTGTGGGACCGGCGCACGGGCCGCCCGTACTACAACGCCGTCGTCTGGCAGGACACCCGCACCGACTCCATCGCCAAGGCGCTCGACGCGGACGAGCGCGCGCAGACGATCCGCCACAAGGCAGGCCTCCCGCCCGCCACCTACTTCTCGGCCGGCAAGGTCCAGTGGATCCTCGAGAACGTCGACGGAGTGCGCGAGGCGGCCGAGCGCGGCGACGCCATCTTCGGCACCCCCGACACGTGGCTCGTCTGGAACCTCACCGGCGGCCCCCGCGGTGGCATCCACGCCACCGACGTCACCAACGCCAGCCGCACCATGCTCATGGACCTCACCACGCTCGACTGGGACGACGAGCTGCTGGGTTTCTTCGGCATCCCGCGCCAGATGCTTCCCGAGATCCACGCGAGCAGTGACGACACGGCATACGGGATGACGTCCGGGGAGCGGGGCACCGCGCAGGTGCCGATCACCGGGGTCCTGGGCGACCAGCAGGCAGCCACGGTCGGGCAGGTCTGCTTCGAGCCGGGCGAGGCGAAGAACACCTACGGCACCGGCAACTTCCTCCTGCTCAACACCGGCACCGAGCTCGTGCGCAGCGACAACGGCCTCCTCACGACCGTCGCCTACCAGCTCGGTTCTGCGGCACCGGTCTACGCGCTCGAGGGCTCGATCGCCGTGACCGGCAGCGCGGTCCAGTGGCTGCGCGACCAGCTCGGCATCATCTCCGGCGCGTCGGAGGTCGAGACCCTCGCCGCGCAGGTCGAGGACACCGGTGGCGTCTACTTCGTGCCGGCGTTCAGCGGCCTCTTCGCCCCCTACTGGCGCAGCGACGCGCGCGGCGCCATCGTCGGGCTCTCGCGCTTCAACACCAACGCCCACCTGGCCCGCGCGACGCTGGAGGCGATCTGCTACCAGAGCCGCGACGTCGTCGACGCCATGGCCGCCGACTCGGGCGTCACGCTGACCACGCTGAAGGTCGACGGTGGCGTCACGGCCAACCGGCTCTGCATGCAGCTGCAGGCCGACATCCTCGGCGTCCCGGTGAGCAAGCCGGTCGTCGCCGAGACGACCGCCTTGGGAGCCGCGTATGCCGCGGGGCTGGCCACCGGCTTCTGGGCCGGCACCGACGAGCTCAGGGACAAGTGGGCCGAGGCCGAGCACTGGGAACCGCAGTGGTCCGACGAACAACGCACCAACGGCTATGCCGGGTGGCAGAAGGCGGTCGGGCGCACCCTGGACTGGGTCGAGGTCGACTGACGGCGTCCCCCGACGCCGAGGAGGGCGGCACCTATGCTTGCTCCTCGTGACCCTTTCT
Source organism: Knoellia sp. Soil729 (assembly GCF_001427985.1). Lineage (GTDB taxonomy): Bacteria > Actinomycetota > Actinomycetes > Actinomycetales > Dermatophilaceae > Knoellia. Next base: position 341,942 of record NZ_LMSA01000002.1, read on the forward strand.
CCCGCGGCGCGTGCGTCCACCCTGGAGCGGCTGCGGTCGGGCGAGGAGCTCGACGTCCTCGTCGTCGGTGGCGGCGTGGTCGGTTGCGGGGTGGCGCTGGACGCGGTGACCCGCGGCCTCTCGACCGGCCTCATCGAGGCCCGTGACTACGCGAGCGGGACGAGCTCACGCTCGAGCAAGCTCATCCACGGCGGGCTGCGCTACCTCGAGATGCTCGACTTCGGGCTCGTCCACGAGGCCCTCCAGGAGCGACGCCTCCTCCTCAACACGATCGCCCCACACCTCGTGCGCCCGGTGCCGTTCATGTACCCGCTGAGCAAGCCCGCGTGGGAACGCTTCTACGTCGGCTCGGGCATCGCGCTCTATGACGGGCTCGCGTTCGGTGTGCGCCAGACCGCGGGCCTTCCCCGCCACCGGCACCTGGGCAAGAAGGCCGCCCTGCGGCTGATGCCGAGCCTGCGCCCCGACGCCCTCACGGGTGCGATCCAGTACCACGACGCCCAGGTCGACGACGCCCGCTTCGTGCTCGAGCTGGCGCGGACCGCTGCCATGCACGGAGCCCACGTGGTCAACCGGGTCGCGGCCGTCGGCATGCTGCGGTCGGAGGACGGCAAGCAGGTCATCGGCGTGCGCGCGCGGGACCACCAGAGCGGCGAGGAGTTCGACATCCGCGCCCGGCGCGTCATTGCCGCGGCCGGCGTCTGGACCGACGAGATCCAGACGATGATCGGCGACGAGGGACCTCTGCAGGTGCGGGCGAGCAAGGGCATCCACCTGGTCGTCCCCCGTGACCGGATCACCTCCGAGACGGGCGTCATCCTGCGCACCAACAAGTCGGTCCTGTTCATCATCCCGTGGGACGAGCACTGGATCATCGGCACCACGGACACCGACTGGAACCTCGACAAGTCCCATCCGGCTGCCACCTCCGCGGACATCGACTACCTCCTCGAGACGGTCAACTCGGTTCTCGTCACTCCCCTGACGCGTGACGACATCGACGGCGTGTATGCCGGTCTGCGACCGCTGATCTCCGGCGACGAGAACGATGCGACGACCAAGCTGTCCCGCGAGCACGTCGTCGCCACACCGCTCCCCGGGCTCACGCTCGTCGCCGGCGGCAAGTACACGACCTACCGGATCATGGCCAAGGACGCCGTCGACGAGGCGGTCAAGGACTTCGAGCAGGAGGTCGCCGAGTCCTCCACCGACAAGGTGCCCCTCGCCGGTGCAATCGGCTGGGAGTGGCTCAGCGAGCGGCCCCAGATCCTTGCCCGCTCGGCAGGCATCGACCAGGAGCACATCGAGACCCTCCTCGAGCGCTACGGCACGCTCACCAAGGAGCTCATCACCCTGATCAACGCCCGCCCCGATCTCGGCGAGCTGCTGCCCGGTGGCGAGACCCACCTCAAGGCCGAGATCGTCTTCGCCGCGGCGACCGAGGGCGCGGTGCACCTCACCGACATCCTCACCCGGCGCACGCGCATCTCCATCGAGGCCCGCGACCGTGGGCTCACCGCCGCGCCCCATGCGGCTGCCCTCGCGGCGCCGATCCTCGGGTGGGACGACGCCCGCGTCGCCGAGGAGCTCGACATCTATCACCGCCGCGTCGAGGCCGAGATGTCGAGCCAGACGATGCCCGACGACGAGAGCGCCGACCTGGCCCGGCGACGCGCTCCCGACGCCGCACTCTGAGGTTGGTGCGTTTCTCACCCAATTCCCGGGTTACACACATGTGTGTAACCCGGGAATTGGGTGAGAAACGGACGGTCAGTGGGCGGGCACCAGGGTCAGGGGCGGGCCGTGATAGGTGCAGTGGCCGATGACGTCGTCGTCGACCTCGACCTGCGGGCGCCACGTGCTCGTGGTCGGCAGCGGGTCGGGGTCCTCGAGCGCGACCCGCACCACCGGTAGGCGTGAGCGGGCCTCGTCGATGGCGGCGATCATCGACGCGCACTCCGCAGCAGGCCAGTACTGACGCGTGATGGAGTGCCACACCACGGTGAGCACGTCGTCGGACCCGTGCTCGGAGCTCGCCAGCTGCTCGCGCACCCAGTCGGCCGCGCCGGCGCGGTCGATCGTCACGGGGTGCTCACGGAGCGTCGTCAGCGCAGCGACGAGCCGGCCGTCACGCTCGGGCATGTGCGGCCAGATGAACGAGCGCAGGTGGGCCGCACCCTCGTCCGTCGTGCCGTCGAAGGGGTCGAGATCGCACCCGCGCCGTGCAACGACCTCGAAGTCGGCCGGCACGAATCCCGGTGCGGCACACCCCTTCAACACGAACGAGGCAGTGACCGGGCCCGCCGACCACCCGTCGCCCTCGAAGCGGAAATGGTCCACGAGGAGGTTCAACCCGGCCGACGCTCCGGGCTCGAGGAGACGCACCCGGCGAAGGCCCGTGCGTCGCACCGCTTCTGACAGCCCGACCAGCAGGGCGACAGAGCGCCCGACCCCGTTCGTCTGCGGCGCGACCTCGAGCGCCGCCCGCAGCTCGGGCACGTGCGCACGAAGCACGGGCTCCAGAGCCGGCCACACGGCAGACCGGTCGGCCGTTCCGCCCACGGACGGATAGAAGTCGGCCAGCTCGGGCGCATCTCCGCGCAGGACGATGCGGTGGATGCCGGCGAGCAGGCGCAGCTGCACCATGTCTCCGGGGGTGTCGCCTCGTGGCCGCTGAGGATCTCGCGAGCCACCCCGCCGGCGTCCCAGTCCCGCGCGAGGTCACGCAGAAGCACGCCGTAGAGGTGCTCCGTGCTCCCACCGAAGTGGTTGCGCATGCGCTCACCCAAGGTGGCTCCGTCGTAGGCACTCACGCGTGCCACCATAGGTGGGTGAGCGAAGAGCAGAAGAAGGCAGAGAACCGCGCCCGCCCGACGACCGAGGAGTTCCGCGGCTTCGTGCGTGAGGACTGGGCTGACCGTCGACCGCAGGCGGGGGGCCAGTCACCCGCAGCGCAGTATGCCGCGGCGCGACGTGCGCTCGTGAGCGCCGCCTTCCCGAAGCAGCGGCTCATCGTCCCCGCGGGCGGGCTCAAGGTCCGCAGCAACGACACCGACTACGTCTTCCGCCCGCACAGCGCCTTCGCCCACCTCACCGGGCTGGGCGCCGACCGCGAGCCCGATGCCGTGCTGGTGCTCGAGCCCACCGATGACGGGCACGAGGCGATCCTCTACTTCCGCCCCCTGGGCGAGCGCGACAGCGACGACTTCTTCGCCGACGCCCGCTATGGCGAGTTCTGGGTCGGCGCGCGTCCGAGCCTGGCCGACATCGAGCTGGAGCTGGGACTGACCGCCCGCCACATCGACGAGTTCGAGGCCGCCGCGGCCAAGGACGCCGGAGAGGTCACCGTGCGGCTCGTCCGCGACGCCGACCGTGACCTGACCCGCACCCTCGACGCCGCCCGCGTCGAGAACGGCGCGGCCGAGGAGACGCTCGAGGAGCACGACGACTCACTCGCCCACGCGTTGTCGAAGCTGCGTCTGACCAAGGACGAGTTCGAGATCGAGCAGATGCGTGAGGCGGTCGCCGGGACCCACGTCGGGTTCGAGGCCGTCATCGCCGAGCTCGCCACCGCGGTCGAGCTGGGTCGCGGTGAGCGTTGGATCGAGGGCGTCTTCGGACTCCACGCCCGCCACCAGGGCAACGGTGTCGGCTACGACTCGATCGTCGCGTCCGGCGACCACGCCAACACGCTGCACTGGATCAAGAACACGGGCGACGTGGCCGAAGGCGACCTCGTCCTCCTCGACGCCGGCGTCGAGGTCGACTCCCTCTACACCGCCGACATCACCCGCACGCTCCCGGTGAGCGGCACCTTCACCGACGCGCAGCGCGAGGTCTACGACGCCGTGTATGCCGCCCAGGAGGCCGGAATCGCGGCGGCCCAGCCGGGGGCGAAGTTCTCCGACATCCACGCGGCCGCCATCCGCGTCATTGCCGAGCACCTCCACGCGTGGGGCCTGCTCCCCGAGGGCGTGTCGGTCGAGGACACCCTGGACACCGACCACGGCCAGTACCACCGCCGCTGGATGGTGCACGGCACCTCGCACCACCTCGGCATCGACGTGCACGACTGCGCTCTCGCCACCCGCACCGAGTACATGGACGCCGAGCTCACGCCGGGCATGGTGCTCACGGTCGAGCCCGGTCTCTACTTCAAGGCCGACGACCTCAAGGTTCCCGAGCGCTTCCGCGGCATCGGCGTGCGCATCGAGGACGACATCGTCATCACCGAGGACGGCAACGAGAACCTGTCGGCCGCGATGCCGCGCGCGAGCGCTGACGTCGAGGCGTGGATCGCCGAGGTCCGCGAGGAGAACGCCTAGCCTCTTGACCAACTGACTGCCCGTTCGGCAGGGGAGGAGCGCAGCGACGAACCGGCCGAACGGGCAATCAGTTGGTGTTCTCAGCGGCGGATGACGACGTCCAGCGCCAGGGCGTGGGTCACGCCCTCGGCCTGCGCCGCCTGGGCGCCCATCTCGAGGATCATCGGCACGAGCTGTGCCGGCTTGGGGAAGTCGTCGGGCAGCGCGGCGTTGTAGGCCGCGTGCTCCTCGAGCGAGGCCACCGCCACGTCGACCTTGTCGGAGACATCCACGTAGTGCGTCGGCGCCATCGGGCCCGCGAAGGCGAGGATGCCCACGTTCCACGGCTCGAAGCCCTCGTCGACCAGCTCGGGGAAGATCCACCGGTTGCCGGCGTCGGCGACGGCATCCGCGCACGCGAGCCCCACAGCACGATGGTCCGCCTGGTTGAGCATCCCGCCGACGAACCGGTTGCCGTAGTCGCCGGTGATGACGACATCCGGCGTGCGACGACGGATCTCGCGGGCGATGTCTCGACGCAGAGCCAGGGAGTACTCGACGTTGCCGTCACGGTGGTCGCCGAAGTCCACCTCGGTGACGCCGACGACGGCAGCACTCGCGCGCTCCTCGGCCTCACGCGCCGGGCCCGCCTCGGCCGGCGACATGGTGTCGATGCCCGCCTCACCCCGGGTGAGGAGGAAGTAGGTCACCGTCTTGCCCGCTGCGGTCCACTTCGCGACGGCTGCCGCCGTCCCGTACTCGATGTCATCGGGGTGCGCGACGACGCACAGCACCGAGGAGAAGTCCTCGGGCAGCGGCTCGAGCGGCGTCGTGGGAGGAGCATCCATGGCACTCACGCTAGACCCCTGCCACGGGCCGGGCGGGTCAGTTGGTCGAAGCCGGGCCCTCGGCCTCTCGCGCTCGGCGCGCCTCTTCCTGCGCGCGTTGGACCTGCGCCTGCGCCGCGGCCATGGGGTCCATCTCGGTCAGCAGCTCACGCCCGCGAGTCGCGTACTTGTGCTCGGTGAGTACCTCGTACTTGGTGGCGACCACCTGGGTCACCGAGGTGAAGTCACGCTCTCCACCGGTGAACGAGTAGCCGACCAGCGCCCACACGGCGCCGAACACGGCCCCGAAGATCACCGTGGCGATGACCGAGACCCACGAGAAACCGCTGGTGTCGAACAGCGCGAAGATGATCCCGATGAGCAGCCCGAGCCACGCACCCGACAGCAACCCGCCGAGGAGGATCCGGCTGCGGGTCAGCCGACCGGTCACCCGCTCGAGCTGCTTGAGGTCGGTGCCGACGATGAGGACGTTCTCGACGGGGAAATCGTGGTCGGAGAGGTAGTCGACGGCCTTCTGCGCTGAGGCGTAGGTGTCGTGGACGCCCAGCGACATGGGGTAGTCGAGGGACAACAGCTGCTTGGCCGCGGCCGCGCCGAGACCACGGGTCGGTTGGGTGCTCATGCCCTCATTCTCCCACTCCCGGCTGGGCGGCCGCTGGGAGGTGGCTGACCGGCATACCAAGACGTCGTATGCCGGCCGCTCGCCCGGGCGACCACCGTCACCGTCACCGGATCAGCGCTTGAGCGCGTACTCCTCGAGGAGCCGGCGGCCGATGATCATCTTCTGGATCTCTGCCGTGCCTTCGCCGATGAGCAGCATCGGCGCCTCACGGTAGAGGCGCTCGATCTCGTACTCCTTGGAGTAGCCGTACCCACCGTGGATGCGGAAGGACTGCTCGACGACGTCGGCGCAGTACTCGGCCGCGAGGTACTTCGCCATGCCCGCCTCGAGGTCGTTGCGCTCGCCCTTGTCCTTGAGACGCGCTGCCTTGACCATCATCTGGTGGCCGGCCTCGACCTTGGTCGCCATGTCGGCGAGGCGGAACAGAATCGCCTGGTGCTGCGCGATCTGCTTGCCGAAGGTCTCACGCTGCTGCGCGTAGGCGATCCCGAGCTCGAACGCCCGACGCGACACTCCACAGGCGCGCGCCGCGACGTTGACCCGGCCCACCTCGACGCCATCCATCATCTGGTAGAAGCCCTTGCCGGGCACCCCGCCCAGGATCTGGGCCGACGTCGTCTCGTGGTTCTCGAGCACGAGCTCCGTGGTGTCGACGCCCTTGTAGCCCATCTTCTCGATCTTGCCGGGCACCGTGACACCCTGGGCGGTCTGGCCGAAGCCGGGCTCCTTCTCGACGAGGAAGGTCGTCATGTTCTTGTAGGGGCTGTCGGACTCCCCGAGGTCGGTCTTGACGAGCACTGCCACGAGGTTGGACGAGCCGCCGTTGGTCAGCCACATCTTCTGCGCGTTGACCGACCACTTCTGGTCCTCACCCTCACCCTCGCCCGCGACAGCCTTGGACTTGATCGCCGCGACGTCGGAGCCCAGCCCCGGCTCGGACATCGAGAACGCACCCCGGACCTCACCGGTCGCCATCCGCGGCAGGTAGCGCTGCTTCTGCTCCTCGGTGCCGTGCTGCAGCAACATGTAGGCGACGATGAAGTGCGTGTTGATGATGCCGCTCACCGACATCCAGCCGCGCGCGATCTCCTCCACGCACAGCGCATACGTGAGCAGGGACTCCCCCAGACCGCCGTACTCCTCGGGGATCATCAGCCCGAAGATTCCCATCTCCTTCATGCCCTCGACGATCTCCGTCGGGTACTCGTCGGCGTGCTCCAGGTCCTGCGCCACGGGGATGATCTGCTCCTCGACGAACTGCCGCACGAGCTTGATGAGCTCGCTCTGCTCGTCGGTGAGACCTTCGGTGCGCTGGAGCCGAGACATGCGTGAGAGCCGCCTTCGAGAGGGTTGGGCAGGACCCTGTCGAGTATGCCGTCCGCCCACCTCCCGCTGAACCCGCTCGGTGCGTGATCCCGCCCACCCCACCAGCCTCGACTTGTTGCGACTTGGCGCAGCTGCGAGCGCAGCGAGCGAACTGCGCGAAGTCGCAACAAGTCGGTGGCGCGGGGCGCGCCCGGGTGGGACGCTGGTTGGCAACCGCACGGCATACGCCGCTGTGCACCGACTCCCGAGGAGGCGCGACATGTCCACGACTGTCCCGGGCCGCTCCCGTGCCCACATCCCTTCCCCGATGGAGTCCCATGACCACGTTTTCCGAGGCCGCGACGGAGTCGCCCCTCTTCGCTAGCAACACCTGCCCCGACACGCCTCCCGAGGGCGAGCGGTGGTCCAGCTGGGACGGTGCGATGCACGGCCCCACACCGCGACCCGACTGGGTCATCACGGCCCTCGGCGCCGTCGAGACCGATCTCGGCGTGCTCAAGACCGGCAAGGAGGCCGACGTCCACCTGGTGCGCCGGTGGCTGCCCGAGGGCACCGACGCACCGGCCGTCGACTCACTCCTGGCAGCCAAGCGCTACCGGGGCGCCGAGAACCGCCTCTTCCACCGCGACAGCGGGTACCTCGACGGCCGTCGCGTCCGCAAGACCCGCGACATGCGGGCCATGCAGCGGCGGACAACGTTCGGCCGCAGCCTCATCGCCGGCCAGTGGGCCTTCGCGGAGTTCGAGGCTCTGGGCAAGCTGTGGGAGCTGGGGCTGCCCGTCCCCTATCCCGTCCAGCTCAGCGACACCGAGATGCTCATGGAGTTCTTCGGCAGCGGTCGCGAGGCGGCACCCCGGCTCGTGCAGACGAAGCCGTCGCCCGATCTGCTGGCCGAGCTCTTCGAGCAGTTCCGCGACGTCGTCCTCGCCCTCGCTGGTGAGGGCTGGGCGCACGGTGACCTCTCGCCCTACAACGCCCTCGTGCACGAGGGGCGGCTCGTCGTCATCGACTGGCCGCAGATCGTCGACGTCGTCGGCAACCCGCACGGCTTCGAGTTCCTCGAGCGCGACGTGCGCGTCATGTGCGAGTGGTTCCGCCGCCGAGGGCTCGACGTCGACGCCGACACCCTCTTCGGTGACGTCGCCGCAACGGCTGCGGGCTCCGCCTGGTGAGCCACCCACACCCCGTTGGGTCAGCGGCTGGTGATGACCTCGTGGACGGCCAGGACCCGCCGCGCGATGTCGACGTGGAGGTTCTCGACCATCCGCCCGTTGTGGGTGACGACGCCGCTGCCGGCACCGGCCTCCCATGCCTCGAGGATGCCGCGGGCCTCGGCGACGGACTCCTCGGTCGGCGCGAAGATCGCGTTGCAGGGCTCGACCTGGCCGGGATGGATGAGGGTTTTGCCGTCGAAGCCGAAGTCGCGGCCCTGGACACACTCGGCCTCGAAGCCCTTGGCATCCTTCACGTCGTTGTAGACGCCGTCGAGGATCGCGATACCGGCCTCACGGGCGGCGAGCAGCGACAGCTGGAGCGAGGTGAGCAGGGGGCCGCGGCCCGCCACGTGGTCCGCGTGCAGCTCCTTGACGAGGTCGTTCGTCCCCATGACGAGGACGGCCAGCCGCGGTGAGGCAGAAGCGATCTCGCGCACGTTGAAGACGGCCTCGGGCGTCTCGATCATCGCCCAGAGCATCGTGTGGTCAGGTGCCCCGGCGGCCTCGAGCCCGGCCACCAGCGAGCGCACCTCGTCAGCCGAGCCCACCTTGGGCACAACCACACCCGCCGGCCCTGCCGCGGCTGCCGCGGCGAGGTCGGCCTCGTGCCACTGGGTGCCGATGCCGTTGATCCGGATCGTCACCTCGCGCTGGCCGTAGTCGCCCGATGCCGCTGCGGCACAGGCGTTCTGGCGCGCTGACTCCTTGTGGTCCGGACCAACCGCGTCCTCGAGGTCGAGGATGAGCCCGTCGACCGGCAGCGACTTTGCCTTCTCGAGGGCGCGCTCGTTCGAGCTCGGCATGTAGAGAACCGAACGACGCGGTGCGTATGCCGTCTGCTCGCCCATCAGGACGCCGCGCCTTCCGCGTCGGGAGCGTCAGGTGCGTCGACGGCATACAGGGCGGCGAGCTCGGGGTCGTTGGAGCCGAGACGGTCGGCGAGCTCGAGGATCACGAGGCACTGCTTGAGCGAGGCGTCGTCTTCCATCTTGCCGTCGAGCATGACGGCACCGGTGCCGTCGCCCATGGCCTCCTTGACACGGCGGGCATGGGCGACGTCCTCGGCGGAGGGGCTGAAGACCCGCTTGGCGATCTCGATCTGCACCGGGTGCAGCGACCACGTGCCGACGCAGCCGAGGAGGAAGGCGTTGCGGAACTGGTCCTCGCACGCGACGACGTCCTTGATGTCACCGAAGGGGCCGTAGTAGGGGAAGATCCCGTGCATGGCACACGCGTCGACCATGCGGGCGATCGTGTAGTGCCACAGGTCCTGCTGGTAGGTCGTGCGCTCGGCCGTGACCGGGTCCACGCCCTCGCCGAGGTCCTTGGCCGGGTCCTGGCGCACGAGGTAGCCGGGGTGGCCACCCCCCACACGGGTGGTCTTCATCCGGCGGTCCGCGGCCAGGTCGGCCGGGCCGAGGCTGATGCCCTGCATGCGCGGTGAGGCTCCGGCGATCGCCTCGACGTTGGCCATCCCCCGGGCGGTCTCGAGGATGGCGTGGACGAGGATCGGGCGCGTCAGGCCGGCCCGGGCCTCGAGCTGGGCGAGGATCCGGTCGACGTAGTGGATGTCCTCGGGCCCCTGCACCTTGGGGACCATGATGACGTCCAGCTTGTCGCCGATCTCGGTGACGAGGGTGATGAGGTCGTCGAGGACCCACGGGCTGTCGAGGCTGTTGACGCGCGTCCACAGCTGAGTGCTGTCCCCGAAGTCAGTCGCCTTCGCGATGTCGACCAGCCCCTGACGGGCGGCTTCCTTCTTGTCGGCCTTGACCGCGTCCTCGAGGTTGCCGAGGAGCACGTCGACCGAGCCGACCATCGACGGGATCTTGGCCGCCATCTTCTCGTTGCTCGGGTCGAAGAAGTGGATCATCCGACTGGGGCGGGCGGGCACCTCACGCACGGGTGCCGGGGCACCAACCGCAAGAGGGCTGAAGAAGTCCTTGGGTGAGCGCATGAGCCCGGACGCTAGCAGTGACGCGGCGCCGTGCGTTATGAGACAGTTCACGCCGTGAGCGGTTCGCCGAACGCCCCCACCCCCGGACAGGCCTCCGTCAATGTCACACGCCTGCTCGCCGAGGCGGCGAGCAAGTCCAGCGTCCTGTGGGTCGAGCTGCCCGGCGGCGACAGCCACGCCGTCTGGTTCGTGTGGCACGACGACGGCGACGCCCGCGGCACGGGCCCGGCCATCCACGTCGTCTCCGGGGACGGCGAGCAGACCCTTCCTCCCCTGCCCGACGAGGTGACGGTGATCCTGCGCAGCAAGGACAACGGTGGCCGCCTCCTGCGCCTGCGGGCCACGGCGAGGACGGTGGATCCCACCAGCGACGAGTGGGAGGCCGCCGCCGAGGTCCTGCGCGCCAACCGGCTCAACGCCATCGGTGACACGCTCGCCCGCTGGCGCGAAGGCGCGACGATCTCCGTGATCGCGCCACACGGCATACCCGAAGAAGGTCCCGGAGCCTACGACTCGGGGTCGGGACGAGCGCCAGTCTCCCCCGGCCGGGGCGCCACGGCGCGCTGGCGGCCGTGGCACTGGCGCGGACGCGGACCCGGCTAGCCTGTCGTTCGTGAGCACGAACACCCGCGTCTTCGTCGGCCGACTGGCCGAGCTCGCCGTGTTCGACCCCTTGGGCGATCCTGTCGGTCGCGTGCGGGACGTCGTCCTGACCTTCAGCGTGCAGCGGTCGAGACCGCGGGTCATCGGCCTCGTCGTCGAGGTGCCCGGCCGCCGCCGCGTCTTCGTCCCCATGACCCGCGTGACCTCCGTGGACGGTGGCCAGGTCATCACGACCGGCCTGGTGAACATGCGCCGCTTCGAGCAGCGCCCCAACGAGACCCTCGTCCTCGCCGAGCTCATCGAGCGCCGCGTGAGGGTGCGCGATGAGCACGGGGAGCAGGTCGATGCCACGGTCGAGGACATCGGACTCGAGCGCGACAATGCCCGCAGCTGGTCGGTCACCCGTGTCTTCGTGCGCCGCACCTCCACCCGCAGCTCCCTCACCCGCCTCGGCCGGCGCCGCGGCGAGACCTTCGTCGTGCCCGTCGAGGACGTCACGGGTCTGCGTGACACGGCGGACGAGCAGAGTGCGGCGCGCCTGCTCGAGCACTACGAGGACCTCAAGCCGGCCGACCTCGCCGAGGCCATCCACGACCTCCCGGTCAAGCGACGGGCCGAGGTGGCCGCCGCCCTGGCCGATGACCAGCTCGCCGACGTCCTCGAGGAGCTCCCGGAGGACGAGCAGGTCGAGCTCATCGCCGGGTTCGGCAACGACCGCGTCGCCGACGTCCTCGAGGCCATGGAGCCCGACGACGCCGCCGACCTCCTGGCGGAGTTCCCCACGGAGCGCCGGGAGGTGCTCCTGCAGCTCATGGAGCCCGACGAGGCCGCCGATCTGCGGCGCCTGCTCACCTATGACGAGAACACCGCCGGTGGCCTGATGACGACCGAGCCGGTCATCCTCGGCCCCGACGCGTCCATCGCCGAGGCGCTCGCCGTGGTGCGGCGTCAGGAGCTGTCGACGACGATGGCGTGCACGGTCTTCGTCTGCCGCCCCCCGTTGGAGACCCCCACCGGGAAGTTCCTCGGCATGGTGCACATCCAGCGGCTGCTGCGCGAGCCACCGCATGCCTCCATCGGCACGATCCTCGACAGGGACGTCGAGCCGGTCACGACCGAGGCGACCGTCGGCCAGGTGACCCGCATGCTCGCGACCTACGACCTCATCGCGCTGCCCGTCGTCGACGAGAACGGCCTGCTCCTGGGGGCCGTGACCGTCGACGACGTGCTCGACCACCTGCTGCCGGACGACTGGCGCGAGGACCGCCACGAGGTCACGGGCTCGCACGAGGTGATCCCGCATGGCTGAGCGCCGCGACCGCGCGCCACGCCTGGACCAGCCGCGCGAGGCCCGCCGGCAGTTCATCAGCCGACCGGAGGCCCTCACCGAGGAGGCCTTCGGTGTGCTCTCCGAGAGGTTCGCCCGCTACATGGGGACGGCCTACTTCCTCATCGGGATGACGTTCTTCGTCCTCGTCTGGGTCCTGTGGAACCTCCTCGCGCCGATGGACTGGCGCTTCGACAACTACCCGTTCATCTTCCTCACGCTCATGCTCAGCCTGCAGGCGTCGTATGCCGCGCCGCTCATCCTGCTCGCGCAGAACCGGCAGGCCGACCGCGACCGAGTGATGCTCGAGCAGGACCGCACCCGTGACGAGCGCAACCTCGCCGACACCGAGTTCCTCACCCGCGAGGTGGCGGCCCTGCGCATCGCCATGCGCGACTCCGCGACGCGTGACTTCGTGCGCGGCGAGCTGCGCGACCTCCTCGACGAGATGGAGGATCGGGGGCTCGTCATCGGCAGGCTCGCCGTGGTCGAGGACAGTGACGCGTCAGACACCGTCAGGAACCGGACCGATGAGGGCGGACCCAAGCGCTCGACCTAGCATGGAAGCATGCCTGTCACTGCTGCTCCTGTGAGCGATGAGGCGCTGCGCGCCGCCCTCGCCACCGTCAACGACCCCGAGATCCGCAAGCCGATCACCGAGCTCGGCATGGTCGAGTCCGTGGAGTGTGACGACACCGGCCGCGTCGCCGTGACGATCCTGCTGACCATCGCTGGGTGCCCGCTCAAGGACACCCTCACCAATGACACGACCAACGCCCTGCTCAAGATCGCCGGCGTCACCGCGGTCGACGTCACGCTGGGTGTCATGTCCGAGGAGCAGCGCGCCGAGCTGCGTACCAACCTTCGAGGCGGTGCGCCCGAGAAGGAGATCCCCTTCGCCAAGGCCGGCAGCCTGACCCGCGTCTATGCCGTGGCCTCGGGCAAGGGTGGTGTCGGCAAGTCGTCGATCACCGCCAACCTCGCCGCGGCCCTCGCGCAGCAGGGCCTCAAGGTCGGTGTCGTCGACGCCGACATCTACGGCTTCTCGATCCCCCGCATGCTCGGGGTGGAGCAGCGGCCCACCCAGGTCGACGAGATGATCCTGCCGCCCATCGCCCACGAGGTGAAGGTCATCTCGATCGGCATGTTCGTGCCCGGCAACCAGCCCGTCGTGTGGCGCGGCCCGATGCTCCACCGGGCGCTGCAGCAGTTCCTCGCCGACGTCTTCTGGGGCGACCTCGACGTGCTGCTCCTCGACCTCCCGCCGGGTACCGGTGACATCGCGATCTCGGTCGCCCAGCTCATCCCCGGCGCCGAGATCCTCGTGGTGACCACGCCCCAGCAGGCTGCCGCCGAGGTGGCCGAGCGCGCGGGAGCGATCGCCATGCAGACCCACCAGCGCGTGGCCGGCGTCATCGAGAACATGTCCTGGCTCGAGCTGCCCGACGGCACCCGCCAGGAGATCTTCGGCTCCGGCGGTGGCCAGGTCGTCGCCGACTCCCTGACCCGCAGCATCGGCGCACCGGTGCCCCTGCTCGGCCAGATCCCGCTCGACACGACGTTGCGGGTCGGCTCCGACCAGGGCATGCCCGTCGTCCTCACCGACTCGACGTCGCCGGCCGCGGTGGCCCTTCGCGGCATTGCCCGCGAGCTCGGCACCCGCTCCCGTGGTCTGGCCGGCCGTTCCCTCGGCCTCACGCCGTCGGGCCGCTAGCCGAACGAAAACTCGGCGTCGCTCGTCGGCGTCAGTCCCCGCGCCGCAGGGGGATGCTGGCGTGCGCGCTCAGTTGCTCCTTCGTCGCAAACGCACGCACCCCACCATCCCTCAGCGGCTTCGCTGACCTAGGTGGCGTCGACGTCGTAGGGCGTGGGGCGCAGTGGATCCCAGGAGCGCGGGTCCGGGCCGAGGTGCACGGCGTTCTCGTCGAGGGCGTCGACGTCGGCCATGTCCGGGTTGGTCCCGCCCGACTTCAGGGTTGACGCGGCATCCTCGAGGGGCTCGATCAGCGCCTCACGCACGATCTTGCGCGGGTCATACTGGCGCGGGTCGTACTGGCGCCAGTTGATGTCGTTGTACTCGGGCCCGAGCTGGTCCTTGAGCTGACCCTTGGCGCCCTCGGCCATCACTCGGGCCTTCTTGATCAGCTGCGCGAGCTTCTGGGCGTACTCCGGGAGCCGCTCGGGACCGAGCACGAAGACCGCGATGAGGCCCAGGAGAACGACCTCCCAGCCATTGATGCCGAACACGCGTCCTCCTGTGCGCTCGAGAGCGCGTCAGTCGCTTCTGCCCTGGAGGACCATCTTGACATCCCGCTCCTTGCCGTCACGCATCACGGTCAGCGTCACGGTCGACCCGACGGCCTTGGACCGGATGGCGACGACCAGCGCGTCGGGGTCCACCATGGGCCGGCCCTCGAAGGCCGTGATGACGTCGCCGGGCTTGAGCCCTGCCTTCGCGGCCGGACCGTTGGGGGTCACGGCGGGGGTCTGACCGGTGTCCGAGGCGATGCGGATGCCCTCGCCCTGGTACTCACGGTCGAGCAGGACGCCGATGATGGGGTGCTCCGCCTTGCCGGTGCGGATCAGCTGGTCGACCGTGATCCTGACCTGGGCGCTGGGGATGGCGAAGCCGACACCGATGTTGCCGCTCTGCCCACCGATGGCGTTGCCCGCCACCCGCGCGATCGCCGAGTTGATTCCGATCACGCGTCCCTGCATGTCGAGCAGAGGGCCGCCGGAGTTGCCGGGGTTGATGGCGGCGTCGGTCTGGATCGCGTTGATGAACGACTGGTCGTTGGCGTCACCCGGGGTCACCGGTCGGTTGAGCGCCGAGACGATGCCGGTGGTGACGGTCGAGTCGAGGCCGAGCGGGGCGCCCACGGCGATGACCGGGTCACCCACGACGACGTCGTTGGAGTCGCCGATCGGCAGCGGGCGGAGGTCGGTGCGCTCGACCTTGAGGACGGCGAGGTCGTAGGACACGTCGCGCCCGACGATCTTGGCCGCCGTCTGCTTGCCGTTGGTGAGGACCACGGTGATCTTGCCGCCGTTGGCCGCGGACGAGACGACATGGTTGTTGGTGACGATGTGGCCCTTGTCGTCGAGCACCCAGCCCGAACCGGTCCCGTCTCCACCCGCGGCCTCGACCCGGATCGTCACGACGCTCGGGATGGCCTTGGCCGCGATGTTCGCGACCGAGCCCTCGGGTCGCGACGTCGCGCCGGCGCCCGGCTTCGGTGTCGAGCCGTTCGAACCGGAACTGGCGAGGTCGAGACCGTCGAAGCGGTCCGACGAGCCCAGCCACCCACCGAGCAGCCCGCCCCCGAGGCCGGCAAGCAGGGCAGCGAGGCCGGCGATGAGGAAGACCCCCAGCCACCCCGGACCGCTCCTGCGCGGCCGTGCCGCCGCTGCGGAAGGCGACGACGCGGCATGCGGGTTGGGCGTGTAGGGCACCGACGGCGCGTATGCCGGCTGCTCACTGGTGCTCCAGCCCTGCGGAGCGTGGTGCTCGGGTGCGTCCTGCCCGGTGGGGCCGTGCGCCCACTGGGACGAGCGATCGGGCTCCTGCGGGGGCAGCAGCGGAGCCTGCCCGGGCGGCGGACCGAACTGCTGGGTCTGGCTCAGGTCGACCTCTTGCGTGTGGTCGGGATCGACGCGGTGCTGGTCGGCCTCGTCCCGGCGGGCGCTGTCGTCGCTCATGTCCGAGATTCTGCCTCGCAGATGTCCAGGTTCCGAACTGAGGTGCTGCTCATCCATACCGTGGAGACGGTGCGGGCCCGCGGGCTCGACGACGGGCTGGGGCCGCCGCCAGCCGGTCGCACAGTGGGCGAGGCTCCGCCGACCGACGTGACGGTGGTCGTGATCGCACCCGGACCGCCGATGGTGAGGCTCCACGCGACCGCGGCCGTGGCCCCTGCAGCCGCGGTGGCCAAGGCCGCAGAGCGCAGGGGGCTGCGGTGGGCCGGGGGCGCCGACGGCGGCACCATCTCAAGTGGTGCGCGCCCGCTCGTCTGGGCCATGGCCGGTCCGGTCATCGACGAGGCGAGCGCGACGAGCTGTGCGTGGAGGCTGCCGGGCATGGACGGGCACCCCGACGACAGGAGCGTCTGGAGGCGACGCTCGCCCGCGACGGCGTGCTGGCAGTTGACGCACGAGATGAGGTGTCGGTCCCAGTCGAGGGTGCGCTGCGCCGAGAGCTTCCCCGACACGTAGTCGGGGAGCTCGTCGAGGCGGCAGCGCGAGGGACGCGACAGGTGGATCACACGGCACCCCGGGCGGGCGTGAGGACCCCGGGCAGTCGAGAAGAGGTGGTCGCGGAGCGGACCTCGGGGGCGCGGTGGGCCAGCGCCTCGCGCAGCTGGGCTCGGCCACGGTGGATGCGCGAACGCACGGTGCCGAGCTTGATGTCGAGCGTCGCAGCGATCTCTTCGTAGGACAGGCCCTCGATGTCGCAGAGGACCACGGCGGCGCGGAAGTCGGGAGCGAGCGAGTCCAGGGCTCGCTGCACGTCGTCGTCGAAGTGGGTGTCGGCAAAGGTCTGCTCGGGGCCGGCCTCGCGGGTGGGCAGCCGGGCCGCCGACTCGTCCGAGAGGGCGTCGAAGCGGATGCGCTGCTTGCGGCGCATCTTGTCCAGGAAGACGTTGGTGGTGATGCGGTGCAACCATCCCTCGAACGTGCCGGGACGGTAGGTGTGCAGCGAGCGGAAGACGCGGACGAAGACGTCCTGCGTGAGGTCCTCGGCGTCGTGGACGTTGCCGGTGAGGCGGTAGGCGAGCCGGTAGACGCGGGCTGAGTGCTCCTCGACGATCTGCTCCCAGGTCGGCGGCGTCCACTCCCCCGTGACCGCACCTGCGTCGCTCGTCATCGTCGTCCCCTGCTGCGTTGCCACGTGGCTGTCCATGTCATAGGTGTCTACGCGTCGCGCCCGGGAAATGTTCCGGAAGATCCTGTATGCCGCCTGTGAGTTCGGTGCCCATGCGGGCCCGCGAGTAGGGTTGCCGCCCATGAGCACCCTCAAGCCCGCGAGCTGGTCGTACGCGGAGGACTTCGTCCCCGAGCCCGAGGTCATCGAGCAGGCGCGCAGCCGCGGCCTGGCCTTCGACGCCGCCACCCCGGTGGGTACGGGAGCAGGTGCTGCGCTGCGGCTGCTCACGGCCGCGATCGGCGCCAAGCACGTCATCGAGGTGGGAACGGGAGCGGGCACGTCGGGCCTGTGGCTGCTCGCCGGCATGCCCCAGGACGGCGTCCTCACGACGATCGACATCTCGCCGGAGCACCAGAAGGCCGCGCGCGAGGCCTATGCCGCGGCCGGCTACCCGACCCAGCGGACCCGCGTCATCTCCGGTCGCGCGAGCGACGTGCTGCCCCGCATGACCGACGGCGCCTACGACATGGTGCTCATCGACGCCGACAAGGCGAGCTACCCGGCATACGTCGAGCACGGCATCCGACTGCTGCGCAGCGGCGGCGTGCTGGCGCTCGACAACATGCTCTGGCACGACAAGGTCGCAGACCCGGCGGCCCGTGACAGCGACACGACGACCCTGCGCGACCTGGGCAAGCGCCTGCGCGACCACGAGGACCTCCTGCCGGCGCTGCTGCCGGTGAGCGACGGCCTCCTCCTCGCCGTCAAGCGCTGAGAGAACGACTTATTGCCCGTTGGGACAGGTGCTCGTTGCCCTGGCAACCATCCCAACGGGCAATAAGTCGCTGTCAGGCGTGGGCGTCGACCCGGGGGCCAGCGCCGCGGCGGAAGCCGGCCGGTCCCTCGGCGATCGCCACGACCTCGAACTCCTCGATGCTGATCGGGGAGGAGCCGATGAGCTCTGAGCCCTTGGACTCGGCTGCGGTGGCCTCGAAGTCCTCGCGGAAGACCTTGCGCTCCTGCTCGCTGTCGAAGACGTAGGTGCCCTCGAACCACTCGCCCTCACGCATGCGCCAGACCTTGAACGCGAGCCCGTCGAGGAACATGAACTTGGCGATCGAGGTCCCCACGACGTACTCGCGCAGGAGATCCGGCGCGTTCTCGGGGGCACCCTCGAGTGACCAGCGCACAGCCAGTCCGTATCCGGCGTTCATGAAAGACCTTCCAACCATCGCAGCAGCAGTCGTGCACCGAACCCCGTCCCACCCTTGCCGTGGACTCCGGAGTCGACATCGGAACGGCCGGGGCCGGCGATGTCGAGGTGGGCCCAACGTCGCCCTCCCACGAACTCGCGCAGGAAGAGCGCCGCGGTGATCGACCCACCTCCGACCGAGGGCCCGATGTGGTTGATGTCAGCCACGTCGGACTCCAGTGCCCGACGGTAGGCCTGCACGAGCGGGAAGGGCCAGAGCGTCTCACCTGCTGTCTCGCCGGCCGAGCGCAGCTGGGACGAGAGCTCGTCGTCGGTGGCATAGACCGGCGCCATGCTCCTGGCGAGGGCGACCCGGGCCGCACCGGTGAGGGTCGCGATGTCGACGATGACGTCGGGGTCGAGCTCGGCGTCGGCGTAGGCGAGGGCGTCCGCCAGGACGATGCGGCCCTCGGCGTCGGTGTTGCCGATCTCGGTCGTCGTCCCGCCGAAGTGCGTCACGACGTCACCGGGCCGGTATGCCGCACCGCTCACCATGTTCTCGGCCAGGGCCAGCAGGCCGGTCACCCTGACCGGCACCGCGAGGTCACGGCACGCGGCGAGGACCGCCAGCACGATGGCGGAACCTGTCATGTCGGTCTTCATCGACAGCATCCCCTCGGGGGGCTTGACCTGCAGACCGCCCGAGTCGAACGTGATCCCCTTGCCGACGAGGACGACGTGAGGAGTCCTCGCATCGGCACCCTCCGGCACATAGCCGAGCTGGACGAGGCGCGGAGGAGTCGCGGAGCCGCCACCCACCGCGAGCAGGCCGCCGAAGCCGTCCGCCGACAGGGCCTTGTGGTCCCACACCCTGACGTCGAGGCCCGAGCGGGTGGCGACCGTGCGGGCCTGACGGACCATCCAGGCAGGGTTCTTGATGTTGGACGGGGCGTTGGCGAGGTTGCGGGCGACCAGGGTGGCGCTGGCCCGGCGCACCGCGCGCTCGACGACAGCGGCCCCGTCCCCGGCATCGGGCCCGACGAGAACGATGTCGGTGGCGATCTCCGCACCCGGGACCCAGGCTCCCCCGGTGAACTTCGACGGCGCCCATCCTCCGAGGACCGCGCCCTCGACGAAGGCACCATGGCCCACCTCGTCGGCGGGCGGGGCCAGCACGACGACGTCTGCTCGCCCGCGCGTGGCCCGGCCGGCGGCCGCACCCGCGAGGCGCAGGTCGTGCGAGTCGCCCTGGCCCAGACCGACGAGGACCAGCACTCGCACCGCGTTCTCACCGGGGGCCAGCCGGACGACCGTGGACGAGCCCACGGACGTCTGGGGTTCGTGGGTCAGCACCAGCTCGTCCGGCACGAAGCCCGCGGCGGTCAGCTCCGTGCGGGCGTGCTCGCCCCACGGGTCGTCCCCGTCGGCGATCCCGACGACGAGCGCGAGGTCGGTCGGGTCGCGGTCGGCCAGGACATCGGCGAGCGACCGGTCGGCAGCGCTCCAGGAGGGCAGGGAGGGGGCAAGGAGATCTTCGGTGGGCACGCCCTCGACACTACCGACGACGAGAGGGCCCCCACCTCGCCGGTGGGGGCCCTCCTCACGTCTGCGTTGCGCAGGCTACTTCTTCAACGCCTCACAGTCGTCGATGGCCTGCCCCAGTGCACGCACCTCGTCCGGAGTCATCTCGACGACGAGACGGCCACCACCCTCGAGAGGCATGCGCAGCACGATGCCGCGACCCTCCTTGGTGACCTCGAGAGGGCCGTCGCCCGTCCTGGGCTTCATTGCCGCCATGGGTGTTCCCTTCGTTGCCGTGCCACGCAGTCGCGTGCCACGTGTTCGCGTGCCGGCGTTGGCGCACCGGTATCCCGAACCATTATTCCTTGACGCGTGGCGCAGGCGAAATCCGGGGTCGCTCACGGCGGTCGGGAGCCCCAGGGCGTGTAGGTGAGCAGAGCGCAGGTCCACCACACCAGTCCGGCCACTGCGGGCACGAGCAGCGCCAGCACCCGCCTGCGCCAGTGGGGCACGATCGACTCCCCCGTCGAGGTGCGCATGGCGACGCTCGCGAGCAGGGCCGCGATCGGGAAGTCCAGCAGCAGGAAGCGCCACATGCTCGTGATGGGTCGCAGGACGGCGAAGAGGTACAGCGGGTAGGCCACGGCCCACACGCGGACCTCGATGGGCAGCCACCGTCCGTGCCGGCCCAGGATGAGGGCGATGTAGCTCCCGCACAGCGCCACGAGAACGGCCACCCCCGCGACTCCCCGCCCCTCCCAGGCCCACTCGAGCCAGAGGACGAACGGGCCCGATCCGGGGTTCTGGCCCCAGGCCGCCTGCACGTCGAAGAACGCCATGGGGATGCCGCTCACCACCCCGACGACAAACGGCCATGCCAAGCCGGACAGCCCCGTGACGACGAGCATGAGGGCGGCCGAGGCCCGCTGCCCACGCAGGGGGGAGACACCGGCGGCCCGGTCCTCGCGGATGCGCACGACGAGGTGGATGAGTGCGGCACAACCCATGGCCGGAGCGACGCCGCGGGTGAAGCCCAGCGGTACCGCGAGCATCGCCACGACGGCATACCGCCGCCTCATGAGGTAGAGCAGGGAGGCGGCCACGAGGACCACCGCGAGGGGCTCGGTGTAGGCCTTGAGCATGACCCCCGTCGCCGGGTAGAAGCACCACAGGCAGGCCGCCACGAGCGCGAGCCGCTCACGTCCCGGCTGGGGATCCGCGTGGAGGCCGTGGCGGAAGAGGGCCCAGATGAGGACCGCGCCGAGAGCGCCGAGCACGAGGTTGAGGGCCACGGCACCCACCGTGAACGGGATACCGAGAGCCATGAGCCCCTTCACCATGAAGGGGAACAGCGGATAGAAGGCCCATGCGCTGTAGGTGAGCTTCCCGGAGGCAGGGTCGGCGGGAAGCGGAACCGGGTAGCCCTGTGTGGCAACGGTTTCGTACCAAGTGCTGTCCCACAACCCGATGAGGTCGGCCACGGTCGGGTGGAGGTGCCCCACTCCGGCCGGGTTCTGGAACCAGGTCGCGGCGATCCACAACGCGACCAGCGCGACGATGCGGGAGAGGACGTAGGCGCCCAGGATGGTGCGGACCGGGTGCGCGAGCGCGACACCCGCCACGTGTGAGCGCCCAGCGGGTGTCAGGAGCGAGCGTGACGCCGATGGCGCCCGGATGCCACCGGCGGTACCCACCTTCATGAGCGCAGTTCCCGCACATCCCACACGAACACGTCCTCGACCTGCTGGGGCTCGCCCAGGACGGTGACCAGCGAGTCGCGCAGGGCAGCGGTCTGCGGCCGCATCGGCAGCACCACGGCGTCGGTGCGCCACGCTCGCAAGTCCGCGTTGAACTGGAGGCGCTGGGCCTCGGTGGCAGGGGTCACGACGTTGGCGGCGTTGACGTCGTAGAGCCAGAGGGACAGGGGACGCCGGGATGCGCCGTACTGGCCGCCGCGATCAGGCTGGCCGTCGGGTCCCACGAAGTAGCCCTCGACGAGAGGGAAGGCCATCGTGTCCGCGGCCAGCTGCCAGTCGAACGCGCGGGCGTCGACGATGTCCGTGGGAGGCACCGCGAGGATGGAGCCGCCGTGGCTGAAGTTCCGCCACGCGTCCCCGGTGAAGAACGTGGGCACGGCCGGGCGTGGGTCGACCTGGAGTGCCGTGGGCAGCACGGGCAACAACGCCACGACCGCGGCGGCGGTCACGATCCCCGCACCGATTCGGGGCCACCATGTCGGCAGGTCCAGCTCTGCGGAGTCCTCCCGACGCGAGGGTGCTGCCCTGACGGCTGCGTCGATGCCGACCGCCAACAGGCCCGCGACGGCGGGGACGGCGATCATGGCGAACCGGGTGGGCAGGACGTTCTCGAGAACGGGCAGCTGGTCCAGGGGAGCCCACAGACTCGGTATGCCGGTCGGTTGCCCGTGGAGCAGCACCTGCTCCCCCAGCGAGAGCCAACAGGCGAGGAGCACCACTGCGGCCAGGGCCTGCACGACGGGGCGCCGGATGAGGACCAGCACGATGACGCCCACGAGCAACCACAGGGGGACGCCGAAGAAGGCGTTCTCCTCGGTGCGGTTCATCGACACCGCCGCGGAGGCCCACGGGTCAGCGCCGAAGGTGCGGGTCGCCCTGCCCCAGAGCGCGGCGAGGTCGTTGCCGGCAGGCGGGTGGTAGATCGAGGTGTAGCTCTGCCGGCCGAAGAACTGCCACCACAACGGGACCGCCAGGAGCACGAGGCAGATCGCGCCGGCGATCGTGGCGCCGGGCAGCATGCGCCGCACGTCGATCCGGCCGTGCACGAGGAGGACGAGCCCGGCGAGGAGCATCCCCACGGCGGCGAGGAGCAGGGGTTCCTCACCGATGAAGACCTGCCACGTGACCAGCAGCGCGAGCAGCACCGAGTCCCGCAGACGCCGCGCCCCGTTCCCGTCAGCAAGGCGCCAGACCCGGTCGATGATCACCGGGATGAGGAAGAGCGCGACGAAGTTGGGGTGGCCGTTCGCGTGCGACACCATGGCCGGCGCGAAGCCGGTGAACCAGCCTCCGACGGCGGCGCCGGTGCGCCCGATTCCTCGCCGGCGCAGGAACCAGAACCACGCTGCCGCCGTCCCCGCGAGACCGAGCAGCTCGACGACGAAGAACGTGACGTGTGCGCTGGTCGCCAAGGTGAGTGGGGCCAGGGGAATGCCGAGGCCGGTGACCGCGGCGTTGGCCATGAGGTTGACCCCGTCGGGGAAGTTCTGACGGTCGCTGAACAGCGGGTTCGACAGCGTGCTCACGTTGTGGGCAGAGGCCCCGAAGTACCACTCGAAGGCCTGGTGGTCCTGTACGCCCTGGGACAGGTAGCCCGTCGAGGTCCGGCCGATGAGCCCGGAGAGGACGTGCAGAGCCGTGGCGACGTAGGCCGCGACCACCGCGAGGTCCACCCACCCCCACCCCACCGCAGCGTCCGCGGATCTGGTCGCTGGAGCCACCGTTTCCGCAGACGCAACGGTGGGGCCGAGGGCGCGGGCGCCCCTCGTCCCGGCCGGGTGTGACGACGTCGGGGCTGCGCCGCGCAACAGGGCGTCGTTGACGGCGATCTGGGAGTCGAGCCGCTGCAACGCCTCCTCGACCCGGTCCACCGGGTAGCCGAGGACCTGGAGCCGGAACTGCTGGCCGCCAGCCGCGCCGTGCTCGGCGTCCTCGCCGCCCACACGACCAGCCACACCACCAGCCACACCACCAGCCTCACCACCACTCGCACGGCCGAAGCGGGCGCTCTCGCGCCTGGCGAGGAACCAGGACAGGGCGAGGGCGCAGAGCACGACGGGGAGGCTGAGGCGCAGCGCCCACGTCATGCGTCCACCGCCACCAGCCGGTCGACGACAGGACTGAAGATGAGGGGTCCCAGGACGTCACCCACGCGCCTCGTGACGCCACGCAGGCCGGGCACCCCGAACCAGAGCTCCTCGGTCCACGTCAGACGGGACCCACCGGCATACGGGATGACGACGGCCTCGGCCCACCCGCTCAGGCGACCGGTCTTGCGTACCCGCCACCGCCGGGGCGCCTCCCAGACCTCGATGACCATGGGGTCGTCGAAACGCAGCGGCCCGAGGCGGGTGCGCACCATGAAGCCCCAACCCGGCGCCGGTTCGCCCGGGTCGGCCATGGTCGTCGTGAGCGGAACCGTGGCCGTGTGCTCGCGCAGGGCGGCGACCCGCAGCCACAGCTCGACCGGGGGCAGCGACGAGTCACGCGTCAGGGTGAACATGACCGTCCCGTCCGGCGAGCTGGCGCTCCTGGTCGGCCAGCCGGTCACGGCGGGAGTCCAGCGCCTTGTCGACCTCGGCCGGTGCGTAGCCGTACAACGTGCTCCCCATGCTCAGCACGTCGACGTCAGAGCTCCGGACGGTCTGCGGCAGCTCGAGGGGCGCTCTCGTGGTCGTGGGCTCGGCCAGTCCGGCGACCTCGAGCCGACCGGTCGCCACCAGCGCCGTCACCGTGACGACGGCGGCGGCGAGAAGTGAGAGAGCAACCCATTCCACGTCGCGATCCTAGGGGCGAGCGGGCCGATGACCCTCACTCCGGGTGCGTGCCCGTGCCCGCCGGCGTGTCCTTGGTGCGCCCCCGGTCCGAGGCGACGATGGCGGCGACGGCCTCGTCCACGTCGTCGGTGAGGGTCACGAGGTCGAGATCCTTGGCACTGATGGTCCCGGCCGACAGGGCGGACTGTCGGAGCCAGTCGAGCAGCCCCTGCCAGTACGAGGTGCCCATGAGGACGATCGGGAAGGACGTGACCTTCTGGGTCTGCACCAAGGTGATGGCTTCGAAGAGCTCGTCCAGCGTGCCGAAGCCACCGGGCAGGACGATGAAGCCCTGGGCGTACTTGACGAACATCGTCTTGCGCGCGAAGAAGTAGCGGAAGTTCACCCCGAGGTCGACGAACTCGTTGAGGCCCGTCTCGAACGGCAGCTCGATGCCGAGGCCGACGGAGGTCCCTCCCGCCTCACAGGCACCCTTGTTGGCCGCCTCCATGGCGCCCGGGCCGCCACCGGTGATCACGGCGTACCCCGCCCCCACGAGGGCCGCACCGACGCGCTCGCCGAGCGCGTAGGTCGGGTCGTCGGGCCTGGTGCGCGCAGAGCCGAAGACGCTGACAGCAGGCCCGAGCTCGGCCAGGGCACCGAAGCCCTCGACGAACTCCGACTGGATGCGCATGACGCGCCACGGGTCCGTGTGGACGAAGTCGGCTGGACCCCGGCTGTCGAGCAGCCGCTGGTCGGTCGTCTCGTCGGGCACCTTGGAGCGACGCATGACGACCGGGCCCTTGAAGTAGTCCTGCGTCGCGTCCCAGTGCTTCGGTGTCTCGCTCGGTGCGTCAGTCACGGGACCAACCTAGGCGAGCCACCTGAGCATCGCCGCCTCGCAGGACACGAGCTGGTCGACCGGGCACCGCTCCTCGTCGTGGTGCGCGAGGTTGGGGTCGCCCGGCCCGAAGTTCACGGCCGGAAGGCCCATCGCCTGGAAGCGGGCCACGTCGGTCCAGCCCTGCTTGGCGATGACGTCGACGCCGAGGGCCTCGACGAAGGCCCTGGCCGCCGGCAGGTCCAGGCCCGGGCGCGCTCCCCCGGCGTTGTCGGTCACCTCGAAGGTCAGGCCGTCGAAGACCTCGTGCATGTGCGCGACCGCCTGCTCCTCGCTCATGTCGGGGGCGTAGCGGTAGTTCACCGACACCAGGCAGCGGTCGGGGATGACGTTGCCGGCAATGCCGCCGCTGATGCTCACGGCGTTGAGGGCCTCGCGGTACTCGAGGCCGTCGACCACGACCGTCCGCGGCTCGTATGCCGTGAGGCGGCTGAGGATGTCGGCCGCGTCGTGGATGGCGTTGTGCCCGTTCCACGGTCGCGCCGAGTGGGCGGCCGCGCCCTTGGTCGTCAGGTCGATGCGCAGCGTCCCCTTGCACCCACCCTCGACGATGGCTCCGGTCGGCTCGAGCAGGACGGCGAAGTCGGCATCCTCGATGAGGCCGGGCTGCTGCTCCTGGATGTGGAGCAGGCCGTTGAACTCGCTCTCGATCTCCTCACCCTCGTAGAAGACGTAGGTCACGTCGCGGCTCGGGGCGGGAACCGTTGCGGCAAGGCGCAGCTGGACCGCGACCCCACCCTTCATGTCGACCGTGCCCCGGCCCCACAGCACCTCGCCCTCGCCGTCACCGCCGGGAAGGCGCCTGGTGGGCAGGTTTGGCGGGTCGGTGAGTGGCACGGTGTCGATGTGACCGGCGAGGACGACCCGCTCACCGTGCCCGAGCTCCGTACGGGCCACGACGGTGTTGCCGATGCGCGTGACGGTGAGGTGCTCGAGCGGTCGCAACGCCTCCTCGATCGCGTCGCAGACGGCGGCCTCGTCCTGGCTCACCGACTCGATGTCGCAGAGCGCAGCGGTGAGCGTGACTACATCGGCAGTGAGGTCGAGCGGCATGCGCCGAACCCTACCGACGGGGATCGACGAGCGCGGCGAGGGGATGACCGAAGTCCACGGTCGGCCACCTAGGCTTGTCGCCATGACCGCGCGCACCGCACACGGCTTTGGCCTCCTCACCCTTCACGGCGACACCGTCCTCGACGCCTGGTTCCCCGCACCGGCACTGGGTGACGCCACCGGCGCCCAGGAGCCGGCCGCACTGACCGCTCTGGCGGGCGCGGACGAGGTGCGTGGCGTGACGCGCGAGCTGCAGCTGGTCGAGGTGGACCTCGACTCCGCCCCAGCAGACGCGGCTGACGGTTGGCTGCGCCTGCACCTCCTGTCGCACCGCCTGGCGGCCCCCAACACCATCAACCTCGACGGCCTGTTCGGTGTGCTCACCAACGTCGTGTGGACGAGCCAGGGTCCGTGCGCGGTCGACGGCTTCGAGCTCACCCGCGCCGCCATGAGTGCCCGTGGCCCGGTGCAGGTCTTCGGGGTCGACAAGTTCCCGCGGATGACCGACTACGTGGTGCCCTCGGGTGTCCGCATCGCCGACGCCGACCGGGTCCGCCTGGGGGCCCACCTGGCCAGCGGCACGACCGTCATGCACGAGGGCTTCGTCAACTTCAACGCCGGCACCCTGGGAACCTCGATGGTCGAGGGCCGCATCTCGCAGGGAGTCGTCGTCGGCGACGGCTCCGACATCGGCGGTGGGGCCTCGACGATGGGCACCCTCTCCGGAGGTGGCACCGAGCGCGTCTCGATCGGCGAGCGCTGCCTACTCGGTGCCGAGTCCGGCCTGGGCATCGCCCTGGGTGACGACTGCGTCATCGAGGCGGGCCTCTATGTCACTGCCGGCACCAAGGTGACCCTGCCCGACGCCACCGTCACGCGGGCCAGCGAGCTGTCCGGCCAGTCCAACCTGCTCTTCCTGCGCAACTCCGTGACCGGAACGGTGGAGGCACGCCCGCGCGACGGCCACGGCATCGTGCTCAACTCCGCACTCCACGCCAACGACTGATGCCCGCGAGTCGCGGTCGCCGGGTCGTCCTGGCCGAGGAGCAGCCGCGCCGCGGTCCTCGGTGGGTCGCGCGCGTCCTCGTCCTCTCGCTCGTCGCCCTCCTCGGACTGGGGGCCTGGTTCGGAGGGCGCAGCCTGTTCGACACCGTCCTCGGCGCGCGCTGCCAGGCGACGGCCGGTGGGAACTCGGTGCAGTTCGACCCCGAGCAGATGAGCAACGCCGCCACGATCACCGCCATCGCGCTGCGCCGTGGGCTGCCAGCACGGGCCGCGACGATCGCCCTGGCGACCGCGATCCAGGAGTCCAAGCTGCGCAACATCCGCTACGGGGACCGTGACTCGGTCGGCCTCTTCCAGCAGCGCCCCTCACAGGGCTGGGGCACCGTCGAGCAGATCCTCGAGCCCGAGTACACGACCAACAAGTTCTACGACGCCCTCGTGAAGATCAAGGGCTGGGAGAACGACACGATCACCGTCGTCGCGCAGAAGGTCCAGCGCAGCGCCTACCCGGAGGCGTACGCGGACCACGAGCAGGAGGGGCGCATCCTCGCCTCCTCCTTGGCGGGCCACTCCCCACGCGGTGTCGCGTGCCGCCTCAACGAGCCCGAGGGCGAGGCCGACGTGGCCCTCATCGGACGGCTGCTCACGTCCGAGTACGCCCTGCGGCCCACCGCCGCACGCGGCACCCTGACCGTCGACGCGCCCAGTGACCAGATCGCCTGGTCGATCGCCTCCTGGTCGGTCGCCAAGGCCGTCGACACCGGCATCACCGGGGTGACGATCGGCGACCGGCGATGGGTCCGCAGTCGCGAGTCGTCCGCCTGGACCTGGGCACGCACCGACGCACCCGCCCCCGGGCAGCAGGTCATCCTGCACCTCGGCTGAGCCGCCCGACCGGGCGCGGCCCACCCACCCACGGGCGACGGCCCCCGTCCTGCATCGTGCAGGGCGGGGGCCGTCGCGTATGCCGGGTGGCCGGCTGGCGCTGCTGGGGTCAGCGGCCGCTGATGGCGCGGTAGTCGCGCTCGGGCTCACCGGTGTAGATCTGGCGGGGGCGACCGATCTTGGTGTCCGGGTCCTCGATCATCTCGCGCCACTGCGCGATCCAGCCCGGGAGGCGCCCCATGGCGAAGAGCACGGTGAACATCTTGGTCGGGAAGCCCATGGCCTTGTAGATGAGACCGGTGTAGAAGTCGACGTTCGGGTAGAGCTTGCGCTCGATGAAGTAGTCGTCCTCGAGGGCGACCTGCTCGAGCTTGAGGGCGATGTCGAGCAGCGGGTCACGCACGCCGGTCTTGCCCAGGATGGTGTCCGTCGTCTGCTTGACGATGGCGGCGCGCGGGTCGTAGTTCTTGTAGACCCGGTGGCCGAAGCCCATGAGCTTGACGCCGTCCTCCTTGTTCTTGACCTTCTTGACGAAGGTGTCGACGTCACCGCCGGACTGCAGGATGCCGTCGAGCATCTCGAGCACGGCCGAGTTGGCCCCACCGTGCAGCGGCCCGGACAGGGCGTGGATGCCGGCCGAGACCGAGTTGAAGAGGTTGGCGTGTGCCGAACCGACGAGGCGGACCGTCGACGTCGAGCAGTTCTGCTCGTGGTCGGCGTGCAGGATGAGGAGCTGGTCGAGCGCCTTGACCATGTCCGGGTCGATGTCGTAGTCGGTGGCCGGGACGCCGAACGTCATGCGCAGGAAGTTCTCGGTGAGCGAGAGCTCGTTGTCCGGGTAGAGGAACGGCTGGCCGATGCTCTTCTTGTAGGCGTAGGCCGCGATCGTCGGCAGCTTGGCCAGGAGGCGGATCGTCGAGATCTCGACGTGCTCCTTGTCGAACGGGTCGAGGCTGTCCTGGTAGAAGGTGCCGAGCGCGGAGACCGCCGAGGACAGGACCGGCATGGGGTGGGCGTCACGCGGGAACCCGTTGAAGAACGCCTTGAGGTCCTCGTGCAGCATCGTGTGCTGGCGCACCCGCTCGGTGAACTCCGAGAGCTCGGTCTCGGTGGGCAGCTCGCCGTAGACCAGCAGGTAGGAGACCTCGAGGAAGCTGGACTTCTCGGCCAGCTGGTCGATCGGGTAGCCGCGGTAGCGCAGGATGCCGGCGTCGCCGTCGATGTAGGTGATGGCGCTGTTGCACGACGCCGTGTTGACGAAACCGATGTCGAGGGTGGTGTCGCCCGTCTCCTTGAGGAGCGTGGAGATGTCATAACCGTTGTTGCCCTCGGTGGCCTTCACGAGGGGGAACTCGAGTTCCCTGTCGCGGACCTTGAAGGTCGCGCCAGTGGCTGCGTCTGTACTCATCGTCTCTTCATTCCTCACGTCTCGGGCGAGGTCGCAGTGGGCGTCCCTCACGCACCTGTGACGCTACCTCAGACGCCGCGCGCGGGGGAAAACAGTGTCCGCTCAGTGCCCTCGCAGGCGCTCGGCGGCGGCGGCGATCCGCTCGTCCGGGGCGGTGAGGGCGATGCGCACGTGCTGTCGCCCGGCTGAGCCGTAGAAGGTGCCGGGGGCGGCGAGTATGCCGCGTGCGGCCAGGCGCTCCAGCGTCACCCACGCGTCCTCCCCGGCCGTGGCCCACAGGTAGAGGCCCGCGTCGCTGTGGTCGACCTCCAGACCGAAGGCGCGAACCCCTGCGAGCAGGTCCTCACGGCGCCCGCCGTAGACGGCCTTCTGTGCCTCGACGTGCGACGCGTCGCCCAGTGCCGCGGTGAGGGCGACCTGGATCGGCCACGGGACGATCATCCCCGCGTGCTTGCGCACCTCGAGGAGCTGCTTGACGAGCGTGGGGTCACCTGCGACGAACGCGGCGCGGTAGCCGGCGAGGTTGGACTGCTTCGAGAGGGAGTAGACGCAGAGCAGACCCTCGTGCGAGCCACCCGTCACCCTCGGGTCCAGGATCGACGGAGTCGTCGGTGCGGTCGAGCCGCCCCGGTCGGTGCGCCAGTCGAGCTCGGCGTAGCACTCGTCGCTGGCGACGACGACACCGTGCTGACGGGCCCAGGCCACGACCTTGGCCAGGTGCTCGACGCCGAGGACCTGGCCAGTGGGGTTGCCGGGGCTGTTGAGCCACAACAGCTTTGGGGTCGTCGAGGGCAGGAGTGGTCCGAGTGCGGCGAGCCCGTTGACCACCTGTGGCGTGGCTCCAGCCAGTCGCGCCCCCACGTCGTAGGTGGGGTAGGCGGCGGCCGGGAAGCCCACGATGTCGCCCGGCCCAAGACCGAGCAGCGTCGGCAACCAGGCGACGAGCTCCTTGCTGCCGACCGTGGGCAGCACCCCGTCAGGGTCGAGGTCGGGGACGCCCCGGCGGGTCGCGAACCACGTGGCCACCGCCTCGCGCAGGGCGGGCGTCCCCCAGGTCTGCGGGTAGCCGGGGGCATCCGAAGCCGAGCGCAACGCGTCCTGCACCACCTGGGGCGTGGGGTCGACCGGCGTCCCGACCGAGAGGTCGACCAGGCCCAGACCATCGGCCGTGGCAACAGAACTCGCCCGCTCCTTGAGCGGAGCGAGCGAGTCCCAGGGAAAGTCGGGCAGGTGCAGCAAGAGCGTCACGCTCAGTCGTTGTCGTGGCTCTGCGGCGGAAGGTCCGCGATGAGCGGGTGGTCCTTGGGGATCAGACCCATCTTGGCCGCTCCGCCGGGGCTGCCGAGGTCATCGAAGAACTCGACGTTGGCCTTGTAGTAGTCGGCCCACTGCTCGGGGGTGTCGTCCTCGTAGTAGATCGCCTCGACGGGACAGACCGGCTCACAGGCACCGCAGTCGACGCACTCGTCGGGGTGGATGTAGAGCGATCGCTCACCTTCGTAGATGCAGTCGACCGGACACTCGTCAATGCAGGCCTTGTCCTTGAGGTCCACACAGGGCTGCGCGATCACGTACGTCATACAGCCATAGTATGCCGGGCGTGCCCGCCTCATTCGACGCCGTCCGGATCGGTGCCCGTGTCGTCGTCCGCTGGCGGCTCGAGCGCTCCCACGAGGTGGACGCGCAGGGTCCGTCGATGACCGACTCGGTCGGGAAGCTGGTCGCCCGCACGCAGGGTGACCTCACCGTCGCGACCCGGCAGGGAGACGTCGTCATCCCCCGCGCCCGGATCGTCGCGGCCAAGGAGATCCCGCCGAGGCCGAGCCGAAGGGGGGCCGCGCACCTTGCCCTCTCGGTCCCGGACCTCCAGCGGGTCATGGGCCCGAGCTGGGGGGCGCTCGAGCGCGAGGCCCTCGGCGAGTGGGAGCTGCGCGCGTCGCGGGGCTTCACCCAGCGGGGCAACTCCGTGCTTCCCGTGGGCGACCCCGGACTTCCCCTCTCGAGCGCCGTGGACCGGGTCGAGGCCTGGTATGCCGTGCGCGGACTGCCTGCCAAAGCGGTTCTTGCCGGGCCGGTCGGGTTCGACCCCGTCTCGGACGCCCTGGGCGCCGAGCTGCTGTCACGGGGGTGGACCGTGGCCGACCGCACGCTCACCCTCACGGCCGCGACCGCCCAGGTCGCAGCGACCGACCCGGGCGGGCCCGACGTCCACCTGGACCCAGAGCTCGACCCCCGATGGCTGGAGGCCTACCGCCAGAGCCGTGCCTCGGTGCCCGAGGCAGCCCCCGGTGTCCTGCGGGGCAGCCCGCGGCAGCTCTTCGCCAGCATCGCGCTCGGTGGGGGCCTCGCGCAGAAGCTCGGGCTGAGCACGCCTGGCTCGCGCGCACCTGGTCCGGTGGCGATCGGCCGGCTCGGCATCGCCCATGGCTGGGCGGGCCTGGGCGCGGTGTGGACGGATCCCGACCTGCGTGGGCGCGGACTGGCAGCCCACCTCACGGCATCCCTTGCGGCGGCCGCGCTCAGGGAGGGGCTGCAGCTCATGCACCTGCAGGTCGAGGCCGACAACGACACGGCCATCCGGCTCTACGAACGACTGGGGTTCGCGAGGCACTCCAGCTACGTCTACGTCACCCGTCCGGGCGCCGGCTGACCCCACGCCGGCACCGGCACTACTTGGAGTCGGGGTGCGTGCAGTTGACGTCGTCCTCGGGGATGTAGTGGGTGTTGAAGTCCTCCGTGCGGAGTGCCTTTCCGCCCTGCAGGAACGTGCGTGTGACGGTGACGTCGAAGCCCGGCGTCGGCGTCTGCGTGACGCAGTCGGGCGAGTCGTCCGTGATCTTCTTGAAGGGCACGATGTTGCGTCGCGGCCCCTTCTTGGCGGTGATGTCCCACTTCTTGGTCCCGTAGAAGGCGACCGTGACCTGCCCGTTGGAGGACGTGGCACGGATCTGGACGCCACCGTCGGTGGTGTTGACCCACTTGTTGTCCGGGTAGGGGAAGGAGATGGTCGCCTCACGACCCTCCGGGTAGCGGGAGATGTAGAAGCCGTGGGGCATGTACTCGAGGAATCGCATGCCGGCGAAGAAGGCCGCGTTGAACACGGTCGTCGAGACCTGCGAGATCCCGCCGCCGTAGTTCTCGTTGAGCCGGCCGTCCTGGATCACGCCGCCCTTCTGGTAGCCCTTCTCGGGCGTGCGCTTGCCCAGGATCCCGTTGAGGCTGAAGGTGCCGCCCGGCGGGACGTAGGTGCCGTTGAGCGTGCGCGCGGCGAGCTCGATGTTGTGGACCCGTCCGCCGCCGTTGGGGTTGAAGTACGTCGTGAAGGTCGAGATCAGCCCCTTGGGCAGGGTCGCCTTGGCCTTCTCGGTCGTGAACGTGGGCTGCGAGACGGTGACCGGGATGATGGCGGCCCGCTCCGCGGAGGTCAGGGCGGCGGTGACCGGCGCCACGATCTTGCCGGTCTCGAGCGCGACCCCCGTCCTGGAAGGGACGACCGTGGCCTGCCCGCTGCGGTAGGTGACGGTCGCGTCCCTGGCCTCGGACGTCGCGTCGGCCTTCTCCGCGGCCCGGGTGACGGCCTCGATGATGCGCTTGTCGTCGAAGGCAGGCGTGATCTTGCCGCTGGCATCCGCGGGGAAGCTGATCGCGGGCGCGAGCGCGGCGGCGCTGATCTCGAACGTCTTGTCCCCCGCCTTGACGGCCACCGGACCCGACATCGCCTTGTCGGCGAACTCGGTCTTGACCCGCTTCAGCTCGTCCAGGGACACCTTGGGCGTCGACTCGGTCACCGGAGCGACGATGGGTGCGCTGCGCGGCCAGGACGACGAGATCGTCTCGACCGTCCGGTCGACCTGGACCTTCTGGCCCCTGACCGGCTCGGTCAGCGCCACCTTGCCGCCCTTGACCGAGATCGCCCCCTCCTTGGCCGGGACGGCCAGCGTCGCGGCCGCCTTGGTCACGGCCGCGGTGAGCCGGGACTCGTCGACGTGGGTCTTGAGGCTGTGCTCCCCACCGCCGGTGAGGTGGCCCAGGACCTTGACGGGGTTGAGGGTGAACCCGGTGAGGTCGCGGACCGAGGCGTCGAGGTCGACGCTGAGCCCGGCCTGCTCGGGGTTGATCTTCGCCGACTTCTCACCGGCGGTGAGGGTGACCGGCGCCGAGCTGCGCTCCTCGACACCCGCCGCAAGGGCCTTGCGCGCCTGCGAGGGTCCCATCCCGCCGACCTGCACGCCACCGACCTTGGTGTCGCTCGGCGTGCGGCCACTGGCGTACGCGGCCGCCCCGACATAACCGGCGATGAGCACGACGAGCGCTCCCAGAAGTGCCGCCACGGCACCTCGTCGGGATCGGGAGGAGCCCTGGGGCTGGTCGAGCCTGTCGGTCATGGTGGTCCTTGCGTGAAGTCGGATGGAACGTCGTGGGGTCAGGGAAGGGTCGAGTACTGTCCGCGGAAGTGTACGAGGGCCGCACCGGGGTCGCCCCCCAGCGAGAACCGGTCCACGGCCGCGACGATGATGCTGTGGTCACCGGCGGGGTGCACGTCGCGCACGGAGCACTCGACGGTCGCCAGCGCACCGGTCAGCAGCGGGACGCCCGTGACGGCGCGCGTGTGGGGAGCACGGTCCATCTGCCCGGGCACCGGACGGCCGGGCGTCGCGAACCACGCGGCCAGCCCCCGCTGGCTAGCGGCGAGCACGCTGACCCCGAACACGCGCGACTCCAGCACCGCGTCGTGGAAGCGGGCGTCGGTGTCGACACAGATGAGCAGGAGCACGGGATCGAGCGAGACGCTGGTCACCGAGTCGGCCGTGAGTGCATGGTCGTGCCCGAACGCCGTGGTGGTGACGACGGCCACACCCTTGGCCAGGCGGCCCATCACGTGGCGGTAGGCGTCGGCGTCCACGGTGCCGTCGTCCAGAGCCGTCACCGGGGCTCACCCGCGAGACCGCGCACGGTGCCCTCGACCGGGACGAGCTCACCGCTGGCGGGGTCCAGGAGCGCATAGCCCTCACGCCCGGCCAGGCGCGCCGCGATGTCGTTGGAGAGTGCGAACCAGCCGTCACCGACGACGACCTGCGTGGCATGGTGGCGCAGCGCCTCCTGCTGAGCGGGCACGAGCGCGGGGTCATCGATGACGTGGGTCACGAGGTCGTCGTCGACCACGGAAGGCGGCATCGGGTCGCTCGGCGACGGCACGGCATACGGCAGGTCCGGTGGCAGGTGCTCGAGAAGCCAGGCGCGGTCCTCGAGGACCCACGAACGCGGGGTGAGGTTGACGAAGAGCGATGGCGCCGAGGGCATGGCAGCCACGGCAGCGCGCACGGCGTCGTGGACCCGGATGTGGTCGGGGTGGCCGTAGCCCCCCTGCGCGTCGTAGGTGACGACGACGTCCGGCGCGATCTCGACGATCGCGGTGCGCATCACCTCGGCCACCTCGAAGAAGTCCGACCCGGCGAAGGCCCGCGGGTGGGCGAAGGCCTGCGACCCGACCATGCCCGAGTCCCGGTATGCCGGCCCGTCACCGCGGGTGCGCTCGCCGAGGAAGTGGTGGGTCACCCCCAGGACCGACACGGCACCGGCGAGCTCATCGCGTCGGTGTGCGGCGAGCGGGTCCCCCGGCGCGCCCTCGAGGTGCGCCAGCTCGGCCGGGATCACCTCACCCTCCTCGCCCAGGGTGCAGGTGAGCACGTGCACGTCGTCCCCGCGCCGGACGTGGTGGAGGATGGCGACACCGGTCGCCAGGGTCTCGTCGTCGGGGTGCGCGTGGACGAACAGCAGGCGCGTCATCGGCGGACCGCGATGTCCGCGAACTCGACCACGCCACCGATGACCTCGTTGGCCGAGAGGTTGCGCACGTCGCTGCCGGCGATGTAGAGCGCGCGCCGCTCGGCCAGGCCGATGTAGGCGCCGGTGGTCTGCAGCCGCACGTCCAGCGACGTCCAGGCCTTCTCGCGCTCGGCCCGGTCGGCGATGCCGTTGATCCGGACGATCTCCTGGTTGACCTCGGGGTCGGCGAAGTAGCCGTAGTCACGGCCGGGACCGGCGGGGGTGAGGTTGATCGAGCTGTCGAACAGGGCCGGCAGGATGGTGCTCGCCGAGGCCCAGGCGGGAGCCCAGTTGGACCAGAACACGTCGTAGGCCGTGCCCGCCGACGGCTGGGTGATCGAGGTGAAGTAGTCGTCCTTGAAGGGGACGAGCTCGGGAGCGAACCCTGCCTCGGTCCACCCCGCGACCAGCGAGGCCATCGCCTTGTCGGCCACGGGGCTCGAGCGGTAGGCGACCTTGATGGGCACCGGGATGGTCAGCCCCGCCTTGCCGAGGAGCACCTTGGCCCGACCGGCATCGCCGCGACGACCCGGCTCGAGGGGGTTGTCGTCGTGCGCGGCCGGAAGGGCCGCCGGGATGACGGAGGGGGTCGGCAGGGCCGTCGAGCCACCGCCGAGAGCGGTGACGTACGCCTCGCGGTTGGTTGCCACGGCCAGGGCCTGACGCGCCTCGACCTTGGCGAACATCGGGCTCTTGAGGTTGGGGACGAGGTAGTCGACCAGACCCGTGCCCGCCTGCACGGAGCGCTCCCTGAGCGCGTCCACCGTGAGGATGTGCTGCTGGATCGCGGGTGGGGCCGAGCCCAGCGCGACGGCCTCCCGGGCGTTGTCACCATCTGCCATGATCTGCTGCGCCACCGTCTGGGTCTCGATCCCCTCCTGGTAGTCGATGCGGTCGGGGAAGGCCCCGCGCACCTCGTCGGTGGTGGCCTTCCAGTGCGGGTTGCGCACCCACGACCCACCGGTCGACGCACGCCACGGTGCTGCGAGCTTGTAGGGGCCGTTGGAGAAGACCGCGAAGATGCCATCGGCACCCTGGTCCGCGGACTGCTTCACCGGGGCGAAGGCCGCCTGGGTGACCATCTCGTTGAAGTCGCTGACGGGAGCGGCCAGGAGGAAGGTGATCGTGGGGCCCGAGCAGCTCACCGCCTTGTCGAACGCCGCGACCCCGGGGTCCTTGGCCGCGACCTTCGCGTAGGGGCCGCCGTAGACCGAGGTGCCGTCCGGCTTCTTGGGCACGGCCAGCACGGCGAGGGCGTCCGTGGCCCCACCCGTGATCTCCGTCGTCGCGAACGTGCGCGAGATGCCGTACTTGACGTCCTCGCAGGTCACCTTGCTGCCGTCCTCCCAGGCGATCCCTTCACGCAGGGTGAACGACCACGAGGTGAGCTCCTTGTTGGGCGTCCCCGTGTCGGTGGCGAGGTCACCGACCAGTCGCGACTGGTTGCGCACGTCGGTGCTGGGTTGGTAGGCCGTGAGGGTGCGCAGGAACGTCCGTCCGGCGAACGCCGCATCGTCGCGCGCGGCGATCCGCTGGGGGTCCCAGCTGAGCACGGGCCCCAGCGACAGGGCCTTGAGCGTGCCCCCACGCTCGTCGGTGCGGTCGTGGGAGGCCGCCACTGCGGGCGTGGACGACGGCTCGCCGCCCTCCCCACCGAGCACGCTGCACCCCGCAGCCCCCACCATGACCACGGCCACCACGGCCGCAGCCAGTGCCCAGAGGCGGCTGCGAGGGTGACGGGGTCGGTGACGGGTGCTGCGGGGGGTGCTCAAGGATGCGCTTCCTGGGAGGAGGTCCGGGGAGAGGTCCTGGTGACGCCTCAGGCCTTGTTGCGCGCGCGGGACGCGGTGCGGCCGCGGACGGTCTGGTCGAGCTCGACCTTGCGGATGCGGACGGCCTCGGGCGTGACCTCGACGCACTCGTCCTCGCGGCAGAACTCCAGCGCCTGCTCGAGGGTGAGGCGACGCGGGGGGACGACCTTCTCGAAGTTGTCGGCCGAGGAGGCGCGCACGTTGGTGAGCTTCTTCTCCTTGGTGATGTTGACGTCCATGTCGTCGGCGCGCGAGTTCTCGCCGACGATCATGCCTTCGTAGACCTCGGTCGCGGGCTCGACGAACAGCGTGCCGCGCTCCTGGAGGTTGACCATCGAGTAGGCGGTCACCGGGCCGCTGCGGTCGGCGACGAGCGAGCCCGACGTGCGGGTCGTGATGGTGCCGAACCATGGCTCGTAGGACTCGAAGACGTGGTGCGCGATGCCGGCGCCGCGAGTGTCCGTGAGGAACTGGGTGCGGAAGCCGATGAGGCCACGCGAGGGCACGAGGAACTCCATCCGGACCCAGCCGGTGCCGTGGTTGGTCATCTGCTCCATGCGGCCCTTGCGCGCGGCGAGGAGCTGGGTGATGGCGCCGAGGTACTCGTCCGGGGTGTCGATGGTGAGGCGCTCGACCGGCTCGTGGAGCTTGCCGTCGATCTGCTGCGTGACCACCTGCGGCTTGCCGACGGTGAGCTCGAAGCCCTCGCGCTTCATCTGCTCGACGAGGATCGCGAGCGCGAGCTCGCCACGCCCTTGGACCTCCCAGGCATCCGGGCGCTCGGTGGGCAGCACGCGCAGCGAGACGTTGCCGACGAGCTCCTTGTCGAGGCGGTCCTTGACCATGCGGGCGGTGACCTTGGAGCCACGCACCTTGCCGACCATGGGGCTGGTGTTGGTCCCGATGGTCATGGAGATGGCGGGCTCGTCGACGGTGATGATCGGCAGCGCGATGGGGTTCTCGGCGTCGGCGATGGTGTCACCGATCATGATGTCGGGGATGCCCGCGATCGCGATGATGTCACCGGGGCGGGCCGACTTGCCCTCCTCGAGCGGCTTGCGCTCGAGCGCCTCGGTCATGAGGAGCTCGGTGATCTTGACCCGCTCGATGGTGCCGTCGTGCTTGCACCACGCGACCTGCTGCCCCTTCTTGATCTCACCGTTGAACACGCGCAGGAGCGCGAGACGTCCGAGGAAGTTGGACGCGTCGAGGTTGGTGACGTGCGCCTGCAGCGGCGTCTCGGGGTCGTAGGTGGGTGCCGGGATCGTGTCGATGATGGTGGCGAACAGCGCCGTGAGGTCGTCACCGTCGGGCAGGCCACCGTTGTCGGGGCGCTCGAGGGACGCGCGGCCGTTCTTGGCCGACGCGTAGACGATGGGGAACTCGATCTGCGCCTCGGTCGCCTCGAGGTCCATGAACAGCTCGTAGACCTCGTCGACGACCTCCTGGATGCGGGAGTCGGGACGGTCGACCTTGTTGATGCACAGGATGACGGGCATGTTGGCCGCGAGCGCCTTGCGCAGGACGAAGCGCGTCTGCGGCAGCGGGCCCTCGGAGGCGTCGACGAGCAGCACGACGCCGTCGACCATGGACAGGCCGCGCTCGACCTCGCCACCGAAGTCGGCGTGACCGGGGGTGTCGATGATGTTGATCGTCAGGCCGTCGGCCAGGCCGGCCGCGACGGCCGCCTTGCCGGCGTAGTGCACCGCGGTGTTCTTGGCGAGGATCGTGATCCCCTTCTCGCGCTCGAGGTCACCGGAGTCCATGACGCGTTCGCCCGTGGACTCGACGGTCGCCCGGGCCTCGAAGGCACCGGACTCCCAGAGCATCTTGTCGACCAGAGTGGTCTTTCCGTGGTCGACGTGCGCCACGATGGCGACGTTTCGGATGTCGTCGCGAGTAGTAATCGGCATAACCCGAAGTGTCTCAGGATTTTTCTCATTGACGAAAACGGGCGGACCGCGCCAGCACCTCCCCGATCGCACGCACGATCGGGAGGTCGGCCGGGAGCCACTCCACGGCATACAGGTCGTCCGTGCCCAGCCACCGGAGCAGGTCGTGGTCCTCGAGTGGCTCGGGGACGCCGTCGGTCACCTCTGCGACGTGCACCGACATGGCGTATGCCGTGCCCAACGGCCATCGCCCCGCCTCCAGCGGGCCGGGCACGAGGTCGCCCAGGGCGACCTGCACACCCAGCTCCTCGGCGAGCTCGCGCCGCAGCGCCTGAATCGCGCTCTCACCCGGGTCCACCTTGCCGCCGGGCAGCTCCCAGCCGCCGGCGAGCGATGGCGGGGCGGTGCGACGGGCCGCCAGCAGCCTCGTCGGCGCCGCGAGGTCGTCGACGATGGCCGCCGCGACGACCTCGACGACTGCGGGTGGCTCCGGGGCGCTCACCGCAACTCCTCCCCCTTCCGGGTCTCACTCCGATAAACAATGCTCGGGGTCCGGTCCAGCGAGCACGAATGTCGCTAGGGTCAACCCACTCGCGCAGTGAAGCACGACCCGGAGGATGCTGCGCGGGCCCGTTCCATCCCTGCAGGGCGTCAACGTGGCCCCTGGGGTTTCGCACACCAAGCGAGGTATTCATGAAGTTTGCGCGGAAGGCGGCACCCGCCGCAGTGGCGGCGCTCGCCCTCACTCTCACCGCTTGTGCCCAGTCCGACCGTGACACCGGTGGCGACACCGCGAAGAGCGGTGGCGACGTCAAGGACACCATCACGTTCGGCGCCGCGGGCGCACCCGAGCTCTTCGACCCCTTCTACGCCACCGATGGTGAGACGTTCCGCGTCACCCGCCAGATGATGGAGGGCCTCGTCGGCATCAAGGCGGGCACCGCAGAGATCGAGCCCGAGCTCGCCAAGTCGTGGGAGCCCTCGGCCGATGGCAAGACCTGGACGTTCAAGCTCCGCGACGACGTCAAGTTCTGGGACGGCGAGCCGTTCAACGGCGAGGCGGTCTGCTACAACATGGAGCGCATGTTCGACCAGAACGAGGTTGCTGCCGGTGGACCGGCGGGATACTGGGCCGACGTCATGGGCGCGTTCAAGTCCGATGCCGCCAATGCCCTCTACCAGAGCTGCACCGCTCCCGATCCCACGACGGCCGTCATCAAGATCAGCCGTTCGACCTCGAAGTTCCCCACGGCGCTCTCGCT
The DNA here is from genome assembly GCF_001427985.1 of Knoellia sp. Soil729. Taxonomy (GTDB): domain Bacteria; phylum Actinomycetota; class Actinomycetes; order Actinomycetales; family Dermatophilaceae; genus Knoellia. The sequence goes on from NZ_LMSA01000002.1 coordinate 382,276, forward strand.
CGACTCCTTCTCGATGCAGTCCCCCAAGGCGCTCAAGGAGGGCGACGCCAACAACGTCACCAAGCAGGGTGAGGGCTTCGGCTACCCCGCCTACTCCAAGAACCCGGTCGGCACCGGCCCCTACAAGCTCGACAAGTACGACGAGGCCAACAAGACGGTCACCCTCGTGCGCAACGACGACTACTGGGGCGAGAAGGCCAAGACGGCCAAGATCGTGTTCAAGATCATCCCCGACGAGAGCACCCGTCGCCAGGAGCTCGAGGCCGGAAGCATCGACGGCTACGACCTGCCGAACCCGGCCGACTGGAAGGGGCTCAAGGAGGCGGGCAACGACGTCCTCGTCCGACCGGCCTTCAACATCCTCTACCTGGGCCTGAACCCGGAGAAGAACCCCAAGCTGAAGGACCTCAAGGTCCGTCAGGCCCTCTACTACGCGCTCAACCGTGACCAGATGGTCAAGACCCAGCTGCCCGAGGGTGCCACGGTCGCGACGCAGTTCATGCCCGACACCGTGTCCGGCTACAACAAGGACCTCAAGCCCTACGCCTACGACCCCGACAAGGCAAAGTCGCTCCTCAAGGAGGCCGGCGCCGAGGGCATGACCCTCACGTTCGCCTACCCCTCGGCGGTGTCGCGTCCCTACATGCCGGACCCCCAGAAGATCTACGAGGCCCTGCGTGGTGACCTCGAGGCTGTCGGCATCAAGGTCAACGTCGTGACCAAGCCGTGGAACGGTGGCTACCTCGACACCGTCGACAACGGCGGTTTCGACGCCTGGCTGCTCGGGTGGACCGGTGACTACGACTCGCCCGACAACTTCATCGGCACGTTCTTCGCCAACCTCAAGGCGAACGACTTCCACACCAGTGCGACGTCCTATGGCGCGCAGCTGTCGAAGGACCTCCAGGCTGCCGATGCGATCGTCGACGAGAACGAGCGGTCCGCCGCCTACCAGAAGCTCAACCAGCAGATCATGGAGGAGTACCTGCCCGGACTGGCCATCAGCCACTCCCCGCCGGCCCTCGTGGTGAGCAAGAAGGTCAAGGGCCTCGTGGCCAGCCCGCTCACGGCCGAGGAGTTCTCCACGGTGACGGTCACCAAGTGACCTGAGGTCGCCACATAGGACACTGCACGATGGTGTGGCCGTCCCAGCCGAACTTGCTGGGGCGGCCACACTCGTGTTGAGCACCACAGTCGTGTAGAAACAGTCGTCGGCCGAAGATGTCCGTCGCTACCCGAGGAGAGTTGGCCACGTGCTGAGATTCATCATTCGACGCATGATCCAGATGGTGGGCGTGGTCGTCGTGCTCTCACTGCTCGTCTTCCTCTGGCTGCGTTCCCTTCCCGGGGGCACCGTGTCGGCCATCCTCGGCGAGAAGGCCACGCCGGAGCGGCGGGCCGCCCTCGAGAAGGCCCTCGGGCTGGACCAGCCCATCTATGTGCAGTACTGGCAGTTCGCCAAGCGTGCCCTGCACGGCGACTTCGGCGCCAGCACCAAGGTCCTGCCCGGCACCGACGCCTTCGACCTGTTCATGCAGCGCTTCCCCGCGACGATCGAGCTCAGCATCGTGGCGATCATCCTGGCCGTCGGGCTGGGGATCCCGCTGGGCTACATGGCAGCGCGCCGCCACAACTCCCTGTTCGACAACGGCTCGATCGTCGCCTCCTTGGTGGGCGTCGCCGTCCCGGTCTTCTTCCTGGCGTTCCTGCTCAAGTACTACTTCGCCATCAAGCTGCACTGGCTACCGGTCTCGGGTCGCCAGAGTGCCGGCCTCGGCGCCACGCACACCACGGGGTTCTTCGTGCTGGACGGCCTCCTGACACGGGAGTACGACGCCGCGTGGGACGCCATCAAGCACCTCATCCTGCCCAGCCTGGCGCTGGCGACGATCCCTTTCGCCGTGATCTTCCGCATCACCCGGGCCTCGGTCCTCGAGGTCCTGGACGAGGACTACGTGCGCACGGCCGAGTCCAAGGGTCTGACGAGCCGGGTGATCCGCGGGCGGCACGTGCTGCACAACGCGCTGCTGCCCGTGGTCACGACCATCGGCCTGCAGACGGGCGGGCTGCTGGTCGGGGCGATCCTCACCGAACGGGTCTTCAACTTCGGAGGCATCGGGGACACCGTCGCCCAGGCCTTCGAGCAGCGTGACTACGGGGTCCTGCAGGTGTGCATCCTCATGGCCGCGATCACCTTCGTGGTGGTCAACCTCCTGGTCGACATCGCTTATGCCGTGATCGACCCCCGAGTCCGGACGAGGTGACGACGTGGACAACCCACTGAACCCCAACCGCAAGAAGCAGCGCATCGACGACCTTGCCGCCACCGCCGGGACCGGGGGCGGTGCCGGCAGCGTGGCCGTCGCCGACCTCACCGTCGGGGACGCCGGCCACATCGCCGAGTCCACCGGCGTCTCGCTCATCGCCAGCGCGTGGAGCCGGCTGCGCCGCGACCCGGTGTTCCTGCTCGGAGCCTTCATCACCCTGGCCTTCGTGCTCCTGGCGATCTTCTCCCCGCTCATCGCCCCCCACGACCCGACCGCCGGCCTGCTCCTCAAAGAGGTGCGCCCGCAGACCAACCCCATCCCGGGAGCGCGTCCGGGCTACCCCTTCGGTGCCGACAGCTCCGGGCGGGACATCTTCTCGCGGCTCATCGTCGGGAGCCGCCAGACGCTCATCGTCGGGGTCATGGCCACGCTGTTCGGCTTCATCGGTGGTCTGACGCTGGGCACCCTCGCCGGTGCGATCGGTGGCTGGGTGGACTCCGTGGTCATGCGCGTCGTGGACGTCATGCTCTCCATCCCCTCACTGCTGCTCGCGTTCTCGGTGGCTGCCATCGCAGCCCGGCCGAGCCAGTGGACGGTCATCGTCGCCATCGCCACGGTGCAGGTGCCGATCTTCGCCCGCCTGCTGCGGGGCTCGATGCTCGCGCAACGGGGCAGCGACCACGTGCTCGCGGCACGGGCTCTCGGGGTCAAGCCCTCGGCGATCGTCTTCCGGCACATGCTGCCCAACTCCCTCAGTCCGGTCATCGTCCAGGCCACCCTCGTGGTGGCCAGCGCGATCATTGACGCCGCGGCGCTGTCGTTCCTCGGGCTGGGCAACCCCGACGACCGCCAGCCGGAGTGGGGACAGATGCTGGGCAAGGCCCAGCAGTACATCTACGACCATCCCGCCCTGGCCATCTGGCCCGCCCTGTGCATCATCGTCGTCGCGCTGGGCTTCACTTTGATGGGCGAGTCGCTGCGCGAGGCCCTCGACCCCAAGAGCCGGAGGTGACCTTCGAGATGACCAGCATGAGTGCATCCCCGTCCACCCACCCCAGCGTGCACCCGGGCGCCGGCGAGCCACTGCTCTCGGTGCGTGACCTGCGGGTGACGTTCCAGCGCCAGGGCCAGGAGCCCTTCGAGGCCGTGCAGGGAGTGAGCTTCGACGTGCGTCCCGGCCAGACCGTGGGCCTCGTCGGCGAGTCCGGCTGCGGCAAGTCGGTGACCTCGCTCGCGATCATGGGCCTGCTGCCCAAGCACGGAAACCACGTGTCCGGCACCGTCGACTACGAGGGCACCAACCTGCTCACGCTCTCGGACCAGGAGATGAGGGACAAGCGGGGCAAGGACATCGCGATGGTCTTCCAGGACCCGCTGTCCTCCCTCAACCCGGTCGTGCCCATCGGGATCCAGGTGACCGAGGTGCTCGAGCGCCACCGCGGCCTGTCCCGCAAAGCCGCGACGCCGGTGGCCCGCGACCTCCTCGACCGGGTCGGCATCCCCGACCCGGACCGCCGGCTCAAGGACTACCCGCACCAGCTCTCCGGAGGCATGCGCCAACGTGCCCTCATCGCCATCGCGCTGGCCTGCAAGCCGCGCCTGCTCATCGCCGACGAGCCGACCACCGCGCTCGACGTGACCATCCAGGCCCAGATCCTCGCGCTGCTCAAGGAGCTCGTGCAGGACACAGGGACTGCCCTGGTGATGATCACCCACGACCTCGGTGTCATCGCGGGCCTCTGCGACGAGGTCAACGTGCTCTACGGCGGGCGCATCGTCGAACGGGGGGAGCGACACGAGCTGTTCGCCCAGCCCCGCCACCCCTACACCCACGGCCTGCTGGCCTCGATCCCCCGGCTCGATGCCCCTCGCGGGCAGCGCCTGCAGCCGATCCCGGGATCGGTGTCCGACAACCTGCCGTGGACCCATGCCTGCGCGTTCGCCCCCCGCTGCTCGCAGCCCATCGAGGTGTGCACGCAGGTCATGCCCGAGCTCGAGGAGCAGCACGGACGAGCGCTGCGCTGCCACAACCCCGTGGAGGGCCACCGATGACCGAGACGACCACTGGACGCACGCAGCCCACGCACGGCGAGCGGACGGCATACGACGGCGAAGACGTCCTCGTCGATGTGCGCGGCATCAAGGTGCACTTCCCGATCAAGCGCGGGGTGATCTTCGACAAGACGATCGGGCACGTCTATGCCGTGGACGGTGTCGACCTGCAGATCCGGCACGGCGAGACCTACGGCCTCGTCGGCGAGTCCGGGTGCGGCAAGTCAACGCTCGGCCGGGCGATCCTCAACCTCGAGCCCCCCACCGCCGGCTCGGTGACCTTCGACGGTGTCGACATCGCCTCGCTCAAGGGCGAGGACCTGCGCCGCAAGCGCCAGGACATCCAGATGGTCTTCCAGGACCCCATGGGCAGCCTCGACCCCCGGCAGTCGGTCGAGTCCCTCCTCCTCGAGGGCATGAAGGCCCACGGGCTGGCCAAGGACTCCGCCGCGGCCAACGCCAGGCTGCGCGAGCTGCTCAAGGCGGTGGGCCTGCCGGTGACGGCGCTGTCCAAGTACCCCCACGAGTTCTCGGGGGGTCAGCGCCAGCGCATCGGGATCGCGCGGGCACTCTCGGTCAACCCCAAGCTGATCGTCGCCGACGAGCCCGTGTCCGCCCTCGACGTCTCGGTCCAGGCCCAGGTCATCAACCTGCTCGAGGACGTGCAGGAGGAGTTCGGGCTCACCTACCTCGTCATCGCCCACGACCTCGCGGTGGTCCGCCACATCAGCGACCGCATCGGTGTCATGTATCTCGGCGCACTCGTCGAGGAGGCCGCGGCGGACGACCTCTATGCCACTCCCCTGCACCCCTACACACGAGCCCTCATGTCCGCCGTCCCGGTCCCCGACCCGCTCATCGAGGACCGCCGCGAGCAGATCCTGCTCACCGGTGACCTTCCCTCGCCCTCGAACCCGCCGACGGGCTGCCGCTTCCACACCCGCTGCCCGTGGCGGCAGGAGACCCGGTGCGACACCGAACGCCCGGAGCTGCGGGTCCCGGACGTCCCCGGCGTCGATGCGGGTCAGCGCGTCGCCTGCCACTGGACCGAGCAGATCGCGTCCGGCGAGATCACCGCTCACCCCGTCAGCGGCGAGGTCGTCGAGCGGGTTGAGGGACCCGACGACACGGACTTCATGGGCCCGGCGTCCATCTCCGAGGCGCTCTGACTCACCTCCCCAGCGGTGTGGGGGCTCTGGGTAGGCTGCGGGGCATGAGCCGTCAGCTGACCCATGAGGAGATCGAGCGCCAGCTCGGCGACCTGCCGGGGTGGACCCGTGAGGGCGACGCCATCGTCGCGACGATCGAGGCCCCCGACTTTCCCGCCGCGATCCGCATCGTGGATGAGGTCGCCGAGGTCGCCGAGGAGATGAACCACCACCCCGACATCGACATCCGGTGGCGCACGACCCGCTGGCTCCTCACGACCCATGACGCCGGCGGGCTCACCCAGCTCGACATCGAGCAGGCTCACCGCATCACCGAGATCGCCCGTCGTCACGGAGCTCCTGCCAGTGACTGAGAACCCCCAGCTCGTCGACGAGCACGACGAGCCACATGACGGGTCCATCGGAAGTCGCCTCAACTGGCTGCGTGCGGCGGTCCTCGGCGCCAACGACGGCATCGTGTCCACGGCCGGTCTGGTCATCGGCGTGGCCGCCGCCACGACCGAACGGTCCACGATCCTCACCGCCGGCCTTGCCGGTCTGGCGGCCGGTGCGATGAGCATGGCGGTCGGCGAGTACGTCTCGGTGAGCACCCAACGCGACACCGAGCAGTCGCTGCTGGCCAAGGAGCGTCGCGAGCTGCTGGAGGAACCCGAGGCCGAGCTCGACGAGCTCACCGAGATGTACGCCGACAGGGGCCTGTCGCCGGAGCTGGCCCGCGAGGTGGCGGTCCAGCTCACGGCCCATGACGCGCTGGGGGCGCACGCCGAGGTCGAGCTGGGAATCGACCCGAACGCGCTCACGAGCCCGTGGCACGCCGCGTGGGCATCCCTCGTCGCCTTCACGGTCGGCGCCCTCATCCCACTCGTCGCCATCGTTCTGGCCACGGTCAGCATCCGTGTGCCCGTCACGGTCCTCGCGGTCGTCCTCTCGCTGTTCGGCACAGGCTGGCTCAGCGCCCGGCTGGGGTCGGCACCGGTGGGCCCGGCCGTGCGACGCGTCATCTTCGGCGGCGTCCTTGCCATGGCCGTGACCTATGGCATCGGCTCGCTGGTGGGCACCCAGATCTGATGACGCGCTTCCTCGTCGTCCAGCACGAGCCCGAGGCTCCCGGCGGCTGGCTCGCCGAACGCTGGGCCGAGCTGGGAATCACCGTCGACACGGTGCGCCCCGACCTCGGTGATCCGGTGCCCAAGACCCTGTCGCACGACGCCCTGGTGGTCCTGGGCGGTGCCATGAACGCCTACGAGGACGACCGCTACGCGTGGCTCGCACCGACCAAGGCGCTGCTGCGCGCGTCGGTCGCGGACGGCATACCGACGCTGGGTGTCTGCCTGGGCCACCAGCTGATGGGGGTGGCCCTCGGAGGCGAGGTCATCCTCAACCCGATGGGTCGGACCAGCGGCCTGGTTCCCTTGTCGCTCAACGCTGCCGGCGAGAGCGACCCCCTCCTCGAGGGACTCTCGGGGAGAGACGTCGTGCACTACAACGGCGACGTCGTGAGTCGTCTCCCCGACGGCGCCACCCTGCTCGCGACGGCACCGGACGGGTCCGTGCAGGCTGCCCGCTTCGCACCCCGGGCATGGGGCGTGCAGTTCCACCCCGAGACGACCCCGGAGATCTTCGCCGGCTGGATGACGACGTTCGAGCCACAGGGTGAGGAGCCCGCCGACGGACCACGCCAGTGGCTCGACGCGATGGAGTCGCGTCGTGCGACGGTCCGCACCACCGGGTATGCCGTGGCCGAGGCCTTCGCTCGCGCCTGACCTTCCGGGGCGCACCGGCCCCGCCGTGCCGGTCAGTCGCCTCGGGTTGCCTCGAAGAGGACGGGTGCGAGCTCGGACTCCAGAACCTCCTCGAGCGACACCGGGCGCTCGTCCGGCCCGGCGAGCGGGATCCGCCAGTTGGGGTACTCGTCGTCGGTGCCCGGCTGGTTGATCGCCCTGCGGTCTCCCACGACGTCGGCGAGCGAGACCGCCAGCATCGCGCTGGGCGTGTGGCCCAGCCAGCGGTGCATCGCCTCGATGACCGAGGGCAGCCCGGCGCCCTCCTCGAGCCAGCCGCGCGCGACGAGTGCCTCACGCATCGTGGCGATGGACTGCTCCTCCTGGGCGCGTTCCTCCTCCACCGGACGCGTGAGGAGGCCGAGTCGCTCGCGGATGTCGACGTGCTCGAGGGTGAGGAAACCCGCTGTGGGAGGGAGGTCGTGGGTCGTCACCGACGACAGGCACAGCTCGCGGTAGTCCTCGGGAGGGATCGGCCCCTCGTCGGTCGTCTCGAACCACATGATGCTGGTGCCGAGGACGCCGCGCTCGCTGAGGTATTCACGCGCGTTGGCCGGGACGACTCCCAGGTCCTCGCCGATGACCACGGCACCGGCGCGCTGCGCCTCGAGGCACAGGATTCCGATGAGGGCCTCGTGGTCATAGGTGACGTAGGTGCCGTCGGCCGGCGTGAGGCCCTCCGGGATCCACCAGAGGCGGAAGAGACCGATGATGTGGTCGACACGGATGCCCCCCGAGTCGCGCAGGACCGTGCGGACCATGTCACGAAACGGCGCGTAGCCCAGCTCGGCCAGGCGCTCGGGGTGCCACGGCGGCTGCGACCAGTTCTGTCCCAGCTGGTTGAACTGGTCCGGCGGTGCACCCACCGTCACCCCGCGAGCGAGAGCGTGGGCGAGGCCCCACGAGTCGGCGCCCCGGGGGTGGACCCCCACGGCGAGGTCGTGGACGACCCCCAGCGACATGCCGGCGTCCTTGGCCTCGCGCTGGACCTCGCCGAGCTGACGGTCGAGCAGCCACTGCAGCCACATGTGGAACCCGACGAGCGCCGTGTGGGCCGCCGTGAACTCGGCGACGGCCGGGCTCTCGGGGTCGTGGTACTCGGAGGGCCACTGCGACCAGGGCAACCCGTGCCGCTCGGCGAGCGCGCACCATGTGGCGAAGGTGGCCAGCCCCTCCCCCTCGCGCTCGCAGAACCGGTCGAAGTCACGCGCGCGACGACCCTCCAGGCCGACGGCGTGCACAAGCCCCAGCGCCTCGCGCTTGGCGGCCCATGCGGCGTCACGGTCGATCGTGTCGGCGGTGTTGAGGGCCTGGACGCCGGCGGCGAGCTCGGCGACCCGCTCGCGGGCAGCCTCGTCGAGCCGCACCAGCTCGGGGATGTCCTCGATGCGCAGGTAGACCGGGTTGACGAAACGACGCGTCGTCGGCAGGTAGGGCGAGGGCTCCATCGGTGCCACGGGCTCGGCGGCGTGCAGCGGGTTGATGAGGACGAAGTCGGCCCCGAGGTCGCTCGCGGCCCACGAGGCGAGCTCACCGAGGTCGCCGAGGTCACCCAGGCCCCACGAGCCGGCCGAGCGCACCTGGTAGATCTGCGTCATCAGGCCGGTGACGCCTCCGTGGCGCAGGACCTCGGGCAGCTCGAGCCGCTCCGGGGTGACGACGAGGGTGGCGACGCCGGTGCCGTCGGCCACTGCCGGCCCGTCGAGGTGGGCGACGAGGCGGTGCCACCCGGTCGGGACATCGCCCGGCAGCTCGAAGGTGGCCTCCCCGACCTCGCGACCGTCGATGGTGCGGGGGTGGACCCAACGCTCCACCTGCGGCACCTCGCGGACGCTGCCGTCCTCGAGCTCGAGCGTCAGCGACACGGCTGCGCCGTGGGGCACGTGCGCACGGACCCATGGGGTCCAGCCCTCACGGCATACGACGGTTGCGGGCAGCGTGCGCCGCCAGGGGCGGTCCTCGACCTCGGCCAGGGCGGCAGTGACGGACTCCTCGGAGTCCGTGGGCACGCCGAGTGCTGCGAGGACGCTGCGCAGCGCTCCGTCGGCGATCACCGTGTGGGTTCCCTTCCAGTCCACGAACTCGGTGGCCACGCCATGGGCGTGGGCGAGCTCGACGAGGGCGGGGGACGGGGCAACCGGGGTCATGTGTCCATCCTGCCCGTCGGGCCAGCCACGACGAGGCAAGGGCGCCGTCGCATGTGCGACGACGCCCTTGCGAGCTCAGCTCCCGCAGCGGGTCAGGGGCTGGCCGTGGTCTCGCGTGGTCCGAGGTCGAGCTTCTGGACGCGGGGGTCGCCCGCCTCCGCGAAGTAGTCGCCCTTGATCGTCTCGTCCACACCGTTGGGCACCTTGGCCGCGTTGAGCGCGACGCTCAGCACGGCGGCGATGATGAGGTTGATCGCGAACGCCGTGAGGCCGATGTAGCCCATCTGCGCGATGCCGGGGATGTTGGCCACGGACCCACCGAAGTGGTTGCCCGTGGCCGGGTTGATGACGTTGTAGGCCGCCAGGGTGCCGTAGACCATGCCGACCGCCCAGCCCGCGAGCAGCGCCCACCGGTGGAACCAGCGGGTGTAGAGGCCGAAGACGATCGCCGGGAAGGTCTGCAGGATCCAGATGCCGCCGAGGAGCTGGAAGTTGATCGCGTTCTGCTTGTCCAGGAGCAGGACGAAGACGAGCGCGAAGCCCTTGACGACCAGCGAGACCAGCTTGGAGACCTGGGCCTCCTGCTTGGGGGTCGCGTCCGGCCTGACCCACTCCTTGTAGACGTTGCGGGTGAACGTGTTGGCCGCCGCGATCGACATGATCGCCGCGGGCACGAGGGCACCGATGGCGATGGCCGCGAACGCGACACCGGCGAACCAGCTCGGGAACATGTCCTCGAAGAGCTGCGGCACGACGAGCTGGGCGTTGGGCTTGCCGTCGAGGCCGATGGGCTTGGTGCCGGCAGCGATCGCCACCCACCCGAGCAGGGCGAGCAGCCCGAGGATGAACGAGTAGGCCGGCAGGATGGCCGCGTTGCGCCGGATGACGTTGCGCGAGCTCGCCGACAGGCTCGCCGTGATCGAGTGCGGGTACATGAACAGCGCGAGCGCCGACCCGAGTCCCAGCGTGGCGTAGGCCCACAGCTGCTGGCTGCCCGGGATGAAGGCCCCGGTCGGCTTGCCGGTGGTGGGGTTGGGCTTGGCCATCTTGTCCTGTGCGGCGCTGAAGATCGTGTCCCAGCCACCTACCTTGGAGGGTAGGTAGATGATCGCCACGATGATCACGAGGTAGATCAGCGTGTCCTTGACGAACGCGATGATCGCCGGCGCGCGCAGGCCGCTGCTGTAGGTGTAGGCGGCAAGCACGACGAACGCGACGAACAGCGGTGCGTCCTTGGCGAGCCAGTTGCTTCCGCCACCGACACCGGCGACCTCGAGGACGGCCTGGATGCCGACGAGCTGCAGGGCGATGTAGGGCATGATCGCCAGGAAGCCGGTGATGGCGACGGCGAGCGAGAGCTCACGGCTGCCGTAGCGGCCCTTGACGAAGTCGGCCGGCGTGACGTAGCCGTGCCGGTGGCTCACCGACCACAACCTGCCCATGAAGACGAAGATGATCGGGTAGAGCACGATCGTGTAGGGCACCGCGAAGAAGCCGGACACCGAACCGAGGGCGAACATCGCCGCCGGGACCGCGACGAACGTGTATGCCGTGTAGAGGTCACCTCCGAGGAGGAACCAGGTCACCCAGGTGCCGAAGGACCGGCCACCGAGCCCCCACTCGTCGAGCGACTCCATGTTGGCCGGTCGGCGCCACCGTGTGGCCATGAACCCCATGACGGTGACGATGAGGAAGAGCACGATGAGGACGGTCAGTGCCGTCCCGTTGATGCCGGTGTGCGCGTCCGCGGGGACTGCTGTGCTCAGGGTGCTCATCGGTTGCCCTCCTCGGCGTCGAACGGCTGGCCGTCGTGCAGGTCGGCGTCAGTGGCGTCACCGATCGTCGCGCCCTGGGAGTGGCGGCCTCGTCCGGACCCGGTGGGTCCGGTGGGGCGGTGCGGGTGTCGCTGCGCATCCGTCATGGGGCGGTGCGGGCGTGCCTTGAGGACGATCCGGTACGCGCTGTAGGTCATCGCCGAGCAGAGGAAGACCCAGAGGAACTGGTACCAGATGAAGAAGGGGAAGCCCCAGAGCTTGGGCTCGAGCTTGGCGTAGGAGCCCACCCACATCAGCGCAACGATGGGGATCAGGAGCAGGACGCCGGCCGCGGCCAGGAGTCCTTTGTTGGCGGGTGGGACCGTGTCGTGGTCCACGACCTCGTGTTCGTCCACGAGAACAACCTTTCCTCGGCGAGGGGTGCGCGTCATTGCGCCGCACCCGCGAACACTAGACCTGTGACGTGTCCCACGTCGCAGCGCCGCGCCGCCAATTTCGGCGCTCGGCACAGGCAGCTTCGGGCTCCTCGGCGGCGGCGGTACTCCTCTGGCGCCGCTCGACCGCCTGCCTCGGTGGGAACGACGGATGCGGTCCGCTCAACGATGTCTGCGAGCAGTTCCGCGCCCCCCACCCTTTCGTTGCCGGACGGCATCCGCCCCTCGTTCAGGCGACACTCAATGCGCCACTGTTAGCCTGCCAACGCCATCGAGGGACGGGTCAGGTGCGTGAGACGTTGGAACGCTTGGTCGCTGCGACGCCGGGTTCTCGTCGTGTCGGCAGCCGCGGTGACGGTGGCCATCGCTCTTGGTGTGGTCGGATTCGTCGTCGCGCTCGACCGGATCCTCTACAGCTCCGCGCAGGACTCTGCCCGAAACCATGCCCACGAGATCAGCAGCACCATCGCCTCGGGTGAGCAACCCGCGAGGACCGCGCTCAGTGACGTCACGAGCAAGGGCTCGCTGGTGCAGGTCCTCGACAGTGGCCAACACGTCGTCGCCTCCTCCGAGCCCGCGCTCGAGGGCAGGCCGATCACCAGGCTGCGTCCCGGGCCGGGCGTCGTGCAGGTGGACCAGGAAGCGACCCTGCGGGGCGAGGTCGGTGAACCGCACGCCCTCGTCGCCGAAGGTGTCACGGACCCCAACGGCGCGGCATACGTCGTCGTCGTGGCCAACCCACTGGACGTGGAAGCGACGACCATTCGCACGGCCACGGTGCTTCTCGCGCTGGGCGCGGTGGTACTCCTGCTCGTCCTGATCGTGCTCATCGACCGCATCCTCGAACAGGCTCTCGAGCCCGTCGAGCGCATCCGAGAGGAGGTCGCCCGAATCACCCGGGTGAGCGGTCGGGGCCACCTCACCGTGCCGCCCTCGGGCGACGAGATCGCCCGGTTGGCCGAGACGATGAACGTCATGCTCGACCGACTCGAACGCGCGGACGCCACCACCCGACGCTTCATCTCCGACGCCTCGCACGAGCTGCGCAGTCCGCTGGCGACGATCCGCACCGCGATGGAGGTCGCGGCCCAGCACCCCGGACCGGACCCCGAACGTGACGCGGTGATCTCCGGCGAGGTCCTGCGCATGCAGCACCTGGTCGAGGACCTGCTCACCCTGGCCAAGGTCGACGACGGGGGGCGGCTGACCCTCGAGGAGGTGGACCTCGACGACCTCGTCGAGGCCGAGGTCCGGCGAGTACGCGCCATGGACACCGCGCCCGTCACGGCGGCCATCACTGCCGCGCGCATCGTGGGCGACCGCCCCAAGCTCGCGCAGGCTCTGCGCAACCTCGTCGACAACGCGATGCGCCACACCGTCGGAGGTGTGGCGCTCGCCGTGCGGCCCGCCGGAGATGTCGTGGTGCTCACCGTCGACAACGACGGGAAGCCGGTGCCCCTCGACCAGCGGGAGGCGGTGTTCGAGCGGTTTGCCCGGCTCGAGGAGTCCCGTGAGCGTGACACCGGGGGCAGTGGCCTCGGGCTCGCGATCGTCCGGACCATCGTCGAGGCCCACGGCGGCTCGGTCGAGGCGACGCAGACTCCCCAGGGCCAGTGCCGCTTCGAGGTCACGCTCCCCCGCGAACGGCCTCCTCTCGCTCACTCCTGAGTCGGCTCCCCGCCGTCCACCGCCATGAGCCGGTAGCCCATTCCGCGCACGGTGACCAGGGATGTGACACCGAACGCGACGTCGATCTTGCGCCGCAGGTAGCCGACGTAGACCTCCACGATGTTCTCGCTGCCGTCGAAGGCCTGGTCCCAGACGTTGTCGAGGATTTCGGCCTTGGACAGCACGACCTCGGGGTGGCGCATGAGGAACTGCAGGACGGAGAACTCCTTGGCGGTCAGGGAGATGGGGTGGCCGTTGCGGCTCACCGTGCGCCTGTTCGGGTCGAGCTTGAGGCCGCCGACAGCGAGGTCAACCGGTCTGGGCGGCGCACCGCGGCGCACGAGCGCCCGCAGCCGGGCCACGAGGACGACGAAGCTGAACGGCTTGGTCAGGTAGTCGTCGGCACCGAGCTCGAAGGCGTCGGTCTGGTCGTACTCGCCGTCCTTGGCGGTCAGCATCATGGCCGGCGCCCACACCTTGAGCTGGCGGAGGTTGCGCAGGACCTCGTAGCCGTTGCGACGCGGCAGCATGATGTCGAGGACGATGACGTCATAGGGGTTCTCGGTGGCCATCCACTGGCCCGTGACCCCGTCATGCGCGACGTCGACGACGAAGCCCTCGTTCGTCAGGCCCCGGCGGATCGTCTCTGCCAGTGCCTTCTCGTCCTCAACGAGCAGAACTCGCATGGCTTCCCTTCGCATCGTCGGGGCTGCTGGCTGGACTGGTGCCAGGGAGCAGCGTCGCCGCACCGGCGGTGGCCGGGGCAAGACCCATTCTCGTCAACAGTGTGGCCGCGAGAGCCATGAACGGCGTGGCGGCGACGACGGTCACCGCGAGGACGGCGACGGCGAGCACCCACGCGGCCACCACGTCGGTGGCCCAGTGGTAGCCGAGATAGACCCGGCTCGCGCCCACGACCAGGCTTGCGGCGGAGGCCACGACCACGGCGGTGACCCGAGTGCCGCGCGTCGCCGTGGGCCACACGAGCAGGAGCACGACCAGTCCGAGGAACACGGTGGAGAACAGGGTGTGGCCGGACGGGAACGAGTAGCCGTTGTCGACCGGCCCCATGACATAGCGGGCCGCGGGGCGGTGCCGTTCGACCAGGTGCTTGCCGAGGAGCGTCAGCACGACGCCGGCTCCCATGGCGCCGGCGAAGAGCACCGCGCGGGCGCGGTCACGCGGCCCGAACCACAACCAGGCGAGGACCAGCAGGCTGAGCACGGCGACGGAGACCTCGCTCCCGACGAGGCTGGCCAGCTCGGCGACGATGGTCAGCACCGGGCGCCTCATGGACGCCACCGACGAGGTGATGCCCGGGTCGTACGTGGAGAGGTCCGCGTGCTCGTCCACTCCGTCCACCAGTCCGACCACCCCGGCCACACAGGCTGCGGCGACTCCGGCCCCGGTGAGCACGGAGGTCCTGGAGGCGGGCGTCGACGGCAGGGCGAGGTGGGGTCGGGAGGGCATGGGACCACTGTCGCCCCGTCCTCCTGAGCGTTTCCTGAGCGCTGCGAGCCCTTCCCCAGCGCCTCAGCAGCCCTTCAGGTGGGGGGAGCCATGGTGGGCACGTCGGCCACCATCGGCAGACCACGACAGTCGAGGAGTGGCTCATGGACGCACACCCGGTCCCCGCCACCACAGCGTCATGGTCGGTGCCGGTCCGAGCGGCCGCCACCCTTGCTCTCGCCGCGCTCGTCCTCTGGTGGGCCCTGCCGAGGGTCACCGGTGTCGACTGGTCCGCCATCGGCGGCGTGGTCGCCGGCATCACGCCGCGGGCTGCGCTGCTCCTCGCGGTGCTGTGGATGGCTGGCCTGTTCACCCACTCCTTCGTCCTCACCGCCGCCCTGCCGGGCCTGAGCTGCAGGCGCGCGCTCACGCTCAACCTCACCGGAAGTGCCGTGTCCAACGTCGTACCGTTCGGCGGCGCCCTGGGCCTCGCGCTCAACCTGTCGATGATCCGCTCGTGGCGCTTCCACCGCAGTTCCTACGCCACCTTCGTCGTGGTGACGAACATCTGGGACGTTCTCGCCAAGCTGGCCCTGCCGGTCGTGGCGCTGGCCGTCATGGTGGCCCGCGGCGCGCTTCCCACTCCGGCCCTCCGCTCGGGTGCCGAGGCAGGCGCGGTGCTGCTCGCCCTCTTCATGGCGGTCGTCGTAGCAGTGGTGTGGAGTGACCCCTTGGCACACGCGGCAGCGCGCCTCCTCGTCTCGGTCGCACGTCGCTTCCGACGCCGCCCCGGGACCACGAACGCCGGTCTCGAGGAGCACCTGCTCGCGGCGCGGAGCCGGGTCCGCCAGGTCGTGGCACACGGCTGGGCGCAGCTGACGATCGGCATGGTCGGATACGTCGCCTGCCAGGGTGCGCTGCTGTGGTTCTGCCTGCGGGCCGTGGGACAGACCCAACCGGTGTATGCCGTGCTTGCCGCCCTCGCTGCGGACCGCCTCCTGAGCCTCGTCCCCCTCACCCCCGGCGGGGCCGGGTTCGCGGAGGTCGGTGCCGCAGCGACCCTCATCGCCTGTGGGGCACAACCTCTGGCCGTCACTGCCGGCGTCCTGCTCTATCGCGCCTTCATCTTCCTCCTCGAGATCCCGGTCGGCGGCCTGTGGCTGGGGTGCTGGTGGGCCCTGCGCAGCCGCGCCGGCCTCGCCGCTGAGGTGGTGGCACCGTGAGGATCCTGCACGTCACCGACACCTACGCCCCCACGGTCGGCGGCATCGAGGTGCTCGTGCGGACCCTGGCCGAGAGCCAGGCCGTCGTCGGCCTTGAGGTCACCGTCCTCACCTGCACGCCCGACCGTGTTGCGCACCCGTGCCTCTCGGGGGACGTCGAGGTGTGCCGGGACCCCCGGGCGCTGCACTCCCTCGTCTCTGACGCCGACGTCGTGCACGGGCACGTCTCTGCGTTCTCCCCCCTGGCCCTTCGCGGCGTCGAGATGGGGGCACGAGCCGACGCCGCTGCCGTGGCCAGCGTCCACTCCGTGTGGGGCAGTGCGTGGCCGCTCTTTCGTGCAGCCGCGGCCGTTCGTGGTTGGACCGACCTGCCGATCCAGTGGGCCGCAGTGAGTGAGGTCGCCGCCGGCCCCGTGGGTCGCGCGTTGCCCGGCCACGACGTCCTCGTCGTTCCCAACGCCGTCGACACGGGCTTCTGGGCACCACAGGGAAGCCCACGGCATACCGACGTCGTGACCGTGGTTGCGGTGATGCGGATGGCCGGCCGCAAGCGGCCGCTCGCCCTCGTCGACGTGCTCGAGCGCATGCGAGCGCTCGTTCCCGGGCACGTCGCCGTGCGTGCCGTCCTCGTCGGGGACGGCCCGCTCCTGGGTTCGGTCCGCCGGCGTCTGGACCAGCGCGGGATGTCCGAGTGGGTGCGCACGCCGGGCGACGTCAGCCACGCCGAGCTGCGCGAGCTCTACCGCCGCTCGCAGGTGTTCGTCTCGCCGTCCACCCATGAGTCCTTCGGCCTGGCCGCCCTCGAGGCTCGTGCCGCGGGCCTGGCCGTCGTGGCGCGGTCGCAGACGGGGATCGCCGAGTTCCTCGCCGACGGCGTCGAGGGTCTCCTCGCCGACAGCGACTCCGGGCTGGCGGAGCACCTCGCGCACCTGTGCGTGGACGAGCCCTTGCGTGGACGGATCGTGGCGCACAACCACGCGCACCGCCCGGCGCTCGACTGGTCCTGCGTGCGCGAGCGCACGACCGCACTGTACCTGCGGGCCGGAGCGCTCGACATCGAGGCGACCCATGCCGCCTGACCTCCTCACCGCGACGACCGGCGGCGTACGTGTGCCGCCGGTCGCCTCCCACCTCGCCCGGGTGCCCGACCCCGTTCCTCACGGTGTGTCGCCCCATGTCGAGGGCTGGCCGGCACCACGCAGCGCCCCCTTTCGCTGCGCGCTGGCCGTCGCTGCCTGGCGGTCCCTCCGCCGCCAGGCAGCGACCTGCCCTGTCAGCGAGTGAGGTCGGAGCCGCCGGGGTCGCGGCGAAGCGCGGTGGCGACGGCGCGGGGTTATCGCCCGGCGCCGTCCAATGCGTAGGAGTCGCCACGCCGGAGGACGCGAACCCGGTCCCCGATGCCGGCTTCGCGTGCCGCGGCCGTGAAGTCCGACAGGGGTGACGTGAACACGTCGTAGTCCTCGTAGTGGATGGGGATCGCGATGGCCGGGTCGATGAGGCGCACGGCCTCGACTCCCTGGTCGGCGTCCATGGTCACCATGATGCCGAGCACCTTGGTCCCGCCGAGGTGGAAGAAACCGACGTCGAGGTCGGGGTGGCGCTGCGGGATCGCCTCGAGGTCGTCGTACATGAGCGTGTCACCGCTGATGTAGAGCTTGGGCACCGAGGTGTGCTGATCCGCCTCCAGCACCGTGCCCATGACGTCGGGCAGCACAAGGTCGGTCACGCCGGGGCCGTGCCGCGCCGGGCAGGCCGTCACGACGAGCCGGCGATCGCCCTTCGTGATCGTCATGCGGTCCCAGGTGTCGAGCCCCCGGGCCTGAGCGAAGCCGAGCTCGTGGAGCGCGTCTCGAGCCTGTGGGGTGGTGACGACCGGCAGTGACCTGTCGAGCTTGGCCTGCGCCTCCTGGTCGAAGTGGTCACCGTGGAAGTGCGAGAGCAGCACGAGGTCGATGGGCGGCAGGTCCGCGATCTCCATGGCGGGATCGGTGAGCCGGGTCGAGCTCATGCCGTAGCCCAGGTCGACCTTCTCGTGTCGGTGCACGAAGGTCGGGTCGGTGAGGATCGTGAACCCGCCGTAGCGCAGGAGCAGGGTGGCGTTGCCGATGAACAGCACCGAGTCCTCGTCAGGCTCCGCGGAGGCGGCGGCGCGGGTGGTGGGCAGGGTGAGCTCGAGGTCCATGTCGGTTGCGCTACCCGCTCCTCGCCACGCCAAACCACCCCGATGCCCGCCCCACCTTTCCCGCCTGAAGTGGGTTTCTCTCACCTCGCCTGACCGCGGTCGTCAAGCGACGTGAGAGAAACCCACCGCAGGTTCAGGTCGTCGAATGACAGGGGGCCGGGCGTCGCTACGTCGGCGCACCGCTTCAGGCTGCGTCGGCGCACCGCTTCAGGCTGCATGTCTTCCACCGCGTTCCGACAAGCCCCCTGCCACGTGAGGGCACCTCGCGGCGCGAGGGAGGAACTCGTGCAGGGACGTCACGAGCTCTTCTTGATGCGCACCGCGACGCTGGTCGTGCCCTCGTTGCGGAACTCGTATCCCGGAAGGTTCTTGAGCACCTTTGTCCAGCTTGCCTTGCCATGGTCCTTGGCGGACTGACCATTGAGCTGACGCATGTGGTTCGCAACGGCGCTGACTCTTGCCCAGCCCTGCTTGTCACCGTTCTTCGCGATCGCGCCAGCCAACAGCTCGGGCAGGGGCGGTTGCCGCTTGGCGAGAGGCGTCGGCCTTTCGGCCGCTGCTGCGGGGACGGCAATGAACAGGGAGCAGGCGGCCCGGAAAGATGTCGCAGTGCTCTCGCGGCCGTAGCCGATAACGGTTGCTCCGCGCTCCCGGAGAAAGTGAGCCACGGGCGCGTAGTCGCTGTCGCTGGACACGAGGGCGTACACGTCCGGCTTGGTCGTGTGGTGGATGTCCACCGCGTCAATGACCAGCGCGAGATCGGTGGCGTTCTTGCCGCGAACCGGGTCCGACTGCTGGACGGGCCGGATACCGCGACGGCTCAGCTCAGCGTCCCAAGCCTTGAGTGCGGGCTTGAACCAGTTTCCATAGGCGCGCCGGATGGTGACGTCGCCGTGCTCGGCCAGGGATCTGAGCACTCGATCAAGGCTGCTCAACGCTGCGTTATCGGCATCGATGAGGAGGGCGACGGCAGGGCGGACGGTTGTCACGCTGGCACCTTAGCCACCCTGCGACACATTGGGCTGGCCTTTCGCGGAGCCGCTGACATGACGCCACTGTCCGCGGCCGATCCATGCGGGTGGGCCACTGAGATGACATGGGCCACCTCAGGCGCGGTCAACCGGCCGCCTGGGGGCTGACGAAAAGTCCACGAAAGGGCAGATCGGATGTATGACCCGATGCTCTTGCGAACTCTGTGCGGTCTGAAGGAGTCCGCCCCCCGACCTGAGAACGCGCCGAGTCACACGTTGAAGCGGAACTCCACGACGTCGCCGTCCTGCATGACGTAGTCCTTGCCCTCCATGCGGACCTTGCCGGCGGCCTTGGCGGCGGCCATCGTGCCAGCCGAGTCGAGGTCGGCGAAGGACACGATCTCGGCCTTGATGAAGCCCCTCTGGAAGTCGGTGTGGATGACGCCGGCGGCCTGGGGCGCGGTCCAGCCCTGGCCGATCGTCCACGCCCGCGACTCCTTGGGCCCGGCCGTCAGGTAGGTCTGCAG
Source organism: Knoellia sp. Soil729 (assembly GCF_001427985.1). Lineage (GTDB taxonomy): Bacteria > Actinomycetota > Actinomycetes > Actinomycetales > Dermatophilaceae > Knoellia. The sequence goes on from NZ_LMSA01000002.1 coordinate 401,921, forward strand.
CCCGAGCGTGTGGAACCCGGTGCGCGCCAGCTGATCCAAGCCGGACTCGGTCGCGCCGAAGCCCTCGAGCATCTCCTGGGCATCCTCGGGAGACATGTCCATGAGGTCCATCTCGAGCTTGGCGTTGAGGAAGACCGCGTCGGCCGGAGCCACGAGCTCGCGCAGGCGGGCGTGCAGGTCGGTGTCCGCGAGCTGCTCCTCATCCAGGTTGAAGACATAGATGAACGGCTTGGTCGTGAGCAGCCCGAGCGAGGTGACCCCGTCCCAGTCGAGACCGACCTTCGCGTCGTTCTTCACGGCATACAGGGTCGTGCCCTCTTCGAGCACCTTCTGGGCCGCGAGCGCGTTGTCGAGCAGCGGCTTGGCCTCCTTCTTGATGCGCGCCTCCTTCTCGAGGCGCGGCACGGCCCTCTCCAGCGTCTGGAGGTCGGCGAGAATCAGCTCGGTGTGGATGGTCTCGATGTCGCTCGCAGGCGAGACCTTGCCGTCGACATGCACGACGTCGCCGTCCTCGAACGCACGCACCACCTGGCAGATCGCGTCGGCCTCGCGGATGTTGGCGAGGAACTTGTTGCCCAGCCCCTCCCCCTCCGAGGCGCCGCGCACGATGCCGGCGATGTCGACGAACGAGACGGTCGCCGGGAGCAGCTTCTCGGACCCGTGGATCTCGGCGAGCCGACCGAGCCGCTCGTCCGGCAGCGGGACGACGCCGACGTTGGGCTCGATCGTGGCGAACGGGTAGTTCGCGGCGAGGACGTTGTTCTTGGTCAGGGCGTTGAACATCGTCGACTTGCCGACGTTGGGGAGCCCGACGATTCCGATGGTGAGTGCCACGGGGACAAGAGTCTACTGGCGCGCAATGCGTGCGCTCGCCACCCTGCTTCCCACCCACCCGGCGAGGGCCGCGAGCGCGATGCCGACCACCGCGAACACCGCATAGAGCCGAGCCGCGTCACCGTCACGCTGGTTGAGGGCATAGGCGACAGCCACGAGGCTCACGACGACCCAGACCAGCAGCGCGGTGGCGAGCAGCAGACCGACGACGAGACCGACGAACCTGCCCGCGGTCACGCCATGCTCCCGGGGATCTCGCTGTTCTCGAGATACAGCGGGTATGCCGGTCCGTCGCCTTCCAAGACCTGCTCCAGCAGGCGGGCGGCATAGGGCGCCACGTGCTCCCCGATGTCCTTCGGCGCGACCCAGTGGACGTCCTTGATCTCGCGCGGCAGCAGAGTGAGGTCGTCGGTGAACGAGCGCGGAACCACTCCCAGGTCATAGAGGAACAGCACGGCGTCATCCCATCCCCGCCAGGGCGGCAGCCAGTTCACCGCCAGCAGTCGCTCGATGCCGACCGAGACACCGAGCTCCTCACTGATCTCGCGCACGACGCACGCGGCCGGCGACTCCATCGGGTCGACGACTCCCCCGGGCAGGTCCCACTCGGCCTTGTAGGTCAGCTGGCACAGGAGGACGTCGCCGTCCTCGTTGCGCAGGAGTCCCTGCCCGATGTTGCGCTTGCGCGGCAGCTTCGCGTTGAGGATGTGGATGAACGAGCGTCGGCCGGACTCTGTCGAGGTGTCGGGTCGCCCGCTGTCAGCCATGGTCCGAGGCTAACCTCCCCTTCGCCGCTGCTGCCACGAGCCACTCCAGGCCACGGTCTCAGCCGGTGGGGCCACCCCACCCCACCGGCCCCCGTCTCACCCGCACCTGAAGTCGTCCTTGGCAACCGTCGTGACGCCGTTGCCATTCACGGTCAACTTGCCTGACATGGTCAGCAGCAGGCGAGAGCCGTCGCTGCCAACCAAGGGCATACGCACGCGGTACTGGCCGATTCGCCCCACGTCGTCACCATTGCCATCGGTGCCCACGAGGATCGAGTTGACCTTCTCGCGATAGCTGCCGACGTAGGTCGGCAAGCTCGGGTCGTCCGGAACGAGCTCGAGGATGCCGTCGATGGCGCCGTTGGCGTGCATCTCACCGTCACGCTGGCCGCCCGAAGGTGTCACCAGACGGTATCCCCCGTCCCGCACCTCGTGCTGGGTCCCGGCCCACGCGACGCAGGGCCCCTCGCCCGCCGTGAAGTGACGGGTCGACTCGTAGCTCTCGGGAAAGTAGTCATGTGCGGCGGAGGCCGATGCGGTCGAGGCCGCAGTGACGAGTAGGACGGCGGAGGCAGTCGTGGCGATCAGGGCGAAAGGTGGGTGTTTCATCGTGACTCCTGTTGAGGTGTGATGTGGGCTGATATGTGTCGATGAGGTGCTGGGTGGTCAGCCGACGACGCAGACGACGGCAGCGGCGAGGAAGGAGAGTGCGCCGGCGCACGCCGACACAACGACGGCGGGGGAAAAGGAGCCGACCCGTCGGCGGTAGGCGAACGGCAAGGCGGTCGCCACGGCCCCGAGAACCATGGGCCAGCCCGACCAGAACACGACAAAGGTCAGGACGGACCCGATGGCCAGCCCCATGGCGGTGCGCTGCAGCGCCTGCGGCCCACGGGCGAGCGCGCGCACCCCAAGCCAGCTGGCCAGGGCCACGGCTGCCCCGACGAGCGCCACGTAGAGCGCGATCTCCCCCATCGACACGGGCGTTACGTCCGTGGTGTCGGCGTTCAGGTCGAAGACCTCTCCCGCCGTCATTGCCGCGCCGAAGGCCACGGCTCCGAGGCCTGCCGCCGCCAGCGGGTGGATCGAGACCTCGCGGCTGTCCGACCTGGCGATGTCGAGTGTGCTCATGGTGCGGTCCTTTCGTGTAGGAGCAGGGCCGGTGTGGCCTCCTCACACGAGACCACGCCCACACTGGTGTGCGGACGTGTCACCAGTCGTGTCCGACCCGGGACGTCCTCCCGGGCCGGCCAGGTCTCCAGACCCGGGACAGGGGGTTCCCGGCGGAGCACACTTGCGCCATGGCGCTGCACCCGGACCGCGGCCGCAAGGTGGCTGGCTGGATGCTCGCGGCCCTCGTCGTCCTGCTGTACGCGACCGTGCCGCTGTCGCTGTCGGGCGACGTGATCTCGCGGCCCTCGGTCACCCTGTCCCCCGGCGGGGTCTCCGTGGGCCTGATCCTCGGGGCGTTCGCACTGTCCGGGGCCTTCCTCACCCACGCGCGGCCCCGCAACGCCATCGGATGGATCATCATCGGCTCCGGTCTCCTGCAAGCCGTGAACAGGGCGGCAGACGCGTACTCCGCGCGCGCCCTCACCGATCCCGACGGGTCCCTGCCGTGGGGGCTGCCAGCGGCCTGGCTTGCGTCGTGGTCGTGGATGCCCTCGCTCCTCGTCCCGGTCCTGATCCTCCCCGCCCTCTACCCGACCGGCCGAGCACCCTCGCCCTACTGGCGGTGGCACGTGCGCCTCGCGAGCGCCGGGATCGCGCTCACCCTGCTCGTGACGTCTGTCCTGCAAGGGGGCGTCGATGACAGCGTCGCCGGGACCAGCCTCCCGTGGACGACCCCGGACTGGGTCAGCTGGGTTCTCGGCGTCCCCGCGGCCGTACTCGTGGGCGCCTGCGCCCTCAACGTCGTCGTCGGGACGGTCGTGCGGGCAGCGAGGTCCAGCTCGCCCGAACGCCAACAGCTGTTGTGGCTGATCGGCGTCGTTGCACTCATGGTGGCGACGTTCGTGGACCCCTTCCACGTGATGTTCGGCTTCGCCTACGGGCTGTTGCCTGTCGCGGTCGTCGTCGGGGTGCTTCGCTACCGCCTCCTCGGCATCCAGGTGGCCTTGCGCCGGACGCTGCTGTACGTGCCGCTCACGATCCTGGTGGCGCTGGTCGTCGGCGGCATGACGACCGGGCTGTCCGAGCTCGTCCCCGAAGGGCCCGTGCCACTTCTCCTCTCCTCAGCGGTCGCCGCCGTGGTGGTGATCTTTGTGGCTCAGCGCCTCCGCGTGCGTGTGGACCGTTTCGTCCTGGGGCCAGAGAGCGATCCGCTCGCCCTCGTCGACCGCGTCGCCGCGGGGCTCGAGATCGAGCACGCCGACCCCGTCGCCTCGATGCTCGAGGCTGTCGCCTCGGCCGTAGGAGCCGGGTATGCCGCGGTCCTGGCTCCCCATGGCGCCGTCACGGCTGCGGTAGGTCACCCTGCAGACGACCCGGCTCAGGTGCGCCTGCCGCTCCGACACAGTGGGGTCGACCTGGGGGAGCTCGTCGTGGGTGGGCCAGCCGGCACACCTCTGCCCGAAGGGGGTCTACGGCTCACCGCAGCACTGGCCCCCCACCTCGCGGTCGTCGTCGAGGCGACCCGCCTCGCGGTCGAGCTCGACCGCGAGCGTGAGCGTGTCACCACCGCGACCCTCACCGAACGCGACCGGCTTCGCAGGGACCTCCACGACGGACTCGGTCCCTCGCTTTCAGGGATCGCGCTGGGACTGGAAGCGACGGCCCTCGCGAACGAGACCAACCCGGGCGCGGTGCCGGCGCTTCTGGCCCGGACACGTCAGGAGGCGGACTCCGCGGTGGCCGAGATCCGCCGTGTGCTCGACGGACTGAGGCCCGCCGCTCTCGACCTCAGCGACCTTCCGGGTGCAGTGCGGAGCACTGCAACGATGCTGGGTCTGGGCCGTACCGGCTCGGCGGCGTTCGAGCTCGTGACGGACCCGATATCGGGACTTTCCCCGAGGGTCGAGGAGGCGGCATACAGAATCGTCGCGGAGTCACTGACCAACGTCGTGCGGCACGCAGGGGCCACCCGGTGCATCGTTCGGCTCGTCCACTCCGACAATAGCCTCCAGGTCCTGGTGACCGATGACGGGCGCGGCCCCGGCGCGGGACGGGCCTCCGGCCACGGTGTCGAGTCCATGAGGCGGCGTGCCGTTGACATCGGCGGCACGTTGGCCATCGGGGCGGCGGCCGCGGGCGGCACCACAGTGTCGGCGGTTCTGCCGCTGGAGGGGCCATGACACTGCGTGTGGCGATCGCCGATGACCACCCGATGTATCGCTTCGGGCTCGCGGCCGTCCTGGCGCAGTCCGACGACGTCGAGGTCGTCGCCCAGGTCGGCACGGGCGAGGAGCTGCTCGCGGCCGTGAACGAGCACCAGCCCGACGTGGCCATCACGGACCTGTCGATGCCAGGCGTCGACGGGGTGCAGGCCACCAGTCGCCTACTGAGCCAGCGACCGGACCTGCCCATCCTCGTGCTGACCATGCACGAGGACGATGAGCACGTCTTCGCTGCCCTGCGCGCGGGTGCCCGTGGCTACCTCGTCAAGGGCGCCGATGGCACGGAGATCGTCGGTGCCGTGCGTACGGTGGCCGCAGGGGGCGCCGTCTACGGAGGAAGCGTCGCCCGTCGAATCGTGTCGTTCTACTCGGGTGGTGCTGAGCAGTCCCCGACGGAGCGCGCCTTCCCTCAGCTGACTCCACGGGAGCGCGACGTCCTCGAACTGGTTGCGCTCGGCTGCCGCAACCACGAGATCGCCCGCCGCCTCCAGATGTCGGACAAGACCGTCCGCAACCACGTCTCGGCCATCCTGACCAAGCTCCAGGTGCCCGACCGGACGGCCGCTGCGCTGCGGGCACGCGATTCGGGCGCGGGTTGACCCTGGACCGGACGCGGCCCGTAGCCGGTCGCCCATGACCTCCCCGTGTTGTCGGTGTCGACTGGCACGGTGGTGCCCATGAACCCGTGGATCGCGTTGGTGGCCGGCATCGTCCTGGGTGCCGTCACGGCATACCTGCTTCTCCGGCAGACGTATGCCGTGCGTGCAGCTTCCGTGGCCACCGAGCGTGACCTCCTGCGCGAGCGGGTGCTGGACCTCGAGGCCTCGCTCGCCGAGGACCTCGAGACCGCCTCGCTGCTCGCACCGCTGCGTGACGCCCTCGGCCGTGTCGAGCGCCAGGTCGGTGTCCTCGAGCGTGACCGGGTGGAGCAGTTCGGGGCACTGCGTGCCGTCATGGGGCGCGTGGAGTCGGAGGCCCAGCAGCTCGGCCGGCAGACCCAGTCCCTGGCGGGCTCGCTGAGGTCCTCGTCGGTGCGCGGTTCGTGGGGGGAGGTGCAGCTGCGCCGCGTGCTCGAGGCCTCCGGCATGCTGGCCCGCTGCGACTTCGAGGAGCAGGTCCGAGCGCGCAGCCGCCACGACCGCGAGGTCCGCCCCGACGTGGTCGTCCGTCTGCCGGGTGAGCGCGCGCTCGTCATCGATGCCAAGGCCCCGATGGCCGCGTTCCTCGATGCCCAGACCGAGGAGCTCGCCGACGACGAGCGGGCCGAGCTGCTGCGCGACCACGCGAGCGCTCTGCGCCAGCACGTGCACGCGCTGTCGGCCAAGGACTACTGGTCGGCGTTCGAGACGACCCCCGAGATGGTCGTGTGCTTCGTGCCGAGTGATGCAATGCTCGGCGCGGCGCTGGCGGCCGACCCCGGGCTGCACGAGCGCGCCATGGCGGCCAAGGTCGTGCTGGTCGGACCCGGCACCCTTCTGGCGCTGCTGCGCACCGTGGCGTTCGGGTGGCAGCAGGACGCCCTCTCGTCGAGCGCGCGCGAGCTGCTCGCCCTGGGTCAGGAGCTCTATCGACGCCTGTCGACGCTCGGCACCCACACCGCCAAGATGGGGCGCTCGCTGCACGCGACGGTCGAGAGCTACAACCAGTTCGTGGGAGCGCTCGAGTCGCGGGTGTTCGTCACGGCCCGGCGCATGCAGGACCTCGACCTCGTCGCCGATGATCTGCCACAGCTGGTGCCGCTCGAGACCGGGCCACGGGTGCTCACCGCCATCGAGCTGCTCGAGGCGGTCGCCGGTGAGGACCGGCGACCCGAGGTCGACCTGGACGACCTGGACGACCTCCGCGCAGGCTCAGGGCGTCAGGAGTCGGTCGACGAGACCGCATAGTCGATGGGCTTGCAGGAGCCGCCGTTGGACTTCTCCGCCGAGCAGGCAGTCAAGCCCACGTGCAGGTCCATCTCGGCGCGCACCGCGAACCGGTCACCAGCGCGGGAGGTCGGTGGGTCGATGTGCAGCTCCTCGCCCGGGCGCGACCCCACGTTCATGAAGATGTTGAGCGTGGTGCCGATCTGGTCCGGCTCCACGCCGAAGGGCTCCAGCCCGCGGCAGAGGTTCTCGAAGCAGCTGGGGTGGTAGGCCCCCTCGAACTCGGGGTACAGGAGGTCGAAGGTCTGCTGGCTGCAGGGTGTCAGCGTGATGTCGTGCCGACCACAGGTGTCCTCGACGATGGTCATCATCGGCCTGCTGCGGTTGCTGTACAGCACGTGGCCCGTGGACAGGTAGAGCGAGTTGGCATAGTCGATCGTGCGCCCTCCCGACATCCACTCACCGTGGTCGTCCGCGGCGAAGCAGAAGAGGTCGCTCACCTGGCCCCCCATGGGGTCGACCACCGTGAGGGTGTGGCCCCGGGGCAGCAGGAACCCGGTTCCGGTCTGCGGTGCGAGGCGCACGAGGTCGATGTTGGGCTCGACGCTGCTCATCGAGACTCCTCCGCGACCAGATGGCCGGTGACGTCGGGCGCGTGGGACGTGAACGGTGCCTCCCACTGCTCGTCAACAGCCCGGCCGGAGTACTGCGCGGCCTCCGAGCCCTGACCGTGGTCATTGACCATCGGGTTCAGCGTGCCCTGCACCGCCGTGTCGCGCCGGCGGATGGTGTCACGCATCCGGGCGTACTTGTCGCTGGCCCGCAGCTCCTCGAACTGGTCGTGCAGGTTGAAGACCAGCGTGGGAAGCGGCGCCCGACGGGCGATGCGCGACGTGCTCCAGCCCGCTCGCGGCCAGCTCGGCAACGTGCTCCTTCGAGCTCCGTCGCTGTGTCCTGCCCCGTCTCCCCGCCGCCGCTTCGCTGCGGGCTCAGTGGAGGGAGCCCGTCTCGGCAAACGCTCCGTCGTGACGCATCTTGTCGGACAGACCCGCGGCCTTGAGGTCACGACGGATCTCGTTGGGCAGCGAGAACATCAGCGACTCCTCTGCCGCGACGACGGGTCGCACGTCCTCGTAGCCGTGCTCGACGAGGTAGTCCAGCACGCCGCGCACGAGGATCTCGGGCACTGACGCGCCGGAGGTCACACCGACCGTCGTGACGCCGTCGAGCCAGGACGCGTCGATCTCCTCGGCGTAGTCGACGAGGTGGCCGGCCTTGGACCCGTGCTCGAGGGCGACCTCGACGAGGCGCACCGAGTTCGAGGAGTTGCGCGATCCCACGACGATCATGAGGTCGCAGTCGGGAGCCATGTGCTTGACCGCGAGCTGGCGGTTCTGGGTGGCGTAGCAGATGTCGTCACTGGGCGGGTCCTGCAGCAGCGGGAACTTCTCGCGCAGCCGGCGCACCGTCTCCATCGTCTCGTCGACCGACAGCGTGGTCTGCGAGAGCCACACGACCTTGTCCGGGTCGCGAACCTCGACGTTGACGACGTCGTCGGGCCCGTCGACGAGGGTGATGTGCTCGGGAGCCTCACCAGCGGTGCCGACGACCTCCTCGTGACCCTCGTGGCCGATGAGGAGGATGTCGTAGTCGTCGCTGGCGAAGCGGACGGCCTCACGGTGCACCTTGGTCACGAGCGGGCAGGTCGCGTCGATCGTCTTGAGGTTGAGCGCCTTGGCCTCCTCGTGCACGACCGGGGCGACACCGTGCGCCGAGAAGATGACGGTCGCGCCCTCGGGTACCTCGTCGGTCTCCTCCACAAAGATCGCGCCGCGCTTCTCGAGGGTGGTCACGACGTGCTTGTTGTGGACGATCTCCTTGCGGACGTAGACCGGCGCCCCATAGAGGTCGAGGGCCTTCTCGACGGTGACGACGGCCCGGTCGACGCCGGCGCAGTAGCCGCGCGGCGCGGCGAGCAGCACGCGTTTGGTGGCCTGGTCAGTCGTGGCGGTCATGCCTCTCATTCTACGTGGGCGCCCGGACACCCCCTGTATGCCGTCCGCACCGTGCGTCGGTGGCCGCACCTACGCTGTGCCCATGTCTCCCGAGGTGCTTCCCGAGCGGGCCGGTGACACCACGGCCGAGCAGCCCTGGCCGGTCCGGCTGCTCTCGATGAAGATCGCGGAGTACGTCGACAAGATGTCGGTGCTGTGGGTCGAGGGGCAGGTCGTCCAGCTCAACCGCCGGCCGGGGGCGCGCACCGCCTACCTCACCCTGCGCGACCCGGACGTCGACATGTCGCTGTCCGTCGCCATCCAGGTCAACGCCCTCGACGCGATGGCCGCACCCCTGGCCGAGGGGGCGCGCGTCGTCGTGCAGGCCAAGCCGACGTTCTGGACCCAGCGCGGCAGCCTCATGCTCGACGGTCGGCAGATCCGTCCCGTGGGCGTGGGCGAGCTCCTCGCCCGGATCGAGTACCTCAAGCGCAACCTCGCGAGCGAGGGACTCTTCGACGCCGACCGCAAGCGAGCGCTGCCCTTCCTTCCACGACGCATCGGCCTGATCTGCGGGCGGGCCAGCGCGGCCGAGAAGGACGTCGTCGAGAACTCCCGGCGCCGCTGGCCCACCGCCCAGTTCGAGATCCGGCAGGTGGCCGTGCAGGGATCGGTCGCCGTCACGGAGGTGACGGCGGCACTCGCCGAGCTGGACGGCATACCGGACGTCGACGTCATCGTCATCGCCCGGGGAGGCGGCAACGTCGAGGACCTGCTGCCCTTCAGCAACGAGGCGATGCTGCGAGCCGTGGCGGCCGCGCGCACGCCCGTGGTGAGCGCCATCGGGCACGACGTCGACTCTCCCCTGCTCGACCTCGTCGCCGACCACCGGGCATCGACCCCGACCGATGCGGCCAAGGCGATCGTCCCGGACGCCGAACGGGAGCACCAGCTCGTCGTGGCAGCCCGCACCCGTGGGCGCCGAGCCCTCGAGGCACGGCTGCACCATGAGCGCCGACGCCTCGTCGAGCTGCGCTCACGCCCGGTGCTGGCCGACCCCGCCGCCTTCGTGCGAGTGCAGCGCGACGTCGTCACGGCCCTGAGGTCACGAGCACGCCACCGGGTGCAGGCCCAGCTGCACCGCCACCATGACCACGTCGGCCACTTGCGAGCCCAGGTGCGCACGCTCTCACCGCAGTCGACGCTCGACCGTGGCTACGCGATCGTGCAACGCGTCGACGGGGCGGTCGTGCACGACCCGGCCGACCTGAGCATCAAGGAGCTGCTGCACGTGACAGTGGCTCGCGGCGACTTCGGTGTCCGCACCGAGGGTTAGGGTGCTCGGCATGGCCAAGGAGACACCGCAGCCCGAGCCCGCGCAGGACCGGACGTCGGGCGCCGAGGTGCCGTCCACGGACGGCACCAACGCCGACGTGGCCGACCTCAGCTACGAGGCCGCCCGCGACGAGCTCGTCGACATCGTGGCCCGCCTCGAGAACGGTCAGGTCGGTCTCGAGGACAGCATGGGGCTGTGGCAGCGCGGCGAGGCGCTGGCGGCGCACTGCGCCCAGTGGCTCGACGAGGCCGAGGCCAGGCTCAGCGAGTAGCCACCCGCGACCTCAGGGCTTGACCGGCCCGAGGTGCTCGGCGACGAAGGTCATCTCCTCGAACGTGGCGGTCCCGGTGAGCAGGGTCGTCAGCTCCCCGGGGTCGGTGCGACGGTCCACCAGGCTGTTCTGGACCTTGCCGCCGCGCTCGTACTTGATCCACGTGGTGCCGCCGATCTGCAGCTCACCCGTGCGCCGGGCCCGGTTGGTCTGCGCCTCCACCCACCCGCGGGTGGCGTCACGCGTCTGCTCGACCGCGACGTAGTTGCCTGACGGGGCCTGGTATCCCGCGTGCCACGTCAGCAGCCCGTCGGTCCCCTTGACGTAGCGCGCGCTCGTCGTCTTCCAGTCCTGCGGCAGGTCGACCGCTTCCGAGATCGGCCAGCCGCTGTCCTTGGCGACGGTCAGCGCCGTGCCGTGGACATCGACCACCGGGCCGCCGAGGGTGTTGACGCGCGGCGTCATGAACCAGATGAGCGCCATGAGGGCGCCGATCACGAGGAGGGACCGCACCATGTTGGGTGCGGATCCCATCGAGTATCGGCTCTTGGCCGGCGCTTCGCTCACCCCTCCATCGTCCCTGATGACCCCACGAGTCCACGTATCGGGTCGGCGCTAGAGTCAGGATCGCAGGGTCCTCAGCCGATCCGCCCACCGCGCCCCGTCAAGGAAGACAGGTTCCCCATGCCCGACGCCCCGTCCGCGAACGTCCCCGACCGCAACCTCGCGCTCGAGCTCGTCCGGGTCACCGAGGCCGCCGCGATGGCCGGTGGCCGCTGGGTGGGGCGAGGCGACAAGAACCGCGCCGACGGCGCCGCCGTCGAGGCCATGCGCGCCCTCATCTCCACCGTCGAGATGCGCGGCACCGTCGTCATCGGTGAGGGCGAGAAGGACAACGCCCCCATGCTCTTCAACGGTGAGCAGGTGGGCGACGGCACCGGTCCCGAGGTCGACGTGGCCGTGGACCCCATCGACGGCACCACCTTGGCCGCCAAGGGCATGCCCAACGCCATCGCGGTCATGGCCGTGAGTGACCGCGGGACGATGTACGACCCGAGCGCCGTGTTCTACATGGACAAGCTCGTCGCGGGCCCCGAGGTCGCCGACGTCGTGGACATCCGCCTCCCCGCCGGCGAGAACGTCCGGCGCATCGCCAAGGCCAAGAAGCAGCGGCCCGAGGACGTCACCGTCGTCATGCTCGACCGGCCGCGCCACGAGAAGCTCGCCGACGAGGTGCGCGCCAGCGGTGCCCGCATCAAGCTCATCTCCGACGGCGACGTCGCCGGTGCGATCTCCGCGGCCCGCGAGACGACCGGCATCGACCTCCTCCTCGGTGTCGGCGGCACCCCCGAGGGCATCATCACGGCCTGCGCGATCAAGTGCCTGGGCGGAGTGATCCAGGGACGGCTCTGGCCCCAGGACGACGACGAGAAGCAGAAGGCGCTCGATGCCGGCCACGACCTGGACCGCGTGCTCACGACCGAGGACCTCGTCACCTCTGACAACTGCTTCTTCGTCGCCACGGGCATCACCGATGGTGAGCTCCTGCAGGGCGTGCGCTACTCCCGCGGCCGCGCGACGACCAACTCGATCGTCATGCGCAGCAAGTCGGGCACCGTCCGGGTCATCGAGAGCCACCACGTCCTCGACCGGACCGCCGGCCTCCCGCTGAGCAACGCGTGATGGCGACCCACCCCGGCACCGGCCCGCGCGTGCTCGTCGTCGGCGAGACGCTCGTCGACATCGTCCAGTCCCCCGACAGCTCCGTCGCCGAGCACGTCGGTGGCTCGCCGGCGAACGTCGCCATGGGCATCGCGCGCCTGGGGCACGACACGGTCCTCGCCACCACCCTCGGCGAGGACCCGCACGGCGTCCGTTGCCGCGAGCAGATCACCCGCAACGGTGTCACCATCGACAACCTCGACGCCGGGGGCCATCCGACCTCCACCGCGCTCGCCGTGATCGACGACGTGGGCGCCGCGTCCTACGAGTTCGACCTCCACTGGGACCTGCGCCCGGTGACCGACCTCGACGCTGCCGCCCACGTGCACACCGGTTCGATCGCCGCGACCATGACGCCGGGAGCAGCTGTCGTCACGCAGACGCTGGTCGACGCCCGTGAGCACGCCACGACCTCCTACGACCCCAACGTGCGGCCGACCATCATGGGCAGCGCCGACGAGGTCCGGCCACGGGTCGAGGAGCTCATCGCGCTCAGTGACGTGGTCAAGGCCAGCGACGACGACGTCGCCTGGCTGTATCCCGGTCAGTCGCTGCCCGAGGTCATGGCCGCGTGGGAACGGCTCGGCCCGGGCCTCGTCGTCATCACCCGTGGCGGCGCCGGTGTGACCTATCGGGTCGCGGCCACCGGTGAGGTCGCCGAGGCGCGCGCCACGGCTGACCGGGTCGCCGACACCGTCGGCGCCGGAGACTCGTTCATGGCGGGGCTCGTCTCCGGACTGCTCGACGCCGGCCTCCTCGGTGACGCGCAGGCCCGCCAACGCCTCAGCACCGCTTCCCTCGACGTGGTCTCGAGCTCGGTGGACCGCGCCCTGGCAACGAGTGCCGTCACGGTCGGCCACGCCGGCGCCTACGCCCCCACGCGTGAGGAGCTCTGAACGACGTGACCGAGTTCGCGTACGAGGACCTCCTGCCGATCGGCAGTGACGACACGGCATACCGGCTCCTCACCACCGACGGCGTCGAGGTCCTCGACGGTCCTGGAGGGCGCCAGTTCCTCTCGGTCGCCCCCGACGCCCTGCGCCTGCTCAGCGAGACGGCGATGCACGACATCGCCCACTACCTGCGTCCCGCCCACCTGCAGCAGCTGCGCAACATCCTCGACGACCCCGAGGCCAGCAACAATGACAAGTTCGTCGCGCTCGACCTGCTCAAGAACCCCAACATCGCCGCCGGTGGGGTCCTGCCGATGTGCCAGGACACCGGCACCGCGATCGTCATGGGCAAGCGCGGCCAGCACGTCCTCACGCAGGGAGTTGATGAGAAGGCGCTGAGCCACGGCATCCACGACGCCTACACGCGCCTCAACCTGCGCTACTCGCAGATGGCGCCCGTGACGATGTGGGACGAGAAGAACACCGGCTCCAACCTGCCGGCCCAGATCGAGCTCTATGCCGACACCGCGCCCGGGCACGAGAGCACGTACAGGTTTCTCTTCATGGCCAAGGGCGGCGGCAGCGCCAACAAGTCGTTCCTCTTCCAGGAGACCAAGGCCGTCCTCAACGAGGCGGCGATGATGCGCTTCCTCGACGAGGAGCTCCGCGGGCTGGGCACTGCCGCCTGCCCGCCCTACCACCTGGCCATCGTCATTGGTGGCACGAGCGCCGAGTTCGCCCTCAAGACAGCGAAGTACGCGAGCGCCAAGTACCTCGACACCCTTCCCACGACACGGCGGGTTCTACCTCGGCTCCATCGGCGGCCCTGCCGCCCGCCTCGCCCAGGACTGCATCAAGAGTGTCGAGGTGCTCGAGTACGCCGAGCTCGGCATGGAAGCCATCTGGAAGATCGAGGTCGAGAACTTCCCGGCCTTCATCGTCGTCGACGACAAGGGCAACGACTTCTTCGCTTCGGTGACCAAGCCGCTGGCCATGACCATCCCCAAGAGAACAGGACTGCTATGAGCGAGAACTCCTCTGCAACACCCGGATTCGATGACCTGCTTGAGGCCAACGAGGCCTTCGCCGCCAACTTCGCGCTCGGCGGCTTCGACGGCATCGCCCAGCGTGGTGTCGCCCTCATCACCTGCATGGACTCCCGCATCGACCCGCTGGGCATGCTCGGCCTCTCCCCCGGTGACGCCAAGATCTTCCGCAACCCCGGTGGTCGCGTCACGGCGGCAGCCCTCGAGGCGCTCGTCCTCGGCGTGCACCTGCTCAACGTCAACCGCATCCTCATCGTCCCGCACACGAAGTGCGCGATGACGCAGATGTCCGAGGCCGAGCTGCGCGAGGTCATCACCGAGAAGGCCGGTGTCGACGCGTCATGGATCGGCTTCCACGTCGTGCCCGACCAAGAGGCAGCGCTCAAGGCCGACGTCGCCGCCGTGAAGTCCCACCCGCTCATCCCCGAATCGGTCGCAGTCGGTGGCTTCCTCTACAACGTGGACACCGGCACGCTCGACCGCCGCGTGTGAGCTGTCGGTGAAGGTCGGCCGCACGGTCGGCCGGACGACGATGCGCGCTCAGTCGCTCCTTAGTCGCGAACGCGCGTGAGCTGTCGGTGACGGTCAAGCGCACGGCGACGCACGCTCAGTCGCTCATTCGTCGCGAACGCGCGCATCGCCCTGCGCTCGACCTTCTGTTCCGCACCACGAGGGGTACCTGACTCATGTCGACATCACGCGTCGTCGGGCTGAACCTGCACCCCGTCAAGAGCTGCGCCATCCGGCCCGTGGAGGTCGCCACGGTGGAGCGGGCCGGGTTCGCCGGGGATCGTCGGTGGATGGTCGTCGACTCCGACGGGAAGCTCGTCTCGGCCCGTGAGGAGCACCGCCTCTTCTCCATAGTCCCCGACACGGCTGAGACCAGTTCGGATATGACACGTGGCCTTCGCCTACATGCCCCGGATGTCGACGACCTTCTCGTCAGCTCAGCCCCGGGGCCCGAGATCTCGGTGCGGCTGCACCGCCACGACCTCAGTGGTTCTCTGGTCTCACGCGAGGCCGACGAGTGGGTCAGCACGGTGGTGGGTCGCTCCGGGCTACGGCTGGTGCGTTGTCCAGACCCGACTGCCCGGGCGCTCAACCCGGACTTCAGCGCAGAAGGCGACCACACGGCATACGCCGATGGTTATCCGGTGACGCTCGCCAGCCGGGCCTCGCTGGCCCGGCTCAACGAGTGGATCGCGCAGGGCGCGGTCGAGCGTGGTGACGAGGCGCCCCCTCCCCTGCCGATGGAGCGCTTCCGGCCCAATGTCGTCATCGACGGCGACCTCGAGGCGTTCGTCGAGGACAGCTGGTCGAGGGTGCGGCTGGGCGGGGTGAGCTTCCGGGTCGCGAAGCCGGTCGACCGCTGCGTCATGACAACCATCGACCTCGCGGACCTCGAGACCGGCAAGGAACCGATCCGCACCCTGGCCCGTCACCGGCGCTGGGACGGAGCCACCTGGTTCGCCATCCACCTCATCCCCGACGGCACCGGGGAGGTCCACGTCGGCGACGAGGTGCTGGTCGACCAGGTCAGACGATCGCGTCCAGCGCCAGCCTGATCGGCGTCTCGCCGTTGTTGAACTGGATCGTCGTCCGGGCGAAGTCGGCGTGGTCGATGACGTAGGCCGCAACGGTCGCCACGTCGTCGCGCGCCACGTGCCCGGCCGTCACGCCGTCGCCCGTCTCGATCGCGCCCGTGCCCGCGTCGTCGGTGAGCGTGCTCGGCGCGAGGATCGTCCAGTCGAGTGACGTGTCGCGCAGGTGGGCATCGGCATCGGTCTTGGCCTGGGCATAGGTGAAGAACGCGTTGTCCTGCGGCACACCGTGATCCGGGCCTGCCCCGAAGTAGGAGACCATGACGTAGCGCGAGACCCCGGCAGCGACTGCCGCGTCCATCGACCGGATCGCAGCCTCACGGTCGACAGCAACCGTGCGCTCGGGGCTGCCGCCACCCGCACCTGCGGACCACACGACGACGTCGGCTCCCGCGAAGGACTCGCTCATCTGTTGCGTCGACATGGTCTCGACGTCGAAGACGGCTGGCGTGGCACCGGTCTCCTCCACGTCGGAGCCCTGCTCTGCCTTGCGGATCCACGAGGTCACCTCGTGACCCTTGTCGGAGAGCTGGCGGGCCAACCGCAGGGCGATCTTGCCGTGACCCCCGATGATCGTGACGGCTGCCATGGCTCAGGCCGTCCGGACCGTGATGTCGACGTCGATGTTGCCGCGCGTCGCCTTGGAGTAGGGGCAGGCGGCGTGGGCCGCGTCGACCAGCTCCTGTGCCGTGGCTTCCTCGATGCCGGGGACCAGCACGTCGAGGGTGACGGCGATACCCACCCCGGAGTCCGTGTGACCGAGGGTGACGGCGGCCGTCACCGTGGACTCGCTGGTGTCGAGGCCCTGCGCGGTGGCGATGCTGTTGAGGGCGTTGCCGAAGCAGGCTGCGTAGCCGGCCGCGAACAGGGTCTCGGGGTTGGCCTTGGGGTTGGCCTTGCTCCCCGGCTTCCCGAGGGCGAGGTCGAGGACCCCGTCCTCACTCGTGACGTGTCCCTGGCGGCCGCCCTTGGCGGTGGCGGCAGTGACATAGAGGGGCGTGGTGATGGATTCGTGGGGCATGGCAACACCCTGCCGCACGATGGTGTCCCGCACTACGTTGGGGGCATGACGTTCGAGACGACCTTTCCCGACAGCTTCCTCTGGGGCGCGGCGACCGCGAGCTACCAGATCGAGGGCGCAGTGGCCGAGGACGGGCGCCTGCCCTCCATCTGGGACACCTTCTGCGCCGAGCCCGGCAAGGTCCTCGGGGGTGAGTCCGGCGAGGTCGCGTGTGACCACTACCACCGCATGCCGCAGGACGTCGCGCTCATGAAGGAGCTGGGCCTCGACGCCTACCGCTTCTCCATCGCCTGGCCCCGTGTCATCCCGACCGGCACCGGAGCGGTGAACACCAAGGGGCTCGACTTCTACTCACGGCTGGTGGACACGTTGCTGGACAGGGGGATCCGTCCCTTCGTGACGCTCTACCACTGGGATCTTCCTCAGGCGCTCGGCGACCAGGGCGGGTGGCTCAACCGGGACATCAAGGACTGGTTCGCCGAGTACACGGGGGCCGTCGTCGGCGCCCTGGGTGACCGCGTCAAGAACTGGACGACCCTCAACGAGCCGTGGTGCTCGTCGCTGCTCAGCTACTCGCTCGGCCACCACGCGCCCGGCCACACCGACCGCGTCGAAGGTCTTGTCTCGGCGCACCACCTCATGCTGGCCCACGGCACTGCTGTGCCCGTCATCCGTGAGGCCTGCCCGGACGCCGAGGTGTCCATCACCCTCAACCCGACCCAGGTCATCGGTCCGGACGACCCGACCGACGCCGACCTCGACGCCATGCAGCGCGCCGACGACGTCCTCAACGGCATCTTCTTCGGACCGCTGTTCCACGGCGCCTACCCGCCCACCCTCCTCGAGAACACCGCCCACCTCACCGACCACGCCTACATCCACGACGGCGACCTCGAGGTCATGAGCGCACCGCTGGACAACCTGGGCGTCAACAACTACTTCCCCACTCGGGTGAAGCACACCGACGGAGCCACCCACCCGCTACCGGGCGGCGAGGGCGTGGAGGAGACCGAACCCCACCCGCCACTGACCGCCATGGGCTGGGAGATCAACGCCGACGCCCACCACGACATCCTCATGCGCTCTTCGCAGGAGTCCGGGCTGCCGATCTACGTCACCGAGAACGGCTCGGCCTGGCCTGATGTCATCGAGACCGGCCCGGAGGGTGAGTCGGTCCACGATGTGGACCGCACGGCATACCTGCACGGGCACCTCGACGCCGTGAAGCGTGCCATCGACGACGGAGCCGACGTCCGGGGCTACTTCGCGTGGTCGCTCATGGACAACTTCGAGTGGGCGTTCGGCTACAGCAAGCGCTTCGGCATCGTGTACGTCGACTACGACACCCAGGAGCGGACGGTCAAGGACTCCGGCAAGGAGTACGCCCGGATCATCGCCGCGCACCGCACCGACTGACCTCACGAGGTCACGATTGGGGACCGTCACCACAAAATCGTGGGTATGCCGGGTGTCGCTCGGTAGGGTCAGCGCCAGTCGGCGTGAATCGACAACGCCAACAGCCGAACAAGGAGTACCCGTGAGCACCTCACGCCCCCGCCGCGTCAGCACCTTCGCTGCCGCCGCGCTCATCTCCACCCTGGCGCTCGCCGCCTGTGGTTCCAGCGACGACGGCGGGGACGCCGCGGCCACGAACGCCAGCGGTGTCACCACCATCGAGTCAGGCAAGCTCAAGGCCTGCACGCACCTCTCCTACAAGCCGTTCGAGTTCAAGGAAGGCGCTGACGTCGTCGGCTTCGACAAGGACCTCACGGACCTCGTCGCCAAGAAGCTCGGCCTCACCCAGGAGGTCGTCGACATCGAGTTCGCCACGATCACCTCGGGCGCAGCCTTCGCCGCCAAGAAGTGCGACATGGGCTACGGCGCGACGACCATCAACGAGGAGCGCTCCAAGGCGGTGCTCTTCTCCGACCCCTACTTCGACGCCACGGCGGCGCTCATCGCCAAGAAGGACGGGGGTGTCACCGACCTGGCAAGCCTCAAGGGCAAGAAGATCGGTGTCCAGACCGACACCACCGGCCAGGAGTTCGCCGAGAAGAACAAGGACGCCAACGGATACGAGGTGGTCGTCTTCGACGACCTGCCGACGCAGCTCGCCGGCGTGCTCTCCGGCCGGGTGGACGCAGCGATCAACGACAACGGCCCACTCCTCGACTACGCCAAGGACAACCCCTCGACCTCGGTCGTCAAGGAGTTCGACACGGGCGAGCAGTACGGCCTGATGTTCAAGATCAACGACCCCAACGGCACCAAGCTCGCCGAGACCGCCAACGAGGTGCTCAAGTCGTCCCAGACCGACGGCACCTACAACACGATCTACAAGAAGTGGTTCGGAGTCGACGCTCCGAAGAAGTGACCCTTCCGCAACGTCGGGGGCGGCGGTACGGTTTCGACCGGCCCGCCGCCCTCGGCGTTGGGAGCCCATGACCACGGACATGCCGGTCGGCAGGAGAACTGATGAGCACCACCGCTGAAGCGCCACCGAAGAAGAAGCTCTCCCCACGCAAGCGCGCCCAGCGCATCCGTTGGGCGCAGTACGCCATCCTCGCCGCCATCGCCGTCGTGGTCGCGTTCGCGGCTGACTGGGGCCAGATCCAACACGTGTTCTTCCGGTCCGACATGGTCAAGGCAACCTTCACCGAGGGCCTGCCCAATGCGTTCAAGAACACCCTCGTCTACACCGCCGGGGCCTTCATCATCGGGCTGCTGCTCGGGACGGTGCTCGCCCTCATGCGCCTGTCGTCCGTCGGGCCCTACCGGTGGATCGCCAGCATCTGGATCGAGTTCTTCCGTGGGCTGCCCGCGATCGTCGTGTTCATCGCGTTCGGACTGCTGCCGTTGGCCTTCGCGGGCCTGGTCATCCCCTTCGACCCCTACGGGACCGTCTGGGTTGCCCTGGGCCTCGTGGCCTCGGCCTACATGGCGGAAACGATCCGGGCCGGAATCCAGGCGGTTCCGCCGGGCCAGATCGAGGCGGCCCGCTCGCTCGGGATGCCTGCAGGTGCCGCCACTCGCAAGATCATCCTGCCGCAGGCGTTCCGCATCATCACCCCTCCCCTGACGAACGAGGTCATCCTCCTCGTCAAGGACTCCTCACTCGTCTACGTCCTGGGACTCTCCGGGTCCGCCTACGAGCTGACCAAGTATGGGCGCGGCCTGGCCAACACGAACGCCAACCTCACCCCCCTCGTCGTTGCCGGATTCTGCTACCTGCTCATCACCCTCCCGCTCTCCATCCTCGTGCGCCGTATGGAAGCCCGCCAGAAGAAGGAGCGCTGAGTCCTCATGTCCGCACCAGCCAGCACCGCCCACGTCGTCGAGGTCACCGACCTGCACAAGTCCTTCGGTGACAACCATGTCCTTCGGGGCCTCAACGCGACCATCAGCCAGGGAGAGGTCGTCTGTGTCATCGGCCCCTCGGGCTCGGGCAAGTCGACCTTCCTGCGCTGCATCAACCTCCTCGAGCAGCCCTCGAGCGGCTCGATCAAGGTCGGCGGCGACGAGGTCACCGACCCGGACTGCGACATCGACGGCATCCGCCGCAACATGGGCATGGTCTTCCAGCAGTTCAACCTCTTCCCGCACCTGTCGGCCCTCGACAACTGCACCATCGCCCAGACCACCGTGCTCAAGCGCAGCAAGGACGAGGCGCGCGCCACGGCTCGCGAGAACCTCGAGAAGGTCGGGCTGTCCGAGAAGGCCGACGCCTTCCCGGCCCAGCTCTCGGGCGGCCAGCAGCAGCGCGTCGCGATCGCTCGTGCCCTGTCGATGGATCCCAAGCTCATGCTGTTCGACGAGCCGACCTCCGCCCTGGACCCCGAGCTCGTCGGTGACGTGCTCTCGGTCATGCGTCGCCTCGCCACCGAGGGCATGACGATGTTCGTTGTCACCCACGAGATGGCCTTCGCGCGCGACGTGGCCGACCGCGTGATCTTCATGGACGGTGGCTACATCGTCGAGGAGGGCTCCCCCGACCAGGTCATCGGTGACCCCAAGGAGGAGCGCACCAAGACCTTCCTGCAACGGGTCCTCGACCCCACGCACGTCGACCCGGGAGCCGAGGACGCGGCATACAGCAAGCGCCACATCGCCGAGGCCACCGCAAGGAGCGCCACCCCGCCGCTGGACCCCACGGCGTTCCCCGAGCGCTAGAACAACCGACGAGAGTAGACGAAGTCCCGCCTCCAGCTGCTGGAGGCGGGACTTTGCCTACTCTCGACTGCTTGGTGGAGGGCTCGGTCAGAGGGTGAGGCGCTCCTTGACGACGGACACGAGCCGGTCGGCCACCTGCTGGGCGTCGTCCTTGGTGGCCGCCTCGACCATGACGCGCACCACGGGCTCGGTGCCGGACTTGCGCAGCAGCACCCTGCCGGAGCCGTCGAGCTGCCTCCCGGCGTCGGCGACCGCCGCCTGGACCCCCTCGTCGGTCTCGACGCGGGCCTTGTCGACGCCCTTGACGTTGATGAGGACCTGGGGCAGGTGGGTCATGACCGTGCCGAGGTCGGCGATGGTGCGGCCGGTCGCGACCATGCGGGCCGCGAGCATCAGCCCGGTCAGCACGCCATCGCCGGTCGTCCCGTGCTCGAGCATGATGACGTGGCCCGACTGCTCGCCACCGAGCGAGTGCCCCGACCTGCGCATCTCCTCGAGGACGTAGCGGTCGCCCACCGCGGTCTGCTTGACCGTGATGCCCTCACGCTTCATCGCCTGGAGCAGCCCGAGGTTGCTCATGATGGTGGCCACGAGGGTGTCCTCGTGCAGGGCGCCCCGCGACTTCATGTCGACGGCGAGGATCCCCATGATCTGGTCACCGTCGACCTCGTTGCCCTCGGCATCGACCGCGAGGCAGCGGTCGGCGTCGCCGTCGTGCGCGATGCCGAGGTGGGCCCCCTTGCGCACGACCGCGTCCTTGAGGTGGTCGAGGTGGGTCGAGCCGTAGCCGTCGTTGATGTTGAGGCCATCGGGCTCGGTGCCGATCTCGATGACCTCGGCGCCGGCGAGGCGGAAGACCTCGGGCGAGACCGACGAGGCGGCCCCGTGGGCGCCGTCGATGACGACCGTGAGTCCGTCGAGGCGGTTCGGCAGGGCCTCGAGCAGGTGGGCGACGTAGCGGGCCTGACCGGCGCGGTTCTGCAGCACCCGACCGACCTGGGCGCCCGTGGGGAGCACGGGCGGGCTGTCCAGGCCCGCGGCGATCTCGTCCTCGAGCGCGTCAGGCAGCTTGTGGCCACCGAGCGCGAAGAACTTGATCCCGTTGTCCGGCATGGCGTTGTGCGAGGCCGAGAGCATGACGCCGAAGTGGGCGTCCATGTCGGCCGTCAGGAACGCGACGGCCGGGGTCGGGAGGACGCCCACGTCGTGCACGTCGACCCCGGCGGACGCGAGTCCGGCCACGACCGCCGCGCTGAGGAACTCGCCCGAGGCTCGGGGGTCGCGCCCCACGACGGCCTTGGGTTTGCGCCCCGCTGCCCGGGCCTCGCGACCGAGGACGGTGGCCGCCGACATGGCGAGCCTCAGGGCGAGGTCGGCAGTGATGTCGACGTTGGCGAGTCCTCGGACTCCGTCGGTCCCGAACAGTCGAGCCATGCGTGGGCCGTGCCTTTCGTGGTGCGTGTGGGGTCGGGCGACGCGGCATCCCCGCGCGGGGACAGCCGAAACGGCCGACGAGTCAACCTACCCCCGGGAGGCCGAAGCCAGCATCCGGCCAGGGCAGGGCGGGAGAAGACGAAGTCCCGCGTGCGGGGTCGCGACGCGGGACTTCGTCTTGTCTCGATGGGCAGGAGTCCGCCCATGGAGAGGGATCAGCGCTTGCTGTACTGAGGCGCCTTGCGGGCCTTCTTGAGACCAGCCTTCTTGCGCTCGGGGACGCGGGCGTCACGGGTGAGGAAGCCGGCCTTCTTGAGTGCCGGACGGTTCAGCTCCTCGTCGACACCGTTGAGGGAACGGGCCACGCCCAGGCGCACGGCGCCGGCCTGGCCGGAGGGGCCACCACCGTGGACGCGCACGAGCACGTCGTAGGCGCCGTCGAGCTCGAGCAGCGTGAACGGCTCGTTGACGATCTGCTGGTGGACCTTGTTGGGGAAGTAGGCCTCGAGCGAGCGGCCGTTGACCTTCCACTCGCCGGTGCCGGGGACGATGCGCACGCGGGCGATGGCCTGCTTGCGACGGCCGGTGGCCGCCCCGGGCGCGGAGGCGGAGGGGCGACGGGTGGGCTCGCCGGCGACGTCACCGGAGGACTCCGAGGTGTACTCGGTGATCTCCTGGTCCTCGCTGTCGGTGCCGAACTCAGCCGCAGTGGCTTCGGTGATGTTCTCGCTCATGACTGGGCCACCTGGGTGATCTCGAAGGGCTTGGGCTGCTGAGCAGCGTGGGGGTGCTCGGAACCTGCGTAGACCTTGAGCTTGGTGAGCTGCTGACGGCCCAGCGTGGTGCGCGGGAGCATGCCGCGAACGGCCTTCTCGACGGCCTTCTCGGGGTACTTCTCGAGCATCTCGACATAGGTGCGGCTACGCAGGCCACCCGGGAACCCGGAGTGGCGGTAGGCGCGCTTCTGCTCGGCCTTGGCGCCGGTGAGGGCGACCTTGTCGGCGTTGATGATGATGACGAAGTCGCCACCGTCGACGTGGGGGGCGAAGGTCGGCTTGTGCTTGCCGCGCAGGAGCGTCGCCGTCTGGACGGCGAGGCGACCGAGCACGACGTCCGTGGCATCGATGATGTGCCACGTGCGGGTGATGTCGCCCGGCTTCGGGGTGAACGTACGCACGGTATTGCCTAACGTGTGAATGGGTCGGATGAACCTGTGGCCGCCGCTCGGAGAGACGATGCAGACCTCAGGGGTATGCCGTGTGCTCCCGTCAGGGTCCGAACCTTCCGGTCTCGATCCTCTCGGGCCACCCTGAACAAGGGCGCACGGCACAACAGTCCTCAAGTTTACGGAGGAAGCCCCCCGGCACCCAAATCGCGGTCAAGGCGACCCGAAACTGCGGTTGACCTGCAGGAATAGCGGTCACAGAACGGCATACACAGCTCTTGTGCAAACAGAGTGTGCACAGGTATTGTGCACACCATGCCTTCCCAACAGCCCCAGAACGCGCCCGGCCTCACCGGTCTGCGCCTCGACGCACCGGCGCTCAAGGTGCTCGCGCATCCCCTGCGCTCACGCCTGCTGTCCGCGCTGCGCGTCGGCGGCCCCGCGACGGCGACCGACCTCGCCGCCTCCCTCGGCACCAACTCGGGCGCCACGAGCTATCACCTGCGCAAGCTCGAGTCCGTCGGCCTGGTCGCCGACACCGAGGAGGGCGAGGGCAAGCGCCGTCTGTGGCGGGCCGCCACCGAGAGCCACCAGTGGGAGCCCAGCGACTTCGCCGGCGACGAGGACTCCGAGACGGCACTCAACTGGCTCGTGCGGGACTACACCCGCCACTTCGCCGAGCAGTTCGAGAAGTGGCTCGACGTCGAGGCGGCGTGGCCGATGGCCTGGCGCGACGCCGCAGGGATGAACGACTCCTACGTCATCGCGACCCCGGCCCAGCTGGAGGAGATGAAGGCGGAGATCTCGGCCCTCATCGACAGCTATCGCCGTGTGGGACAGGGCAATCCGGCCGCACGCCGTCTCGCCGTCTACAGCGTCATCTATCCCCTGGACCTCGACCGCATCCCGCGCGGAGACGACCAATGAGCACCATGACCCCCGCAGCCGCCCAGCGCACCTTCTACCTGCTGACGACGACGCGCTGGCTCCCGGTCGGCTTCGTTGCCGGGATCTTCACCCTCGTGGCCCGCGAGCGCGGGCTCTCGGTCGAGCAGATCACGCTCTACATGACCGCCCAGGGCATCATGGTGCTCCTGCTCGAGCTGCCCACGAGTGGCTTCGCCGACGTCCTCGGACGCAAGCCCGTGCTGCTGGCGGCCGGGGTGGTCAACATCGTGGCCGGCCTGGCCTTCATGTTCGCCCACTCCTTCTGGACCTTCGCGCTCGCCGCCGGCCTCATGGGTGTCTATCGCGCGCTCGACTCCGGCCCGCTCGAGGCGTGGTACGTCGACACGGTCCACGAACGTCAGCCTGGAGCCGACGTGCACGGCGCCATGTCGATCCAGGGCGTGCTCGTCGGCGTGGGGATGGGTGGTGGTGCCCTCGTCTCCGGCGGACTCGTCGCCTGGCACCCCTTCAAGGAGTCCAGCGCGCTCCTGCTGCCCATCCAGGTGTTCGTCACCCTGTGCGTCGTCCACCTCGTCGCCACGCTGTTCCTCCTGCGCGAGGCGCCTCGGACCGACGGGCGCCTGCGCGGCCGGCTCGCGTCGTCCGTGCGCGAGACCCCGGCCGCCATCGGCGACGGGCTGCGACTCCTCGCCCACAACTCGGTCCTGCGCGCGCTCGTCCTCGTCGAGGTGTTCTGGGTGACCGGGATGATGGCCTACGAGACGCTCATGCCGCTGCGCCTGGCCGAGCTGCTGGGGTCCGAGGCCCGCGCGGGTGTGTGGATGGGTCCGGCAGCCGCTGGAGGCTGGGCGCTGTTCTCCTTCGGCTCCTGGCTCGGCGGGCGGTTGGCCGACCGGCTCGGCCTCGTGTGGGCGGCGATCCTGGGCCGGGTGGTCAACGGCCTCGGCGTCGTCGCCATGGGCCTCACGCTCGGCCCCGCAGCGCTCGTCGTGGCCTACCTGTTCACCTACACGATGCACGGCGCTGCCAGCCCGGCCTTCATGGGCCTCATGCACCGTGAGGCGAGCTCGAAGAACCGCGCCACCATCCTGTCGATGGGCTCACTCGCCATGCAGGGAGGAGGCGCCATCGTCGGCCCCCTCCTCGGAGTCCTGGCCGCAGCCACCTCGATCGCCACGGCGATGGTCGTGGCGGGCCTGGTGAGCATGGTGGGCTTCGTCTGCTTCCTGCCGGCCCGCCGCCAGGAGCGCGCCCGTCAGGCCCCGGAGGTCCTCACATCCTGACCGCACCCCACTTCCCCTCCCCCAACTCCGACTGATTGCCCGTTTGGCCAGTGCGAAGCACTGGCCAAACGGGCAATCAGTCGCTCGGTGGGGCCGCCTACTGGCTCGTGACGGTCGTGAGGTGCGTCGCCGAGTCGTAGGTGAAGGACGTCTTCGCGCCGTTCGTGGGAACGGTCACCGTGATGTCGCCGCCCTTGAACACCCCACCGTCGCCGTAGTTCTCGTCCCAGGACAGCCCGTGCGCCACCTTGAACTGCCACGTGCCCGCCGGGATCCGGGTCGTCGCCCAGCTGTAGACGCCGTCGCCGTCCTTGTCCTGCAGCCACGGGCGCATGCAGTCCGGCGCCCAGTCGCCGGGGCACCCGAGCTCGGACTGGAACGAGCCGGGCGCCGTGATGATCGGACCCTCCTCGTCGGAGGTGGCCCAGTGCGTCGTGGGGTCGTAGTAGAACGTCACCTTGCCGTCGAGGGTCTCGTAGGAGATGTTGGCGCCCTCACGCTCACCCTTCGCGCCGTAGTTCTCGGTCCACGACTTGTCGAGCGCGGCCTTGTAGGCGTACGGCCCGACCGGCAGCGTGAACGCCTTCTTCCAGATCTGGTCAGCGGGGTCGAGCGTGAGCTGCGAGGCGTCGCAGAGCTCGTCCCAGTCCTTGCTGCACCCCATCTCGGAGTTGTGCGTGCCCGGGACCCCGACCGTGCTCGGCTGGGTCGCGGGTGGGTCGCCGATCTCGGCCGGCGCCGGCGGGGGCACGTCGGCGACGACCGATGCCCAGGTCCCGTCAGCCGCCACGCGGCCGGCGGCGTCACGCACGACCGCGCGGTACTCGAGGACCGAGCCGAGCGGCATACCGGCAACGTCGTGGAAGACGCGGAACGGAGCGTTGTCGTCGGTCCCGATGGTGCGCCACTGCGTCGTGCCGACGGGCCGGTAGAGGAAGGTCGTCTGCGCGAACGTGCTCGCGGACACGTCGGCCGAGATCTCGGCGCGACCTGCGACCGTAGCTGCGTCACGCGTCGACACCTCGACGGTCGGGGCCGCACCCGTCGTGCTGATCGTCTTGTTGGCCCGCCAGATGCTCACGGTGAGCGGTGGGACCTTCACCGTGAGCGAGCCGTCCGCCGCGGGCTTGACCGCGGTGTCCGTGCCCGAGACCGGCGTGAACACGACTCCCTTGCCCTTGCTCCAGGTCGGGAAGGTCGCCGACGACGGGGTCGTCGCGTTGTTGGCCGCGACGACGTACTCGACCTTCTGCTTCGCGTCGATGCGCGAGACGGCGAAGATTCCGTCGCCGTCGGCGGCGAAGCGCGCGACCTGGGCGCCGTCGGCGAGCGCCGGGTGCTTGGCCCGCACCTTGGACAGCGCGCTGATGTGCTGATAGAGCGGGTGGTCGGTGGCGAAGCGGTCTCGGGAGCCCTCGGGACCGGCGAGCACCTCCTCGGTGTTGTAGATGCCGACCTTGCTGGCGAACATGTCCTCGCGGGCGAGCTGGTCGCCACCGGTGCCGATGAAGCCCTGCTCGTCGCCGTAGTAGGTCACCGGGTTGCCGCGGGTCGCGAACATCAGGGAATCCGCGAACTTCACGCGGGCCAGGTGCTCGGCCTCGTGCTTGGTCCCCTCCTTGAGGAACATCGCGACGCGGCCCATGTCGTGGTTCCCGAGGAAGGTCGGCAGCTGGTAGGCGTTGCTGTCGGCATCGGTGTACCAGTCGTCCTTGGCGAAGAAGTCGGCGAGCACGTTGGCCGGCTTGCCCTTGGCGAAGTCGACGCCCTGCTGCTGGAAGCCGAAGTCCAGGGTCGCCTGCAGCGTGCCGCGGGTCGTGTACTCGGACATCACCGCCGGGTTGCCGTCATAGACCTCACCGAAGGCGAAGAAGTCGTCGTTTTTGACGGCCTTGGCCTCGGCGAGGATGTCGGGCACGAACTTCTGCCAAAACTCGAGGTTGACGTGCTTGACGGTGTCGATGCGGAAGCCGTCGATGCCGAAGTCGACCCACTTCTTGTAGATCTGGCCCATGCCGTCGACGACCTCGGGCCGCTCGGTGAAGAGGTCGTCGAGCCCGATGAAGTCGCCATACGTCGAGGACTCGCCGGCAAAGGTGGAGTCACCGCGGTTGTGGTACATGAGCGGGTTGTTGAGCCACGCCGGGGTCTTGGCGTCCTCGTCGCCCTTGTGGAAGAACGGCATGTAGGGGAACGACGTCGCCGGGTCCATCTCGGGGAAGGCCTTGTTGACGTAGTCGCGGTCGTCGAACGCGGTGCCGTCGGCGTCCCGGTAGGGCGAGGTCTTCTTGGACTTGTAGGTGTAGGTGCCGCCCTGGTAGTCGATGACGTCGGCGGTGTGGTTGGTGATGATGTCGAAGAAGACCTTCATCCCCTTCTTGTGCGCCGCGTCGATGAGCGCCTTCATCTCCTCGTTGGTGCCCAGGTGCGGGTCGATCTGGGTGAAGTCGGTGATCCAGTAGCCGTGGTAGCCCGCGCTCTCCTCGCCCGGCTTGCCCTGCACCGGCTTGTTCTTGAAGCTCGGCGTGAGCCAGATCGCGGTGGTGCCCAGCCCCTTGATGTAGTCGAGCTTGCTGGTCACGCCGGCCAGGTCACCACCGTGGTAGAAGCCCTTGTTCGTCGTGTCGAAGCCGGTCGTGAGCGGCCCACCGGTGAGCCCGCCGCGGTCGTTGTCCGTGCGCCCGTTGGCGAAGCGGTCCGCCATGAGGAAGTAGAACCGCTCCTTGGTCAGCGGCGAGCGCAGCGAGCTCTGCGCGAGCCTCCCGTCGGCACTCGTGGTGCCCCCGGCGAGCCCACGGGGGATGAAGCTCACGAGGTGGGTCACGTCGTCGTAGGTGAAGTCCAGCGTCGCCGGCCCCTCGAGCACGAGCGGGATGTTCGAGCCGTTCAACGCACCGCCCGCCCCGTAGTTGATGTCCCACGAGTCGTTGATCGCGATCTTGAACTCGTACTTCCCAGCCGGGAGGCTGAACGACCGGGCGTATGCCGTGCTGTTGCCCACGCGCGTGAGCTCCGTTGCGCTGCACTCGGGCTGCCAGTCGCCGGAGCAGCCGAGCTCGGACTGCAGCGAGCCCGCGAGCGCCACCGAGGTCGTCTCGGCGGCAGCCGGAACAGCCGCCGACAGGAACGGGGTCAGGGCCAGTGCGGCACCGGCAGTGACGGCATACACACGTCGTGGACTGGGCATGTGGTGCTCCTCCAGGGTCGCCGCGAGACGTCGTTGTCCGCTGTGATGACTGCAGAGAAGGCTATCTCCAAGATCCCAACCTCGCCTTCTGTGCCTGAGGCCGACATGCACCTCTGCGTAGGGCACACGAGGCAGGATGGGGTGGGTGAAGCAGTTCCTCCTCGGTGCGGTCTCGATGCTCGTGGCGCTCGTGCTCGCCGTCGTGGCCCTGGTGTGGTCGGTCGGCAGCCCGGGCTCGAACACGGACGTCACCCGTCCGGCGACCGCCAGAGCGACGCCGAGCCCCTCGGCCCCCACGGACCTCGCCAAGGGTGAGACGTGGCTGGGTGACGCGCGCCTGACGAGCGCGCACGTGGTGACCGGAGACGGTGGCCTGCGCGACGTCACGGCAACCGGCTCTGCCGTGACCCTTACGAAGGACGGCCTGCGCGCCGAGCGCCTGGACATCGACGCGGTGCTGCCGTTCGAGACCGCTGCCTCACAGATCGGCGACGGCGTCACCCTCTATGCCGCGGGCGGCGGGCTGGCCGGGCTGCGACGTCGCGTGAGCGTCCTGAACCGTGAGGTCGAGGTCCGGGCCACCGGTGCGGTGCAGGCCGTCGACGGGCAGCTCGTCATCACTCCCGACACGGTCGACCTCGACGGACCCGACTGGCTGGACTCGGCCGCGTCAGCGATCGTGCGGCGACTCGTGACCATCCACCACACCGTGGAGGGCGTCCCCCAGGGCATGGCACTCACCTCGGTGTCGGTGGAGGCCGACGGCTTCCGCGCGCACCTGCGCGGCGAGAACGTGGCCATCGCGCCCTGACTCACCCCGAGGTCGAGTCAGTCCTTCGCGTCGAGGGACCGGGTGGCCCGGGCCTCGTGGGCGCGGGCCGCGAGCCCGCTGTCGGCCGGATAGCTCACCTTCTCGAGGCACAGACCGTGGGCGGGCATGACCCTGACCCGTGGGTCCCTCGCGCGCGCACCCAGAACCTGGTGCGGGAAGCCGACCTCCGCACGGCCCAGTCCGACGGGGACGACCGATCCCACGAGTGCGCGAACCATGCTGTGGCAAAAGGCATCTGCGACGACCGTGGCAACGACTGTTCCGTCCCACGCGCGCTCCCACGAGTAGTCCAGCAGTGTCCTCACCGTCGTCGCACCCTCGCGCTTCTTGCAGAACGCAGCGAAGTCGTGCAGACCCACCAGGTGCTCGGCGGCCGCGTTCATCGCGTCCACGTCCAGCTCCTCCTTGAGGACCACGGTGTCGCGACGCCTCAGCGGGTCGAGCAACCCCGGACGGTCGCAGATGCGATAGCTGTAGCGGCGCATCATCGCCGAGAAGCGCGCGTCGAAGCCGTCGGCTGCGCGCGCGACCGATCGCACCACCACGTCCGGCGGCAGGATGCCGGACAGGCGGGCCCTCGCCGACTCCTCGGGTGAGCGGTCCGACCGACCGGGCAGGGCGGCATACAGGCTCTGGTCGACATCAGCGTGGGCGACCTGTCCGCGGGCGTGCACGCCGGCATCGGTGCGCCCGGCAACGGTGAGGCGCACCGGTTCCGGCGCGCGGAGCAACATCGTGAGCGCCGATGACACCTCGCCCTCCACGGTCCGGCGTCCCGGCTGCGCGGCCCAACCCGAGAAGTCGGTGCCGTCGTAGGCCAGGTCGATCCGCACCCGCAGCAACGTCATGATCCGGCAGCCTAGGACAACGGGTCTACGGTCGGGGCGTGACCAACCCTCACGCACGGCTGGCGATCAGCGCCGCCTTCTTCGTCCAGGGCCTGCTGTTCATCACGCTGACCCTGCGGCTGCCCGTCGTGCAGGACCTCCTCGGCCTCTCGGCGCTGGCGCTGTCGGGCGTCATGCTCATGCTCGTGCTGTGCGCGGGTGCCGGCTCGGTCGTCGCCGAGGCCCTGGCCCGCCGGGTCGACAGTGCGCGCACGCTGCGACTGGCCCTGTCGGTCATCGCCATGGGGTTCGTCCTCATCGCGCTGGGAGTGCGCGGCGACGGTTCCCTGCCGGTCTTCGCCGCAGGCGTTGCCGTCTACGGCTTTGGCCTCGGCGGCAACGATGCGGCGAGCAACATGCAGGCGGTCGCCCTGGAGCATCGGCTCGGCCGACCGGTGATGCCGTCCTTCCACGCCGCCTGGACCGCCGGGGGGCTGCTCGCCACCGGGCTCGCGTTCGTGCCGGTGAGCTTCCCGGCGATGGTGGCCACGCTCGTCGTGGCGCCGCTGGCCGTGCTGGCGGCTCCCCTGCTGCGGCGCGAGCTGGCTTCCGTGGTCGCGCCGGCCACCACCGAACCGCTGGGGATCCCGTGGTCACGCATCCTGCTCGTCGGCGTCGCGCTCATCCTCTTCTACATGGTCGACACCTCGGCGACCGCGTGGGGCCCGGTCTACCTCAGCAGCCCCCACGTCTTCGACGACCCACCCACCAACAGCGCGATGTTCGCACTCGCCACGCTGCCCTACCTTGCGGCGACCCTGCTCGCTCGGGTCTTCGGCGACGGGCTGACGGCGCGCCTCGGCGCCACGGCGGTCGTGCGCGCGGGCAGCATGCTGGCCTTCCTGGGCCTGGTCGTCATCGTCTTCGCGCCGAGGTCGACGTGGCAGGTCGGCATCGTGGGGTTCTTCGTCGTGGGCCTGGGAGTCGCCGTCATCGCCCCCTTGGCCTTCTCCGCCGCCGCCCGCATCGCCGGCGAGACCGGGGACTCGGAGGTCGACGACGCCACCCATCGCGCTCGCGTCGACGCCGTCATCGCCCGCTTCAACCAGTTCAACTACGTCGGTGCGCTCCTGGGTGCCGTCCTCACCGGAGCGATCGGCAACGGCAACCTGCGGATCGGGTATGCCGTCCCGATGGTTCTCGTCCTGGCCCTGCTGCCGCTGGCGAGACACTTCGTGGGGCCGGCCACGGCACCGGCCGTCACCGACAAAGCCCTCGCGCCGGGTCGCACGACTCCCTAGGGTCGAGCTCATGGACCGACCTGCCCTTGCCGATGCGCTGGCCCACCGCGAGACCGTCCTGCGGGCCTTCATCGGGGCGGATGGTCGCCTGTCGAGCATCCCCACCAGGCTCACCAAGCGGCTCGTCATCCTCGACCACATCGCCCAGTCCTTCGAGCCCGGGGTGCGCTACAGCGAGGCGGAGGTGAACGCGATCATGCACCGGTTCCACGCCGACCATGCCGCGCTGCGCCGCCACCTCGTCGAGAACGAGTTCCTCGAGCGCGATGCCGGCCTCTACTGGCGCGCCGGCGGCAGCACGGACCTCACCTGAGCGAGCACCCGCCGCGGCAAACACCCCCCAGGACCAACCCCTTTGAGCGTGCAGGGTGCAAGAAAGCGCTCGTTTGCCGCCCACTGTGCCGGTCCCTAACGTCGCGCGGCACGGGACGAGGTGGCAAGCAGAGCGCCCGAATGCCGGTTCGCCGCCGACTGGGACTGGCGGGAGACCCGAGCGCGCTCAGCGCGCGAGGGTCGGATGGGACAGCGGCGAACGGGCTTTCGGTCGCGGAGCCAAAACACACGGGCCGTTCACCCCGAAGGATGAACGGCCCGTGTGACAGGCGAAGCAGATCAGGCGTTGTCGCCCTCGGCCTGCTGCTTGGCCTCGCCGCCAGCAGGCTCGAAGCCAGCTGCCTGGGCGTCGTCGGCCGAGGCGAACCAGAACTCGGCCTCGGTCTGGTCGTACCACTGCGAACCCTCGACGTGGTACTTGCCGGAGTCGGCGTTGCCCTTGACCGAGTAGCCCTCGGGAGCAGAGCCATCCTCGTTCGCCGCGACGGCGCCCTGGGGCAGGTCGGCGGCGGCAGCGGTCTCGGTGGCGGGAGCGTCGGTGGCCTCAGCCTCGACGGTCTCGTCCTGGGCGACCTCGGCCTCGGCGGCCCGGGACTCCTTGACGGCACGCTTGGTCGCGCCCTCGGCCTCCTTGACGGTGGCCTTCCTGGCGACGGGCTCGCGGACGAGCTCGATGACCGCCATGGGGGCGTTGTCGCCCTTGCGGGGACCGATCTTGGTGACGCGGGTGTAGCCACCCTGGCGGTCGGCCATGTCGGGGGCGATCTCCACGAAGAGGCGGTGGACGACTCCCTTGTCGCGGACGACCGTCATGACGCGGCGACGGGCGTGCAGGTCGCCGCGCTTGGCGAAGGTGACGAGGCGCTCGGCGAGCGGACGCAGGCGCTTGGCCTTGGTCTCGGTCGTCGTGATCGAGTCGTGCTCGAACAGCGAGGTCACGAGATTCGCCAGGATGTGGCGCTCGTGAGCCGGGCCGCCTCCGAGGCGGGGACCCTTGGTGGGCGTAGGCATGTCAATACTCCTTGGTGTGGGTCAGCGTCAGAGCTGCTCGTCCTCGGCGAACGACGCGTCCTCTGCGTCGTCGGCGTCGGAGAAGCTGAACTCGTCGTCGTAGGAAGCGATCTGGCTCGGGTCGAAGCCGGCGGGGCTGTCCTTGAGGGCGAGACCCATGCCGTGGAGCTTGGCCTTGACCTCGTCGATGGACTTCTGACCGAAGTTGCGGATGTCGAGCAGGTCTGCCTCACTGCGACCGACGAGCTCACCCACGGTGTGGATGCCCTCGCGCTTGAGGCAGTTGTAGGAACGGACCGTGAGGTCCAGGTCCTCGATCGGCAGGGCGAGGTCGGCAGCCAGTGCCGCGTCCGTCGGGGACGGGCCCATGTCGATGCCCTCGGCCTCGACGTTGAGCTCGCGGGCGAGCCCGAAGAGCTCGACGAGGGTCTTGCCGGCGGAGGCGAGCGCGTCGCGCGGGGTGACGGCCTGCTTGGTCTCGACGTCCAGGACGAGGCTGTTGAAGTCGGTGCGCTGCTCGACTCGGGTCAGTTCGACCTTGTAGGTGACGTTGAGGACCGGGCTGTAGATGGAGTCGACCGGGATGCGGCCGATCTCCTGGTCACCGGACTTGTTCTGGGCGGCGGAGACGTAGCCGCGACCGCGCTCGACGGTCAGCTCCATCTCGATGCTGCCCTTGTCGTTGAGCGTCGCGATGTGCAGGTCGGGGTTGATGACCTCGACACCGGCCGGCGGTGCGATGTCCGCGGCGGTGACGGCGCCGGAGCCCTGCTTGCGCAGGTACATGACGACCGGCTCGTCGTGCTCCGAGGAGACGACCAGCCCCTTGATGTTGAGGATGATCTCGGTGACGTCTTCCTTGACACCCGGGATCGTGGAGAACTCGTGGAGCACTCCATCGATGCGGATGCTCGTCACTGCGGCACCGGGGATGCTCGAGAGCAGGGTGCGGCGGAGCGAGTTCCCGAGCGTGTAGCCGAAGCCGGGCTCGAGGGGCTCGATGACGAATCGGCTCCGGTTCTCGGAGATGACGTCCTCGGAGAGGAGTGGACGCTGTGCGATGAGCACGGTGATTTTCCTTCCCACGGGCGACCGCTATATGACGCCTCGTGAAACAACGCCGGGTGCGAACCCGGCAAGCCCAGCCCACCTCTGTCTGTGGTCAGGACAAGCCTTGCTGTATGCCGTGGAGCACGCAGGTGCCCACAGCCCCGACTTATTGCCCGTTCGGCCATCCCTCGCAGAGCTCGGGCGTGGCCAAACGGGCAATAGGTCGGCTGAGATCAGTTCTTCGAGTAGAACTCGACGATGAGCTGCTCGGTGAGGATCGAGTCGATCTGCGCCCGGATCGGGAGCGAGTGGATCAGGATCTGCAGCGAACCCGGGACGACCTGCATCCAGGCCGGGGTCGGGCGCTCGCCGAACGTCTCGCGAGCGAGCTGGAGCGGGAACGTCTCCACCGACTGCTTGCGCACGGTGATGATGTCGTACTGCTCGACGCGGTAGGACGGGACGTCCACGCGCTTGCCGTTGACCTCGAAGTGGCCGTGCGTGACGAGCTGGCGCGCGGCACGACGGGTGCGGGCGAGGCCCGCGCGGTAGATGACGTTGTCGAGTCGGGACTCGAGGATCGTCAGGATGTTCTCACCCGTCTTGCCGGGGCGGTTCGCCGCTTCCTTGTAGTAGCGACGGAACTGCTTCTCCATGACGCCGTAGGTGAAGCGAGCCTTCTGCTTCTCCTGGAGCTGGGTCAGGTATTCCTTCTCCTGCATCCGGCGACGGCCGTGCTGGCCGGGCGGGAAGGGGCGCAGGTCGAAGTTCTTGTCGCCGCCGACGAGGTCAACCCGCAGACGACGCGACTTCTTGGTGATGGGGCCGGTATAACGAGCCATGTTCTAGTTCTCTTTCCGTCTTCTCGCGGCGATCAGACGCGGCGGCGCTTGGGCGGGCGGACACCGTTGTGCGGTGAGGGCGTGACGTCCTGGATCGAGCCGACCTCGAGGCCGGCTGCGGTCAGCGAACGGATCGCGGTCTCGCGACCCGAGCCCGGACCCTTGACGAAGACGTCGACCTTGCGCACGCCGTGGTCCATCGCACGACGGGCAGCGGCCTCAGCGGCAGTCTGCGCGGCGAACGGGGTGGACTTGCGCGAGCCCTTGAAGCCGACCTGGCCGGCGGAGGCCCAGGCAATGACGGCACCGGTGGGGTCGGTGATCGAGATGATCGTGTTGTTGAACGTCGACTTGATGTGGGCCTGGCCCACGGGAACGTTCTTCTTGTCCTTGCGGCGCACCTTCTTGGCGCCGGTCAAACGGCCCTTGGGAGGCATTACTTACCAACCTTCTTCTTGCCGGCGACGGTGCGCTTCGGACCCTTGCGGGTACGCGCGTTGGTCTTGGTCCGCTGACCGTTGACGGGCAGGCCCGAACGGTGACGGCGACCCTGGTAGGACCCGATCTCGACCTTGCGGCGAATGTCGGCCTGGACCTCACGGCGGAGGTCACCCTCGACCTTGAGGTTCTCGTCGATCCAGTCGCGCAGCGCGACCAGGTCGGCGTCGCTGAGGTCCTTGACGCGGGTGTTGGCGTCGACGCCGGTGGCGGCGAGAGCCTTCTGCGAGCTGGAGCGGCCCACACCGAAGATGTAGGTCAGTGCGATCTCGACGCGCTTCTCGCGCGGGAGGTCGACTCCTTGGAGACGTGCCATCGTGTGATGGTTCCTGTTCTGGGATTCCGGAGGTCTGGTGCAGTCGCCGGTCCGGCACTCGTGTCCGGTCCTCGGCCTCCGGGCCGAGGGTGACGTCCCGTGCTCACCTCTGACAGGTGACGCCCACGGGGGTCGGGCGCTGCGTTCTCATCATGAACTTCTTGCGTGTGCTCGAAGCTGTGCTCCGTGCAGGGTCCTGGCTCGGAAGCCGGGACGGTCAGGCTCTGCTCAACCCTGGCGCTGCTTGTGGCGCGGGTTCTCGCAGATGACCATGACCCGACCGTTGCGGCGGATCACCTTGCACTTGTCACAGATCTTCTTGACGCTCGGCTGAACCTTCATTGCCTCTGCTGTCTTGTCGATCCTCCCGACACGGCGGAGGCCGTGCGGGTCGTTCGGGTGGTGCTGGTTGCTACTGCTGTGCCAACCGATGAGTGAGCAAAGCCCACGTCAGCGGTAGCGGAAGACGATGCGGCCTCGGGTCAGGTCGTAAGGGCTGAGCTCCACCACCACGCGGTCCTCGGGGAGGATCCGGATGTAGTGCTGACGCATCTTGCCCGAGATGTGTGCGAGCACCTTGTGACCGTTGGTGAGCTCCACGCGAAACATCGCGTTGGGGAGCGCCTCAACGATGGTGCCCTCGATCTCGATGACGCCGTCCTTCTTGGCCATACCCTCTCAATCCGTTGCTGGCCCCACCCTGGGTGTGGCGCGAGGCCACCAGTGGAACCATGGGAGTCCGGTCGCGCATGCGCAAGCACACGAGACCGACGCTCCATCCTACGGGAGCGCACGCTGAGCACGAAATCGCCCTTGGCCCGCTCCCCACCCGCCACTGACTGCCCGTTTCGGCCAATGAGCGGCGGCGACGAGCTGGCCGAACGCGCAATCAGTGCGCTTTGTCTCCATGGCCGAAGAGGTCGAGGACCTGTGCCGCGGCGTCGACCGCGCTGACCTCACCCGAGCGGACCGCCGCCTCGAGCTTGGCCCGCTGCGCCTTGACCGCCGGCGCCGACCTCACGGCGTCCTCGAGGTGGGCGTCGACGAGGGCCCACATCCAGTCCTGCTGCTGCTGTGCCCGGCGCAGCTCGAGCGACCCCTCCGACTCCAGGTGCGCGCGGTGCTCGAGCACGGCCTCCCAGACCTCGTCGAGTCCCGTGCCCGTGACCGACGAGCAGGTGAGCACGGGAGGGCGACGCACGTCCTTGCCCGGCAGCATGAGTCGCATCGCCGACGAGAGGTCCCGGGCCGCACCGCGCGCCGGCCCCTCCCCGTCGCCGTCGGCCTTGTTGACCGCGATGACGTCGGCCAGCTCGAGGATGCCGCGCTTGATGCCCTGGAGCTGGTCACCGGCGCGGGCCAGCGTCAGCAGGAGGAAGGTGTCGACCATCTCGGACACGGCGATCTCGTTCTGCCCGACGCCGACGGTCTCGACGATGACGACGTCGAAGCCAGCGGCCTCGAGGACGAGCATCGACTCGCGCGTCGCCCGGGCCACTCCCCCGAGGTGGCGTCCGCTCGGACTGGGCCTTACGAACGCCGAGTCGCTGGCACTGAGCTCACCCATCCGGGTGCGGTCACCCAGGATCGAGCCACCCGTGCGACGCGAGCTCGGGTCGACGGCGACGACAGCAACCTTGTGCCCGGCCTCGATGAGGCGGCCACCCATCGCGTTGATGAAGGTGGACTTGCCCGCACCCGGAACCCCAGAGATCCCGACGCGCACCGCTGAACCCGTGTATGCCGTGAGCTCGGTGAGGAGGGCACGGGCCCGTTCGCGGTGGTCGGCTCTCGTCGACTCCACCAGGGTGATCGCGCGGGCGATCGCCGCCCGCGACCCCTCGCGAATACCGTCGAAGAGCTCGTGGGTCACGCGCCAGCCCGGTCTGCGGCGCCCCGCTCGTCGATGTGCAGCCTCGCGCGCAGGTCGCCGATGAGGCTGATCGCCGCGGTCGAGATCACCGTGCCGGGTGGATAGATCGCATCGGCCCCGGCTGCTCGCAGGTCGTCGAAGTCCTGGTTGGGGATGACGCCGCCGACGACGATCATGAGGTCCTCGCGGCCGAGCGCGTCGAGCTCCTTGCGCAGCGCAGGCACCAGGGTGAGGTGCCCGGCGGCGAGCGACGAGACCCCCACGACGTGGACATCGGACTCGACGGCCTGACGCGCGACCTCCGTCGGCGTCTGGAACAGGGGGCCCACGTCGACGTCGAAGCCGAGGTCGGCAAACGCCGTGGCGATGACCTTCTGCCCGCGGTCGTGCCCGTCCTGGCCCATCTTGGCGACGAGGATGCGGGGGCGACGACCCTCGGCCTCCTCGAACTCCTCGACGAGCTCCTGCGCCTTGCGCACGGTGGCGTCGGAGCCGGCCTCGTCGGAGTACACGCCACCGATCGTACGGATCTGGGCGGTGTAGCGGCCGAAGGCCTCCTCCATCGCGGCGGACATCTCACCGACCGTGGCCTTGGCCCGGGCGGCGTCGATGGCGAGCGCGAGGAGGTTGGTGTCGAGGGTGCCATCGGAACCACCGCGGGCGGCGGCGGTCAAGCGCTCGAGGGCTGCACGGCATACGTCGTCGTCGCGCTCTGCGCGCAGGCGTTCGAGCTTCTCGATCTGGCTCTTGCGCACCGCGGCGTTGTCGACCTTGAGGACCTCGATGGGTTCGTCGTTCTCGGGGATGTAGCGGTTGACGCCGATCACCGGCTGCTGGCCGGAGTCGATGCGCGCCTGGGTGCGGGCAGCGGCCTCCTCGATGCGCATCTTGGGGATGCCGGCCTCGATGGCCTTGGCCATGCCGCCGGCGGCCTCGACCTCCTCGATGTGCGCCCAGGCACGCTCCGCGAGGTCGTGGGTGAGGCGCTCGACGTAGGCCGAGCCGCCCCACGGGTCGATGGTGCGCGTCGTGCCCGACTCCTGCTGGATGACCAGCTGGGTGTTGCGGGCGATCCGTGCACTGAAGTCGGTCGGCAGCGCGATCGCCTCGTCGAGGGCGTTGGTGTGCAGGCTCTGGGTGAGCCCCTGCGTCGCGGCCATCGCCTCGATGCAGGTCCGGACGACGTTGTTGTAGACGTCCTGCGCCGTGAGCGACCAGCCACTCGTCTGGCAGTGGGTGCGCAGGCTGAGCGACTTCGGGTTCCTGGCGCCCTGCTGCTCGACCAGCCGCGCCCACAGGAGGCGGGCCGCGCGCATCTTGGCGACCTCCATGAAGAAGTTCATGCCGATCGCCCAGAAGAAGGACAGGCGCGGGGCGAAGCGGTCGACATCGAGGCCGACGTCCTTGCCTGCCCGGAGGTACTCGATGCCGTCCGCCAGCGTGTAGGCGAGCTCGAGGTCCTGCGTCGCCCCGGCCTCCTGCATGTGGTAGCCGGAGATGGAGATCGAGTTGTAGCGCGGCATCTTCTCGGAGGTGAACGCGAAGATGTCGCTGATGATCCGCATCGAGGGCTCGGGCGGGTAGATGTAGGTGTTGCGGACCATGAACTCCTTGAGGATGTCGTTCTGGATGGTCCCCGAGAGCTGCTCGGGCGCGACGCCCTGCTCCTCGGCCGCGACGACGAAGAGTGCCAGCACGGGGATGACCGCGCCGTTCATCGTCATCGACACCGACATCTGGTCGAGCGGGATGCCGTCGAAGAGGGTGCGCATGTCGTAGATCGAGTCGATGGCCACACCGGCCATGCCGACGTCGCCCTCCACGCGCGGGTGGTCGCTGTCGTAGCCTCGGTGGGTGGCGAGGTCGAAGGCGACGCTCAGGCCCTTCTGTCCGGCGGCGAGGTTGCGGCGGTAGAAGGCGTTGGACTCCTCGGCGGTGGAGAAGCCGGCGTACTGGCGGATGGTCCACGGCTGGTTGACGTACATCGTCGGGTAGGGCCCGCGCAGGAACGGCGGCGCACCGGGGATGGTCTCGAGGAAGTCCAGGCCCTCGAGGTCGGCCTCGGTGTAGAGCGGCGGCACCTCGATCTGCTCGGGGGTGAGCCACGTCCGGGCGTTGCCGCCCTCGTCGTGGGGCCCGGCGCTCTCGGGGCGGCCGTTCCCCAGGTCGAGGGTCGTGAAGTCGGGGATCGAGCTCATGCGGGAGCTCCCATCTCGTCGAGGAGGGCGGAGAGGAAGGCGACCACGTCCATGTCCTTGGCGACACCCTCGTAGCCCGTGTCGGTGGCGGCCAGCGTGATGGCGGCTCTGCTGTCTCCGTCGCCGTCGACGGTGTCAACGGCGTGGATGCCGGCCACGGTGAGCAGGTTGACCACGTCGATGCGGCGGTCGGCCGCGCGGGGCACGTCGAGGAGCGGCACGGCGACACTCGGCGCCTGCCCGTGCTTCGCCGCGTAGGCCGCCGACCGATCGCGCAGGGCTTCGAAGATGCTCGAGTCCCGGTGTGGTGCAAGCGCATCGGGCCCGGTGGAGAGCTGTGCGCGAGCCTTGCGCTGGAGCGGCTTCTCGCCGGCGAGGGGGAACGTGCTCACGCCGGTGATGGGAGTGGATCGCGTCGCGAGCGCCGTGTCGCGCTCGGCGACAGCGGCCGAGATCCGTTGTGCCACAAGGCCACTGGTGAGGGCTTCCGACATGCCACCAGCGGCCTCGATCTCCTGGAACGTCGCCCAGGCGGCCCGGGCCACCTCGTCGGTGAGGGTCTCGACGTACCAGGAACCTCCGGCCGGGTCAGTGACCCGGCCGACGTGGGACTCCTCGGCGAGGAGGATCTGGGTGTTGCGGGCGATGCGCCGCGAGAACGGCGTGGGCAGTCCCGACACCGTGTCGAACGGCAGGACGGTGATCGCGTCTGCCCCACCGAGGCTGGCGCCGAACGTCGCGAGCGTGCTGCGCAGGATGTTGGTCCAGGCGTCGTCCCGGGTGAACATGCGCCCCGACGTCACGGCGTGAGTGAACGCGCCACGCGCCTTCTCGTCGACCCCGACGCTCTCGCCGATGCGCGCCCAGGTCCGGCGGAGCGCACGCAGGGCGGCCGCGGAGAGGAACTGGTCGGCGCTGGCGCTCACGCGGAACTCGATGTGGCGGAATGCCTCGGCGACGGCGACCCCCTCGGCCTCGAGGTGGCGCAGGTAGGCCACGGCCGTCGCGAGGGCGAAGGCGATCTCGTCGGTCACCGTGGCGCCGGCGTCGGCGTGGACCCGGGTGTCAACCGTGATTGCGCGGACCTCGCCCAGGTCGGTGAGCCGGTGGACCGAGTCGGCCAACGGGGACAGGTCCGCGGCCGTGCCCGTGCGGGCGGCAGCGCCGAGCGGGTCGTGGCCGAGGTTGCCGGAGGCGGCAGGAGAAGCCGAGAGGACGGCATACAGGGCGTCCGCGG
Organism: Knoellia sp. Soil729; assembly: GCF_001427985.1. GTDB lineage: Bacteria > Actinomycetota > Actinomycetes > Actinomycetales > Dermatophilaceae > Knoellia. The sequence continues at coordinate 443,072 of NZ_LMSA01000002.1, forward strand.
CAGCGACCTGGTCGTCCCACGACGAGACGACCACGGGTGCGAGGTCGAGCTGGACGTCGGCGAGCGCGTCGGCCAAGTCGCCCGGCGCCAGACCGTCGGCACCGACGTGGAGCCAGACCGAGGTGACACCGTTCTCGAGGTCGGCGAGGACGAGCTTGCGGGTCGCGGCCACGTCGGGGTCGTCGTGCAGCTGACGGACGTCCCAGGGGACGTCTGCGTCGCGCAGGGTCCGTCCGCGCGTGAAGGGCATCGCTCCCGGCACGCCGAGCGGCGCGGGCTCCGCGGGCCTCGTGTAGAGCGGTTCGATGTCGAGCCCGCCCTCGAGGTGGGAGCGCATGGAGGCAACGGCCTCGTCGGTGCCGAGGTGCTGGTCCTCGGGTCGCCCCTTGTTGACGACGCCGGCGACGAGCTCTCGCCACTGCTCCTGCGTCTGATCCGGGAAGTGTGCCGCCAGCGTCATCGCTGCGGGCCGCTTCGGGGCCACCGTCATCCGCTGCTCCTGATGTCGATCGGGTCAGCCCGCACCTGTCGTCGTGAGGTCTGCGAGCCTCAAATCACCCTACCGGCGCGGTGCTCGGGCCCGAACGAGAGTTTGGGCACATCGGGCCGCTTCGACGGACACGGTGGCCGGACTGCCGCCCCTACGCTGGCTTCTGGTGGCACGTCGCCACCACCTCTGCGCCAGGAGCCGGCATGTCCCTCGCCCGCGTCACCCAGTTCAGCATCTCGCTCGACGGCTACGCCACCGGCGACGTCCAGTCACTGGAGAAGCCGTTCGGTCACGCGGGGATGCGCCTGCACACGTGGATGTTCTCCCCCCAGGGGGTGGCCGGCGGCCGTGTCCAGCATGGGGTCGACGGTGCGCTCGCGGCCGTGGGGTGGGACGGCTCCGTCGGCGCCGAGATCATGGGCCGACGCAAGTTCGGACCACAGACGGGGCCGTGGGAGGACGAGGAGTGGCGCGGCTGGTGGGGTGAGGATCCGCCCTTCCACACGCCCGTCTTCGTGCTCACCCACCACCCCCGTCCCTCGCTCGAGATGGAGGGCGGCACGACCTTCCACTTCATCGACGCCTCGCCCGCCGAGGCGCTCGAGCAGGCCCGGGCCGCCGCCGGGGGCCTCGACGTCCGCATCGGCGGTGGGCCGACGACGGTGCGCGAGTTCCTCGAGGCAGACCTCGTCGACGTGATGCACGTGGTGCTCGTCCCGATCGTCCTGGGCCGGGGCGTCTCGCTCTGGGAGGGGCTCGAGGGCGTGGAGTCCCGCTTCGACATCGAGTCGGTCACCTCCCCCAGCTCGGGCGTGACCCACCTGCTCTTCCAGCGCAAGGGTGCCTGAGGTGGGACGCCTGCGCTACGGGATGCTCGTGTCCCTCGACGGCTACGCCCGCGATGCGTCGGGCTCCTTCGACTGGGCCCGGCCCAGTGATGAGCTCCATGCCTACATCAACGCCCAGGAGCGCGGGGTGGGGACCTACGTCTACGGCCGTGGCCTGTGGGAGGTCATGCGCTACTGGCAGGACGCGCCTCCCGGAGAGGCGAGCGCCCCCGCGCACGACGAGTACGCCGCCATCTGGCAGGACAGCGACAAGGTCATCATCTCGACGACGCTGCAACCCCCGCCGGAGCCACGGACCGATGTCTGGGACCGCTTCGACGTCGACCGCCTCGCCACGCTGGTCCGCCAGTGCCCCACCGACGTGAGCATCGGCGGACCGACCCTGGCCGGGCACGCACTCAGGGCGGGACTCGTCGACGAGATCACGGCATACGTCATGCCGCACGTCGCCGGCGGCGGGCTGCCGTGGCTGCCCGACGGCTTCACGTCCAGCCTCGCCCTGCGAGAGCACCACACCTTCGACAGCGGAGCCGTCGCCCTCGTCTATGACGTCACCACGAGTGGCGTCACGAACACCTAGCGCAAACCTGCGTCAGTCGCGCCAGCCGAGTGCCGGAGCCACGTGCGTGAGGATGCTCTCGAGGATGTGGGCGTTGTAGTCCACGCCGAGGGTGTTGGGAATCGTCAGGAGCAGGGTGTCCGCCGCCGCGATGGCCTCGTCCTCGGCGAGCTGGCGCACCAGCTCATCCGGCTCCGCGGCATACGACTTCCCGAAGCGGGCGAGCCCACCGTCGATCATCCCGACCTGGTCGGTGCTGCGACGGTCCGCCCCGAAGTAGGCATGGTCCTGCGCCGTCACGAGCGGGAAGATGCTGCGGCTCACCGACGTCCGTGGGGTGCGCTCGTGACCGGACTCGCGCCAGGCGTCGTGGAACATCTGGATCTGCTCGGCCTGCAGCTGGTGGAAGGGCACTCCGGTGTCCTCGGTGAGCAGCGTTGAGCTCATGAGGTTCATGCCCTGCTGCGCGGTCCAGACCGCGGTCGCGCGCGACCCCGCGCCCCACCAGATGCGGTCGCGCAGACCCGCGGAGTGTGGTTCGACGCGCAGCAGGCCGGGCGGGTTGGGGAACATGGGGCGCGGGCTGGGTTGCGCGAAGCCTTCGCCGTCCAGGACGGTGAGGAACTCGGCCGTATGCCGTCGCGCCATGTCCGCGTCCGACTCACCTTCGCGTGGGTCGTGGCCGAAGTAGCGGTAGCCCTCGACGACCTGCTCGGGCGATCCGCGGCTGATGCCGAGCTGAAGTCGTCCTCGGGCGATGAGGTCGGCCGCGCCGGCGTCCTCGGCCATGTAGAGCGGGTTCTCGTAGCGCATGTCGATGACGCCCGTACCGAGCTCGATCCGGCTCGTCCTGGCCCCGGCCGCGGCGAGCAACGGGAACGGTGACGCGAGCTGCTGGGCAAAGTGGTGCACGCGGAAGTAGGCGCCGTCGGCCCCGACCTCTTCAGCCGCGACCGCCAGCTCGATGGACTGCAGCATGACGTCGGACGCCGTGCGGACCGCTGACTGCGGGTGGGGGTTCCAGTGCCCGAACGAGAGGAATCCGATGCGCTTCATACCTGCATTGAACACCGCCGGTCGGCGGGCATTCCTCGGTCAGCTCGAGCCCAGCTACGGACAGAGCCCTGGGGTCACGCGAGCGGAGCGTAGGCCGCGCCGAGCTCCCTGAGCTTGGCCTCGCCGCCGTCGACCTCGGTGAGGACCCACAGGCCCTTGCCGGTCACGGCCACGGTGTTCTCCCAGTGGGCCGCCCGGGACCCGTCGTTGGTCACCACCGTCCAGTCGTCCTCGAGGACGCGGTTGGCCTCGGGCCCCAGCGTGACCATCGGTTCGATCGCGATCGTCGTCGCGTCCACGACGATCGGGCCCTTGCCGCTCACGCGGTAGTTCGGCACCTGGGGGTCCATGTGCATCGAGGTGCCGATGCCGTGGCCGACGTAGTCCTCGACGATGCCGTACTCGCGTCCACGCCGCTCCCCCGCCGCGGTGAGGCTGTCCTCGACCGCGGCGCCCACGGCATACAGGCTCTGGCCGACCGTGAGCGCGCAGATCCCGGCCCACATGGACGCCTCGGTGTCGTCGATGAGCTCGAGGTCCTCGGGGCGGGCTGCCTCGCGGCCGCCGACGACGAGCGAGATGGCGGCATCCCCGTGCCAGCCCTCGACGATGGCGCCGCAGTCGATCGAAAGCAGGTCGCCCTCGTCGAGCACCCGTCCGCCGGGTATGCCATGCACGACCTCCTCGTTGACCGAGGTGCACAGGGTGCCCGTGAAGCCGTGGTAGCCCAGGAAGCTCGGGGTGCCGCCGCCGTCGCGGATGGCGGTCTCGGCCAAGGTGTCGAGCTCCTTGGTCGTCATTCCCGCCCGCACGGAGGAGCGCAGCAGCTGCAGGGTCTGCCCCACGAGGAGGCCTGCGGCGCGCATGAGAACCACCTGCTCATGCGTCTTGGCCTCGATGCGCTCACGTCCGAACAGTCCCATGGTCGGCGAATCTACCGTGCGGCCGCGGGAAGGCCTGACCGGCGGTGGTAGCCGGGCGACGCGGCGGGGTTGCCACGAGAGTGGGCCCGGGCCAGTCTTTCGCCATGACGACGTCGCCCCAGGTGCGTGCTCGCGCCGGTCTGCTCGCCGGGCTCACGCCCGGCTACTACGCGTTCGTCATGGCCAGCGGCATCGTGTCGCTGGGCTTCGACCTGCTCGGCTTCAGGACGCTGTCCGTCGCGCTGTTCGCCATCTGCGTGGTCGGCTACGTGGTCCTGTGCGCCCTCAATGCAGCACGCTTCACCAGCCACCGGCGTGCCATGGCCGACGACTTCCGCGACCCGAAGCGGGCGTTCGGCTTCTTCACCTTCGTCGCCGGCACGAACGTCCTGGGGGTCCGTGCCGGAGCCGAGGGCTGGTATGCCGTGACCGCCACCCTGCTCGTCGTCGCCGGACTCGCCTGGCTCGTGCTCGGCTACGTCATCCCGTGGAGCGCGGTCCTGGGGCAGGAAGAGCGACCCGTCGTCGCCTTCGCCAACGGGACGTGGTTCATCTGGGTGGTCGCGAGCCAGTCGGTCGCCGTGTCCGCCGCCACCCTGGCGAACGTCTACCCACGAGGGCTCCACGCGCTCGTGATCCTGGCGATCCTGTGCTGGTCCGTCGGCGTCTTCCTCTATGCCGCGTCGGGGATCATCGTCGCCCTGCGACTCATGCTCTACCCGCTCGACCCCCGCGACTTCGACCCGCCCTACTGGGTGGCCATGGGCGCAGTGGCCATCACCGTCGTCGCGGGAGCACGCATCGTCGAGATGGACTCCGCGCCGATGGTCGACGCGACGCGCGGCCTCATCGCCGGGCTGTCGGTCGTGTTCTGGGCGTTCGCCACCTGGCTCATCCCGGTGCTCGTCGCCGTCGGCGTGTGGCGGCACGTCCTGCGCAAGGTCCCCCTGCGCTACGAGCCCACCTTGTGGAGCATGGTCTTCCCGCTCGGCATGTATGCCGTGGCCGGCATCTACCTGGGACGCGCCGACGAGCTCCCGATCGTGGACTGGATCGGCTCGGCCTGGCTCTGGGTGGCGGCCGCCGCCTGGGCCGCGGTCTTCGTCGCGATGCTCCGTGAGGTGGTGCGCACGGTGTCGGGCCCTCGCTGAGGAGCGCCCGACACCGCGGTGAGGGTCAGGACTGGGCCGCGACCCCGTCGAGGTCGAGGACCTTGCTGTGCAGGGTGTCGAGGAGGTCGCGCAGCTCGGTGCTCGCTGCGCCCTCGGCGTCGACGACCGAGCCGTCGATGGTCAGCTGCTCGGGGAAGCTCAGCCCGAGGCCACCCACCACGTCGGCCTTGACATGGGTGAGCACCTTGGCGAGGTCGGCGCACGCGTCGCTGGCGCCGCTCCAGCCGTAGCCCACGAGGCCGATCGGCTTGGAGTCCCACTCCGCGAAGAGGTAGTCGATCGCGTTCTTGATCGGCGCGGGGTAGCTGCGGTTGTACTGCGGCGTGACGACGAGCACCGCGTCCGACTCGAAGATCGCGCTGGCCCACGCCTGGGTGTGCGGCTTGGCGTAGTTGCCGTTCTTGGGCATGTCCTCCTCGTCGAAGAAGGGCAGGTTGATCTCGCCCAGGTCGAGGATCCTGACCTCCCACTGCTCGCGGGACGCCTGCTCGCTCACCCACTGGGTGACCTTGTGGCCGATGCGGTTCGGACGGGTGCTGGACACGATGATGCTGAGTTGATTCACATTTCAACCAACAGCCCGGTCCCGCTCCCCATTCCCACCTCCGCCAGCAGTCGAGAGGAGACGACATCCCGTATGCCGTCCGCCCACGCGGGAAGTTGTCTCCTCTCGACTGCTTCCGGTCAGAGGATGTTCAGGCTGCGCGGGTCGAGGCCCAGGGCCCGGGCCACGAACTCCAGGGTCTCGACGCGCCTGGGAGGTCGGAAGATGTCGTCGACGAAGAGCTCCCGCACGGTGTGGCCCGTGGACTCGAGCAGCCGGCGCTTGGCCTCGTCGCCGCTGCGTGCATCGATGTCGGCGTGGACCTGTCCCTGGTACTCCGCCGCCACGCGCCGTGCCCACCACAGGAGGTCCACCTCGGCGAGGTACTCACCAGCGTCGTCGGTGACCACGCCGTTGACCTCGGGTTCGGGGAGCCCCGCGCGGACGAACATCAGCCGGGCGCGTGACTCCATCGGCGACTTCACACGGGGACGGATGAGATCGAGCGCCTGGCGCAGCATGACCTTGCCGCGTGGTCGCACACGCCGACCCAGCGCCTCGTGCAAGGCCATCACCCCTCGCGATGTCCGTGCTCCCGACCGGACCTCCGCCTGGGTGCCGGCATCGAGCCGCGCGACCACTGCATCGCCGAGCACGACAGGGTCGTCGACCGTGAGCCGGCCCCTCCGCAGCTCGCCGAGGTCACACCAGGTGTCGGCCAGGCCGACCAGCCTGAGGCCATCGACGACCTCCACCTCACGGATCTCGAGGCCGCGGTGGCCCCGGCAGCCCTCTCGCTTCACCTGGCCGTCCGAGGTGGGGGCCATGATGTCGAGGTCCCCGGTCTCGGCCTCCCGGACGAGGAAGCTCGGCACCGGTAGGTCGCGAAGGACCGCATTGGTGACGTGGGAGAAGGCGCGGGCGGACGGCATACCGGCGGCGTAGGCCGCAGCCCGTTCCGCCACGGTGACCGGAGTGGTCAGGGAGTGCGCACCATGGGTTGGGTGGACGAGGTCGCCCCGATGCATGCGCATCCCGGGCACGCCGAGCTCTCGAGCGCGGGACGTGGAGAACGGACCTCGCGCAAGCTCGTCGGGAAGCGGCTGCGGTCGCACCCGAGGAGCATCCCCGAAATCGAGGTTTCGGCCGCGGAGTCATCCACAGGAGCAGTCGAGAGTAGACGACATCCCGCGTGCCGTACCGGCACGCGGGATGTCGTCTACTCTCGACTGCTTCTGGGGCGGTTCAGGCCAGGGCGGCGATGACCCGCTCAGTGACCTCGTCGACCTCACCGAGGCCGTCGACCTCGACCAGCAGGTCGCGCTCGGCATAGACGTCGGTCAAGGGAGCGGTCTCACGGCGGTAGATCGCCTGACGCTCCCGGATGACCTCTTCGGTGTCGTCGACACGGCCCTCGATCTCGGCGCGCTTGAGGAGGCGGTCGACGACGGCGTCCTCGTCGACCGTGAGGGCGAGGACCTTGTCGACGCCGACGTCGGTCTTGGCGAGCATCTCGTCCAGGGCGACGACCTGGCCCGTCGTGCGCGGGTAGCCGTCGAGCAGGAAGCCGCCCTCGCAGTCGGACTGCGCGAGGCGGTCTTCGACGATCGCGTTGGTGATGTCGTCGGAGACGTAGCCACCGGAGGCGGTGATCTCCTGGACCTGCTTGCCGAGCTCCGTGCCGGCCTTGATGTTGGCGCGGAAGATGTCGCCGGTGGAGATGGCGGGGATGGCGAAGTGCTCTGCGATGCGGGCGGCCTGCGTGCCCTTGCCTGCACCGGGGGGACCGAGAATGATCAGACGCATTACTTCAGGAACCCTTCGTAGTGTCGCTGCTGCAGCTGGGACTCGATCTGCTTCACGGTCTCGAGCCCGACACCGACGATGATCAGGATCGAGGTGCCACCGAACGGGAAGTTCTGGTTGGCCCCGACGAGGACGAGCGCGAGCAACGGGATGATCGAGATCAGCGCGAGGTAGATCGCTCCCGGCACGGTGATGCGTGTGAGCACGTACTGGAGGTACTCGGCCGTGGGTCGCCCGGCCCGGATACCCGGGATGAAGCCGCCGTACTTCTTCATGTTGTCGGCAACCTCGGTGGGGTTGAACGTGATCGACACATAGAAGAACGTGAAGAAGAGGATGAGCGCGGTGTAGGTGAGGCCGTAGGCCCACGTGTCACCGCCGGAGTAGTTCGCGTCGATCCACTGCACCCAGCCCGACGACGTGCCGTCGGCCTTGCGGTTGAACTGGGCCAGCAGTGTCGGGAGCGCAAGCAGCGAGCTGGCGAAGATGACGGGGATGACACCCGCCATGTTGACCTTGAGCGGGATGTAGGTCGACGTGCCGCCGTAGACGCGGCGCCCGACCATGCGCTTGGCGTACTGGACCGGGATGCGCCGCTGGCTCTGCTCGACGAAGACGACGAGCGCGATGATGACGAAGCCCATGAGGATGATCCCCAGGAAGATGTCCCAGCGACCCTCCTTCTGCTGGATGGCCCACAGGGCGCCCGGGAAGGTCGCGGCGATCGACGTGAAGATGAGGATCGACATGCCGTTGCCGACGCCGTGGTCGGTGACGAGCTCACCGAGCCACATGACGAGGCCGGTGCCGGCCGTCATCGTGAGCACCATGATGAGGATCGTCACGAGCGAGTGGTCGGTGAGGATGTTGGTGCATGCCGGGTTGGCGAAGAGCTGCTGCGGGTTCTGCGCGAAGGTGATGAACGTCGCCGACTGCAGCACGGCCAGGGCGATGGTCAGGTAACGCGTGTACTGCGTCATCTTGGCCTGCCCGGCCTGTCCCTCCTTCTTGAGGGACTCGAACTTCGGGATCACCACGGTGAGCAGCTGGATGATGATGCTCGCGGTGATGTAGGGCATGATCCCCAGCGCGAAGATCGACAGCTGGAGCAGTGCCCCACCGCTGAAGAGGTTCGCGAGGCCCAGCAGGTCGTTGGCGTCGCCCGCGCCCTTCTGGCACGCCTGGATGAGCGAGTAGCTCACGCCGGGCGTGGGCACCTGGGCGCCCAGACGGTACAGAGCGATGACCCCGAGCGTGAACAGGATCTTCCTGCGCAGGTCGGGCGTCTTGAACGCACGGCCGAAAGCGGTGAGCACAGGTCCTCCAGGTGGGCGGCGGTAGCCGCATCAGTGTGTTGATCGACGAACAAGATACCCCGACGCCGCTGACGGTCGACGACCGCCGTGGTCACGGAGGGTCAAACGACGTATGCCGCAGGGCAGGTTCCCGAAGCTGCCCTCGGGAACCGCGCCCTGCGGCATACGCGCTGGAAAAACGTCAGGCAGAGTCGCCCAGGCTGGCCGAGCCGCCCGCCGCCTCGATCTTCTCCTTGGCAGAGGAGGAGAACGCGTTGGCGGTGACGTTCACGGCGACCGTGATCTCGCCGGTGCCGAGCACCTTGACGAGGTGGCCGTCGCGGACCGCACCCTTGGCCACGAGGTCCTCGACGCTGACGTCGCCACCCTCGGGGTAGAGGGAGGACAGCTTGTCGAGGTTCACGACCTGGTACTGGGTCTTGAACGGGTTCTTGAAGCCGCGCAGCTTCGGAAGACGCATGTGGAGGGGGGTCGAGCCACCCTCGAAGCGCTCCGGAACCTGGTAGCGGGCCTTGGAGCCCTTGGTACCGCGACCGGCGGTCTTGCCCTTGGAGCCCTCACCACGACCGACACGGGTCTTGGCGGTCTTGGCTCCGGGGGCGGGACGCAGGTGGTGGACCTTGAGGGCCGAGGACTGGGTGCTGGTCCCAGCCCCTGCCGTCGTCTGCTTGTCAGCCATGATCACTCCACTTCCTCAACGGCAACGAGGTGCGTCACCGTCTTGACCATCCCGCGGATCTCGGGACGGTCCTCCTTGACGACGACGTCGCCGATGCGCTTGAGACCGAGGCTGCGCAGGGTGTCGCGCTGGTTCTGCTTGCCGCCGATCTCCGAACGGGTCTGGGTCACCTTGAGACGGCCCATCAGGCACCTGCCTTCGCGGCGTCACGGGACTCGGCGATACCGGCTGCCTGCGCACGGAGCATGGCGGCGGGGGCCACCCGGTCCACGGGCAGACCGCGGCGCGCGGCCACGGACTCCGGACGCTCGAGCTCCTTGAGGGCCTGAACGGTGGCGTGCACGATGTTGATCGCGTTGTCGGAGCCGAGGCTCTTGGACAGCACGTCGTGGATGCCCGCGCACTCGAGCACCGCACGCACCGGACCACCGGCGATGACACCGGTACCGGGGCTGGCGGGGCGGAGCATGACGACGCCGGCAGCGGCCTCACCCTGGACGGGGTGCGGGATCGTGCCCTGGATGCGCGGGACCTTGAAGAACTCCTTCTTGGCCTCCTCGACACCCTTGGCGATCGCGGCGGGAACTTCCTTGGCCTTGCCGTAGCCGACACCCACGGTGCCGTCTCCGTCACCGACGACGACGAGGGCGGTGAAGCTGAAGCGACGACCACCCTTGACGACCTTGGAGACGCGGTTGATGGTCACGACGCGCTCAAGGTACTGGCTCTTCTCGGCCTCGCGGCCGCCACCGCGACGGTCGTCACCGCGGCCACCGCGACGGTCGCCGCCACGGTTGTCGCTGCGCTCGCCACCGGTGGTGGTTGCGGGCCCGGTGCCTCGACGCTGGGGTCCTGGCATCAGATGTTCCTCATTTCACTGCTGGTCATGTGCACGATGGTGGAGGTCACAGCGACAGCCCACCCTCGCGGGCGCCGTCGGCAATGGCCGCAACGCGACCGTGGTACTTGTTGCCACCGCGGTCGAAGACGACAGCCTCGACGCCAGCAGCCTTGGCACGCTCGGCCACGAGCTCGCCGACCTTCTTGGCCTTGGCGGTCTTGTCGCCCTCGAAGGAGCGGACGTCGGCCTCCATGGTCGAGGCCGAGGCGACCGTCTGGCCCAGGGTGTCGTCGACGACCTGGACGAAGACGTGGCGCGACGAGCGCGAGACCACGAGACGCGGGCGGACTGCGGTGCCCGTGACGCGCTTGCGGAGACGAATGTGGCGACGGCCGCGCGAGGCGACCTTGCCCTTGGCACGCTTGATGATCATTGCCATGGCTTACTTACCAGCCTTTCCGACCTTGCGGCGGATCTGCTCGCCGGCGTAACGCACGCCCTTGCCCTTGTAGGGGTCGGGCTTGCGGAGCTTGCGAATGTTGGCGGCAACCTCACCGACGAGCTGCTTGTCGATGCCCTCGACCTGGAACCGCGTGGGGTTCTCGACGGTGAAGGTGATGCCCTGCGGCGCGTTGACCGTGATCGAGTGCGAGTAGCCGAGCGCGAACTCGAGTGAACCGCCCTTGTTCTGCACGCGGTAACCGGTGCCGTGGATCTCGAGCTTCTTGACGTAGCCCTCGGTGACACCGAGAACCATGTTGTGGATGAGGGAGCGCGTCAGGCCGTGGAGCGAACGCGACTCGCGCTCGTCGTCGGGACGTGACACCTGGACCTCACCGTCGGTCTTCTCGACCTGGATGGGCTGGGCCACCGTGTGTGCGAGCTCGCCCTTGGGTCCCTTGACCTTGACGGTCTGGCCCTCGACGTTGACCTCGACACCGGAGGGGATGGCAACCGGAAGACGTCCGATGCGCGACATGTCGTGATCCCCTTACCAGATGTAGGCGAGGACTTCCCCACCCACACCCTTGCTAGCGGCCTGCCGGTCAGTGAGCAGACCGGACGACGTCGAGATGATGGCAACACCGAGTCCACCGAGAACCTTGGGCAGGTTGGTCGACTTGGCGTAGACGCGCAGTCCGGGCTTGGACACGCGACGGACACCGGCGATGGAGCGCTCGCGGTTGGGGCCGTACTTGAGGTTCACGGTCAAGGTCTGTCCGACCTCGGCGTCCTCGACGGTCCAACCGGCGATGTAACCCTCGGCCTCGAGGATCTCCGCGATGTGCGACTTGAGCTTGCTGAAGGGCATGGCGACCGTGTCCTTGTGCGCCGAGTTGGCGTTCCGGACGCGGGTCAACATGTCCGCGATCGGGTCAGTCATTGTCATTGGGCTTCTCCGCCCTCTCTCACCGTGGTTTCGACCGGGGCTGCTGCTCCGGCTGACCTTCGATGTAGATGGTTTTGGGGTATGCCGCGTGTGCGGCGTGATCCCGGCTGTGCCGGGACCGGGTTGGCTGGGTCAGCCGTGGTCACCAGGACGACTTCGTCACACCGGGGAGCTCGCCACGGTGGGCCATCTCCCGCAGGCAGATCCGGCACAGGCCGAACTTGCGGTAGACGGAGTGGGGACGGCCGCAGCGCTGGCAGCGCGTGTAGCCGCGCACCTTGAACTTCGGCTTCTTGTTCGCCTTGTTGACAAGAGCGGTCTTGGCCATCTCAGTTCTCCTTGAACGGGAAGCCGAGCGCCTTGAGCAGCGCGCGTCCCTCGTCGTCGTTCGTCGCGGTGGTGACGATGGTGATGTCCATGCCCCGGACGCGGTCGATCTTGTCCTGGTCGATCTCGTGGAACATCGACTGCTCCGTGAGACCGAACGTGTAGTTGCCGCGGCCGTCGAACTGCTTCGGGCTCATGCCACGGAAGTCACGGATGCGGGGAAGCGCGACCGAGATGAGGCGGTCGAGGAACTCCCACATGCGGTCACCGCGCAGCGTGGTGTGCGTGCCGATCGGCATGCCCTCACGCAGCTTGAACTGGGCGATCGACTTGCGGGCCTTGGTGACGACCGGCTTCTGGCCGGTGATCGCCGTGAGGTCCCGGACCGCACCGTCGATGAGCTTGCTGTCCTTGGCCGCGTCGCCGACACCCATGTTCACGACGACCTTGACGACGCCGGGAACCTGCATGACGTTGGCGTAGCCGAACTGCTCGAGCAGGCCCGCACGGATCTCGTCCGCGTAGCGCTGCTTGAGCCGGGGCTTGACAGCGGTGGTTTCAGTCTGAGTACTCATGGTCTGGCTCACAGGTCCTTGCCCGAGCGCACGCTGACGCGGGTACGGGTCGCCTTCTGGCGGCCGTCACGCTCAACGGTCTCGACGCGGGTCTTGGTGCGGGTCGGCTTCTTGTCCTCGGGGTCGACGACGGCCACGTTGCTCACGTGGATCGGCGACTCCTGGACGACGAGGCCACCGGTCTGGCTGCCGCGGGCAGTCTGCCCGGCCTTGGTGTGGCGGGTGACGCGGTTGACACCCTCGACGACGACGCGGTTCTTCTCGCGGTCGACGGAGATGACCTTGCCGGTCGAGCCCTTGTCCTTGCCGGCGAGCACCTGGACGGTGTCGCCCTTCTTGATGCCGAACTTGGCCATGTCAGAGCACCTCCGGCGCCAGCGAGATGATCTTCATGAACTTCTTCTCACGCAGCTCGCGACCCACCGGGCCGAAGATGCGGGTTCCACGAGGGTCACCATCGGTCTTGAGCAGCACTGCTGCGTTCTCATCGAACTTGATGTAGGAACCGTCGGGACGACGGCGCTCCTTCTTGGTCCGGACGATGACCGCCTTGACGACATCGCCCTTCTTGACGTTGCCACCGGGGATGGCGTCCTTCACGGTGGCGACGATCGTGTCGCCGATACCGGCATACCGGCGACCCGAGCCACCGAGAACACGGATGCACAGGATCTCCTTGGCACCGGTGTTGTCGGCGACGCGTACTCGCGACTCCTGCTGGATCACTTATCTGTCTCCTATACGTCGTGCTGGTTCTCTGCGTTGCCCCGGACGAGCCGGCAGCGGCAGAGCCTGGCCGAACTGGGCTTTACTTGGCCTTTTCGAGGATCTCGACCACGCGCCAGCGCTTGGTCGCCGAGAGCGGGCGGGTCTCCATGATGAGGACGCGGTCGCCGATGCCGGCACCGTTCTCCTCGTCGTGCGCCTTGACCTTGCTGGAGCGACGAAGCACCTTGCCGTACAGCGCGTGCTTCACGCGGTCCTCGACCTCGACGACAACGGTCTTGTCCATCTTGTCGCTGACCACGTAGCCCTGGCGGGTCTTGCGGTAGTTCCGGGCAGCGGTCTCAGCGGCCTGGGTGTGCATGGTCTCGTCCTTCACGTTCTCACTCACTTGCTGTCCTCCGACGTGGCCGGGGCGGACCCGATGCCGAGCTCACGCTCGCGCATCTCGGTGTAGATCCGGGCAATGTCCTTGCGAACGGCGCGCAGCCGACCGTGGTTGTCGAGCTGTCCGGTGGCGGACTGGAACCGCAGGTTGAACAGCTCCTCCTTGGCCTTGCGCAGCTCGTCGACGAGCTTGTCGTCGTCGAACCCACGCAGCTCGTTGGAGATCAGGTCCTTGGAACCGATAGCCATCAGAAGTCACCACCTTCACGCTGGACGAAGCGGCACTTCATCGGCAGCTTGTGCATGGCCAGGCGCATGGCTTCACGCGCGACCTCTTCGGACACACCGGAGATCTCGAACATGATGCGTCCGGGCTTGACGTTGGCGATCCACCACTCGGGCGAACCCTTACCGGAACCCATGCGGGTCTCAGCCGGCTTCTTGGTCAGCGGGCGGTCGGGGTAGATGTTGATCCACACCTTCCCACCACGCTTCATGTAGCGGGTCATCGCAATACGAGCGGACTCGATCTGGCGGTTGGTGACATAGGCCGGCTCGAGAGCCTGGAGGCCGTAGTCACCGAACGCGATGACCGTCCCACCCTTGGCAGCGCCGGAACGACCCGGGTGGTGCTGCTTGCGGTGCTTGACGCGACGGGGAATCAACATCAGCTGGACGCTCCCTCGGTGGTCGTCGCCGCGGCCGGAGCCTCGGCGGTGGCGACCTCGGCCTGCGGGGCGGACGCCTGAGGTGCGTCGGTGCGGTCGCGGCGGGCGCGAGCCGGACGGTCAGCACCGTCGCGGCGCGGGCCACGGCCCTGACGCGGCGCGGTCGCCTGCTGGGCAGCGAGCTCACGAGCGGTGAGGTCACCCTTGTAGATCCAGACCTTCACGCCGATGCGGCCGAAGGTGGTGCGGGCCTCGTAGAAGCCCACGTCGATGTTCGCGCGAAGGGTGTGCAGCGGCACGCGACCCTCGCGGTAGAACTCGGTGCGGGACATCTCGGCGCCGCCGAGACGGCCGGAGACCTGGACGCGGATGCCCTTGGCACCGGCGCGGGTCGCCGACTGCATGCTCTTGCGCATGGCCCGACGGAACGAGACACGGGCAGAGAGCTGCTCGGCCACGCCCTGGGCGACGAGCTGCGCGTCGGTCTCGGGGTTCTTGACCTCGAGGATGTTCAGCTGCACCTGCTTGCCCGTGAGCTTCTCGAGCTCGCCGCGAATGCGGTCGGCCTCGGCGCCACGGCGACCGATGACGATGCCCGGACGTGCGGTGTGGATGTCCACGCGCACACGGTCACGGGTGCGCTCGATCTCGACCTTGGAGATGCCCGCTCGCTCCATGCCCTCGGACATGAGCTTGCGGATGGCAACGTCTTCCTTGACGTAGTCGCGGTAGCGCTGACCCTCCTTGGTGGAGTCGGCGAACCAGCGGCTGCGGTGCTCGGACGTGATACCCAGACGGAAGCCGTGCGGGTTGACCTTCTGACCCATCTTCAGCGGCCTCCCTTCGAGTTGTTTGCGCGCTTGGGTGCGACGACCACGGTGATGTGGCTCGTGCGCTTGTTGATGCGCGAGGCGCGGCCCTGCGCACGCGGACGGAAGCGCTTCATCGTCGCGCCCTCGTCAACGTAGGCGGACGTGATGACGAGCTCCTGCTCGTCGAAGCGCTCGGCGGTCTTGTCGGCCTTGACCCGCGCGTTGGCGATGGCGCTCTCGAGCACCTTGAGGATCGGGTCCGACGCACCCTGCGGGGCGAAGCGCAGCGTGGCGATGGCCTCGCTGGCGTTCTTGCCGCGGATGAGGTCGATGACTCGACGCGCCTTCTGCGGGGTCACCCGGACGTGGCGGGCCTGGGCCCGCGCCTCCAGGGTGACGGCGGTGGTTTCGGTCGTGGTGGCCATCAGCGGCGCCGGCCCTTCTTGTCGTCCTTCACGTGCCCCTTGAAGGTGCGCGTGGGTGCGAACTCGCCGAGCTTGTGGCCGACCATCGACTCGGTGACGAACACCGGGACGTGCTTGCGGCCGTCGTGGACGGCGAGGGTGTGGCCGAGCATGTCCGGGCTGATGACCGAACGGCGCGACCAGGTCTTGATGACGTTCTTGGTGCCCGCTTCGTTCTGGACGTCCACCTTCTTCTGAAGGTGGTCGTCGATGAAGGGGCCCTTCTTCAAGCTACGAGGCATGTGTCAATGGCTCCTTGTCAGCGCTTCTTGCCAGTGCGGCGTCGGCGGACGATCATCTTGTCGCTCGGCTTGCCCGGGCGACGGGTGCGGCCTTCGGCCTTGCCCCAGGGGCTGACCGGGTGACGACCACCGGAGGTGCGGCCTTCGCCACCACCGTGCGGGTGGTCGACCGGGTTCATGACGACACCACGGACGGTCGGGCGCTTGCCCTTCCAGCGCATGCGGCCGGCCTTGCCCCAGTTGATGTTGGACTGCTCGGCGTTGCCGACCTCACCGATCGTCGCGCGGCACCGCGCGTCGACGTTGCGGATCTCACCGGACGGCATACGCAGCTGGGCGTAGGGACCGTCCTTGGCGACGAGCTGGACGCGGACGCCGGCCGAGCGCGCGATCTTCGCGCCGCCACCGGGGCGGAGCTCGACGGCGTGGACGACCGTACCGGTCGGGATGTTGCGCAGCGGCAGGTTGTTGCCGGGCTTGATGTCAGCGCCGGGACCGTGCTCGATGCTCGCACCCTGCTCCAGGCCCTTGGGGGCCAGGATGTAGCGCTTCTCGCCATCGGCGAAGTGGAGCAGCGCGATGCGGGCGGTGCGGTTGGGGTCGTACTCGATGTGAGCGACCTTGGCCGGGATGCCGTCCTTGTCGTGGCGACGGAAGTCGATGAGTCGGTAGGCGCGCTTGTGGCCACCACCGATGTGACGCGTCGTGATGCGGCCGTTGTTGTTGCGGCCACCGCTCTTGGTGAGCGGTCGCACGAGCGACTTCTCAGGCGTGGTGCGCGTGACCTCGACGAAGTCGGCGACGCTTGAGCCGCGACGGCCAGGCGTCGTCGGCTTGTACTTGCGGATACCCATGTCGTGTTTCCTTAAGTTCCTCAGTCGTCTCTCAGGCGCCAGCGCTGCCGAAGATGTCGATCGTGCCCTCGCGGAGGGTGACGATCGCGCGCTTGGTGTCCTTGCGCTTGCCCAGGCCGAAGCGGGTGCGCCGGGTCTTGCCCTGACGGTTCAACGTGTGGACCGAGTCGACCTTGACGCCGAAGATCTCCTCGACGGCAATCCTGATCTCGGTCTTGTTCGAGCGGGGGTCCACCAGGAAGGTGTACTTGCCCTGGTCGAGCAGTCCGTAGGACTTCTCGGAGACCACCGGCGCCAGCAGGATGTCGCGCGGGTTCTTGCCCAATGTTGACGAGCTCACTTCTGCTCCTCCTCGGAGTCCTCAGCGACCTGCTGGGCCGCTTCGCCACCGGCCGGGACGAACCCGGCGGCCTTGGCTGCGTCCGCGGTGCGGAACCAGACCTCGGCCTCGGTCGCGTCGTACCAGCGTGAACCGGGCACGTGGTACTTCATCGAGTCCTTGTTGCCCTTGACCTCGAAGCCCGCGGGAGCGGAGCCGTCCTCGAGGGCAGCGGAGCTGTCGGCGCCGAAGCCACCGTCGGTGTCCGCGGCGTCCTCGGTGTCGACGAGCGCGACCGGCGTGTCGGCCTTGGCGGGCTTGTCCGCCTTGGGGGCCTTCTGTGCCTTCTTCGCCTCGGCCGGCTTCTCGGCGGCGGCCTCGACGATGGTGACCTCGACGTCAGCGGTCTTGACCTTGGCGACGGGCCCGGCGACGAACGCGTCGAAGGCGGCCTGCGTGAAGACCACGTCGTCGGCGCACAGCACGTCGTAGGTGTTGAGCTGGTCGGCGACGATGACGTGGAGGTTGTCCAGGTTGCGCACCGACTTCATCGACACGATGTCGCTGCGGTCGAGGACGACGAGCATGTTCTTGCGCTCGGTCAGGCCTGCGAGCAGCGAGATGGCTTCCTTGGTCGAGGGAACCTCACCCGTGACGAGCGAGGCCACGACGTGGATGCGGCCGTGACGAGCCCGGTCCGAGAGGGCGCCGCGCAGGGCAGCAGCCTTCATCTTCTTCGGGGTGCGCTGCGAGTAGTCGCGAGGGGTCGGCCCGTGGACGACGCCACCACCGGTCCAGTGCGGCGCGCGGGTCGAGCCCGCACGGGCACGACCGGTGCCCTTCTGGCGGTGCGGCTTGCGACCGCCACCGCGGACCTCGCCGCGGGTCTTGGTCGAGTGCGTGCCCTGGCGCGCCGCAGCGAGCTGGGCGACGACGACCTGGTGGATCAGCGGGACGTTGGTCTGCACGTCGAAGATCTCGGCGGGCAGCTCGACGTTCACGGTGTTCGTGGCCATGGAGGTCACGCTCCCTTCACGGCGTTGCGGACGAGCACGACCGCGCCGCGGGGACCGGGAACGGCGCCCTTGACGAGCAGCAGTCCCTTGTCGGCGTCGACGGCGTGGATCGTGAGGTTCTGGGTGGTCTGGCGCACGCCACCCATGCGGCCGGCCATGCGCATGCCCTTGAAGACACGACCCGGGGTGGCGCAGCCACCGATCGAGCCCGGCTTGCGGTGGTTCTTGTGCGCACCGTGGGAGGAGGAGACGCCGTGGAAGCCGTGACGCTTCATGACACCGGCGAAGCCCTTGCCCTTGGTGGTGGCGGAGACGTCGACGGCCTGTCCGGCCTCGAACGTCCCGGCGGTGAGCTCCTGGCCCAGCGAGTACTCGCCGGCGTCCGCGGTGCGGAGCTCGACGAGGTGGCGGCGCGGCGTGACGCCCGCCTTCTCGAAGTGGCCGGTGAGCGGCTTGGTCACCTTGCGCGGGTCGATCGCGCCGAACGCGATCTGCACCGCGGCGTAGCCGTCGGTCTCGGCGTTGCGGACCTGCGTCACGACGCAGGGTCCGGCCTCGATGACGGTGACGGGGACGAGCCGGTTGTCGGCGTCCCACACCTGGGTCATGCCGAGCTTCTTGCCCAGCACGCCCTTCACGGTCTTGGTTGCAATGTCAGTCATCTGTCAACCCTCAGAGCTTGATCTCGATGTTGACGTCAGCCGGCAGGTCGAGACGCATCAACGAGTCGACGGCCTTGGGCGTCGGGTCGATGATGTCGATGAGGCGCTTGTGCGTGCGCATCTCGAAGTGCTCGCGGCTGTCCTTGTACTTGTGCGGCGAACGGATGACCACGAAGACGTTCTTCTCCGTGGGCAGCGGCACAGGGCCGACCACCGTTGCGCCGGCACGGGTCACCGTGTCGACGATCTTCCGCGCCGAGTTGTCGATGACCTCGTGGTCATACGACTTCAAGCGGATGCGGATCTTCTGTCCCGCCATCTTGGCTTCCGTCTCTCTCTCGCCGTCTTCTTACTTCTGTCAATGTGCCGGTCCCGGCTCCGACCCCCGAGGTCGGGCGTGTCGCGCCCGCTCCGCGGCCCGACGGCATACGCGATCTCTGCGTGGAACCGTCGGATGGATCGTTTCCCCGGAATCCGGGGGCTGCTCGCACCTGCTGTGTGTCGCCCCGGCCGAACCGGTTCGATGTGTTCTCACAGTCAGGGGGCTAGGTCGGAACCCTTCGAGTGGTCGAAGCATCACGTCCTGCACCAAGCAACCCAGCAAGTGTGCCAGAGGCGGGGGTGACCTACCAAATCGGGACGGGGGCGGACGGCATACCGGCGCCGGTGGCGCGTCGCTGCGACCCGGGCTGCCGCGCTCCGTCAGCCCGGAACGTCAGTCCTTCGAGCCGTCGTCGCCCGCTCCCCCGCCGTCGGCGTGTGCAACCGCACTCTCCCTCAGCCGTCGGCCCTGCGCCACCCGCTCCTCCTCCTTGCGCGCCCGCTTGCGCGACCCGGAGTCGTCCCGTGGCGGCAGCTGGAGCGTCTCCTCCGCCTCGATGCCGGCCTGGAGCTGCCGCGAGCGCTCGAGCTCGGCGTCGACCTCGGCCCCGAAGAGCAGCGCGAGGTTGGTGATCCACAGCCAGAGGAGGAAGACGATGACCCCGGCCAGGGAGCCGTAGGTCTTGTTGTAGGAACCGAAGTTCGCGACATAGAGCCCGAAGAGCAGCGAGGCGAGCACCCAGACGACGATCGCGACCACGGCTCCGATGCTCACCCACCGGAACTTCGGCTGCTTCACGTTGGGGGTGGCGTGGTAGAGCATCGCGACGAGCAGGACCACGACGAGGAGCAGGACGGGCCACTTCGCGATGCTCCAGACGGTCACCGCCGTGGAGCCGAGCCCGATCGTTTTCCCCACCGTCTCGGCCACGGGTCCGCTGACGACGAGCCCGACGAGGACCAGGCCCACGAGGACGATGCCGACGAGCGTGAGGAGGAGCTGGAGCGGACGGAGCTTCCAGAACGGGCGGCCCTCGTCGATCTCGTAGATCCGGTTGCTCGCGCGGCCGAAGGCACCGACGTAGCCCGAGGCCGACCAGAGCGCGCCCAGGACACCGGCGAGCAGGGCGAACCCGGCCGAGCTGGTCTGGGTCATCTGCTTGATCGGACCCTCGAGCTGGTTGGCGACGTCGGACTGGCCGAGGTCGCGCACCATGCCGAGCAGAGTCTGCGTCGTCGACTCCCCCTGCCCGAAGAGCCCGAGCAGCGAGACCAGCGCCAGCAGCGCCGGGAACAACGCCAGCACGGAGTAGTAGGTCAGCGCGGCAGCGAGGTCGGTGCAGTGGTCGGAGCTGAACTCCGCCCACGCGCGCTTGGCGGTGTAGCGCCAGGAGGGCTTGGTGATGTCACCCGGCGAGTCGGGCTTCGCCGCCGAGTCTGCAGGCGGTGCCGTCCGGGCCTTCGTCGTGCTCTTCTGCTCGTGTGCCATGGGCACCTGATACCCGCCACCGGCAGCGGCATGCGCCGGGACCATGACCTGGACCGGCAGGAGCCCCCGCGGGTCCCTGTCCCGCGGGGGCTCCTGCGTGCATGAGCCTGCGGTCAGCGAGGCCCTCCCCCGAGCACACCGGCGTCGAACGCCTTGAGCACCGACGCCTTGTCGGCCTCGGTGAGCGTGCCGTCCTTCACCGCCGTGTCGAGACGCTGTGACATCGCCGTGCGGTGCTCGGCCTCGCGGGCGCTCTCGAGCGTGTCGAGGGCAGTGGTGACCTTGCTCGCGGAGACGCCCAGCTCCTTGGCCAGGGCCGTGACGTATGCCGTCCGGCGGGCTTCGCGGTCCGCCTCGGTGGGCGTGGCGCCCTCCGTCGGCGGCTGTGTGGGCCGGTTGGCCTCACGCACCGTCGTGATCGCCGCCTGAACCGTGGCCTCGTCGAGGCCGAGCGCCGTGGCCAACGCGGCGGCGTCGGCGCCCTTCATCCCACCCGGCCCGTGACCGGGTCCACCGGGTCCACCACGGTCACCGGGAGCGCCGGCGGTGGTGCCGCCGGGAGTGGTGGTGCCGGGCTGCTGCGCCGAGGCTGACGAGCTCGGACTCGGGGTGGGCGTGCTCTCGGCGAGCGCGGCGTTGGCACCGAAGCCGGCGAGCGTCACGGCGGTCGCGCCGGCCACACCGGCCAGTGCGGACGTGATGGTGATCCTGGGCATGAGGGGTGTCCTCTCGTCTCAAGCCGACCCGGAGTGGTCGACCTGTTCGCTCAAGACTGGGCCGTCGGTCTGTCGCGAGCCCATGGCCGACCTGTCACTCACCTGTGTGGCCAGCAGTGCCGGCCCCGGGCACGTGGACGGACCACCGAGGACGTGCGGAAGGGCCCCGCCTGCACGAAGCAGACGGGGCCCTTCTCGAGTGCGTCAGGAACGCAGTAGTCGGTCGATCAAGCTCGCCCGACGACGACGACGTCGTCGACTGTTACTTGGTGATCTTGGTGACGCGACCGGCGCCGACGGTCCGGCCACCCTCACGGATGGCGAACTTGAGGCCCTCTTCCATGGCGATCGGCTGGATGAGCTCGACCGACATCTCGGTGTTGTCACCGGGCATGACCATCTCGGTGCCCTCGGGCAGGGAGACGACGCCGGTGACGTCCGTGGTGCGGAAGTAGAACTGGGGACGGTAGTTGTCGTAGAACGGCGTGTGACGGCCACCCTCATCCTTGGACAGGATGACGACGTTCGCGTCGAAGTTCGTGTGCGGCGTGATCGAGCCCGGCTTGCAGATGACCTGGCCGCGCTCGACGTCCTCGCGCTTGATGCCACGGATGAGCAGGCCGACGTTCTCGCCCGCACGACCCTCGTCGAGGAGCTTGCGGAACATCTCGATGCCGGTGACCGTGGTCTTGGTCGCGGGGCCCTCGTGGATGCCGACGATCTCGACGTCCTCGTTGACCTTGAGGATGCCACGCTCGATACGGCCGGTGACGACGGTGCCACGACCGGTGATCGTGAAGACGTCCTCGACGGGCATGAGGAACGGCTTGTCCACGTCACGCTCGGGCTCGGGGATGGTCTCGTCGACTGCATCCATGAGCTCGAGAACGGTCTTGCCCCACTCGGCGTCGCCCTCGAGCGCCTTGAGCGCCGAGACCTTGACCACGGGGACGTCGTCGCCCGGGAACTCGTAGGCCGAGAGGAGCTCACGGACCTCCATCTCGACGAGCTCGAGGATCTCCTCGTCGTCGACCATGTCGGCCTTGTTGAGCGCCACCACGATGTAGGGGACGCCAACCTGGCGGGCCAGGATGATGTGCTCCTTGGTCTGCGGCATGGGGCCGTCAGTGGCGGCCACGACCAGGATCGCACCGTCCATCTGGGCAGCACCGGTGATCATGTTCTTGACGTAGTCCGCGTGACCGGGGCAGTCAACGTGTGCGTAGTGACGCTTCTCGGTCTGGTACTCGATGTGCGCGATGGAGATGGTGATACCGCGCTGCTTCTCTTCGGGTGCCTTGTCGATGTCATCGAACGCGAACTGCGGGTTCAGGTCCGGGTACTTGTCGTGCAGGACCTTCGAGATCGCAGCCGTCAGCGTCGTCTTACCGTGGTCGATGTGACCAATGGTGCCGATGTTGACGTGCGGCTTGGTCCGCTCGAACTTTGCCTTCGCCACTTTGTTGTCCTCCTCAGGACTCTTCTTTGGTGAAACGCTTCACGGCCGTGCGGGACGTGGCGTCGTACTTGGGGTTGTGCATGTGGTTGTTCTGGAACATTGTCGACTCGGCAGTGCGTGCCGACGTGTGACCCAGATCCGGACCGGCGACCAGTCTAGCGGTCACTCGCCCCGGGTCTTGGCGATGATCTCTTCGGCGACGGACTTGGGAACCTCTGCGTAGGAGTCGAACTCCATCGAGTAGTTCGCCCGGCCCTGCGTCTTCGACCGGAGGTCTCCGACGTAACCGAACATCTCGGACAGCGGGACGAGGCCGCGAACGACCTTGGCGCCGCTGATGTCCTCCATGGCCTGGATGTGGCCACGGCGCGAGTTGATGTCGCCGATGACGTCGCCCATGTACTCCTCGGGCGTACGCACCTCGACAGCCATCATCGGCTCGAGGATCACGGGGTTGGCCTTGCGGACAGCCTCCTTGAGCGCCATCGACCCAGCGATCTTGAACGCCATCTCCGAGGAGTCGACGTCGTGGTAGGCCCCATCGAGCAGCGAGGCCTTGATGCCGACGAGCGGGTAGCCCGCGAGCACGCCGTACTGCATGGCGTCCTGGATACCGGCGTCGACCGACGGGATGTACTCGCGCGGGACGCGACCACCGGTGACCTTGTTCTCGAACTCGTACAGCTCGCCGGACTCCGTCGTGTCCAAGGGCTCCAGACGGATCTGGATCTTGGCGAACTGGCCGGAGCCACCCGTCTGCTTCTTGTGGGTGTAGTCGTGCTTCTCGACCGTGCCCTTGATGGTCTCGCGGTAGGCGACCTGCGGCTTGCCGACGTTGGCCTCGACCTTGAACTCGCGCTTCATGCGGTCGACGAGGATGTCGAGGTGGAGCTCGCCCATGCCGGCGATGATCGTCTGGCCCGTGTCCTCGTCGAGGTGGACCTGGAAGGTCGGGTCCTCGGCGGAGAGCTTCTGGATGGCCGTGGAGAGCTTCTCCTGGTCACCCTTGGTCTTGGGCTCGATCGCGACCTGGATGACCGGGTCCGGGAACGACATCGACTCGAGCACGATCTGCTGGTCGGGGTCGCTCAGGGTGTCACCGGTCGTGGTGTCCTTGAGGCCGATCGCGGCGTAGATGTGACCGGCGAGGGCCTCCTCGACCGGGTTCTCCTTGTTGGCGTGCATCTGGAAGAGCTTGCCGACGCGCTCCTTCTTGCCCTTGGTCGTGTTGACGACCGGCGAGCCCGCGGCGATGCGGCCGGAGTAGACGCGGATGAAGGTGAGCGTGCCGAAGAACGGGTGGCTCGCGACCTTGAAGGCGAGCGCGGAGAACGGCTCGGTGCGGTCCGGACGACGCGTCATCGGGATCTCCTCGTGGTCCGGCTTGTGGCCGACCATCGGGGGGACGTCGATGGGCGAGGGGAGGAAGTCGACGACAGCGTCGAGCATCGGCTGGACGCCACGGTTCTTGAAGGCGGAGCCACACAGGATCGGGTAGAGCGTCGAGGAGACGGTCAGCTGGCGGATGGCGCCCTTGATCTCGGCGACGGTGAGCTCCTCGCCACCGAGGTACTTCTCCATGAGCTCGTCGTCGGACTCGGCGACACGCTCGATGAGCAGGTGGCGGTACTCGTCGGCCTTGGCCTGGAGGTCGGCGGGGATCTCCTGGACCTCGTACTTGGCGCCCATGGTCACGTCACCCTTGGCGTCACCGGGCCACACCAGGGCACGCATCTCGACGAGGTCGATGACACCGACGAAGTCGTTCTCGGCGCCGATGGGCAGCTGGATGACCAGCGGCTCCGCACCGAGGCGGTCCTTGATCGTCTGGACGGTGAAGTAGAAGTCCGCGCCGAGCTTGTCCATCTTGTTGACGAACGCGATGCGGGGGACGTCGTACTTGTCGGCCTGGCGCCACACGGTCTCGGACTGGGGCTCCACGCCCTCCTTGCCGTCGAACACGGCAACGGCGCCGTCGAGCACGCGCAGCGAGCGCTCCACCTCGACGGTGAAGTCGACGTGACCGGGGGTGTCGATGATGTTGATCTGGTTGTCACCCCAGAAGGAGGTCACGGCGGCAGACGTGATCGTGATGCCGCGCTCCTTCTCCTGCTCCATCCAGTCGGTCGTCGAGGCACCGTCGTGGGTCTCGCCGATCTTGTGGTTGACGCCGGTGTAGAAGAGGATGCGCTCCGTCGTCGTCGTCTTGCCGGCGTCGATGTGCGCCATGATGCCGATGTTGCGGACCTTGGTCAGGTCCGTCAGGACGTCGAGTGCCAATGTAGTTGCTCTCATCTCGCTTGTTACGAAAGTGCGTACGGGGTGTGGCTTGGGCGTCAGACCCCGACCACACGGTTCCGGTATGCCGGGAGCGCAAGCAGCGCACCCGGCATACCGGGAAGTCACCAGCGGTAGTGCGCGAAGGCCCGGTTGGACTCGGCCATCTTGTGCGTGTCCTCGCGACGCTTGACTGCAGCGCCGAGGCCGTTGGAGGCGTCGAGGATCTCGTTCATGAGGCGCTCGGTCATCGTCTTCTCACGACGCTGACGCGAGTAGCCCACGAGCCAACGCAGGGACAGCGTCACGGCGCGGTTGGGCTTGACCTCGATCGGGACCTGGTAGGTCGCACCGCCGACGCGGCGGGACTTGACCTCGAGGGTCGGCTTGATGTTGTCGAGGGCGCGCTTGAGCAGCAGCACGGGGTCGGTGCCGGACTTCTCCTTGGCGCCTTCGAGCGCGCCGTAGACGATCGTCTCGGCGATGGACTTCTTGCCGTCGAGCAGGATCTTGTTGACCAGCTGGGTCACCAGCGGGCTCTGGTAGACCGGGTCGATGACGAGGGGGCGCTTCGGAGCGGGGCCTTTACGGGGCATTACTTCTTCTCCTTCTTGGCGCCGTAACGGCTGCGAGCCTGCTTGCGGCCCTTGACACCCTGGGTGTCGAGCGAGCCACGGATGATCTTGTAGCGAACACCGGGGAGGTCCTTCACACGGCCACCGCGCACGAGCACGATGGAGTGCTCCTGGAGGTTGTGACCCTCACCGGGGATGTAGGCCGTGACCTCGATGCCGGAGGTCAGCTTGACGCGCGCGACCTTGCGGAGCGCGGAGTTCGGCTTCTTGGGGGTGGTGGTGTACACACGCGTGCACACGCCGCGGCGCTGCGGAGAGCCCTTGAGGGCAGGAGTGGTCGTCTTCGTGACCTTGTCCTGCCGGCCCTTGCGCACCAGCTGGTTGATGGTAGGCAACCTGGATCCTTTGTCTCATCTGGTCGATGTCGGGCGGATGCCGCGACTCCTTGGTGGTGTCCGGTGCTCGACCCCCGCGCTCGGGTGTGTCGCAACGGATGCTCTCCCCTGCACTCCCCGCTCCAGGCCGTGTCACAGTGAAGCGACTCGGTCGTGGTGTGGGGTGCCCGGCGAGAGGTGGGCGGTCACGTCCCTCGCGCTCTCGGCGCTGAACATGGCCAACGTCTGGTCCTAGCCAGACACGAGGATCAACGATACCGGTAGGCCGGGAGGGCACCAAATCGCGGCGGGCGACGTGCGCGGACGCTCTCGGACGAGGGTGCCGGATGCCTCGTCACCACTGCGCCGGTCGCTCGACAGGCGCAGTGCCTGACGACCGCCATCCGCGTACGAGCACCGGTCACCACGTTGAGTGCCGGTCGTGCGACCGGCGCAGACGTGGCGGGGGTGGACCAGCTGTCTCTGGGCTCAGGCCTCGAGGCGTTCGTAGGCCGGGGCGTAGCGGAACGGGCCCGCCTGCTCCGGGCGCCAGGCGCGCAGCGTCTTGACCTGAAACTGCGCCGGGTCCCACGGCCCGGGCGAGCCGATGCCGAGGTCGCCGGCCGGGACGAAGCCGAAGTGGGCGTAGTAGCCGGGGTCCCCCAGCAACACGATCGCGACGTCCCCGCGCTGGTCGGCGGAGGCGATGACCGAGGCCATGAGGGCCGCTCCGATGCCCTGCTGCTGCAGGGCCGGGGTGACGCCGATGGGGCCCAGACCGACGGAGGGCCGCTCCCCCATCGTCGCCGCCGAGCACATGACGTGCCCGACGACCGCGCCGTCGAGCTCGGCGACGAAGGTCAGCTCGTCGATGACGTCGCCGTCGCCGCGCAGCTCGTCCACCAGGCTCGACTCGACCGAGCGGGCAGCACCCTCGACCCGCTCGAACGCGTCGTCGTGCAGGGCAGCGATCGCCGCGAAGTCCTCGGGGCGCTCGCGCCGGATGATCATGTCGTCACGCATGCGCCCCACCCTCTCACCCCGCCGGGTTCGGCCCGGAAACGGAGCGTTCCCCCCGGAAAGTTTCCGGGGGGAACGCTCCGTTTCCCTGATCAGCCGGGAAAGGTGTTGCTGGGGTGGAGCTCAGAGGCGGTCGAGACCGAGCTCGCTGTCGTCGAGCCGGACGGCCTCGCCCGAGCCCGGACCGAAGGCCGGGTAGGCGAACTCGTCGTAGTTCGGCATCGAGTACATGGCGGCCTTCGCCTCTTCGGTCGGCTCCACGTTGATGTTGCGGTAGCGCGTGAGGCCCGTCCCGGCAGGGATGAGCTTTCCGAGGATGACGTTCTCCTTGAGGCCGAGGAGGGAGTCGGACTTGCCCTCCATGGCGGCCTCGGTGAGGACGCGCGTGGTCTCCTGGAACGAGGCCGCGGACAGCCACGACTCCGTCGCCAGCGAGGCCTTGGTGATGCCCATGAGCTCGGGACGACCCGAGGCAGGGGTTCCACCCTCGGCGACGACGCGACGGTTCTCGTCCTCGAAGCGACCGCGCTCGGCGAGCATGCCCGGGAGCAGGTCCGCGTTGCCGGCCTCGATGATCGTGATCCGGCGCAGCATCTGCCGCACGATGACCTCGATGTGCTTGTCGTGGATCGACACACCCTGCTGGCGGTACACGTGCTGGACCTCGTCCACGAGGTGCATCTGCACCTTGCGCGGGCCCAGGATGCGCAGCACCTGCTTGGGGTCGATGGAACCCACGGCGAACTGGGTGCCGACCTCGACGCTCTGACCGTCGGTGACGAGCAGGCGCGCACGCTTGCTCACCGGGTAGGCGTGCTCCTCGGAGCCGTCGTCCGGCGTGAGCAGGATGCGACGAGCCTTGTCGGTCTCCTCGATCGTGACGCGGCCACTGGCCTCGGCGATCGGCGAGACACCCTTGGGGGTGCGGGCCTCGAAGAGCTCGACGACACGCGGCAGACCCTGCGTGATGTCGTCACCGGCCACACCACCGGTGTGGAAGGTACGCATCGTCAGCTGGGTGCCGGGCTCACCGATCGACTGGGCCGCGATGATGCCGACGGCCTCGCCGATGTCGACGAGCTTGCCCGTGGCCAGCGAACGGCCGTAGCAGAGCGCACACGTGCCGACCTTGCTGTCGCAGGTCAGGACCGAGCGGACCTTGACGCTGTCGACACCGGCGGCGAAGAGCGCACCGATGACGACGTCACCGAGGTCGATGCCGGCCTCGGCCAGCGTCTCGCCGTCCTTGATGACGTCCTCGGCCAGCGTGCGGGCGTAGACCGAGGTCTCGACGTCGTCGTGCATGGTGCGGTTGCCCGTGCGCTCGTCGGTCGCGGCGATCGGCATGGCCAGGCCACGGTCGGTGCCACAGTCGTCCTCACGGATGATGACGTCCTGCGAGACGTCGACGAGACGACGCGTGAGGTAGCCCGAGTCGGCCGTGCGGAGCGCGGTGTCCGCCAGGCCCTTGCGCGAGCCGTGCGTGGAGATGAAGAACTCGAGCACCGACAGACCCTCGCGGAAGTTCGCGCGGATCGGGCGGGGGATGATCTCGCCCTTCGGGTTGGACACGAGCCCACGCATACCGGCGATCTGGCGCAGCTGCATCCAGTTGCCTCGTGCACCCGAGGACACCATGCGGTAGATGGTGTTGGTGGCCGGGATGTTGGCCTCCATCTCCTTGGCGACCTCGTTGGTGGCCTGGGTCCAGATCTCGATGAGCTCCTGACGACGCTCGTCGTCGGTGATGAGACCACGCTCGTACTGGACCTGGACCTTGGTGGCCTTGACCTCGTAGCCCTCGAGGATCTCGAGCTTCTTGGGAGGCGTGACGACGTCGGAGATGGCGACCGTGATGCCGGACCGGGTGGCCCAGTGGAAGCCGTACTCCTTGAGCGCGTCGAGCGAGGCCGCGACCTGCACCTTGCTGTAGCGCTCCGCGAGGTCGTTGACGATCGTCGAGAGACGCTTCTTGTCGACCTGGTCGTTGACGTACGGGTAGTCCATGGGCAGCGTCTCGTTGAAGAGCGCGTTGCCCAGGCTCGTGTCGACCAACCACTCGGCGAGGTAGCCCTCGTCGTCGACCTCGAGGCCCTCGGGCAGCTCCGCACCCGGCGTCGGGACGACGTGGTGGAGGCGGATCTTGACCGGCGTGCCCAGCAGGATCTCGCCACGGTCGAAGGCCATGCGGGCCTCGGACACGGTCGAGAAGACCCGGCCCTCACCCTGGCTGCCCTCGACGGGCGAGGTCAGGTGGAACAGGCCGATGATCATGTCCTGGGTCGGCATGGTCACGGGGCGACCGTCAGCCGGCTTGAGGATGTTGTTGCTCGAGAGCATGAGGATGCGGGCCTCGGCCTGCGCCTCTGCGGAGAGCGGCACGTGCACGGCCATCTGGTCACCGTCGAAGTCCGCGTTGAAGGCGGTGCAGACGAGCGGGTGGATCTGGATGGCCTTGCCCTCGACCAGCTGGGGCTCGAAGGCCTGGATGCCGAGGCGGTGCAGGGTGGGTGCGCGGTTGAGCAGGACCGGGTGCTCGGTGATGACCTCTTCGAGGACGTCCCACACGACGGAACGGTGACGCTCGACCATGCGCTTGGCCGACTTGATGTTCTGGGCGTGGTCGAGGTCGACCAGGCGCTTCATCACGAACGGCTTGAACAGCTCGAGAGCCATCTGCTTGGGCAGGCCGCACTGGTGCAGCTTGAGCTGGGGGCCGACGACGATGACCGAACGGCCGGAGTAGTCGACGCGCTTGCCGAGGAGGTTCTGGCGGAAGCGTCCCTGCTTGCCCTTGAGCATGTCGGACAGCGACTTGAGCGGACGGTTGCCGGGGCCCGTGACCGGGCGACCGCGACGGCCGTTGTCGAAGAGGCTGTCGACGGCCTCCTGCAGCATCCGCTTCTCGTTGTTGACGATGATCTCGGGAGCACCGAGGTCGAGCAGTCGCTTGAGGCGGTTGTTGCGGTTGATGACACGACGGTAGAGGTCGTTGAGGTCCGACGTCGCGAAGCGGCCACCGTCGAGCTGCACCATCGGGCGCAGGTCGGGCGGGATGACCGGGACGGCGTCGAGGACCATGCCGGACGGCTTGTTGGTCGTCGTCATGAAGGCGGAGACCACCTTGAGGCGCTTGAGCGAGCGGGTCTTCTTCTGACCCTTGCCCGTGGCGATGATCTCGCGCAGGAGCTCGGCCTCGGCCTCGAGGTCGAAGGACTCCAGACGCTTCTGGATCGCCGCCGCACCCATGCCACCCTCGAAGTACAGACCGAAGCGGTCACGCATCTCGCGGTAGAGGATCTCGTCGCCCTCGAGGTCCTGGACCTTGAGGTTCTTGAACCGGTCCCACACCTGCGCGAGACGCTCGACCTGAGCATCGGCGCGCTTGCGGATCTGGTTCATCTCACGCTCGGCCGAGTCGCGGACCTTGCGCTTGGCGTCGGACTTGGCGCCCTCGGCCTCAAGCGCGGCGATGTCGCCCTCGAGCTTCTTGGCGCGGGTGTCGACGTCGACGTCGCGACGGTTCTCGAGCTCCTTCTTCTCGGCCTCGATCTGGGCCTCGAGCGAGGGCAGGTCGGTGTGACGCTGCTCCTCGTCGACGCTCGTGATCATGTAGGCGGCGAAGTAGATGACCTTCTCGAGGTCCTTCGGCGCGAGGTCGAGCAGGTAGCCCAAGCGTGACGGGACGCCCTTGAAGTACCAGATGTGGGTGACGGGGGCGGCGAGCTCGATGTGGCCCATCCGCTCACGACGCACGGCCGCACGGGTCACCTCGACGCCGCAGCGCTCACAGATGATGCCCTTGAAGCGGACGCGCTTGTACTTGCCACAGGCGCACTCCCAGTCACGGGTCGGACCGAAGATCTTCTCGCAGAAGAGTCCGTCCTTCTCGGGCTTGAGGGTGCGGTAGTTGATGGTCTCGGGCTTCTTCACCTCGCCATGGCTCCACTCACGGATGGAGTCGGCCGTGGCGAGGCCAATGCGCAGTTCGTCGAAGAAGTTGACGTCGAGCACGTGGTTCCTTCTCTCGTTGCTCTTGCTTAAGTCTGAATGTGGGTCAGGAAAGGCTGGGGTATGCCGTGTGCTCGGCTCGCGCTGTCAGCGCGAGGGGAGCACACGGCATACCGGTCAGACCTCTTCGACCGAACTGGGCTCGCGACGCGACAGGTCGATCCCGAGCTCCTCCGCCGCACGGAAGACGTCTTCCTCGGCGTCGTGCATCTCGATCGCCTGGCCATCACTGGACAGGACCTCGACGTTGAGGCACAGGCTCTGCATCTCCTTGATGAGCACCTTGAAGGACTCGGGGATGCCGGGCTCGGGGATGTTGTCGCCCTTGACGATGGCCTCGTAGACCTTCACGCGGCCGTTGACGTCGTCGGACTTGATCGTGAGCAGCTCCTGCAGCGCGTAGGCCGCGCCGTAGGCCTCGAGCGCCCAGACCTCCATCTCACCGAAGCGCTGGCCACCGAACTGGGCCTTACCGCCGAGCGGCTGCTGGGTGATCATCGAGTACGGGCCCGTGCTGCGCGCGTGGATCTTGTCGTCCACGAGGTGGTGCAGCTTGAGGATGTACATGTAGCCCACCGACACCGGCTCCGGGTACGGCTCGCCGGAGCGGCCGTCGAAGAGCGGCGTCTTGCCGGAGCCGTCGATGAGACGGACACCGTCACGGGTCTCGCGGGTGCTGTCGAGCAGGCCGACGATCTCGTTCTCGCGCACACCGTCGAAGACGGGGGACGCGACGCGGGTGCCGGGCTCGGCCGAACGCGCGTCGTCGGGGATGAGGTTGGCCCACTCGGGGTTGCCCACGAT
Source organism: Knoellia sp. Soil729 (assembly GCF_001427985.1). Lineage (GTDB taxonomy): Bacteria > Actinomycetota > Actinomycetes > Actinomycetales > Dermatophilaceae > Knoellia. Next base: position 474,791 of record NZ_LMSA01000002.1, read on the forward strand.
CTCCCAACCACGGCTCGCGGCCCAACCCAGGTGCAGCTCGAGGATCTGGCCGATGTTCATGCGGCCGGGGACACCGAGCGGGTTGAGCACGACGTCGACCGGCGTGCCGTCCTCGAGGAACGGCATGTCCTCGACGGGCAGGATCTTGGAGATGACGCCCTTGTTGCCGTGACGGCCGGCGAGCTTGTCACCATCGGTGATCTTGCGCTTGTTGGCGACGTGGACGCGCACCAGCTGGTTGACGCCCGGGGGGAGCTCGTCGCCCTCGTCCTTGTCGAACACCTTGACGCCGATGACCGTGCCGGTCTCGCCGTGGGGCACCTTGAGGGACGTGTCGCGGACCTCGCGCGCCTTCTCACCGAAGATCGCACGGAGCAGGCGCTCCTCGGGGGTCAGCTCGGTCTCACCCTTGGGGGTGACCTTGCCGACGAGGAGGTCGCCGTCGCGGACCTCGGCACCGATGCGGATGATCCCGCGCTCGTCGAGGTCCGCGAGGACCTCCTCGGAGACGTTGGGGATGTCCCGGGTGATCTCCTCGGGGCCCAGCTTGGTGTCGCGGGCGTCGACCTCGTGCTCCTCGATGTGGATCGAGGAGAGGACGTCGTCCTGCACCAGGCGCTGGCTGAGGATGATCGCGTCCTCGTAGTTGTGGCCCTCCCACGGCATGAACGCCACGAGCAGGTTGCGACCCAGGGCCATCTCGCCACCGTCGGTCGCGGGACCGTCGGCGATGAGGCCACCCTTCTCGACGCGGTCACCCTCGTTGACGGTGACGCGCTGGTTGTAGCTATTGCCCTGGTTGGACCGGGTGAACTTGTCGATCCGGTAGGTGCGCGACGTGCCGTCGTCGGCGGCGACGGTGACGAGGTCGGCGGAGACCTCGGTCACGACCCCGGCCTTCTCGGCGACGACGACGTCACCGGAGTCGACGGCTGCACGCAGCTCCATGCCGGTGCCGACCAGCGGGGCCTCGGCCTTGACCAGCGGCACCGCCTGACGCTGCATGTTGGAACCCATGAGCGCACGGTTGGCGTCGTCGTGCTCGAGGAACGGGATGAGCGCGGTCGCGGCCGAGACCATCTGGCGGGCGGAGACGTCGATGTAGTCGACGTCGTCGGCCGGGATGTACTCGACCTCGCCACCCTTGACGCGCACGAGCACGCGCTCCTCGGCGAAGCGCTCACCGGTGGAGTCGAGCGCGGCGTTGGCCTGGGCGATGACGTGCTCGTCCTCCTCGTCGGCCGACAGGTAGTGGATCTCGTCGGTGACGCGGCCCTTGGTGACCTTGCGGTACGGGGTCTCGATGAAGCCGAACGCGTTGATACGGCCATAGGACGCCAGCGAGCCGATGAGCCCGATGTTCGGGCCCTCAGGGGTCTCGATCGGGCACATGCGGCCGTAGTGCGACGGGTGGACGTCACGCACGTCCATGCCGGCGCGGTCACGGGAGAGACCACCCGGGCCCAGCGCGGACAGACGACGCTTGTGCGTCAGCCCGGAGAGCGGGTTGTTCTGGTCCATGAACTGCGACAGCTGCGAGGTTCCGAAGAACTCCTTGATCGAGGCCACCACGGGGCGGATGTTGATCAGGGTCTGCGGCGTGATCGCCTCGACGTCCTGGGTCGTCATGCGCTCACGCACGACGCGCTCCATACGGGACAGGCCGGTACGGACCTGGTTCTGGATGAGCTCACCCACGTTGCGCAGGCGACGGTTGCCGAAGTGGTCGATGTCGTCGGTCTCGACGCGGATCGCGACGTCCTCGCCCTTGCGACGGCCCGGGAGGGTCTCGTCACCGTTGTGCAGGGCCACGATGTACTTGATCGTCGCGACGATGTCGTCGACGTTGAGCGTGGAGTTGGTGAGGTCGCCCTCGATGCCGAGCTTCTTGTTGATCTTGTAGCGACCAACCTTGGCCAGGTCGTAGCGCTTGCCGTTGAAGTAGAGGTTGTCGAGCAGGTTCTGCGCGGCCTCACGGGTGGGCGGCTCGCCCGGACGGAGCTTGCGGTAGATGTCGAGCAGCGCGTCGTCCTGGCCCTCGGTGTTGTCCTTGTCGAGGGTGAGCTCGATCGACTCGTAGCCGGCGAACTCCTCACGGATCTGCGCCTCGGTCATGCCGAGCGCCTTGAGGAGGACGGTGACGGACTGCTTGCGCTTGCGGTCGACGCGGACGCCGACCATGTCGCGCTTGTCGATCTCGAACTCGAGCCAGGCTCCGCGGCTCGGGATGATCTTGGCGGTGTAGATGTCCTTGTCGGACGTCTTGTCGGGCGTGCGCTCGAAGTAGACGCCCGGGCTGCGGACGAGCTGCGAGACGACGACCCGCTCGGTGCCGTTGATGATGAAGGTGCCGCGCTCGGTCATGAGCGGGAAGTCGCCCATGAACACGGTCTGGCTCTTGATCTCGCCGGTGGTGTTGTTCATGAACTCCGCGGTGACGAACAGGGGCGCGGAGTAGGTCTGGTCGCGCTCCTTGCAGTCCTCGATGGAGTACTTGACGTCTTCGAAGCGGTGGTCGCGGAACGACAGCGACATCGAGCCGCTGAAGTCCTCGATCGGGGAGATCTCTTCGAAGATGTCCTCGAGTCCCGAACGCTCCGGCACGTCGTCGCGACCGGCGGCGCGTGCCTGTGCGACACGCTCCTGCCAGCGCTCGTTGCCGAGGAGCCAGTCAAAGCTCTCGGTCTGCAGGGCGAGGAGGTCAGGGACCTCCATGGGCTCACGGATCTTGCCGAACGAGAGACGGCCCGTAGCCGTCATTGCGGTGGTCACGATCTTGGACGCGGTGCGCGAGGCAGCCAAGGATGGTCCTTCCACTGGCCATGTGTTTGTACGGAGGTCGCACGGCCCATCACTGCCGGTCCGCTCAACGTGGACGAGCCGAACGCTGGGTGCAGTTGCCGGGATGCGGCAGGGGCACGCAGAGGTCGCTCAACGAGAGCAGGCGGAGGTCATGGACAGGGCAAAGCAACAGTCTAGACCCAAAAGGGCACAACAGTCCAACCCTGTCCAATCCAGCGCGGACGCGGGATGCGGGTACGGTCGCCGTCGCATACGGAAGGCACGCGGTGTGACCCGCAAAGAATGACTGGCGCAGGCGCGAACGTCAAGCCTACGGGCGGCATACCGCGAACTTTTGTGCCTGGGCATGCGGAACGGGCGGGACGGATCATCACGATCCATCCCGCCCGTTCGCGGAGTGCTCAGCCTCGGGAGAGGCTCAGGTCACTTGACCTCGACGGTCGCGCCTGCGGCCTCGAGCTGCTCCTTGGCCTTCTCGGCCGTGGCCTTGTCGACCTTCTCGACAACGGGCTTGGGAGCGCCGTCGACGAGGTCCTTGGCCTCCTTGAGACCGAGGGAGGTCAGCGTGCGGACCTCCTTGATGACGGCGATCTTCTTGTCACCGGCAGCGACCAGGACGACGTCGAACTCGTCCTGCTCGTCCTCGGCGGCGGCGTCGCCACCACCGGCGGCGGGGGCGGCACCGGCAACCGCGACGGGCGCGGCGGCGGTGACGTTGAAGGTGTCCTCGAACTGCTTGACGAACTCGGAGAGCTCGATGAGGGTCATCTCCTTGAAAGCCTCAAGGAGCTCGTCGGTGCTGAGCTTGGCCATGATGGCGCCTTTCTTCTTCGTGTATGCCGTGAGTGGCGGTGGTGTTTTCCTGGGACCTCAGCTGGTGCTGGGTCCTCAGGCGTCGTCGCCACCCGTGGCGACGTCTTCGGTGGCCTCGACCGCAGGTGCGGCGTCGGCGGGGGTCTCCTCGGGTGCAACCTCGGCCTCGGCCGCGGGAGCGGCGTCGGCCGGACCCTCGGTCTCGACCTTGGCGCGCAGTGCGTCGACGACCCGAGCGGTCTGCGACAGCGGCGCGGCAAAGAGGTAGACAGCCTGCGTGAGCGACGCGTTCATGGCGCCGGCCAGCTTGGCGAGAAGCACCTCGCGGGACTCGAGGTCCGCGAGCTTGGTGATCTCCTGCGCGGAGAGCGACTTGCCGTCAAGCAGGCCGCTCTTGATCACGAGGAGGGGGTTTGCCTTGGCAAAGTCACGCAGGCCCTTTGCGGCCTCGACCGGGTCGCCGTCGACGAATGCGATGGCGGACGGTCCCACGAGCTGGCCGTCGAAGGCCGTGACTCCGGCCTCCTTGGCGGCGAGCTCGGTCAGCGTGTTCTTGACCACGGCGTAGGTCGCGTTGCCACGAAGGGCGCCACGAAGCTCGGTGACCTGTGCCACCGAGAGCCCGCGGTACTCAGTCAGAACTGCGGCGTTGGAGCTGCGGAACTTCTCCGCGAGCTCGGCGATCGCCGCGGACTTGTCTGCACGAGACATTCGGGCCTCCTTCCGTCGGGTACGACCATCGGTGAAGGCCCGGACAACAGATCGAGCCCCGGCGCAGGGCGCGGGGCTCGTGGTGGACGTCGCGGGGCGACGCTCACCTTCGAAACTCGGCCTGCGCTGGTCGCCCGCTCTCGCGGAACCTTCAGTCCTGGTGCGGGTGCACCGGACAACCGGCGGTCTTTGGTCGAGCACAACTCTAGGGCGCGGACGGCACACGACCAAATCCAGACGACTTATTGCCCGTTTGGCCAGGATGTGCGAACGGGCAGCTGGCGCGTGTGGTGGCCAACCGGGCAATAAGTCGTGGGAAGAAGGTCAGGTGGACGAGGGGAAGCTCATCGGGCCGACCTGGTCGGCGGGCGGCGCGCTGATGTCGACCTTCTTGCCCCAGTCGCTGTAGGTCACCGTGATCGCCTGGCCGGAGACGCTGGTCGAGATGGTCACCGGGCGGTCCTGCCCGTCGAGCACGTAGGTCATGGACAGCGGCGGCGTCGAGGCGCTGGGCGACGGGGTCGGCGCCGCGGCGTCCCCGAGGGCCTTGGCGGGGTCGACCGTGAACTCGTAGGTCGTGTTGCCGCCGTCGGTGGAGGTGACCTTGGCCTGGGTGCCCTTGAGGTTCTCGGCCATCTTGGTGGGGTCGCTGATGCCACCCTCGGCGATGCCCTTGAACATCTGGCTCACCGGGTCGTCGCCGCTCGGGTCGATCTTGACCCACGGCTTGGCCTGGCCGGGCAGTCCCTTGAGGTAGACGAAGTCACCGACGGAGATGATCTCCATCTCGGAGCCCTCGACCGGCACCGTGGTGTGCTGCTGGAGCTTGCCGTCGACGTACGTGAAGTCGCCCGTGGCCTTCTCGCCACCGGTGTCCATCGACATCGTGCCGCTGCCGGCCTTCTGCATGGCGGCGACCATGCGCGTGGCGACGTCACCCGCGTCGACGCTCTCGCCCTTGGCCTGCGTGCTCGCGGCGGCGCTGGTCTCGGAGCTCTTGTCGGAGCTCTTGGCAGTGGCGCTGCCCGCCCCGTCGTCCGACGAACCGCAGGCGCCGAGCGCGAGGAGCCCCGCCAGGGCCAGGGCGGCACCGCTGGAGCGGCGCATCGAGATTGTCATGGGTTCCTCCCAGTTGAGTCCCTCGAGCGTAACGGTGCGAGCCGACTGGCCCGAAACCCCGCAACCGCCGTGCGCAGGGGTCAGTAGGCCTTGAGCGCCGACACGAGCCACCTGTTGCCGACCCTGGTCATCGTGGCGATGACGCGGTTCTGGTCGATCGAGGGCTCCTTCTGCTTGTCGCTCGTCTTCGCCTGGTTGACGAACGCCTGCACGGTCACGGTGCCGTCGGTCTGCGACATCACCCCGGCCTCGTAGATCCGCGCCTTGACGACCGTCTTGTCCTTCTGGGCGAGCGGCACGATGGTCTTGGTCATCGTGTCGGCGAACTCCTGCTTGAACGAGCCGGTGAGCAGGGCCTGGGTCGCAGGGATCTGCTGGGTCATCGTGGCGTAGTTGTAGCTGAGCGCCTGCTCGAGGGTGCTGCGGGCCGTGGCGGTGGCCGCGGCGGCTGCCCTGGGCCGCTCCCCCGGGTCGTGGCGGGTGACGACGAGGACCGTCGCCAGCAGCGCGAGGCAGACGGCCAGGGCGATGGCCGGGAGCACTGGCGAGCTGCTCTTGCCCTCCGCTCCGGCCGGGTCGGCATCCTGACGGGGAAGTCGTCGGATGACGCGGAAAGAACCGCGTCCTGCGACGGCTTCCGCGTCATCGGGAGCCGGGCCCTCGCGAGCCGGGCCCTCGGGAGCCGGGCTCCCGGGCGTGCTGCCCTCCCCCGGGGTCTCGGGCAGGACCGGCCCACCCTCGCGGGCGGGCCGGCGACGCTGACCCGCGACCCGGGGGCGACGGTTAACCGACGAACTCAAGGCGCTCCACCTTCCACTGCTCGCCGACGTGACGCAGGCCGAGCTTGGTGCGATAGGTCTTGGTCTCGCCCTTGGGCACGACCGTGTTGCTCGTCGGGGCGATGAGGCCCACGATGACCGTCGCGGAGTCACGGTCACCGGAGACCAGGGCCGCCTCGGCGCGCTCGACGCTGCTGACGGACTTGTTCTCGACGATGACCTTCTTGAGGTCGTCGAGCTGGCTGGTGTAGCTCGCGAGGAACTCCCCGGTCGCTCCCGCCTTGACCCTGGCGGTGTCCTCGTCGACCTTGCGGTAGTCGATCGTGGCGAAGTTGATGGCGTGCTGGCGGCCGGCGGCGAGGGCCTCGGACTGTGCCTGCTCCGTGGTGCGGGCGTCCCACCAGTCGCGGCCACGCGTCGCCGCGAGCGCCACCGTGGCGACCAGCGCCAGCACCGTGAGCGCCCACAGGGCCCGGGCGGTGCTCTGCCGGCTCATCGGGCGGCCTCCTGCATGATCCACGACCAGGAGTCTGCCCCGCCCGCTCCCCCGGCCGGCGCCTGGGGTGCCGACACCCGGGGCGAGCCCTCCGCGGCCGCGGCGTTGCCGAGCGGCAGCATCTGGTTGGCCAGGGCCAGCGGGTGCGAGGACGCGACGCCACTGCGCGGTCGAGGCGCGTTCTGGGCGCCGCGCACGTTGGAGGCCGAGCCTCGAGGCAGCGTGCAGCCGGCGTCGGTGTTGACCTTGGGGAGGTTCTCGGTGCGGTTGGGGTCCGTCCTCTGGGTGCCCTCATAGCCCTTGGTGCACACCGGCGCCGACTGGCTGAGCTGCATGCCGAAGTGCGCCGTGCCGTCCCCCGGGACGACGGTGAAACCGCCGCCCACGACCTCGGGGTAGGTGACGAACATCTGCTCGATGCCGTCGATGCGCGACGTCGTCACCTGCCCGATGGTGATGAGGTTGGCGATGAGGGTCGCAAGGTCGCCCTGGTTGTCCTTGACGAGGCCCTCGAGCTCCTTGGAGGCGACGACGCCCCGGTCGAGGATGAGGCGCAGGTCCGCGTCCGAGGCCTGCAGGGTCTCGGAGAGGTTGGCGAAGTCGGTCGCGAAGTTCTTGATCTGTGGTGCGGTGTCGCGCTGGGTGTCGAGCACCGTCTTGCTGTGCTGGAGCAGGGCCACCGTCTCGGGCAGCGCGGTGAGTGCCGCCTGCGTCAGGAGGTTGCCGTTGTCGATGAGCTGGCTGATGTCCGGCCCGGAGCCCTCGAAGCCCGTGCCGAGCTCGTCGATGACGGTGCGCAGGTCCTCCTTGTCGACCGAGCGCACGGTCCGGTCCACGTCGAGGAGCAGCTGGTCGACGCGGATCGGGTATGCCGTGTCCTTGCGTGGGATGCGATCTCCCGTCTGCAGGGAAGGACCACCGAAGGACCGGGGCTGCAGGTCGAGGTACTGCTCGCCGACGGCGGAGCGGTTCTCGACCACGGCCTTGGTGTCCTTGGGGACCTCGACGCCACGCTTGAGCTGGGCCTGGACGAGCACCCCGTCCTTCTCGAGCTCGAGCCCGGAGACCCGGCCGACGGCGACCCCGCGATAGGTGACCTCGGAGCCGACGAAGATCCCGCCGGACTCGGCGAAGCTCGCGCTGAACCGTGCACCCCCACCCAGCAGGCGCTCGGTGAGGCCGATGTAGTTCGCCGACAGGATCGAGACGGTCACGATCGTGATGAGCATGAAGGCCGCCAGCTGGGCCTTGGTGAGCGTGCGGATCATGCGTCACCCCCTCCGTAGAGCGTCGTCCACGAGGTGTCGCGCCCGTGCGAGTCGCTCGTGCACAGCGGTGGGCACAGCGGGCTCTTGGGCGTCGCCGTGGGGGTGGGGACCGTCGGAACCGTGGGGACCTTGGGGACCTTGGGCAGCTTCGGCAGCGGCGCGGAGGGCAGGGACGGCAGCGGGACCGGCGGCAGGGTGACGCCCGGCAGGGGACTGCCCGGGACTCCGCCCTGAAGGATCTTGAGCTCACGCAGGTCGAGGTCGGCGGTGAGCGACAGGTTGGTGAAGTCGCCCTTCATGGCGCCGACGGCCGCGTCCGGGAAGGGGTAGGTGAGGATGAGCTCCAACGACTGCGGGAGCGCGTCACCGGCCTTGTTGAGCTGCGTGAGGACGGGCCCGAGGAGCCTGAGGTTGGCGAGCGTGTCCTCCTTGGAGCCGCGGATCACCTTGGTGCCGACGGCGCCGAGGCGGCTCAGCGCCTGCAGCATCTCGGTGAGCTGGATCCGCTGGTCGGCGAGCACCTTGAGGCCCTTGGGCAGCTCCTCGAGGGTCTTGCCGATGAGGTCCTTCTGCTCGGCGAGCCGGGCGGCCAGCTTGTCCACCATGTCCAGGGCCCGCACGATCTCGGCCTTCTGGTCCTCGAGTCCGCCGATGAAGGTGTTGAGCTCACCGATGAGGTGCTTGATCTCGTCGGTGTTGCCCCGCAGTGCGTTGTTGAGCTCCCGCTCGATGACGGACAGCTGAGCGATCCCTCCGCCGTTGAGCAGCAGCGACATCGCCGAGAGGACCTCTTCGACCTCGGGGTTGCGGTTGGTGCGCTCGATCGGGATGAGGTCTCCGTCCGAGAGGGTGCCCACACCCTTGCCGTCGGCGGGCTCCGACAGGGCGATGTACTTCTCACCCAGCAACGACGTCTGCTTGAGCTCGGCCGTGGCGTTGTCAGGCAGCTTGCTCGAGACGGGGATCGACAGGGTCACCCGCGCGGTCCACCCGTTGAGCTCGATCTTCTCGACCTGGCCGACGGCCACCTCGTTGATCTTCACGGCGGACTTGGGCACGAGGTCCAGGACGTCGGCGAAGTCGACCTTGACCCGCATCGACGGGCCTTCGCCCTTGGCGCCGCCGGGCAACGGAAGGTCGAAGGCTCCCTGGCACGAGGTCAGGGTCAGGGCCACGACGACGGCAAGGGCCACCGCACGAAGTGAGCGCACGGCATACGTCATGGCTTCTCCTTCGCAAGGAGACCACCGAGGGTCGGGTCTGCCCCACGGATCGTGACGTCCACGGCCTCGGTCTCCGACTGCGTGGGCGCGGCCGCCGCCTGCGGTGCGATCGCTGCAGCGACCTGGGGCACCGTGAAGGCCGCCGGGATCGCGGACAGGCCGGGGAGGTTGAGGAGGCCGGGGAACAGGCCGCTCTTGGGGATGATCGTCTGGAGCAGCGCGCACAGGTTGGGGTTGGCGTTGCCGGTGCCCGTCGCCCCCGTGAGGAGTGAGCACAGGATGAGCGCCGGGTCGTCGAGGCCCTGAATGTTGCTGCGCGTGTCGAGGGTGCCCGATGCCGGGTTGTAGGCGAGCTGGAGGTTGGACAGGGCGACCGGCGCGTTGTCGAGCGCCTCGGCGAGTGCGTCGCGCTTCGCCGCCACCGCCGACGTGAGGTCGGTGAGCTGGTGAACGTCCTTGGTGAGCACGGCGCGGTTGTCCTTGACGAAGCTCGAGATCTCGCTGAGGGCGACGGCAAGGTTCTTCAGGGCTGCCGAGAGGTCGTCGCGCTCGCCATCCAGCTGGTCGGAGACCTTGGACAGGTCGGTGTTGAGCCGGCGGACCTGCTCGTCGTTGGTGGCCAGCATGCCGGTGAAGGTCTCGAGGTTCTTCACCGTGGCGAAGAGGTCACCGCGCCCCTCGGCAAAGGTCTGGACCGCCTGCGAGAGGCCGCGGTTCATGTCGTGGAGGTTCTGCCCGTTGCCCTTGAGGTTGCGCGCACCGGTGTCGAGCACGCGGTTGAGCGCACCCTCCTTGTTGGCGCCGTCGGGACCGAGGGCCACCATGAGGTCGTCCAGTGCCTGCGAGACCCGGTCGAGCTCGACGGGCACGGCGGTGCGCTCGCGGGGGATGGACGCACCGTCCTTCATCACGGGTCCGGTGGTGTAGGCAGGCAGCAGCTGGACGTAGCGGTCACTGACGAGCGAGGGGGCGACGATGGCCGCCTTGGCCTGCGCCGGGACCTTGACGTCGGCGTCCACCCGGAAGGTCACGTGCACCGTCTCGCCATGCGGCTCGACGGTCTCGACCTGGCCCACGCGCACACCGAGCACACGCACGTCGGAGCCGGGGAACAGTCCGACGGCCCGGGAGAAGTCGCCCGACACCGTGAGCTTGTCGGCGCGGGGCCACCACACGAAGGCTGCCGCGACCAGGCCCACGACGACGATCGCCGCGACGACCCTGGAGAGGATTGCGGGCTTCATCGACCCACCGCCCCGACGGGGACCGTGAGGTTCTGGATGTAGGTGTCGAACCAGCGGCCGTTGCCGAGCGCACTCGCGAAGACCCTGGTGAAGGGCCCCATGGCCTCGATGGTCCTGGTGAGGTCGGCCTCGTGCTTGCGCAGGGTCTCGAGGACTCCGTTGAGCTGGGTGAGGGCCGGCCCGAGCTGCGCCCGGTTGTCGCGCACGAGGCCGGTGATCTGCACGGCCATGGCGCTGGTGTTGGTGAAGAGGGTGTGGATGGCGTCGCGCCGTTCGTAGAGCTCGGCGAGCAGGAGGTCACCGTCGGTGATGATCTTCTCGATGACCTTGTTCTGGTCGGCCAGGGTCCCGGACACCGAGTTGCTCGCCTTGAGCAGCGCCTTGAGCTCGCTGTCGCGGCTCGAGATCGTCCTGGACAGGCGGGTGAGCCCGTCGAGCGCAAGCCGCACGTTGGCCGGGGTGTCGCTGAACTCGCTGGCGATCGTGTCGAGCGACTTGGCGAGCTGGGTGGTGTCGATGCGCTCGGTCGTCTCGGTGAGGTCCGAGAAGGCGTTGATGATGTCGTAGCTGGAGACGGTGCGCGACAGCGGGATCGTTGCGCCTTCAGCCATCTGGCCGCGGCCCCTGGGCTCGAGGGAGACGTACTTCTGGCCGAGGAGGGTCTTCATCCGGATCGACGCCCCGGACTCGGGGCCGAAGGCGACGTCCTCGGTGATGCGGAACGCGACGTCCACCTTGTTGCCGTCCAGTGAGATGTCGGTGACCTTGCCGACACGCACGCCGGCGATCCGGACCTCGTCACCGGTGCGCAGGCCGCCCGCCTCGCTGAACGACGCGGCATACGACTGCCCCCCACCGATGATCGGCAGCTTCGAGGCGTTGAAGGAGGCGAACAGGATGAGTCCGATCGCGAGCAGGCCCGCAATGCCGATCGGCAGGGGGTCGCGGGCGCGGAACGGCGTGCTCATCGGCACCTCGCAGCGGAGACGTTGTAGCCCAGGCCGCCCGGAGTCGGGCCGGTCGGCAGCAGGAGGTTCTTGACGTCGAACCGGCAGAGGTAGAAGTTGAACCACGACCCGTAGGTCGCCGTGCGGGTGATCGTCGAGATCTTCTCGGGCGCCCCGGTGATGAACTTCTCGTAGATCGCCGTGTTGGCCGGCTTGTTGAGGGTCTTGCTCAGGGCGCCGAGCTGTCCGATGTCGTTCTTGATGTCCGGGCGGCCGGCCTCGAGGAGCCGCGCCGTCTCGTCGGTGACGGAGTTGATGTTGGTGAGGGACTCGCCGATGGCCTTGCGGTCGGCAGACAGCCCGGACACGAAGCGCTGCAGCTGGATGAGGAGCTCACCGAGCGCGGTGTCGTGCTGCTCCACCGTCGTGAGGACGGTCGTGAGGTTGCTGATGACCCGGCCGATGACCTTGTCGCGGTCGGCCAGCGTGTCGGTGAGCGACGCCGTCTGGCCCAGCAGGGAGTTGATGTTGCCTCCCTCGCCCTGGAGCACCGAGATGATCTGGGCCGACAGCTCGTTGACCTCCTTGGGCGAGAGTGCGGCGAAGAGGGGCTTGAAGCCGTTGAACAGGACCGTGAGGTCGAGGGCCGGGTGGGTGCGCTCCAGCGAGATCGTCGCACCGTCCTTGAGCGGGGTCGCGGCACCCGGGCCCTGGGTGAGCGCGACGTAGCGCTCCCCGATGAGGTTGCGGTACTTGATCGTCGCCACGGTCCCCTGGGTGAGGGTGCTCGTGCTGAGGACGTCGAAGGTCACCTCGGCGTGGGTCCGGTCCCTGGCGACCTCGATGTCCTTGACGGTGCCGACGCGCACCCCGGCGATGCGGACCTCGTGGCCCTTCGCGAGACCCGTGACGTCGGTGAAGACGGCCTTGAAGGAGTTGCGGTCACCCGGCTGGATGTTGGCAATCGTCGCCGCCAGCGTGCCCGTCGCGAGGATCGTGACGATCGCGAAGACGATGAACTTGATGAGGCTGGGAGTGGTCTTCACTGGCTCACCACCGTCCCGCGCATCATCGGCCCGGCGAGCAGGGTCGCGAGGGAGGCGTCCTGCCCCTCGTCGAGCCCGACGAGGGCGCCCACGAGGTGCTGTTCCTGAACGGTGCCGGCCAGGCCCGAGTCGACGGCGGGGATGCGCGCACCCTCGGGAGCGAGGAAGGCCTGCGGAAGCGCCGAGTGCGTCGCGTCGGTCGCCGCACCCTCGGTGCCGTCGTCGAACTTCGACCCCCGGCGCGGCTTCGCCTGGCTCCCCTGCACGTTGGGCAGGCCCTTGCAGCTGGGAGCGCGCTTGTCGTGCCACGCCGGCTCCTCGCCGGGGTGGTAGGCCTGCGTCTGCGGGACGAACTCGAGGGTGATGTGCATCTGCCCGTCGCGGAAGAGCTGGTTGGCGCGCGGCAGCCAGTTGACCAGGCCCTGGGTGAAGCAGGGATAGATCGGTGAGTGCTTGGCGAGCACCTGGAGCGTCGGGCGCTGCACCCGGCCGACCTGGATGATGCGGTTCTGGTTGGTCTCGAGGAAGCCGGCCGTGGTGTTGGCGAACCCTGCGGTGCCGGCGAGGAAGCCGGCGAGCTCCTTCTGCTTCTCGACGATGGTCGCGTTGGTCGTGAGCAGCGCCTTGGCCGCGCGCAGCAGCTCGGGGGCGGCCACGGCATACGTGCTCGCCAGGTCGGCCAGGCCCGAGATGTCGGCCTGGATCGTGGGCAGGTGGGGGTTGAGCTTGGTGAAGTACTCGTCGACGAGGACGAGGTTCTTGCCGAGGGCTGTGCCGCGGCCGTCGAGAGCGGTCGCGAGGGCGTTGAGGGTGGCGGACAGCTTGGCCGGGTCGATGCTGCGCAGCAGCGGCAGGAGGTCGTCGAAGACCTGCTCGAGCTCGATCGCCACGCTCGTGCGGTCCTGCGGGATGACGTCCCCTGCGCGGATGGCACGTCCGGGGGCGCCCTCGGGCGGGACGAGGTCGACGTAGCGCTCGCCGAAGAGGGTCTTGGGGAGCAGGCGGGCGCTCACCTTGGCCGGGATGAGGTCGACCATCTCGGGCTTGAGTGCCAGGTGGAGGGTGGCGCCCTTGTCGCTGGACTCGATCGTGCGCACCTCACCGACGATGAGCCCGCGGATCTTGACGTCGGAGGCCTCCTGCAGCTGGCTGCCGATGCGGTCGGTCTTCAGCGTCACCTCGACGATGTCGGTGAAGACCTTCTTGAACGACGCGATCGACAGCGAGAGCAGCAGGGCGACGACGAGGATGAACGCCACACCGTAGGTGCGGTGCCCGAGGCGTCCGAGAGTGCTGGCCTTGGACATGGCTAACCCGCGATCCTCACCGTGGTGGTCGCACCCCACACCGCCAGCGAGAAGAAGAAGTCGACGAGGTTGACGGCCACGATCGACGTGCGTACGGCCTTGCCCACGGCCAGGCCCACGCCTGCTGGACCGCCGCTGGCGGTGTAGCCGTAGTAGCAGTGGATCAAGATGATGATCACCGCGAAGACGAGCACCTTGAGGAACGAGTAGAGGATGTCGATCGGCGGTAGGAACAGATGGAAGTAGTGGTCGTAGGTCCCCTTGGACTGCCCGAAGTAGTCGGTGACGATGAACCGGGTGGCCGCATAGGAGGACAGCAGCCCGATGACGTAGAGCGGGATGACCGCCACGAAGCCCGCGATCATGCGGGTCGTCACGAGGAACGGCAGGGAGGGGATGCCCATGACCTCGAGGGCGTCGACCTCCTCGGAGATGCGCATGGCGCCGAGCTGCGCGGTGAAGCCGCACCCGACGGTGGCCGCGAGCGCGAGGCCGGCCACGAGCGGCGCGATCTCACGAGTGTTGAGGTAGGCCGCGAGGAAGCCGGCGAAGGCGCCCGTCCCCAGCTGGTTGAGCGAGGAGTAGCCCTGCAGCCCGACCTGGCTGCCGGTGAAGAACGCCATGAAGGTCAGCACGCCGACGGTCCCGCCGATGACGCTCAGGGCGCCACTGCCGAGGGAGACCTCGGCCAGGAGGCGCAGGACCTCCTTCTTGTAGCGGCGGATCGTGCGGGGGCTCCACATGATCGACCGGACATAGAAGTGCATCTGGTCGCTCAGGGCGTCCAGCGCCCTGCCCGGTCGGGCGGCGAGGTCTCGGGTGCGGCTCATCATCGGTGCCCCCTCAGACCTTCTGCGGGACGACTTGGAAGTAGATGGCGGAGACGACGAAGTTGATGACGAACAGGAGCATGAAGGTGATGACGACCGCCTGGTTCACTGCCTCGCCCACACCCTTGGGCCCTCCCCCGGCCGTGAGGCCCTTGTAGGACGCGACGATGGCGGCCACCATCCCGAAGAGCAGCGCCTTGATCTCGGAGGTCCAGAGGTCCGCGAGCTGCGCCAGGGCGGTGAACGAGGCGAGGTAGGCGCCGGGTGTCCCGCCCTGGATGACGACGTTGAAGAAGTAGCCGCCGGCCACGCCGACGACGGAGACCAGGCCGTTGAGCAGGAGCGAGACGACCATCGTCGCGAGGACACGGGGGACGACGAGGCGCTCGATGGGGCTGATGCCCAGCACCTCCATGGCGTCGAGCTCCTCACGGATCTTGCGGGAGCCCAGGTCGGCGCAGATGGCCGACCCACCGGCGCCGGCGATGAGGAGGGCCGTGACGATCGGCGACGCCTCACGGACGACGGCGAGCACGCTCGCGGCGCCGGTGAAGGACTGGGCACCGAGCTGACGCGTGAGCGTGCCGAGCTGGAGGGCGATGACCGCGCCGAAGGGGATGGAGACCAGGGCCGTCGGGACGATCGTCACCGAGGCGATGAACCAGCACTGCTGGATGAACTCCTTGGTCTGGAAGGGCCGCTTGGGCAGGGCGCGCAGGACGTCCAGGGCGAGGGCGAAGAGGGCACCGGCCTGCTTGACCGGAGCCGTGAGGACGTTCACGTCGCCGCCCCGGACTCGAGCTCGGCGGACTGGGAGACGCCCGGGACACCGGCGTTGCCCGACCGGAACGAGCCGGGAGGAGGCGTGACGTCGTTGGCGCGGCACCAGTCGCCCGGTGCCTTCTCCGCGCGCCGGAAGCTGCCGTCGCTGGTGCCGAGCTGGATCGGGATCGGGGGCAGCGGCGGCAGCTCCTGCCCCGACTCCGAGGCGAGCTCGTCGGCGTCCTTCTCCTCGGACATGCCGATCGGCCCGATGGTCTGGGCGTTGAGGAACTGCCGCACCACCGGCTCCTCGGAGCTGAGGAGCATCTCGCGCGGGCCGAACATCGCGAGGTGGCGGTGGTAGAGCAGGCCGATGTTGTCCGGCACCGTGCGGGCGGTGTTGATGTCGTGCGTGACGATGAGGAACGTCGCGTCGATCTGGGCGTTGAGGTCGATGAACAGCTGGTTGATGTAGGACGTGCGCACCGGGTCCAGGCCCGAGTCGGGCTCGTCGATGAGCAGGATCTCGGGGTCGAGCACGAGGGCCCGGGCCAGGCCGGCACGCTTGCGCATCCCGCCGGAGATCTCTCCCGGGAGCTTGTCCTCGGCGCCGGTGAGGCCGACGAGGTCCATCTTCTCCAGGACGATGTCGCGGATGACCGACTCGGTCTTCTTGGTGTGCTCGCGCAGCGGGAAGGCGACGTTGTCATAAAGGTTCATCGACCCGAAGAGCGCACCGTCCTGGAACAGGACGCCGAAGAGCTTGCGCACCTCGTAGAGGTCGTTCTCGCTGAGGGTCACGAGGTCGTCGCCGTTGATGACGATCGAGCCCTTGTCGGGCTTGAGCAGCCCCACGAGGGTCTTGAGGAAGACCGACTTGCCGGTGCCCGACGGGCCGAGCATGACCGAGATCTCGCCCGCCGGGAGGGTGAGGGTGACGTCGTTCCAGATCACCTGGGACCCGAAGGCCTTGGTCAGGCCCTGGACCTCGATCGCGACGCCCATGCAACACCTCTCTCTCGGCCAGGTTGCGCGGCAGGGGTTCATCGCCTCGGTCGAGGAGGCCATGGATGCAACAGGGCTCCGGTGAAGTTACCCCGGGGTTACCTCTTGGACAAGGCTTGGGACCAAAGAGAATTTCACGTCACACGAACCATGCTGGCCAGGTGGAGGCGGTTCGAACGGGTCTGGGACGGTCTGGCTCGTCCGAACCGCCGACTCCTGTGCATCTCACCTGAGCTCGGAGAAGGAGGCCACGCTGTCGGCGGCGGGTGCCGTGACGTCCACCGGCTCGCCCCACCCCGAGTACGTCAGGGTCATGGTGGAGCCGGCGTCACCGACGAGCTCGACCTTGGTGGGCAGGTTGTCGGCGCCGATGCTCTGGCGCACGGTGATCGGCTTCATCGCCGTCGTGGGCGTCGGCATGGGGGCGTCGCCCATGCCCATGTCCTCGAGACGCTTCTGGGCGAGCGCGAGCTGCTGCTCGGTGGACAGGGTGCTCTCGTAGGTCGTCGTGCCGTCCTTGATCTCGACGACCGTGGCCTTGAGCCCCTCGGGCATGTTCCCGGTGAAGCTGTAGGACTTCGTGGCCTTCATGGCGGCCGCGGTGTCCTGGAACACTGCCGCGAAGTCCACCTCGTCGCCCACCTTCGCCGTGAGCGTGTCTGCTGCGGGCTGCGCGCTCGCTGCGGTGTCGGGTGACGTGGCGAGCGTGGAGCCGCAGGCTCCCAGCCCGGCGGCGACGGCGACGGCTGCCAGGGCAGCGCTGAATGATCTGGTGGTGATGGTCATGGGGTCCCCTGCGTGCGTGGTGGCCGCGACCTGCGGCGGCGCCACGTCAGCCCACGGCACGCACGAAGCGACCCCCGTTCACCACAGAACGGGGGTCGCTTGCCGTGCGTGGAGGATCAGGCGTCGGCCTGAGCGTCCTCCTCGAGGAGGTTGCGCGTCTTGGTGAAGTCCAGCGGCACACCCGGACCCATCGTCGTCGACATGGTCGCCTTGCTGATGTAGCGGCCCTTGGAGGCAGCCGGCTTGAGGCGGAGGATCTCCTCGAGCGCCGCAGCGTAGTTCTCGACCAGCTTCTTCTCGTCGAACGAGGCCTTGCCGATGATGAAGTGGAGGTTGCTGTGCTTGTCGGCGCGGAACTCGATCTTGCCGCCCTTGATGTCGGTCACGGCCTTGGCCGTGTCCATCGTGACGGTGCCCGTCTTCGGGTTGGGCATGAGGCCACGCGGGCCGAGGACCTTGCCGAGACGACCGACCTTGCCCATGAGGTCGGGGGTGGCGACGATGGCGTCGAAGTCGAGCCATCCGCCGGCGACCTTCTCGAGCATGTCGTCGGAACCGACGTAGTCGGCGCCGGCTGCGCGGGCGGCCTCGGCCTTGTCGCCGTTGGCGAACACGAGGACGCGGGCGGTCTTGCCGGTGCCGTTGGGGAGGTTCACGGTGCCGCGGACCATCTGGTCGGCCTTGCGCGGGTCGATGCCCAGACGCATGGCGACCTCGACGGTCTCGTCGTACTTCGCCTTGGCGTTGCTCTTGGCGAGGCGGACGGCCTCGAGCGGGGTGTACACCTTGTCGGCGTTGATCTTCTCCGCGCTGGCGCGGTAGCTCTTGCTGCGCTTCATTGCTGCTCCTGATGTCTCAGTGGTGGAGTCGTGGTCCGGGCCAGCGCTGGCCCTGCCACCGTCGCGCTCTGCTGAGCGAGACGCTTTTCGGTATGCCGGCCGCCCGCCTGGGCGGCCGGCATACCGAACGTCTGTGCTTGAGACGCTCCCGCTCAGACGGAGGTCTCGATGCCCATCTGACGGGCGGTGCCGGCGATGATCTTCATCGCGGCGTCGATGTCGTTGGCGTTGAGGTCGGGCATCTTCTGCTCGGCGATCTCGCGCACCTGGTCCGCGGTCAGCTTGGCGACCTTGGTCTTGTGCGGCTCGCCGGAGCCCTTCTGGACACCCGCGGCCTTCTTGATGAGCTCGGAGGCCGGCGGGGTCTTCGTGATGAAGGTGAAGGACCGGTCTTCGAAGACGGTGATGACGACGGGGATGATGTTGCCCCGCTGGTGCTCGGTCGCAGCGTTGTAGGCCTTGACGAACTCCATGATGTTGACGCCGTGCTGGCCGAGGGCCGGGCCGACGGGGGGCGCCGGGGTCGCCGCACCTGCCTGGATCTGCAGGTTGATGTAGCCGGAGACCTTCTTCTTGGGAGGCATTGCTGTGTGTCCTTTTGTTGGTTGTGGGCCCACGCCGTGGGCGATGACCCGGTTGCAGTGCTGTCAGGCGTCAGAGCTTGGAGACCTGGCTGAACGACAGCTCGACCGGGGTCTCCCGGCCGAAGATGGAGACGAGGACCTTGAGCTTCTGGCCCTCGGCGTTGATCTCGGAGATCGTCGCGGGCAGGGTCTCGAACGGACCGTCCATGACGGTGACCGACTCGCCGACCTCGAAGTCGACGACGGGTGAGGAGGCGGCCGAGCCGCCACCGGCGCCAGAGCCGGAACCGCCCGCGGCGGCAGCGGCAGCGATCTCGAGCTCGGCGGGCTTGATCATGGTGTAGACCTCGTCGAGGCTCAGCGGCACCGGCTGGTGGGCGTTGCCGACGAAGCCGGTCACACCGGGCGTGTGGCGCACGGCGCCCCACGACTCGTCGGTGAGGTCCATGCGGACGAGGACGTATCCGGGCATCCGGACCCGGCGGACCAGCTTGCGCTGACCGCTCTTGATCTCGGTGACCTCCTCCATGGGGACCTCGATCTCGAAGATGTAGTCCTCCATGTTGAGGGACTGGATCCGCGTCTCGAGGTTGGTCTTCACCCGGTTCTCGTAGCCGGCGTAGGAGTGGATGACGTACCAGTCGCCGAACTTCGCGGCGAGGTCCTCCTTGAACGCCTTGACCGGGTCGATGTCGGTCGGGACGACGTCGCCGTCCTCGTCGCTCTCGGTGGTCGCGGCCTCGAGGGTGCTCTCGGCGGGCGCGTCGTCGGACTCGTCGGAGTCGGCGGTGTCGTCGGACTCGTCGGTGCCGGTGGCCTCGTCAGCATCGGTGGCCTCGTCGGCCGGGAGGTCGAGGAACTCGGGGGCGGTGTCGCCGAGGGTCAGCGACTCACGCTGGGCGGCGCTGTCGGTCTCTTCGACGGCGAGGATCTCGGCGTCGCCGGAGGTCGACTCGGCGTCCTGGGACGTCGTGTGGTCGGACACGTACGGACCTACTTCCTGTGCAGCGTGTGTTTCAGGTGGGGCGGGGCGCGCCCTGCGTCAGAGCGGGCGGACTCAGCCGCCGTTGCCGAAGGCGAGGGCGACGAGCTTGCCGAAGCCGAAGTCCAACGCGGACACGAGCGCCATCATCACGGAGACGAAGACGATGACGACGATCGTGTAGTTCCACAGCTCGTTGCGCGTCGGCCGGACGACCTTGCGCAGCTCGTCGAGGATCTGGCTGATGAACAGACCGAGGGACCCGAAGAGCCGTGACACGGGGTTGCGGCTCTCGCCCGAGCTCTTGCTCGCACGTCGAGAGTCGCGGGACTCGCCCACTTCCGTCACAGTTCCTCTTCTCCGAGATGATCTGAACCTGCAGGGCAGGAGGGACTCGAACCCCCAACCGCCGGTTTTGGAGACCGGTGCTCTACCAATTGAGCCACTGCCCTAGGAACGCACCCGCTGGGTGGGTGGTTCCGGAGGTGACGGCAGGCATGACGAATCATGGTGCCAACACCGAGGGATCAGCATACGGGACGCCCCGGCTCGACGCGAAACCGTCGGACCGGCCCCGGGCCCACGTGCACTCCAGCGGCGGCAGCTGCTGCCCATACCCCAGCGGCCCGACGGGCCTGCACGATCACGCCCGTCAGTGCCCGGCCGATCTGGCGTCGGTCTCTCTCCAGCGGGATCCCTCATCCCTGCTGCCCCACGCCAGACCGGCTGCTCCCAGCAGGGCGATGACCGCCCAGGCCACCGTTGTCGAGCCCCGCTCCCCCGAGAGGTCGAGCACGAGGACGTCTCCGGGCACGGGCACGAGACCCAGTGCCAGGACCGCGAAGACCAGACCACCCGCGACGGTGGACGCCGGCTCGTCCTGCCCCCGGCGGACGAGGGCGGCACAGAGCCCGAGACCCACGGTGACGAGTGCACCGCCGGCGAGCACCTGGGCCCACCATGCGGGAACACCGACAGCGAGCTGCGCGCGCCACACCACGGCATACGCGACCCAGCCTGCGAGCGCGCCGAGACCGGCACAGGCACGCACGGCCATCCGCCAGCCACGGCTCGTCGGGACGGACTGGACGGCACCGGCAGCCGGCTGGTCGAGCGAGAAGCCTGCGGCACCCGCGAGCAGTGCGCCGCCGACCCATGCGGTCACGGACCCCGGGCCGCTCGGCCAGACGGTGCCGTCGAGAGCGAGCACCGTCGCAGCCGCGGCACCTGCACCGAGCACCGGGCCCCAGCCGACCGCGCGCAGCTCGGCGGCGAGCGCGGATCGCGTCACCACAGCGGGTTCCACGGTCCGTAGTGCCCCTCCGGGCCCGTGAAGGTGGCCAGGAGGAGGGCGATGACGGTGAGGCCTCCCACGGCCAGCGAGACCCGGACCAGCTGGCGCCGCTGCTCCCCCGTGGTCCCGTGCGCGCAGGCTGCCAGCGCGGCCAGCAGGCACAGCCCGGCGAGGTAGGCCACCCGCCAGTGGTGGCTTCCGCCCTGGGCCCAGGTCGAACTCTCCGTGTTGAAGACGGCCAGCGCGAACGGCGAGGAATGGTGGATGAGAGCACCCCACCAGGAGGAGTCGCGGTAGACGCTGCTCAGGACAGCCCACAGGATGAGCGCGACTGCCGTGATGGCACCGGCCGTGGGCCACCGCCACCACCGAGCGACCGCCACGCCGAGCAGTGGTCCGCCGACTGCGGCCAGGACGCCCTCGACCATGATCGAGAAGAGCTGGGTGTCGGTGAACTCGGTCCAGGCCATGGCCTGCAGCGGCGGGTCGACCATCCAGAAGACGAAGACGTAGGCAGCGCCGGCGAACGCGACCACGGCCGGCACGAGGCACACGAGGCAGAGGGCAAGGCTGCGCTGGAGCTTCGTGGCGGGCGCTGCCTCGAGCACGTCACCCGTGCGCGATGCCCCCTTCGCCACCCGGTTCATGGCGATGAGACCACCCAGGCCGAGGAAGAAGGCGGGAACCACTGGCCAGTCGAGGTTCGTCTCTGTACCGTTCTCCGCGGTGACGACGTAGTCGGCGTTGGCGTAGTCGCTGAACGGAGTCGTCACTGCCATCAGGACGAAGAGGAACACGGCCACGAGGAACACCGGCTGGTGCAGCAGCCGTCGCACCTCGATCCGGGCGATGCTGCGCACGACCTCGGCCGACGCCCGACGCGAGGTCGATGGCACCCCTGGCACGAGGACCGCGGAGCTCATGCCGTCATCCCCGCGACCGCGTCGTCCGCCTGGCCGCCGCGCAGCAGCAGGTAGGCGTCCTCGAGCGTCGGCTCGGCGAGCTCGGCACCCAGAGGTGCCTCGTGCGCCACGTGCCGGTAGCGGCCGGTGCCGACCCGCCACGAGCTGAGCGCCGAGGGCGACTCCTCGTCGGCGAGCCACACCCTCCCAGCGGCCTGTGCGACGAGCTCGCGCACCGGACCGTCGTAGCGCACGCGACCGGAGTCGAGGACGACGACCCGTTCGCAGAGGGCGGCGACGTCCTCGGTCTGGTGGGTCGCGAGGAGGACGGTGGCCCGGCGGGCGAGGTCGGACAGGACGCCTCGCAGCGAGGCCCGCTGCTCGGGGTCCAGACCGTTGGTCGGCTCGTCGAGGACGAGGAGCTCCGGTGACCCGAGGAAGGCCTGGGCCAGCGCCACCCTGCGCCGCTGGCCCCCGGAGAGCCGGCGCATCTTTGTGCCGGCGAGCTCCTCCATCCCGACGAGGGCGAGGACCCTCCTCACCTCGGCGTGCCGCTGCGAGCGGTCGGTCCACTCCTTGAGGGCTGCGACGTAGTCGACGAACTGGAAGGCCGTGAACCCGCGTGGATAGCCGGCCTCCTGCGGGAGGTAGCCGAGGGAGCGCCGGATCTCGGTCCGGTCCTCGTGGGAGCCCGGGTCCAGCCCGAGGATCCGGCAGCGCCCCTCGGTCGGCGCCAGCACGGTGCCGAGCAGCCGCAGCAGCGTCGTCTTGCCCGCCCCGTTGGGACCGAGGAGACCGGTCACACCCGGCTGGAGGCTGAGGTCGACGTGGTCGAGGGCGGTGCTGTTGCCGTAGCGGCGGGTGACGCCTGTGAACATGACGCTGGTGCTGGAAATGGTGCTCATGAGAACTCCCCGAAGTGGGACAGGCGGTCGGAGCGGACGGCGAAGACGGCGCCCGCGACGACGGCGATGACGAGGTAGACGGGCAGGACGTCCGCTGAGAGCAGCTCGACGGTGGCCGAACCCACCGAGCTGCGGTAGCCGTCGGCGGCGGTGGCGCCACTCACGGCGGTCCAGGCGAGCGCGACACCCGCGCCGGCATGGGTCACCGGCCACCACGTCGCGAGCGCGAGGGTGAGGGCGACTCCCGCCAGCGAGGGCATGAGCCAGGCGATCGAGGCCCAGGGCGACCCGGGCAGGACCGCGCCGGCGAGCGCGGAGAGCGGCACCGCCGTGGCGATGACCGCCCCCGACCGCAGCAGGATGAGACGGACGGGGGACGAGGGGCTCGCGACGGCGAGCTCCCAGCTGGGGTCGGCGTGCGGCCCGAACGACATCGCGACGGCGAGCACCGGCACGAGCGGAGCGGTCCACAGGAAGAGCAGGGAACCGTAGGCCGCACCCGACGCAGCCGCGATGGTCGCGAAGAGCAGGCAGAGCAGGATGCCGAGGACCCACGCTCCCTGGACCGCCGGTGTCGAGCGCACGAGCACGACGTCACGGTCGGCAAGCCCCAGGTGTCGCAGGAACACCTCGAGGCGTGTCGGCGCCGGAGCGGAGATGTCGGTGACGATGGAGTCCCAGATGCCCTGAAAGGGAACGGGATCGGACAGCTGACGCACGCCGCTGCGGCACTGACCGCAGCGGACGAGGTGCTGCTCGACCGATGCGGAGACGGCCGCGGACGTCCTGCCGTCGAGGTATGCCGTGAGCAGGCTCTCGTCCGCGTGCCAGGTCGGCTGCGTGCGGTTCATGGTGCTCCTCCCGCGAGGTCGGCACGAAGCTGCGCCTTGGCGCGGTGCAGCCGGGTCTTGACGGTGTTCTGGGGGATGCCGAGCAGGGTCGCGGCCTCCCTGCTGGTGAGCCCGTCGAGGACGGTCGCCTCGACCACGGCTCGCATCTCGGGGCTGAGCCGCTCGAGGGCTCCGCCCAGGTCGCCGTACTCGATGCCGACGAGGACGCGCTCCTCCGCGCTCTCCGCTGCGAGCGACGGACCGGACTCGGGGCGGACCGGATCCCGGTGCGTCGCGCCGGGCGAACGCAAGCGCGAGACCAGGCGCCGGATGGCGATCCCCCAGAGCCAGGCGGCAACCTCCCCGTCGCCGCGCCACGAGCCGCTGGAGCGCCACACCGAGGTGAAGCAGTCCTGCAGGGCATCGGCGACGACGTCGGGATCGCTGCACCGGCGCCGCAGCCTCGCAGCGAGCCAGGGGGCGTGCCGGTCGTAGAGCACCCGTAGAGCGTCCACGTCCCCCCGGTGGAGGGCCCGGACCAGCTCCGCGTCTGCGGGCTCATCGGCGTGCCACATACAACGACTGTCGCAGCGCCGCAGCCCGGCGGTTCCCACTTCGCGAAGGTAGGTGAGCCCGGTTGCGGACGGACCGCCCACACGGTGACATGGCCTCGATCCGGGGCGCTGCCTCTGACACCATGAACGCGTGACCGAGCAGAGCACCCTCGCCCCCCTGTCGTCCCTGTCCCCCGCGGACCTCGAGACGTTCCTCGAGAGCCAGCGCACGGCATACACCGAGCTTCAAGGTCGTGGCCTCAAGCTCGACCTCACGCGCGGCAAGCCGTCCGCGCAGCAGCTGGACCTGTCGGACGCGCTGCTCGACCTACCGCAGGGCTACCGCGACGCCGACGGGACCGACGTGCGCAACTACGGGCTGCTCGCCGGGCTGCCCGAGCTGCGGGCGATCTTTGCGGACCTGCTCTGGGTCGAGCCGTCGCAGGTGGTCGCCGGCGGGAACTCGAGCCTGACGATGATGCACGACTGCCTGGTGCAGCTGCTGTTGCACGGTGCGCCCGACTCCCCCCGGCCGTGGTCCCAGGAGGAGAGCGTGAAGTTCATCTGCCCGGTGCCCGGCTACGACCGCCACTTCACGATGCTCGCCTCGTTCGGCATCGAGATGCTGCCCGTGCCGATGAACCCCGACGGCCCCGACGTGGACGCGGTGCGCGAGCTCGTCAAGGACCCTGCCGTCAAGGGGATCTGGGTCGTCCCGACCTATGCGAACCCGTCCGGGTCGATCTGCTCCCAGGAGGTCGCGAGCGCCCTGGCGTCCATGGAGACCGCGGCACCGGACTTCCGCATCTTCTGGGACAACGCCTACGCCTTCCACCACCTGACCGAGGACGAGGCCAAGAGCGCCGACATCATCACGTTGGCCTCGGGCTCGGGCCACCCGGACCGGCCCCTGATGTTTGCCTCGACCTCCAAGATCACCTTCGCCGGCTCGGGCGTCGCGTTCTTCGCCGCCTCGAAGAACAACGTCGACTGGTACCTGTCCCACCTGCAGTTCGCCTCGATCGGCCCCGACAAGGTCAACCAGCTGCGGCACGTGCAGTTCTTCGGTTCGGCGCAGGGCGTGCGCGACCACATGGCGCGCCACCGCACGATCCTCGCGCCGAAGTTCGCGGCCGTGGAGCAGGCGCTGAGCTCCGCGCTCGCCGGGCGCGAGGTGGCCCAGTGGTCGCAGCCGCAGGGTGGCTACTTCGTCAACCTCGACGTCATGGACGGCACCGCCTCACGGGTGGTCGAGCTCGCCAAGGGAGCCGGCATCGCCCTGACGCCCGCGGGCGCGTCGTTCCCGCTCGGCGAGGATCCCCGCGACCGCAACATCCGCCTGGCACCGACCTTCCCGGTGCTCTCGGAGGTCGAGACCGCGATGGCGGGCGTCGCCACGTGCGTCCTGCTGGCCGCAGCCGAAAAGCTCGCGACCCAGCGCGACTGAAAGGGTCGCCCGCGTGCAAGGCTGAGGTATGAGCGATCAGTCTGGAACCGAGAACTTCGACACCGACCTGGGCTCGATGAGCCTGGACGACGGGGTGGACGCCGGCAGCGGCGAGCCCGACCTGCTCGACTCGAGCGAGGGCGACAACCTCCCGGCCACTCCCCCCGACCTGCAGCCCCGCAACACCGAGTGGGGCACGACGGCGGCCGAGCAGGCGCAGGACGAGACGATCGACCAGCGCATCGCCCAGGAGGTCCCCGACCCCAACTCGGCCTACGGTGCCCCCGACAACGAGTCCGGGCTCGATGGTCCTCCCGATGTCGGCGGTGACGACCCGGACGCGATCCCTGCCTCCCAGGACTTCCTCGGGGAGCCCAGCGAGGACATCGATGGCGGCTCCCTCACCTCCCCCGACGCCGGCATGCGCGAGGACGACGAGAGTGAGCTCCTCGGCGCGGAAGGCCTTGACGTCGACCCCGACCCGCGCGCCGGGTACGTCACCGACGCCAGTGATGTCGAGTCGACCGAGGAGTCGGCCATGCGAATCATCGAGGAGTGAGCGCAACACCTCCTGCGCCGCGCCCCGGCCGCGACACCGCAACCCTGCCGAAGGCACACCTGCACCTGCACTTCACGGGATCCATGCGCATCGAGACGGTGCGCCAGATGTCGGCCTCCCACGACCTGCGCCTGCCCTCCGCGCTGCAGGCCGACTGGCCGGTCACCTTCGAGACCCGCGACGAGCGTGGGTGGTTCCGCTTCCAGAGCCTCTATGACGCCGCGCGTGCGTGCGTGCGCACCGAGGCCGACATGCGCCGGATCGTGCGCGAGGCGGCCCTGGACGACGGGGCCGAAGGGTCGCGGTGGCTCGAGATCCAGGTCGACCCGACGTCCTATGCACCGTTCGTCGGCGGGATCACCCCGGCCCTGGAGATCATCCTCGACGAGGCTGCTGCCGTGTCCCGGGAGCCTGACGCTGCCCAGGTCGGCGTCATCGTCGCCGCCTCGCGGATGCGCCACGAGCTCGAATCCCGCACGCTGGCGCGCCTTGCGGCCCGGTATGCCGGTGAGGGGCCCGGTGCGGTCGTCGGCTTTGGCCTGAGCAACGACGAACGACGTGGGGAGACCGAGGCGTTCGCCGCCGCGTTCCACATCGCGCGCCGGGCCGGGCTGGCTCTGGTCCCGCACGCTGGAGAGCTGTTGGGGCCGGATGCAATCGAGCGCACGCTCACGTCGTTGGAGCCCGACCGGCTGGGCCACGGTGTGCGCTCGGTCGAGGACCCGCGGACCCTGGACCGGGTCGTGGCCGACGGAGTGGCCCTCGAGGTGTGCCCGGGCAGCAACCTCTCGCTCGGGGTCTATGACGAGATCGAGGACGTGCCGCTGCGCCAACTCGTCGACGCAGGGGCCACCGTCGCGCTGGGAGCCGACGACCCGCTGATCTTCGGGTCGCGGCTGCAGGCGCAGTACGAAGTGGCCCGGTTGCTGGAGTTCTCGGACGCGGAGCTGGCCGACCTCGCCCGCGCGTCGCTGCGTGCGTCCCGGGCCCCGACCGAGGTCAGGGCGGCGGCCGACCGTGACATCGACGCTTGGCTGGCCGCCGAACGGGTCGAAACCGTCGCCGAAGGCTGAGCGAGACGACCCCGACGGGTGTCCGACAAGGACGTGTCTTTGCTTCACCACATGACGCACTGACACTCCCACTGCACACGACCGCCGGCCAAGCTGTGTGGCGTTGCTGGGCCGATGCGAAGTCCCACCGCCGACGACCTGCTACGAGGCCTGGAGAGCAGGGTCGTTGTCCACACCTCGCCCGGTGGGTTCGGGTTGTGCACAGAACACACCAGTGCTCTGGCGGGCTCGCAGCGACGGGCGCACAGTCGACGCATGACACCCGAGCAGTGCGCGGCACAACGACAGATCGACCTGGCGGCGACCATCCGAGGCCTCACCCTTGCCGACGCGGTGGGACTCGCGCTGCGTGACCACCGCAGACGGTTGGGACTGTCGCAGCGCGCCTACGCCAGGCTTCGCAGCAAGACACCCAGCTCGATCGCCCGTCTCGAGAGCTCCGCGGGGTGCTCCCAGCTCAAGGCCGTGATCGAGGCTCTCGACGGCACGGGGTTCGAGCTGGCGCTGGTCAGGCCCGGCGATGAAGACACTGGTTCCACGCCGGCAGCGATCGTCGGTCCGGACGCCTGGCCCATGACGGAGCTCCTCGCACGGGTGCGCGATGGGAGTCGGCGGTTTCCGGCGCACCACGAGGCTCAGGCGGTGGTCAGCCCACCCTCGTGGTGGTGGCACCGCGAGTTCTTCGCCGGTCGGCCCGGGCCCGAGCCCCAGTGGTATGCACCCCGTCCGACGCCGCAAGAGCCCTATCCGCTCCGGAGTGACACCGCGTGACCACCCCTCCTTCGTGGTTTCGTCACCGTCGACTCGCTTCGTCGAGACTTTGAGGAAGCGAGTAAAAGCCGGCGAACTGAGCATGACGGCACCGAAGTCGTCGACGCCGAGCGAGGTCCGGCAGGTGGCCGATCGTGACATCGACGCCTGGCTGGCCGCTGAGGAGCAGTGACCCGTCCTATGTTGGGTCGATGGAGCCACAGATGAGCGGTGCCGCAACCGGAGATGGTGACGGCTCGCCCGCGCTGGGACTCGTCGGCCGGCTCGGCGGGCTGGCACTTGCCGCACCCTTCGGTGCGCTCGCCCGGCTGCGCGGGACGCGAGCGCTGCACCCCGTCGGGTTCTGCGGCACCGGCTTCTTGACCGTGAACCCCGGACCGCCCAGCGGAGTGGTGCTGCTCGACGAGGCCGGACCCCATCCCTGCCTCCTCCGTTGGTCGAGGGCGACCGGTCTGCGTGAGGGCCCGGACGTGGAGGGCCTCGCCGTCCGGGTGCAGGGACGAGCGGCAGGTGACGTGCTCCTCGCCTCCACCGGCACCGGCGTGGTGACGCGGCACCTGCTCACGTTGCGCACCCGCCACGTGCACGGACCCCTCACCACCCTGCTGCCGCTGTCGACGGCACGCGGGCCGCTCCTCCTCCGTCTCGACCCCGTCACCGGCGACGACCTCCCTTCTGCCTACCGCCTGCTCGTCGCCGCGCCCGGCCATCCGTGGCACGAGCGCGGCCGGCTCGACCTCACATGGACCGACAGCGACTGCACCCGACGCCACGACCCGGTCGGGCACCCTCCAGCCGGCACGTGGACCTCCCCGCTGTGGGCTCGTCTGCGCAAGCCGTCGTATGCCGTGTCCGAGCAGGTCCGTGCCGACCCGGAGGAGCCACGTGCCTGAGCAGCAGGACGCCGCGGACGAGGACGCGGACCGCTGGCTCGTCGTCGGCGGCCGCCGGTGGCGCCGTCAGGACCCGGAGCTGCCCGACGATGCGGCGCAGCGGTTGCTCTCGCACCTCGGCAGGGGGCGCTCGGGCGTGAAGTCGGCGTCCGCGGCAGGCGAGGACCCGGCTGCGTCACGGCGCCGGGTCGACCTCGCCAAGCACGGGCTCGGCGAACGCGGCACCCCGTGGTGGGAGCAGGACGCGGGGCAGCGGCGGGCCCGCTGGGAGGAGGCGTTGAGCGACCTTGACGCACTCGACGACTGAAGCCCCTGCGCTGCGCCTGCTGCTGCTTGCCGACACGCACGTGCCGGCGCGCGCCCGCGACCTCCCGGCGCAGGTGTGGGACGCGGTGGACGCCGCCGACGTGGTGGTCCACGCGGGCGACTGGATCGTCCCGAGCCTGCTCGATGCGCTCGAGGCCAGGGCACCACGGCTCGTGGGGGTCTGGGGCAACAACGACGGGGCCGAGCTGCGGCGCCGCCTGCCCGAGGTGGCCCGGGTGGAGCTCGGCGGCCTGACCTGGGGTGTCGTGCACGAGACCGGGCCCAAGCAGCGGCGCGAGGAGCGGATGCGGGCAGCCCACCCCGACATCGACGTGCTCGTCTTCGGGCACAGCCACATCCCGTGGGACACCGAGCACGACGGACTGCGCCTGCTCAACCCCGGCTCACCGACCGACCGGCGCCGCCAACCCGCCTGCACCTATATGACCTGCACCGTCGGCGGTGGCGAGGTCACCGACCTGCGCCTGCACGCCCTGCCACCGCGTCGCTGATCAGCCGGCGAGGAAGTCGAGGCGGACGCTGCGGTCGTGGTTGTCGACGTTGAGGTCGACCAGGCAGATGCTCTGCCAGGTGCCGAGCGCGAGCCGGCCGTCCTCGACAGGGACGCTCGCGTAGGGCGGCACCAACGCAGGCATGACGTGCGAGCGGCCGTGCCCAGGAGTGCCGTGCCGGTGACGCCACCGATTGTCGGCCGGCAGGAGGTCGCGAAGCGCGGCGAGCAGGTCGTCGTCGGAGCCCGCTCCGGTCTCGAGAATCGCGATGCCGGCCGTCGCGTGCGGGACGAAGACGTGCAGCAACCCGTCACCGAGCTCGCGCACGAAGTCCGCGCACTCGTCGGTGAGGTCGAGGACGGCGTCCTGGTCGCCCGTGTGCACCTGGAGCGTGTGAGTCTGCATGAGTTCCCCTCTCAGAGCTCGTGACCGACGAAGACGGGTTCGTTGACCAGCGTGACACCGAAGCGGTCGTGCACCCCGTCGCGGACCTGCCGGGCCAGCGCGGCCACGTCCGCGGCCGTCGCCGATCCACGGTTGGTGACCGCGAGCGTGTGCTTCGTCGACAAGGCGGCGGGACCCGGCATACCGAAGCCTTTGCCGAAACCGGCCTTGTCGATGAGCCAGGCCGCGCTCGTTTTGACACCGCCGTCGGCGTCCTCGAAGCGCGGCGGGGTGGGGCCGTCGTCGCCCAGCTCGGCACGCACCCGCGACTGCAGGTCCTCGAACCGGGCCGTCGACATGATCGGGTTGGTGAAGAACGAGCCGCAGCTCCACGTGTCGTGGTCGGCCGGGTCGAGCACCATGCCGCGCTTGCGGCGCTGCTCGAGCACGGCCTCACGGGCATCACCGAGCGGCACGCGCGCGCCGGTCTCGATACCGAGACCCGCGGCGAGGTCGGCGTAGGCGATGGGCCGCGAGAGGTCGGCGACGACGAACTGGAAGGTCACGTCGAGTACGACGTAGTTCGAGCTCGCCTTGAAGCGGGAGTGACGGTAGGTGAAGCTGCACTCGGACGCGCTGAAGCTGCGCACCTCCTGGGTGCCGCGGTCCCAGACCCGGACGCGGGCGATCGTCTGGGCGACCTCCTGGCCGTAGGCGCCGACGTTCTGCACGGGCGTCGCTCCGGTGGAACCGGGTATGCCGGACAGCGCTTCGACTCCCGACCACCCTTGCGCGACCGCTTGGCTCACGACGTCGTCCCACACCTCGCCAGCGGCGATACGCACGGTCGCCCCACCGCAGGAGTCCTGGGACTCCACCTCGATGCCGGAGGTCGCGACCCTGACGACCGTCCCCGCGAAACCCTCGTCCGCAATGACGAGGTTGGAGCCGCCGCCGAGGACCAGCAGGGGCTCCTGGGCGTCGTCGACCTCGCGCACTGCGTCCACGAGCTCGTCGATGGTCTCGGCGACGACCAGGCGCTGCGCGGGGCCGCCGACCCGCATCGTCGTGTGCTCGGCGAGGGAGACGTCGTGCAGCTCCTGCATCAGTCGAGCTGGACGATCGCGATGCAGCGGCCGAGCACCTTGGCGCCGTCGGCCGATGCCGTGACCTCGACCGTCGCCCGGCGGGTGTCCTGGTCGACGGCCTTGACGACGCCCTCGACGCGGACCTGCGCGCCCGCAGCAGGGACGACGACGGGCTTGGTGAAGCGGGTGCCGAACTCCACCACGCGGTCTGCTCCCCCGGCCCAGTCGGAGACCACGGACCCGGCCGCGCCCAAGGTCCACATGCCGTGGGCGATGACGTCGGGCAGGCCGACCGACTTCGCGAAGTCCTCGTCCTGGTGAATGGGGTTCTGGTCGCCGGAGGCGTGGGCGTAGGCGACCAAGGTGTCGCGACCGACCTCGACGGTGACGGGTCCGAAGACGTCGCCCGCCTGGGTCTCTCCAGCAGTGCGGACGGTCACTGGTCCTCGCCTCCTCGGACGACGATGGTGGAGGTCGAGGTGCACACCGGCTCGCCGCCGGCGGTGAGCTCGGTGCGGGTCGTGATCATCGCGTGGCCACCGGCCATGCGGATCGCGTCGACGGTGAGCTCACCGAGGAGCTCGTCACCGGCCGCGATCGGGCGATGATGGACGAAACGCTGCTCGCCATGGACGACGCGGCTGTAGTCGATGCCCGCCTCGGGATCCAGAATGTATTCGCGGTCGCACTTCTGCCCCAGGGTCACGGCGAACGTGGGCGGTGCGATGACGTCGGGATGGCCGGCAGCACGGGCCACCTCGGCGTCACGGTGCATGGGGTCGTCCGAGCCGACCGCGTCGGCGAAGGCGGCAATGTCGGCTGCACTCACGGCATACGGACCGCTTGGGGGGTAGGTGCGCCCCACGAAGTCGGTGTTGACCACGGAAGTCTCGCTCATGCGCCCACTCTAGAGACCCGGGAACGACGAAGCCGCCCGGCACCGTGAGGTGGGGCGGCTTCGGCGGACGAGGCGCTGGGGTCAGCGGGTCTCGCGGTGCTCGGTGTGCTTCTTGCAGCGGGGGCAGAACTTCGCCAGCTCGAGCCGGTCGGGGTCGTTCCGACGGTTCTTCTTGGTGATGTAGTTGCGCTCCTTGCACTCCGTGCACGCCAGGGTGATCTTGGGGCGGACGTCAGTGGCCTTGGCCATCGGGGCAACCTGCTCTCGAAAAGGGTGATCGTGGTGTGATGCAAACTGTGTGTCGCGCCAGTTCAACGATGTGGCTTCACGCGACGACCAGCACAACAGAGTACGCGGGTTCGGGTATTCCCCGAAATCGCGCTGCGTAGCGGGAGCGGGGCTCGATCCCGCGACCTCACGATTATGAGTCGTGCGCTCTAACCAGCTGAGCTACCCCGCCTTGGGGGCCGGAGGTCACCACCGTGCGGCGATGACCCTGACCAGAGCCCCCTGTCGGAATCGAACCGACGACCTTTTCCTTACCATGGAAACGCTCTACCGACTGAGCTAAGGGGGCGTTTCAGGCACCGGGTCAGACCCGGGCTGAGTGCGTCGGGAATGCTACACGGACACCTGCGCGGGGGTGAAATCCGGTCCTCGTGCTCAGCCTCCGAGGCTGATGACGGTCATCCCCGGCGACGTCGGCGGGGAGTCCATCGCGGCCAGTGCCGCACCGGCCCGGTCCAGCGGCAGGACCTCGCCGACGAGCAGGTCCGGCCGGAGCCTGCCCTCGGTGATGAGCGCCAGCATCGGGGCGTACTCGTGGGCGGCCATGCCGTGCGAGCCGTGGATCTCGAGCTCCTGGGCGATGACCCGGTCCATGGGCAGCGGCGGCGTCGACGAGGGGCCGAGAAGCAGGCCGACCTGGACGTGCCGGCCCCGGCGTCGCAGGGAGCTGACCGAGGCGACCGCCGTGGCGGGGGTGCCGAGGGCGTCGATGGAGACGTGGGTTCCGCCGCCGGTGAGCTCGCGGATGGCGGCCGCCGTGTCGGTTTGGATGGTGGCGTTGACGACGTGCTCGGCGCCGAGCTCCCGGGCTCGCGCGAGGGCCGAGTCGGCCACGTCGACGGCGACGACGCGGGCGCCGAGCGCCACGCCGATCATCACGGCGGACAGTCCGACTCCGCCGCAGCCGTGAACAGCGAGCCATTGGTCGGGCGTGAGCCGGCCATGCGCCGTGAGGGCGCGGAAGGCGGTGGCGAAGCGGCAGCCCAGCGAGGCGGCAGTGACGAAGTCGATCTCGTCGGGCAACGCGACCAGGTTGGCGTCGGCTGCGCTGATGGCGACGCGTTCGGCGAAGGACCCGCGTCCCGTGAAGCCGGGCTGGGTCTGGTCGGGGCAGACCTGCGCGTCGCCGGTGATGCACAGGTCGCACACGCCGCAGCCGCAGACGAACGGCACGGTGACGCGGTCGCCGACGAGCCACTTGGTGACGTCGACACCGACCTCGGCGACGGTGCCGGCCAGCTCGTGGCCGGGGATCTGCGGGAGCGGCACGGGGTCGTGGCCCTTCCAGGCGTGCCAGTCCGAGCGGCAGACACCGGTCGCCCCCACGGCGACGACGACTCCGCCGGGCTCGCAGACCGGGTCCGGGACGTCGGTCAGCGTGGGTGCCTCCCCGTAGGCGGAGTACTGGATGGCCCTCATGGGCCCAGTCTCACGCACGGTGCCCGCGCTGCCAGCGCGACTGGCAGAGTGGCCGCATGAGTGACGACGTGACGACGCAGTCCGGCGAGGGCTCCCTCGAGACCGTTGACGAGCGGGTCCACACCTTCTGGGAGGTGGCCAGCGCGCACGCCCGCCTCAACGGTGTCCCGGCCTACTTCGGGCCCAATGTCCTCGACTCGGTGCCGCCGCCCGCGTGGTCGTTCGGCACCGGAGCAGAGGAGGCCGACAACCTGCTCGCCCTGGTCCTCGCCGGCACGAAGACGGCGACCGCGAGCGCGCAGTGGGACTACGCGGCGGATAACGAACCCCTGCCCGAGCCCGGCGCGCTGAGCATCATCCTCGCCGGGACAGGGCAGCCCCGAGCCCTCATCGAGACGACGGACGTCGAGATCGTGCCCTTCGACCAGGTCACCGAGGAGCACGCCCGGCTCGAGGGCGAGGGCGACCTGTCCCTGGACTACTGGCGCGAGGTGCATGAGAAGTTCTTCCGCGAGGTCGCCACGCACGCTCACGGCTTCGTCGCCGACATGCCCGTCGTGTGTGAGCGCTTCCGGGTCCTCTACTCGGAGTGAGCCCTCGATTGGCGGCCGTGAACTAGTCATTTCGCCACCACTTGGATGAGCGCTTCTCCTTCGAGAAACGCTGTGTCACCATGAGGCTCCCCTTCATCGGGTGGTCACGGAACCATCATTTCGTACTCTTGACGGCGACCGCGCCGACGAGGGCGGCCCGGACCATCCTCCTGCCCGAGGTATGCCATGAGACGGTCCTTTCGCGCTTCGCTTCTTTTCCTGACCACCCTGGCGCTGGCCCTGTCCGGCCTGTCCTGGGGCCTGACGGGGGCAACGGGGAGCACCGCCTCCTCGGTGGCTGCGGTGGAGACGAGCACGGCCGGGGGCTTCGTCCCCGTGACCCCGACSCGCATCYTGGACACCCGCCTGGGCAACGGCGCCCCCGTCGCCGCCMTCSGCCCCGGCGCCACCCTGCACCTGCAGGTCACCGGCAGAGGCAGAGTCCCCACCACCGGCGTCTCCTCCGTCGTGCTCAACGTCACCGCCGTCCGGCCCGCCGCCACCGGACACCTCACCCTGCACCCGGACGGCACCACCCGCCCCAACGCCTCCAGCCTCAGCTTCCTGCAGGGCGACACGGCCGCCAACCTCGTCATCGCCCAGGTCGGCTCCAACGGCAAGATCGCMATCCACAACAACTCCACCGGCACCATCCACCTGCTCGCCGACGTCACCGGCTACCACCTGGCGACAACGTCGACCACGCCGACGCCGACCCCCACTCCCACCACTCCCAGCCCGACCCCCACCACTCCGACTCCGACTCCGACCACCCCCACCCCAACTCCAACTCCGACCACGCCTACCCCGACGCCGACCCCACCTCCGGCCTCGTCCTGCACGAGCCCTGCGTGGACCTCGTCACAGGCCTTCGGCACGTGGCAGACCAACGGCTACCTCGTCAACAACAACATGTGGTCGGGCGAGGCCGGTCCCCAGACGATCAGCGCCTGCTCCTCGCGCCAGTGGTCCGTCACGTCGAACCAGCCCGGCACGGGCACGGACGACAGCGTCAAGACCTATCCCGACACGCAGCGCCACGTCAGCTACCCGCTCAGCTCCCTCAAGTCCATGCCCTCCACCTTCGACGTCACCGTCCCGCCCGGTGGTGGCACCGTCCCGGCCAAGGGCAAGCAGTGGAACGCCGCCTATGACCTGTGGCTCGACAACTTCGGCACCGAGGTCATGGTCTGGAACACGTGGACCATGAACTGGCAGTACTGGTACAACACCTACCGCGGCCAGAAGGTCACCATCGACGGTGTCACCTACTTCGCCTACCGCAACAGCAGCAGCAGCGCGATGTGGTTCATCCGGGAGAATGTCACCAACAAGGGAAGCGTCGACCTCGCCCACATCCTCCAGTGGGCGGTGGCCAACGGCTGGCTGAAGTCGTCACAGGTCCTGGGCGAAGTCGAATACGGCTTCGAGGTCTCCTACACCGGCGAGCCGACCAAGTTCACCCTCAACGACTACACGTTGACGCTGCCCTGACCGGCGCGTATGCCGGCCGGTCAGGTCCGTCACTCCGGTCACGCCTCCAGGGCGTGGCGGGACTCGACCAGTGACGGGCCGTACCACGTGATCAGCCGACCACTCACGAGCCGGGTCGCGGTGCGTGAGAACGCTTCTGGCCCGTCGTCCGCCGTGAAGACGTAGGGCTCGTCGGGCAGCAGCACGACGTCGGCGCCGGCTGTGTCGAGCCGCTCGAGGTCCACGTGCGGGTAGCGACCGGGCTCACCGGCGGTGACGACCTCGAAGCCCAGGCGGGCGAGGAGGTCGGCGGTGAAGGTCGGGTGCCCGACGACCATCCAGGGGTCGCGCCAGATGGGCACAAGCACCTGGGTGTGCGGCTCAGGAACCGGCCCGCTCCAGGCCTGCTCAGCATCCACGAGCCAAGCGGGCTCGTCCCAGCGGCAGGCATCGACGAGGAGCCGACGCATCGAGGTCAGCGCCTGCGGCACGGTCTCGATGTCGGTCACCCACACCGTGATCCCGGCGGCGCGCAAGCGCGAGACATCGAGCTCGCGGTTCTCCTCCTTGTTGGCGATGACGAGGTCCGGCTGCAGCCCAGCGATGGCCGCACGGTCGGGGTTCTTCGTCCCGCGCACCCGCGTGACGTCGAGCTCGGCCGGGTGCGTGCACCAGTCCGTCGCCCCCACGAGCGCGCCCGGGGCGGTGGCGGCCACCGCCTCGGTGAGGGAGGGCACGAGCGAGACCACCCGGCATACGGGATCGTCCGGGAGGTCGACCGGGTGACCCAGGTCGTCGAGCAGCCTGCGACTCACGGCGACGCCTCAGGCGCGGCCGACCGCGAGGAACATCCCAAAGGTTCCGCGACCTTGGTCGTCACCGCCGAGCTCCTTCTCGACGGAGCCGGCATCGGTGACGGTGACATCGTGGAAACCGCTGCGGCGCAACCGTTCCGCGAAGGCGTCACGGTCGAATCCGTGGTGGCCGTCGAAGTCGTCGTAATGGGCGTGGAAGGCGCCCTCGCGGTCGTCGTCGAGGTCGACGACGGCGAGCCAACCACCGGGGACGAGCAGTCCCCTGATCCGCTCGAGCAGCTTGTCGATCTCCTGCACGTGGTGCAGGGCGAGCTGGGTCCACACTCCGTCGAACTTCTCGCGCGGCGGGGTATTGGAGACGAGGTCGAGCTGCTCGGCGCCGAAGCGGTCGCCCAGTGCGGCGGCGTCGATGTTGCGGCGCGCGACCTCGACCATGCCCGCGGAAGCATCCGTGACGATGACCGAGGCGACGTCGTCGGCCAGGGCGAGGCTGAGCTGGCCGGTGCCGCCACCGACCTCGAGCACGCTCTCGGTTCCCTTGAGGTGCAGGGCGTCGCGCAGCACCTGTGCCGTGGCGCGGGCCCGCTCGATCTTGGCGGGGTCGTCATCCCACGTGCTGGCTGCGTCGTCGAAGTGGCCGTGGTCGTTGGAGGTCATGCCAGCCAGCCTGTCACGTCCTCGCGGCGGTCAGGCCAGTGCGGCGCGGAGGTTCTCGCCGATGGCGCGCAGGGCCCGCATGACGTCGTCGCGACCTGTGCCCGGTGGGTTCTCGGCCCAGTTCGCAATGGCCGCGTATGCCGTGGCTCGCCCGCCGCTGTGGAAGACACCGACGTCCGCGCGCACCCCAAGGCTGGTTCCGGTCTTGTTGGTGATGACGGGACCGGCGTACTCCTCGGCGTGCGAGAGCGGGTCCTGGTGCCAGGCGGAGGCGACCATCGAGAGGTCGGCGCCGGGCGCGAGCCAGCGCAGTACCTGGGCACTGACGGAACCGGGGTCATCGCGCTGCGCCCACAGGCGGCTGAGGATGGTCACATGGTCGTGGGCACAGCCGAGGCTGAGGTGGGGCGGGTCATCGGGACCGCGCAGGCCACGCACGACGTCAACGAGGTCGGACCCGCCGGGCGCCCACTGCGCGGCCCTGGCGCGGATCACCTCGATCCCGAGCAGGTCGATGAGGACGTTGGTCGCAAGGTTGTCGCTCACCGCGCCGACGAGCTGGGCGACATCCGCCAGCGGGAGCACGTGGGTCGAAAGGTGCTGCCACAGGCCGGAATCGGCCACGGGTGTGACCGCGCGCCGGTCGAGTGGCTGGTCGACGGTCAGTGCCCCGGAGCGGAGCTGTTCGGCGAGCTCGATGAGGGCGAAGACCTTGCCGACGCTGGCCGTGGAGAGCAGGCGTTCGGGGTCGTGCGAGGCGAGCACCTCGCCCCTGCCGAGGTCGACGACACAGACAGACCAGTCGACCCCGGGCAGCAGCTCGAGGCTGAGGCTCACGTCAGCGCGGCGCCATCCGGAGGGCACCGTCCATGCGGATCGTCTCGCCGTTGAGGTAGTCGTGGTCGACGATGGCGAGCGCGAGCTTGGCGTACTCCTCGGGCGTGGCGAGCCGCTGCGGGAACGGCACTCCCGCCGCCAGACCGGCGCGGAACTCCTCGGAGACCGTGGCGAGCATCGGCGTCTCGACGATGCCGGGAGCGATGGTGCAGACCCGGATGCCGTACTGCGCGAGGTCGCGCGCCGCGGGAAGGGTGAGGCCGACAATGCCGCCCTTGGACGACGCGTATGCCGCCTGGCCCACCTGTCCGTCGTAGGCCGCGATGCTCGCGGTGTTGATGACGACGCCGCGCTGGCCGTTCTCGTCGGGGTCTGTCTGCGCGATCGCCTCGGCCGCGACGGCGAGGACGGTGAACGAGCCGATGAGGTTGATCTCGATGACCTTGCGATAGAGCGCGAGGTCGTGCACGCCCTTCTTGCCAAGGATGCGAGCGCTCGGCCCGATGCCGGCGCAGTTGACGACGATGCGCAAGGGCGCCTCGGCGTCAGCGCTGGCCTGGGTGACCGCGGCGCGCACCTGCTCCTCGTCGGTCACGTCCGTCGCGACGTACGTGACACCGTCGACCTGGGGTGCCTGCTCGATGCCTTGGGCCAGGTCGAGCGCAAAGACGTGGGCGCCTTGGGCTGCCAGAGTGGCTGCCGTCGCGGCGCCCAGGCCCGAGGCGCCGCCGGTGACGATGGCGGAAGTGTGCTGAGTCTGCATGGCCGTCATCCTGTCATCCGCTGGGGCATGGGGCATCGTGGACCCATGACGCCTACGCCGCCTCCGGCCGGGGAGCCGAACCCTGCGCTGAGCGACGATGCGCAGCGGGACGCTGCCGCCCTCCTGTGCGAAGAGCGCGCTGAGCTGGAGGGCCGCATCGCCCACTTCGACGCCGACATGGCCCTGATGTTCGAGGCGTCGCGCGACTCCAACGCCGATGACGAGCACGACCCCGAGGGCCAGACCATCGCCTACGAGCGCTCGCAGCTGTCCGCCCTGACCGCTCAGGCCCGCGAGCAGCTGCGTGAGATCGAGGCCGCGCTGCAGCGGGTGGAGGCCGGAACCTATGGGGTGTGTGAGTTCTGCGGCCGGGCGATCGCTCCGGGGCGTCTGGAGGCGCGTCCGACGGCGAGGACCTGCGTCGAGCACGCATCCTCGACGGGTCGGCGCTCCTGAGCCCGGGTCAGTCGCGTTCTTCTTGGTCGGCACGCAGGCGGGCGTTCTCGCTCTCGAGGTCGAGCACCATGCCGATCCCCACGAGGTTCAGGCCTTCGCCGAGCAGGTCGCCGATCCGACGCAACCGCTCGAGGTCGTTCGTGCTGTAGCGACGCGTGCCCCCATCACTGCGACTCGGTTCGAGCAGGCCCCGGGACTCGTACAGGCGCAGGTTCTGCGCACCCATCCCGACCAGCTCCGCGGCCACGGAGATGCCGTAGACGCCCCGGTCGCCGTCGTGGACAGGTTCGGCCATCGGAGCTCCTCGAAAAATTTGTGACTCGGGACTTGCACAGTATGCCCGACGCTGCTACAACAAATCTATAGCGATCACCACAGATCCAACCCGCGGATTGTGGTGCCGCTTCCACCATCAACACAGCACATCCATGGAGGACACGATGCTCATGCGCACCGACCCATTCCGTGAACTCGACCGACTGACCCAGCAGGTCTTCGGTCCCGACGGCACCCGCGCGCGGCCCTCGGCGATGCTGATGGACGCCTGGCGCGACGGCGACACGTTCCACGTCGAGTTCGACCTCCCCGGCGTCAGCCAGGACTCGATCGACATCGACGTCGAGCGCAACGTGGTCACCGTGAAGGCCGAACGCCCCTCGCGCGCCAGCGACGCGGAGCTGCTGGCTGCCGAACGCCCACGCGGCGTGTTCAGCCGACAGCTCGTGCTCGGCGACAACCTCGACACCAACAAGATCACGGCGAGCTACCACGAAGGCGTGCTCTCCCTGACGATCCCGGTCGCCGAGCAGGCGAAGCCACGCAAGGTCGAGATCAGCAGCGCCCACGAGGACCAGCAGGCGATCAGCGCCTGACCTCAGGGGTGAGAAGGATGCCCACGGTCCCCGCCGTCTGGCTCCACGGCGCACCTCCCGAGTTGGTCGATGAGTTCATCGACCTCGTGTGCGGCGACGCGGAGCTGGTGAAGGAGGAGTTCGACGCCATCGTGGCTGAAGAATGGCCAAGCCGAACCCCTCCGTCACACCCGCGACTGAGACGCGAGGTCGATGAACCTCCATCGAGTTCGCACCGTGCGGCAGGTCGCCCAGAGCTGGCGCCCGATCGGACACCGGTTTGCACCATGCGTGAACGCAATCGGCAGCGCTCACCCCCGCGGTGACGCGACGCAAGTTCTGAGTCAGAACCTCGTCGATGACACGGATGGAGGTGACCACCGACCCGACAGGAACAACTGAATCCCAAGCCCTCGCCTGGGCCGCGTTCGTGACCGCGTCGACGCCATCCGGCGCGACGACCACGCTGTCAAAGCGCACCCGTTCGCGGCCCAGGCGAGCCCACCCCTTCGGACTGCTCCCCTCAAGTCAGGGCACGGCGGAGCAATAATTCCCTTTGAAGCAGACATGACGCCTACATCCATGAACCCCTACACCGTGCTGAAGGTGGACGTCGAGGCCTCCCAGCGGCAGATCCGGGATGCCTACCTCTCCGGGATGCGCACGAGTCACCCAGACGCACGCAGCGCGGACGACCCGGTGGTGGAGACCACGGTTCAGGAGCTCGTCGAGGCCTATGACCTTCTGCGGGATCCGGCACGCCGGAGCGCGTACGACCAGCGCACCGCCTTTCGCCATGAGCCCAGGCCAATTCGGGTGTGGGTCGCCCAGCGCCGCAGTCCTGGTCCGCCCCCGATCCAAGCCGGTCCCGTGCGCTGGCACTCATGACCAGGCGCTCTGGCCTTCAGTTGTGTCGCCCGATCAGGCAGTCTGGATCCAGCAACCCGAGGCCTAAGGAGAGGAAGCCGACGTGGAGATCGATAGGCAGGAGATCGTGGACGAGCTTCGCGGCCGAGGCGAGGACGACGTGGCGGACCGTGCAGAGCGTGAGCTCCCCGAAGTCGTCGACACGGACACCCACGCGGACCTGCTCCATCAGCTAGGCATCAACCCCATGGACCTGCTCGGCGGCGTCGCCGGAACTTTCGGCTGAGCCCAGTTCCGGCTCAAACGGGAACACTGACCGCCGGCCCCTGCGTCCGCGACTAGTCGGATCGCTATCGCCGTCCTGTGAGTTTCGATGCCAGCAGTCCCCTACAACCCCGAGCGGATCCCAAGACTCGGCGCCGCCCTCCGCTTCGCCACCGGCACATCTCCGTCAAGTTGTTGTCGCAAAGCCTGGGTTGGAGCACACGCGGCGGAGTGACGCAGGTAGAACGACGCGGATCTGGCCGGACTCCGCGCTGCTCGGCCTCACGGCAGGGCGGGCTCGGGGTGGTCTCGCTGGAACCCTTGGGCGGCGTCTTCGTCGATCAGCCCTTCGTCTGCCAGCCACTGCACGGCCCGGACCCGTGCCCTGGCATCCCGCAGCGTGTGCCAAGCCGAGATCAGCTCAGGGTGCCCCTGGTGCAGCGCATTCTTGAAGCGCCGGAATGCGCCCCTGCCCTCCAGCGAGCGGCGCAGCCGCTCGCCGGCGCCGCGGTCGCCGATGCCGTCGGAGAAGTCGACCATGTCCTGATACCAGACGTAGGACGGGAGGGGTTCGATCACGATCAGGTCCAGCTCGTCGAGTTCGACCGGGTTCTCGCCATCGATGCCCAAGTCGCTGGTCCAGAACGCAACCTCGCCCGTTCTCGGGTCGATCAACCATCGATGCTCGTAGTCGGTCTGATCTGCCAGGGCGGTGGCGATCTCCTCAACGTCGATGGCGTCCAGGTCGAGCATCTAGCCAGCGTAGGACCGGAACAGCTCCCGTGCACCAGTCACACGGCTGACCGGTGGTGCGTGGCTCGCGGCCGTAAGACGCACCTCGCGAGACCACTGACTGAACGAGCGGATCCCGGCATGAGCGGGTGTTCCTAGGAGCACCGCGCGATCATAATCTGATCATCGTCAATGACACAGCACGCAGCTAAGGTGTGGCCGTGATTCTCTCGGTCGACTTCTATGCACAGGTCTCGCAGATCATCCCGGTGCTCCTGCTCACCGGTCTGATCGAGATGGCCGCCGTTTCTCGTCGCTGGAGCGACCACACGCTTTCAGTAGGCTCGGTGTTTACCGTTCTCATAGCCATGGTCATGATTGTCTTCGGGGAAGTTGCGGCTCTTTGGGCCGTGTCGAACGAAGCTGAAAACGGACTGGTCCGATTGTGTGCCTTATGGGGACTGGGTGCAGCGGGAACATTTGCGATGCTGCCGCTCGTCAACGCCGTGTTGGAGTGGTCCGGTGAGGCCCGTAAGCGATCCGAATGGCTGGAAGGTCTAGGCGCCGGCGTCATTATGCTGCCTTGGATAGTGGCTACCATTGCCGCCGTCGTGGCGTCTGCACAGAACGACTAGGAACCGGGCGGGGTTTCGCGACTGGTCGCTCATCGGCACGTCCCGCGTCCTATCCGCGGCATGATGCGACGCGGGCCCGGGTTGATTGTTGGGCCCGACGCCGTTGCTCGCATGGCGGCCGCTCTGCCGAAGTTGCGCGTCCCAGGGCGCTGCGACGGGCGACTGCCCCCTTTTCTCGAGTCGGAACCCATCGGTAAGCCGAGCTAAATCTAGCTTGGCTATTCAGCAGCCGACTTGAACGCGTCTGTGAATTTGTCGTGCAAGCCGACCAGCGCACGCTTACCGGATTGGGTTAGCCGGGCATCCCCGCTGACCAGCGCGTAGGCCATCTCGACCTTGCTCGGGGTACGAACCTTTTCCCGCTTGGACCAGTCCTTGAACGCTTTGGCGATGGGAACCCCGTCAGGGACATCGGCGGCTGTGAACCGCTTGGTCTGCCCCATCGTGTCGAGGAACCTGTTCACGACGACGAGGTAATCGTCGCGGTTGATGAGGTCTTCGATCGCCTGCGCCATGGGGAGGCTGAAGATGCGACTGCCGTCAACGCCTACGCCTTTGAGAGCGGCCTTGTGTTCATCGCCGCCCTTGTCGCCGTCGGTAAGGTATACGACCTTGGCTGCGACTTCCTCGACACGGATGCCCGAGCCGTGTGCATTAGCGAGGCCCGGGGCTATCTGATAGTCGAGATCATCAAGCCTCGTGGCCTTCCGAATGAGGGTGGGGAGGAGCACCATGTCGGATGCTCCTTCGGCCAGCACTGCGTTGCGGCACATGGAGAAAGCGGCGGCTCCTGCGCCCATGGCAAACAGGAGCGGAGAGAATCCGGGACCTTCACCCTCCCAGAAGTTGTTCTTGATGACGCTGGCATCCGCGTACTCGGGGTCACGAGCGAGAACCCGGATTCCAGTTCCGAGGTCGCTGGGAAGGCATCCCGGCGAATGAGTGGTGTAGAAGACCTGGGTGGCGTCAATGCTCTTGAGCAGCACACTGACGAGGTCGGCTTGAGCGTCGTAGTGGAGATGCGTCTCAGCCTCGTCGATGAGCAGCACAGGTGGCACCGTGTGTCGACCGGATGCGAGGAACGCGACGAGCGCGACGAATGTTTTGAGCCCGTCACTGCGCTCGGAGATGTTAGTCACGACACCGTTGCCGTCGAGTTCCTTTAGTAGGACTTCTAGAAGGGT
The DNA here is from genome assembly GCF_001427985.1 of Knoellia sp. Soil729. Taxonomy (GTDB): domain Bacteria; phylum Actinomycetota; class Actinomycetes; order Actinomycetales; family Dermatophilaceae; genus Knoellia. The sequence continues at coordinate 518,584 of NZ_LMSA01000002.1, forward strand.
GCCGTTGACGTTGAACCGAACGGTGATCTTGCTCTGGTTCCATGCCTGATCGAAGAGCTCCCGCAACCGGTCATTGCCTCGTTCGAGGGCGGTCTCCCGCTTGGTGGAATCGTTGGTCTGGATGTGACTCCACATCTCGTCAAGGTCGATGTCCGCGAGGGCCAGCAACCGCTGAACAGCTGGTGAGATGTCCCGGTTCTCAGGCTTGATGTTGTACGACGTTTCGAGGGCGCGATCCTCGTCTTCGAAGAGCACGAAGTCAGGAACTCGGTCTGCGATGGCGTTCCAGACGGATTCTGATGGATGCGGCTCGGCGACAAGTCCGTCAACGTCGTCGAGCATCTGCGCGAGCCGTGCATCGCGAGGCTGCTTACGACCAGTCGGGGTCTCCCTCAACCAGGCAGTAAGTGACCGGAGCGCGCTCGTCCATTGAGGGGACCATTCTTCATCCGGCCTCGAGAGTGCTTCTCTCATGCTCTCGGCCCAGTCGTTCGGGTCCTGCTCGTCTTCATCGGCGGCGGCCGCAAACTGAGCCGCCAGCGTCATGGTGATTTTAGCGAGGCGTTCGCCTGCCAGTTTGAACGCCTCCGCCGGGCGGGCGGGACCCGGGGACAGAGAGCGGATGCGGTTGCCGTCCCGCTTCTTGTAAAGGACCAACGTCGCTGGCGGGTTGTCCAGCGCGATGTCGGCGTAGGCCTGCTTGTCGTCGTCATCGAGTTCGTAGAACACTTTTACGACGGCGATGCTGTCCGACGCGGGCGGACGGCTGCGGTTGTGGTCGATCGGCGAGATTTGCCCACCGTGTGTGAACCACCGCAGCCCACGTAGGACCGTCGTCTTGCCCGCCTCGTTGAACCCGACGAACGCAGTCAGTGGGCCGTCGATGCCCGTGGCTGTTTTGGCGAGGCGGCGGTAGCCGTTGAACTCGATCCTGCTAACGCGCACGAAGGCTCCTATGAGTTGCAACCTCCAGCGCTCGATCCGCGACGTCTGACAGAGCCGCCATTGCTGTGGTCCTCCCAGAACTGGTCACCTGATTCGCCACCATCGAGCTGACCGTGCGTACGAGCAATACCCGCGGCCGGTGTCCGTCTGAACTTGCATCCGCCCCCCAAGTTTATGAAATAAGCCTGCCGCCCAGCTCGGCGTGACGGCATCCATGCACCGTACCGGCGTGCGTGGCGCTTCGTCGGCGGTTCACCGGTGGCATCAGCCCGCTCATCGGCATTATGTGAGTGAATCGCTGGCGCCCGCAGACGGGCAGCCCACTGTGGGCGGAGTGACGCTCTACTGGGACCGCGATCGACGTCCACTTCATGATGGATGTCGGCCCAACGTATCAGCCGAATCAGACGTTGCGGCGGTACTGGCCACCCACCTCGAAGAAGGCATCCGTCACCTGCTGGAGGGTGCACACCCGCGCCGCATCCATGAGCACCGCGAACACGTTGTCACCCGACATAGCCGCCTCCCGCAGCCGGCCCAGCGCCTCCTCGGCCTCGACCGAGTGCGCCTCCCGATAAGCCCGGACCCGTGCCAGCTGGGACTCCTTCTCGGACTCTGACGCACGGGCGAGCTCGACGTGCTGCGGCGTGCCACCGTCATCACCCTCCGGCTTGCGGAAGGTATTGACCCCGATGATCGGCAGCGACCCGTCATGCTTGCGGTGCTCATAGAGCATCGACTCGTCCTGGATCTTCCCGCGCTGGTAGCCCGTCTCCATGGCCCCGAGCACTCCCCCGCGCTCCGAGATCCGGTCGAACTCCTCCAGCACCGCCGCCTCGACCATGTCGGTCAGCTCGTCGATGACGTACGAGCCCTGCAGGGGGTTCTCGTTCATCGCGAGCCCCCACTCGCGGTTGATGATCATCTGGATCGCCAGCGCCCGACGCACCGAGTCCGGGCCCGGCGTCGTCACGGCCTCATCAAAAGCGTTGGTGTGCAACGAGTTCGCGTTGTCATAGATCGCGATGAGCGCCTGCAGCGTCGTGCGGATGTCGTTGAAGTCCATCTCCTGCGCGTGCAGCGACCGACCCGACGTCTGCACGTGGTACTTCAGCTTCTGCGACCTCTCGTTGGCGCCGTACTTCTCCCGCATCGCCACCGCCCAGATGCGACGCGCCACCCGGCCGATGACCGAGTACTCCGGGTCCATCCCGTTGCTGAAGAAGAACGACAGGTTCGGCGCGAAGTCGTTGATGTCCATGCCCCGCGCGAGATACGCCTCGACATACGTGAACCCGTTCGCCAGCGTGAACGCGAGCTGGCTGATGGGGTTCGCCCCCGCCTCGGCGATGTGGTAGCCCGAGATCGACACCGAGTAGAAGTTGCGCACCTGCTGCTCGATGAACCACTCCTGGATGTCGGCCATCATCCGCAGCGAGAACTCCGTCGAGAACAGGCACGTGTTCTGCCCCTGGTCCTCCTTGAGGATGTCCGCCTGGACCGTGCCACGCACCTGCGTGAGGGCAGTCGACCGTATGCCGGCCGCCTCCTCCTCGTTGGGCTCGCGTCCCTCGCGCTCGACGAACTTCGCCCGTTCACCGTCGATGACCGTGTTGAGGAAGAACGCGAGGATCGTCGGCGCCGGGCCGTTGATCGTCATCGACACCGACGTCGAGGGTGACGTGAGGTCGAACCCGTCGTAGAGCGCCTTCATGTCGTCGAGCGTCGCGATCGAGACGCCGGAGGTGCCGACCTTGCCGTAGATGTCGGGGCGCGGGTCGGGGTCGCGGCCATAGAGCGTCACCGAGTCGAACGCCGTCGACAGCCGCGTCGCGGGCTGCCCCTCGGACAGGAGCTTGAACCGGCGGTTGGTCCGGAACGGGTCACCCTCGCCGGCGAACATGCGGGCCGGGTCCTCGTTGTCGCGCTTGAACGGGAAGACGCCCGCCGTGAACGGGAAGAAGCCCGGCAGGTTCTCGCGGCGGAGGAACGACACGAGGTCACCGTGGTCCTCGAACTTCGGGACCGAGACCCGGCGGATCTTGTTACCCGACAGGGACTCCTTCACCAGCGAGGTGTGCAGCTCCTTGTCACGGATGCGCACGACCTGCTCGTCACCGGCATACGCGTCAACGGTCGACGGCCACTTCTCGATGGCCTCCTCGACGGCCGCCGGGAGCTCGTTGCGAGCAGCGCCGAGCAGCCTGTCCACCTCGTGGTCCTCGTGACCCAGCGCCGCCAGCTCGTCGTCCACGAACTCGAACCGCTGCACGCGACGCGCCTGGGCGGCATACGCCTCGGTCTGTGAGTGGTAGCCACGGACCGTCTCGGTGATCTCGGAGAGGTAGCGCACGCGTGAGGCCGGGACGATCTGACGCAGTACCGACGAGTGACGCACGTCGACGTGCGGCAGGGCGCCCTCGGAGAGCTCGAGGCCCTTCTCGGCCAGCAGCCCCCGCAGTTCTTGGTAGAGCGCGGTGACGCCGTCGTCGTTGAACGTCGCGGCGGAGGTGCCGAAGACCGGCATGTCCTGGGGCTTCTTGCCGAAGGCGTTGCGGTTGCGGACCATCTGGCGGCCGACGTCGCGCAGCGCGTCCATCGCACCGCGGCGCTCGAACTTGTTGATCGCCACGAGGTCGGCGAAGTCCAGCATGTCGATCTTCTCGAGTTGGCTCTGCGCGCCGAACTCGGGCGTCATGACATACATGGACACGTCGGCGAACGGCACGATCGCCGCGTCGCCCTGCCCGATGCCGGGGGTCTCGATGATGATGAGGTCGTATGCCGCGGCCTTGAGGATCGTGATGACGTCCTCGAGCGCTTCGGGCACCTCGCGACCGCCGCGGGTCGCCAGCGAGCGGAAGAGGATGCGGTCGCCGTCGAGCGAGTTCATCCGGATGCGGTCGCCGAGCAGCGCCCCACCGCCCTTGCGACGGGTCGGGTCGACGGCGACGACGGCCACGCGCAGCTTGTCCTGCTGGTCGACGCGCAGGCGGCGGACGAGCTCGTCGGTGAGGCTGGACTTGCCCGAGCCGCCGGTGCCGGTGATGCCGACGACGGGGACGTGCCGGGCGTCGGCCGCCTTGTGGAGCTCGGCGCGGTCGTCGTCGGAGAGCTTGCCCGTCTCGGCGCCGGTGATGGCCCGGGCGACCGCGGCGCGCTCCCCGGACAGGACGGCCGAGATGTCAGCCGGCCCAGCGGCATACAGGTCGGTGTCGCAGGCCTCGATGACCGTGTTGATCATGCCGACGAGGCCGAGCCGCTGGCCGTCCTCGGGGCTGAAGATCGTCACGCCCGCCTCGCGCAGCCGCGAGATCTCGTCGGCGACGATGACACCGCCGCCACCACCGACGACCTTGACGTGACCGGCGCCGGCCTCGCGGAGGAGCTGGACGAGGTACTCGAAGTACTCGACGTGCCCGCCCTGGTAGGAGCTGACGGCAACCCCCTGCACGTCCTCCTCGATCGCCGCGTCGACGACCTCCTGGACCGAGCGGTTGTGCCCGAGGTGGATGACCTCGGCGCCTTGGCTCTGCATGATGCGCCGCATGATGTTGATCGACGCGTCGTGGCCGTCGAACAGGCTCGAGGCAGTGACGATGCGGACCGGGTTCGTGGGCACGTGCAGATCGGGCGACGTCTGTGTCATGTCAAAATAGTAGGACGTCCTACTAATACTGGGAAGTCACGAGTGTCCGGAGTCGCTGGCGCAGTCACTGCCTCTTCTTCGTCTGCCCCTGGCGGGCGTCCATGAACGACATCGGGTTCAGGTCGAGAGTGGGGTAGACGTCCTCGCCGGCGCCCGTGGCCCCACGGCTCCGGAGGTACAGGGCGAGCGCCGCGATCGCGGCGATCAGGCCGATGAGGAACCACATGGCGAACTCCGATCGACCTGGCCGCGGTGGGACCCGGTGACTCACCGTAGGTGCGGGCGGTCACCGCGTCCATGGCCTGATCAGGCCCGCCCGGGAGGGACCGTCACCGACTCAGCCGTTGCCGAACCCGCCCTGGTTCTGCTGGCGGTGCGGGCTCGTCGTCCCCTCGATGGTGTCGGTCGAGCCGTTGCCGCCCAGCCCGCTGGAGCCGCGGCGGTTGAGCACCCAAGCCAAGAGTGCGATGACAATGATGATGCCGACGATGACGTACTTCATGAGTGGTTCCCCCGCTGCTCGACGATCCAACTGATGGCCTCGACGTAGCCCCCCACGCCGTGCCCGATGACCTGGTGGTCGGTGACGTCGGTGAGGTAGCTGTGGTGCCGGAACTCCTCGCGCGCATGGATGTCGCTGATGTGCACCTCGACCCGCGGCACGGTCACCGCTGAGAGCGCGTCGCGCAGCGCCACAGACGTGTGGGTATAGCCGGCGGCGTTGAGCACCATCCCGGCGATGCCACGACGCCCCTCCTGCACCCAGTCGATGAGCACGCCCTCGGAGTTGCTCTGCCGGAAGTCGAGCGTGAGCCCCTGGGCGTTGCAGGCGATCCGGCACAGGTTCTCGACGTCGGCGAGGGTGTCGCTGCCATAGATCTCGGGTTCACGCTCCCCCAACAGGTTGAGGTTGGGGCCGTTGAGGACGAGCACCGTGGTCGAGTCCATGGGCCGAGTATGCCGTCCACCCGCCCTCGTGCCGGGTCGCCGGCTCAGTCCGGGGAGACCTCGCGCAGAATGCGCAGGTCGACCTCGTGCTCGTCAGGGCACCGTTCGAAGTCCATGGGACAGATCGTTGGCTCGTTCGCGAGGAAGCTTGGCAGGCGCTGCGTCGCCACGTCGATGCACATGGAGCACAGATCCGTCGCCGCCGGGTTGACGTGGTCCGCATCGGCTCCGCACCACGTGTTCTTCCATTCAGGGTCGCGACAGCACACGATGTGGGTGATCTCGCTCGGATCACTGCGCAGCTCAAGGCGCGTATCTGTCACTGGTTGCGAGGACACGGCGCCACTCTCACACATCCAAGCGCTCCCGTATGCCGTTTCTCGCCCTCCCAGGTCAGGCGCTGGCCTCGCTTCGGAGCCTCGGTCAGGGGTGCCGGCGCGGTCAGTCGAAGATCTCGGAGCCGGAGCCGGTGGGGACAAAGCCGTCACCGAACTGCCGGCAGAACGCCGGGTCTGCCGTGAGGTCCTTGCCCTGCGTGGCGTCGAAGGCGCGGGCACGCCCGAGGTTCCACTCGAGCACGCCGTCACTGCGGTCAGAACTCTTCTCCATGTGCCAGGTGACGACGCAGGCTGCCTGCTTCTCGTCGAGGCCCGCGACGATCGCAGGGGTGGCGTCCACCCCGAGCCCGGCGAGGTAGTAGGTGTCGAGCTTCCCGGTCTGCTGGAACCGGTCGATGTTGCGCTGGGCGACCCAGCCGTCCGGGTTCATCAGGCCGAACGCCAGGAAGAACACGGCACCCGAGAGGAGCGCTGCCCGAGGCACCCAGGTCCCCTTGAGCCGGACGATCGCCACCATCATCAGGACGATGAGCAGCCCCAGCCACAGCTCGAACCCGTCGACGAAGACCCGCAGGACGGTGTAGCCGTAGGCCTCCTGGTAGAGGCTCATCCGATAGAGCGCCGACGCCACCACCGCGAGGGTGAGGACGCACAGCCCGACCAGTGCTGCTCGGAGCACGAGCCGGTCCGAGGCGGTCTGCTGCGGAGCCTTGCGCGTGGCGATGCCGACGACGACGAGCGTGAGGAAGGTGGCCGTGGTCAGCTGGCCGAAACCCTGGTGGACGTACTCGGCATAGGAGAGCCCCGTGGTCTTCCGCAGGTACTCGTGACCGCCCCACATCGCGGTGGCCTGCGCGACGAGGAACGCAACGAACAGCGCGATGACGACGCCGAGCGGCACGAGCCACTCCCAGCGGTGGCGCACTGGTGCCCCTCTCGGCACGTCGAGGTCGGCGATCGGCGGCGGGTTGAGCGCGAGATAGGCCCCGGCAAGCGCAACTCCGGCCACGAAGACGAAGACGAAGATGCGCGCGATGATCGAGTCCCAGCGCAGGTCCGGGACCAGCGACTGCGCCCATGAGCCGAAGATTGCGTCACCGGAGGCGAACAGGCCACCGAAGAGGACCAGTCCCACCGCCGCGATCGCCGCGGTCCGCAGAACCGGCCACATGAGCGGCATGCGGCTCGTCGCCGTGAGCGTGCGGCCGAGCAGCGGCAGGCCGCGCAGCCCGGACAGCACCCAGGACGCCGCGGACAGCGGGATGCTGACGAACGACCTGGCCCGGGTGACCGTTGCCGCGAGGAGCAGGGCGGCGAGCATCAGCGAGAGCACGGCGATCCACTCCGTGGCACGCAGGACGGTCATGGCGGTGAGGCCGATCCCCACCGCGATGCAGGTGATGGCCCACGGGCTCCTCCTCTCCTTCGACGCCCAGAGCATCAGCGCGGCGGCGAGGAGTGCGACCAAGCCCACGGCCAGGCCAATGCGCCTCTCGGGCAAGGTGATCGACGCGAACAGGCCGAGGAGCAGTGCACCGATGAGCAGCTGTGGTTGGGGTCCCAGGCCCGACTCCGGCCAGAACCGACCGAAGACCTGGTCCGTGAACGGGGGCGGACCCGCCCTGTCGGGTGCGGCGGACGTCGCGGCGCCAGTCGGTGGCTGCGGCACGGCCGGGGGCCGTGCGGGAGTGGTCGTCATGGTGACCTCCGTGGTCGGCTGGGTGCTCGGCACGGTCGCCGAGCGCGCAAGGGTTGTCGTATGCCGTGGCAGGACTGCGCGCAGCCGCGCGCCTCGTCCGCCGGTGGGCGTGGGGAGGACCTGGATGGAGCCGCCGTGCAGCTCACAGACCCAGGAGGCGATGGCGAGGCCGAGACCCGTGCCGCCGCTGGAGTCGTCGCCGGTCCCAAAGCGGCTGAAGACGTTGGCGGCCTGGTCCGCGGGGATGCCAGGGCCGTCATCGGTCACCTCGAGTGACCAGCTGTCGTCGTCGAGCGCCGTTGCCACGAGCGCGATCTCGCCGTTCGGCGGGCTGTGCCGGGCTGCGTTGTCGAGGAGATTCGCGACGAGCTGTGCGAGGCGAGCGGGGTCGGCGGTGACGGTGAGGTCCTCGGGGAGCACACGGCATACGAAATGGACGGTGCGCGAGCCCAGCTCCGCCTCGGCGACCGCTCCGCGCAGGAGCTGCGCGACGCCGACCTCCTCGAGGCGCAGCGGTGCCACGCCGGCATCGATGCGCGAGAGGTCGAGCAGGTCCCCGACGAGGTCGCTCAGCCGCTCGGACTGGGTGAGCGCTCCACGCAGGGCCGCGTCGTCGGGCTGGACGACGCCGTCGACGAGGTTCTCGAGGAGGGCGCGCTGGGCGGTCAGCGGGGTGCGCAGCTCGTGGGAGACGGTGGCGATGAGCTGGCGACGCTGGTGGTCGGCGTCGGCGAGGTCGGACGACATCGCGTTGAAGGCGCGCGCGAGCTGCCCGACCTCGTCGGTGGACGCGGTCGAGACACGCTGGCCGTAGTCGCCCGCCGCCATGCGGCTCGCCGCGTGCGTCATCTCGCGCAGCGGTGCGGTCATGCCGCGGGCCAGCCACTGGGTGACGGCGAGGGCCACGGCGACGGTGACGGGGAGGGTGAGCCAGAGCGGCATCCCGGCGCGGTCGCCGATCGTCGCGAAGAGTGCGGCGACGACGACGCTCGCTCCGACGAGGACACCGAGCTTGACCTTGATCGAGCCGACACTCTCGAGGGGTTCGTCGGTGATCACGACGTCTCCAGGGCGTAGCCCACGCCGTGAACCGTCCGCAGCCTGGAGGCGCCGATCTTGGCGCGCAACGACTTCACGTGGCTGTCGAGGGTGCGGGTGCCTGACGCGTCCGACCAGCCCCACACCTCGCCCATGAGCTGCTCCCGTGAACGCACAGCGCCCGGCGTGGCCGCGAGCGCAGCGAGGAGGTCGAACTCGAGCGGGGTGAGGTGGACCTCGGCGCCGTCGACCGTGACCCGGCGGGCCGGTCCGTCGATCTGCACCGTGCCCACACGGGTGGTCGGTGCGGGTGTGGCTGCCAGCTCGGCGGCGCGCTCGACGCGGCGGAGCAGGGCGTGGATGCGCGCCACGACCTCGCGCATGCGGAACGGCTTGGTGACGTAGTCGTCGGCGCCCACCCCGAGCCCCACGAGGATGTCGGTCTCGTCGTCGCGGGCGGTGAGCATGAGCACGGGAACGGGGCGGACGGCCTGGATGCGGCGGCAGACCTCGAGGCCGTCGAAGCCGGGGAGCATGACATCGAGGACGACGAGGTCCGGGTCGTGCTCGGTGAACGCCTCGACCGCGGCGGGGCCGTCGTGCGCCTGGTGCACGGTGTAGCCCTCGGCGCGCAGCCGGTCGGTCACGGCCTGGTTGATGGTCGGCTCGTCCTCGACCACCAGCACTGTCGTGTCCTTCATCGGCGGATCCCCCGCGCTGCGCCTGCTCCCACTCCGCTCATGACACCGACAGTAGGAGCGAACGCCCGCAGCACGTGGGCACGACCTGTGGAGATCTCGTGAAGATCGGAGCCTTCCCGACCAGTCGAGAGGAGACAAAGTCCCGCCTCCAGTAGCGGGAGGCGGGACTTTGTCTACTTTCGACTGCTTCGTGGACGGCGGCTGTGCCGCACCGTCGTGTCAGGCGGGGGTGCGGTGGCGTGTGCGGAAGACCGTCGGCGTGAGGCCCGTGCCCTGCGCGAAGTGGTGACGCAGCAGCGCCGCGCTCCCGAAGCCGACATCGCCGGCGATCTGCTCGATGGACAGGTCCGTCTCCTCGAGCAGCTCGCGCGCCCGCAGCACCCGCTGGTCGGTGAGCCACTGGTGCGGCGTCGTGCCCGTCTCCGAGACGAACCGGCGCGCGAACGTGCGCGAGGACATCGCCGCACGCCGAGCCAGGTCGCCGACGGTGTGCGGCTCCTCGAGGTGCTCCAGCAGCCACTGCAGCACCGGGCCAATGCTCTCGCACTCCGTCATCGGCACCGGGTGGTCGATGAACTGCCGCTGGCCGCCGTCCCGGTGCGGCGAGACCACCATGCGGCGGGCGATGCGGTTGGCCACGGCAGCGCCGTGCTCGCTGCGCACGAGGTGCAGGCAGGCGTCCACCCCGGCCGCGGTCCCGGCGCTCGTGATGACGTTGCCGTCGTGCGCATAGAGGACGTCCGGGTTGACGTGCGCCAGCGGGTAGGCCGCCGCGAGGTCGTCGCTGTACCTCCAGTGGGTCGTGCACTCGCGCCCGTCGAGGACGCCGGCCGCACCGAGCGTGAACGCGCCCGAGCAGACCGACAGGACATGGGCGCCGCGTTCCACGGCGTCCCTCACCACCTGCTTCACGGCCTCTGACGGCGCGTATGCCGCGTTGCTGGCCGGGATGGCCACGAGGTCGGCGTCCGTCGTCGCCTCCAGACCCAGGGGTGCGGAGAGGACGACACCGCCGTCGGCCCGCAACGGCTCGGCCGGGTCCTCGGTGCAGACGCGGAAGTCGAAGGCCGGCACGCCGTCGTCGGTGCGGTCGATCCCGAACACCTCCGAGAGGACCCCGAACTCGAAGAGGGCAACGGGATCCTGGAGCACGACGGCGACGGAGCGAAGGGCCATCGGGTCAGCATGGCAGGGTGGCAGCATCTTGTGCAAGAGTGTCAGGTCTGCCACTCGTGGCAGAATCTGCATGAGCATCAAACTTGTGCCATGAGCACCTTCACCTCCACCATGGCCCCCCTCCTCGCCACCGCGCTGCTCGTCGCGCTCGTCTGGGCCCTCGAGCGCAGCAACCGTCGCCACGGGTCCGCACCCTGGGTCGACGACTACCGCCACCCGGCGGTCCATGACGCCGACCACCGCCGCAGCAGCCACGACGTGGACTCCTGGGGCCGGGCGGCCTGATCTCCGCTCAGCCGCGGCGACCGACCGCGTAGCCGAACAGGGCACCGACCAGTGCAGCCACGGCATACGGGCCCCACTGCTTGACCGCCGACGGCAGCGCCACGGCGCCGAGGTCGATGGCGTCGTCCACGGGCGACGTCGGCCGAGGCGCCGGCCGCGGGCTGGGGCTCGGGGCCGGAGTCCGATCCGCCTGCGCTGCAACGCTTTCCGACTCACCTGCCCCGACCGCGGCTGCTGCTGGTGGCTCAGGTTCCGCCTCGGGCGCCGCGAACTGGCTCTCGATGCAGTCGACGAACTGGCGGAGCAGCTTGTCGGAGACGTCCTGCATCACGCCCCGGCCGAACTGCGCCGGCTTGCCCGTGATCGCGAGATCCGTGTCGACCTCGACCTTGGTCTGGTCACCCTCCGGCGACAGCTGGAGCGTCACGGTGGCACCGGCCGTGCCGTTGCCACGCTTGTCCTTGCCCTTGGCCTCGATGACCGCCCGCCGCGCAGCGGCGTCGCGCTCGGTGAAGGTGCCGGACCCGGCATACACCAGAGCAATCGGACCGAGCTTGACCTTGACGGTGCCCGAGAAGCCGTCGTCCGACACCTCGGTGACCGTGGCGCCCGGGAAGCAGCTGCCGACGCGTTCGAGGTCGAGCAGCGTCTCCCAGGCGTAGTCGGCAGTTGCCGGCACGGTGAACTCGTGGTGCAGCTCCACGTCAGGCTCCCGCAGCCGCGAGCACGGCGCGCCGGGTGAGGATCGGCGCGAGCGCCCGCCGGTAGTCGGCGCTGCCGTTGAGGTCGCTCGGAGGGTTCGTGCCCTCGGCCGCCGCCGCGCAGGCCTCACGCACCGCCTCGTCCGTGGCGGCCACGCCCACGAGGGCCGACTCCACAGCGGTGGCCCGCAGCGGTGTCGAGCCCATGTTGGTCAGGCCGATGCGCGCCTCCGCGATGGAGCCACCTTCGACGCGGATGGTCGCCGCCACGGCGACGATCGACCACTGGTGGGAGACTCGGACGAACTTCTCGTAGTGCGCACCCCACCCCGTGTGCTTGGGGATGCGGATGGCGGTGAGGAGCTCCCCCTCCCCCACAGCCGTCTCGAAGAGGTCCTGGAAGAAGTCGGCAGCCGCGACCGTCCGCTCGCCAGCGCTGCCCGTGATGACGAACTCGGTGTCGAGCGCCAGCGCGGGGGCACCGACGTCGCCGGCCGGGTCGGCGTGCACGAGGGCGCCACCCAGGGTTCCACGACGACGGATCTGGGGGTCGGCCACCTCCTTGATCGCGTCCTGGAGGACCGCGGCGTGCTCGCGCAGGAGGTCGGAGGCGAGGGCGTCGGTGTAGGTCGTCGTCGCGCCGACGACGATGTGGTCACCGTCCTCCCTGATGCCGCGCAGCTCCTCGATGCGCCCGAGGTCGATGACCTTCTCGGGGGCGCTGAGGCGCATGCGCAGGATGGGTAGCAGGCTCTGGCCGCCGGCGAGCACCTTGGCGTCGTCACCTGCCTCGGCAAGAGCCGCCAGAGCATCGGCCACCGACGTCGGGGCGAGGTAGTCGAAGGCTGCGGGGATCATTGGCCTGCTCCTTGCGTGGCTGTGCCGGGATCGTCCTGGTTGCCCGAGCCTTCCTCGAAGTGCGGCTGGACCTCGGTCGGCGTCGGCTCGGACTGGTTGGAGCCCGCCGACTGGATCGCGGTCCACACCCGCTCGGGCGTGCACGGCATGGTGATGTCGTTGATGCCCAACGGCCGCAGCGCGTCGACGATGGCGTTGACGACCGCTGGCGTTGAGGCGATCGTGCCCGCCTCGCCGACACCCTTGGTGCCGAGCGAGTTCGACGTGGCCGGTGACGTCGTGTGGTCGGTGATGAAGCTGATCGTGTCGGCTGCCGTGGGCAGGGTGTAGTCGACGAAGGAGCCCGACACGAGCGTGCCCTGCTCGTCGTACTCCGCGCCCTCCCACAGTGCCTGGGCGATGCCCTGCACGAGCCCGCCGTGGACCTGGCCCTCGACGATGAGTGGGTTGATGATGACGCCGATGTCGTCGACACAGACGTACTTGCGCATCTTCGTCGCGCCCGTCTCGGTGTCGACCTCCATCGCGCACAGGTGCGTGCCGTGCGGGAAGGAGAAGTTCACCGGGTCGAACGTCGCGTCGGCGTCGAGGGTCGGCTCGACCCCGTCGGGCAGGTTGTGACCCGCGAACGTCGCGAGGGCGATGTCGGTGAGCTTGATGCCCTTGTCGGTGCCCTTGACCGAGAACGACCCGCTCGCGAACTCCAGGTCGTCGATGTTGGCCTCGAGCAGGTGGGCCGCGATCGGCCTGGCCTTCTCGATGACCTTGTCGGCGGCGAGGACGAGCGCCTCACCTCCGACGACGAGGGACCTGGACCCGTAGGTGTCCATGCCCTTGGGCGCGATCTGGGTGTCGCCGTGGAGCACCTCGACGTTCTCGAAGGGCACGCCGAGGCGGTCGGCCACGATCTGGCTCCATGCCGTCTCGTGACCCTGGCCGTGCGGCGACGTGCCCGTGATGACCTCGACCGTGCCGGTCGCGAGCATGCGGATGCTTGCCGACTCCCAGCCGCCAGCACCGTAGTTGAGCGAGCCGAGCACCCTGGAGGGCGCGAGCCCGCACATCTCGGTGAAGGTCGAGACGCCGATGCCGAGCTGGACGGGGTCGTTCGAGTCGCGGCGCTCCTGCTGCTCGGCCCGGAGCTCGTCGTAGCCGAAGAGCTCCTTGGCCTTGGCGGTCGCCGCCTCGTAGTTGCCGGAGTCGTAGGTCATCCCGGCCACGCTCGTGAACGGGAACTCCTCGTGCGTGATCCAGTTCTGCTCACGGATCGTGAGGGGGTCCACGCCGACCTCGGCCGCGAGCTCGTCCATGATCCGCTCGATGGCGAAGGTGGCCTCGGGCCGCCCTGCACCGCGGTAGGCGTCCACCCAGGTCTTGTTGGTGTAGAGGTTCGTCGTGTTGAACCGGTAGGCCGGGAACTTGTAGATCGAGTTGTACATCCAGGCGCCCAGCACCGGCACACCGCCGCCGACGATCGCGGCATAGGCGCCGAGGTCGGCGAGCAGCTCGACCTTGAGGCCGGTGACCGTGCCGTCCTTCTCAGCGGACAGGGTGAGCTTCTGCCACTGGTCGCGGCCGTGGTGCCCGGAGACCATCGTCTCGGAGCGGGTCTCGGTGTACTTGCAGGGTCGGCCGAGCTTGCGCGCGACGGCGAGGGTGACGAACTCCTCGGGGGTGGTCTGCAGCTTGCCGCCGAAGCCACCTCCGACGTCAGGGGCGATGACCCGGATCTTGGACTCGGGCAGGCCCGTCGTGGCCGCGATGCAGAACCTCAGGATGTGCGGCACCTGCGTGGAGGACCACATCGTGACCTGCTCGCCGGTGGGGTCCACGACCGTGGACCGGGGCTCCATGAACGCCGGGATGAGGCGCTGCTGGCGGTACTCGCGCTCGATGACGATGCCGTCCTCGCGGGCCTTGGCGATGGCCTCGTCGACGTCCTCCCCGGTGCCGCCCTCCTTGGAGTCGAGCTGCCAGAAGGCGGACTTGTTGGTGCCGAGCGACGGGTGGGCGAGCACCGCGTCGGTCGCCGCCTCCTTGAGGTCGAGGACCGCAGGGAGCTCGTCGTAGTCGACGTCGACCAGCTCGGCGGCATCGCGTGCCTCGGCAGCGGTGCGGGCCACCACGACGGCGACGATCTCGCCGGCGTGCGCGACGTGCTCGAGCACCATGGGCAGGTGGTCCGGCGACTTCTGGTCGGCCGTGACGGGCCACGCCGTGATGTTGAGGCCCTGGATGTCGGCGATGTCCGCACCGACGAAGACGGCCATGACGCCGGAGGCCGAGCGCGCCCCGTCGGTGGCGATGTTGGTGATCGTCGCGTGGGCCAGCGGGCTGCGCACCATCGCGAGGTGGAGCATCCCGGTCAGGTGGATGTTGTCGGTCCACTTCGTGCGACCGGTGATGAGCCGCTGGTCCTCCTTGCGGCGCCGAGCCTTGCCGATCTCGGCGGACTGGGCCTCGGGGCGGTCGTCGACAGCGGTCATGACTGCACCCCTGCCGTCGCGCCCTCGGGCTGCTCCACCGGGGAGTCCTGGCCGGCCACCTGCTGCACGGCCTTGACGATGTTGTGGTAGCCGGTGCACCGGCAGAGGTTGCCCTCGAGACCGACCCTGATCTCCTCCTCGGAGGGGTGGGGGTTCTCGTTGAGCACGTCGATGGCCTGCAGAATCATCCCCGGGGTGCAGTAGCCGCACTGGAGGGCGTGGCACTCGTGGAACGCCTTCTGCATGGGGTGCAGCTCGCCGTTCACGGCGATCCCCTCGATGGTCGTCACCTCGTGACCGTCGGCCTGGACGGCGAGCACGTTGCACGACTTCACGCTGCGACCGTCGAGGTGCACCGTGCAGGCGCCGCAGTTGCTCGTATCGCAGCCGATGACCGTCCCGGTCTTGCCCACCGCCTCTCGGAGGTAGTGCACGAGGAGCATGCGTGGCTCCACCTCGTCGCTGTAGGACGTGCCGTCGACCGTGACCGTGATCCGAGTCATCTGTGACCCTTCGCCGTGAGCGGATGCTGCAAGTCCTTGGATCCTGTCCGGTTCAACCGCTTCTGACAAGCAATCGGCGAAATTGCCCACCGGTCAGGAGTGGATCGGTCCTCCGCGCACCGCGAGACGGTCGCCGCGACCACCCCAGCGCAACGCGATGATCTCGGCCGCCACGGACACCGCGGTCTCCTGAGGGGTGCGGCCCCCGAGGTCGAGCCCGATCGGCGAGGACAGCCGGCTCAGCTCGGACTCCGTGAGCCCGGCCTCCTGCAGCCGGTCCATCCGGTCGTCGTGGGTGCGACGTGACCCCATCGCCCCGACGTAGGCGACCTCAGGCAGCCGCAGGGCGACCTCGAGCAGTGGAACGTCGAACTTGGGGTCATGGGTGAGCACGCACAGCACCGTCCGGCCGTCGATGCGCCCGGCAGCCGCCTCCTCGCGCAGGTAGTTGTGCGGCCAGGCGACGACCACCTCGTCGGCGGCGGGCAGCCGCGCAGGGGTCGCGAAGACCGGACGTGCGTCGCAGACGGTGACGGCGTAGCCGAGGAACTTGCCGACCTCGGCGACAGCCGCGGCGAAGTCGATCGCACCGAAGACGATCATCCGGGGCCTGGGCGCATGGGTGGCGACGAAGACCCGCATGCCCTCACCGCGACGCTCACCGTCCGGGCCGTAGGTCAGGGTCTCGGTCGTCCCGGCAGCCAGCGCTCCCAGGGTGTCGTCGGTGACGGCGGCATCCGCCCGGGCGCTGCCGAGCGCGCCGGTCGCGGAGTCCGGTCGCACGACGAGCCGTCGGCCCACCCAGTCGGGGTCGGGGTGCTCGATGACCGTCGCGACGGCGACGGGGCGACCGGCCTCGATGTCGTCGGCGACCGAGCCCAGCTCCGGGAAGCTCTCCTGGTCGACCTTCTCCACGAAGACGTCGAGCTGTCCCCCGCAGGTGAGACCCACGGAGTATGCCGTGTCGTCCGACACGCCGTAGTGCGCGAGCTCCGCTGTGGCAGAGGCGCGCACACCTTGGCCGAGCTCGTAGACCGCTCCCTCGACGCACCCGCCCGAGACGGACCCGACCACCGTGTCATCGGGGCCGACGAGCATGGATGCTCCGGCCGGTCGCGGCGACGAGTAGAAGGTGTCGACGACGGTGGCCAGGGCCACCGACTCTCCGGCCTCCCACCAGTCGCGCAGCTCACTGAGCACCTCACGCATGCTCAACCACCTCCAGGAGCTCGGCGAACGCGGCCATCGAATGACCGGCCACGAAGGAGTCAACGTAGGGAAGAGCAGCCACTATGCCCTGCTGCACCGGCTGGTAGGACGGGTGCCCCCGGTGCGGGTTGGCCCACACGACGTGGTGCGCGAGGGCGTGGAGTCGGCGCATCTGCTCGGCGAGCGCCTCCGGCTGGTCTCGCTCCCAGCCGTCGCTGACGAGCACCACGACGGCGCCTCGGGCCATGCCGCGCCTCCCCCAGCGGTCGAGGAACGCCTTGAGCCCGTGCGCCAGCCGGGTCCCGCCGGACCAGTCGGGGATGGTGTTGCCGGCGGCGACCAGCGCCCGGTCGGAGTCGAGCTGGTGCAGCGCAGTGGTGACGTGGGTGAGGCGGGTCCCGATGGTGAAGACCTCGACCTGGCCGGGACCACGGCACCACACGTGGGCGAGCCGCAGCAGGGCATCGGCGTAGGCACTCATCGACCCGGAGACGTCGAGCAGGACGACCACGCGCCGAGGTCGCTCGGAGCGCTCACGCCAGCGGATGGCGCCCGGCTCACCCTGACGCCGGAGCATGTCGCGCATCGTGCGACGGGCATCGACGCGGCCACGGCCAGCGCCGGTCATCCGGCTGGTGCGCCGCCGTGGGGGCCGGGGCCGCAGGGTCGAGAACATCCGGGTCATCGTCGCGCGCTCCCGCGCCGACATCGACGCGATGTCCTTGCGCCGCAGCACTTCCGTCGCACTGGCGCGGGCACGGACGTCCTCGCCGTCGGGGTCGTCGACGCCGTCACCCCGCGACTCGTCGTCACGCAGGTCCGCCATCGTTGCGGGTGGCCGGTTCGGTGCCCGCCGCGCTGCCGCGGGACGCTGCGCACCGAACCACGCGGCATACACGAGGTCGAAGCGTTCGAGATCGGACGGTGAGCCGCACAGGGTCGCGCGCCCGGCGGCATACGCGCCGGCCTGGTCCTCGAGCCCCACCATGGCGACGGCGGTCAGGTAGGTGCGCTCACGGTCCGCGGTGACGTCCACGCCGGCAGCCCGCAGCGCCCGGGCGAAGCCGAGCAGGATCTCCTCGGGCGGGCGAGCGGTGGTCACCGGGCGAGCAGCCGGTCGAGGGAGGCTCGGACGCGGTCGGAGTCCTCGCGGTACTTGACGGCGACACCCAGTGAGGCTGCGGCAGAGGCGGTGTCGAGCTCACGCACCCCGAGCTCGTGCAGCGCCCGCGCCCAGTCGAGTGTCTCGGCGACCCCCGGCGGCTTGAGCAGCTCGTGGTCCGTGCGGATGCCGTGCACGGCGCGCACGACCTGCGTGGCCAGGGCCTCGGGGACCTCGGGGGCACGCGAGTGCACGATCGCCAGCTCGCGCTCGAGAGAAGGGTGCTCGAGCCAGTGGTAGAGGCAGCGCCGCTTGAGGGCGTCGTGCACCTCGCGGGTGCGGTTGGACGTGAGCACGACGAGCGGCGGCGTGGAGGCACTCACGGTGCCGAGCTCGGGGATGCTCACCTGCCAGGTCGACAGCACCTCGAGGAGAAAGGCCTCGAACTCGTCGTCGGCGCGGTCGATCTCGTCGATGAGAAGCACGGCCGGCGCCTCGCGCAGGGCCCGCAGGATCGGCCGGGCGAGGAGGAACCGCTCGTCGAAGAGGTCGGACTCGACGTCCGCGAGGGAGGTGGCGCCGTCGACGGCCTCGACCGCGCGCAGGTGCAGGATCTGGCGCGGGAAGTCCCAGTCATAGAGCGCCTGGCTCGCGTCGATGCCCTCGTGGCACTGGAGCCGGATGAGCGGCACACCCGCCGCCTGGGCCAGCGACTCGGCGAGCGCGGTCTTGCCGGTGCCGGGCTCCCCCTCCAGCAGCAGCGGACGCGAGAGCCGGGTCGCCAGCCAGGTGATGGTCGCCAGCTCGTCGTCGACGAGGTAGCCGGTCCCCTCGAGTGCGGCCCGCAGCTCGGCGGTGGTGGCGGACGCGAGGTTCATACCGAGCATCGTCACACGAGCGCGGCCGGAAGAGGACGACCTGGGTCAGATGTCCGCGGGACGGTCGATGTCGCGACCGGTCGCGAGGTCACCGCACTCCACGAGACGAGGCGGGTGCGCCTCGAAGTAGGCCCGGGCGCCGCGGTCGCCGACGGCCTGGGTCGACACGAGTCGCCAGTGCTCCCGGCCGAGCAGGACCGGGTGACCGGCACGCCCCTCATAGGCCGCGCGGACGAGTACCCCGTCGAGGCCTGACCCTCCCCCACCCTCGACCGACGACAGGATGCGCGTGTGGACGTCAGCGCCCACGTCGGGCAGGTCGACGAGCATGAGCAGGGCGGCGCGGGCATCGGTGGACTCGAGCGCCACGAGGCCGCGGCGCAGCGAGGCGCCCATGCCCTCGTCCCAGTCGGGTGCCTCGACGACGTCCGCACCGGCTCGCCGCGCGCGCACCGCCACGTCGGCCGCGGCCGAGCCGACGACGACGAGGACTCGCTCAAGCCCGGCGTCCCGGAAGCGGGCAACGGCCAGCTCGACGAGCGACGGCCCGTTCGGCGAGAGCCGGAGCAGTCCCTTGGGACCACCCATGCGCCGTCCGGCTCCCGCCGCGAGCACCAGTCCAGCGACGCCACCGTCAACCATCGGGCCACTGTGCCACGCCCGGAGGTCGCGCTCGTCCCGGCGGCCGTTCTCGGGCGGCCCCTCTCGGGCGAGCGCGGTCACGCGGGCGCGGTCAGGCGGGCATCGTCAGACGACGTCGAAACCGGCGTCGTCGACCCGGCGGTGGTAGCGCGTCCCGGCGATGCCGCCGAGGATCGCCCCGACCAGGCTGGTCACGGCGACGATGACGAGGGCCACGATGCCGGCGGTGGTGAGGTCGCCTTCGCTGACCGGGATACGGGGGAAGCCGTTCAGCTGCTCCAGCACGTTGTACTTGCTGCCGGCTGCGGCGCCGAGGACCGCGACGAGGATCGCGATGAGCAGGGCCCACAGCCAGACCGCCAGGCCCTGCTGGGCACCGTTGAACCGGGCCATGCGCCCGGCGACGTAGCCACCGCAGTAGTAGGCGACGAAGAGGATGACGCCCAGCGCGATGGCACCGACGATGCCCACGGTGCTCGGGGACTGCGTGGCGTCGCTGGTGGCCTGCTCAGCGGTCGTGTTGTTGGCGATCCCCACAGCCGTGCCCACGGCGGCGAGCAGCGCGGTGAGGATCACGGCCATGCCGAGGGCGGTGAGCCAGCCGAAGAACGCGGCACCGAACTTCATGCCGCCGAACTGCTCCTGCTGCCGCGCGACGACGTCGTTGCGGGCCAGTCCGGGGTCCACGCGCCGGTCGACAGGGCGCTCGTCGCGCAGGTCATGGCGGTCGCCGCCGTCGGACCGGCTGTCGTCGCGGCGGTCGCGGTCGAAGCGGCTGTCGTCACGAGTGTCCATGCGGGTGTCGTCCCGGCCGTCCAACGGCCCTGGGTCCCGACCCATACGGTCGTCGTCGGCTCCCCGTGCGCGAGGTGTTGAGCTCATGATGTGCCTTCCCTTCGGAGCGGGTGACGGTTGCCACGTACGTGCTCTGGCAACCGCGGCGAGCGGACCACCATGAGGTTGCTTGCCCACGTGCGCCGCTCGCCAAACATCCCAGCATGTTTCGGGGGTCATCAGGGAGAGTGAGCACATGAGCCTCACGACGAGAGCCGCCGTCCTGCGACAGTCGAGCGACGTCCAGCCGTTCGCCCGGTCCCGACCTCTGCGGATCGAGGAGGTGACCCTTGACGAGCCCGGCCCGGGCGAGGTGCTCGTGCGCATCGTGGCCGCCGGCTTGTGCCACTCGGACCTCTCCGTCGTCAACGGCGACCGCCCACGTCCCCTGCCGATGGTCCTCGGGCACGAGGCGGCAGGTGTGGTCGAGCAGGTCGGGCCCGGGGTCACGGACGTGGCCGTGGGTGACCGCGTGGTCTGCTCCTACGTCCCCTCGTGCGGCAACTGCGCCGACTGCGCGGGAGGCAACCCGGTGCGTTGCGCCGGCGCCCAGGCAGCCAACCGGGAGGCCAGGCTGGTGACGGGACGGCGGCCGTTCCGAGACGCGAGCGGGACCGAGCTCAACTCACACCTCGGCGTCTCGGCGTTCTCCGAGCTCACCGTGGTGTCACCACGCTCCCTGGTGCCGGTGCCCGACGACGTTCCCCTCGAGACGGCAGCGGTCTTCGGGTGCGCCGTGCTCACCGGAGCCGGCGCGGTCCTCAACACCGCGGTCGTGCGACCGGGTGAGGCCGTGGCCGTCGTCGGACTGGGCGGGGTGGGCATCTCGGCCGTCATGGCAGCCGCCCTCGCCGGCGCGCATCCGGTCATCGCCGTCGACACCGTGCCGTCGAAGCTCGCCTCTGCTGCCGAGGTGGGCGCGACCCACGGAGTCCTGGCCGGCGACGACGCGGTCGAGCAGGTCCGCGACCTCACCGGTGGAGGTGTGGCTGTCGCGATCGAGGCAGCCGGGCACCCGGCCGCCCTGGCCACGGCCTATGCCGCGACGCGCGTGGGAGGCCGGGTCGTCGTGGCCGGGCTCCCCCACCCCCGCCATGAGGTGGGCGTGTCGATCGCCTCGCTCGTCGGCGAGGAGAAGTCGATCTCCGGCTCCTACATGGGCTCGTCCGTACCCCGGCGCGACCTTCCGCGCCTCTTTGACCTGTATGCCGCGGGGTTGCTTCCCGCAGATGCGCTCGTCACCTCGCGCTCGGTGCCTCTCGACGACCTCAACCTCGCGCTCGACCGGCTCCACGCCGGGACGGAGGTGCGGCAGATCATCGTGCCCCGAGCGGGTCAGGCGTGACCCAGGACGAAGGCGACCATGAATCCCACGGTCGCCGCCAGGCCGGCATACAGATGGGTGCGTTCGAACGCCTCGGGAATCATCGTGTCGGCGACCATGGCCAGGATGGCGCCTGCCGCGAGTGCCGTGATCGCGGCGATGGTCTCCGGGGAGGCGCCCTGGAGCAGCAGGACGCCGAGCAGGCCGGCCAGCCCTGACGCGACGGCGATCGCCACCCAGACCCCGAAGACGTAGCGCGCGCTGCGCTTGGAGGCCTTCATCCCTGCCGCGCTGGACAGTCCCTCAGGAAGGTTCGACAGGAAGATCGCGGCGAAGACGGGGATCCCCACGCCGCCACCGCCGAGCAGGCTCAGGCCGAGCACGATGGACTCCGGGATGCCGTCGAGGAGTGCACCCACGGCGATGGCCGCACCGCTGCCGGGATTCTCCTGTTCGGAGGACTGCTGCTTGCCCGAACGCTTGCGGTGCTGGGCTCCATGGCGCGCGAGCAGCACGTTGGCGGCGACGTAGACGATGGCCCCGGCCATGAAGCCCACGGCGGTCGGCACCAGGCCTCCCGAGGACTCCGCCTCGTCGACGAGGTCGAAGGACAGGGCCGAGATCAGCACCCCGGCGCCGAAGGCCATGATGACCGCGACCACGCGCTGCGGCACCTTGACGAACCACGCGATCCCGGCCCCCACCACCAGCGCCCCACCAGCAAGAAGTCCCCAGAGTCCAGCCTGCGCCCACACCGGCATACGCGTCGTTCCTTCCGTCGTCAGCTCAGTTCGTCATCGGATCAGTTCTACCGTGCCCGCCCGGCCGACCGGTCCGGGAGGTCCAGCCGCCGCGGCTCAGCCGTTGTCGGACGTCGCCAGATCGCTCGCCTTCTGCCACGGCCACCGTCCCGTGATCTCCAGCTCGAGGGAGAAGCTGAGGAACGTGCGGATCGCGACGATCAGGGCGAGGACGAAGACGCTCTCCAGGGTGGGGGTGACGGCGACGGTGCGGATGATGTCGGCTGCGACGAGCAGCTCGAGCCCCAGGAGGATGGACCGCCCGAGCTCCTGCCGGAACCGGCGGTAGGTGTTGGCCTGCTTCCGCGACAGCCACAGGACGGCACGAGCCATGGCGACCAGGGCACCGAGCACCATCACGGCCACCCCCGCCGTGTCGACGGTCTTGCCCACGAGCTCGATGCCATCGATGAACGTCACAGATGTCGCTCCTCACGTCGGGCGCACGGGCACGCTCCTCACGTCGTCCTACCCGTTTCCTACCGAGTTCACCACGCCGGGTAGGCGATTGCCCTGCTCGTGCGCATGGTGACCGTTTCGTGACGTGGGGCCCGTGTGGGGCTCGGCAGCGTGGGTATATCGAACCAACAGGGCCTCGCCCCGAAGCATCAGGCGGCGCAGGAGAGACGGAGGAGCAGCCGTGAGTACGACACAGCCACTGCACCATGAGTCGTCGTGGTCCGCCCCGGTGTCGCAGGACCTGCGTCCCCAGCTGGACGAGTACCTGTCCGACCGCTGCCTGCCGGCGACCCGCGACGAGCTCCAGGCGCTGCTGGTCCAGCGCCACGCGCCGTCACGGGTGCTGTGGGAGCTGGCCCGCCTCCCCGAGAACCGTCGCTACTCCGACCTCGACCAGCTGTATGCCGCGCTCGAGGCCGCGACGGCGCCGACGTTGCCCCGCGAGCCCTACTGAGCAGCGCCTCTCGGCCCTGACAACGAAGAGGGCCCTCGACCGGCGTTGCCGCTGGTCGAGGGCCCTCTGTCTGCACTGGTGGCGGGTGAAGGATTCGAACCTTCGTAGCTTTCGCGATGGATTTACAGTCCACTCCCATTGGCCGCTCGGGCAACCCGCCGTGCGCGTGGAAGGATAGCAAGCCAACCACCCAAGCACGAAACCGCGCCCCGAAGCAGCATGCCGGCGCCCGATCGAGGAGGACCCGTGGCCGACAGCTCCATGGACATCGTCAGCAACTTCGACAAGCAGGAGGTCGCCAACGCCGTCAACTCCTCGGCCAAGGAGGTGTCGACCCGTTACGACTTCAAGAACATCGGCGCGTCGGTCGAGCTGTCCGGCGAGACGATCGCCATGCAGGCCAACTCGGAGGAGCGCGTCCTGGCCATCCTCGACGTGGTCAAGACCCACCTCGTCAAGCGCAAGGTCTCGCTCAAGCACCTCGACGTGCCCGAGGCCGGGCCGCGCCTGTCGGGCAAGGAGTACAAGCTCGACGTGCCGCTCAAGCAGGGCATCTCGACGGAGAACGCCAAGAAGATCAACAAGCTGATCCGTGACGAGGGCCCCAAGGGCGTGAAGTCGCAGATCCAGGGTGACGAGCTGCGCGTGACCAGCAAGTCGCGCGACGACCTCCAGGCCGTGCAGCGGATGCTCAACTCCGCCGACCTCGACGTGGCGCTGCAGTTCACCAACTACCGCTGACCCCACCCCAACATTCGCTCCCCATGAGGGAACGTCGGGGGTCCGGAGGGTTGATTTCCCTCCGGACCCCAAGGTTCCCTCCGGCAGCCAGGGCTCAGGACCAGCGGGCTCGCGACGTCAGGGCTTCCTCGAGCTTGGACAGCTCATCGGCCATGGACCGCCGGACACCAGCGGGCACGTCCGGTCGGGCGATCGCCTCGCGAACCAGGTCGACCGTCTCCGACTCGACCACCGGTGCCGGGAACGCCAGTGCCGCAACGCGATCCAGCGCGTCGGCGCCGACCCACTGCGCGAGGCGAGGGATGTCGGTGACGTAGCGCGCGGCATACGGACGCAGGTCCTCGAGCGTCCCGCTCGACCAGAACCCGGTCGCCAGCGCGTTGAGCTCGTAGTTGGAGAGCTGGCGGTTCTGCGTGATCTGTGACCACGCCCACTCCTTCTCGGCTGCGCCGGGCCGGGCAGCACGCGCTCCCAGGGCGGCCAGGTGTCCCGACAGCGTGGTGTCCTCGGCCGCGACGGCGGCGATGAACGACTCGTCCGCGAGCCCGAGACGGGCCATCGTGCGCACGACGACCCAGCGGAAGTCCGAGTCTCCCTCGAGCCCGGTGGGCAGGCTCCGGCCCTCGACCCACGCACCCAGACGGTCCTCGTCGGAGGTCGTGGCGGCGAGCACCCTGGCGGCGACGAGCGCCTGGTCCGAACCCGGTTCGGCTCCCTGGAACGACATGAGGGCGGCGCCGGCGACCCGTCCCTTGGCCGCGTCGACCAGCTCGCTCGGGACGAACTGCGGCACGATGCGGTCAGTGAACGCCAGCGCCACGCGAGTCATCAGGGCGTCATTGCGCTCGTGGGGCCACACGGCCGTGAAGGTGTCCAAGGCCACACCGGGGTCGACAGTGCCGCGGAAGACGCCGGTGAGCACTGCTCCCCAGAGCACCGAACGCGCGATCGGGTCCTGGATGCGCGCGAGCTCGGACGGCAGGGCGGCCAACGACGCCTCGTCGAGGTCGACCATCGCCCACGTCAGGTCTGCGGCGTTGGGCAGGAGGACGGCAGCAGCCGGGTCCACGCCGTCCACGGCGACCTCGGCCTCGTCGAGGGTCAGGGCCGCGCGGAACACCTCGTTGCCGTCGGTGAAGCCCGCCACGTCGAGGCTGTGCGGGCGGTCGGCCGGGTGGTCGGCCGGCGACGTGCGGGTCATCGTGCCGTCGCGGTCGAGGGCGATGACGTCGACGCCTGCGGTCTCGAGCCAGGCGGCGCTCCACGCGTCGAGCGGCGAGCCGTGGGTCTGCTCCATCGCCGCGAGGAACTCGGACAGCTCACCGTTGCCGTGCTCGTGCGAACGCAGGTATGCCGTGACGCCGGCGTTGAAGGCCTCCTCACCCACGTGGGTGACCAGCTGGCGAAGGACGGACGCGCCCTTGGCGTAGGAGATGCCGTCGAAGTTCGACAGGGCGCTGCGCGCGTCCGGCGCCGGCGACCCGGCGACCGGGTGGGTCGAGGGGGCCCGCTCGGCGGCGTAGCCCCACTGCTTGCGCGAGATCCCGAACTCGACCCAGCTGTCGGTGAACTCGGTGGCGCGGCTCGTCGCGGTGTAGGCCATGAACTCGGCGAACGACTCGTTGAGCCAGAGGTCGTCCCACCAGCGCATCGTCACGAGGTCGCCGAACCACATGTGCGCCATCTCGTGCGCGATCGTGTTGCTCCGCTGCAGGATCTGTTCGCGGGCAACGGCCCCGCGATAGAGCATCGTGTCGCGAAAGGTCACGCAACCCGGGTTCTCCATCGCACCGGCGTTGAACTCGGGGACGAAGACCTGGTCGTAGTCACCGAACGGGTAACGGACGTCGAACGTGCGGTGGTAGTGGTCGAAGGACTGCTTGGTCACCTCGAACATCTGCGGTGCGTGGTGCTCGAGCTCGCGCTGCAGGCTGCGGCGGGCGTGGATGCCCAGCGGTATGCCGTCGTGCTCGTCGCGCACGGAGACGTAGGGACCAGCGCAGACGGTGACGAAATACGTTGCCAGCGGCAGGGTCTCGCTCAGCTCCCACGTGCCGGGGCTGGACTGGGTGGCGCGGCCGTTGCCGAGGACGACCCAGTCCCGGGGGACGCGGACCGTGAACGCATAGGGCGCCTTGAGGTCGGGCTGGTCGAAGCAGGCGAACACCGTGGGCGCCGCATCGAGGAAGAGGTGTCCGTAGACGTAGTCCTCGCCGTCGGCGGGGTCGGTGCTGCGGTGCAGTCCCTGACCGTCCCGCGAGAACGCCATGGTCGCCACGACCTCGACCGTGTTGTCAGCCGCGAGATCGGCGAGGGGAAGCCTCCCGTCGACGATGGTGTCGGGCGCGATCTCGGCGCCGTTGAGGGTCACCGACTCGGTGGACACCGACCGCACGTCGAGGAAGGTCGCCTCGCCGGGCGTGCTGCAGGAGAAGCTGATCCGGGTCGTGGACCCGAAGTTCTCCGACCCGCGGTCGAGGTCGAGGTCGACCTCCATGCGGTTCACGCTGATGAGCTGTGCCCGCTGCCGGGCTTCGTCGCGAGTCAAGGATGGCACCCGAGGATCGTGTCATATCGCCGGGTGCGCACCCACCAGCCTCGCGAGCGGCTCCTCAGGCGCGGGGCAGCACGGTGAGCACCCGCTCGACGTGGTCGCGGAACTCCTGCATGTAGTTCGTGAGGAACTCCTTGCTGGCGGCGTCGGTCACCTCGCCACTGGGCAGGTAGGTCTCGGGGTCGAACTGGATGTAGGCCTCCGGCGCCGTCATCTGGCGAGCGTTGCAGAAGCTGAGGCAGGCCCGCAGCGACTGCTGCGCGACGGCCGTGCCGATGGCGCCCACGGAGGCACCGATGATCCCGGCAGGCATGTGGTCGAACGAGTTCTCGCCCCAGGGCCTGGACGCCCAGTCGATCGCGTTCTTGAGCGCGCCCGGGATGGAGCGGTTGTACTCCGGGGTGATGAAGAGCAGCGCCTCGGACGCGGCGATCGCGTCCTTGAGGGCGGTCGCCGGCGGCGGGTAGTCACCATCGAGGTCGCGGTTGTAGAGCGGCAGGTCCGCGATGGGGATCTCGGTGAACTCGAGGTCATCCGGTGCCACGGCGATGAGGCATTGGCCGAGAATCCGGTTGATCGAGTCCTTGGACAGGCTTCCGACGATGTATCCGACCTTGCGCGCCACTGCGACCTCCTGGGAAACGGGTGACGGCCCGGGCCCGGGCCACCCCTTCACAGTGGCACCGACACCGCTCAGTTGGGGCGGTAGCCCGTCGCCATTGCCTGCAGCCGGGCGATGCGGTCGGCCATCGGGGGGTGGGTCGACATGAGCCGCGAGATGTCCTGCGACCGGAACGGGTTGGCGATCATCATGTGGCTGGCGTTGACCAGGTCCTTGGTCGGCGCGAGCGGGGCGCGCGAGACACCGGCTTCGAGCTTGGCCAGGGCCGACGCCAGGGCCAGCGGGTCACCGGTCAGGGTGGCTCCATCCTCGTCCGCGTCGTACTCGCGGGTGCGGGTGATGGCGAGCTGGATGAACATGGCGCCGATGGGCGCGAGGAAGGCCATCGCGAGCCCGGCGATGGCACCACCGGGGTTGTTGTTGTCGCGGTTGCCTCCACCGAACATCGAGCTGAAGGCCAGCATCTGGCCGACGCTGCTGATGACGCCGGCGATCGCCGCGGCGACCGAGCCGGTGAGGATGTCGCGGTTGTAGACGTGCATGAGCTCGTGCCCGAGGACACCGCGCAGCTCGCGCTCATCGAGCAGCTGCAGGATCCCCTGGGTGCAGCAGACTGCGGCGTGCTGGGGGTTGCGCCCGGTGGCGAACGCGTTCGGCGCTTCGGTCGGCGAGATGAAGAGGGAGGGCATCGGCTGCCCGGCCTTGGTCGAGAGCTCGCGGACGATGCGGTACATCGCCGGCGCCTCCGCCTCGCTCACCGGGAACGCGCGCATCGCCTTGATGGCGATCTTGTCGCTGTTCCAGTACGAGTAGAAGGTCATCGCGACACCGAGAAGGGCGAAGATCCAGATGAAGCTGCCGCTGTTGAACTGCACGGCTGCCACCCAGCCCAGGGCGAGGAACAGCACCCAGATGAGGCCGAACAGGCCGGCAGTCTTCAGGCCGTTGAAGTGGTTGTGCATGCCCCTATTAACGCAGATCGTGAGCGTCGCGTTCCGGCTACAGGACGCGCTCCCACATGAGGCTGTCCCGCCAGCGCCCATCCGTGAGGAACGATGACGTGGTGGTGCCATAGGCCCGGAAGCCCTGTGACCTGAGCACGTGGTGCGAGGCGACGTTGTCCAGCGAGGTGCTGGCCTCGGCACGGTGCAGACCCAGCTCGTCCCTCATGAGCGCGAGCAGCCGGCCCAGCGCCTCACGCGCGTGCCCGCGGCCCTGGTGCGTCGTGCCGACCCAGTAGCCGACGGCTCCCACGAGGAAGGGCCCCCGCCGGATGTCACTCACCGTCGCCCAGCCGACGACCTCGTCCTCGACCACGACGACGCCCGGCCACATCCGTCCGGCTGCGTGCTCACCGAGGTAGCGCTCGACGCGCTCCACCTGGCCTGCAGCTGTGAAGTAGTCCTCGCTCCGGGAGGGCTCCGTGGCCGCGAACGCCTCACGGTCGCGGCTGAGGTGGGCGGCGAGGGCTGGCGCGTCGTCGCGCTGCGCCAGCCGGATGTCCGCCCTGGCCGACGTCACGTGACGAGGCCCACCAGGAGCTGCGGGAGGGCACTGGTGACGATGAGCACCGCGGCACCGACGGCCGCGACGCCCAGGCTCGCCCGGCGTGAGCCCGGCCGCGCCGGCGCCCGCTCATCGGCCTCACCGAAGAGGACCGCGAACCAGCGCACATAGACGGCGATGCCGAGCACGGCTGCGACGACGGCCGCGACGGCGACCGGCCACAGGCCCGCCGCGATGGCCGGGCGCAGCGCGACGACCTTGGCGACGAGCCCGATGACACCCGGTGGGAGCCCGGCGAGGACGAGCAGGGCCAGTGCCAACGTGCCCCCGGCGATCGGGTCGCGCCGCAACAGGCCCCTGTATGCCGTGAGGTCGCGTCGGTCCTCGACCTGCGGTCCGTGGATGGCACGGACCGCAGCGAACGCCACCAGGCTGGCCACGGCATACACGACGGCGTAGACCGCGGCAGCCTGACGGCCGGCGACGGAGAGGGCGGTGAGCGGCAGGAGGATCCAGCCGGCCTGGGCGACCGTCGACCACGCGAGCAGGCGCACCACCTCGGTCTGCCGCAGCGCCATGACCGTGCCCGCGAGCATCGAGGCGACGGTGAGGATGACGAGCGCCGCGACGACGACGTGCGGTCCGCGGGCCATTCCCACGACGGCGTCATAGGGCGCGAGCACGACGATGAGGGCCCCGACGGCAGCGAGCTTCGACGCGGACGCGAGCAGCGCCGAGACGGGGAGCGGACCTGCCGTGAAGGTCGTCGGGGTCCACGCGTGGAACGGCACGGCCGAGAGCTTGAACGCGAGGCCGGCCAGCAGCACCACGGTGGCGAGTCCGGCAAGGGTGCGCTGCTCGGGCACCGCCCACGCGGTGGCGAGGGACGGCCCGGTCAGCGTCGGGTCACCGGTGGCGGTGACCCACAGGGCCGTGCCGAGGACGAGCAGCGCGAACGATACGAGCGAGGTGGTGAGGAGGGTGAGGGCGCCGTGTGCTGCGGCTCGGCGGTCGCGCCAGGCGACGAGGGCGATGACGGGCAGGGTCGCGAGCTCGAGGGTGACGAGCCAGGTGCCGAGGTCGCGGGAGGCGACGACGCCGGCGGCCCCGGCCGCGGAGGCGAGCAGCAGGACGACGTCGATGACGCCGGCCCGGTGCACGGATGCCAGCGCCAGGACGGCCAGGGTCGCGAGGAGCGCCGCGATCTGGAGGGTGCTCGCCAACGGCCCCCCGTCCCACATGCACCGTCCGTCCGGGGCGGGGGTGCACAGGGTGAGCCGTGGGTCGGACGCGACGACGCCGGGTATTGCCGCCGCCGCTCCCACGGCCAGACCCAGCGCCCCGATGACAGGTGCGGCCAGGCGTGCACTCGGGATGATCGCGTCGACGACGAGGACGAGGACCATGGCGGCGACCGGGATGAGGGCGGGCAGCAGCAGGCCCCAGGACATCTGCAGGGTCATCGCGCACCTCCGACCAGCGCGGCGGCGTCGGCCGTCACGGAGAACACGACCTGGGGTGCGACGCCGATGATGACGACGGCCAGGACCAGCGTGGAGATCACGGCGAGCTCGGCTCCACGGGCGTCAGCGGCCCGGTGCGGTGCATCGTCGGCCACCGCGTCACCGACCCAGACGAGCCGGGCCACGCGCAGGCTGTAGCCCGCCGCCAGCACCGCACCCACCGCCGCGATGACGACACCGGTGCGCAGGATGCCGGTGTGGTGCGCCGGGTTCCACGCACCGAGCAGGGCGACGAACTCGCCCCAGAAGCCGGCCAGCCCGGGAAGGCCCAGGCCGGCCGCGAGGCCGAGGATCATGGCGAAGCCGAGTCGTGGCGACACCTCACGCAGGGCCGGACGCACGACGGTGAGGTCGACGGACCCCCACCGGTGCTTGAGGCCCCCGACGACGACGAAGAGGAGGGCCGCGATCACCCCGTGCGCGATGTTGCCGATGAGCGCGGCCTGCAGACCGGTCGTGGTCCCGGACGCCAGTCCCAGCACGACGAAGCCCATGTGCGCGACCGACGAGAAGGCGATGAGCCGCTTGAGGTCACGTTCGACGAGGCAGATGAGTCCGCCCCAGAGGATGCCGATGACGCCGGCGACCGCCAGCACCGGCGCGATGCGGGCGAAGCCGTCCGGGACGGTCATCATCGGCAGCCGGACCAGGCCATAGGTGCCGAGCTTGAGGAGCACCGCTGCGAGGAGCACCGAGCCCGCAGTGGGTGCCGTGGTGTGTGCCGCCGGAAGCCAGGTGTGCAGGGGGAAGACCGGGACCTTGACGGCGAGGCCGATGGTGAGGAGGGCCGCGATGAGTGTCTGCTGGTGGAGGGTGAGGCGCGCGGCGGCGGCCGGCAGGGCGTCGAGGTCGGCGGTGCCCGCCTGCGTCACGAGCACGAGGATCCCGACGAGCATGAGCGTGGAGCCGACCGCCGTGTAGAGGATGAACCGCGCCGACGCGTCCGCGCGTGCGGCGGGGTTGTGCCGGTCGCCGTAGCGGCTGATGAGCAGCCACATCGGCACGAGGACGATCTCGAAGGCGATGAAGAAGAGGATGGCGTCGCGAGCGGCGAACGTGGCCAGCGCGCCCGTCTCCACGAGGAGCAGGGCGCCGAGATAGGTTGCGGCACTGCCGGTCTGGGTCGGGCCCGCCCAGGGCTGCTCGACCCAGGCGTGCGCGACCACGAGGACGCCGATGACCGCGGTGAGGATGATGAGCGGGGCGCTGATGCCGTCGACCTCGAAGTGCCAGCGGACCCCCAGGTCGGGGATCCAGGCGCGGTCGACGGCCGGTCGCGACACGACAGCGACGACGGCGGCTGCCGCTCCGACGACGGCAGCCACGAGGGCCACCGCACGCGCTGCGCCAGTGGTGAGTGCACGACCCCCCGTGACGAGCCAGAGCCCGACGACGCCGGGGACGAGGAAGGTGAGGATCAACGCCACGTCAGCACCGCCGTGCCGCCCGCGACGATGAGCCCGAGGGCCACGAGGCCGACGCCGGCCGAGGGTGCTTCGCGCCGGTGGCCGCGCTGGGTGAGCCAGCCGGCGATCCCCGCAGTGGCTGCGGCACCACGCACATAGCCGTCGACGACCTCACGGTCGAGGAAGGCGACGACCCGGGCCAGTCCCAGGACGGGCCGGACCACGACCGTCCGGTATGCCGTGTCGAACCCGAGGCCGGCATCGGCCAGCGCGCGTTGGCGGGCTGTGCGGAAGAAGGAGCTGCGGGGGTCGTCGGAGCCACGGGCGAGGTAGGCCACCCCGACACCGATCAGGATGAGGAGCAGCGTGAGCGCCATCCACACCAGCGACGCGCCGTGCAGGTCGAACAGGCCGGTCACGAGGACCAGGCCACCGATGACGGTGAGCACCGTGAGAGCGGCAAGGGCCCCGAGAACGGGGGCGGGCGGCATACCGGCGTGGTGGTCACGCGGTGCGTCCGCGTCCTCGGACGCCGGCACGAGCTCGAGCGGGGCGGTCACGACGAGGTGCGCGCGCGTCGAGTAGGCAGCGGTGAGGACCACGGTGATGAGCAGGGCGGCAAGGACGAGGACGCCGGGCCCTCCCGATGTGATGGCGCCCTCGTAGGCCGTCACGACGACCTCCTCCTTGGAGAGGCCACCCACGACGAACGGCGCGCCGGCAAGGGCCAGCAGACCGAACAGCCAAGCGACGCGCGCGAGCTGGTGGACGTTGCCGGCCCCGCGCAGGGCGACCGCGAGGGTCGAGCCAGCGACGACGGACAACCAGCCGATGGTGAGGAAGAGGAGGGACTTGAAGATCGCGTGCGCCCACAGGTGGAACAGCGCCGGGTCCGGGCCGATCTCCGCGGTGGCCGTCGCGAGCGCCGAGAGCATGATCGCCACCTGGCTGACGGTCGACCAGGCCAGGAGGCGCTTGAGGTCGGACTGGCCGAGGGCGAGCACTGCGGCGCCGACCATCGTCACCGCCGTGGCGGCGCCGAGCAGCCAGCGGGCACCGTCGGCGTGGACGAGGACGGGGAACAGCTGGGCCAGGACGACCGTCCCGGCGGCGACCATCGTGGCGGCGTGGATGAGGGCGGACGCGGGGGTCGGGCCCTCCATGGCGTCGGGCAGCCAGTCCTGGAACGGGAACTGTGCCGACTTGCCGAGCACACCGATGATGACGAGCGCGAGCAGCAGCGAGCGAAGCCACGGGGAGACGGACGAAGAGGTCCAGTGTGCGACGACCGCCTCGAGGCCGGTCGAGCCGGCACCTGCGGACAGCCCCACGATGCCGAGCACGAAGCCGATGTCGGCGACGCGCGTGACGATGAAGGCCTTGTGCGCTGCCCGCCTCGCGGACTCCTTGCGCGACCAGTGGCCGATGAGGAGGTAGGAGCACCAGCCCATGACCTCCCAGCCGATGAGGGTGAGGACGAGGTCGCGGGCATGGACGACGAGCATCATCGCGCCGGTGAAGAGCGCGACGGTGGCCGCGAACTGGCCCAGCCGGTCGTCGTCGGCGAGGTACCAGCGGGTGAAGACAAGGACAGCGGCGGCGACCAGCGCCACGACGGCTGCCACCGCCGCGGTGGCCGGGCTCGCACCGAGCTGGAGCGGCATCTCGATCTCACCGACCTGCAGCGTCCCACGCGACTGGGAGACGACCTGCCCCCGCACCGGCGCCACGAAGAGCCCGACGACCGAGAGCGCCAGGGACACCAGGGCGATGGCGGTCGCCAGCCCGGCCGCCAGCCGCGGGCTGCGCCGGACCCCGAGGGTGAGCACGGCAGCCAGGACCGGCAGCCCGACAAGCAGGTACGACACGGTCAGGGCGCTCACGTGCGATCACCCCGCGTGGCCGAGGTCGCAGCCAGTGGGTCGTCGAGCGGGGCGTCGAGGTCGATCGAGCCCCTGTGCCTGAACGCCGTGAGGATCACCGCCAAGGCGACGACGACCTCGGCCGCGGCGATGGTGATGACGAACAGCGGCAGGACGCTCGAGGCCTCCCAGCGCGACGCCGTGGCGGCACCGGACGCCACGAGCAGCACGAGCGACCCGGAGAGGATGAGCTCGACACCGATGAGCAGCAGGACGGCGTTGCGCCGCACCGTGACCCCCATGACGCCGAGACCGACGAGGAGGGCGGCCACGACATAGGGCCCGGCGAGGTGGATCACGGGGAAGCCACCTCCTTCGAGGGGCCTCGGGAGACGGCGAGCGCCGCGATGAGGGCAGCGAGCAGCAGGACCGACAGCGCCTCGAACGGCCACACCCACGTCCCGAAGAGCTCGGTGGCGATCGCCTGGTTCGCGATGTCGCGGCGCTCGACCGCGCCGCCGGCCAGCGGCAGCAGCGCAGCGAGCAGCAACGCGGTCGTCGCGGCCCCCGCCAGCCCCGCGGCGACGCGACGCCACACGGGTACGGCATGCACGAGGTCGGGGCCGATCGGTGCGCGCGTCAGCATGAGGGCGAAGAGGACGAGCACGACGACGGCACCGACATAGACGAGCACCAGCACGAGGGCGACGAGCTCATGGCCGAGCACGAGCAGGCACCCGGCGACCCCGAGCAGCGCGACGACGAGCCACAGGGCGGCGTGCACCACCTGGCGCGTCGTCACGGCGAGGAGCCCCGCCACCACGGCGAGGAGTCCGCACGCAGCGAACGCCAGGTCCAACGACGTCATGCCTCGGGTCCCTCGGCGGCTCGAGGACCGCGTGGCTCGCGCGGAGTCCTCGGCTCACGCGGAGCCCGCGGCTCACGCGGCTCACGGGCAGCGCTCGGCTCACGCGGCGCCCGAGCAGGCTTGTTGGCGGCGGCGACCTCGGCCGGCTCGGCGGACCGCTCGTCGAGCGCCGGCGGCGGAGGCACCGACTCCATCCAGCCGCCGAGCCGGTCCTTGTCGTGCAGGAGGTCGCGGATGTCGGTCTCGGCGTACTCGAACTGCGGGCTCCAGAACAGCGCGTCGAACGGGCACACCTCGATGCAGATCCCGCAGTACATGCACAGCGAGAAGTCGATCGAGAAGTCGTCGAGGACGTTGCGCTGCCGCTCGCGCCCACCCTCGGTGCTCGCCGGGATCGTCTCCTTGTGCGAGTCGATGTAGATGCACCAGTCCGGGCACTCGCGCGCGCACAGCATGCAGCTCGTGCAGTTCTCCTCGAGCAGGGCGATGACACCACGACTGCGCGGCGGCAGGTCGGGTGCGACGTCGGGGTACTCGTGGGTGTGCACCGGCTTCACTGCCGTCTTGGCCGTCGTGGCCAGACCCTTGAGTATGCCGGGCAGGATGCCCTTGTTGCTCGACTTCGCCTTGTCGTTCATCGCGTCATCACCACGCCAATTCCGGTGAGGCCGAGCTGGATCAGGGCCAGGGGCAGGAGGAAGAGCCACGCCATCCGCTGGAGCTGGTCCTCGCGCATGCGCGGCCAGGCCACGCGGAACCAGATGACGAGGATGGCGATGACGAAGCCCTTGAGCAACGTCCACACCCAACCGATGTGGTCATCCAACGGGCCACGCCAACCGCCGAGGTAGAGCACGGCGAAGAGCAGTGAGAAGACGACGATGCCGGCATACTCCGCGAGCAGAAAGAAGGCGAAGCGCAGCCCGGTGTACTCGGTCCACGGGCCCATGACGAGCTCGGCGTCGGCGATCGGCATGTCGAAGGGCGGCCGCTGCAGCTCCGCGAGCGCCGCGACGAGGAAGACGATCGCTCCGGGCAGCTGCCACAGGAGCCACCACGGCGACCACGCCTCGACCACACCCGAGAGGCGCAGCGTTCCCGCGGCGAGGCAGGCCGAGGCCACCGCCAGAACGAGCGGCAGCTCGTAGGACACGAGCTGGGCTGCGGAGCGCAGCGCGCCGAGCAACGCGTACTTGTTGGCGCTCGCCCACCCGGCCATGAGGGTGCCGAGGGCCCCGACGCTCGTGGCGGCCAGCACCAGCAGCGCGCTGGCCGGCACGTCCACGGCGACGACGCCACGTTGCAGCGGCAGCGCCGCCATCGCCAGGAGGTAGGGCACCAACGCGACGAAGGGCGCGATCCGGAAGATCGTGCGGTCGGCCGCGCGCGGGGTGATGTCCTCCTTCTGGGCGAACTTCACCCCGTCGGCGACGAGCTGGGCCCACCCGTGGAAGCCACCGGCATACATCGGTCCGAGCCGTCCCTGCATGTGTGCCATGACCTTGTGCTCGGTCTGCCCCACGAGCAGGGGGAAGACCAGGAAGGCGGCCAGCACGGCCACCGACCTCACCACGACCTCGAGCACGCTCATCGTCACGCAGCCTAGTAGTTGAGCAGGCCGCTCATGGGTGGCGTCCGGACCCTCACGGGGCCGGTCAGCGCGGACCCCAGTCGGGGCCGGGGACACCGGGCGCCTGGACCCGACGGCGCGACGGCGACTTCGCCGAGTCGTGGCCCTCCCCCGGCTCCTTGCCGCCCGGCCACTGCTTGGACGCCCGGGCGGCGAGCACGAACGACTTGCGCAGCGGGGTGCCCGCAAACCCCTCCGGGAGGAGCAGGGGCCGCAGCCCCGAGCCCGACCCGTCGTCGAAGCCCGAGAACCCGACACCGAACATCTCGTGCGTCTCGCGCTCGTGCCACGCGGCACCGGCATACACATCGGTGACCGAGGGTGCGTCGGCACCCTCGGGGACGCGCGTGGTGATCCGGACGGCCCGTATGCCGTGTGTCCCGGCTCCGTGGGAGACGTCCAGGGCGCGCAGCACGAGGTCGTAGCCGGGCGCCGCCTCGTCGTAGGTGCGGTCGACGGCGCTGAGCCAGTCGAAGAAGGTGAAGCCGGACGCCTGCGCGGTTGCGACCGCCTCGTGCCAGTCGGCCAGGGCGACGTCGCGCAGCTCATCGGTGCTCACGCCATCACCCTAAACCGGCCTTGTGTGCCCCAGCGCGACCCAGGACTCGCGCTGAGGCACACAAGGCGAGGGGTCAGCGGGCCTGGCGCGCGGACCAGACCCGGTCGGCCGCGTCGATGCTGGCACGCGACGACAGGTCGACCCCGGCGCGGGCGGCCGCGGCCTTCACCCGCCGCGAGGACAGGTCGGGTGCATGGAACTCCTTCGGCGTGATTGAGGCGTCCCGTGTGGCGTAGGGGCGCTGCTGAGCCGCCAGGCGCTCGGAGGACGCGACGGCCTGCTGCACCGTCCTGGCGTTCACCGTCAGTGTGGCGCCGGTGAGCGGCGTGCTGACGGTCGGGGTGTAGCCGTCGCGGTGACCCGCGACGTTGGGGTGATAGCTCTCCTCAACCGGACTCGAGAGTCCGTTGAGCCATTCGACGTCGTCGCAGACCGCGTGTCGGACGAAGCGCGCCGTCGGGTTGGCGAAGCTGAACCCCTTGGCGCTGGCCGCTGCTGACGTCTTGGCGTTGATGAGGTCGGCCATCTGGTTGAGCCGGGTCTCCTCTGCCGGCGAGAACCAGGTGAAGGCGTTGCAGTCCTCCCCCATGAAGATCCGCGGGTAGCCGACGACGACGACCTTGGCGTTGGGCGCCTTGCTGCGGATCGACGAGTACAGCGTGGCCAGCTTGCCGGGCAGCACGTTGTTGACGTAGCTCTGGGCGGCGTCGATCCTGCCGTTGCAGTTGCTCGCCCACCCGGG
Organism: Knoellia sp. Soil729; assembly: GCF_001427985.1. Classification (GTDB taxonomy): domain Bacteria; phylum Actinomycetota; class Actinomycetes; order Actinomycetales; family Dermatophilaceae; genus Knoellia. Next base: position 555,626 of record NZ_LMSA01000002.1, read on the forward strand.
GAGGGCGCACTCGGTGAGCACGTCGGCGAACCCGGCGTCGTTGCCGCCGACGGAGATGCTCACGCGGGACGTCGAGGAGGACAGCGCGCTCAGCTGCGCGGTGGTCACGTCGGGAATCGTGGCTCCGGAGCAGGCGCGGAAGTTCAGCGCATAGCCCTTGGCCGAGGCGATGAGCGAGGGGTAGGCCTTGGTCGAGCGCAGGCACTGGGTGCCGTCGTCGATGTAGGAACGGGTCCCCGTCCCCGAGGAGTAGGAGTCGCCGAGCGCGACGTAGGACGTCACGGCTTGGGCTGGGACTGCGCTGATCGCGAGGCTCGTTGCGGCAGCACATGCTGCAAGCAGGCCCATCGAGCGGACTGTCGACATTGACATCTCCCTGGGGGATTTCCGGATGCGGTGATCGCAACCTAGGACCGCCAGGGGGTCGCCGGGGAACTCAGGTCGCACTCTTTGCCAAGTTCTTACCTGCCGGTATGCCGGGTGCCCCCGTCGCGCGGGTCGGTGTCGTCGAGCGCCAGCTGGGCGAGCACCAGAACGAGCCCGGCCCCGATGAGGACCAGCCCGAACCGCGAGTGCTCGAGCCCCAGGAGCCCGGCGCCGACGACCATGACCATGCCTCCTGCCGCGAGCGCCCTCGAGACCTTGGGGATCCGCCTGCGGGCCCGGGGCGCGATGAACAGTCCCCAGAGCAGCGCGACGACGACGACCGCGCCGACGCCCGCGAGGGACCCACCCAGACCTGCCCCTGCGAGGGCCGAGGCCAACAGGAAGACGCCGACCATGAAGGCGAACTCGATGACGAAGGCAAGCAGGCCCAGGACGACGAGCATCAGCTCGGCCGCTCGACCCGACCCCGAGTGACCTCTGCGGCCGACCCGGTGCGGTGGGCCGTGTAGCGCGGTGCCCCCGAGTCGTCACCGGGCGTGAAGCCCCCGGCGCCACCCAGCCGCTCGGCGATGGCGCGACCGGACAGCCGCTCGCCGGCGATCTGCTCCTGGAGCTTGATGATGCCGTGGAGCAGCGCCTCGGGTCGCGGGGGACAGCCGGGCACGTAGACGTCGACGGGGATGAGTGTGTCCACGCCCTTGGTCACCGAGTAGGAGTCCCAGTAGGGGCCACCGGAGTTCGAGCAGGCACCGAACGAGATGACGTACTTCGGCTCCGGCATCTGGTCGTAGAGGCGACGGATCGCCGGCGCCATCTTGTCGGTGACCGTCCCCGACACCACCATGAGGTCGGCCTGTCGCGGTCCGGGGGCGAACGGGATCACTCCGAGCCGGATGAAGTCGTGGCGGCCCATCGATGCAGCGATGAACTCGATGGCGCAGCAGGCGAGGCCGAAGTTGAAGACCCACAGCGAGTAGCGACGTCCCCAGTTGAGGACCACTCGGATGGGCTTGGGCGCGTGCTCGCTGCCCGGCCCGACGCGCGGCATCGGCAGCATCACGGGCTGGTCGGTGCTCACGGTCCCCAGCCTAGGGCTCACGTCCAACGCAGCAGACCGCGCCGGGCGGCGTGGAGCAGCCCGATGACGATGATCCCGATGAAGACGGCGATCTCGACGAGCGATGCGGCGCCGAGGCCCGGGTCGCGCAGGACGTAGGCCCACGGGAAGAGATAGACCGCGTCGACCGCGAAGACGACGTAGAGGAACGCGTAGGAGAGGTAGCGGACCTGGCTCTGGGCCCATCCCTCGCCGACCGGGTCGACGCCCGACTCGTAGGTGCTGAGCTTGGCCCTCGAGGGAGCGTGGGGCGCGAGCAGCCGACGGGCGCCCACCGCCGCGATGACGAGCAGGATGCCGGTGGCCAGCACCGCCGCTGCCGCCACGTATCCGGTCATGGACGCCACCCTATCGAGCGGGCAGGGGCGAGCACGGCGCGAGCCTGACGGGCTCCGCCGAAATGACCACGGCCGGCTCGGTCCAACGCGCCTAGACTCGCAGCGGGAGGTCCCATGGCCATCTACATGATCGAGCGACAGTTCGCCGAGCAGCTCGAGCTGAGTCCGGACGACGCGCGCGAGCTCGCCGAGATCAACGACGACGAGCAGGTCCGCTGGCTCTACTCGTTCCTCTCGGCGGACAAACGACGCACGTTCTGCCTCTACGAGGCCGACTCCTCCGACGCCATCCTTCGCGCGGCCCAACGGGCCGGTGTGCCAGCCGACGTCATCGTCGAGGTGACGCACACCCTGACGCCCGACGGCGCGAGCCACGCCATCAGGGAGTCGGTGGGCTGAGTCGCTGGCGTGAGTCACGGGCTGAGTCACGGGTCCGGGTCGAGCAGCCCGGCGTCAGCGGCGTACCGCGACGCCATGGTCCGGTTGGACATCCCCGTCTTGAGCAGGATCGAGCGCACGTGGTTCGTCACGGTGTTCTCGCTGATGAACAGGCGCTCGGCCAGCTCACGGTTGCTCAGTCCCTGGGCCACGAGGCGCAGCACCTCGACCTCGCGCCGGGTGAGCCCGTCGTCGCGGCGACGACGCGGAACGACGAGGCCGAGCCGCGAGGTGAGACGCGGTGAGTGCAGCCGCCCGACTCGGTTCGTCGCGTCGCGGTGGGCGTTCTCGACCACGGTGGCACGGGCGCCGGAGCGGCGCAGGTGCTCGACGAGCGCCACGGCGTCGTAGGCCGCGAAGAGCGGGGCGTCCATGCGCTCGTCCATGGCGAGCGCCGACCTCAGCAGGTCCTCCGCTCGCGGACGGCCCAGCACGGAGTCGAGCATCCCGAGGTAGCGGTCCGCCGAGCCGAACACGGCGAGCATCGGCCCGACCGCGAGGTTGTGCCCCTCCAGCTCGTTCGCCCGTTCGCGCAGCACCGACGCCGCCTCGCGGTGCCTCAGCCAGACCGCCGCCTCGGCCACGAAGGCGATGGTCGCCGGCCACGTCGGTGACGCCACGAAGCGGGTCAGGTCCTGGCCGACGAACCAGTCGAGGACCCGGCGGGCCGGGTCCCGCCGACCCAGCTCGACATACAGCGCGAGCAGCCCCGGCGCCCAGTGCTGCTCCACGTCCTCGTCCCCCGAGATCAGCGCCGCGACCTCGGGAAGTCGCGCGTCCTCCCGGCGCAGCACGAACGTCTGCAACGACAGCCGTTCCGCGAGCTCGGCCCCCGTGCCGGCCCCGGGCATGTGCAGGAGCTCCTCGCTGATCGCCCGGGCCCGCGCCAGGTCGCCGCGCGCGAACGCCCTGACCCACTCGAAGCACGAGGACTGCACGAGGAGGAAGGGCTCGCCGGTCGAGGCGGCCATCCGCACCGACTCCGCGAACGCCCGCTCGAAGCGTTCGACGTCGCCGACGAGGTAGGTGACGAGGGTCAGGATCGAGGCGCCCATGAAGATGCTGCGGGCATCGCCCACGTCCCGGCCGAGCCGGACGAGCTCCTCGCTCCGGGCTCCCTGCACGGCGGCGTGGGCCGGACGGGCGTTCATCACGATGCCGCACTCGAGGGCGTGGGCGAGCGCCGCGCGGTCGGCGGAGGCGCGGGCCAACTCGATCGCCCTGCCGCAGACCTCCTGCCCACGGTCGAAGTCGCCGGTGAAGGACAGGGCACGTCCGAGGCTCGCGACGGCGCTGATCCTGAGCCGGTCGTGCTCCCCCACCTCGGCGCGCGCGAGCGCCGTGGTGAGCATGTCGGTGGCCTCGAACCCGAGGTCGCCGATGCGCCAGGTGGTGCCCTCGAAGGCGACCGCAGCGCGCAGTCGGTCCAGCGGGCTCCCTTCGCGCACGACGGCGCGGTCGAGGTCGCAGGCGGTGGCGAAGGCGCCGGCGTCACGGAAGGACTCCGCCGCGCGCAGCCGCAGCTCGTCCCTCTCGCCGGGATCGTCGGTCAGGCCCGCCGCGCGGGCCAGCGCCTGACCCGCCTCGTGGTGGGCGAGGCGGCCGCGCGCGAGGGAAGCGGCCTCGGTGAGGTAGCGGACCGCCTCGCGACGGTGGCCGAGCACCTCGGCGCTGGCGTAGTGGTGCGCGATCCGCTGCACGCGGTTCGGTGCCGACGACGGTCCGTCCTCCAGCGCCCGGGCCACGTCCACGTGCACGTGGAGCAGGAGCGAGCGCGGCATGAGGTCGACGACCGACTGCCGTCCGAGCACGTGGTCGAAGCCGAAGGAGGCCCCCTCACGGTCGAGCCCACGGATGAGGCCGGCGTCCCGCACCCCGTCAAGGGCGTCGAGGACGTCCTCGACGTCCCGACCCGCGACCCGGGCGAGCAGCTCGACCGAGAACTCGTCACCGACGACGGCCGCCACCTCGAGCAACCGGCGGCTCTCCCCGTCCAAGCGAGCGAGGCGGCCGGCATACAGGTCGAGGACGGTCTGCGGTGTCGGGAACATCCCGGCACCCAGGGCAGCGAGTCCGCCGCGGTCCTCAAGGTCGCGCACGACCTCACGCAGGTAGAACGGGTTGCCTGCGGTGCGCTCGAGCAGCAGCGGGGCCACCGACCGCGACCGGTCCGCGGAGGCGCCGGTGCGGACCCGGACGTACTCGGCGATGTCCTCGACCGTGAGGGGGGTGAGCCGCATCCGGTCGACCCCCTCGACGCGGTGGAGCTGGGCGATGGTCTCGGCGAGGGCAGCCGAGCGGTCGGGGGGGCTGCTGCGGTGGGAGACCAGGCACAGGGTGCGGATGGCGTCACCGTGACGGATGAGGTGGGCCAGCAGCTCGAGGGACGTGGCACCGGCCCAGTGCATGTCCTCGAGCACGAGCAGGATCGGCCGGACCTGCGAGGCCGCTCGCAATGTCTCGCACACGGCCGCATAGAGCTCGTGGCGCGTGGAGGGCCGGGTGTCGACGACGGGTCCGGCGGGTCCCACGAGGGTGTCCAGCTGCGTGGCGACCGGCATACCGGCGGGCTCGACGAGGCCGGGGAAGGCACCCGCCGCCACTCCCACCCGCAAGGCGCTCACCGGGCCCACGAACGGCTGGTAGGGCGCACCCAGCTCCGCGACGCAGGCGCCCAGCAGGACGGTCGCCCCACGGGCCGAGAGGCGGCACCCGGTCTCGGCGATGAAGCGGGACTTGCCCGCGCCGGCATCGCCCTCGATGAAGACGACGTGCTGGACACCCGCCTCGACCGCGGTCCAGGCCTCGTCGAGGGCGTGGAACTCCGCGCGCCGGCCCACGAACGGACTGGCGTGGACCCGCCAACGAGCCGGGAGGTCTGGGGGCGTCCACTGCTCCACGTCCCCACGGTATTCCTGCCGTATGCCGGCGAACAGCGGTCGCGACGATCGCACCCCGGCCCCCGCTCGCCGCGCCCCGAAGATGGCCAGATCTGGCCATGTCGCGACCGTCGGGGAGTTCGCCATTGCTGGTCAGGTGCGGTGCGCGGCATCTCCCTACCGTCGTGGGAACAGGCATCACCAGCATCGGAAGGGACACACCATGAACACCGTCGTCATCCGCAGCACGGCAGCAGTCGGAGGCTCGCTGCTGGGGCTGCTGCTCCTCGCGGGCCCCACGTCCGCCAGGGATCTGGGCCCGGGGGACGCGCTCCCCGGGACCTCCGCAGCATCGGACACCTGCCGCAACGTCGTTCCCGAGGACCGCGCTGCCTGCCGAGGCCAGACCACCTCTGTCCCACGTGAGGCACCCGGACCGAGCACCATCCCGCGGGTCGAGGGTGGCCTCCTCGGTCTCGAGCCCGGCACCCTGGGCATCGTCGTCCTCGGCGGGGCAGCACTCGCCGGCGCCGTCCTCCTCACCACCCGGCACCGCCAGCCGCACGTCCACGCACACCGGCCGGCCTGAGCACCGCCTTCCCGACCAGGGCGTGGCGCCACTCGCACCCCGGGTGGCGCCGCGCCCTCCCACGTGCCGGGCGCGCCCCTTGACGGCGGGGGGCGCGCCCTCCGGTCCTGGGCACCTCACTTCGCCAGGTAGCAGGCTCCGTAGATCGTCGCCACGGTGTTGACGCCGGTGCCGACCGACAGCTCGGACCCGTCCTTGTCGTAGACCGACATCTGGTGGCCACCCGGCTCGTCCTTGAGGGTGTGCTCGTCGCCATACCCGCGCTTGGCCGCGACCTCCTTGACCGCCTCCCAGGCCCGCGGCCAGTCGGTGTCCGGGATCGCACCGAGGGCGCCACCACTCGTGAGGTTGAGCGTCCCCGCACCGTCGACCGCGTCGAAGGGCTCCTTGCACAGGGAGCCGGACTCGACGGCCGGCTCCGGCGTGCGCCACCTCAGAGAGGGGCTGACCCGGCTGAGCGCCTCGCGCACCTCAGCGAGGAGGGAGAGGTTGTCGCGCTTGGCCTGCGCCTCGCTGCGACGCGACTCGAGCTGCTGTCGTGCGTCCACGTTGCCTCCTGTGTCTGCTGGGCTTCCGGTGTTCCCGCTGTTTCCGGTGTTCGCCGTGTCTGCTGTGCACCCGGCGAGCAGGGCCAGGGAGGCGGCGACCGTGGCGGCTGCCATGGCCGCGACCCGCACCACGCGGCGTGGTCGGTCGGTCGGCGTGTGGCGAAGGCCGGTCATCGGGTCGTCGTCTCTCACTTGAGGAACCCCGGCCACCAGGGCTGGGCGTCGATCGGGTCGGTCCAGAAGCCCACATTGTTGCCCTCGATCGTGTCCTGCGGGTGGCCGCCCACGACCTGCGCCATCGAGTACTGGCTCGTCGACCCGTCCTGGAGGTAGTCCGAGTGGCCCGTCACGCCCTGCCACGACCGCCCGTCAGCCGACTCGGCGTCGCCCGTCTCGAGGTGGTTCATGCCGTCGAGCCCGGTGGGGTCGGTGCCGAACCTGCCGAGGTCACCGACCGGGTCCCACTTGGCCTCCGCGTAGTAGGCGCCGCCCTCGGGGACCTGCAGGTCGCCGAGGTCGGACGTGCCGAGCCCGGGCGAACCGAAGAAGACGGCCCGGTCGACGCCCGTGCCCTCGTGCTGGAGCGAGTACCCCGTCGTCGTCGACCCGTAGGAGTGGCCGAGCGCGGTGAGGTCCGGGTCCTCCAGCCGCGAGGTGTTGAGGCCGGTGAAGAACGCAGCGAGGTCCCGACCCCCGTCCTCGGCGGACCCGGAAAGGGCAACCGAGTCACCGGCGAAGGTCGTGCCCCACTGCGGCGCCTGGTAGTCGAGCCAGGTGACGGTGGCCACGGTCCCCTCGTCGCCGCGGCGGAAGAGCTCGTCCTCGGTCCTCGCCCTCAGCTGCGCCATGCTCGAGTCATAGCCACCCATGCCCTCGACGGTGGACGTCAACCCCGGGGTGAACACGGCGACGTGGTCGGCGGTGTCGACGTCGCCGTTGGCGAGAATCGCCTGCGTGCGCGGGGTCGTGAAGTCGATGCCGAGCAGCTGGTGCTTCCCCGGTCTCGCGAGCATCTCGTCGATCGTCGCGATGGCCCCCTGCTCCTCCTTGAGGTCGGTGTACTCGTCGATGTGCTCCTGGTAGAAGACCGGGTCGAGGGTGCCGTCGGGCCGGATGAACCCATCCGCGAGCTCGGCCAACCGTGCCGTGACGTGGCTGCGGCGGGTCTGGAGCAGGCTCCGGTTGGCGAGGTCGCGCGAGGCCGCGTCGATGCCGTCGCGGTTGCCGATCCAGTCGGGGTGCAAGGCAATGACGAGGGCCCGCTCGTCCGGCGAGAGGGTCGACCACCACCCAGCGTTCTGCGCCGGAGTGTCACCCCTCGGCGGCTCGAGAACGCTGAGGTCACCCTCGACCTCGCCGATGGCCGATGCCTGCGCCAGCGTGCCCCCGCCTCCGTCGATCCGGTTCAGCTCGATGTTCGTGAGGACCGCGCGGAGATCGGCATCGATGTCCTCGGCCTTGCGCAGCGCCTCCGACACCCGCGTGACGCACTCATCGACCTGAGCCTGCCGCACGCGACGGGCCTCGGCGTCCTCCTCGGTGTCGTCGACACGGCATACGAGGAGCTCGTTCGTCGTCACCACACCGGCAGGGCTGATCGTGAGGGAGGCGAGCCGGGCGTACTCCTGCGCCGCATCGACGGCGTTGACGACGCCGAGGACACCGTCCGACGCGTCGCAGACCGCGGTGTAGGCCGCCGACACCTCCGCGACCACGTCCCGGAGGTCGTCCGCGACGGCACCGAGCCGGGTGCGCGACGTCTCCGAGGCCGGCCCGGTCCAGTTCTTGGGCAGGCCCATCGTCGCCAGCTCGTCGGCGAGGTCGAGCAGCTCGCGCCGGGTGGCACGCAGCTCGCGCTCGGCGGTGGCCAGGGGTTCCTGCTTCCAGGACGTGATGTCGGACCAGGACAGCGGCATGGTCAGCGCCCCTGAACGATGGGGCCGAACGCGTCACGGGCGGCCTCGTCGTCGAGCTCGTACTGGTCGGCGTTGGTGTCGAGGGTGCGTGCGTAGCCGCGCGCCGCCCTGGCCCAGTCGGACAGCTCGGTGGTCCACGCCGAGCCCACCCGCACCATGACCGCGACGCTCTCCGCACCGGGCATGCCCGTGCCGGCGCTGGTCAGGTGGCTGCCGGGCGTGATCCTGGCAACCTGCCGCGCCGCCGACCGCGCAGCCGTGGCCGAGTCGCGCAGGTCCTTGACCTCGACCTCGTACGACATGGACCCCCCTGAGCCGGTGTCGGACACCACCGGTCCAACCTGTGGCGCCCAGCCTGCCAGCCGCGCGCACGCCCGGCCATGGGGAGCACTCCCCCGGCCACACATCCGTGCGACTCGATGGTGGACACCGGCATAGCCTTGCCTTACCCCGGTCGTACGATGGAGGGACCTCGTCGGGCACGACGCACGCGCCCCGACCGCGTCTCTTCCAGTCAGGTGTTCATGTCCAGCAAGACCGTGCAGAAGCTCGATCGTGTCGTCATTCGCTTCGCTGGGGACTCCGGTGACGGCATGCAGCTCACCGGCGACAGGTTCACCTCCGAGACCGCCGCCATGGGCAACGACCTCTCCACCCTGCCCAACTTCCCGGCCGAGATCCGCGCACCCCAGGGGACGCTGCCCGGGGTGTCGAGCTTCCAGCTCCACTTCGCCGACCACGAGGTCCTCACCCCCGGCGACGCCCCCGACGTGCTCGTGGCGATGAACCCGGCCGCGCTGCGCGCCAACCTCGCCGACATCCCCCGCGGCGCGACCATCATCATCAACACCGACGAGTTCTCCAAGCGCGCCCTGGCCAAGGTCGGCTACACCGAAAACCCCGTCGACGACGGTTCGCTCGAGTCCTTCCACGTCCACCCCGTGCCGCTCACGAGCATCACGGTCGACGCGCTCGCCGCCTTCGAGGGCCTGAGCCGCAAGGAGAAGGAGCGCGCCAAGAACATGTTCGCGCTCGGCCTCCTCTCATGGATGTACACCCGGCCCACGACCGGCACCGAGGCCTTCCTCACCAAGAAGTTCGGTGCCCACCCCGAGATCCTCGAGGCCAACCTCACCGCGCTGCGCGCCGGGTGGAACTACGGCGAGACGACCGAGGACTTCGCGTCGAGCTACGAGATCGCGCCCGCCGTGATGCCGGCAGGCACCTACCGCAACATCACCGGCAACATCGCCCTCGCCCACGGCCTGGTCGCCGCGGCCCACCAGGCGAGGCTTCCGCTCGTGCTCGGCTCGTACCCCATCACCCCCGCCTCCGACATCCTCCACACGCTGTCGGCACTCAAGCGCCACAACGTCACGACGATGCAGGCCGAGGACGAGATCGCCGGCATCGGCATCGCCCTCGGGGCGAGCTTCGGTGGTGCGATCGGCGTGACCACGACGTCCGGACCGGGTGTCGCCCTGAAGTCCGAGATGATCGGCCTCGCGGTCTCGCTCGAGCTGCCCCTCGTCATCGTCGACGTGCAGCGGGGCGGACCCTCGACCGGACTGCCGACCAAGACCGAGCAGTCCGACCTGCTCCAGGCGATGTTCGGCCGCAACGGCGAGTCGCCGGTCCCGATCGTGGCCCCGTCCACGCCCTCGGACTGCTTCAACGCGGCCTTCGAGGCGGTGCGGATCGCGACGACCTACCGCACCCCGGTCTTCCTGCTCAGTGACGGCTACCTCGCCAACGGCTCCGAGCCGTGGGCGGTGCCCGAGGTCTCCGACCTGCCAGACCTGCGCGTCGAGTTCGCGTCCGAACCCAACGGGGTCGACGACAAGGGCGAGCAGGTCTTCCACCCGTTCCTGCGCGACCCCGAGACCCTCGCCCGGCCCTGGGCCGTGCCGGGCACCGCGGGACTCGAGCACCGCATCGGCGGCATCGAGAAGGCTGACATCACCGGCAACATCTCCTACGACCCCGACAACCACGACAAGATGACGCGCCTGCGCGCCGCCAAGGTCGCCGGCATCGCCGGGATCCCCGACGTCGTCGTCGAGGACCCCTCGGGAGACGCTCGACTGCTCGTCCTCGGGTGGGGCTCGACCTTCGGCCCGATCGCCGCCGCCGTCAGGGCCGTGCGCAACGCCGGACACCACGTCGCCTCCGCGCACCTGCGCCACCTCAACCCCTTCCCCGCCAACCTCGGCGAGGTCCTGCGGTCCTACGACCGCGTCGTCGTCCCCGAGATGAACCTCGGCCAGCTCTCGATGCTGCTGCGGGCCGAGTTCCTCGTCGACGTCCGCCCCCACACGTCGGTCCGCGGTCTGCCGTTCTCCACGGTGGACCTCGCCGACGTCATCCTCACCCACCTGGAGGAGGTCTCGTGACCACCACCCAACCCACCACGAACGGTGTAGCCGCTCGTCCGAGCGGGCTGGCCGGCATACCCCTGCTTGCCCCCGACGCGCCGAAGCAGACGAAGCGCGAGTTCACCTCCGACCAGGAGGTGCGCTGGTGCCCCGGGTGCGGCGACTACGCCATCCTCGCGGCCGTGCAGGGCTTCCTGCCCGAGCTGGGGCTCAAGCGCGAGAACATCACGTTCGTCTCCGGCATCGGCTGCTCGTCGCGCTTCCCCTACTACCTCGACACCTACGGCATGCACTCGATCCACGGGCGCGCACCCTCGATCGCGACCGGCCTCGCGACGTCGCGGCCGGACCAGAACGTGTGGGTCGTCACGGGTGACGGTGACGCGCTGTCGATCGGCGGCAACCACCTCATCCACGCGCTGCGCCGCAACGTCAACATCACGATCCTGCTGTTCAACAACGAGATCTACGGGCTCACCAAGGGCCAGTACTCACCGACCTCGCGGGTTGGCCAGGTGACGAAGTCGACGCCGTTCGGCTCGGTCGACCGGCCCTTCAACCCGGTGTCGCTGGCCCTGGGCGCGGAGGCGACGTTCGTCGCCCGCACGACCGACACCGACCGCAAACACCTCACCGGGATCCTGCGAGCGGCCGCCGAGCACCGCGGCACCTCGCTCGTCGAGATCTACCAGAACTGCCCGATCTTCAACGACGGTGCGTTCGAGCTCATCAAGGACCGGACCGAGCAGGAGGCGCGCATCGTCCACCTCATCGACGGCGAGCCGGTGCAGGTCGGGCCCGAGGACGACCGCAAGACGTTGGTGCGTATGCCGGGTGGTCGCCTCAAGTTCGTCCCCGCGGCTTCCGCGCAGGGCATGGACGTCGTCGTCCACGACACGGGCGCCGAGGATGCCAGCCAGGCGTTCGCCCTCTCTCGGCTCGACTCCCCCGAGATGACGCACGTGCCGATGGGCATCTTCCGCTCGGTGTCCCGGCCCACCTACGACGACGGCGTGCGCGCCCAGGTCGAGGCGGCCGTGAGCACCGCGGGCGGGCCCGCCACCGACGACGACCTCGCCGAGCTGCTCCGCGGGCGTGACACGTGGACCGTCGCGTGATCGCACGATGAGCCCACCCGTCACGGGTGACGACGCGGAGCTGCGGCGGGGCACGATCCAGGCCTTTCTCGCCTATGGCATCTGGGGGCTGTTCCCGCTCTACTTCCATGCGCTCCAGCCCTCCGGCGCGTTCGAGATCCTCGCCCACCGCATCCTGTGGACGGTGGCGTTCTGCGTCCTCGTGCTGCTCGTGCGGCGTGACTTCGGTTGGCTGCGCACCGTCGCGGCGCGCCCCCGCCTGCTGGGTGGGCTCACCGTCGCCGCACTGCTCATCGCCGTGAACTGGGTCGTCTACGTCCTGGCCGTCATCACCGGGCGCACCTATGCCGCCGCCCTGGGCTACTTCCTCAACCCCATCGTCACGGTCGGCCTCGGGGTGCTCGTGTTGCGGGAGCGGTTGCGGCCGTTGCAGTGGGCTGCGGTGGCGGTGGGTGCGGCCGCCGCCATCTACCTGACGGTGGCCGGCGGAGAGTTCCCGTGGATCGCCGTGTCGGTGGCCCTCTCGTTCGGCTTCTATGGGCTGGTCAAGAAGAAGGTCGGGGCGACGCTCGACGCGATGCACTCGCTCACCGTCGAGACGCTGGTGCTCGCGCCGGTCGCTGTCGGGGTCCTGTTCTGGCTCGGCGCGCGCGGCTCGACGACGTTCGGTGACCACGGCGCCTGGCACACCGGCCTGCTCGTCGCCGCCGGTGTCGTGACGGCGATCCCGCTGCTCTTCTTCGCTGCTGCCGCCCGCCGGATCCCGCTCGTGACGATCGGCCTCATCCAGTTCCTCACCCCGATGCTGCAGCTCCTCATCGGCGTCGTGCTGCTCCACGAGCACGTGAGCGGGGCGCTCTGGGTCGGGTTCGGGATCGTGTGGGTGGCCCTGGTGCTGCTGACCATCGACTCCGTGCGCCAGGCCCGGGCCACCCGAATCGTCCGGCGAGCCGACCGCGCCCGCCTCCCTGACCCCACCTTCCCCGCCTGAAGTGGGTTTCTCTCACTCCGCGTGACCGCCGCCATCACGCGACGTGAGAGTTTCTCGTCGTTCGGGGGCTCCATCCGCGTTCAGGCTGCGGCGGCGGCGCGCACCGCCGCACGCACCTTCGCCGCCACCACTCCGGGCGTCTCGAGATCGGCCCAGATGATCCGGACAACGGTGTAGCCCAGCCGGCGGAGGCGGTCCTCCCGCTTCTTCTCCGCCCACAGCACCTCGGGATCCCCGTCCTGGAACTTCACCTTGCCGTCGAACTCGACGACGACCTTGGCCCCCTCGACGAGGAAGTCCACGCGGGCGACGAAGTTGCCGAAGGCGTTCTGGATCTCGACCTGGGGAGTGACCGGTATGCCGGCCAGCTCCAGAGCGATCCCACAGCGCGACTCCCCGACGGACTCTCGCAAAGCACACGCGAGCGCTTCCATCGAGCGGGCCTTGTGGGCGTCGGGCCAGTTCTCGACGAGCGCCACCGCTGCCCCGAGCTCGTCCAGCGTGACCTTTCCAGCGCGAAGGGCACTGTCGGCACTGACGACGCCCTGCTCCACGCCGTGGTCCATGGCGAGCTGCACCAGGGCGTCAGCCGGCGCGGCGGCCGGACCCCAGGCCGACTCCACGGACTCGCCCCGCATCGGACCGACCCGGACACCCCTCACGCCCGTGCAGCGACTGATGGGGCGGAAGAGCTGTGGCTTGCTGAGGTCGCAGCCCCAGACCGAGACGCCGTGGGCGAGCACTGCGGTGAGGCTGGCAAACACCAGGTCCGGATAGAGGAGCCGCGTCCCGTGGGCGAGGTGCTCGTGCCACGCCAGGGGCGACGACTCGTCGACGAGGTGCGTCACGGCATACAGGGATCGCATGGGATGCCGCAGCTCCTTCTCGAGGACGGCCCGCGCCAAGGACGACTTGTCCATGCCGACGCGGTGCGCCTGGACCGTCGTGAACATGCCGTGCTGGCCGGCGGCAAGGTTGGTCAGGAGGGGTTCGAGTGAGGTCATGCGCCGACGTTCGCCGACTCGAGGGGGCGCGCGCTGCCCGCGAGCCAGATCTGTGGACAACGGTCAGCCCTGCCGGAGGCTGTGGACAGTCAGCGCGCGAGGGAGAACCTCTCACTTTGCGTGGTCGCGGCGGTCAGGCGGAGTGAGAGAAACCCACTTCAGGCGGCGGGTCCCGCGGTCTGCGTGGGCAAGTCGGGGCCGGTCAGGGGCCGAGGAGGTGCGTCAGGTGCGCGTTGGCGAAGCGGCGGTCAGGGTCGACGCGGTCGCGTACGCGCTGCACATCACCGAACCGTGGATACAGCCGCGAGAGGTCCTCGGCGCCCAGTGTGTGCAGCTTGCCCCAGTGCGGGCGGCCGGCGTGCTCGCGCACGATGCTCTCGAACGCCGCGAACACTCCCCCGTCGTCCATCCGGCGGTACTGGTGCACCGCGACATAGGCGTTCTCCCGCTCGTATGCCGTCGACAGCCAGACGTCGTCGGCTCCTGTCGAGCGGACCTCGACAGGGAAGGGCAGCGCCACGTCGTGGGTGTCGATCCAGCCGCGCAGGGCGGAGATCACGGCGGGCAGCGAAGCGCGCGGGACGGCATACTCGCTCTCGCGGAAACGGACGTCGCGTGAGGTGCAGAACACCTTCCATGAGGTGTCGGTGTACTCCTTGGCCCCGAGCACGCGCGAGCTGACCCGGTTGAGCCGGGGGACGATGCGCGGGCGGGCCGACGCGACGCGGTTGAGCCCCTCGTAGATGGTGTTGCTGAGGAGCCGCTCGTCGAGCCACTCCCGCCAGGCGGGCTGCGGCCGCCCCGGGTCGTCGGGCGTGACGCGTGAGTTCCGTTTGAGGAGAACCCGATCGGTGTGCGGGAACCAGTGGAAGTCGACGTGGTCGAACTCGTGCACCAGCTGCTCGTAGCCCTCGACCACCTCGTCGAGGCGGCCCGGCGACTCGACCGCACGCAGGCGGAAGGCCGGCACGCACTGGAGCTCGACCTCCGTGACGACGCCGAACGCACCGAGCCCGACCCGTGCCGCCTGGAAGAGCTCGGCGTCGTGCGAGTCGTCGACCGACACCGTGGACCCGTCGGCGAGGACGAGCACCAGTCCCACGACGGCCGAGGCGATGCCCTGGTGGCGGATGCCGGTGCCGTGGGTGCCGGTGGCGATGGCGCCGGCGATGCCCTGCCGGTCGATGTCACCGAGGTTGGGCAGGGCGAGACCCAGGGCCTCGAGGGCCGGGTTGAGCACGTGCAGCGGAGTGCCCGCGGTGACGCGCACCCGGCGGCGTGGGCGGTCGACGTCGAGGATGCCGGAGAGGTGCGTGAGTCGCAGCAGCGTGCCGTCCGTCGCGCACAGTGGCGTGAACGAGTGCCCGGCCCCGACGACGCGGACCCGCTCACCACGGTTCGCCGCCTGTTGCACGGCCCCGGCGACCTGGTCGGCAGAGTGGGGCTCGACGAAGCGTGCCGGCGCCGCGGTGACGTTGCCGGCCCAGTTGCTCCACGTCATCCGAAGTTCTGCCCTTCTCCGCGATAGCTCGGCACGGTCTCGACGAAGCGCCCCGCCTCGACGAGGTGGACGTGGTCGAAGCGCTCGAGCAGCTCCCCCGCCTTGGCCCCACGCATCCAGACGCGGTCACCGATCGCCAGCCCGTCCGCGGCACGACCGCGCAGCGGGGTCTGCACCTCCCCCGCTGCCTCGGTGCGGATGAGCGACAGCCCGCGACCCACCGGGCTGGGGACGCGCGACCAGCCGGGCTCGCCACTGGCGACATAGCCCCCGCTGTATGCCGTGACGACCCCCGTGGTCGGCCGTCGCACCACTGGCAGGGCGTAGGTCATCGCGGGCCGGGGGGTGAAGTCGTCGTAGGCATCGAACAGGGTGGGCCCGTAGAGGCCCGAGCCGGCCGCGAGCTCGGTGAGGGTGTCGGCGGCCGCGAGTCGGCCGAGGCTCCCCGTGCCGCCACCGTTGACGAAGTCGAGGTCGGTGAGCGCACGCACGGCCTCGACCAGGGGTGCGCGACGCTCGGCGAGGTCGACGAGCGAGCGCTTCTTGAGCGTCTTGAGGTGGGGCCCGCGATCGGGCATCCCGGCCACCTGGGCGTCATAGAACATCACCCCGCTGACGTCGAGGCCATCGTCGAGCGCTGCCCTCGTCACGGCGAGGGCCTCCACCGGGGTGCGGAGGGGCGAGCGCCGGACCCCGAGGTGGAGCTTCCTGATCCGCAATGAGCAGTCGACGTCAAGGGCGACGCGCAGCCCACTGCCCTCGCCGACCTGGGCGGTGAGGAACTGCACGTGCTCGATGCTGTCGATGGCGAGAGTGATCTCCTGGCGCAGCTGCTCGTCCTCGGCGACCGTGCGGATCCAGTCCACGTCGACGCTCGGGTAGGCCACGAAGACGTCGGTGAACCCTTGGCGCACGAGCCACACGGCCTCGGACACGGCATACGCCATCACTCCGGCGAAGCCGGGACGGTCGAGCACGCGCCGGAGCAGGCTGCGGCAGCGCACGGACTTGCTCGCGACGCGGATCGGTCGGCCCGCGGCGCGGCGCACGAGGTCCTCGGCGTTGGCGTCGAAGGCGGCGAGGTCGACGGCCACGAGCGGCGCTGGGAGCCCGGTCGTCGCCGACTCGAGCGCGTCGACGTCGACGAACGGCTCGGTGCGGCTCATGCGATCCTGCTCTCGGTCGCGCCGCTGCGGTGCGGCGATGGGTGCGGGGACGGAACCTTCAGGTCGATGATCCCCGATCGGCGCCCGCCCTCTCGCGCAGGGTGGCCACGCAGACGCCGGGGCGGGCGAAGGGGTGGAGGTCCGTCACCTCCACCGGAGTGTCCAGCTGCTCGGCCGCTCCCCGAAGCAGGCCGAGGTGGAGGGTGCAGACCACGTCGGGCCGCTGCCGAGCCAGCTCGATGAAGGGGCAGTGGTGGATGTGCATCTCCGCGCCCCGCGGCCCCTCCTGCCGTGTCTGCGCGAAGCCGACGCCGTCGAGCACCGTGTCCAGCCGGGCAAGCGGCTCCTGGGCGCCCTGGGGCCCAACCTCGCAAGCCAGCCGTGACCCCCACGCCCGACCGGTGGCCCCAGCAGCGGACCCCTGTGGGTCGAGTGCCGTGACGACGTCCAAGAGCATGTCGGCCATCAGGCGGTAGCTGCGCGGCCCGGCGTCCTCGACGTGCGCGGAGTAGAGGACCCGCGGTCGGCCGCGCACCTCTGCCTTCTCGACCCGACGCTCGGCGAGCCGGTCCGCGACGAGGGCGTCGAGGTGGAAGCGGGCGGTGTTGACGTGCAGCCCGGTCGCCTGCGCGACCTCCACCACCGGCACGGGCGTCCCGGCCGCCTGCAGCTGCGCCAGAACTGCCGCGCGGCGCGCACGCAGCGGGGTGCGGGCCGCGGGATCGGTGCGCGGCGGGGACTGGCCCGAACGGACTATTGCCATGCCTCCATCATTGAAACGAATATTCGTCGTGTCAACTGAACTTTTCCGAGTGGGGACGCAACATGAGGGGTCATCAATGGGTCGGGGCGGCGCTGGTCGGCATGGGGGCGGGCGGGGCCGATCGCGCGGAGCACGCCGCACGAACGGGTCGCCACGTCGTGCCGGCCGCCACCCGGATCACGGTCCTGGAGGTCTACTGCGAGGGCTGCCGCGTGAGCTACGACGCGCACCTGTCGATGCAGTCGTGCGATGCGGCGCTGTCCCGCACGGCCTGAGGAGTCCTGACCGGGCGGCCGTGTCAGGCGCTGGCTGGATCTCTGCGTGATGTGGCACCCCTGCCACTAGGGATCGCGCCGCGCACTGTCAGGATCGTCGCATGACCGACGACGTCGCCCTGGGCGCGAACGCGAGCGCCGAGCCCTTCGTGGGCGACCGGCCGCGCCGGCCCATCCACTACGGATGGGTCATCGCCGCCGTCACGCTCGCCGGGCTGGTGGCCGCAGCGGCCTTCCGGTCCTCCACCGGGGTGCTCCTCGACCCGGTGGAGCAGGAGTTCGGCTGGTCACGCACGACGACCTCGGGTGCGGTGAGCCTCAACCTTGTGGTCTACGGACTCACGGCGCCGTTCGCCGCAGCCCTCATGGAGCGCTTCGGCATCCGCCGCATCGTGACGATCTCGCTCGCCGCCGTCGGGCTGGCGAGCGCCGCCACGACCTTCATGACCTCGCCGTGGCAGCTGTGGGTGCTCTGGGGCCTCGTCATCGGAATCGGCACGGGCTCGATGGCCCTCGTCTTCGGCGCGATCGTCGCCAACCGCTGGTTCGTGTCCCACCGCGGGCTCGTCATGG
The DNA here is from genome assembly GCF_001427985.1 of Knoellia sp. Soil729. GTDB lineage: Bacteria > Actinomycetota > Actinomycetes > Actinomycetales > Dermatophilaceae > Knoellia. The sequence continues at coordinate 573,583 of NZ_LMSA01000002.1, forward strand.
GCATCTTCTCGGCCGCCAATGCCACCGGCCAGCTGGTCTTCCTCCCGGCGATCGCATGGGCCGCGACGCAGCACGGGTGGCGGTCGGCGGCACTCGTGGTCGCCGGACTGGCGCTGGTCGTCGCCGTGCTCGTGGGGACGCTCTTCGCCGACCGCCCGTCCAACCGCGGGGTGCTGCCGTTCGGGGCCACGGAGGAGTCGGAGAGGGCCGCCGAGGAGGCAGTGCTCCTGGCCGCCTCCCGGCCCACCGTCTCCCCCGCCCGCACCGCCATCGCGGTCCTCACCAGGGTGAGCCGCACGTGGACCTTCTGGGCGCTGCTGCTGACGTTCTGGGTGTGCGGCTGGTCCACCAACGGGCTCATCCAGACCCACTTCATCCCGGCCGCCCACGACCATGGCATGGGTACGCAGACCGCTGCAGGCCTCCTCGCGCTCGTCGGGATCTTCGACATCGCCGGAACGGTCGCCTCGGGCTGGCTCACCGACAAGGTCGACTCCCGGGTGCTGCTGGCGATCTACTACGGCGGGCGCGGCCTCTCGCTGCTCGCCATCGACGCAGTGCTCGCACCTGACGTGCAACCGGCTCTGTGGGTGTTCGTCGTCTTCTACGGCCTCGACTGGGTCGCGACGGTGCCGCCGACCGTCGCGCTGTGCCGCCAGCACTTCGGCCTCGCCGACTCGGGGATCGTGTTCGGCTGGGTGTTCGCCTCGCACATGGTCGGCGCGGGTGTGGGCGCCTCGATCGCCGGCTGGATCCGGACCTCGTCGGGCAGCTACAGCTCGGCGTGGCTGCTCGCGTCCGGGTTGTGCTTCGCCAGCGTCGTGGTCGCCCTGTCCATCCCTCGCCGCCACGACCTCGTGGCAGCTCCACAGGCTCACTGACCATCCACTGACTGCGCCTTCAGCCAGTCGGTCAGGGGAAAAGAGCCGGCTGGAACTGTCCCCACGCGCAATCAGTCGAACGAGGGTGCGGTGCCGGAACTGGCCCAACGCGCAATCAGTCGAACGGAGGGCGTGGCTGTCTCGACTGGTGGGGGCTGATGACGGGGCTACCGCTGGCGCGGTTTGCTTGGTCCATGTCCGCACCGCTCCCCTCCGCCTCCACCGGGTCCGAGCACCTGCGGGCCGTCCTGCGTGCTCCCGTCTACGAGGCAGCGGTGCTCACCCCGCTCGAGCCCATGGAGTCCCTCTCGGCCCGCCTCGGCAACTCCGTCCAGGTCAAGCGCGAGGACCGCCAACCCATCCACTCGTTCAAGATCCGCGGTGCCTACACGCGCATGCGCGCGCTCACCGCGCAGGAACGCGCCCGAGGCGTCATCACCGCCTCCGCCGGCAACCACGCGCAGGGGGTTGCCCTGTCCGCCTCCCTCCTCGGCGTGCACGCCGTCGTCGTCATGCCCGCCACGACCGCTCCGATCAAGGTCGGGGCGGTGCGGGGGCACGGCGCCGAGGTCGTCCTCGTGGGCGACACCTTCGACACCGCACAGGCCGAGGCCCTGCGCCTGGCCGAGGAGCGCGGTCTCATCTACATCGCCCCGTTCGACGACCCACTGGTCATCGCCGGCCAGGGCACCATCGGCCTCGAGCTCATCCAGCAGGACGCCCATCTCGACCGGGTCTTCGTACCCGTCGGCGGAGGTGGTCTGGCCGCCGGGGTCGCCGGCCTCATCAAGAACCTCATGCCGGGCATCAAGGTCATCGGCGTCGAGCCCGAGGACGCCGCCTGCCTGAGCGCGGCCCTCGAGGCCGGAAGGCCGGTCGAGCTGGCCGAGGTGAGCCGCTTCGCCGAGGGAGTTGCGGTCAAGCGCATCGGTGACCTCACCTTCGACCTGTGCCGTCGCTACCTCGACGACGTCATCACGGTCGGCTCCGACGAGATCTGCGCCGCCGTCAAGGACATCTTCGAGGACGTGCGGGCGGTGGCCGAGCCCGCCGGCGCCGTGGCACTGGCGGGACTGAAGAAGTATGCGGAGGCACACGGCATACAGGGTGAACGCCTCGCCCACGTCCTCTCCGGTGCCAACGTCCCGTTCGACACCCTGCGCTACATCTCCGAGCGGGCCGAGATCGGTGAGCACCGCGAGGCGCTCTACGGCGTGACGATCCCCGACCGTGCCGGCGCCTTCCTCGGCTTCTGCGGCGTGCTGGCCGGTCGTGCCGTCACCGAGTTCAACTACCGCACCGACGGCACGTCGCAGGCACGCATCTTCGTGGGTGTGCAGCTCTCGGGCGGTGCCGCCGAGGGGCGCGAGATCCACGAGAAGCTCTCGGCGGCGGGCTACGAGGCGGTCGACCTCTCCGACGACGACACCGCGAAGACCCACGTCCGCTACATGGTCGGCGGTCGCGCGCCGGGCCGCGACGAGGAGGTCTACAGCTTCGAGTTCCCCGAGCACCCGGGTGCCCTCACGCGGTTCCTCACCGAGCTCGGCACGCGCTGGAACATCACGATGTTCCACTACCGCAGCCACGGCACCGACTACGGCCGGGTGCTCTGCGCCTTCGAGGGGGTGGGCGACGACGCCGACTTCGCCGCCCATGTGGCCAACCTCGGCTACCCGTGCCGGGACGTGTCGGCCTCCCCGGCGCTGGCCTACTTCCTCCTGCGCTGAGGGTGCGTCTCAGCTGCCGGTGCTGGTCTCGCCCTCATAAAGCCCCACGGAGTTGCCGTCGGGGTCCTGCAGGACGGCCCACCAGCTGGTGTCACTGATGGGGCTCTTGTCCATGAGGACCGTCGCACCCTGCTCCGTGGCCTTGGCGAGGGTCTCGTCGATCGAGTCGACCTCGACATAGGAACGGGGCTGGGTGAAGCCCTCACCACGAGGCGCCAGCCCACCGCCGCTGATCTTGTTGGGGGCCTGCCACATGGGGTAGCCCTCGAACCCCGGCGGCTCGGCGATCTGCCAGCCGAACAGCGAGCTGTAGAAGGTCTTGGCCCGCTCCATGTCGGTGACGGGGATGTCGATGTGCGTGATGTCGCCGTGAGGCATGAGCGCCCTCCTCGGGTGGGGCGGTCGCGGGTCGACCGCTGCACTCCACTGTGGCACTGCCGGCCTCCCGCGGACAGGCCAGTCGCCTCAGGAGACGCGGTGCGTGACCGAGGTGGCCAGGGCGAGCAGGGCCGTCTTGGCCTCGCTGTCGGGCAGCCCGACGAGCGCCTCCTGCGCCTGCACCCCGACCGCACGCGTCTCCTCGCGGGCCCGTGCCAGCGCCGGGTGCGCCCGCAGCAGTCCAAGGGCCTCGGCCAGGTCCGCGTCACCGGAGAGGTCCGAGCGCAGCAGCTCCTGGAGCCGGGCGTCGTGGGGGTCGGTCGAGGCCAGCGCGTGCGAGACGGCGAGGGTGCGCTTGCCCTCGCGCAGGTCCATGCCCGGCAGCTTGCCGAGCTCCTCCTCGGAGGACTCGATGTCGATGAGGTCGTCGGCGAGCTGGAAGGCCATGCCCAGCCGCTCGCCATAGACGCGCATGGTCTCGATGACGTCGTCGTCACATCCGGAGAACATCGCACCGTAGCGCGCGGAGGTGGCGATGAGCACGCCGGTCTTGTCCTCGAGGACCCGCAGGTAGTAGGCCCCCGCGTCCTCGCCCTCGGGCGCCTGGCGGTCGTCACGGATCTGGCCGGTGCACAGCCGGATGAACGTCTCGGCCTGGATGCGCACGGCTTCCGCTCCGAGCTCGGCGACCAGCGCCGATGCGTGTCCGAAGAGCAGGTCACCGACGAGGATGGCCGTGGAGTTGCCGTATGCCGTGTTGGCCGTCGGCGTCCCGCGCCGCAGCTCCGCCTCGTCCATGACGTCGTCGTGGTAGAGCGAGGCGAGGTGGGTGAGCTCGACGGCCGCCGCCGCGATGACGACCTCGTCGTTGACCCCGTTGCCCAGCTCGGCGGCCAGGATGGTGAGCATCGGGCGGAAGCGCTTGCCCCCGGCGCGCAGCAGGTGCACGTTGGCCTCGGCGATGAAGGGGTCGTCGTGGTCGATGCGCTCCTCGATGAGCGCCTCGACCCGCGCGAGCCCGTCGGTGAGCCGGTCCTGCAGGCCGGCCGACACCTCCGGCAGGGCGAGGGTCACAGGATGAACTGCGACACCCGACCGGCGAGGTCGAGGATCGGGCCCGGGACGATGCCGAGGACGACCGTGCCGAGGGCTCCGACCGTGATGGCGATCGTCGACGCGATCGACGGGGTCAGCGCGACGACGACGTCGTCAGCCGTGGACTCGGTGAAGTACATGAGCACGATGAGCCGGAAGTAGACGAACGCCGTGACTCCCGAGGCCAGGACACCGACGACGACCATCACGATGCCGGCAAGGCCACCGTGCGCGACGGCCGGCGCGAACACCGCGAACTTCGCCGTGAAGCCCGAGGTGAGCGGGATGCCCGCGAACGCGAGGAGCATCAAGGAGAAGACGCCGGCGACCACGGGGTGGTTGCGTCCCAGTCCTGCCCACTGCGAGATGTGGGTCGCCTCGGAGCCGCCGGAGCGGACGAGGAAGACGATGGCGAAGGCGGCGATCGTCGACAGGCCGTAGGCGAGGACGTAGAACATCACGCCGGACACCGCCGTCACATCGAAGGCGAGCACCCCGACGAGCACGAAGCCTGCGTGCGCGATCGAGGAGTAGGCCAGCAGGCGCTTCATGTCGGTCTGGGTCACGGACACCACCGCCCCGACGACCATCGTCAGCACGGCGATGGCGGCCACACCAAGGCGCCACTCGATGCGCGAGGCCTCGAGACCGACGTAGGCCAGGCGCAGGATGGCGCCGAACGCCGCGAGCTTGGTCGCCGCTGCCATGAAGCCGGTGACCGGGGTGGGTGCGCCTTGATACGCGTCCGGGGTCCACGAGTGGAAGGGCACCGCACCGACCTTGAACAGCAGGCCGATGAGGGTGAGGACGACACCGGGGAGCAGCAGTCCCTCGAGGTCACCGTTGGCCGTGGTGATCGCGCGGGAGATGACCGCGAGATCGGTGGAACCGGCATACCCGTAGAGCAGTGCCGCACCGAAGAGGAAGAACGCCGACGAGAAGGCGCCCAGCAGGAAGTACTTCAGCGAGCCCTCCTGCGAGAGCAGGCGACGACGCCGGGCCAGTCCGGTGAGGACGTAGAGCGGCAGCGAGAGCACCTCGAGCGCCACGAACATCGTGATGAGGTCGTTCGCGGCGACGAACATGAGCATGCCGAACATCGCGAACAGCGTCAGCGGAAAGGCCTCCGACGTCGCGAAGCCCGCACGCTCGGCGTTGGCCTCGGCGGGCGAGCCGGGCGTCGCGGCCCCCATCGGGGTGAAGGCGTCGGCGGAGCGGCCGCCGAAGCGCTCGGACATCGTCAGCACACCGAGGATGCCGAAGATCAGCAGGGTTCCCTGCATGAACAGCGCCGGGCCGTCGACCACGATCGAGCCACCGGCGGTGACGGTCTGGTGGTCGACCGACACGAGGGCGAGGACCACGAACGAGGCGACGAGCGCGACGAGCGTCAGGGCCACCTGGATCATGTGCCGGGACCCGCGCGGCGCGAACGCCTCGACGAGCACCCCGAGAAGCGCGGCGCCCACGATGACGAGCATCGGCGCCAGTGCCGCGTAGTCGATCTGGACGGCCTGGAAGGCCGTCGGCATCGCGGTGGACAGGGCGGTCACTTGGCACTCCCGGAGGCGTTGGTCGGCGCCGGATCAGTGACACCGACGAGCTGCAGCGTCTGCTTCACAGCGGGGTTGACGAGGTCGAGGACCGGCTTCGGGAAGAACCCGAGCACCAGGAACGACGCGATGATCGGCGCGATGACGACCCGCTCGCGCAGGCCGAGGTCGCGCGGCTCACCCGCCTCGACGAAGGTCGGGCGCGGCCCCGTGAAGAGGCGCTGGTAGGTGAGCAGGATGTAGAGCGCGGCGAGCACGATCCCGAGGGTCGCGAACGCGGCGGCCCACTGGTAGCGCTGGAACGTCCCGGCGAGCACGAGGAACTCGGACACGTAGGACGACAGCCCCGGGAGCGCCAGCGAGGAGAGCCCGGAGATGAGGAACGTGCCGGCGAGCACCGGGGTGACGCGCTGCCAGCCGCCGTAGTCGGCGATGCGCTGCGTGCCGTGGCGCGAGATGAGGAACCCGGCGAGCAGGAACAGGCCGGCGGTGGCGAACCCGTGGTTGATCATGTAGAGCGTCGAGCCGGCTCCACCGGTGGTCGTCATCGCGAAGATGCCCAGGACGATGAGGCCGAAGTGGCTGACCGAGGTGAACGCAATGAGGCGCATGAGGTCGCGGGAGCCGATGGCAAGCAGTCCGCCGTAGAGCACCGAGATCACCGCCAGCGTGATGACCACGGGGGTGGCCCACTTCGCAGCCTCCGGGAAGAAGCCGAGGCAGAAGCGCAGCATCCCGAAGGTGCCGACCTTGTCGAGGACACCCACGAGCAGCACAGCGGTGGCGGGGCGCGCCTCCGCAGCGGCGTCGGGCAGCCACGTGTGGACGGGCCACATCGGGGCCTTGATCGCGAACGCGATGAAGAAGCCGACGAACAGCCAGCGCTGCGTCGCGGTGGACCCGCCGACAGCACCCTCGAGCGACTCGTAGAGGAAGCCGTGGTCCCCGCCCGGGCCTTGGAAGTAGAGGCCGATGACGGCGACGAGCATGATCAGCCCGCCGACGAGCGAGAAGAGGATGAACTTCACGGCGGCGTACTGGCGACGCGGGCCGCCGAACATCCCGATGAGGAAGTAGACGGGGACGAGCATCGCCTCGAAGAACACGTAGAACAAGAAGACGTCGCGGGCCGCGAACACCCCCACCATGAAGGTGAGCAGGATGAGCATCAGCGCGAAGTAGGTCTTCTCGCGCGCCGGCTCCGCGTCCTCGCCCAGGTCGTTCCAGGCCGCGAGCAGGCAGATGGGCGTGAGGATCGCCGCCAGGAGAATCAGCGACAGCGCGATGCCGTCGACGCCGAGTGCGTAGGAGACCCCGAACTGCGGGATCCACGAGTGCGTCTCGGTCAGCTGGTAGCGCTCGCTCGAGCCGTTGTCGAACTGTCCCCAGGCGACCAGCCCGAGAGCGAGGGTCAGCAACGAGACGCCGAGCGCGATCGGCTTGGCCAACCGCGACGAGGCGGACGGCAGCAGCCAGATGACCGCCGAGCCGACCAGCGGCACGACCATCAGAAGCGTGAGCAGGGGCAGGCCGGACATCAGTTCATCACCCACAGTGCTCCGAGGACGGCGACGACACCGGTGAGCATCGTCAAGGCATAGGACCGGGCGTAGCCCGTCTGGAGGCGGCGCAGTCGCGAGGACAGTCCGCCGATCGAGGCGGCCAGCGAGCCGACCACCCCGTCGACCCCCGACCCGTCGGTGAAGACGAGGGCGCGGGTGAGGTGGGTGCCGGGGCGCATGAACAGGCCCTCGTTGATGGCGTCCTGGTAGAGGTCGGCACGGGCCGCCTGCGTGACCAGCGAGCCTCGCGGCGCCGTCAGCGGCACGGAGTCACGCCAGTAGAGCATCCAGGCGTAGCCCGCTCCCCCGGCGACGAGCAGCAGCGTCAGGACCATGATCACGGGGACCGCGAGCACGGGGTGCTCCTCGCCGTGGCCGCCGACGACCGGCTCGAGCCAGTGGCTGAACATGCCGCCCCAAGACAGGATGAGGCCGAGCAGGCCGGAGCCCACGGCGAGCACGATCATCGGGACGGTCATGGTCAGGGGCGACTCGTGCGGGTGCACGGCGCGCTCCGGGTCCTCGCGCTCGTCGATCCAGCGCTTCTTGCCGTGGAAGGTCAGGAAGAACAGGCGCGACATGTAGAAGGCGGTGATCCCGGCGCCGATGAGGGCGATGAACCCGAAGACCCACGGCTTCCACCCGTCACCGATGAACGCGGCCTCGATGATCTTGTCCTTGGACCAGAAGCCCGAGAACGGCGGCACACCGAGGATGGCGAGCCAGCCCAGGCCGAAGGTGATCCAGGTGATCTTCATGGCGCCGGACAGGCCACCGAAGCGGCGCATGTCGACCTGGTCGTTCATGCCGTGCATGACCGACCCGGCCCCGAGGAACATCCCCGCCTTGAAGAAGCCGTGGGTGATGAGGTGGAAGATCGCGAAGGCGTAGCCGACCGGGCCCAGGCCCGCGGCCAGCATCATGTAGCCGATCTGCGACATCGTGGACGCGGCCAGCGCCTTCTTGATGTCGTCCTTGGCGCAACCGACGATCGCTCCGTAGAGCAGCGTGATGGCACCGACGATGGCGACGGCGAGCTGCGCGTTGGGCGCGGCGTTGAAGATCTCGTGCGAGCGGACGACGAGGTAGACACCGGCGGTGACCATCGTCGCGGCGTGGATGAGCGCCGACACCGGCGTGGGGCCGGCCATGGCGTCACCGAGCCAGGACTGCAGCGGGAACTGCGCCGACTTCGCGCAGGCTCCGACGAGCAGCAGCAGCCCCAGGATGGTCATCGCGGTCGAGCCGGCCTGGGCCGCACCGGCGTTGACACTGACGAAGTCCACCGCGCCGAACTTCCAGAACATGAACATGATCGCGATCGACATGCCCACGTCACCGACACGGTTGACGAAGAAGGCCTTGTTGGCCGCGGTCGCGTAGGCCGGGTGGTGGTTCCAGAACCCGATGAGCAGGTAGGAGGCCAGACCGACGCCCTCCCAGCCGACGAACAGCAGGAGGTAGGAGTCCGCGAGCACCAGCAGGAGCATCGACGCGACGAAGAGGTTGAGGTAGGCGAAGAACTTGCGCCGGTTGGGGTCGTGCTCCATGTAGCCGATGGAGTAGACGTGGATGAGCGAGCCGACGAAGGTGATGAGCAGGACGAAGGCGAGCGAGAGCTGGTCGATGAGCAAGCCGGCCTCGAGCTGGAACTGGCCTGCGGGGATGAAGTTCCAGCCGCCGACGTGCGCAGCACGCTCCTCCTGACCGCGACCGACCATCGCGAGCAGCATGATGAAGCCGAGGACGAAGCTGGCCCACGAGAGCGCGGTGGCGAGCAGGTGCCCCCACGCGTTGGTGGCCCTGCCTCCGAGGAGCAGGACCGCCGCGCCGAGGACCGGGAAGCCGACGAGCAACCACGCGTATGCCGTGACGCCGGTGGCCGAGGCCACCTCACCTTGCGAGGCGAGCAGTGCGAGTGAGTTCACGTTGGGGCGCCCCTTAGAGCTTCAGCAGGTTGGCATCGTCGACCGAAGCCGAACGGCGGGCACGGAAGATCGCCATGATGATGGCCAGGCCGACGACGACCTCGGCCGCGGCGACCACCATGACGAACAGGGCGATGACCTGCCCGTCGAGGTTGCCGTGCATCCGGGCAAAGGTGACGAACACGAGGTTGGCCGCGTTGAGCATGAGCTCCACGCCCATGAACACGATGATGGCGTTGCGCCTCGTGAGCACCGTGGCTCCACCGATGACGAACAGCAGCGTGGCGAGGTAGATGTAGTTGATGAGGCTCATCGCCGGTCCTCCTCGAAGGGGTCACCGTCGGTGCGGGCCGCAGCACCGTCACCGTCGTTGCGGGCGTTGGCTGACCAGTCGGCGTCGGCCAGCTCGCGCTCCACGTCGTGCTCGGCCTCGACCCACGGTGCGGCCGAGCCGACCTGGTCGCGGGCGGTGAGGACGCGCGAGACCGAGAGCTCGCTCGGCGTGCCGTCCGGCAGCAGGGCCGGGGTGTCGACCGCGTTGTGACGGGCGTAGACGCCGGGCACGGGCAGGCCGGCGAGGTTCTCGCCGCTGCGGATGCGTCGCTCGCTCCACGCGCGCTGGTCGGGGCGGTTGCCGAGGCGCTCGCGGTGGGCCAGGACCATCGCCGCGAGGGCGGCGGTGATGAGCAGGGCCGACGTGGCCTCGAAGACCCAGACGTAACGGCCGAAGATCAGCTCCGCGACGCCGGACACGTTGCCGGTCTCGGCGTTGCGCGCGGCGAGCTTGTCGGCCCTGGCGTCACCGATCGTGATCCGACCGATGGCTCCCATGAGCAGGGCGGCGAGACCGAGCGTGAGGACGATCGTCGCGGCGCGCTGGCCCTTGAGGGTCTCGACGATGCTGTCGGAGGAGTCGACGCCGACGAGCATGACGACGAAGAGGAAGAGCATCATCACGGCGCCGGTGTAGACGAAGATCTGGATGACGCCGAGGAAGTCCGCGCTCTGGGCGAGGTAGAAGATGCCGAGGATGACCATGGTCATGGCCATGGCGATGGCGGCGTGGACGGCCTTGCGGGCAAAGATCAGGCCCAGCGCGCCGATGACGGCGAGCGGTCCGAGGATCCAGAACAGGACCGCTTCTCCGGTGCCGGTCACTTCGCCGCCCCCTGCGTCGCGTCCTGGGTGTCCTTGACGTGGTGCTCCGAGACCCACTCCTTCTGCGCGTCGGTGGCCTCGGAGACCTTGCCCTGGTAGTAGTCGCGCTCCTCCATGCCCTGCACCATCGGGTGCGGGGCGGGCACCATGCCGCCCTGGAGCGGAGCGAGCAGCTGCTCCTTGGTGAAGATGAGGTCGGTGCGGTTGTTGTCGGCCAGCTCGTACTCGTTGGTCATCGTGAGGGCACGCGTCGGGCACGCCTCGATGCACAGGCCGCAGAAGATGCAGCGCAGGTAGTTGATCTGGTAGACGCGGCCGTAGCGCTCACCGGGCGAGAACCGCTGCCCGGTGGCGTCGGAGTTGTCCGCGCCCTCGACGAGGATCGCGTCCGCGGGACAGGCCCACGCGCACAGCTCGCAGCCGACGCACTTCTCCAGGCCGTCGGGGTGACGGTTGAGCTGGTGCCGGCCGTGGAAGCGCTGTGCGGTGGGGCGCTTCTCCTCGGGGTACTCGGTCGTCGCGACCTTGCGGAACATCGTCGCGAAGGTCACCCCGAACCCACCCACGGGGGCGAAGATGTCGGAGAAGAATCCACCCTTCTTCTTCTGATCATCAGCCACGGGGGGCCTCCTTGTCGGTGAAGTCGTACTGGGTGGCGCCGCCGCGAGGCTCTGACGTCACGGGGTCGGCGCCGGGCAGCGCCGGGGCGCCCACCTTGGCGGTCTCGCGCAGCCGCTGTCCGGGCAGCGGCGGGACGGGGTAGCCCCCGGCGTAGGGGTCGATCTCGTCGGGCGGGCCCTGGGCGGCCGCGGCCTCCTTGGCGATGGCACGGCTGTCCCACCACCAGCCGAAGGCCAGCGCGGCGATGGCCACGAGTCCGACGATGGCCAGCGACGCCACCGGGAAGCGGCGACCGGCGAGCTCGAGGGCGGCGTCCCCGAACCAGCCGTTCTGGGCGCCACGGAAGAACGCGACCAGCACGACCCACGCGAGGGTGGCCGGGATGAGGAACTTCCAGCCGAAGCGCATGAACTGGTCGTAGCGGGTGCGGGGCAGCGAGCCGCGCAGCCACACGAAGAAGAACATGAACATCCAGAGCTTGATGGTGAACCACAGCAGGCCCCACCAGCCCTCGTTGAACATGCCGTCGTTGATCGCCGCGATCCCGGGAGGCGCCTGCCACCCGCCGAGGAACATCGTGGTGGCCAGGGCGGAGACGGTGAACATGTTGATGTACTCGCCGAGGAAGAACATGGCGAAGCGCATCGAGCCGTACTCGGTGTGGAACCCACCGGTGAGCTCACCCTCACCCTCGGCGAGGTCGAACGGCAGGCGGTTGGTCTCGCCCACCATGGTGATGACGTAGACGAAGAAGCTGAAGAACGCCGGGATGATGTACCAGATGCTGTGCTGGGCGCCCACGATCTGCGAGGTGGACATCGAGCCGCTGTAGAGGAAGACGGCGACGAGCGAGAGGCCCATGGCGATCTCGTAGGAGATCATCTGGGCCGAGCTGCGCAGGCCACCCATGAGCGGGTAGGGCGAACCCGAGGACCAGCCGGCGAGCACGACCCCGTAGATGCCGATGCCGGCGATCGCGAGCACGAAGAGCACCGAGATCGAGGAGTCGGCGAGCTGCAGCGGCGTGCGGTGGCCGAAGAGGCTGATCTCACCGGCGAGCGGGATGATCGCGAAGCCGATGAAGCACATCGTCGCGGTGATGAGCGGCGCCAGCGTGAAGACGAACCGGTCCGCCTTGGCGGGGGTCACGTCCTCCTTGAGCATGGCCTTCATGCCGTCCGCGAGCGTCTGGAGCAGACCGAACGGGCCGTTGCGGTTGGGGCCGGGGCGCTGCTGCATCCGACCGATGACGCGACGCTCGAACCAGATGACCATCAGCGTCGACACGAGCAGGTAGACGAAGATGATCAGCGCCTTGATGAGCGAGATCCACCACGGCGTGTCCGAGAAGTCGGCCGTCGGGTTGTCCTTGCCTTCGGCAGCAAGCGCCTGTATGCCGGTCAGCGCGTTCTCGGCGAACGCGCCGCTTGCGTCGTGGAGGGCCAGAAGAGTGCTCATTGTGAGTCCACCTTGTCCAGCTTGGTGACGGAGACGCGGATGGCCGGTGCGTCGGCGAGGGTGCCCCGGAGGTCACAGCCGGCGGAGTTGGTCGGAAGCCAGACGACGTGGTCGGCCATCTCGGTGATGGCGACGGGGACGGTGACCGTCGAGTCTCCGGCGACCACGGTCACCGTGTCGCCGTCGACGACACCCAGCGAGTCGGCGGTGGCGGCTGACACCTTGGCGGCCGGCTTGGGGGCCGTGCCGGCGAGGAACGGCTCGCCGTCCTGGAGCCGGCCCTTGTCGAGGAGGTGGCGCCAGGTCGCGAGCACGAGGTGACCGTCCTCGGCGCTGGGGACCTCTCCGGCCTCGACCGAGGGGGCTGCGGCGCGAGCGCCCTGCCAGACGCCGAGGCGCTGCATCTCGGTGCGGATCTCGGCGACCGTGCGGCAGCCCAGGAACTCGCCGAGCTCGTCGGCGAGCATGTCGAGGGCACGGTGGTCGCTGACGTAGCCGGTGTCGATGGCGCGGTCGAAGTGACGCACGCGCCCCTCCCAGTCCACGAACATGCCGGCCTTCTCTGCGTGGGCAGCGACGGGCAGGACGACGTCGGCCACGGCGGTCACCGCGGACTCACGGATCTCGAGGGAGACCACGAAGGTCGACTCGAGCGCCTGCATCGCGTTGGCCGAGCCGAAGTCGAGCGGGTCGACTCCTCCGACCACGAGCGCTCCCAGCTGTCCGGTGCTGGCTGCCTCGAGCATCGCAGCGGCGTCACGCCCGGGGGTGCCGGGCAGTCCGACGACCCCCCAGGCAGCGGCCACCTCGGCGCGTGCCGAGGCGTCGGTGACGTCGCGGCCGCCGGGGAGCAGCGTGGGGAAGGCACCGGCCTCGAGGGCACCGCGCTCCCCCGCGCGACGCGGGACCCAGGCGAGGCGCGCGCCGGTCGTCTCGGCGAGACGGGCGGCGGCACTCAGGGCGCCGGGCACGGTCGCGAGACGCTCGCCGACGAGGATGATGGCGCCCTCGCCGCGCAGTGCCTCGGCCGCGTCACGCACGGTGTCGGGACCATTGCCCGGTGCGCCACTGGCCGAGCCCTTGCCGAGGGCGTCCAGCACCTCGGGCTCGGTGCCGGGGGCGGTGGGGATGAGGTGACCGGCGACCTTGGTGAGGCCACGGGTCGCCACGGGCGACACGGCATACACGGCCGTCTTGTTCTTGCGCGACGCCTTGCGCAGGCGCAGGAAGACGATCGGGCTCTCGTCCTCGGGCTCGAAGCCCGCGAGGACGACGGTCTTGGCCTGCTCGAGGTCGGCGTAGGTGACCGCACCGGACTGGGGCGAGGTGAGGACGACGTGCGAGGCGAGGAAGTCGGCCTCCTCGGCCGAGTGTGGCCGGGCGCGGAAGTCGACGTCGTTGGTGCCGAGGATGGTGCGCGCGAACTTGCCGTAGGCGTAGGCGTCCTCGGCGCTGACGCGCCCACCGACCAGGACGCCGGCGCCGGAGGCTGCCTTGAGTCCCTGCGCCGCGGCCTCGAGGGCCTCGCGCCACGACGCGACCTGGAGCTCACCGTCCTTGCGGACCATGGGCAGCTCGAGGCGGTCCGGGAGGGTGGAGTACTGGAAGGCCCAGCGGCCCTTGTCGCAGTTCCACTCCTCGTTGACCAGCGGCTCGTTGGAGGCCATCCGGCGCAGGACGGAGCCGCGGCGGTGGTCGGTGCGGATGGAGCAGCCGCTGGCGCAGTGCTCGCACGCGCTCTTGGTGGAGACGAGGTCGAACGGACGGGCCCGGAAGCGGTAGGCCGCCCCGGTGAGGGCGCCGACCGGGCAGATCTGGACGGTGTTGCCCGAGAAGTAGGACTCGAAGGGCTTCTCCTCGTAGATGCCGACCTGCTGGAGGGCACCACGCTCGACCAGGGCGATGAACGGGTCACCGGCGATCTGCTCGGAGAAGCGGGTGCACCGCGCGCAGAGGACGCAGCGCTCGCGGTCGAGGAGGACCTGGCTGGAGATGTTGATCGGCTTGGGGTAGGTGCGCTTGATGTCCTCGAAGCGGCTCACCGCGCGACCGTTGCTCATCGCCTGGTTCTGCAGGGGGCACTCGCCGCCCTTGTCGCAGACCGGGCAGTCCAGGGGGTGGTTGATGAGGAGGAACTCCATCTGCCCGTGCTGCGCCTTGTCGGCGACCGGGGAGGTGTGCTGGGTCTTGACGTCCATGCCGGGCGAGACGGTCATCGTGCAGGAGGCCTGCGGCTTCGGCATGGGACGCAGCGTCCCGTCGGGACCGGGCGTCGCGACCTCGACGAGGCACTGGCGACACGCGCCGACCGGCTCGAGGAGCGGGTGGTCGCAGAAGCGCGGGATCTCGATGCCTGCCTGCTCGGCCGCACGGATCACGAGGGTGTTCTTGGCGACCGAGACGTCGATGCCGTCGATGGTGAGGTCCACCATCTCGACCGCCGGCTTCTCGGTGCGCTTGTCGTCGTCGGTCACAGTCATGCCGTCACGCGGTCCTTGTGGAAGAGCGTCGACTCGCTGGAGTCGAACGGGCAGCGGCCCTCGGTGAGGTGGGCGATGAACTCGTCCCGGAAGTACTGGATGGAGCTCGTGATCGGGCTCGTCGCACCGTCACCGAGCGCGCAGAACGCCCGGCCGAGGATGTTGTCGCAGATGTCGAGCAGCTTCTCGAGGTCCTCCTCGTCGCCCAGCCCGTGCTCGAGCCGGCCGAGGATCTGCTTGAGCCACCACGTGCCCTCACGGCAGGGGGTGCACTTGCCGCAGGACTCGTGCTTGTAGAAGTCGGTCCAGCGGTCCACGGCGCGCACGACACACGTCGTCTCGTCGAAGATCTGCAGGGCTCGCGTGCCGAGCATCGAGCCGGCCGCCGCGACCGACTCGAAGTCGAGCGGGATGTCGAGGTGCTCTGCCGTGAAGAGCGGAGTCGAGGAGCCACCGGGGGTCCAGAACTTCAGCGCCTTCTCGGGGTCGCGCATGCCTCCGGCCATGTCGAGCAGCTCGCGCAGCGTGATGCCGAGCGGTGCTTCGTACTGGCCGGGGTTCTTGACGTGGCCCGAGAGGCTGAAGATGCCGAAGCCTTGGGACTTCTCGGTGCCCATGTCGCTGAACCAGTCGGCGCCGTGGAGCAGAATCGGCGGGATCGAGGCGATCGACTCGACGTTGTTGACCACCGTCGGGCGCGCATAGAGCCCGGCCACGGCGGGGAACGGCGGCTTGAGCCGCGGCTGGCCGCGACGTCCCTCGAGGCTGTCGAGGAGCGCGGTCTCCTCACCACAGATGTAGGCGCCGGCACCGGCGTGCACGGTGATGTCGAGGTCGAAGCCCGAGCCGTGGATGTTCTTGCCGAGGTGGCCTGCGGCGTAGGCCTCCTCGACGGCGCGCAGGAGGCGACGGTAGACGTGGACGACCTCGCCACGCACATAGATGAAGGCGTGGTTGCAGCCGATGGCGTAGGACGTGATGACGCAGCCCTCGATGAGGAACTGCGGTGCCGCCATCATGAGCGGGATGTCCTTGCAGGTGCCCGGCTCGGACTCGTCGGCGTTGACGACGAGGTAGCGGGGTCCGCCGTCCGGCGGGGGCAGGAAGCCCCACTTCATGCCGGTCGGGAAGCCTGCTCCACCGCGTCCGCGCAGCCCGGAGTCCTTGGTGGCCTGGACCAGGTCGGCCGGCGCCATGGCCAGGGCCTTCTTGAGCGCCTTGTAGCCCTCGTTGCGCTCGTAGGTCTCGAGCGTCCAGCTCTGGGGGTCGTCCCAGAACTTCGTGAGGATCGGCGTCAGCGTGGTGCTCATCGGGGTCCTCGCAAAGTATCGGAGGGACGAAGGAGCGAAGAACGTCGTGGGGTGATGGTCATGCTTCGTCGCCCTTCTGCGTGCGTTCTTGCGCGTTGGTGAAGCCCGCCGCCCGGGCAGCGGCCTCGTCACGGAACCACACCTCGGCCAAGGTCTGTGCGTAGGTCGGTGACGTCGGCGTGTGGAAGAGCATGGAGGCGGGGCTGCCCTTGATGACCCAACCCTGGGGGCCGGTGCCGTCCAGCGCCGGGTCGACGGAGCCGTCGCCGTAGGACGAGGTGGAGAAGCCCGGAGGGGCCTCGCCGTCGGTCTGGACGGTGGCGCCCTGCGAGGCGGGAGAGGCTGGCGTGCCCACCAGCGGCGCCTCGCCCTTGGGCTCGGCCTCCTTGGTGGAGGTGCCGTCGTCGAACAGCGTGGCCGGCTCGGCCTCCGCCTGGGGCGTGGACGGCTTCGCGGGCTTGTCCGACTTCTTGGACTTCTTGGACTTCTCCGGCTTGTCCGAGGCGTCGGACGTGTCGGCCGACGTCTCAGCCGGCTCCTTGGCCTTCTCGCCGCCGGGCTTCTCGTCGGGCTCGTTGGCGTGCGCGTTGACCGAGCTGTGGCGACCGGCGGCCTTGCCCTCGACCGTGTCACCCTCGGCGCTGGGCTGGGTGGCGGTGTCGCTGTTGGAGCCGTCGGTGCCGTCGGTGCCCGAGTCGTCCGAGGCGTGGTCCTCGGATCCCTGGGGTGCCTCCCAGCCGTTCTCGTGCGCGACCTCGAGGCCGATGACCGAGGCCGGTCCCGCGCCGACGCCCTCGTCGGCGCGGCCGTCGTGGAAGCCGGCGAGCACACGCGACATCTGCTTGAAGGTGCACACCGAGTTGGGGCCGCGGGTCGGCTTCACCGGGGCGCCCGAACGCAGGTCGTCCACCAGCTGGTTGGTCGACTCCGGGGTCTGGTTGTCGAAGAACTCCCAGTTGGCCATGACGACGGGGGCGTAGTCACAGGCCGCGTTGCACTCGATGCGCTCGAGGGTGACCTTGCCGTCAGCGGTTGTCTCGTCGTGGCCGATGCCCAGGTGCTCGGAGACGGAGTCCCAGATCTCGTCGCCGCCCATGATCGCGCAGAGCGTGTTCGTGCAGACGCCGACGGTGTACTCACCGTTGGGGTGACGCTTGTACTGGGTGTAGAAGGTCGCGACCCCCGACACCTCCGCGCGGGTCAGCTCGAGGATCTCGGCGCAGAAGTCGATGCCACGACCGGTGACGTAGCTGTCGACCGACTGCACGAGGTGCAGCAACGGGAGCAGCGCCGAGCGCTTCTGCGGGTAGCGGGCGATGATCTGCTCGGCGTCCGCGTGCAGCTGCGCGAGCTGCTCCGCGGCATACGGCTCCTTGGACTCCGGTGACACGGTGAGGTGACCGGAGGCCGTCTGCAATCCGTAGTAGTCCATCAGCGGTCCACGCCTCCCATGACGGGGTCGATCGAGGCCACCGCGACGATGACGTCGGCGACCTGGCCGCCTTCGGACAGCGCGGCGACGGCCTGCAGGTTGTTGAAGCTCGGGTCCCGGAAGTGCGCCCGGTAGGGACGCGTGCCACCGTCGGAGACGAGGTGGCAGCCCAGCTCGCCCTTGGGCGACTCGATCGGGACGTAGGCCTGGCCGGCCGGCACCCGGAAGCCCTCGGTGACGAGCTTGAAGTGGTGGATCAGGGACTCCATCGAGGTGCCCATGATCTCGCGGATGTGGTCGAGGCTGTTGCCCTGGCCGTCGCTGCCGACCGATAGCTGGGCCGGCCACGCGATCTTCTTGTCCTCGACCATGACGGGCCCTTGGACCTTCTTGAGGCGCTCGACGCACTGCTCGACGATCTTGAGCGACTCGTACATCTCGTCGAGGCGGATGCGCAGCCGGTCGTAGGCGTCGGCGTTGGTGCGCGTGATGACGTCGAAGTCGTAGGTCTCGTAGCCGCAGTAGGGCTGGCTCTTGCGCAGGTCGTGCGGCAGGCCGGTGGAGCGCAGGATCGGGCCGGTGACGCCCAGGGCCATGCAGCCCGCGAGGTCGAGGTAGCCGACGTCGACGAGACGACCCTTGAGGATCGGGTTCTCGTTGAGGAGCAGCTCGATCTCGTGGATGCCCTTGCGCAGCTGCGGGACCGTGTCGTTGATCTGGTCGAGGCAGCCGTGCGGGAGGTCCTGCGAGACCCCACCAGGGCGGATGTAGGCGTTGTTCATGCGTAGGCCGGTCACGGCCTCGAAGATGCGCAGGATGCGCTCGCGCTCGCGGAAGCCGACGGTCATGACGGTCGTCGCACCGAGCTCCATGCCTCCGGTGCCGATGCACACGAGGTGGGAGTTGATGCGGGTGAGCTCCATCATGAGGACGCGGATGATGGTCGCGCGCTCCGGGATCTGGTCCTCGATGCCGAGGAGGCGCTCGATGGCCAGGCAGTAGGTCGCCTCCTGGAACATCGGGGTGAGGTAGTCCATCCGGGTGCAGAAGGTCACGCCCTGCACCCAGGTGCGGAACTCCATGTTCTTCTCGATGCCGGTGTGCAGGTAGCCGATGCCCGCGCGGGCCTCGGTCACCGTCTCGCCGTCGAGCTCGAGGATGAGTCGGAGCACGCCGTGGGTGGACGGGTGCTGCGGACCCATGTTGACGACGATGCGCTCCTCGTGGAGCGCGGTGGCCTCGTCGACCAGGTCACCCCAGTCGCCACCGCTCGCGTTGAACACGCGTGCACCGTCCTCGCGGTCGGCGTCGGTGGTCGCGTAGGGGTCGCGCAGGTCGTTCTCGTGGCCGTCGCCCAGGGCCGGGTCCAGGCCGGGGCTCTGCTCGTCGGCCGGGATGTCCTCGTAGACCGTCGAGGTGTCGGTGGTGCCGGCGTTGCGTGTGGTCTCTTCGTGAGTGGCCATCAGTTGTACGACCTCCGCTCGTCGGGCGGCGGGACCGTGCCGCCCTTGTATTCCACCGGGATGCCACCCAGCGGGTAGTCCTTGCGCTGGGGGTGCCCCGGCCAGTCGTCGGGCATGAGGATGCGGGTGAGGGCGGGGTGGCCCTCGAAGATGATGCCGAACATGTCCCAGGTCTCGCGCTCGTGCCAGTCGGCCGCGGGGTAGGTCTCGACGATCGAGGGGATCGTGGGGTCGCCCTCGGGCGCGGTGACCTCGAGCCGGACACGGCGGTTGTGGGTGATCGAGAGCAGGTGGTAGACCGCGTGCAGCTCGCGACCGGTCTCGTTGGGGAAGTGGACCCCCGAGACCCCGGTGCAGATCTCGAAGCGCAGGGCAGGGTCGTCGCGCATCGTGCGGGCCACCGTCGGCAGCGCCTCGCGGGCGATGTGCAGCGTGAGCTCGCCCCGGTCGACGACCACACGCTGGACGGCATGCACGTATGCCGTGTCACCGGCAGCGTCGAGGGCTGCACCGAGCGTGTCGGTCAGCTCGTCGAAGTAGCCGCCGTAGGGCTTCTGCGACGATCCGGGCAAGAGGATCGGGGTGCGCAGTCCGCCGTAGCCGGAGGTGTCGCCACCGCGCGTCGCGCCGAACATCCCGCGGCGCTCGCCGACCTGGACGGGCGTGGTGTCGTCCGTCGCCAGCGCCTTGGTGAGGTCGACGTCGGTGGCGTGGAAGTCGTGCGAGTCCAGGGTCGGGTCCGGCGGAGTCGCCGTGGGCTTCTCGGCGCTCGCCTTGGCGTCGTCACTCATGCGAGGAGGTTCCTCCCGGGCGTCGCGGTCAGCGCCTCGTGGTCGTGGGTCGGCTGCATGAGGTGGGTCGGGGTGGCGCGCAGGGCGGCCTCCTCGGCGGCACGTGCGGCGGCGATCCGGTTCACGCCCAGCTTGGAGTTCTGGATCTGGTCGTGCAGCTCGATGATGGCGTTGAGCAGCATCTCGGGGCGCGGAGGGCAGCCGGGCAGGTAGATGTCGACCGGGATGATGTGGTCGACACCCTGCACGATCGCGTAGTTGTTGAACATGCCGCCCGAGCTGGCGCAGACGCCCATCGAGATGACCCACTTGGGGTTGGGCATCTGGTCGTAGACCTGGCGGACGACCGGCGCCATCTTGTTGGAAACGCGTCCGGCGACGATCATGAGGTCGGCCTGTCGCGGCGTCGCCGAGAAGCGCTCCATGCCGAAGCGGGCGATGTCGTAGTCCGGGGTGCCGACGGCCATCATCTCGATGGCGCAGCAGGCGAGCCCGAACGTGGCGGGCCAGATCGAGGCCTTGCGCATGTATCCGGCGACGTTCTCGAGCGTCGTCAGGACGAAGCCTGCGGGGAGCTTCTCCTCGAGTCCCATCTAGAGACCCCTTCCGATCGGGTGAACAGTGGTGGCGAGCGTGGTCATCAGTCCCATTCCAGACCGCCGCGCTTCCACACGTAGGCGTAGGCGACGAACACGGTGAGGATGAACAGGACCATCTCGACGAGCGCGAACAGGCCGAGCTGGTCGAAGGCGACGGCGAACGGGTAGAGGAACACCGACTCGATGTCGAAGATGATGAAGAGCATGGCCGTGATGAAGTACTTGATCGGCACGCGACCACCGCCGTCGGCCCGCGGCGAGGGCTGGATGCCGCACTCGTAGGGCTCGGACTTGGCGCGGTTGTAGCGCTTGGGCCCGACGACGAGGCTGGTGCCCACCGACAGCGCGGCGAACCCGAAGCCGAGCGCCAGCAGGAAGAGGATTGGGACGTAGGGGTTGCTCATCGCTGGTCAACTCCCCTTTCGGTGCCTGGGTGTGCGGCGGCGCGGATCACGCGCCCCATCGTAGAGGTCGTGACGCAGGTCTCAACTGCAGCGCCGTCCGGCACGACGGCAGGGGCGCGGCGTGCTCCAGCAACGGAACCGGCCGAACCGGCTCCGATGAGGACGACGTCCGCGCGAGCGGAGGAGCGGACGGTACTGGCGAGGCCAGCAGCATCTAGGACCAGGGTCAACGTCACACCTTGCTTGTGAAAGTCTTCACGAACCAGCGACCCACTCTATGCAGCCGCGATCCGGCCGTTCACTAAGGCGAACCTAAGTGGGGTGGAGGGGCCTCAGGCGAGCTTGACCGCGCGGTGCAGGGCGACGATCCCGCCCGTGAGGTTGCGCCAGGCCACGTCGCTCCAGCCCGCCTGCGCCACCCGCGTCGCGAGCGCCTTCTGGTCGGGCCACGCCTGGATGGACTCGGCCAGGTAGACGTAGGACTCGGGGTTGGAGCTCACCTTGCGGGCGACCCGGGGCAGGGCCTCCATGAGGTACTCGCTGTAGACCTTGCGGAACGGCCCGTTGACCGGCTGGCTGAACTCGCAGACGACGAGGCGTCCGCCGGGCCTGGTCACCCGGGCGAACTCGCGCAGCGCCGCGTCGGCGTCGGCCACGTTGCGCAGCCCGAACGACATCGTCACGGCGTCGAACGAATCGTCGGCGAACGGCAGCCGCATCGCGTCGGCCGCGGTGAAGCCGAGGTCGTCACGACGCTTCTTGCCCACACGCAGCATGCCGAGCGAGAAGTCGGCGGGCACGACGTGGACGCCCCTGTCGGCGAAGGGCTCGCTCGAGGTCCCGGTGCCAGCGGCGATGTCGAGGATCCGCTCCCCTGCCCGGGCCTCCAGGGCCTGCAGGACGGCGCGTCGCCACAACCGGTCCTGGCCGAGGGAGAGCACGTCGTTGGTCACGTCGTACCGCTCGGCGACGTCGTCGAACATCGCGGCGACGTCGCGGGGGTCCTTGTCGAGGGAGGCGCGGCTCATGTCGTCATCCTCTCACCGCGAGACGACGGCTCCGCGCGAGGCATCTCGGCGAGGAGGTTACGCTCAGCGGTGATGACGTCCCTGCCCACGTCCGACCAGGACCTCGCCCCCCACGCGCCCCTCGTCACCCGCACCGTCGCGCTGTCCCCCGCGGGCGGCACGGCCCTGCTGGAGCTCCTGCCTGCGACGAGCCCGCGCGACACCACGTCATGGGTCCGTCGCGGTGACGGCCTCGTCGGCTGGGGCCGCGCCGCCTCGGTGACGGTCCACGGCTCGGACCGTTTCGCCGTGCTCGAGGCCTGGTGGCGCTCGGTCGCCGGCGCGGCCGTCGTGCGCGACGAGGTCGACCTGCCGGGCACCGGACCCGTCGCCTTCGGCTCGATCGCGTATGCCGCCGACTCACCCTCCGGTGCCACGCTCGTCGTGCCCGCGGTCGTCGTCGGGCGCCGCGGTGACCAGTGGTGGGTGACGACGATGTCCACCGACGGCGTCCCGCCGGGCGTGGACCCGCAGGCATGCTCCGACGTGGGGGCACCGGGTGACGTGACCTTTGCGGATGGCTCCCTGTCCCCGACCGAGTGGGCCGGAGCCGTCGCGGAGGCGGTCTCCCGCATCCAGGCGGGCGACCTCGACAAGGTCGTCCTGGCCCGCGACCTCGACGTGCGCACGGCCGCGCCGATCGACGTACGGTGGCTGCTGGCGCGACTGGCCGAGACCTATGGGTCCACGTGGGTCTTCGCCGTCGACGGTCTCGTCGGGGCGACCCCGGAGATGCTCGTGCGCCGCGAGAAGGGTCTGGTGACCTCTCGGGTGCTGGCGGGGACGATCCGCCGCACCGGGGACGACGACCACGACCTCGCGCTCGCCGCGTCGCTGGCCCGCTCGTCGAAGGACCTCGAGGAGCACGAGTACGCCGTGCGCTCGGTCGCCGACGCCCTTGCCCCGCACTGCTCCTCCATGAACGTGCCCGAGGCCCCTTTCGTCCTGCACCTGTCCAACGTCATGCACCTGGCGACCGACGTCGCCGGAGTCCTGACCGACGAGACCACCTCCCTGTCGCTCGCCGCGGCCCTGCACCCGAGCGCTGCCGTCTGCGGGACACCGAGGGCTGACGCCGACGCGTTGATCACCGAGCTCGAGCACATGGACCGCGGCCGCTACGCCGGGCCGGTCGGCTGGATGGACGCTCGCGGTGACGGTGAATGGGGAATCGCGTTGCGCTCGGGCGCGATTGACCCTGACGACCCGCAACGCATGTCCCTGTATGCCGGGTGCGGCATCGTCGCGGGTTCGGTCCCGGAGTCCGAGGTGGCCGAGTCCGACGCCAAGCTCATCCCCATGCGCGACGCCCTCACCGCCCAGCCACGATGAGCGCTGGCGGGGAGCCGGCGGACCGGGAGAAGCCGCTGCCGGTCGACGCCGTCGTCTTCGACCTCGGCAACGTCCTCATCCGGTGGGACCCGGTGACGGCGGTCGCCGCCGCCGTGGGCGCCGAGCGAGCCGCGGCGTTCCTCTCCGACGAGCACTTCGACTTCGCCGCCTGGAACGCCACGCACGACGCCGGTCGCCCTTGGGACGAGTCCGAGCTCGCAGCCATCGAGGCCCACCCCCACCTCGAGGACGAGATCCGCGGCTACCGGACCCATTTCGCGCTCTCCCTGGTGGAGGAGATCGCCGGGACCGTCGAGATCCTGCGCGAGCTGCACGCTGCGCAGATCCCGCTGCTCGCCCTGACGAACTGGTCGGCGGAGACCTTCCCCGTCGCCCTCGAGCGCTTCGACTTCCTCGACCTGTTCGAGGACATCATCGTCTCGGGCGAGGAGGGCGTGGCCAAGCCCGACCCCGAGATCTTCGAGATCCTGCAGGAACGCATCGGCCACCTCGGCAGCCTCGACGACTGTGTGTTCATCGACGACTCGCTCGCCAACGTGGCCGCGGCCCAGGAGTCGGGCCTCGACGCGATCCACTTCACCGACCCCGAGCGCCTGCGCCACGACCTGGTCCTGCGCGGCCTGCCGCTGCGGGAGTCCGGCACGCTGGACCACCGCTGACACCGGCGAACAGCCGGCGGCTGACGATCAGGTGAAGGGCGGCCGGTGCTCCAGGCGCACCGACTGGCGGCCGGCCCAGCGCCACACCTTGGCGGCACTGTCGCGGTCCTCCTCCGTCACGAGGTTGCCCATCCACCGCAGGGCGAGGGTCATCAGCCAGTCCGACCGCATGCCGGCAGGACCGAGCGTCGGCAGGACCCGCGGCACCGTGACGACACCGGCGAGCCGGCGGGCGATCGAGAACGCCTCGCCGTAGTGCTCCTTGAGCAGTGCCGGCCACGTCACCGAGAGGTCGGTGTCGAGCAGGTCCACGACGAACCGCCCGGTCTCGAGGCCGTAGTCGATCCCTTCACCGTTGAGCGGGTTGATGCAGGCAGCTGCGTCACCGATGAGGGCCCAGTTCGGCCCGGCGACCCCGCTGACAGCGCCACCCATCGGAAGGAGCGCACTCGTGGCCAGGCGGGCCTCGCCCTCCAACCCGAAGTGGGTCCGGCACTCCTCGACGTAGCGCGCCATGAGCGGCTTGATCGCCACCTCGGCCGGCCGCTTCGTCGTGGCCAGCGTGCCGGCGCCGACGTTCACCTGTCCACCGCCGAGCGGGAAGATCCAGCCGTAGCCCGACAGGATCTCGCCCTGCTCACCACGCAGCTCGAGGTGGCTGGTGATCCACGGGTCGTCCGCTTGGGTCGAGTCGACGTAGCAGCGCCCGGCCACGGCATACACGGTGTCCTTGTGCCACACCCGGCCGAGCACCTTGCCCAGGCCCGAACGCACGCCGTCGGCGACGACCAGCCGCTCGCACTCGATCTCGAAGGTTTCACCGTCGCGCTGGAACGTCACAGCCCTCACCCGGCCACCCTCGAGCCGGGCGTCGACCGCCTTGGCCCCCTCGACTCCGACGGCTCCGGACTTCAGGGCGGTCGTGCGGAGGTGGTCGTCGAGCTCGGTGCGGGCCACTGCCGAGCCCCAGTCGGGCAGCGACCCACCGGGCCAGCGCAGCTCGAGCACCTGCCCGAAACCGTGTGCCCGCAACCCCTGGTTGACCGTGTGGGCACGCAGCCAGTCGTCGAGGCCGAGCCTGGTGAGCTCGGCGATGGCACGAGGGGTGAGGCCGTCACCGCAGGTCTTGTCCCGTGGGAAGACGGCGGCGTCGGCAATCACCACGTCGCGCCCTGCACGTGCGGCCCAGGCCGCGGCGGCCGAGCCCGCGGGTCCGGCTCCGACGACGAGGACATCGGTGCGCTGCGGGACTGCCGGGCTCGTGGTCACGCGCTCATTCTCGCAAGCCGGGCGCTTCCCCCGAAATCGACAGTGCCTCGCTCGCGACCCGGCGCAGCCGTTCGTGCGCGCCACGGTGCGACTCGGGGTCGATCGGCACCTCCACGACAGTGATGCCGGCGGGAGCGGCCGAGAGCGCATCGGCTGCGGCTTCCCGGGTGCGAGCCAGGACATGGCGTATGCCGTGTGCCCGGCACAGTGCCCCGAAGTCGGTTCCGGTCGGGGTGCCGAAGATGCGGCCGAAGTCGTCGCTGCGCTCGGGCGTCCCGTGCTCGAGGGTACGGAAGATCCCACCACCACCGTCGTTGGTGACGAGGATCGTGAGGTCGGGTCGGGGCTCGTCCGGACCGATGGCCACGGCGTTCGAGTCGTGGAGGAAGGTGAGGTCACCCACCCAGGCGTAGCTCGGGACCTCAGTGGTCAGGGCCAGACCGATCGCCGTCGAGAGGCAGCCGTCGATGCCGGCCAGGCCACGGTTGGCGACGACGGTGAGCGGGGCGCCGCGGGGTGCGAGGCCGAGGTCGAGGTCACGCACCGGGTTGGAGGAGCCGACGAAGAGCCGGGCACCGTCGGGCAGGACCTCCCCGACGAGAGCGCCGACGGCGAGCCCCGTGCCCCACTCGGACGGCTGGGCCCGGATCGCCTGCGCCACAGCCGATCCGGCGTCGGACCATGAGGCCGCCCATGCGGTGTCACCGCCGTCGGGCTCCGTGTCGCCAAGCTCGGCCAGAGGACGGACCTCGTGGACGACGTGGCCGGGGTCGGACCACTGGGGCTGGGCACTGAACGCCTCGACGCGCACGTCCGCGTGGCGCAGGAGCCCCGCCACCGCGCGGGACAGCGTGACGCGGCCGACGACGAGCACGCGGTCCGGCAGGTGGCGGGAGAGCCAGCCGGCGTCGGTGAGGAGCAGAGGGCCGTGCGGCACCACGCCCGACCGGGAGTGGTCGCCGAACGGCTCGGCGATGACCGGATAGGACCGCGAAGCGGCCCAGGCGAGGACCTGCGCCGACGACACTGGTGCGGGCGCGAGGTCGCCCAGCACGACGAGGGTGCGCGGGATGTCGTGCATGGTCTGGGAACCGCCGATCCACACGTCGCTGGGCACCTCCACCCATGGCCCACCGTCAGACCTCCCTGCGTGAACCCCCCGACTGATTGCCCGTTCGGCCAGTTCGTCACTGTCTGGGGTGAGCGGGTCGCGGAAGGACACGTTGAGGTGGACCGGGCCGCGGTGTGAGGCCGGGGCACCATTGCCAGGGGCGCCGAGTGCGGCGGCGAGGGCACGGCATACGGATGTCCGGTGGAACGCCCCCACGGACTCGACCGACTCCGGGGCAGGCAGATCCGCGGACCACCGGACGGCTGACCCGAACATCCCCGGCTGGACGGTGGTCTGGTTGGCGCCGGTCCCCCGCAGCTCGGCAGGGCGGTCGGCCGAGAGCACGACGAGCGGCACACCCGTGTGGTGGGCCTCCAGCACCGCCGGGTGCAGGTTGGCGACCGCCGTGCCGGACGTGGTGATGACCGGGACCGGTGTGCGCGAACCCTTCGCGAGCCCCAGCGCCAGGAACCCAGCGGTGCGCTCGTCGACCCGCACGTGGAGGCGGAGGCGGCCTTCGCGCTCGGCCTGCTGCACGGCATACGCCAGGGGCGCGGAGCGCGACCCGGGAGCCAGGACGACCTCACGAACGCCACCACGGACCAGCTCGTCGACGAGGACCTGAGCCAGCGCGGTGGAGGGGTTCATCAGCTGCCCGAGGCCGGCGGGCCGACGAAGAGCGCCACGCCGGTGAGACCTGCCACGGCCACGACACCGACCACGGCCGCGAGCGCCGGGTTGCGCGTCAGCCAGGCGAGCACGCGCTCGGGCAGGGACCTCGGGCTCTCACCTCCGGCCGAGAAGCGCCAAGGGCCCTCGAGCTGGCCGGCCTCCTCCGTACGGCGGTCGAAGAGAACGGTCGCGAACGGCGGGACGGCGCTGACGAGGCCGAGCAGTCCGACCTGCGCGGGCCACTTCTGGTTGATCCAGGTGGCGACGGCGATGAGGCAGTAGGTGATGAAGACGACCCCGTGCACCATCCCGAAGATGCGCACGCCGAGCTCGGTGGTGTGCGTGACGTACTTGAGGAACATGCCGACCAGGAGCAGCGCCCAGGTGATGGCCTCGGCGGTCGCGGCACGACGGAAGAGCAGTTTGGGGGTCACGAGTCGCGATTCTGCCACCGCCGTCTGGTGCGGAACTCATGGACCACGGCCGTGGAGGCCGGCGCTGGCGCGAGTGCCGGGGCGAGCCCGGCTCGCCACTGGCGCAGGGAGCTGTCCCCCGACCGCTGCGCCCGACCCGCGGTCGTGACGTAGCCCCGCAGGTCGTGGGCCAAGACCCCTGCGGGCGCCAGTGCCGCCACGGTGGTCCAGCTGCCGCGATCCGGCGGGGGCACGACGTCGAGCATCGGCACGGCGTCGTTGGTGTGCTGCACGGACAGCACGGAGGTCGAGTCGGGGATGGGGAAGGCGTCGATGGGCGAGCCGGCCGTGACGACATGACTCACGCGGTGCTCGGCGGTGAAGCTCGGATCGGAGGCGAGGGCGGCCGCGACGATGCCGCCCTGGCTGTGGCCGACGATGACGACCCGGTCACCCGGTCGTCCCCGTCCTGCTTGCGCCAGGTCGAGCGCCTTGGCCGCAGCGACCTTGGAGGCGCTCGTGGCACGGAGCATGAGCGAGACGTTGGCAGGCCAGTCCATGGGGACCTCACCACCCTCGAACCACCCCTGCAGCCCGGGAGCGTGGGTGCCGGGCACCTGCAGCACCCAGGTGGTCGTGCCGTCGGCGGCCGGAAGCTCCACCACCCTGACGCGACCATCACGCCCCAGGGACTCCACCCCGACGAGCAGGGACGCTGTCGAGGTCGGGGTGGGCACCTTGGCCAGCGGAGCCGCTGGGGTCACCTCGACGTCCCAGCCGGTGCCCTCGTCGAGCAGGCCGACGCTCTGGCCCGTCACCTCGGTGAGGAGCCACGCGGTCGCCACGGCCTGGGCGTGCAGACCGGCGACCAGCCCTCGCACGGCCGACTCACCCCATTCGTACGTCGCAGCCGAGCTCGACGCCGACTCGGCGAGCTGCCTCAGTCGCACCACGGCGCCAGCCACGTCCGAGATCACGCCGGCGAGGTCGTGTCGACACCTCGCCACGAGCGGCAGGAGCTCGATGGGCGCTCCGAGCGCTCGAGCGCCGAGGCCCCAGTCGGCCCCTCCCATGCCA
This sequence comes from Knoellia sp. Soil729, assembly GCF_001427985.1. GTDB lineage: Bacteria > Actinomycetota > Actinomycetes > Actinomycetales > Dermatophilaceae > Knoellia. Next base: position 602,047 of record NZ_LMSA01000002.1, read on the forward strand.
ACCGTCGGCGCGGGGAGCTCGAGGCTGGCGTCGCGGGGAGTGACACGAACGACGGCCTCGGCGATGTTCCTGATGGTCGTGGCCGCCCTCCGCAGGTCATCGATGGCGACCTCCACCCCTCCCGCTCCCCCCGTGATGCGCAGGTCGTCGCTCACGCTGCCCGCTCGGCGGTCTCGGCGATCCGCTCGAGGAGGTCCGCCACGGCCTCCTCCCTCTCGGCAAGGCTGCGCAGCTCGCGCACCCTGCGGGAGATGAGGCGCCTGAAGGCGTCGGCTGACGGTGCCCGCCAGCTCAGCCCGGAGACCCCCACGAGCATCGCGCACTCGGCGCGCGTCTCCTGCGCTGCGAGCCTCCAGCGACGAGCGCGGTCCCTGAGATCCCCTGTGCTGTCCATGTGAACAGCCAACGCCCACAACCGATCCCGCGTCGATTCCAGATCCGCCATCTGTGGACGGTGGCCTGCGAGGGCTTCACCTGTGGACAACCGTGCTCAGGCGACCTGGAGCTCGTCGCGGGTGAGCCAGTCCTCTGGTGGGTCGGGTATCCAGCCGTGCCACGGGTCGTTCGCTAGCGGCAGGTCCTGGAGGTGGACGTCGGGAACGGGTTCGAGCCAGCCCTCACCGAGGATGGGTGGTGCGGTGGAGTCGTGGATGCGTCCGGTCGGGGTCTGGATGCGTATGCCGTGTGCCCCGGTGCTGTCGAGGCCGGTGGACTGCACCCGCACGTGCCACCCGTTGAGCTCCTTGACGAGGTTGTGCCGTTGGCACAGCCCTTGCCCGTTGCTGGCGTCCGTGGGGCCGCCGTTGGCGTGGGAGCGGGCGTGGTCGGACTGTGTCGCGGGGGCGTCACACCAGGGCACCCGGCAGGTCGGGTCCCGCAGCTCGAGGAAGCGCCGCAACCCACCCTCGAACCGGCGACGCACCGAGTCCAGGGCCACGAGGTTGCGCCCAGTGGGGTCGGTGAACAGGCGCCGCAACCACACGAACGCCGCTGCGTCGCTGGCGCCGTCAGCGTCGCGGCCGCTGCCAATGTCAGCGGCGGCATCACTGGCGCGGTCCCCGGCGCGATCCAAGAGCGCGGCAATGTGGGCACGGGCATCCGCCCCCGGGATGACGCCCCAGCCGGGGATGACCGCCACGTCATCGGCCGGCGCCTTGCCACCGAACGCGGCCGGCAGCAGCACCCGGTCGGTCATCACCAGGTTCACTTCCACCGGTTGCGGCTGGTCCTTCGCGCGCCCACTGAGCAGCTCCAACGCCCGGTCCGCCAGCCACGCACCCCTGCTCCGGGTGTCAGCCCGCGCCGCCGCGGCCGCCGCCTCCCACTCCTGGGCGGGGAGGTCGGGGTCGAGGACGTGGCGGCGCTTCTCCTCCGCTGTGAGGGCGACGTGGGCTCCGATGACGTCCTTGACCGGGCCCAGGATCGACAACCACGCCATCCCATCCGCNGAGGACGTGGCGGCGCTTCTCCTCCGCTGTGAGGGCGACGTGGGCTCCGATGACGTCCTTGACCGGGCCCAGGATCGACAACCACGCCATCCCATCCGCCGCCGGACGCACCGACAGCCGCCGGGACGCCACTGCCCGGCGGTTGCGCTCCGCCAGAGACTCCGCATCCAGTGCAGCACCCGCACGCTGTGCCGCCCCGGCTAGCGCCTTGTCGCCCATCATCGCCAGCTTCGACGCCAGGCGCCTGTCAACCTCACCGCGGTGCTCCCGGCTCAGGCACGCGGTCTCGCGCACCAGGATCATCGCCCGACGCTCACTGATCTCCCCACGCGTGAGCGCGCCCATCGTCTCCGGCATCTCCGACACCAGNCTCAGGCACGCGGTCTCGCGCACCAGGATCATCGCCCGACGCTCACTGATCTCCCCACGCGTGAGCGCGCCCATCGTCTCCGGCATCTCCGACACCAGCGCCTTCGCCACCCCCACGTGCTGGTCCGCCAGGGTCGGTGAGCACCGACGCGCCAGCGCGACCTCCGCGCGCACACTGCGCGAGTCCTCCCCCAACCCCTCACGGTCCACCACCGCAGCCGCCGTCAACCGCGCCTGCGCCGCCGCAGCCGCACCCTTGAGCGCCTCCAACGCCGAGACCGCCTCCAAGCGCTCCCGCTCGCTCACGCCCTCGGGGTCCACCGACGACAACCACGACACCAAAGAGACCACCTGCGCTGCAGGTACCCCACCCAGGATCGCGATCTCGTCCATACCCATCAACCTATCGACGACCACTGACAACGAGCCGTCGCAGCAAGCCGAACCGGTTGCGGCACAGGGCATCTGCGGCCCCGGGGTCGTGGCCTGTCGTAAGGGAGGCACTACAGGAAGGCGACGTGCGCCTCCCTCCCCAGCCGGACTCACAGGCTCACCCATGCGCACAGAGCTCCCGGCGAGCACTGACACTACCGGTGACGTCACGAGCCGACAGTGATGGCGTCCTTCAGAGGCCAAGCGGTTGGAGGGCCACGGCGCAGGCCACAGTGAGCACCCGGCATACCCTGAGCGCATGGCGACTCATCACGACCTCATCATCATCGGGACGGGGTCCGGGAACTCGCTCCTCACGCCCGAGCTGGACGGTCTCGACATCGCGATCGTCGAGGAGGGCACGTTCGGCGGCACCTGCCTCAACGTCGGGTGCATCCCGACCAAGATGCTGGTGCTTCCCGCCGACCGTGTCCTCGAGTCGCGCGAGGCCCAGCGACTCGGCGTGACCATCGGCGGCGACGTCAAGGTCGACTGGCCCGCGATCCGGGACCGCATCTTCACCGACCGGATCGACCAGATCGCCTCCGGTGGGGAGCGGTTCCGCCGCAGCCAGGCCTTCGTCACCGTGTATGCCGCGACTGCTCGTTTCGTGGGCGACCGTCGCCTGGCCCTGTCGACGGGTGAGGAGATCACCGCCGACCGGGTCGTCGTCGCGGCAGGCTCGCGCGCGAACCTCCTCGAGATCGACGGGCTCGACCGGGTCGACCCCTCGCGCGGGGTGCACACCAGCGACACCGTGATGCGCGTTGACGAGCTCCCCCGGCGGATGGCCATTGTCGGCGGCGGGTTCGTGGCCTGCGAGTTCGCCCACGTCTTCAGCGGCCTCGGCGTCGAGGTCACCCAGATCCAGCGGTCGGGTGCGCTGCTACGGGCCGAGGACGACGAGATCTCGCGCCGCTACACCGAGCTCGCCCGAGGTCGCCACGACCTGCGGCTCGAGACCGTGATCTCGTCGGCGACCCGGTCCGACGACGGCACGTGGACGCTGGAGCTCGAGGGCCTCGACGGCCGCACCGACGTCGAGGTGGACGCCGTCCTCATCGCGGTCGGTCGCACACCCAACGGTCCCCGGCTCGAGGTCGCGGCCGGCGGCATCGACGTCGACGAGGACAACATCGTGGTGGTCGACGCGCAGCAACGCACGACGGCCGAGGGCGTCTGGGCGCTCGGCGACGTCGCCAACTCGTGGCAGCTCAAGCACGTGTCCAACCATGAGGCCCGCGTGGTCGCGCACAATCTCGCCGTCGACACCGGGCGCCTTGACGGAGAGCCCATCGAGGCGGACCACAGGTTCGTCCCGCACGCGGTCTTCGGTCATCCCCAGATCGCGGCGTTCGGACCGACCCGGGCGCAGCTCGACGACGCCGGGACGCCCTACGTCCACTACACCCAGTCCTTCGGCGACACGGCCTACGGCTGGGCGCTCGAGGACTCCACGGGCATCCTCACCGTCTGCGCCGACCCGGACACCGGCCTGCTCCTCAGCGCCCACTGCATGGGGCCGCAGGCCTCGACCCTCATCCAGCCGCTCATCCAGGCGGCATCGTTCGGGCAGAAGGCGCACGACGTCGCGCGCGGCCAGTACTGGATCCACCCGGCTCTCGCCGAGGTCGTCGAGAACGCGCTGCTCGGCCTGGACTTCTCCGGCACGAGCTGATCAGGGCGAGGGCTCGCGCGCGTCGTAGCGCAGGAACCCCGACTGCAGCCGCGCGAGCACGACGATCGCTGTGATGCAGGCGAGTCCGCCGATCACCGCGGTCATGCCCTCGCCGACGTTGACGGCGACGAACCCCCCGACCAGCTCCCCGAGACGCGGTCCGCCTGCCACAACGACGATGAAGACGCCCTGCAGCCGCCCTCGCAGGTGGTCGGGTGTCGCGGACTGCAGGATGGTCGTGCGGAACACAGCGCTCACCGAGTCGGCGCCACCGGCGACGGCCATCGCCACCAGACCCGCCCACAGGGCCTGCCCCCGAGTCAGCACGTCCCCCGCGGCAAGCATGGCGGCGCCCAGGCCGGTGATCGCGGCGCCCCAACCGACGATCGAGATGAGGATGGCGCGTCCTTGGTGGATCACGGTGCCCAGGCGTCCTGAGAAGAACATCGCGCCGATCCCACCGAACGCCGCAGCGGCCGAGAGGGCACCGACGGTCGACGCCCCACCGCCGAAGATCACCGCCCCGGCCGCGGGGAACAGCACCCTCGGCTGCGCCAGGACCATGGCACAGATGTCGGAGATGAAGGTCATGCGCACGTTGGGTCGCGTCGCGAGGAACGTGAACCCATCGAGAACCGACCGTATGCCGGGTGCTCGCCGCTGCGCCTCAACCTCGCCAGTGTCGGCGGGTTCCGGTGGCAGGGAGGGCAGCCGGGCCAACCCCCAGAGAGCAGCTGTCGTGATCACGGCGTCGACGGTGTAGGCCGACTTGAAGCCACCCAGTCGACGAGCACGCCGGCGAGCAAGGGGCCGACGGTCATCGACGCGTTCATTGCGAAGACAGACAGCGCGTTGGCAGCGGGCAGCTGGTCGCGCCGCAGGATGCGCGGATAGATCGAGCTCCGCGCCGGGGACGACACGGCGTACGCGGCGTTCCAGGCGGCGACGAGCGCATAGAGCACCCACACCTGCGTGTTGCCCGTCCACGCCTGGAGGGCGCACAGGATGCTCACGACGAACGCGACGCTCTGCGCGATGAGCCCGACCACCCGCCGGTCGAAGTGATCGACCAGCGTGCCGCCGTACAGGCCCATGATGACGAGCGGGACGAGCGCGCACAGCCCCACGATGCCGACGGACGCCGTGGACCGGGTCAGCTCGTAGACCTGCAGCCCGATCGCGACCACCGCGAGCTGGGAGCCGACGTTCGACAGGGTGTAGCCGGCATACAACCGGCGGTAGTCCGGGTTGCTCCTCAGCGGTTCGGTGTCGAGGATCAGGGCCACGCGGACGACCCTAGGGCCGCCGAGAGGTGAGGCAGTAGACGGGACCGACAGGGTCTCGCATGACGGTCCAGAACTCGTGCTCGGAGACCAGCCTCGCCCCGGCGGCAAGGTGCACGTCGCGTGTGGCGTGCCGGTCGAGAGCTTTCGTGCGGGCGCGCGGCCCGTCGATGGCGGAGCGCGTCACCCTGCTCCAGAACCCGCGCGAACGGCTGGCGTCGCCTCGATCATGCGTGCTCCCACGCGGCGGTGAGTCGGTCCCGCCACCACCGCACGCGGTCCGGGGCGGCGGCATGACGGTCGAGCAGGTCGGGGTCCGCGACAACGCGGTGCACCGGCAGCTCGCCGTCGACGGGGATGAGCGAGTCGGTGGTGACGTCGCCGGCGAGCAGGGCCACGGTGCCGAGCCCGCAGGCGTGGTCCAGCCGGGGAAGGGCGGCCGCGAGCGCGACACCGGCAGCCATCCCGACGCTCGTGTCGAGGGCCGACGACACGACGGCCGGCAGTCCGCACTCCTCCACGATCTCGAGCGCACGACGCACTCCTCCGAGCGGTGCTGCCTTGATGACGATGAGGTCGGCGGCATCGAGGTCGCGCACCCGCATCGGGTCCTCGGCCTTGCGGATCGACTCGTCGGCTGCGACCGGGATGTCGATCCCCTTGCGCGCCAGCGCAAGTCGCAGGTCACGCAGCTCCTCGACGCTGGCACAGGGCTGCTCCGCGTACTCGATGTCATGGGTCGCCAGGCGCCCCAGCACGTCTGTGGCCGTGGCCACGTCCCATGCGCCGTTGGCGTCGACCCGGACCCGAGCGTGAGGTCCCATGGCATCGCGAACCGCAGCGACACGGCATACATCGTCCTCAGTGGACTGACCACGCTCGGCGACCTTGACCTTGGCGGTCGTGGTGCCCGGGAATCGTTGCAACACACCGGGGACGGCCTCGGGTGCAACAGCCGGGACGGTGGCGTTGACCGGCACAGAGAGGCGCAGCGGGTCCGGCCAGCCCGACCACGCCGCCTCGACCGCGGCCGCGAGCCAGCGACCAGCCTCGGGGGGGGCGTACTCGAGGAAGGGACCGAACTCGCCCCACCCCGCCGGACCCTCGAGGAGGGCGACCTCGCGCTCGGTGACGCCGCGGAACGTCACGCGCATCGGGATCGAGACGACCCGAAGTGTCGCGAGCAGGTCCTCGAGCGACGGCCCGGTCATCGGTTCCCTGAGGAGAGGAGCAAAAGCATGCTGCCGAACCTACTCTGGAGGCATGCAGACCACGATCAGCCTCGACTCGGCTCTCCTCAAGCAGGCCCGTGCGTACGCCAAGCGCGAAGGCCTGGCGTGGGACGAGTTCGCCGAGGGCGCTCTGCGTGCCCACCTCGAAGTCGTCGACCCGGACGGCACGGTCGACCCCGCGTCGCTCACCGAGGCCGAGCGGACCCACTTCGTCGTCGTGCCGGACGCGGTCGTCGAGGCCGAGGCCGGCGCCGACTACACTTGGCAGCGCTGACTCCGGAGGTCGGGCCGCTGGCTTCCCGTTAGGCTCCGACCCGTGACTGCGATCGATGGCGTGAGTGAGACGTTCGACCCGGCGGCGTGGGACGAGGTCGAGGGCTTCGACTTCACCGACATCACCTACCACCGGGCCAAGGGGCTCGGCGCGGTGCGCATCGCGTTCGACCGGCCGGAGGTCCTCAACGCCTTCCGGCCGCACACCGTCGACGAGCTCTACCGCGCGCTCGACCACGCGCGGCGTACGTCCGACGTCGGCGTCGTCCTGCTGACCGGCAACGGCCCGGGTCCCTCGGGCACCGGCAGCGCGGGCAAGTGGGCCTTCTGCTCCGGCGGCGACCAGCGCATCCGCGGGCGCTCGGGCTACCAGTACGCCCAGGAGGGCACCGACGACGTGACGGCCGCAGGCGTCGATGAGCGACGCGTCAAGACCGAAGGCGGGCGCCTGCACATCCTCGAGGTGCAGCGCCTCATCCGCACGATGCCCAAGGTCGTCATCGCCCTCGTGGGCGGCTGGGCGGCCGGCGGCGGGCACTCGCTGCACGTCGTCTGCGACCTCACGATGGCCTCGCGCGAGCACGCCCGCTTCAAGCAGACCGACGCCGACGTGGGCAGCTTCGACGGTGGTTTCGGCTCGGCCTACCTCGCCAAGATGGTCGGCCAGAAGTTCGCCCGCGAGATCTTCTTCCTCGGCCGGACCTACTCCGCCGACGACATGCACCGCATGGGGGCAGTCAACATCGTCTCGGCGCACGCCGAGCTCGAGTCCGACGCCCTGCAGGTGGCGCGCGAGATCCTGTCGAAGTCCCCCCAGGCCCAGCGGATGCTCAAGTTCGCGTTCAACCTCGTCGACGACGGGCTCATGGGGCAGCAGGTCTTTGCCGGTGAGGCGACCCGCCTGGCGTACATGACCGACGAGGCCGTCGAGGGGCGCGACCAGTTCCTCGAGAAGCGGAAGCCCGACTGGTCTCCCTTCCCCTGGTACTTCTGAGCCTCATCCCTGACCGCCGATGTCCACCTCGTAGGCCTCGTAGATCAGGTCCGCCCCACGCTGCCGGTGCCGGATGATCCGCCCGACGAGCTCGGTCGCCGCTTCCCGGTGCGCCGCGACGGCGTCCGCGCTCTCGAGCCCGGCCTCTCGCTCACCCAGCAGCCGCTGCACCACCTCGACGAACTCGACGTGCTCGTCCATCTGCACCTTGGACATCGAGGCGAGCCGTGGCGCCCGGGCCACGGCGTCGGCATACAGGCCACCCGGCTCCTCGGTGATGGCACGGTGGTCGCGCAGGTCGTGCTCGAGCTCGGTCAGCGCCGCACGCACCCGTCGCCGCCACAGGGGCCCCAGGCCGACCGGCAGGGCCAGGGCCGCGTCGAGCGCCGTCAGCGACTCCCCCAGCTCGGCCCGGTGCGCCCGGACCCGCTCGAGGTAGGCCGTGAACTCGGCGTCCATCCCGCCCATCATCCTCACGATGCGGCGCGCTGCCTAGAGTGGTCCGCATGAGGATCGAGCCGCTCGCGGTGCCGGGCGGCGCGGCGGTGGCGACGGTCCTGCCGCGTCTCGCGCGAGCCCTCGAGGGTGGTCACCCCATTGCCCCGTATGCCGCGGGCTCGCCTCCCCCACAGCTGCCACCCCACGATGTGGCCGGGCTCCCTCGAGACCTGGGCGTCGTCGTGGGGACCTCCGGGTCCACGGGCCAACCCAAGCGGGCGATGTTGGGCGCAGGCTCCCTGCACGCGAGCATCAATGCCACCCATACCCGGCTCAGCGGCCCCGGTCAGTGGCTTCTCACCATGCCGGCCCACCACATCGCCGGGCTCCAGGTGCTCCTGCGCTCCCTGGTCGCCGGGACCACTCCCCACGTCATGGACCTCGGTGGGGGCTTCACTCCGTCGGCGTGGACCACCGCCGTCGACGCCATGCCGGCAACGGACCGGCCGACCTATGTCTCGCTCGTCCCCACCCAGCTGACCAGGCTGCTGGCCGACGCAGGTGCCACCCAGCGCCTGACGACCTTCGCCGCCGTCCTCGTCGGGGGTGCGGCCACCCATCCCGACCTCCTGGCCAGGGCTGCGGAGGCCGGAGTGACCGCCGTGACGACCTACGGAATGAGCGAGACCGCGGGCGGCTGCGTCTATGACGGCGAGCCGCTGGACGACACCACGGTGCTCGTCGACCATGACGGCCGCATCCACCTCGGCGGGGCAACGTTGGCGCACGGCTACCTCGGTGATCCCGCGCTGACCGCCACCGCCTTCCCCTCTTTCGGGACGCGGCTGGGCCGCGTGTTCCGTACCGACGACGTCGGCCATGTCGACGACAACGGGCGGCTCCACGTCGACGGGCGCATGGACGACCTGGTCAACACGGGAGGCCTCAAGGTCGCACCCCGGATCGTCGAGGAGGCCGTGGCCCGGCTCCCCGGCATCGCCGAGGCGGTTGCCGTGGGCATCCCCGACCCGGAGTGGGGCCAGGCCATCGCTGTCGCCGTCCGGCGCGGCGCCGGCAGTGCACCCAGCCACCCCCTCACGGTGGGCGAGCTGCGCGAGCAGCTGCGCGGCATACTGCCCGACCATGCCCTGCCCAGAGCGCTCCTGGAGATCGAGGACCTCCCGACCCGCGGGCCCGGCAAGCCCGACCGTGCGGCCGTGATCGCGCTGTTTGCCGGCGTGGGAGAATGAACACGTGCTCCGCTTCCTGCCCGTGCTCATCGGCCTCGCGCTCTCGATCTACTGCGTCGTCGACTGTGTCCAGAGCGACGACAGCCAGGTCCGGGGCATCCCCAAGCTCGTGTGGGTCTTCGTGATCCTGCTCTTCCCGTTCGTCGGGGCGATCGCGTGGCTCGTGGCCGGCCGCCCCAAGGCGACGCCGACCGTGCGTCGGCAGATGCCACGTGGACCGGACGACGACCCCGACTTCCTCAAAGGACTGTAGGCACCCACTTCCATGGCCACGTTCCAACAGTGGGTCGCCGGTGCGCGCCCTCGTACGCTCTTTGCCGCCGTGGCTCCCGTCATCATCGGCACGGCAGCCGCCGCCCAGCACTCCGAGCCCAGCTACGCGATCGCCATCCTCGCCGGCGTCGTGGCCCTCGCCCTGCAGATCGGCGTGAACTACGCCAACGACTACTCAGACGGCATCCGCGGCACCGACGACTCGCGCGTGGGGCCGGTGCGCCTCGTCGGGCAGAGGCTGGCCCGGCCCGAGAGCGTCAAGGCAGCGGCGTTCCTCACGTTCGGTTTCGCGGCGATCGTCGGGCTGGCGCTCGTCGCCATCGCCGAGGCGTGGTGGCTGCTTCCCCTCGGCATCGCCTCGATCGTGGCGGCATGGAAGTACACCGGCGGCGACAACCCTTACGGCTACATGGGGCTCGGCGAGATCTTCGTCTTCGTGTTCTTCGGCCTCGTCGCCACGCTCGGAACGATGTATGCCGAGACCGGAACCCTCACATGGTTCGCCGTGGCTGCGGCCGTCGGGGTCGGCGCCATCGCCTCGGCGATCCTCGTCGCCAACAACCTGCGTGACATCCCGACCGACAGCGAGACCGGCAAGCACACGCTGGCCGTGCGTCTGGGCGACCGGGGCACCCGCTACCTCTGGCTGGGGCTCATCGTCACCAGCGTTCTCGCCGTCGGCGTCATGGCGATCTGGCAGCTGTGGGCCCTGCTCGGGCTGGTCGCGGTGCTCACGATCTACCGGGGAACCCAGGTGGTCATGGGCGGCGCCCAGGGGCGCCAGCTCGTGCCGGTGCTGGGCTCGACCGGCAAGTACGAGCTGGCCTACGCGGTCGCCGTCTTCGCGGGAGTCCTCATCGCGCGCACCATTGCCTGAGCCCGCGCGCAACCCCACGTCCCGTCAGACGCGGGCACTGGGCCGCCCCTGACAGGACACACCTCAGCACGCCTCGGCCTGTCCACAGGACGCAGCTGAGCCGTCGACTGTCCACAGGCACCCTCGCGCCGCTGGAGTCGAGGCGGCCGAGCAGCCACCCTCATCCGTATGTCCCGCACGAGATCGACCGAACGACAGCGCCTCGCCGCTGAGCTCGCCGCCGACCACGATGGCGTCGTCCATCGGGCCGATCTCCGTGGTCTGGGCGTCTCGCGGCACGAGGTGCGCGTCGAGGTGGAAGCAGAGCGCTGGGTGTGCGTCGGCCGGAACACCGTGCGCATCCTCGCCGTCGGGACAGGCCTGCGTGCCCCACTGTGGACAGCAGTGTGGGAGAGCGGCTGCGGCGCGGTTCTCGATGGGGCAGCCGCCCTCGTCGCGCAGGGGATGAAGGGGTTCGACCTCGCCACCATCGATGTGGCACTGCCCAAAAGCGCGAGGGTCCACCCCCTCAGCGGCGTCACGCCACATCTACGCCGGGACCTGGGACCGGTCATGGGCTCGGGTCTGCCCCGGACTCGCCCGGAGAACGCCCTCATCCGCGCTGCACAGTGGGCGCGGTCGGATCGGCAGGCGGCCCTGCTCGTCTGCCTCCCAGTGCAGCAGCGACTGGTGCGGCCGGCCGATGTACTCGCAGCGTGGGCTGCGGTGCAGCGATCCCCCCGCAGGGTGCTGATCGGCTCGGTGCTCCGAGACGTCTGCGACGGCGCCCACTCGCTGGGAGAGCTCGACTTCGCTGGGTGGTGTCGTGCCTACGGCTTGCCGCCACCTCGACGGCAGTCCGTGCGCGTATCACCCACGGGGAGGGTGTACCTCGACGTGGAGTGGGATGGCCTCGTCGTCGAGATCGACGGGGGCCACCACTTGGCGGGGCTCAACCCCATGGACGACGCGCTGCGTGCCAACGAGGTCGTGCTCGACGGCACACCCGTACTGCGGTTGCCCGTGCTGGGGCTGCGGCTGCAACCGGAGGCCTTCATGGCGCAGGTCCGGCGGGCAGTCGAGCGCTATGTCCTGCCAAGTGCGGCCTAGGACCCGCGCTTGGCAGGACACAACGCCGCGCGCGGGTCAGCGGAAGTCGGTGTCCGGGTCGGTCCTGCTCGCCGGCTGGGCGGGGTGGGGCGCCGTCGAGTGCTCGACCTCCGCGTCCTCGGCGGCCTCGTCGGCGCCTTCGGCCCGCTTGTGCTCCAGACGGCGGTCGACGCGCGACGCGATGTCGGCCGAGGCCCGCTGACGGAACGGCTTGAGCACAACTGCCGAGATCAGGAGTGACGCGAACGCGGCGATGATGACGGCGAGGACCTGGTCCTCGCGGTCGCGCAGGCCGAGCAACCAGACCAGCGACAGACAGCCGATGAAGACCATCGTCCGCAGGATCAGGTAGCGCACCATGGCCATGTCAGAGGCCCGAGTAGGAGTGCTGGCCGACGAAGTACACGTTGACCACGGCGTAGTTGATGATGATGCACGCGAAGCCCGCGACGGCCACCCAGGTCGCTGCCTGCCGGCGCCAGCCGCGCGTCACCCGAGCGTGCAGGTAGGCCGCGTAGACGACCCAGATGATGAAGGTCCAGACCTCCTTGGGGTCCCAGTTCCAGTAGGAGCCCCACGCCTGACGCGCCCAGATGGCGCCGGCGATGACGGTGAACGTCCACAGCGGGAACGCGATGATGTGCAGCCCGTAGGCAAGCCGCTCGAGCACGCGTGGCTCGGGCAGCGCACGCAGCACCCGTGGCCCCCCGCCCCCGGTGCCGAAGTGGTCCTTGGCGAGGTAGAGCGCGGCGATGACGAAGCCGACGGCGAAGAGCCCGACCGAGATGGTCGCCACGGTGACGTGGATGATCAGCCAGACGCTCTTGAGCGAGGGCATGAGCTCAGCGGCCTCGGTGTACCAGACCGTGTTGGCGAGCCCGAGCAGGATGAGGACCGGCGCGACGACGAAGACGCCGAGCCAGCGCAGGTCACGACGCAGACCGGAAACTACGAAGACGACCATCGTGAACAGCGCCGCGGCAACCCCGAACTCGAACATGTTGCCCAGCGGCCAGCGCTCCACCGAGGCCCCGCGCAGGGCGGCGGAGGCGAAGAGCAGCACCGTGCCGAGCAGGGCCAGGGTCTGGGCGATGCCACCGGCCTTGCGCGCCCGCAGCGGCACCTCGGCGTCAGGGGCCGCCGAGGGTGTGGAGCGCTCGGCCACCGAGGAGCCCGGAGCCGACCCACCACCGGCGGCGGCCACCAGCTCGCGGTCGCCCGCGGTGACGGTCGCGTTCTCGTCGGAGGACTCACCCGCCGCGTCGCGCGAGGGCAGCAGCCCGGCGAGGTAGCCGGCATACCCGAGCATGGACAGCGTCAGGACGGCCATCGCCGAATAGAGGCTGAGGTTGGCATAGGTCGCCAGGTTCTCGTGCGTCACGTGCGTCGTTCCTTCAGTCGCGTGAGGACATCGTCCAGGAGCTCGTCCATGCCCTCGTCGTCGTCCTTGGCCAGGCCGCCGACACTCACTACGGTACGGCCCTGTTGCTCGGCGGGCGCAACCCGCACGAAGACCCGGCGCCGACGGATGGTCAGCGACAGGATGAGCCCCAGCAGCGCAGCCAGCGCCGAGACCAGCGTGAGCTCCTTGCCGGGGTCGTTGCGGATGGAGATCCCGGCGAAGCGCTCGACCCCGTCGAAGGTGATCGTGCCCTGCCCACCGGGCAGCGTGTACGTCTGGCCCGGGGTCAGCCAGATGCGCAGGAGGTCTGTGCCCTCCTTGTTCTTGAGCTGGGTCATGCCCGAGGTGTCGAGCGAGTAGACCGACTGCGGCCGCCCGCCCGGGAAGAGCGTGCCCTCGAACGCCGAGAGCGCGAGCGCCGGCTCGAGCGCGTCCGGGAAGATCGAGTGCGGGCCCTGCTTGTCGAGCACCGCCGTCGGCAGGAACAGCCCGGCGAACCCGAGCTGCTTGCCCGCCGGCCCGGCCCCGGCGACCTTGACCGCACCCACCGACGTGTAGTTGTTGTCCTGCGCGAGGAACGGCGTCGCGTCGGAGTAGGTCACGTTGCCCTGGGCGTCCTTGACGGTGATGTGCGGCGCGTAGCCGTTGCCGAGCAGGAACGCCGTGCCACCACCGGTCTCCAGCGGGCCGTTGACCCGGATGACCTTCTTCTCGACCTTGGCTCCTGGCGCCTTCTGGAAGTCGACGTATGCCGTGAAGTCCCGTGGCGAGCCGAACTGGCCCTTGCCCTTGACGTCCCTCTCGAACTGCGCGTCGAAGCGGGTGAGCTTCATCGTGAACGGGGTGAAGTCGGCGGGGTCGACGAGGGGGCCCGGGCTCAGCGTGTCGAAGCGGGCCGCCGTGTTGGCGAAGGTCTGCCCCACCGGGAGGATGACGTCGCCCTTCCACCCGAAGAGGTGCCCGAAGGCCACGCCCAGGATGACCCCGATGAGCGAGAGGTGGAACAGGAGGTTGCCGGTCTCCTTGAGGTAGCCCTTCTCGGCGGAGACCGTGGTGTCGTCGTGCGAGTGGGTGCGGAACCGGCCGGACCTCAGCGCACCCCGGACGTCCTCGAGCACCTCCTCCGGCGAACCGTCGAGCGTCACCGACTCGTGAGCGGCCAAGCGCTCCAACCGCTTCGGCGCGCGCGGCGGCTGGGAACGCATCGCCTTCCAGTGGACCTTGGACCGCGGCAGCACGCAGCCGACGAGCGAGACGAAGAGCAGCAGGTAGATGGCGGCGAACCACGGCGAGGCATAGACCTCGAAGAAGCCGAGCCGGTCCAGGATCGGGCCGGCGGTCTCGTGCTGGGCGATCCACTCCGTCGTGCGCACGACGTTGATCGAGCGCTGGGGGAAGATCGAGCCCGGCAGCGCGGCGACGGCGAGCAGGAGCAGCAGGAAGAGCGCGGTGCGCATCGAGGTGAGCTGCCGCCACGCAAAGCGGAGCATCCCGAGAGCGCCCAGCGTGGGCTGGGTGATGTCGTCGTCGCGGCGGGGGTCGTTGGGCTGGGTGGACAGGCTCATCAGAGCGCCACCTCGAACCCGTTGATCAGCTCGGTCTGGACCCAGCGCATGAGGTCCTCCCAGACACCCGTGACGAGGAGGATGCCGATGGCGATGAGGAACCCGCCGCCGACGACCTGCACCGCGCGGTGGTGACGACGCACCCACGTTGACGCCCGGTCGAACCGCTCCAGGCCAGCCGCCGCAAGGATGAACGGCAGCCCCAGGCCCAGTGCATAGGCGGTCGCCAGGGTGACGGCACGCCCTTGGCTCGGGTCCGTCACCGATGCCGACATCGCGAGCACGGCTCCGAGCGTGGGGCTGGTGCAGGGCGCCCAGCCGAGGGCGAACACCGCACCGAGCACGGGAGCGCCGAGCAGGCCGGCGCGCGGCCGCCACTTCGGGCCGAACTGGCGCTGCGAACCGGCGCCGGCCCCCACCCCGAGGAAGACGAGGCCCATGAGGATGACCAGCACTCCTCCCACCCGCATGAGCACCTGCCGGTGCTCGGTGAGGGCGCGCCCGAGCGAGGCGACGAAGAGGAACATGAGGATGAAGACGACGGTGAACCCGAGGACGAACAGCAGGGCACCCAACACCATGCGGCCGCGCGAGCGCTGCTCGAGCGCCGTGTCGCTCAGCCCGGTGACGTAGCCGAGGAAGCCGGGCACGAGGGGCAGCACGCACGGTGACGCGAACGAGACGAGCCCGGCGAGCGCCGCCACGAGGACGGCGAGCGGCAGGGCTCCAGAAGCGATCGTGTCGGTCATCGGCGTCGCGTCAGGAGGCGAGCACGTCGTCGATGAGGCCGCGCAGCGTCGTCTCGGTCACGGCTCCGTTGGCGCGGGCGGCGACCCGGCCCTCGCGGTCGAGGATGAGGGTCGACGGAGGGCTCGTCGGGGCCTGGCGCCCGAAGGCGAGGATGAGCACGCCCGACTCGTCGCTCAGGCTGGGGTAGGTCATCTTCTGGGTGCGCACGAACGCCGCACCGCGCTGGGCGTCCTCCCGGAAGTCGATGCCCATGAACTGCACCGGCTTCTTCTGCGCCTGGACGTCGGTCCAGACCTTCTCGAGTGCGGGGACCTCCTCGATGCAGGGCGGGCACCACGAACCCCAGAGGTTGACCACGACGACCTGCTTGCCGCGCTCCGACGCGCTCGACCACTGGCGGCCGTCGAGGGTCGTGCCCTCGAGCGTGACCGGCTCGAGCCGCTTGTCGACCGGGATCTGCTCGATCGCACCGTTGCCGGCGATGTAGCCCTTCTGGTCACCCTTCTTGGCCTGCTCCGCGATGGAGTTGGGGTCCGAGGAGCAGGCCCCAAGCGTGGCCAGGGCGGCGGCAGAGGCGAGGGCCAGAGCGGCACGCCGCGACACGGCATACCGAGGGATTGCAGGGGTCATGCACCGGCTCCCGAGTGGGCGAGCGGAAGCAGGGCGGCGGCCGGCTCGCTGTAGGCAAGCGACTCGAGCTCGTTCCCGCGGTAGGTCAAGGAGGTGAGCGAGGCCAGGGTGCACTCGCGCCGGCGCGGGTCGTGGACGAAGCGACGCCCCTCGATGGCCAGGCGAAGCATCCAGATCGGCGCCTGGTGCGACACGATCACCGCCTCGTGCCCACGGGCCAGGTCACGCGCGGCGTCGACGGCCTGCTGCATGCGGGCGGCGAGGTCGACGTAGGGCTCACCCCAGGACGGACGCATCGGGTTGACCATGAGCTTCCAGAGCTTGGGGTCACGGAAGATGCCCTTGCCGCCGGCGACGGCCCGCCCCTCGAAGGCGTTCTCGGCCTCGAGGAGGCGCGGGTCGAGCTCGATCTCGAGGCCATGGCTCGCCGCGATCGGGGCCGCGGTCTCCTGCGCGCGCTCCAACGGGCTCGAGATCACGTGGGTGATGTCGTGGTCGGCCAGGTGCGTCGCGACGAGGTCGGCCATCTCGCGACCCAGGGCGGAGAGGTGGAACTCGGGAAGGCGCCCATAGAGGATGCGGTCGGGGTTGTGGACCTCGCCGTGCCGCACGAGGTGCACGACCGTGCGGTCGGCTGCGATCGGGTTCCCGGCGGTCATGGGAGAAGTGTCGCAAACCAACCTGAGCGTCCGATCAACCGGAGTGGGCGGCCGCGCGGGCCGCTGCGGGGAGGGCGTCGAGGATCACACCCACCGCCTCCTCGTCGTGCGAACCGCTGACGAACCACGCCTCGAACGCGCTCGGCGGCAGGTGGACTCCCGACTCGAGCATGGAGTGGAAGAAGCGTCCGTATGCCGCGGTGTCCTGGTCGCGTGCCTCGTCATAGTTCGTGACCGGCGAGTCGCGGAAGAAGACCGAGAACATGGAGCCCGCCCACTGGACGGTGTGGGCGACGCCCTCTGCGGCAAGGGCAGTACGCGCGGCGTCCGCGATGGTGTGCGCGGTGGTCTCGAGGCGGGGATAGAGCTCGTCCGTGCAGCCCCGGAGGGTGGCCAGCCCCGCGGCCGTGGCCACGGGGTTGCCGCTCAGCGTGCCGGCCTGGTAGACGGGGCCGACCGGGGCGAGGTGGGCCATGATCTCGGTGCTCGCACCGAAGGCGGCCGCCGGGAAGCCGCCACCCATGACCTTGCCGAAGGTGAAGATGTCGGGTGCGCCACCGGCATACGGGCCCTCGAGGCCGAACCAACCGGCCTTGCTGCACCGGAAGCCGGTCATCACCTCGTCGGAGATGAGCAGGGCGCCGTGCTCACGGCTGACCCGTCGCAGGGCTTCGGTGAAGCCGCGTGCGGGCGGGACGACACCCATGTTGCCCGCGGCAGCCTCGGTGATGACGGCCGCGATCTCACCCCCGCGAGCCGCGAAGACGGCCTCCAGCGCTGCAACGTCGTTGTAGGGCAGGACGATGGTGTCGGCCGTCATCTCGGCCGGGACACCCGCGGAGTCCGGCAGGGCGAGGGTGGCCAGGCCCGAGCCCGCGGCGGCGAGCAGGGCGTCGACGTGGCCGTGGTAGCAGCCGGCGAACTTCACGATGACGGCCCGGCCGGTGACGCCCCGGGCGAGGCGGACGGCACTCATGGTGGCCTCGGTGCCCGAGGACACGAGGCGGACCTGCTCCAACGGCTCGATGCGCGCGACGATCTCCTCGGCGAGGAGGACCTCGTTCTCGCTGGGCGTGCCGAAGGAGAAGCCCTTGGCTGCGGCCGTCCGCACGGCCTCGAGCACGTCCGGGTGGGCGTGCCCCAGGATCATCGGCCCCCAGGAGCAGAGCAGGTCGACATATCGCTTGCCGTCGACGTCGGTGAGCCAGGGCCCCTGCGCGGAGGCGATGAACCGGGGGGTGCCGCCGACGGCCCGGAAGGCGCGCACCGGCGAGTTCACGCCGCCGGGGATGACGCGGGTGGCTCGCTCCAGCAGCGCCGCGGAGGCGGGCGCGTCGGAGTCGGGGGCGGTGGAGGGGGCAGGGCTGGGCGTCATGCGTCCATTGTCGCGCTCAGGCGATCTGGTCGTCCGCCCGGGCACCCGGCACGAGGTGGGCGCGCACGACCGCGAACGCTTCGTGCAGGGCCGCCATCTGCTCGGGGGTGAGCAGGTCGATGAAGTTGCTGCGCACCGATGCGACGTGGGTGGGCGCCACGCGCTCGATCATGCGACGGCCGTCCTCGGTGAGGGCAAGGGCCACTCCCCGGCCGTCCTCGGGCGTGCGCTCTCGCCGCACCCAGCCACGCCGCTCGAGGCGCTTGGCGGTGTGCGTGACCCGGCTGCGGCTCTGGACGATGAGGTCGGCCAGCACCGACATGCGTGCCCGGTCGCCCTCCTGCTCGGAGAGCATCGAGAGCAGCTCGTACTCCGGCAGGCTGATGCCGAACTCGGTGAGGTCGAGGTCGAGCGCCACCTGCAGCTCACGGTGGGCACGCAGATAGGCCCGCCAGGCCTGTTGCTCCTCCTGCGTCAGCCAGCGGGTCGCGGGAGTCTCCTGGGCGGCCACGACCGCATGCTAGCGAACCGTGACGACTCCCCTGCCCCGTTGCGGAAACACATCTTGTGGAGATTATTGAAATATCTATGAGATTGGGAGTGTTGAAACCCCTCGACAGGAACCACCCTTCTCTCAAGGAGTCGCACATGAGCACCACCATCACCGAGCAGCAGATCCCCGCCGGCACCTGGGTCGTCGACGCCTCCCACACCGAGGTGGGCTTCGTCGCCCGCCACCTCATGGTGAGCAAGGTCCGCGGCACCTTCCGCGAGGTCTCCGGCACGGTCGAGGTCGCGGAGGACGTCACCCAGTCGGTCGTCGACGTCACCGCCCAGATCGCCTCCGTCGAGACCGGCAGCCCGGACCGCGACACCCACCTCAAGAGCGCCGACTTCTTCGACGCCGAGCAGTTCCCCACCATGCACTTCGTCTCCACGTCCTTCGACGGTGACACGCTCACCGGCGACCTCACCATCAAGGACGTCACCAAGCCCGTCACGTTCGACGTCGACTTCGGTGGCGTCGGTCAGGACCCGTGGGGCAACACCAAGGCCGGCTTCGAGGCCACCACGACCGTCAACCGCAAGGACTGGGGCCTCACCTGGAACGCAGCGGTCGAGGGCGGCGGCGTCCTCGTCTCCGAGAAGATCACCATCAACATCGACGTGCAGCTCGCCAAGCAGGCCTGAGCTTCACCCGCACCACGGACTTGTTGCCCGTTTGGCCAGTTGCGAAGCACTGGCCAAACGGGCAATACGTCGTTCAGGGGGGTCAGCGCAGGCGGCTTGCGACGTCGAGGGCGCTGTAGGTGAGGATGATCTGCGCGCCCGCCCGCTTGATGTGGAGCAGTGACTCCAGGACCGCGCGGTCCTCATCGATCCAGCCGCGTTCCGCTGCCGCCTTGATCTGGGCGTACTCGCCCGAGATCTGGTAGGCCGCGACCGGCACCGGCGACAGCTGGGCCGCCAGCGCGATGATGTCGAGGTGGGGCTGCGCGGGCTTGACCATGATGATGTCGGCGCCCTCCGCGAGGTCGAGCTCGATCTCGCGTGCCGCCTCGTGCGCGTTGGCGGGGTCCTGCTGGTATGCCGCCCGGTCCCCTTGCAGGGACGACTGCACCGCCTCGCGGAACGGGCCGTAGAGGGCGGAGGTGTACTTCGCGGCATACGCCAGCAGGATCATGTCCGTGAAGCCGGCCTCGTCGAGCGCCTCGCGGACGTGGGCCACCTGACCGTCCATCATGCCGCTGAGGCCGAGGACGTGTGCGCCCGTGCGGGCCTGGGCCAGCGCCATGGAGGCATAGCGCTCGAGCGTGGCGTCGTTGTCGACGCGCCCGTCGGCGGCGAGCACTCCGCAGTGACCGTGGTCGGTGAACTCGTCCAGGCACAGGTCGGACATGATGACGAGGTCGTCCCCGACCGCGTCGACGAGGGCTCGCAGCCCGACGTTGAGGATGCCGTCGTCGGCGTCCGCTCCGGACCCGACGGCGTCCTTGGCCTCCGGGACACCGAAGAGCATGATGCCGCCGAGGCCGGCCTCCACGCACCGGTGCGCCTCGGCCACGAGCGTGTCCAGGGTGTGCTGGAGGACGCCCGGCATGGCCGCGATGGGCACCGGCTCGTCGATGCCCTCACGCACGAACACGGGCAGCACGAGGTCGGCCGGGTGCAGCCGGGTCTGGGCGACGAGCCGGCGCACTGCCGGCGACTGGCGCAGCCGGCGAGGACGGTGGATCACTTCGCGCGGCGGCGAGCCGTGGGCCGCTTCTGGCTCGGACGCATGGTGCTCTCGCCGGCCTCCGCAGCCGTCAGCGCGAGCGAACGACCGTGGTCGGCGAGGGCGTCGACGAGCTCGTCGGCGCTGGGCTCCGGCGCGAGGACGTCGACGCGCAGACCGCACTCCTCGGCCGTCTTGGCGGTGGCCGGTCCGATGCAGGCGATCACCGTGGAGGGGTGCGGCTTGCCGGCGATGCCGACGAGGTTGCGCACCGTCGAGCTCGAGGTGAAGACGACCGCGTCGAAGCTGCCGCTCTTGATGGCGTCGCGGATGTGCGCCGCCGGTGGAGCCGCCCGCACGGTCCGGTAGGCGGTGACGTCGTCGACCTCCCAGCCCATGCCCTGCAGCCCGGCGACCAGGGTCTCGGTGGCGATGTCGGCGCGCGGCAGGAAGACGCGGTTGATCGGGTCGAGCAGGTCGTCGAAGGGCGGCCACTCCTCGAGCAGGCCCTTGGCGGACTGCTCACCCTCGGGCACGAGGTCGGGGTTGATGCCCCAGTCGCGCAGGGCGTCGGCGGTGACCCCACCAACGGCGGCGACCTTGAGCCCGGCGAAGGAGCGGGCGTCGAGACCGAACTCCTCGAACTTCTCGCGGATCGCCCGCACGGCGTTGACGGAGGTGAAGCCGACCCACTCGTAGCGGCCGGTCACCAGGCCCTTGACGGCCCGCTCGATCTGCTGCGGGGTGCGGGGCGGCTCGACGGAGATCGTGGGCACGCTGGTCGCCTGCGCGCCGTAGCGCTCGAGGCGGCGGACCATCGAGCCCGACTGGTCCTTGGTGCGGGGCACGAGGACGTTCCAGCCGAAGAGCGGCTTGGTCTCGAACCACGAGAGGTTCTCGCGCAGGGACACCGTCTCGCCGACGACCGCCAGGGCGGGGAACTGCATGGACTTCGCAGCGGTCGCGACCTCGGCGAGGGTCGTCGTGATCGTCACCTGCTGCACGGTGGTGCCGCGCTCGGTGATGGCGACGGGCGTCTCGTCGGCGCGACCGGCGCCGCGCAGGGCCTCGAGCGTGCGCACGAGCGTGTCGGGCTGGCCGAGCACCACGACGGTGACCGACGGGTCGATCGCCACGGCGATGTCCTTGAGCTTCTCGCCGGCGGTGATGATGTGGATGCCCCGCGAGCTCGTCGTCGTGAGCGGCACACCGGCGTAGGTCGGGACGGCGCTCACCGCACTGACACCCGGGACGACCTCGAAGGGCACGCCGGCCTTGACGCAGGCCGCAGCCTCCTCGGCGAGACCGTTGAAGGTGGCCGGGTCGCCATCCATGAGTCGCACGACGAGGCCGCGCGGGTGGGCCTTGGCGGCCTTGACGACGAGCTTTGCGCGCGAGGCATGGGTGAGCGGCTGGCCGTGCTCGCCGTGTCCGGCGTCGACGATCTCGACCCCCTCACGGGCGTGCCGCGCGACGACGTCCTCGCGGGCGACCTGGTCGATGACGACGGCGTCGGCCTCAGCGAGGTACTCGAGTGCCCTGACGGTCATCAGTCCGTCGTCCCCTGGTCCGGCGCCGACGAAGGCGACCCTTGCAGGGGTACGTGCGGTCGTGGTGGGTCGGCTCGAGCGGGTGGTGCTCACAGGTCACGCTCCGTGGCGTTCGTTAGGTGCAGAAAGGACGGTGTTGATCGTGCTGACGGTGCTGAAGGACGTGAGGTCGGCGGCGCCGTCCTCGAGGAGCAGGCGAGCGAGCCGGCGACCGACGGAGGACGCCTCGGAGGGACTGCCGGTGGCCGACCTCCGGATGTCACCGGCGCCCTCGGGGCTCGCGACGACGGCGCGCAGCGAGAGCTCGTCACCCGCGTCACCGAGGACGATCTCGGCAAATGCCCCGACGGGGGCGGAGCAGCCGGCCTCGAGCTCGTTGAGGACGGCACGCTCGGCGTCGACGCAGGCGCGGGTGTCGGGGTCATCGAGAGCGGCGACGGCGTCGCGGGTGGCGGCGTCGTCGGCGCGGACCTCGACGGCGAGGGCGCCCTGGCCCGGCGCCGGAAGCATCTGGATCGGGTCGAGGACCTCGGTGACGACTCCGTCACGCCCGAGGCGGCGCAGGCCGGCGTGGGCGAGGACGACGGCGTCCAGGTCACCGCTCGTGACGCGACCGAGCCGGGTCTCGACGTTGCCGCGCAGCTCGCGGATGTCCAGGCCCAGGCCGAGCGCCTCGAGCTGCGCCCGGCGGCGCGGTGAGCCGGTGCCGACCGTCGCGCCCGCGGGGAGCTCACCGAGGGTGAGGCCGTCGCGAGCGACGAGGGCGTCTCGGGGGTCCTCACGCAGCGGGACGGCGGCGACGACGAGGTCCTCCTCGGGCGTCGTGGGCAGGTCCTTGAGGGAGTGCACGGCGAGGTCGACCGAGCCGTCGCGCAGCGCGTCGCGCAGCGCCGACACGAACACGCCTGTCCCGCCGAGGGTCGCCAGCGGGGTGGTGCGGTCGCGGTCGCCGGCGGTCGTGATCTCGACGAGCTCGACCTCGTGGCCGAGGGCGCGCAGCTGGTCCGCGACCCAGGTGGCCTGGGTGGTGGCGAGGGTCGAGCGTCGGGTGCCCAGGCGGAGCCTCATCGCTCGGCCCCCTCGTCCTCCGGCGCGACGAGCATGGGCGGTGTCGAGACCACGGAGACCTCGCGCGGGTCGAGGTCGAACAGCTCGCTCAGGGCCTTGGCGTAGCTGCCGCCCTGGCCGTTCTGTGCCATCTCCTTGACGCGCACGGTCGGGGCGTGGAGCAGCTTCTCGATGATGCGGTGGACGGCCCGCTGGACCTCGGCGCGGTCACTGTCGCTCAGTTCGGGCGTGCGGCGCTTCAGACGGCTCATCTCCCGGTCCACGACCTCCTGCGCCCGCGAGCGCAGCGCGGCGACGGTGGGCGCGACGGCTTCGGTGGAACGCTCGGTGAGGTAGGCCGCGACCTCACCCGTGACGATGTCGCGCGCATCGCGCACCTGGGGGACGTCACCGGCGTCGCTGAGCATCTGGCCCAGCTCGGCGAGCCCGATGCGGGTGGCTCCCTCGAGGTCGGCCACGGCCAGGTCGACGTCGTGCGGGAGGGCCAGGTCGATGAACACCTGCGGGCGACCACCGCGCGAGGCAGCCGCGGCCGCGACGTCACGGGAGGTGAGGACCACGCCGGTGGCGCCGGTGCTCGAGATGATGATGTCGGCGTCGGCCAGGGCGTCGAAGCGGGCGTCCCAGGGCAGGGCGCGGCCTCCGACCCGCTCGGCCAGGCGCTCTGCCCGGGCCAGTCCACGGTTGGCGATCGTCACCGACGCGGCACCCGCGTGGCTCACCGTGGTCGCCGCGAGGGCACCCATGCCACCCGCCCCGAGGACGAGCACGCGAGCGTCACTGATGGAGCCGACGACCTCACTGGCCGCAGCGAGCCCGGCGCCCACGAGGGAGCGGCTCACGTCGTCGATCCCCGTCTCGGTGTGGACCCTCTTGCCGACGCGAAGTGACTGCTGCAGAAGGGTATTGAGCGATGGGCCGACGTGGCCGCGGCGTTGCGCGCGGGTCAGGGAGTCGCGCAGCTGCCCGAGGATCTGGGCCTCACCGACAGCCATCGAGTCGAGGCCGGCGGCGACGGAGAACGCATGGGCGATGCCGCGGTCCTCGTAGTGGACGTAGAGGTGGGGCTGGAGGTCGGCCAGGGCCACACCCGTGGCGGCCGCCAGGGCGTCCGAGACGTCGGTGAGGGCTCCGTGGAAGGTCAGCCCCTCGGCATAGACCTCGGTGCGGTTGCAGGTCGAGACCACGACGGACTCGACGACGTGCTCGGAGGAGACGATCGCGGCCTCGAGGCGACCGCGGGCGGCCGGGTCCAGGACCGCGGACTCGAGGAGCTCCATCGGGGTGCCGTGGTGGGACAGGCCGAGGACGAGCAGGCTCACAGGGCCACCTCCTCGACCTCGGTCTTGGTGACCAGGTCGAGCTCACCGGTGCGCCGCTGCTCGTGGAACGCGAGGATCTGCAGCTCGGTCGACATGTCGACCTTGCGCACCATGACGTCGTCCGGGACGTCGAGGACGCAGGGAGCGAAGTTGAGGATGGAGCGGACCCCTGCCTTCACGAGACGGTCGGCGACGTCCTGCGCGGAGTCGGCCGGGGTGGCGATGACACCGATGGCGAGGCCATCGGTGCGCACCAGCGCCTCGACGTCTCCCATGGGCCGGATCGAGCGCTCCCCCACGGGCGTGCCGACGAGCGCGTCGTCGTGGTCCAGCAGGGCGATGACGTTGAACCCGCGGGTGGCGAAGCCGCTGTAGGCGGCCAGCGCGCGACCCAGGTTGCCCATCCCGACGATGGCCACGGGCCAGTCCTGGGTGAGGCCGAGGGCGGTGGAGATCTCGTAGGCGAGCCGGTCGACCTCGTAGCCGACACCGCGCACGCCGTAGGAGCCGAGGTGGGAGAGGTCCTTGCGCAGCTTGGCCGAGCTCACGCCCGCGGCCGAGGCCAGCTCCTCGGAGCTCACCGAGCTGATCCCGCGTTCGGCGAGGTTGGTGAGCGCCTGGAGGTATCCCGGAAGTCGAGCCACGGATGCGTCAGGAATGCCCCTGCGAGCTGCGACGACGGCGGACACGTGGCCTTCGACTCCTGTCTGGACGCTGTGGTGGTGCCTGTTCAGGGTACGCACTTGTGAAGCCTTGCACAAAGTCGTGATCCGACCCCGAGACGCACGGCTCACCCCGTTCTGGTACAAGCGCCTTGCGGAACCGCTTGCACCCCTTGCGTATGCCGTCCGCTCGCCTTGGCGCTTGGGCTCCACGCACGTATGCCGTTCGCCGCTGTCCCATCCGCACTCGCGCGCTGAGCGCGCTTCGCGCTCCCGCCAGACCCAGCCAGCGGCGACCGACATACGTGCGTTTCGCCTGAGTCGCCTAGCGCTGGGGCTGGGTCAGGGCTGCTCGCAGGCGGGCCTCGTTGACTCGCCAGAAGTCGTGCTGCTTGCCGTCGACCAGAGTCACCGGGATCTCCTCGGCGTAACGCGCCATCAGGTCGGGGCGCTCCAGGATGCTCAGTTCGTCGAAGGACTCACCCAGGTCTTCGGTGACTCTCGCGATGATCCGCCTTGCGTCGTCACAGAGGTGGCAGCCGGGCTTGCCGATCAAGGTGACGCGCGGCGGGACGGGAGCGGACGGCATACGCGAACCTGGCCTCAGAAGAAGACGGAACGTCGCTGCATGAGCAACGAGTAGAGCGTCTGCTGGATCGTCTCGCGCACCTGGTCGGTGAGGTCGAAGACGAGCATCGGGTCCTCGGAGGCCGCCGGGCCGTGGCTGGCGGTCTCGATGGGCGCACCGAACTCGATGATCCACTTGCTGGGCAGCGGGATGAGCCCGAGCGGCCCGAGCAGCGGGAAGGTCGGCGTGATCGGGGCATAGGGCAGACCGAGCAGGCGTGCCACGGTCTTCATGTTGCCGAGAATCGGGGCGATCTCCTCGGCGCCGACGACGGAGACCGGGATGATCGGGACCCCCGCCTTGAGCGCCGCTGCGACGAAGCCCCCACGGCCGAAGCGCTGCAGCTTGTAGCGCTCCTTGAACGGCTTGCCGACACCCTTGAAGCCCTCGGGGCAGACACCGACGAGCTCGCCCTTGGCGAAGAGGCGCTCGACGTCGGCGGTGGTCGCGAGCGTCGAGCCGCCCCGGCGGGCGAAGGCACTCACGAACGGGGTCTGGAAGACGAGGTCGGCCCCGAGCGCGCGCATGACGCGGTGCTGGGGGTGCTCGTCGTGGATCGCCTGGGCGATCATCAGCGCGTCGATGGCGATCGTCCCGGAGTGGTTGGAGACGATGAGGGCGCCACCGTCGGCCGGGATGTTCTCGATGCCCCGCACCTCGACCCGGAACCAGTTCTTGTAGATGGGGCGGAGCAACGGGAAGATCACGTTCTCGGCGAAGTGCTCGTCGTAGCCGAACTCGTCGACCGAGTAGTCCCCCTCGATCCGGCGGCGCAGGAAGGCCAGCGTCGCGGCGACCCGTCGCTCGATCTCGTCGGGCGAGAGCCCGGCGCCCTGCGCGGCCAGGCGCATGGCAGCGATCGAGGCGCCCAGCAGCTCCTCGATGCCGGGCACGGGCAGCGACATGTCGGTCTGCGTGGCGGTGGGGTCCGGTGACGGCTTGGCGGTCGGCGCGGGAGGTGTGGCGACCCGCAGGTGGCGCCGAGCGGCCTCGTCGGCAGCGCGCTTCGCGCGCGGGCTCTGCGGGCGTATGCCGGCCTGCCTGGATGCCTTGGACGACGCCTTCGAGACCGCTTGCGGTCGCGGTCGGTGGGCCGCACGCGGCGAGCTCGCTGCCGAGGGAGTGGCCGTCACGCCTGCCTCGGCGCTGGCCCGAGGGCTCTCCTGCGCGGACAGCAGTGGGGTCGACCGGCGGCGGGCGCGCTCGCCGGAGGCGCGAGCCGCTCCGGCAGCGACCGACGGCGTCGCCTTCTTGCGGGGCTTCGCCGGCGCCTTCGCCGCGGTCGCCTTCGCCGGCGCCTTCGCCGACGGGGCCTTGGCCGGAGTCCTTGCCGCAGCCTTCCCCGGTGCCTTGGCAGTTTTCGCCGGGGTGCGCTTCGCGGTCTTGGCCGCGGTGGCAGCGGCCTTCTTCGTGGCCATCAGTGCGTCCCTCGGGTCGGTCGGGCCAGGACGTGCTGCGCGGCACCGACGATCCCGCCGACCGCGCCGCTCACGGCGTCGAGCGAGGGATAGATCGGGCTCACGGTGCGGGCGAAGTCCTCGAACGCCGCCCGCGTGGTGAAGGTGGGGGTGAAGCCGAAGCTCTCGCGCATGACCGTCGTGTCCATGCCGCGCCCGTAGGCGAGGAAGGACATCTGGTCGGGGCTGAAGTCGACGAGGCCCAAGCGCTTGCCCAGCCCCCCGAGGGGCCCGGCTGCTGCCATGGGGACCATGACGACCGGCCGGCGGGCAATCGCGGCCGCCTGCAGCGCGGTGAGCACGCCGTCACCGGCGAGGTTCACGACACCCGTTGCCGAACCCGTCACGCCACGGACCAGCGCCGCGATCGCGTCGTCCTCGTGGATGAACTGGAGCCGGGCGTCGAAGCCGAACGGCACCGGGATGACGGGCAGGTTGAAGTAGTCCGTGATGGAGGTGCGGATGCGCGGACCGACGATGTTGGCAAAGCGCAGCGTGAGGATCTCCGCGTCCGGACGGCGCCGGGCGAAGCCTCGCACGTAGCCCTCGACCTCGATCGAGTCC
This sequence comes from Knoellia sp. Soil729, assembly GCF_001427985.1. Classification (GTDB taxonomy): domain Bacteria; phylum Actinomycetota; class Actinomycetes; order Actinomycetales; family Dermatophilaceae; genus Knoellia. The sequence continues at coordinate 629,533 of NZ_LMSA01000002.1, forward strand.
TTGCCGAAACCCGAGGACGGCAGGCGCTTGGCCGACATCTCCTCGGTGAACATCGCGGGGTCCCGCGGCGTCGAGCCATAGACCGCGGCGGTGGACTTGACGATGAGCCGCTTGACCGACGACGCCTTCTGGCAGGCAGCGAGCAGCTGCATGGTGCCGATGACGTTGATCTCCTTCTGCGGAGTACGTCCCCCGGCGAAGGTCGGCGTCGCGATGACGTTGGCGTGCACGACCGTGTCGACGTCGCCCTGGGAGATGACCTTGCCGATCATCGGGTTGCGGATGTCCGCGCGGATGAACTCCGCGCGGCCGAGGTCGCGCGGGGGCGGGATGACGTCGACACCGATGACCTTGTCGACGGCAGGGTCGGCCGCGAGTCGCCGTGCAAGGACGCCACCGACGTGGCGGGAGACTCCTGTCACGAGAACCACTTGTCCCACGGGCGACGACCTCTCCTGGTGCACAGTCCTGGATTTCGACTCTTCGGGCTCGACCCTACTTTGCGCCGGTGGGTGACGGGAGAGGGTGGAGAGACCTCTCACCCCGGTGACGGTGGAACTGCACCTCACAGCGGGAGGCGGGCGGACGGCATACGCGCCGGGAACGCGAAACGACCCCCACCGGAAGGTGAGGGTCGCTCGATCACGTCACTTCTTGTTGCGGCGCTGGTGGCGCGTCTTGCGAAGCAACTTGCGGTGCTTCTTCTTCGCCATGCGCTTGCGGCGCTTCTTGATCACTGAACCCATGAGCAGTCCTCGCTGATTGAGAGAATTTCGAACGACGGTGGACCAGCAGCTGCTGATCGGCCTGCGCGGCCGACCGGCGCGCGTGTGTCGAGGCGCAACCCTACCGGCGCGCGGCCCGACTGCCCAAACGGGCATCCGGCCAGCAGGGAGATCCGTGGTGGGAACGGCGAAGGCCGGGCCCGATCGGCCCGGCCTCCATCGTCTGGTGCGGCTCGCTCACGCGGTGCCCATGTAGGACTCCCGGAGGTACTTCTGCACCTCGTCCTCGGGAACCCGAAAAGACCTGCCCACGCGCACTGCCGGCAGTTCGCCTCCATGCACCATGCGGTAGACGGTCATCTTCGACACGCGCATGATCGAGGCCACCTCAGCAACGGTGAGAAACCGCACCTCGGCAAACCGTTCCTGGGACATTGCCACCTCGATCTCTGCATGCTCGCATCGCCGGCTTCCCCACCGGCGGTCATCTACGGGCGTGCAAGAAGCAACCATAGGGGCTGATGTGACCCTTGGGGAAGTCATGGGAGCGGAATGTTTCCCACGTCCAGTCGACACGCGGTGGAGTGGATGAAAAGTGGGTCATTCGAACCATGCGTCGAGCCCATGGAGCGGGAACACCGCTTGACGCGTGGCGAGGATGGCGGCGTCCGCAGCCCTGTCCGGGTTGTGCCCGGTCTCCCACGGACGGACCCAGATCGGCAGGTCCTTCTCGGCCAGGTCCCCCATCATCGTGGGCGCCTCGACGCCGAAGCTCTCGAGCACGTGGTCGCGCCAGGACTGCGGGACCGGGGTCGCGCACGGCACGGGCGCATGGGCCGCGATCGCGGTGAGGTGGGCCCACGAACGCGGCACGACCTGGATGAGCTCGTAGCCACCACCGCCCAGCGCCACCCACTTGCCGTGCGCGTGGTCGTGCGCCAGTCGGTGCAGGAACTCGTGGGCACGCCGTTGGGCGTCGAGCGAGATGGAGAGGTGGGCCAGCGGGTCCTGGCTGTGGCTGTCGCAGCCGTGCTGGGTGACGAGCACGTCTGGAGTGAAGGCGGACACGAGCTGAGGAACGACGGACTCGATGGCGCGCAGCCAGTCGGAGTCGCCCGTGCCCGGCGGGAGCGCCACGTTGACGGCCGTGCCGCGGGCGTCGGGACCACCGATGTCGCCCGGCCAGCCCGTGCCGGGGAAGAGGGCTCGGCCCGACTCGTGGACGGAGATGGTGAGCACGCGCGGGTCGTTCCAGAAGATGCGCTCGACGCCGTCTCCGTGGTGCACGTCGATGTCGACGTAGGCCACACGTTCGGCGCCACTGTCGAGCAGCCGCTGGATGCCCACCGCGATGTCGTTGTAGATGCAGAAGCCCGAGGCGTGCGTCGCCATCGCGTGGTGCAGGCCGCCGCAGTAGTTCACGCCGTGGTCGATCTCGCCCCTCCACACCGCATCACACAGGTCGACGGTGCCCTGGACGATGCGCGCGCTCGCCTCGTGCATCCCCTCGAACGCCGGGTCGTCCTCCGTGCCCAGGCCCCAGCGGCCCGTGGCACTCCTTGGGTCCAGGGAGGCCGCGCGCACCGCCGCGACGTAGTCCGCCTCGTGCACCGTGGTGAGCAGCTCGTCGCTCGCGATCGCAGGGCTGACGACCTCGACGTGCTCGAGGACACCGAGGTCGTCGAGGAGCCGGGTCGTGAGGGCGAGACGGGTCGGCCCCATCGGGTGTCCCGGCCCGAAGTTGTAGGCCGTGAAGCCGTCGTCCCAGACGAGGCGCGTGCGGTGAGCCATGTCGGGCACGCTACCCGGCGCGCCCCGAATGGGGGCTAGCCTCGACCCGAACGTCCACCGGCCGGAACGACCTCAGGAGGAAACCTTGGGCGCCAAGAACAGCGACCTCGACGTGCTCGTCGTCGGCCTGGGCCGATTCGGTGGGGCTGCCGCCCTCGAGCTGCGCCGCCTCGGGCACCGCGTCGTCGCCATCGAGAAGGACGGCCTGCTCGCCGAGAAGTTCCTCGGACGGCTCAGCTCGATCATCCACGGCGACGCCAGCGACTCCTCGGTCATCCACGACGCCAAGGCGTCGCGCTACCAGATCGCGATCGTCGGGGTCGGATCCTCGATCGAGGCCTCGGTCCTGGCGTCCGCCAACCTCGTCGACGCGGGCGTCCCCGACATCTGGGCCAAGGCGATGTCGCCGGAGCATGCCCGCATCCTCGACCGGATCGGTGTCCAGCACATCGTGCGGCCCGAGGCCGACACGGGCCGCCGGGTGGCCCACCTCGTCGGCGGCAAGCTCCAGGACTACATCGAGTTCGACGACGGCTTCGCCATCGTCAAGATGCGCCCGCCGACCGAGGCCATCGGCTTCACGCTGGAGCAGAGCAAGCTGCGCAGCAAGTACGGCGTGACGATCGTGGGCGTGAAGGCTCCCGGTGAGGACTTCACGTATGCCGTTCCCTCCACCAAGGTCTCGGCTCACGACACGTTGATCGTCAGCGGGCCGACGGAGCTCCTCGAGCGCCTCGCCGCCCGCCCCTGACCCTCGGGGCTCGCCCTCAGAACTCGGCCGGGGGCGACCCGCGGTCGCCACCGAGGGCAAGGACCATGGCGACCTCGTCCTCGTCGTCCTCGCTCACGACCCGCATGGGACGACGCTCCGCGGTGGGCCGGAACCCGAAGCCGCTGGCGAAGGCCACGGCCCGGCCGTTGTCGCTGCCGACCCAGTAGGTGAGCTGGCTCTGTCCCTGCTCGCGGGCCAGGTTGGCGCCGGCGCGCACCAGGGCCGTCGCCACGCCACTGCCGCGGGCCTCCGGCGTCACCCAGAGCCCGAACAGCTGTGAGGTCTTGGGGTTCTCGTCGCTCGAGCGGCCGAGGCTGACGATGCCGAGCGGGGTCTCCTCGCGCTCTGCGAGCAGCCGTGCCGAGCGGTTCATCCGCAGCCGCCAGAAGTCCTCCTCGAAGGCCTCCTCCTCCTCGGCCGTGGCCACGAACGCCTCGGGCGACTCCCGCAGAGCGGTCAGTCGGGCGTCGCGGTACGTCTGCCAGTCCTCTTCGCCCAGCGGGCGCACGCTGATCTCACTCATGCCCCCACTGTCCCCGACGGCACCGATGCCGGGCAAGCCGGGTCGACGGAGACGGCGTACCCGATCTCGCAGATCCCGCCATAGAGCGGGTTGTCCCACGTGGTGCCCGTGCGGGTGAACCCGTGGCGTTCGTAGAGGCGCTGGGCCGGCCGGTTCTCCTGGGCCACCTCGAGGTGCACGCGTCCGTAGCCGTCTTCGGACGCAGCAGCGAGAGCGGTCGAGACGAGGAGGTCGCCGACGCCACGACCCCGCGCCGATGCCGAGACCCACATCCCGATGAGGTAGATCTCGTCGTCGGGCTGGTCGGCGCTGTGCCAGATCGAGACCGTGCCCACCGGCCGGTCGGCATCGAGGGCCAACCAGGTCGTCATGGAGGTGAGTCGAGCGAGCCAGGAGGAGTCCGGGTAGGCCGCGCTCACGGCATACGTGTTGGCGAAGGCCCGCGGGGTGTCGAGCAGCGCAGCGAGACGCACGTCGCGGTAGGTGCGCCAGTTCTCGCGCGTGACGCGCACGACCCTCGCAGGGACCACCCGTTCAGCCTCCTGACAGCTCGCGCGAGCGGACGGCGGCGGCCTCGATGGCGCTGACGAAGGCGGCGCGCACCTTGTGGTCGTCGAGGACGCGCAGCGCAGCAGCCGTCGTGCCACCGGGCGAGGTGACCTGCTCGCGCAGCACGGTGGGGTGCTGGCCCGTCTCGCGCAGCATCGTCGCCGCGCCGAAGAGCGTCTGGGTGACGAGCTCGGTGGCGGTGGCGCGGGGCATGCCGAGGACGACTCCGGCCTCGATCATCGCCTCGACCACATAGAAGATGTAGGCCGGGCCGCTGCCCGACATGGCGGTGACGGCGTCCTGGAGCTTCTCGGGGACCTCGGTGACCTTGCCGGTCGCGGCGAGGAGCCCACGTGCCTGCTCGAGGTGCTCCGGCAGGCAGTGGCGGCCGCCGCTGATCGCCGCCATGCCCTGGTCGACGAGGGCGGGGGTGTTGGGCATGACCCGCACCACGGAGCGGCCCTCGGGCAGGTGGCTCTCGATGAAGTCGGTGGTGATGCCCGCGGCGAGGCTGACGACGAGGTTGGCCTCTCCCACGTGCGGCCCGATCTCGTCGAGGAGCGCCGCCATGTCCTGCGGCTTGACCACGAGGATGAGCGTCTCGGCCTCGGCTGCGGCGTCGACGTTGCTCACGGCGCGCACGCCGTAGGTCTCGGTCAGCTCCGCGGCGCGCTCGGGACGGCGCTCGGTGATGACGAGCTCGTCAGCCGGGCGACCGGCCCGCAGCAGCCCCGAGAGCAGGGTCTCGCCCATGACACCAGCACCGAAGATCGCAACCGTTCCCATGCCGGGAGACTATGCCGGTTTCCGTTCGCGGTTCACGCGTGTTTCATTGCGGGGGTATGCCGGCCGCTCGTCCACCAGCGAAGCAACGGACATGCAGTGCTCACCTGCGCGGACGCGGCTGAGCACGCGCTGGGCGGTTCGGGTCCGGCTCATGGGGACCACTGCATGTCCATTGCCCCGGGCCGGCCCGCGCCGCGTCAGCCCGTGGTGATCAGGCTGCGCAGGAAGAACTGCAGGTTCGCGGGGCGCTCGGCCATCCGGCGCATGAGGTAGCCGTACCACTGCTCCCCGAAGGGGACGTAGACGCGCATCTGGTGGCCGCGGTCGGCGATGCGCTTCTGCTCGTCGGGGCGGATGCCGAAGAGCATCTGGAACTCGTAGCTGTCGGGCTCGCGCCCCTGACGGCTGGCGAGGGCCCGGGCGATGTCGATGATGCGGGGGTCGTGGCTGGCGATCATGGGGTAGCCGTCGCCCGCCATGAGCACCTTGAGGCAGCGCACGTAGGACAGGTCGACGTCCTCGGCGTCCTGGTAGGCGACCGAGGCCGGCTCCTTGTAGGCGCCCTTGCACAGGCGGACGCGGCTCCCGGCCGTGGCGAGGTCCCGGCAGTCGGACTCGGTGCGGTGCAGGTAGGACTGCAGGACGGCGCCCGTGTCGGGGAAGTCCTTGCGCAGCTCGGCGAGCACCGACAGCGTCGAGTCCGTCGTCGTGTGGTCCTCCATGTCGAGGGTGACCGTGGTGTCGGCGTCCTTGGCGACCTCGCAGATGCGGCGCGCGTTGTCGAGCGCGATCTGCTCGCCGTCGCGGGGCAGTGCCTGGCCGACGGCGCTGAGCTTGACGCTCACCTCGGCGGCACCGAACTGGGTCAGGTCGCGCGCCTTGAGCGCCCGCAGGAGCCCGACATAGGTGTCGACCGTGTGCGCGGCCTGCCCGGCGTCGAGAGTGTCCTCCCCCAGGTAGTCGATCGTCACCATCCGGTTGGTCGAGCGCAGCTCGGCTGCCGCGTTCACCGCGTCGGAGACGTCGGTGCCGGGCACGTAGCGCTGCACGACGTGGCGGCTGACCGGTGCCTTCTCGATCGTGCTGCGCACGAGGGAGGAGTCCGAGAGGTGCAGGAGGCTGGATCGAAGCAGGTCTGAGGCGTCCACGCAGGTCAGGTTATCCGTTCCGCCGACGTCCTCATGACCCGTATGCCGTCCGCCCACCTCCGCGCCCACCTTCCCCGAGCTCCCCCCTCACCGTTGCCCTTGCGTCGGGCGTCAGGCGGTGCGGCGTCGCAGGGTGAGGCTGCCCAGCGCCAGGGCCACGACGATCGCGCCGGCGATGATCGCCAGGTCGCTCGCGATGTCACCGAGTGGTTCGGGGACGGCAGTGATCGTGCGCATGGCGTCCACGGCATACGACAGGGGAAGGACGTCCGAGATCGGCCCGAGGAGCGAGGGCAGGTTGTCGCGCGAGACGAGCAGGCCGCACAGGAGGAACTGCGGGAGCACGAGGGCCGGCATGAACTGCACAGCCTGGAACTCCGTCGAGGCGAACCCGCTCACGAGCAGGCCGAGCGCCGTGCCGAGGAGAGCATCACCGACCGCCACGACCACCAGCAGCCACGTGGGTCCGGCGACGTCGAGGCCGCACACCCAGACGGCGAACCCGGTGGCCAGCAGCGCCTGCACGACGGCCATCGCCCCGAAGGCGAGCGCGTAGCCGATCATGAAGTCGCCCTTGCCGAGCGGTGTGGTGAGCAGTCGTTCGAGCGTCCCCGAGGTCCGCTCACGCAGGGTTGCGACGCTGGTGACGATGAACATCACCACGAACGGGAAGACGCCGAGCAGGGCCGCACCGATGCTGTCGAACACCGGTGTCCCGTCGTAGATCCAGGCAAGCAGGCCGATGAGGACGCAGGGCACGACGAGCATGAGCGCGATGGTCCGCGGGTCGGCCCTGAGCTGGCGCAGGACGCGGGCCGCGGTGGCAAGCGTGATGCGGGGGCTCATGACGCGTCTCCTGATGTGGTGCTCGGGGAGGAGCTCTGGCGGCCTGCGGCCCGGTCCACGAGGGCGAGGAAGGCCTGTTCGGCGTCGGCCGCGCCCGTGCGCTCGAGCAGCTCGGGGAGGGTCGAGTCGCTGAAAACCTCACCCTCACGCAGCAGGAGCAGGCGGTCGCACCGGGTCGCCTCGTCCATGACGTGGCTCGAGACGAGCAGGGTGCGCCCCTCGTTGTGGGCCAGCCTGCGGAACAGCTCCCACAGGTCACGGCGCAGGACCGGGTCCAGCCCGACCGTCGGTTCGTCGAGGACGAGCAGCTCGGGGTCGCCGACGAGCGCTGCGGCCAGGGAGACACGGGAGCGCTGTCCGCCGGAGAGAGTGCGGACCGGGGCATCTGCGTGGGAGGTGAGGTCCACCGCGTCGATCGCGCGGTCGACGGCGCCACCTGCCGCACCGAGCACCGCGGCGAAGTAGCGGAGGTTGTGGCGCACCGACAGGTCCGCATAGACGCTCGGCGCCTGGGTGACGTACCCGACCCGGTGCCGCAGCCCGGGTGAGCCGGCGGGCTCGCCGAGCACCGTCACCTCGCCCGACCGGACCTGCTGCACCCCCACGATGGCCCGCATGAGGGTGGACTTGCCGCCACCGCTCGGGCCCAGGAGTCCGACGACCTGACCGGTGGGGACGGTGACGCTGAGGTCAGGCAGGACCTCACGCTTCCCGCGCACCACGCGCAGGTGCTCGACGACGATGGCGTCGCCGTCCGCTCTTTTCATCATGTGATGAATTTAAACCCCACTCCCAGCCGCGCGCAACCCCTCAGCCGCCCGTGGACATGAGGTGGTGCTGCAGGGTGGGCCCGAGGATGGCGACGATCTCGTCGTCCGACGCCTGCGCCAGCGCCGGGATCTTCACGACGTAGCGCAGCACGCCCATGCCGATGAGCTGCGCAGCGCCGAGCTCGGCCCGCAGCCCCACCGATGGCACGTCGCCGGGCTCGACCCCTTCGCTCAGCCGCTCGATGAGGCGCACGAAGATCTCGCGCCCGACGAACTCGCGCACCATCCGCGCGTGCTCGTCGTTGGCGGCCGCCGCAGCGAAGAGCGCCGCGAACCGCTCACGACCCACGGGGCTGTCCCACACCGAGAGGAACACGCGGACGAGGGCATCGCCCAGCTCCTCGCGAGGGACGGCCACGAGCCGGTCGACCAGCTCGCCCGGGTCCGCGGGGAAGGACAGCACCTCGGCGAAGAGCTCGGTCTTGCCGTCGAAGTAGTGGTGGACCAGCTTGGCGTCGACTCCGGCCTCGCGGGCGATGCCTCTCAGGGAGGTCCCGTCATAGCCGCGCCGCGCGAACTCCGAGCGCGCAGCGGCGATGATCGCCGCCCGCGTGTCCTCTCCCCCGGGTCTGCGACCCCTCGGGCTCACGACCCGCCGCCGGTCTCGAGGGCCGCGGCGAGGTGCAGCCGCGAGAACGCCAGGGACTCCGCCAGCGCGACCTCGCGCTGCTCCACGGAGAGCCGGCGGGTGGAGACCTCGATCACGACGGAACCACCAAAACCGTTGTGCACCAACCAGTCCAGCACCTCGCCACATGGCTGGGAGCCACGGCCCGGGACGAGGTGCTCGTCCTTCATCGACCCCAGCCCGTCGGCGAGGTGCAGGTGTGCCAGGCGCGGCCCGAGGGCCTCGACCATGGCCAGGGCATCGGAACCCGCCGTCGCCGTGTGCGAGAGGTCGAGCGTCACGTGGTCATACGGCTGCGGCACCGGGTCCCAGTGCGGGAGGTAGGCCTCGATCTCCCGGCCACCGACCCGCCACGGGAACATGTTCTCGACGGCGAGGGTGATGCCCGACTCGTGCTCGCGGGTCGCGATGCCGTCGGTGAAGTCGCGGGCGTACTCCTTCTGCCACCGGAACGGCGGGTGGAGCACGACCGTCTCGGCACCGACGTCGTGCGCCAGCTCGAGGGAACGGTCCACCTTGCCCCAGGGCTCCGCCCCGAAGATGCGCTGGCTGATGAGCAACGTCGGCGCGTGGATGGACAGGATCGGTATGCCGTGCAGCTCGGACAGTGCCCTGAGCGCACCTGCCTCCTGGGTCACCGGGTCGGTCCAGACCATCACCTCCACGCCGTCGTAGCCCAGTCGAGCCGCGTGCTGGAAGGCGGCGGCGCAGTTCTCGGGATAGACGGAGGCGGTGGACAGGGCCACGGGGATGTCCGGGATGGTCACGGCGTCGCCGGACCCCATCACTGACCGCCCATCAGTGCATCCCGTCGAGCCTGCGCAGGATGATGCCCTCGCGCATCGCCCACGGGCAGATCTCGATGCGGTCGAGCCCGAGGAGGTCCATCGTCGCCGAGGCCACGAGCCCTCCGGCGAGCAGCTGGTGGGCACGCGACGACGACACGCCCGGGAGTGAGCTGCGCTGTGCCGCAGTCATTCCCGAGATCGTGGGCAGGATCTCATCGAGAGCCGCGCGCTCGAGGAAACGGACGGCATACATGCCCTCCGAGCTCGGAGCGGCGCCGGTGATCCGGGCGAGCGAACGCATGGTCTTCGATGTGCCGACGACACGGTCGGCCGCCCCGGCCTTGGTGAGGGGCCGCAGCTGGCGCGCGATCGTCGCGCGGACGTGGGTGCGGGCAGCGCGCACCGCCTCGACCCCGGGCGGGTCGCCGAGCAGGTGCTCACGGGTGACGCGACCGGCGCCAAGCGGCAGGGAGATGGCGACGTCAGGATCCTCGTCCATGCCCTGCGCGATCTCGAGGGAGCCACCACCGATGTCGGCGACGAGGAGCGTGCCGGCCGACCAGCCGAGCCAGCGCCTGGCTGCGAGGAAGGTCAGTCGCGCCTCGTCCTCGCCCGACAGCACGTCGAGCACCACGCCCGTGCGCTCCTTGACCTCACTGAGGACGTCGTCGCCGTTGGGCGCCTCACGGATCGCGCTCGTGACGAAGCCCATGAGGTCCTCGACGCCCTGGTCCTCGGCGACGACGAGGCACTCCGCGACGAAGTCCGCCAGCTGCTCGCGCCCCGCGTCGTCGATCTCACCGGTGTCGGTCACGTGCTCCGAGAGGCGCAGCTCACGCTTGTGCGAGCTCGTCGGGAGCGGTTGGGCGCCGAGGTGCGCGTCCACGACGAGGAGGTGCACGGTGTTGGAACCCACATCGATGACCCCGAGCCGCATGGGTCCACGGTAGTCGGCGCGCTCGACATAGGCTGAGCCAGTGGCTGAGACCCCGCTCGACATCCCCCGCACGTGGGTGGAGTTCCCCGACCCCGCGGACCCCGCCCAACGCTTCCGCTGCGACCTCACCTGGCTGACGTCACGGTGGACCTGCATCTTCGGGTCCGGCTGTGAGGGCATCTATGCCGACCAGCCCGACGCCGGCTGCTGCACCCTCGGCGCCCACTTCTCCGACGACGACGACCTGCGGCGCGTGGCCGCGATCGTCGAGGAGCTCGGTGAGGACGAGTGGCAGATGCGCCCCGACAGGAAGAACCCGACCAAGGTCTCGGCGTGGACCGAGCTCGAGGACGGCGCCCGCAAGACCAAAGTCGTCGACGGCGCCTGCATCTTCCACAACCGGCCCGGCTTCCCCGCCGGCACCGGCTGCGCGCTGCACCAGCACGCGGTCCTCACCGGCCAGCCTCCGCACACCCAGAAGCCGGACGTCTGCTGGCAGCTGCCCATCCGGCGGACCTTTCGCACGGTCGAGCTGCCCGACGACACGAGCTACCTCGAGGTGTCGATCGGCGAGTACGACCGTCGCGGGTGGGGCCCGGGCGGCCACGACCTCGACTGGTACTGCTCGGGCAACCCCGAGGCGCACGTCGGCGCCGAGCCGGTCTATCGCAGCAACCGCGCCGAGCTCGTCGAGCTCATGGGTCAGGGCGGCTACGACGAGCTGGTCGTGCGCTGTGAGGCCCACCTCGCGACGGTCAAGGCGCTGCGCAGTCCAGCCGCCCGCCGGCTCCTCCCCTTGTTCGTGCACCCGGCGACGATCGCGGCCGGCACGCCACCCCTGCGCAAGGGCCACTGAGCACCACGGTCAGGGACGCAGGTCCAGCGCAACGTCGAGGATGGGCGAGGAGTGCGTCAGCCCACCGACGCTGAGGTAGTCGACACCCGTGGCGGCATAGTCCGCAGCCACCTCGAGGGTCAGACCACCCGTGGCCTCGAGCTCCACCGTCTCGCCCGTGGCCCGCACCGCCTCCACCGTCGCGCGCAGCATCTCCGTGGACATGTTGTCGCACAACAGGAACCGCGCACCCGCCTCGACCGACTCGAGCGCCTCGGCCGTCGTGGTCACCTCGACCTGGACGGGGACCTCTGGGAACTGCCGACGAACGGCGGCGTATGCCGCGTGGAGACTTCCCGCGGCCAGCTTGTGGTTGTCCTTGATCATGGCGACGTCGTACAGGCCCATGCGCTTGTTGGTGCCGCCGCCGGCACGCACGGCGAACTTCTCGAGGGACCGCAGTCCCGGCGTCGTCTTGCGCGTATCGAGCACCATGGCCCCGGAGCCCTCGAGGGCGTCGGCCCACCGGCGGGTGTGGGTGGCGATGCCGGAGAGCCGGCTGACGATGTTGAGGAGCGTGCGCTCCCCCGTGAGCGTGACGCGGGTCGAGCCCGAGAGCTCTGCGATGACGTCACCACGGGCGACCCGGTCGCCGTCGGCAAGCCTGAGGTCGACCGTGACGGGCGCGGCCGCAAGGCGCTGCGCGACCTCCCTCAGCGTGAGGGCGATGACCTCGACACCGGCGACGACGCCGTCCTCCCGGGCGACCACCGCCCCATCGGACGTCTGGTCGGCGGGGATCGTCGCGGTGGTCGTCACGTCGACACCGTCGGCACCCCCGAGGTCCTCGTCGAGGGCGCCGGTGACGACGCGACGAGCGTCAGCCAGCGGGAAGGCGAGGTCAGGAGCCGAGGGCGAGCTCACGGCATACTCCGTTCGGTCACGGTGAGGGAGCGGTCAGGTGCGACGACGACGCTCTGGCGCACCAGCCAGCGGGCGTCGTCGCGCTCGGGGAAGTCGCTGCGCACGTGGCCGCCGCGGGTCTCCTCGCGGCGGGAGGCCAGCTCGGTGAGCACTTGCGCGAGGTGCAGGAGGTTGGTCGTCTCCCAGGTCCTCGGTCCCGGCTCCGCCGTCGAGGGCGGCAACCCGGCCAGCTCACCGAGGGTGGCGGCGGTGGCGGCGGTCGACGCGGTCGAGCGCACCGGGCCCGAGCCGGTCGTCATGGCCCTCTGCACGGTCAGGCGCTGCGAGTGGTCGAGGAGGGCGCCCTCCCCGCGGTTGGGTCCACCAGCGCGGGCAGGCGTCGAGGGCGCGGTGGCCTCGGGCAGCTTCCCCGACGCGATGCGCGCGGGGATGTCGGAGGCGATGCGGCTCGCGAACACCAGGCCCTCGAGGAGGCTGTTGGAGGCGAGCCGGTTGGCGCCGTGGACGCCGGTGCACGAGCACTCCCCGCAGGCGTAGAGGCCCGGGAGGGACGACCGCCCCCACAGGTCGGTCTCGATGCCGCCCGACGCGTAGTGCTGCGCCGGCGCCACGGGCAGCAGGTCGCTCGCCGGGTCGAAGCGCAGCGATCGGCACGACGCGACGATCGAGGGGAAGCGCTCCTGGAGGAACGCAGCCCCGAGGTGGCGTGCGTCGAGGAAGACATGGTCGGTGCCCTGCTCACGCATCGTCTCGAGGATGGCGCGGGCCACGACGTCGCGGGGGGCCAGGTCGGCGAGCTCGTGGCGGCCCTCCATGATCCGTCGACCCGTGCCGTCGACGAGGAAGGCTCCCTCGCCGCGCACCGCCTCGGAGATGAGCGGCTGCTGACCGGTCGACCCCTCACCGAGGAAGAGCACGGTCGGGTGGAACTGGATGAACTCGAGGTCGGTGATGCGCGCGCCCGCCCGCAAAGCCGCCGCCATGCCGTCGCCGGTCGCGACGGGTGGGTTCGTCGTGGACGTGTAGATCTGGCCGAGCCCGCCAGTGGCCAGGACGACGGCCCGGGCATGGGCGGCGCCCACGCCGTCCAGCTGCCCCTCGCCGATGACGTGGAGCGTCACCCCGTTGACGCGGCCAGCCCCGTCGTCGAGCAGGTCGACGACGAGCGCGTGCTCCACGACCTCGATGCCCGGGTCGTCCCGGACGCGGTCGAGCGCGGCGATGAGAGCGCGGGAGATCTCGCGCCCGGTGGCATCGCCGCCCGCGTGGGCGATGCGGTCGCGGTGGTGCCCACCCTCGCGGGTCAGCTTGATCTCACCCTCGGCGTCGCGGTCGAACTCGGCGCCGAGGGCGACGAGCTGGCGCACCCGCCTGGGACCCTCGGTGACCAGCGCCTCGACGGCGTCGCGGTCACACAGTCCGACACCGGCGACCAGCGTGTCTTCGAGGTGCTCCTCCGGGGAGTCCTCGGGGTCCAGGGCGGCCGCGATGCCGCCCTGCGCCCACGCTGTCGAGCCCTCGTCCAGGACCGTCTTGGTGACCAGGAGGACCCTGTCCACCCTCTCGCGCAGTCGCAGCGCGCAGGTCAGCCCGGCGATGCCCGAGCCGACGACGATGACGTCAGCGGACGTCGTCCACCCGGGGGCAGGCGCGGCGAGCGCACGCGGAAGCCGCACGCCCGCGGGGGCACCCGGCATACCGGCGGTGTCGGAACCCGGAGGGGTCGCGCTCACCCGTGCGAGCGCTTGGTCACGGCCGACGTCATGAGCCCGTAGCCCTCGGGCACGTCTCCGCCGTCGTCACCGACCTCGACGATCCTGTTGTCCTTGTCGACGAAGACCACGTGCGGCTCGTGGGCACGCGCGTCCTCGTCGGACATCGAGGCGTAGGCGATGATGATGACCGTGTCGCCGGGGCTGATGAGGCGGGCTGCCGCGCCGTTGATGCACAGGATGCCCGAGCCGCGTTCGCCCTCGATGGCATAGGTCGTGAGGCGGTTGCCGTTGTCCACGTCCACGACGTCGACCTGCTGGCCGGGGAGCAGGTCGGCCGCCTCCATGAGGTCGAGGTCGATCGTCAGCGAACCGACGTAGTGCAGGTCGGCCTGCGTCACCGTCGCACGGTGGATCTTGCTGTGCAGCATGTAGCGATACATGGGTGGAGCTCCTGGTGGGGTGCCGGTGGGATGGCCGGTCACGTGGCCGGACGAGCGGGGATGCCCGGGGTGACGGACTGCGAGAAGACGTCGAGTCTCCCACCGCCCGGGCCCACGAGGATCGGGGTGTTGTCGATGAGCCGGGTCGTGCCGACCTTGGCGGCGATCGCGAGCAGGGCCTCACCGCGGTACCACTCGGGGACGTCCTGCAGCGTGCTCGGGTGGACGAGGACGAGGTAGTCGACGAGGGCGAGCGGCTCGGCGACGAGGACCTCGCGTGCCGCTCGACGGATCGCCGACGGACCGTATGCCGCCTGGTCGGCTCCCGCGGTGAGGGCGCGGCTCAGGCACAGGGCGACCTCGCGGTCGGACTCGGTGAGGTAGGTGTTGCGGCTGCTCAGGGCCAGGCCGTCGGGCTCGCGGACGGTCGGCACCGACACCACCTCGACCGGGAAGTCGAGGTCGCGGGCCATGCGGCGGATGAGCAGGAGCTGCTGGGCGTCCTTCTGGCCGAAGAAGGCCCGGGTGGCGCCGGTGAGGTGCAGCAGCTTGCCGACGACGGTCAGGACACCGTCGAAGTGGCCGGGGCGCGACTTGCCCTCGAGGACGTCGCCCAGGGGGCCCGCCGAGACACGCACGCCCGGGTCCCCGTCGGGATAGACGACGTCGGGGGTCGGGGCGAAGACGATGTCGACCCCCTCGGCCGTGGCGATCTGCAGGTCATCGTCGAACGTGCGCGGGTAGCGCGACAGGTCCTCCTTGGGCCCGAACTGCAGCGGGTTGAGGAAGATCGTGAGGATGAGGTGGTCGGCGGAGCGGCGCGCCTCCCGGAGGAGCTGGGCGTGGCCCTCGTGCAGGGCGCCCATGGTCATGACCACGGCGACGTCCCTGCCGGTGAGGTCGCCGCGGGCAGCGCGCAGCTCGTCGCGGGTGCTCGCGATGACCGGTGTCGCGGTGAGCCGTTCAGCCGCTTGAGCTTCGGTCACTTCGGCTTGTGTCACGAGGCGGGCTCCTGGTGCTCCGGGTCGGCGAGGGTGTCGAGCAGTGGTTCGGCGGCCGCCGACTGGAGCCGGCCGCTCTCGAGCGCACGCACCGCGGTGGCGCGGGCCAGGGCGACGTAGGTCGTCCTGATCTCGGGCGAGATCCGCTCCAGCTCCCGAAGGTGCGTGCCCACGGTACTCACATCTCCGCGGGCGACGGGACCAGTGAGCGCTGCGTCACCGAGGCGCAGCGCGTTGTCGAGGGCTGCCCTGGCGAGGGGCCCGAGGACGGCTCGCGGCTGTTCGACCCCGGCGGCCACGAGGACCTCCATCGCCTCGGCGACGAGGGTCACGAGGTGGTTGGAGCCGTGGGCGAGGGCCGCGTGGTAGGCCGCGCGCTGGCCCTCGGCCACCCACACGGGCTCACCACCCATCTCGACGACGAGCGCCTCGGCCATGGGCCGCAGGGCCTCGGGGCCGGTCACCCCGAAGGCGCAGTCCTCGAGGCGGCCGAGGTCGAGGGCGGTGCCCGTGAAGGTCATCGCCGGGTGGATGGCGACGGGCAGGATGTGGGAGCCGAGCGCAGGCCGCAGCACGTCGGCGCCGTAGCGCCCACTCGTGTGGACCACGATCTGGCCCGCCTGCCAGGTGTCGGTCGCCGTCAGCCCCGAGACGAGCTCGGGCAGGGCGTCGTCGGGGACGGCGAGGAGCACGAGGTCGGCGCCGTCGATGACGCCGGGCACGTCCTTGAGCGGGACCCCCGGCAGCAGCGCGGCGGCACGCTCACGACTGGCGTCGCTGACGGCATACGCGGCCTGGATGTGGTGTCCCGCACGTGCGAGGGCGGCAGCGAGAACGGCACCCACCCGACCCGCACCGATCAACCCGATGGACAGGCGCGCTGGATGGGTCACGCCTCAAACCTAAGCCTTGTGTGCCCCAGCGCGAGTCAGAGGTCGCGCTCAGGCACACAAGGCGCCGAGTCCGAGGGCCCGGAGGTCTGCCGCGAGCTGGAACGGCTCGTCCCTGACCTCGCGAGACGTGCAGCGGACCACGACCCGGCCCGGCGTGGTGAGACCGCGCTGGCGCTGGATGTCGTCCTCCCAGTGCTCCACGTCCATGTGGAAGGCTCCGTCCACCTCCATGACGAGAACCCGGCCGTCGGGGAGCTCCCACTCGCAGTCTGTGTATCGCCACTTCCCCGACCGGTCCTTGCGGCGCTTCTGGCGTGTCGGCAGGGGCAAGCCGTAGTCGACACACATGCGCGTCACATCGACCTCGGCCAGCGACTGTGCTCCGCCCTCGAACTCGGTCAGGAGGACACGAAACCGAGGCGCTCGACGAAGTGGCTTCATGCGTTCGAGCTGCTGACGCAGCGCCGCCGGTGTCGTCAGGCGTTGTTGGACCACGGCCGCCAACAACCCTTGGGACGTGCGCCAGCCCGGCTCGTAGGCTGCCTGCAGCAGCGCCGCTGGCTCGACCCGGGCCATGGGCAGCGTGTGGTTCTTCGCGTGCCAGACGTCCAGGGGTCTGCGGGTACGGAACCAGTTGATGCCCTCCAGCGGCTCGAGGTGCTCCTCGTCATCCACCAGGATGGTGAGGTCGTCGCGAGGCCAGTTCTTGAGGCCCTGGAACTCGAGGGACGAGTAGCCACCCACGATCGCCGGCGGCCCAGCATGGAGCACTCCCAGCCATGCACGCTGCTCGCGGGTCAACTCACCTGTGAAGGTGCTGACCACAACAGAGCTCCGCTCGGCCCACCGCTGCGCTCGAATGTTGGCGGCCACCTGGTCCCTGTTGACGCCCAGCCGCCGGACCTGCCGACGCGCCAACATGCCGCCTTGCGCCTGCGCCAGGGCGAGCAACCCAGTGGGAAGTCGGCTCATGAAGACAGATCGTGCCCAATTTCGACATGTCGACCGCGGGGTCATCCACAGGCCTCGCCTCACCCCTCGCCTTGTGTGCCTGAGCGCGAGGTATAGGTCGCGCTGGGGCACACAAGGCAGGATGTGGCCGGTGAAGGTGGACCCTCGACCCTGGCGTGACGCGTGGTGGGACGCGCTCTACGGGCCCGCCGGGTTCTATCGCGGGGTCGAGGGACCGGCCGGTCACTTCACGACATCTGCCCACGGCCCCCTGGGCGCGGTCCTTGCCGCGGTCGTCGCGCACCTCGCCGACCAAGCCGGCGTATGCCGGGTGGTCGACCTCGCCTGCGGCCGCGGCGAGCTGTTGGCGCACCTCCACGACCAGCGCCCCGACCTCGAGCTCCTGGGCGTGGACATCGTCGAGCGGCCCAGCTCGCTCGCCCCGGGCATCGACTGGCTGCGCTCCGCCGGCGGACCAGCCCTGCCGGACGAGCTGCGCGACCTCGATGCCCTCGTCCTCGCGCACGAGTGGCTGGACGTCGTGCCGTGCACGATCGCGCAGGTCGACGACGAGGGGGTGCTGCGCACGGTCCTCGTCGACGAGGACGGCACGGAGACCCTCGGTGAGGAGCTCACCGGCGAGGACCGGTCCTGGGCCGACACCTGGTGGCCCGACGCCCGGCCGGGTGAGCGCGTCGAGGTCGGCCTCTCCCGCGACCGGGCCTTTGCGGACCTGGTGTCCCGCAACCCTGCTGGGCTCACTGTGGCCGTCGACTACGGGCACACGAAGGCGACGCGTCCGGCCCAGGGCACGCTCACGGCATACCGGGAAGGCAGCCTGACCGAAGCGGTCCCGGACGGACGACGGGACCTCACGGCGCACGTCGCGACCGACTCACTCGGCGCCGATGAGGTGGTGAGGCAGCGGGCCCTGCTCCACCGGCTCGGCCTCGACGGCGCCACGCCCAGCCATGCGACGGCGAGCACCGACCCGTTGGGCTACGTGCGCGCCCTGGGCCGAGCGAGCAGCATCACCGCCCTCACCGACCCCCACGGGCTCGGCGGGTTCCACTGGGCCATGACCCGGCATACTCGGGTCCATGCCTGACGCGCCCGCCGCCACGCCGCAGACGACGACTGTCGCCGTCGGCGCAGGAGGGCTTGCCACGGCCGACATGGTCCTCAACATCGGCCCGCAGCACCCGGCGACGCACGGGGTGCTCCGCCTGCGCCTCACCCTCGACGGCGAGCGCATCGTGCACGCCGAGCCGATCATCGGCTACATGCACCGGGGCGCGGAGAAGCTCTTCGAGGTGCGCGACTACCGGCAGATCATCGTGCTGGCCAACCGCCATGACTGGCTCAGCGCCTTCAGCAACGAGCTCGGGGTCGTCCTCGCCGTGGAGGAGATGCTCGGCATGGAGGTGCCCGAGCGGGCGGTGTGGCTGCGCACGATGCTCGCCGAGCTCAACCGGGTGCTCAACCACCTCATGTTCCTGGGGTCGTACCCACTCGAGCTCGGCGCGATCACGCCGGTCTTCTATGCCTTCCGCGAGCGCGAAGAGCTCCAGGCGGTGATGGAGGAGGCCTCCGGAGGGCGGATGCACTACATGTTCAACCGCGTGGGCGGCCTCAAGGAGGACGTGCCGGCCGGGTGGCTCGGGCGCGTCGAGCACTCCGTCCAGGCGGTGCGGGGCCGGCTGCCCGACCTCGAGTCGATGCTCATCGGCAACGAGATCCTCACGGCACGCACCCGCCGCGTCGGCGTGCTCGATGTGGCGACCGCCCACGCCTACGGCGTCTCCGGTCCGATCGCCCGGGCGTCCGGCGTGGACGTGGACCTCCGTCGGGACGCCCCGTACCTCGCCTATGGCGAGCTCTTCGGCGAAGGTGGCCCGGGTCGCGTCGTCACCCGGACCGCCGGCGACTGCCTCTCACGCCTCGAGGTGCTCCTCGAGCAGGTCCATGTCAGCCTCGACCTCGTCGAGCACTGCCTTTCGGTGCTCGGCTCGATGGCGCCGGGCCCCGTGAACCAGCGGCTGCCCAAGGTCCTCAAGGTGCCCGAGGGCGAGACCTACGTCGCGACCGAGAACCCGCTCGGCTTCAACGGCTACTTCCTCGTGTCCCGCGGTGAGAAGACGCCGTGGCGCCTCAAGCTGCGCTCGGCCTCGTTCAACAACGTCCAGGTGCTGACCCAGCTGCTGCCGGGGACCCTGGTCTCGGACATGGTGGCGATCCTCGGCTCGACGTTCTTCGTCGTCGGCGACGTCGACAAGTAGCCGCCGGACAGTCGTGAGTCGTCAG
The DNA here is from genome assembly GCF_001427985.1 of Knoellia sp. Soil729. Taxonomy (GTDB): domain Bacteria; phylum Actinomycetota; class Actinomycetes; order Actinomycetales; family Dermatophilaceae; genus Knoellia. The sequence goes on from NZ_LMSA01000002.1 coordinate 648,919, forward strand.
TCGTCAGTCGTCAGTCGTCAGTCGTCGGTGTCACGGGGGTCGACGCGGCACCAGCGCTGGGCCAGCAGGCCCGCGATGCACAGCACCACTGAGGCACCGACGAGGATCGCCAGGCGCCAGAGCCGGTCCTCGTTGGCCACGAGCGAGAGGTCACTGGCGACGACGGCCAGCTGGCCGGCATACCAGCCCGCGGCAGCGGCACCGGTGAGGGTCGCCGCCTGGGCGAGCACGACGACGCGAGCAGCGCGCAGCGGGTCGAGGCGGCGCGTCGAGCTGCCGGCGAGGTAGGAGCGCACCGGCCAGGCGAAGCCGATGACGAACGCCGCCATCGCCGCGAGCAGCCCGGCAGCGAGCCACGACGGGCGCGGCACGAGGGTGCCCTCACCGGTGACGAGCATCCACAGCAGCCACGACGCCACGCCGATGACGACCACGACGAGGGCGGCGACGCGCGCGCGCACCCCATGACCCGTCACCATCCGTCCTCCAGCAGGTCCACGTCGGGGCCGAGCGTGACACCGCCCGTCCCCACTTCAGCCACCAGCTCGGCGACCCGTCGCACCTCACCGTCGACGCGCAGCGTGGCCTCGGAGTCGGCGTCCGCCCAGGGCACGAGGACGAACCCGCGCTCGTGGGCCCTCGGGTGCGGGAGCGTGAGCGCCTCCGTCGAGAGCCGCACGTCGGTGTCGAAGACGGGGTCGCCGTACTGGATGAGGTCGAGGTCGAGGGTGCGCGGCCCCCACCGCTCCTTGCGGACCCGCCCGTTGTCGAGCTCGATGTCCTGCATCGTCCGCAGCAGGCGCTGCGGTGACATGGAGGTGGTGCCGACGAGGACGGCGTTGAGGTAGGCCCCCTGTGACGGTCCGCCCACCGGTGCGGTCTCGTAGACGCGTGAGGCCGCCTTGAGCTCGAGCGCGAGCCAGAGGGAGCCGACGGCGTTCTGGATGGTCTCGACCGAGTCGCCCATGTTGGAGCCGACCGCGATGACGACCGGTGTCTCGCGCAGCCGCTCCACGTTGACGGCCACGTCGGTGAACGGGTGGCCGACCGGCGCCTGCGGCTTGTGCACCGTGACGACGACGGCCTCGACGAGTGGCCGGGTGAGGACCTTGGCGGCGATGCGGTCGGCGAGCGCCTCGATGAGGTCGAGCGACTCCCCCTCGATGAGCTCGACAACATCACCGGCGACCTCGGCGTAGTTCACCGTGTCGGCGAGGTCGTCGCTCGTGCCGGCGGGCGCGAGGTCCACCTCCATCTCGACGTCGACGACGAAGGTCTGGCCGTCACGCTTCTCGAAGTCGAGGACTCCGTGGAAACCCTTGGCGGAGATGCCCTTGAGGGCGATGCGGTCGCTCATGACTCCTTCTCGGTTGGCTCTCGAAGTGCGTCGGCTACGTCGAGTGCCTGCACCGTCGCAGCGACGTCGTGCACGCGCACCGCCCAGGCGCCGTGGCGAGCCGAGTGGAACGACGTGACGGCGGTGGTGAGGTCGCGCTCGGTCGCGGGACGCGGTTCGGCACCCGCCGGCCGACCCAACCGCCCCAGGAACGCCTTGCGTGAGGTCCCGACGAGCAGCGGGTGCCCGAGTGCGACGAGGGCATCGAGGTGACGCAGCAGCGCCCAGTTGTGCTCGGCCGTCTTGGAGAAGCCGAACCCCGGGTCGAGGATGATCTGGTCGGAGTGAACCCCGCTGTCCTTCAACGTCTCCACCCGCGCCGTCAGCTCGGCACACACATCCGAGACGACATCGCCATAGACGGCCTGTGACTGCATCGTGGTGCTGTGCGCGCGCCAGTGCATGACGACGAACGGTATGCCGGCCTGCGCCACGACCGCTGCCATCTCACCGTCCGCCTGGCCCCCGGAGACGTCGTTGACCAGCGCTGCACCGGAGTCGAGGGCGGCGGCGGCCACGGCCGCCCGCATGGTGTCGATCGAGACCGCGGTGCCCTCGGCGGCGAGTGCCTTGACGACGGGGACGACCCGGCGGAGCTCCTCCTCGAGCGGCGGGCGCTCTGCTCCCGGCCGGGTCGACTCGCCGCCGACGTCGATGAGGTCGGCACCGGCAGCGATCAGCTCACGTCCGTGGGCGATCGCCGCCTCCGGCTCGAACCACTCACCGCCGTCGCTGAACGAGTCAGGTGTGACGTTGACGACCCCCATGACCAGGGGCCGGGACCGGGGAGCGAGCGAGATCACCGCGTGTCGACCGCTCAGCGCTTGCCGCCGAGCAGGAGCGACATCGCCTCTGCCCGGGTGGCAGGGTCACGCAGCTGGCCGCGCACCGCCGAGGTGATCGTGCGCGAGCCGGGCTTGTGCACGCCACGCATCGACATGCACAGGTGCTCGGCCTCGATGACGACGATGACGCCCTGCACGCCGAGGTGCTCGACGAGCGCATCGGCGACCTGCGTGGTGATGCGCTCCTGGACCTGGGGCCGGCGCGCGAAGACATCCACGAGGCGGGCCAGCTTGGACAGCCCCGTCACCGTCCCGTCGGGCGACGGGATGTAGCCGACGTGGGCGACACCGTGGAAGGGCAGCAGGTGGTGCTCGCAGGTGGAGTAGATCTCGATGTCGCGCACGATGATGAGCTCTTCGTGGTCGATCGAGAAGCGCGTGGACAGGATGTCGGCAGGGTCCTGCGACAGGCCGGCATACAGCTGGGTCGCGGCACGCGCGACCCGGTCCGGGGTGTCCTGCAGGCCTTCACGGTCGGGGTCCTCGCCGATCGCGAAGAGCAGCTCACGCACGGCCGCGCGGGCACGCTCGTGGTCCACCTGGCCGGGCGGGAGGGTGTCGGACTCCTCGAACTGCTCGCCCGAGGAGCCGCCGGCGTCAGTGGGCGTCTGGGTCGACACGCTCGCCCTCCGGAACCTCGATCACCTTGGTGGGCGGGTGCTCACCGGCTGCCTCGGCGGCCGGGTGGGCCCCGTCGGTGGCCGCCTTGTCGATCGCCGCGGCCGTGGTGGGGTCACCCTCGTTGGCGCGGGAGCCGGCGGGCGCACCCGAGGCGTCGTGGCCGTTGAGGGCGGCCTTCTCGGCCGGGGTGAGGACCGGGGGCAGGTCGGAGATGCCCCGGTGCTCGCTCGAGAGCCACGTCGGGCGCACCGGGCGCTTGACGATGTCCTGGAAGATGACGTCGAGCTCCTTGCGGTTCAACGTCTCCTGGTCGAGGAGATCGAGGACCAGGCGGTCGAGAACATCGCGGTTGTCGTTGATGGCATGCCACGCCTCGTCGTGGGCAGCCTCGATGAGAGCCCGCACCTCTTCGTCGACGATGCCAGCGATCTTCTCGGAGTAGTCGCGCTGGTGCCCCAGGTCGCGGCCGAGGAAGACCTCGCCCTGGCTCTGGCCCAGCTTGATCGCGCCGACCCGCTCGCTCATGCCGTACTCGGTCACCATCTTGCGGGCCATCGAGGTGGCCTTCTCGATGTCGTTGGCCGCACCGGTCGTCGGGTCGTGGAAGATGATCTCCTCGGCGACACGACCACCGAGCGCGTAGGCCAGCTGGTCGAGGATCTCGTTGCGCGTCGTCGAGTACTTGTCATCCAGCGGCATGACCATCGTGTAGCCGAGTGCCCGGCCGCGCGGCAGGATCGTCACCTTGGTGACCGGGTCGGTGTTGTTCATCGCCGAGGCGACGAGCGCGTGGCCACCCTCGTGGTAGGCCGTGATCTTGCGCTCCTTGGCCGACATGATCCGGGTCTTCTTCTGCGGACCGGCAATGACGCGGTCGATCGCCTCGTCGAGCGTCTCGTCGTCGATGAGCTTCTTGTCGGTGCGGGCCGTGAGGAGCGCGGCCTCGTTGAGGACGTTGGCGAGGTCGGCACCGGTGAAGCCGGGGGTGCGCCGCGCGACGGCGAGCAGGTCGACACCCGGGGCCATCGGCTTGCCCTGCGAGTGGACCTCGAGGATGCGGTGGCGGCCGAGCATGTCGGGGGCCTCGACGGCGATCTGGCGGTCGAATCGACCCGGGCGGAGCAGGGCCGGGTCGAGGATGTCGGGACGGTTGGTCGCGGCGATCAGGATGACGTTGGTCTTGACGTCGAAGCCGTCCATCTCGACGAGCAGCTGGTTGAGGGTCTGCTCGCGCTCGTCGTGCCCGCCACCCATGCCGGCGCCACGGTGACGACCGACGGCGTCGATCTCGTCGACGAAGACGATGGCGGGTGCGTTGGCCTTGGCCTGCTCGAACAGGTCGCGGACACGGGAGGCACCGACACCGACGAACATCTCGACGAAGTCCGAGCCGGAGATCGAGTAGAACGGCACCCCGGCCTCGCCGGCGACGGCGCGCGCGAGGAGGGTCTTGCCGGTTCCGGGAGGGCCGTAGAGGAGGACGCCCTTGGGGATCTTGGCCCCGACGGCAAGGAACTTCGCCGGGTCGGAGAGGAACTCCTTGATCTCGTAGAGCTCCTGGACGGCCTCGTCGGCACCGGCCACGTCGTCGAAGGTGACCTTGGGCGTGTCCTTGGTGGCCAGCTTGGCCTTGGACTTGCCGAACTGCATGACGCGCGAGCCACCCCCTTGGGCCTGGCTCATCATGAACCAGAAGAGCCCGACGAGCAGCAGGATCGGGAAGATGCTGATGAACAGGGTCCAGAAGGGGTTCTGGGTCTCGCGCTTGTCGTTGTAGCCGTCGGTGGGCTCGTTGGCCTTGACCAGCTCGACCAGCGACTCGGCGCGGGCGTCGACGTACTCGGCGCGCACCTTGTCGGTCGCCGAGACGTTGGCGTCCTTGTCGGAGTACTCCGACCCCTTCTTGAGGTCGAGGTTGAGGACGTTGTCGCTGGTGAACTCGGCCTTGTCGACCTTCTTGTCGGTGATGAGCTTCTCGGCCTTGGCGGTGTCGATCGTCGTGTAGCCGGAGTCACCCCCGAGCGAGAACATCACCACGGTGATGGCGATGACGGCAAGGACCCAGAACAACGGGGTCTTGAACACGCGCTTGGCATCCATGAAATGTGTATGGGGCCAGCGGCCCCACGTCCTCCTGATCAGCGAAATCTCCGTACGCGCTCACGCGGCACAGGCCTGGGTGCACACGCTACCCGCCAGAAGGCTGGCTCCACGGGGCGCGTCCGAGGGGACAACGAGCGGCGTATGCCGCGTGTTCCGCGCGGCCCTGCGGCTCAGGAGCGGTGGCGGGCCAGGAACGCGCCGATCGCGGCGCGCGGGTTGTCGCGCAGCTCGGGCCCGTGGGTGAACGCGGCCGTCGTGTACTCGAGGGTCGTGAGTCGCTCGGCCGTCTGCGTCGTCATGACGAAGTTGGTGCAGAAGGACCTGACCGGCCACCGGAGCCCGCGGACGTTGAAGATCGAGTCGCCGGTGATGAGGACACCGCTGTCGCGGTGGAGGTATGCCGCGTGCCCCGGTGAGTGCCCGGGCGTGTGGACGACCTCCAGGCCGCCCGCGACAGGGACGACATGACCGTCCACGAAGGTCTCGCCGACCTCGACCGGCTCGAACGCGCGGCGCCCACCGGTGAGGCGGTTGGCGAGGGCGCCGATGCGCACGGAGCTGTCACGAGGTGGCGCGAAGCCCGTGCGGATGAACTCGGCGTCGTCCTCGTGGATGTCGACGGGGCGCCCGGTCTCGCGCGAGATGTGGGCGGTGCCACCGGCGTGGTCGGGGTGGGCATGGGTGAGCAGGAGCCGGGTGACGTCGACCGGCCCGGAGCCGATGCTGCGGAGCGCCGCCATGACCTTGGGGCCGTGCGACTTCAGGCCCATGTCGACGAGCGTCACCTGCCCGTCGTCGTCACGGAAGATGAACCCGTTGATGAAGTCGCGCAGCAGGGGGATGCGCCACACGCCGGGAGCGAGTGGGACGACGAGGTCTGGGCCCATGCCGTGCTCCTTCGGTCAGCTGTAGACGTGGGGCGCGAGGGTGCCCACCTGGCGCAGCCCGCGGTACTGCTCCGCGTAGTCGAGGCCGTAGCCGACGACGAACTCGTTGGCGATGTCGAACCCGACCCACCTGACGTCGACCTCGACCTTGGCGGCCTCGGGCTTGCGCAGCAGGGTGACGATCTCGACCGACGCCGGCTTGCGCGACTCGAGGTTGGCCTTGATCCACGACAGCGTCAGGCCCGAGTCGACGATGTCCTCGACGATGAGCACGTGCTTGCCGGAGATGTCGGCGTCGAGGTCCTTGAGGATGCGCACGACGCCGGAGCTCTTCGTGCCCGACCCGTAGGACGAGACGGCCATCCAGTCGACCGGCGCGGTCATCGGCAGCGCGCGCATGAGGTCGGCCATGACCATGACGGCCCCCTTGAGCACGCCCACGAGCAGCAGGTCCTTGCCGGCATACTCCTGCGCGATCTCCTCGGCGAGCTCCGCGAGCCTGGCGTGGATCTCGTCCTCGCTGATGAGGACCCGCTCGAGGTCGGCTCCCATGTGGGCAGCGTCCACGGTGCACTCTCCTGGTCTTGCTGGTCGTCGTGGTCGATCGGTGTCGCCCCACAGTCAACCGGACAACGGGGGCCCACGGACACCCGGGCACCCGTACTCTGCGAATCAGCCCGGAGCCGGGCCTGTCGACGAGAGGCACTCCCATGACCGAACTCCACGTCGTTGCGACCATTCCGGTGAAGCCCGAGCACGTCGAGGCGATGCGCGGCCCGCTGACCCAGCTCGCCGAGGCCACCCGGCAGGAGTCCGGGTGCGTGGCCTACGACCTCTACGAGTCCGCCGCCGCGCCCGGTGTCTTCGTGACCGTCGAGAGGTGGACCGACCAGGACGCGCTGGACGCCCACATGCGGACGCCGCACGTCGCGGCAGCCTTCGCCGCGGCCGGTGACGCTCTCGCCGGCGAGGTCGCCATCCACCCCCTGAGCCCGGTCGAGGGCTGACCACACTTCCTCAGGATGACACGGTGACCCTGTCGTCTCTCCGCGTGACCCGCAGGGCACCCGGGACGTGAATGGGTCCCTGACCGTGCCAGTTCGTGAGCAAGGCATCACAGGCTTCCGTATGCCGGGTGCTCACCTGCCCGGCCGGCGCACCTGCTGCCACGAGGAGCCGTCGCCACGCCCGCGTCCGGACGGCCCGGGGCAGGTTCGTCAGGGCCCCGACGTCCCACGGACCGGCTCCGAGCACCCCCACGGCCTCGTCCGCCAGCACATCGAGGTGGTCGGCGTCCTCGCGCAGCTGTGCCGCCGAGCGCCCCAGTGCCGCAACGACTCCGGGTCCGAGGTCGGCCTCGAGGTCGGCCACGGCCCGCCGGGCTCGCACCCGGGTGAAGGAGGGGTCGTCGTTCATCGGGTCGTCCCACCACGGCACCTCCTCCGCACGCAGCGACTCCCGGCACTCCGCGCGGCTCACGCCGAGCAGGGGTCGTCGATACGTCCCGCGCACGGCCGCCATGCCGGCGAGAGACCGTGCACCTGAACCACGCACCAGTCCCAGGAGCACCTGCTCGGCCTGGTCGTCGAGGGTGTGCCCGAGGAGCACCACGGCGGCACCGGACTGGTCGGCGACGCGCGACAACGCGGCATACCGGGCGTCCCGAGCGGCAGCCTCGAGCCCGGAGCCCCTGTCGGACACCGCAACCCGCTCGACCACCACAGGGTCCAGCCCCAGCTCGGTCAGCCATCCGGCCGCCCGCGATGCCACAACATCGGAGCCCGGCTGCAGGGCATGGTCGACGACGACCGCGCCGGCTCGCCACACCGCGTGACGGGCCTCGTGCGCCACGGCCTCGGCGAGCGCCATGGAGTCCCCTCCGCCACTGCACGCGACCAGGACCAACGGCGCGTCCGTGCTTTTCTCACCAATTCCCGGGTTGTGCACCGGCGTGTCCGTGCTTTTCGGGGGAATTGGTGAGAAAAGCACGGGTGGGAGGTCAGCGAGGGCCGCGCGGACGGCATACCGGATCTTCGCGGTCGACGGGTGCGGACCGGGCATCGCGAGCGAAACCGGCGACTCAGCCGTGCACGCGGGTGACCCAGGCCGCCGGGTCGGTGATCTCGAGCGGCTTGGGCAGCGTCTCGGGCGAGGTCCAGATGGCGTTGAAGCCGTCGACGCCGACGCGCTCCTGGACGCCGCGGACGAACGCCGCACCGTCCTTGTACTGGCGCATCTTGGCCTCGAGGCCGAGCAGCCGGCGCAGCATCTTGTCGACAGCACCAGCACCCTTGCGACGCTCGGTGAACTTGGCGCGGATCTGCGCCACGGTCGGGATGTGGGCGGGGCCCACGTCGTCCATGACGACGTCGGCGTGCCCCTCCAGCAGGGACATGATCGCGGTGAGCTCGGCGAGCTTGGCGCGCTGCTCGGGCGTCGTCACGAGGTCGGTGATGCCACCGGAGCCGCTGCTGAAGAGCTCGGGCAGCTTCTCGGTGATGCGCTTGGTGAGCTCCTGGATGCGCTCGGGGTCGGGCGCCATGTCGGTCGCGAGCTGGCGGGCCTCGGTGATCATGTGGTCGCGCAGCCACGGCACCGCGGTGAACTGCACGCGGTGCGTCTCCTCGTGCATGCAGACCCAGGTGCGGAAGTCCTGGGCGTCGACGTTGAGCTCGCGCTGGGTCTGCATGAGGTTGGGCGCCACGAGCAGCAGGGCGGGAGTGCCCCCGGGCGCGAGGTCGTACTGGCCCAGGACCTTGCTCGACATGAACGCCAGCAGGGCGCCGGCCTCTGCCCCGGTGACCTTGCCCCCGATCGCCGCAGCGACGGCGTTGGGAGCTCCTCCGCGCTTGCTGACGATCTCCTCGAAGGCCGGCCCGAGCATGGCACCCATGGAGTCGGCGTTCATCGCGATCCACGTCGGACGGTCGATGACGAGAGCCTCGGGAGCATCATCGGGCGTGCGCAGCTGTGAGGTCTCGGCCACGGGTCCGTGGGCTCGCCGGGCAGCCTCGCGGATGGCCCCGACCTCGGCCGTCGCCTCGTCGGCGGACACGCTCGGACCGGCTGCCACGAGGGTGCGTCCCGTGGTCTTGGCGAACTCCCAGTCGACGTAGCTGTTGCTCACGTGCCCTCCTCAGTGACAACCGCACTCGGTGAGTGCGGTGACGAACCGGTCCAACGCCTTGCGTGCTCCGAGCGTTCCCGACGAGGGTGGCACATCGTCGGCGAGAACGACGAAGGAGAGCAGGCGCCCGTCGGCGTCCACGGTCGTCCCGGCCAGGCTCGAGATCCCGGCCAGCGTGCCGGTCTTCGCCCGGGGTATGCCGGCCACGACCTTGGTCTCCTTGCTGCGGTAGCGGTCGGAGAGGCTGCCACTCAGCCCGGCCACGGGCAGGCCGGCGATCGCGCGACGCAGCTCGGGGAGCTGGTCGGTCGTGGCGAGGGTGAGCACGTCCGCGAGGGCGGTGGTGGTGACCGTCTGCCCGGGAGATAACCCGCTGACGTCGAGCAGCTTCAGCCCCGCCGTCGGCACCCCTGCCTTCGCGAGCTGCTTGACGACGAACTGCGGCGGGGCCAACGGGGCCGCGGGCGACTCCCCCGCAGCGACCATGGCCTGTCGCACGAGGTTCTCGGTGAGGGCGTTGTCGCTGTGCAGCAGCGCAACGCCCAGGTGCTCGCCATAGGTGGCCGACTCGACCGCCCCCAGCTCCGTGGCCCCGGCGGGAGCAGCCGTGCCGTGTCCCTTGAGCGGGACGACCTTGGTGGGGTGGCCTCGGGTCGTGAGGGCCTTGGCGAGCGCTGCCGCCACGCCCGCCTCGGGCACCGCCGGGGCAGGGCGGCCCGCAGCGGCCCGCTGCGACACCAGGTCGAGCATCGACACCGACTGCGTGTAGCCAGCGGCGATGTCCTCCTTCTTCCACGTCGCGGGGTAGGGCGGACCGGCGGCATAGGTCGCGTCGACGCGCAGCGTGACGGGTCCGGCGGAACGGTCGATGAGGGCCTGCGCCACCTGGTCGGCCAAGGTGGCGATGCCGGCCCGCCCCTCCACGACGTCGTCGTCGGACTTCCCGGCGCCGAGCAGGGTGTCGCCGGCGGCGACGAGCACGATCTCGCCGGGGGTGTCACCGGTCACGACCCGCGTGCGCATCCGCGCGTCGAGGTCGAGGTTCTGCGTCACGGCCAGGGTGCTCAGGAGCTTGAGGGTCGAGGCAGGTGCGCGGGGCACGGAGGGCTGCACGGCATACAGCTCTCTGCCCGTGAGTCCGTCACGGACGCTGACGCCGACGCTGGGACCCAGCCACGGGTCCTTGACCAGGGGCCCGAGGACGTCCGCGAGGCCCCGGGACGTCGGCGGCGTGGGGATGCTCGCCGAGGCGGTGGGACTTGGGATAGCAGCCGGAGCGCTGGGCAGCGGGGCCCAGGCGGGCGACTGGCTCGCCGAGCCGGTGGGCGTCGGCGGGGCGACGGGGGCGCCGTCATAGGTGAGGATCCCGGGAGCGAGGTCGACCACGTCGGCCGCCGCGTAGCCGACTCCGGCGAGGACGAGACACGTGACCCCAGCCACAACCGCCCGTCGCATCCGACCCCTTTTCCTGCAGTGCCCGACTCATGCGGGACACTGTTCCCCGAGCGTAGGTCATCCGTACCCATCCGAAAGAAGGCCACCACCGTGGAGTTCGACGTCACCATCGAGATCCCCAAGGGTCAGCGCAACAAGTACGAAGTGGATCACGAGACCGGGCGCATCCGTCTCGACCGGATGCTCTTCACCTCGATGGCCTACCCGTCCGACTATGGCTACGTCGAGGACACCCTCGGTGAGGACAGCGACCCACTCGACGCCCTCGTGCTGCTCGACGAGCCGACGTGGCCCGGCTGCCTCGTGCGTGCCCGCCCCATCGGCATGTTCCACATGCGCGACGAGGCCGGTGGCGACGACAAGATCCTCTGCATCCCGGCCGGCGACCCGCGCAAGGCGCACATCAAGGAGCTCGAGGACATCAGCGAGTTCGACCGCCTCGAGATCCAGCACTTCTTCGAGACCTACAAGGACCTGGAGCCGGGCAAGTCGGTCGAGGGCGCCCACTGGGCCGGGCGTGAGGACGCGGAGCGCTGCGTCGACGAGGCGATCCAGCGCGCCAAGGACGCCGGGATGACGACCGCCCGCTGGCGCATGCCCGCCTCCCAGGAGTCCGACGCCCGGGCCGCCTCCGCCGCGCGCACGGAGGAGGAGCACGCCCACGCGGCGGCCCGCGCCAAGGACGAGCTGGCCACCAAGGACAAGCCCCTCAGCGACAACCCCGACGCCTGACCCAGACCCCAACTTTCCCGCCTGAAGTGGGTTTCTCTCAGTCCGCCTGATCGCCGCGATCAGGCGGACTGAGAGGTTCTGGGGTCAACCTCCTCAGCTGCTGCCCGGCCTCGTCGAAGTTCGCCGGGTCGAGCCAGGCCTCGTGCGCGGACCGCACCGCCGGCCACTCGCCGTCGGTGACGGAGTACCAGTCGGTGTCGCGGTTGCGACCCTGCGTGACCATGTGGTTGCGGAACCGTCCCTCGTGCGTGAACCCGAGCCGGGTGGCCGCGCGCCGTGACGGCTCGTTGAGGGTGTCGCACTTCCACTCGAAGCGGCGGTAGCCGAGGTCGTCGAAGGTGTGCCCCATGAGCAGGTGGATCGCCTCGGTGGCCGCCCGGGTGCGTCGGAGGCCCTCACCATGGAGCACTCCGGCCGCCTCGACCTGACCGTGGACCGGGTCGATGCGCTGCAGCGACACGATGCCGCTCGCCCGCCCCGAACGGTCTCCCTCGAGCGGAACCAGTGCGAAGGTCACGTTGCCGGGCGACTCCACGACGCCCGCCAGGTGCATCCACAACGTGGCCAGTGAGGTGGGCCGCGCGATCGGCCGGTAGGTCCACAGGGCGTCATCACCCGGACCACAGACCGCCTCGAACAGGTCGGAGTAGTGCACGGAGTCGAGCGGCACGACGCGCACGTAGCGGCCCGCCAGCGTCACCGGTCCCGGTGCGGGGCGCGCCTCCCACCCGGGGACGACATCGCCGACGGGCTGACCATGGGCGTTGACTTCTGGCACGCGCCGAGGCTAGCCCAGCGGTGTGGCGGCCCCTCAGGGTCCGGTCGGGTGGACGGCCAGGTCCTCGCGCAGGGCGGCGAGGGTCCTGGCGATGTTGCGCTCATGGAACGCGGCGAAGGTCCGGCCACCGGTCAGCCTCGCGTCGACGGCGTTCGCCACCCGGTCGGGCCAGCGACGACGGGCGTCGCGCCAGGTCTCGGTCACGCGGGTGCCACCCTCGGTGGCCTCGAAGGTGTACTCCCACCGGGCGATCGCGATGCGCAGCAGCGGCGACCTCAGCCCCCAGCCCACGACGTCGAACGCAAACCTCTCGCCGGGGTCGGCCGCGCTCACCCTGCACCGCGTCTGCCACCGGGTGCCGCCGCGCTGGTTGGCGCCCACGAAGACGTGACCGACCGAGAGGCTCCCGGCACCGCGCTCGACCTGCGCCCCGGTGTTCTCCGGGCTCCACCGCGACATGCGCGTCGGGTCGCTCACCTGCGCATAGACCTCGGCGGGCGTGACCCCGGGGATGACCACCGAGTCACTGACCTTCATCGCACGCGCCATGTCGCGAGCCTAGGCGGAGCGACGCACGCTCCGGACCACCCGGCATACCGACGTCTTTTCGGTATGCCGTGTGGCGCGGTTCACGAGACACCGCGCCGCCTCGCGGCGTAGGTTCGCGACAGCCCAAGGAGGTGGCTGGTGCACGGTGCCGTGCGTGTCGTGGTGGCCATGCTCTGTGGCGCCCTGCTCGCGGGCTGCGGTGCACGGCCCCAGGTCGCGACGCAGTGGGCAGAGCCCCAGCTGGCGACCGGCCCCGGCTTCCGCGTCGCCGACCACGACCCGGACGGCGCGGCCCTCGCGAAGAAGTCGCGGGAGTGGGTCGAGAGCGGGTCCGTACCCGGCATGGCGACGCAGTGGGAGTCGATGAGCCGCTGGGCTCTCACCGACATCCGCCAGATGATGGTGATCGGCGAGGCTGCCGGGGACGGACCGGCAGCCGGCGCCGCCGCGCACTGGGGCTACTTCTGGCCGCGTGACGGGGCCTTCATCATCGTGGCCCTCGACCGCACGGGGCACAGTGAGGACGCCCGCCGGTTGGTGGACTTCATGTCGCGGCTCCCGTTCGAGCGAGCCAAGGGGTTCGACGCGCGCTACCTGCTCGACGGCAGCCGCGTCACCGTGGACCCGCGCGGGCCGCAGTCCGACGGGTGCGGGTGGGTGCTGTGGGCCCTGGGGTCCGTCTCCGCTGAGTCGCTCCCGGCCTCGGCGGACGGTCTGAGGTCGAAGTGCCTCTCCAACGTGCTCTCGCTGACGTGGAGTGGCTGGCGCCTGCCTCCGCCGTCGCCGGACTACTGGGAGATCTCCGCGCCGGAGACCTCCTTGGGGACGGTGGCGCCGATGCTCGCTGGACTCCGGGCGACGGCCGACCACGGCCCCGTCGACGCCGAGCGGTGGGCCGCTGGCCAGGCCGCCAAACGCCTTGAGTCACAGGTGTTCTCATCGATGGGCCCCTCCCTGGAGAGGTTCGGGGACCACGGTGGCCTGGATGCGGCCATCGCGATCATGATGCCGCCGTTCGGTCCGGAGGACCGGCGCACGACGAAGCGCTGGCTGGACTACCAGCGACTGGCCACGAGGGAGTCGGGCGGGCTGGCGCCGGGGGTGGAGTGGAAGCAGGACGGGACGTCGTGGACGCCGGAGAGCGCCCTCGTCGCGTACACCGCGGCCGCATCGGGTCGCAAGGAGGTCGCTGGCCACTGGCTCGACTGGCTCAACGAGCACCGCACGCCGTGGGGGTCGCTGCCCGAGAAGGTCAACCGCTCGGGCCAGCCGGCCGGGCCCGCACCGCTGCTGTGGACCGCTGCGCTGGTGCTGCTGACTCTGGATGCCCTCGAGTCCTGAGCTGCGTGCCTGCGAGACTGCGTTCATGACCGATTGCCCGAGGGTTCGCTCGGTCGAGCTGGCGTTCACGGTCACCGAGGCGGACACGGCGGCGGCGCTCGGGTCCGGCAGCCTGCCGGTGCTCGCGACTCCGCGGCTGCTGGCCTGGATCGAGGCCGCGACCTGTGCCGCCCTCGAGCCGGTGATCGCTGCCGGGCGCAGCAGCGTCGGAACCCGCGTCGACCTGCAGCACAGCGGCGCCTCCCCCGTCGGCACCGAGGTCACGGTGACCGCGGACCCGTCCTACAGCGACGGGCGACTTCACCGGCTCCGGGTGAGCGGACGGCATACCGACGGCAGGATCATCGCCACCGGCGAGATCACCCGCGTCGTGGTCGACATCGACCGCTTCCTCGGCAGGCTCTGACTCCTCCTGTGCGCAGATGACTGCGTGGGCCCGTCAGGCCGCCCTCGCTCGGCGTAGCGTCGGGGGCATGACTTCCACCCGCTCCCCGGCGAAACCACGATGAGCACCACCGACGCCTTCACCTCGCTGTTCGACCGCATGCCCGACCTCGTCCACTCGGCCGTCAAGGACCTGGCCGCCGACGACCTGTCTCGGTCTCCGAGTTCCGGCGCCAACACGATCGCCTGGCTCGTCTGGCACCTCAGTCGGGTCGAGGACGACCACGTGGCCACCGCCGCGGCTGCCCTGGGGCACAAGGGGTTCGAGCAGGTGTGGGTACGCGACGGTTTCGCTGATCGCTTCGGTCTGCCACTGCCGCCCGACGACACCGGGTTCGGTCACTCAGCGGAGCAGGTGGCCCAGGTCCGGGCCGACGGCACACTGCTCGAGGACTACCACCGGGCGGTGCACGAGCAGACCCAGCGGTTCCTCGCCGGCCTCGGCGAGGAGGACTGGGAGAGCGTCGTCGACAGGCACTGGGACCCACCGGTCACCCTGCTCGCACGGCTCACGAGCGTGGCCAACGAGGTCGCCCAGCACGTGGGCCAGGCCTCCTATGTGCGCGGCCTGCTCAGCTGACCCCCAGGTCGGCCGCGTGCAGGTGGGTCAGTGCCTGGGACGGGTGACGAACAGGCCAGAGACCGCGACAGCCGTGAGGATGACCAGTCCAGCTCCCACTCGCAGCATCGACGTGCGCCCGGTGACGTCGGCTGCGTAGACGGAGAGGATGGCGCCGAGGAAGCCGTAGCCTGCGGCAAGCCACAGGATGGCACGGGCTGCGAAGGTGTGCGAGTCATCGGTCACGAGGAGGTCCTTGCCGTGAGTTTGCCCCGCCAGCATAGATCGATCTGCGACGCCCAGCCCGGCTGAGAACTGCCCATTGTGGACGTGGCCCGCCGCAGCAGGGTCGGCGTCTGTGACCGCCTGCGTCGATCAGCCCCGAGCTCGCTCAGGTCGCGTGACGTTCCTCATCGCCCGACAGCCGATCATTGTCGTTGGCCGACATGGAGTCGTCTCCGAGGTCGGCCGGGCCCATGGCCTTGACGAGCCCACGGTGCTCGTAGCCGGCGGGGGCCGCCTCGGGGTGGTGCAGGTCGAAGGCGGGGCGCTCGGAACGGATCCGCGGGATCGAGTCGAAGTTGTGCCGGGGCGGCGGGCAGGACGTCGCCCACTCGAGCGAAGCGCCGTAGCCCCACGGGTCGTTGCTCTCGACGAGCGGTGCGTAGCGCCAGGTCTTCCAGACGTTGTAGAAGAACGGCAGCATCGAGGCGCCCAGGAGGAAGGCACCCATCGAGGAGACCTGGTTGGCGAACGTGAAGCCGTCCTCGGGCAGGTAGTCGGCGTAGCGCCGCGGCATGCCCCANGCGCGACCACCGCCACGGCGCCGGGGTGCCTGACGTACTCGCGCACGTGCAGCCCGGCATCGCCGAGAGCATCGAGGCGCCCAGGAGGAAGGCACCCATCGAGGAGACCTGGTTGGCGAACGTGAAGCCGTCCTCGGGCAGGTAGTCGGCGTAGCGCCGCGGCATGCCCCAGATGCCCAGCAGGTGCTGGATGAGGAAGGTGGTGTGGAAGCCGATGAACAGCATCCAGAAGTGGATCTTGCCCAGCGTCTCGTCGAGCATCCGGCCGGTGAACTTGGGCCACCAGAAGTAGAAGCCGCCGAACATCGCGAACACGACCGTGCCGAAGACCACGTAGTGGAAGTGGGCCACGACGAAGTAGCTGTCGGTGAGGTGGAAGTCCAGGGCAGGGCTGGCGAGGATGACGCCCGTGAGCCCACCGAAGAGGAAGGTCACGAGGAAGCCCAGCGCCCACAGCAGCGGGGTGTCGAAGCTGAGCTTGCCGCCCCACATCGTGCCGATCCAGTTGAAGAACTTCACCCCGGTCGGCACCGCGATGAGCATCGTCATGATCGCGAAGAACGGCAGCAGCACCTGNGACCGTGCCGAAGACCACGTAGTGGAAGTGGGCCACGACGAAGTAGCTGTCGGTGAGGTGGAAGTCCAGGGCAGGGCTGGCGAGGATGACGCCCGTGAGGCCACCGAAGAGGAAGGTCACGAGGAAGCCCAGCGCCCACAGCAGCGGGGTGTCGAAGCTGAGCTTGCCGCCCCACATCGTGCCGATCCAGTTGAAGAACTTCACCCCGGTCGGCACCGCGATGAGCATCGTCATGATCGCGAAGAACGGCAGCAGCACCTGGCCCGTGCCGTACATGTGGTGCGCCCACACCGCGACGGAATATGCCGCGATGGCGATGGTGGCGTAGACCAGGGTCTTGTAGCCGAAGATCGGCTTGCGCGAGAACACCGGGAGGATCTCGGAGATGATCCCGAAGAACGGCAACGCGATGATGTAGACCTCAGGGTGCCCGAAGAACCAGAAGGTGTGCTGCCAGAGCATCACCCCGCCCGACTCGGGGTCGAAGATGTGCGCCCCGAACCGGCGGTCGGCACCGAGGGCGAAGAGCGCCGCGGCCAGGGCCGGGAAAGCGACGAGCACGAGGATCGAGGTGATGAGCACGGTCCACGTGAAGATCGGCATCCGGAACATCGTCATGCCGGGGGCACGCATCGTCAGGATCGTGGTGATGAATGGTGCCGAAGCCGGAGAGGGCCAGGCCGAACACCCAGAGGTTGCCACCCATGCCGGGGCTGTAGGAGGTGTCCGACAGCGGTGTGTAGGCGAACCACCCGAACGCGGCCGCGCCACCCGGGGTGAGGAACCCACTCGCGGCGATGAGCCCACCGAAGAGGTAGAGCCAGTACGCGAACATGTTGAGCCGCGGGAACGACACGTCCGGCGCACCGATCTGCAGCGGCATGAGCGCGTTCGCGAAGGCCGCGAACAACGGTGTCGCGAACAGCAGCAGCATGATCGTGCCGTGCATCGTGAACAGCTCGTTGTACTGCTGCGGGTTGTCGACGATCTGCATGCCCGGCTCGAAGAGCTCGGCACGGATGATCAGTGCCATGATCCCGGCCAGGACGAGCCAGGCGAAGGACGTGATGAAGTAGAGGTTGCCGATGACCTTGTGGTCGGTCGTCGTGATCCACTTCAGGACCGTGGCACCCGGGGAGACACGCGCCTGACGCACGGCCTCGCGCTCACGCTCACGCTCACGCTCACGCTCACGCTCACGCAGCATCGTCCTCGCGTCGCTGGCGGCAGTCATCGCTTCCCCACTTCCTCGGGAGGTTCTCCGGCTTCGGCTGCACTCCACGTGGCGCCGGGTCACTCGGCTGGGCGCTCCGTCGACTTCGGCCGTGGCCGGAATGCAGGCTGCTTACCCGACCGACCCGGTCGCAAACCGGACTTGCTCGGCCATTCCTCTGGTCTGAACACCATGGATTCCAGCCTTCGGGACGCCGTCCACCGGATCCAGGACACACAGCGGTCACGACGAGGCCCAGGGCTGCGGTCACGGCCCACCGTCCGCGACTACAGCACCGAAACCCGCCCGGCGGGCAAGACGACCGAGCTGATCGCCTACGTGGCCACCGTGCTTGCGGTCCTGGTCACCGCGATCGTCGTCAACGACGACGGCAACAACACCGCCGACCCCTTCAGCGCCGATCAGGCCCTGCGCTACATCACGTTCCTGCATCGGCTACATGATCGCCCGCGGCCTGGCCAAGTCCGGCACCCGCGGACACGCCCGCGACAACGACTGACCTCGGCACGGCATACGAACGCCTCGCTCTCCTTGGGGAGGTCGGGGCGTTCTTCGTCCTTCCCCGCGGTCTGTGGGCACCGGCGCCGAACACCGTCGGCACTCCTGTGTGCGGTCAAGCCAGACCCTCTCCCAAGGAGATTCGGCAGGGCACTGATGCTGGAAGGCAGAGGTTGGGAACTGCCGGCCGATTCGCCAACTGGAGTGTTGTCTCCGCACTGCCTCCTGCCGGCCATGTCTGGGACCTCGGTGCCCACCGAACGAGCGCGGCCCCCTCTTCTCACCCCCTAGCCGGGGCGCCCTCAGCTTTCGTCAGGGCCGGTCAGGGCGATCGCCGAGCAGGTACGACATACCTTCACGACGTGCGAATCATCGGACGTGGTCACGCGCTCATCGGTGACCCACTCGTGCTCCTCGCAGCTGTCGGGTCCTTCGGAAACTCTCACGGCAGTCATGCCGTACTGCTACCCCACGCCGGCTGCGGGGAAACCGCGGCCCGCTCCACCGACGGGGCTGACGGGATGCCACGAGGCCGAGCGTGGCGACCGCGCAGAGTGACTTCACGGCGGCGCCTTCTCGAGACTGATGGCACACAGGCAGGCCCAGGCCCGCATGCCCGCGACGTCGCTGGGTACAGACCCGACGCGGCCCCCGCCTCCTCATCCCCGTAGCCGGGGGCCGCGCTCGAGAATGTCCGTGCGCCGGGCGAACCGGTGGAGTGTGCGGGGCGGCGACCCAAGTCAGGCTGAGCGGCGCTCGGCTGCCTCGACACGACACAGAGGGCACTCCTCCTGGCCGCCGCACTCCCCCTGCTGGTGCGATCCGAGACGGTTGCGGATCGACCGCACTTCACGACGCACTCGCGGGCTCCCGGCACGGTCGAGCTGCGCGAGTTCGTGCAGCGTCACCTGGTCCTCCCTGCTCATCGATCTACGATCGCACGCGCGTGGCTGACAGCCCAAAAGCCGCCGTCCCTGCGAGCACCACCAGGGCGGCGGCGATCAGGGTGCACCACCGAGTCCTCGGGCGGCCACCAGCCGGCTCAGCCAGGAGCACGCAAACGGCCTACCCGATGGCCCACCCAGATACGGAATCGCCTGCTGAGACAGGAACTGCCCCTCGCCTGTTTGTGGAAGTGAGGGGCAGTTCCTGCTCTGAGCCGCTTATCGGAATCGAACCGATGACCTATTCATTACGAGTGAATCGCTCTGGCCGACTGAGCTAAAGCGGCGCGGTGCAGAACCGGTGGTCCAGCACGACGCACGAGTATACGAACAATCCGGGTCCATCCCGAAATCGGGCCCGACCGAGCCCGCGACCCTTCGGAGCGACGGACATGCAGTGCCCGGTCCCAACCACGGACGGGACCCACGGCTGAGCGCGCGAGCCGGGCGGACGGCATACGACTGCATGTCCATTGCCCCGCGGACCTCAGCCGGCGGTCAGCACTTCAGGCCGTCCTTGGGCACCGTGCCCGTGAGGTAGAACTCGTCGATCGGGTCGTCGACACAGCTGTTGGACCTCATGTATGCCGTGTGCCCGTCACCGTCGTAGGTGATGAGTGAGCTCTTGGCGAGCTGGTCGTGCAGGCGCACGGACCACTCGTAGGGCGTCGCTGGGTCCCGGGTGGTGCCGACGACGACGATCGGCTGCGCACCCTCGGCCGTGACCTTCTGGGGCGGCTCCGACGAGCGCTCGGTCTTCACGGGCCACGAGCCGCAGGTCAGCGAGGACCAGGCAAGGAACGGTCCCCAGGTCGGGGCCACCGCGCGTGCCGCCTCGGCCGCCGCCTCGTGCTCGGGGACGGAAGGGGACTCGGGCTTGTCGAGGCAGTTCACGGCGTAGATGACCTCCATGATGTTGCCGCTGTAGCCGCCCCCCGGCTTGCGGTCGGCATAGGTGTTGGCCAGCCCCATGAGGTCGGAGCCGTCACCCTGCAGGGCCGCCCGCATCGCCTCCACGAGCGTGTCCCACATGCCCTGGTCGTACATCGCGGCTGCGATCCCCGTCGACGCCCACCCCTCGGTGAGCTGGGTGACGGCCGCATCACCGGTCTTGTCCAGGGGCTGCTCGTCGACCCGCTTGAGGAAGTCACGAAGGCCCTGCATGACCTGGTCGACGGTGCCACCGAGCGGGCAGGTGCCCTTGTCGATGCAGAACTGGGCCCAGGCGCGGGTCGCGGTCTCGAAGCCCTTGGCCTGGCCGAGGTTGACCTCGGCCGAGGTGAGGTCGGGAGCGACGACCCCGTCGAGGACGAAGTGGCCGACGAGCTGCGGGAAGAGGTCGGCATACGTCGCGCCGAGGTAGGTCCCGTAGGACTTGCCGAGGTAGTCGAGCTTCGGCTCGCCCAGCGCGGCCCGCAGGACGTCCATGTCCTTGGCGGCATCCACCGTCGAGACGTGGCCCAGCAGCGGCCCGGCGTTCTGGCCGCACTTCTGCGCAAAGCTCTTGGCGTTGGCGGCGAACTCATGCTCCTCGGCCGCATCGTCCGGCGTCTGCTCCGCCCCGAGGAACGCGTCGAGCTCGGAGTCGCTCACGCAGTCGATGGGCTCCGAGCGACCCACTCCCCTGGGGTCGAAGCCCACCACGTCGAAGCGCTGGCGCACGTCGGAGCCGACGATGAAGTCCGCGGCCCTCGCGTAGTCGACGCCGGAGCCACCGGGGCCGCCGGGGTTGACGACGAGGGAGCCGATCCGCTTTGACTCCTTGCGAGCCGGCACCCGCAGCACCGAGATCGTGATGGTGTCGCCGTCAGGCTTCGCGTAGTCCTGGGGCACGGTGAGCTCCGCACACAGACCGCCGCTGCAGCGCGTCCACTGCAGCTTCTGCGCATAGAAGGCGTCCGTGCCCTCCATGCCGGCGGGCGGCGTCTGCGTCCCCACGACGGTCGGTCGCGCCGGCTCGCGGTCGACGAGGTCACCGACGGTGGAGCAGCCCGACAGGACGAGGGCCACCGAGGCAAGGGCAGCGAGGGGGGCGACACGACGCAGCATGTACTCGACCCTACGGGCCGATCCTGAGTATGCCGTCCGCCCCCGTCGTCCAGCAGCTCACCGTCAGCGGGGCAGCCGGAGCTCCAGAGCCATGGCCTCGAGGGCCAGCAGCGGCTGGACGTTGGCGGCGATGCGCTGCCGGGCGGTACCGATCGCATCCATCGCGATGAGCACCCGGGTGGCCGGGAGCACCTGCGCCACCTGGGTGACCGTCTGACGGGCGTCCTCGTTGACGAGAGCCGTCGGTGCGCCGGTGTGCAGCACCAGAGCGTCGCGATAGACCGACAGCAGGTCCACCAGGGCTCGGTCGACCATGTCGCGCGAGAAGCGTGTCGCCCTGGCCTTCTGGTCCTTCTCGAGCGACGAGATCTGGGAGCGGATGTGCGGAGGCTGGGTCCGGGCCGACGGGTCGGCTCCGAGCACCTCCATCAGCCTGGCCTTCTCGGCGGCGTCGCGTTCGGCCGACGACGCCAGCGACTCCTCGGTGGCGATCGTCGAGAGGTCCGAGGCCGCATCGATGGCGTCGCCGACCGTGCGGATCTTGGACGCGAGGGTGATGACGTCGTGACGACGGATGCGGGCGTGCTCGTCGCGAGCCAGCCGACGCGCCAGCCCGACGTGCGACTGAGCCGCGCGGGCGGCATACATGGCCATCGGTGGGTCGACACCGTCACGGCGCACCAAGAGGTCGGCCACGGCCTCGACGGACGGTGTGCGCAGCCGCACGTGCCGCGAGCGCGAGCGGATCGTGATGATGACGTCCTCGACCGAAGGCGCGCACAACATCCAGACCGTGCGCGGCGTCGGCTCCTCGAGGGCCTTGAGCAGTGCGTCGGCGGCCCGCTCGGTGAGCCGGTCGGCGTCCTCGACGATGATCACCCGCCAGCGCCCGAGCGAAGGGCGGTGCGCGGCGAGCCCCACGAGGTCACGGGCCTGCTCGACCTTGATCGAGAGGCCCTCGGTCGCGATGAGGTCGACGTCGGCATGGGTGCCGTCGACCGCCGTGCGGCACTCCCGGCACTCACCACAGCCCCCGGTCGGGCACTGCAGCGCCGCCGCGAAGGCACGCGCCGCGACCGACCGGCCGGAACCCGGCGGGCCGGTGAAGAGCCATGCGTGGGTCATCGCGGCCGGGTCGGACACCGCACGGGAGAGAGTCTCGATCGCGGGGTCCTGCCCGATGACGTCGCGCCACACGCTCACTGGGCTGCCCCTTCGAGCAGGCCGGATGACTCGAGCCGGCCCATGACCGCGTCGTGGATCGACTCCGGCGAGGCGGTGCCGTCCACCACGAGGTAGCGCTCCGGAGCACCCTGGGCCATGGCGAGGAAGTGGTGCCGGATCGCGTCGTGGAAGGCGTCAGCCTCGGCTTCGAGCCGGTCGTGGACCTCGCCGCGCCGGCGACGCCCCTCCTCGGCAGGGACGTCGACGATGACCGTGAGGTCGGGGACGAGCGAGCCGACGGCCCACATCTGCAGGTCGTGCACCTCGGCGGCACCCAGGTCACGCCCGGCTCCCTGGTAGGCGACAGAGGAGTCGGTGTAGCGGTCGGTGACGACCACGGCGCCCCGGTCCATCGAGGGGCGGATGAGCTGGTCGACGTGGTGGGCCTTGTCCGCGGCGAACAGCAACGCCTCGGCGCGTGGCGAGACGTGGTCACCGTGCAGAACCAGGTCGCGGATCTGGGCACCCAGCGCTGTCCCGCCCGGCTGCCGGGTCACGACCACCTCACGCCCGAGCGACTCCAGAGCGGCGGCGAGCAGACGCACCTGCGTCGACTTGCCGGCGCCGTCGCCGCCCTCGAAGGCGAGAAAGAGTCCCTGTCGCGTCACGGGCCCGAGCCTAGGCGAGCCACCGGACAGCACGTCGGTGGGCGGCCGGTGGGCGGCAGGCGGGCGGCGGCGGGGTGGGCGGCAGGAGGAGGGCGGCCGAGCGCGGTGGCGAGCGGACGGCATACGGGATCGGGGAAGGTGACCGGAGGGAAGGAGCGGGGTCCGGAGGGAAAGAAACCCTCCGGACCCCGCAGCTTCCCTTATGGGGAGCGAAAGTCGGGACTCACGTGTGGCGGTCGGCGTTCGCGTGGATCGCGTCCCGGACGTAGGCCGCCAGCCCGGGCTCGAGGTCCTCGTACGTCTGGGTGAACCGCGGGTCGGCGACATACATGCCACCGAGGTTGCGGTGGAAGTCGTGGTCGAGGTCGTAGAACCAGGTCTCGATGTGGACCCGCGCAGACTCGGCGGCATCCATGGCCTCCGCCGACGTGGCCGGCAGTCCCGCCCTCAGGGCCGCGACGAAGGCGTCGTTGGTCGCGGCTGCCTCGGCCTTGATCTGCTCCCAGTCGGCGACGGTGTAGCCCTTCGTGCGCCTGGCCGACTGCTTCCACGCGTCGGTCTGACCCCACCGCTCCTGCGCCTCGGCCTGGTACTCGTCCTCGAACCCGTCACCGAAGATCTCCTTCAGGTCCTCGCGGATCGCCGGTTGCTCGTGCATCTCTCTCTCCAGTCTGGCGTCGATCGCCTCGACGAGCCGGTGCAGCTCGCCGACCTTGTCCAAAACCACGTCGCGCTGGCGCCGGAGGTGCTCGATGATCGAGCCGTCACCACGCAGCAGGGCCGCCACCTCGTCGAGGGGCAGTCCCAACCGCCGGTAGGTGACGATCGTCGCCAGCCGCTCCAGGTCGCCCGCGGTGTAGAGGCGGTAGCCGGCAGGCGTGCGCTCCGACGGGCTCAGCAGGCCGACCTCGTCGTAGTGGTGCAACGTCCGCACCGTCACGCCGAAGGTCTGGGCCACCTGCCCCACCGTGAGCATCTCGTCCACCGAAACAGTGTCTCCAACTGCGGTCATGGGACAACCGTCCTGCCTCACGTCGGGTGAGGGTCAAGCCGCATTTCCACCTGCCCGTATGCCGTCCCCTCCGCTTGCGTCTGCGGCGACGGTTGCTCCAGCGACCGGATCCGCAGACGCAAGGGCTGGGACCACCGTCCGACCGGGTACCTGTACCGTCACTCCCGTCTCCTCGTCGGAGCAGCGACGAATCCGCTGCACGAGGCGACAGGACAGGATCGATGCCCCATGAGCCCAGCAGGCACGGGTCGCAAGCTCGTCATCGTCGAGTCACCCGCCAAGGCCAAGACCATCGCCGGCTACCTCGGCGCCGACTGGGACGTCGAGGCGTCCGTCGGCCACATCCGCGACATCCCGACCCCGTCGGAGATGCCCGCCGACATCAAGAAGGGCCCGTTCGGTCGCTTCGGGGTCGACGTCGACAACGACTTCGAGCCCTACTACGTCGTCGACGCGGACAAGCGCAAGAAGGTCGCCGAGCTCAAGCGGCTGCTCAAGAACGCCGACGAGCTCTACCTCGCCACCGATGAGGACCGCGAGGGCGAGGCCATTGCCTGGCACCTCCTCGAGACCCTGCAGCCCAAGGTCCCCGTCAAGCGCATGGTCTTCCACGAGATCACCAAGGAGGCCATCCAGAGGGCCGCCTCCAACACCCGCGACCTCGACACCGCCCTCGTCGACGCGCAGGAGACCCGCCGCATCCTCGACCGCCTCTACGGCTACGAGATCTCGCCGGTGCTGTGGCGCAAGGTCAAGGCCGGTCTGTCCGCGGGCCGCGTCCAGTCCGTCGCCACCCGCATGGTCGTCGAGCGCGAGCGCGAGCGCATGGCCTTCCGCTCCGCCAACTACTGGGACGTCGAGGGCGAGTTCACGCCCGACGCCGAGTCGTCCGCGTTCACCGCCCGGTTGTCCGTCGTCGACGGCCGCAGGGTGGCCACGGGTCGCGACTTCGGTGACGACGGTCGCCTCAGGGGCGAGGTCGCCCACCTCGACCAGGCCGCCGCCACCGGCATCGCCCACGCGGTCCTGGCCGCGGACGTCAGCGTCACCTCCGTCGCCGAGAAGCCGTACACGCGCCGCCCGAGCGCCCCCTTCACGACGAGCACCCTGCAGCAGGAGGCCTCGCGCAAGCTCCGCCTCTCGAGCAAGAACGCGATGCGCGTCGCCCAGCGGCTCTACGAGAACGGCTACATCACCTACATGCGAACGGACTCGACAGCCCTGTCGCAGTCCGCGCTCACCGCGGCCCGCCAGCAGGCCCGCGACCTCTATGGCGGCGACTACGTCCCCGACGCCCCGCGCAACTACGCCAAGAAGGTCAAGAACGCGCAGGAGGCCCACGAGGCCATCCGCCCCGCCGGAGACCGGTTCCGGACCCCGGCCCAGGTCGCCGGGGAGCTGCGCGGTGACGAGTTTGCCCTCTACGAGCTCATCTGGAAGCGCACCGTCGCCTCGCAGATGGCCGATGCCAGGGGTTCCACTGCGACCGTCAAGCTCGGCGCCACCCTCGACCGCGAGGCACCCGCGGAGCAGGTCGAGTTCACCGCAAGCGGAACGGTCATCACCTTCCGAGGCTTCCTCGCGGCATACGAAGAGGGCCGGGACGAGCAGCGCAACGCGACCAAGGACGAGGAGCGTCGCCTCCCGCGCATGGGCGAGGGCACCGAGCTCAAGGTCCTGCGCGCCGAGGCCGACGGTCACGACACCTCTCCGCCGGCCCGCTACACCGAGGCCACGCTCGTCAAAGCCATGGAGGAGAAGGGAATTGGTCGTCCGTCGACCTACGCCTCCACCATCGGCACGATCCAGGACCGCGGCTACGTCTCGAGCCGCGGCAACGCTCTCGTGCCGTCGTGGCTGGCGTTCGCCGTGACGCGCCTCATGGAGGAGCACTTCACCCGGCTCGTCGACTACGACTTCACCGCGTCGATGGAGGAGGACCTCGACCAGATCGCCGGCGGCAACGCCCAGCGCGCCACCTGGCTGAAGCGGTTCTACTTCGGTGACGAGGCCTCGACGAGCGAGGGGCTGCGCGACCTGGTGGCCGACCTGGGAGACATCGACGCCCGCGCGATCTCGACGATCGACATCGGCGACGGCATCGTCGTCCGCGTGGGCCGCTACGGCCCCTACGTCGAGGAGGTCGCGCCCGCTGGTGTCGACCCCGTGACCGGCGAGGTCACGGAGGCGTATGCCGGTGACTCGGCTTCCGGTGAGCCCGCCACTCCGCGCCGGGCAACGATCAACGACGACATCGCCCCCGACGAGATGACCCCCGAGAAGGCACGCGAGCTGCTCGCGACGGCCGCCGACGACGGCCGCGTGCTCGGGCAGGAGCCCGAGACCGGGCGCGACATCATCGCCAAGTCCGGGCGCTATGGCCCCTACGTGACCGAGGTGCTGCCCGAAGAGGTTGCCGCCCTCAAGGGCAAGGCCAAGGTCAAGCCGCGCACCGCATCGCTCTTCAAGGACATGGACCTCGCGACGATCGACCTCGAGACCGCGCTCAAGCTGCTGTCCCTGCCCCGCGTCGTGGGCGTCGTCACCGAGACCGTCACCGGCGAGGACGGCAAGGAGACGCAGAAGCAGGTCGAGATCACGGCGCAGAACGGTCGCTACGGTCCCTACCTCAAGAAGGGCACGGACTCGCGCTCGCTCGAGACCGAGCAGCAGCTGTTCGACATCACGCTCGAGCAGGCCGAGGCGATCTATGCCCAGCCCAAGCAGCGTGGCCGTGCCGCCGCGAAGCCTCCGCTCAAGGAGTTCGGCCCGGACCCCGTGTCGGGCAAGCCGGTCGTGGTCAAGGACGGACGCTTCGGCGAGTACGTCACCGACGGTGAGACCAACACGACGCTGCGTCGTGACGATGACCTCGAGACGCTGACCGCCGAGCGGGCCTTCGAGATGCTCGCGGAGAAGCGCGCCAAGGGCCCCACGACGCGCAAGCGAGCGGCCAAGAAGACGGCGAAGAAGGCCACCACGAAGAAGGCGACGGCCAAGAAGACTCCCGCGAAGAAGGCGATGGCGAAGAAGGCCGGCACCACGAAGGCCTGACCCACACCCCGACTTCGTGCCCTCCTGGGACACACGAGCCCATCGGGCTGTGTCGCAGAAGGGCACGAGTTCGGTTATTCGGGTGCCAGGAATGTGGTGGTGAGTTCTCGCGATCACCGAGCGCCATCGAGCCCGCGGCCGTAGTCTGACTCTGCCGTGCCAAGGGGGCCGGTCGTTGCGGACGGGGAGTGTCCGCCCGAGCCAAGGGGCCAGCACGATGCGCACCACCCTTCGACGACGGCTGTCCGCTCTCGGGGCACTGGCTTTGTTCACCACCTTCTTCAGCGCCACACCGGGCGCGTCCGCGGAAGCCGGTGACACGGCATACCCGACCCTCAACGCGGTCACGATGACGAGCTCCACAGTGACGGCGCGGCTGGAACGTCTACACCGCAGTCCTCCAGGTCGGTGACTTCTCCGGCGACCGCCACGCCGACCTCGTGGCTCTCGACACCGCCGGCCGGCTGTGGCTCTACCGCGGCAACGGACGAGGTGGCTTCGCCGAGCGCACACAGATCGGCCACGGCTGGGGCTCCTTCGGGGCGGTCCTGCCGCTACGAGACTTCAACGGCGACGGCAGAGCCGACATCGGCGCCATCACCATGGAGGGCAAGCTGCTCGTGAGTCCCGGCAACGGTCGCAGCGGCTTCCTCGCCGCCAAGCAGATCGGCACCGGATGGCACACCTTCTTCTGATCTGCTGCAGCCACGAAAGGTCACGTCCGATGCGCACCACCCTCCGCCGATTCTTCTCCGCACTTGGATCCGCGGTGCTCGTGGCCACGTTCACCATGGCCTCCCCGGCTCATGCCGAGGAACCGCACTACAGCCTGACGGCATTGTCCGTCGAGGGTGCAGTCACACCCACAACGACGGCCATGCTTCGGTACTCGCTCTCTGGCACGCTACCTCTCCGCATTGAAGCGAGACTTCTCAACAAGGCTGTCGGCACAGTGTCGGTGCCACTCGTCCCAACGCCCACCGCCACTGGCTCACACAGCATCATCTGGGACGCGCGTTGGCCAGCTGGAAAGTACGAGCTCCAATCACTCCGACTCGTCGACCCCGGTGGCTTGTTGGGAGAGAGCTACGAGTCCGACGGTCGTATCCTGCGCGGGGGCGTCACGGTAGGTCATCACGCCATCGACTTCGGCACCATTGCGTACTCGATCTCCGGACCCCAAACCAACGAACTCGCCCCTGCAACGCTCGTTGGCCTCAAACTCGGAGCACGGCCCCTTGCGCCGGGGGCCTTCTCGATTCAGGTGAACACCAGCGACGTCCAGTCCACCCTGCGGACCGTGACAGCCCAGTGGAGCGGCGCAGCCAGTGCAACCGGGGACAACGTGGCGACTGGCCTCTCGACCATCGCAGGACGTGCCCAGTCGGCCGGTCACAAGACCCTCGAAACCATCACGCTGACCGATCAGTATTCGATGACCTCGGTCTACTCCCGCGATGGGACGGTCGCCCACAACGGATACGCCTCTACGACGAAGCACGCTTTGGATTTCGCAGAGTTCGACCTGGATGTCCCAGACCTTCCCGCGCGCATCTCTCCACAGATCTCGAGCCTCTCCTGGAAGAAGCGCTCCCAGTATGCGGATGAACCCTCGATCCTTACGGTCACTGTCACGGATGACAGCCATGACCCCGTCCTTCTCGATGGATGGTGGACCAACCCCAACCTCGCGGGCAGCCAAGGCCCCCAGGAGGTCAAGCTCCAGCCTGGTATCCCGACCGATGTCCGCGTCCCCTCGATGTGGGCCGGAGTGAACTCGCTTCAGACCATCCAGTTGGTCGACGGCGCGGGAAACGGATCGAGCTACCGCCGCGATGGGACGTGGATCCATGGACCTGGCGTGACGGAGCACCATCTTTTCGACTTCAGCTCGTTGGACCTCACCCTTCGACCATCGAGTCCAGCGGTCTCGATCCGACCTCGCCCCTTCGGAGCGCGGATGGTTTGGCACGCGAGCGGGCAAGCCGTCGACACGAAGTCCTCATTGCGCATCACGGTCAGCCCGGGCGGCAAGGTCATCGATCTACCGGCCACTTCCGTCGGTGGCCGCACCATCGACGTTCCCGGGCTGGCGAATGGCACCTCATACACGGTGACCGCCGTGATGCGCAGCCAGTGGGGCGACGGTCGGCCAACCAACTTTGTTGTCCGACCCATGCCCTCCACGAACGTTTTCGCTGTCAGGGACGCCTCAGGAGACAACAGGGTCGATGTCGTTGCCCGCAAGCCCAGCGGGGTTGTCCCGGACGGGGACGCCTACGTCTATCCGACCAACGGACGCGGGGCTTTCGGTCCCAAGTACGTCGCATTCAGCGCGCGGGACAACGAGTGTGAGCGCGTGGCGCCCGCGGACGTCCAGTCCGATGGTGAGGTGCTGTGTTTCGGGCCGACCCTCCTGGCGAAGCGGGCCCCTGGATACGGCTACCTGCTCGGCACCTCTGGATGGTCATCCATGCGGTTCGTCGACGGCGGCCATGACCTCACAGGGGACGGCCGGCCTGACCTCGTCGGGGTGACCGCCGACGGAGTCATGAAGGTCTACCAGACCGGAAGCAAGACCCACATCGTCTCCACCACCACCTTGGGTAGCGGCTGGAACATCTACACCGCCGTCTTCCAGACCGGCGACTTCTCCGGTGACCGCCGGGCAGACCTCGTCGCACTCGACACAACCGGTCGCCTCTGGCTCTACGCCGGCAACGGCCGGGGCGGATTCGCATCACGCGTCCAGATCGGCACCGGCTGGGGGAACTTCGGAGCGGTGCTCCCACTGCGAGACTTCAATGGCGACGGCAAGGCCGACATCGGCGCCATCACCATGGACGGCAAGCTGTTGATGTATCCGGGCAATGGTCGCAGGGGCTTCCTCCCCGCCAAGCAGATCGGCACCGGGTGGGGCGGCTTCTTCTGATTGCCGGGCTCCACGGCACGGCAACGACTATTCTTTCGCTGCCGTGCCGTGGGGACGGTCGCACCGCGGGATGACGCATCGCCCGCCGCCATCCGAGAGGGCAACGCCAGTGCCCAGCACCCTCCGACAACTCCTGTCGTCCCTCGCCATCGCCTGCCTCGGGGCCACAGCCTTCGCTTCGTCCGCCAGCGCAACCGCCACGGCGGACACGACCGCGCCCATCCTCACCCGGGCGACCCTGCCCGAGGGCACCTACGGCCCAATGGGCGAGCACCAAGCCATGACGTTCTCACTCACCGTCACCGACGAGAGCAACATCAAGTACGTCGTGATTCGTCACCTCCATGAGGATCCGGCGCTCAGGGCCACTCCGCTCGAGGCGCGCTGGTATGGCGACGACCTCGATGTGCAGGCGCTGACCTGGACGACGTCCGGTTGGTACTCCAACCAGTCACCACTCGACGGCCCCTACCTCGGATCCTCCATCTATGTCGAGGACGTTGCGGGCAACGGCGCTGAGTACCGCTCCGATGGCTCCGTCCGGTACTCGAGCGGTGCCACCGGAACCCATGAGGTCGACCTGAGCCTCCGCCTGACGGTCGCTGCGGGACGTGATGTCACACCTCCAGTGCTGAGCAGTTTCTGGGCGCCCGAACAGGCCGTGGCCGGTTATGCCGGTCCGGAAGCCTTCTTCTCCTTTGACGTCGTGGACCCGATCCTCTCCACGATCAACGTCTTTGGCCGGGTGGGTGACGGGCAGGAGATCGACTTCGGCCGGGAGACAGCCCTGTACGGCCGGCAGAGAGGAAGCATCCTGTTCCGGCCGTCAACCATCGGCGAAGCACGTGTCACCCGCGTGGTTCTGACCGACAGCAACGGCAACCGGTCGACCTACTCCGCCGACGGTCGGGTCCTGAACCAGCCAGCGCTCGGCCTCCCGGTGACGACCACCGAGCACGATCTGGGGCTGGCCTCCCAAGTGACCCGCATCGTGTCCCCGACGATCGTCGGTCTCGGCGCCACCCCGAAGACAGGTTCCATCGATATCGCATGGTCCCAGCCCGCCTTCAACGCCTACCGCCTCACCGTCCAGCCCGGCAACAAGATCATCACTGGCGAAGTCGACTGGTCGGTCGGCTACACGCGACATGCGACCATCACGGGTCTGACGAACGGGGTGGCGTACACCGTAGCGGTCACGCAGGTCACCCAGCAGGGCCTGGACCTCGACTCGGCGACGGTCACGGCGGCTCCCCGGATGGGTCCTGTCCGGGTGTTCGGCACCGGCGACCGCAGCAAGGACGGACGCGCCGACCTCTGGGCCGCCCTCGCCCCGACGGCCACCAACCGCGCAGCCACCTGGCGCATCTACCAAGGTGCTGGCGGTGGCAAGTTCAAGAGCACCTTGAGCACCACGATCCCCGCGACCCGGGCACCGATCCCGGGATCCTCGACCGGCAAGGGGCCCGGAGCACCACTCGGGGTGCTCTATCTCAACGGTGGCGACCTCATCCAGCCGACCACCACCAGTACCCGCGTCCTCGGTCATGGGTTCAACGTCTTCCGCACCATCGACGCCTCATCGGACCTCACCGGTGATGGCATCGCCGACCTCATCGGCATCACCCCCGCCGGAGACTTCTACCGCTACACCTCCACCTCCACCGGGGCCATCGGACGGGGCGTGCGACTCGGCGGCGGCTGGCAGACCTTCCAGGCTGTCTTCTCACCCGGCGACTTCGACGGTGACAAGCGCTCCGACATCGTGGGCGTCGATGGCCTCGGCAAGCTCTGGCTCTACCCCGGCAACGGACGCGGCGGCTTCCTCACCAAGAAGCAGATCGGCAGCGGCTGGGCCGGCTTCGGTTCGGTGTTGCCCATGCGTGACTTCTCCGGAGACGGCAAGGTCGACATCGGCGCCATCACCATGGACGGCAAGCTCCTCATGTATCCCGGCAACGGACGCGGCGGCTTCCTCACCAAGTCCCAGATCGGCACCGGCTGGGGCGCCTTCCTCTGAACGTCACCACTCGACGCGGGAGACCTCGCGCCAACGAGTGAGCATCGCCTCATCGGTGGTGACGATCTCGTTCCCGCGGTTCCACAAACCGAGGTAGAGCTGTGCTGCCGTTCCACTGAACCTCACTTTGGCTGTGGCCAGCTCGCCTGAATCGCTCGTATGCCGTGTGGTCACTGCTGGCTCTTGGCTCACCGCGACGAGCCAAGCGGCATCGACGTCGATGGGGGACACCGCAATTCGCACCAGCGCATCGCTGCGGAGCCGACTCTTCGATCGCGGCAGAAAGCCGGTGAGCAGCTCGTCGAGCCCATCAGCAGCGAAGGGTGGGTCGATCTCGGCATCGTTGGCGGACGGCATACGAGCAAGGTGTGCGGACAGGGCGTCAAAGGCATGGATCGTCGTCTCATGGCACTGTCGGCGAGCCCAGAAGTCTCGCGCCGAGGGCGCATCCTTGAGGAAGACCAGCGCCTTGAGGTTGGCATGTGCGTCCTCGAGAGCCTCCACGAGCTCCAGCGAACCTTCGATGAGCCACTCGACCGGATCGGACTCGGCCAACCCCTCCTCCCTGAAGCCATCGGGCGAGTCCGCTGCGTCCGAGTCGCCGAGAACCACGGCCGTCGCCCAGCGATGGACCATGCCCTGGTGTGCCACCAGGTCGCGCACGCTCCAGCCCGGGCACGTCGGCACCGCCGCGTCCGGACCAGCAGCCCACGCTTCCTCGCCCAGTCGGTGTGCGGCGACCGAGATCGCTGCCAGGTGCTGCTCGAACCTCACCGTCCCCATCTTGGCGCCACGTCGCCCGATGTGACGGCTGGCACGGGTTCCCCTTCCTTGTCGGCATGGCTACCCACGAGTAGGGTCGGTTCATGACCGATATCGATCCCACCACTTTCGCCACGATGGAACCGGCCGAGTTCACCCAGACCATCAAGAAGCTCTCCGACAAGGAGATCAACGAGATCATGGGTGGGGAGCACCGCCAGTTCATCCTCGACGGGATCTTCGGACGCTTCCCCACGCTCTTCGTCCCCGACAAGGCCAAGGGCACCGATGCGCGCGTCAACTGGCGCATCACCGGCGGCCCCGGCGGCACGGACGACACCTACGCCGTCGTGGTCAAGGACGGGACCTGCACGGTGGAGAAGTCACCGACGCAGGAGCCCACGACCTCGCTCATGCTGGGACCCGCCGAGTTCGCGAAGCTCATCACCGGTTCGGGCAACCCGACCATGATGGTGATGATGGGCAAGATCAAGGTGCGCGGCGACCTCAGCGCGGCCATGGCCTTCCAGAACTGGTTCGACACGCCCAAGAGCTGATCATGCCGATCAGTCTCCTGACCGTGGCTGCGGTCATGGTCAAGCGCGGGCTCATCGCGCCCGGCCCACCGCACCGCCAGCTCAACCAGCTGCTAGCGCTGCACAAGTGGGGATTCGGCCTCGCGGGTGAGCTCCGCCAGGCGGCCAGCCGCAGCCCCCAGCACGTCGCAGTCGTCGACGAGGAGCGGGGGGAGGTGACCTACGGCGAGCTGCTGCGCCGGTCCGAGCGTGCCTCCGGGCTGCTGCGAGCCAAGGGCTTCCGGCCCGGGGAGCGCGTCGGCCTCCTTGCCCGCAACCACGTCGGCGCCATCGAGATCATCACCGGCGCATCCGCCGTCGGGGTCGACCTCGTGCTCATGAACACCGGACTGTCGGCGGGGCAGCTCGCCCAGGTGGCGAACGAGCAGGAGCTGACGGCCCTCATCCATGACGACGAGTTCGACGCCATGGTCGGTGAGCTCCCGGACGGACTTTCCGTCATCCGTGAGAGCGACTGGGCGAGCGAGCTGGACGCGGCGACGGACGTGCCGGACCTGGCCCCACCCCCCAAGGATGGCCGCACCATCATTCTCACCTCGGGCACGACGGGCACGCCCAAGGGCGCAGCACGCAAGTCCCCGAGCGGCTTCGGCCCCCTCGTCTCGATCATCGAGCGCATCCCCCTGCGAGCGCAGGACCGCATTCTCGTCAGCGCCCCGATCTTCCACACCTGGGGCTATGCCGCGATGCAGCTGGGCTTCGCCCTGCGCGCGACGATCGTGCTGCAGCGTCGCTTCGACCCGCAGTCGGCCAAGGACGCCCTCGAGACGCAGAAGTGTCACGCGATGTTCGCCGTCCCCGTGATGCTCCAACGGATGATGGAGCTTCCCGCCGATCCAACAGGCAGGTCACGGCGCAGCAACCTGCGCGTCGTGGCCACCTCCGGGTCGGCGTACCCCCACGGCTTCACGACGACGTTCATGGACGAGTACGGCGACGTGCTCTACAACCTCTACGGGTCGACCGAGGCTTCTTGGGTCTGCATCGCCACGCCCGAGGACCTGCGACGTGACCCCGACACCGCAGGCACTCCCCCGCTGGGCACCGTCGTCAAGATCCTCGACGCCGACAACCGCGAGGTCCCCGCAGGGGAGACCGGGCGGATCTTCTGCGGCAACGAGCTCGTCTTCGACGGCTACACCTCGGGTACGACCAAGGACTTCGTGGACGGCCTCGTGTCGACCGGCGACTTGGGGCACGAGAAGGACGGCCTGTTCCACGTCGACGGCCGCGATGACGACATGATCGTCAGCGGGGGTGAGAACGTCTACCCGGTCGAGGTCGAGTCGCTCCTCGTCGACCACCCCGCCGTCCGCGAGGTCTCCGTCGTGGGCGTGCCCGACCCGGAGTTCGGCCAGCGTCTCGCGGCATTTCTCGTGCTCAACGAGGGGGCCGAGCTCGACGCCGATGACGTCAAGGCGCACGTCAAGGCCCACCGGGCTCGTCACTGCGTGCCGCGCGAGGTCGTCTTCCTCGACGAGCTCCCCCGCAATGCCACCGGCAAGGTCCTCGTGCGGGAGCTGCGCGGCAGGGTCACCTGAGCCGTTCCCGCCCGCCGGACAGCACGGTCGTGGATACGGTTGCCCTCGTGAAGACCCTGAGCGCGGTGCCGCATCTCTGCGGCGTCGTCGTCCACCCCGGCAAGCCCCGCAGCGCGGCAGCGGTCGCTGCGCTCCGCCGGGCGGTGCGGCAGCGCGGCTGGCCCGAGCCCGTCGTCCTCGAGACGACGGCCGACTCCGACGGCGCCGCCCAAGTGGGCGAGCTGCTGGGCCAGCGCGTCGACCGGCTCGTCGCCGTGGGAGGCGACGGCACTGTGCGCGAGGTCGCGGCGGCGCTGTCACGCTCCGGAGCCGTGGCTGACCACGTCGCCCTGGGCGTCGTGCCGACGGGGACGGCGAACCTCTGGGCTCGCACGGTGGGCCTGCACGCAGCCGACCTCGATGCCGCGTCGGAGCTGGCGCTGGACGGCGACCCTGTCGACAGCGACCTCGCCTGGGTGACCCTGACAGGCGCCGACGGCACGACGCGGACCCACGACGTCCTCGTCGTGACGGGGACCGGCATGGATGCCGAGGCCTTCGCCGCCACGCCCGAGGCGCACAAGCACCGCTGGGGCTGGGCGGCCTACTTCGCGGCGCTCGGGCGTCGCATCGTCGGCGAACCGATCACCGTGACGACCCACCTCGACGACCGACCCTCGGGGCGCGAGCCGGTGCGCACTGTCCTCGTCGGCAACTGCCGGGTGCTCCCCCTCGGGCTGCCGCTCATGCCCTCGGCCTCGATGACGGACGGACGCCTCGACCTGCTCCTCGTCGCCCCGGGATCGTTGCTCGGCTGGTTCGGGGTTCTCGGCGGGATGCTCTCCCGGCGTCGCGGCGGCTGGACGGGTCTGCGGACCCACCGGGCGAGCCATGTGGTGCTCGACCTGGACCGCGAGAGCGCCGTGCACGTGGACGGCGACCCGGTGGGCAGCGCAGTGCGGCTGGAGGTCGGCGTGACCCCAGCAGCGGTGCTCGTGCGCTGTCCCCCGTCCGCGGCACGTCCCCAGGTGGGCGGCGAGGACGTGCGAGAGCTCCTCGCCGACCCCGGCCGGGACCTGGCCACCCTGGCACGCGCCCTGCAGCATGGTCGCCGCTGGTCCTCCGACCACGGGCACGAACAGCTCGTGCGCGACTCGTTCCTCGCCCTGTCCGGCACAGACCTCACGCGGTTCAAGAGCCTGCTCAACGCGGGCTCGGACCACCGCGACCTCGAGCACCTGGTCTTCGGCGTCGTCGACGACGAGGGCACGCGCCAGGACATCCTCGACCACATCGCCGCTCAGGCCGCGCTGGTCGACGTGCCCGACCTGCACGTCCTCAGCGACATCGACGACACCCTGCGGTGCGCGCTCCACGACGACCGCTACCCGCGCGGCACGGTCTATCCGGGTGTCATCGCCCTCTATCGCGCCCTCGACGCCGGCCGCTCCGGAGACCCGCTCCGCCCCGGTGACCTGACCTTCGTCACCGCACGGCCGATGGACCCGGCCGGGCTCATCGAGCAGCACACCCGCCGTGGGCTGCGCGACCTCGGGCTGCCTCCGCACGCCGTCCTGTCCGGCACGTTCAACGGGCTGCGCAGCCACGACTCGATGGCCTCGGCCAAGATCGTGAACTTCGAGCGCTTCCGCCTGCTCATGCCCGAGACGCACGTGGTCTTCATCGGGGACAGCGGGCAGGGCGACATCGAGGTCGGTCGGCGGATGCTCCGCAGCGACCCCGACGCCGTGCGTCTCGTGCTCATCCACGACGTGGTCGGTCTTCCCGCCGACCGGCGCGAGTCACTGCGTTCCGAGGGCATCATTCTCGTCGACACTCCGGTGGGCGGCGCCGTCGAGGCGTATGCCGCGGGGTTGCTCTCCGACGCCGGGCTGGCCGCGGTCGTCGACGCCACGCAGCGCGACCTGCACGCCCTCACCTGGGACACGCCTGAGCAGGAGCGCACCACCAGGCAGCTCGTGGAGCGTGACCTGGCAGCGGCGCGGGCCTCATCCAGTGGCCTGCAGGCCTAGAGTCGGGTCGTGGACACGCGCAGCCCAGTTCTCTACCTCAGCCACGGTGCACCGCCCCTCGCCGACGACGAACGATGGACGGGTGAGCTCGCCACGTGGTCGCAGGACCTGCCCCGGCCGAGCAGCATCCTCGTCGTGTCGGCCCACTGGGAGCAGGCCCCGATCTCGGTGAGCTCGACGACGCCCGGGACCCCTCTGCTCTACGACTTCTGGGGGTTCCCGCAGAAGTACTACGACGTCACGTATGCCGCCCCTCCTGCGCCCGGGCTGGCCCAGTCCGTGGCGGGTCTCCTCGGCGACACCGGCGGAGGGCTGCACCAGGACCCGTCCCGGGGACTCGACCACGGCGCCTACGTGCCGCTCGTGGAGATGTTCCCCGAGGCCGACGTCCCCGTCATCCAGCTCTCGATGCCGACCCTGGACCCCAAGGCCCTGTTCGACATCGGCACCAGGCTCGCGCCACTGCGCGACGAGGGCACGCTCATCATCGGTTCGGGCTTCACCACCCACAACCTCGGCTGGTTCAACCCGCACGCGCCCGCCGACGCCGCCCCGCCGGCGCCCTCCTCCGAGTTCGACCACTGGGCTGCCGAGGCGGTCGAGTCCGGTGACGTGGACGCCATCCTCGACTTCATGGACAAGGCACCCGCTGCCCGTGAGGCGCACCCGCGCACCGAGCACTGGGCGCCGCTCTTCGTCAGCCTCGGCGCGGCCCACGCCAGTGGTGGCATCGACGGCAGCAGCGTCATCGACGGGTTCTGGTTCGGGCTGTCCAAGCGTTCCTGGCAGTTCGCCTGAGACGACCACCCGAGAACGCGAGAACGCCTCGTATGCCGTGCAACCGGCATACGAGGCGTTCTTGGTTCTGCGGTGGAGCTCAGTGACGCGGCTTGGGCTTCTTGCGAGGTGCCGGCCGCGTCTCGTCGTCGATCACGGGCTCGACGTGGTCGGGGACCACGGTCGGGCGCGCCCTGGCCCAGCCGATGAAGAGCGCCGACACGACGATCAGCGCGAGACCCGTCCAGAGGTTGGCGTTGACCCCGCCGGTCTTGTCGAGCTCCTTGTCCCCGAGGAGACCCATGAGCGTGAGGATGATGCCGTAGAGCCCGAGGAGCATCCCGATGAAGTTGCGGATGTCGAAGGCTCCGGCCGTCTTCTTGTTGGTGTCAGCCATGTCGGGCACTCCTAGAAGAGGAAGTTGAGGAGGAGGACGAGGACACCCGCGATGATCGCGAGCGGGATGGTGCGCTGGTACCACGGACGTGCGGCCTCGTGAGGATCGACGAGGTCTTCCTTCGGGGTCTCCGAGTAGACCAGGCCCTTGAGCTCGGAGGCCGGCTTGGGCTCCGTGGCCATGGAGACGACGACGGAGACGATGATGTCCACGACGAAGGCGGTGGAGGCTGCAACGAACGCCAGCCCCTGACCCGGCAGCGAGAACAGCCCGAAGATGTCGGGGTTGCCGCACATCCACACGAGGATGGCCGACAGGGTTCCGGACACCAGGCCCATCCAACCGGCGGTGGGTGTCATCCGCTTCCAGAACATGCCGAGGATGAACGTCGCGAACAGCGGTGCGTTGAAGAAGCCGAACAACGTCTGGAGGTAGTCCATGATGTTGCTGAAGTTGCCGGCGATCGACGCGGTGAAGATCGCGATGAACGTGGCTGCGACCGTGGCGAGGCGCCCGATGCGCAGGTAGTAGTCGTCGCTGCGGTCCTTGCGGATGTAGCGCTCCCACAGGTCATAGCTGAAGACCGTGTTGAAGGCCGAGATGT
Organism: Knoellia sp. Soil729; assembly: GCF_001427985.1. Classification (GTDB taxonomy): domain Bacteria; phylum Actinomycetota; class Actinomycetes; order Actinomycetales; family Dermatophilaceae; genus Knoellia. Next base: position 687,403 of record NZ_LMSA01000002.1, read on the forward strand.
TGGCCGCCATCCCAGCCATGAACGCCGCGAGCAGGCCCGCGATCGCCAGCCCGAGAAGGCCGTTGGGCAGGACGTCGCGCATGAGGAGGATGAGGGCGTCGTTGTACTGGACGTTGCCGCCGGCACCGCCCTTGGGCGCACCCCCGGCCTTGAGGTCGGCCATCTCCTTGACGAGGACCGCCGCGATCATGCCCGGGACGATGACGATGAACGGGATGAACATCTTGGGGAAGGCGCCGATGATGGGCGTCTTGCGGGCCGAGGAGATGGAGTCCGAGGCCATCGCGCGCTGGACCTCGACGAAGTTCGTCGTCCAGTAGCCGAAGGACAGCACGAAGCCCAGACCGAACACGATGCCGATTACCGACAGGATCGGCGAGTCGAAGCCGGACAGCGCCTGACCCGACCACGACGACTGCTGCTGGGCGACGGTCGCGGTCGTGTCACCGGTGGCACCGTCGATGGCCGGCTTCATCTTGTCCATGAGGCCGCTCCAGCCGCCGACCTTGTGGAGGCCGATGAGGGTCAGCGGGAGCAGCGACGCCACGATCACGAAGAACTGCAGGACCTCGTTGTAGATCGCTGCGGACAGGCCACCGAGCGTGATGTACGACAGCACGATGGCTGCCGCCACGATGAGCGCGACCCACATGGGCCAGCCGAGGAGGGCCTGGACGATCGAGCCGAGGAGGTAGAGGTTGACGCCGGCGATGAGGAGCTGGGCCAACGCGAAGCTGAGGGCGTTGACGAGGTGGGCGCCGGTGCCGAAACGGCGGAACATGAACTCCGGGACCGAGCGCACCTTGGACCCGTAGTAGAACGGCATCATCACCACGCCGAGGAACAGCATGGCGGGGATGGCGCCGACCCAGAAGTAGTGGACCGTCGGCAGCCCGATCTGCGCGCCGTTGGCGGACATGCCCATGATCTCGACGGCGCCGAGGTTGGCCGAGATGAACGCAAGACCGGTGACCCATGCCGGGAGCGAGCGCCCGGACAGGAAGAAGTCGATCGAGTCGGACACGGCGCGGCGCGCGGCCAGGCCGATGCCCATCACGAACACGAAGTACAGCGCGACCATGACGTAGTCGACGGCATTCGCGTCGATGAGTGGCTTGGCAGCCAGGGCTGCCGGTGCAAGGGCCGATGTCATCGGCGAACCTCCTCGTCATCGGGGCGGCTCCGAGAGCCCGAACGCGTTCAACCTACTCCCGCACGACGCCCGAACCGGGGACCAGAGCCACCCCGTGAGCGAGCTCAGCCGCCGGAGTCGCGTCGGTCCTGGGGCGCGGCCCCCGTCGGGTCCACCCGGGAGAGGATCGCCGCGAGGGCGTCGGACAGGGCCGCAACCTGCTTCGGCGACAACGGGTCGAGGACGTTCTCCCGCACCGTGGCCAGGTGCCCCGGAGAGGCCTCGACGATGGCCTCGAAGCCGGCGTCGGTGAGCCGGGCGTTGATCGCCCGCTTGTCCTCGGGCGCCACGGACCGCTCGACGTAGCCCTGCGCCTCGAGCCGCCGGACCACGTGCGAGAGCCTGGGGAGGGTCGCGTTGGTCTGGAGCCCGAGCAGCGTCATCCGCAACGTGCGCTCCGGCGCGTCCGAGAGCATCGCCAGCACCTGGTACTCGAAGTGCGTCATGCCGCTGTCGCGCCGCAGCTGGGAGTCGAGCACCCCGGGCAGGCGTTCTGCGACGGCGATGAGACGCAGCCATGCCGTCATCTCGGCCTCGTCCAGCCAGCGCGGTTCGTCCTTGCCACTCACGTGCCGCAGCCTAGTGGTGGGCGCGAGGGGTTCACCTACTCGACCGGCTCGGCGACAGCGGAACGGAACTGCGCGGCATACAGCTGCGCGAAGGCACCACCTGCGGCGAGCAGGTCCGCATGCGAACCCTGCTCGACGATGCGCCCGTCCTCCATGACGAGGATGAGGTCGGCGTCGCGGATCGTCGAGAGACGGTGTGCGATGACGAAGCTCGTCCGGTCCCGGCGCAGGGCCGCCATGGCCTGCTGCACGAGGAGCTCGGTGCGCGTGTCCACCGACGAGGTGGCCTCGTCGAGGATGAGCAGGGCGGGGTCCGACAGGAAGGCGCGGGCGATGGTGATGAGCTGCTTCTCGCCCGCACTGATGTTGCCGGCCTCGGCGTCGAGCACCGTGTCGTAGCCGTCGGGCAGCGAGTGCACGAACCGGTCGACATAGGTGGCCTGCGCCGCCGCGACGACCTCGTCCTCGGAGGCGTCCGGCCGGCCGTACGCGATGTTGTCGCGGATGGTCCCGCCGAAGAGCCACGTGTCCTGCAGGACCATCCCGATCTCGCTGCGCAGGTTGTGCCGCGAGAGATCGGTGATGTCGACTCCGTCGAGGGTGATCCGGCCGGAGCTGAGCTCGTAGAACCGCATGATGAGGTTGACGAGCGTGGTCTTGCCGGCGCCGGTCGGTCCGACGATCGCCACCATCTGGCCGGGCTCGACGGTGAGGTCGAGGTGCTCGATGAGCGGGGACTCGGGCGTGTACGAGAAGGAGACATCCTCGAACGCAACGCGGCCATGCGGGTCGTCGAGGACCATCGGGGTGGCTGCCTCGACCTGCTGCTCGGGAGCGTCGAGGACCTCGAAGACCCGCTCGGCAGACGCGACTCCGGACTGCATGAGGTTCGCCATCGAGGCCACCTGGGTGAGGGGCTGGGTGAACTGGCGGGAGTACTGGATGAACGCCTGCACGTCACCGAGCGACATCGACCCGCTCGCCACGCGCAGGCCCCCGATGACGGCGATGACCACGTAGTTGAGGTTCCCGATGAACATCATCGTGGGCATGATGATGCCGCTGATGAACTGCGCGCCGAAGCCCGCCGTGAACAGGTCGTCGTTCTTTTCCCGGAACGCCTCGCCTGCTTCTTTCTGACGCCCGAAGACCTTGACCAGCTGGTGACCCGTGAAGGTCTCCTCGACGATGCCGTTGAGCTCGCCGGTGGACTTCCACTGCTGCACGAAGTGCTTCTGCGACCGCTTGCCGATCGTGGCCGTCACCATGATCGTGATCGGGATCGTCACCAGGGCGATGACGGCGAGCAGCGGCGAGATGTAGAGCATCATCGCCACCATCGCGATGACGGTGAGCAGCGACGTCAGCAGCTGGCTCAGGGTCTGCTGGAGGCTCTGCGCGACGTTGTCGATGTCGTTGGTGACACGGCTGAGGAGCTCACCGCGCGGCTGGTTGTCGAAGTAGGGCAGCGGCAGCCGGTTGAGCTTGTCCTCGACGTCACGTCGCAGGTTGAAGATGGTCCGGTTGACCGCACCCGTGAGGATGTAGGCGCTGGCCCACTGCAGCAGGCTCGCGACGACATAGATGCCGAGAACGAGGAGCAGGATCCGGCCGACGGCCCCGAAGTCGATGCCGGCACCGGGGACGAGGTGCGGCATGCCGGAGACGAGGTCGGCGAACGTGTCCTGCCCGTTGGCCCGCAGGCCCGCGACGATCTGGTCGATGCTGCCCTCGGAGGGGAGCTGCTTGCCGACGACACCCGCAAAGATGTAGTCGGTGGCGCGGCCCAGGATCTTGGGGCCGATGGCGTTGAGGATGACGCTGCCCACGGCGAACGCCAGGACGCCGTAGAGCGCGATGCGCTCGGGCCTGAGCAGGCCGAGCAGGCGCTTGGCGGAGGGCTTGAAGTTGACCGACTTCTCGGCGGGGATCCCCATCGCCATCGGGCCGTGGCGGTTGCCCGCGCGCGCCCCCGGACCGCGACGCGCCTCGGCGGCCTTCTCCTCCTCGGTCTTCACACCTTCGCTCACGCCGCCGCCTCCTCTGCGCTGCGCTGGCTCTCGACGATCTCGACATAGGTCGGGCACGTCTCGAGCAGCTCGTCATGTGTCCCCGTGCCGACGACCGCCCCGTCCTCGAGGACGACGATGTGGTCGGCGTCGATGATGGTCGAAACCCGTTGTGCCACCACGATGACCGTCGTATGCCGGGTGACCGGCTGAAGTGCCGCCCGGAGCCGTGCGTCCGTGGACAGGTCGAGGGCCGAGAAGCTGTCGTCGAACAGGAAGACGTCGGGCTTGGCGACGAGGGCGCGGGCGATGGCGAGCCGTTGGCGCTGGCCTCCGGACACATTGGTGCCACCCTGCGCGATCGCCGAGTCCAGACCGTCGGGCATCGACCTCACGAAGTCCTCGGCCTGGGCGATCCGCAACGCCTCCCACAGCTCGTCGTCGGTGGCGTCCGAGTCGCCGTAGCGCAGGTTGGACGCCACCGTGCCCGTGAAGAGATAGGGCTTTTGCGGCACGAGCCCGATGCGCGACCACACGTCCTCGAGGGTCGCGTCGCGCACGTCGACACCGCCGAGCAGCACGGCCCCGTCGGTGACGTCGTAGAGGCGCGGGATGACCGAGAGCAGGGTCGACTTGCCGGAGCCGGTGCTGCCGATGATCGCGGTGGTCTGGCCCGGCTGGGCCGTGAGCGAGACGCCCTGCAGGACGGGGACGTCGGCACCGGGGTAGGCGAACTCGACCCCACGCAGCTCGACCGAGGTGCCGCCGGTGGGGAGTGGGACGGGAGCGACGGGCTGGACGACCGTCGAGTCGGTGTCGAGGACCTCCGCAATGCGGCCGGCGGAGACGGTGGCGCGCGGGATCATCATCGACATGAACGTCGCCATCATCACCGACATGAGGATCTGCATGAGGTAGCTCATGAAGGCGGTGAGCTCGCCGACCTGCATCTGCCCGTTGTCGACGCGCTGGGCACCGAACCACAGCACCGCGACCGTCGAGGCGTTGAAGATGACCATGACGATCGGGAAGACCATGGCCATGAGCCGGCCGACCGCCAGGGCGGTGCCGGTGTACTGGGTGTTGGCGTCGGCGAAGCGGGCACGCTCGTGGTCCTCTCGGACGAAGGCGCGCACGACGCGGATGCCGGTGATCTGCTCGCGCAGCACCCGGTTGACCCAGTCCACCGACTCCTGCATGAGGCGGAAGTTGGGGATCATCCGGCGGATGACGAGCGAGACGCAGAGGGCGAGCAGGGGTACGGCCACCGCGACGAGCCAGGAGAGTCCCACGTCCTCGCGCAGCGCCATGATGATGCCGCCGACCATCATGATCGGCGCGGAGACCATCATCGCGGCGCCCATGAAGACCACGGTCTGGACCTGGGTGACGTCGTTGGTGTTGCGCGAGATCAGGGTGGGGGCGCCGAAGCGCGACACCTCCTGCGCCGAGAAGTCCCCGACCCTGGCGAAGACGCCGGCTCGCAGGTCTCGTCCCATGCCGGCGGCTGCGCGCGCACCGAGATAGGTGGCCGCCACCGACGCCGCGATCTGGACGAGCGAGACGGCGAGCATCCATCCCCCCGCAGTCATGATGTAGCCGGTGTCGCCCTTGGCGACGCCCTGGTCGATGATGCGGCCGTTGAGGCTGGGCAGGTAGAGCGAGGCGATCGTCCCCACGAGCTGGAGCAGGACGAGCACGAGCAGCGCCCCGCGGTAGGGGCGCAGGTAGTCGCGCATGAGTCGAAGCAGCACTACTTCTTCTTTCGGGTCGTCGTGGTGCGAGGGGAGGTGTCGTCGGTGGAGGAGCGCAGGAGCGCGCCCTCGAGGAGGACGTCGACGAGCTGCTCCGGGCTGGAGTGCTCACCGCCGTCGAGCATCGGGTGCACGCTCGAGAGCGTCAGCATTCGGAGGTAGCCGATGAAGGTCGGCGCCGAGACGCGCAGCTGCTCCACGTCGGAACCGAGGAGCTCGACGAAGGCCGCATCCAGCTCGGCGGTGGCCTCGTGCCGACGCTTGTGCGCGTCCCCTCCCGTGGGCGGGCGCAGCGGCTGGCCCGACGACTGCAGGACGGTCATGAGCGCGAAGATGCCCTGCAGGTGCTCCTGCATGATCTCGACACCGGCCGCAAGCCTCGCGGGCATCGAGAGGGACCGGTCCACCTCGCCGAGCTCGACGACGAGCGTGGAGTTGTCGAAGGCATCGTGGATGGCCGCGTCGATGATCGCGTCCTTGGTCTCGAAGACCCTGAAGATCGTGCCCTCCGCGATCCCCGCCGCCTTGGCGATCTCCTTGGTGCTCACCGCAGTGCCCTTCGCCCGGAGCAGGGGGAGGGTGGCGGTGATGATCGAGGCCCGACGGTCGTCGGGACTCATGGCGGGAGCGCGAGGTGGCACGTCGTCAAGTATGAGTGAGTGAGCACTCACTCACAACTACTTTTCCGACCTGCCCAAATGCGGTCCCGCGGGCGCTGCCGCACCCTGTCACTCACTTCTGGAGTGGTTCCTCAGCGCGACTCGGACTCGTCGCCCGGCTCGTTGAGGTCGGTCGACCCACCATGGTCCGGGTCGTTGACGTCGGGGGTGTCGGGCACGCTGTCGGCACCCCCCAGGGCGGTCTCGGGGTTGAGGGCGCCGGAGCCTGCCTCCGAGACAGTGCCCTCGTGGTCGGCCTGGTTGTCACTGTGGTCCGGGTCGTGGCTCATGGCTCCAACATAGGTGTCCCACGGCCCTGCTGTCAGACGAGCAACCCGTCCTTGGCCGCCTCCCGCACGAACTCCACCACGTCGCGGGTCGTCTCGTCGGCGTCCAGGCCGAGGATTCCGGCGATCGCTCCGACGGCCTGTCTCGGGGTGAGCTCACCGTCCGCGACAGAGAGGTATGCCGCGGTGACTGTCGTGAGGGTGATGACCCGTCCCAGCCCCCCACCTTGGCGGGCGACGATGACCGAGGGGTCCTGCGCTCCGGGAAGGGTGTGGCGCTCCTCCGTGACGTCGGGCGTCGCCTTCCACGCCCGGTCGAGCACGTCGTCGTCGGAGTGCTCCGTGAGCCAGATGCGGGCCTCGAGGCCGACCTGCACCGCGTCGCCCATGGCCGGCGGCACGGGTCCCCGGGCGTCCATGAGGTCGAGGAAGGGCTCGCGGTCGGTGCTGGGCCGGTGCAGCGTGATGACCCCGAAGCCGATCGACTGGATGTCGCGCGACGCGAAGTCGTCGAGCCACGCGGCATACATCGCGTCGAAGTCGGCGGTCCCCGGGTGGTGACCACCGTCGCGCGACCACGTCTCGGCGTACTCCGCAGGATCCTGCACCTCGCGCTGGACCACCCACGCGTCCACGCCGGCACCCTCGAGCCATGAGCCGACGCGCTCGGTCCATGTTGAGCCGCGCGGCACCTCCCAGTTGCCGAGGAACTGGGCCACTCCCCCGGGTTCGAGGTGGTCACCGACCGAGCGCACGAGGTCGGCGACGATCGCGTCGCCGGCGGCCCCACCGTCGCGGTACTCGAAGAGGGGCATCTCACCAGAGCGCGGAGTGATGACGAACGGGGGGTTGCTGACGATCAGCGAGAAGCGCTCCCCCTCAACGGGTTCGAGCATGGATCCGGCTCGCACGTCCCAGGTGCACTCGTTGAGGGCGGCGTTGAAGCGGGCGAACGCCAGCGCCCTCTCGCTGAGGTCCGTGGCGACGATCGACTCCGCGTGCGAGCCGAGGTGGAGCGCCTGGACGCCGCAGCCTGTGCCCACATCGAGCGCCCGGCCGGCCGGGCGGCGGATCGTCCACGCGGCCAGGGTCGTCGAGGCGCCGCCGATCCCGAGGACGTGGTCTGCGCGCACGGGCGAGCCGGTGGCCACCTCCGCAAGGTCGGAGGCGACCCACCAGTGGCGGTCGTCCGCGGCATACGGTCGCACGTCGACCCGCGCGACGACTCCGTCCCCCTCCTCGTCGACGAGGCCGAGGGCGACGGCACCACTGGCCCGCAGCGTCGGGAGGGCGCGCTCGACCTCGGCGAGGTCGACGGGGTCGCCGAGTGTGAAGAGCCGGATGAGGGTGGCCACCGGGGCCTTCGACGCGGCGGCCACCCGACGGGCCGGCAGCGGCTGCTCACGCAGCAGGGCGCCGCTCGCCATGGGTCCGAGGGCGTCGGTCACCCCGGTCACGGTGAAGTCGGCGGCCGTCAGGTCATTCCTGAGCCGGGCGATGAGGTCCTCGTCGAGCCGAGGTGCGCGAAGTGACATGGCTCAGCCGTCGAGGAGGCTGCCGAGCATGCCTCCGCCGCCGCCTCCCCCGGTGCTGGCCGGAGGAGTCCACTCACTCGGCTGGACCACGACGAAGCCCGGCCCGTGGAACGCGTACTGGAACGCCTCTCCGCTTCCTCCGCGCAGCATCGAGCGCATGTTCATGCTCGAGACGATCTGTGGGGTGAGGCCGAGCGACCAGCCGACGCAGGCCTGGACGTCGACGTAGGTCGGCTGCTGCGAGCAGTCGAGGATGACGGGCTGACCGACCGTGTGGATGGCCACCGTGCCGGTGCCCTGGAGCGTGGTGTTGAAGAGCCCACCGCTCATCATCCCGACGCCCTGGACGCGCTTGATGTCCCACGCGATCTGCGAGTCGAAGGCCAGGAGGTTGCGGGCGTTGATGCTCATCCCGTCGCCGGTGAGCTCGATGAGGTGGACGAAGCCGGCCTCGCTGGCGAAGAAGACCTCTCCGTCACCGGAGACGCGCATGAGGCTGACGTCCTCACCCGTGACGACCTTCTTGAAGAGCTTGCCGACGCTGCCCGCCTTCTCGTGGTCGAAGCGCATCTGACCTTGGTAGGCGACCATCGCGCCCTTGACCGCGAGCACGTCACCACCGAGGTGCACGCGCAGGAGCTGCGGGTTCTGCAGGGCGAACGTCTGCTCGGACTCGAGCTCGAGGTTGGCCTGGTCGAAGAGCGGGGAGCGCATGGCGCCCAGCCTAGAGCCGCGCCCCGTCGCACCGGTGAGCAGTCACACTTCTGCGCCGGTCGCGCGACCGCCTGTCACCGTGGCGACCGGCACACGCATGCGGACGCCGGTGTTCAGGCCCTGCGCCGGTGGCGCGACCGGCGCAGACACGGCGGTCGGCACACCCTTTCGGGTGGGCCGACCGCCGTTCACTGCAGGTGGCGTATGCCGGGTGCGCGGGTCAGCGGGGGGCGTTCGCCTCGACGTGGTCGTCCTTGTCCAGTGACACCTCGACGGACTCACCCGGCTGAGTGACGGCACCGGAGTCGGGTGCTGAGGCGTCGAACTGCTGCACGGGCTCGCCCTCGTCGTCGCCGCCGCCGATGGCGAGGTCACGACGCTTGGAGATCGCGACCGCCGTGAAGACGATGACGAACGCGACGGCGGCGATGCCGTAACGGATCGGCGCGCTGGCGTCCTCGCCGACCGACAGCATGACGATCGCCGGGGCGATGAGCACAGCCACGAGGTTCATGACCTTGAGCAGCGGGTTGATGGCCGGGCCGGCGGTGTCCTTGAACGGGTCACCGACGGTGTCACCGATGACCGTGGCCTCGTGGGCCGCACTGCCCTTGCCACCGTGGACGCCGTCCTCGACGATCTTCTTCGCGTTGTCCCAGGCGCCGCCCGAGTTCGCCAGGAAGACGGCCATGAGGCAGCCGGTGCCGATGGCGCCGCCGAGGAACCCTGCGAGCGCACCGACGCCGAGCCCGAAGCCGACGATGACCGGGGTGAGCGCGGCCAGCAGACCGGGGGTGGCGAGCTCGCGCAGCGAGTCGCGGGTGCAGATGTCCACCACCTTGCCGTACTCCGGCTTGGTCGTGCCCTCCATGATCCCCGGGATGTCGCGGAACTGGCGACGGACCTCGAAGACAATGGCGCCGGCCGCGCGGGTCACCGCGTTGATGGCCAGCCCGGAGAAGAGGAACACCACGGCTGCACCGAGCAGCAGGCCGACCAGGGTCGAGGGGTTGGTGATGACACCCTGCGCGTCCTGGATGAACTTGTTGCCCGCCGCGATCTGGCCCTCGTCGAGCTTGGAGGCGTCGATCTCGCCGATCGTCGTCTGCCAGGCGTCGGTGTAGGAGCCGAAGAGCGCGGTCGCCGCGAGGACGGCCGTCGCGATCGCGATGCCCTTGGTGATCGCCTTGGTCGTGTTGCCGACCGCGTCGAGCTCGGTGAGGATCTGCGCGGCCTCCGCGTCGACGTCGCCGGACATCTCGGCGATGCCCTGCGCGTTGTCGGAGACCGGACCGAAGGTGTCCATCGCCACAATGACACCGACGGTCGTGAGCAGACCACAGCCGGCGAGCGCGATGAGGAAGAGCGACAGGGCCACCGACCCACCACCGAGGAGGAACGCCGCGTAGACGGCGGCGCCGATGATGACCGCGGTGTAGACCGCGGACTCGAGGCCCACGCCGATACCCGAGAGCACGACGGTCGCGGCACCGGTGAGCGAGGTGCGGGCGACGTCCTTGGTCGGGCGCTTGTCGGTGCCGGTGAAGTATCCGGTGAGCCAGAGGATGATCGCCGCGAGCACGATGCCGATGATGACCGCGCCGATGGCAACGAGGGCCGGGTTCTTGTCGAACGAGGCGATCTCCTGCTGCGACTGCGACAGCGCCTGCGGGTCGCGACCCTCGAAGAGCTCGGCGAAGGTGTGCGGGAGGTAGAACCACGCGACGATCGCCGAGAGCACGGCAGCGATGGCTGCGGAGATGTAGAAGCCCTGGTTGATGGCGTCGAGGGCGCTCTGGGAGCCGCGGGCCTTGGTGATGAAGACGCCGATCAGAGCGGTGATGGCGCCGATCGCCGGGACGAGGAGCGGGAAGACAAGGCCGTAGGAGCCGAAGGCCACGGAACCCAGGATGAGGGCGGCAACCAGCATCACGGCATACGACTCGAAGAGGTCTGCCGCCATGCCGGCGCAGTCACCCACGTTGTCACCGACGTTGTCGGCGATGGTCGCGGCGTTGCGCGGGTCGTCCTCGGGGATGCCAGCCTCGACCTTGCCGACGAGGTCGGCGCCGACGTCGGCGGCCTTGGTGAAGATGCCACCGCCGACGCGCATGAACATCGCGAGCAGGGCGGCGCCGAAGCCGAAGCCCTCGAGCACCTTGGGGGCGTCACCCTTGTAGAGGAGGACGACGACCGAGGCACCGAGCAGGCCCAGGCCCACCGTTGCCATGCCGACGGTGCCACCGGTGCGGAAGGCGATGCGCATGCCCTCGTCGCGGCCGTTCTCACCGCGTGAGGCGGCAGCAACGCGGACGTTGGCCTTCGTGGCGAGCTTCATGCCGAGGTAGCCGATGGCTGCGGAGAAGAGCGCGCCGACGATGAAGAAGCCGGAGCGACCCAGCTTCACCCCCCAGTCAGGCGCGGGCAGCAGCAGGAGCAGCCCGAAGACGAGCACGACGAAGATGGACAGCGTCTTGAACTGCCGCGTGAGGTAGGCCTGCGCCCCCTCTTCGACAGCCGCGCCGATCTCTTGCATCTTTTCGGTTCCAGCGTCCGCACGAAGAACCTGCTGACGGAAGACGAAGCCCATGACGAGGGCGATCACGGCGATGACCGCGACCCCCACGACAAGAGTGACGTTCGATCCGGTCAGGTCCAGCGTGGAACTCGCCTCGGCCGGTGCGAGCGCGAGTGCAGCCATTCCATCCTCCTTGACGGGTGCGCGTCACAGCGCCCGCGGCTCGTTGTTTGCCGCTGGCAGACGCGAGGTGGACCCTACCCGGTGACCCATGTCACGGGCACGCACCGGCGGCCAGATGTGACTCCTGTCACGCCCAGTCGCGACGCCGGCCCTGGGGTCAGGCGGTGACCTCGGGTTCGAGGAGGTCCCCGGGAGCGGCCGCGAGCGCGGCGTCGACGCTGTCGAAGATGGGGAGGACCCGGTCGAGGCCGGTGATCCCGAAGAGACGCAGGATGCGCTCGTTGGTGCAGACCACCCGCAGCCACCCGTCGAGCTTCTTGACGGCCTTGAGGCGGCCCACGAGGACCCCGAGACCGGTCGAGTCGAGGAAGGCGACCTCCTGCATGTCCACGACGAAAGCCGTCTGACCTGCGGCGATGCGCTCCTCGATCGCCGATCGCAGTTGTGGTGCGGTGTAGACGTCGACCTCGCCGGAGACGGTCAGCACGGTGACGTCATCTCTCTCCGTGGTTCCCACGCTCAGCTTCACGGCTGCTTGTCTCCTTGATGCACTCGTCGCAGGCCCTTCGGGCCCTGTGGCCGTCCGGCCTCTGCACGCACACCTGACCAACCCTCACAGCCCGAGGGTGTGTCAGTGCACGGGGTTACCGTAACGCGCGTGCCTCCATCTGCCGAGCCGACCGAGATTCTCGCTGCCCTTGCGGCCGGGGACCGCGGCGCTCGCCTACGCCATGTGGAACGACTTCCCGCCCGGGCCGCGCAGGTCGCGCAGTGGCCCGACTGGATCGCGCCGACGCTCCTGGCCAGCCTCACCGGCGCCGGCATCGAGCGTCCGTGGTCGCACCAGAGGGAGGCCATGGACCTTGCTCGCCGGGGCTCTCACGTCGTGCTGTCCACGGGCACCGCGTCCGGCAAGAGCCTGGGATACCTCGTCCCAGGGTTGACCGCGGTCCTCGACGGGCTGGCCGCGCCCACTGGTCGGGGTTCGACCCTGCTCTACATCGCCCCCACCAAGGCCCTGGCCGCCGACCAGCTGGCGCGCATCGAGGCGCTCGCGCTTCCCGGCATCCGCGCTGCCACCTATGACGGGGACACTCCGACCGATGAGCGCCGCTGGATCCGCGAGCACGCCAACGTCGTGCTCACCAACCCCGACCTGCTGCACCACTCGATGCTTCCGGGCCACCAGCACTGGGCGCCGTTCCTGCGGGCGCTCGACCACGTCGTCATCGACGAGTGCCACATCTATCGGGGCGTGTTCGGCTCGCACGTCTCCTCCGTGCTTCGCCGGCTCCGCCGCGTCTGTCACCGCTATCGCAGCGAGCCGACGTTCGTCCTCGCCTCCGCGACCGTGAGCTCCCCCGCGTCGCACGCCACTTCCCTGGTGGGTATGCCGGTGACTCCCGTCGAGGAAGACGGCTCACCCCGCGAGGCGCTCACCTTTGCCCTGTGGGAGCCGGCGACCGTCGACGAGACGCGACGCTCGGCCACGACGGAGGCCGCCGAGCTGCTCGCCGAGCTCGTCGACCGTGGCGTGCAGACCCTGGCCTTCGCCCGCAGCCGGGCGGGGGTGGAGTCCCTCGCCTCGTCGGCCCGGCGACGCCTGGGGCAGGTCGGTGCGACGCCCGAGGCGAGCATCGCGGCATACCGGGGCGGTTACCTCCCCCAGGAGCGTCGCGAGCTCGAGCGCGCGCTGCGTGATGGTGCGCTGCGCGGGCTCGCGGCGACCAACGCCCTCGAGCTGGGGGTCGACATCAGCGGGCTCGACGCGGTGCTCATGGCGGGCTGGCCCGGCCGACGGGCGAACCTGTGGCAGCAGGCCGGGCGTGCCGGGCGATCGGGACGTGAGTCGCTGGCCGTCCTCATCGCGGCCGACGACCCGCTCGACACCTATCTCCTCGACCACCCGGAGGCGATCTTCGGGGCGCCGATCGAGTCGACCGTGATGGACCCGTCCAACCCGCACGTCCTGGCGCCGCACCTTGCTGCGGCGGCGCACGAGCTCCCGCTCACCGAGGCCGACCTGCCGATGTTCGGCACCGGCGCAAGGGCCGTCGTCGACCTCCTGGTCGAGCGCGGCATCCTGCGGCGGCGCCCCGGGGGGTGGTTCTGGGCACGCGAGGACCGGCCGAGTGACCACGTCAACCTGCGAGGGACCTCTGAGGTGGTCTCGATCGTCGAGCGGCGCAGCGGCCGGGTGCTCGGCACCATCGACGAGGCGTCGGCCCACTCCCAGGTCCACACCGGTGCGGTGCACGTGCACCAGGGCGACACGTTCGTCGTCACCGACCTCGACCTCCCGGCCGCCACGGCCACCGTCGTGCGCGGCGACCCGGGATGGAGCACCCACTCGCAGTCGGTGAGCTCCTTCGAGATCCTCGGGGCTCAGCGCACTCACCAGTGGGGCGAGATCGACGTCTGCTTCGGCTCGGTGCGCGTGACGACCCAGGTCACCTCCTTCCTTCGACGCCTGCCTTCGGGTGAGGTGCTGGGTACGCACCCGCTCGACCTGCCGCAGCGCTCGCTGGTCACGCGCGGCGTGTGGTGGACCATGCCGCTGGACCTGCTGGAGGAGGCCGGCATCGAGGAGGCACAGGTGCCCGGAGCGGCCCACGCCGCCGAACACGCCGCGATCGGCATGCTTCCCCTCGTGGCGACCTCGGACCGCTGGGACGTCGGTGGCGTCTCGACCGACCAGCACCCCGACACGGGTCTGCCGACGATCCTCATCTACGACGGCTACCCGGGGGGTGCCGGCTTCGCCGAGCGGGCGCACACGGCCTTCGGCGAGTGGATCCAGGCGACCCACGACGCGGTGGCCCGGTGCCGCTGCGAGCTCGGGTGCCCGGCGTGCGTGCAGTCGCCGAAGTGCGGCAACGGCAACGAACCCCTCGACAAGGCGCGCGCGATCCGGCTGCTCGACCTCGTGCTGATGTCGCGCCCCGCCTGAGGCGGCAACACGGTTGGCCGCCCTGATCAGGCGACATGCCGTGGGACCACGCTAGCCTCACAGGCGTGATCATCCTCGGACTCATCCTCGTCCTGCTCGCCGTTGCCGCTGGAATCCTTCTCTTCGAGGCCACCTCGCAGCTCAGCGACGGAGTGGACTTCGACGTCCTCGGGGCCTCGATCAGCCTGCCTCCCCTGGCGCTGCTCATCACAGGTGCGGCCGTCATCACGGTGTTCTGGCTCGGCTGGGTGCTGCTGCGCCAGGGCGTGAAGCGCGGGGCTCGTCGGCGTCGTGCCGCCAAGGAGGAGGCTGCCCTCGCTGAGCAGCGCCGCGTCGACGGTGAGCGCAAGATGCAGGAGGAGTTCGCGCAGCGCGAGCGCCAGCTGGCCGAGGAGCGTCGCCGGCACGAGCAGGAGACGGAGGACCTTCGCCGACAGGCCCAGGAGCAGCACGTCTCCACCGAGGAGGCGCGTCGTCGCGCCGAGGTGGCTGAGGCCGAGGCCGCGCGCAACCAGTCCTCGGGCACGGGCGCGAGCCGCGTGGGCGACACGCAGCGCGACCCGGGCGAGCCGCGCAGCTTCGACCGGCGCGACAACCCCCACACCTGAGCTCCACCAGCTGCCCAGTCCCCCTCACCGGCGCAGAGGCTGACCACCGGCGCCGCGATACGGGATAAGTGCGCCGCTCGGCATGGTCTGCGCCATTTATGCCGCGGGTCACGGCGCGCTACTAGGCGGCTCGTTGCTGGACTGCGCATCCCCAGGACCTGCACGTGCGGAGGCCACGGCACGATCGGGCACTCCCGGCCAGTGGGTCGACACCTCGACGGACACGCGCACAGTCACTGACTCCCCGACGCCCAGCGAGCACGCGATGACGTCGGCGCCGTTGCGGGCAGCCACGTCGGCCACGAGAGCGCAGGGCACTCCCCCGCCGCCTCCTCCTTGGCGAGCGGTGGCGCCGGCCAGCGCCGACAGGTCAGCGGCAGCGCGGGCGCGGTGGGCTGCCGTGGCAGCCGCGCCGAGCTGGAAGCCCGCCGTCGCCAGCACCAGGAGCACCCCGATGGCAGCCACGACGAGGACCGTTCCCGAACCCTGCTCCGGGGAGCGCTCGGGCGCCCAGCGGGTCATGGGACCAGCTCGCGGGCGGCGTGGGCGACTCCTCGTGGACGGGCGCTCACACCCAACGCCCTGAGCAACGGCGGTGGCTGCGCGCTCACCTCGACCGTCACGGACTCAGGGCCGACGTCGAGGCCGATGTCGGCACCGTCGGGTGCCTGCCGAGCAACCTCGCCGCGGACCCGGCCGGCATCCTCGCCACGGGCAAGGAGCCGCGCACCCACCCGGGCCGCGTCGACGCAGCGCAGGTGGTCGGTCACCACGGCGACGGCGCCCAGAGCCAGCGTGAGCACGAGGACGAGGGCCGGCAGGGCCACGGCGATCTCCGCCGTGACCATGCCCGCCTCGTTGCGTCGGGCTTTGGTCACGTGCCCGTGCCGAGTGCAGCGGTGATGACGTTGGCCAGGGCGGACTTCACCGGCCCGGACTTGACCACCAGCATCAGGACCGCGGCGAAGGCACAGGCGGCAAGGGTTCCCACGGCATACTCCGCCGTCGTCATGCCTGCCTCGGCCGACTCCTTCACATGCGCCCATCGGCGTGAAAGACGTTGTGTCACAGCAGTTCTCCTCGATCGGTGCAGGGCTTCTCCCCGCTTGGGACGAGTCCAGCGCAGATGTCCGACGAGGACGAGGGGGAGATCGAGATCTGTGGAGGAGGACAGCATCGTCGCGCTCCTGTGGACAACTCGCTCACCCGGTGCCGAGGCTGGCGCGGGCCAGATGGAGCACGACCGGCACCACCGTCGTCGCGACGAAGCCCGGCAGGAAGCAGGCACCGAGCGGCAGCACCAGCAGCACACCGGCACGTTGCACGGCACCCTCCACCCGCGAGCTCTCCTCACGTCTCATGCGCTCGGCAGCGGCCAGCACGACTGCTGAGGGCGCGGCTCCCGACCGCTCCGCCGCCTGCCAGGCCAGCGCCGCGGGTCTCCACGCCTCCCCCACGTGCGCCCACGAGGTCGCGGCATCCTGTCCCCAACGATGCCCACTGGCGACCACTCGCAGCTGGTGCGCCACCGGGCCGGGAACGTGCGCGGCCACCGCCTCCAGGGCTTCGACCGGTCCCAGGCCGGCGCGCAGCACCAACGCGCAGAGCACCAAGGCGTCTGCTGCGTCCTCGACCGTGACCGCGCCCGGGGCAGGCATGACTTCGGCCACGTCCTCCGCAGCTTCGGCTCCGACCTCCGCGACCTCCGCGCCCTCCGCGCCCTCCGCGCCGTCGGCGCCCTCGGCCCCTCCGAGCTCGCGATGCAGTGAGCCGGCCCGGACATCACCGATGAGACGAGAGCTGGTGGCGCGGTCACCGGCGCCACCGGTACCGGCATCGACCGACCCGCGCCCAGCCGGCCACACCAGGCAGGCGCCGACGACGAGAGCCACGGCGAGCCAGAGGCTCATGAGATCTCTGCTGGGCGAAGCGCACGCCGCAGGACCGTGCGCGACCAGAACCAGCCGAGCGCCGTGAGGCAAAGGCCCAAGGACCCAGACACCAGCGAGGGCCCGCTGCCATAGACATCAGCGACCGGCAGCCCCAGCACCATCGCGACGAGGGGGCCGCTGAGGGGAAGCAGGGTGAGCAGCCACATCGAGGCTCGCGGCCCGGCTGCCAGCACCATCCTGCGATCGTCGCTGGCCGCGCGTTCGCGCAGCACCGTCGCAGAGGCCCGGGCTGCCGGTGCCGCCGCGACCCCGAACTCGTCGGTAAGCTGCCAGGCCGCAGCGAGGAAGGCCAGGTCACGATTCCCCTCGGCCGCCTGGCGCAGGCACTGCCCCACGGAGCCGCCCCCCGCTTGGGCAGCGGCCACTTGCCGGCCCAGCGCCTCCAGCTCCGGCCGGGTCGAGGCCGACCCACCCACCTCGCAGGCAAGCCTTGCAGCCTCCGCGGCCGGCAGACCGGCGTCGAGTCCCACGGCAGACAGCTCCGCGAAGTCGGCGACCCACCCGCGAGCCACCCGCCCGAAGCGCAGCTCTCGACCCCACACCGCGCGTGCCCTCCAGAGCAAGCCAGAGCCGCGTGAGGACCCCTGCACCCTCGGCAGCAGCGGCTCGCTCCGCGGCCAGAGGCAGACGGCCAGCACCACCAGGACGACCACGAGCACGGTCATGCCACGTCCACCCCCAACCGGCGCGGACCGCGACCGTCCGCACCACGCAGGAGCCGCTCGAGCTCGGCCGCCCCCGGACCGCGGCGCACCACGCCTCCTCCACCGCCGCAGCCACCGCCACCCCCACCGCCACTGCCACCGACGAAGGAGTCATCCAGCACCAGGGCTTCGTCGATGACGACCTCGGCACCGGTCCAGCGGGTCACCCCGACGGAACGCACGAAGCGCGCCGGCCCCACCCGAGCCACGTCGATGACGACCTGCAGCGCGCCACGCAGCTGGGCGTGGACGCTGGCGCGGTCGAGCCCGGCCAACGCACCCAGTGCCTCGAACCGTGCAGGCACCTCACCGGGCCCGTTTGCGTGCAGGGTCCCGGCTCCGCCGTCGTGCCCGGTGTTGAGGGCCGCCAACATCTCGCGCACCTCCGGGCCACGGACCTCACCGACGACGAGCCGGTCGGGACGCATGCGGAGGGCCTGGCGCACGAGATCGACCATGGTCACCCCGCCCACGCCCTCAACGTTGGGCAGGCGTCCCTGGAGCCGGACGACATGGGGGTGCACCGGTGCCAGCTCGCGCACGTCCTCGACCACGACGATCCGCTCGTGCGGTGCGCACTCGGCCAGGAGGGCGCCGAGGACCGTGGTCTTCCCGACGCCGGTCCCACCGATGACGACGAAGGACAGCCGGGCCGCCACCACCTTGCGCAGGACGGCGGCCAGCACATCACCCACCGCGCCAAGGCGCACCAACCCGTCCACACCGGCTGGCTGGTGTCGGGGGACCCTCAGGCTGAGGTGGGTCCCGGACTCTGCCAACGGCGGCAGGATCGCGTGGAGCCGGACACCGCCCGGGAGCACCCCGTCGACCCACGGCTGCGCCTCGTCGAGGCGACGACGAGCCAAGCCGGCCAGACGCGTGGCGAGCGCCCGGGCAGCAACGTCATCCAGGCTCATGCCGGCCGGTTCCACCCCTGACCCGCGGTCGACCCAGACCGCACCGTCGCCGTTGACGAGGACGTCCGTGACCGAGGACTCCGCGATCAACGGCTCCAACGGACCGAAGCCGAGCACCTGCTCGCGCAGCCGCGCACTCTCGACGGCCGCACCACCAGCGCCGAGCTCCACGGCGGCCGTGACGTCCTCGATGAGCGACAGGTCCGGTGCCCGACCGGCGCGGATCGCGTCCTCGACGCCCGGCCACCGCGCTGCCTCCTGCCTCATGCCACCTCCACCCGAGGCTCGAGCAGGTCCAGCACGACGCGATCCGCACTGTCCCGAAGCGCGCCTCGCAGACCGGGCCACTCACCCCGCTCCCCGTCGCGCCGCACGCGGCTGTCGTCGGTCAGGTGCGCGAGGTGTGGCACGCCCAAGTGCTCGATCACCTCCTCGAGCTCTCGCGTCGCCTTGACCTCGGAGCGCGTCACCACCCCCAGCAAGGACCCGGGTGCTGCGACCAGCTCCGACAGCAGCGCCTCGGTGTCGGCGAGCTGGCGTGCCCGCAGGCCGGAAACCACGTGGACCACGTCGGCGGACCCACCCAGCTGTCCAGCCAAGGAGGCGCGCGCCGGCACGTCGACCACGACCGGCACCACGCCCCGCATCGAGGCCAGCACGTCCAGGACCACCGACTCCGACACCTCCCCACGGCGCCCGGCCGCCGACAGCACGGGCACCTCGCCGTGGGGCAGAGCGGCGATGAGCCGGGAGCACGAGGTCGTACCGCGCAGCCGCGCCAGGTCTGGCCAACGCAAACCCGGCACGTGCTCGGTCCCGCACGTCATGTCGAGCCCGCCACCACCGACATCGGCGTCGACGAGGACGCACTCACCGAGGTGCAGGGACAGGCGCCGGGCCAGCGCCGCCGCCCACGTCGACGCGCCCAGCCCGCCGCTCGCACCCAGGACCACGACGAGCGGCGTCGTGAGCGCACGAGCAGGAGAGGGAGCGGGATCAGGAGAAGCAGTCATACCCACGACGGTGACCCGCCGCGAAGCACTGCACCACCCGGGAGAGCCGATCTGTGGACGGGCGAGCCGGCATACCCAGACTGTGGACAAACCTGCCCGGCGTCCGCGACGAGAGCCGGCGGCTAGCCGAAGATCCGCGCGAGCCCCAGCCTCAGGGCGGACGCGTCGGTGTCGAGGGCGACCAGATCGGCCTCGGAGGCCACGGCGACGAGATCGGGATTGCCAGCCATGAACCCTGCGATCTTGCCCGCGGAGCGGGCGAGGCCGATGACTTCTCGAAGGGCTTCGATGGTCTGGGGCGAACCAGGGCCGGGATACCCCGCGGAGATCGAGAGGTCATAGGGGCCGACGAAGACTCCGTCCACTCCGGGGACGGCGAGGATGTCGGCGGCGTGCTCGAGGCCGGCCGAGGTCTCCACCATCGGCAGGACGAGCTGCTGGGTGGGCGCGTGGGCCACCCCGAGCGAGGCGCGGCAGCCACCGGTGCTGCGGGTGCCCTGCGGTGGAGTCCGTGCGGCGGAGACAACGGCGCGGGCCTGGTCTGCCGAGCCCACCATGGGGATGATGATGCCGCTGACGCCGGTGTCGAGGACGCGGCCAAGGATCGCAGGGTCGTCGGAGGGCGTGCGCGCCACCAAGGGCAGGCCCGCAGCCTCCGCGACGCGCAGCAGTCCGGGGAGGTCGCGCGGTTCGAGGTTGCCGTGCTGGAGGTCCACGCCGATCCAGTCGACGCCACAGCCCAGGGCGACCTCCAGGCCATAGGGGTCCAGGCAGCCGAGCCACAGGCCTCGTCTCAACCCCCCACCTGCGCCGTGGGCAGCGGCGGTCAGCCTCGTGCGCAGGTCCTGGGGCGCGGCCTGTCCTGGTTCAACCATGGTCAAGGTCCTTCGGTGGGGCGGTGGGCGATGGCACGAGCGTCGCGATGACGCTAGTGCACGTCGCGTGACCTGCCCGGGGATAGGCGACGGCCCCGGTCGGGGGGGATGACCGGGGCCGTCGAGTGGGCCGGACTCCGGGGGGGAGGAGCCGGACCACCCTTCGCTGCAACCCCGAAGGGGAGCGATGGGTCCATCGTTGCTGATGGATGAGGCACGTGCAAGGCGAACAATGAAAGTTCACCAAAGTGACCATCCGCGCACCACCCGAACACGACCGCGATGGCCACCTCGCACGACGATGACGCCCCTGCGAGAGGGGCGTCATCCGCCGCGAGCGTGCTGGGCGACCAAGCGTGCAACTTCCTTGCCGTCATATCGGGTCAAGCCCGAACAGACCGGTCCATCAGTGGACTGCCCGCGCGTGGGTACCCGTTGCGTCTCACGGTTGTTCAGGTCGGTCGGTTCCCCGAGAGGCCTGATCCGATGCCCCCTGTCTACTCCCCTGCCCCGGGCACCACAAGACTTGACTTCTGCTCAGGAGAGGCGGCCGGCGAGGACCGCGTCGGCGATGCGCTCACCCTCGGCGGCGCCCGCGATGATCGCGTCGCAGCAGTGCGTGAGCCAGAGACCGACCCCCGCGGCGTCACCGCGCGTGTATGCCGTGAGGCCACCGAGGTAGGCCGGCCCACCTCCCGTGCCGTGCCCGGCTTCGGGGACCGCGACCCCGGTCGGGTCGAGCCCACCGGCTTGGATGACGGCCCGCTCGATGGCCCGCGCCACGACGCCGTTGCCCCGGGTGAACGGTCGGGCGGTGACGATCTCGGCGTGCGCGAGGGCGGCGACGAGGGGGACCGGCAGGGCCGCGGCGCCGGCCAGGAGCTGCACGACGCCCTGGAGCCGCTCGCGGGCTTCGGCAGCCGGAGGGGCGTCACCGATCTCCACGAACTCGCGGCTGTCCTCGCCGTCCCGGCGGGGCCGCCCGAGCTCGTCGTCGGGGACCAGGCCTGCGGCGGCGGCCGTGTGGAGGCGGGCCAGGGCCTGCATGGGGGCGTTGAGGACAACCGAGCCCAGCCGCTCTGTCTCGGCGGTCGCGCTGATGACACCGCGCATGACCTGCTCGACCGGGTCGGGGTCGTCGTGCCACGTCACGGCTCCGCGCATGAGGTCGCGCACGATCTCCACGGACAGGCGGGCACCGTCGAGCTCGCCACTGGCCCACGCTCCGCGCACGCGGGACTCGGCTGCGGCCTCCGGGATGCGACGGCGCAGGGCGTTGTGCCAGCGCAGCGCCGTGCAGGCCTCGCGCGCGGCGTCGACCTTGTCCGCGATGCCGGGCAGGGCGGCGAGGGCGTTGACGGACGCTGCGATCTCAGGAGCGGTGTCGGGCAATGGAGGCGACCTCAAGCGCTCTCGGGGGCGCGGGTCCCACGCTCTGCGTGGGCCGGCATACGCACGCCTGCGAGCTGTCGGGACTGCGCGACCACGCGACCGCGGGAGTCCCAGATGGTGGCGTCCTCCTCGAAGAGCCCGCCGATGACGTTGCGGGTCGTGATCCGCATGCGCAGCCAGCCGGGGGCGGGGCGCGAGCGGATGTGGCCGGAGAAGGCGATCGTCGGCGCCCAACCGAGCGCTCCAAAGGTGAAGGTCACGGGCGGCATCGCGTCGAGGAAGAACGGCAGCGAGTCGACGTCGGGCTCTCGACCGTCGGCGAACCGGATCCACGCGCGCATCTCGCCGTCGCGGGCCGGCTGGCCCAGCGCCCAGCCCACGGTCGCCGGGTCGATGCGCAGGTCGAGCCGGTCGAGAATGGTGATCTGCTCCGCGAACCCGGCACGGATCGCGGGCGCGCAGGACTCCGGATCGGGCAGCTCCGGCGGCGCGTCCTCGAGGTGGACCGGCTCGCTGTTGGCGTCGAGGTCGGCGAACGTCGCCGTGTGCCGGACGCGCACCGTGTCGTCCTGGCTCACGGTAACCTCCGCGGTGGAGAACGAGCGGCCGGCGCGCAGGATCTCGGTGTGGAGGGCGAGCGGACCGGGCTGGGCGGCCGAGAGGAAGGTCGTGCTGAAGGCGACGGCGTCGGTGTGGCTGCCCTGGGCGCGCATCGCCTCGGAGGCGGCCCGGGTCGCGAGCGCCATCAGCACACCGCCGTTGACGGCTTCGCCGATCACCCAACCGTCGCTGACGTCGGCGGAGCCGTCGGAGATGCGCAGGGCGTCGTCGAACTCGGTCATGGGTGCGAGCGTAGGCCGTGGGTTCGCGATGCCGCAGCCACGGGTCGGATGCTGCAGGCACGGGTCGGATGCTGCAGGCACGGGTCGGATGCTGCAGGCACGGTCGGGCGCCGCGTGACGGGTCGGGACCTCCACAGGCGGCGACCCATCACGATGGCCCGGCCCACGACCACGACAGCCCCTAGCCTTGCGCCATGTCGCCCTCCTTCCACGTCCCCACCGCCGTGGTGGTGGCGGGAGCGATGCTGCTGCTCGGGCTCGGCGTCTGGCTCGCGGGCCGTGGGCGCCGCCGGGGCTTCCTGTCGACGGTCGACCGCGTGACCTACTCGACATTGCACACGGCCTCGCTGGCGTCGCGCCACCTGGCCGACGGGCTCACGCCGGACGCTGCCGACCGCGCGGGCAAGCATCTCCTCACCATCCTCGGCGCGAGCTCGGTCGCGATCTGTGACGCCGCGGGACTGCTTGCGTGGACCGGCCCGGGAGACCACCACTCCCGCGAGGCACACGAGCACGCCGAGCCGACGCGCACCTCCGGCGCCCCCACCGTGCTCAGTGGCAGCGAGATCACCTGCAGCGACCCCGACTGCCCCATCCGTGCCGCGGTGACGGCCCCGCTCATTGCCGACGAACGTGTCGTGGGGACGTTGACGGCCTATGCACCGACCGCGTCCGCCGGACTGGCCCGGGCGACGGGTGAGCTGGCGCGCTGGGTGTCGGCCGAGCTCGACGTCGCCGAGCTGGGCCGGGCGCGCACCCGCGCCATGGAGGCCGAGCTGCGCGCGCTGCGTGCGCAGATCAGCCCGCACTTCATCTACAACTCCCTCGGGGCGATCGCCTCGTTCGTGCGGACCGACCCCGAGCGGGCTCGCGAGCTGCTGCTCGAGTTCGCCGACTTCACCCGCTACGCCCTGCGCCAAGGTGGCCCGTTCACCACGCTCGCCGAGGAGCTGCGCAACGTCGAGCGCTACCTCGTGCTGGAGCAGGCCCGCTTCGGCGAGCGGCTGCAGGTGTCCCTGCTCATCGCCCCCGAGGTGCTTCCCGTGCGCGTGCCCTACCTCGCCGTGCAGCCCTTGGTGGAGAACGCCGTTCGCCACGGTCTGGCCAGCAAGGAGGGCATCGGCCACGTGACGATCACGGCGCGCGACCTGGGGTCCGACGCCGAGATCTCCATCGAGGACGACGGCGTGGGTACCGAGCCCGAGCTGGTGCGCCAGATCCTGGACGGGCAGTCCCGGGCCGACTCCGTGGGGTTGGGCAACGTCGATGCCCGCCTGCGGCAGGTCTATGGCGACGAGTGCGGGCTGGTCGTCGAGACCGCGGTCGGAGCAGGGACACGCGTGAGCTTCCGGATCCCGAAGTACGCACCGGGGGTCCATGCGGAGTGATCGCGGGTGGGCTCGCGTCGAAGTCGTTTATCCTCGACCGCATGGCCAATGTCGGCTCCCTGAGAGCCCTCGTCGTCGATGACGAGCTCCCTGCCCTCTCCGAGGTCCGGTTCCTGCTGGACTCCGACGACCGGATCGGTTCGGTGCTCACGGCCACCAGTGGGACCGAGGCCCTCAAGATGCTTGAGGCCCACCCCATTGATGTGATCTTCAGCGACATCTCGATGCCCGGCCTGGACGGCATGGCGCTCGGGCGGGTCCTCGCGCGCTTCGCCGCTCCCCCGCAGCTGGTCTTCGTCACCGCCCACGAGCAGCACGCGGTCGACGCCTTCGCCCTGGCCGCAACGGACTACGTGATGAAGCCGGTGCGCGGCGAACGTCTCGCGGAGGCCGTCCGTCGCGTCGTGGCCAAGGTCGAGGAGTCGGGTATGCCGTCCGCTCCCGGTGGTGACGCGGGCTCCCCTTCCGGGGGTGGTGGCGGGGGGACGGCTGGCGCTGTCGGTGAAGGAGCCGCTGTCGCAGAGGCGCAGGACGAGACGATCCCGGTCGAGCTCGGTGGGGTCACCCGTTTCATCACCCGGTCCCAGATCCGCTATGCCCAGGCCTCGGGTGACTACGCCCGGCTCCACACCCGCCACGGCAGCCACCTCGTGCGCGTTCCCCTGGCCGTCCTCGAGGAGAGGTGGGCCGACCACGGCTTCATCCGCATCCATCGGTCGACGCTCGTCGCCCTGCCTCACATCACCGAGGTCCGCATGGACCACGGCCGGTGCTCGGTCGTCATCGGTGACGTCGAGCTCCAGGTGAGCAGACGGCATACGCGACAGCTCCGGGACGTCCTGCTGAGACGACCGGGCACGTCTTGACCCCCGAGCGTTCGGGGGTGCCGGCGCGGGTGCGCGTCACGAGCTCGCGACGGACCGCGGTCACGGCGGTGCATGCCCAGAGCCGGCTGCTCGCGCGCGACCTCGACGAGCAGACCGAGCTCGGGGACGTCTACCTCGAGGGCCTGATGCGGGCCCAGCTCCGGCTGGCGCTCATGGTCCTCGCGCTGATGGTCGCGGCCCTCGGAGGTTTTCCGCTGCTGCTCACCCTCGTGCCGTCGACACGGACGATGACCCTGGCGGGAGTGCCGCTGCCGTGGCTCGTGCTCGGGGTCCTCGTCTATCCCGCGACGTGGCTGCTCGCCCGTGGCTATGTGCGACAGGCCGAGCGCATCGAGGCGGACTTCGCCGACATCGTCGAGCCGCGGCGCGATGGCTGACTCCCTGTCTGTCATCGCCGTCGCGCTCGTCTGCGTGACCACCCTGGTCGTCGGCGGGTTGGGGTTGCGCCTGTCGCGGCGGACGAGCGACTTCTACGTCGCCGGCCGGACCGTGTCGCCACGCCTCAACGCCAGCGCGATCTCGGGTGAATACCTCTCCGCTGCGTCGTTCCTGGGCGTGGCCGGGCTGATCTACGACCAGGGCGTCGACCTCCTCTGGCTGCCGGTCGGGTACACCCTCGGCTACCTCGTCCTGCTCGTCATGGTGGCGGCACCGATGCGGCGCTCGGGGGCCTACACGCTGCCCGACTTCGCCGAGGCGCGACTGGGGTCGATGCTGGTCCGCCGGCTCGCGGCGGTCCTCGTCGTGGCGATCGGCTGGATGTACCTCGTGCCGCAGTTCCAGGGGGCCTCGCTGGCGCTGCAGCTCGTCACCGGCGCACCGCAGTGGGTCGGCTCACTCATCGTCGCGGTCGTCGTCGCCGGCGCGGTCGGAGCCGGCGGGATGCGCTCGATCACGTTCGTCCAGGCCATGCAGTACTGGATCAAGCTCACCTGCCTCGCAGTGCCCGCCTTCGTGCTCATCGCGCTCTGGATCCGTTCTGGCGCAGGGGCTCCCGACGTCTCCGATGCGTGGTCGCTGCCATTCGTCCCGCGCTCGGGTGACGACCACCCGATCTACCGCACGTCGTCGATGATGCTCGCGCTGTGCTTCGGGACGATGGGGCTGCCGCACGTGCTGGTGCGCTACTACACGAACCCGGACGGGGTGGCGGCACGGCGGACGACCGTCTCCGTCGTCGCCCTCCTCGGCATCTTCTACCTGTTGCCCCCCGTGTATGCCGTGCTCGGGCGCCTGCACCTGCCGTCCCTGCCGGCCGGGGTCCGGTCCGACACGATCGTGCTGCAGCTGCCCGGGCGAGTGGTCGAGGGCATCGGGGGTGACGTCCTGACGGCGATGCTCGCGGGCGGTGCGTTCGCTGCACTGCTCTCGACGGCGTCAGGTCTGGCGATGGCCGTCACCGGTGTGCTGCACCAGGAGTTCCTGCGCCCACGGCTGTCGCGGCTCACGGGCGGGGACGCCTTCGGCTTCGGCGGCTTCCGGCTGGCCGCGGTGGCGGCGGTCGTGGTGCCGTTCGTCATCGCACGGTTCGTGGAGAAGATCGGGATCGCGACGACGGTCGGGTTCGCGTTCTCGTTGGCGGCGGCGACCTTCGCGCCGCTGATGATCCTCGGAGTGTGGTGGCGAGGGCTGAGCCGGGCAGGCGCGGTGGCGGGGCTCGTCGTCGGTGCCCTGGCCTCGACGTCGGCCGGTTTGGTGACCTATGCGGCTGGTGCGCTGGGTGGCTGGCCGGGTGCGCTGCTCGCGAACCCTGCCGCGTGGTGCGCGCCGCTCGCCTTCGCCACCACGGTGATCGTGTCGTTGGCGACGCCGGCCTCGATCCCCCGCGACACCCCTCGACTCATGGTCCGGCTCCATACTCCGGAACGAGTCCACCTGGCCAGAAGCCGCCTCAGCGACTGACGTGTCTGTGCGCGAGGGCGGGCGATCTGCGAGCGCACGAGGCGAGGTGCCCAGTCCGCTTTGCCGTTGCGTCAGTCCGCCCGCACAGGGCTACGCGGTCTGGTGCGCGCGTTCGACTCACTCACATGCCGATGTGCGGTTGGACGGATGGCTCGAGACATGGCGGGTGCGGCCGATGGCTAGCCCGGTACTGCTTCAGCCGGTCGGCCGGGCACAGGACGCATGAGGCTCTTCGGGTCCAACAGGTTCGTGTCGCTGCAGCGCGGCGGGGCGACAGGTGGCGCACACTGGCAGCCATGGGGGACCAGCCGAAGCTGCCGCTGTTCGACGACAACCCGACGTCGCTGGACCTTCTCGGATTTGGAGGCGTGGTCGATGCCGTGGTGCGCGTCCTCAACTCCGGGGGACTCGATCCGGTGACCATCGGGGTCCAGAGCGGCTGGGGTGGCGGCAAGTCGACCTTGCTGAGGCTGATCGAGGACAGACTCCAAGACGAGGGACACCTGTTGGTCGTGAAGGTGGACCCGTGGGAGTTCGACGACAATCAGGACGTGCGCGGCACACTGATTGCGCTCGTGCTCAACGCCCTGCAAGAGGCGGTGCAGGCCGAGGACAGTACGGTCCCGAAGGACCGCGTCGACGAGATGGTGACCAAGCTCAACGATCTCCGGCGACGGATCGCCTGGGGCCGGGTCGCCAAGGTGCTCATCACGAGCGCGGCAGCTATGACCCCGGACATCCCGGCGCTGGTCGACGCACTGACTCCTGCGCCGCCTGGCGAAGACAAGGGCGCGGACAAGCCGCAGAGCATGGCGGGGTTCCGGGAGGACTTCGCGGCGCTTATGAAGATGGATATGGGATTCGCTCGGGTGGTCGTGCTCGTGGACGACCTCGACCGGTGCCTACCTGCATCGGCAGTGAGCACGCTAGAAGCTATCAAGCTGTTCCTGTCGGTGAAGAAGATGGCGTTCGTGCTCGCGGCCGACGAGTCACTGGTTCGGGCGAGCATCAACCTCCATCTTGGCGATTTGTCGCAGGGGGAGTTCGCCGACCGCTACACGGAGAAGATCGTTCAGGTCCCGATGTCGCTGCCCCGGCTGTCCCAGCAAGATGCCGAGGCGTACGTGGCGCTGCTCCTGGCTGACCAGCAGTCGAGCATGTCTGGCGAACAGAGCAAGGCGATGATCGAACGCGCCCGGGTTCGCCGTCGCGCGGGAGAGGCGCCGTACGCGGTGGACGACCCGGACGGGGCTCCGGGGCCCACTAGCGAGCACCAGCGGCTGGCCTCGGTGATCTCGCGCGGGCTGTCGGCGGACAAGTGGCAGACGCCCCGGGCGGTGAAGCGATTCCTGAACAACCTCGCGATCCGCGAGCACATCGCCGACGAGGCAGGCGCGCACCTGCCGCTCGACGTGCTGGTGAAGATGTACCTGCTCGAACTGCGTCACCTCAAGGAGTTCAAGGCCCTCGCGGCGCTGGAAACCGACAAGCGCACGGACCTGCTCCGACGCTGGGAGGAGTGGGCGCACGGTGAGAAGGGCGCCGTTATGCCGACCGAGGTCACCGAAGCAACTCAGCCCTGGGCGGCGAACGAGCCTCGCCTGGCTGGCCGCGGCGGAGAGATCGACCGGTACCTGAGCATCGCAGCGACGCTGCTGTCTGACGTCACGTTCGGCGGGGCGATGGACAGCGAACAGCGCAAGACGGTCGAGAAGCTGCTCAGCAAGGCCGACACCGTGCGTCGTGCCGCGGTCCAGGACGTGCTCGGGACAATTCCGGAGAATCAGGACGTCATCGTCGGTGCACTTGCCCAGTCGCTGCCCGTGCAGGAGGACGCCAGGTTCGCGTTCTCCTCGCTCACCGAGTTGGCGGCCGGCAGCGAGCGTGTTGCTCCCGAGGTGGAGGCGCTGCTTCAGCGGCCAGCCCTGATGCAAAAGGTCAAGGCGCAGTGGGTGCCCATGTTCCGAAAACTGCCGACTGTCCTGAAGGCGCTGGCAGAGGCGGACGGCTTGGACGAGGCGGTGACCAAGGCCGCGAAGACGAACCTTGACGCCGTCGAGAAGATCCGCCGGGAGGGCTGATGGGCACCTCGGGCGCCTATGGCGGCAGCGGCACAGCATCGTGGGACGACGCGCACGACCTCTATGAGCAGGTAGCCGGTGGGGGCATCCGGCCGCCGGTCGAAGACCTCGTGAGGACGCTCACCCAGGCCCTGGACAAGACTCAGGGCGGACCTCCGGCTGCGCCCGGGACGTATGCGGTTGGCCAGACTGGGCCCAGCCGCCCGGCTGGCACGGGCGCTTACACCCGAAGCAAGTCATTGAACGGCGGCGGGGGAAGACGACCGGGGCTCGCGAACAGCGCGGCGCGTGGAGCCGCCGCGGTCGCCGGGGCCAGCGCCTACCGCGCCCGAGACGCACAGGGGCTGGCGGAACTCGGTCTCGACTTGGCCGCGCTCGATGCTCTGCCCGACGACACGGCGCGGTGCGAGGCCATCGCCCAGGAGCTGCTCGGCGTCCCGGTTCACCCCGAGGACGCCGCGCTCAAGTCCGCAGCGATCGAAACTATGCTGCAAGCGATGGAGGCAGCGGAGGAGCCCGACGTCGAACGGCTCGTCGAGATGTTCACCGGCAACCTCACGTTCGAGTACGCGCTGATTGAGCTGACCTCCGAACATCGCAAGGAACCGGTACCGCCTGCCGAAGCGGCGAAGATGGAGCAGGAGATCAAGGAGTACATCGCGAGCGACATCAGCAACCCTGTGGACAAGCCGGTCGGCAGGCTCAGCAAGCAGGGCCTCATCGACAAGGCGGCGAGCCTGGCCCAAGACGTCCTGAGCATCTTCCGGAGGACCCGATGAGCAACGTCCACATCGAGCTCTCCGCCGAAGGTGACAACCAGCGCGACGCTGGCTCGACATGGCACCAGTGGCCGCTCACCGCCGTCCACACCGAAACCATGCATGCGGGCATCGACTGGCACGCGACTCAGTTCGGCCGCTCGGCGCCCGAGGCCAAGGATCTCCTGCGCGTCGTTACGGCTGCCTACATCGCTGACCGCACCGCGCGTCAGCCGGCCAAGACCCTCACCCGGGCGCTGACCCTCACCGTCCACGTTGAGCATCCCGATGCGTGGACAGAGACGGCGCTGGAACAGGCCGTGGACCTGCTCCACTGGCTCACAGGCGACGACTGGGCTCTGCGGTGCGTCCAGTCGACGGCGAAGCAGCCCGACCAGACTCTCGATGTCGACGTGTCCGCCGCCGACGACATCTGCCTTGTCTCCGGCGGCCTAGACTCACTGTGCGGAGCCCTGATACGGATCCGGGAGCCAGGAATGCCATTCTTCCTGGGCCACGCCGATACCTCGACCGTGATCCGGCGCGCGCAGCAGCATCTACAGAAGCATTTCGCCTCGCTCACCACACCCCACACCTACATCCAGTACCCCCTGCGCCACCGCGGCGACGTGAAGCACCGAACACCGAAAACCCGCTCGCTGCTGTTCATGACGATGGCGGTTGCCGCCGCGTCAGGCATGGGTGCCACTCGCGTGCTCGTCCCGGAGAACGGGTTCACCAGCATCAACCCTCCGCTAGAGCCGTCCCGCGCCGGCGTGATGACAACGCGCTCGACACACCCGTGGACCTTCCATGCGCTTGCTCGCCTGCTTACGACTCTGGGACTTGTCGGCATCACCGTGGAGAACCCTCACCACAACCTCACCAAGGGCCAACTCCTCAGGCAGGCGATGCCCGCTGCGACGACTGCCGATCAGGCCCTCGCTGCAGCGACCGTTTCCTGCGCCAAGCCCAACCCCGGCAGGCCGCCCGGTGGAAACCCGAACACCCAGTGCGGCGTCTGCATCGCCTGCCTGGTGCGCCGGGCAGCGTTCATCGCTGCCGGGCTGCCCGACCTGACCGAATACGCCGTCCAGAAGTGGGCAAGGGCGCCGGCCGAGGCAGTCCGGAGGCACCGCCGGCACGACATCGCCGCGTGGCGGTCGGCCACAGATAACGGGATCGCCAGGCACCGCGTTCTCGGCTCCGCCGTGTGGCCCCCGGGCACGAACTTCGACCACGTTCTGGACCTTGTTGACCGAGGGCTAGAGGAACTCGCGCATGTCCCCGTCTGATCTCCCGCCGCTCGACTGTCACGCGCACATCGCACCGGACGTCACCAGACCTCAGATCACCGGCCTGAATGGCGCGCTGGTGTTTGCGATGACCCGTACGCCGGGGGAGGCCCGAGCTGCCGCCCGTCGGTCCGACCCCACCCTCGTCTGGGGCTTCGGCGCTCACCCTGGCCTACCCGACGCCATCAGCCAAGTGAACGAGACCAGGCTGCGCGAGGCGGTCCGGGCGCACGCTGTCATGGGGGAGATCGGACTCGACCGCCGAGGCCCAGCCGGGCCGCAGCGCGAGGCGTTGGAGGCGCTCCTCGACGCCTGCAAGGAACAGCCCGTGGTGCTGTCGCTGCACAGCACTGGGCGCACGCGTCAACTGCTCGACGTCCTTCGCCAGCGCCCGCATCCTGGAACAATTCTCCACTGGTTTAACGGCACGCTCGACGAGATCAGCGAAGCCACCGCGCTCGGGTGCTACTTCTCGGTGAACAACGGGATGACCGACAGCCGGCTGGCACAGATCCCGACCGACAAGATGCTCCCCGAGACCGACTTTCCTGCCTCTCGCAAAACCACGCTCGCATCGAAGCCGGGCGACACCCGCGCCCTTGAGAAGCGCCTCGCCCAGCGCGATGGCATCGACGAAACCGCCGTCCGCCTCGGCTTCTACCGCACCCTTGCCGGCCTACTTGCGGTCTCTGGGGCTAGGTCGCGGATGCCCCAAGGCTTCCACGCGGCGCTTGACGCAGCTGAGGTCTAGCCGATGCGCCCCAGTAGACCTCGAGGGAGGATCTGGGTCGGTGACGGCTTCACTAGCCAAGTGCATTCCGAGCGCGGCAGCGGAGACCTCCGCTACTCACGCCCGAAAGCGCATCCGCACTGGCCAGGATGACCTGCTGCGCCCGGGTGGAGAGTGGCGTCCGACCCATCCGGACATGGCTCCCTTCTGTGTCAAGAGGCCTGGGGCAGGGTGGTCGTAGGCTTGGTGTTGGCGGGTCCGGGAAGTGGCTTGTCCGAAGTGCCGGTGTGGGCTTGTGAGCCGGTCGCGCTGGAGTCAGAGTCGTTGCCCCGTTGCCCTCCCGGGCCCGTCACTTTTCCTGCGGTGTAGTCGCCGAGAATCGTGCGGTAGACGAGATCGGACAGGCGCCGTTTGAGGCATCGCATCGCTTCCATCGAGGTCTTGCCGGCGGCTTTCCTCCGGTCGAAGTAGGCGCGTCCTTCGGTGGTGGGGGTGCGCAGCTGGACGGTGGCCATGATGTGCAGCACCCGGTTGATCTGACGGTTCCCGCCGCGGGAGAGGCGGTGGCGCACGTGGTCGCTGGAGGAGGCGTCGATGGGGACGGTGCCGGTCCAGGACGCGAAGTGGTTGCGGTCGGGGAAGCGAGACAGGTCCCCGACCTCGACCAGGAGCCGGGCGGCGCCGGAGGGGCCGATGCCGTGCAGGCCCAGCAGCGAGGTCCCGGTCGCGGCCACCAGCTCCTTCAGTTCCTTGTCGGCGGCCTTCTTGCGGGTGTAGATCCGTTCCAGGTCGGCCACGAGCTCGGCCGCGACCCGCTTGCGGGTCTTGCCCACGGCGTCACGCGGGCGCACCCCGGCCAAGAGCACCTTGGCCTGCGCTGCGGAGAGGTGCTTCTTCGCGCCACCGGGCAGCAATTCCAACAGGATCCGGTGCAGCTGGCTGATCTTGCGGGTGTGCTCGTCCCCGATGGAGCGGCGCCGGTCCACCAGCAGCTGGAGCACCTCGAGCTGGGCATCGGACACCACTGGTCGCAGCCCGGCCATGCGGGTGCCGACCAGCGCGACCGAGTGAGCGTCGGTCGCGTCGGTCTTGCGGCCCTGCCCGGTGGCGAACACCCGCGCCCGAGCGGACAGCTTGGCCGGCACGTCGACGATGTCCTGACCGTCGGCCAGGAGCCGGTGGGCGATGTGTCGTCCGAGCCTTCGCAACCCTCGATCGCCCAGACCCGATCCGGCCACGTCGCCACTGCTTCCACCATCGCCTGGTAGCCCTCGACGGTGGTGTCGAACCGACCACCGCCGACGACGGACTCGTCAGCGAGCATCACCTCGATGGTGACGCTGCGTTTGTGCGGGTCCATCCCGATCACGACCCGCGGAACCTGCTCTTCCATGACGTCCTCCCTTGCCTCGAACCTGTGTGGGTTGGGCGTGGAGGGCACCGCTACTTAGAGCAGAGCAATCCCTTCTTGAGCCTCTCCTGCCCGGCGGTGCCCGGGCGGCGCAGTCCATGTGAGAGCCACACGATCATCGTGGGCAGCCGCGGATGAGAGCGACCAACCCGGGCACCTAGACCGAGCCTTGGCCAGGCCCCGTCCTGAGGTCAAT
Organism: Knoellia sp. Soil729; assembly: GCF_001427985.1. GTDB lineage: Bacteria > Actinomycetota > Actinomycetes > Actinomycetales > Dermatophilaceae > Knoellia. The sequence goes on from NZ_LMSA01000002.1 coordinate 720,724, forward strand.
GAAACAAGTAGCCGCGATCCGCGCGGTCGTCCGATGTGCGGATGAGTACAAAGGCGGCTCCGACATGAAGTGGTGGGCCGAACGCCTTCAGGTGATGACAAACGCGTAGAGCCCGACCAAGACCAAAACGCTCGCCACCCCGATGTCATCCAGCAGGCCGACCTTCCCTGCCCCAAACGTGGCCAGAGCACGCATCAGGAACCACGCCGCTACCGCCCATGGGGCGAGCATGATGAAGATGCCGAGAGGACTGGGGCTAGGCCAATTGGCTGCTTGTTCCAGCACAGCGTCTGCCGCGATCGCAACAACGGCGCTTGGGATGAAGGCAAATCCAGGGCCCACCAGCCGAAGTTCACGTCTTCGAGGTCGATGGCAGCCCTTGCCCGTGCATGCTCCCGGTCGCGGCCGCGCCTACGAAGTCCGGCCCAGCCCATGAAGAGGGGAGCAACAAGGCGGGAGGGGCGCACGGAGCAAGGGTACGGCGATATCGGCACACGTCCGGAATTGCCGCCGACAGTGATCGCGAGCATGGCAAGGGAGGCGTTGTCGCCTCCGCTGTCGGGGAGGGATGGGAGTCTTGCCCGATGAAGTGGTTTGGTCGCGATAAGCGCACGCCGGGAGAAGGTCAGTCGGAGCGCATCCATGACGACGTCCGCGCCGCCAGGCAATCGCGGCTCACACAGACGGCCACAAGGCGCGATCTTGTCAACGCCATCTCGGCAGCTCTGTTCAAAGCCGACCCGGTCGGCATCAATTTCGACACGAACACAGATGAGTACGACGCCGAGGCAGAAACCATCGTCATCGCATTGCCGAGAGCGGCGGGGCCGGAAGACGTGAGGTCGCTGACACATGAGACCTTCGTCCAGTGGTTCGACGCTGAGACTGCCGGACCCATTGAGCGGTACACGGCTGTCGCTCATGAGATATGGACCCTGTGGCGCCGTCACGAGGGGCAGAGCGAGCCGACGGGCTAGAACGAATGCTTCTGCCGCAGACTGCGGGCGTTGCGGCGATCATCCGGAATTGCCGCGGGGTGTGTGAGGCGCAGAATCAGTATTCGCAGCCCTGGCTAAGGTCTGCGACCACACAAACCACGGCGCCGATTGAGATGCGCTGAGCAAGNCTCATGCCGCGTGGAGGAGGCTACGCTCGTCCGACTTTGCCGCGGGGTGTGTGAGGCGCAGAATCAGTATTCGCAGCCCTGGCTAAGGTCTGCGACCACACAAACCACGGCGCCGATTGAGATGCGCTGAGCAAGTGGGCGCCCATCCATCGTGTAGTCGACCACGAGCGTGTCAGATGACCACGACCCGATCGAGCGAGCACGAACAAGAATCGCCACGCCAACCGGTTCCTGGGCGCCGACCACAGCGCCAGCAGGCTGCTTCAACTTCCAGCCATTGCTGCCGTTGATGCCGGTCAAGCTGGACTCGGTGATCGCGCCGATGCCGCCGCTCTCCGCCATCGAGTAGACGTTGACGCCAAGGACCTGCCCGGCCCGATCGGTGACGTGGTCGCCCTCAACGCGTAAAGCGACCAGCTTGGCCGACGTCCCCGGATCTACGAGCTGCAACGTGCCAAGACCGATCACGGCCGTCGTCCCGGGCGTGACAGGTAGCCCAGAGTAGGAGAACCCCTCAGGTGCCTCGAAGGCGTGGGATGCATCGTTGCCCGAGCAGCCGACCAAGAACCCAACCAAGGCCGCTGCGGCGACGCGCATCAAGACTCTCACGGGTTGATGATGCCGTCAGGCCGCGTTAGCAACGCAGCGAACGCACCTCCCGCGTCGGTCCCGAGATAGATGGGTATGCCGGCCNGTGGGATGCATCGTTGCCCGAGCAGCCGACCAAGAACCCAACCAAGGCCGCTGCGGCGACGCGCATCAAGACTCTCACGGGTTGATGATGCCGTCAGGCAGCGTTAGCAACGCAGCGAACGCACTCATTTGCCGCGATCCGCTCGTGCCAATGAGCGTGCGACAAGGCGTAGGCGGTTAGTGCTTGGTCGGGTCGTCGCGGTCCGGCAGCAGGTATGGACCGTCCTCGTAGAAGAGGATCATGGCGCGGCGGTCGTCGCTTTCCCACCGCTCGGCCATCACCACGGTCTTGGTCCGTCCCTTGCGCTGAGCCTTCTTGAAGAGCCGCTCACGCTCAGCGGGTTCGATCAGGTGGCGACGCACATAGGCGACGCCATGCTGGTCCACCGGAGAGTCACCCGACCGCGAGACCCCGCCGCCGCACCAGAGAATCGCCCATGGAGTCCCGTGATCGACCGCGTCCAATGCTTCCTGCGCTCCGAGTGCCTCGTGGGTCCGGGTCCACTGCGCTGACATGCAGCCGAGAATAGGACGCCGTGTCCGCTCATGCCGCGTTGGTGTGACTGCTTGACCGTCGGAGTTGTTCGGGCGGACTCTGCGGAATGGCTACTTCACAGATTCTGACCCCCGTGGTCCTGCCTCCGCTCTCGGACCGTCTTCGCCGCGCAGTCGCGGCCTACCTCGCCCGGTTCAAGGGCCAGTCGCGCGTGCACACCGAGTCCGACCTGCGCTCCTTCGTCACGTGGTGCGAGGAGCGCGGCCTGGACCCCTTGGCCGCCCAGCGACCGCACATCGAGCTCTATGTGCGATGGATGCAGGAAGTGCGCCGCTACAAGCCGTCCACGATCAGCCGCCGGGTGGCAGTCATGGCTGGCTTCTACCGGACCTGCGTCATCGACGAGGTCCTGGCGCACTCACCAGCGGAGTACGTCCGCCGGCCCAACGTTCCGCCGGAGTCACCCACTTTGGGCCTGACCCATCTGCAGTTCGAGGCGATGCTGGCCACCGCGCGCCAGTCCAGCAACATCAACGACTTCGCCCTGGTGGCGATGCTCGGTTTGCTCGGCCTGCGGATCTTCGAAGCGTGTGGCGCGAACATCGAAGACCTCGGCGAGGAGCACGGCCACCGCGTACTGAAGGTCCGCGGCAAGGGCGGCAAGGTCGCACTTACCCCGCTTCCCCCGGCCGTGTCCCGCGCCATCGAACGAGCCGTTGCTGAGCGGGAGTCCGGGCCAATCCTGCTCACCCGGCGCCGCACCCGGATGGACCGGCACTGCGCAACCCGCCGACTTCACCGCCTGGCACAAGCTGGGGGTGTGCACTCCGCCCGGATGCACCCGCACATGCTGCGACACACCTTCGTGACCACCATGCTCGATGCCGGAGTCGACCTGCGTGATGTGCAGATCGCCGCCCGTCACGCTGACCCGCGCACCACCATGCGCTACGACCGGGCCCGCAAGAATCTGGACCGCCACCCGAACTACATCCTTGCCGCGTACATGGCGTCCGGAACCTGAGCAGTCCACCTCTAGGCGGAATGGTACCGCTAGTAGTACCATTGGATTGTGGCGTCCATCGAGAAGATCCTCACTGCCATGAGGGCCAACGCGAAGAACGTCCGCTACGCCGACCTGCACAAAGTCTGTGAACACTACTTCGGTCCACCCCGCACCACCGGTGGATCCCACGCCGTGTTCCGCACACCGTGGCCCGGCGATCCCCGCGTGAATATCCAGAACGACCAAGGCAAAGCCAAGCCCTACCAGGTGCGGCAGGTTCTTACCGCGATCGAGAAGAAGGAGGCCAACTGATGCAGACCATGTCGAGCACTGACATCTCTCACTACACCTACCGGGTCACCTGGTCCGCCGAGGACCAGGAGTTCGTGGCCACCTGCCTTGAGTTCCCGTCCCTGTCCTGGCTGGCGGCCACCCAAGTCGACGCCCTGACCGGACTCGAGAACCTGATCGCCGAGATCGTCCAAGACATGACCGCTCAAGGCGAGACAATCCCCGACCCTCTCGCCGAACGGACCTACTCGGGCAAATTCAACCTACGCGTCGGCGAATCGCTGCACCGACGCCTAGCCCTCGAAGCAGCCGAAGAGAAACTCAGCATCAACCAACTCATCGTCCGGCGACTCAACACAGCAAGCTGAGCGAAATACGTCCGGACTTGCCGCACAGCGACCTGGCATCGGGGCCTTCAGGGCCGCACCCATCGATCGGCACTGCACTATAATTCTGTACATGACGACACTCTCGGTGGCCGCGGCACGAGCAGCGTTCTCCAAGCTGGTGGAATCAGCCTCAACGACCCACGAGCGCTTCGAGGTAACCCGCAACGGCAACCGAGCCGCGGTCCTGATGGGCGCTGATGACTACGACGGCCTCATGGAGACTGTCGCGATCCTCAGCGATTCTGACGCCGTGGCCGCAATCCGTAGCGGCATCGATGATCTTGAAGCTGGTCGCTCTGAGACCGCCGACGAGGTGCGGGCGGCGATGGTGCGGGTCGGGCGGCTGGTTGAGTGAGCGAACGATACGAGGTTCGTTTCAGCAGGTCCGCCAAACGTGCCCTGACCCACGACCTGCCTGAGAAGATCGCTGCTGCGGCATACGAGTTCATCACCGGCATCCTCGCTGGCAATCCACAGAGGCTGGGCAATCAGCTGAACGAGCCGTTGTATCCGCTGTATTCAGCCAGACGAGGTGAGTATCGAGTGATCTATCGAATCGTCAACGAAAAACTCGTCATCGAGATCATCTCGATCGTGCACCGACGCGACGCTTACCGCAATTTTTAGGTGACGGGCTTGCGCCCGTCGCTTGGCGGGTCGTTGCCCAGACCCATCTTGGCCGCTTCGCGATCGATTTCTTCTGGCTACGTGTGCACGTCCTGTCAGAGGAACCCCTGACGGCCTTCTGCACGCCCTCGCTCAGCGAGCGGCTCCATAGGATGCATGTGTGGACCGAGCGTTAGTAGCTCGCACCAGATTCCTTGGGACTGAGGCACTCATCCACCGAGGATCCAGACAAGCCAGTGAGACGACGCGCGTCTCGGCATGTTGTCCCCCGCAGGTCACGCGGCTTGCACCTCGGACAAGATCCGCCTGAACCTACAGGGATCGCCCTGCGCGACCCGTCGCTTGCACCGTGTGGCCACCGGCACCTGACCGACTGCCGCTCTCGGCGGAGGGCGGTCATGGCGGCTCCGGCCGTTAGCGGTAGATGTCGGCGCGGTGCTCAATCGCTGTGATCGTCACGTGGGTCGTCGCCATTCAAGGCATCGCGATGTGTCGGGTGGGGGCCGCGGTGCTGCGATCCCCTCATCCACGTGACTGCATAGAAGCCGATAGCCAGGATCAACGTGCCGAACCAGAGCCACGGGACCCAGCCAGCGCGTCAGTCCGCCGACGGTGCGACATGCGGGGTCGCAGCCAGCGCCGTTCGGTGCCCAGCTCGTTGCCGTGCCGCGTCGACATCGGCCAATGCTCACAGGCTCCGCTGTGAGGGTGGTCCGTGAGCGCTTCCCGCTCCCCGTCGACGCCTGCTGCGGCCGGGCTGCAGGCCGCGGGGAAACGGCCGGTCCGGGTGAGGTAGCACGTCCTGGAGGATCCGCGGGAGTTGGACAGAAGGCCGCCGCAGCTGCTCCTCCTTCCACGTGGCGTGAAGCCGTGCCCGGTCCTCGAGGTTCAACCGCGACAGCACCTGATCGACCGCGGCGAGGATGGAGCCGCGCAGCAGCCACGACGAAGTGTCCTGCTGCGCCCGGACCATGATGAGCTCGGTCAAGATGGCTTGGGTCTCGCGGAGGATGTCGAGACTCTCGGCCAGAGCTCGCTCGGTCTCCTGCTCCCGACCCTCCGCCTCGGCGACCGCGAGACTGCCGAAGGCGCGCAAACAGTCGGCTGTGTCGTGAAGGACCACCGCGAACGCCGCGCGCAGCTCCCCGCCGTAGGGGTCGTCTGGTTCTGCCTCTGGCGGTATCTCGCCGAGCAGGACCGCGAACAGTGCGCGGATGGCGAGCAGGCAGTGTTCGAGGGTGTCGAGGGCCGACGCCAGCACGGGTTCGACATCGACAGTGCCGAAGGCTCGAGGGTTGAACCGTCGACTGTCCTTGAGCAAGGCGATGGTTTCGGTGGCTGCTGCGACCTGCCGGTTGGCGGATCGCACCCGGTCAATCAGCTCGCCGAGCCGGTGCCGAGTCAGTGGACCGGCGAGCAGGTCGTCGGCGGCCGCATCCAACGGGGCCGCGCCAGCCTCGACCACGCGGATCAGCGCCTGCCGCGCAGACGCCGTGGGCATCGCCGGCGGGTAGATTAGGTTGAACCCGACGCCGACAGCTGCGCCGATCAAGGTGTTCAGGATCCTGGTCTCGGCGGCGACATCATGGTTGCTCACCGCCAGGATGAGCATGGCGCTGATCGGCGTCTCCAGAGCCTGCTCGCCAAGGCGAAGCACCTTGGCCAGCAGCAGCGAGGCGGCGATGGCCGCACCCAGACTCCACCAGGTCAGCCCGATCCACACGGACAGCAGTGTCGCCACGAGAATTCCGGCCAAGACCGCGCCAACCCGAACCGCGCCCATCTTGATCGTGGAGAAGGCAGAAGCCTGAACAACCAGCAGGGCCGTCAGCGGACCGGTCAGGTCGAGCGCGCCGTCAGTTACCAGCTGCGAGATCAGGTACGCGACCACCGCAGCGGTCGTCAGCCGCAGGACAGTGACCAGTGTGGGCCGCAGCCGCCCCGGAAGGTCGCGCCAAGCAGTGGGGCGGCCAGGCCAGGCCCAGTCAGCCAGGCGGTGCCACCGAGATGCCCCGCTCTGCTGCGTTGATGGCATGCGCCGCTCTCAGGTGTGCGATGTGTCCACTCGGTTTCACGGCCTGCCGACTGAAGCCCGTACTTCACATCGTACGAGTCGGGGCTGCGTGCGGCCTGGCCTCGCCGATCATCCAGCTGCGGGTAGTTGGGAGAGGACGGAAACAGGTCCGCCTTGCGGGGCGCCCTTCCACTGCAGCATGACGACCGCGAGCGATGAAACCTCGACCGGGCCCCAGTGCGCTTTCTCCATCACGAGAACGCTTGTCCAGTTCGCAGGAAGATACCCCCCAGGGGTACCGTTGCAGTGTGAGCAGCGAATCGAGCCGAGAGGTCCACATGTCCCAGCCGAAGGCCGCAGCAGGCGCCAGCAGCACCCTTGTCCCATTGCTCGTCATCAGCACGGCTCAGCTGATGCTGGTGCTCGATGACTCCATCGTGAACATTGCCCTCCCAACGATCCAAGAGGCTCTCGGCGTCCAAGCCGTGCACCTGCCCTGGATCGTCAACGCCTACATCCTCACGTTTGGAGCACTGCTCCTGCTCGGGGGACGCATCGGTGACCTCTGGGGACGCCGACGCACGCTGCAGTGGGGTGTGGTGATATTCGCTCTCGGCTCCTTGGGCGGCGGTCTGGGACAGACCACCGGCATGCTCATCGCCGCGCGTGCCGCCCAGGGCATCGGCGCTGCCTTGACCGCACCCAACGCTCTGGCCCTCATCGCGACCACGTTCTCCCAGCGCAAGACTCGGGACACCGCCCTTGCCCCGTACGGGGCCATGTCGGGCCTCGGCATTGTGGCCGGTCTACTGATGGGAGGCGTACTCACGGACACCCTGGGCTGGAGGTGGGTGTTCTTCATCAATGTCCCGATCGCTCTGCTCGTCCTGCTGGGCAGCCGCACACTGGTGGGCGCCAAGACCGAGCACGGGCAGATGGGCGCGCTGGGGGCAGCGTTGGGCACCGCCGGCATGGTCGCCTTCGTCTACGCCATCACACGCTTCGGCGAGTACGGCTTCACCGAGCCCATTGCGCTGATCCTCGTCGCGGTGGCCGTTCTCCTGCTGGTGGCCTTCGTGCGCACACAGGTCAGCAGCCCCAACCCGCTGTTGCCGTTGAGCCTGTTCCGGGACCGCCACCGCACCGGGGCCTACCTCACCATGCTGCTGCTGGCGATCGGGCCGATGGGCACCTTCTACGTCGTGACGCTGCACCTGCAGCAGGTCCAGCACTTCAGCCCGTTGCAAGCGGGAGCCGCCTGGCTGCCGTTCGCGCTCGGCATCGTCCTGGGCGCTGGCATGGCACCCAACCTCCTGCTCAAGGTCTCGCCCCGGTCAGTGGCCGCGACCGGTGCTCTCCTCAGCGCCGCAGCGACGCTCTGGCTCTCCTTCATCACCACCGACACCAGCTACTGGCTCCACCTGGCCCCGGCCATGCTGGTTCTGGCCCTGGGGTTCGGTCTGGGCGTCATGGCTCTCACCCAAGCCGCGATCTATGGGGTCGACCCGGACAAGGCCGGCATCGCCTCCGCGCTCCTGAACTCAGCACAGCAGGTGGGTGTCGCCCTGGGCCTCGCGGTGCTCGCTGGCGTGGCTGCCACCGTGAGCGCCGGCTCCGCCAACACTGACGTCGCACCAGACGTGGCACTCGTTGACGGCTACAGCACTGCTTTGCTCGTGGCCACTGGCCTGCTCCTCACGGCAGCGGCCCTGGCTTTCACCACCCTCAGTTCACGCCCCTCCCCCGCGCACGAGGCCAAGGCCATCCCCGCCTGAGAAGCGCCCCGACAGACGTCCTCAGACACCCCCAGGATCGGCTGGGCAAGACCGGAACCTCACGCCACCGGTGCTTCAGCCTCCAGCGCCTCGGTCAGCAGCGACACCAGTGCCTCGAGCTGCACGTCCGCCGACGAGCCGACCTCCTCGTCGGAGCCATCGAGCGCACGAGCAGCCAATCCCGCCTTGTCGTCGATCAGCTGGGCGAGCCTCGAGTCGATCGTCTGTGCGGCGATGATCCGCCACGCGGTCACCGGCTCGGTCTGACCAATGCGGTGCACGCGGTCGATCGCCTGGGTCTGCTCCGCGGAGGTCCACGACAGCTCGGCCAGCACCACGTTCGAGGCCACCTGGAGGTTGATCCCGACGCCAGCCGCGGTCAGCGAACACACGATGACGGAGACGTCCGGATCGGTGAGGAACGCCTCGATCGCCGCCTTGCGGACCCTTGGAGTCTGGTCGCCACGGATCGAGGAGAAGCCCACACCGCGCTTGGTGAAGGTCGCCTCGGCAGTGTCCATGACATCGACGTGCTTGGCGAAGAAGACGACCTTGCCGACGTTACGGGCCAGTTGGCCGGCGTAGTCGGCTGCGAGACCGGCCTTGGCCTGACCGATCTTGCGCATCACGGTGAAGACGTTGTCGCCCGTCTTGCTCGTGCCCGCGTTCTTGAGCTCGGCAGCAGCCACCCGGCGGACGAGGTCGTGGTCGATGCGTTCGCCGGCGTCGAACGACTTCCGAGCCGCCTGCGACGCGGTGTAGCGCTTGACCAAGCGTCGTGCCAGCTCCTGCTCGGCCGCCCGGATCGAGCGACCGGCCTCGTCGTCGAGCTCCACCGGCAGGTCTGCGACGCGTCGAGCCGGGATGTCGGCGGCGACGTCCACCTTGCGACGTCGCACGATCCCCATGTCGATGACGCACTTGCGCGCGGCTGCGTAGAAGCCGGGGTCCGAGGGCGACAGCCCCGTGTCCTCGAGCGCGGCCATGAGGGCGTTGCGTGGCTTCTTCTCGTCGATCCAGCCGAGCAGCTGCCAGATGGCCCGGAAGTCCTCGATGTCGTTGATGAGCGGCGTACCCGTCAGCGCCATGAACAGCGCGTTGCTGCTGCGCTCGCGGATCTTCTCGGAGAGCTCGAGGACGTGCCGGGACCGCTGCGAGGTCTTGTTCTTGATGAAGTGCGCCTCGTCGACGACCATCCCGCGGAAGCCGTGGCGGCCCAGCCAGCCGACGTGGCGGTCGAGGATCTCGTAGTTGACGATGACGATGTCGGCGAAGCCGTCGATCGTGTCGCCGTCACCGTGCACCACGGTCGCGCTGTGGCGCGGAGTCCACAGCGCCGCCTCGTTCGCCCAGTTCGCCTTGACGACGTTGGGCACGACGACGAGCAACGGGAACGCGTCGGCGGCATCGGCGGCGAGCAGTGCCTGCGCCGTCTTGCCCAGACCCGGTTCGTCCGCGAGCAGGAACGTGCGGTGCCCCTCGGCCGCAGCCGCAACGACCTGCGCCTGGTGGTGCATGAGCTCGAGACCACGCACTCCGCGCACGATGCCCGACGGCTCGGGCAGCGGCATACAGCTCGAGTCCCCGCCGTACTCGAACGCACGGAAGAGCGGGCTGAGCAGCTCCCAGTTGCTGAGCCGGTGGGTGGTCGGACGGCGGGCCGGCACGGACGAGAAGTCCGGCGCCAGGAAGGGGTTCGCCAGCTGGCGGGAGATCACGGCCTGCGGGACCACTCGCCGCGGCTGCGGGGGCCGGTTCTCGGCCGCAAGCTCCTGCGGTTCCGCGTCCGGCTCGGGCTCGCGCCCCGCCGCCTTGAGCATGTCGTTCTTGAGGCTCATGGCGTCGTACGAGACGACCGCGCCCTCGGCCAACAGCTCCAGCAGCGAGGTGTCGCGCGCCGCCGTCTTGGCCAGGATCGTCGCGATGCCGTCGAGCCGCGTCAGCACCGCGGTCCGCTCGGCTTCGGACACCGAGCTGTCCTCCTTGATGCGTGAACGCTCCTCGCGCAGCAGGATGGCGACAACCTGGTATGCCGTCCGCCCGCTCGGGCGGACCTTGCCGCGTTGTGCAGCGGCCTCGACCTGCCGGACGGCCTTGGCCAGGACCGGGACGATGCCCTCGTTGTCGCGGGGTCGCGTCGGGCGCCGGTCGCGCGACTGGGTGCGCGGTGCGCCGGTGCGGCGCGGAGATCGCTGAGCCAAGCGAAACCTTCTCGTGAGTCGGACACGGCCGGAGGCGACGGCGCTGTGCGCACCGAGCGTTGGGGCAACGCGGTCACCGAGCCAGAGGCACGGCATACCGGATCAACGCGAACGCGCGCCGGGGACGAACGCCCGGGCGGCCCCTGACCGCTGAAGTGCCCCGCCAAGCGACGGGACATGGGTCAAGAGTACGTGCTCGAGTGCGGGCACGGCGATCCCGCCCGGCGATTCCTCGCAGCGGGGGCCGTCTCGGGCTCAGGCCTTCGCGTCGCGTGCCGAGGCGAACACCTCGACACAACGGCGGACGTCCGCCTCGGAGTGGGCGGCCGAGAGCTGCACGCGGATGCGCGCCTTGCCCTTGGGCACGACCGGGAACGAGAACGGGATGACGTAGACGCCCTCGGCCAGCATCCGGTCGGCCACCTCCGCGGCCAGCCGCGCTCCGTCCTCGCCGGGGAACATCACGGGCGTGATCGGGTGCGACCCCGGGAGCAGCTCGAACCCGGCCTCCTCCATGAGCGAGCGGAACAGCTGGGTGTTGCGCTGCAACGTCTCTCGCGCCTCGCTCGACGAGTCCACGAGCTCCAGGGCCTTGAGGGAGCCGGCCACGACACCGGGGGCGACCGAGTTGGAGAACAGGTAGGGGCGCGAGCGCTGGCGCAACAGGTCGACGATCTCCTGGTGGGCCGCGACGTAGCCGCCGGACGCGCCACCGAGCGCCTTGCCCAAGGTGCCCGTGATGATGTCGACCCGGTCCTGCACGCCGAACAGCTCGGGTGTCCCGCGCCCGTTGGGCCCGACGAACCCGACGGCGTGGGAGTCGTCGACGAGCACCATCGCCTCGAACTCGTCCGCGAGGTCGCAGATCTCGTCGAGCGGGGCATAGAACCCGTCCATCGAGAACACGCCGTCGGTGACGATGACCCTGCGCCTGGCACCGGCCGCGACAGCCGCCTCGAGCTGCGCCCGCAGGTCGGCCATGTCCGCGTTCCTGTAGCGGTACCGCTGTGCCTTCGACAGCCGCACACCGTCGATGATCGAGGCGTGGTTGAGCTCGTCGCTGATGATGGCGTCCTCGGCACCGAAGAGCACCTCGAACACTCCGCCGTTGGCGTCGAAGCACGACGAGTACAGGATCGTCGCCTCCGTCCCGAGGAAGGTGCTGAGCGCCTGCTCGAGCACCGAGTGCTGGGTCTGCGTGCCACAGATGAACCGCACCGACGCCATCCCGAAGCCCCACTCGTCGAGCGCCTTCTTGGAGGCCTCGACCACCTCGGGGTGGTCGGCGAAACCGAGGTAGTTGTTGGCACAGAAGTTCAGCGCCTCACCACCGCTCGTGCCCACGTGCGAGCTCTGCGGAGTCGTGAGCTCGCGTTCGCGCTTGAAGAGGCCGGCGGCCTCGATCTCGGCCAGCGTCGCAGCGAGCTCGGCCTTCACGGATCCGTACACGGCATACCTCTCGTTGGTGCTTCGTCGCAGACGCAAGCCAGCGTATGCCGTCCGCCCACCCCGCCGGATTCGTCGCCTCAGCTCCAGTCGAGGACGACCTTGCCGCAGTGCCCCGAGCGGGCGATCTCGAAGCCCTTGGCCCAGTCCTGCGCGGGGAAGCGGTGGGTGATGACCGACTGCACGGACGTCCGTAGCTCCGCACTCGTGGCGAGCATGGCCCCCATGAGGTACCAGGTCTCGAACATCTCACGCCCATAGATCCCGCGGATCGTGATCATGTGCGTGATGACCCGGCCCCAGTCGATCGGGTACGGGTCCTTGGGCAGTCCGAGCATGGCGACGCGCGCACCGTGGTTGAGGTTGGCGAGCATGTCCTCGACGGCGCGGGGGGCGCCGGACATCTCGAGGCCGATGTCGAAGCCCTCGAGCATGCCCAGCTGCTGCTGCGCCCAGGCGAGGTCCTCACCACGGGTGACGTTGACGCACAGGTCCGCACCGGCGCCCTTGGCGAGCTCGAGCCGCTCGTCGCTCATGTCGGTGACGGCGATGCGCCGGGCTCCGGCGTGCCGGGCGATCGCGACGGCCATGACCCCGATGGGGCCGGCTCCCGTCACCACCACGTCCTCACCGACGACCGGCCACTGCAGGGCCGTGTGGGTGGCGTTGCCGAGCGGGTCGAAGATGGCGCCGAGGTCGGGATCGAGGTCGGCGGGCTGGACCCAGGCGTTCATCGCCGGGATGACGACGTAGTCGGCGAAGGCGCCGTCCCGGTTGACCCCCACGCCGATGGTCTTGATGCACAGGTGGCGGCGACCGGCGCGGCAGTTGCGGCAGTTGCCGCAGACGAGGTGCCCCTCTCCGGAGACCCGGTCACCGACCGAGATGTGGTCCACGAGCTCGCCCACCTCCACGACCTCGCCATAGAACTCGTGACCGATGGTCATGGGGACCTTGACGACCGACGCCGCCCAGTCGTCCCACTGCTCGAGGTGGAGGTCGGTCCCGCAGAGACCTGCCCGCAGGACGCGGATCTTGACGTCGGCGTCCCCACACGTGGGTTCGGGAACGTCGATGAGCTGGAGTCCGGGGCCGGCTTCGGTCTTCACGAGTGCACGCACGAGCCCATCATGCCGGGAGCTACTCGAGGTCGCGCAGGTCCTTGCCGAAGCACCTCACCAGGGGCGAGTCGGCGTAGTGGCCGAAGGGTTCAACCGGTGTGTAGCCGGTGGCCTCGTAGAGGGCGATCGCCTCGGGCTGCACCAGCCCTGTCTCGAGGACGAGCCGCTCCACCCCGTCGGTCCGCGCACTCTCCTCGAGGAACGCCAGCAGCCGGCGGGCATGACCACGCCCGCGTTCCCGTGGGGGCACGAACATCCGCTTGACCTCCGCGACCCGGTCCCCTCCGAAGCGGTCGGTGAGGTCCGGTCGCCAGCGCCACCCGCCCATCGCGACCGGCTCACCGTCACGGTGGTCCAGCGTGCCGTCGCGGTCGTCGATCCCGATGACGAACCGCCCTCTGGGGGGCTCGAACTCGCGCGGGTCCACGGGCGACTCGTCGGGCGTGCCATAGAGCACGACGTAGTGCGCCTGAACCTCGGCGACGAGCTCCTGCACCCGCGGGTCGACGAAGGGGACTTCCACGAGACTCAGCACCGAGTCATCTTGCCCCAACCGGTGCGGCCAGAAACCGAAGAGGACACTGTCAGTCCCTGACCGCTCGGCGCGCCCCACCTACCGCTCACCCTCGGGGAGTTCGCCACCGAACGAAGGTGCGCCTCCACCCGGCGCGACACGACCCTGGAGGGGGTGCACCCGGCATACCGGAACCCCGACAGTGTGGGGTGACCCGGACCACAGCCGGGACCGACCACTGGAGGTGCACCCGTGAGCAACGACGCTCGCACCCGCGGCGACGAGGATCCTTACGTCGCCATGCAGACCACGGACGAGTTCCAGGCGCTGCGCAAGAAGTTCCGCGGCTTCGTCTTCCCCATGACGGCCTTTTTCCTCGTCTGGTACTTCGTCTACGTCCTGCTGTCGATCTTCGCTCCCGGATTCATGGGGACCAAGGTCTTCGGCAACATCAACCTCGGCCTGCTGTTCGGGCTGGGCCAGTTCGTCACGACCTTCGCGATCACCTTCATCTACGCCCGCTGGGCCAACCGTGAGCTCGACCCGCTGGCCGACGCCATCGGCGCGACCCTCGACGGACAGAAGGAGCACTGAGCCATGACCTCCCTCATCTCCGCGGACTCGACCGCGGTCGGCTCCCCGGCCCTCAACATCGCGATCTTCGCCGGCTTCGTCCTCGTCACGCTGGTCGTCATCATCAAGCTGGCGAGCGGCAAGAAGAGCGCCGGTGAGTTCTACACCGCCAGCGGCGGCTTCTCCGGTCGCCAGAACGGTGTCGCCATCGCCGGCGATTACCTCTCTGCCGCAAGCTTCCTCGGCATCGCCGGGGCCATCGCGCTGCAGGGTTATGACGGCTTCCTGTACTCGATCGGCTTCCTCGTCGCCTGGCTCGTCGCCCTGTTGCTCGTCGCCGAGCTCATGCGCAACACGGGCCGACTGACGATGGCCGACGTGCTGTCCTATCGCCTCAAGCAGCGCCCCGTGCGCATCGCGACGGCCATCTCGGTGCTGTGCGTGTCGTTCTTCTACCTGCTCGCCCAGATGGCCGGCGCCGGTGGCCTCGTGTCGCTGCTGCTCGGTGTCTCGGGTGAGGGCGCGCAGAACATCGTCATCGCCCTCGTCGGCATCGTCATGATCACCTACGTGCTCATCGGGGGCATGCGTGGCACGACGTGGGTGCAGATCATCAAGGCCCTCCTGCTCATCGCGGCCACGGCGATCATGACCGTCTGGGTCCTGGGCAAGTACGGCTTCAACCTCTCGGGTCTCATGCAGGCCGCCGTCGACAAGAACCCCAAGGTCGGCGAGAAGCTGCTGGCACCCGGCGTGAAGTACGGCGCCACGACGACGACCAAGATCGACTTCATCTCGCTGTCGCTCGCCCTCGTGCTCGGCACCGCCGGTCTGCCGCACGTGCTGCAGCGCTTCTACACCGTCCCCACGAGCAAGCAGGCCCGCAAGTCGGTCGAGTGGGCCATCTGGCTGATCGGTGGCTTCTACCTGCTCACCCTCGTGGTCGGCTACGGCGCCGGCGCCCTCGTGGGACCGGCCGAGATCAGCGCCGCACCGGGCAAGGCCAACTCGGCCGCACCGCTGCTCGCGTTCCACCTCGGTGGCAGCCCGTTCCTGGGCATCGTGTCGGGCATCGCGTTCGCGACGATCCTCGCGGTGGTCGCCGGGCTGACGATCACGGCGAGCGCGACGTTCGCGCACGACATCTACAAGGAGGTCATCAAGCGCGGGGACACCACGTCCGACCAGGAGGTCCGGGTCGCCCGGATGTCAGCCATCGCGATCGGTGTCATTGCCATCCTCGGTGGCATGTTCGCCAAGAGCCAGAACATCGCCTTCCTCGTGGCGCTGGCCTTCGCTGTGGCAGCCTCGGCGAACCTGCCGACGATCCTCTACTCGCTGTTCTGGAAGCGGTTCAACACCCAGGGCGCACTGTGGTCGATCTACGGCGGCCTCATCTCGACCATCGGCCTGATCATCTTCAGCCCGGTCGTGTCGGGCAAGGCTCCGCTGCCCGGCACCACGGTCAGCCCGTCGATGATCACCAACCCGGACATCGACTTCTCATGGTTCCCGCTCGACAACCCCGGCCTCATCACCATCCCGCTCGCCTTCTTCCTGGGCTGGCTGGGCACCGTGCTGAGCAAGGAGCACAACCAGCAGAAGTACGCCGAGATGGAGGTCCGCAGCCTCACCGGCCACGGTGTGGCCAAGGCGCTCGAGCACTGACGCTCGGCCCTTCTCACCTCGTGTGCCCCAGCGGAACCTCTGCGTTCCTCTGGGGCACACGACGTTGAGTGGGTATGCCGCCCGCCCCGGCCCCGCTCCTCGCTCGCGTCCGCCGTCCTGGTTGCCATCACGACCACGTCTGCGGACGCAACAGGGGCTACTGCGTCGGGCCGCGACTCTCACATGTGAGGGTGGCTCAACGACGCTGCCCGGCCCTTCCTCCCCCAGCTCCCTGGTGACGCGATGGAGCCGCCCCTCTCCCCCGGTTTGCACGTTCATCTGGTATCGCTCGAACAGCTTCTCGCAATGAAACTGGCGGCCGGCCGAGCACGCGACCACGCGGACATCGTTGCCTTGGCGGAGGCCTTGCAGGTCGGCCCGGACGAAGCAGTCAACTTGACGATCGACGCATATGGCAGAGATGCCCTCGACCTACTGGCCACCGTGGCGGACGTGACAGCCGACGCACGGGCGTTGATCCCACGCCGTCGCCCCAACGGGCTCGACTGATCTGAGCGCTTGCTGGGTTGACACGCGCACGTATCTGGCGGGGCACGTCGTCCTCCTGACGTGTCAACCGAGCAGGCCGGCATACGCGTCTTCTCGGTATGGACACACCCACCAGGAGGACGCCATGAACCGCACGACCCTTCGCCGCAGCGCCGCAGCCCTCGCACTCGGGCTCGCCGCCGCCACCGCACCCGCCGCCATCGGCGCATCGACCGCTTCCGCCGCTCCCTACTGCGGCATCACCTGGGGATCTCTCGCCAAGTCCTCGAGCAGCATGAAGGTCACCTCGCTCACGCGCGTGCGGGCCGGGCAGCACGACTGCTACGACCGGCTCGTCATCGACTCGCGCGGCCCGGCCACGGGCTTCGACGTCCGCTACGTCTCACAGGTCACCTCGGACGGCTCGGGCCTGCCGGTCGCCGTCGCGGGCGGGGCCAGGCTCCAGGTCGTCGACCGGGCCGGCCGCACCACAAGCGTGCCGGCGATGCCCAACGTCTCCGGCTACAGGACGTTCCGCCAGGTCAAGTGGGCCGGCTCCTTCGAGGGCCAGTCGACCGTGGGACTCGGGGTGCGGGCGCGACTGCCGTTCCGGGTCTTCACGATCAACGATGCGGCAACCGGCACGAGCAGACTCGTCATCGACGTCGCCCACCGGTGGTAGTTCGACTTATTGCCCGTTTGGCTCCTCTTCGAGCATCGGCTCCGCGCTTGCGGTCACGGCCAAACGGGCAATAAGTCGTCAGCTGGCGGCTTCGGCGCGCAGCTTCGCGGCGAGGTCGTCATCCACCTCATCGAAGAACGCACCGACGACGTCCTCGAGCTCGTCCATGCCCTCGGCGCAGAACAGCACCGGCTGGTAGGCCGTGATGTCGTAGTTGAGCGTGCCCATGTCGGCCAGGTCGAGCGCGCGGTGCTCCATGTGGGCGAACTCGTCCATCTCGCCGTAGCTGCTGAGGATGCCGGCGCCGTAGGCCTTGACCTCACCGTGCTCGCGCATGATGCCGAACTCCATCGAGAACCAGAACACGTCGGCGACGAACTTCATCGCCTCGTCGCTCTCGAGCCGCAGCGACGCCTTGCCTGCGGCCTCGGTGATCCGCGCGAACCGCGGTGAGGCGAGCTGGTTCCCGTGCCCGATGACCTCGTGGATGATGTCCGGCTCGGGGGTGTAGAGCGGCTGGCTGCCGTAGCGGAGGTACTGCGTCGAGTTGAACGTCCTCGACCCGAGGTCGCCATAGAAGTCGCGCAACGCCACGAGACCGGGCGCGGCGATGTAGGTCCAGCCGGTGATCGGCTCGAGCAGCTCGCTCACCTCGTGCAGCTGGGGCACGTGCTCGGTCGGCAGGCGCAGCGCGTGCTTGGCCGCGAGGTACTCGCTGTGCGCGTACTTCTCGTGCTTCGGCGCGAGCTCGTGGCTGACGGTCCGCCAGATCTGGTGCTCGGCCTCGGTGTAGGCGATCTGCGGAATCGGCTCACCGCGCGTCCACGACAGGGCCGCGTCCGCGATCTCGCCGCGGCGCTCCATGTAGGCGGGGTCGTTGCGCCCCGGGTGGTTCTCGCTCAGGTGGACCTCAACGGTCCCGTCCTCGCGCCGGGTCACGGGCGAGTACAGCTGGCCTTCGACGAACATGGCCCACCTCCTTGTGGTCGTGTTGACCTCAGGGAACCATTCGACCGCGCAAACCGACACCGTTGCCGGACACGCTGGGCACAGCGTGCACGTTCCGACCACCCGGACTCCCGGCATACCGGGCACTTTGTCCAGCAGTTAGAGGAGCAGGTATGCCGCCCGCCCGAGGTGCGATCTCAGCTCGCCTTCGCGCGCCGACGCTTGAGAACCTGGGCGGCCACGACGAACGCGACTGCCAGCACGACGGCCAGCCAGATCCACGACGTGTAGGTGCGCGCGGCGGCCTGCGCCACCTCGAGCCCGCGCTCACGCACGGTGTCGACAAAGCCTCCGCCCACGGTGCGGGCCGCGTCTGCCGGCTTCGCGAGCCCACCGGCAGGAACCTTGCTGAAGCCGGCCTGCAGGCCCACCGAGACGATGACGGCGACGAGCCAGGTCAGGACGACGCGCACGACCGCCAGGATGGTGGGTGCCACCCGGTCGGAGGTGGCGGCCCAGAACGGCAGGGCCACCGCGACCGCCAGGAGTGGGCCCCGCGTCCACGTGCCCGGCGACAGTCCAGCAACCAGGGCGATGAAGGAGGCTGCGGCGACGACGCCGCGGCTGGCACGAGCACCGACGGCGAGACCGAGCAGCATCCCCAGGCCGGCGAGCCCGGCCAGGACCGGCCGCTCGCCGGGGGCGAATGTCACGTCACCCTCACTGAGCACCCACGCGACGGCGGTGAGACCCGCCGCGATTCCGAACTTGGGCCAGGCCGAGGCCACCAGGGCGGACACGAGGGCAGCCGCGACCAGCGCACCGAGAAACACGGCATCGCCGGTGCGGTAGCCCGCACCGCCGGAGCCCGACGAGAACGGGAGGTGCATCCACGGCGCACGCCCGCCGAAGCCGGTCGGCCACCAGAGCATTACGGCAAGGACCATCGCGGCCACCGGCCACAGGCGCCTGCCGTGTGCCCACCAGTCGCGGGAGCCGGCCGGAGCGCCGGGAGCCTCGCCGTCGGACCGTCCCTGAGCCTTCACGTCCGCGCGTGTCTGTGCTTCGCCCATGGCGATGAGGTTACTGCGGGTCAGCAGCGGGTGGCTGCAGCGTGTGCCGCTTGTCGCACCGTCCGTCGCAGGTCTGGTGCCTCCCGGCGACAAGAAACGGGCCCACTGTTGATGCCCGGGCCCGGACGCGGTTGCATGGACTCGAAGCGGTGTTGTGCATCACACAGATCCCGATGACGAGGAGTCCCGAAGTGACCGACGACAGCCTGTCCAGCCACCTGGCCGATCTCGACCTCTCTCCCAGCGAGGAGATCAGGTCCCAGGCCGTGGGCACCGAGGACCTCTATGCCGAGGCCGACGCCGACTACGAGGCCTTCTGGGCCCGGCAGGCCCGCGAGCGCCTGACCTGGAGCAAGGACTTCGACCAGACCCTCGACTGGAGCGAGGCGCCGTTTGCCAAGTGGTACGTCGGTGGCGAGCTCAACGTCGCCTACAACTGCGTGGACCGCCACGTCGAGGCGGGCCACGGCGACCGGGTCGCTATCCACTTCGAGAGCGAGGGCGGAGAGGCGCGCACCATCACGTATGCCGACCTGCTGGCGGACGTGTCCCGTGCGGCGAACGCTCTGGTCGAGCTGGGCGTCCAGAAGGGTGACCGGGTCGCGATCTACCTGCCGATGATCCCCGAGGCCATCGCGACGATGCTGGCGTGCGCCCGCCTGGGTGCCCCGCACTCGGTGATCTTCGGCGGCTTCTCGGCCGAGGCGCTGCGGACGCGCATCAACGACGCAGAGGCCAAGGTCGTCGTCACCGCTGACGGGCAGTGGCGCCGCGGCAAGGCGGCTCCGCTCAAGCCGGCCGTGGACGAGGCCCTCGCCGGTGGCAACACCCCCGTCGAGAAGGTCCTCGTCGTCAAGCGCACCGAGTCCGAGGTCGACTGGACCGAGGGCCGCGACATCTGGTGGCACGACCTCGTCGACGGCCAGAGCCCGGAGCACACGGCCGAGCCGATGGACTCCGAGCACCCCCTCTTCATCCTCTACACGTCCGGAACCACCGGCAAGCCCAAGGGCATCTTCCACACGACGGCCGGCTACCTCCTGCAGAACGCCTACACCAACGCCGTGGTCCACGACCTGCACCCCGAGTCCGACGTCTACTGGTGCACGGCCGACATCGGCTGGGTCACCGGCCACTCCTACATCGTCTACGGGCCCCTGGCCAACGGTGCGACGCAGGTGCTCTACGAGGGCACGCCGGACACCCCGCACCAGGGTCGCTGGTGGGAGATCATCGAGAAGTACAAGGTCTCGATCCTCTACACCGCGCCGACGGCGATCCGCACGTTCATGAAGTGGGGCGATGACATCCCCGCGAAGTTCGACCTGTCCTCGATCCGCGTGCTCGGCTCGGTCGGTGAGCCGATCAACCCCGAGGCCTGGCTCTGGTACCGCAAGAACATCGGCGGCGACAAGGCCCCGATCGTCGACACGTGGTGGCAGACCGAGACCGGCGCCATCATGATCAGCCCCCTCCCGGGCGTGACGACGCTCGAGCCCGGATCGGCGCAGCTGCCGATCCCCGGGGTCAGCGCCGAGATCCTCGATGACGAGGGCAAGCCGTTCACCGAGGCCGACAAGGTGGGTTACCTCGTGCTCACCAAGCCGTGGCCGTCGATGCTGCGCGGCATCTGGGGCGACCCGGAGCGCTACAAGGAGACGTACTGGAGCCGCTTCGGCGAGAAGTACTACTTCGCCGGTGACGGCGCGAAGTACGACGAGAAGGGCAACATCTGGCTCCTGGGTCGCGTCGACGACGTCATGAACGTCTCGGGCCACCGGCTCTCGACGGCCGAGATCGAGTCCGCGCTGGTGTCCCACCCGTCGGTCGCCGAGGCCGCAGTGGTCGGTGCGACCGACGACACGACCGGTCAGGCCGTCGTCGCGTTCGTGATCCTGCGCGGTGGGGCGGCCGACGAGGGCGAGGAGACGATCCAGGCGCTGCGCAACCACGTGGCCAAGGAGATCGGCCCGATCGCCAAGCCGCGCCAGATCATGGTCGTGCCCGAGCTGCCCAAGACGCGTTCGGGCAAGATCATGCGCCGCCTGCTCAAGGATGTGGCCGAGAACCGTGAGGTCGGCGACGTCACCACGCTGGCGGACTCCTCGGTCATGAACCTCATCCAGCAGGGGCTGTCCAAGGACTCCTCCGACTGACCTGAGGTTCGACTTATTGCCCGTTTGGTCTCCTTCCAGCAGAGGTTCGCCAACTGCGGGAGTGGGGCCAAACGGGCAATAAGTCGTTCTGGGCCACGGTCGGCGGGCTCGTCAGGTTGTCAGGGTCGTCTTGATCTCGGACTTGAGGACTTTGCCGACCTTGGAGCGGGGCAGGTGCTCGCAGACCCAGACGTCCTTGGGTGCCTTGACGCTGCCCAGGCGCTGCTTGACGAAGGCGATGCCGTCGGCGGGCTCGAGCTCGGCGTCGGGCTGGGCCTGCACGACGGCGACGACCCGCTCGACCCACTTGCCGTCGGCCAGGCCCACGACGGCGCAGTCGCGGACGCCGGGGTGGGCCATCAGGGCCTGCTCCACCTCGGTCGAGGAGACGTTGAACCCGGCCCGTGATGATCATGTCCTTGGCGCGGTCGACGATGAACAGGTAGTTGTCCTCGTCGAGGTAGCCGATGTCGCCGGTGTGGTGCCAGCCGTGGCGAGACGCCTCAGCGGTCGCCTCGGGGTTCTTGTGGTAGCCGCGCATGACGAGCGAGCCGCGCACCACGATCTCGCCGCGCTCACCCGTGGGCAGCAGCCGACCAGAGTCGTCCATGATCGCCACGGTGATGAGCGGTGCCGGACGACCTGCGGAGGCCAGACGCGTCGTGGCGACCGTGCCGTCAGCGATGAAGGGCTCGCTCGGCGGCAGCAGGGACACCATCATCGGCGCCTCGGTCTAGCCGAAGAGCTGCGCCATCACCGGGCCGATCCGCTCCAGTGCCTCACCCAACCGGTCGACGGACATCGGGGCCCCGCCGTACCAGAAGCACTGCAACGACGAGAGATCCGCGCGATCGAGCGACTCGTGGCCGAGCACCATGTAGATCAACGTGGGTGGGAGGAACGTGTGGGTCACGTGGCGCTTCTCGATGTTCGCGATGAACTCACCGACGTCGGGGGCGCGCATGATGACGATGGACCCGCCGTGGCTGAGGATCGGGAAGCACAGCACCCCAGCCGCGTGCGTGAGCGGCGCCAGCGCGAGATAGGTCGGGACACCCGTGAACGGGTACCCCATCAGCGTGATCGCCGTCATCGTCTCGAGGTTGGTGCCGGTGAGCACGACTCCCTTGGGCCGCCCGGTGGTCCCACCGGTGCCGACGATCATCGCCACGTCGTCGACGG
This sequence comes from Knoellia sp. Soil729, assembly GCF_001427985.1. Taxonomy (GTDB): domain Bacteria; phylum Actinomycetota; class Actinomycetes; order Actinomycetales; family Dermatophilaceae; genus Knoellia. Next base: position 743,194 of record NZ_LMSA01000002.1, read on the forward strand.
CCTCCCGATCGACCCGTTCGTCGACCGAGCCACGGGCCAGGAACTCGTCCAACGTCAACGATCCCGGCGTCTCCCCGTCGAGGCAGACCCACGTGTGCACGGCCGGCAGGCTGTCCCGGATCTGCTCCACCATCGGCGCAAACGACTGCTGATGAATGACGACGGCACAGTCGAAGAGCACGTCGGCCATCTCGTCAACCTGGCCGAGGCGGCCGCCGGGTGTCAGGTCGATGACCGCGGCGACCGCAGCGTCGGCCGACTCGAACAGGCCGATGGCCGCCGCGTCGTCGGCCAGCCTTGCCCCCAGCAGAAGTCGGCCCAGCGACGCGACGAGCTCGTCGACTCGGCCCTCGCCACGCTCGGGGAACTCGGTGTCGCACGGACCTCGCTGCGGGAGGTCGCGCGAACTCGACCTTCAGCAACGGCGTCGTGCACTACTACTTCAGCGACAAGGCTGAGCTGATCATCGCGAGCGTCCGCCGCTACAAGGCGACCTGTGTCACGCGCTACGACGATGTCGTGGCCACCTCCACCACCCCGGCCGAGCTGGTGACCGGGTTCGCCGACAAGCTCTGCGAGACCATCGTCGACGACGCGTCGATGCACCGCCTCTGGTACGACCTGCGCACCCAGAGCATGTTCGACGAGTCACTGCGTCACGACGTCCTCGAGATCGACGCGACCCTCGAGAACATGATCGAGCGGGTCCTCACGCGCTTCGCCGAGCTGGGCTCAGCGGCGTTGAGCATGCCGATCGGCACGGCCTACGCGATGCTCGACGGGATCTTCGAGCGCGCCCTGCTGCGGCACATCGCCGGCGTCCACGGGGTCCTCGAGGAGCTGCGGGCGACGACGGGCGAGCCGCTCCCCCCGCCTTTTCACACCTACCCCCGTCTGACGCAGTTCACGCTGTGCGCAAGGGGTCTGGGGTCCCAGGAACGCGGGCACACGGCATCTCGACGTCTGTTCATCCACCGCTGCGTGACACGCCCAGCGTGAGCCCGTCCCGACGGCGAAGAGTGTCGCGGTCGAGAACCAGGACCCGGCCGCGACCCAGCCGGACGAGTCCGTCGGACTCGAGGCCCCGCAGCACCCGGTTCGTCGTCGGGCGGGTCGCACCGGAGAGCTCAGCGATGTCCGACTGGGTCAACGGGACAAGCACCTGCTGGTCCGCGGACTCTGCGTACTGATCGCACAGGTCGAGGAGCCTGCGCACAACTCGGCGATCACTGGGCAGGAAGAAGGCATCGAGCAACTGGTCGGACAGTCGTCTGACTCGAGCAGAGAGCAGTGTTGCGAGGTGCTGCTGGATGCCGGGATGAGCCGCGCACAGTCGACGGAACTCCTCGAAGCCGACAGAGAGGGTGGTGGTCGCTTCCAGGGCGACGATCGTCGACGAGCGCCGCGCGTTGGACGAGGACACCGAGACGTCGCCGAGGGCACGTCCACGGCCGATGACCCGGAAGGCCACGGAATCGCCTGCCTCTGTGGTCCGGCGCGCCATCACCCGCCCCTCGGCGATGAAGTGGAGCGAGTCGGCGGGATCGCCCTCGTGGAACAGGACTTCGCCGCGTGCGAATCTCCGCCGGTGGGCAAGAGAGAGCACCAGCCGCCGGTCGGCCTCTGACAGCTCGTTCAGCAGCTGCCACTCCATCACGCCGCCCTCCACCCAACGTCTGCATGCGTCGGCGCAGCTGTGTCTCGGTGGGCACACGGCACGCGTACTCGTCGGGACAGACCGCGGGATGCGGTGGGGGCACCGTGGAACCAGGCATCCGCACCGATCACAGAACACCAGAGGAGGCGGCACCCATGAACAGCAACGGCCACCGTCGACGGATCGACCGGGCACACCACCACCCCCACGTGCGAAAGGTGCGTGGTACCTGGGCGTGGGACTGCGACTGCGGCGGCGCGTCGTGCCGCACAGTGCACCCACCGCTGGAATGGAACGACGCCGTTGGTGAGGCGCTGCGTCATTCGGCCACGATCGCCGCGTGAGCGGGTTTGCCAAAGGGCCCCGTTCACGCGCGCACCGGCTGGGGGGCGACGGCCGAGCGGGCCTCCGCGAGGAGGATCCGCTCGGCCCGGTCATAGACCTCGCGGGCCTGCTGCGCCGAGTCACCGACGGCGGTCATGCCGACCCGCCCGACTTCGGTGACCGAGCTGATCATGTGGAACACGACGCCGGTCTGGCTGGCCGGGTCGAAGTGCAGGCCGGTCCGCGCGACAACGTCGAAAAGGTCACCCACCCGCAGGCCGCGCAGGCTCGAGTCCTCGAGATGGTCCGTCGCCATGAGGTGCTTCTCGCGGCCGGTTGGCGTCGTGAAGAGCGTTGTGTCGCCGTGGTAGCGGCCGTCGGTGAGGAACTGGAGGGTGAGGAAGGGGTGCGTCGTGCCACCCTTGCGGAGGTTGACCTCGATGGCGTCTGCCGACCAGGTGTCGCCACGTCGGACGACGACGAAGTCCACCGCGAACCGCCCCAGGACACCGAGCTCGGCCAACCGGACGCCGATCTTCTCGGCCTCCCCCGTGATGGTGCTCGCGTATCCGGGGGCAGCAGGGAAGGTGCACCCGAGGTAGGACTGCCCTGTCGGGCCACCGAGGATCTGGTCGTGGGTCGAGAGGACCTCCACGTCCCCCAGTGGCGTGATCCGCAACTGCACGCTCGGGCTGAGTACCTCGTCGCCGACGATTCGCTCCTCGACGATTCCGCCCCTCTGCTCGAACTTGGCGAGGTAGGCGTCGATGGTGACGGTGCGGCCCTCGAGCTGCATACCACGGACCCGCTCGAGCAGGGCCGCACGCTCGTCCGCGGTACCCGGCTCGGGCAGGTCAGCGAGGTCGACCACGGCGTTTCCGGATCCGGAGACACCTTCGTTGAGCTTGACCATGGCCACCGACGCAGCACGACGTCGGGTGCGGAGTCGGGAAAGCGCGTCCACGATGTCGTCGAGGGAGTTGAGGTCCTCGAACCCGATCGGATAGGCCACGCCGGACTCATCGAAGAGCTTGCGACAGCCCGACTTCGTGCCCAGCGCGAGGTGGCGTGGGTCTGCCCCATACATGGGGATACCGAGCTCGAGCGCCAGGTCGCGCTCCAAAGTGGTCGTGGTGTATGGCACGAGGTGCGACCGGAGCGGATTGGGGACGAGGGCCGCGATGTCGGCCAGGATGCGCGGGCGCTCAAGCAACTTCTCGGTGAGCGGACGTGCTGTCGAGTCCCCCACCGACACCATCGTCAGGCGGGCGCGGGCATGGCTCGGGATGACGCCGGGCAGCAGGGCCAGGTAGTACTCGACGATGGCTGGGTCGACGGGGCCGGAGGTCACGTAGACCATCCGCAGCCGTGGTTGACGCAGCAGCAGGAGCAGGAAGAGGTATCGCTCCTCCATGGCCTGGTTCATGGCCCCGGGCCGGGGGTCGACCCGGTCGAGCGACACGGAGGGCACGACCACGACCGACTCGTCGGGCTCGTTGAGACGCATCGACCGCCACACATCGGGCAGCCGCGACTGGAGGCGGCCGAACGCAGCGTTGCGCTCGTCCTCGTTGAGGTCGGCCAAGGGACGGGACTCGGCGCGCTGTCCACCGCTGACAGTCATGAGGTCGTCCGCGCCGCATCGAGTCCGAGCACCTCGAACGCCTCCATCGGTTTGGCGATCCCACGCAGTTGCAGGGCGCCGACCGGTCGGGTCACGGCGATCTCCGTAGCCCCGGCCTCGACGCGTTGCGTGATGAGGATCTGACCGGCGGCGGCGAGCGATGAGAGCCGAGCGCTCACGTTGGTCACGGTTCCGATTGCCGCGTAGTCGTAACGCCCCTCGAAGCCAACCCTCCCGAGAGTCGCGTAGCCCTGGGCGATACCCACCCCGAAGCCGAGCTCGTGTCCGCGCCGACGCCAACCCTCCGCGAGCTGCTCGACCCGGCTGCGCATCGCGACGGCCATCCGCACGGCGCGCTCGGGTGCGTCAGGGCACGGGATCGGATCGTTGAAGAAGACGAGGAGCCCGTCACCGGCGAAGTGCTCGAGGGTCCCCTCGAAGCGAAAGACGAGATCGCCGAGCGCCTCGTGATAGTCCCGCAGCACCGCCATGACCTCCTCGGGCTCGGCGGTCTCGGCGAAGGCGGTGAACCCGCGCAGGTCGCAGTAGGTCGCGGTGATCTCGGCGCGATGGCTGTCCAGGAAGCCCTCGTCGCCGCTCTCCACGACCAGGCCCGCCACCTGCGGGGAGAGGAAGCGGCGCAACCGGCCGACCCGTTGCAGCTCGTCCACCTGCGATGCCACCTTCTCCTCGAGCTCTCGGTTCCACGTCGCGAGCTCGACGGCCTGACGCTCGATGGTGTCGTGATAGCGCTTGATCCGGATGAGCGATCGCACCCGAGCCAAGAGCTCGGCCTGCTCGAACGGCTTGGTCACGAAGTCGTCGGCTCCGGCCTCGATGGCGCGCAGCTTCTGCTCGTTGCCGGACGCGGTCACCATGACGACGGGGAGGAAGGCCGTGCGCTCATCTTCCCTGAGCCGTCGACAGGTCTCGTAGCCGTCGATCCCGGGCATCTGGATGTCGAGCAGGACGATGTCCGGCAGCTGCTCGGCAAGCCACGCGAGCGCCTCTTCACCCGATTCTGTGCCGTGGACCGTGAAGCCGCGAGGGGAGAGCACGGCGTCCATGAGCTTGCGGTTGGCCTCCAGGTCATCGACCACGAGGACCACGACTTGGTCGGACTCGTTGGGCACGTTCATGGTTGCTCCGTTCGAAGGTGACGCCGGACCTGGTCCGGGAACTGCCGGACGCTGATCGGCTTTTCCAGATAGCCGTCGAACCCTGCGGCATCGGCGCGCTCATGGTCCTCTCGCATGGCGAAGGCGGTCAGGGCGACGACGGGGATTTCGGCAGTGCGCGTGTCGGCTCGGAGCCGGGCCAGCGCCGTGTGCCCGTCGATCCCCGGCAGCTGCAGATCCATGAGGACGATGTCGGGCACAGCAGCCCTGGCACGATCGAGCGCCTCCTCTCCCGACATCGCCACGAGCACCGTGAACCCAGCGAACTCGAGGACGTCGCGAGCCAGCTTGAGGTTCTTCTCGTTGTCCTCAACGAGCAGCACCACCACGCTGGTCACGGGCCTGCACCTCCCCACGTCATGGTCGGCATCGAGACCTCGCTGAGACGGCTGGCGAGAAGTCCCAGATCCATCGCGTTCTTGGAGGTCACGAACTCGATCCGACCCTCGAGCATGCGGCGGTCGGACGCCGTCAGGGTCTTGGAGGTCAGCACGACAATGGGCACGGACGCGGTGACCGGGTCGCTGCGCAGTCGGTCGACCACCTCGAAGCCGTCCATGTCGGGCATCAACAGGTCGACGAGCACGACCGAGGGCCGCGACTCGCGCACCAACCGAAAGACCTCGTCGGCCTGGGTGCACGTGCGCAGCGTCCACCCGGCGGGTTCGAGCGCCAGGCGAGCGAGCTCGATGGCGGCGGGATCATCATCAACCATGACGGCGACCCGGTGGCCCGACTCTTCGGTCCGCAGGGGGACCATGCGCCCGAGTGCCTCCAGGAGATCGTTGCGAGTCACTGGTTTGACGAGGTAGTCGGAGGCGCCAAAAGCGATGCCCCGAGTGCGATCCGGGAGGACCGACACGACGACGACCGGCGTCGCTGCCACGAGCGGGTCGCTCTTGATCGCCGTGAGGACGTCCCACCCGTCCATTCCGGGCAGTCGGATGTCGAGCACGACGACATCGGGATGGACCTCCTGGACCGCCCGCAGCCCGGCCCTCCCGTCCGACAGCACCACGGTGCGCAGGCCTGCAGCTGCGAGGTGGAGCGACAGGAGCTCAGCCGAGCTCGGGTCGTCCTCGATGATGACCGCCGTGGGCCGATCGTCCTCGGCGCCCTGCCCACCCTCCTGAGCGTCCTCGGAGTTTCGATCGCGCTCATCGCCCCGATCCGGCTGCGCGTGGTGCTGGCCCCCCATCGGGCGGGGCTCCGCAGGTGGCAGGACCGTGGGCAGGGTGAAACCGAACGTGCTCCCGTGCCCGAGCTCACTGCGCACCCAGAGCTGACCGCCGTGGAGCTCGACAATGCGCCGGGTGAGGGTGAGCCCGAGGCCGGTGCCCTCGACCTTGCGCGCAGACCTGCTGCCCTGCTGGAAGGAGTCGAAGATCCGTTCCTGTTCCGTGGTCGCAATTCCCACGCCGGTGTCCGAGACGGTCACCTCCAGGCTGTCGGGAAGGCGGGTGGCCGCGACCACGACGCTGCCACCGTCGGGGGTGAACTTCACGGCGTTCGTGATGAGGTTCAGCAGAACCTGCGTGAAGCGCAGCTCGTCCGCGTTCAGCAGTCCGAGCCCAGGATGGATCTCCGTCCGCAGGGCGATGTGATGGTCAAGCGCCCGCTCCCTGACCATGGACAGGGCGTAGTTGATTGCTGGCTCGACGGGGAAGTCGGTCCGGTCCAGCTCCATCTGTCCGGCCTCGACCTTGCTCAGGTCGAGCACGTCGTTGAGCAGGGCGAGCAGGTGGCGCCCCGAGCTGAGGATGTCGCGCAGGTAGTCCTCCTGCCGCTCGTTGATCTCTCCGAACATCCGCTCGAGCAACACCTCGGAGAAGCCAATGACGGCGTTGAGCGGAGTGCGCAGCTCGTGCGACATGCTCGCGAGGAACTCGGATTTGTGCCGACTCGCCTCAGCCAGCTGAGCGCTCTGCACCTCGAGCTGTCGGTGAATTCGCGCATTGGTCAGCGCGATCGCCGACTGGCTCGCGAACGCCTCGAGCAGGTCGCACGTCTCGTCACTGAAGCCGCCCGGGGCCTTGCGCCGGACGACGAGGGCACCCACAATCCTGTCCCAGCGGATGAGGGGCACGACGACGACCGAACGCCACCCCGCGGCATACAGTATCGACAGGTGGGCATCGAGCTCAGCGGTCGCGAGGTCCTCCACCTGCACCGGAGCGCGTTCCCGGCAGGCTCGCCCGATGAGCGTCTCATCGATGTGGATTCGACTGTCCCGCAGCGCCTGCAGCACAGCAGCGCTCGTACCCGTGGCAGCCCGGACACTGAACAGACCGGTGTCCTCGTCATAGTCCACTAACGACCCGCCACGCGCGCCGGAGATCTCGACCGCGTGGTTGACGATCGTGGCGAGGACCTCATCGGCGTCGAGGCTGGAGCTCACGGCCTCGCCCACCTCCGACAGCGCCTCGAGCTGGTTCACGCGGCGCGCCAGTTCCTGGGACCTCGCCTCGAGTGAGCGCATGAGCTCGACGTTGCGGACGGCAAGGGCTCCCTGAGCGGCAAACGTCGTCAGCAACGAGACCACCCTGTCGTTGAACGGTGACACGGTCGTACGCCACACCGACAGCACCCCGACGACCTCCCCGTCGATGAGCATCGGTGCCCCCAGGATGGTCCGGTAGCCACCGACACGCTGGAAGTCGGGGCGGTCGTACTCCGGATCTGCCAGGACGTCCTCGATCTGCTGGGTCGTGTGGTCGAGGCTGACGCGACCGATCATGGTCCTACGGTCGCTCTTGATCGGGGCGACCTCGTTGAGCTCGACGTACTCCGCGCTCAGGCCGACGGAGCGGACCAGCCGGTAGACGCCATCCCGGTTGAGGTGGATGGACGCGATCTCGGAGCGGCAGAGGGTGCGGGCACGTTCGACGATCGCTCCGAAGACGTCCTCCGGTGCCGCAGAGGAGGCCGCGAGGATCGCCAGGATCTCACTCGTCGCAGCCAGCTGTTCCCGCGTCTCGTGGAGTTCGTCGTGCGCGGTCCGGCCAGCCGTGTCCTCCTTCTCCGTGGCAGCCACCCGAGACTCCGTTCCACCCCGGCGATGGCGTCGTCGAGGCCCTAGAACGAGTGTGCTCTCGCCGGTGACTGCGCGACAGAGGAACGCGCAGATGGATCGGCACCGAGCCGGACGGCATACAGACGGTAATCTTCTCCGGAGGTGCGCCGGGAAGTCTGGTCGGCAACGTTGTCTCCGACCCCGAAAGGCCCCATGATCTCCCCCCGGCACCGCGATCGCCTCTTCCGGCGGCCCACCTGGTCCGAGGCCCAGCGCGTCACCAGGGCCCTGCGTACCGAGACGGTCGGCGGGGCGATCCTCCTCGGGGCCGCCGTCGTCGCCCTCATCTGGGCCAACTCGCCGTGGCGCGACGCCTACACGGCGCTCCGCGACCTGCGCGTGGGGTTCGAGCCGTGGCATCTCGACCTGTCCCTGGGGCAGTGGGCCGCGGACGGGCTGCTCGCCATCTTCTTCTTCGTGGCCGGGCTCGAGCTCAAGCGCGAGTTCCTCGTCGGGGACCTGCGTTCACCGGCCAAGGCCGCGGTCCCGGTCATCGCGGCGGCGGCCGGGGTCGCCGTGCCCGCACTCCTGTTCACGCTGACCGTGATGGCGGCCGGCGATCGCGAGGGGTTGCGGGGCTGGGCCATCCCGACGGCCACCGACATCGCGTTCGCCCTGGCGGTGCTCGCCGTCATCGGTTCGCACCTGCCGTCGGGGCTGCGCTCGTTCCTGCTGACGCTCGCCGTCGTCGACGACCTCATCGCCATCACGATCATCGCCATCTTCTACACCTCGGGCCTCGACGTCGTCTCGTTGCTGCTGGCCGTCATCCCCTTGGGCCTGTTCGCCTTCCTCGTGCAGCGTCGCATCGTCATCGTGTGGCTCCTGCTCCCGCTGGCGTTCGCGACGTGGACGCTCGTCCATGCCTCGGGGATCCACGCGACGGTCGCCGGGGTGCTGCTGGGCCTGGTCGTGCCGGTCAAGCCGCGGGCCAGCGTGCCCACCGTCTCCACCCTCGCGGCCGACACCGACGTCGCCGAGCGGCTCGAGCACCGGCTCCGGCCGCTGTCCGCCGGACTTGCCGTGCCCGTCTTCGCGTTCTTCGCCTCCGGCGTGAGCATCGTCGGTGGCGGCGCCAGTGGGGCGCTGCGTGACCCGGTGGCCCTCGGTATCGTCATCGCCCTCGTCGGCGGCAAGCTCATCGGGGTCTTCGGCAGCACCTTCGTCATGGCCCGCTTCACCCGGGCCGAGCTCGACGCCGACCTCTCGTGGAGCGACGTGCTGGGCCTGTCGCTGCTCACGGGGGTGGGCTTCACCGTCTCGTTGCTCGTCGGAGAGCTGGCGTTCGGCCCCGGATCCCCGCGCGACGAGCACGCCAAGCTGGCCGTCATCGCCGGGTCCGTCCTGGCCGCGATCCTGGCCTCGATCGTCCTCCGGCGACGCAACACCGTCTATCGCCGGATCCAGCAGGAGGACTCGGTCGATGCCGACGCGGACGGCATCCCCGACACCTTCCAGGAACGCTCAGGGGTGGACGGGCCACATCGGCCCGGGACCACTCGGTAGGGTCGACACAGTTCCACTGATACCTCCTGACCTGCGAAGGTGAAAGCATGACAACCGAAACCGGACCCGAGCGGACCATCGGCCAGCTTGTCGCCGATGCCACCCACGACGTGCAGGGCATCGTCCGCAGCGAGATCGCTCTCGCCAAGGCCGAGGTGTCCTCGGGCGCCAAGGTCATGGGCAAGGGCGCCGGCCTGCTGGGTGGGGCGGCGTTCATGGGGCTCCTCGGTGTGGTCTTCCTGTTCCACACCATCGCCCGCGTGATCGGCGAGTGGCTTCCCGTCTGGGCCGGCTACGGCATCGTGACCCTGGTGCTCTTCATCGTCGCGGCGGTGCTCGGGCTGCTCGGCAAGAAGGCTCTGGCCAAGGCCAAGCCGGCACCGAAGCGCGCCATCGCCGAGGCCCAGCAGACGATCGCCACCCTCAAGTCCTGACACCCCGAGGCCACGGACTGCGGCGTCGTCCCCCGCTGGGCACGAGGAGCGCAGCCGCGTCGTGTCCCAGCGGGGCACGACGCCGGTCCTTCAGGGGCGCTTGCGCATCCAGTCCGACAGCACGTGCTCGGGGATGGGCCGCTCGACCTTGGGGTCCCAGAGCTGCGTCAGCCCCGCCAGGTCGAAGACCGCGGAGAGCAGCATGGCGGTGAAGCCCCAGACGAAGAGGCCACCGGCCTCGAACCCCGGCCCTCGGTAGCCCGAGGGGTGCGCGACAGTGAAACGTCGGGCGGGGTCCAGCAGCTCCGCCACGGGCACGCGCCCCACCCGCTCGACCTCACCGGGGTCGACCACCCGAACCTCGCCCGGTGTCGGCCACCAGGCGAGCACCGGCGTCACCGCGTTGCCACTCGGGCTGAGGAACAGCGGGGGCATCGACCCCACGACGTCGACGCTCGCCGGATCGACACCGACCTCCTCCTGCGTCTCGCGCAGCGCGGCCTCGACGGGACCGGCGTCACCCTCGTCGACCCGACCTCCGGGGAACGACACCTGCCCGGGGTGGGCGCGCAGGTCCCGCGAGCGCGCCGTGAGCACGACGTCGTGGCCACCGTCGACGGAGGGCGAGAACAACATGAGCACGGCCGACACCCGCTCCGGGTCGACCGGCGGGGCGAACGCAGCGAACGCCTCGTGCGCCTCCTCCTCGACGGTCCTCAGCACCCGGGCCATCCACTCGGGACGAGGCGCACCGGTGCTCACGCCGGCCCTCCCTGCTCCCCCTGCAGGCGCCCGGGCGGCGGGTCGGGGAGCTCGGCGCCCGGAGCCAGCTCGTACTTGAGCAGCGTGAGCGCCCTCGTCGGGTCGGTCTCACCCTCGCCGAAGGCAGGACACCACTGGGACACCGGGCAGGCACCACAGGCGGGCCGGCGGGCGTGGCACGTGCGCCTGCCGTGGAAGATCAGGACGTGGCTGAGCATGACCCAGTCCTTGCGCGGGAACAGCGCACCGACGGCGTGCTCGACCTTGACCGGGTCGGTCTCCTCGGTCCAGCCGAAGCGCCGCGCCAGCCGGCCGAAGTGGGTGTCGACGGTGATGCCCGGCACCCCGAAGGCGTTCCCGAGCACGACGTTGGCCGTCTTGCGTCCCACCCCGGGCAGCGTCACGAGGTCCTGGAGGCGTCCGGGGACCTCACCGCCGAACCGGTCCACGAGCGCCTGGCTCAGCGTGATGACCGAGTTGGTCTTGGCCCGGAAGAACCCGGTCGGCTTGAGCACGGCCTCCATCTCGGCGCGGTCCGCCGCCGCGAGCGCCTCGGCGGTCGGCCACCGGGAGAACAACGTCGGTGTCACCTTGTTGACCGTGATGTCGGTGGTCTGGGCGGACAGCACCGTCGCGACGAGCAGCTGCAGCGGGGTCTCGAAGTCGAGCTCGGCGTGGGCATAGGGGTAGCGGTCGACCAGCGCTCGATAGATCCGTCGGGCCCGGCGCGTGCGAGCGACAGGTGACAGAGCAGCATACGAAGCAGTGGTGGCAGGCACGCAGCCACACTACGGCGGCGCACCGACGACGGCCCGACCACCGCGGCACCGCCGTCGCTCCCACCGCTCGTGTCACACTGTGGCCGTGAACCACGACGTCGTGCGCAAAGCCCCGCTCTTCGCGGCCCTCGATGACGAGGCCGCCGAGAGCCTGATCGCGTCCATGACGCCCCAGCACATGGAGCGGGGGGACGTGCTGTTCCACGAGGGCGACGCGGGCGACCGGCTCTACGTCATCGGCGAGGGCAAGATCAAGCTCGGCCGCTCCTCCCCCGACGGCCGCGAGAACCTCCTTGCAATCCTCGGTCCGGGCGAGATGTTCGGTGAGCTCAGCCTGTTCGACCCCGGACCCCGCACCGCCACCGCGACGGCCGTGGCCGAGACCCAGATCGTCGGCTTCACCCACGAGCAGCTCAAGTCCTTCCTCGAGGAGCGACCCGGCGTCGGCACCACGCTGCTCGCGGCCCTGGCCAAGCGCCTGCGTCGCACCAACGAGTCGCTCGCGGACCTCGTGTTCACCGACGTCCCCGGCCGGGTCGCCAAGGCCCTGATCGACCTCGCCGGCCGCTTCGGTCGTCCGGTCGACGGCGGCGTCATGGTCAGCCACGACCTGACCCAGGAGGAGCTCGCCCAGCTCGTCGGCGCCTCGCGCGAGACAGTCAACAAGGCGCTCGCCGACTTCGCCACCCGCGGCTGGCTCAAGCTCGAGGCCCGCGCTGTGCTCGTGCAGGACATGGAGCGCTTGCAGCGGCGCGCCCGCTGAGCCTCAGCGCACACCCAGGTAGTCGAGCTGGGCGCGGATGCTCATCCGCGCCGCTGGCCAGACCTCGCGCGGCACGTCCGCATAGACCCGCTGCAGCACACCTTCGACCTTGTCGGGTTCCTGCGCCGCACCGTCGCTGAGCGCCTGACGCACTTGCTCGAGCCGCTCCCGGCGGTGGGTGCGATAGAACGCAACCATCGCTGAGGCGTCCCAAAGCGCGGGACCGTGGCCGGGCAGGATGCTGCTCACCTCTCCGTTGCCCGTCAGGTCGGCGATGCGTTCCAACGACGCGAGGTATGCCGCGAGCTCACCGTCCGGGTGCGCGACCACCGTGGTGCCCCGGCCGAGAACCGTGTCGCCGGTCAGCAGGGCAGAGTCGGCCTCGAGCGCGAACGAGACCGAGTCGCTCGTGTGGCCGGGGGTGGCAACGACGCGCACCTCGAGGGCCCCGGCTCGGAGGACGTCACCGTCGGCGAGGTCGTCGTGGCCGCGGCCGACGGCCCGGATCCGGCTGCTCGTGAGCTCGGCGAATCGCGGGGCCGCCTCGGCGTGGTCGTGGTGCCCGTGGGTGAGCACCGTCTGGGTGACGCGAGCGCCGGCATCGGCGACCACGCGGCATACGCGCTGCAGGTGACCCTCGTCGAGCGGACCGGGGTCGATGACGACGGCCTCGGTGCCGCCCGGCTCCATGAGGACCCAGGTGTTCGTGCCGTCGAGCGTCATGGCCCCCGGGTTGGGGGCGAGGACGCAGTGCGCCCGGGTCGTGATCTGCCCGCCGGCCCACGCGTTCTCACTCATCCCCCCACCCTCCCACCCGGTGCACACCGGGCGCGGCAAACACTGGCGATCCTCGGCTCTCTGGCCCTTCCTGAGCACGAACCCCTCTTGGCTCTGGTGGCTTTGCCGCGCTCCAGGCCCGGCCCGTCCTGTGGAAAACCAGACAGCGGGTGCAGCGATGTGAGTCAGGCTGAGCGAATGTCAGTGGCACAGACGATCGAGCGCTTGGGTGGGTGGGCGACCCGGCGTGAGTTGCGCAAGGTCCACCCCCGCCGTGCCATCGAGCGTGCCGTGGTCGAGGGGTCAGTCGTCAAGGTCGGTCGATTTCGGTTCACCGCACCCACGACGGCCAAGGCCCTGCAGCATGCGGTCCGGCTCGACGGGCACCTGAGCCATCTCAGCGCAGCCCTGCACCACGGCTGGAAGGTCAAGACCGTCCCGACGGACACGTGGGTGACCATCCCTCGCAAGCGCGGCGCCCTGGACTGTGACACCGCTGGCGTTCACGTCCACCGCAGCGACGTTGGGCCCGACGAGTCCCGAGATCGCGTGACCACGCCGCTACGCACTGTGCTCGACTGCGCCCGGACCCTGCCGTTCGATGAGGCCCTGACCGTCGCGGACTCTGCCCTGCGATCGGGCAAGGTCGATCGAGATGAGCTCCGGGCCGCTGCGGCGAAGGCGGCGGGTCCGGGCTCGGTGCAGGTCCGCAGAGTCGCCCGGCACGCGAGCGCCAAGGCGGCCAATCCCCTCGAGTCCGTGCTGCGCGCGCTGACCATTGAGGTCGGACTTGAGCTGACGCCACAGCTTCAGGTGGCCGAGTCGGGGATGTTTGCCGTCGTCGACCTGGGCAACGAGGACCTCCTGCTCATCGTCGAGGCAGAGGGCTACGAGACTCATGGGACCCGCAAAGGGTTGCGACGGGACTGCGTGCGCCACACCGAGTTCGCCGTGTTCGGCTGGACGTCCCTGCGTTACGCCTACGAGGACGTCATGTTCGAGCAGGAGTGGCTGCGCTGGACCCTCTTGGCGTGGCTGGCCCACCGAGCCGGGACAAATAAGCCCGCCTGCCCCAAGCACGTTCTCCCGCGGGCAGCCTGAGCACGAGCCACGGCAATCGACTCTCGGCGCCTGCATTTCCAGCGACTCTGAGCACGGCCACAGCGTGTTCGGCCCTGGTTTGCCGCGGCCGGTGCTCGGTCAGGGGATGTCGGAGCGCATGACCAGGCGGTCGCCGAGGTCGACGAGCTCGGGCGAGACCACGGTGAGGAGTGGGGCGTCGGCCAGGAAGTCGGCAACCGAACCAAACCTGGCCAGCTGCTCGAGCGCCACCACCGTGGGTGGCAGCATCACGGCCCTGCCTTCGGCGTATGCCGTGAGGAGACTTTTCGGGGTGACCCAGGCGTCGTGGTCGGTCTCGGTCGTGGTGCCGAGCGCCTCCTGCCCGTGAGGCATGGGGGCAGCGAAGAACCACGTGTCGTAGCGGCGCTTCTCGAAGGGCGGCGTGACCCAGTGGGCGCGAGGGACGAGGTCGGCGACGTCGAGGCGCAACCCACACTCCTCCTCGACCTCGCGCAGAGCGGCCGCCAGCAGCGGCGTGGCCTCCTGGGCCGTGAGCTGCATCCGCTCGGCCAACCTCGCGACCTCAGCCGGGTCGAGGTCAGCTGACCCGTCCTGCGCGTCGACACCTCCACCGGGGAAGACGAACATCGACGGGGCAAAGGCCATCGACGACACCCGGCGCTGCACGAACACCATCGGCCCGTCGCTCGAGTCCCGCACGACCATCACGGTCGAGGCGCCCCGGGGCACCAACGGCTCACCGGGAGAGGCCAACCACGCGCGGGCATTGTCGACCCACGCCTGCGAGAGGGGGGTAGGGAAGTCGCGTGACGGCATACCTGCGTGTCCTGTCCCCAACGGGGGAATTGGTGAGTTGGGGACGAGTCAGTCGGCGACGTGGACGATGATCTCGACCTCGACGGGCGCGTCGAGCGGGAGGACCGCCACACCGACGGCCGAGCGCGCGTGGACGCCCTTGTCGCCGAACGCCTTGCCGAGCAGCTCGCTGGCACCGTTGATGACGCCGGGCTGGCCGGTGAACGCGGGGTCGGAGGCGACGAAGCCCACAACCTTGACGACGCGCACGACCTTGTCGAGGTCGCCGACGACCGACTTCACGGCGGCGATGGCGTTCAGTGCGCAGACCTGCGCCAGCTCCTTGGCCCGCTCGGGCGTGACGTGGCCGTCACCGTCGCCGACCTTGCCTGTCTCGGCGAGCGAGCCCGCAACCATCGGCAGCTGGCCGGAGGTGAAGATGCGCGAGCCGTCCTGCACGGCGGGGACGTAGGCCGCGACGGGCGCCGCGACGTCGGGGACGGTGAGGCCGAGCTCGGCGAGACGGTCTTCGACTGCACTCATGGTCAGGCTCCCTTCGGACGCTTGAAGTAGGCCACGAGGCCGTTGCCGTCAGGACCGGTCAGGACCTGCACGAGCTCCCAGCCGTCCTCGCCCCACTGGTCGAGGATCTGCTTGGTCGCGTGGATCATCAGCGGCACCGTTGCGTACTCCCAAGTCTGCATGTCGCCCACCCTAGTGGAGCCCCCGTAGGCTGGCACCGTGCCCTCACCCGCCCCCTCCACCGACCTCGGCGCAGCCCGGCTGCACATCGTCACCGGGAAGGGAGGGGTCGGCAAGACGACCGTGGCCAGTGCCCTCGCCCTGGCCCTCGCTGCGACCGGCAAGCGCGTGCTCGTCGTCGAGGTCGAGGGTCGGCAGGGACTCTCGCAGACCTTCGACGTCGCACCCCTGGGCACCGACGAGGTCAAGCTCGTCACCCACCCGAGCGGCGGTGAGCTGTGGGCCCTGTCGGTCGACGCCAAGGTGGCCCTGCTCGAGTACCTCCAGCTCTTCTACAAGCTCGGCCGGGCCGGCTCGGCGCTCGAGAAGATCGGCGCCATCGACTTCGCGACGACGATCGCGCCGGGCGTGCGTGACGTGCTCCTGATCGGCAAGGTCTACGAGGCAGCGGGTCGACCGCAGGGCGGACGCGGCGGCAGCAAGGCCACCAAGGGGACCAAGGGCGGTCTGCACTACGACGCGGTCGTCCTCGACGCACCGCCCACCGGCCGGGCCGTGCGCTTCCTCAACGTCAACGCCGGGGTCGCCGACGTCGCCAAGATGGGCCCGATCAAGAGCCAGGCCGACTCGATCACCCGCATGCTGCACGACAGCCGCACCCTCGTGCACATGGTGACCCTCCTCGAGGAGATGCCCGTGCAGGAGAGCCTCGACGGACTGCGCGACCTCGAGGCGGTCGGGCTCCACCTCGGCGCGATTCTCGTCAACCAGATCCGCGAGTCCCACCTCACGCCCGCCCACCTCACGGCCCTGCAGGGCTCCGACGACGACCTCGACGCCCTCCTGCGGACCGAGCTCACCACCGCTGGGCTGCGGCCGACCAACCCGATGGTCAAGGGCCTGATCAGCGAGGGGCGCGACCACGCCCAACGCCTCGAGCTCCAGGACGAAATGGCCCGCGAGATCGCCGACGCCGGGCGTCCGGTCATCGAGCTGCCCGCCCTCGTGGGCGGCATCGAGGGCGGGGGCATCGCCGTCCTCGCCGACGAGCTGATCGAGCAGGGAGCCCTCTGATGGCCGCTCGCACGAGTCCCGAGCACCCGCGCCTCGACGTCGACGCACTGCTCGCCGACCCCGATGTCGGCATCATCGTCTGCTGCGGCGCCGGCGGCGTCGGCAAGACCACCACCGCTGCGGCCCTCGGCATCCGCGCTGCCGAGTCGGGTCGCAAGGTCGTCGTCCTCACCATCGACCCAGCGCGCCGCCTGGCGCAGGCACTCGGCCTCGTCGAGCTCGACAACACCCCGCGCCCGGTGGCCGGGGTCGACCTGGCCGCCGGCGGCTCCCTCGACGCGATGATGCTCGACATGAAGCGGACCTTCGACGAGGTCGTCGAGGCGCACTCCCCTCCCGACAAGGCCGCCCAGATCCTCGCCAACCCCTTCTACCAAGCGGTGTCGAGCTCGTTCGCGGGCACGCAGGAGTACATGGCGATGGAGAAGCTCGGTCAGCTGCGCGCGCAGGCCGAGCGCGAGGGCACGTGGGACCTCATCGTCGTGGACACGCCGCCCTCACGCTCTGCGCTCGACTTCCTGGACGCGCCCAAGCGGCTGGGGTCCTTCCTCGACGGCCGCTTCGTGCGGCTGCTCATGGCGCCGGCCAAGGCCGGTGGCCGCGCCTATCTCAAGGTGTTCAGCGTCGGCGTGGACCTGGCGCAGCGCACGCTGAGCCGGGTGCTCGGTGGGCAGATGCTGCAGGACGTGCAGACCTTCGTGGCCGCGCTCGACACGATGTTCGGCGGGTTCCGTGAGCGCGCTGACGTCACCTACGCGTTGCTCAAGGAGCACACGACGGCCTTCGTCGTCGTCGCGTCCCCAGATCGTGACGCGTTGCGTGAGGCGGCCTTCTTCGTCGACCGGCTGGGCGAGGAGCGTATGCCGCTCGCCGGGGTCGTCGTGAACCGTCTCCAGTCGCTCGGTGCAGCAGCGCTCACCGCCTCCCGCGCCGAGGACGGTGCCGAGCAGCTCGCCGAGCAGGGCGCCGACGACACCCTGACCGCTGGCCTGCTGCTCCTGCACTCGGACCTGGCGTCGACCTCGGCCAGGCAGACTGCCGTCGTCACGCGGTTCGCCGCGTCCCATCCCGACGTGCGGATCTCGACCGTGGCCGCCTCGGCCACCGACGTCCACGATCTCGACGGGCTGCGCGAGGTGGGCCGGCTGCTTGCCGGCTGACACCTCGCCCTGCCCGGTGGGAGACCTGGTCCGCACGGACCGGTCGGGCGCCACACAAGGTGGCGACCCGGCATACGGGCGCTGTCAGAGCGTGGCGCGGCCCATGGTCTTGCTGAGGACCTGGCTCCAGGAGCGCACTGCCGGGTGGCGACGGAGGAGGGCGCGGCGCTCGCGCTCGGTCATCCCACCCCAGACACCGAACTCGGTGCGGTTGTCGAGCGCATCGGCCAGGCACTCGAGTGCGACCGGGCAATCGCGGCACACGACCTTGGCGGTGCGCTGCTCCTTGCCCTGGACGAACAGTGCGTCCGGGTCGGTCCCGACGCACGTGCCGCGCGTCGACCAGTCGGACGTGTTCTGGCTGTACTGGGGAAGTGGTACTGCGGTGATCGTCATGCCTTCTGTCCCTTGGCTGAGGCCCGTCCCTCCCGACTGGCGCTACCCGAAAACTAGGCAGTAGGTGAAACATGCACCATGACGATTTTGGGGACTAGTTACATAGTCCATCGTAACTAGTTACCTGTCTAGGCACCAACCGCGGCCGACCCCGCCTCCGGTGCGGCTCGCGGGGGTGCACATTTTCCCGAGTTACCCTGCTGGTATGGAAGGTCGCGCCCACAATCTCTCCCACGTCCTGCGTCTGCTGACGGGGCTCGTCGTCCTGAGCGCCCTCATGGGGCTGCTCATGGCCGGGCTGGCCATCCCCGCCATCGGCGCCGGCGGCAGTGCCACCAAGAGCGGCGTCCAGGCCTTCAACGACCTGCCGAGCGAGTTCTCCGTCTCCCCACTGGCCCAGCAGTCACGCATCATCGACGCGAGTGGCAACCTCATTGCCAACCCCTATGACGAGAACCGCATCATCGTGCCGCTCAAGCGGATCTCGCCGTGGATGCAGAAGGCTCAGATCGCCATCGAGGACTCCCGCTTCTATGAGCACGGTGGCCTCGACGTGCGTGGGTTCACGCGCGCCATGGTGTCCAACGCCACGAGTGGTGACGTGCAGGGCGCTTCGACGCTGACCCAGCAGTACGTCAAGATCACGCTGCAGGAGAACGCTCTGCGCGCCGACGACCAGGAGGCCGCCAAGGCCGCCGTCGCCAAGACCTACACCCGCAAGCTGCAGGAGCTGAAGTACGCGCTCGACGTCGAGCGCAACTTCACCAAGGACCAGATCCTCGCGGGCTACCTCAACCTCGTCTACTACGGCGACCAGGCCTACGGCGTGGAGGCGGCCGCCCAGAACTACTTCGGCGTCAGCGCCGCGAAGCTCAACCTCGCCCAGGCCGCCCTCCTCGCCGGCATCGTCCAGCAGCCCACCACCTTCAACCCGGTCATCAACCCCAAGAACTCGCAGGCGCGGCGCAACGCGGTCCTCGACCGCATGCAGCAGCTCGGAGTGGCATCCGCCAAGGACGTCGCGGCGGCCAAGAAGATCCCGGTCACCAAGATGCTCGGCAACCGCAAGCCGCCCAAGGGGGTGTGCCAGCGCTCGAGCGAGCCGTTCTTCTGCGCCTACATGATGGAGTACCTCCAGAAGTCGCCACAGATGGCCGTCCTGGGCAAGACCCCGGCCGAGCGCCTCAAGAACATCAACCAGGGCGGTCTGACGATCAAGACCACGCTCGACCCCAAGCTTCAGAAGGCGGCTCTGCGCGAGCTGACCAAGGCCGTGCCGATCGGCAACAAGAGCAACCTCGGTGGGGCCTCCACGGTCATCGAGCCGGGCACCGGCAAGATCCTTGCGATGGCCCAGGCGACCAACTTCGCCAAGAGCCAGCTGAACCTCAACGCCGACCAGCGCTACGGCGGCAGCCAGTTCGGCTACCAGTTCGGTTCCACCGCCAAGATGTACGCCCTGGTGACGGCGCTCGAGTCGGGCATGCCCCTCGACGGCATCATCGACGCTCCCGAGGCCGGCCCGGGCAAGCCCTACCTCTTCCCGGTCAAGGAGATGAAGGACCGCTGCAACGCCCAGGAGGCGTGGCCGGTGTCGAACGACTACACCAGCGGCGGCAAGATGCCGCTGGCCGAGGCCACCGCCGAGTCGATCAACACCGCGTTCGCGCAGCTCGTCATCGACCTCGGCGGCTGCAAGGTCCACGAGACGATGGACCGGATGGGCCTGCACCAAGGTGACGGCAAGCCGATCAGCTCCTCGATCTCCTCCATCACGCTCGGCGCGGGAACGGTCACGCCGATGACGCTGGCCTCGTCATACGCCACCCTCGCCGCTCGCGGGATGCACTGCGAGCCCACGCCGATCGAGTCGGTCACGACGTCGAACGGCAAGACCATCAAGGTCCCGCCAGCGCAGTGCGAGCAGGTCATCCGGGCCGACATCGCCGACGGCGTCAACGAGCTGCTCCAGGGCCCGCTGGCGGCGAAGCGTGGCACCGCCAAGGGTGTGTGGGACGTGAGCAAGCGGCCCGCCGCAGGCAAGACCGGCACCACCGACAACCACAACCAGTCCTGGTTCGTCGGCTACACGCCGCAGCGCGCCGTGGCGGTGTGGGTGGGCAACGTCAAGCCCGCGCGGGCCAACGGCAAGCTTCTGACCCTCAACCACAAGTGCTTCGGCGAGTACGGCTGCCGGGCCAAGGTGTTCGGTGGCACGATCGCCGCGCCCGTCTGGGCGGCGATCATGCACGCTGCCACTGACGCGCTGCCGGTCGAGAAGTTCACCGAGCCCTCCGAGAGGGTCAAGAACGGCAACTACATCAAGCTCCCGGACGTCGTGGGTGACAGCGTCGACACGGCCACCGGGAAGCTCGAGGATGCCGGCTTCAAGGTGACGGTCGGCGACAGCGTCGACAGCTCGGTCAGCGAGGGTCGTGTCGCGCGCACCAGCCCCACCGTTCGCGCACCGAAGGGCGGCACGATCACGCTGTTCACCTCGCGTGGCTACACGCCTCCGGCGTACACCCCACCGGCGTACACCCCACCGGCGTACACGCCGCCGCCCGCGCCGCGCCCGAAGCCGAAGGCGACGCCCCAGTCGACGCCGACCCCCAAGGCCACGAAGACCAAGGGTCCGAAGACACCTCCCACGCCCAAGTGAGCCCAACGCAAGGGCCGGAGCGACTCCCACGAGTCGCTCCGGCCCTTGCGTTCGACCCGGCTGGACCCAGGACGCGTCCCGGGCTGGGTCAGCCGGCCAGCACCCGCTTGACGATGGCGGCCACGCGGCCACCGTCGGCGCGCCCGGCGATCTCGCCCTGCGCGGCCTTCATGACCTGACCCATCTGCGCCATGCTGCTCGCGCCGGTCGAGTCCACGGCGGCACGCACGATGCGCTCGAGCTCGGCGTCGTCGAGCTGCTGCGGCAGGTAGTCCTCGAGGATGACCAGCTCGGCGTCCTCTGTGGCGGCGAGCTCGAGGCGGCCGGCGCCCGTGTATGCCGTGGACGCCTCCTTGCGCTTCTTGGCCTCCTTGGCGATGACCTTGAGGACCTCGTCGTCGCTGAGCTCCTTGGCCTCGGTCCCGGCCACCTCGGCGTTGGTGATCGCGGTGAGGGTCATGCGCAGGGTGCCGGCGCGGACCTTGTCCTTGCTGCGCATGGCGTCGTGGAGGTCGCTTCGCAGCGTGTCCTTGAGAGTGGTGTCGGTCATGGGGCCCAGTCTCGCACCCAGCGTCAACCGGGATACTGGGGCGATGACGTCGATGACCAGGACTGTTCTGCGCACCGCGGCCGGTGTCGTCGCCACCGGGGCGGCGGGCGTGGCGTACGCCGGGCTCGTCGAGCGCAACCTGTTCACGGTGCGCCACTTCGACGTGCCGGTGCTACCGCCGGGGGCAGCGCCCGTGCGCATCCTCCAGGTGAGCGACCTCCACCTCACTCCCGGTCAGCGTCGGAAGATCGAGTGGGTGCGCCAGCTCGCCTCTCTCGCACCCGACTTCGTCGTCAACTCCGGTGACAACCTCGCAGCCATGGACGCCGTTCCCGGCCTGCTGCGCGCGATGGAGCCGCTCATGGAATTCCCGGGGGCGTTCGTGCTCGGCTCCAACGACCGCTACGGGCCGGTGCCCAAGAACCCCAGTCGCTACCTCACCCGTGACCATGCGCGGGCACCGAGCATGGCCCGGCCCACCCTCCCGGTCGACGACCTCACGGCCGGCCTGCGCGGCGGCGGCTGGCTGGACCTCGACAATGCCCGCACGACCGTGACGATGGGGCCGCACCGCGTCGAGGTCGTCGGTGTCGACGACCCCCACATCGAGCTCGACCGGTATGCCGCCGTGTCGGCTCCCGCCGCCACCGACGTCGCGCTGACGCTGGGTCTGGTGCACGCGCCCTACCAGCGGGTGCTCGATGCCATGACCGCCGACGGCGCCAAGCTGGTCCTGGCCGGGCACACCCACGGCGGGCAGCTGGCCCTGCCGTTCTACGGGGCGCTCGTCACCAACTGCGACATCGACACCGGGCGGGCCAAGGGCGTGTCCCGTTGGTGGCCCGGAGCGGGAGGCGACGTGCCCACGCAACCCAGCGACGCGGCATACCTGCATGTGTCTGCCGGGCTGGGGACCTCGCCCTATGCGCCAGTGCGTTTTGCCTGTCGGCCGGAGGCCACGTTGCTCACCTTGGTCGGTCGCTGAACCCGTGGGACCGTCCTGTCCGTGGATCGGATTTCGGGTGGCGGGTCGCCGTCGGCTATCCTCTGGTGTCGCCGCCTGCGAGGGCGAGGACACTGCCACGGGGTGTGGCGCAGCTTGGTAGCGCGCTTCGTTCGGGACGAAGAGGTCGCAGGTTCAAATCCTGTCACCCCGACCAGGAAACCGCAGGTCGAAGGCCCTTTGCTCATGAGAGCAAAGGGCCTTCCTGCGGTGCCGGCGCCGCACCACCCGGGGAGGTCGCGAGCTAGGCTCGTGGGGTGGTCGAGACGGGTCCGGTGCTGGTCGACCATCGAGAGCGGGGCAGCGCGATCCCGGCTGCTCTGGTGGCGGCCGGACTTCACGTGGAGATGGTGGACCTGCCGGTCGGTGACTACGTCCTTGGCCCTGGTCTCGCGGTCGAGCGCAAGGGTCCGACCGACCTGGGCGCCTCCATCCGTGACGGGAGGCTGTTCGACCAGGCGGTGCGCCTGCAGTCGGCGTTCCCGCAAGCCGTGCTCGTCATCGAGGGAGAGCCGCGCTGGATCGCCGAGGACGCCTGGCGGGGCGCGGTGTGCCGGCTCATCGAGGACGGGTTCACGGTGCTCCACAGCCTGGATCCGGAAGACACAGCGGCCTGGATCGTGCGCCTCGCCAAGCGCGCCCGGCGCGCCGCGCCGACCATCCGCACCGAGGGACCGCGGCGCGCTCCGCGCCACCCGTCAGCCCAGGCCGAGCTCATGCTCTCGGTCGTCCCCGGCATCTCCACGACGATGGCCCGCAGCCTCGTCGCCGCCTACGGCAGCGTCTCAGCAGTAGCCGCGGCAGCGCCGGAGGGACTGCGCGACCATCCCGGTATCGGCAGGGTGCGTGCGGCTGGCCTCGCGGAGGCGTTGAACGGCAGCTACATCGCACCGACCGACCGGGAGGAGGAGCCCCTGCGGCCCTCACGAGGCACGCCACGGCTGCGGCGCTGGCTCCTCAGTGGCCCCGGCGACGATGCCGAGGCCCAGTCCTTCGACCGCCGGGCCATCGCGCTGCGCGCTCTGCGGTCCGCCGAGGAGGGAACCCAGCTCGTCGACGGCCTGACCGGTGAGGTCGTGGAGACAAAACCAGGGAGAACGGGCGACACGTCGTGAGCTGTCAACGGGCGCCGTTGGGCACCGGGTGCGCAGTCGCGGCCTCCTCCGGGAGCCCGTCCGCCCAGTAGTCGAAGGTCTGAGCCACCCAGAAGGTGGCGAACGAGACGAGCAGCACGACCTCCACCCACAGCACCCACTCGTCGGGCGTCCCACCACCGAAGAACTGGTCCATGACCACGAGGACGATGGCCACGGCAAAGGTCGCAGCCATGACCCCGGCCACGATGCCGTAGATGGTGGCGTAGGACGTCGCGGCCCGCCCGGCCACCCCAGCCCGGCGGTCGGACGCCCGGCGGGCGTTCACGTAGGCAACCCCGGTCATGAGCCCGAAGAGGGGCACGGCCGCACCGAAGTGGGCCCCACCGAGGAAGGACTCGCGGCCGAACCGGAACCACAGCGCGAACGCGACCCACGTGGCGGCCACGACGACGAACCCGATCCGTGTGCCCCGCGATGTCTCGGGGCGCCGGATGATCGTGACCGCGCCGAGGAGGATCCCGGCGAGCCCCAGGCCGAGCAGCCCCCAGACGTTGTTGACGACAGAGGGCACGAACTCGGGCGGCACCGAGCACCGGCCGTCCGGGTCGCACGGAGCTCCACCGGCCCCTCGCGGCGTCGGCACGAAGGCGACCACCGGGGCCAGCATCCCGGCGATGTTGAGCGCCGAGTCCTCGAAACCGCGACGGCCGACGATGGCCGCGAGGCTGATGCCGATGGCGACGAGAGCGCCGACGAAGACGCTGCGCGACGGGGTGTAGTAGTACGCGCTGATCGACCCGAGCCGCTGGTTGGCAGCGATCCCGGTGGACCGCTCGAGGAACACCGACCCGAGAAGCAGCAGCACGAGCCCCACCAGGCTCAGCCGCAGGTAGCGATAGGTGCGCACCGCCGCGCTGGCGCGCACTCGCTGCGGTGTGATCGGTGCGGCGGTGGGACCAGTGGGGGTTCCCTGGGCGAGGTCGGTCATGGCGGTCTCCTTCGCAGCGACGTGGGCGTCAACACCTCACAGGAGGTGCGTCACCACCTCCAGATACCTGTCGCGAGGGCGTATCTCGGCCCGTGCCTGGCGCTCCTGAGCGATGACGGCAGACGCACGCACAACGGCCGCCGAGCTGACAGCGGCACCCGCGAAACCGGCATACCCGGCTGAAAGACGTCGGGTATGCCGTGTGCCCGCCCTGGGGTGAAAGGGCACCTGACGTGCCGAGAGACCCACCTCCACTCCCCCGTTGGGCCCGGATTCGTGGCAGGTTCGGACCAGGCCCAACTCCCTGGTCGGGCATGCCACATCCGAAGGAGGACGAACATGCAACCCATCTACTGGTGGATCATCGCGGTGGTCGTCGTGCTGGTGATCATCTGGCTCGTCGCGCGCGCCATGAGCGGACGGCGCGCCGAGCAGCACCGCGAGCAGGCTGCCGAGATCCGCACCGACGCACAGCAGCACGACCGAGACTTCCGCGAGCGCCAGGCCAAGGCCGACGAGGCCGACGCCCAGGCACGACGCGCGCAGGCCGAGGCGGACGAAGCCAACGCCAAGGCTCGGCAGCTGCAGACCGAGGCCGAGCGTCGCGGGGAGTCCGCCGAAGAGGTGCGCTCCGAGCGGGACGACCGCCTGCGCCATGCTGACTCGCTCGACCCCGATGTCGAGACCGACAAGGACGGCAACCGGGTCGGCACGGGAGCCGCTGGGAACCGGGCGGCCTACGGCGACCGTGACGCGGACGGCGACGTCGGCCTCGACGACCGGCTCGAGAACCGGGCCGACTCCAGCGTCGGTCGCGACAACCCCCAACACAATGACCTCGGCGACGGTCACGACGACGCCACGTGGGACGGTGACGACCGCAGAAGCGGCGACAGGCTACGCGGCACGGCGGCCGACGTCCGCGGGAAACGCGACACCGACGGGGACGGCCACCGCGGCTGACCCAGCTTGACGTCTCGGCCCCCGGTGCACCCTGGCACCGGGGGCCGAGCTGCGTCAGGGGCTCCGAGGCCTACCGCTCAGGCGTGCCCGATCGCGGCACGCAGCTCGGCGAACCACGGCACCGAGGCGTCGAAGGCCTTGCCGCCGGCCACCCGTGGGAACTCGACGGCCCGCAGCTCGTTGCCGCGTTCCTCGTCCTCGCCCACGAGACCGGACTCACCGCGCAGGGCGGCGTCGACGGCATACTCCGTGCACTGGCGGATGAGCGCGAGGTCCTCCTCACCGGCAGCGGCGGAGCGCGAGAAGTAGCCGGACTTCTGCACCATGACCTTCTCGGCACCCAGCAGCTCGGCGAACTGCTTGCCGAACCAGGCGCCCGGGCTCACCTTGTCGAGCTGCACGTGGCCGAAGGGGTCGCGAGGGACCTCTTGCCCAGCCGCCTCGAGCTCGGCGACGACCTCACTCACGCCCGCGCCCTCGGACAGGAAGATGTTGACGCATCCCACCTCGTCCATGACGGACGTGAGCCGGGCACTCTCGCCGGGCAGGTCGATGGGCGACTCGGGGACGAAGACGGCGTGGACGTCCCACCGGCGAGGGTCGAGCCCGATGCCGGGAAGCCACTCCTGCTCGCCCACCCAGGCGTGGTGGCGGCGAGCCGTCTCGGCGGTGAGCCAGCCGCAGTGGCGCCCCATGACCTCATGGATGATGAGCATCCGGGGGTTGGACGAGTGCTCGGCCAGGATGTTGCGGGCGAAGATCGCGCCCTGCTCGGCGGCGGTCCACGCACCGAGGGACTGGCGGATCGGGATGATGTCGTTGTCGATCGTCTTGGGCAGCCCGACGACCGTGAGGGGGTAGTCGTTGTCCGCGAGGTACGCGGCGAGGTCGGCCGCTGTCGTGTTCGTGTCGTCCCCACCGATGGTGTGCAGCACATCGACGCCGTCCCTTGTGAGCTGCTCGGCCGCCACGCGCAACGGGTCCTGCCCCTCCTGGACGAGGCCGCGCTTCACGCAGTCGGCGACGTTGGTCAGCTTGACCCGGCTGTTGCCGATCGGGGAGCCCCCGAAGCGGTGGAGCAGCGCCGCGCCGGCGCGTACCTCGCGCGTGACCTCCACCGAGCGGCCGGTGAGCAGGCCGGCATACCCGTTCTGGTAGGCGATGATCCGCACGTCCGGCGCAACCGCGGTGTAGCGCTCGATGAGTCCGCCCACCGCTGACGAGAGGCAGGGCGCGAGTCCACCGGCGGTGAGCAGGGCAACGGTCTGGACAGGCATGGACGGGCTCCTCGGGCACGGGTGGGGGTCAGGGACCAGTCTCTCAGTGTGACCGGCAACACACGCAGCGCCCTACCGACTGGTGGACAGTGGCCGTCAGGTGCAGGGGCGCGTCACCGTGGGCGGGGGGTCCTTGCGCTGGGCCTTCTTCTGCGGCAGCTCGGCCTTGGGCGTGACACCCTCGAACTTGTTGCCGAGCAGGACGTCGATCGTCATGTTGTCCCGGGCGACCTCACGCAGGGTGGCGCCCTTGAACTGCTGGGCGACGAGCGCGGCAGCGAGGTCGGCGTCGGGTCCGTGGAGGATGACGGCGACGTCGTCGGGCAGGAAGGACCCGTCGGGGTTGTTGCCCTGCTTGCCGGTGCTGAAGCCGCGCTTGGTGAGCTCGTCGAAGGCCGACTTCGCCAGGCCACTGCGCCACGTCGTGTTGTAGACGTTGACGGTGAAGTCGCTCAGCTCCGGGGGCTTCGGCGGTGGGGCGGGCAGCATCTTGGTGAAGTCGCCGCCGAGGACGAAGGAGATGGAGGTGCCGGAGCGGCCGTCGTTCTGCAGCTCGGCG
Source organism: Knoellia sp. Soil729 (assembly GCF_001427985.1). Lineage (GTDB taxonomy): Bacteria > Actinomycetota > Actinomycetes > Actinomycetales > Dermatophilaceae > Knoellia. The sequence goes on from NZ_LMSA01000002.1 coordinate 770,380, forward strand.
CCGTCGATCGTCTGCGCGGCGAGGAGGGCCTGGTCGAGTCCCGCGTTGCCGTGGTAGATCCGGGCGGGTCCCTTGACCCACAGGGTGCGGGGTGCGGTCGTCACCTCGGCGACGGTGAAGCCGCGGCGGGCGAGGTCGCGACCCACGGTGTGGCCCGCGCCGTCCTGGCCCGAGGCGTTCATCACGGTGACCTTGAAGGAGTCGGTCGCCGGGGCCAGCACGACCAGGGGCTGGCAGACCACCTGCGGGTCAGGGGTCATGAGGCCGGTGCCGTAGGCCGCGGCGATGCTGGCCGAGCCGAGCAGCAGGGCGGGGATCGTGATGAACGCGGCGAGGTGGCGGAACTGGTAGCGACGCCAGATCTGCTCGTCGCTCAGGGCCTCCTGGGTCTTCGCGCGCTCGAGCAGCTCCTTGTGGACGGTGTTGCGCGTCATGCCCAGGCTGCGCCGGGCAAGGTCGCGGGAGGCGGCAGCGGCGCGCGCGGGCAGACGTGACCCTTCGGGCTGCTGCTGCCCCTGCTTCCTGAACACGGTGCCTCCTCGGCGCTCGGTACGACCCAGCGGTCCCACAACCGCTGCAGGAATTGCACCACGAGTCACACAAGTCACACCAGTAACACGCCGAACCTGTCACCTGACCGAGACCAATGGCGGACGAACTCAGAGCGTGGCCGCGACCAGCTCCGCCGTCTGCAGCATGTTGAGGGCCGCGCCCTTGCGCAGGTTGTCGCCGCAGACGAACAGGTCGATCGTGCGCGGGAAGTCGATGGCCTGGCGCATCCGGCCCACGAAGCGGGGGTCCGCGCCGACCATGTCGGCCGGAGTCGGGAACTCCCCCTGCTCGGGGTCGTCCATGACGACGACACCGGGTGCCTCGACGAGCGCCTGGCGGGCCTTGGCGACGTTGATCGACCTGGTGAAGGTGGCGTGGACCGAGACGGAGTGCGCGGAGACGACCGGGACCCGCACGCACGTCGCCGACACCTTGAGGTCAGGCATGCCGAGGATCTTGCGCGTCTCCTGGCGGATCTTGGACTCCTCCGAGCTCCAGCCGTCACCGACGTGGGTCCCGGCGAACGGGAGGACGTTGAGGGCCAGGGGACCGCCGAACATGCTCGGCCCGAGCTCGTGGTCGATGGCTCGGCGCACGTCACCCGGGCGCATGCCGAGCTCGCGGTCACCGGCCACGACGGCGATCTCGTCGTGGAGACGGGCCATCCCGGCCCGGCCGAGCCCTGACGCGGCCTGGAAGCTCGTGACGACGAGCTCGGTGAGCTCCCACTGCGCGTGCAGCACGGCGAGCACATCGATCATCGTCATCACCGTGGCACCCGGGTTGGCGATGATGCCTCGCGGCCGGTCTCTCACCGCCTCCGGGTTGATCTCCGGGACGACGAGGGGCACGTCGGGGTCGCGGCGGAACGTCGGGCTGTTGTCGATGACGATGGCACCGTGCTCGACGGCGACCTTGGCCCACTCGGCAGAGATCTCCGGCGGCACGTCCACCACCGCCACGTCGACGCCGTCGAAGAACTCCGGCGTCAGGGCCTGGATGGTGAGATCCTCGCCGGCCACCCGGCATACGGAACCGACGTCCTCGGCACCGGCGGCGAGGCGCACCTCTCCCCAGATGTGGCGACGCATCGGCAGCACGTCGAGCACGACGGTCCCGACGGCGCCCGTCGCGCCGACGACGGCCAGAGTCGGGGCAGCAGTCGTCACAGGGTCCTTCCGATCCGGGCCATCTTGCCTCAGCGGCCGGTGCCGGCGTAGACGACCGCCTCACCGTCCTGCGAGTCGAGCCCGAACGCGGTGTGCACCGCCTGCACGGCCTCGTCGAGGAGCTCGCTGCGGGTGATGACCGAGATGCGGATCTCGGAGGTGGAGATCATCTCGATGTTGACGTCGGCGTCGGCGAGCGCACGGAAGAAGGTCGCCGAGACGCCCGGGTTGGAGCGCATGCCGGCACCGACGAGCGAGAGCTTGCCGATCTGGTCGTCGTACTGCAGGCCGGTGAAGCCCACCTGCTCCTCGATGGCCTTGAGCGCCTCCATGGCCCGCTGCCCGTCGGCCTTGGGCAGGGTGAACGAGATGTCGGTGAGGCCCGTGTCGGTCGCCGAGACGTTCTGGACGATCATGTCGAGGTTGATCTCGGCGGCAGCGACCGCGTGGAAGATCTGGGCCGCCTTGCCGGTGGTGTCGGGCACTCCGACGACGGTGATCTTGGCCTCGCTGAGGTCGTGTGCGACACCGGCGATGATCGGGGCTTCCACGGCTTCTCCTTCGGGACCCTTGGGGGCCGGCTGGTCACTGACGATGGTGCCTTCCTTCGGGGTGAAGGAGGACCGGACGTGGATGGGGATGTCGTAGCGGCGGGCGTACTCGACGCTGCGCAGGTGCAGGACCTTGGACCCGCTGGCGGCCAGCTCGAGCATCTCCTCGGCCGAGATCCGGTCGAGCTTGCGCGCCCGGGGCACGATGCGCGGGTCGGCCGTGAAGACGCCGTCGACGTCGGTGTAGATCTCGCAGACCTCGGCGTTGAGCGCGGCCGCGAGCGCGACAGCGGTGGTGTCGGTGCCTCCGCGGCCCAGGGTGGTGATCTCCTTGGTCGTCTGGCTCACGCCCTGGAAGCCCGCGACGATGACGACGTGACCCTTGCCGAGGGCCTCGGTGATGCGGCCAGGCGTGACGTCGATGATCTTGGCCCGGCCGTGCGCCTCGTCGGTGATGACGCCGGCCTGGCTGCCGGTGAACGAGCGGGCACTGATCCCGAGGTCGTGGATGGCCATGGCGACGAGGGCCATGCTGATGCGCTCACCCGCGGTCATGAGCATGTCGAGCTCGCGGGGCGGCGGCACGGGGCTGACGTCCTGGGCGAGGTCGAGCAGCTCGTCGGTCGAGTCACCCATCGCGGAGACGGCGACGACGACCTCGTTGCCCGCCTTGCGGGTCTCGGCGATGCGACGTGCGACCCGCTTGATGCTCTCGGCATCGGCGAGCGAGGAGCCGCCGTACTTCTGGACGACGATGGGCACGTCTGGCACTCCCATGCGGGGTTCGCGGGTCTGCGGGTGGTCGCCAGTGAGTCTAACGGCGGCTTCTGGGCGGGTTTTCCACGCCCGTATGCCGGTCGCCCACCGCGCGTGCGCGGCTCACCTCGCTGGGCCGGGGCGACGTGTGACGCGGAGATCGTGGATCGTCCCGGTTGCAACCGGGACGATCCACGATTTCTGCGTCAGGGATGGAGGGCGTCGAACTCGGCCTCGGCGACCGCGTCAGGGTCGGCATCGAGGCGCACGTGCGCGAGGAGGGCCTGGAGGACCCGCAGGGCACTCGCGGCGCGCTCACCCCAGTCGGAGAGGTAGCTGAACTGCCACCACCACAGGGCCTCGAGGATGCGGCCCTCCTCGTGGTGGCGCAGGCCGTGGGCCAGCGCCGAGGCGATCACGGTGAGGTCGTTGGACAGCGAGCCGGTCGTGAGCTCGGGCTCGGTCACCGGGTCGACGACGTCGGCGTAGTCGTCGAGACCTTCGAGGAGGTTGGTGAGGTTCTCGCGCAACGGGTCGAGCTCGACGTCGGGGCCTGGGTCCACCTCGAAGCGGTCCTCCGGGACGATGTCCTCGATGGCTCCGAGGCGGGCGCCCATGACGAGCACCTGCGACACGGCGAGGAGCCCGAGCGGCAGGGCCGCAGCTGGGTTGGCACCGGAGGCGATGTCGGTGACGGTGGTGAGGTAGACGCGCGCCTCCTCCGCCGAGTCGGCGGCCAGGGCGCGCAGGTCCGAGAGCTGGTCGCCGGCGGACTCCAGGGTGGCGCTGGCGGTGCTCTCGTCGTCACGCATCGAGCAGCCTCCGTCCCTCGAACGCCCGGCCGAGCGTGACCTCGTCGGCGTACTCGAGGTCACCGCCCACGGGCAGCCCCGACGCGAGACGGGTGATCTTGATGCCCATGCCCTTGAGGAAGCGGGCGAGATAGCTCGCCGTGGCCTCACCCTCGAGGTTGGGGTCGGTCGCGATGATGACCTCGGTGACCTCGTTGCTCGCGAGCCGGGTCATCAGCTCACGGAAGGTCAGGTCGTCGGGCCCGATGCCGTCGATGGGGCTGATCGCGCCACCGAGGACGTGGTAGCGGCCACGGAACTCACGCGTGCGCTCGATGGCGACGACGTCCTTGGGCTCCTCCACGACACAGATGCTCGCGAGGTCGCGGCGCGGGTCGGCACAGATGCGGCACTGCTCGGACTCGGCAATGTTGAAGCAGGTCACGCAGAAGCGGACCTTGGCCTTGACCTGGGTGAGGGCATCCGTGAGCCGCTGCACGTCGACCGCATCGGACTGGAGCAGGTGGAAGGCGATGCGCTGCGCGCTCTTGGGGCCGACGCCCGGGAGTCGTCCGAGTTCGTCGATGAGGTCCTGCACTGCGCCTTCGTACACACCCCGAGCCTAGGCCACGTGGCCGTCACTGGCTCCCGCCGCGCGGGGGAAAGCCGACCGGACGGAACCGTGGGGGTCCGGAGGGTTCACAACCCTCCGGACGCCAAGGTTCCCGCATGGGGAGCAAAAGTCGGGGTGGGTCAGGGCTCCTCGGTGGCGCCGCGCTCGTTGTAGCCGGGAGCGCGCTCCTGCCCGGTGAGCGCGGCGATGGAGTCCATGACGTCGTCGGTGAGCTGGCGGCGAGCGCGGCCGGCGGGCAGGCCGGCATACGTCGAGGGCAGGATCGGGGTCCCGAACGCGATGGTGACATCGGCCAGCTTGAGCCCCCGCTCTCCCACGGGCTGCACCTTGTCGGTGCCGATGAGACCGACCGGCACGACGGGGACGTCGGCGGTGAGCGACAGGAACGCGACCCCGGTGCGCCCGCGATAGAGGCGCCCGTCCCGTGAGCGCGTGCCCTCGGGATAGATACCGAACGCCTTGCCGTCACGCAGCACCTGCAGCGCGAGGTCGAGCGAGTCGCTCGCGCCGCGCGAGCTGTCCCGGTCCACGGGGATCGCGTCACCCGCCTCCATGAACCCGCGGATGAGGCGACCCCGGATGCCGGTGCCCGTGAAGTACTCGTTCTTGGCCAGGAACGACACCTTGCGTGGCGCCGCGACGGGGATGGCGAAGCTGTCGATGAAGGACAGGTGGTTGCTCGCGAGGAGGACGCCACCGGTGGCCGGGACGTTGCCCTTGCCGAGGATCGTGGGTCGCCAGACCGCATGGGCGAGCGACATCATCGCGGTGCGGCCGACCCAGTAGTAGGTGTTCATGCCTGCTCTTCGTGGATGACCGTCCCGCCGAGAACACGCTCGATCACGGGGACGCCCACCTCCCCGAGGCCTTCGATGTCCTCGTCGTCCTCGCTCATGGCGGAGTCGTCGGCGACCGGTGGCTCGTCGGGGTCGGGCTCGGCGGCGACGGCCTCCTTGGCGCGGGCAAAGGGGCTGACCGGCTGGGGGTCGGCCGTCTCGGGCTGTTGCGTCGCCCAGGCGGGGGCGGCCGCGGCGCTGCTGCCTGCGCTGCCCCACTCGGCCTGCGTCGTGGGCGGGCTGCTCGGCACGTATGCCGCGGGCTCGCCTGCGCGCTGCTGCTCCCCCTGCGCCGCGGCACCGTTGGCCTGCGCGCGTTCGACCGGTGACTGCTGGGTGGCCGGGGCACGCGTCGGCTCAGGGGCGCTGCGGGGCGCGGGCTCGGGCCGGTTGGGGTTGATCGTCGCGACGCCGGGGACACCGCCCTCGGGGGCGGAGCCGTCGGCGGGGACGCCCTCGACGCGGGCATCGATACCGAGGACGTCGATGAGGGCCTGCTGGACATAGGTCGCGTGGGGCCCGCGTCGGAACGTGTTGGCCAGGCCGGTCGTGGAGATGCCCAGCAGCAGGCGCTCGCCGTCGTAGTCGAGGACCTGGGCGTGCTCGGACACGAACGTCCACGTCGTGCGCCGCAGCTCGAACACCTTGGCCAGGACGTCGGGCCAGGAGCGGCGGATCGCGGCCGTGTCGAGACCACCGGGACGAGCCGAAGGGGCCGAGGGAGGTGCGGTGTCGGCTGCTGTCTCGGGCGTTGCCGCAGGGGTCACGGACGCAGGAACCTGCTGCGGCGCTGCCTGCTGGGGTGCCGGCGGCATGGCGTGCGGAGACCGGGGCTCAAGGAACTCCGGCTCGTGGGGCTCGTACTCCGGCTCGGGCTCGGCCTCGTCGTGGCGAGGCCCGGGCGCCGACGGCGACGCCGCCGGCGGGAGGGTGTGCTGCGGCGGCTGGAGATCCGGCTGGGACGAGGGCTGCACCGCCGGGGCGACCGGAGGCTGCACCGACACCGGAGCCTGCTGCTGGGTGGGTGCCGACGCCTGCTGGCTCGGTGCCGGAGCCTGCTGGACCGGCTGCTGTTGAGCCGGCTGCTGCTGGCTTGGCGCTTGGCGGACCGGCACCGGAGCCGCGCCCGAACCGGACGGAACTCCGCCGACCTCGAGGCGACGTTCGAGACGGTCCAGGCGCGCGGCATACCCGGCTTCTCCGACGGCGCCAGGAAGCAGGATGCGCGCGGCGATGAGCTCGAGCTGGAGGCGGGGCGCGGTGGCGCCCGTCATCTCGGACAGGCCTGCGTTGACGATGTCGGCTGCTCGCGACAGTGCCCCGTGGCCAAAGGCCGCCGCCTGCTGGCGCATGCGCTCGAGCTGGTCCGGCGGGAGCGCGCGGAGCACGGCGGAGGCACCGTCGGGCACCGCGGCGACGACGATGAGGTCGCGCAGACGCTCGAGAAGGTCCTCGATGAAGCGGCGCGGGTCGAGCCCGGTCTCGATGACGCGCTCGATGGCCGAGAACGCACCCGCACCGTCGGCAGCACCGAACGCGTCGATCGCGGCGTCGAGCAGCTCGCTGTCGGTGAACCCGAGCAGGGCTGCCGCCGACTCGTAGGTCAGCCCCTCCTCGCCCGAGCCCGCGATGAGCTGGTCGAGCACCGACAGGGAGTCACGCACCGAGCCACCACCGGCGCGCACGACGAACGACAGGACCCCGGGCGCCACGGAGACGCCTTCGGCCACGCAGAGCCGCTCCATGTACTCGGTGAGCTGGCCCGGCGGCACCAGGCGGAACGGGTAGTGGTGGGTGCGCGAGCGGATCGTGCCGATGACCTTTTCGGGCTCGGTCGTCGCGAAGATGAACTTCACGTGCTCGGGCGGCTCCTCGACGATCTTGAGCAGGGCGTTGAAGCCCTGCGGCGTCACCATGTGCGCCTCGTCGATGATGTAGATCTTGTAGCGGCTCTGCGCCGGGCCATAGCTGGCGCGTTCGCGCAGGTCACGGGCGTCGTCGACACCGCCATGGCTGGCCGCGTCGATCTCGATGACGTCGACGGTGCCCGCTCCGCCACGAGCGAGCGCCACGCACGAGTCGCACCGACCGCAGGGCGTCGGCGTCGGGCCCTGCTCGCAGTTGAGGCAGCGCGCGAGGATGCGCGCGCTCGTCGTCTTGCCGCAGCCGCGGGGGCCGCTGAAGAGGTAGGCGTGGTTGACGCGCTCGGTCCGCAGCGCCTGCATGAGCGGCTCGGTGACGTGCTCCTGCCCGATGACGTCGTCGAACGTCTCGGGGCGATAGCGGCGGTACAGGGCGGTGCTCACGGCCCCCAACCTAGTCGCCGTGCAGGACAGCCGGTATGCCGCGTTCACCGCCCCCCACCCCCCACTGCCCCAACTTTTGCTCCCCGTGCGGGAACCTCGGGCGACCGGTGGGTTCATTTCCCTCCCGACTCCAAGGTTCCCTCCGGATGGGCGCGCGAGGTGGCGGTCGAGGGGGTCGATACCGTGCCCTTCATGGATGTCCGGGCCGAAGACGTGTCGAAGGTGATCGGACCGGCGACCCTGCTCGCCCCCGTCTCGGTCACCGCACCCACCGGCTCCTGCCTCGTGCTGAGAGGGCCCAACGGCTCCGGCAAGACCACCCTGCTGCGCATCCTCATCGGCATGATGCCGCCCACCACCGGCAAGGCGTTCCTCGGCGACCTCGCCGCCGACGAGCGCGACCCCGCCGTCCGTGCGGCCGTGGCCGCCCTCGCCGGTCCTCCCGCGACCTATCGCGACCTCACCCTGCGCGACCACCTCGTCCTGCTCGACGCGACCTGGGCCGGCGACCCCGAGACCAGCGACGACCGCGTGGCAGCGGCTCTCACCGACCTCGGCATCGGTGAGCTGGGTGGCCGCTTCCCCCACGAGCTGTCGTCGGGCCAGACCCAGCTCTTCCGGCTGGCCCTCACCCTCTTCCGGCCGAGCGAGGTGCTCGTCCTCGACGAGCCCGAGCAGCGCCTCGACACCTCCAAGCGCGCTCTGGTCGCCGACCTCATCGCCGCTCGACGGGACGCGGGCACGACCGTCGTCCTCGCCTGCCATGACCCGCTCATCACCGAGCGTGTCACCGCCGGCGACGCGGACCAGGTCGTCGACCTCGTCGCTGCCGAGGGCTGACCCGCATGAGTGTCACCGCCGACTCCGAGCGCCTCACCGACACCGTCCACGTCCTCCATGGACCGGGCGGGAACCCGGCCCGCAAGGAGGTGGCGTATACCGCGTACGTCGCCGTCATCGTCGTCGGCCTCTACGGCTTCCCCCTCCTGCGCTCCCTCGTCATCGCGGCCGACCGCGAGGCCATGGCATCGGCCCTGCGCTCCCCGTGGGCTGCCCTCGTCCTGGTCGTACTCGTTGCAGCGGTGGCCGTGGCGGCACGGGAGGCAGGAAGGGTGCGCGGGCCCGTCGTGGCGCCGGTCCCGTGGATCGACCACGTCGTCGCCTCGTCGATCGACCGGTGGGCGAGCCTGCGACCGTGGTTCGGCTACTCGCTCTTCGCCGCGCTGTTCGCGGGCGGCCTCGCCGGGCTCCTCGTCGGGGCGGCATTCGCCGGCGCCCGGGCCGCCGGCTGGTGGATCCTGCCGGTCAGCCTCGTCGTGGGCGTCCTCGTCGGACTGCTGGCCGGTGCCGCCTGGCTCCTGGGTCAGAGTCGCCTCTCCCCCGAACCCCTGACGACCTCGACACCAGGCCCCAGTGGGGCACGAAGCCGGCCCTGGGTGCGCGAGGTGCGACGGCTCGGGATCCACGAGCTGCGCACCCAGTCGTCCCGTTCGAACCGGATCGTCGGTGGCGTCCATGCCGGCGACCTGCGTGCCGTCCGGCTGGAGGCTGCTCGACCCATCGCCCGCGGCCGTGGCCTGCACCTGCGGCACCACGGCCCGGTCATGACGCTCGTCGCGCGCGACGTCCTCGGCCTGCGTCGTGCACCTGCAGCCGGTGTGGTGGGCCTGTTCCTGTGCGTGGTCGCCGCCTGCGCGCTCGGCGCCACGCTGGGCAGCACCGCCGTGCCACCGCTCGTCGGCTTCGTCGCGGCCCTCGTGAGCTTCCTGGGCTTCAGCGCACTGTCCGAGGGGCTGCGGCTGGAGGCCGACACGATGGGCACGCCTCCCCTCTTCGGCGCCCCGCCGGTGCGGGCCGCTGCTGCGCACGTCCTGCTCCCGGGCACCGTCCACCTGGTCACGACGGTGGTCGTCGGCAGCGTCACGGCCGTAGCCCTGGGCGCGGACGTCGGAGCCGTCCTGCCCTGGCTTGTCATGACGACACCGTTCCTCGCGGGCGGGGCGCTGCGCGCGGCTTACCGGGGTCGGCCGCCGACGAGCCCGTTCAACCCCGTGCCGAACCCGCAGATGGTCGCCCTCTGGTACGCCTCACCGGTGCTGCTGTGCACGGTGCTCATCGGCGCGATGGTCTGGGGCGCGACGCGCTTCCCCACCAACGGCTGGTTCGTCATCGCGACCTGGGTCGCTGCCTTCTGGCTGTTCTACTCCGGGCTCAACCGCGTGCAACGCGAGAACCTGGCCCACCGCGACGTCTGACGGGAGCCTCACTCCGAAGGGGAACGGCGGCGCTCGGGCAGCCCCGCGGCATACAGGGCGGCTGCGACGAGCACGGGCTGGAAGAAGAGCCGGACGAGCCGCTTGGTGTCCGTGTCGAGACCGAACGCACTCACGCCGTCGACGTACTGCGCGATGTTGCCCGGGAAGATCACCACGTAGAACGCCGCGAGCGCCACGCCGGTGAGGCGCCTGTACCTCGGCAGGGTGAGCAGTGCCACCCCGAGAGTGACCTCGACGACCCCCGATCCGAGCACCACGAGGTCGGCGTCGACGGGCACCCAGCTCGGCACCTGCGCGCGGAAGTCGTCGCGCGCGACGGTGAGGTGCAGGGTGCCCGCTGCGGTCATGAAGGCGCCCAGCACGATGCGGGTGAGGTTCTGCGCGAGCGATGCACCGACCCGGCGTGTGAGGAAGCCCATGGCGTCACGCTAGAGCGCGGCAGCACGGACCAGCCGAGCGGCCCCGGGAACTGCGGTTGAGGTGCGCCGACAGGGTGGACGTATCGTCGAAGGCATGCGCATCGATGTCTGGTCCGACCTGGTCTGCCCCTTCTGCCACATCGGCCGCCGCCGCCTCGAGCTCGCGCTCGAGCAGTTTGAGCACGCCGACGAGGTCGAGGTGACCTGGCACAGCTATGAGCTGGACCGGTCGGCGCCGCCCGTGGTCGAGGGGTCCAACGTCGACCGCATTGCCGCCAAGTACGGCCGCCCGCGCGAGGAGATGGTGGCCCAGCACGAGGCCATGGCCGCGGACGCTGCCGAGGTCGGGCTCGACTTCCAGTGGGACAAGGTCGCCGGCGGCAACAGCTTCGACGCCCACCGCGTCCTCCACCTCGCCCGCGCCCGCGGCCTCGAGAAGCCCGTGACGGACCGGGTCATGCGGGGCTGGTACACCGAGGGCGAGGCGATCGGCGACACCGACACGTTGGTGCGGCTCGCCGTCGAGGGCGGGCTCGGCGAGAAGGACGTGCGCGAGATGCTCGGCTCCGACGCCTACGGCTACGACGTGCGCGCCGACGAGGCGACCGCCAACCAGATCGGCATCACGGGCGTCCCGACGTTCGTGCTCGACCAGAAGTTCGCCGTCACCGGCGCCCAGCCCGTCGACGGGCTGCTGCGCGCGCTCGAGCTCACGTGGGAGGACCGGGGCAATGCGCCCGAGCAGCGCGGCGGTGGCTGCGGTGGGTGCGAGGGCGGCTGCGCCTGCGGAGCCTGACACCCCGTCGGGCCAACAAACGACGAAGACACCCCGCGTACCTGGAAGAGCTCACCTGCCCTTGCTGCATTCCTGCCCTGGGGGAGTTCGGCGAGGTACCACCACGCGGGGTGCCGGTCCCCATGCTAACCCGACGCGAGGGACGTCCTCCAACTCAGGTTGCGTGCGCGGTCAGGCCAGATGCACGTATGCCGGGTGCCTGGGGATCGTGCCCGTCTCGCCGAGCAGGGTGGCGAGGTGCAGGGCCCCGTCGAGCGCACCGCCCACCGCCGGCGTGAGCGTGGCACCGGCGGCCCGGACGGCCGCCTCGAGGGACTCGCGCACCGGCGAGGCGTCGAGCAGGCCGCCGGTCGCCACGAGGGTGGGCTCCGTGATGCCCCGGGCCGCGGAGAAGAGGGACTCGGCCAGCGCCTCACCGGCCTCCCGGCAGATCCGTGCGGCGACAGCATCACCGACGGTGGCCGCCTGAGCGACCCGCGGCGCGAACGAGGCGAGGAGCTGCGGCGATTCCGCGCCGGTCATCACGCGCCGGGGCCAGTGCGAGGTCGGGCCGAAGGCCGCCTCCCCGTCCACGAGCAGGCGTTCGGAACCGTCCGGGAGCCCGTCGTGGTGGCGCAGACCTGCACGCAGTCCGGCAAGGCCGACCGAGGCCGCGGACCCGCGGTCCCCGAGGACGTGGCCCCAGCCGTCGACGAGCCGCCACACCGACGTGTCCGCCGACCCGAAGTCCGACCCGAAGGCCACGGCACCGGTCCCCGCAGCCACGACCGCCCCGGGACGCACCTCGCCCAGTGCCCCGACGAGGGAGGCCACCGCGTCACTGACGACAGCCGTGCGCGCCGCACCCAGGCCGGACGAGACTGCCCCCACGACCTCGGTCGGGTTCGAGAGGAACAGCAGTCCCCGTTGGGACCAGCACACCGCTGCCACGTCACCCACGGCCACTCCACCCTCGCGCAGCAACCGGGACGCATCGGCCACCAGCGCACCCACGTCGACCCCTCGCTCCCCGATCCGAGCTCCGGGTGCGGTGAGCACGGAGCTCAGCCGGCCGGCATACCGGAAGGTCAGGCGCAGCCCGGAACCGCCGACGTCCACGCCGACGACCGCACTCACAGGGGTTGAGGGGCGCCGAGTGCTCGCAGCGCCACCGCCACGGAGTCGTCGTGCGCCGCGAGCGACGCGACCGCCTCCGCGACGGGCACGCCCGCCAGCAGCGAGAGCAGTGACGGCTTGAGCTGGCCGTCAGCGGCGTCCAGCGCGGCGCGGGCGTCGCCGTCGGAAGCGCCACTGGCCTCACGGAGGATCCGCACCATCCGCCCACGGAGCTTGGCGTTGGTGGCGACGACGTCGACCATGAGGTTGGACCAGGTGCGTCCCAGCCGGATCATCACGGCCGTCGAGAACGCGTTGAGCACGAGCTTCTGGGCGGTGCCCGCCTTGAGCCGAGTGGACCCGGTGAGGATCTCCGGTCCGGTCGCGGGGGCGATGAGGTGGTCGGCGTATGCCGCGAGCTCGGCTTGCGGGTTGGCCGTCACGAGCGCGGTTCGCGCGCCTCGCTCCCGGGCGGCCTCGAGCGCCCCCCGGATGTAGGGAGTGCGTCCCGAGGCGGTCAGCCCGATCGCGATGTCGAGCCCGGTGAGCGAGGCCGCCTCGGCACATCCGAGGTCGATGTCGTCCTCGACGTTCTCGACGGCGTTGACGAGGGCGGCGTTCCCCCCGGCGTGGTGGGCGACGAACAGCCCGGCCGGCACGTTGAAGGTCGGCAGCAGCTCGGCGGCGTCGAGGACCGCGAGACGCCCCGAGGTCCCCGCACCGAAGTAGTGGATGTGGCCGCCGGCCCGGATCGCCTCGACCGCGTGGTCGACGAGGAGGGCCAGCTCGGGGAGCACGACCGCGACCGCGTCGGCGACCGTGCGGTCGGCCTCGTTCATCAGCGTGAGGACCTCGAGCGTCGACGCGGTGTCGATGGCGTAGGTGCCCGGGTGGCGCTCCTCGGTGGGTGCAGACACGCTGACGTCGTCGATGGCCATGATCGCAGGTTAGTTTCCCACGAGTAGTGCGTCAATCATGTGAATGAGTCACGCGACATGGTGCCCGGCGACGGCCTTGCGGCTGTCCGCGACGTGCTTGCGGGCTCGGGGGAGGTCGCGCTGGGCCACGGCGATGTAGAGGCAGTCGATGACCGTGAGAGCGGCGATGCGGCTCGCCGTCGCACCCGAGCGCAGCGTCGTCTCACGCGCTGCGGTGGTGAGGACGATGTCGGCCGCCGCTGCGAGGGGTGAGAGCGGGAAGTTCGTGATCGCCACCGTCGTGGCGCCCTGTCCCCTGGCGGCGGCCAGCGACTCGACCGTCTCGCTCGTCGCGCCCGAGTGGGAGATGCCGATCGCGACGTCCTTCCTCCCGAGCAGGGTCGCGCTCGTCAGGGCGATGTGGGGGTCGTTCCACGCGAACGAGACGACGCCGATGCGGTGCAGCTTCTGCTGCAGGTCGGTGCCGACGATGGCGCTCGCGCCGATCCCGTAGATGTCGACGCGGCCCGCGTCGGCGATCGCACCGACCGCAGCGCGCAGGGCGTCACGGTTGAGCTGCTGCGCCGTCTCCTCGACCGCGCTCGAGTCGACGGTGGCGACCTTGGCGATGATGTCGTCGATGGTGTCGGTGGCGCTGATGTCGCTGGCGGCCATGCGCTGCTCGCGCGGCATGGCCGACTCTGCGGCGAGCCCCAGGCGCAGCTGTGGATAGCCCCGGAGTCCCAGGCGCTTGCAGAACCTGAGCACCGTCGTCTCCGAGGTCTCCGCCGCCTGCGCCAAGGCGGTGATGGTGAGGTCGGAGGCGCGGCGGGCGTCCTCCAGCACCACCGTGGCGACGCGGTCCTCTGCCGGTGTCAGCGTGGGGCGGATCCCTCTCAGGCGGACGAGAAGTGGCGCGTCAGCCACGTCAGGCTGGGCATCGGGTGAGGACATGAGGCAAAACTACGACCTCGTGGTCCTCGTCCAGCCAGAAGCGACGAATGTCTCCGGCGCCGCGTCGCTGTCGACGACCACTCCTCCCGCACCCACGACCCGGATCCGGGTCACGGCGACCCCTCGACCGAGGGTGTTGGCGTCCGTCGTGTAGCGCCACCTGAGGTGCTGCTGCCCATCCGGGAGGCGGGCACGGACGGTGGCCCAGCGCCGCTCCCCCGGGGTGCCGCTCACCGAGCCGTCCTCCTCACCGGTGCGCGTGTCACCTGGATGGCGGATCTCCAGGGGCACCAGTGACCAAGCGCTGCCGTCCGTCGAGGACTCGAGACGCAGCACGTCGCTCGCCTCCGTCTCGGCGATGAGGTCGAAGCCGAGCCGGGCACCTTCGGACGGCACGGCGAGCGGGACGGACAGGATGGCGTTCGCGGCGTGCTGCGCCTCGGTCTCCCAGGCGACATGGCTGCCGCGCGGCGTGATCGGCAGGGCGCGCCCCAGGCCACCGGCCCACTCTCGGCGGGCAGGGTTGTTGCTCCCCCACGAGCGCGAGGGGTGGACGCGGTTGGTGAGCAGGATCGCCACGGACCGCGACGTGAAGTCGATGACGATCGAGGTGCCGGTGTAGCCGGTGTGCCCGGCGGTGCGCGGGCCGCTCAGGGCGTCCATGTACCAGATCTGGTTGAGCTCGAACCCGAGCCCGTGGTCGTCACCGGGGAAGGCCTGGTTGAAGTTGGTGATGAGCAGAGCGACGCTCTTGCGGTCGAGGATGCGCGTCCCCCGATAGGTGCCGCCGTTGAGCAGCGCCTGCGCGAGGACCGCCATGTCGTCGACGGTCGAGAAGACTCCCGCGTGGCCGGCGACTCCGTCGAGCGACCAGGCGTTCTCGTCGTGGACCTCACCCCAGACCATGCCGCGAGCTGGCACGGCCTGGTACTCGGTGGCTGCGGTGCGCTCCCTGACCGCTGGGTTGTAGCCGGTGTCCTTCATGCCCAGCGGACCCGTGAGTCGCGACGCAACGACCTCGTCGAGCGACTGGCCCCGCAGCCGTGCAACGAGGACACCCAGCGTGATGAGGTTGAGGTCGCTGTAGAGGTAGACCGTGCCGACGGGGTTCGTCAGCGGTTGGTTCATCACCGCAGCGATGCGTGAGGGCACGTCGGGGTACGCGCTGTAGAGCGGGAGCCAGGACGTGAACCCGCTCGTGTGGGTGAGCAGGTGCCGGATCGTCACCGACTCCTTGCCCGCCGCCGCGAACTCCGGCAGGTAGGTGGCGACCGCCGCCTCCAGCTCGACCCGCCCCTCCTCGATGAGCTGGACGACGGCGATCGACGTGAAGAGCTTCGACACCGAGGCCATGTCGAAGATCGTGTCCCGGCGCATGGGGATCCACTCGGAGCGGGGCAGCTCCTGCATGGCGTTCGCGTAGCGCAGGGCGAAGCCGTCGGCCTGGGTGGCGACGACGACACCGTCATGCGCCATGAGCCCGACGTGGCCGGCATACATGGGGTGGCCCCCGGGCGGTGCCACCTGGTGGCTGCGCACCTGCTCCTTGGCGAGCTCGATGGGCCCCGGGTCGAGCCCCACCGAGGCGGGAGTGCCGTCCCGCAGCACCGTCGATGGCGGCGCGAAGCCGTTGAACGGCTTGTCGAAGTCGTCCGCACGCGCCACCCCGGGCGCGAAGAGCGCTGTCCCGACGGCAAGTCCGCCCCCGAGCACCAGGCGCCGGGACAGGTTCATCGGGCGGGACCTCCATAGATGAGGAACGGCTGTCGCGCCCTGTCGAAGGCCGCCAGCTCCTCCTGCCAGGCGCCGATGACCGTGTCGGCGTCGGCACCCGCGGTGATCTGGTCGCGCAGTCGCGTGGAGCCCGTGAGCTTGTCGATCCAGTAGGGGCGGGCCTTGTCGTAGGAGTCGTAGCGCCACGCGAAGTCGGAGTACAGGGACTTGGCCGCCACGAGCATCTCGACGCCGACGCGGAGCGGGTCGATGGCCGACGGGTCGGTGATGTGCACCTGCACGCCACCGCAGACCTTGCCGACGTGCTTGCTGAACGTCGGCGTGAAGTAGGCCTCGCGGAAGCCGACACCGGCGACCCCACGGCCCTCGAGCGCCTCCGCCCAGCGGTGGTCGACGTACGGCGCACCGACGAGCTCGAACGGCCGGGTGGTCCCCCGCCCCTCCGAGAGGTTGGTGCCCTCGAACATGCCGGTGCCCGCATAGACGAGCGCCGTGTCGGGAGTCGGCATGTTGGGACTGGGCATGACCCACGGAAGCCCGGTGCCGGCATACGTGACATCACGTCGCCAGCCCTTGACCTCGACGACGGTGATCTCCGAGACGTGGGCACCGTCGGTGTCGGTCGGGAGGATGATTGCGTCGAGGTAGCGGGCGAGCTCACCGACCGTCATACCGTGCGCCTGGACGATGGCCTCGGCACCGACCCCGGACGTGAACTCCTCCGTCATCATCGGGCCGAAGGCCTTGCCGCCGATGGGGTTCGGCCGGTCGAGGACGACGAGTGACGCACCCGTCTCGACGCAGGCCTTCATCGCCGTGTACATCGTCCAGATGTAGGTGTAGAACCGCGCACCGACGTCCTGGATGTCGAAGACGACGGTGTCCACCCCGGCCGCTCGAATCATCGAGGCGAACTTCGCGGTGGTGGCGCCGTAGGCGTCGTAGACGGTGATGCCGGTGCGCTCGTCGACGTAGGTGTCCTCCGCCTCACCCGCCTGGGCGGTGCCGCGGAAGCCGTGCTCGGGCCCGAAGACGCCCCGGATGTCGACCGTGCCGGCGTCGTGCATCTCGTCGACGATCGAGTGCAGGTTGGTGAGGATGCCGGTCGGGTTGGTGACGATGCCGACCTTGCGCCCGGCGAGGACGGACCAGCCGGCGGCCGCCGCGACGTCCGCGCCCGGGGTCACCTTGCGCTTCGGGTCGTTCGACGCCTGCGGGTATGCCGTCGGGCTGGCGAACGCCGGCTGCGCCCCCAGGGTGAGGGCGGCGGCCCCGGCCAGGCCGGCACCTACGGTGAGGAGCTGTCGTCTGTTGGGTGCAGTCATCTCGGGGTCTCCATTTCAACGAGCCTTGTGTGCCTGAGCGCGAGCTCTGGCTCGCGCTCAGGCACACGAGACCGGGGTGTGGCGGGGGTGGCGGGTCAGTAGCTGAGGCCGTGGCCGAACGGGAAGAGCACGGAGCTCGGGTCGTCCTTGGTGGGGATGTCGACGGGGAGCTTGCCGGTGGGCGACACCGAGCCGGTGATGACCCGGGCGACGGACTCGATGGCGACGGGGCTGTAGGAGTACGTCGCGAGGTAGGTCGCCGTCCCGGGCAGGTAGGCGATGTCATAGGGGTCACGCGTGGCGACGACGATCACGGGCACTCCGGTGTCCTGCAACGCCTTCACGAGCTTCTGCTGACTGGCAGTGCCCCAGGCCTTCATCGTCGTGACGACCACCGCGTCCTTGCCCTGAGCGGCAGCGACCGCACCGGCGATGGCACTGGCGCTCGGTGACGTCCCGGTCTGGCGGACCGTCGTCGTGGCGCCGGCCGCGGTGAGCCCGTCGGCGAGGGTCTGGGTCGTCGATACTCCATAGCCGGTGACGAGCACGTCCTTGCCCGGTGCGGACACCGGCAGGACACCGTCGTCGTTGGCCACCAGCGTGGTCGTCCGGTTGGAGACGGCCGCGGCTGTGGCGAGGTGGTCGGCGGTGCCGACGACCGAGTCGAGGGCAGCCGGGTCGACCATCGGGTTGGCGACGATGCCCCGCTCGACCTTGAGCTCGAGGACCCGGCGCACCTTGGCGTCGAGGTCGGAGCGGCTGATGCGCCCGGTCTTCACCGCGTCGACGACGGCGGCGTAGGCCGCGTCCATCTCGGGCGTCATGAGCAGCTGGTCCACCCCGGCCTCGAGGGCGCGGACCGCGACCTCCGCGTCGCCGTAGAGGTCGCGCACCCCCTGCATGTTGAGGGCGTCGGTGATGATGACGCCCTTGTAGCCCAGCTCGCCGCGCAGGAGGTCGGTGAGGATCGGCTTGCTCAGCGTCGCCGGGTTGCCCGAGTCGTCCAGGGCCGGGAAGGACAGGTGGGCCGTCATGATCATGTCGATGCCCTGCTCAATCGCTGCCTTGAAGGGCGGCGCGTCGATCTGCTCCCACTGGGCACGGGTGTGCGTGATGATCGGGAAGGCCACGTGGCTGTCGGTCGCGGTGTCACCGTGACCCGGGAAGTGCTTGGCGCTGGCCGAGACCTTGCCGTCCTCCTGGTAGCCCTTGACCTGGGCGGCGACCATGTCGGCCGCGAGCTGCGGGTTGCTCGAGAAGGAGCGGGTGCCGATGACGGGGTTGAGCGGGTTGACGTTGACATCCGAGACGGGCGCGAAGTCGGTGTTGATGCCCATGGCCCGCAGCTCCTGGCCGGTGATGGCTGCAGCCGTGCGGGCGTCCGTGGTCGAGCGGCCGGCGCCCAGCGCCATCGAGCCGGGGAACTGGGTCGCCGGTGGCCCGATGCGGGTGACGATGCCCTGCTCCTGGTCCACCGAGATGCCCAGCGGGACATGCACCTTGGAGTCCTGCGACAACGCCGCCTGCTGCAGACCGTTGGACAGGCCGGCGATCTGTGGCGGGTTGTTCACCGAGTCGGTCCACGCGAAGTAGATGACCCCGCCGAGGTGGTACTTCTGCACCACCTCGGCGGGACTTGCGACGCCGTACAGGGGAAGGTTGCGGGCGTCGGGCGTAGTGGCATCGGACCCGTAGACGTTCTGGACGAAGAGCTGGCCGACCTTCTCCTCCAGCGTCATGCGCGCGAGGGTGGACTGGACCCACCCCTTGGGGCCGGCAGGGACCGCGGCGTCTGCGGAGGTGACCGGGATGGCCCCGGCGGCGAGTGCCGCGGCGACCGCTGAGGCGATCGCGGTGCGACGAGTGATCGATGGACGAGACATGGGGGCTCCGATTCATCAGTGTCCACGACAGTGTGAACAATTAACGCACTAT
This sequence comes from Knoellia sp. Soil729, assembly GCF_001427985.1. Taxonomy (GTDB): domain Bacteria; phylum Actinomycetota; class Actinomycetes; order Actinomycetales; family Dermatophilaceae; genus Knoellia. The sequence continues at coordinate 789,426 of NZ_LMSA01000002.1, forward strand.
GCCTTCCTAGTGGAACTTAGCCACAGAGGGTGACGCGCGCAACACCTACCGGCTGGTCATTTCGGGCACGGGTGAGTTGCGGTTCCGCGCGTCGCCACACCTGCAGGTCCCCCACCGGCATGTCGTTCTCGCTCGCGCATGGCGCCAGGGCGGCATGCCCCGGCGAGATCGACATGCCCCGGCGCGAGGTGAACCCGACTGCGGGGACACGGCACCAAGCCCGCGCGGTGCCAAGCACACGCAAAGGGCCCCGGCACGAAGCCGGGGCCCTTCACGTTGGCGGAGGATAGGGGATTCGAACCCCTGAGGGTGTTAACCCAACGCGCTTTCCAAGCGCGCGCACTAGGCCACTATGCGAATCCTCCACCGCGGAGATTACCCGAGCGTTCATGCGCCACGAAATCCGCTCGCCGCATCGCCGCCACCACTCGTCTCGCCGCTCGGCAGGACACTGGCCCAACCGGCCGCGAGCCACGACGATGGGCGACATGAGCACCGACGGCTACGCAGCGGCATACGGGCAGTCCCTCGACGACCCCGACACCTTCTGGCGCGACGCTGCCGAGCAGATCGAGTGGATCACCGCCCCGATGACGGTCCTCGACAGCTCCAACGCGCCCCTGCACCGCTGGTTTCCCGGTGCGACGCTCAACACGTGCTTCAACGCGCTCGACCGGCACGTGCGCGACGGTCGCGGCGAGCAGCCCGCACTGATCCACGACAGTCCCGTCACCGCGACCAAAGAGACCATCACGTATGCCGACCTGCTGGCTCGCGTGGCAACGTTCGCCGGTGCGTTGGCGAGCCTGGGCGTCGAGAAGGGCGACCGGGTCGTCATCTACATGCCGATGGTCCCCGAGGCCGTGGTCGCGATGCTGGCGTGCGCTCGGCTGGGCGCGATCCACTCGGTCGTCTTCGGTGGCTTCGCGCCGACCGAGCTCGCGGCCCGCATCGAGGACGCGCAGCCCAAGGTGGTCGTCGCCGCGAGCTGTGGGATCGAGCCCAGCCGTGTCGTCGAGTACAAGCCGATGCTCGACGCGGCCCTCGACCGCAGCAGCCACAAGCCGGAGTCGGTCATCGTGTTCCAGCGCGAGCAGGCTCGAGCCGCCGTCGGCGAGCGAGACACGGACTGGGAGGAGCTCGACTGGGCGGACGTCGTGGCGGACGCCGAGCCGGCCGACTGCGTCGAGGTCGAGGCCACCGACCCGCTCTACATCCTCTACACCTCAGGCACCACCGGGCGACCCAAGGGCATCGTGCGCGACAACGGCGGTCACGCCGTCGCTCTGCGGTGGTCGATGGACAACATCTATGGCATCAACGCCGGTGACGTGTGGTTCACCGCGAGCGACGTCGGATGGGTCGTCGGCCACTCCTACATCGTCTACGCACCGCTGCTCACCGGCGCGACCACCGTTCTCTACGAGGGCAAGCCGGTCGGCACACCCGACGCCGGCGCGTTCTGGCGAGTCATCGTCGAGCACAAGGTGCGGGCCATGTTCACCGCCCCCACGGCATACCGCGCCATCAAGCGCGACGACCCCAGGGGCGAGCTGCTGGCGCAGCACGACCTCAGCTCGCTCGAGACCGTCTTCCTCGCCGGCGAGCGCCTGGACCCCGACACCTACGAGTGGGCCGCCTCGACACTCGGCGTGCCGGTCGTCGACAACTGGTGGCAGACCGAGACAGGGTGGCCCATCGCCGCGAATCCCCGTGGCCTGGAACCGATGCCGATCAAGGCGGGCTCCCCCACGGTCGCCATGCCGGGCTATGCCGTGTCCATCCTCGACGAGACGGGTGCACCGTTGCCGGCCGGCGAGGAGGGCGCGATCGCCATCCGGCTGCCGTTGCCCCCCGGGACGCTGGTGACGCTCTGGGGCGACGACCAGCGCTACATCGACGGCTACCTGTCGACCTACCCGGGCTACTACGCGACGGGTGACGGTGGCTATGTCGACGAGGACGGCTACCTGTTCGTCATGGGCCGCACCGACGACGTGCTCAACGTGGCCGGACACCGGCTCTCGACCGGTTCGATCGAGGCCGCGCTCGCTGGGCACCCCGATGTCGCCGAGTGCGCAGTCATCGGAGTTGCCGACGAGCTCAAGGGCCAGCTGCCGCGCGGGCTCGTCGTCCTCAAGGGCGGCATCGACGGCTCCGGGGCCGAGGGCGAGCGCATCCGCAAGGAGCTCGTGCAGCGGGTGCGCGACGAGGTCGGTGCCGTGGCCGCGCTACGGCAGGTCGACATCGTGGCCGGCCTGCCCAAGACGCGCTCCGGCAAGATCCTGCGCAAGACGATGCGCGAGATCGCCGACGGTCGCACCCCCACCATCCCCGGCACGATCGAGGACGCCTCCGTCCTCGACACCCTCACGCCGGTGCTGCGGCCGCAGGCAGCAACGAGCTGACCCACGCAGGCCGGTCAGGATGGCCCGGGTCCGCCGACGAGACGGTGGCGCCCGGACGGCACCGTTGCCTCTAGCCTGTCCCGGTGCAAGGCGTCTTCACGGGGTTCGCGACGATCGGCGTGGTCATTGCCGTCGGCGCCCTGCTCGCCCACCTGCGCATCCTCGACATGACGGCACAGCGGGTGCTGTCGCAGGTCTCGTTCTTCGTCGGGTCACCGGCGCTCATGGTGATGACGTTGGGCCGCGCCGACGTGCAGGACGTCCTGTCCGCCAACCTCGTCGCCACCACCGTGGCCGTCGTCGTGCCCCTTGCCGCGTATGCCGTGTGCGCCCGTTTCGTCTGGCACCGACGCCTGGGTGACGCGACCATCGGAGGCCTCTCCGCGGCATACGTCAATGCGGGAAACCTCGGAATCCCGGTGGCCAGCTATGTCCTCGGTGACGCGTCCTACGTCGCGCCGACCCTGCTGCTGCAGCTCATCGTCCTGCAGCCGATTGCACTGGCGCTGCTGGACACCGACGCGCTCGGTCGTTCGCCGTCGTTCGCCCAGCTCGTCACCCGGCCCTTTCGGAACCCCCTCACGGTCGGCTCGCTCCTGGGGGTGCTCCTGTCGGTCACGGGGTGGACGTTGCCGGAGTTCGTGGGCAACCCGCTCGAGCTCCTCGGCAACCTGGCGGTCCCCGCGATGCTCGTGGCCTACGGCATCGCGCTGCGGCTCGGACCCGGCCTGGGCACCGCCGGCTCGGTGAGCGAGCTGGCGACCACGTCCCTGCTCAAGCTCGTCGTGCAACCAGTGGTCGCGTATGCCGTGGCGCACTTCGCGCTCGGCGTCGACGGTCACGCCCTGCTCGCCGTCGTCGTCACGTCCTCGCTCCCGACGGCGCAGAACATCTTCGTCCACGCGACGCGCTACGACCGGGCGACGGTGCTGGCCCGGGACACGATCCTCATCACGACGATGGGGTCGGTCCCCGTGATCCTCGTGGTGGCCGCGCTGCTCGGCTGAGAGCCGTAGCCTGAGCCCATGCGGGGACCCATGCTCGAGGACGAGACCGGGGCCGACGTCGGGATCGGGCTGGAGCGCCTGTGGACCGGCGCGACGGTCATCACGGCCGTGCGCACGGTTGCCTCCGCCGCACTGGCCGCGTGGGGAGCGGTCGAGGGCAGCCTGACGATCCTCGTCGTGGCCCTCGCGACCTACTGGGTCGGTGACATCGCCGACGGCACCTTCGCCCGGATTCGCCACTGCGAGACCCGGATCGGGGCCGTCCTCGACATCTTCTCGGACCGCTTCAACGCCGGCGCGTTCTACCTCGGGCTCGCCTGGCTTCAGCCCGACCTCGCCCCGGCCGTCTTCGTCTACCTGGCGGAGTTCATGGTCGTCGACACCTTCCTGTCGATCGCGTTCCTCGCCTGGCCGATCCGCAGCCCCAACTACTTCCACGTCGTCGACCGGACGATCTGGTTGTGGAACTGGTCCAAGCCGGCCAAGGCCGTCAACAGCGCCCTCTTCGCGATCCTGCTGCTGGTCACCGGCTGGATGTGGGTGGGGCTGGCCATCGCGTGCGGGCTGCTCGTGCTCAAGTGCTGGTCCCTGGCACGCCTGCTGCGGATCGGCCTGCCGGTCCCGACGGCCCAGGCCGCGATCGCCCCCGCGCTGGGCCTTCCGCGTGTGGGCTGAAGCCCTCGCAGTCGCCGGCCTCGGCGTGGCCTCGGCACTCATCCCGCTCATCAACATCGAGGCCATCATCGTGCTCGCCGCGACGCAGGACAGAGCACCCGCCTGGCTCCTCATCCTCGGCGCCACCGTCGGGCAGATGCTGGGCAAGCTGCTCTGGTACTACGGCGGCCGCGAGCTCGAGCGCTTCCCGTTCGTCGCCCGCAGGATGCAGCGGCCCAGGGCGAGGGCCTCGATGGAGCGATGGCAAGGACGCAGCGCGGGGCGACCGTGGTTCACGGCGGGGCTGCTGTTCCTCTCGGCCTCGGTCGGTGTCCCTCCGTATGCCGTGCTGGCCGTGGTCGCCGGCGCCCTGCGGGTGCCACTGTGGACCTTCCTGCTCACCGGAGTGCTCGGCCGAGCGCTGCGGTTCTGGGCCATCATCGGAGGCACCGCCGCGATCGTGTCCCGCTGGTGACGGCAAACCACGGGTCATGATGGACCGATGATCAGCCTCGAGCTCGCCCGCGCTCTTGCCCACGAGTCAGGGGTGCTGTGGCAGCCGACGGCGGGTGACCGCTTCGTCATCGACACCGAGCTGCTCACCAGCGAGGTCTTCTGGATCAGCGACCTCACGGTCGAACCGCAGCACTTCGCCGACCAGACGGTGCTCGGCTTCAACGGCACGACCGAGTGGGCCCTGGACTCCGTCGGCCTCGACCAGGCGCTGTGGCTGCCCCGCGAGGACCAGCTGCGCAGCCTGCTCGGCGATCGGCTCGAGCTGCTGCGTCGCACGCCCGACGGCTGGGAGGTGACGTATGCCGGGGTCGACGGTACCCGGCATACGGTCAGTGATCCCGACGTCGAGTCCGCCTACGCGAGAGCCCTGCTCGCGCTCTGAGTCCTGCGCTCAACGCTTCCGCGTGCCGAACAGGGACCGGGTGATCTCACGGCCGATGACGGTGCCGGCCGACCGCAACGCCGACTTGAACGCGCTCGACTTCACGACCTGCTCGACCAGGCCCGGGTCCTCCTTGGGCGCCGCCGTCTTCTTGGCAGGCGTCGGAGCCGGGACGGCCGGGGGTGCGTCGGCGGCTGGTGCCGCCTGGACGCGCGCCGCGAGCTTCTCGTAGGCGGACTCGCGGTCGGCCACCTCGGCATACTTCGCAGCGATCGGGGACGCGGCGATGGTCCGGTCGAGCAGCGCGTCGGGCGAGGGGGCCATGAGCGACTGCGGAGCGCGCATCCGGGTCCAGGCCACCGGTGTCGGCGCGCCCTTCTCGGAGAGGACGGTGACGACGGCCTCGCCCGTGCCGAGCGAGGTGAGGAGCTTCTCGAGGTCGTACTCGCTGTGCGGGTAGGTGCGTACGGCCGACTTGAGCGCCCTGGCGTCGTCGGGCGTGAAGGCGCGCAGCGCGTGCTGGACCCGGTTGCCGAGCTGGCCGAGGACTCCGGACGGCACGTCCTTGGGCGACTGGGTGACGAAGAAGACGCCGACGCCCTTGGAGCGGATGAGGCGCACGGTCTGCTCGATGGCCTCCTGGAACGCCTTGCTCGCATCGGCGAAGAGCAGGTGCGCCTCGTCGAAGAAGAAGACGAGCTTGGGCTTGTCGACGTCGCCGACCTCCGGCAGGTCGTGGAAGAGGTCGGCGAGCATCCACATGAGGAAGGTCGAGAAGAGCGCCGGCCGGTCCTGCACGCCGGGCAGCTCGAGGCACGTCACGAGGCCCTTGCCGTCGGGGGCGGTGCGCAGCAGGTCCTGGGTGTCGAACATCGGCTCGCCGAAGAAGGCCTCGGCACCCTGGTCCTCGAAGGCGATGAGCTCGCGCAGGATGACCCCGGCGGTGGCCGACGACAGACCGCCCAGGGACTTGAGCTCGGGCTTGCCCTCGTCGCTCACGAGGTGGCTGATGACAGCCCGCAGGTCCTTGAGGTCGAGCAGTGCCAGGCCGTTCTTGTCGGCGTAGTGGAAGACGAGGCCGAGGCTCGACTCCTGTGTCTCGTTGAGACCGAGGACCTTGGAGAGCAGCGTGGGTCCGAAGTCGGTGATGGTCGCCCGGATCGGGACGCCCTTTCCCTGTCCACCGAGGGACAGGAACTCCGTCGGGTAGGCCGTGGCCTGCCAGTCCTGGCCCACGTCCTTGGCGCGGGAGGTGATCCTGTCGTTGGCCTCACCGGGGCTGGCCATGCCCGACAGGTCACCCTTGATGTCGGCGAGGAAGACCGGCACGCCCTGACCGGAGAGCTGCTCGGCCATGAGCTGGAGCGTCTTGGTCTTGCCCGTGCCGGTCGCACCCGCGACGAGTCCGTGACGGTTGAGCACCGCGAGCGGGATCTTCACCGGGGTGTCGGGGTGCGCCGTGTCGTCGATGACCGCCGCGCCGAACTCGAGGGCGGGCCCGTCGAAGGCATAGCCGGCGCGGATCTCGTCGAGGTGGGCGTTCCCTTCGGCGGGCGGGGCGGGCGCGGCGGGCGGGGCAACCCCCGTGGCGTCGGTGGCGTCGGTGGCGGGCTGCTCGGGCGTCGCGTTGTCGGTCACCTTCGGCACTCTAGTGCGAGCCGTTGGTGAGCAGCCGGCGGACATCGCGTCCTGATCCCGAGCCGGCCGACCCGGTCGGGTCAGGTCGTGCGCGTCACCTTGGACAGGCCTCGAGGTGCGTCCGGGTCCTCGTGCCGGGCGATGGCCATGGTGTGGGCGAGCCGCTGCATCGGGATGATCTCGATGAGCGGGCTGAGCTCCTCGGCGACGCGCGGCAGGACGATCGCCGGCACCTGACCGGCGGACTCGGCGTCCCCGACGACGGTGAGGTCGGCACCCCTGTCACGCAGGCGTTCGAGGACGGCGCCCATTGCGTGTCCGGCCACTCCGTGGGGGACCACGGCGAGCACCGGCCGATCCGAGTCGACCATGGCCAGCGGGCCGTGCAGGAGGTCGGCGCCGGAGAAGGCGTGCGCGGCGAGGTAGGAGGTCTCCATGAGCTTGAGGGCAGCCTCACGTGCGGTCGGGTAGGCGTAGCCACGGCCCGTGACGACGAGCTTGTCGACGAAGCGGTAGTGCCCGGCCACCTGCGTGACGCCGGCGACGTGGACGGCCTGCTCCGCTGCGTCCACGAGCGCGGGTCCGTCGAGCCGGTGACGTCCGCTCCACTCGTCGACGAGGAGCCACAGGGTGAGCAGCGTGGCCGTGTAGGTCTTGGTCGCCGCCACGGCCCGCTCGAGCCCGGCACGCACGTCCAGGTGCAGCTCGGCGGCGGCTGCCAGTGCCGACTGGGGGTTGTTGGTCACGGCAAGGGTGAGGGCCCCCGCACGACCGGCAGCCCGGGTCGACTCGAGCAGGTCGGGTGACCCGCCGGACTGGCTCACGGCGACCCACAGCACGTCGCGCAGGTCGGGATCGGCGCCGTAGGCAGTCGTCGTCGATGGTGAGGCAAGTCCACCCGGGAGGCCGAGGACGATCTCGACGAGGTACTTGAAGTACAGCGCCGCGTGGTCGCTGGTCCCTCGCCCCGCCACCACCACGAAGCGGGGCTTCGCGTCGCGGATGCGCGTCGCCACACCACGCACGTCAGTGAGGCTCTCCGCGAGGATGCGGTCGAAGACTGCGGGCTGCTCGGCGATCTCCGCGGCCATGAGCCGGCCCGGAGTGTCTGCTGCGGTGGGCTGTCCGTCGGTCATGAGTTCTCCTGCTCGGGCGTGGCGATGCGCGGGACCTGCACGAGACGATGTCGACCAAGGATGGCAGCACCTCCAGGCGCACCTCCCAGCGCACCGCACTCCGGAGCCGCCCACCACCGACCACCCCGCCGTCGGCCGGTCAGGTCACAGTGCGCTCACGACGCGAGAGGTGACGCGCAGACGCAAACTTCTCCCCATACAGTGGCGGGCGTGATCTTCAAGGCCGTCGGCGACACACGTCCGTACCCCGAGCACGGGTACAGCACGCGCCAGTGGTCCAACGTGCCACCACGCCTGGTCCGGCTCGACGACCTCGTCACGACCAAGCGCACCCTCGACCTGGGGATGCTCCTCTCCGAGGACTCGACGTTCTATGGCGACCTGTTCGCCCATGTCGTCGAGTTCGAGGGGACCCTCTATCTCGAGGACGGACTCCACCGCGCCCTGCGCGCGGCCCTGCACCAACGGCCGACGCTGCACGCGCGCGTCCTGGTTCTCGACTAGGCGGGGAGCACCGATGGCAGACCGCGAACTCACCTCCGAGCTGCGCCACCGGCAGCAGCAGCGCCGCACCACGACGACGATCCTCGTGGTCCTCCTCGCGCTGTTCTTCGCGTTCTGGTACGCCTACTCCTACTACCGCGACTCGACCCGTGTGGCGGCGCCGAGCTCGACCGAAGTCACGTGCACGCCCTTCGACCCCAAGGCGCCCGCGCCCGGCAACACGACGGTCAACGTCTACAACGCCACGAGCAAGAACGGTCTCGCCGGGCGGACGGCGGCCGACGTCGAGCGCCGTGGGTTCAAGGTGGGCACCGTGGCCAACGACCCCTTGAACCGCAAGGTCACCGGCCCGGCGGAGGTCAGGTTCGGGCCCAGGGGCAAGTCCCGTGCTCCGCTGGTGGTGCCGCTCGGCGGCAAGGGCACGAAGCAGGTCGCCGACAAGCGCAAGGACGCCACGGTGGACCTCGTGCTGGGCGAGACGTTCAGCAAGCTGGGGCCGGCGCCGACCCCCACCGGCACCCCGATGTGCCCCTCCCCCAGCACCGAGCCCACCGCATCGTCCTCCGGCGCACCGTCCTCCAGCGCGTCGTCATCGTCCGCGGGGTGACCGTGGCGGGGCCGGTGCGGGCCGCGGCCGCCTTCCTCGTCTCGCGAGTCCTGCTCGGGGCCACGGTCCTCGCCATGGCGGCCTTCGCCGGCCAGGGCGCCGTGGACCACCCCTGGGCCACGGGGAGCTGGTGGCTCGACCACTTCTCGGCGTGGGACAGCTACCACTACGTGCGCATCGCCACGCTGGGCTACCTCCCACCCGGTCTCGACTGCTGCGACCAGGCCTACTTTCCCGGCTACCCCCTGCTCATGGCCGCGCTGGCCCCGCTGACCGGCGGCAACGTGACGGCGGCCGGCCTGCTCATCAGCCTCGTGGCCGGAGCCGCTGCAGCCGGGCTCCTCTGGCTGCTCGTGGCCCGGGATGCCCGTGGCGGCACCGCCGCGGCACGGCGCGCCGTCACCCTGCTGGCTCTCGCACCCAGCGGCTTCTTCTTCGTCGCGGTCTACACGGAGGCCCTCTTCCTCGCCCTCGCCCTCGGTGCCTGGGTGCTCGCCACCCGGCGCCACTGGTGGCTCGCCGGACTCGTCGCGGCGCTGGCCACCGGCGTGCGCGTCAACGGCCTCTTCCTGGCTGCAGCCCTGGTCGTGCTCTATGCCGTGCAGTGGCACTCCGACGGGCGCGCCCGGCCACGTCCCGACGTGCTGGCACTCGGCCTGCCCGCGGTGAGCGTCGCGGCGTTCGTGACCTACCTCCACTCCCGCACGGGATCCTGGGACGCGTGGCGAGAGGCGGAGCACCGGGGCTGGGACCGCGCGACCGCCTGGCCGTGGGAGGGCCTCGCCACCGCGTGGCGCTCCCTGCTGGACAGCCCGAACGTGTGGCTGGCAGCGAGCCGCGCAGCCGACATCGCCGCCGTCCTGTTCGGGGTGGCCGTGTGCGTTCTCCTTGCGAGACAACGTCGTTGGCCCGAGCTCACCTACCTCGGCCTCACGGTCGGCATCGTCGTGTGCTCCACGCTCTGGGTCTCGACGCCGCGCTACGCACTGACCTGGTTCCCCGCCTACCTGGCGATCGCCACGCTGCGGGACACACCGGCATACCGGCGCACGTATGCCGTGGGGCTGGCTCTGTCGGCTGCCCTCCTCCTCGCCGCGGCCTGGGCGACAGCAACCCGGCACTGGCTGGCCTGAGACGGACACTGCCAGCCGGCATACAGGTGCATGGGTCACAATCTCTCGACACCGATCGACCTTCAGGAGAGTTTCGTGGCCCCGTCCGGGAGTGGCAGCAAGAAGGCACGCGCCGACAGGCGCACCGCGTCAGACCGCGTTTCGCAGATGCGCAGGGAGCAGCAGAAGAAGGACCGGCGTCGCGTCCTCGCGATCTGGGGGGCGGCTGCTGTGGTCATCGCGATCATCGTCGGGGCGGTGACCTTCGCGGTCCTGCACAGCAACGCCAACAAGCCCGACCTGTCGGCGGTGAAGTCCTTCGAGTACGCCTCTGGAGCCCACACCCAGGCCCCCGTGAAGTACAAGGAGAACCCGCCCGTCGGTGGGGAGCACAACCCCGTGTGGCTCAACTGCGGCGTCTACGACACGCCGGTGCCAAACGAGAACGCCGTGCACTCGCTCGAGCACGGCGCGGTCTGGATCACCTACAAGCCGGACCTGCCCAAGGCCGATGTCGACAAGCTCAAGGACCTCACGCCCGACACGTATGCCGTGCTCTCCCCCTACGAGGGCCTGCCGGCTCCCGTGGTCGTCTCGGCGTGGGGCAAGCAGCTGCTGCTGACCGGTGCCGACGACCCGCGTCTCGAGCCCTTCATCAAGGAGTACCGCCAGGGTCCACAGACGCCGGAGCCGGGCGCGCTGTGCACCGGTGGCACCGACGGCACTGACGCGAACGCCACGCCGCAGGTCCCGATGGATGGGACCGCCAGTCCCTCGGCCACGCCCTCCACCCCGGCGTCGCCCTCCGCAACACCTTCACCGTCGGCATCGTGACCGAGGCATCGTGACCGACGTCTCGCCGCAGGAACCCACGGCCTCTCCCCGCTCGCGGGGGGAGGTCGTCGGGCTGGCGGTCCTGCTCGCCGTCGCGTCGGTCCTCGCCGGCCTCGTGCTCGGCTGGGCCCTCTTCGGTCGCGGTGGCTTCCCGCTGGACGGCTCGGCCGAGGCCGGGTTCGCGCGCGACATGCAGACCCACCACGGGCAGGCGGTCGAGATGTCGCTGCTCATCGACGACCGGTCCTCCGACCCCGTCATCCGGATCCTGGCCAAGGACATCGCCACGAGCCAGCAGCACCAGGCGGGCCAGATGTTCGCCTGGCTGCGGGTGTGGGGCCTGTCGCCGACCGGCTCGCAGCCACCAATGGCGTGGATGGGCTCGGAGCACCACGGCAGGGGCACGGCCTCCTCAGCCACTTCGGCCAGCGGCGACAAGGTCCCGATGCCGGGCATGGCGTCGCCGGCCGACCTGGCCCGCCTCAAGGCCGCGACCGGCGTCGAGGCCGAGAAGATCTACCTCACGCTGATGATCGCCCACCACAAGGGCGGCGTGGAGATGGCCGACGCCGTCCTCGCGCGCTCGGACGAGGATGTCGTCGTCACGCTCGCGCGCTCGATGAAGGTCTCGCAGACCGCCGAGATCACGGCGATGCAGCAGCTGCTGGCGGCCCGCTCCTGACCGCCGGACTCATGGGGCCTCGCCTCCCCCCACCCGCCCCAACTTTTGCTCCCCGTGCGGGAACGTTGACCTACCGGAGGCTAATGAGCCCTCCTGTCGCCAACCTTCCCTCCGTATGCCGTCCACCCCGTTGCGAGGCGTCCTCCAGTCGCGCTCAATTTCGCTCCTGCGTGCCCGTTGCGTATCCTGCTTCGCGGTGGTGTGTCCGAGCGGCCTAAGGAGCACGCCTCGAAAGCGTGTGTGGGTGCAAGCCCACCGTGGGTTCAAATCCCACCGCCACCGCCAGATGATGTCCCAGGACATCGGCAAGGCCCCGAACCCCAGGGTTCGGGGCTTCTTGCTGTGTGCCGTCAGGTGAGCTGCATCGTGGTGGCGCAGGTCGGGTCGCTGGCGCCAGTGGACACCTTCGCCTCGGCAGCCTTGCCCTCGTATCGAATCCGCAGGGTCGCCGTGACGTTCCGAGGAAGCCAGAACCCCACGAACCCGTTGTCGAACAGGGTGCGCGGGCCGGTGGCGAGCATGGCTCCGGTGCCGGCCTCGACGAGGTCGACCTCCACCTTCTTGCCACCCAGCTCGCCCTTGCACCCGGTGAGGGCGTGGTTGAAGCAGTCATGCGTCTGGCTCACATAGGGGGCCACGGACAGGTAGAACGTGTCGGCGGGCACAGGCAGGGAAACCTCGACGCCATCACCGCTCAAGAGCAGGGTGTCGGGCCGCACCGAGGCTCGCAGGTCAGCTGGACGGTCCTTCACCGGCATCCTGTCGAGCGTGTCGATGACCTGGATGGCGTTCTTGCCAGCGAGGCCGTGCCTGGCCAGGAGCGCCTGTCCGGCGGGCGACACCGGACCTGAGACCTGCGCGGCGCTCGTCCGCCCCGGAGCGGCAGCTCCGGCCGCACATCCGGACAGCATGGCGGTGGCCAGACACAGGGCAAGGACGAGGCGCGGGGTTGTCATGCCTGCATCCTCGGTGACCCCAGGCGTCTGCAGCTGGGACCTTGGTCCCTCGTTCATCCCGGACAGGGAACAGCCCGCGTGCCTGTCGACCGAGGGGGCTCGGCGCGACGAGTGCAGGGGACGACCTGCACGGCTCGCGGGCTGCGGTGAGCTGCTGGGGATTGCGCCGGGATGACGCACCTCGAGCAGTCGAGATGCGCTAGCGCGCAGTCACCTCACGCGTCCAATGAGAAATCAATTCCTGGACCACCTCCCTTCAGTGTCCTTCGACGCTAGATCGGAACCGGCGTCCGCGCAATGCCTTTTTTCCAGAGCGGCCCGACCCGGTCCGGAACACCTGGCGTCACCACGTGACGTCGTGACAGCCCGTGTGCGACTCGGGCTCGACCTGCAGGGTCGCGTGCTCGACGCCGAACTCGTCACGCATGACGGCACGCGCGCCGTCGAGCACCTCGTGCGGGTCTGCTCCCTCGACCGTCATGAGGTGGGCGGTCGCCACGTTCATGCCAGAGGTCAGCGTCCACACGTGCAGGTCGTGCACGTTGGACACCCCCTCGACCGCCGCGAGCGCAGTGGTCACCTCGTCCGGGCTCATGCCCACGGGTGCGTGTTGCCCCAGGACGGCGGCCACCTCACGCCCGAGCATCACCGCCCTCACCGCCACGAAGGCCGCGATCGCGAGCGCGATGACGGTGTCCCAGAAGGTTTCGCCGGTGGAGGCGACGAGCAGGCCGGCCACGATGACACCGACCGAGCCGAGGGTGTCGGCGACGACCTCGAGGTAGGCCCCCTTGACGTTGAGCGACTCTGACGCCCCACCCCGCAGCAGGACCAACGCGATGACGTTGACGACCAGACCGAGGGCACCGACGACGAGCATCGGCCCGGTCGAGACCTCCGCTGGTTCGCCGATGCGTCGCACGGCTTCCACGGCGATGTATGCCGCGACGCCCAGCATGAGGAGCACCGCCAGTCCCGACGCGAAGACCTCCGCACGGAACGACCCGTAGGTCCGGCGCCCCGTCGAGTCCGGCCGTGCGGCGATCCGGGTCGCGACGACCGCGGCCCCCAGTGCCACCACGTCCGCGGCCATGTGGCCGGCGTCCGACAGCAGGGCCAGCGAACCGGAGGTCAGTGCCGTGACGAGCTCGACGACGAAGAAGGCCGCCACCAGGCCGAAGGCCACCTGCAGGCGCCACCGATGCCTCGCACCGGCAGAGCCCTGACCGTGGTGATGCCCCGTTCCCATGGGGCCAACGCTAGCGAGCGCGGCCACCGACCCCCAGGCCGCCAACCCGTGGTGCGGCAGGACCGGATGTGGTCAAGTGAGGCATGACCGTCACGCCACGCTGCATCGCACGAGCACGTGCCAGCGCGCCCCGCGGCGGCAGCTCACGCCACGACTGCCTGAGGAGTGCGAATGCGCATCACTGACACAAGCGACCAGTGGTGGAAGACCGCCGTCATCTACTGCCTCGACGTCGAGACCTTCTACGACTCCGACGGGGACGGGATCGGTGACCTCCAGGGTCTCGCCCAGCGCCTCGACTACGTCGCCGAGCTGGGGGCGACGTGCATCTGGCTCATGCCCTTCTACCCCAGCCCGCAGCGCGACGACGGCTACGACGTCAGCGACTTCTACGGCATCGACCCGCGGTTCGGCACGGCGGGCGACCTCGTCGAGGTGGTCCGAACGGCTCACGACCGTGGGATGCGCGTCATCGTGGACCTGCTCGTCAACCACACCTCGGACGCACACGCGTGGTTCAAGGACTCCCGCCGCAGCACCGCCTCGGCCAAGCGCGACTGGTACGTCTGGCGAGCCGACGCCCCGCCGGACACCAGCGCCCAGGTGGTCTTCCCCGACAAGGAGGACTCCATCTGGGCCCTGGACGAGCGCACCGGCCAGTGGTACCTCCACCACTTCTACTCGCACCAGCCGGACCTCAACGTCGCGAACCCCGCCGTGCGTGACGAGATCGCCCGGGTCGCCGGCTACTGGCTCGAGCTCGGCGTCGACGGTTTCCGCGTCGACGCGGTCCCGTTCTTCGTCGAGGACGTCGAGACCGTCAGGGAGAAGGCGTCAGGCACGCAGAAGAACGACGACGTCACCGAGTCGCTGAACCCGCACCAGCACCTCAAGGACCTCCGGGCCTTCGTCAACCGGCGCAACGGTGCGGCGATGATGCTCGGCGAGGTCAACCTTCCCCACGCACAGCAGCGCCAGTACTTCGGCGGCCGGGCCGGCGACGAGCTGCACATGATGTTCGACTTCATCGGGATGCAGAACCTCTACCTGTCCCTGGCCCGTCAGGACGCCCGTCCGCTCGCCAAGGCACTCCTCGGCCGACCCGCGATCCACCCCAGCTGCCAGTGGGCGACCTTCGTGCGCAACCACGATGAACTGACGCTCGACAAGCTCACGGACAAGGAGCGTCAGGAGGTGTTCGCGGCCTTCGGACCCGAACCCGAGATGCAGATCTACGACCGGGGCCTCAAGCGACGGCTGCCACCGATGCTCGACGGGGACCCTCGACGGGTCCGCATGGCCTACAGCTTGCTCTTCTCGCTGCCCGGAACTCCTGCCCTGTTCTACGGCGAGGAGATCGGCATGGGCGAGGACCTCGCCGGCGAGGGCCGGCACGCGGTGCGGACCCCGATGCAGTGGTCCGACGGAGTGAATGGTGGGTTCTCGACGGCGCCATCCCGCAAGCTCATCCGCCGGCTCACGCCCGACGGCTTCGGGCCCGAGCACGTCAACGTCGTCTCGCAACGGACCGACCCGGACTCCCTGTGGAGCTTCATGCGCCACCTCGTCCAGACCTACCGGTCCTGCCCGGAGCTCGGGTGGGGCGACTTCAGCATCCTCGACCAGCCGAACCCCCAGGTCCTCGCCCACGAGTGCTCCACGGGCGAGGCAGCTGTCGTCGCCGTCCACAACTTCGGGCCCGAACCCCAGACGGTGACGCTCGATCTCTCGCACCGGGTCGAGGAGGGCGACATCGAGCTCGCCGACCTCCTGAGCGGTGATGACGTGCGCACGGACAACGGGTCGCTCGACGTGGTCCTTGAGGGGTACGGCTACCGCTGGTTGAGGATCCACCCCGTCGGGGACCTGCGCATCCCGTGAGCCGCCGAGCCAACGAGGCGAGTGCGAGCCACCATCAGGGCAGCACCTCGTCAGGCAGCCCCGCGAGGCGCGACTGCAGCCCGTCCAGCCCACGCCGGACCATCGCCCCGTAGCCGTCATCGTCCAGAGAGGCCACTGCCGCGCGGGCCAGAGCCAGCTCACGAGCCGCGTCCTCCCGGCGCCCCTGCCTCAGGTAGCCGTCCCCGAGGTTGAGGTGCAGGCTCGGCGCGAACCCGGCCGCTCCCGGGACCCCGATCGGCTCCAGATCTGCATCGCTCACGCGCTGGAAGGCCGCCCAAGCCGCCTCGTCCCACGCCACCTCCGAGTCGAGTGACTCCTGGACGTCGGCGAGGAAGTGCGCGATGACGCAGCGCTGGGCCGGCAGGTCGGTTAGCTCCCACAGGGCACTGAGGCGTGCCCCGCCACCGCGCGATCCGTCGCCTGCGCGTCCTCGACCGCCGCGAGCACCTCCGGCCACTCGACCACTGGGTCAGGCGCCCGCGTCCGCGGACGCATCACTCGCCACCTCCACGGCGGTGGACCGGGACGCGGACCGGCGTCGCCACAGGTAGGTCGCCACGACCCCGAGCACCACCACGCCCAGCAGCACGGCGCCCGCGGTGCCGAACCACGACACCACCTGCTCGTAGGACTTGCCGGCGGCGAATCCCGCCGAGACGCTGCCGACGGCCCAGGACCCGGCACCCAACAGGTCCCAAGCGACGAACTTGGCATACGGCATACCCGAGATCCCGGCGAGCGACGGCATGATCGAACGCACGAAAGGCGTCCACCGACCCACGAAGACTGCCGGCCCACCGCGCAGGCGCAACCGCGCCTCGGCCTTCGCGAGCCGTCTGCGGCGGGCAGGGTTGGTCACGCGCCGGTGCAGCCGGGGACCGACGCGACGCCCCACGGCATACCCCACGTTGTCCCCGACCACGGCCGCGACGAGCACGACGATGAGCACCGAGATGATCGACGTGCGGCCCAGGGCTGCCGCGGCGCCGGCGAGCACCGCCACGGTCTCGCCGGGCATCACCATGCCGACGAGGAGGGCGCACTCGCCGAAGACGACCAGGCCCGCCACCGTGAGGATGATCCATGGGTCCTGGTCGAGCAGCGACGCCAGGAACTCGATCACCGGCGGTCCCCGAAGAAGTCGAGGAGCAGCCGGGACGCCTCGTCCTCGAGGACTCCCCCGACGACCTCGATGCGATGCGTCGCGCGCCGGTCACGCACGACGTCCCAGACCGAGCCGGTCGCCCCGAGCTTGGGGTCCCAGGCGCCAAGGACGATGCGCGAGACCCGGGCGAGCATCGCCGCCCCCGCGCACATCGGGCACGGTTCGAGGGTCACGACGAGGGTGCAGTCCTCGAGTCGCCAGGAGCCGGTATGCCGTGCTGCCGCCCGAAGTGCCACCACCTCGGCATGCGCCGTGGGGTCGGCGTCGACCTCGCGCAGGTTCCAGCCCTCGCCGATGACGGCGCCGCCGGGGTCGAGCACCACGGCGCCGACCGGCACGTCGCCCGCGCTCGCGGCACGGGAGGCGAGCTCGAGTGCGCGTCGCATCGGCCCGGCATACTCCGCACGCACGGGTGCGGGGAGCGGGACCGGGGGGAGGCCGGACACTGGTCCGGGGCGGGAGCTCACACGCTAAGTTTCACCCATGCGCGTACACGTTGCCGACCATCCGCTCATCGCACACAAGCTGACCTACCTGCGGGACAAGCGGACCGACTCCCCGACCTTCCGTCGGTTGGCAGAGGAGCTCATGACGCTGCTCGCCTACGAGGCGACGCGTGAGGTGCGGGTCGAGCCGTTCGAGATCGAGACGCCGGTGGCCCCCACGACGGGCATCAAGCTGTCCAACCCCAAGCCGCTCATCGTGCCCATCCTGCGCGCCGGTCTCGGCATGCTCGAGGGCATGGTGCGGCTCCTGCCCAGCGCCGAGGTCGGGTTCCTCGGCATGCAGCGCAACGAGGAGACGCTCGAGGCGATCACCTACGCGAACCGCCTCCCCGAGGACCTCTCCGGCCGCCAGGTCTATGTCCTCGACCCCATGCTGGCGACCGGTGGCTCGATGATCGACGCCATCCGCTTCCTGCTCGAGCGGGGCGCCGACGACATCACCGCGGTCACCCTGCTCGCGGCCCCCGAGGGCATCGCGGCGCTGGAGAAGTCACTCGCCGACGCGGGCGTGCCCGTCTCGCTCGTCACGGGGTCGATCGACGAGAAGCTCAACGAGCTGGGCTACATCGTGCCGGGGCTCGGTGACGCGGGAGACCGGCTCTACGGCGTCGTCTGAGAAGTCGGCACCGACACGCCGCCCAACCTCACGAGTCACACCAGTCACATCCGCCATCATGGGTGCTGCACTGTGCTTCCCCTTGCGCCTGCCCGCGTGAGCCCTTCCATCAGAGAGCGGACGTGTCCATGCCCCCGGTCAAGAAGATCGTCATGTGGCTAGTCGTGATCTTCCTGCTCTACGCCATCTTCACCTCTCCCACTGAAGCGGCGAACATCTTCGGCAGTGCGTGGGACGTCATCGCCAACGGCGTCAAGAACATCGGTCGGTTCTTCGACTCCTTGATCTCCCGGAGCTGACCTTGGCGGCCGGGCGCCTCGACCGCGAGCTGGAGCGCTACCTCGTGCCCGGCGAGCGCGTGGTCGCCGTCGTCCGTCAGCACTGGTTCTCGCAGCTGCGCCCGGGTGCCCTCTTCGTCGGGCTGCTCTTCCTCGCGACCTTCGTCGAGGCCGAGGCACCGCGCACCCGCTCGGGCGCCGCCCTGGCCAACTTCTTCTGGTATGCCGCGTTCGCCGGCGCTCTGTACCTCCTGTGGCGCTACCTCAACTGGCGCCACGACTGGTTCATCGCCACCGACAAGCGCTTCCTGCTCTTCTACGGGTTCATCCGCCGCAAGGTCGCGATGATGCCGCTCACCAAGGTCACGGACATGACCTTCGACCGCTCGGTCATGGGCCGCATCATCGGCTACGGCGCCTTCCTGCTGGAGTCGGCCGGGCAGGACCAGGCCCTCTCCCACATCGACTACGTCCCCAACGCCCAACGCCACTACCGCGCCATCTGCACGGTGCTCTTCGGCTCCGACGCCCCCCGTGACCCCGACGACGGCTGGACGGATGACGACGGCTGGACCGATGGCGACGGCTGGACCGATGACGACGGGGACGACGGCGGATGGGACGCCGGCGGAGGGCGGCCCGCGCCGCGCGGCCGCCGTGACCCGGGCCCCTCGGCCGATGCCCTCGGCGACGGTTGGCAGGACCACCGGGAGGACCAGCAGGCTGTGCAGGACCACCTCTGGCCCGACGGCGACGGAACGCAGGCTGACGGCATACAGACTCCCGTTCGAGAACGCACGGACCTCGCCCCGACTCACGAGACGCTCTACCAGAGCTCGGACCTCATCCGGGCCACCCGCTTGGAGGACACCGGCGAGATTCCGGTCATAAGGTCAGGACCACCAAGGCGAAATGGCCGACCGGGGCAACCAGGCCGACCCCGACGAAGGGATTCGCGATGAGCGTGTGGAGGACGAAGACGATCGAGCAGTCGATCGCCGAGGGTGACGAACCCGAGTACCAGCTCAAGAAACGCCTCAGCGCCCTCGACCTGACCGTCTTCGGTGTCGGTGTAGTCATCGGTGCCGGCATCTTCACCGTCGCCGGGCGCGCGGCCCACACGCTGGCCGGTCCGGCCATCCTCATCTCGTTCATCGTCGCCGCCACCTGCTGCGGGTTGGCGGCGCTCTGCTATGCCGAGTTCGCCTCTGCCATACCGGTATCGGGCTCGGCCTACACCTTCTCCTACGCCACGCTCGGCGAGCTCGTCGCCTGGATCATCGGCTGGGACCTCCTGCTCGAGCTCATGCTCGGCGCCGCCGTGGTCGCGCAGGGCTGGTCCGCCTACCTCGGCGTGCTGCTGGACCGGCTCGGGTTCACCATCCCCGAGGCAGTCGCCTACGGGTCGCACTTCGACCTCCCCGCCTTCGTGCTGGTCGCGGTGCTCACGCTCCTGGTGTCCATCGGCATCCAGGAGTCGATGCGGGTCAACCTGGTGCTCGTGGCGCTGAAGATCTTCATCGTCCTGTTCGTCATCTTCGCGGGCATCGGGTTCATCAAGACCGCGAACTACACCCCGTTCATCCCTGACGCGGTGCCGACCGAGGGCCCCTCGTCCACCCTGCAGGCCCCGCTCATCCAGACGATCTTCGGGCTCTCACCGTCGGCGTTCGGCATCGGCGGCATCCTCGCGGGCGCGTCGCTGGTCTTCTTCGCCTACATCGGCTTCGACGTCGTCGCCACCACGGCCGAGGAGGCGCGCAACCCCGCCAAGGACCTGCCCCGGGGCATCCTCGGCTCGCTGGTCATCTGCACGATCCTCTACTGCGCCGTCGCCATCGTCATGACCGGCATGGTGCGCTACGACAAGCTCTCGTCCGAGGCCTCGCTCGCCCAGGTCTTCGAGGACGTGGGGAAGCCGGCCTACGCGACCCTCATCGCCGCTGGTGCCGTGGCAGGCCTCACCACCGTCGTCATGACACTGCTCATCGGAAGCTCCCGCGTCGTCTTCGCGATGTCGCGCGACTGGCTGCTGCCCGCCGGCCTGGGCAAGACCAACCCCCGCACCGGCACCCCGGTCAGGATCACCGTCGGCATCGGCCTCATCGTCGCCCTGGTCGCCGCGCTCACGCCGGTCGGCAAGCTCGAGTACATGATCAACATCGGCACGCTCACGGCGTTCCTGCTCGTCTCGCTCGCCGTGCCGATCCTGCGCCGGCGCCGTCCCGACTTCCACCGCCCGTTCCGGGTGCCGTTCTCGCCGTGGCTGCCCTGGCTCTCGGCCGCGATCTGCACCTACCTCATGCTCACCCTGCCTCTGGAGACGTGGATCCGCTTCGCCATCTGGATGGCGCTCGGCTTCGCGATCTACTTCTTCTACGGCTACAAGCGCTCCCGGCTGGCCGTCGGCGCGCACGACGACGTGGCCACCGGCTCGGGCACGCCGCCGACCACGAGCAAACCCACCTCCCCCTGACGCCCCACCTTGTGCTCCCCATGCGGGAAGCTCGAGGGTCCGGCGGGCTTCTTTCCCTCCGGACCCTCACCTTTGCCTCCGGTCACCGCGACACCCCTGCCGTATGCCGTCACGCCGCGGCGATCGCTGAGCGCACCTTGGCCACCGCTGCCCCGCCACGCTCCAGATCGGCCCAGGTGAGCCGCACCACGACGTAGCCGAGTCGGCGCAAGGCGTCCTCGCGCTTCTTCTCCGCCCACAGCACCGCAGGATCGCCGGAGTCGTACTTCATCCGCCCGTCGAACTCGACGATGACGTTCGTGCCACGGACCAGGAAGTCGACCCTGCCCACGAGGTGGCCGGAGCGGTCACGGATCTCCACCTGGGGGTCGAGGACCAGCCCGGCGACACCCAGCACCACGGCGCAGCGAGACTCCCCGACGGACTCACGGCGCCCGTCGACGAAGCCCACCATCGCGAGCGCTCGGCTCCCGTGCCGCCACTGGGCCACGACCTCGGCCGCAGCCCTGAGCTCCTCCATGGTCACCGTGCCCTCGCGCAGCGCCTGGTCGGCACTCACGACGCCCTGGACGATCCCGTGGTCGACGGCGTGCTGCACCAGCGCGTCCCCCAGTGGCACGGCGGGTCCGAGCCCGGTGTCGACCGCCGGTTGACCTCTCCACCGGCGAACCCGGTAGGACGACAGCCCGATCGACCGGTCGATGGTGCGCAGCACCTGGACCTTGCCCAGGTCCGTGCCCCACACCGTCCCGCCATGGGCAAGTACCGCCGTGACGCTCGTGAGCGTCGCATCGTCCCAGAGAAGCGCCGTGCCTGTGGCCAAGGTCTTGTGCCAGGACTCGGGTGAGTCGGCGTCGACGAGCGACTGCACGGCATACAGGCCCCTGGCGGGATGGAGAAGCGACGCATCCTTCACCGCGTCCACCAGACCACACGGAGTCAGCCCGGCACGCAGGGCCTGACGCGTCGTGAACAGGCCGTGCTGCGAGGCGGCGAGGTCGATCAGGGCCGGTTCGAGAGGTGTCGTCATGCGTGCAGGATCGACGCCAGTTCTGGAGCCGCGCCAGAGTGACCTTGGGGTTCTGTGGACAACTCCGGCGGCAGGCCAGCCCTGTGGACAGCGGCGACCGGAGGGAACCTGGGGGACCGGAGGGTAATCAACCATCCGGTCGCCCAAGTTCCCGCATGGGGAGCAAAAGTTGGGACTCGGGCGGGTCAGAGGGCGGAGAGGATGTCGCTGACCCGCTCCTTGGCGTCCCCGAAGAGCATCTGCGAGTTGTCGCGGAAGAACAGCGGGTTCTGCACGCCCGCATAGCCCGTCGCCATCGACCTCTTGAAGACGATCACGTCCTTGGCGTTCCAGACCTCCAGCACCGGCATTCCGGCGATGGGCGACGTCGGGTCCTCGGCCGCAGCCGGGTTGACGGTGTCATTGGCGCCGATGACCAGGACGACGTCCGTGGACGCGAAGTCGTCGTTGACCTCGTCCATTTCGAGCACGATGTCGTAGGGCACCTTGGCCTCGGCCAGCAGCACGTTCATGTGCCCGGGCAGTCGACCTGCGACGGGGTGGATGCCGAAGCGCACGTCGACGCCCCTGTCTCGCAGCTGTTTGGTGAGCTCGGCAACGGGATACTGGGCCTGCGCGACGGCCATGCCGTAGCCGGGGGTGATCACGACCGACGACGCCTCGCGCAACAGGTCGGCCACACCCTCGGCGGTGATCTCGCGGTGCTCGCCGTAGTCCTTGTCCTCGCCGATCACGACCTCCTGGCCGAACCCGCCAGCAATGACCGACACGAACGAGCGGTTCATCGCCTTGCACATGATGTAGCTGAGGATCGCACCCGAGGCACCCACGAGCGCACCGGTGACGATGAGCAGGTCGTTGCCGAGCATGAAGCCGGCAGCGGCCGCGGCCCAGCCGGAGTACGAGTTGAGCATCGACACCACGACCGGCATGTCGCCGCCGCCGATGGAGGCGACGAGGTGCCAGCCGAAGACCAGCGCGATCACCGTCATGAGGAGCAGCGGCACGATCGAGTGCGACTGGATGAACCAGCCGAGCAGCAGCGCCGAGACCACCAGGGCCGCGAGGTTGAGCCAGTGCCGTGCGGGCAGCATCAGCGGCGTCGACTTCATCCGGGCCGACAGCTTGAGGAACGCCACGATCGAGCCGGTCAGGGTCACCGCACCGATGAACACCCCGAGGAAGACCTCGACGCTGTGGATCGTGTCGGACGAGTCGCCCACCGTGAGGTGGCTGTTGATGCCGACGAGCACCGCCGCGAGCCCGACGAAGCTGTGCAGCATCGCGACCAGCTCGGGCATCTGGGTCATCTCGACCTTGCGCGCCCGCCACAGCCCGATGGCCGCGCCGATCGCCATGGCCACCGCGATGAGCAGCAGCGTCGAGAGGGCGTGCGAGGACCGCGACAGGACGAGCCAGACGGTCGCGCCCAGGGCGATCACCATTCCGGTGACGCCGAAGGCGTTGCCCTCCTTGGCGCTCTCGTGCTTCGAGAGCCCAGCCAGGGACAGGACGAAAAGAACTGCAGAGACGATGTATGCCGCTGCCACCACGTTCGTTGTCATCGTCGCCTCAGTCCTTCCGGAACATCTCGAGCATGCGGCCGGTCACAGCGAAGCCTCCGAAGATGTTGATGCTGGCGACGAGGATCGCGAGGAACGCGATGGTCTTGACGACGAGGTCGTCGGAGTCGATCTGCAGCAGGCCGCCGACGACGATGATGCCGCTGATGGCGTTGGTCTCTGCCATGAGCGGCGTGTGCAGGGCGTGGGAGACGTTGGAGATGACGTAGAAGCCGACGATCACCGCGAGCGCGAACACCGTGAAGTGGCCGAGGAAGACCGCCGGGGACGCTGACGCGACGAGGGCGAAGACGAGCGCGCCGATGGCCATCCAGAGGTACTTCAGGCGGGGGTCGCGCGGCTTCTTCGGCTCCTTGGCCTGTGCCGTGGCGAGCGCTGCACTGGCCCCTGCGGCGCCACCAGGGGCCACAGCGGCAGACACCTGCACCGGGGGCGGCGGCCACATCACCTCCCCGTCGTGGACGACGGTCATGCCGCGCTGCACCTGGTCCTCGAGGTCGAGGGTGAACGTGCCGTCCTTCTCGGGGGTGACGAGCTTGAGCAGGTTGACGAGGTTGGTGCCGAAGAGCTGCGACGCCTGGGTGGGCAGCCGTCCCGGCAGGTCGGTGTAGCCCAGGATCGTCACCCCACCGGCGGTGACGACCTTCTGGTCGGGGACGGACCCGGCGACGTTGCCACCGTTGGCTGCGGCCATGTCGACGATGACCGAGCCCGGCTTCATCGACGCGACCATCTCCTCGTCGAGCAGCCTCGGGGCCGGCCTGCCGGGGATGAGGGCGGTGGTGATGACGATGTCGACGTCCTTGGCCTGCGCGGCATACAGCTCGACGGCCTTGGCGTTGAAGTCCTCCCCCGTCTCCTTGGCGTAGCCGTCGGCGGAGGGGCCGGTGTCCTCGACCTCGATCCGCAGGAACTGCGCGCCCATCGACTCGACCTGCTCGGCGACCTCGCTGCGCGCGTCGAAGGCCCGCACCACGGCGCCGAGCGAGCCCGCTGTGCCGATCGCAGAGAGCCCCGCCACGCCGGCGCCGATGACGAGCACCTTGGCCGGGGGCACCTTGCCCGCCGCCGTCACCTGCCCGGTGAAGAACGAGCCGAACTCGTGGGCCGCCTCGATGACGGCGCGGTAGCCGCCGATGTTGGCCATCGACGACAGCACGTCGAGGGACTGGGCCCGTGAGATGCGGGGCACCGCATCCATCGCGAGCGCCGTCACCCCACGCTCGGCGAGGGCCGACACCAGCTCCGGCTTGAGCGCGGGTGACAGCAGGCTGACGAGAGTCTGGCCCGGACGCAGCCGGTCCAGCTCCTCGGGCGAGGGCGCGTTGATCTTGAGGATGACATCGGTGTTCCACACCTCGCCCCCCACGACGTCGGCCCCGGCCGCGGCATAGGCCCCGTCCTCGAAGGTCGCGCGATGACCGGCGCCGGACTGGACGAACACGGCATACCCGAGTCCGATGAGCTGCTCGACAGTCTTGGGCGTGGCGGCCACGCGGGTCTCGCCGGCCAATGACTCCTGTGGCACACCGATGCGCACGGAGGACCTCCTCGTGGGGGACAGACGTTCGCCCGTGAACCTACTAGGGCGACCCCCTCTGCCGTGGAGGATGTGACTGCGACAACGGCCGCGTCGCGTTGCCCGCTCGCCCATCGGCACGGAAGTGGCGGCCTTGACTACGGTCAGGGGATGAATGAGGCGAAGCTGTGGATCGTCGGGGCGGCCGCGCTCGTGCTCGTCGTGTCGGCCCTGGTCTGGGTGCTGCGCCAGCGTGGAGACACCGAGGATCCAGCGCCGCTCACTGGTTACCGCCCACCGGAGGTTCTGGACGCCCAGGTGTCGCGAGGCAGCGGTGTGACGTTCGGAAGCGACTCCGCGCAGGACGCGGCCGTCGTCGACCAGACCATCCCCCTGAGCCGCCTCGGTGGCGCCGGATGGCGAGATGGCACCGACGTGCCCACCGAACCGACGACCGATGGGTATGCCGGCCCGTCACCGACCTGGGCCGAGGACGAGTCGGCAGACCGTCCGAACACGGACGAACCGCACGTCGAGGTCGACCAGACCATCCCCCGGTCCGCCCTGCGCGATGAGGTGGACCGGGAGCGCGGTGGTCACTGGTGAGGCCGCGGAGCCGCCTCGGCGGATCAGCTCTCTGAGGGGTTGAAGCCCGCGCGGCGGGCCGACTCCTCGTCGTAGAACCACACGTCGGGCTCGGCCGAGTCGTAGCCCTGCGAACCGGGGACACGGAACGTGTTGGTGTCGCGGTAGGCCTGGATCGGGTGGTCGGCCGGCTGCCCACGGTCCTCGAGGGGTGCCGCCGAGCCCACACCGTAGCCACCGTCGCGGATCTCGTCGACCCCGGAGATGCGCCGGCTCCAGCCACCGCCGACGGAGTCGCCTGACGGCTGCTCGTCACCCGCCATGCCGGCCCCCGGCTGCTCGTCGGCGCCGGACTGCTCGCCGGAGTCGGAGTCGGAGTCGACCGGATTGATCCGGTCGGTCCCATCGGGCCAGTGGGTGGCGTCACCGCGGTCGCCGTGGGTCTCGTCGTCGGTGCCGTCCGCGCGACCGGCGTCAGTGCCTTCCGCGCCACCGGCGTCGTCGCCCGCTGCAGCGTAACCTTCCGTGCCGGAGCCGGTTGCCGTCTCCCGGTCCTCCCACGTCTCCTCGGTGGTCGGCTCCTCACGACGGTCAGAGTCGGACGTCAACTCGTCGACGTCCTCGCCGCCCCGCTCCTCACTTCGGAACGCCTCGTGGGCACCGGTGCCGGTGGAGCCGTCACGGGCCGACGTGGAGTCCTCCTGAGCCAGGTCGTCGCGCGAGCCCTCGTAGGCCGACGCGCGTCCCTCGTCGTCGGACGTGTCGTGAGCCGAGGACTCGCCCATCCCCGCTGACTCAGCGGGAAGCGGCTCCGTCGAGGCGTAGTCCTCGACGTCGGTGATCATGACGGCCTCGCCGTCGGACGCCCCTCTGTCAGAGGCCAGGTCATGGGTGCCGCGGTCGTCCGCGTCTGCTCGCCCGGCGTCCGTTCGCTCGTCATCTGTCGTGGCGCCGGCCGTCGTCCGCTCGTCGCTGACGAAGCGATCGTCCTCGGAGGCGGCGTCCTGCCGACCGAGGTCGTCGCGCGACCCCTCGTCGGTCGCTCTCCGGGCCTCGTCGTCGGACCGGTCGAGGGAGTCCGACTTTTCCGCCCGGCCAGACTCGGCGGGCAGCGGCTCCGTCGAGGCGTAGTCCTCGACGTCGGTGATCATGACGGCCTCGCCGTCCGAGGCTGCGCCCCGGGTGCCGCGCTCGTCGCTGTTGAGGGTCGCGTCGTTGGCGGAGGCGTCGTCATCCGACCTCACGTCGTCCCGCGTCGTGTCGTCCTGGGTCATGTCGTCACGCATCCCTTCGTCGTCCGAGCTGGCGCGCCCGGTGTCGTTGGTGCTCTCATTCCTGTCGTAGTCCCACTCGGTGGAGCCGCCGGACTCGCTCCGCGATGCAGAGCGCTCGACGTCAACCTCATGGGCGTGGTCGCTGAAGTCGGCGCCGGATGCCAGGCGCGAGGCCGCCTCCTCGTCGGTCACGTTGCCGCGTGTTGCGGCATACGCGCTTCCGACAGCCGCAGCTCCGGCAGCGGTGGCCGCAGCTCCGCTCCCCCCCGAACCCTCCTCATCGTCGCGCGCGCGGTCACGGTTCGAGTCGCGGGCCAGCTCCGGGTCGGTCTGTGTCCCGGGAGCGCTCTCGATGCGAGAAGCGTTGTCCGACAGGGCAGCCGGGACGGGCCTGTGTGTCCGCGTCTCGTCGAGGGGACGCACGTCGTCGTCGAGGTCCTCCGGCAGAGGGCGGGGGTCGTCCTTGGCGACCTCAACGTCCGGGTCAAGCTCGTCGGCGCGGCGCAGCTCGGCCTCGTGGGCCCGGCGCGAGCGCTCCAGCTCATCCCGGTGCTGACGAGCCTCCTCCTCGGCGCGCTGAGCCTCGCGAGCGCTGAGCTCGGCCTGACGGGCGCGTTCCTCGGCCTCCTGCCGTGCGGTCGACGCACGCTCGTCCGCCTGCTGGGCGAAGTTCTCCTGACCGCGAAGCACGCCTCCACGCTGCTCGGCCTCGGCCCGGATGGTGGCGGCCTCAGCGCGCTGCTCGTCGAGCTTGCGCTGCTTGTTCCTCGAGAAGAGCCACCACAGCAGGAAGAGCACGGCGAGGATGACGAGGACTCCGATGACGTACTTCATTGCGTGCGCTCCTGAGGATCGACATCGGGTGCTGCAGGCACCCTCGTGACCCCAAACTACCGTTCGACCTGCGCAATGTGGGCGGAGTTGCGGCGTTGCTTGAGGCCGCCGTCGGGCGTCAGTCCGAGCTGCTCAGACCCAGCTCGTTCACGGTGATCTCGCGCATCTCGACCTTGCGCACCTTGCCCGTCACGGTCATGGGGAAGTCCTCGACGATGCGCACGTAGCGGGGCACCTTGTAGTGGGCGAGCTTGCCCGTGGCGAACGCTCGCACGGTCTCGGCAGTGAGGGGCTCGGCGCCCTCGCGCATGCGGATCCACGCCGCGAGCTCCTCGCCGTACTTCGGGTCCGGCACACCGATCACCTGGGCGTCGAGAATGTCCGGATGGGTGTAGAGGAACTCCTCGATCTCACGGGGGTAGATGTTCTCGCCGCCGCGGATCACCATGTCCTTGATCCGCCCGGTGATCTGCAGGAAGCCCTCGTCGTCCATGACGGCGAGGTCACCCGTGCGCATCCACCCGTCGACCAGTGCCTCGGCGGTCTTGTCGTCCTGACCCCAGTAGCCCAGCATCACCGAGTAGCCCTTGGTCCAGAACTCACCGGCCTCGCCGTGAGGCAGCGTCTCGAGTGTCACCGGGTCGACGACCTTGACCTCGAGGTGCGGAGTCACCTGACCGACGGTGCCGACCTTGCGGTCGAACGGGTCGTCGGTGCGCGTCTGTGTCGAGACCGGCGACGTCTCGGTCATGCCGTAGGCGATCGTCATCTCGTCGATGCCGGATGCGATGAGCTTCTTCATCACCTCTGCGGGACAGGGCGAACCGGCCATGATCCCGGTGCGGACGGAGCTGAGGTCGTAGTCGCCGAAGTCGGGCAGCGCCCACTCGGCGATGAACATCGTGGGGACGCCGTAGAGGCTCGTGCACCTCTCGTCGGCGGTCGCAGCGAGGGTCAGCCGCGGGTCGAACCCCGGTGCAGGGATGACCATGCACGCACCGTGGCTGGTCGCCGCGAGGTTGCCCATGACCATGCCGAAGCAGTGGTAGAACGGCACCGGGATGCAGATCCGGTCCTCCTGCGTGTAGCGGCACATCTCGCCCACGAGGTAGCCGTTGTTGAGGATGTTGCGGTGGCTGAGCGTGGCGCCCTTGGGGAATCCCGTTGTCCCCGAGGTGTACTGGATGTTGATCGGGTCCTCCGGAGCCAGCTCCGCCCCGACGAGCGCCAGCCGTTCCTCGCTCACGCCGCCAGCGAGGGCGACGAGGTCGTCCCAGCTGTGCTGCCCGATGACCCAGACGTCCTCCAGGTCGGGGCACTCGTGCCGGACCTCCTCGATCATCGAGACGTAGTTCGACGCCTTGAACGATGCTGCGGTGAACAGGCCGCGAATGCCCGCCTGCCCGAGGACGTAGCGCAGCTCGTGGGAGCGGTATGCCGGGTTGATGTTGACGAGGATGACGCCCACCTTGGCCGTCGCGAACTGCACCACCGTCCACTGGGCACAGTTGGGCGCCCAGATGCCGACGCGGTCACCCTTGTCGTAGCCCGCAGCCAGCAGCGCTCTGGCGAGCCGGTCCACCTCCGCACCGAACGCGGCATACGACCACCGAAGTCCCTGGGCACAGTCGACCAGCGCCTCGCGGTCGCCGTGCACGGCAATCGTCGCGTCGAGGTTGGCGCCGATCGTCTGCTCGAGCAGCGGTGGCTCGTGGGGGCCGGCCGAGTGCGACAGGGTCTCGTGCAGCGTGCTGGTCATGAGTGGTGGCGATCCTTCTTCCCGGTGACGGTCCGAACGTACCCCGCGATCGTGCCTCGTGGGTATGGTCGCTGCCATGGATGAACGCGAAGGTGACGCCATCCCCGACGGTGCTGTGGTCGTCGGGATCGGGAACAGCGACCGCGACGCCGAGTGCCTCGCCTGGGCCGGCCACTCCGCCCAGCGCTCGGGCAGCCCACTGCACATCCTGCACGCCCACGACCTCAGCGCCGAGCTCGCCGCCATCGACCCCGTCGCGGGCAACGCCATCTCCCTCGGTCCGGACGGCGACCTCGGCAACACCCGGCTGCTCGACGACACCGTCGCCGCCGCGCGTGAGCGCTGGCCCGATGTCCGGGTGACCGGCAGCCAGCCGTTCGTGCGCCCCGAACAGGCTCTCATCGACGCCTCGCGCAGCGCGCGGCTCGTCGTGGTCGGCGCGGCGCGAGAGAGCGTCCTGCAGCGCTTCGGTCTCGGTCGTCCGGCGCTGTCCGCTGCCATGCACGCGAAGTGCCCGGTCGTCATCGTTCCCCAGGGCTCGCGCGCCGACGCCGAGGGTCCGGTCGTCGTGGGGATCGACGGCTCGACGCACAGCCAGGCCGCCGCCGAACGCGCCTTCTGGATCGCAGACCTGCGCCGCGTCCCACTCATCGCCATCACCACGTGGAACGTCGAGGTGGTCGACGGCGTGGTCGTCACGACGCCAGGCACGGATGCGTGGAACGCCGTCGAGGCGAAGTACCGCGCAGTCGCCGACAAGGTGGTCGAGCCGCTGAGGACGCGCTACCCCGAGGTCGACTGCACGGTCGAGGTCCTGCGCTCCTCGCCTGCCAAGGCCATCGTGGAGCGCTCGGCGGATGCTGGGCTGATCGTCATGGGCACACGTGGCCGCGGCGGCTTCAGGGGCATGTTGCTGGGCTCGGTGAGCCAGCAGGTCCTCGAGACGGCGACCTGTCCCATGATGGTCGTCCACGCACCGTCGGTGAGCTGATCCCGGCGTGCCCCACCGCAGCGATCGCGACCGCTTCCTCGGGCGCATCGCCGGCGTCGGCTCGACGTCCGGGACCCGGGTCGTGGTCGGGGCCTGGTCGTCCTCCCCACTGGGCACCTTCGCCGACGCCATGGTCGAGACCCGCTCCGGTCACCGGGTGCTGCTCGCCCCGCGCGACGCGGTGGTCGACTATGTCAGCGCCACCTACACCTTCGACGAGGTGCGTGTGGAACCGTTGTCCTGCACGGCTGGTGAGCGCGGCTGGACGTTGCGGTCCGACTCGCTCTCGCTCGACCTGACGGTCGGATCCCGTATGCCGTTGGGCTGGTTGCTGCACTCCCTTCCCCGTCCGCTGAGCGCCAGCCCCTCGTGGGCGCGCGTCGTGGACCCTGTCGCCCGCGTCGTGCTCCCCGGGGTGCGCACCGTCGGGACCGCACGCGAGGGCCGGCGTGAGTTCTATGGTGCCTCCGACCTGCACCGGGTGACGGCGGTCCGGGGTCGCTTCGACGGGCAGGAGCTCGGAGACCTCGCTGCGATCGACCCGCCCGCTTGCTTCGGCTTCTCGTCGACCCCGAGGACCCCGTCGGTGACCGAGGTCGTGACCACGGTGGTCCGGTCCGCAGCGTTGCCCCGCTGAGGTCCGTGACCACTTCACCTGCGGCCGGCGCCCTGTTAACTTCACGGAGATGACCCGCATGACCACACGCTCGGACCGCTCGTCCCACCGTTCCCCCGACCTGCGTGCCCTGGCGCTCTCGCTGATCCAGCCGGGTTTCGTCGGGCTGACGCCACCGGACTGGCTGCTGCGCGAGCTCGACCTCGGGCTGGGAGGGGTCGCCCTGTTCGCCCGCAACATCGACACCCTCGACCAGGTGGCGGAGCTGACGGCCGGCATCCACGCTGCGAACCCACGCACGCTCGTCGCCATGGACGAGGAGGCCGGTGACGTCACCCGCATGGAGCACTCGACCGGTTCGTCGTGGCCGGGCAACCTTGCCCTGGGGATGCTGGACGACGTGGTGCTCACCGAGGCGGTGGCGCGCGAGATCGGGGTGATGCTCGACGGGGTGGGTGTCGACCTCGACTACGCGCCCGTGGCGGACGTCAACAACAACCCGGACAACCCCGTCATCGGCGTTCGCAGCTTCGGGTCCGATCCGGCCGTCGTGGCCCGGCACACCGGAGCGTGGGTGCGAGGGCTGCAGTCCGCCGGGGTCCTGGCGTGCACCAAGCACTTCCCCGGACACGGCGACACCTCGGTGGACAGCCACCTGGGCCTGCCGGAGGTGGACTTCATCTCGCCGGAGGACGCTGTGCTGCACCCGTTCCGGGCGGCGATCGACGCCGGGACGGCGTCCGTGATGACGGCGCACATCGTCGTCCGAGGACTCGACGACCGACCCTCCACGCTGTCGCGCAAGGTCCTCGTGGACCTCCTGCGGGGCTCGCTCGGGTTCCGCGGCCTCGTCGTCTCCGACGGCATGGAGATGGGCGGCATCACACGTGCGATGAGCATCCCCGAGGGATGCGTCCTCGCCGTGGGTGCCGGGGTCGACCTGCTCTGCATCGGTGGAGACCTCGCCGACGAGGATGCGGTTCTCGACGTCGCCGACGCGCTCGTCCAGGCCGTTCACGACGGCCGGCTCGAGGAGTCGCGCCTCGCCGAGGCGTCCGCGCAGGTCGGGGGCGCCGCGGACGAGCGCACTCGGCTGCGCAGGTCAGCCGCCTCCGCTGTCGCCCCCGAGGGTCACAACCCTGCGGGTGTCGAGGCAGCGCGGCGAGCAGTCGTCGTCAACGGCCCGATCCACAGGGCCGCCTCCACGCAGGCACCCACGGTCGTCGAGCTCGCCGCACCGAGCAACATCGCCGTCGGTGACGACACCCAGAGCGGCATTGCGGCAGCAGTGGCCCGCCGCTGGCCCGGGACGGGCACCACCAGGGTGATCACGGAACGCGAGCTGCTCGGCGCCCTGCCACCGGTCGGCAGTGAGGGGCCCGTGTGGGTCTGCGTGCGCGACCCGCACCGCCACGACTGGATGGTGCCGGCGCTGGCCGCGCTGCTCTCCGCCCGGCCCGACGCAGTCGTGATCGAGACGGGCTGGCCCGGGTGGACGGCACCCGAGGGCACGACGCACGTCGTCACGTTCGGCGCGGCCCGGGTCACGGCGGAGCACGTCGTCGACCTCCTCGCCTGAGCACGACTTCGCCGGACAAGTTCTCACCTCGCGGCACGGCGGACGTCAGGCGAGGTGAGAGGAACCCACTTCAGGCGGGAAAGGTGAGGTGCGGGGGGCGAAACAGGTGAGCGGACGGCATACGCCGTCTGACAGCATGCGTGCATGCGCCCGATCGTCCAGAGCAAGAAGCTGCAGCACGTCCGCTACGACGTGAGGGGACCGATCCTCGTCGAGGCTCAGCGGCTCGAGGCCGAGGGGCACAAGATCCTCAAGCTCAACATCGGCAACACGGCGCCGTTCGGGTTCGAGGCTCCCGAGGCCATCGTCGCCGACATGATCCACAACCTGCCGGACGCACAGGGCTACAGCGACTCGCGCGGTATCTACAGCGCGCGGACCGCAGTGGCGCAGTACTACCAGTCGCGAGGCCTCACCGACACGGTCGTCGACGACGTCTACATCGGCAACGGTGTCTCCGAGCTCATCTCGATGGTGCTGCAGGCGTTCGTCGACGACGGCAACGAGATTCTCATCCCGGCTCCGGACTATCCCTTGTGGACGGGCGCGGTGTCGTTGTCCGGCGGCACGCCCGTGCACTACCGATGCGACGAGGAGAACGGGTGGAACCCGGACCTCGACGACATCGAGTCCAAGATCACGCCGAACACGCACGCCCTCGTCGTCATCAACCCCAACAACCCGACGGGCGCGGTCTACTCCGAGGAGACGGTGCGGGGGCTCGTCGACATCGCGCGGCGGCACGACCTCGTCCTCATGGCCGACGAGATCTACGAGAAGATCCTCTACCCGACCGAGGCGGTCACGCCGCTCCACCACCACGTCGCGACCTTCGCCGCCGACGACGTCCTCTGCCTCACGTTCAGCGGCCTGTCGAAGGCGTACCGGGTCTGTGGCTATCGCGCCGGCTGGGTCATGGTGTCGGGTCCGAAGCACCTGGCTGAGGACTTTCTCGAGGGCCTGACGTTGCTCGCCAACATGCGCATGTGCGCCAATGTGCCTGCGCAGCACGCGATCCAGACGGCTCTCGGTGGCTACCAGTCGATCACCGAGCTCATCGTCCCGGGCGGTCGGTTCTTCGAGCAGATCAAGCTCGCCAACCGCCTCCTCAACGAGATCCCGGGCGTCTCGTGCGTCGAGCCTCAGGGTGCGCTCTACTGCTTTCCGCGCCTGGACCCGGAGATGTACCCCATCGAGGACGACGAGAAGTTCGTCATCGACCTGCTGCGTGCCAAGAAGATCCTCGTCACGCACGGCACCGGCTTCAACTGGTTCGAGCCGGACCACTTCCGGTTGGTCACGTTGCCGGACACCGAGGTCCTCACGGAGGCGATCGGCCGCATCGCCGAGTACCTCGAGACGATCCGCCGCTGACCGTGGCGCTTCGGTCGAGTGACCTGGCCCTTGTCGCCCTGGGCGGCGCCCTCGGGGCGATGAGCCGGTATGCCGTGGGCACCGCGGTTCCGCACCCGGGTGGCACGTGGCCGTGGGCGACCTTCTCGGTCAACGTCACTGCCTCGCTGGCGATCGGGGTGCTGGCCGGCTGGGCCTACTGGCGACACACCGCGCACTGGGTCCGACCCCTCCTCATGACCGGCTTCCTCGGCGGGTTCAGCACCTACTCCACGTTCGCCGTCGACACGGTCTCCCTGGCCGCCGCCGGGAGCGGTGGTCTCGCCGCGGCATACGTGATCGTCACGTTGTTGGTCTGCGTCATTGCGGTGGGACTGGGCACCGTTGTGGCACAGGCGGTCTGGCGGGACGCATGACGACCTTGCTCCTCGTCGCCGTCGGTGCCGCGGTCGGTGCTCCTGTGCGGTATGCCGTGACGCAGCTGCTACGTGAGCGTGGCGCGACCACGCACCTGGGGACGCTGGTCGTCAACGTGCTGGGCTCCTTCGTCCTGGGGCTGCTGGTGGCAGCAGCAGTGGGCGGCAACGCCCTGGCCCTGGTGGGGACGGGGTTCTGCGGTGCCCTCACGACGATGTCGACGCTGGCCCTCGAGCTGTGGGACGGGATCTTCGAGCTGCGGATCCGTCATGCGGTGGCCCAGCTCGTGCTGCACCTCGTGCTGGGGCTCGGCGCGGCGTGGCTCGGCTGGGCGATCGCCAGCTGACCACGAGCGGCTCACAGGACGGTGAGCTGGAGTGCGCCGTAGCCGGCGCCCACCCCGACCACTGCCGAGAGCAGGCCGAGAACCCACGGCGCGACGGTGGTGTGGGGTGAGCGGGCGACCAGCCAAGCGAGGGCGCCGGACACGACGACGCAGGTGAGCGGACCGATCGCCGTGTGCAACGCCAGGTCCCCGTAGCCCAGGTCGTCCACGGGTGTGCCGAAGACCTCCGAGGTCATCCTCACCATCGCGCCGAGGATCGTGAAGGCGGCCAGGACCAGCGCGCCCAGAGCGAGCCCGCCCACCACGCCGAAGCCCAGTCCCCACTGCAGCGCGCGCGTCGCTCGGTCGCCCCTGTTGGCCATGGCCCAGCATGGACCGCTGGCGGGCGAGAGGGCGGGGAAACGGCGACAGACGCGGACATCGTGGCTCGACGGGGTCAGCCGGGGCGCGGGACCTGCTCGGCGAGGGCGGCGGGCGCCTGGATGCAGTAGCTGTCGGTGAGCAGCTCGGCCAGCTCGTCCCAGTCGGTGTCGTCATCGAGCAGGACCCCGACGACGTTGCTACCCCACTCGGCCCTGAAGTAGGGCTCGCCCATGTGCTGGAAGGCCATCACCTCGTCGGCGTCGGTCCGGAACGTGACCCGGAAGCGCTGGTCCTCCCCGCCGAAGACGTGCGCGACGGTCGCCGACCGCACCTTCCACGCCATCCCGACCCAGGCGTCGTGCTCTCGCACCTCGGGGAACGCCGCGAGCATCGCGCCAATGCGGTGGATCCACTCGGCCGGCACACTCGGCCGCTTGGCAGAAGCCATGGTCGCGAGCCTAGGGCTCCGGCCCGACAGCGGTCACGCGAGCCAGTGGGTCAGCCACGTGGCGACCAGGGTGACTGCGCCGACAGCGAAGACGAACGCGCTCCACGACAGGCGGTCCTGCGTCCCGGACCCCTCCAGGGGGCGCGGCATGGACTCGACCGCTCGCTCAATCGCTGCCGCCAGACCGCGGCCGTCACCACCCGGTGGGGACACCTCGAGGACACTCTCGTCGTCGAAGATCACCATGGCCGTGTCGTCGTCGACGCGCACCTCGCGCACGGCGCTCATCGGGCTCTGTGTCGCGCGGAAGACCGACGTCATCGTGAACTCGCTGGCCGTGACACGGACGCGGTGGACAGCCTGGTCGAGGCCCCAGTGCAGAGCCGATCCCGCAGCGAACACGATGCCGGCGCCGGACAGCCCGACCTCGTCGTCCCAGAGCAGCCAGGTGCCGAAGCAGATGGCGGCAAGGGTGGCGCCGAGGCCCGCAGCCCTGAGCCAGGGGGGTGCCTCGACCACCACCGGGAGCGGCACCGGGATGGTGCCCATCGGGACGGGCTCCGACCAGTCGCGCGGGTCCTCCGGGTCACGCTCGAAGGTGTCCATGTCGACCTCGGCGTCGGCCGGTAACGCAGCGAGTGGACCCAGCGGCAGGCGCATTCCGCCAGGTCCCACGAGAGCCGCCCAACCACCGTCGCGGACGTCACCGACGAGGAAGCCCTCTGTCGGTGCAGCCACGCGTCGCGCCTGCGGGGTGTCCGTGCGCAGGACCTCGTCGACGGGGAACTCCGCCAGCCCGCGGGTCGAGTCCGTCGCGAGGAGCCCGAGGAAGTCGAGACCGTCGGTGAAGACCCGCACCGGAACCCCCGTCGTGTGGTGGGACTCCTCGAGGAGGCGCCGGCGCACCCTCACCGCGGTGAGCCTCTCGGCGAGCAGGCCGGCGACGAGCAACGCGCCCAGGCTGACCGTGACCCACCACGTCCGATCGGGCGGCTCCGCCACCGGGTGCGTCCACGAGGAGTCCCGCGGGTCGATCCGCAGCGCGACGGTGTCGCCGACGTCGGGGACCTCGATGAACAGCACGTCGGCCTCGGCCGGGAACCCCTCGGGGCGCCCGTCGATGCGCACCCTCTGGTTGCCGTCCTCGTCCTCCTCCGACAGCACCGTGGCCTCGACCACCTGGGCACGAGAGGCATGCACGTCGTCGAGCGCGACCGCGCGCTCGTAGGCATAGAAGGCCCCACCTGCCACGAGCACCAGGCCCACTGCGCCCGCGGCCATGAGTCGATGCGGTCCGTCGAGGTGGAGTGGGCGACGGGGGGCCGACGGCCACGGCGGCAGCGAGACGCTTGCGGAACGTGCAATCGCGCGTTGGCGAGACAGACGCGCACGCAGGTGCACGGCATACGCGGCAAAGAGGACGGCCACGACGCTCCAGGCGACGTTCGCCTGCCACACCGAGTCCCAGAGCAGGTCCGCGACCGCGAAGACCACGGCACAGGCCACGGCGACGAAGGGGCGCCACCACAGCAGCACCACGGACGCGAAGCACGCGACGATCGACACCGAGAACGTCAGGTCCGGACCGCACACGGTGAGGTCGGCCGTCGTGCACGGCTCGGTGTCACCCAGGACGGACGTCGCGAAGGCCGCCACCCAGGCGGCCACCAGAACCCAACGCAGCCGCCCCGGCGGGGTCGCCGCGACCCAGTCGCGCACCCGCTCGTCAG
Source organism: Knoellia sp. Soil729 (assembly GCF_001427985.1). Classification (GTDB taxonomy): domain Bacteria; phylum Actinomycetota; class Actinomycetes; order Actinomycetales; family Dermatophilaceae; genus Knoellia. Next base: position 826,481 of record NZ_LMSA01000002.1, read on the forward strand.
TCATTCCACTGGTCACCGGCGCAACCTACAGTTCCGCGGTCGTCACCGCGGCCCGAAACGACGGTATGCCGGTCGCTCCCGCCTCCGTTCCGGGAGGCCGGCCGTCTCGGGCCTATGCTTCGCGGCATGCCCCCACGCCGACGAACCGGACCGATGCCGGACGTCTTCGAGACGTTCGCCCACCGGGTGGACGAGGTCGAGGCGTCGGGCCCGCCGATCGAGGCCAGCCGGGTCGCCAAGGGTGCCGGTCTCTCGCTCGGACTGATGGTCCTGGCCGCGCTCGGCTTCGTCCTCGGCTTCTGGACGGGCTCGCAGAACGAACCCGACCTCGCCTACAACCACCTCGTGTGGGAGGGGATCATCAAGATCGGCTTCGCGGTGCTGTGCGGGCTGCTCGCAGCCGCGGTCGTGCTGGCCCTGGCTGCGCTCGCCATCGGAGTGCCCTGGGTGCAACGCCAGCGTGGACGCCGCCGCTGACCCCTCGCCACCACGTGGCGCGGGAACCTCTCACCTCGCCTGACCGCGGCGGCGACGCGAGGTGAGAGAAACCCACTTCAGGCGGGAAAGGTGGGGGAGGTGGGGCGGCTACTTGAGCTCGCTCGAGCTCATCCCCAGCAGGCGCCGGGCGATGACGAGCAGCTGGATCTGCTGGGTGCCCTCGAAGATGTCGAGGATCTTGGAGTCGCGCGCCCACTTCTCGAGCAGCTCCCGCTCGCTGTAGCCGGTCGCGCCCGCGAGCTCGACGCACGCCAGCGCGACGTTGACGCAGGTGCGCCCCGCCTTGGCCTTGGCCATCGAGGCCTCCATCGAGTTCGGCCTGCCGTTGTCGGCCATCCACGCGGCGCGCAGCGTCAGCAGGTGGGCCGACTCGTAGTCGGCCTCCATCTGCAGCAGCCGTGCCGCTGCCGCCGACTGTGCGTATGCCGGCCTGTCCCAGTCGACCGTGACGCCCGCGCCGGCGAGCAGCTCGGTCGCCGTGTCGAGGCATGCGCGGGTCAGGCCGAGCGCCATCGCGGCGACGAGCGGGCGTGTGTTGTCGAAGGTCTGCATGGCTCCGCCGAAGCCACCGGCCGTGGTGATCTCGGGGTCGCCGAGGAGGTCCTGCGCCGGCACCCGGCAGTCGTCCAGGTGGAAGGCCGCCGTGTCGGACGCGCGGATGCCGAGCTTGTGCTCGAGCCGGACGAGCCTGAGCCCGGGGTTGTCACGGCGCACGACGAAGGACTTGATGGCCTGCTTGCCGAGCGACCTGTCGAGTGTGGCCCACACGACGACCAGCTCGGCCCGCTCGCCGGAGGTGACGAAGATCTTCTCCCCGTTGAGGACGTACTCGTCGCCGTCCCGGACGGCGGTGGTGCGGATGGCGCCGGAGTCGGAGCCGGTGTCGGGCTCGGTGATCGCCATGGCGGCCCACTTGCCGCGGTAGCGCGCCTTCTGCTCCTCGTTGGCGACGGCCGCGATCGCTGCGTTGCCCAGCCCCTGACGCGGGATCGAGAGGGTCAGGCCCACGTCGCCCCGGCAGGTCTCGAGGATCGACAGGACCGAGGACATGTTGGAGCCGTTGCGGACCTCCGCGCCGGCGGCGTGCCTGCGCCCGGAGCCGACGGCCGCGACCCCACCCTCGTGCTCATCCTTGGCGCGGGTCGAGCTCGAGGCACCCGCTCCCTGCCCGGCACCCGCCGAGCCCATGCCGTCGATGAGCGCCGACAGGAGGTCGAGCTCCTGCGGGTACTCATGCTCGGCCAGGTCGTACTTGCGCGAGATCGGCCGGAAGACCTCCTCGGCCATGCCGCGCGCCTGCTCGACGAGCGGTCGGAACTTCCTGGGAACCTCGAGATCGATCATGGTCCTTGTCCTTCGGTATGCCGGTCAGACGAGCAGGGTGCCCTCGAGGACACCCGCTCCACGCAGGTCGCGGTACCACCGCTCGTTGTCGAACTCCTTGACGAAGCCGTGCCCGCCGAGCATCTGCACGGCGTGCGAGCCGATCTGCACGGCATGGGTGGCCGTGAGGGCCCTCACCTCGCCGACGACCTGGGCGGCGTCGGTGGCGGCGTCGAGGCGGGAGGCGGCCTTGAGCGTGGCGAGTCGGAGCCCGTCGAGCTCGACGGCGATGTCGGCGATCATGAACGCCACGGCCTGGCGCTGCCCGATGGGCTCGCCGAAGGCCTTGCGCTCCCGGGCGTATGCCGTCACCTGGTCCAGCACCGCCCTGGCCGTGCCACAGGCGGCCGCCGCCCAGGCGACGCGGCCTCGGCGCACGGCATCGCGGTGGTCGTCGGTGGTTCCCAGCACGTTCGTCGTCGGGACCGTCACGTCGGTGAGGACGACTCGGCCGGTGTGTGCGGCGCGCACCCCCATCGCGGGGTCGTCCTCGATGGTGACCCCCTCTGTGGCAGCCTCGACCACGACGAGCCGGGCCTCACCGTCGACCATGGCGGACACGACGAAGATCTCGGCGCGGTCGGCGTTGGCCACGAGGGCCTTGGTGCCGTTGAGGACGAGCGAGTCGCCCTGTGCCACCGCCGTGGTCACGAGGTCGAAGGGGTCGAACAGCGGCTGCGGCTCCTGTAGTGCGAGGGCCGCCGCGGTCACCGGCTCGTCACCGGTGAAGTGCGGGAGGTAGGTCGCCTGCTGGTCCGAGTCGCCATAGAGCGCGAGGGCGGTGGCGACGGCGGCCGTGGCCATCTGCGAGACGGCGATGCCCATGTCTCCCCGGGCCAGCTGCTCGAGGACGAGGACACCGGCAACGGCGGAGCGCTCCTCGGCGATGCCGCCGAGCTCTACGGGAACCCCGACGAGCGCGAGACCCATTTGCTGCATGGCGTCACGGACCTCGTCGGGCACGGCCCGCTCCGCGTCGGCACGCGACCCCGCAGGCCGGATCACCTCGTCGGCCAGGTCGCTCGCAGCCTGCTGGAGCATCTGCTGGTCCTCGGTGGGCGTGAGGTCGAACCGGCCGCTGCGTCGAGTCGTGGCAGGACGGGTCGCGGCGCCGGAGCCCGCAGACTTCGTGAAGGCCCGGCCGACGGCCACCTGGGCCTTGAACCCGCCGTGGGCGCCACGGTTGAGGATCCTCTCGGCCCGTCCCCGGACCTTGGGGTCGGCCATGACAGGAAGTCCGCCGACCTTGGAGATGAGGCGCAGGCCGAGGCGCTGGCTGCGCTCGGCGAGGGAGGGCGACGTGATCGCCATGGTGGGCTTCCCTTCGGAACGGTGCATGGAACTCACACTGGGTGGGGCGAGAAACTACCCGGTACTGCTGGTGCCTGATACCGAGGGTACCGCACACTTGTCGGCCGGTAACCAGGTGGGGTCCATGGTCGCGGCGAGGCCCCTAGCCCCGGCCCACCGCGATCTCGGTCCCCAGCTCCCAGCCGGGGACGAGCGGCAGCGCGTCGCCACTCCAGAACCGTCCCGGGTCGTACCAGTTCATCGGCGCGTCGGGCGTGAGCAGCCCCATCTCCTCGTAGGTCAGCGCCACGACCTCTGCGCAGTAGGCCACCTCGGGCCGCACCGCCCTCAGGTCGAGGTCGCGCCGCGACAGGTGCGCGTCGCGACCCGACAGCCACCGCCAGGCCAGCCGTCCCGTGGACGGGAACGAGACGCCGTCGAGCCGGGCGACGCACCGGAGGACCGCGTCCTCCTGCTCTTCCCCCACCTTCGGGCTGAGCTGTCGCAGCCAGGCTCGCTGGTTGTAGGTCTCCTGCCAGCGCCCCACCGCCGTGCGCAGGTCGTGCAGCTGCACGCCACGATGGAAGTCCCCGGTCCACAGGTCCTGCAAGGACTTCCCGAGCTCGGCATGCCAGAGCAGCGGCGGCAGGTCCTCGAGCACGACGGCCATCCCGACGTGGTTGACCGGTGCGTTCGTCGCCGTCTGGATGGCGCGGTCCGCGACCGAGCGCCCCCGGAAGATCCACACGTCGCCCGTGCGGGTCAGCTCGACGGCGTCGTCGAGCGAGAGGCCGGCGGACGTCTCGTCAGCGGAGGGCATGCCGAGAGCGTATGCCGGGTGCGCGGCATACGCTGCCGTCATGCAGTCGAACTGGTGGAAGGTTCTCGGGCTGGCCGGCGTCGCCTCGGTCGTCGCCACCGGCGCCGTCATCGCGCGCAACGAGCGGCAGCGGCGTGCCTACACGCCGGAGGAGATACGCGAGCGCCTCCACGCCCGGCACGCCCGCGCGCAACGCCCCTGAGAGGCCCAGCGTTCGCGCGTCAGATCCAGAGGCTGGTGCAGCGGATGTAGCCACCGCCCTTGGCGAGCTCGTCGACGTGCGGGGTGATGACGGCGAGGCCAGCGCTCTCGACGTCCGCCCGCAGCTGGGGGGCGCTGTCACTCATGACGACGGTCGTCCCGGTCGACACGAGGTTGCACGCGAAGGACTGACGCGCCTCGGACTCGGCGATCTCGATGGTGTCGACCGAGTCCAGCTCCGCGAGCCGCTCCCGCGACTGCGGCGTGAACGCCTCGGGGCAGTAGGCGATGAGTCCCTTGCCCAGTGAGTCCGGTTCGCGCAGAACCGAAAGCGTGAGGTCGATGTCGTACCAGTAGCTGTCGGGCCACCCGCTCGCCGCGTTGATGTGCGGGGTGCCGTCGTCGTTGAGCAGCGGCAACGTCTGGAGCTGGATGCGCTCGAGGCCGAAGTGCTGCGCGGCATACTCCAGGGCTGACTCGTCCGAGCGGTATCCGGCACCGCAGAACACGAGGTCACCACAGACCAAGGCGTCGCCCTGGCCGCTGAAGCGCCACGGCAGCGGCAGGTGGTCGATCTGGTAGCCGAGCTCGGCGAGCCGGTCGCGCGCCCAGGCCTCCTCGGACTGGCGCGACGGCGGCAGGGTCGCCATGAGCGCGCGACCACCACGCACGAGGGCCCAGTTGGCGGTGTAGACACCGTCCTGGCTCGTGGGTGGCGCGTCGACCGTGACGATCTCGGCTCCGGCCGCACGCAGCGCCTCGCGGATGCCCGCGTGCTCTGCCTCGGCCTTGGCCGTGTCGACGGTGGCACCGTCCTCGTAGTAGGGGTTGAGCTTGTGGTCGTTGCCGAAGTAGTGGGCGGACGACATGAGCAGCGTCGAGTTCAACACCGTCAGACTCCCGTGCGGTCGAGGGCGCGCCTCACGGAAACGGAGACTCGGGGGCACGTTACCGCTTGGGAGTCACTCGTCCCACGGTGCGGCGATCTGGGCAGCCATGTGGCCGGCGCCGTAGCCGTTGTCGATGTTGACGACCGCCACCCCCGGCGCGCAGCTGTTGAGCATGGTGAGGAGCGGGGCCAAGCCCTCGAACGCGGCGCCGTAGCCCACGGAGGTCGGGACAGCGATGACGGGGGCGGCCACCAGTCCGGCGACGACGCCCGGGAGGGCCCCGTCCATCCCCGCGACCACGACGATGGCGCGCGCCTCCCTCAGCTGGTCGAGCCGGGACAGGATCCGGTGCAGCCCGGCCACGCCCACGTCGACGACGAGCTCCGCCGACCGTCCGAGGTGTTGCGCGACGAGCAGGGCCTCGCGGGCGACGGGCAGGTCCGATGTGCCGGCGGCCACGACGAGGACCTGGCCGCCGGTGGGCTCGGGCGGATGGGGTGGCCACGCGACCAGCCGGGCGGTCTCGTCGTGAGAGGCCCCGGGCAGCGCCGCGAGGATCGCGTCGACGTGGCCCTGTGCGGCCCGGGTGAAGAGCGTACGCGCACCCCGCTCCCCCACGGCGGCGGCGATGACCGCGACCTGCTCGGGGGTCTTGCCCTCGCAGTAGACCGCCTCCGGATAGCCCCGCCGCTGCTCCCGGTCGAGGTCGAGCTCGGCGATGTCACGCAGCGCCTCGCTCGGCTCCCAGTCGTCAGCCACGGGTCGTGGAGACGAGCGGCAGGGTGAAGGCTCCGGACTGGATGCCAGCCAGGTCAACAGTCACGAAACGGAACCCGGCAGAGCGCACCGCGGCGTTGACCTCGTCGCGCAGCCCCGGCTCGGTCGCTCGGGCGATGTCGTCGGGGAGCAGCTCGACCCGGGCGACCTCGCCGTGGTGGCGCACGCGGCAGTCGGCGAACCCCATTGCCCTCAGGGCCGCCTCGGCAGCCTCGACCTGGACGAGCTTCTCGGGAGACACGGTCTCGAAGTGCGGGATCCGCGAGGCGAGGCAGGGGGCGGCCGGCTTGTCGGCACACGGCAGCTCGAGGACACGGGCGATCCGTCGCACCGCCGCCTTGTCGAGCGCTGCGTCGGCGAGCGGTCGCAGCACCTCGTGGTCGGTCGCCGCGCGCGACCCCGGCCGATCGGGCCGGCGCGCGTCGTCGGCGTTCTCGCCGTAGGCCACCACGTCGATGCGGTGCGCCGCGACGACGGTGTCGTCGATGCGCGTGAAGAGCTCGTCCTTGCAGTGGAAGCAGCGGTCCGGTCCGTTGCGCTGGTATGCCGGGTTGTCACCTTCGTGGGTCCGCACCTCGACGACCGGGACACCGATGAAGGCGGCGACGTCGTGGGCCCCCGTGCGCTCATCGGCCGCCAGGCTCGGCGAGACACCGAGGATCGCGACGACGCGGTCGGCACCGACGGCTCGGGCTGCCAGCGCGAGAAGGGTGGCGGAGTCGACGCCACCGGAGTAGGCGACGCCGATCCGTCCGTGCGGTCCACACGAGTGGAAGGCACGAAGGACGTGGTCCACCCCGGACTGGTCCGGGCCGAACGTCACGTCCTTCATGCCTTCCACCTTCTCATTGATCTGCGGGGCTCAGGTCCCCTCCGGCGGGTCAGTCGATGACGTGACCGTCGGGGGCGATGAGGTGGCCCTGCTGCTGCTTGCGGTGCTCGGTCTCGTTGCGGATCTCACGGAAGCGATCGTCGGTGAGCGGGTACTTCCAGAAGATGAGCATCGCGATGACCGCGGCGACGGCCGGGATGAGGCCCATCGTCGCCCGGATCGCCGTGATCGCGCTCTCGGGCTGGACCGGGTTGGCCACCGCAGCCGTCGCGGACAGGTAGCCACCCCAGGCGAGCGCCGCGGCGCCGAGTGCGCCACCGATGGACTGGGTGACCTTGCGGGTGAAGGAGAACAACGCGTAGGTCGTGCCCTCGGTACGCTTGCCGGACTTCCATTCGCCGTACTCGACCGTGTCGGCCTCGAGGCCGAACATGAGCGTGTTGATGAGGGCGGCGCCGATGCCCTTGATGCCCAGGAAGAGCAGCGCAGGGACGATCGCACCCACAGGGGTGAAGAACAGTGCAACGCCGCCGACGATGGTGAAGACGCCGCAGTACTGGAAGAGGGCGGTCTTGCCGAAACGGTCGACCATCTTCGGGATGAACGGCGCCGCGACGATCGACATGCCGGCGTTGACGAGGGTGATGTGGACCATGTACTTGACGTCGCCCAGGACGTACTGCGCGTAGTAGACCGAGGCACCACCAACGGCGAACAGCCCGATGAGGTAGAAGAAGCTCGACGCACACAGGTAGGCCAGCGGCTTGTTGCCCTTGAGCGTGTCCCAGGTGTCGCGCAGGCTGACGCGGGGCTGACTGCGCACGACCTTCTCGCGGCAGAAGTACCACGTGATCAGGTAGGAGAGGGTGCCGATGACCATGAAGAGGAGCGTCGTCTGGGTGAAGATGCTCTGCACCTTCTCCTGGTAGTCAGCGGAGCTGAGCGTCTTCTTCTCTCCCTTCAGGCTGGAGATCTGCGGGGAGATGATGAACGCCAGGACGAGGCCACCGGCGGCGCCACCGAAGAAGCGCGACGCGACGAGCTTGGCCCGCTCGTTGACCGACTGCGTCATCGCCGAGGCGAGGGACCCATACGGGATGTTGACGAGCGAGTAGACGAGGCCGAGGCCGGCATACGTCACGTAGGCGTAGAGGAGCTTCGCGCCGTGGTCAAGAGAGGCCGGGACGTGGAAGGTCAGGAAGCTGAGGAAGAGCAGCGGCACCGCGCCGAACAGGATGAACGGCCGGAACTTGCCCATCCGAGTCATGGTCCGGTCGACGAGCCGTCCGGCGAACATGTCGGCAAAGGCGTCCCACAGGCGCACGACGAAGAACATCGTCGCGACCGAAGCGGCGGAGAGGCCGGCGACGTCGGTGTAGTAGTAGAGCAGGAAGGCTGTGCCGAGGCTGAACGCGAGGTTGTTGGCAAAGTCGCCGAACCCGTAACCGATGATCGAGCGCTTGGGCAAGCGCTCGTTCACGAACTGCTGAGCGATCTCCTCCTTCGACAGGATGGACATCCGAATCTCCTTTGACTCATGCGTTGTTGGCTTCTCCGAGCGGATGCTGGGGCCACGTTGCTGGACCGCGTTTTCGTTGTGCGTCTTCCTTCAACGTAGGGGCGGCTCCGGGTGCCTGGCGATGGGTTGTCACTAGTTGCCGTGGCCTTGGGAGCGCCCTCCTCAGATGACTTCAGCAACCCGCTCCGGGTAGCTCTGGCCGTAGATGTCCTTGACGATGCGCAGAGACTTCTCGGCCTCAGCAGGGTTGAGCCAGAAGGGTTCTGGCACATCCAGCTGCGCATAGAAGTCCTTGATGAGGAGCTCGTGGGACACGCCCCAGTAGGCGCGGCCCGCCGAGGCCACGGCGCGCTCGGGAACGACCTCGACCGTGCCGTCCTCGTGGGTCACCGTGAGGTCGCCACGCAGGCTCAGCGTGGCTTTCTGCGTGAGGACGTCGAGCGTCACCGGGGCATTGGTGACGTGGGCCAAGGTCGCATAGAAGACGCTCCTGACCCCACCCTCGTGGTCGGCGACGAACTCCGCCGTGTCCTCGACCTCGATGACGTCCCCGAGGGCTCGTGTCGACGCGTGCCCCACGACACTCGTCACGTCACCGACGAGCCACTGGAGCAGGTCGACGGTATGGATGGCCTGGTTCATGAGGAGCCCACCGCCACCCCCGGCCCACGTCCCACGCCAGGGTCGGTCGCGGTAGTAGTCGCCGGTGCGGTGCCAGACGACCGTGGCCGAGGCACCCAGCACCGGACCGAGCGTCCCGGAGGTGAGCAGGCGGTGCATCTCCTGCGCCGTGGCGTTGTAGCGGTTCTGGTAGCAGACGCCGATCTTCGCGCTGCTGCGCTCGGCGGCCTCCACGAGACGTCGGCCCTCGTCGAGGGTGTGCGCCAACGGCTTCTCGACGATGGCGTTCACGCCTGCGTCGAGACAGTCCACGGCGACCGACGCGTGTTGGTCGTGCGGGGTGCAGATGTGCACGACGTCGGGTGCGGCCTCGGCGATCATGGTCAGGTGGTCGGCGAAGCCAGGGACACCGTGGGCCGCCTCAGCGGCCGCGAGACGACCCGGGTCGGTGTCGCACACCGCCACCAGCTCGACGTCGTCCATCGTGGCCAGCGCCTCGAAGTGGATGATCGAGACGTCACCTCAACCGATGACCGCTGCCCGAGTCATACGAGGGTGACGTCGTTCTTGGCGGCGAGCCCGGCGAAGGCCCGGGCTGCACGACCGAAGGCCACGGGCCCGGAGAAGCCGCCCAGCTCGTGGGCACTGGCGAGGTGCGGCTCCAGGGAGGCGTAGCCGGCATACCCGTCGGCCTTGAGGGCCGCGATGGTGGCGTCGAGCTCACCGTCACCCTCGCCGGAGGGCACGACCTCGCCGGTGGCGGCGATGGCGTCCTTGACCTGGAAGTACTCGAGCCAGGGGCGCAGCATGGCGTAGCCGTCGGTGTGCGGTTTCACCCCGACCTGGACGAAGTTGGCGTTGTCCCACGCGATCCGCAGGGCCGGCGAGTCGACCGACTGCATGATGTCGAGCACCCGCTCGGGGATGTCGCCGTAGATGCCCTTCTCGTTCTCGTGCAGCAGCACCACCCCCTCGGCTGCGGCGAGCTCGGCCAGCGCCGAGAGGCGCTCGATGACGGCGTCGCGGATCTCGTCCTGGCTCTGACCCTCGCCGCGGTAGAAGGAGAAGATCCGGATGTAGGTCGTGTCGAGCCCCTTGGCCACGGAGATGATCTGCCGCAACCGCTCGACCTCGTGCTCGACAGGCAGGCTCACGTCGACCTTGCCGATGGGGCTGGCGACGGCCGAGACCTTGAGGCCTTGGGCGTCGAGGACGTCCTTGAGCTCGCCGACCTGCTCGGGCGTGAGCTCCGAGACGTTGGTGCCCCAGGCGCTGCGCACCTCGATGTGGCTGGCGCCGAGGGCGAGCAGCACGGCGGCCTGCACCGCAGGATCGGGGTCGACCTCGTCGCCGAAGCCCGACAGCTGCCACGTGGTGGTGGGTCCCGCCACGTCGGCGCTCACAGCTCCACGCTCCACTTGCCCTCGTCCTTGATGCGTCTGTCCAGCTCGGCCAGGTAGTCCGCCTCGTCGAAGTCGAGGGGAACCTCGGTGCCCTTCCAGCTCGAGAGGTGGATGGCGTTCGCAAGGCGCACCCCCTGTATGCCGTCCGACCCGGGTGCGAGGAGGGGCGTGCCGTCGAGGATGTTGGCCGCGAAGTTCTCGAGGACACCGGAGTGCTGCTCGCCCCAGGCCGACTCGAACTCGATGACCTCGGTCACGGCCAGCTCGGCCATGTCGAGCTCACCCATGAAGAGCTTGCGCACGTCCTCGACATCCATGCCCTCGCTCAGCTCGCGCTCGGGCTTGGTGAGGCGGGTGATCGTGGCCGTCTTGCTGTTCTCGACGACGATCTTGCCCTGCTCGCCGAGGATCTCGAAGCGGTCGGTGCCGACGAGGTCGTGGGTCGCGGTGACGAAGACACCCGTGGCGCCGTCGCCGTAGTCGAGGACCGCGGTCACCTCGTCCTCCACCGCGATGTCGCGCCGGAAGCCGTAGGCCACCTTGGAGTAGACCGACTTGGGGACGCCACAGATCCACTGCAGCAGGTCCAGCTGGTGCGGTGCCTGGTTGACGAGAACCCCTCCACCCTCGCCACCCCAGGTGGCGCGCCACTCGCTGGAGTCGTAGTAGCCCTGCGGGCGCCACCAGTTCGTGATGATCCAGTTGGTGCGCCGGATGCCGCCGATCTCGCCGTTGTCGACGATCTCCTTGAGCCGCTGGTAGAGCGGGTTGTTGCGCTGGTTGAACATGATCGCGAAGGTCAGCTCGGGCTTGGTCGCCGCGAACTCGTTGAGGGCCCTGACCTGCTTGGTGTAGACCCCGGCCGGCTTCTCCACGAGGACGTGGAGGTTGCGCTCGAGGGCCTCGATGCCCATCTGCGGGTGGAGGAAGTGCGGCACGCAGGTGACCACGGCATCGACCTCACCGCTGTCCATCATCGCCAGGTAGTCGTCGAAGAACGGCACGTCCGGGTACGCCTCGGCGGCGAGGGCCTTCTTGTCGGGGTTGGGGTCGCTGATGGCCCCGATCACCATGTTGGGCACCATGCCCTTGCTGATGAACGTGGCATAGGCGCCACCCTGCTGGCCCAGGCCGATGATGCCGAGGCGAACCTGCTTGCTCATGTCGTGACTCTCCGTCGAGGGGATGTGGCGGTGGATGTGGGGCGGTCAGAGGTGTGGTCAGAAGAGGTCCGCGTGGCCCAGGGCCACGAGGTTGTCGTGCGAGGTCTGGAGTGCCTCCCAGACGGTGCGGCCATAGAGCTCGTCCTGCTCCACGAGGAGGTACCGCGCGCCGGCGCCGAGTGCGGCCGGGACGATCGAGGCGAAGTCGAGGTTGCCCTCACCCACCTCGGCGAACTGGACGACGTTCTTGAACTCCGTCATGAAGCCGGGGAAGTCACCCGCATCCAAGAGCCCGAAGGCGGAGTCGGCCAGCATCCCGACGCGGTAGTCCTTGAGGTGGACCATCGCCGTGCGGCCGGCATACTTCTCGATCGTCCGGACCGGGTCGAAGCCGCCGCGCTGGACCCAGTGCACGTCGATCTCAAGACCCATGGCGGGCGAGTTCTCGGCGATGGTGTCGAGGAGGAGGGTGCCGTCGACCTTGGCAAACTCGATGTGGTGGTTGTGGTAGTAGAGGCCAAGACCGTTCTCCTGCAATCGTTCTGCATACTCGTTGGCTTGCTTTGCGAAGTCGACGACAGCCTCGGCCGACTTCATGGCGGGCAGCGGCAGCATGCCGATGCGCAGGAGCGAGGTGCCGAGACGCTTGGCGTCGTCGACGACCTTGGCGAAGTGGTCCTTGAGCGAGTCGCCCGGCATGCCCTTGGGCGTCTCCATCGCCACGGACAGCGCAGCGATGTCCATGCCGAGCTCGTCACGCGCCCGTTCCAGCTCGGCGACGTTCTCGGGCGTCATCGCGATCTGCGAGATCTCGACGGCGTGATAGCCGATCTCGCTCACCTTGCGGAGCGTCTCGAACGCCCCCACCTCGGCGACGCTCTCCTTGAGCATCATGGCTTGGACACCAATGGTCACTGGACTTCCTTCCCTTGCGCTTCGAGTGATTCGACCTGTTGCACGATGGTTGCGGCGAGGCCCTTGTCGCCAAGCCCGAGCCACTCGAGAACTCGATCGACGCCGTTGTCGACCGAGCCGTCCACGAGCCCCCTCAGCAGGTCCGACTGCGTGTCCGTCACCGGTGCGCCGGCACCTCGCAAGTGCGCCACCCACGCGGAGACGAGGCGGAGTGCACCGGGGCTGGCCGGTCCCTGCTCCAGCTCGGCCGAGATGACCGGCGTTGCGCGGATCGGGATCTTCTGCGACCCGTCGGCGGCGATCTGGGCCAGTAGATGACGGATGTTGGCGTTGGAGTAGCGCTCCAGCAGGGCCTCGCGGTAGGCCGTGACCTCCGCCTCCGGGAGGGGCAGGTGTCGCCCCGCGGCGTCCCACCACTCCTGCACCCACTGGCGGACCTGCGGGTCGGCGATCGCGTCGGCGACGGTCTCGTGGCCGAGGATCGATGCACCGTAGGCCATGAGGGAGTGCGAGCCGTTGAGCATCCACAGCTTGCGCTGCTCGAAGGGTGCCACCTCGTCGACGAAGCGGGCACCCACGGCGTCCCACGCGGGACGACCTCCGGGGAAGTCGCCGGCCAGGACCCACTCTGTGAACGGCTCCGTGGGAACGACCTCGGGGTCGTCGACTCCGGCGAGCGATCGGACGTCCGCGCAGTCGGTGTCGGTGGTGCGCGGGGTGATGCGGTCCACCATCGTCGTGACGAACGAGACGTGTTCGTCGATCCAGAGCTGCAGCGTCTGGTCCACCTCGGCCACGAGGTCGGCGACGACGTGCGACACCATCGCCCCGTTGTGGGGGACGTTGTCGTTGGGGACGATCGCGATCGCTCCGGCCCCGGCGGCGCGGCGGGCAAGGAGCCCTGCGACGAGCCGGCCGGGGGTCGTGGTCACGACACCCTGCCGTGGATCGGCTTTCAGGGCCGCGACGTCGGCGCGCACGGCTTCGTCCCGCAGGTCGAGGCCTCCGTCGGCGTCGCGCCGGTAGCCGGCCTCGGTCACGGTGAGGGTGACCACGGCGACCTCGGGCCGCGAGAAGTAGTCGCGCAGGGCGTCCAGGTCGGCGCCGGGGTGGACCGCGGAGAGGCTGGAGACGACCTCCGGCTGGGGTGCCTGCGGGCCTCGCACGAGGAGTGTGTAGAGCCCGTCCTGCTCGGCGAGGGACTCGGCCGCCGCCGGCGAGCGTCCCGTGAACGCCGCGATGCCCCACTCGGCAGCGTCGGGAGCGTGCTCGGTGTACCAGGCCGCGTGCGCCCGGAAGAAGTTGCCGAGGCCGAGGTGGATGATCCGCACCGGCGCAGCGGGGCGGCCGTGGGCAGTCCGCGAGAGGCGCGGGAGGTCGGCGCCGCTGGCAGTCAGCTCTGCGCCGCTCACAGCTTGAACGCCTTGCTCGGGATGCTCGTCACGAGATCGACGGCGGTCTCGTGCGCCTCCTCCTCGGTCAGCCGGTGCTCGGTGACGAGCTGGGCGAGGTATGCCGCGTCGAGACGACGCGACATGTCGTGCCGTGCCGGGATCGACAGGAACGCACGGGTGTCGTCGATGAAGCCCGAGGTGCGGTAGAAGCCGGCCGTCTCGGTGACGGCACCGCGATAGCGGCGCACCGCCTCGGGTGCGTCGAGGAACCACCAGGGCGCACCGGCATACACGCTGGGATAGAAGCCGGCGAGCGGCGCGATCTCGCGAGAGAAGACGGTCTCGTCGAGCGTGAAGAGCACCAGCTGGAAACCGTCGGTCGTGCCGAACCGGCCCAGAAGGTGATGCAGGCCGCGCGTGAACTCGACGCCGATGGGGATGTCGTGACCGGTGTCGGGACCGAAGCGGTCGAACGTCGGCGTGTGGTGGTTGCGCAGGGAGCCGGGGTGCAGCGTCATGACGAGGCCGTCCTCGGTCGCCATGCGCGCCATCTCGACGAGCATGTGGCGACGGAAGGCGGTGGCCTCGGCCTCGCTCGCGTCACCGGTCAGAGCTGCCCTGTAGATGCGGTCCGCCTCGTTGCGCTCGAGCGTGAGAGTCACGACGTCGGCGTGGCTGTGGTCGGTCGAGACGCCGCCGTTGGCCTTGAAGAAGCGGCGACGGTCCTCGAGCGCGGCGAGGTAGCCGGCATACGTGGAGGTGTCGATGTCGGCAGCCACACCAAGCGACTTGGCGAGCTCGGAGAAGTCGGGGCGAGCGGCCTCGAGGTAGCGGTCGGGGCGGAACGTGGGCGCGACGCGGGTCGCGACCGTCGGGTCGGCGGCCAGGGTGCGGTGGTGCTCGAGCGAGTCGACCGGATCGTCGGTCGTGGCGAGGACGGAGATGCCGAAGCGCTCTGTCAGGGCACGCGGCCGGAACTGCGGCGTGGTCAGGGCTGCGGCAATCTGGTCGTAGATGAGGTCGGCGGTCTCGGCGGACGGCTGCTGCTCGATGCCGAAGACCTCGGCGAGCACGCTCTCCATCCAGAACTTGCTGGCGGTGCCCCGGAACGCGGGCCAGTTCTGGCAGAAGAGCCGCCAGGCCGGGCGCGAGCCCGCCTCGTCGATCTGCGTGCCCCCGACGCCGAGGTCGGCCAGCGGCACACCTTGGGCATGGAGCAGCCGGAAGATGTAGTGGTCGGGCGAGAGGAGCAGGGACGTGGGGTCGGAGAACGGCGTGTCCTGGGCGAGCCACTCCGCCGGCACGTGGCCGTGCGGCGAGATGATCGGCAGCCCTGCGGTCGCGGCATACAGGCGGCGGGCGACGTCGCGGGTGCCGGGGTCTGCGGGCAGGAGCCGATCGGGCTGCAGTGAGGTCATGTCCAGCATCGTGGCCCTGCGCGCGGTGGCCCGTCCACGGGTTGCCACCAGTTGCCCGGCACCCTTGCCACAGGTTCGCGACGCAGCGAGAGTGAGGTCATGACATCGACCCTTGAGGAGTCCCCCGCCCAGGCCGCAACCCGCGCGGCGAGAATCGGCGACGAACACGGCGTCCTCACCACCGAGCAGGTGACGGCCTTCATCGCCGCACAGCTCGCGCAGGTCGACGTCGACGGCAGGAGCGTGTGCATCGTCGTCCCCGACGGCACCCGCACCTGCCCCCTGCCGATGCTCATGGGCGCCGTGCACACCGCGCTCGACGGCCGCGCCAGCCGGATGACCGCCCTCATCGCACTCGGCACCCACCAGCCGATGAGCGAGGAGGCCCTCGCCAAGCACCTGGGCTACGAGGTCGGGGTCATCGAGGAGACCTATCCCGGCCTGACGGTCCTCAACCACGAGTGGTGGAAGCCGGAGTCGTTCGCCGACCTCGGCACGATCCCGGCCTCACGCCTGGCCGAGCTGTCCGAGGGCCGGCTCACCATGGACGTGCCGGTCCACCTCAACAAGGCCGTCGTCGAGCACGACATCGCCCTCGTCGTCGGCCCCGTCCTGCCCCACGAGGTCGTCGGGATGTCCGGCGGCAACAAGTACTTCTTCCCGGGCGTGGCCGGTCAGGACATCATCGACGTCTCCCACTGGATCGGCGCCCTCATCACCTCCGCCGAGATCATCGGGACCACCGCGGTGACACCGGTGCGTGCGCTCATCAACGAGGGCGCGGCGCTCGTGCCCGCCGAGAAGCTCGCCCTGTGTGTCGTCGGTGAGGCCGGCAGCCTGGACCTTCACTCGGTCTCGTTCGGCGACCCGGTCGCCTCGTGGGCGAGCGCGTCGGAGGTCAGTGCGGCGACGCACGTGCACCACCTCGATGCGCCCGTGTCGCGGGTCATCTCGGTCATCCCCGAGATGTACGAGGACATCTGGACGGGCGCCAAGGGGTTCTACAAGCTCGAGCCGGTGGTCGCCGACGGTGGCGAGGTCATCCTCTATGCGCCGCACATCACCGAGATCTCCACGAGCCACCCCGAGATCCTCGAGATCGGCTACCACTGCCGCGACTACTTCGTGAAGCAGTGGGACCGCTTCAAGCACATCCACTGGGGCACGCTTGCCCACTCGACCCACCTGCGTGGCGCCGGGACCTTTGACGCCGAGACCGGTGAGGAGCGGCTGCGGGTCAAGGTCACCCTCGCCACCCGGATCCCCGAGGAGCAGTGCCGTCAGGCGAACCTGGGCTACGTGGACCTGGACTCGATCGACCTCGCGGCCGAGGCCGAGGCTGGCACGTTCGTGGTGCCCAACGCCGGCGAGGTGCTCTTCCGGCTCGGCTGAGCCGTCGAGCGACGGACGACGAGCTTGACGGGCATGACGAGCGGCTCGCGGGAGGTGGCCTGCGCACCCTGGGCCATGGCGACGAGGTTGCGCACCGCCGTCTCGCCCTGCTGGCGCAAGGGCGACGCCACGGTCGTGAGCTCGGGCTCGACCACCTCGGCGAGCAGGATGTTGTCGAACCCGATGACGCTCACGTCCTCGGGGACCGAGACCCCCATCCGGTGCAGCCCCTTGATGACGCCGATCGCGAGCACGTCGTTGTAGGCGATCACCGCCGTCGTCGACTGCGACATGATCTCGCGAACCCGCGCGAAGCCGGCGTCGATCGTCGGCTTCTGCGTCGGCCCCACCCGGCGGATCTTCATCTCGAGCTCGAAGCCCGCCTCTCGCAGCGCCTGCCAGCGGACGCCGTCGGTCCAGCTCGCCTCGGGCCCGCTGACATAGGTCACCGACGTGTGGCCGAGCTCGCCCAGGTGCTCGAGTGCCCGGCGGGCACCTCGCGCGTTGTCGACGAGCAGGCACGGCACCTCGGGGAGGCGCCGGTTGAGGACGACCACGGGCTTCTGCTTCGCCAAGGTGCGGATCGTGCTGTCCGACATCCGCGAGCTCGCAAGCACGACACCCTCGACGGTCGACAGCTCGTGCTCGATCCAGGCACGCTCGACGTCGGCATCCTCACGGGTGTGCGAGAGCCGCATCGTGTAGCCGAGGTCAGCCGCCGCCTCGTGGGCGCCGCGGATGATCTCCGCATAGAACGGGTTCGTGATGTCGGTGACCACCAGGGCCAGGGTTCGGGTGCGCGAGGTCGTGAGCCCGGGCAGCACCGAGGTCCGGTAGCCCAGCTCACGGGCCGCCTCGAAGATTCGCGCCGCCGTCTCTGCGTTGACCCGGCCGGGTCGGGCGAATGCCCTCGAGACTGTCGACGCGGCGACACCCGCGGCTTTCGCCACGTCGTAGATCGTCGGCCGCTGTGCCACGTGCCCAACCTAGGGACCGTGGCAACTCGTGGCAATCACTGGGCGCCGACGCGCGCACCTGACTCAATGGGTGGCAACCCCTCCGTCACCGTCGAACGCGAAAGGCAACACCATGCTGCGACCCCAGGACACGAGCACCCGCGAGCGCAAGAACCTCGATGGGATCTGGTCGTTCCGTCTCGATGCCGAGTCCGCCGGTCGCGACAAGCGGTGGTATGCCGGCCCACTCACCGATGCGGGCGACATGGCCGTACCGGCCAGCTTCAACGACGTCTCCGCCGACGCCGCCGTCAAGGACTACTTCGGCGACATCTGGTACCAGCGCACGGTCCGCGTGCCGCGCGGCTGGGACGGCCAGCGCATCGTCCTGCACTTCGAGTCGGCGACGCACCGGGCCACGGTGTGGGTCGGCGAGCACGAGGTCATGAGCCACGAGGGCGGCTACACCCCGTTCGAGGCCGACATCACCGAGTTCGTCACCGCGGGCGAGGAGGTCCTCGTCACGGCACTCATCAACAACACCCTGAGCTTCCAGAGCATCCCGCCCGGCGTCATCGAGCAGCGCCCCGGCGGCCCGGCCCAGGTCTACTGGCACGACTTCTTCAACTACGCCGGCATCCACCGCTCCGTGTGGCTGTCCGCGACGCCGCAGGCGCGCATCGAGGACCTCACCGTCGTCACCGGCTTCGAGGCAACCACCGGCTCCGTCGAGTGGACCGTCGAAGCCGTCGACCAGGACGGACTCGACGTCCACGTCGTCCTGCGCGACGCCAGCGGCACCGAGGTCGCCAACGGAACCGGGAACAACGGAACCCTCTCGGTCGCGGACGTGACCCTGTGGGCCCCCGGCGCGGCATACCTCTATGACCTCGAGGTGCAGCTCGTTGACGACGCCGGCACCGTGCGCGACTCGATCCACCAGAACGTGGGCATCCGCACGGTCGAGGTCCGCGGCATCGAGTTCCTCATCAACGGTGAGCCGTTCCAGTTCACCGGCTTCGGCATGCACGAGGACCACTCGGTCATCGGCAAGGCGCACAACAA
This sequence comes from Knoellia sp. Soil729, assembly GCF_001427985.1. Classification (GTDB taxonomy): domain Bacteria; phylum Actinomycetota; class Actinomycetes; order Actinomycetales; family Dermatophilaceae; genus Knoellia. The sequence goes on from NZ_LMSA01000002.1 coordinate 845,018, forward strand.
CGCCCACCTCGTCAACGACTTCGCGCTGCTCGACTGGATCGGCGCCAACTCCTTCCGCACGTCGCACTACCCCTACAGCGAGGACGTCCTCGACTACGCCGACAAGCACGGCATCGTCGTCATCGACGAGACCGCCGCCGTCGGCCTCAACATGGGCCTCGGCGGTGGCATCTTCGGCGGCCAGGGCTACAAGACCTTCTCGCCCGAGACGATCAACGACGACTCGCGCGAGGTCCACGCCCAGGCCATCCGTGAGCTCATCGCCCGCGACAAGAACCACCCGAGCGTCGTCATCTGGTCGATCGCGAACGAGCCCGAGTCCGACACCGAGGGCGCCGAGGACTACTTCCGCCCGTTGTTCGACGTCGCCCGCGAGGCCGACCCGACGCGCCCGGTCGGCTTCGTCAACGTCATGCTCGCGCCGCACGGGAAGTGCCGGGTGTCGCAGTTCGCCGACGTCCTCATGCTCAACCGCTACTACGGCTGGTACGTCAACACCGGGGACCTCGCCGGTGCGGAGATCGCCTGGACCGAGGAGCTCGAGGCGTGGGCCGGTGACGGCAAGCCCATCATCATCACCGAGTACGGCGCCGACACCCTGCCCGGCAACCACTCGCTCACGCCTCAGCCGTGGAGCGAGGAGTACCAGGTCGACTACCTCGACATGAACCACCGCGTCTTCGACTCCATCGACGCCGTCGTCGGTGAGCACGTCTGGAACTTCGCCGACTTCGCCACGACCTCCGGGATCATGCGCGTCGACGGCAACAAGAAGGGCGCGTTCACCCGCGACCGCCGCCCCAAGTCCGCAGCCTTCGCGCTGCGCCGCCGCTGGAAGAAGGACGCGAGATGACCGCCCCCACCACTGAGACCGCTCCGGGAACCGCCAACGTCGGCGTCATCGGTCTGGCCGTCATGGGCAGCAACCTGGCCCGCAACCTCGCTCGCCACGGCCACACGGTGGCGGTCTTCAACCGCACCCATGCGCGCACGCTCGAGCACCTCGAGTCGTATGCCGTCGACGGCGCCTTCGTGGGTTCCGAGACGGTCGCGGAGTTCGTCGCCTCCCTGGAGCGACCGCGCCGCATCATCATCATGGTCAAGGCGGGCGCGGGCACCGATGCCGTCATCGACGAGCTCATCCCCCATCTCGAGGAGGGCGACATCGTCGTGGACGGCGGCAACGCCCAGTTCACCCACACCCGCCGCCGCGAGGCCAGGCTGCGCGAGCTGGGGCTGCACTTCGTCGGCACCGGCATCTCCGGTGGCGAGGTCGGAGCGCTCAACGGCCCGTCGATCATGCCGGGCGGCTCGAAGGAGTCGTATGCCGCGCTGGGACCGATCCTCGAGTCGATCGCCGCGCGCGTCGACGGTGAGCCGTGCTGCGCCTGGATGGGACCCGACGGCGCGGGCCACTTCGTCAAGATGGTCCACAACGGCATCGAGTACGCCGACATGCAGTTCATCGCCGAGGCCTACGACGTGCTCTCCGCTGCAGGGATGAGCGCCCCAGAGGTCGCCGACGTCTTCCGGGAGTGGAACACGGGCGAGCTCGACTCCTTCCTCATCGAGATCACCGCCGGGGTCCTCGACCAGGTCGACCCCGTCACCGGCAAGGCCTTGGTCGAGGTCATCGTGGATGCCGCCGAGCAGAAGGGCACGGGCCGCTGGACGGTCCAGTCCGGACTCGAGCTCGGTGTCCCGGTCTCGACGATCGCCGAGTCGGTCTTCGCGCGCGCTGCCAGTGGCGACGCGACCATCCGCGAGGCTGCCCAGGGCGTCCTCACCGGCCCGTCGCGCGCGCTCGGGGATGTCGACCGCGAACGCCTCGTCGACGACGTCCGTCAGGCGCTGTGGGCGAGCAAGGTCGTCGCCTACGCCCAGGGGCTGGAGCAGATCCGCGCCGCCAGCGAGGAGTACGGCTGGGACGTCGACGTCGCGACCGTCGCCCGCATCTGGCGCGGCGGCTGCATCATCCGGGCCCGCCTGCTCAGCCAGATCAGTGACGAGTATGCCGCGGGCGGACTTGCGACGTTGCTCGTCGCCCCGAGCATCGTGGCCGGGTTGACCGAGCGCCAGGACGGGTGGCGGCGCGTCGTCGGGCTCGCCACCACTTCGGGTGTCCCGGTGCCCGGCTTCTCCAGCGCTCTCGCCTACTACGACACCGTGCGCGCCGAGCGCCTGCCGGCAGCCCTGGTCCAGGGTCTGCGTGACAACTTCGGCGCCCACACCTACGGTCGCACCGACCGGCCCGGCGCCTTCCACACCCTGTGGTCGCAGGGCGGCGCAGAGGTCCAGGTGTCCTGACATGACCATCCCCAGCCCCTATCCGCCGGCCGAGGTCGTCATCGGCCTCGACGTCGGCACGACCGGCACGAAGGCCGTCGCGTTCGGGCTGGGGTCGAGCTGGCGCCACACAGTCGTGCGGGAGTACCCGCTCCTCGCACCCCGCCCCGGGTGGCAGGTGCAGGACCCTGCAACCGTCGTCGCCGCCGTGATGGGTGCGCTGGCCGAGGTCGTCACGGCAGCCAAGGGCGCCCGGGTCTCGGGCATCTCGGTGAGCACGGCCATGCACGGCCTCATCGGCCTTGATGAGTCCCTGCGACCCCTCACCCCGCTCATCACCTGGGCCGACTCCCGTGCGGTGGCGGAGGCCGCCGAGCTGCGCGCCTCCGACGAGGCCGAGTCGCTGCACACCGCCTCCGGCACACCGATCCACCCCATGAGCCCGCTGACCAAGCTCATCTGGTTCAGCCGCCACGAGCCGCAGCTCGCAGCCAAGGTCCGCGCATGGGTCGGCCTCAAGGACTACATCCTCCAGGCCCTCACCGGCACCTCGGCCACCGAGCTGTCCACGGCCTCGGCCACCGGCCTCCTGGACGCCTCCACACGCTCGTGGAACCCGCGGGCGATCGAGCTGGCCGGCATACGGGAGGACCAGCTCCCACCGATCCTGCCCACGACCGCCGTGCTCGGACTCACCAAGTCCGTGGCGTCGCGCCTCGGACTCGCGACGGCGACCCCTGTCATCGTCGGCGCAGGCGACGGACCGCTCGGCAACCTCGGGACCGGTGCCCTCGACCCGGGTGTCGTCGGGCTTTCGGTGGGAACCAGCGGTGCCGCCCGGATGGTCGTGCCCGGCCCCCGCACGGACCCCTCGGGCCGACTCTTCTGCTACGCCCTCACCGACTCCGAGTGGGTCGTGGGTGGCGCCATCAGCAACGGCGGCATCTCGATCCGGTGGGCCCGCGACATCCTCGGTGACGGCGGTGGTGACGACGCTGCCCTCCTCGAGCTGGCTGCCACCGTGCCTGCGGGCAGCGACGGTCTCGTGATGCTGCCCTACCTGCTCGCCGAGCGTGCTCCCCTGTGGGACCCCTCGCTCACCGGTGCCATCATCGGAGTCCAGCACTCGCACACCCGAGGCCACTTCGTGCGGGCCGTCGTCGAGGGCGTCGCCCTGCAGCTGTGGACGATCGTCGACGGACTCGACGCCGTGAGTCCGGTGACCTCGGTACGCGCGACCGGTGGCGTCTTCCGATCCCGGGTGTGGCGTGAGGTCACCGCCGGCGTCCTCGGCCACCCGGTGACGGTCACCGGCGGCGCCGAAGGATCAGCGCTCGGGGCAGCAGCCCTGGGCCTGCTCGCCGTCGGGCGCGCCACCTCGCTGCGTGACGGGCTCGACCGCCTCGCACCCGGGTTGCGCGAGTCCGGCGAGGTCGTGGCCGTCGGCGAGGGCGACCGGATGGCCTATGAGCTGACGCGCCAACGCATCCCCGCACTGATCGACTCGTATGCCGCGGTGAGAGACCTCTTCCGCGTCCCCACTACCGTGGGCTGATGACGTCCCACCTGTGGATCGACGCCAGTGCCGGCGTCGCCGGTGACATGCTGCTCGGCGCCCTCGTCGACGCCGGCGCGCCCCTGGACGCCGTTCAGGCCACGGTCGACGCCGTGCTGCCAGACACGGTGCGACTCACGCGCACCGACGTGGTGCGGGCAGGACTGCGGGCGTGCAAGGTCGACGTCGAGGTGCTCGTCGACGACCAGCCGCATCGACGGTGGTCGGACATCCGCGGCATGATCGCCCACGCTGCACTGCCGGATCCGGTGCGCGACAGGGCACTTCGAGCCTTCACCCTGCTCGCCCAGGCGGAGGCACGGGTGCACGGGGTGGACGTGGACGACGTGCACTTCCACGAGGTGGGGTCCTGGGACTCCATCGCCGACATCGTCGGGGTGGCGTCGGGGGTTCACCTGCTCGGCGTCACCACGACCTCGGCCGGCCCAGTGGCCCTCGGCTCGGGAACGGCGCGGACGGCTCACGGCCTCATGTCGGTCCCGGCACCGGCGACCCTCGAGCTCGCCAAGGGCTGGCAGGTCACGTCGACCGGCGACGGGGAGCTCGCAACCCCGACAGGGATGGCGCTGGTCCGCGCCCTGGCGACGTCGTGCGAGGCGATGCCCCCGGTGCGCATCACGGGGTCCGGAAGTGGTGCGGGGACAAAGGACTTCCCCGGACGTGCCAACGTCGTGCGCGTCATCCTCGGCGAACAGGTGACCGGGGGCTCCGGCGCGGACAGCGTTGCGGCAGAGGCGATGTGGGTCCTCGAGGCCAACATCGACGACCTCGACCCGCGGCTGTGGCCCGGCGTGCTCGCCTCACTCCTGGAGGCGGGGGCGGCCGATGCGTGGCTCACGCCGATCGTCATGAAGAAGGGGCGCCCGGCCCACACGCTGTCGGTTCTGTGCACCGACGCCAACCGCACCCCGCTGCGAGAGATCGTCCTCACCCACACCACGAGCCTGGGAGTGCGCGAGCACTCAGTCGAGCGGCACGCCCTCGGCAGGTCGTGGCGCACCGTGACCGTCCGTGGTCACGCGGTGCGGATCAAGGTCTCCACCGACTTCGACGGCACAGTCGTTCACGCAACCCCCGAGTTCGAGGACGTGCGAGCGGCAGCCGCGGCGGCCGGCATACCGGAGCGTGTTGTCCTGACCGAAGCGGTCGGTGCGGCTCAGGCGGACGAGTCGAGCGGGGCGGCATCGACCGGCGACACGAACGACTGACCGGCGGCCCACCACTCGAGCTCCTCGAGGGCGTGGTCGACCAGACGGGCCAGCTCGCCGCCCAGCGAACCCGCGACGTGCGGGGATCGGCTGCGTGTCGTCACCGGGCCGCGACGATGGGTGGACAACCCCGACGGCAGGCGACATGGCGAGGAGGGCCCCTGGACGCCGCACGCCAGCCTCCCTTCGTGGGTGCTGGTGACATCATTCGGTGCCATGGAGCTCTCCGTCGACCCCGGTGACGACTGGACCCATCGTCCCGGAGTCTGCTCGGTCACGTTGCGACACCTCCCTCCCGCAGCCGTCGTCGAGGCGACGTGCACGGCTGGGCTCCGGCGCATCGAGTGGGGTGCCGACGTCCACGCGCCCTCGAACGAGGCTGCGCGTCTGGCCGTGGTGCGTGAGCTGACCGAGGCCGCGGGGTTGACCGTGGCGTCCTACGGCAGCTACTGGCGCGCGGGGGTCTCGCCGGCCGACGAGATGACGTCGCTGGTCCGGGCGGCCACGGCCCTCGGTGCTCCGCGCATCCGGGTGTGGGCCGGCGAGGTCGGCACGGCGGAGGCAGATGCGTCGACGTGGGACGTGGTCGTGGCGGCACTGCGTGAGGCGTGCGTCGTGGCCCGCGACCAAGGCACCGGGCTGGCTCTGGAGTTCCACCCCAACACCTTGACCGACAGTGCTGACTCGACCCTCGAGCTGCTCGAACGCGTGGCTGACAACACGCTGCGCACCTACTGGCAGCCGCGCCTCGACGAGCCGACGGACCTCGCTGTGGCCGGTCTGCGCCGGCTCGTCCCGCATCTCGCCGGGGTCCATGTCTTCTCGTGGTGGCCGGGCGCGCATCGGCTGCGGTTGGGGGAGCGCTCGGATCTCTGGTCGGCGGTGACGCGACTGCTCGTCCATGAGGCCGAGCCGTGCGATCTCCTGCTCGAGTTCGTCCAGGATGACGACCCGAAGGTTCTGGCGGGCGACGCCGCGACCCTGCGTGAACTCGTCGCTGCGTCCATTCGCGAATCGCCTGCCGGGACCCAGCGGCGCGAGTAGCGTTGAGGGGCTGGATCAGCCCACGGGAGCGCGTCATGAAGGCATCGAAGTCAGCAGTCGACCTGATCATCAGTTTCGAGGGACTGAGGCTGGACGCCTATCGCGACCCCGGCCCCGGGACACCCACGATCGGCTACGGCACGACGGTCTATCCCAACGGCACCAAGGTCAAGGTCGGTGACGGCATCTCGGCCAACGAGGCGAGCGAGTTCCTGGCGTTCGACGTCGACAAGTTCGCTGCCGGTGTCTCCGCCCACGTCGCCGGCCGAACCCTCACCCAGAACCAGTTCGACGCCCTGGTCTCACTCGCCTACAACATCGGACTCGGCGCCTTCGCCGGGAGCACTCTGCTCAAGAAGCTCAAGGGCGGGGACACCGCCGGCGCTGGCGCGCAGATCCTCGTGTGGAACAAGGCCGTGGTCCACGGCGTCAAGCAGGTCGTGCCCGGCCTGAAGCGACGGCGAGAGGCAGAGCGCGCGCTCTTCCTGAAGAAGTCGGCGCCTCCCGCCACGACCGCGGCCACGCTCATCGGTCCGTCGGCCCAGCCCGGTGCGGCGGCAGGAGCCACCCACGCACCCGGCGCCGTGGCCGTCCCCGGGAAGAACTACCTACTCCTCACCCGCACCGCCGGCACCGACAAGGGCTTGACCCTTCTCCAGCTCACCTACGTCAAGGACGGCAGGTCCAAGGCGCACATCCTCGTGTACTCCGGGACGTCGCGGCACCAGGTCTTCCGCAAGGGCGCGAACAGCCAGATGGGTTCACTCGAGCCGCTGCCCGAGGGCCGTTGGTTCGTCCACGACATCCGGTGGAAGGACGGGCGAGACAACTACACGGGCACGTTCTTCAACCCCGGCATCGGGCCGGTGACCATCCCCCTCGACTTCAAGGGGCCAGGGGCGACGGCGCGGGCCGCGATCGAGATGCACATCGACGCCAACAGGGCCTCCAATCCCGGCACCGCGGGGTGCGTCGGTGTCCGCAGCGTCGCCGACTTCACAACGTTGGTGACGTGGCTGAGGGACACCGACCCTCGAGGCCTCTTCGTCGACTACGGCCTGGGGTCCTGCCCGAATCCGTGACAGGGAAGCGCCTGCCGAATGCACCATTTCGCGAAAACCCCAGTGCGCAAACGTTTTCGCCGCCATCGGAGGCTCTGGCGGTGACCCTTCACACAGACGGATTGGCGGTTGGCCCTCGAGATCGCCGATAGCCTGCTGGACACCTGAACGTAACTGAAAGGGAATCAGCAGCATGGTCGACGTCGATGGCGCGCTGGATGCCGCAGGGCTGAAAAACCAGGCGGTGCGGGACTACGTGAAGCAGTGGGCGGAGATCACGCAGCCTGACCGGATCGAGGTGATCGGCGCCGAGGACGACGACCGACTCATCCAGGAGGCGCTGGAGGCCGGTGAGCTGCTACCCGCGGGCGAGGGTCGCTACTACTCCCGTTCCTACAGCAAGGACACGGCACGCTCCGAGGAGCGGACGATCGTCGCCACCAACGACGAAAAGGACCGCGGGGTCTACAACAACTGGCGTCCCGCCGCGGAGATGAAGGAGAAGCTGACCGGGCTCATGCGCGGCCAGTCGGCAGGCAAGACGATGTACGTCCTGCCCTACCTCATGTCCCCCAAGGGCAACGAGCTCGCCCAGTGGGCCACCGGGGTCGAGCTCACGGACAGCCGCCCGGTCGTGCTGCACATGATCCGCATGTCCCGTGTCGGCGTCGAGCATGTCAACGACCTGCCGGACCAGGACGACTTCGTGCGCGCGGTGCACGTGACCGGCGACCTCGAGAACCTCGGTCAGGGCACCCCGGACGACAAGCGCTACTTCGTCACGGTCGCCGACGAGCGCACCATCCTGCACTTCGGCTCCTCCTACGGTGGCAACGCGCTCCTGGGCAAGATCGCCCACGGCCTGCGCCAAGGCGCCTACGACGGCTGGGCGACCAAGAAGTTCCTCGCCGAGCAGTACATGCTCATCGGCATCACCGACAACGAGACCGGCAAGCGGTGGCACATCAGCGGTGGCTTCCCGAGCGCCTCCGGCAAGACCAACCTCGCGATGATGCTCCCGCCCGACGCTCTCGGCGACCGCTACACCGTCGACTTCTACGGCGACGACATCGCCTGGCTGTGGGTCGACGAGAAGACCGGCAAGCTCATGGGCATGAACCCGGAGTTCGGGGTCTTCGGTGTCGCCAAGGACACCAACGAGCAGACCAACCCGACCGCCCTGCACTCGACGGACCCGGGCACCAAGGTCATCTTCACCAACATCGCCTACAACCCCAAGACCGAGGAGGTCTGGTGGGAGGGCCGCACCCCCGAGCCCCCCGCCGACGTCGACGGCTGGTTGGACTGGAAGGGCGACGCGATCGCCGACCGCGCCGAGGGCGACACCTCGCCGTGGGCACACCCCAACAGCCGCTTCACGACGACCCTCGCCAACGTGCCGAACGCCGCACCCGACTTCGACGAGGCCGCCGGTGTCCCGATCGACGCGATCATCTTCGGTGGCCGCACCCGTGACCGCGAGCCGCTGATCCGCGCGATCGACGACCTGGCCGAGGGCGTCTACGACGGTCTCACGCTGGGCGCCGAGGCCACCGCTGCCGCGGAGGGCGTCGAGGGCCAGCTGCGCTACGACCCCATGTCGAACCGGCCGTTCATGGCCTACGGCGAGGGCGACTACGCGCGTCACTACCTCGACATCGTCGGGGCCGCCAAGGACCAGCCGCTGTTCGCCCACGTCAACTGGTTCCAGCGGGACGCCGAGGACGGTCACTTCCTGTGGCCCGGCTACCGCGAGAACCTCCGCCCGCTCCTGTGGCTCATGCGCCTCAAGGACGGCGAGGTCAAGGGTCGCCAGACCGCCGTGGGGATCATCCCCACGCAGGAGGAGCTCGGCCTCGAGGGCCTCGACCTGCCGCAGGCCGACCTCGACCGCATCCTGTCCATCGACGTGCCGCGCTGGCAGCAGGAGATGGGCTTCCGCGAGGAGCACCTCAAGCAGTTCGACCGCCTCCCCGAGGAGATCTGGGAAGCCCACCGGCGCGTCACCAAGGCCCTGGACGAAGAGCAGGCCTGACCACCGCCACCGCCACCTCCATCGAAGCGACCCTCGCCCGGCTCCGGGCCGGGGTCGCTTCGTCACGGGGGCGAACTCGGCGTCGCGGGAGCTGCTGACGTCGATGACGGGTCAGGCGCTGGTGTCGAGCCGCTCGGGATGCAGCAGGAGATCGCGCACGATGCCAGCCATCTGCCCGGCGTGGGCGCCATCGACGATGCGGTGGTCGGCCGTCGCAACGAGCACGAAGACCGGTCGCACGACGACCGCCCCGTCGACAACGACCGCCTTGTCCTGGATCGCGCCGATCGCGAGGTAGACCGGGGTGCGCGCGAACGGCAGCGGAGCGAGGAACGCCTCGTCGAGCCCGAGCGAGCCGACGTTGGACACGAACGCGGTGCCGAGAGGGAAGCCCGGCTGCCCGAGCGCCCGCCTGCCCAGGCCACCGGCGACGAGGCTGGCGAATGACAGGGCCGGGCGCATCGCCCAACCGGGCGCGAGGCGCACCAGCGTGGACGTACGGCGGTACGACACGTCCTCGCGAGCACGCAGCCGCGCGGCTCCTTCGCCCACGGCTCGGGCCACGCCCAGCGGGCTCAGTCGGTCGGCGTCATGCACCTTGACGGGCGCGAGGTCGGACCCGCCCTCGATGTCGACCGCGAAGCCGACGTCACACGTGTCGAGGTCGATGAGACGGCCCATCACGATGCGGGCCCGGATCTCGGGCACCTGCCGCAGGGCACGGCCCAGGGCCGCGCCGACGACGTGGGTGACGGTCACCGACTCTCCCGACTCGGCGCGCACCCGTTCGAGGTAGGCCAGGGCCGCCGTGGCATCGACCTCCATGCGTGCATAGATGCGCCCGTCACGAGACGGGCGCCACGTGGCCACCGCGATCTTACGGCGGGTCGACGTGCGGCGGCTGCTCATGCAGGGTCCTTTGCCTGGTCGCGCTGGGTGGAGACACGCGTCGGTATGCCGGAGAGGGCGATCCGCGCCAGCGCACGTGGGGTGCCGGTCAACGCCGCAACCGGCGCGGCGCGCCTTGGCAGACGCAGGTGCGGCCGGCCAGCCTCGATGGCGGTCACGATGGCCCTGGCCACCTCGTCAGGGTCGAGCAGGGTCAGCAGCCGGGCCCGCAGGACCCTGGCAAAGGCAGCCTCGCTGGGCCCGTGCAGGCCGATGCGGTCCATCATCGTCGAGGCGACCGGACCGATCTCGACGGCCAAGGTGCCGATCGGGTCCTGGCGCAGGTCAGCCCGCAGCCCCGACGTGGCATGGGTGAGACCGGCCTTGGAGGCGCCATAGACCGCCAGCCCGGGGAACGTGGCCACCCCTGCCATCGACGAGACGTTGACGAGGTGACCACGGCCACGGGCGAGCATGCCGGGCAGGACCTGGCGGCACAGCTCCAGCGGAGCCGTGAGGTTGAGGTCGATGGTGCGGCGAAGGTCCCCGGCCGTGAGATCGGTGAGGAGACCGGTGGTCTCGGCCGCGGCGTTGTTGACGAGCACGTCGACGGGCCCCTGCCCCACCTCCACTCGCTCGACCAGCCCGCGCAGGGTGTCCTCGTCGCACAGGTCGGCCTCGAAGGCCGTCCCGCCGGTCAAGGCGGCGAGGTCCGCCAGCGGCTCGGCGCTGCGGGCGAGCAGGGTGACCCGGGCCCCGCGCTCGGACAACCGGTGCGCGAGCGCGCGGCCGATCGTGCCGGTCGCGCCGGTGAGGAGGACGTGCGCGCCCATGGTCCGCATCCGCACAGTGTCACCCACGTCGGTCACGGCAGCGACGGCAAGGCCTGGCCGATCATGGGCGCGGGCCCGCGGAGGGCAGCTCGAAGCTCCCGCTGTAGGACGGCTGCCTTCCTCCGGCCCGTATGCCGTGACGCTCCCGTAACGTCGAGCAGCGCGAGCTTCCGCCAGGAGATCGTCGCCCTCGGCCACGAGTACGGCGAACGACGTCGATGAGAGTGGAACCGCCGCAGCGGCTCTGCACCGTGGATGGATCTCCCTCAAGGACGCCCTGACGGGGGCCGATGCCGCTGGCGTCCTCGGCGCGGCCGTGACCGGCGAGGACCACGCGGTGTCCGAGTACGAGACGGCGCTCGAGCAGGAGCTCAGCGCCGGGTTCCGTGAGGTCGTCGCACGTCAGCACCAAGCCGTGGTCTCTGCCCGTGACGCGGTCAAGGCACTGCCAGCCGCCGACTGATAGTGACGACAAGCGCTTCGCCTCAGGCGTGAACGAGTAAGGCCCCGGATCGCTGACGCATCCGGGGCCCATCGTCTGTCTCAACACAGAGTGCGCCCGAAGGGATTCGAACCCCTAACCTTCTGATCCGTAGTCAGATGCTCTATCCGTTGAGCTACGGGCGCGCATTGCGCACGTGGCGCAACGATCAGGAAGACTACCCGAGCACTGCCCCGCACGAGAAATCCGCCGGTATGCCGTCCGCCCACCACCCGCTCGAGCCGCCCGGCGGTCCCGGTGAACGGTCCCCGGCCAGCCAGAACCCGCCCCGGGGAGGCGAGTTGGCGCGAAAGGCCACGCGACGGCATACGCAAGGGTTTGACTTGGAGACGTGCCCCCGCGCCGACCGGCTTCCACCGCACTGGCCGCGACTGCCGTTGCCCTCGCCGCCACGGCGGCCTTTGCGTTCGTGCCGGGCACGGCGACGACAGCCATCGCCACGACGAGTGGGCCCGTCGCGACCTCGGCGGACGCGGGAGTGCACCAGGCCGGGACGTGGGGCACGGCCACCGACAGGACGACGCTGAAGCTGGTCGACCAGACCGTGCGCAACGTGATCCACACGAGCATCGGTGGGTCCGGGCTGCGCATCTCCCTGACCAACGCCCTCGGGTCGGCTCCGGTGACGTTCGACTCGGTGTGGGTGGGTCGCGCGTGGCAGGGCGCCTCGGTGGTCCAGGGCACCAACCGCCAGCTGACCTTCAGCGCCAGCACGTCGGTGACGGTTCCGATGGGCGCCGAGGTGCTGAGCGATCCGCTGCCTGGCGACGTCCCCGAGCAGTCGACGCTGGCTGTGAGCCTCCACGTCGTCGGTGATGCCGGCACGGTGAGCGGCCACAGGCTCGCCCACCAGACGAGCTGGATCTCGACCACGGGCGACTTCGCGGCCGACGAGTGGGGTGCGACCTTCACCACGCCGACCACGAGCTCTGCCTGGGTCGAGTCCGCCGGCGTCGAGGTGCCGCATCAGGTCGGCACGGTCGTCGCGCTGGGCGACTCGATCACCGACGGCGACAGGTCGACGGCGGGCGCGAACCGCCGCTGGCCCGACGTGCTCGCCCGGCACCTCCTGGCCCAGCCAGCAGCCCAGCAGCTCGGTGTCATGAACGCCGGCATCTCCGGCAACAGGGTCCTCGCCGACGGGTCCGGGGTCAGCGCCCAGGCCCGCTTCGACCGCGACGTCCTCGCCCAGCCGGACGTGCGCACGGCCATCGTCCTGGAGGGCGTCAACGACCTGCGCGGGGGTCTTGCGACCGAGCCCGACGACCTGATCGTCGCCTACCGCCAGCTCATCGCCCGGGCCCACGCACGCGGCGTGTGCGTGGTCGGCGGCACGATCACCCCGTGGCAGGGCGGCGGCCGGTGGTCCTCGTCGAGGGAGGCGATCCGGGGTCAGGTCAACGAGTGGATCCGCAGCAGCGGCGAGTTCGACGGCGTCGTCGACTTCGACGCGGCCGTCCGCGACCCGCAGCACCCGGCGCGGATGCTCCCGGCCTACGACAGCGGCGACCACCTGCACCCCGGTGACGCGGGCTACGAGGCGATGGGCAACGCCGTCCCCCTCACGGCACTGGACTGCCGGCGTTGAGCTCGTGAGCTTGGAACTCGTGGGCCGCTGAGCCTGTGGCGCCGCCGCCCATGACGGGGAAATCGTCAGATGTCCCGGTTATTGCCGGGACGTTCCCCGATTTCCGCGTCATGGTCCAGCCAGGCCAGACCCCGGGCCCATTGCGCGAGACGTCAGGCGTCAGGTCGCTGGAGGCTGACCTTGACCGTCGGCACGGGCGCGGGCGCGTCGGCCAGGCTCCAGAGCCGCCCCAGCGCCGGCTGCAGCAAGAGGCTGCCGAGCTGCCGGACGAGGACGGCAACCGCCTGCTCCTCCACCGGGATCCGACTGCGCGCGATCCCGTGGTCGCGCAGGATCTGCGTCCGCCGGACGGTCTCGTCCATGAGCATGCGCGTGAGCTGTTCCGACCCGGGATCGGGCGTGACGACCGCTCGGCGCAGGTAGTCGACCGCGTCGGGGTTGTCCGCGAACATCTGCTCGGCCGCGCGGTCACGCGCTGCGACGACCTGGGCGGCCGGGCCGTCGAGAGGGACCGAGTCGACGGCCTGGCGGAAGAGGTCCACGACGAAGTCGTCGACCGCGGCGCACAGCCCGTCCTTGCCGCCGAAGTGGTGGACGACCAGGCCAGGGGCGACGCCCGCCTCCCGGGCCACCTCACGCAGACTCGTGGCAGCAGCGCCCCTCGCCGCGAACAAGCGCAGAGCGGTCTCCCGGATGCGGGTTCGCGAGTCCGTGCTGGACGCGGGCGTGGCGCTCATGGTGGGTGACAGTCAACACGTGGCCCCGCCATTGCACAAGTGTTCAATGGCTGCGTATCGTGAAGTGGAAAGCACCTCACGCAGTCGTGAACCCTCGAGAAGGAGCCGGTCATGCCCGAGCAGCCCCAGGCCGTCATCTATGACGCCATCCGCACCCCCCGAGGCAAGGGCAAGGCCAACGGCGCCCTCCACGAGGTCAAGCCGATCGACCTCGTGGTCGGCCTGATCGACGCGGTCCGCGAGCGCAACCCCGGCCTCGACACCGCGCAGATCGACGACATCGTCCTGGGCATCGTCAGCCCGGTCGGCGACCAAGGTGCGGTCCTCCCGCGCGTCGCGGCCATGTATGCCGGCCTGCCCGAGGCCGTTGCCGGCGTCCAGGTCAACCGTTTCTGCGCCTCCGGACTCGAGGCGGTCAACCAGGCCGCGGCCCGCGTGCGCTCCGGCTTCGAGGACCTCATCCTCGCTGGTGGCGTCGAGTCGATGTCCCGCGTGCCCATGGGCAGTGACGGCGGCGCCTGGGCCATGGACCCCGCCACCTCGCTCGCCACCTCCTTCGTGCCGCAGGGCATCGGCGCCGACCTCATCGCGACCCTCGAGGGCTACGACCGCGCCGAGGTGGACCGGTTCGCCGCGCAGTCCCACGCCCGCGCCGCGGCCGCATGGGAGGCAGGCCACTTCGAGAAGTCCGTCATCCCTGTCAAGGACAGGAGCGGCCTGACGATCCTCGACCGCGACGAGACCATCCGTCCCGGCACGAGTGTCGAGTCGCTCTCGTCCCTCAAGCCGTCGTTCGCGGCGATGGGCGAGCAGGGCGGGTTCGACTTCGTCGCGCTGGAGAAGTACACCCAGGTCGACCAGATCAACCACCTCCACCACGCCGGCAACTCCTCGGGCATCGTCGACGGGGCGGCCCTGCTGCTCATCGGCAACGAGCAGACCGGCAAGGAGATGGGCCTCACCCCTCGTGCCCGGATCATCTCGACCGCCGTCATCGGCTCCGAGCCGACGATCATGCTCACCGGCCCCGCGCCGGCCTGCCGCAAGGCCCTGGACCGGGTCGGCATGTCCGCCTCGGACATCGACCTCGTCGAGATCAACGAGGCCTTCGCGGCCGTCGCCCTCAAGCTCATGCGCGACATGGGTTGGAACGAGGACCAGACCAACGTCAATGGTGGTGCCATTGCCATGGGTCACCCGCTCGGCGCCACCGGCGCGATGATCCTCGGCACCCTGGTCGACGAGCTCGAGCGGCGTGACCTCGAGCGCGGCATCGCCACCCTCTGCATCGGCGCCGGCATGGGCATCGCCACCGTCGTCGAGCGCGTCTGACCGCGCCCCGAACGCACCTGAACCACGGACAAGGAACCCAGAAGCCATGAGCGAGAACATGATCCGTTATGAGCGCGACGACGAGGGCATCGTCACCCTGACGATGGACGACCCGGACGCCGGAGCCAACACCATGAACGCGGCATACAAGGCTGCGATGGGCGAGACCGTCGACCGCCTCGAGGCCGAGCGCGACGACATCACCGGCGTCGTCCTGACGTCGGGCAAGAAGACCTTCTTTGCCGGGGGCAACCTCGCGGACCTGCAGCAGGTCACCCCCGAGAACGTCGGCGAGTCCTTCACCGAGGTGGAGGCGATCAAGGCCCAGCTGCGGCGCCTCGAGCAGCTCGGCAAGCCGGTCGTCGCCGCCATCAACGGGGCCGCGCTCGGCGGCGGTCTCGAGATCGCCCTCGCGTGCCACCACCGGATCGCCGTCGACGACGACAAGGTCAAGCTCGGCCTGCCCGAGGTGACTCTCGGCCTGCTCCCCGGCGGAGGCGGAGTGACCCGCCTCGTGCGCATGCTCGGCATCGCGGACGCCCTCATGGGCTGGCTGCTCCAGGGCCAGCAGCGCACCCCCAAGGACGCGCAGGCCAATGGCGTCGTCGACGAGCTCGTCGCGAGCCGTGAGGAGCTGGTGCCCGCAGCCAAGGCCTGGATCCTCGCCCACAAGGACGACGAGTCCGCCGCCACCAAGCCGTGGGACGTCAAGGGCTACCGGATCCCGGGAGGGACACCGAGCAACCCGGCCTTCGCGGCCAACCTTCCGGCCTTCCCCGCCAACCTGCGCAAGCAGCTCAAGGGCAGCCCGGTGAAGTCGCCCCGCTCGATTCTGTCCGCCGCCGTGGAGGGCGCCCAGGTCGACTTCGACACCGCCAGCCGCATCGAGTCGCGCTACTTCGCCGAGCTGGCCGCGGGCCGCGAGTCCACGGCCATGATCCAGGCCTTCTTCTTCGACCTCCAGTCGATCAGCTCCGGCGCCCTGCGCCCGGCCGGGATCGAGCGCTCCACGGTGGCCAAGGTCGGTATCCTGGGCGCCGGGATGATGGGCGCCGGCATCGCCTACTCGGCCGCCATGTCCGGAATCGAGGTCATCCTCAAGGACGTCTCCGTCGAGGGTGCACACAAGGGCAAGTCCTACTCCGAGAAGCTGCTCGCCAAGCGCGTCGGTCGTGGCAAGAGCGACCAGGCCAAGGCCGACGAGGTGCTCGCCCGCATCACGCCGACGGCCGACTACGCCGACCTCGCCGGGTGCGACGTCGTCATCGAGGCCGTCTTCGAGGACTACGACCTCAAGAAGCAGGTCTTCGCCGAGGTCGAGGCGGTCGTGGGTCCGCAGACGCTGCTGTGCTCCAACACCTCGACGCTGCCGATCACGAGCCTGCAGGGCTTCTCGTCCCGCCCTGAGGACTTCATCGGCCTGCACTTCTTCTCACCCGTCGACAAGATGCAGCTCGTCGAGATCATTCGCGGCGAGAAGACCTCCGACGAGGCGACCGCCCGCGCCATCGACATCGTCCAGCAGATTCGCAAGATCCCGATCGTCGTCGCCGATGGTCGCGGCTTCTACACCAGCCGCGTCTTCGGCACGCTCATCGACGAGGGTGCCCGGCTCGTGGCCGAGGGCGTCGACCCGCAGGTCATCGAGCGCGCCGCGACGTCGGCCGGCTTCCCCGCCCCGCCGCTCGCCATGCTCGACGAGGTGTCGCTCACGCTGACCCAGCACATCCGCGGTGAGGCCCGCAAGGCCGCCGAGGCGGAGGGCACCGACCTCCCCACCAACCCGGGTGAGGAGCTCATCGACACCCTCGTCGGCCTCGGCCGCAAGGGCCGCGCTGCCGGCGCCGGTCTCTACGACTACCCCGAGGGCTCTCCCAAGGTCCTGTGGCCCGAGCTGCGCGAGCGCTGGACCAAGGGCACCGAGGTGCCCCAGCGCGACCTGCACGACCGCTACCTCTTCCGCATGGCCCTCGAGACCGCGGCCTGCTTCGAGAGCGGTGTCCTCAAGGACACGCAGTCGGCCAACGTCGGTGGCATCTTCGGCATCGGCTTCCCGCCGCACACCGGTGGCCCCGCGACGTTCATGACGAACTACAAGGGCGGGCTGTCCGGCTTCGTGGCTCGCGCGAACGAGCTGGCCGACACCTACGGTGCGCGGTTCCGTCCGTCGGCGTGGCTCACGGAGCGCGCCGCGACCGGCACCCTGGTCGACGCCGCCAAGGCACCGGCCGCCTGATGACCGGGCCACTCGATGGCATCCGGGTCCTCTCGATCGCCATCAACCTCCCGGGGCCGGCCGCCGTCGCGCGGCTGGCCTCGTGGGGGGCGAGGGTGACGACCGTCCTGCCGCCCACCGGTGACCCGATGGAGCGCTATGCCGGGGCCTACTTCGACGAGCTCCACGAGGGCCAGACCATCGAGCACGTCGACCTGAAGAGCGATGAGGGCCGCGCCCGGGTCGACGAGCTGCTGGCCGAGACCGACATCTTCCTCACGAGCTCGCGCCCGTCCGCCCTCACGCGACTGGGGCTCGACCACGCGACGGTGAGCGGACGGCATACCCGGGTCTGTCAGGTCGACATCGTCGGCCACCCCGGCGACGGCGCGGAGGTCGCCGGTCACGACCTCACCTACCAGGCCGGGACCGGTCTCGTGAGGGACGGGCGTATGCCGGCCACGACCGTCGTCGACCTGGCCGGCGCCGAACGAGCGGCGGCCGAGGCTGCCGCGGCTCTCGTGGAGCGTGCCCGCACGGGGCGTGGCTCCCGACGGGAGGTCGCCCTGTCCGACCTCGCCCACATGATGGCGCGACCGGTCGTTCACGGTCTGACTGTCCCGGGCGGGCTGCTCGGCGGCGGAGCTCCGGTCTACGACGTGTATGCCGTGTCCGACGGACACATCGCCCTTGCCGCCCTCGAGCCGCACTTCACCACCCGGTTGCTGACGGAGCTGGACATCGCGCCGGAGGAGCTCAGCCGCGAGCGTCTCGCTGAGGTCTTCACCACCCGCACGGCTGCCGAGTGGCAGCAGTGGGCCGACGAACGGGACATCCCACTCGCCGCCGTCCGCACCGCCTGACCCCCGACCCGAGGACCACCATGGCCCAGATGCTTCCGCCCGTGACCTACACCTCCCCCTGGATGGTGGACGGTGAGGTCCCCGATGTCCTGGCGCTCGCCCGCAACTTCTTCGAGCGCGAGGTGGTTCCCAACCTCGAACGATTCGCCGAGCAGCACCAGGTCGACAAGGAGACCTGGCTGGCCGCCGGGGAGGCCGGGCTGCTGTGCATCTCGATCCCGGAGGAGTACGGCGGCGGAGGCGGCACGTTCGCGCACGAGGCGGCGGTCATGTGGGAGCAGGGGCGCGCCGGCGACGACGCGCTCGGCTACTCGGTGCACTCGTCGATCGTGGCGCACTACCTCCTCAACTACGGCTCCGAGGAGCAGAAGCAGAAGTGGCTGCCACGGATGGCCTCGGGCGAGCTCGTCGGTGCCATCGCGATGACTGAGCCGTCGACCGGGTCGGACCTGCAGCGGATCCGCACGACGGCCAGGCGTGAGGGCGAGCACTACGTCATCAACGGCAGCAAGACCTTCATCACCAACTCCTCCCACGCGGGCCTCGTCGTCATCGTGGCGCGCACCGGCGGGGAGGGGGCACAGGGGGTTTCGCTCATCGTGGCCGAGGTGGACGGCCTCGAGGGCTTCGAGCGAGGTCGCGTGCTGCAGAAGATCGGGCAGCACGGGCAGGACACCCGCGAGCTGTCCTTCACCGACATGCGCGTGCCCGTCGGCAACCTCCTGGGTGACGAGGAGGGGCAGGGTTTCTACCAGCTCATGCTCCAGCTGCCGCAGGAGCGCCTGGCCATCGCCGTCGGCGCCGTCGCCACGGCCGACAAGGCCGTCGAGCTCGCCATCGCGTACTCGAAGGAGCGCGAGGCGTTCGGCAAGCCCATCGGCGACTTCCAGAACACGCGCTTCACCCTCGCCGAGGTGAGCACCGACGTGATGGCGGCACGCACCTTCCTCGACTACTGCATCGGGCTGCACCTGGAGGGCCAGCTGGACGCTGCCACGGCGTCCCGGGCGAAGTACTGGACCACCGACGTCCAGTGCGACGTCATCGACCGGTGCCTGCAGGTCTTCGGTGGGTACGGCTACATGATGGAGTACCCAATCGCCCGCATGTATGCCGGTGCCCGCGTCCAGAAGATCTATGGCGGCACGAACGAGATCATGAAGGAGCTCATCTCCCGCACCCTCTGAGGGTCCAGCCGGGTGTCAGTATCCGATGGCGAAGGTTGGCTTCGACTTCCTCTCATCCCGTCGGGGACACTGGGGGGAACATCGCCCGTAGCTTCAACAAGGAGTCAGCCGTGACCCAGGGAACCGTCCGCTGGTTCGATACCGACCGGGGTTTCGGCTTCATCTCCCTCGGGCAGGAGTCGGAGGACCTGTACGTGCACGCCTCCGAGATCGTCAGCGGCGACGCGGTGAAACTGCTCCGGGAGGGGCAGGTGGTCGAGTTCGAGATCGGCGAGGGGGACCGCGGCCCGCAGGCACGCCGCGTCCGGGTCACGGCCGACCAGGCCGTCGACACACCGCTGGGCGTGCTCGGGACCGTCGCCTGGTACGAGCCTGCCAAGGGGTACGGCTTCATCACGCCCGACGGCGGTGGTGCCGAGATCTTCGTGCACAGTTCGGCGATCGTGGGGGGCGGTGTGGTCTCGGAGGGACAGCGGGTGGCGTTCCTCGTCGTCGACGGGGACAAGGGACCGCAGGCTGACCACCTGCTCCCCTTGGGAGCACAGGCCACTCAGGCCGCACAGCAGGCCGTGGCATCCGACGGGGCGGACGGCACCGTGTCCTGGTACGACGGGGACAAGGGCTTCGGGTTCATCACCCCCGAGTCGGGTGGCCCCGATGTCTTCGTCCACGTCCGGGAGCTGGCAGACGGGCTCCCCGAGCTGGGTGAGGGGGACCGGGTGACGTACGACATCGTCGTGAGCGAGAAGGGCCCGCAGGGTCGCGACGTGCGCCTCGTGCGCAGCTCGACAACGCGGCGCGCACACGCGACGTCGACGACCCGCGCTCGGTCGGGACACCAGGAGGCATCCAACGTCCCGGCGCGGGGCGGCGAGGGAGTGGTCGCGCGCTTCGACGCGGAGCGGGGGTTCGGCTTCATCACCCCGGACGCGGGAGGCGCGGACCTGTTCGTGCACGTGTCGGTCCTCAGAGGCGCCGAGGCGCTGCACCAGGGCGACCGGGTCCGGTACCAGGTCCGACAGAGCGACCGAGGACCGCAGGCCGACCGCGTCGAACGGGCGTGAGCCGACGGTGGTCCGGCCGCCTTGACGTTGTCGATGAACGCATCGTCTCGTCGACGTGTTGTGCCGCAAGCCGCTCAACTGCGACAGCCACGACTCGGGACTTCCCCGGCCCGGCGCTGCTGGTCAGTGCGCCATGCGCGCACGGCGACCACGCGGCATACATCGTCGTCCGCCAAGGGAACCTCACAGGAAGCGCACAGGCAACACATGGGAAACACTGAGCGCGTGCAGGTGTACTTCACCTCATGAGCACAGCACCGACCTCGTCCGCCAGGCTGCAACGCCCTGACGGCAGCGCAGTCCGCGTGCTCGTCGTCGACGACGAGTCCAACCTGACCGAGCTCCTGTCCATGGCGCTGCGCTACGAGGGGTGGGAGGTCCGCGCGGCTGCCACCGGGCTCAAGGCGGTCAAGGTGGCACGCGAGTTCCAGCCGGACGCGGTCGTGCTCGACATGATGCTGCCCGACTTCGACGGGCTCGAGGTCCTGCGCCGGATGCGTGCGGACAACGACGCCGTCCCGGTCCTGTTCCTCACTGCCAAGGACGCCGTCGAGGACCGGGTCGCCGGGCTCACGGCCGGCGGTGACGACTACGTGACCAAGCCCTTCAGCCTCGAGGAGGTCGTGGCGCGGCTGCGCGCCCTCATGCGCCGGACCACCGTGGTCGCCGACGAGTCCTCGTCCGTCATCGCCGTCGGCGACCTCCTCATGGACGAGGACAGCCACGAGGTGACACGTGGGGGCGACGAGATCCACCTCACCGCAACCGAGTTCGAGCTGCTGCGCTATCTCATGCGCAACCCCAAGCGCGTTCTCTCAAAGGCCCAGATCCTCGACCGGGTCTGGAGCTACGACTTCGGTGGCCAGGCCAACGTCGTCGAGCTCTACATCTCCTACCTGCGCAAGAAGGTCGACGCCGGGCGACCACCGATGATCCACACGATGCGCGGCGTCGGCTACGTGCTCAAGCCGGCGGGATGAACAGCTCCGCCACGGCTGGGGCGCGCCCGTGGCTGAGGCCCGGCGGCTGGTCATTGACGACCAAGCTCGTCACCGCCGTCGTCGGCCTCTTCCTCGTCGTCACCGCGGCGACGTCGACGTTCACCGTCCTCGCCCTGCAGAACCACCTCGTCGACCAGATCGACCAGGACGTCACGTCGTCCCTGGTGCGCGCGGGCGGACCCCGCGGTCCCGGTGGGGTCGGTGGCCCGATCCCCGGCGGAGGTGGCGAGTCCCTCCTCGTGCTGCTGCGAGGCGATGGCGTGGCGGTCAGCCGCGTCGAGCACGGCCGGACCGTCGATGAGCTCACGGACGAGCAGATCGCCCATCTCCGCAGCGCCGGCATCGGCAGCACCCCCAGGACGGTCGAGGTCGAGGGCCTGGGGAACTACCGGGTGGCCAGTGCCCGCGAGGACGATGGCGACACGGTCATCTCCGGGCTGCCCATGAGCGGCATCCACCGCATCGTCGACGCCGTCCTCGGCCTCGTGGTGGGCACGACCATCGCCGGGCTGGCCCTCGTCGCCCTCGGTGGCCAGTGGCTCATCCGGCGCGGACTCGCTCCACTGCAGCGGGTGGCGCACACCGCCACCCAGGTCAGCCGTCTCGAGCTGGACTCCGGTGACGTCGCCCTGGCCCAGCGCGTCGCCGCCGCCGACACCGACCCCCGCACCGAGGTCGGACAGGTCGGCATCGCGCTCAACAACCTCCTCGACAACGTCGAGGGAGCCCTGCGGTCACGTCACGAGTCCGAGACGAGGGTGCGGCAGTTCGTCGCGGACGCCTCTCACGAGCTTCGGACGCCGTTGGCGTCCATTCGTGGGTATGCCGAGCTGTCCCGTCGCGAACCGGCTCCCGTGCCGCCGTCCGTCACCCACGCCTTGTCGAGGGTCGAGTCCGAGGCGCTGCGGATGCAGGGACTGGTCGAGGACCTCCTGCTGCTGGCCCGGCTCGATGCGGGACGACCCCTGGACCGCGACCCCGTCGACCTCAGTCTCCTGGCCATGGACGCCGTCTCCGACGCGCATGCCGCTGCCCCCGGTCACCGGTGGGAGCTCGACCTGCCGGAGGAGCCGGTCGAGGTGACGGGCGACCAGGCCCGACTGCACCAGGTCATCGCCAACCTGTTGGCCAACGCGCGCACGCACACCCCCGAGGGCACACGCGTCGTCACCTCGCTGCGTCGTGAGGGCGGGTGGGTGCGGCTCGCCGTCGTCGACGATGGGCCCGGGGTGCCAGAGGCCCTGCAGGAGAATGTGTTCGAGCGCTTCACCCGAGGCGATGAGTCCCGCAACCGGGCCGGCGGGTCCACCGGGCTCGGCCTGTCGATCGTCGACGCCGTGGCGAAGTCGCACGGTGGCCGGGTCGAGCTCGAGAGCCAGCCCGGGCGGACCGTCTTCACGGTCTTCCTCCCCGCCCCGAGCTGAGCCCGGCCCAAGCCCCCTTGCGTCTGCGGCGGCGCTCCGTGCGGGGCAGCCCGGTCGATGACGGAGGGACGGTCATGGCAGGGCTCGTGGGCGAGGGCTGCGGGGGCGGCCCCGGGTGTCGCGCCGACCACTTCGGGGTGGCCGCTTTGCTCGGCGCCGTGCCGGACGGTTACCCTGATGCGGCTGAGGAGGCGTCGCCTAGTCCGGTCTATGGCGCCGCACTGCTAATGCGGTTTGGGCTAACCGCCCATCGAGGGTTCAAATCCCTCCGCCTCCGCACACTGGAATGCCCCGGAATCGCCCAGCGATCCGGGGCATTTCCTGTGCCTCCGGACCCGCCACTCACACCTGTGGGCACCCCGCCGTTGAATGGACATCATGACCACGGACCGGTCGACACCCAGCCAGCCCCCGAGCGCAACCCACCAGCTCCCGCGGCGCCACACCACGCTGTCCACCGGCATGGGCGAGCTGCTCGCGGTGGCGCAGGCGGAGGCGCTCGTCGGGCTCTACTTCCCCGAGCACTGGCACCCGCCGACCCCGGACACGATCGGCACCCGGGTCTCCGCGACCGGCGACCCGGTCTTCGAGGCGACGCGGCGCGAGCTGGCGGAGTACTTCAGAGGGCAGAGGACGATGTTCACGGTCCCGACGGCCGCGCGCGGGGACGCCTTTTCGGAACGGGTCTGGGACCTGCTGGCTCTCATCCCCTATGGCACGACGACGACCTACGGAGCGATCGCCCGCGAGCTGGGCAACCCGGGCCTGGCCCAGCGCGTCGGCCAGGCCGTCGGGCACAACCCCGTGAGCATTCTCGTCCCGTGCCACCGCGTCATCGGTTCCGATGGTTCGCTGACCGGGTATGCCGGTGGGTTGGAGCGCAAGGCCGCTCTGCTCGCCCTCGAGGAGCCTCCAGAGGTCGCCGCGTCCCGCCTCTTCTGAGAGCGGCTCAGGAGCAGATGTCGGCGTCGGCCTTGCGGGCCTCGATGGTGCCCGCGACCGTCGGCGTCGACGTGATCGTCGGCTTGGGGAGCGGAGCCCTGCCAAGACGATTGGGCACCTCGACGACGTTGGGGGCGCCTGCGCCGAGGATGACGCGCACACGAGAGCCCAGGCCCTCGACCTCCTTGAGCTTGGCGCCGGGGAAGGCCGCGGCCACGGTCCGTGCCGCCTCCGCCTGGCTTGCCGAGTGCTGGACGGTCACCCCACTGGCCTCCTCGGTGCCGTTGCTCGACACCGCCTTGACGAACCCCTGAACGCGCATCGCCTCGAGAGCCTGCTTCGCGAGGCCGACGACACCCGAGTCGTTGACGAGCTCGACCTCGATCTTGTCCGGTGCCACGGTCAGCGGCTTGGTGGTGGCGGTGGGGCTGGGCGTGGGCTTGGGCGTCGACAGGTCCCGGTCGGTGCGGATCGCCTCCCACAGGTCCTTGGCGGCAGGCGTCCACTGCACGCGGTTGTGGTCCGGTGCGTACTGCTCGGTGGGGACGGTGATGAACTGGATCTTGTCGATGCCGATGCCCTTGACGCTCTCCGCGACGTCGCGCATCGCGCCCACGCCGAACTCCGGGTCGGTCGTGAGGGACCGGGTCGCTGCATCGAGGAACCTCAGCAGCTTGTCCGGCCGCAGGAGCAGCGAGGACTTCGTGGCCTCCTGCACCACCGAAGCCATGAACGCCTGCTGGCGCTTGATCCGTCCGATGTCGGAGCCGTCACCGAGGCTCTTGCGGGTGCGGACGTAGCCCAGGGCCTGTTCGCCATTGAGCTCGTGCCGCCCGGGAGCCAGCGTGAAGTCGGCCTGCGGGTCGTCGATGGCCTTCGTGGTGCACACGGGCACGCCACCGAGCGCATTGACCATGTTCTTGAAGCCGCCGAAGTCGACGACCGCGAAGTGGTTGACGAAGACGTTGGTGTTGCCCTCGAGGGTGCGGATGAGGCAGCCCGGTCCGCCCGTCGTGAAGTTCTGGTTCCACTGGTGGATCTTCCACTGGTCCTTGGGGGCGTTGGCGTCACACTTCACCGGCGCGGGAACCATCGAGTCGCGCGGGATCGACACCATCGTCACCGACTTCCGGTCCCCCGAGATGTGCATGAGGATGTTGGTGTCAGAGTGCTGCCCCGGCTCCCACGCGCCGTCGCCGTAGCCCTGGTTGCCGGCACCCTGGCGGACGTCCGAACCCACGAGCAGGATGTTGAGCGGACCGGTCGCGAGGTCACCCGACGGGGTGGGGCGGTCGGTGCCGACCATCTTGGAGACGTCCAGCCGGTGGATGTTGCCGTTGAGGCGGACGTAGGCGGCCACGATGGTGACCACGAGCAGAGACGCGACGATCCCGGCCACGATGAGACCGCGACGCCGACGTGACCGGCGCTGGTGGGCGCGGTGCTCAGCACGCTGCCCGACACGCGAGGCCGATTCCCCGTCGGCATCGTCGAGCTGAGCGGCGTCGTCCTCGACACCGCTCTCGCCTGGTTCGTGCTGCACGGAGACCTCTTCGACCGGGGGGTAACAGGGCGCTGCACGAACCCCCGTCCGATGCCGCGCCCGCACGAGTCTAGAGGTCAACCCTGAAAGAAATCTGGGACGACCCCCGCTGCCCGACGTCACCACGCGGCATGGCACGGACGTGCGACGAGGCCCCCTCCGCCGTGGCGGAGGGGGCCTCGCTCAAAGGCTGTGGAAGTCCTCGGTCAGAGCGGGCGAACCTGCTCGGCCTGGGGACCCTTCGGACCCTGGGTGACCTCGAACTCGACCTGCTGGTTCTCGTCGAGGCTGCGGTAGCCCTGGGTGTCGATGGCGGAGTAGTGGACGAAGACGTCCGGTCCACCGCCGTCCTGGGCAATGAAACCAAAGCCCTTCTCAGCGTTGAACCACTTCACGGTGCCCTGTGCCATTGGGGTAACTCTTTCCTGTGTGTAGCACGTCGACGCAGCAGAATCGCGGCGCCAGCGGCTGCACCCAGCCGGACCCCGTCGAAAGTCCGGGACAACCCGGCTCAGACACATCAACGCCCGCCTTGGCGTGGAAGCGAGACGGGCGCGTACTGCGACCTGCGAGGAACTGCTGCGTGTGCAACCGCGCAAGAATTTAGCAGCATTCCCTGCTCAGGTCCCGGCGGACACGGGACCCGACACCAACGACAGACGCAGGTATGCCGGGGACTGCGGTCCCCGGCATACCTGCGCCTGTGCGTGGTGGTTCCGGGGTCAGGGCTTGACCGCCAGGACGGCGCAGGTCGCGTCGAGCAGGACCTGCTGGGCGGTGCTGCCCGTGACCACCTTGCCCACCGGCGACCGCTTGCGGACACCGATGACGATGAGCTCGGCACCGACCTCGGCCGCGACCGAGAGGATCTCGTCGGCCGGTGCCAGTCCGCGCGTCATCTGCCTGACCTCGTGCTCGATCCCGCGCTCGGTGAGCTGCGAGTCGAGTGCATCGAGGTCCTTGGCATCCGCAAAGCTCGGTCCCGAGTAGTCGCCCATGACACCGGAGTTCACGACGACGAGCTTGGAACCCCGCCGCTCCGCCTCGGTGATGGCCGCGTCGACCGCAGCCAAGCCCTGAGGACTCGGGATGTAGCCGACGACGATGGTCACGGCGCGTCCTGGCTGAGCTTGGTCGCACCGGTCATGATCGCGACCCCTTCACCCATGTCGTGCGTCTCGGGGGTGATGACACCGGCCCGACCGCCGAGCCGCTGGATGTGGATGCGGTCGGCGACGTCCCACACCTGCGGCATGTTGTGCGAGATGAGAATGACCGAAAGCCCCTTGTCACGCAGCTGTTTCACCATGTCGAGGACCATGCCGGACTCCTTGACACCCAGGGCAGCAGTGGGCTCGTCGAGGACGATGACCTTGCTGCCGAACGCCGCAGCCCGGGCCACGGCCACCGCCTGGCGCTGGCCACCGGAGAGGGTCTCGACCGCCTGACCCATGTTCTGGATCGTCTGGATGCCGAGGTTCTGCACCGACTCACCGGCCCGCTGCTCCATGCCCTTCTTGTCGAGCATCCTGAGCACGGAGCCCAGTGGACCCTTGCGACGGTCCTCGCGGCCGAGGTAGAGGTTGCTCGCGATGTCGAGGGCCGGGATGACCGCCAGCTGCTGGTAGACCGTCTCGATCCCGGCGTCGCGGGCGTCCTGCGGCTTGCGGAAGGAGACCGGTTCGCCGTTGAGCCTGATGTCACCAGAGTCGGGGACGTAGGCCCCGGTGAGGCATTTGATGAGCGTCGACTTGCCGGCACCGTTGTCACCGATGACCGCGAGGACCTCGCCGGGGTAGAGGTCGAGGTCGACCCCGTCCAGGCCGACAACGCGACCGAAGGTGATGACGATGTCGCGTGCCGAGAGAACGGGCTCCTGGGAGTAGACGTCCTCCTTGCCGGAGGGGACACCGCCGTGGGCGACCTCGAGCTCCCTCGTGGTGTTCATGCCTTCACCTTTCGAATCCACTGGTCGATCGCGACGGCGACGATGACGAGGGCGCCGGTGGCCAGGTAGCGCCACTGCTGGTCGACGCCGAGCTGGGACAGACCAAACGCGAAGGTCTGCACGATGAGGGCACCAATGAGGGTGCCGATGAGCCGACCGCGTCCACCGAAGAGGCTGGTGCCCCCGATGACCACCGCGGTGATGCTCGCGAGGTTCGCGTCGGGAGCGGCGTTCGGCGTCGC
Source organism: Knoellia sp. Soil729 (assembly GCF_001427985.1). Classification (GTDB taxonomy): domain Bacteria; phylum Actinomycetota; class Actinomycetes; order Actinomycetales; family Dermatophilaceae; genus Knoellia. The sequence goes on from NZ_LMSA01000002.1 coordinate 872,537, forward strand.
CGCACCCGCCCGACCGATGAGGATCCAGGCCGCGATGCCGTAGATGAGTCCCGCCACGGTGTAGACGCCGAGGAGGATTCGCATGCTCGGCACACCCGAGAGGCGAGCCGACTCCGCGTCGTCACCCACGGCATACACATAACGTCCCCACGCTGTCTGGGACAGCACGAACCCGATGACGGCGTAGAGCAGGATGACGACGACGATGCCCCACGTGATCCTGAACTGACCGATGCCGAAGCCCTTACCCAGGAAGTTGAGGGTGTCAGGGAGCCGTGCGGCCTGGATGCTCGAGCCACCCGAGTAGAGCAGCGCGATCGCCGTGAAGATGCTCAGCGTGCCGAGCGTCACGATGAACGGCGGCAGGTTGATCCGGGTGACAAGGAGCCCGTTGAGCAGGCCGGCACCGGTGGCGAGCGCGACGCCGATGAGCAGGGCGAGGACTCCGGGCATCCCGTCGTCACGCGCCAGCGTGGCCATGACCATCATCGACAGCACCATGATGGCCCCGACCGAGAGGTCGATGCCGGCGGTGAGGATGACGAGGGTCTGCCCCACGGCGAGGGCAGCGACGATGGCGGTCTGTTGCAGCAGGATGCCCATCGAGCTCGGCGTGAGGAAGGTCGGCGTCGCGATGAAGAAGGCGAGGAACGCGACCAGCAACAGGAACAGTGGGCTCAGCCACGGCTTGCCGTGAAGCTGATGCTGCAGTCGCTGCAGGGGCGACTGCTTCCGCCGGGCGAACTCGGCGGAGGCGGAGGTGGCCTCGACCGTGCTCATGCTCACTTGCCCCAGCAGATCTTGGCGCCCTCGTCCGCAGTGATGCTCTTGACACCGTCGACGGGCTTGTCGGTCACCAATGCCACACCGGTGTTCTTGAAGTCGAGGCCCGCGTCGGGCTTGGGCTTCTCACCGCCGCGGGCGATGGAGGCGATGGCTGCCATGCCCTCGGTGGCCATCTTCAGCGGGTACTGCTGTGCCGTCGCCCCGATGACGCCGCTCTTCACTGCAGCAACGCCAGCGCATCCACCGTCGACCGAGACAATGGTGGCCGTCTTGCCCGCGGCCTGGAGAGCAGCATTGGCACCGACTGCCGTCGGCTCGTTGATCGTGTAGACGAGGTTGATGCTCGGGTTCTTGGCCAGGCACTTCTCCATCGCGGTCCGGCCGCCATCCTCGGCACCGTTGCCCGCCTCGTTGCAGACGATCGTGTACTCGCCACCACCACCGGCGGTGTACTTGCCCGTCTTTGCCTCGTCGCCGTTCTTCTTGGGGTCGGCGACGTCGATGCCCATGCCCTCGAGGAAGCCCTGGTCGCGGTTGTAGTCGACCGAGACGATCTTGTCGTCGAAGAGGTCGATCAGGGCGATGGTGGCGGGCTTGCCTGCCATCGTTCCGGCGGCCCACTGGCCGTCGAGCTTGCCGGCCTCGCGGTTGTCGGTGGCGAAGGTGATGTCGACGGTGTCCGGGGGGTCGGGCGGGGTGTCGAGCGCGATGACGTACAGACCGGCGTCACGCGCCTTCTTGATCGCCGCGTTGACGCCGGTGCTCATCGGCGTGATGAGGATGCCCTTGTCGCCGCGGGCGATCGCGTCCTCGATGGCGGTGATCTGGCCCTGGTCGTCGCCCTCCTGCTTGCCCGAGGCCACCGTGAGCTTGACGTTGTTCTTGCTCGCGTCGGCCTTGGCTCCCTTCTGCATGGCGACGAAGAACGGGTTGGTGGAGTCCTTGGTGATCAGCGAGACGCCCACGGGGGCCTCACCGCCGCTTCCTGATCCGGAATCGGCGCCGCTCGACCGGTTGCAGGCTCCTAGCCCGAGCGCCGTCGAGGCCGCCACCGCGCACACGAGTGCGCGGGATGCACGGGGGGAAAAGTGCATGTCATTCTCTCCTTGTCCGATGACAACGTTGTCACGACATGTATATGCCCGGGGTTGCTTTCCGGTCAAGGGATGGCGTACAACCTGAGACATGGTTGTGACATCGTTGTCAGTGCGGTGTGCCGCGCGTGCTTCCCATGGGTGAGCAGGGCGGGCGCGCCACGATGCGCGACGTGGCCGCTGTCGCCGGGGTGAGCATCAAGACCGTGTCACGAGTCGTCAACGCCGAGGCGGGGGTCGCCGACGCGGTGCGTGAACGCGTCCAGGATGCGGTGCTCCGGCTCGACTACCGGCACAACCTCGCGGCCAGCAACCTCCGCCGCGCGGGCGGGCGCAGCGGCCTCATCGGGGCCCTGCTCCAGGACGTGAGCAACAGCTTCTCCGCAGCCCTGCTGCGCTCCCTCGAGGACGCGGCCCGTGACCGGGGTACGGCGATCCTGTCGGCGAGCCTGGACGAGGAGCCCGAGCGCGAGCGCTCACTGGTGCACGACCTCGTCACCCGGCGCGTCGACGGACTCGTCCTCATGCCCTCGACCGACCGCCAGGACTACCTCTCGTCAGAGGTCCGCGCGGGTCTTCCCGTGGTCTTCGTCGACCGCGACCCGGTCGGGGTCGACGCCGACTCGGTGACGATCGACAACTTCGAGGGCGCCCGGATGGGAGTGGAACACCTTCTTGCACAGGGACATCGGCGCATCGCCTGCCTGACGGACCTCACCGAGATCTACACCGCGCGCAACCGCAGCGACGGTTACGTCGCGGCGTTCCGCGCACACGGTCTGCAGCCCGACCCGCTGCTCTCTGCGCAGGGACTGCGGGGGCCCGCGGCAGCCGAGGCCACCGTGCTCCGGCTGCTCGACCTCGCCGAGCCCCCCACGGCGATCTTCGCGGGACGCAACGACCTCGCGCAGGGCACCATCCGGGCCCTGAGAGCCCGTGGGCTCAGCGACTCGGTGGCCCTCGTGGGGTTCGACGACTTCCCCCTCGCCGACCTCATGACACCGGCCCTCACGGTGGTGCGCCAGGACGTGGCCCGTCTCGGTCGCATCACGGCCCACCTTGTCCTCGGCCGCATCGACGGAGACAGCTCACCGCCTCAGCGCATCGTCGTGGACCCCACGCTCGTGGTCCGCGGCTCGGGCGAGATTCCCCCACCCTGACCTCGATGTCGCGCCCCGCCGGGACCCTCGCTGATGCGAGTCGTCCCAGCGGGGCACGGCCGGGAGCCGACCATGGCGTGGCTCCGCCTGGGTCAGGGTCGGATCGGCGTGACCTTGATGTCGATCGCCTTTGCCGTCCCGCCCACCGCGTACGTTGCGACACCTGTCGCAGACGCCGGCGGGTAGATGAGGTCGGTGACCGAGCGCTGGCCACCCTCTGCGAGGACTTCCACGGAACTGCGGTCCAGGTATGCCGTGAAGGTCACTTCTCCGTCGCGGACGGTCACCGGCGCCTCCTCGACGCTGGCGAAGAGGGCGTTGAACCCGACGTCACCACTCTTGGTGCGGTCCACGACCAGCGTGCCGTCGCCACGGACGCCCACCTTGGTGCCAACCGCGCCGTCGGCAGTGCGCCGCAGCACGACACCTGCCTCGCTCGCCGAACCGAGAGCGACACGGACGTCCACCCTGGCCACCGACGCATCGAGCCCGGTGGCCTTCTCACCCGATGGAACCGGCCGCACCTTGGCCTGCTGCTTGTCGCGGTTGACCGCGACCTTGTCGACGCCCGTGACGGGGGTCTGGCGGAGCTGCGGCCCCTCCGAGGACGACACCAGAGACAGGGTTCGCGGCATGGTCATCTGGCCGCGCCACGGGTTGGTCGGCACGTCCTGCGCGTACTGCCAGTTGTTCATCCAGCCGATGGTGGTGCGCTGGTCGTCCGGCAGGCCGTTGAAGGTCACCCCGGCATAGTTGTCACGCCCGAAGTCGACCCAGCTGGCCCGGTCCGTACCATTCTTGGCTGGCGTCGAGGCGAGCATGAACTGGTCGGCAAGGATGTGCCCCCAGCCGCCTGAGCTGTGGTCGATGATCCGGATCTTCGCCTCGCGGCCCTGCAGGTCGCCGAGGTCCCACGAGGCCCAGTCGAGCGCCTCGCTGTCGGTGCCGGTGCTCGAGCGCACGACCTCCCCGTCGACGACCAGGTTGACCGTCGTCTGGGTGTCACGCGGTCCGGCGGCGGTGTCGGAGAACCGGATGTCGTCGACCATGAGGTGCCCCCAGTCGCCGCTGCTGTTCTCGTCACGGATGACGAGGTGCGCCTGTGCGCCGACCACCGAGCGGGCGTCGATGTGGCGCCAGTCCATGTCGCCGGAACTGTTGCCGGTCACGGATCCGACAACCTGCCCACCGGAGACGAGCTCGACCACCGTCGGGCCACTCGTTCCCAGAGGATGAGCGCCCCCCGCCGTGAGCAGGTTGACGTAGTCGCGGGTCACGGTGAACTCCGGCGAGACGAAGGTACCCGTGGCGGTGTCGCACTTGTCCGGGACGACGCAAGTGTCCAGCACCTTGTCGCCCTGGTGGTAGGGCAGGCCCGAGCTCGTCGCGCCGTAGCCCGAGAAGTCGCCGGTGGCGGTCCACCCCGCCGGCAGGTGGGTCGCCGAGTCGAGCGACTCGAAGTCCTCGAAGAGCTGGCCGCCCGGATCGCCCTGTGTGGCACCGGGAACCGCGGGATGGCGACCGCCGGCGACGAGGAAGTTGAGGTGCCGCTGGTTGACGGTGAAGCTCGGTGAGGTCAGCTCGCCCTGGGCGGCGTCGAAATCGATGAAGCTGTTGACAAGGTGCTTGCCGACGTAGCCGGTCACCGTCTGCTGCCCGGGAAGCGTCCCGGTCGCGGGCTCGGAACCGAAGGCGGTCCCCGTCGGGGTCCACCCGCTATACCCGTCCTCGAACCCTTGGAGAAGCGTGCCGGCGGGTGGCTCGTAGGACGCCGGTCCGTCAGCCGTGAAGGTCGTCCCGTCGAAGTCACCGACGAAGTACTGGGTGCCCGACCCACCGGCGATACCGCCGGGGTTGAGGCTCACGAGCATGACCCACTTGATGTTCGTCGGGTCACCGTCGACAGCGAGTGGGAAGAGGTCCGGGCACTCCCAGACCCCGCCGGTGGCGTTGCGGGGTCCGAACTCGGACAGGCGCGTCCACTGCTTGAGGTCGGTCGAGCGCCAGATGAGGACCTTGTGTTCGTTGGCAATGACCGTGACGAGGCGCCACTCCTTGGCCGGCGAGTACCAGAACACCTTGGGGTCACGGAACTCACGCGAGCCGATGTCGATGACGGGGTTTCCCGAGTACTTGGTCCAGGTCTGGCCGTCGTCGGTCGAGTAGGCGAGCGACTGGGCCTGGATTCCGTCGCGACCGCTGGCGGCGGTGTAGGCGCTGGTGTACATCGCCACGAGCGGCGGGTTCTGCGTCGTGCCGAAGCCCGAGCTGTTCGTCGTGTCGACGACCACCGAGCCGGAGAAGACCCCCTCGTTCGCGTCGAACGGGATGGCCACCGGCTGCTGCTGCCAGTGGACGAGGTTCTTGCTCGTCGCGTGCCCCCAGGACATGTTGCCCCAGCGGTCACCGAGCGGGTTGTACTGGAAGAAGAGGTGGTAGACGCCCTTGTGGAAGACGAGACCGTTGGGGTCGTTCATCCAGTTCTTGGCAGGGCTGAAGTGGTAGGCCGGACGGTGCTGCGAGGTGTCCGCGGCCGCCGTCCCGACGCCGACGGCGGCAAGCAGGGCGACGACGAGCAGGACGACGCCGTGGCGGTGAGCGCGGCGATGGTGAGTGAATGGCATGAAGGCCCCTCCGAATATGACAACGTTGTCATCAACCATGAGACGGGTGACCGACGGGTACGTCAAGAACGGGTTTCGCATCCTGAGACCCGGGGCCTTAGGACGCGGTCGAGGAAGAACTGGGCGGCGGGTGTGGGATTTGAACCCACGAGAGCTCTCACTCTGGTCGCTTTCAAGGCGACTGCACTAGGCCACTATGCGAACCCGCCAGCGCACCGGCATACCGATGGACGACAGACAGGGTATGCCGGGAGCGCCCTGGATGCGGAACCCGGACTTCCGCGTCGTGCCGGGTAAGGTCGCAGACCAGACGGAAGGGAGCCCCTCGTGCCCAGATTGAGTTTTCTCGCCGGCCTCGCCGCCGGCTACGTCCTCGGCGCGCGTGCCGGCAGGCAGCGCTACGCCCAGATCAAGAAGGTGTCCGGGAAGGTCTGGCAGAGCCAGCCCGTCCAGAACCAGGTTGCTGCGGTCAAGGAGAACGCCCGCACCAAGGCCGCGCCCGTCGTGGCCGACTTCGTGGCCGACGCCGCCAAGGCCACGGGCGAGAAGTTGCGCGCCTCGCGCACCATCCCGTCCCGGATCGCCGATGGCAGCGACCGCACGACACGCACTGACGCGTGGGTCGCCTCGGACTCCTCTCGCGGCGATGACCCCTGGGCGACGGCCACCAAGAACTGACCACGGGCCCCTCCGTCCGTCGTCCGCTCCTTTCACAGCGCCTGCGGATCCGGCTGCTCCAGCGACCGGATCCGCAAACGCTGTGCGCGTGGTGTCACCTGGTGCCGCCCAGACCCAGCAGGACGAGGGAGGGCACCGATCCCGGCAGCGCCAGGTCGGCGAGCACCATGGCCGTCCCCGCCACCCCGTTGAGCAACGACACGTCCCCGTCGGCTCCCTGAAGCCCGCAGGGCCAGTCCTCGGGGTCGACAGGGGCTGAGCGCACAAAGCTCGCCGCGGCTGAGAGCGCCCGCTCGCGATGCTCCGGCACCCCGAAGACGTCAGCCGCGAGCGCCACGGTCCCGCTGGTCCCCCCGGCGCCGTGGCACAGGGTCCATCCCCCGGGCACGGCGTCCACCCCCCGCTCTGCCGCGAGCCCACCCGCCCGGCTCATCGCCTGCCCACACCGCTGGACGGCCATCTCCGCCTCGGCCCGCGTGGTGTCCAGCGACCACGGGACCTCGAGGCCGCCGGCGGCGAGCTCCAGCAGACGCAGCCGCACGGCACCCGCACCGGCAGCGCCATGGCACCAGAGGTCGGGCCACGTCACGTCCCCCTCGCGCAGGTCGGGCCAGCCGCCGCGGGCCGGGTCCGACCACGAGGCCTCCCAGGCCAAGGCCTCACCGGCGAGGTCGAGCGCCGCGGCAGCCAGTCGCGGCCAGATCGCCGCGGCCTCCGCCAAGGCCCAGACCACACCGGAGGCACCGTGGGCCAGACCGCACAGCGGTCGCCCGGGGTCGCCCCCGAGCCGGGGGTCGGGCCAGCTGCGCCCCCACGCCTCGACCCGGGACCGGTGCCTCAGCTCGGCCACGATCGCCGCAGCGTGTTCCTCGTCACGACGCACGCGGGCCAGGCTGAGCAGGATGCCACCCAGCCCGTCGGTGAGGTCGCTGCCGTCGGCCCACCTCTGTGCCACCGACCCACCGACCCGCACCAGCAGGTCGACCCCCGCCTCCCCCACGAGCATCCCTTCCGGCGTCCCCTCGCCCGACGGTCGTGCTCGCAGGAGCGAGTCGCTTCCCGAGGCAGCCAGCTCGACCGCGTCCGGCCGGTTCAAGGCGGCGCCAAGATGGGTCAGGGCCCACACCACGCCGGCATCGCCGTCGTAGAGCGAGCGTCGACCGGCCACGACCCCGACCGGCCGACCATCCGCACCGAGCTGCCACGACGGCCACGTCGGCCCGGTCTCGTCGATGACGGCGGTCCTCACGAGCAGGTCGAGGCAGCGATGGGCAGCGTCGACCACGGCATCGCGTTCGTCATCGACCTCAGCGTCCGGCATCACGGCGCTCATCGTGACACCCGGTCAGCCACGGCGAGAGAACGGTGCGGTGCTGCCGGGTCGATCCCGCGAGAGCGGAACTCGTCCGCGACGCGGTGCAACCACGTGGGGTCCGACAGCCCATCCCTGCCCCATCTCTCGTATGCCGCCACGATCGCCGCACAGCGCACCTCACCGAAGCTTGCCCCCGTCCCGGGATCCTCGGCCCAGCCGATGCCCTCACCCAAGGGCTCCGTGAGCGGTGGAGGCGTGCCTGAGGTCAGGCCGGCCACTGCGCGCGCCACGGCATCACGGTCGTCCTCCCGGCCCGCTCCGGCGAGGTAGGCCACGACCGCGTCGCGCCGGGTCAGGCCGTCGACCGTGGGAGCCAGCTTGAGCATCCACGAGTCGGCCTGCACCAGCGCGGTCGTCACGGCATGGACGACCGGCGCCACGAGCCCGGGCGCCGGGTGGAGGTAGACGCGCAGGATCGGCCCGGGTTGCGCCTGCAGGTCCCAAAGTGGACCCCAGGTGCGCCACCACCCGTCCTGGACGACCGCTCCGAGCCTGCGCGAGGCACGCACCCGGTCCCCCACCCGCGGCGGGAAGCCCGGCCGACCGCTCGCCGTGACGTACTCGCCACGGCACAGCGCCCGGCGCCCCCGAGGAGTCGCGACGACGATGACACCGGCCACGCCCGTGCCCACCACCTCGGACTCTCCGTCGGCCCACTCGGAGCCACCCACGTGGGCGGCACGCGCAGAGGTCGCAACCGGCGGGTCCCAGAGACGTGACGCCGTCGGCGAAGGTGAGCAGCCGGCATACCACTGGCTGTAGAGCAGGTCTGCTGCCGCGAAGGCGCCCGACGTGCCCACGAGCAGGTCGCGTGCCGAGAGCACCTGCGCCGCGTGGTCCGCGCGCCAGCCGTTCATGGCACGACTTTCTCCGCCGCGTCGAGCGCGCCGGTGAGGAGCCGCGAGACGTCGTCCGCGCCGTCCTCCCCCAGCGTCAGGGCGACCTGCCACGCGGTGAGGAGTGCACGGACACAACGCCACCCGGGCGTGACCATCGCGGGACCGCAGGCGGCCCAGTAGGCCTGCAGGCAGAGGGCAGCGAGGTCGTTCCCGGGCATGGAGAGGTCGTCGAGCATGGAGGCGGCAGAGACCAGGTCGTGTTCGGGACAACCCCGTCCGCCGAGCTCGAAGTCGACGAGGCCCACCCTCACCTCGCTCGCCGCGGTGGTGCGCACGATGACGTTGCCCGGTGAGATGTCCCCGTGGATGAGGTGGCTCGGTCGCCAGTGATGCGCGGTGAGGTCCAGGGCCCGCCGGACCACGGGGTCCGTGAGGGCCTCGAGGATTGGCCGGGTGCCAGCCATCGTCGTGCCTCCGGCCATCGAGGGCGGCAGGTGCTCCCACAGCGGCCAGGGACGCGGGGCCTCTGGGACATCGCCCGACGTCACGTGCCGGTGCAGTCGGGCGAGGGCCCGACCGAGGTCGACGGCGGCGGGCCGCAGGGCCGCCGGGTCTCGCACCACCGACAGCTCCTCGCCCGGCAGCGCAGTCATCCACACCGACCCTGGTCCCCCCTGCAGGATCAGGGTCGGTGCGAGATCGAGGGGTGCGACGGAGCGCAGGACCGCCGACTCCGTGGCGACGGTGTCGTCACCGTCGAGCCGGGCTGCGGCTCCGGCCTGCTTGACGAACCCCTTGGCGGAGCCGTCGTGCTCGATGACGTGCACGGCGTTGCTGCGCGAGACCGCGCGCACCCGCACCCGTCCGGCGCGGACGTCCTGCACGGGGACGAGCCCGTGCCGGACGGCCGCGCCGAGCAGGCTGGGGGATGAGGCCACGGGTCAGGCACCGCCCGCCGCGCCGGAGGCCGAGCCCGAGCTCTGGGTGCCACCGGCATCGCCGGCCTCGACGGCGTCGACCTCCTCGAGGGCAGCGAGGTAGCCGCTCCAGTAGAGGTCGTCGGCGACCGCACCGATCTCGTCGGGAGACCCGCCATAGCCGCCGTCGCTTCCACTGAACCCACCGCCGCCTCCCCGGCTCCAGTCCTCGATCGGCGGTCGCTCGAACTCGCCACCGCAAGCCCGGGTCGGGAGGGGACAGGAGTACCGGGTGACCTTGAGGTCGCAGATGACGGGCCGGGTCACCTCGCAGGTGACGCTCCGGGTGACGACGTCGCAGATCTGCGGCCGGGTCACGGTCGGGCACAGCGCCACCACACGGGTCTTCACCGTCGGGCAGCTCGCGTCGTAGCGCGTGCGAAGGCACACGGCCAGCCTCGTGTTGAGACAGGTCAGAAGTGGGCGCGTGGCCGGCACGACCGCCGGGAGGAGCAGGTCCACCCCGAGCTCGTCGAGCACCGCCTGCACCGGGTTGGCGAAGGTCATCGACCCGTCGTTGCTACCGGCGAAGAGCAGGCCGACGACGTTGCGCGACATGTCCTGGACGACCGACCCGGAGTCACCGTGGTCGGAGAAGCGCGGGTTGCGCGTCGTGTCGGTGTTGATGCGGATCTGGTGGTGCAGCGTGTGCGAGCCCACGTCGCTGCCGTAGTTGATGCTCACGGTGAAGTCGGTCGAGGCCACCGTCCCGAAGGTGTGCTCGGTGGTGCGGCCGCGCTTCTGCACGGCCATGCCGACCGTGGCCGCGGTGCTGCCGGCGACGTCGCCCACGCCGGTCACCGAGGCCGACCACGGCTGGGACGCGTCGACGGTGATGACTGCGCCGTCCACGCCGTCGGAGAGCGTGGCCCGGGTGAGCGAGCCGAACTCACCGGTGGGCGAGCCTCCGTCGACGAGCGAGGGCTGCACCTGGCGGTCGCCCACGCTCCAGGTGTTGTTGACGCAGGCGACGTGGAAGTTCGTCAGTGCCATCGTCGCGCCACTCGCGCGGTCACGCACCATGGCTCCGAGGGTGCCGACGAAGACGTAGTTGCCGGCCGACGGGACGTCGGGCGGGCTCAGGTATACGGAGCGTCGCGGCCCGATGCCGATTCCACCGGCGAGCGTGGGGTAGTCGGCCGTGTCGACGAGCAGCTCCACGTCGTCGAGCTGGCGGTAGGCCGGCTGCAGCTCGATGACGAGCTCCTGGACGTCGGTCTTGATGCCGTCGATCTCCGTGGGGATGGCGGCGCCCTTGGCGAGCTTGGAGGTCGGCTTCTTCTGCTCCACGAAGACGACGATGCTCAGCTCGCCGGTCTTCTTGCCGTCGGTCTCCTTCTCGGCGATGTCGACGGCGACGACTCCCGGCTTGGCGATCAGCTCGTCCTCGACGGATTCCTTCACCGGCCTGATGGCGGCGCGCTGCGCGGCCTGTTCGTGCTGTGTTGCCATGGCGTGCTCCTGGGGTTGGGGTCGGGACCGCCCCTGCGCGGCCCCGACAGTGGACAAGGAGTCGGCCGGCCCGCGCCAGATACATCCGGCAACGAAGAAGTTTCTCGGACAACTCGCGCCTGCCATGTATCTGGCCGGCTGTGCCCGCCTCCTTCCCCTGTGAACGCCTAGTCCCTACGCTGAACCAACGGCACCAGCCGCCGGGGTTCGGTCCAGAGCTCACGGAAGGCCCAGATGAACCACAACGAGCGGCCCGAGCGGCCCACCCGACAGCTTCCTGCGACAGTTCTCCCGGCCACTGCCGTGCGTCGACTTCGCGCCCGGCTCCTCGACCCGAGCACCGCGGTCCGCAGCGGCGGGCAGGAGCTCGAGCCCACGGCATACGTGGGTGACGTCCTTCTCGTCCCCGGAATCCCGGGGCGGTCCGCAGACCGCACCGTCGACACGCTCGAGCGTGCTGCACGCGATCTCGGGTATGCCGTGGTGCCGGAACCCGACGAGTCTCTCGTCGGTCTCGCCACGGAGAACGAGCTGCTGGACAGTCTGGACAAGGTCGGGCACACGGCGGTCCGGCTCGTGCCGTCGGGCGAGCGCGGGGAGCGGTTCCCCGTGGCACCGGCAGACGCCTGGGAGGTGCTGCAGACCGCTCGCGCCCTCGATGGACGGGCCGTCGCCGGTGTGGGGCTCGCCCACGTCATGACCGCCAGCGGCTGGGGGCAGGGCATCGGCTGGGGCCAGGGCATCGGCTGGGGCCAAGGCATCGGCTGGGGCCAAGGCATCGGCTGGGGGCAGGGCATCGGCTGGGGCCCGAGCGACCGCTTCCCCGTCGTCTGGTCGGCACCACCGCCGGTTCGCGAGGAGGGCGGCCCCGTGGTCGCCACGCTCGACACCGGCCTGGGTCAGCACGACTGGTTCCTCGAGGGCGACAGCGCCGAGCGACTCCCGGAGCCCGCAGGCATGCCCCGCGAGGTCGACGGTGTGACGATCGACCTCGTCAACGGCCAGCTCGACCCACTGGCGGGCCACGGGACCTTCATCGCCGGTGTCGTCCGCCAGCACTGCCCCGACGCACGGATCCTCTCGGTCCCCGTGATGTGGGGTGATGGCACCGCCGACGAGCGCGACGTGGTGCAGGCGCTCGCCGGGCTCTACGTGCGGCAGTCGCTCGCGATGCGCTCGGGGGGCGACCCGGCCCAGTCCATCGACGTCATCACCCTGTCGCTGGGCTACCGCCATGAGACCCCGGGCGCCTTCGACGACGAGGAGGCGCTGTTCCGCGTCCTGCGCGGGCTGGCCGAGCTGGGCGTGACGATCGTGGCGGCCGTGGGCAACGACGCCAGCGACGTCGAGTTCTTCCCGGCGGCCTACGCCTCCCATGTCACGACGGGTGCTCCCATGGTGAGCGTCGGGGCACTCAACCCCGACCGCCGCACGGTGTCGGTCTACTCGAACACCGGCCCCTGGGTGCAGACCTATGCGGCCGCGACCTCCATCGTGAGCACCATGCCGACGACCTTCAACGCCTCTCGCCGCAGCGAGCTGCTCCACCAGGCGAACCCCGGAGCCCTTCCCGCAGTGCCCACGCGCGGCGCAGCCGACTCCGACGACTACACCGGAGGCTTCGGGCTGTGGAGCGGCACATCCTTCGCTGCACCCGCCCTCGCCGGCGACATCGCTCGAGGTCTCGGCCGGGAGCGACCCGGCGACGTCGACAAGCGCAGCGAACAGGCCCGTGAGATCGTGACAGCAACGCTCGCGGCCACCGCCACGTCCCTCAGGGAGGAGAAGTGAACGCCGACCGGGTCGAACGCACCGGCCAGACGGAGCACACCGCGCCCGGCCTTGCGCTGTCCGCCGCCAGGGCCTTCTCGCTCCACCGTGCCGGCGACTCCAGCGCCATGGGGCAGCTGGTCGACGACGTCACGCCGCTGCTGTGGCACACCGCCCGGTCGCAGGGCGCCGACCCCACCACGGCGCAGGACGTCGTGCAGACCACCTGGCTTCGCCTCGTCGAGCACACCAACGACATCAACGACCCGCAGGCCGTGCTCCAGTGGCTGCTCATGACCACCAAGCGAGAGGCCTGGAGCGCGGTCAGGCGCGGCCGGCGCACCGTCCCGAAGGAGCCCTGGGATGAGCCTTCCTCGATCGACCCCACCGGTCCCTCCCGCCCGGCCGACCCGGCGACCGCCACCGAGGATGCCGAGTCCGCCACCACCGTGTGGCGTCACGTCGAGAGCCTGCCCGAACGGTGCCAGCAGCTGCTGCGTCTCGTCGCGTTCGTCGAACGCCCCGACTACGGCGTGGTGAGTGCCGCACTCGGCATCCCCGTCGGCAGCATCGGACCCACCCGTGGCCGGTGCCTGGCCAAGCTCCGCGCCGCGCTCTTGGCCGACCCGACCTGGGAGGTGACGGCATGAGCTCCCCGCAGAGCTCCGAGGAGGCGCTCGCTGCGCAGCCCCTGGACTCCACCGACGAGCGAACTCTCAGGTTGATCCGCACCCACCTCGAGCGCGTGGACCCCGTACCGGTCGACCTCACCGAGCGCGTGAAGTTCGCGATGTCGGTGGCCAGCCTCGAGGCCGAGATCGCCCATCTCATGAGCGACAGCGCGTCCGTGGGTGCCACCCGCACGACCGAGTACGACCGCGTGTCGACTGTCACCTTCGAGAGCGAAGGGTTGAGCATCATGGTGAGCCTCGAGCCTGTGAAGGGCGGCTCCACCCTGATCCGTGGGTGGGTGACCTCACCGGGAGCCGACGTGGAGCTGCGCGAGCACTCCCGCAGCCAGGAGGTGACGGCCGACGAGGACGGCCGGTTCGTCTTCGACCGGGTCGCGCGCGGCACCGTGCACCTCGTCATCCGGCGCAACGACGAGCCGGGCACCCGCCCGGTGATCACGCCGGGGATCGAGATCTGAGAGGACGCCCTCGACGCCACTGGACACAGCCCGCGAGCTGCACGCGCGAGGCCGGTCGGAGAACTCCGCCGGCCACTACCGGCGTGCCGACTCAGCGCTGAGCCGCGCGCTCAAGGTGCTGGACGGGCCCGACGTCCACGACCTCGACCCCATGGAGGTCCTGCGTCTGCGCGCCAGGATCCACATCACCCGGGCGGTCGCGCGCTTCGGCATCGACGGCCCCGAGGCAGGCCTGAGCGTCCTCGACGAGGTCCACCGGATGGTCGAAGGACAGGCACCTGCCCTCCTCGGCGCCCAGGCGCACCTCCAGGCCGGAGCGATCAACGTCATGGCCTCGAACTGGCGGCAGGCGCTCGTGGAGCTCGAGCAGGTCGAGCCGCACCTCGACGAGCTCGTCGTCCCGGAGAGGTGCGCGGCGCTCATCAACCGAGGGCTCGCGCACCTGTCCCTGTTCCACCTCGACCTCGGCCGCGCGGACCTCGAGGCGGTGGTCGCCTTGGCCGTGGAGCACTCCCTGCCCCTCGAGGAGTTCAAGGCGCGGCACAACCTCGGCTGCCTCGCCTACCTCGCCGGTGACATCCCGGGCGCTCTGCGACTCCTGGGTGAAGCCGCCGAGATGGACGTCGACATCACCACGGCACGCGGCCACCTCGACCACGGCAAGGTCCTCCTCGACGCCGGGCTCGTCGACGAGGCCGAGGAGGTCCTGCAGCGTGGCCTCGACGCGGCGCGACTGGACCGACAGCCCTTCGAGCGGGGCGAGATCCACCTCGACCTCGCGCGAGCAGCCCTGCTCCGGGGAGACATGGCACAGGCCCGGATCCGGGCAGGCAACGCGGTGCGGACCTTCCGCGCCATCCATGCAGCCGGTCCGGCCGAGGAGGTGGAGCTGCTGGGGGCCGTCATCGACCTCGGTGTGGGGCGCCGCCTGACCCGGGCGGCCCAGGTCGCCTCGCGCTGGGACACCCCCACGCCGACCCTCCCCGCCGAACGCCTCGCCACCCGCATCCAGGTCGAGGTCGCCCTGGCGCGACACGACCTCGGCACCGCCCGCGCCCAGCTCACCCGTCTCGGGAGCGGCCATCCCGTCGCGCTGGGCGTCCTGCTCCACGAACACCTGCTCGCCGCGATGCTGGCCGAAGCGGAGGGCGACCACACGCGCGCGACCGGGATCATGCGCGAGGCCGCCGCACGGCTCGCCCACGACCAGGGCGACGTGCACAGCCTCGAGGTCCGCGCAGGCCTCGCGTTCCACGCTGCCCGCATCCGCGACGCCGACGTCGCCGCGGCCACCGACTCGGGGTCGACGGCCGAGCTCTTCGAGAGCGTCGAGAGGTGGCGGGCGGCCTCGCACCGCACTCCCCCGCTGCGACCCTCCGACGACGCGGAGACTGCCGCCCTGGTGGGGCGCCTGCGCCAGATCCGGCAGGCCGGGCCCCACGAGGCGTCCGGGCCCGTCGATGACGAGGTGACGACCCTGCAGGCCGCGATCACGGCACGCCTGCGTGCGGTCCGTGGGGACCGGGTAGGCGAGGACCTCCATCCCGCGACCGCCCAGCTGGCCCTGGAGACGGCAGCCGAGCGGGGCGTGACGCTCGTGACGTTCCACGAGATCCGGGGCACCGTGGTGCGCCTCGTCCTCGACGGGTCACGCATCCTCCAGAGCGTGCTGGGTCCCGCAGGTGACATCGCGGCGGCGGCCGTGAGGGCCCACGCCGACGTCCGGGCCACGGCGCTGGCGCCTCCGTCCATGGCGGCCTTCCTCGGGCAGGCACGAGAGCGATCGCTGCTCGAGGTCGACCGGGCGCTGTTCGGCGGGGTGCAGGTGGAAGGCACGGTGGTGGTCGTCCCGACGACGGCGCTGGCGTCGCTGCCCTGGCGCACCCTGCCGTCCCTCGCCCCACACCCGGTGGTCGCTGCGCCGTCAGTGACGGCGTGGGTCCGGCGACCCACCCTCGCCACCCGCAACCCGAGCGTCGTGGCGCTCGCCGGACCGGGTCTGCCGCGAGCACACGAGGAGGTGAGCGGAGTCTCGAAGGCCTGGGGCCGGCATACCGGATCTGCCGGTGGCACAACGCACGGCGGGTATGCCGTGACGTCCGACGTGCGTGATGCGCTCGCCTCCTCGAGTGTCGTGCACCTTGCGGCGCACGGGCACCACGTCGACCAGAGCCCTCTCTTCTCGAGCCTGGACCTGGCCGACGGACCGGTGTTCGCCCACGAGCTGCGCGCACCCCTCGCGGCAGAGCTCGTCATCCTGTCGGCCTGCGACGTGGGACGGACCCGGGGGCAGGCCGGGGACGAACCCCTCGGGCTGGCCGCGGCCCTGCTCAGCCTCGGGGTGCAGTGCGTCGTCGCGGCGACGAACCCCGTTCGCGACGACGTGGCAGCGGCGGCGATGGTCGACCTGCACCAACGACTCGCCGCTGGCACCGATGTCGCAACGGCCCTGCGCGACACCGCTGCCCACGTCCCGGGCGCGGAGGCGTTCTGCGCCTACGGCAGCACCTGGCAGACCGGCTGACTGCCCGTCCGGACAGTCAGATGAAGAGCGCCGGCTCGCTGAAGAGCGCCTCGTAGGGGTCCTCGCCGGGATGCCCCGGGAAGCGGACGATGGCGGGCACACCGGTCGCGATCGCCCCCGCCGGGACGTCCTTGACGACGACGGAGTTGGCGCCGATCTGGACGTCGTCGCCCACCTCGACAGCGCCGAGGATCCGCGCCCCCGCACCGATGGTCACGCGGTCGCCGACCGTGGGGTGGCGCTTGACCCTGGCCAGGGTGCGGCCGCCGAGCGTGACCCCGTGGTAGAGCATGACGTCGTCGCCGACCTCTGCCGTCTCACCGATGACGACCCCCATGCCGTGGTCGATGAAGAAGCGCTTGCCGATCGTCGCGCCGGGGTGGATCTCGACGCCCGTGGCGGCACGGGTCAGCGTCGACAGGGTGCGGGCGACGGGCTTGAGGTGCGGGCGCTGCCACAGCTTGTGGGCGACCCGGTGGGACCAGATCGCATGCAGCCCGGGCGAGTTCAGCACGAGGTCGGCGCGCGACGCCGCTGCCGGGTCGCGGGCGATCGCCGCGTCGACGTCACCGCGAACGCTCGCCGCGGCCCGCTGGACGCGGGACCGCAGGCGAGCGAACGGCATACCCTTCTTGCCCGAAGTCAGCATGAGCTAGTCGACAAGTCCCTCGAAGAGGATCGTCGAGAGGTAGCGCTCGCCGAAGCTCGGGATGACGACGACGATGGTCTTGCCGGCGTTCTCGGGGCGCGTCGCGACCTGGTTGGCGGCGGCGAGGGCGGCACCGGAGGAGATGCCGACGAGCAGGCCCTCCTGGGTGGCGGCCTTGCGGGCCCACTCCACCGAGGTCGCCGCGTCGATGTCGATGACCTCGTCGTAGATCTCGGTGTCGAGGATCTCCGGGACGAAGTTGGCGCCCAGGCCCTGGATCTTGTGCGGGCCGGGAGCGCCGCCGTTGAGGATCGCCGACTCCTGGGGCTCCACGGCGATGATCGTGACCTCGGGCTTGCGCTCCTTGAGGACCTGACCGACGCCGGTGATGGTGCCGCCGGTGCCGATGCCGGCCACGACGATGTCGACCTTGCCGTCGGTGTCGCGCCAGATCTCCTCGGCCGTGGTCTTGCGGTGGATCTCCGGATTGGCCTCGTTGGCGAACTGGCGGGCGAGGATCGCACCCTCGCGCTCGGCGGCGATCTCCTCGGCCTTGGCGACCGCACCCTTCATGCCCGTGGACGGCTCGGTGAGGACGAGCTCGGCGCCATAGCCACGCAGCAGCGCGCGGCGCTCCTTGGACATGGACTCCGGCATCGCGAGGACGACCTTGTAGCCGCGGGCCGCGCCGACCATGGCGAGCGCGATGCCGGTGTTGCCGGACGTGGCCTCGACGATCGTGCCGCCGGGGGGAAGCTGACCGGAGGCCTCGGCAGCGTCGACGATGGCGACACCGATGCGGTCCTTGACCGAGCTGGCGGGGCTGTAGAACTCGAGCTTCGCAGCGACGGTCGTGCCCTCGGGCGCCTCGATGATGCGGTTGATCCGCACGAGCGGGGTGTTGCCGACTGCTTGGGTGACGTCATCGAGGATGGGCATGCAGGTCTCCGTTGCTTCGTGTCACGGGCGCGGTGCGCCGCTGGGCGGTACTGGTGATGGTTCGGGGGTGCAAAAACAGCCGTGCTGCTTATATGCGGTCCAACGTCACGTTATCGCAGCGTGTTCCCGCGGACGAAGAGTCCGTATGCCGTCACCTCCCACCGGGCGCGCACCTCCCTTGGGAGGGTGCGGGCGCTGGGGTGAACGACCTACGGTCGGAAGACACGACGACGAGGAGCGGATATGCGCATCGGATACACGTTGATGACAGAACAGAGCGGCCCCAAGGACCTCGTCCGGTGGGCGGTGGGTGCCGAGGAGGCGGGCTTCGACTTCGAGGTCATGAGCGACCACTACTCCCCCTGGCTGTCGGCGCAGGGGCACGCGCCCTACGCGTGGAGCGTCCTCGGCGCGGTCGCGCACGCGACAGAGCGGGTCGACCTCATGACCTACGTGACCTGTCCGACGCTGCGCTACCACCCGGCCGTCATCGCCCAGAAGGCCGCGACCATCCAGCTGCTCGCCGACGGGCGCTTCACCCTGGGCCTGGGCAGCGGCGAGAACCTCAACGAGCATGTCGTCGGGGAGCGGTGGCCCGCAGTCGCCACCAGACAGGACATGCTCGAGGAGGCGATCGAGGTCATCCGGTCGCTGCACACCGGCGAGCTGGTCGACCACCACGGAGAGCACTTCCGGGTGGAGTCGGCGCGGATCTGGGACCTGCCCGACGGGGGCGTGCCCATCGGTGTGGCGGTGAGCGGCGAGGAGTCGATCGCCCGGTTCGGCCCCCTGGCCGACCACCTCGTTGCCGTCGAGCCCAAGGCCGAGCTCGTCAAGGGGTGGAACGAGACCGAGGGCGCACCGCGGATCGGGGACGGCGCGCGCGCCATCGGCCAGATCCCCATCTGCTGGGATCCCGACGAGAAGGCGGCCGTCGAGCGGGCCCACGAGCAGTTCCGCTGGTTCGCCGGCGGTTGGGCCGTCAACGCCGACCTGCCGACCACGGCTGGCTTCCACGGGGCGACGCAGTTCGTCCGGCCCGAGGACGTCGCCGAGTCCATCCCCTGCGGGCCCGACCTCGACGCCATAGCCGAGGCGGTCGCCGAGTTCGACACGGCGGGGTTCACGGACCTGGCGCTCGTGCAGGTCGGTGGCGAGCACCAAGAGCGCTTCCTCGCCGAGGCCGCCGAGCCCCTGCTCGCGAAGCTGCGTGCCTCCTAGCCCGTGAGTCCCGCCACAACGGGTGCGAGCGGCGTCACTGAGCACTATGCGCGTGCTTAGCGCTCAGTAGACTCCCCGGCATGTCCGCGCTCCAGATCGTCGCCTCCGCCATCTGTTTCCCGCTGATGCTCGTCGGATGGGCGCTCCTCTTCCGGCAGATCGGTCGCTTCGTCGCGCTCTACCGTGTGGGACAGGCGGACCCGCGCCGCACGGACACCCCGCTGGCCCGCACCTGGACCCTGGTCAAGGAGTTCCTCGGCCACACCCGCATGTCACGACTGCCCCTCGTGGCGGTCGCGCACTGGTTCACCGCGCTGTCCTTCCTGCTGCTCGTCGGAACCCTGGCCACCGCCTTCGGCCAGCTCATCAAGCCCGAGTGGCAGCTGCCGGTCATCGGGCACTTCCCGCCCTACGAGTGGCTGACCGAGTTCTTCGCATGGACCGGATTCATCGGCATCGTCGTGCTCATGGTGATCCGCCAGGTCAAGCACCCACGCTCGGCCCCCGGCGAGAAGGGCCGCTATTCGCGCTTCTTCGGGTCGACGTGGTGGCAGGCCTACTACGTCGAGCTCACGATCCTCGGCGTCACCATCTGCATCGTGACCCTGCGCTTCCTCGAGGCGGCGCTGACCAAGATCGAGCAGCCCTCCGAGAGCCTCGCGCTGCACTTCCCGCTCACGGGCTGGGGTGCCGGGATGTTCACCGGACTGTCGGTCGACGCGATCAAGAACCTCATCGTCATCGTCGCCGCCATCAAGATCATCATCTCGTTCGCGTGGATGGTCACCATCGCGCTCACGCCCACGATGGGCGTCGCCTGGCACCGCTTCCTCGCCTTCCCCAACATCTGGTTCAAGCGTGAGTCCTCCGGACGCACCGCCCTGGGCAACCTCAAGCCGATGACGATGGGCGACGGCCAGCCGTTCTCGATGGAGGCCATGGAGGCCCTCTCCGAGAACGAGGACGATGAAGCCGACGCCGCTGAGCCGGTGCTCGGCGTCGGCAAGGTCGAGGACTTCACCTGGAAGGGCCTGCTGGACTTCTCCACCTGCACCGAGTGCGGCCGCTGCCAGTCGCAGTGTCCTGCCTGGAACACCGAGAAGCCGCTCTCCCCCAAGCTGCTCATGATGACCCTGCGCGACCACGCCAACGCGAAGTCGCCGTGGCTCACCGCCTCCGAGGAGGCGCGCGCGTCCCTCCCGGCGGCCACGACGGCACTCGCGGAGCTCCCCCTCGTCGGCGACACGGGCTATGACATCACCAACCCGCTCGCGGCATACAACCCTCATGGTCCGGATGCCGTCATCGACCAGGACGTCCTGTGGTCCTGCACCACCTGTGGCGCCTGCGTCGAGCAGTGCCCGGTCGACATCGAACACGTCGACCACATCGTCGACATGCGCCGCTACCAGACGCTCATCGAGTCGGCCTTCCCGTCCGAGCTCGGTGGCCTCTTCAAGAACCTCGAGTCGAAGGGCAACCCGTGGGGCATGGGCGCGCGGGCCCGCCTCGACTGGGCCAAGGACCTGCCGTTCGACGTGAAGGTTCTCGGCAAGGACCTCGAGTCCGCCGAGGAGGTCGACTACTTGTTCTGGGTCGGCTGCGCCGGTGCCTACGAGGACCGCGCCAAGAAGACCTCCCGCGCTGTCGCCGAGCTGCTCAACACCGCGGGCGTCTCCTTCGCCGTCCTCGGCGACGGCGAGACCTGCACGGGCGACTCCGCCCGCCGTGCGGGCAACGAGATCCTCTTCTCGATGCTCGCCCAGCAGAACATCGAGACGTTCGGCGAGATGGGCGTGCAGAAGATCGTCGTCACCTGCGCCCACTGCTTCAACACGATCAAGAACGAGTACCCCGACCTCGGCGGCAAGTACGAGGTCGTCCACCACACGCAGCTGCTCAACCGGCTCGTGCGCGACAAGCAGCTCGTCCCCGTCGCCCGCCCGGCCGATGCGCCGGGGATGTCCTCGGCGAAGAACGCGGCCTCGACGGCGGCCACTGTGACCTACCACGACCCCTGCTACCTCGGACGTCACAACAACGTCTACGCCCCGCCGCGTGAGCTCCTCGGCGCCCTTCCCGGCGTCGAGCTGCGCGAGATGGAGCGCTCCAAGGAGAAGTCGTTCTGCTGCGGCGC
Source organism: Knoellia sp. Soil729 (assembly GCF_001427985.1). Lineage (GTDB taxonomy): Bacteria > Actinomycetota > Actinomycetes > Actinomycetales > Dermatophilaceae > Knoellia. The sequence goes on from NZ_LMSA01000002.1 coordinate 893,912, forward strand.
CGGTGGCGCGAGGATGTGGATGGAGGAGAAGCTCGGCGGTCGGATCAACATGAACCGCACCGAGGAGGCCCTGGCCACCGGAGCGGAGCGCATCGCCATCGGCTGCCCGTTCTGCCGCGTCATGATGTCGGACGGGCTGACCGCGAAGCAGGCCGAAGGCGTCGGTGAGGACGTCGAGGTCGTCGACGTCGCGCAGATGCTCCTGGCGGCGGTTCGCCGTGGTCAGGACGAGGACGAGGCGTCCGGTTTGATGGACGAAGCGGCTGCCGCTTCGGTCGCCTCCGAATCTGACTCGTATGCCGGCCAGCCCAGGTCCGCTTCCGCTTCCCCTGCCGCCGCGGCTGGTGCGGCTGGTGGCGCGGCCGCGACGGCCAAGGCACCGACGACCGCGGAGCCCACCGCGGCTGAGTCCAGCGGCGCCGACCCGTGGGACGAGCCCGCCGCACCCGCCGCAGCAGCACCCGCGCCGGAGAGTGTCTCTGCTGCACGTGCTGACGCAAAGGCACCCGCCGACATCGACGAGGAAGCAGACCCGTGGGACAGCCCCGCGCCCGCGTCGACGGAAGCCAAGGCATCAGCCTCGGAGGGTGAGCCCACCCCCGAGAAGCTCGAGGACGCCGCCGAGGCATCGAGTGACGACGTCGATCCCTGGGACGAGCCGGTAGCGGCCGCCACCCAGACGGCACCTGCCACATCCGAGGCCGAGCCGGACAGCAAGGACGAGACGTCCGCAGCGGCTCCCGCAGCGAGCGATGATGTCGACCCGTGGGACGAGCCAGCAACACCCGCCGCTGAGTCCACCGCGACGACGGCGGAGGCCGACACCAAGGTCGAGACACCCGCACCCTCCGACGCGAGCGACGACGTCGACCCCTGGGACAATCCCGCAACCCCGGCCGCAGAGCCCACGGCCACGACGGTGGCGCCCGAAGCGAAGGAGGAGAGGCCCGCCGCCCCTGCGGCGAGCGACGACGTCGACCCCTGGGACGAGCCGGCAGCACCCGCCGCTGAGTCCACCGCGACGACGGCGGAGGCCGACACCAAGGTCGAAACACCCGCAGCCAGCGAGGAGCTCAAGGAAGACTCCCCTGCCCCTGCCCCTGCCCCCGCCTCGAACGATGAGCTCTTGTCATCGCCCGACCCGTGGGACGACGCGGAGGACCTCACGGATCGAGCGGTCGCGACATCCGATGCCGCGACGGGTGCAGCGCACTCGGACGACGACCCGCTGACGGCCAAGGAGGTGGGCACCGACGAAGCAGACTCTGCCACCTCCGCTGGCTCGGACAGCGCGCCGGGACCGGACGTCCCAGCCGCAGCAGAGGCGCAGCCCCAGACAGACGCGGTGGGCGACTCCACGGAGGCCGCCGATGCGGGGACCTCGCCGTCCGGCGTGGAGACTTCAACCGCGCAGAAGCCCGACAACGCGGAAGACCTCCTCAATGCTCCCGACCCCTGGGACTGATCCATCCACTGGCAGGGAGCCCCGTCGACGCATGCGTCGGCGGGGCTCAATGAATATCCATCCAACTTTCTGGCTCCCTTTCCCGGCTGAAGCACAACCCTTGGGGCCCCTGTTACTGCGGGTGCGAATCACATGCGTCACCGCGAATAGCGTTGCGCTCCAGGACGATTCGACTGACGAGCACTGTCAGTGGCCGTCGATAGGTTGATTTTCATGACACCGGCGCCCCAGCTGACCTACGCGCAATGCGTGAACCGGTTGCGTGCCGCCCAAGAGGCCGCGAAGGCGTTGCCCGGGGTCCTGTTCCAGGCCACCGGTGCCGAACTGGCAGGGGGGCTCGAGGTGCTGGGCGAACTGTCCGCGGTGGCCGAAGGTGCCGAAGCGGCCATCGTCATCGACGCCTTCGAACGCGGCGAACCCGCTGCGTCCGACCCCCCGATGACCGGCAAGGAGTGGGTGGGCGCCCACCACCGCCGCTATGCCCTGGCCGGCGCCACCAGAGTCGCGACGGTCGCCCAAGCCTGCAGGGACTCGCGCCACCACGTCCTCAAGCAGGCCGTCATCTCGGGGCGGGTCAGCATCGCGACGGCCCTGATCGCGCTCAAGGAGATGCGGCTGCTCAGCCCTCACCTCCATCCCGATGCGCTCGACACCGTCTGGGACGCCTACATGACCCTCGGTGAACGGTGCGACGCCCGAACGGTACGCCGCCTGCGCGAGGAGCTGCTGGCTCGGCATCGCCTCGACGGCGACTTCGAGGACACCGAGGACCGGGCCCGCAACGGGCAGTCACTCAGCCTGGGCAAGGAGATCGCGCCCGGCCTCTGGGAGTTCGCCCTGCGCCTGACCCGCGAGAACAGGGCCGCTCTCGAAGCAGCCATCGGGCCCGGGTCCGCTCCCAGCCCCTCCCCGGCCGATGACCACGGCCCTGCTGAACCGGACACTCGCCCCCACGACCAACGTCGCGCCGAAGCCCTCGTGGCGGTCATCGCACGCGCGCACAAGGCCGGCAACAGCTCCTGGTCCTCGACGAAGGCCCAGATCTTCGTCGGGATCTCCCTCGAGGACCTTCAACGGCGGGCCGGAGCTGGAACTCTGCTCGGCGGCCTCTCCACCGGGGACCTCGTCACCGCCGAGACTGTGCGACGGTGGGCCTGCGACGCAACCATCATCCCCGCCGTCCTCAACACGTGCGGTGAGGTCGTCGACCTCGGCCGGGCCGAGCGCCTCTTCACCCCCGCCCAGATCAAACGCCTCTGGCTCCGCGACCGGCACTGCACCTACCCCGGCTGCGACGCCCCCGCCTCCTGGTGCGACGCCCACCACCTCATCCACTGGCTCGATGACGGCACCACCGACCTGACCAACGCCGCCCTTTTGTGTCAGCGTCACCACACCGTCGTGCACGCCCAGCGCTACCACGGGTGGGTCGAGATCGATGAGCACGGCCGACAACGCGTCGTCTGGGACCGCACGAGCGGCGCCTACGACACCGCCTTGACCACACTCGCCTCAGGCGGACGCGCCGGCTCCACGGCCGCAGGCGGCCCACCACATCGTCGAGCCTCGGGTGATGACACCAGCCACCACCGACCATGACACCGCCCCACACCGACGCCCCAGCCGGCGCCGGGTCAGCGGCATGCCTGCAGACGAAGGCGCCCCTCCCGACGAGTCGGAAGGGGCGCCACGCCTTGGGGAGAAGCTCCCGCAGGCTGACCCGTCGGTCAGCCGAGGTTCTGCGACTTGAGGAACTCCGCCGCCACGTCCTTGGCGTCCTTCTTGTCGATCACCGTCTGCTTGAGAAGACCCGAGATGACCTCGGTGGTGAGGGCCTTGGAGACCGGGTTCAGGGCGGCCGCGAACTGGTCGGCCTTGTCCTTGACCACGAGCGGCACGATGTTCTGCGAGCCGAACAGCTTCTCGGTGTCCTCGAGCGAGACGAACCCGTTCTCGGCGATCGAGGGGTCGGTCGTGAAGATGTTGGCCGCGTCGACCTGACCGTTCTTCAGCGCTTGGACGAGCGCCTGACCGGTGAGCGGGCGGAACGACTTGAAGGTGACGCCGTAGGTCGCCTTGAGACCCGGGATGCCCTGCGGTCGCTTCTGGAACTCGGGTGGCGCGCCCAGCGTCATGTCACCGGCGACCGACTTGAGGTCGCCGATCGACGTGAGCTTCTTCGAGTCGGCCGTCTCCTTGGTGACGACGATCGAGTCGTTGTCCTCGGCGGAGGACTTGTCCAGCATGGCGAACTTGTCGGGCAGCAGTCCCTCGACGGCCGTGTAGACCTTCTCGGGGTCCGTCTCCTTGAAGTTCTTGTCGTAGAAGAAGCCGAGCGCACCGGTGTACTCGGGCACCGCCTGGATGGAGCCATCCTCGAGTGCCTTGAGGTACAGCTCACGAGCGCCGATACGCGGCTTGGTCGTGGCGTTGATCCCCTTGGCCTTGAGCGCTCCGGCATAGATCTCGGCGAGCAGCTCGGACTCGGGGAAGTCGGCCGAGCCGATGACGACGTCGCCACCACCGGCCGAGGCTCCACCCGTGGAGCTCGACGACGGGGAGGCCAGTGGGTCGCTCCCCCCGCCACAGGCAGACAGCCCGAGGATCGCAGCGGTGGTCAGGGCGAGGACGGACGTCATGCGCTTCATGTGGGAATCCTTTGGTTGAGTGATTCAGTGAGCGGCACTTCGGGCGGCGGGCTGGGATGGACGGTCGGGCTGACCCGCGAGCAAAGACTCGGACTCCGGTGCAACTGCCTCACCGGTCCCGGACATTCCGCGCCGCGAGGACCGAGTTCCTCCACTGCGCCCGGTCAACCCCGGCGAGACGACGAGGCGCTGCACCACGGCCAGGACTCCGTCGACGATCAGAGCGAGCACCGAGACCACGATCGCGCCGCCCGCGGCAGAGACGTAGTCGTTCGTCGCGATGCCGTCCTGCAGGTAGCGACCCAAGCCGCCCAGACCCACGTAGGCGGCGACCGTGGCAGTGGCGATGACCTGCAGGAACGCCGAGCGCAGGCCCGACAGCATCAGTGGCAGGGCGTTGGGGATCTCGACCTGGCGCACGATCTCCATGCCACGCATCCCCATCCCACGCGCCGCGTCACGGGAGGCAGGATCGACAGCCTCGACGCCGGCATACACGCCGGAGAGGATCGGCGGGATGACGAGGATGACGAGAACGACGATGCTGGGAACGAGGAAGGCCAGGTTGCCCTCGATCTTCGGGCCCAGATAGAGGGCGACCGCGAAGAGCAGGCCGAGAGTGGGCACGGCGCGCAGGGAGTTCGCCACGGACACAAGGGACTTGGCTCGACCCGTGTGGCCGATCCACAGACCCAAGGGGACGGCGATGACGGCGGCGATGGCGACGGCCAGCAACGAGTACCAGAGGTGCTGGACGATCCGCGCGCCCAGGCCCGTGTCGCCCGCCCACGTGGCAGACGACGTGAGCCAGTCGAGGACGCTGGCGATCATGCGCGGCCTCCCTGCGCCGGCAGCCAGGGCGTGAGCAGCCGCTGGGCCAGGAGGATGAGCCCGTCGAAGACGAGCGCCAGCACCACGCACGCCACGAGCCCGGCGATGATCTCGGAGTAGATGAGGCGGGCATATCCGTCCGTCATGAGGTTGCCCAGCTGCGAGATCCCCACCAGCGAGGCGACCGAGACGATGCTGACGTTGCTCACGGCAGCAACGCGCAGCCCCGCCGCGATGACAGGCACGGCCAGCGGCAGCTCGACCCCCACGAACCGCCGCAGTCCTCCATAACCCATCGCCCGAGCGGCCTGCAGGACGTGGTCCGGCACGGACCCCAGCCCATCGGCCACCGTGCGCACGAGCAGCGCGACGGTGTAGATCGTCATGGCGACGACGACGTTGACGGGATCGAGAACCTGGGTTCCGAGGATGATCGGCATGATGATGAAGAGCGCGAGACTGGGGATCGTGTAGAGCAGCCCCGAGGTCGAGATGAGCACGGGATAGATCCGGGACCACCGACGCGCCGCCCACCCCAGCGGCAACGCGATGACCAGGCCGAGGATGAGGGGCAGACCCGAGAGCCACACGTGGCTGCGGGCCAGTGTGAAGATCTCGTTCCAGTGGTCGCTGACCCACGTCATCGAGACGTCTCCGGCTCCGATTCCGCGAACGCGTCGGCAAGATCCTCGTCGGGACGGTCGACGGACTCGATGAGGGAGAGCACCTCGTGCGCACGAACGGTCCCGACGAGCGAACCCGAGTCGTCGACGATGACTCCCCGCCGAGCAGGTGAGGACAGGGCCGCGTCGAGCACCCCGCGCAACGATCCCGATGCCCGAGCCACGGTCCCTCCGCGGTGCAGCATCTCCGTGGTGACCGGCCCCTCGACGCGGGAGGGCTCGACCCAGCCGAGCGGACGGCGCTCGTTGTCGACGACGAGCGCCCAGGCCGACGACATGCCGTCGGTCGACTCACCGACGAGAAGGGTGCGCTCGTGAGCCAGCGGCAGCTTCGGCGAGGGCTGGAACTGCAGCGAGCGGTAGCCGCGGTCGCGACCGACGAAGTCGGCCACGAAGTCGTCGCTCGGGTGTGCCAGCAGGTATGCCGGGTCAGAAATCTGCGCCAGCTTGCCTCCCACACGCAGCACCGCCACCTGGTCACCGAGCTTGATCGCCTCGTCGATGTCGTGGGTGACGAAGACGATCGTCTTGCCGAGCTCGCCCTGCAGGTCGAGGAAGACGTCCTGCAGCTGGTCGCGCACGACCGGGTCGACCGCGCTGAACGGCTCGTCCATGAGCATGACCGGCGGGTCGGCCGCGAGCGCCCGGGCGACGCCGACCCGTTGCTGCTGGCCGCCGGAGAGCTGCGACGGGTAGCGGTCGGCGAGCTCCGGCGCGAGCCCGACCCGGTCGAGCAGCTCGCGGGAGCGTTCGCGAATCTCCTTCTTGTCCCAGCCGAGCAGCCGGGGGACCGTGCCGACGTTGTCGAGGACCGTGCGGTGCGGGAAGAGGCCTGCGTGCTGGATGACGTAGCCGATGCCGCGACGCATCTCGGCCTCATTCATGCGGGCGGTGTCCTGACCGTCGAGGCTGATCGTCCCGCGCGTGGGCTCGATCATCCGGTTGATCATGCGCAGCGACGTCGTCTTGCCGCAGCCCGAGGGGCCGACCAGCACCGTGATCTTGCCCGTGGGAGCAGTCAGGGTGAGGTCGTCGACGGCGACCGTGCCATCGGGGTACTGCTTGGTCACACCGTCGAACCGGATCATGCTGCGCCCCTCGCCAAGCGGTTGGTGAGTCCAAACGTAACGGGCGCGGACGGCATACGGGCAGATCAGCGGCCCACAATCGCTCTGGGAGAAAAGCCGCGCAAGGCCCTGTCAGGTGGACAGAAATTGCGATGACGGGCCTAGCATTCGACAGGTGGCCCCAATGATGAGACCAGACCTGACAGCGAACGCCTCGCACCCACCGGGCGGCGAACGGTGAGCACGCCCGTCAACAGCACCGTCGGCGCCGAAGGGCGTCGCGAGCGGTGGATCGCCGTCGGGTACCTCCTGCCGGCCCTCATCGTCTTCGGCATCTTCATCTTCTGGCCCCTCGTGAAGTCGATCCTGCTGTCCGTGCAGGGCACCGACATCCTCGGCAACCCGAGTGGCTTCGTCGGCGGAGTGAACTACACCCGGATGTTCCACGACCCGGAGTTCCTCACCGTGCTCTGGGTGACGTTCGCGTTCACCCTCCTCACGGTCATCCCGAGCATCGCCATCGCGCTGGCGATCGCACTGCTCCTGCAGTCGCGCATTCGCGGAGTCCGGTTCTTCCGCACCGCTTTTGCGCTCCCGTTCGCCTTCTCCGTGGCCACTGCCTCGGTGATCTTCGGAGTCCTCTTCAACCCGGCTTCCGGTGTCCTCAACGGCATCCTCAGCCACCTCGGCGTGGACAAGGTGCAGTGGCTGACCAACCCCGACCTCGCGCTGTGGTCGGTCTCCGGTGCGACAGTCTGGATGCAGGTCGGCTACAACCTGCTCGTGCTCTCGGCCGGGCTGGGGGCGCTGCCCGAGGACGTCCTCGAAGCGGCGCGGCTCGACGGCGCGTCGGGCCTGCGGCTCCAGCGCAGCATCATCATGCCGCTGCTCACCCCGCAGCTGTTCTTCCTCATCGTCGTCGGCACGATCCACTCGTTGCAGAGCTTCGGCCAGATCAAGATCCTCACCGTCGGCGGGCCGGAGAACCGCACCACCACGCTCGTCTACTCGATCTATGAGCAGGCGTTCGCCAACAACAACAGCAACTACGGCTACGCGTCGGCGCAGGCGATGGTCCTGCTCCTCATCGTGCTGATCATCACCGCCTTGCAATTCGGTGTCCTCGAGAGGCGGGTGTTCTACCGATGAGCACGCTCACCGAACCCACGGAGCCCACGGGACCCGCCAAGGACGCCAGGGCCACGAAGCCCGCCAGAGCCGCCAAGCCGCCCAAGGCGACCAAGGCGACCAAGATCCGCGGCACGAGCAACGTCCTCACGTATCTCTTCCTCGGCGTGCTGTTCCTCATCGTGCTCTTCCCGGTCTACTACGGGCTGGTGGGCTCGCTCATGGGCGAGCGCGACACCAACAGCTTCCCGCCCGCGTTGTGGCCCAAGAACGGCCTCTACCCGGACAACTACTCCAAGGCGCTCGACATCATCCCGCTGGGCAACCAGTACCTCACGAGCGTCCTGCAGACCTTGGCCATCACGGTGGGCCAGATGGTCACGAGCGCGCTCGCGGCCTACGCGTTCGTCTTCCTCAACCTCAGGTGGCGCGGGTTCTGGTTCGCCGTCTTCCTGTCCACGATGATGATCCCGTTCGAGTCGATCATCATCCCGAACTACCTGCTCATCTCGCAGTGGGGCCTCAAGGACACCATCGCCGGTCTTGCGCTGCCGTTCCTGGCGACCGGCTTCGGGACCTTCCTGCTGCGCCAGTCGTTCCTGTCGTTCCCGATGGAGCTGCGTGACGCCGCCCGGGTCGACGGGGCCGGGCACTTCCGGTTCCTCTACTCGATCCTGTTGCCGCTCAGCCGTCCGAGCCTGGCTGCGCTGGGGATCTGGTCGGCCCTGTCGGCCTGGAACATGTACTTCTGGCCGTTGCTCGCCACCGAGGACCCAAAGCACCAGACCATCCAGATCGGTATCAGCCAGCTGCAGAGCTCGGACTCCGACTCCCCCGGCATGGTCCTCGCCGGCGTCATGCTGGCACTCTTCCCGACCCTGCTGCTCGTGATCTTTGGGCAGCGCTTCATCGTTCGTGGACTCACCACGGGCGCCGTCAAGTAGGAAAACCAGAGGAGATCCACGTGAAGACCACGACAACGCGCGCCCCCGGTGGGCGACGACTGAGGTATGCCGTGCCTGCGGTTGTGGCATCGGCGTCCCTCTTCCTTGCCGCCTGCGGCGGGGGAAGCGACAACGGGTCCGACGGAGGGGACGGGGGCAGCTCTGGGGGTGCACCCGCCGCCGACGCGCTGGACAAGGCGAAGGGCGTGACGACCGTGGCGTTCTGGCACGCCATGGACGGCACCAACGCCGAACAGCTCACCAAGCTCGTGGACGAGTTCAACTCGGCCAACAGCGGCAAGATCCAGGTCAAGGCGACCTACGCCGGCAAGTACGACGACGCCATCACCAAGTACAAGGCGGCGATCCAGAGCAAGTCGACCCCGGACCTCATCCAGGTCTACGACATCGGCACCCGCTTCATGATCGACGCGAAGCAGACGATCCCGATGCAGAAGTTCATCGACCGCGACAAGCTCGACGTCTCCGACCTCCAGCCCAACATCGCCGGCTACTACAGCATCAACGACAAGCTGAACTCGATGCCGTTCAACACCTCGATGCCGGTGCTGTACTACAACAAGTCGCTCTTCAAGAAGGCCGGGCTCGACCCCGAGAAGCCGCCGCAGGACCTTGCCGCCATCCGTGCGGCTGCCGAGAAGCTGTCGAAGACGAAGGGGGGCCCGGCCGACTACGGCTTCGGCGCCGCGATCTATGGCTGGCTGCTCGAGCAGTTCATCGCCACCGACGGCAAGGAGTACTGCGACCAGGGCAACGGGCGTGACGGCAAGGCGACCAAGGTGCTGTTCGACCAGCCCGAGAGCGTCGAGGTCGTCAAGTGGTGGCAGCAGATGGTCAAGGACGGTCTCGCCGCCAACACCGGTCGTGACACGAAGGCGGCCCAGGCGGCCTTCAAGTCTGGTCAGCTCGCCATCAACCTGGAGTCCACCGGGCAGCTCGGCGGCTACTCCAAGGCCGCCAAGGACGGCGGCTGGGAGCTCGGTGCCGCCAACTACCCGCACATCAAGGCGGGCACCGACGGTGGCCCGATCATCGGTGGCGCCTCGCTGTGGATCAACAGCGCCAACCACGAGGACGTCAACCAGGAAGCCGCCTGGCAGTTCGTGAAGTTCCTCGCGTCCCCCAAGAGCCAGGCCGCCTGGCACATCGGCACGGGCTACTTCCCGATCAGCAAGGGAGCGCTCAACGAGCCGGCCGACGTCTCCTACCGCAAGGAGAACCCGCTGTTCGACGTCGCCGTCAAGCAGCTCGAGGGCACCAAGCTGAGCAAGGCCACGCAGGGCTGCCTCCTCGGTGTCATGCCCCAGGCCCGCAAGGCGTCCGAGGACGGTCTCGAGTCCGCGATCAACGGCACGGACGCCCAGGAGGCCATGACCAAGGCCGCCGACTCGCTCAAGGGCCAGATCAGCCAGTACAACAGCTCGGTCGGCTGACCCGGGTCAGTCCAGCCGCGCGAGAGTTGCGAACGGTGACGCCTCCTCGAGATCCACGGCGATCTCGAGGAGGCGTCTCTCATTGCGTGACTGCGGTGCGCGGGCGAGCCTGGCAGCCACAATGGGCGATGTGACCGAACTCCTCGCCCGGGACACGACGCGCGGTCGCGTCACTCTCACCGCCGTCACCCTCGGCTCCGGCATCGCCATCCTCGACGGGTCGGTCGTCAACGTCGCGCTGCGCACGATCGGGACCGAGCTCGACGCCTCGCTGCAGCAGCTGCAGTGGGTCATCAACGGCTACATGCTGGCGCTCGCCTCGCTCGTGCTCGTCGGTGGCGCACTCGGGGACCGGTTCGGTCGTCGCCGCATCTATCTCCTGGGGATGGGCTGGTTCCTCGTCGCGAGCGCGCTGTGCGCCGTCGCGCAGTCCCCGTCGCAGCTCATCGCCACCCGCGTCCTGCAGGGGGTGGGCGCGGCCCTGCTGACCCCGGGCGGGCTCGCGATCATCCAGTCGGTGTTCCGGCGTGAGGACCGGGCGGCCGCCATCGGCACCTGGGCCGGCCTGTCCGGGATCGCTGCCGCCATCGGCCCGTTCGTCGGCGGCTGGCTCGTCGACAACGGCGGCTGGCGCTGGATCTTCGGGATCAACGTGCCGCTGTGCATCGCCGTCATCGCACTGACCCTGTGGGCGACTCCGGAGTCGAGGGACACGGAGGCGACGGAGCGCGGTTTCGACGTACCCGGCGGTGCGATGACGGTGGTGTCCCTGGGTGCCCTGACCTACGCGCTCACGGCGTCCTCGACGATGAGCCCGGGACTGCTGGTGGCCGTCGGTGCTCTCGCGGTGGCGGCAGCCGTGGGGTTTGTCGTCGTGGAGAAGCGTTCTCGCACACCGCTCGTGCACCTCTCGCTCTTCGGCGACCGGGTGTTCTCGGCGGCCAACGCCATGACGTTCGTCGTCTACGGCGCGCTCGGTGTCGTGTTCTTCATCCTCGTGCTGCAGCTGCAGGTCTCCGCGGGCTGGTCGGCACTGTCAGCCGGCCTCACTGGGCTCCCGGCGACGATCGCCCTCATGCTGTTGTCGTCACGAGCCTCACAGCTCTCCGAGCGGATCGGGCCGCGCATCCCCATGACCGTCGGGCCGCTCGTGTGCGCTGCCGGGGTGCTCCTCCTGCTCCCCGCGGGCCCGGGCGCGACCTGGTGGACGGTGCTGCCGGGGCTGGTCGTCTTCGCCCTCGGACTTGCGCTGCTCGTCTCGCCGCTCACCTCGACCGTGCTCGCTGCCGCGCCCGACCGGTATGCCGGCGTCGCCAGTGGCGTGAACAACGCCGTGGCCAGGGCCGGCTCACTCCTCGCCGTCGCGGCCCTGCCGGCCCTGGTGGGGCTGTCCGGCGACGACTACCTCGACCCGGACGCGATGACCTCGGGCTTCCGCGGGGCGATGGTCATCTGCGCGGTGCTGCTCACGACCGGCGGGGTGGTCAGCTGGTTCGGCCTGGCCAACACCCGCCACCCCGTGCCGGTGGCACCTCAGAGTGAGTCCTGACCCGCCTGAGGCGTCTCACCCGCCCCGAGGGAAGCCGTGACGAACTCGGCGACCTCGCGGTGCCACGTCGGGGCGTGCCGCAGCATCGAGTGCCACTCACCCTCGACCGGTCGCCACGTCACGTCGGCCCCTTGGGAGCGCAGCACCTCACCGAGACGTTGCGTGCGTGCCGGGTCGGTCGTCCTGTCCTGCAGACCGTGCATCAGCAGGACCTCGAGCCCGGGTCGCCCGAGGCGGGGGTCGCCGTCCTCGACCCATGGGGCGAGTGCGACCACCGTCGTCACCCCGGGCTCGGCCGCGAGGTGGGTGACGACCCGGCCACCCATGGAGTGACCGATGAGCGCAACGGGCAGGCCGGCATACCGGTCTCGAATGCGGTCGAGCGCCCAGCGGGCGTCGGTCAGCGGGGTCTGCTCGGTGCCGTTCCAGCCGAAGTAGCGGTTCTTCAGGCGCACCACGGCAAGGCGGTCCCCCGCCGCCTGCTCAAGGGCCTTGGCGAACGGACGCATCCGCAGGACGGCGCCCTCCCACCACGGCATGGGGCCGAAGCCCTTCTCACCGCCGCCGTGGATGACCAGGGCGACGCCGACAGGGTTCGGCGGCATCGTCCCGCGCAGGTCGTGCGAGACGAGGCGACCCAGGGGGTCCTTCACGGGCGGGCCTCAGACCTGGGTGCGGTGGAAGTTCTTGAACGAACGGCTGGCCGTCGGGCCGCGCTGGCCTTGGTAGTGCGAGCCGTACTTCGCTGAGCCATACGGGTTGTCGACCGGGCTGGACAGGCGGAAGAAGCAGAGCTGGCCGACCTTCATCCCCGGCCAGAGCTTGATCGGCAGAGTCGCGACGTTGCTCAGCTCGAGCGTGACGTGACCGGAGAATCCCGGGTCGACGAAGCCGGCGGTCGCGTGGGTGAGCAGACCGAGGCGGCCCAGGCTCGACTTGCCCTCGACGCGGGCGGCGATGTCGTCGGGGAGGGTGACCGTCTCGTAGATGGAGCCGAGCACGAACTCGCCGGGGTGCAGGACGAACGGCTCGTCGGCCTCCACCTCGACGAGACGGGTGAGGTCGGGCTGGTCCTCGGAGGGGTCGATGTAGGGGTACTTGTGGTTGTCGAACAAGCGGAAGTAGCGGTCGAGCCGCACGTCGATGCTGCTGGGTTGGATCATCTCGGGATCCCACGGGTCGAGGACAACCCGTCCATGGTCGATCTCGGCACGGATGTCGCGGTCGGAGAGCAGCACCACGCCAATGTAGTCGGCGTGGTGCTGCCACGTTCGGTCAGTGCACCGGCGTCTGGCGCGGACGTTCGAGAGGCGATGAGGTCTTGGCTCAGCGGTTCGCCGAGGCGACGCCCTCGGACTCCTGGGACCCGCTGTCCTCGCGGCGGTGTTCGCGGATGCGCCAGATGACGAACCCGATCAGGACGACCCCGAGGATGACGAAGGCGACGTCGCGCCCGACGACCTTCTCGACCTTCGCGTAGGACGCGCCGGCGAGATAGCCCGCGGTGACGACGGTCGCGCCCCAGAGCACTCCGCCGGCGGCGTTCCATGCGAGGAAGGTGGGGTACGGCATCTTCGCCGTCCCTGCAAGCGCGGGCATCACGGCGCGGAAGAAGGCGGTCCACCGTCCGAGGAACACGGCAGCACCACCGCGCCGGGCGAGGAAGTCCTGCGCTCGGTCCAGGCCCTGCTTCCGCTTCGCGAGAATGCGCCAGGAGAGGATGCGCGGCCCCAGGTGCCGCCCCACCTCGTAGCCGACCGAGTCGCCGACGATCGCGCAGACGATGACGGTGGCGAGCACGGCCGCGAGCGACACGTGCCCCAGCTTGGCCGCCACCCCACCGAGGAGCGCCGCGGTCTCCCCCGGGATGACGAAGCCGACGAAGAGCGCGTCCTCGGCGAACACCACCAGGCCCACGACCAGAAGGACGGCCCACGCGGGCGCGCCGAGGACCTGGTCGAGAAGCGACGTCAAGGGCGGGCCTGCCTTGTGAGGATGTGTGCAGGGTGGGGTGGATGTTCGTCGCTCTCGACACTAGCGGCGTCTTCCTGAGCGGCTGCTGTGGCGAATGAGCCGCCTGGACGCTGCCGGGCCCATCGTGCTTGGCGGGCGGCGCCGAGCGTGGAGCTCCCTCGGGTTAGACTTCCTGCCGCGCCATCAACCTGATCCCTGTTTGCAGGGTCCGGGCGGGCGCTTGCCGGTGTAGCTCAATGGTAGAGCGCCAGCTTCCCAAGCTGGACACGCGGGTTCGATTCCCGTCACCGGCTCCACCACGTCTTCGCAGCGGCGCTCAGCGCCTCCGGAAGCGGCTGGCGGAGAACGGCTCGAGCGCCGGCACCGTCACGCCGCTGACGATCAGCTCCGTGAGCGCAGCTGCCGTGCCAGGTGCCAGCGTCACGCCGAGCATGCCGTGGCCCGTTGCGACGTAGGTGTTCTCGAGCCGACCGAGCCGACCGATGATCGGCAGTCCGTCGGGTGTCATGGGTCGCATCCCCGCACGCGGAGCCGTCGTCGCCACCTCCGGCGGCCAGTGGCGGAAGTAGGCAGCAGGCCCCCGCCGGATTGCGGCGACCCGCACCTCGTCGACACTCTCGTCCAGGCCGCCGAGCTCCATCGTGCCTGCCAGCCGAAGGCGCCCGTCGAGCGGCGTGACGGCCACCTTGGCCTCCGACAGGCTCACAGCGCTCCGCAGCGGCAGAGGCGAGGCGTCGACGGAGTAGCCCTTGCCCGACCACACCGGCAGCGGCTCACCGAAGAGGCGCGACAGCGGCCCCGTCCACGCCCCCGCGGCCAGCACGAAGGACTCACCCTCGAAGCGGCGTCCACGCGACGCGATGCCCGTCACCCGATCGCCGCTCAGGACGACCTCGTCGATGGGCGCGTCCTGGACGACCTCGACGCCGAGGGAGGCCAGTCGCGCGCGGAGCGCAGCCATCAGGGCACCCGGGTCGACGAAGCGTTCGTTCGGGAAGTGGATGCCGCCCCGGACCGCCTCGGAGAGCAGCGGCTCCTGGTCCCGCACCGCGTCCCCGACGAGAACACGCGACGCCACGCCGTGCGCACCCACCAGCTCCAGATCCTCGGCGTAGTGCTCGAGACGGGACTCGTCGAGGAAGGCCAGCAGCAGCCCGGTGTGGTGCATCTCGAAGTCGAGCCCGTCGGAGTGGTACTCGTCGAGCATTTCCATGCTCCCGGCCGCCAACCGGAGGTGCGCCTCGAAACCTCGGCGGTAGTCGCGCGCGTTCGAGTGCCGCGCCATGCCGAGCAGGAACCGGACGAACTCGGGGCGCACGGACGGCCGGATCGAGAGCGGACTGTCCCGACGGAGCATCCACCTGAGCGTCGACAGCACCATGCCGGGCGCTGGCACCGGCCCCGAGACGGACGGCACCACCCAGCCGGCATTGACGTCGGAGGCGCCCTGACCCGGCGTCCGCGCATCCACCACGCACACCGAGCGACCCTCGCGAGCGAGGCGGTACGCAGTGGTCAGGCCGATGATGCCGCCACCGATCACGATTGTGCTCACGCCTCACCCTTTCAAACACCCGGTATGCCGCGTCGCCCCGTCCCGAGGACCTCGCGCGAGTCCGCGGTCTCCGGTTCGGGGTGCCCACGGGAACCACGCTCCAGCGTCTCAGGGCACCACCCGCTCGGCGACCCCCGCGAACTTGCGGACCCGGCCCGAGCCCAACCAGTGGGCCCACAGTCGGTGACTTGAGATCAGTCCCGCAACCACGTCCTCCTCACCAGCGGCCCTGACCTCCGCTTCCACCCCGATATACGCCCCAACCAATGCATCCACCGTCCTGCGATGCGTGGCGCTCCGGTCCGAAAGCCAACGCAACCGCAGGCCGAGGCTGGCCAGGTCGGACTGGAGGTCGGAGAAGGTGGTGAGCCACACAGTGTCCGCGTCCGGCATCGCAGCGCGCTCCGCGGCGCTGAGGGGCCGACCCGCCTCGACCGTGAACACGAACCGACCGCCGAGCGACAGCGCCGCAGCGACCTCGGCCAACAACCCACGCTTGTCCCGGAACGCCAGCAGGGTCTCGAGGAGCATCACGACGTCGAAGTTCCCAGGCGGCAATGGTGGCACCGTGGCCACGTCGAAGCGCGCCTCCACACCCTGATCCGCAGCACGCAGTCGAGCCCCAGCGACGGCGTCAGGATCAGCGTCGACTCCCAAGTAGTCGCAACCGAGCTGGCGCGCAACGAGGAGCCCCGGTCCACCCACACCACAACACAGGTCGAGCACCCTCACGCCGTCGCGGACCCCGGCGCGCTCGGCGAGCCAGAGGATCTCCGTGGCGCTGACGAAGCTCTCCTGACCGACGAACTCCCCCGGTGGGAAGGCCGACTTCCGCGCCTGCCAGAGGAGCCGGTCGACGAGCGGCCACGTGGCGACCTCGGTGACGCTCACGGCGCACCACTGCCAAAGGCGCCCAGGAAGCGGTCACGGAAGGCGCTCATCGGCCACACCGCAGACCCCTGCTCCGGTCGCAGCCCAGGGGCCCATCCCCACCCCGAGACCCGATCGATGACCTTGGGGTCGCGGCTGATGACACTGATCGGCACGTCCCTGTTGCCCCCGAACCCACTGACGATGGTCGCCGGCTGGTGGTCCCCCACGACGACGAGCACGAGGTCGTCGCTGGCCTGGTTCTCGACGAACGACAGCACGCTCGTGAGCGAGTACTCGATCGACGACCGGTATGCCGCCGGCACGTTGGCGCGGTCGCCCCACAGGGCGGCAGCGCTTACCGCCTTGCTCTCCACCTCCCGATAGATCGACCCGTCTCCGAGGACGCTCGGGTCGACCATCGTCGGCAACGGCGCCCACGGGCCATGGCTCGAGGTCAGCTCGATCTCCGCCATCACCGGCCGAGGCCTCCCCTGCCCCAGCTCCGCCTTCGCGAAGGCCGCCAGGGCGTACTGGTCCGGCATGGCCGAGAAGCCGAACCTCGGGCCGGCATACCCGAGAGAGGAGTCTCCATAGACCTCGTCGAAGCCATAGAAGTCGCGCCCCTCCGGCCAGCTCCCATGCGTCGACGGCAGCACCGCCACGGTGCGCCAACCGGCGCGGGAGAACGCCGATGTGAGGGTCGTCCGATCAGCCGACAGGAGCCGGTCGTAGCGCGACTGGTCGCTCACGGGCAGTCCCGACTGGAGCGTGGAGTGCGCGAGCCAGCTGCTGCCTCCGAACGTCGAGGACGTGAGGTAGCCACTTCTCGCGGTGAAGCCGAGAGCCGCCAGTCGATGCGTCCCATCGTCCAGAACGGTTCGCACAGAGGCGGATTCGGACCCTTCCAGGGCCACCCGTCCGTAGCTCTCGACAAAGACGAGGAGCACATCCTTGCCAGCCAGTGCCGACAGCTCCCCCGTCGCTGGCCTCCAGTAGCCGTCCACCGCCAGTGCGCCTTCGAAGCGTTCACGATCCTGGTATGCCGTCCGAGCGGCTTCCATTTTGCGTGCGGCATACGGACCCAGACCGTTCAACGCGACCGGTGTCGCGGAGGCCAGGTGCGCGCCTGTCAGGGCGCAGACGACCCACACGCCGGCGAGGGCTGCGACAACCCGACGTCCTCGGCGACGACGGGACGTGAGGACGCCGACGAGCTGCCCCACCGCCCAGGGCGAGCCGATGAGGAGCCCGGCAACGAGAAGCACGACCGCCACCACGCTCCCCGCGGCGGCGAGCGGGCCGAACGAGTCGCGCACGAACGCCACCCCCGAAGGCACCAGGCTCCCGTCCGTGACGACGTTGAAGGGCCGGTCGAGCACCGTGAACGCCGCGAGGTCGAGGGTCTTGAGCAGCGCGACAACAGCAAGAACCGACCCGGCGAGCACCGCGAGGAGACGGTGCCAGCGGGGAGGGACGACGAGCCCCGCAGCCCCCACAACCACGACCTCGACCGGCAACCGCAGCGATCCGAGCAGTGTGAACCGGTCGGGCTGGTTCGGTGCCACGAGGGTGAACCACAACAGCGCCACCACCACCGTGGCCGTCAGCGCGGACCTCGCACCGCGCCACCGCGAAGAACCGGCACGAACGTCCCGCCCTCTCCACAACGACCACACATCACGACCGAAGGACTCGGCCAGGAGGGCGAGCGCCCCGAGAACCACAGCCACCGTCAGCGGTCGAGGCAGCACGTCCGCCACCGCGACGGTGAGGGCGATGCCCACCGACGCAGTCACGACCTTGCGCCAGTAGCGGAACTCGAGCGACCCCCTCATCCACGGCAGCACCCAGCCCGCCGCCCCGAACACGTAGCGCACCAGACCGGCGGCGAGGACCCACCACCCGACCACCGGCACGGCCGCGACGCTCAGCACGAGGATGAGGAAGGCGTCCACCTCGCCGTCGAAGCGACCACCGATGGCGGACACCGTGCCCGTGCGACGAGCGACCACGCCGTCGACCGCGTCGAGAGCCAGGGCCGGGACGGTCAGCATGACGAGGACAACGGTGACGTGGTGCCCGAGCAGGGACTCGGTGGTCAGCCCGGCCACCGCGCACGCCAGAAGGCCACGACCCAGGGTGACCACGTCCGCCGGCCCCAGGGACTCCCGCTCGGCCCGAACCAGTGCTCGCACGAGGAGCGCGAGAAGCCCCAAGCCGCAGCCCAGGGCCACCGCCCAACCCCCGACACCGACTCCCACCGTCGTCCCCAGGGCGGCCAGGACCGACACGAGGACGACGCCACCAGCCACAGCCGCCGCTCCCACCGGCGCCGCCGCAGCACCGGCTGTGTCCACCCGCTCGACGGTCGTGCGGCTCACGACGCCTCCGCCCGCGCTCAGGCCTCGAGCCGGAGGTCGTCCAGCGGCTCGAACGTGTGGTCTCCACGAGTGGCCTTGGCCATGAGGTAGCGAGCGTTCGACGGACACCAGTACACGCCCGTGGCAACCCGTTCGGTGACCTCGACGCCCAGACGAGTGAGCTGCTCGGCCTTGTCCGGGTTGTTGCTGAGCAGCGCCACCGACGGCAGGCCCAGGGTGTGGATCATCTGGGCCGCCACGGTGTAGTCGCGGGCGTCAGCGCGAAAGCCCAGCGCGAGGTTCGCTTCGTAGGTGTCGAGCCCGAGGTCCTGCAGCGCGTAGGCGTCGAGCTTGGCGTACAACCCGATCCCTCGACCCTCCTGGCGCAGGTAGAGCAGGTATCCACCGACCTCCGCGATCCGCTCGACCGCCTCACGCAGCTGAGCTCCGCAGTCGCAGCGCTCGCTGCCGAAGACGTCACCGGTGAGGCACTCGCTGTGCAACCGCACGAGCGGCGGCTCTCCACCCGGGGCACGCGTCGGCTCGTCGCCCAGGCCCAGAGCCAGGTGCTCTCGGCCGTCGACGAGGCCGTGGAACGTCAGGACCCTTGCCTGAGTGCTGTAGCCGTCGGCGAACCGCAGCGGCACGCTCACCTCGGAGCGCACCGACGCTGCCGGAAGCCTGGGCCTCATGCCACCACCTCCGCCGACTCGTCCTCTGCGAACCGGTCCGAGAGGGCGTAGCGCAGGAGGACGACGTCCTCAATCCTGCGAACCTCCATCAGCTGTGCGCGTCGGCCCCGGTTCCACGGGAACGGACCATCCCCGACGACCCGGTGTGCGCGAGAGTCCCCGACGAAGAACGGTGCGACGACGACGTGGAGCTCGTCGGCGAGCCCCAGGGTGAGGAACTGGGTGTGCACGTTCTGGCCTCCCTCGACGAGGAGCCGGCGCACACCCCTCGTCGCCAGGTCTTCGCTCACCGCGACCACCGACGGGTCGCTGCCCGCGTCGACGACCGTCGCCACTGCGCGCAGCCGATCCCGCGTTCCGGGGACGGACCCGGTGGCGCAGTAGACGAGCTTGTCGCAGTTCCCGGTGGTGAAGAAGGCGGCCGAGGGATCGAACGAGGTATGCCGTGTCACCGTGACCTTGAGCGGTGACGGTCCGCGCCCCTCGGCGACGCGCCGCGCCTGCCGGTGCTCGGAGCGTACGAGCAGCCGTGGGTTGTCGGCGCGCACCGTACCGGCACCGACGAGGATCGCGTCGGCCCTCGCCCGCACCTCGTCCACGCGGTCGAGGTCCGCGGCGTTGGACAGGACGAGTCGGTTGCCCGAGCTGTCGTCGAGGTAGCCGTCGAGCGACATCGCGCAGCTGAGCACCGTGTACGGCAGGTCAGTCATGCCACCACCTCTCTCCTTGCGTCTGCGCCAAAGGTGGCTGGAGCAGCCGCATCGGCAGACGCAAGGGAAACGGTTGGTGCGGTTGGTGCTGTGGGGACCGTCCGTGCGGGGCGTCGTGATCGAGCGACGAGGAGCAGGGCGGCACCGGGGAGGGTGCCGACGAGGACGATCACCCCGAAGGCCACGGCGACCGCGAGCCCCTGGCTCGCGGTGGACCCGCTGGCGGCGAAGGCCCACGCCGCGACTCCTTCGCGCGGACCCCAGCCGGCGAGGTTCAGCGGTATGCCGGCCGCCACCAGGACGAGCAGCGCGAGGGGCGCGACGTCCGCCAGCGGCATACGGACTCCGACAGCACGGGCGGCGAGGGTGAAAGTGACAACGTGGCCACCGACGACCACGAGCGAGGCGGCCGCGATCCTGAGGACGGCAGAGGGTGAGGACAGTCGTCGCGCGTCGTCGACCACAACTCGGCCGAAGGATGACCAGCGTGCGAGCGCCGTCACTCCCACTGCAACGAACGCTCCCCCCGCGACCACGAGTGGCAACGCGGTGAACGACCCACCAGCGGCCAAGGCGGTCAGCGTCACTCCAGCGAGGACGACCTGGCCTGCTGTGCGTTCCCACGCGACCGCCCGCAGGGCCCGGCCGACGTCATCGACGAGGCGACCGTGGTGGACCGCGCGGTCCACGTCCCCAAGCACTCCGGCGGGAAGGGTGACGTTGAGGAACTGGGCGCGGTAGCAGGCAGCGACCGCCGAGGGCATCGACAACGGGACCCCGAGCCGACCGGCGACCACGCGCCACCGCCAGGCGGCAACCACCGTCGTGACCGCAGCGAGCGCGGCACCCGCCACGAGGACGCCAACATCCAAGCCGTGCAGGGCAGTGCTGACACCCTGGGTGCCGAGGTGGAGGAGGAGGGCGAGGAGGACCACCGCCCCACCGACGGTCCGGGCCCACCTCCGCTGCGCTTGCGCGGTCATCGGCCTCCGATCGCGTGCTGGCGTTGCTCTGCTCCTTCCCTCTGACACGAGGGCCAGGGCCGCGGGGTTCACTTCCGGCTCCCGACGTTCGGTGCGGGCAGGGCCAGCAGGTCGACGTGCTGCACCGTGACCACCAAGAGGCCAGCGGCGAGCTCGGCCCTACGCCGCTCGAGGTAGGCATCACCAGCCGCCGCCAGCTCCGGATGCTGCTCGGTGGCGGCTCCCACCCAGCCATGCAGCCACTCTGCAGTGAGCTCTGGGCTGTGGGCGCCCAGGTGCCACGGGGCCCGGTCCAGCTCGACCCGGAAGCCGGCGTCGGTGAACAGGCCCGCCGCGATGCCGGCCGCTTCCGGGCCGAGGAGCGTTCGGCCCCCGACCCTGCGTCGCTGGTGCTCGTTGAAGGCTGCCTCCAGCTCGACGTCCAGGGGTTCCGACGGGTGAAGCCGGACGCATCCGGTGACCGAGAGGGTGAGCAGCACGGGGCAGTCGGCTGCCACACAGGCCGCCACGAAGCGCTCCAGCTCGTCGGCGCAGAACATGTCGAGCAGCGCGGAGGCCGTGAGGATCGAGGCCCCCGCGAGATGGTCGGCTCGGAGCCGGGTGATGTCCGAGCGGCGCGTCTCGACCGTGACGCGGGCACCGTCCGCGGCTGAGTCAGGCGCGTCATCCGCAGCAGCTCTCAGCAGGCGCGGGTCCCGGTCGTGGAGGACCCAGTGCTGCGGTCCGGCCACCAACGGTGCCAGCCAGCGCCCCATCGACCCGCTGCCGCAACCGAGGTCGTGCACCACCATCGCGGCGTCGCCGACAGCGGTCCGCCTCTCAGGGAGCGCCTGCGTCAGCCGATGCACCAGGGCAGCCGATCGGGCAGCCGCATCCGCGGGCTCCCGCAGTCGCAGCCATCCTTGGCTGACGCCGGCGGACAGGTGCGACTCGACGGTGGTCATGCGGCCACCTGCCGGAGCACAGAGCCCAGCGCATCGGCTGTCGCCGACCAGTTCGCGAGGACCTCGCGGCGCTCTCGGGCTGCCTCGCGCAGGGCACCGCGCAGCGTTTCATCCGTGAGCCACCGGCGCAGTGCCCGGGCGAGTGCCTGCGAATCCGCCGCGGGGACGAGCATTCCCGGCCGCTGACCGCTCGACGAGCTCCCCAGGGTCGACGGCACCCCGCCGACCTCGCTGGCGACCACGGGCACGCCTCGGGCCAGTGCCTCGGTGACGACCATGCCGTAGGTCTCGGTTCTGGACGCGACGACGACAAGGTCGGACCCGGCATACCGCGCGTCGAGGTCGGCACCCACACGAGGACCGTCGAAGGTGATCCGATCCCCCACGACCGAGCCCGCGGCGCGCGCCCGGACGCGGTCCGCATACCCCCTGTCGATGTCGAGGGAGCCCACGCACCGGCACGACCACTCCAGGTCGGTCATCTCGAGAAGGGCCTCGACGAGCACGTCCTGTCCCTTGGTCTCGGTCACCGCACCCACACACAGCAACCGGCCTCCCGCACCCACCACCGGCGCGAGGGCCGCGACGTCGACCCCCGGCTCCACCACACGCACTGACACCGGATCGAGGCCGTAGGCACTCATGAGCCAGTCGCGGGTCCAGCTGCTCGTCGCGACCACCCCCGCGACGGCATGGAGCACCGCGCCCTCGCGCCGCAGCATCTCCCCGCCCCCGCCAGCCTCCGTGCCGCAACCCAGCGGCAGGTGGACGAGGACGAGCAGCCGCAGACGGCGCGCCTGCGGCACCATGACCTCGGGCAGGGCACAGGCGAGGAGTCCGTCGACGACCACGACGCTCCCCTCGGGGATGGCGCCGAGGGCAGCCCCCAGCGCAGCCCTCGACCTCCCGTCCCATCCCGGCCACGGCCCGGCCACCTCGTGGCGGCCCACCGCCCATCCACGGGCTCCCAGGCCCGCGCACACCTTCTGGTCGTAGGTGTTGCCGCCGCTGGGCCGGCGCGGATCCCCCACCCCGGCCGGGACGATGACGTGCACGGTGCTCACGGGGCACGCTCGTAGGACGCCCAGGCCACGTGCGACTCGCGGAGGGTGACGGCGATCGCCGACACGCGCCCCGCGGCGACACCGAGCTCACCCGACGTCAGCCGGTCGGCCATCCGGTCTGCGACGACCTGGGCCAGTCGCTCCGTCGTCGTGTTTACCCCGGAGAGGCTCGGGTCCTCATCGAGGTTGCGGTAGGACAGCCCGCCCATGACAGCCCTGAGCGCCTGCGACGCCCGGCCGATGTCGACGACCAAGCCGTCGGCGTCGAGCTCCGCGACGCGGAACGTCACATCGACGACATACGTGGCGCCGTGCAGTCGCTGCGCGGGACCGAACACCTCACCGCGCAGGCTGTGCGCGACCATCATGGAGTCCCTCACAGTCACGCTGAACATGCGCCCTCCCGGTCCGGCTCGTCGTAGCTGATGGTGTGGCACAACGCCGGCAGGCTGCCGTCGGCGAGGTTCCGCAGGACCACGGGCAGGTCCTCGAAGGGTGAGCAGCCGGTGAGGAGAACGTCGAACGCCGGGTCGCGCAGGAGCTCGAGGGCAAGCACGAGCCGGTCCCGCATCGACCGGTTCGCGCGTCGCGCCGGCGCCACCATGCCGACCTGGCTCGCCCGGATCGACAACCGGCCCGAGTGGAACCTGCCCCCCAGGCTCAGCGTCACCTCGCCGTCGCCGTACCAGCTGAGGTCCAGCACGGTCCCCTCGTCGGCGAGGAGCTCGAGGGATCGCTGCAGACCAGCAGACGTCGCGCTGGCGTGGACCACGAGGTCTCGCCCGCCCAGCGCCACCTCCGGCAGGGCGAAGCCGGCGCCCAGCGCGGCTGCCACCTCCGCCCGCTGCTCGTCGACATCGACGACGGTGACCTCCACGCCGGGCATCCCGGCCAGCAGCCGGGCCACGCACAGCCCCACCATGCCGCCGCCCACGACCGCGACCCGGTCGCCGACCAGCGGCGCGGCATCCCAGAGTGCGTTGACGGCAGTCTCGACCGTTCCGGCAAGGACGGCCCGCGACGGCGGAACGCCCTCGGGCACCACCACGACCGCCTCGCGAGGGACGACATAGACCGTCTGGTGCGGGTGCAGGCAGAAGACGGTGCGCCCCACCAGGTCCGCCGACCCTTCCTCCACCACCCCGACGTTGAGGTAGCCGTACTTGACCGGCCCCGGGAAGGTGCCCTCCTGGAACGGAGCCAGCATCGCGGCATACTGCGAGGCCGGCACGCCACCACGGAAGACGAGCGTCTCGGTCCCCCTGCTCACCCCGGACCGCAGGCTGCGCACCCGAACCTCCCCCGGGCCCGGCGCAGCGAGCTCGACCGGCCGGATCTCACCGGCGCCGGGCTCGCGCAGCCAGAACGCTCGGGCCGTCTCCGTCATGGGCGTACCTGTCGCACAACTCAGTACACGACGCGGGGGCGCCAGCGGTTCACCCGGTGGTGAACCAGATGTCCGGCGCGACCGTGATGCATGGCAGTGGGACGATCGGGTCGTCCCGGAGCGGAGAAGACCTCATGCGCATCCGGATCGTGACAGCACTGGCGGCCCTCGTGTCGGCGGCCGTGCACCTCATCCTGTTCTTCGACGGCTACAAGGACGTGGACGTCATCGGCCCCGCGTTCCTCACGAACGCGGTGGCCGGCGTGATCATCGCGGCGCTGCTCCTGCGGTGGCACCACTGGATCCCGGCGTTCCTCGTCGCAGGCTTCGGGGCGAGCACCCTGGGGGCGTTCGTCCTGTCCGCGACGGTGGGGCTGTTCGGGATCCACGAGAAGTGGACCGGTGGGTGGGTGCTCACCGCGGCCGTCGCCGAGGTCGTCTGCATCGTCGGTGGTCTCGTCCTCCTGAGCGAGCAGCTCCCTCTGCGAGAGCGGCTCCCCCTGCGGGAGCGGGCCGTCAGACGTTGAGCTGCAGGACGACGAGCCCGTCGGTCGTCTGCAGCTCCACTCGCTGGATGTCGTGCCGCTGGGCGGCCGTGGCCCCCTGCACGTGCATGGTGCGGCCCGGCAGCCCCTGCCAGGTCGCGACCTGCTCGGAGCGCCCGTCCGTGGTCCGGACCACGAGCGCATAGGTCGCATCGGGCCTCGCCTCGTACCCTCGCTCGGCCTCCTCGTAGGAGCACGTCAGGTCCACCCTGGTGCCCCACGCCACGCCCGCGAGCAGCAGGTCGGCCCGCACCGGGGTGTGCCCGACGGCCTCCATCGCGACCCCCGGCGCCGGACTGCTCGCCGTCACTCTCGGTGCCGCGACCTGCTCGTCACGCCCGCCCAGGTCCGTGGCCACGGCCAGCGACCCCACGGCGACGGCCGCGACCGCCGCGGCGATCGCCGCAACCAGAGCCGACCTGCGCCGCTGCGAGGCGCGCACCTCGCGCACCAGTGCCGGCAGGAGGGTGGCGGGCACCGGCGGGGGTGCCTCGGCCTCGAGGACTGCCGGGTCCACCTGCGCCAGAAGACCCGGTATGCCGGCCAGCTCGCGCACCGCGCTGCTGCAGTCCGCACACGTGGGGAGGTGGCGTTCGTAGGCCAGTCGCTCGGCCGGGGACAGGGACCCGAGGACGTAGGCAGCGTCGGCCTGCGCGAACTCACAGCTCATGCCCCCACCCCCATCTCCTGGAGCGCCAGACGCAGCGCCCGCAGAGCGTAGTGCGTCCTGGACTTCACTGTGCCCTCGGGGATGCCGAGCCGGTCGGCCGCCTGGGCGACCGACGCCCCCCGGAAGTAGCACTCGACGAGCACGGCGCGGTGGTCGGGCGAGAGGTTGAGCAGGGCGTCGGACACGACCCACGAGAGCAGGAGCTGGTCGGTCTCGTCGGTCGGTTCACGAACCTCGGGGACCTCCGCGACCGCCAGCTCGCCATGGATACGACGGGTGCGCCACTCGTCGATGACGATGTTGCGGGCGACGGTGAACAGCCACGACCGCACGGAGCCACGGCTCTCCTCGAGTCGGTCGCGGTTGCGCCAGGCGCGCAGCAGCGTCTCCTGGACGACGTCCTCGGCGTGCGCGTGGTCGCGCCCGGTGAGGCTCAGGCAGTAGCCCCACAGGGCGGCAGCATGTTCGTCGTGCAGCTGCTTCATCAGCACGGCGGCGCTCTCCGGCATACGACCTCCTACCCATCCATACGCAGACCGGGGCCGCCCGGTTCACGGCGTGACCGCAACAGTCCTCCAGCCTGTCCCGCCCGGTCAACACGAGGTCTTGACGAGGTGGCGCAGCGGGCAGACGCTGAGCCCATGCCCACTCGCCTTCGGCGAGGACTGGCTGATCGTCGTCCTGTGGCAGCACCGCCCGGCAGACAGGTAGGCACCCATGCCACGTCAGATCATCACGACCTCGGCCGCACCCGGTTCGCCGCTCTACAGCCAAGGCGTGCGGGCCGGTGCCCACGTCGTCCTCTCCGGGATCGTCGGCATCGACCCTGCCACAGGCGCTCTCGCGGGCGCGACCATCGAGGCCCAGACCCGTCAGGCCCTCACGAACTGCGAGGCCATCCTCCACGCGGGCGATGCCGCCCTTGACGACGTCATCGAGGTCGGGATCCTGCTGACCCGCCCTGAGGACTTCGCCGCCATGAACGCGGAGTACGCGCGGTGGTTCCCCATCGACCCGCCCACTCGCTACGTCGCCCGCCTGGGCGTCGACCTGCCCGGCCTGCTCGTCTCGATCCGCATGACGGCCTTCACGGGCTGAGGGCCTGCCAGCCCCAAGTTCAGGACCCTTGGACGCTCTCGTTGCGCACGGGCGGGTAGGGCGTGAACATGCCGTCCGGAAGGCCTGCCACCACGGGGCTGACCGCGGAGGCCGCGCCCTTGACGAGGTGCGCGGGCGCCGTGCCGGCGGGCAGCCGCAAGGCCTCTGCGAACGCCGCGGCGTCGGCCGGGCGCTGCTCGGGCAGCTTGGCGAGACCGGCCAGGACGACCGTGCGCAGCGGCTCGGGCACGGTGTCGGGCAGCTGCGGTGCGGGCTGACCCACGTGCGCGAGGGCCGTCGTGATCATCGACTCGCCCGCAAACGGCCGGCTGCCGGTGAGCATCTCGAACCCGACGACCGCCAGTGCATAGATGTCGCTGGCGGGGCCGGCAGGGCGGCCCTGGACCTGCTCGGGCGACAGGTAGTGCGCCGTCCCGAGCATCTCGCCGGTCTGGGTCAGGGCGGAGCCCGCCATCGCCTTGGAGATTCCGAAGTCGGTCAGCCGCGCATAGCCGTCGGCGTCGACCATGATGTTGGCCGGCTTCACGTCGCGGTGGACGACCCCGGCGTCGTGCGCGGTCTGCAGGGCCAGCGCCGCCTGGTAGAGGATCTCGGTCACCTGGTCGGGTGGCAGCGGTCCGCGCTTGCCGATGACTGCCGACAGCGGCTCGCCGTCGATGAGCTCCATCACGAGGAAGGCCGAGTGCTCGCCCTCGCCGAAGTCGTGCACGGTGACGATGTTGGGGTGCTGGAGCCCGGCAGAGTTCACCGCCTCGACGCGGAAGCGCTCGATGAAGGACTCGTCACCCTTCGCGTCGGGCCGAAGGACCTTGACGGCAACAGGTCGCTGGAGCCGCTCGTCCAGCGCACGCCACACCTGACCCATTCCGCCCTCGGCGATGAGCTCCTCGAGCCGGTAGCGGTCGGTCAGCAGCAGTCCCGGTGCGTAGTTCACAGGCGGTCCCCGGACCCGCTGGCGGCGAAGGAAGGAGCGGGTGTGGAGAGGCAGGGGCGAGCAGTGGTCACGAGGGTCCTGAGCGAGCGGGCTCCCTCCACAGTGGAAGGAGGACAGAACACCATTGTCGCAGGTCGCACGCCTCCCGGGGACCGCAACAGCCTGCGAGATGGCGGCCTCGGCCGACCGAGGTCAGCCTCCGGGAACCATCCAGCGCAGGATCTGCACCAGCCCGACGACGGCGCACACCACGACGATCGCCGCGATGACCCAGGCGATGATCTGGGCCGCGTCGATCCCGCCACCGGACCCCGAGGACGCCCCGGTCTCGGACGAGGAGGAGGACGCGACGCCGGAACCCGCGGGGTCGACCGTCGGGCCGGTGCTCGCGCGCGCCTCGAGCGCCTTGGACCTCAGCGCCTCGACCTTCTTGGACCGCGGCTCCTGACGCACCGAGCGGGGCAGCGAGCGCCACATCGCGCCGAAGTCGTCGCCGTGCGAGGACCGCCAGGCGTCGACGGCGGCCTCGACCTCGGGCCCCTTGACGCCGGCACCGAACCACGCCGCACCGGCCGCCGGGAGGTCGCCCATGCCGTGGTGCACCTCGCCGAGCAGCCGCAGCGCCTCGACGTCGCGCTCCTCGCGCACGTGCGCGGCGAGCAGGTCCCGGGCCACCCACAGCTGGTGGGCGTCGATGGCGTCGTGCGCCGACGCCACCACGGAGCTGGTCTCGTCCTGTGCGGTGGCATCAGCGGACGACGTCGACTGGGAGGGCAGGTCAGGCATGAGATCCAGCGAACCACACGACCGCACCGGTCTCGATGACCGGCACACGCGGCATACCGCCGCGTTCCGTCGTTTTCGCGTATGCCGTCCGCCCACCACACGTGGCCGGCGCCACTGAGCGTGCGCTCAGTCACAAACCTGGGACCCGCCTTGCCGGGGTGTACTCACCAGTAGCACCATGGCGGTATGGGCCACTACAAGAGCAACCTGCGCGACATCGAGTTCAACCTCTTCGAGGTGCTCGGTCGCGGTGACGTCCTGGGCCACGGCCCCTACGAGGACCTCGACTCCGACACCGCACGCGAGATGCTCAAGGAGATGGCGCGCCTCTCCGAGCACGAGCTCGCCGAGTCCTTCCAGGACGCCGACCGCAACCCGCCGGTCTATGACCCGCAGTCGCAGACCGTGACGATGCCGGAGTCGTTCAAGAAGTCCTACAAGGCCTACCGCGACAGTGGCTTCTGGGGCGTCGACCTGCCGGCAGACCTCGGCGGCACCGTCGCGCCACCCAGCCTGCGCTGGGCCATGAACGAGCTCATCCTCGGCGCCAACCCTGCCGTGGCGATGTTCAACGCGTCCTACGGCTTCGCCAAGCTCCTGCACATCATGGGCACCGAGGACCAGCGCAAGCTCGCCCGCTGGATCGTCGAGAAGGACTGGCACTGCACGATGGTGCTCACCGAGCCCGACGCGGGTTCGGACGTCGGCGCCGGTCGCACCAGGGCGACGCAGAACGAGGACGGCACCTGGGACATCACCGGCGTCAAGCGCTTCATCACCAGCGCCGAGTCCGACATGGTCGACAACGTCGTCCACTTCGTCCTCGCCCGCCCCGAGGGCGCCGGTCCCGGCACCAAGGGCCTCTCGCTCTTCATCCTCAGCAAGTACGACGTCGACCTCGAGACCGGTGAGCTCGGCGAGCGCAACGGCGTCTACGTGACCAACGTCGAGAAGAAGATGGGCCTCAAGGTCTCCACGACCTGCGAACTCACCTTCGGTGGCGACAAGCCCGCGACCGGAACGCTGCTCGGCGACGTCCACGACGGCATCGCCCAGATGTTCCGCGTCATCGAGAACGCCCGCATGCTCGTCGGCACCAAGGCCATCGCGACCCTGTCCACCGGCTACCTCAACGCGCTCGAGTACGCCAAGGAGCGCGTCCAGGGCGCCGACCTCACGCAGCAGACCGACAAGTCCGCGCCGCGCGTGACGATCACCCACCACCCCGACGTGCGCCGCAGCCTCATGCTGCAGAAGGCGTACGCCGAGGGCCTGCGCGCGCTCGTGCTCTACACCGCGGCGCAGCAGGACATCGTCGACACCGAGCAGCTGCGCACCGGCGCCGAGTCGCTCGAGCACGGCACCCCCGCCGAGCTCGCCAACCGCGTCAACGACCTGCTGCTCCCGATCGTCAAGGGCCTGGGCTCCGAGCGTGCCTGGGTGCTGCTCGGCACCGAGTCGCTGCAGACGTTCGGCGGGTCCGGCTTCCTGCAGGACTACCCGGTCGAGCAGTATGTCCGCGACGCCAAGATCGACACCCTCTACGAGGGCACGACCGCGATCCAGGGCCTCGACTTCTTCTTCCGCAAGATCATCAAGGACAAGGCCCAGGCCCTGACCACGATCTCGATGCAGATCCAGGAGTTCGCCAAGGACCTCGGAGGACACGGCGGCCGACTCGACCGCGAGCGCGAGCTGCTCGGCGAGGGCCTCGAGAACGTCCAGGGCATCCTGGGCTACATGGTCGGCGAGCTCATGAAGTCCGACCCGCGACAGGGCGGTGACGTCAGCAACCTCTACAAGGTCGGGCAGAACACGACCCGGCTGCTCCTGGGCGCCGGCGACCTCGTCGTCGGTTGGCTGCTCCTGCGCCAGGCCGACATCGCCCTCACGGCGCTCGAGGGAGAGGGGAGCGAGACGTCCCTTTCGGAGAAGGACACAGACTTCTACACCGGCAAGGTCGCGGCGGCGCAGTTCTACGCCCGCCAGGTGCTGCCCCGCCTCGCGGCCGAGCGCACGATGGCCGAGGCCACGGACAACGAGCTCATGGACGTGCCCGAGTCCGCCTTCTGACTCAAGGGCCACCAGAACGACCCGGTATGCCGGCCGCTCACCTTGCCGGCCGGCATACCTGCGTCTCGGTCCCGGATTCGCGAGGATGGGTGTCGAGATCGGCCCGCCTCGCTCGTCAGGGTGGTGAGGGCCGGCGACTGAACCGGCCACCGTGACAAGGAGCAGCCATGGCGCAGTACCTCATCTACTTCAACCAGCAGTGGGTCGGGGAGCACCCGCCCGAGTGGTTCCTCAGCCGCGTCGAGCCCTCGATGGCGGTCATCGAGGAGATGAAGGCGGCCGGGGTCTACGTGTTCGCCGGTGGGCTCGAGGAGGACGGCCCCATCTACACGGCCGACGCGACGAGTGGCACCGTGACGGTCACCGACGGCCCCTTCGCCGAGACGACCGAGCAGCTCGGCGGGTTCACCGTCATCGACGTGCCCGACGACGACAGTGCGAAGTTCTGGGCGGGCAGGCAGGCGCAGGGGTGCGGCTGGCCGCAGGAGGTCCGCAGGATCGGGGCCCCGCCGGAGCTCTGACCCCAGGTCGGCGCACCCACGACGCGGAAACCGTCAGAGGTCGCGGATAGTGCCGCGCCGTCTCCCGACTTCCCCGTCGTCCAGCCCGTCCCGCGGACGCACGAACGCCCCGGTGGCGAGCACCGGGGCGTTCGGGAGGACCGGCGTGTGCCGGGTCTCGAGTCAGAGACGCGAGTCCGGGTCGACGCGGGTCTCGTCAACCCGCGAGCCGGTGGTGGGGTCGACCTGCGACGAGCGGGTCGCGGTGTATCCCGCCGGACGGGCCCGGCCGCGCATCGCGAAGGAGAGCAGGATGGCCAGCACTCCCGCAGCGATGAGGATCCAGCCGAGCATGCCGTCGTCCATCCCCGGGATGTCCACCTGCAGGACGAACGCGAGGATCGCACCGATCACGATGAGGACGATTCCGAGTCCGATGTACATGGGTCACTCCTTGTGGCCGTGTCCGGGAAAAGGGGTCCCGGATCGGGAACCAACTCTACGCCGTGAAGCCTCTGACCTGCGGTTTCGCCACCCACTCATCCGCGCCTGTCTCGGGGCCGGTGATCGACGCCGTGCCTCCCGTCCGGATAATCACCGGATGAGCGAGTCGACCTCACCCGCACCGGCAGAGTCGGTCGACGCGCCGGGTGGTGTGATCGAGGGACTGGAGGCCCGGCCGGCCTGGGCACAGCTGCTCATCGCGCTCTCGCCGTTGAGCGTCATCCTCGCCGCCTATGCCGTGGCCCAGTGGCTCACCGCTCCCATCTCGCACGGACGCATCCGCGAGGGTGACGCCAACCGGCTGGGTGCCGGGCTGCACGTCTCCGGGCCGGCCGGTGCCGACGGCGCGCTCTTCGGCGAGGTGCCCACCGTGTGGCTGCAGGAGCGGCTCGCTGGTCAGGGAGGCCACTGGTACGACGCGCTCGCCTCGGTCGTCTACCTCAGCCACTACATCGTGCTGCCGCTGGTGACGGCCTACGTCTGGTTCCGCCTGCGCGACGAGTTCAGGGCCTGGATCCGGGCCGTCCTCATGCTCACCGTCGGGGCCATGACGACCTATGTGCTCTACCCCGCGGCGCCGCCGTGGCTGGCCTCCGACCTCGGGGTCGTGGCGTCGGTGGAGCGGCTGTCCGCGTCGGGCTGGGACCACCTCGGGCTCGGCGGGGTCGGCTCGCTGCTCGCGAGCACGCAGGCGGGCAGCAACCCGGTCGCCGCCATGCCCTCGCTCCACGCGGCGGTCCCCGTCCTCATCGCGGTGTTCATGTGGTCGGTGTCGCGCCGGAGGTGGCGCCTGGTGGCGTGCGCGTATGCCGTCGCGATGGCCCTGACCCTCGTCTACACCGGTGAGCACTACGTCGTCGACGTGGCGGCCGGTTCCCTGGCCGCGCTCGTTGCTGCCCTCGCCGGTCGAGCGACCACGACGACGAAGTAGGTTGAGGCGATGAACGTGGACGCAGGGGCGGGCCTGCATCGCACCGGTCGCCTCCCCGGAAGCGCGGCGTGACTCCGCGCGGTCCGTGGCCGACGGGTTCGTCAGCGCGCCCACTCACCGACGAGGAGCGCTACGACCGCGTCGCCCGGGAGGCGGCGGGCCTGGTCATCGGCGCCTACTCCTCCTCGTTCGGCCTTGCCTCCCGCCTGCTGCACGAGCCGGTGCGCGCCGGGGTGCGTGACGTCTACGCGTTCGTGCGCCTGGCCGACGAGATCGTCGACGGACCGATGGGCGTCTCCCGTCCCGAGCTCGCCGAGCAGGCCCTGCGCCGGCTCGAGGAGGAGACGGCGGTGGCACTGGAGCACGGCTACAGCCCCAACCTCGTCGTGCACGCCTTCGCCGGGACGGCCCGGCGGCACGGCATCGACCGCGAGCAGATCGACCCGTTCATCTCCTCGATGCGGATGGACCTCACCAGGTCCGTCCACGACGAGGCGAGCTTCGCCGAGTACGTCAACGGGTCCGCCGAGGTCGTCGGCCTCATGTGCCTCAAGGTCTTCCTCCACGCCGACGGGTCGCAGGGCACGGCGGGCAGCCGGGGCACGCTGGCAGCGCAGCTCGAGCCCGGGGCCATGCGCCTGGGGGCCGCCTTCCAGAAGGTGAACTTCCTGCGCGACCTCGCCGAGGACTACCAGTCGCGCGGGCGCCGCTACTTCCCCGGCATCGACCCGGAGCACCTCACCGAGGCCGAGAAGCACCGCCTGCTCGACGACATCGACACGGACCTGGCGGCGGCGCAGCCGGCGGTCGACGGGCTGCCGCGCAGCAGCCGCGCGGCGGTGGCCGTCGCGCACGCGCTCTTCCTCGAGCTGTCCCGACGCCTGCGTGCGACCCCGGCCACCACGATCTGCAGCTCCCGGGTGCGCGTTCCCGGCCTGGTCAAGAACCGGGTGGCCGCCGCCGCACTTCTCCGGGCGCGCCGGTCATGAGCGCGCCCCGGAAAGCCGTCGTCATCGGCGGAGGCATCAGCGGGCTCGCGTCGGCCGCCCTGCTCGCGCGCGAGGGCTACGACGTCGACCTGTTCGAGCAGGGGGAGCAGCTCGGCGGTCGTGCCGGCCGGTGGTCACGCGACGGCTTCCGCTTCGACACGGGTCCGTCGTGGTACCTCATGCCCGACGTCTTCGACCACTTCTTCCGCCTCATGGGGACCACGACGCAACGCGAGCTCGACCTCGTGCGTCTCGACCCGGCATACCGCGTCTTCTTCGAGGACGAGGGGCAGCCGCTGGACGTCCGCTCCGGGCACGACGAGGTCATCGCCCTCTTCGAGCAGGTCGAGCCGGGCGCCGGACGGGCCATGGCGCGTTATCTCGAGTCCGCGCGCACGACGTACGACCTGGCGGTCCAGCGGTTCCTCTACACGTCCTTCGAGTCGTTCACCCCGCTCGTGCGCCGCGACGTCGTCTCGCGGCTCGGGCGGCTCGGCCGGTTGCTGGCCCAGCCCCTCGACCGGTTCGTCGCTGCCCACGTGAGCGACTCCCGGCTCCAGCAGGTCCTCGGCTACCCGGCGGTCTTCCTCGGCACCTCGCCGGGACGCGCGCCGAGCATGTACCACCTCATGAGCCACCTGGACCTCGTCGACGGTGTGCGCTACCCCCGCGGCGGCTTCTCGCGCCTCGTCGACACCCTCGCCGGGCTGGCCGAGGGTGCGGGTGCCCGGCTGCACACCGGTGCCACCGTCACCCGTGTGGTCACCGAACTCCTCGCTGACGGCCCACGACGGGGTATGCCGGGTGCTCACCTTCGCGACCGGGCCCTGCGTCGTGACCGGGTTGCCCGCGCCACCGGCGTCATGGTGCGCGACGGTGGTGACGAGCGCTTCCACGCGGCCGACGTCGTCGTCGCGGCCCACGACCTGCACCACCTCGAGAGCGCTCTGCTGCCTGCGGAGCTGCGGGACCACTCGGCGCGCTGGTGGGACCGGCGCGACCCGGGCCCGGGCGCGGTGCTCGTGATGCTGGGCGTGCGGGGCGGCCTGCCCGAGCTGGCGCACCACTCGCTGTTCTTCACGCGCAACTGGCAGGAGCACTTCGACGTCATGCACGGCTCGGGGGACCCGATGCCCGACCCCGCCTCCATCTATGTCTCGCGCACCTCGGCGACCGACCCGTCCGCCGCACCGCAGGGGTGCGAGAACCTGTTCATCCTCGTGCCGGTCACGGCGGACCCGGGGCTGGGCCGAGGTGGCGAGGACGGTGCCGGCGACCCCGGTGTCGAGCAGATCGCCGATGCCGCCATCTCCCAGGTCGCGCAGTGGGCCGGGATCCCCGACCTCGCCGCACGCGTGGTCGTGCGCCGCACCATCGGCCCGGGCGACTTCTCCGGCGACCTCAACGCCTGGCGCGGCGGGGCCCTGGGGCCGGCACACACCGTGACGCAAAGCGCCTTCCTGCGTGGACGCATCTCCTCACGTCGCGTCGCCGGCCTGCTCTACGCCGGGGCGAGCACGATCCCCGGCATCGGGCTGCCGATGTGCCTCATCAGTGCCGAGGTCATGCTCAAGTCACTGCGCGGCGACGTCTCGACCGGCCCCCTGGCCGAGCCGGCCCTCGACGAAGGACGTCCGGCGTGAACCTGCAGCAGTGGTCCTATGCCGCGATGCTCGTGTTCTGCCTCATCGGCACGCTTCCCCTCGAGGTCGCCTTCCGCCTCGGCGTCCTGCGCCGCGTGGGTGCACTCTCCCTCACGGTCGTGCTCGCGGCCGGTCCCTTCCTGGTGTGGGACCTGTGGGCCACCTCCGTCGGTCACTGGAAGTTCGACCCGGCCCAGACCCTGCCGTGGCGGGTGGCCGGGGTCCCGCTGGAGGAGGTCGGCTTCTTCGTCGTCATCCCGCTGGCCGGCATCCTCACCTACGAAGCCGTCCGCACGCTGCGAGGTCGCCGGGCCGGGGCGCGAGCATCGGCACAACAGGTGAGCGCCCGGTGAGCTACACCGCGCTTGCCGCCGTGGCCGTCGTCCTGGCGCTCGCCCTCGACCTCTGGGCGCTGCGGACCCGCCTGACCACCACGAGCACCTGGTGGCTGTCCTACGTCATCGTCGTCGGCTTCCAGCTGCTCACCAACGGCTGGCTCACCGGCCGCGGCATCGTGCGCTACGACGGCGACGCCATCCTCGGCAGTGAGCGGATCACCTTCCTCGGGGACGGGCGCATCGCCTTCGCTCCCGTCGAGGACCTGGCGTTCGGCTTCGCGCTGGTGCTCGCGACCTGTGCCGTGTGGGTCCGGCTGCGCGGTCCGGTCGAGGAGCCGGCGTCATGAGCGGGACCAGCACCTCGCAGAAGTGGTCACCGACGGACCTGGGCATCGACGGCCCGAGCGCGCTGGACATGGCCCGGGCGTTCCGCTCCGTGCGGGCCGACCCGCTGACCTTCCTCGCGGACCTGCGGGCGCGGTACGGCGACCTCGTCGCGCTGCCGGTGCCCGGCCCACCCGCGCTCCTGCTCAACGACCCGGCCGACATCCGCCGCGTCCT
This sequence comes from Knoellia sp. Soil729, assembly GCF_001427985.1. Taxonomy (GTDB): domain Bacteria; phylum Actinomycetota; class Actinomycetes; order Actinomycetales; family Dermatophilaceae; genus Knoellia. The sequence continues at coordinate 929,816 of NZ_LMSA01000002.1, forward strand.
GCAGACGTCCGCCCGGCACTGGACCAAGGACACGGTGCAGTACACCGCGCTTCGACGTGTCACGGGTGACGGACTCCTCGCGACGGCGAAGCCGACGTGGCTGGAGCACCGCCGGATCGCCGCACCGGCCTTCCACCACGAGCGCCTGGCCGGGGTCGGGGAGCAGGTTCGGGTCGCGACCGACGAGGCGCTTCGTTCGTGGCAGCCCCTGCCTCAGGCCGGCCGCACGGTGGACGTGCTCGAGCTCACGACGGGCGTGGCGCTCGACGTGGTCGGCCGGGCCCTGTTCTCGGCCGACCTGTCGTCTCGGGCCGAGCGCCTGCTTGCGGCCACCGGCGCGGCTGCGGGACTCATCGTGCGCCTGGGCCGCTCCATCCTCCCCATCCCGGAGTGGGTTCCCACCCCGCTGCACCGGCAGCTGCATGACGCCCGTCGCGAGCTCGACCGCCTCTGCGGCGAGCTCATCGTGGCGCGCCGCGCAGGGGCCAGCCAGTCCCATGGTGACGACCTCCTGGGCCTTCTCCTCGACAGCGGGATGGACGACGAGGCGGTGCGCGACGAGCTCGTGACCATGGTCATCGCCGGTCACGAGACGGTGGCTGCCGGCCTCGCGTGGACCCTCATGCTCCTGGCCGAGGACGAGGACGCGCAGGCCCGGGTGCGAGCGGAGCTCGGCGCCCTCGGTGACGAGCTGCCGCTCGTGGGTGCGGACCGGGTCGCCCCCTGGACCCGGGCGGTCGTCGACGAGTCGCTGCGCCTCTACCCTCCGGCCTGGGCCCTGTCCCGCCGCGCGACGGCCGAGGACGTGCTCGGTGGGCACGAGGTCCCGGTGGGGACGCTCGTGATCATCAGCCCCTGGCTCGTGCACCGCCATCCCGGACGCTGGAGCGACCCCGAGGCGTTCCGCCCCGACCGCTTCCTCGACGGCGCGAGCGGGGCGGCGCTCGACCGGGGCTACCTCCCCTTCGGCGCCGGTCCCCGTCTGTGCATCGGGCGCGAGTTCGCCCTTGGTGAGATGGTCATCGTCCTCAGCCGGCTGCTGCGGCAGCACCGGCTCAGCGTGCCGTCCGGCTGGGTTCGGCCCAGGGTTGAGGCGAGGGTGGCGCTCCACCCCGTGGGGGGCATGCCGCTCGTCCTGTCCCACACCGGCGAGCAGTCACCGTGACCCCGCTGCTGGTCCTGCTCCTCGTCGTTGCGGCGGCCCTCGCTGTGCGGCGCCAGCTTGCCGGCCTCACCGCCCTCGTGCCCCTGGCCGCTGAGGTCCCACCCGCAGGAGCGCCCGAGGTCTCTGTCGTCATCCCGGCGCGCAACGAGGGACATGCCCTGCCGCGCCTGCTGGGCTCCCTCACCGCGGCGGCGCCGTGGCTGTGCGAGGTCATCGTGGTCGACGACGGCTCGAGCGACGACACCGCCGCGGTGGCTCGCGCCGCGGGGGCCACTGTCCTCTCGGCCCCACCCCCGCCGGACGGATGGACCGGCAAGGCCCGGGCCTGCCACCTCGGAGCGCAGCACAGCACCGGGAGCGTGCTGCTCTTCCTCGATGCCGACACGAGCCTGGCACCGGGCGCCCTGCCCGCGCTGCTCGAGGAGCACGTTCGACATGGTGGGCTGCTCTCGGTGCAACCCCACCACGAGCCGCTCGAGGCCTACGAGCAGCTGTCGAGCTACTTCAACCACGTGTCCCTGGTGGGCTGTGGCGCGTTCACCCCACGAGGGGCGCGCCGACCCATGGCCTTCGGTCCCTGCCTGCTCACCACCCGCGCCGACTACGCGCGCGCTGGTGGGCACGCGGGCGTGCGGGCCGCCATCCTCGACGACGCCGAGCTCGCGGCCTCCTACGGACACGTCGGCCTGCCCGTCACCTGCCTGATCGGCGGCGAGGCGGTGCGGATGCGCATGTACCCCCGCGGCCTGCGCCAGCTCGTCGAGGGCTGGACCAAGAACATGGCCTCCGGGGCGACCGAGGCCGAGCCACTGTCGTCCCTCGTCGCCGTGGCATGGGTGTCGACCCACTTCGCCGTGGCCGCTGGCCTGGTCGGTGCGGGAGTCGACCTCGCCACGGGAGCCGACCTCCCCTCCACGGCCCTTGCCTGGCCCATCGCGTATGCCGTCGTCGCGGCCGAGATGCGACGTCACCTCCGCCGCATCGGCACCTTCCGGTGGTGGACCTGGGCGGTCTTCCCGGCGCCGCTGCTCGCCTTCGGGCTGATCTTCGCCCGGTCCCTGGTGCTGACGCGGGTGCTGCGGTCGGTGCGGTGGAAGGGTCGCGCCGTCGCCCTGTCGCCCAGCAACAGCGCCCACGAGGAGGGCTGATGCCCGTCTTCACTCTGCCGCTGCCCGCGACCGTGCTCGTCGACATCGTGGCCTGGGGCCTCTTCCACGGGGCCACCGGTCTGCTGGCACACCGCCTCGGGGAGCACCGGCTCCACGCCGACGGCTGGCTGCTGCGGCAGCGCGGCTTCGAGGACGGCGGCCGCTGGTACCGACGGGTCTGGCACATCCAGCGCTGGAAGGACCGGCTCCCCGAAGCGGGGGCGCTGTTCGCCGGCGGCGTGAGCAAGCGCCAGCTCCCCAGCGCCGACACCCAGGGGTTGCACCGGTTCGTGCGCGAGACGAGGCGGGCCGAGCTGACCCACTGGTGGGCCATGGCGTGCGGTCCGCTGTTCGTCCTGTGGAACCCGCCCTACGCCTCGGCCATCCTCATTGCCTACGGGATCGGGATCAACCTGCCGTTCATCACGATCCAGCGCTACAACCGGTTCCGCATCCAGGACCTCATCGCGCGTCGCGCACGCGCAGCGGGAGAACCGCACCGGGGTTGAGCAGGCCGTCGGGGTCGAGCGCGTCCTTGATGCGCTGGTTGAGCTCCATGACGTCGGGTCCGAGCATCGCGGGCAGGGCGTCGCGCTTGAGCCGGCCCACCCCGTGCTCGCCGGTGATCGTCCCGCCCAAGGCGATGGCGGCCGCGAGGATGTCCTCGAACGCCGCCCTCGCCCGGGTGGTGGAGTCCGCGTCGGCGGCGTCGTACATGACGATCGGGTGGGTGTTGCCGTCCCCGGCGTGCGCGACGCAGACGATGTCGACGCCCCGCTCGACGCCGATCTCCTCGACGCGGGCCACGAGGTCGGGCAGCAGGGGCACGGCGACCCCGACGTCCTCGAGGAGCAACGAGCCAGCCGCCTCGGCTGCGGGGAACGCGAGCCGGCGGGCGCGCACGAACGACTCGCCCTCGGCCGGGTCGTGGGTGAGAAAGACGTCGACCGAACCGGAGTCGACGCAGGCCTTCTCGATGACCGCCATCTCGGCCTCGCGCGCGCCCTGGGGTGCGTCGGACTGCACGATGAGCAGGGCCCGCTCGCGGTCCAGGCCCATGGGCGCGAAGTCCTCGACCTGGTTCACGGTCGGCCGGTCCATGAGCTCGACCATCGACGCACGCACGACCCGGCCCATCGCGACGACGGCCTCGGCGGCCGCTCGCACGGTGTCGAACGAGGCGACGAGGGTCGAGGGCGCGAGCTGAGCAGGGATGAGCCGCAACGTTGCTCGCGTGACGATGCCAAGCGTCCCCTCGCTCCCGACGAAGAGCTTGAGCAGCGACAGCCCGGCGACGTCCTTGACCCGCTTGCCACCCAGCGTGATGAGCCGCCCGTCGGCGAGGACGACGTCGAGCCCGAGGACGTAGTCGGTGGTCACGCCGTACTTCACGCAGCACAGCCCGCCCGCGTTGGTCGCGACGTTGCCGCCGATGGAGCAGATCTCGAACGAGCTGGGGTCCGGCGGGTACCAGAGGCCGTACTCGGCGGCGGCCTTCTTGACGGAGGCGTTGAAGGCGCCCGGCTCGACGACGGCGCAGCGCGCGGCCGGGTCGATCTCGATGGCGGTCATCCGCTCGAGGCTGATGACGAGCCCGTCCTCGACCGCCGACGCTCCCCCGCTCAGCCCGCTTCCCGCTCCACGGGGAACCACGGGTATGCCGTGGCTCGCCGCCCAGCGCACCGCGGTCTGGACGTGTTCGGCGACTTCGGCACGAACGGCGGCACACGGCATACCGGCGCCTGGGTCGTGAGCCCAGTCCCGGCGGTACTTCTCGAGCGCCTCGGGCGTCGTCGCGACGACGCCTTCCGGGAGGGAGGCGACGAGCTCGGCGACGGCAACGCTGCGATCGGTCACGGCCCCATCCTAGGAACGACGAGACTGGCGGGCCCAGCCCCTGACGACACGGAGACCCCGATGAGCACAGCGACGACCGCGGACCTCGACCTGCTGCGGGCGGCAGCCGCCGGTGACGTGGACGCTGCAGCAGCGGCCCTGCGGGCCGGGGCCGACGTGGAGACGCGTGACGAGCACCAGCGCACGCCGCTGCTCCTGGCGGCCACATCGGACGAGGTCGAGGTCGCTCGGCTGCTGCTCGAGGCCGGCGCGTCCCCGGATGCGCTGGACGACCGGCACGACACACCGTGGCTGGTCACCGGCGTGACCGGGAGCGTGGCGATGCTCGAGGCGCTGCTGCCGGCGAACCCTGACCTGACGATCCGCAACCGCTACGGCGGGGTGTCGGTCATCCCGGCGAGCGAGCGCGGCCACGTGGACTACGTGCGCCGTGTGGTGCAGACCGGCATCGACGTCGACCACGTCAACGACCTCGGCTGGACCGCACTGCTCGAGGCCGTGATCCTCGGAGACGGCGGACCGCACCATCAGGAGATCGTGGAGATTCTTCTCGAGGCGGGCGCCGACCGCGACCTCGCCGACAGGGAGGGTGTCACCGCCCTGGAGCACGCCAGGGCCAAGGGACAGGTCGAGGTCGCGCGCGTGCTCGAGGGCTGAGGGGGCGGCGGTCGCCGCCGGTGACCGTGCCGTTCGGCAGGATGGGGGCATGGCCACGATCGTCTTCCTGCATGCCCACCCCGACGACGAGGCCTCCGGCACCTCGGGCACGATGACGCGGCTCTCGCGCGAGGGCCACCGGGTCGTGGTGGTCTACGGCACCGGTGGCGAGCACGGCACGGCGCCGGCAGAGCTGGCCGAAGGCATGACGGTCGCCGACTTCCGTCGTGGAGAGGCGGAGGCCTCGGCCCGCGTCACAGGGGCGGAGCGCATCGTCTGGCTCGGGTACCAGGACTCGGGGATGCACGGCTGGGACCAGAACGCCCACGAGCAGTCCTTCCACAGCGCTGACCTCGACGAGGCAGCGGAGCGGCTGGTCGAGGTGCTCGACGAGGAGGATGCCGACGTGCTCGTGGCGTACGACTGGCATGGCGGCTACGGCCACCCGGACCACATCAAGGTGCACCACGTGGCCCACCGCGCCGCCGAGCGAGCCATGCAACGTCCGCGTCTGCTCGAGTCGACGATGAACCGCGACGCCATGCGAGCTGGTTATCGGGCGGCCAAGGAAGCGGGACATGACGCGAGCTTCGACCCGGACCAGCCGATGGAGGACGGCGAGCCGATCGGCACGCCCGAGACCCAGATCTCCTGGCGGGTCGACGTCTCCGCCGACATCGACGCCAAGCGGGCAGCGCTGTCCGCCCACGCGAGCCAGACGTCCAACGTCGGCATGATGCTCCAGCTGCCGCCCGAGACCTTCCTCGCGTGGTTCGGCACCGAGTTCTACATCGAGCCGGGTCGTGAGCCGGGCATGGTCGACGGGTGGCCGTTCGCCGACCTGAACGCCTGACTCGGGAGCGACCGGAGGGAACCTTGGGGGTCCGGAGGGTTAGCAACCATCCGGCCCCCAAAGGTCCCCTCATGGGGAGCAAAAGTCGGGGTCAGAGGTGGCGGTCAGCCAGGACCGGGAAGCCCTCTCTCGTGCTGAGCACCACGGCGGGGTCGATGTCGACGACGAGGACTTCCTCGTCGCTGCCGGCCTCGGCCAGCACCTCACCGCTCGGCGAGACCACCTGGCTGCGGCCGCCCATCTCCGTGCGCGCGTGGGTGCCGGCGGTGTTGCACTGCACGACGAACGCCTGGTCCTCGACGGCCCGCGCCCGCCCGAGCAGCGTCCAGTGGGCGACGCGCGCAGCCGGCCAGGCCGCGGGCACGAGGAACACCGTCGCGCCGGCGTCGAGCTGCTGCCGGTAGAGCTCGGGGAAGCGCAGGTCGTAGCAGGTCGAGAGCCCGACCGTCACGGGCTCGGCTGCACCGGACGGGATCTCGACGGTGACGACCTCAGTGCCGGCCTCGAGGAGCTTCGGCTCACCGGAGCCGAACCCGAACCGGTGGATCTTGCGGTATGCCGTCCGCCCACCCTGCGCAGTGACGAGGACGGAGGTGTTGGCCAGGGTGCGGCCGTCCGGCCCGGCCTCGGGCAGGCGCTCGATGAACGACCCGGCATGCAGGGTCACCCCGGCGTCGGTCGCGAGGGTGGTCATGGCGCTCACCCAGGGTCCGTTGAGCGCCTCGGCCAGGCCCTCCCACCGGCGGTAGTCGAACCCCGTCGGACCCCACAGCTCGGGCAGGACGACCAGGTCCGGCCCGTGCTCGTCGGACACCTCACGCACGAGGCCCGAGACCCGCTCGATGCGCTCCGGCATCGACTCGTCATCGTCGTAGCCCAGCTGGATGGCCGCGATCCGCATCAGTCGATCTCCTTGCTCTCTTGACCGAGGCGCCCGAGTCGCGCGTTGTAGGCGCGCAGCGCTGCGTCGTCGTCGCGGTCGGCCTGGCGGTCGAGCCGCACCGTCTCCTGACGGTCCCGGCTGAACCATTGTCGCGCGACGAGGACGGCGAGGATGAGCGTGGGCGCCTCACCGAAGCCCCACGCGATCTCGCCGGCGCGCTCCTGGTCGGCTAGCAGCGGCGGCCCCCACGGCAGGTTGATCTGCTCGAAGAAGCCCGGGGCCAGCACGAACTGCGTCCCCGTGAGCGTCACCCCGAAGAAGGCGTGGAACGAGATCGTCGCAAAGAGGATGAGGAGCAGGATCGTCGGCGACCACTTCGGCGGACCGGGGTCGATGCCGATGAGCACCCACGTGAAGAGGTATCCCGTGAGGAAGAAGTGGGCGATCATGAGCAGGTGCCCGGTGTGGGTGGTGAGCGCGACCTCGAACAGCGGCGACCAGTAGAAGGCCGCGAGGCTCCCGAAGAACAGAGCGGCCGCGACCACCGGGTTGGCGAGCAGCTTCATCGCCCGTGAGTGCACGACCTGGAGGATGAGCTCGCGAGGCCCCCAGGTGCGGTCGTGGCGTGACGGCAGGGCGCGCAGGGCCAACGTCAGGGGGGCGGCCGGGACGAGCAGCAGCGGCACGACCATCGCCACGATCATGTGCATGACCATGTGGACGGAGAAGAGCACCCGGCCCCAGATGTCGGGGGCACCGCTCGTGGCCCAGACGAACGCGATCCAGCCGAGGGTCCACAGGATCGTGCGGTGGACCGGCCAGGTGTCGCCGCGCCGTCGCAGACGGATGACGCCCGCGGCATACAGGCCGACGGCGAGCACCGCGATGGTGAGCATGAGCCAGTTGGGCCGCCAGGCCAACAGCCAGTCGGCCCTGGACATCGGCCCCGGGTCCGGGAAGCCGGTGAGGGTCAGCACCGCGCTCGGTGACTCCTCGGAGTCCGGCACGGGTGGGGGCGTACGCCCCAGCACCGCACCCAGACCGAAGGCGGCCGACATGAGCGCGAGCTCGAGGAGCACGAGGCGTGAGAACGCGTTGCCACCCTGGCCGATGGTGGCCATGACCCGGCGCCGCTGCTGCCAGCCGAGGATGCCGAGGGCGACGATGATGACTGTCTTGCCCACGAGCATCGCGCCGTAGGCCGAGTTGATGCCCGAGAAGGACCCGAGCCGGATCACGGCCTGCTGCAACCCGGTGAGGGCCACCGCGGCGTAGGCCCAGGCGGCGAGCACCGAGTAGCGGCCGACGGTGGCGCCGAGGTCCTCACCGATGCGCGGCCGCATGATCGCGATGGCGAGCAGTCCACCGACCCACACCGTGACGCCGATGAGGTGCACCCCGAGCGAGTTGACCGCGTCCTCGTGGCTGGCGCTGCCCGCCGCGTGCCCCGTGAGCGCGACGATGACGATGCCGCCCAGGGCCAGTGCCGCCAGCCAGGCAAAGGACGACCGCGCACGGGCGAGCAGTGCACCGCTGGTGACAGCCAGTGCCACTGCGGTCGAGATCGACAGGACACGGGTGACTTCGAGCGACCAGACGAACGTGAGGAACTGGCGACCCAGCTCCGGGTCGCCCAGGGTGAGGCCGGCGAGCGAGGCGAACGTGAGGAGGACTCCCAACCCAGCCGAGACGAACCAGATGACCCCGGTGACGGCGGCCAGGCGCGCGGCCTGGATGCGCCGCTCGGTGTTGCGCCGCTCCGGGACGAGGAACGCCGCCAGGACGAGCAGCCCGAGGGTCGCCGCAGACGAGAGGTCGCTGACCACCCGCACCAGGGGCAGGGCGACGCGCACGAGGGGGCCGGGGTCGTCGAGGACGAGCGGCGCCAGCACCCCGGCGAGCGCGGCTGCGACGAGGGCGACGAGCAGTCCGCTGACGGTGACGACAGCCACCGGCCCCAGGGCGGTGCGAGGGGCAGCGGGGGCAGTGCTCATGCCACCCAGCGTAGGCAGGCCGCTGTGGCCTCTCGGCCATGACCCAGCCCGCACGAGGCATCCGGCGGTGGCACAGTGGTGGGGATGAGGTTCCTGCCGCCGCCGGTCACCGTCGGACTCCACGTCGCCACCAGCCCCGACGTCGTCTGGGACCTGCTCACCGACGTGGACCAGTGGCCGCTCTGGGGCCCCACCGTGAGCGGTGCCACGGTCGATGGTGTGACCCTCGACGGGCGCCGGCGGATCGGACCGGGCGCCACCGGGACGGTACGCACCTCGCTCGGCCCCTCCCTGCCGTTCCGCATCGAGGTCTGGCAGGACACCGGTGAGGTTCGGCGCTGGTCCTGGCGCGTGGCCGGGCTGCCGGCGACCAGCCACACCGTCCGTGCTCGCCAGGGGGACTGCCGCGTCGAGATGACGGCGCCGTGGTTCGCGCCGGCCTACACCCCGGTGCTGTGGCTCGGGCTGCGCCGGATCAGAGGGCTCGCGCAAGCTCGGGCAGCTGCAGCCGGCACCACGGACTGACCTCGCGCCGTCCGGCGAGCACGTCCGCGCAGAACTCCTCCCAGTCCACCCAGGCGTGCTCCACCACCTCCGACGGGTCCGGCGAGAGGACGTCCGGCTGCGGACAGGTGGCGGCGTAGACCGGGCAGATCTCGTTCTCGACGACGCCGTCGTCCATGACCGCCCGGTAGCGGAAGTCGGGCAGGACGACTCTCAGGTCGGTGATCTCGGCACCGAGCTCTTGGCTCACCCGACGGCTGACGGCCTCTGCGGCGGGTTCCTCCGGCGCCGGGTGGCCGCAGCAGCTGTTGGTCCACACCCCGGGCCACGTCCGCTTCGACCAGGCTCGCTGCGTGATGAGCAGCCGCCCCTGCGGGTCGAACAGGTAGCAGGAGAAGGCGAGGTGCAGTGGGGTGTTGGCGTGGTGCACCTCGGCCTTCGGCGCCGTCCCGATCGGCTCCCCCGCCTCCGACAGCAGGACCACCCGCTCGACGCTCATGCCGGCCTCGCCAGCTGGTTGACCGCAGCCCGGAAGACGGTGGGGACCGCGCGCGCCGCAGGGACCAGGGCCCGGCGCACCACCGGGACGCGCGTGGCCGTGACGAGACCGAGTGTCAGCGCGTCGTGCCGGCGCCGGATCCGGCTCCACGACTTCTCGTATGCCGCCGGGTCGCCCGAGGCGACCGCGTCCACCGCCGCCCTGGCCTGGGCCATGCCCACGGCGAGCCCCTCGCCGGTGAGCGCATCGACGTAGCCCGCTGCGTCCCCGACGAGCAGCACGCGGCCCTGCACCCGCCGGCGCGAGCGCTGGCGCAGCGGCCCGGCGCCGCGCACCGACGAGCGGGAGTGCCCGGCGATCCGCTCGCGGACGAGGGGGAAGTCCTCGAGCAGCTCCTCGAAGGGTCGTCGTCGCGCACTCAGCACGGCGACGCCGATCTCGTCCGGGCCGACCGGCGTGAGGTAGGCCTCGCCCGCGCTCCCCCAGTGCACCTCGACCAACGACGTCCACGGGGCACAGCGCACGTGCACCCGCTGCCCGTAGCGACGCGGCGAGGTCCGGGCCACCTCCAGCCCGACCAGCCGGCGCACGGCGGAGTGCAACCCGTCGGCGGCCACCACGTGCCGCACGTCCTCGCCGTCGACCCGCACGTGGTCGCCGCGGTCCTCGATCTCGGTCACCGGGGACTCGACGACGCGGACGCCAGCCGACTGGACCCGCTCCCGCAGGGCAGCGTGCAGCTCGGTGCGGCGGACGCCCAACCCGGTGCCCGAGGTGAACCCGGCATCGACGTGGCGGTGCCGGTCGACGTAGCGGATGCCCGTGATCGGGGAGCCGCCGAGCTCCACCCCGAGGTCGCGCAGGGCGGCGACCGCGCCGGGCATGAGGCCTTCGCCGCAGGCCTTGTCGATCACCCCGGCACGCGGCTCACGCACGGTGACCTCGAGACCGGCGCGGACGGCATACAGGGCAGTGGCCAGCCCGATCGGTCCGCCACCGGCGATCAGGAGGTCACGCATCGCTGCCGACCGTGGCAGGCGGCAACGTGGCGAGCGCGGCGTTCTCGGCCCGCAGGCGCACGGTGAGCAGCACGGCGTTGGCCAGGGTGAAGGCCAGGGCGGTGACCCACGAGGCGTGGACGAGCGGCAGCGCGACACCCTCGGCGACGACCGCCACGTAGTTGGGGTGGGACAGGAGGCGGTAGGGCCCGGACCGCACGGGGGCAAGGCCCGGCACGACGATGACCCGCGTGTTCCAGCGGTGCCCGAGCGTGAGGATGCACCACCAGCGCAGCGCCTGCGCGGCGAGGACCACGGCGAGCATCGACCACGCGAGAGCCAGCGGCACCACGGGTCGGCGCACGAACGCCTCGACGAGCATGGCCACGAGGAAGCCGGTGTGGAGGACCACCATCGCCGGGTAGTGGCCGCGCCCGGTCTCGATGCCCCCGCGCGACAGGCTCCAGGCCGCGTTGCGGTTCGAGACGACCAGCTCGACCCCGCGCTCGGCCGCCACGAGGAGCACGAGGACGACGAACGCGGTCAGGCTGCTCACGCGTCCCCGTCCTCGCCGGTGGCCCGCAGGAGGACGAGCTCGGAGCAGAAGCCCGGCCCCATCGCCATGAGCAGGCCGTGGGTGCCCGGGGTGGGAGGGCGCAGGGCGAGGGTGTCGGCGAGCACGTGGAGCACCGACGCCGAGGAGAGGTTGCCGATCTGAGCCAGGCTGGCCCGGGTGAGCGCCACGTCCTCGTCGGTGAGGCCGAGGGTGTCACGCAGGGCGTCGATGACCTTGGGGCCGCCGGGGTGGCACACCCACCACCCGATCTCCTCGCGGGTCAGGCCGTGGTCGGCGAGGAACGCGTCGACGTCGCCGCCGAGGTGGCGCGAGACGATGGCCGGCACCTGGGCGTCGAGGACGATGCGCAGGCCGCTGGCGCCGATGTCGAAGCCCATGGTGCGCTCGCTGTCGGGATAGAGCCGGCTGCGGCTGCTCAGGACCTCGACCCTCGAGTCGCGGTACGGCCCACCGACGACGACGGCGGCGGCGCCGTCACCGAAGAGGCCGCTCGCGACGATGTTGGCGACGCTGGTGTCATCGCGCTGGACGGTGAGCGAGCACAGCTCGACCGCCACGAGCACGCCGATGTCGTCGGGGTGTCCCAGGACGTGGTCGTGCAGCCGGGCCACCCCGGCGGCCCCGGCCACGCACCCGAGGCCGAACATCGGGACCCGCTTGACGTCCTCGCGGAGCCCGACCGTGGCGGCGATGCGCGCGTCGAGCGACGGGACCGCCAGCCCGGTCACCGTCGTCGAGATGATGAGGTCGACGTCGCGCGGCTCCAGTCCGGCCGCCGCGAGGGCCTTCTCGAGGGCGCGGGCACCCAGCGCGACGGCGTGCTCGAGGAAGAGGTCGTTGGCCTGGCCGAAGTCCCCCATCGTGAGGTAGCCCGCGAGCGGCTGGACGAGGTGACGCTGCTCCACCCCGGCGTTGGCGTGCACCGACCGCAGCAGCCGCTCGCTCGCGCCCGCCTCCACGATCACCTGCGCGAAGGTGTCGGTGATGTCGCGCTGGGTGTGGCGGTGGTCCGGGAGTGCCGTCCCGACGGAGAGCAGTCGACTGTGCACAGCTGCCTCGATCCGAGCGCCAGGGCTCATCGGGCCACCAGCGTCACCACGTTGACGAACGCGATGCCGACAGCGGCATAGAAGGGCGCTCGACCGGGGCCGACGAGCGCGAGCACTGCCAACCCTGCCACGCCGATGCCCACCACGAGGGCGACGGCGACGTTCGATTCTGACCGCACGGGGCCGGTGACCAGCAACAACGCCGTCGCGACGACGAGGAGGGCGACCGCGAGCAGGATGCTGGCCCGGCCCCCGATCCGGTGAGGGAGCCCCCGCACACCGGTCGCGGCGTCGTCGGCGAGGTCGGGGACGACGTTGAGCAGGTGGGCCGCCACCCCGAGCAGCGCTCCCGCGGCAACGACTCCGGGCGGGGCCCAGGAGCCGCCCACCAGGTCGACGAAGACCGGGAGACCGCCGAACGACACGGCATACGGCACCCAGGATGCGAGAGTGCCCTTGAGCCACAGGTTGTAGGCCCACGCCGAGGCGACACAGAGCAGGTGCACGGACCCGGCGAGGAGACCGCAGGCCACGGAGAGCACGACGGTGGCGGCGAGGGCGAGCGCGCAGGCCTGCCGGACGGTCCTCACGGACAGCGTGCCGTTCGCGAGCGGCTTGTCCGGACGGCCCACTGCGCCGTCCCGGCCGCGGTCGCGCAGGTCGTTGCACCACCCGACCGACAGCTGTCCCGTCAGGACCGCGGCGGTGACCAGCACCCCGTTGGCGAGCGACAGGTCCGCGGCGGCCGCGAGCAGGGCCGAGAGCGTGGTCACCGCCAGTGCTGGTCCGAGGTGGGCGGCCTGCAGCAGGAGCCGCCCGCTCGTCTTCATGTCCCCCAGCCTAGGCACGAGTGGCTATGGTTCGGTCCATGCCGCTGAGCCCCAGCCTCTCCCAGGACCTGCCCGCCCTCACCGCGACGTACGCCCACACGGTGCAGTCGATTCTCGACCTCGGACGTTCCCTGCGGCCCGGTGACACCGAGCGTGAGACCGACTGTCCCGGATGGACCGTGCACGACCAGTTCGCCCACATCGTGAGCCTCGAGGCGTGGGTGCAGGGCGAGTCGGCCCCCGACGTCGACGTGAGCGGCCGTGCGCACGTACGCACCGAGCTCGACGCCCTCGTCGAGCGCTACCTCGAGTCACGCCGGGGTCGCCCCGTGGAGGAGCTTCTCGAGGAGCTCGAGGACCTCGCCGCCACGCGCATCGCCCACCTGCAGGCCGAGACCACGAGCCCCGACGAGCCGGCCACGGGACCGTTCGGCCCGACCACGCTCGTGGGCCTGATGCAGAACCGCGTCTTCGACCTGTGGAACCACGAGCAGGACATCCGTGAGGCCATCGACCGCCCCGGAAACCTCGACAGCGCCGGCGCTGCCCACATGGTGCGCACACTCTTTGCGGCCTTCCCGCGGATCGTCGCCCGCACTGCAGGGGTGCCCGCGGGGCAGGCGGTCATCCTCGACCTCACCGGACCGCTGGTGGGCCGCGCCGGCGTGCGGGTGGAGGAGCACGACGGCAAGCCGCACGGCATACCCCTGTTCGCCGGTGCGGCGGAGGAGCACGCGGACGTGGTCACCACGACCATCACCCTCTCGACGCGGGCGGCGACCCGGCGGGGGGCCGGCCGTGTCTCGACGGCCGACACGCACTACACCGTGACCGGCGACGACAGCATTGCCCGCCGGGTGCTCGACGCCCTCGTCATCGCCCCCTGAGTCCACGACAGTTGCATCCCGCAAGCATTCGGGGCACACTTGCTTGTATGCCGCAAGCAACAGACCCCGGGACAGCGCGCGACACCTTCGGTGACGCCCTCGTGCGCTGCATGAAGCTCATGGGAACGGTCAAGCAGCGCGCCCCCCGGGTGCACCCACGCATCGACCCCGTCAGCTACCCGATGATGTTCAACCTGCGCGACCAGCCCCGGCGCGTGTCCGAGATCGCCGAGCGCATCCACCTCGACATCTCCACGGTCAGCCGACAGGTGAGCGCCCTGGTCGCCCAGGGACTCATCGCCAAGGTCGCCGACCCGAGCGACGGCCGTGCCCAGATGCTTACCCTCACCGACGACGGCGAGCAGATGCTCACGCTGTTGCGCGACCGCCGCAACGGCTGGCTGGGCGAGGTCGTCACCGACTGGTCGGACGACGACCTCGCCACCTTCGACGCCCTCCTCACCCGCTTCGCCGACGCCGTCGAGGCCCATCCCCTCCTGACCCCCAAGGACCACGAATGAGCGCCGCCTCCACCAGCGCCGACGCCACCGCGTCGGAGCAACCCCTCACCCACCGACAGATCGTCACGATCCTCATCGGCCTGATGTCGGGCATGTTCCTCGCCGCCCTCGACCAGACGATCGTCGCCACCGCGATCCGCACCATCGCCGACGACCTCCAGGGTCTCGAACACCAGGCCTGGGCGACGACGGCCTACCTCATCACCGCCACGATCGTCACGCCGCTCTACGGCAAGCTGTCCGACATCTACGGCCGCAAGAAGTTCTTCGTCACGGCCATCACGATCTTCGTTCTCGGCTCGATCCTGTGCACCTTCTCCACGTCGATGATCGAGCTCGCCTTCTTCCGCGCCGTGCAGGGGCTGGGTGCCGGTGGCCTCTTCTCCCTCGCCCTCGCGATCGTCGGCGACATCGTGCCGCCGCGTGAGCGCGCGAAGTACCAGGGCTACTTCCTGGCCGTCTTCGGTACGTCCTCGGTGCTCGGTCCGGTCATCGGCGGGTTCCTCGCCGGCGCCGACAGCATCCTCGGCGTCACCGGCTGGCGCTGGGTCTTCCTCGTCAACGTCCCGATCGGCATCGCTGCCCTCACGCTCGTGAGCAAGACGCTGCACCTGCGTCACACCCGCTTGGACCACCGCATCGACTGGAGCGGCGCCGCCCTGCTCTCGGTCTCGCTCGTGCCGCTCCTGCTCGTCTCCGAGCAGGGTCGCGAGTGGGGCTGGACCTCCGGCAACGCCATCGCCTGCTACGCCGTCGGGGTCCTTGCCGCAGCCGCGTTCTTCTGGCAGGAGGCGCGCATGGGCGAGGAGGCGATCCTGCCGCTGGCCATGTTCAAGAACCGCACCGTCGGTGTCTCGTCCCTTGCCTCGGTCCTCATCGGCATCGCCATGTTCGGTGGGCTCGCCTCGCTCCCGCTCTACCTCCAGATCGTCAAGGGCGCGACGCCGACCGAGGCCGGGCTGCTGCTCCTGCCCATGACCCTGGGCATCATGACCGGCTCGATCTCGTCCGGCCAGGTCATCAGCCGCACCGGCCGCTACCGGATCTTCCCGGTCGTCGGCGTCGGCCTGCTCATGGTCTCGCTCTTCGTCTTCCACTACATCCACTTCGACACGCCGCTGTGGCAGACGATGATCGTCATGGTCTTCTTCGGCCTGGGGCTGGGCTTCAACTTCCAGCCGCTCACCCTCGCGGTGCAGAACGCCGTGCCGCCGCAGCAGATCGGCGTCGCCACCTCGACCGCGACGTTCACGCGTCAGATCGGTGGCACCATCGGCACCGCGGTCTTCCTGTCGATCCTGTTCTCACTGGTGCCCGAGAAGATCGCCAGCGCCATGAAGGTCGTCGTCCCCACCCCGCAGTTCCAGGAGGCGTTGCGGGACCCGGCCAACGCGGCCTTCGCCAAGGAGTTCGCGCAGTCCCAGTCCTCAGGTGGTGGCTCGGCCGCCGCGAGCAGCGGTGTGCTGCAGGACAGCTCGTTCCTGTCCAGCCTTGACGAGCGCCTCGCCAAGCCGTTCCTCATGGGCTTCTCCGACGCGATGGACCACGTGTTCCTCGTCGGCGCGGCCGTCATGGTCATCGGCTTCGTCGTCATGTGGTTCCTGCCCGAGGTCGAGCTGCGCAAGGGTTCGGCCTACCAGGAGCGCGCCGACGCCGAGGCGGAGGCAAAGGTCTGAACCCCTGAACCACCTCGCCTTGTGTGCCTCAGCGCGAGCCAGGGCTCGCGCTGAGGCACACGAGGCGAGGGTTCAGGCGCGTGCTGCTGAGCCGATCCGGCGGCCCCAGGCTGCGGCGATGAGCGCCGAGACGAGGGCAGCGGCCACCGGGAGGGCATAGGTCTCGTGGGCGCCCCATGAGTCGACGAGCACCCCGCTCAGTGCCGTCCCCGAGGCCAGGCCGACGAGCATGCCGGTGATGACCACGGCCATCCCTTCGGTGATGAAAGCCCGCGGCACGAGGTGCTGCACGAGCGTCATGCCCGTGATGAGCGTCGGTGCCGTGGCGGACCCGGCGACGAGCATCATCGCCGCCAGCCCCCACAGGTCATCGATGAACAGCACCGGCAGCTCGAGCAGGAACATCGCGAGGGCGCACCACACGAAGCGCCTGGCGATCGAGCCGCTGAAGACGCGCGTGCCGAAGAGAACGGCCGAGAGCGCCGACCCCAGCGCGAAGGCACCGAGGATCACCGAGCTCATCCCGGTGCGCCCGGCCTCCTGGGCGACGGCGACCGCCACGACCTCGTTGCCGCCGAAGACCGCCCCGACCATGAAGAGCGCCGCGGCCACGGCTGCGACTCCCGGTCGCTGGATGGCGAGCCCGTGCGGACGCTCGTCGTGGGGCACCAGGGGCGGCTCCGAGCGACGCTGGGAGAGGAACAGCACCGAGCCCAGCGTGAAGACGACGTAGGCGAAGAGCAGCCCCGCCTCGGGGAACAGCAGGGTGGCTGCCAGCACTCCCAGCACCGGACCGAGCACGAACGCCGCCTCCTCGACCACCTGCTCGAGCGACATCGCGGTGTGCAGGGCGTCCGGCTCGTCGCGCAGCAGGTACGCCCACCGGGCCCGGGACATCGGTCCCATCTCCGGCAGGAAGGACGACACGGCATACCCGGCAAAAAGGGTCCACGCCGGTGCGCCGGCCGCGGACAGGAGCACCGTGACCAGGCCCGCGACGAAGGTGAGCAGGATGAACGGCATCGATGCGCGGCGTTGGCCGTGCTTGTCGACGAGGCGCCCGATGACCGGTCCCGCCACGGCGAGGACGACGATGCCGCCGGCCGACACCGCACCGGCAAGCCCGTAGGAGTCGCGGCGCGTGGCGATCATGACGATGATCGCGACGCCGAACATCGCGCCCCCGACACGCGACAACGCGCTCGCGGCGACGAACCGCGCCGCTCCCGGGATCGCGAAGAGCGGGCGATAGGCATCGAGCACGGGCCAACTCTGTCACGCTCCGGCAGGCACCCAGACCTGCTCCGGCCCGGGGTTCGACCCGGAAATGCAGCGTTCCGCCCGGAACTGTTCCGGGCGGAACGCTGCGTTTGCCTGACCAAGCGGAAAAGGTGGGGTGCTGCGCGGGGTGGGTCAGCCCCAGACGAGGGCGCGGGAGGGGTCGTTGAGGATCGCCGCGACGTCGGCGAGGTAGCGCGAACCGAGCTCCCCGTCGACGAGCCGGTGGTCGAAGCTCAGCGCGAGCGTCGTCACCGAGCGCACGACGATCTCCTCCGTGCCGTCCTCGTCGGTGGCCACCCACGGACGCCGGTTGACCGCACCGAACGCCAGAATCGCGGCCTCGCCGGGGTTGAGGATGGGCGTGCCCGCGTCGACGCCGAAGACACCGACGTTGGTGATCGTGATCGTGCCACCGGACATGTCTGCCGGCTGGGTGCGGCCCTCACGGGCGGTCGCGGTCAGCGCGCCGACGGCCTCGGCCAGCTCGCGCAGGGAGAGCCGGTCGGCGTCCTTGATGTTGGGGACGACGAGCCCACGCGGGGTGGCCGCGGCGATGCCGAGGTTGACGTAGTTCTTGAGGACGATCTCCTGCGCTGCCTCGTCCCACGTCGCGTTGATGCCGGGGTTGCGGCGGGCCGCGAGGATCATCGCCTTGGCGAGGATGAGAAGGGGCGTGACCTTGACGTCGCGGAACTCCTTGTCCTTCTTGAGCTTCGCGACGAGGTCCATGGTGGCGGTGACGTCGACGGTGACCCACTCGGTGACGTGCGGAGCCGTGAAGGCGCTGCCGACCATCGCCTGCGCGGTCATCTTGCGCACGCCCTTGATGGGTACGCGCACCTCGCGCTCACCCTGGCCCAGACCCCCGCCGTATGCCGGTGACGCACCTCGCGTCGAACCCGCACCACCAGCGTCGGCCGAGTCGGGGGCGGAGCTCGAGCCCGCGGCATACGCCTCGAGGTCCGAACGCGTCACGATGCCTCGGTCACCCGAGCCGCTGACCGAGGCCAGGTCGACGCCGAGGTCCTTGGCGAGCTTGCGGACCGGCGGCTTGGCGAGCACCTTGGCCGAGGACTCCGGCGCTGCGTCTGGAGCAGACGTTGCCGAAGGGGCGGGGGCAGGAGCGGGAGCGACAGCCGGGGCGGGGGCCGGCGCGGCGGCAGCCTTGCGCGGACGACGGCTGCTGCCACCGGCCTTGGGGCCGTAGCCGACGAGCGTCTTGACCGGCTCCTCCTCGACCTCGGCGTCAGCGGCCTCGGCAGCACTCCCCGGACCGACCTCGACGGACGACTGGGCGCCGGCGGCCACAGGTTCGGGTGCAGCAGAACCGGACTCACCACCGAGCCCGTCGTCGATGGTGATGATCGGCGTACCGACCTCGACCTCGTCGCCCACGCTGACGTGCAGCGCCGACACGGTGCCCGACCACGGGATGGGCAGCTCGACGAGCGACTTGGCCGTCTCGACCTCGACGACGATGTCGTTGACCTTGACCGTGTCGCCGACCTTGACCTTCCACTCGACGATCTCTGCCTCGAGCAGGCCCTCACCCGGGTCCGGGAGGTTGAAGTGCTTCACACCCATGCGTTTCGTTCTCCTCGGACTCAGTAGGCCAGCGCGCGGTCGACACCGTCGAGCACGCGGTCGAGATCGGGCAGGTAGTGCTCCTCGAGCTTGCTCGCCGGGTAGGGCGTGTTCCAGCCCGCGACCCGGATCACCGGTGACTCCAGCGAGTAGAAGCAGCGCTCGGTCACGAGCGCAGCGATCTCGGAACCCACGGACACGAACGACGGCGCCTCCTGGGCGACGACGAGCCGGCCCGTCTTCTCGACGGAGCGGGTGATGGCGTCGATGTCGAGGGGGCTGACCGAGCGCAGGTCGATCACCTCGAGCGAGCGACCCTCCTCGGCGGCGACCCTGGCGGCGTCGAGGCAGACCTTGACCATCGGACCCCAGCACGCGAGCGTGAGGTCGGTGCCCTCGCGCACGGTGTGCGCCGAGAAGAGGTCGCGCGGGGCGGAGGGCGCGTCGAAGTCGACCTCGCCCTTCTCGTGGTAGCGCCGCTTGGGCTCGTAAAAGATCACCGGGTCGTCGCACTCGATGGCCTGCTGGATCATCCAGTAGGCGTCCTCGGGGTTCGAGCAGAACACCACGCGCAGACCCAGGGTGTGCGCGAAGTAGGCCTCGTTGGACTCGCTGTGGTGCTCGACCGCGCCGATGCCGCCACCCATGGGGATCCGCACGACGACGGGCACCTTGACCGCCCCGCGCGAGCGCGAGTGCAGCTTGGACAGCTGGGAGACGATCTGGTCGAACGCGGGGTAGACGAAGCCGTCGAACTGGATCTCGATCACCGGCCGGTAGCCGCGCAGCGCCAGCCCGATGCCGGTGCCCAGGATCCCGGACTCGGCCAGGGGCGTGTCGATGACGCGGTCCTCGCCGAAGTCCTTCTGGAGGTGCTCGGTGATGCGGAAGACGCCACCGAGCTTGCCGATGTCCTCGCCCTGGAGGATGACCTTGGGGTCGCGCTCCATCGCCCTGCGCAGACCGGTGTTGAGGGCCTTGGCGATCGTGGTCTTCTGCATGCTCACGCCTGGACCTCCTGTCCCTCGAAGGACTCGAGGTAGGCCGTGAAGGTCGCCTTGTCGTCAGCCACCTGCTGGTGGGGCTCGACATAGACCTGGTCGAAGATGTCGCCCACGTCCGGGTCGGGCATGGACACGGTGGCGGTGCGCACGTGCTCGCCGAGCTCGTCGGCCTCGCGGTCGATCGCCTCGAAGTAGTCGTGGTCGGCGATGCCCTCGCTCATGAGCCAGCGCTTGTAGCGGGCGATCGGGTCGCGCAGCTTCCAGATCTCGACCTCCGCGGAGACGCGGTACTTGGTCGGGTCGTCGGAGGTCGTGTGGGCAGCCATGCGGTAGGTGTAGGCCTCGACGAGCGAGGGACCGTCACCGGAACGCGCGCGGTCCAGCATCGTCTTGGTCACGGCATACGAGGCAAGGACGTCGTTGCCGTCGACCCGGATCCCGGGGAAGCCGAAGCCGTCGGCCCGCTTGTAGATCGGGGCTCTCGTCTGGCGCGCGTTGGGCTCGGAGATGGCCCACTGGTTGTTCTGGCAGAAGAAGACGACAGGGCTGTTGTAGACGCCGGCGAAGACGAACGCCTCGTTGTTGTCGCCCTGGGCCGTGGCACCGTCACCCATGCACGCGATGACGGCCGCGTCACGCTGGTCGTCGCCGGTGCCCACGGCGCCGTCTCGCTGGATGCCCATGGCGTAGCCGGTGCCGATGAGGCTCTGGTTGCCGATGACGATGGTGTAGCCGTGGAAGCCGAACTCGGCGGGGTCCCAGGCACCCTTGTCGACCCCGCGGTACATCGCGATGAGCCGCATCGGGTCCAGGCCGCGGGTCCAGGCGATGCCGTGCTCGCGGTAGCCGGGGAAGGCGTGGTCCTGCGTGCGCATGGCGCGGCCGCAGCCGATCTGGGCGGCCTCCTGCCCGAGGAGCGAGGCCCACAGCCCCAGCTCACCCTGGCGCTGCAGGGCCGTGGCTTCCTGGTCGACGCGGCGGATGAGCACGAGGTCGCGATAGAAGGCACGCAGCTCGTCGTGGCTCAGCGCGTCGATGATCGCGTCGTACTCGGTGTGGTGCACGCGCTCACCCTCGGGGGTGAGCAGCTGGACCATGTCGGGGCCACCATCGGCAGCCGGACGGGGCTCGGTCACGATGGCCGGATCCACCGAGACGTGGTGGTCCATACCGCCGGACGGCGAGGCGGCGACGTCGGTGTCGCTCACGGGCACTCCTGTTCCCTGGGACGTCCGTTCGTGACGGACGCCCGGCTCGGGCCGCCGGCTCCACGCGCTGGTACGCACGCGGCCCGGACGGCGGTGTCTGGGACTCCCCACGGGGTGTGTGGGGGGTCACCAAGCCTGCTGGGGCAAACGTACCGCGACCGCCCGCCCCGTCACCAAACGCGCCGGTCAGGGAACCGTCCCGGGGCCCGCGACGTCCTAGGTTCATGGGTGTGCACCTCTTCTCGAGACGACGGACGACCGGGTATGCCGCGAGCGCGCTGTGCGCTCTCGGCTTCCTCTCCGCGTGTGGTTCCGCGCAGGACCCGCCGGGAGGCTCCAGTCCGGCGAGCACCGCGTCGCCCTCCGCGAGCGCCTCGGCGGCGACCCCCTCGACCTCACCGTCGGGCACGCAGATGCCTCCGATCGGACGGGCTCGTCCCGCTGTCATGTCGGGACGCGTGACGAGCACCGACGGCGGCTGCGTGGTGTTCAAGAACGACCGGGACGCCCACCGGTGGGTGCTCATCGGTGGGCCGGAGAGCCTGACGGCAGGCACGGCATACGTCATCCAGGGCGTCGCGATGGATGCGATGGACCCCGCGTGCCCGCAGGGCCTCCCCTTCCAGGTGAGCGAGGCGACGCCTGCGGAGAGGGACGACCGGCCCATCCCCCTGCCCAGCACGAGCCCGGCGGGCGCGCCGGTGACGCTCACGGGTGTCGTGACGGCGGGGGTCGAGGCCGGGTGCCGTGTGCTGCGCACCGATGACGGGACCTTCACCCTCATCGGCGAGGTGTGGGTGGCTGACGGCACCCGCGTCACCGTGCGGGGAACGCGCAGTGACAACCTCCGCTCCACCTGCATGCAGGGTCCGGTTCTCGAGGTCGCCACCCTCACCCCGGCGGGGTGAGTGCGATGCGACCCCGGGACAGGACGCTCACCGGCCACCTCGTCGAGGCCGTCGAGAGCAGCTGCGTCGTGCTGCGGACTGCCGACGGGGACACCTTCACCCTCGTCGGCCCTGCCGCGCGTCTGCTGCCGGCGTCCGGTGGCGGCGCAGAGTTGACGGTGCGCGGACGGGTGGAGCCCGAGATGCTCAGCCACTGCATGCAGGGCCCGGTCTTCGTCGTCACCGAGGTCGTCCGCGACGCCTGATCCCGGTGCCCGGACGCCAAGAGGCCCCCACCGCGGTGGTGAGGGCCTCTCGGGTGTGCCAGGTGGTCAGCTGGTGACCTCCACCGTGGTCGAGGCGACGCGGGTGCCGTCGATCGCGTGGGAGACCGAGCCCAGCCAGGTGTCCCCGGCGGCCAGGCCCGACCACGCCAGTCCGACCTGAACCTTCGTTCCCGCCGTGGCGGTCGTCGGGCTGCCCGACGTCACCGACAGGCTGCCTCCCGTCGCGTTCGGGACGAGCCACGACCTGAGGTCGAACGCGACCGGTGTGGCACCGACGGCCCAACCGTGGACGACCATCGTGTACGTGCCGTCCGCAGGCCGGTCGAGGTCGATCTGCTCGTCCGTCCCGCCGTTGGTCGACGCGGCCACCTGCTTGCCGTCCGGCCCGAACAGGTAGACGTCGATGTCATACGGCTCCGGAAGTTGGAGCTTCCAGCGCGCGTGGTCCACCCCACTGAGCGTGAACGACTTGCGCACGACACCGGCACCGTCATCGGCGCTCGGGAACGTCTGGTCCGGGTCCTGCGCGACCGTGCCGGTGGTGTGGGTGGTGCCCACCAGCCCGTGCGGAACGGCCGTGTAGGTGCCGGCCTGACCGACCGTGACCGAGAGGGTGGCCGTGCCAGAGGTGCCGGAGCCCGACACGGTGGCGGGTGCCGCGATGGCGACCCCCTTGACAGCGATCGGGCTGCGGACCTCGTAGCCAGTGCCCTTCCAGGTGAGCGAGCCGAACTTCCACTCGCCGACCTTGGCGCCCGTGTTGCGGACGGTCAGCGTGAAGGACTTCGACGCACCCGGTGCCAGCTGGAGCGAGCTCGGGCTGGCAGTGGCGGAGTAGCCGGCCGGCGCCTCGATGACCGCGTCGACCGAGACCTTCTTGGCGCTGACGTTGGTCACGGTCCGGGTGACCGTCTGCTCGCCCGGGACGGCTTCCATGCCGATGGAGGCGTAGTTGAGGTTCGCCGCCGTCGTCGCGATGCCGGCATTGGCCAGGCTCTTGCACGTGGCGGCCGGGTTGCCGAACACCTCAGGACCTTCGGCGCAGAGGAAGCCGAGGTAGTCGTTGAAGCCGGCGTCGTAGACGAGGCCGGGCTGGAACGCCGACCCCTTCTTGGCCGGCTCACCCAGCTTGGCCATGCCGGAACCGGTGTCGAACGGCGTTGCCGGTGACACGCGGTCGCTGTCTCGCACCGCCGTGTAGGCGGTCGTCATCATGGCCGACTTTGCGGCCGCAGGTGACCAGTCGGGGTGCGCCTGCTTGAGCAGGGCGTAGGACCCGGCCACGACCGGGCTCGACATGGACGTGCCCGCGATGGCCTGCCAGAGCTCACCCGAGGGCTGGCTGCCACCGGTGGGCAGCGGCGTGTTGCCGGCCATGATCTGGGCACCCGGAGCAGCGATGTCGGGCTTGATGATGTCGCCGTTGGGGACGGTCTCACCACGGCTCGAGAAGTAGGTCACGGTGGGGCTGTAGTGCCACAGCGTGTTGATGCCGTCGTTGACGATCTGGGCGGTCGGCGCCGACTGCGAGTTGGCCCACGCGACGATCTCCTCACCCGGGGTGTTGTCCATCATCACCGTGGGCACGAAGAAGTTGTCCGAGAACATCGTGTCGGAGTCGACGGCGTTGTAGAGGACCATGCCGACACCGCCGGCACGCTTGACCTCGCCGCTCTTGGCGATGCGCCCGTTGGAGCCGCGCTCGCAGAGCACGATCTTGCCCTTGGCCTTGGCCGGGTCCAGCGAGCCCTCGACGCACAGGCCGGGGTTGGCCTTGCCGGCCAGGCCCGCCTTGGCGGCGTCGATGACCGGGGCGACAGCCGTGCCCCTGGTGACCGAGGTGCCGTTGTAGACCTTGCCGTTGCTCAGGTGGATGGAACCGGCGTAGTTGCGCGGCAGCGTCGTCGCGCCGACCGAGGTCACCCACGGCACGTTGGACGGGCCACCGATGGTCTTCGGGCCGGGTCCGCTGTTGCCGGCGGAGACGGCGGCGAAGACACCGGCGTCCGCGGCGAAGAGGAACGAGAGCGTGTCCGCGGAGACGACGCGGGCGCCGCCACCGATGGAGTAGTTGATGACGTCCACGCCGTCGGCCACTGCCTGGTCGATGGCCGCGGACAGGTCCGAGGTGTAGCCACCGCCGTCACCAAGGGCCTTGTAGGCGATGACCTGGGCCCGCGGGGCGATGCCGGAGACGACGTCCTTGGCGACACCGAAGATCTCGGACTGCACGTTGGCGTTGCCGGCAGCGGTCGTCGCCGTGTGCGTGCCGTGTCCTTCGTTGTCACGGGCCGAGTCGAACTCCTCGGGCGTGAGCCCGGCGTTCGCCTTGTAGGTGTCGAGGAACTCGCGGGCACCCACCAGCTTGTTGTTGCACGTGAAGGGCTTGTCGTTCGTGTTCCACGCGGTGTTGCCGAAGTCGCAGGCCGAACGCTCGGACTCGTCGAACTTCGGTGCCGCCGGGAAGGTCCCGTCGTCGGCGAGCATCGGCTGCTCGGGCCAGATGCCGGTGTCGATGACCCCGACGAGCACGCCGTTGCCGGTGACGCCGCTGTTGTAGGCGTCCTTCTTGTCGGTGAGGCCGAGGAAGGAGTTGAGGGCGTTGGGCCCGGTGCGGTCGGCCTTGGCCTGGTCGACGGCGGAGGCGATGGACTGCGCCTGGCGCATCTCGTCCGGGATCACGGCTGCGACACCGGACTGCTTGGCCAGTCGCTCGGCGCCCTGGAGGTCGGTGCGCACCGCGAAGCCGTTGAGGGTGTTGCTGAAGTCGGTGGTCCTGCGCGAGCTGGAGACACCAGCTGCCTTGAGGACCTTGTCGTGCGAGGCCTTGATCGCCTTGCGCTTGGACTTGGCGGGAGCCTTGTTGAGGTCCTGCTGCTTGACCGAACGGACGAGCGGATCGGCCTTCATGAGCACGATGTAGCTGCCCGTGCTCGACTTGGCCACGGGCGACGAAGCGGTCTGGGCCGCACCGTCCCCGGTGGCACCGACTGCCGCCTGGGCGGTGGGCGCCAGGCTTGCCAAGGGCAGGATCGCTGCAGCGACGGCTCCGGTGGCCACCACTGCGAACTTCCTCCCCCGGGACTGGAGTTGAGACATACGTCTTCCCCTCTACGGGTCCTTCGCGTGGCACGTCGTCGTGTCCGCGTCACCCGCAGCGGGAGCCAACGGGTGACGACAGTGTGACCCCTGGATCGACGGCGCGCCAGAGGTTCGCAGAGAATCCTGTGCCGTCCGCACGAACCCATCCGTCGAGAGTGGGCAAGGTCCTGCCTCGGGTACCCCGGAGCGGGACTCTGTCCACTCTCGACGGCTTCTCAGCTGGCGGTGTGGGCTCCGACGTCGCGCAGCACCGCGACGGCCCGGCCGACGACGGCGCGTTCGGCGCGGTCCGGACGGGCCAGCGCCACCACCCAGCGGCGGGCGTTGACGCCGCGCAGCGGCCGCAGCGCGAGGCCGTCGCGAGGGCGGGACGTGAAGCGCGGGAGCAGAGCGACCCCGACGCCGGCGACCACGAGGGCCTCCACGACCCGGTTGTCGCGCACACGCTGGACGACACGCACGGGCCGTCCCGTGACACCCTCCAGTCCGTCGAGGACCGCCGCGAAGGGGTAACCCGGCGGCACACCGATCCAGGGCTCGTCGATGACGTCGCGCGGTGACAGCACGTCCTTGGCCGCGAGGGCGTGGCCGCTCGGCAGGGCCACGTCGAGGGGCTCGCGGGCGAGGACCGTGCGCGCGAGGTGCTCAGCGCCACGCGGGACGGCACTGAGCAGGCTGTGGCCGATGACGAGGTCGTGGTCGGCGGCGAGCGACGCGTAGTCCTCCTCCGACACGTCCGTGTCGCTCAGCTCGACGTCGATGCCCTCCCCGGCCAGCTGCACCAGAGCAGGCGGGACGAGGAACTCGGCGGCGCTCGTCAGGGCCGCGATCCTCACGGTGCCGGACGGTCGGCCCCGGAACTCGTCGAGCCGTGCCTCGACCCGCGCCAGCGCGCTCGCCACGTCGACTGCTCCGTCGGCGAGGAGCCGGCCGGCGTCGGTGAGCCGGAGCCCGCGCCCGACGGGTTCGACGAGCCGGACGCCGAGGTCACGCTCAGCCGTGCGCAGCTGCTGCGACACGGCCGAGGCCGTGCGATGGGTCGCTGCGGCCACGGCCGTGACGCTCCCGCGGTCGGCGAGCTCCCGCAGGAGGGCGAGATGACGAGCATCCATGCAGGCAGCCTAAACACTTGACCAACAAACTTTCACTGGACCGAAGCAGTGCCAGCAGGAACGCTGGAGCCGTGCCAGCACGCCACCGCCTCCTCGCCATGCTCGTCGCCGTCCTCTGGGGCGTGAACTTCATCGCCATCCACGCCTCGCTCGAACAGTTCCCACCGTTCTTCACGGTGGCACTGCGATGGCTCCCGCTCGCGGTGGTTGCGGTGCTGTTCGTCCCGAGGCCGGACGTCGCCTGGCGCTGGGTCCTGCTCTACGGGCTCGGGTTCGGGATGCTCCAGTTCGTCTTCCTCTACTGGGGGATGGCCACGGGTATGCCGGCCGGCCTCGCCTCGCTCGTGCTCCAGAGCTCGGCGCCCTTCACCGTCGTCCTGGGCGCCCTTCTCGGGGAGCGCCTCTCACCGCGACGGGGGCTCGGAGTCCTCGTCGCCCTCGTCGGCCTGGCCATCGTGGGCTCGCAGCGCGGCGACGCCTCGGCCGCCTGGCCGTTCGTCCTCACCGTGCTCGGCGGGCTCGGCTGGGCCTTCGGCAACCTCGCGGTCAGGCGGGCCCGCTCGACCCAGCCCTTCCGCCTCACGATGTGGATGAGCGTCGTGCCGCCGCTACCCATGTTGCTGCTCAGCCTCGTCGTCGAGGGCCCGCAGCGGATCGGCAGCTCGCTCACCTCCGTGTGGAGCTCGGTCGGGGGCCTGGCCGTGCTCGGCCTCGTCTACACCAGCCTCATCGCGACGGTCATCGGGACCGGCATCTGGTCCTGGCTCATGGCGCGGCACCCGGCGGGCACGGTCGCCCCCTTCTCGATGCTCGTGCCGGTCACCGGCCTCACCGCCGCGTGGGTCCTGCTCGGGGAGCGTCCCGCGGCACTGGAGTGGGTCGGCTGCGCGGTGGTCGTGGTGGGGGTCCTCATCACCTCGGGGCAGGGTCAGTCGCGCGGGAAGGACCCGGTCACCTCGAGCAGCCGGTCGTTGGCCTCGGGCTCGGCGATGGTCGCGCGGACCCCGTCGGTGCCGTAGGGCCGCACCGTCAGGCCCACCTCCTGGCACGCCGCGGCAAGCTCGCCCGTGCGCTCGCCCACCGGGAACCACACGAAGTTGGCGTCGGTCTCGGGCAGGTCCCAGCCCTGCTTCTCGAGCTCGGCCACCACACGGGCCCGCTCCGCGACGAGCTGCTTGACCCGCACATCGAGCTCGTCGAACGCCTCGAGGGAGGCGATCGCCGCCACCTGCGCCAGCGAGCTCACGCCGAAGGGAATCGCCGCCTTGCGCAAGGCCTCGGCCACGGGTTCGTGCGCCACGGCATACCCGACCCGCAGTCCGGCAAGGCCGTAGGCCTTGGAGAAGGTGCGCAGGACCGCGACATTGGGGCGCGCACGGTGGACGGCCAACGCGTCGGGCGCGTCGGCGGAGGAGACGAACTCGAGATAGGCCTCGTCGAGGACCACCAGCACATCGTCGGGCACCGCGTCGAGGAACGCCTCGAGCTCGTTGGTGCGCACGCTCGGACCCGTGGGGTTGTTGGGGGTGCAGACGAGGACGACCTTGGTGCGCTCGGTGACCGCCGCCGCCATCGCGTCGAGGTCGTGACGCGCCTCGCTGGTCAGCGGCACCCGGACCGCCGTGGCACCGGACAGGGCCACGAGGATCGGGTAGGCCTCGAAGCTGCGCCACGCGAAGACGACCTCGTCACCGGGGTCGCACAACGCCGTGATGATCTGGCTCAGCACCCCGACACTGCCGGGGCCCGTCGCGATGCGCGCGGCCGGGACGTCGAGCCTGGCGGCGAGCGCCTCGGTCAGCGCCGCCACCCCCATGTCGGGGTAGCGGTTCATCTGGCCCGCGTGCTCGCGCACGACCTCGAGGACGGACGGCAGGGGCGGATAGGGGTTCTCGTTCGACGACATCTTGTATGCCGTGACGCCCTCCAGAACGGCCGCCGGCCGGCCCGCGACGTAGGCCGGGACACCACCCAGCGCCTCCCGGAGGCGGACGCGGGAGGACGGGGTCGGAGCAGCACCATCGGTCATGCTCGCCACTGTAGAGGGCCATGTCGAGCGGTCCCGTGCGAGCATGATCGCGTGCAGAACTTCGTGATCCGAGTCCTCATCAACGCCGTGGCCCTCTGGGCGGCCGCCGGCCTCGT
The DNA here is from genome assembly GCF_001427985.1 of Knoellia sp. Soil729. Lineage (GTDB taxonomy): Bacteria > Actinomycetota > Actinomycetes > Actinomycetales > Dermatophilaceae > Knoellia. The sequence continues at coordinate 958,524 of NZ_LMSA01000002.1, forward strand.
CAACGGCATCAGCTTCGGCGAGGACGACGCCTGGACGAGCAAGGTCGTGACGATCGTGCTCGTGGCGCTGGTCTTCGGCCTCGTCAACGCCGTGATCCGCCCGATCGCCAAGATCCTGTCCTTCCCCGCGATCGTCCTGACGCTGGGCCTGTTCACGTTCATCGTCAACGCGTTCATGCTCCAGATCACCGAGTGGATCGCGAAGCCCCTCGGGCTCGCGTTCACGATCGACCAGTTCTTCTGGGACGCCGTGATCGGTGCCGTGATCATCACCATCGTCTCGTGGCTCCTCAGCGTGGTCCTGCCCGACGGCGACGACGACTGAGCCGTTTGGCTACGACGTCCTGTCGTAGATACTATCGACGGTAGTAGTTTCTCCGTCGATCCCGAGGAATGCCATGGAGCCCGTCGACCTCGCGCGCTGGCAGTTCGCCATCACGACCGTCTACCACTTCCTCTTCGTCCCCGTGACGATCGGGCTCTCGCTCGTCGTCGCGGCGATGCACACGGCGTGGCTGCGCACCCGGCGACCGGAGTGGCTGCGGCTGACGAAGTTCTTCGGCAAGCTCTTCACGATCAACTTCGCGCTCGGGCTCGTCACCGGCATCGTCCAGGAGTTCCAGTTCGGGATGAACTGGTCGGACTACTCGCGCTTCGTCGGTGACATCTTCGGGGCGCCGCTGGCCCTCGAGGCGCTGCTCGCATTCTTCGTCGAGTCGACCTTCCTGGGGCTGTGGATCTTCGGGTGGGGGCGCATCCCCGAGAAGCTGCACGTGGCGACGATGTGGGTGGTGCACGTGGGCACGCTGCTGTCGGCCTACTTCATCCTCGCGGCGAACTCCTTCATGCAGAACCCGGTCGGCTTCCGCTACAACCCGGAGTCCGGGCGGGCCGAGATGACCGACTTCGTCGCGATCCTGCTCAACAAGGTGCAGCTCGTCGCCTTCCCCCACATCGTCACCTCGGCCTACATGGTCGGAGGGGCCGTGGTCATGGGCGTCGCGCTCTGGCTCTGGCGGCGTGCGGCCGCACCCGGCGCGCACGACGCCGACGACGTGCCCATGTACCGCCGCGCCACCCGCCTCGGCGCCGTCCTGACCCTCGTCGCGAGCCTGGGCGTCATCGTGTCCGGTGACGTGCAGGGCAAGATCATGACCGAGGTGCAGCCGATGAAGATGGCGGCGGCCGAGGCGCTCTACGAGACCGAGGCCGGTGCGGGCTTCTCGGTCCTCACCATCGGCTCGCTCGACGGTCAGCACGAGGTCTTCGCCCTCAAGGTCCCCAAGGTGCTGGCCTTCATGGCCACCGGCAGCCCCAGCGGCACGGTCGAGGGCATCAACCCGATCAAGGCGCGCAATGCGGAGCTGGTCGCCCAGATCGAGCGCACCTATGGCAGCGACGTCGCCCGCATCACGGCCGACGCCGACTACACCCCCAACATCCCGCTGGCCTACTGGACCTTCCGCCTCATGATGGGGGTCGGGTTCGCGTCGATGGCGTTGTCCGCGCTCCTGCTCTGGGTGACCCGCGGCAGCTCGCGTCCACCGGTGTCACGGTGGGGGATGGCCGCGGCGGCCGTTGCTCCGCTGCTGCCGATCTTCGGCAACAGCTTCGGCTGGGTCTTCACCGAGACCGGGCGGCAACCCTGGCTCGTCAACGGGCTCATGACGACTGCCTTCGGCGTCTCGCCGTCGGTGTCCGCGGCCGAGATCTGGACGTCGATGACCGTCTACACCCTCCTGTATGCCGTGCTGGCCGTCGTCGAGGTCCGTCTCTTCCTGCGTTACGTCGCCCATGGCGCAGAGCCCTTCCACGAGCCGGACGAGGCGCCCGCCGAGGACGCGCCGCTCCAGTTCGCCTACTGACTGCCGCACTGCTGAGAAAGAAGAGCTCGACATGGACTACCCGCTCATCTGGTTCATCCTCATCGCGGTGCTGTGGACCGGCTACCTCGTCCTCGAGGGGTTCGACTTCGGGGTCGGGGCACTGCTGCCGGTCCTGGGCCGCCACCCGCATGTCGGCGCCGGCGTTGACGAGGCGGAGAAGCGCCGTCGCGTCATGCTCACCGCGATCGGTCCCCACTGGGACGGCAACGAGGTGTGGCTCATCACCGCCGGCGGCGCGATGTTCGCGGCCTTCCCGCACTGGTACGCCACGATGTTCTCCGCGTTCTACCTGCCCCTGCTGCTCCTGCTCGTCGCGCTCATCGTGCGCAACATGGGCCTCGAGTACCGCCACAAGCGCGACGACGACACCTGGCGCCGGCGCTGGGACGCGGCCATCATCACGGGGTCGCTGCTGGCGCCGTTCCTCGTCGGGGTGGCGCTCACCAACATCGTGCGTGGCGTACCCCTGGACAAGGACTTCGAGTTCGTCGGCTCGCTCGGGACCCTGCTCAACCTCCCGAGCCTGCTCGGTGGTGCCACCTTCGTGGCCCTCTCCGTGACCCACGGCGCCCTGTTCCTCACGGTGAAGACCGAGGGCGCGGTCCGCGAGGACGCTCGAGAGGTCGCCGCCCGGTCGGGCGGCGTGGCAGCGGTGCTCGCACTCACCCTGCTCGGCTGGCTCCTCGGCACCCAGTGGTCGGTCACGGTCGCTTCGCTGGCCCTCATCGCGGCACTGGGGCTGGTCGCCGGGCTCGTCGCCAACCACGCCGGGCAGGAGCACGCAGCCTTCGCGGGCACGGCAGTGGCGTGGGTCGGGGCGGCCTCGGCGTACTTCGTCGCGCTCTTCCCGGCGGTCATGCCCACGACCCTCGCCGACGGTGCCTCGCTCACCATCGATAACGCCGCGAGCACGACGATGACCCTGCAGATCATGTCGGTGGCCGCACTGCTCTTCCTGCCGATCGTCCTGGCCTACACGGCCTGGACCTACTGGGTGTTCCGTCGCCGCCTCTCGACCTCCCACATCCCCGCGCCGGTCCTGGTGAAGTGAGCGGACGGCATACGGATGAAGCCCTTTGACCCACGACTGCTGCAGGTCGCACCGACGGTCCGCCGTCCGGTGATCCTGCTCGGCGCCGTCGCGGCGGGGCAGGGCGCAGCAGCCATCGGTCTCGCCTTCGCCCTGGCGCGGCTCGTGACCGATGTCGTGGCACACGAGGACTGGGTGCGCTCCGCCGGCTGGGTCGTCGTCGCCTTCCTCGTCCGCGCCGGTCTGGGGATGCTCGTCGAGCGCGTCGGCGCGAGCACCGCCACCGAGGTCAGCGCGGCCCTGCGCCGCGGGCTCCTCGAGCGCTGGCTCGCCGCACCCGTCGAGGGTCGCCCGGACGCCGAGAAGGCCTCGACGCTCGCCGTGCAGGGCGCCAGTGCCGTCGAGCCGTATGCCGCCCGCTTCCTGCCCGCCCTGGTCGCCGGTGTGGTCGTTCCGGTCCTCGCCGTGTCGGCCCTGCTCGTGGTCGACCCGCTGAGCGCGGTGGTCGTCATCGCCACGCTGCCCCTGCTGCCGCTGTTCGCCGCACTCATCGGGCGCACGACCGAGGACGACACGATGCGGCGCTGGCGGGCGCTCGAGCAGCTGGCCGGACACTTCGGCGACGTGATGCGCGGCCTGCCGACCCTCGTCGCGTTCGGACGCGCCCGGCGCCAGGTCGAGGTCGTGCGCGCGGTGTCGGAGCAGGACCGGCTCGCGACGATGCGTACCCTGCGCCTGGCCTTCCTGTCGTCGGCGGCGCTGGAGCTGCTCGCCACCATCTCGGTGGCCATCGTCGCGGTGTGCGTCGGTCTGCGCCTCACTCACGGCTCCATGACCCTCCACGCCGGGCTGCTCGCGATCCTGCTTGCGCCAGAGGCGTACTGGCCGATCCGCAAGGTCGGCGCCGAGTTCCACGCAGCCGCCGACGGCGCCACCGCCATCAGCAGGCTGCTCGAGCACTCCGTCGACGGCGCGCACTCTGGGGGCACGCCGTCCGGGTCAGGGGTGCCGGCTGTCGTGGTCGAGGGCCTGGGCTATGCCTACCCCGGGTCGCAGGCGCGCGTGATCGACGACCTGTCGCTCACCGCCGGGCTCGGGCTGACCGTCGTCACCGGGGAGTCCGGGAGCGGCAAGTCGACCCTGCTCGACCTCGTCGCCGGGCTGCGCCTGCCCTGCTCGGGAACCGTGGAGGCAGGACGCGTGCACTACGTGACGCAGCGGCCGTTCCTGCCCGACGGCACGATCACCGAGGCGCTGCGGATGGGCAACGCCCCCGAGCTCACCGCGCAGGAGCTGTGGTCAGCCCTTCGCCAGGTCGGGCTCGACGAGCTGGTTGCGCGGCTGCCCGACGGGCTCGACACCTCGCTGGGCGATGACGGCTTCGGCCTGTCCGCGGGTCAGCGCCTGCGTCTCGGGCTCGCCCGGGCCGTGCTCTCCGACGCGCCCGTCCTGCTGCTCGACGAGCCCACCGCCCACCTCGATCGCGAGGGCAGCGCCCTCGTGACGGGCCTGCTGCGCAACCTCGCCGCCGAGCGCTGCATCGTCGCGGCCACCCACGCGAGCGAGCTCGTCGCGACCGCCGAGCAGCACGTCCACCTCGGTCGGACCCTCGCGGAGGTGACGGCATGACGACCATCGGACCGGCGCTCGCGCGCCGGGACGGAGCGGTGGCCGGGGTGTGGGGTGGGCTGGCGCTGACCTCGGGCGTCGCCCTCACCGCGACCTCGGGCTGGCTCATCGTGCGCGCCGCCGAGCGGCCGGTGATCCTCACCCTGCTCACCGCCATCGTCGGGGTGCGGGCTTTCGGGATGGCCCGCCCCTTCTTCCGCCACCTCGAGCGGCTCCGCTCCCACGACTCGGCCCTCGCGGACCTCGCCTCCGCCCGCACCGAGGTGTATGCCGCCCTCGTGCCGCTCACCCCCGCTCGCCTCGGCCGTCGGTCACGGTCGGCGGTGCTCACCGGTGTCGTCGATGACCTCACCGACGTCGTCGAGGCGCACGTCCGCGTCCGGGTGCCGGTGCTGTCGGCTGCCGTTGCCGCCTTCTTCGCGATCGTGCTGACCGGGGCGCTCGAGCCGCGCGCCGGCCTCGTGGTCGCTGTGGAGATGGTGCTCGTGGCGCTCACTGCTCGGGTCGGCCTGGTCCGTGAGCGTGAGGCGCAGCCGCTGCTGGGTGCGGCACGCGCGGAGGTGGGCCGGGCAGCCGAGCTGGTGGCCCGGCACACACTCGAGGTCCAGGCGATCGGCGCGGCCGCAGACGTCCTCGGCCGGCTCGACCGGGCACACGCCGACCTCGCCGACGCCCTGCGACGCCAGAGCCGCGGACGGGCTCTCGTCACGGGTGGGGTGCTCGCCCTCACCGGTGCCGCCACCATCGTCATGGCCGCCGTCGCCACAGGGTCGGACCTCTCGGCGGGGGTGACCGCCCTGCTCGTCGTCGTCCCCGCCGCCCTCGCGGACGCCGTCCTCCCGCTCGCTGACTCCGTGCGGGCCCAGGCACGTGCGGAGCAGAGCCGGTTGCGGGTCGACGCCCTGCTCGACCAGGCACCCGCGATCGCGGACGCCGGCACTGCACAGCCCCCCTCGCGCGCACCCCACCTCGTGCTCGAGGACGTCACCGCCGGGTGGAGCGCCGACCACGTCGACGTCGGGCCGGTCGACCTCGACCTCCCGCCCGGGAGGCGGGTCGGCATCGTCGGAGCCAACGGGTCCGGCAAGTCCACCCTGCTCGCCGTGCTCGCACGCGCCCTCGACCCGCTCGCGGGCACCTACCGCGTGGGCGGGCGTGACGCCACCGAGCTGGACACCGAGGCGGTGCGTGACCTCGTCGCCGTGGTCGACGACGAGCCACACCTGTTCGCGAGCGACGTGCGCGCCAACCTCCTCCTGGCCCGGCCTGATGCGCAGGACGAGGACCTGCGCGGGGGGTTGCGCGTGGCCGGGCTCGGCAGCTGGTTCGACGGCCTGCCCGACGGCCTCGACACCCGGCTCGGTGCAGGAGGCCGTGGCGTCTCCGGCGGTGAGCGCGCACGGCTCGCCCTGGCCCGCGCCGTGCTCTCGCGCCGACCGGTGGTCCTCCTCGACGAGCCGGTCGCGCACCTCGACCACGCGACCGCGACCCAGGTCATGAGTGACGTCTGGAATGCCACGTCCGGGCGTAGCGTTGTCGTCGTCAGCCACCGTCAGGAGGGGCTCGACATGGTCGACACCATCCTCGACCTGACCCCCACCCGGAAGGACTGAGCCGCATGCCGCACACGTCCTCCGCTCCCCGCCTCGGCGACCTGGAGCGCACCCTGATGGAGCAGCTGTGGGACTCTGCCGCGCACCGTCCCGACGGTGCCAGCGTCCGCGAGGTGCTCGAGGCCCTGCCCGCCGAGCGCGGACTGGCCTACACGACGGTGATGACCGTCCTCGACCGCCTCTCCAAGAAGGGCCTGGTCACGCGCGAGCGCGACGGGCGGGCCTGGCGCTACACCCCCGCTGGCACCCGCGAGTCCCTGACCGCCGAGACGATGCGCGCCACCCTCGATGACGCGAGCGACCGGCGCGCCACCCTCCTGCACTTCCTCGACGGGGCCACGCCCGAGGAGCTCGACGACCTGCGCGCTGCACTGTCCGAGGTCGAGCAGCGACGCGGCTGAGCCCGGGACGCCGCCGTGCTCGCCCTCCTGCTCGTACTGCTCGCGGCGGTCCTCGCCGGGGTGGCGCCACGTCTCATGGCCCGGCTCGTGAGCTTCCGCCGCGCCCCGCGCGCCGCGCTCGTGGCATGGCAGGCGGTGTCCCTGGCGGCAGTGCTCGCGGCCCTGAGCGCCGCACCCGCAGCCCTCTCCTACCTCACCGAGCTCCAGACCGGGCGGTGGGTCGTCCTGGGTCTTGCCGCGGCCGTGACCCTGCTCGTGCTCGGCCGGCTGCTCCTGTCCGGGCACCGCATCGGCACGAGACTGCGGGCCGCCCGCACCCGCCACCGCGAACTCGTCGACGTCCTGGCCACCCCGGAACCGGTGACGCAGGGCGAGAGGCGGGCGGACGGCATACGGGTTCTCGACCATGCGACGCCGACGGCGTACTGCCTGCCCGGCCGGCGGTCGCGCGTCGTGCTCACCCAGGGCGCCCTCGCAGCGTTGCCGAGTGACCAGCTCGACGCAGTCCTGGCCCACGAGCGGGCGCACCTGCGGGGGCGGCACGACCTGCTCATCGAGTACTTCACCGTCCTGCACCACTCCGTGCCCGGGCCGGTCCGCTCTCCGGAGGCACTGCGGGAGGTGCGCCTGCTCGTCGAGGCGCTCGCCGACCGGGCGGCGGTGCGGGCCTCGAGTCCGCTCGCCACGGCGCGCGCCCTCATGGCGCTGGCGCAGGGGCAGGCGCCACTCGCCACGCTCGGAGCGGGTGGCGACGGCACGACGGCAGCCCGGATGCGCCTGCTGGCCGCCGACCCGATGCCACCGGTGGTGGTTGCCGGCATGTACGCGTATGCCGGTGCCGTCCTCGTCCTCCCGCTCGCCCTGCTCTGGCTCGCCTGGCGCTGATCCGGTCGGGAGCCCAGCAATGGGACAATGACGCCCATGGGCTCTCTCGCTGACGTCACTCCCTCCATCGCGCTCGGCGCCCTCGACGGCCGCTACCGCGGCGCCGTGGCTCCGCTGGTCGACCACCTCTCGGAGCCCGCGCTCAACCGACAGCGGATCCACGTCGAGATCGAGTGGCTCATCCACCTCACCGACCGCCAGGTCGTGCCGGGCGTCCGTCAGCTCACCGACGACGAGAAGGCAGCGCTGCGCGCCATCGTCGACGACTTCGGGCAAGACGAGATCACCGAGATGGGCGAGACCGAGAAGGTCACGCAGCACGACGTCAAGGCGGTCGAGTACTTCCTCAAGAAGCGCCTCGCCCGCATTGCGCCCGCCGACCAGGACAAGGGCCTCGCCGAGCTCATCCACTTCTGCTGCACGAGCGAGGACATCAACAACCTCTCCTACGCCCTGATGGTGCAGGGGGCGATCGAGGACGTCTGGCTGCCCCGGGCCAACGCGCTCGTCGAGGCCCTGTCGACCATGGCGTCCGACCTGCGTGAGGTCCCGCTGCTCTCACACACCCACGGCCAGCCGGCGACGCCGTCGACGATGGGCAAGGAGCTGGCAGTGCTGGCCTGGCGCCTGCAGCGCCAGCTGCGCCGGATCGAGGACGCGGAGTTCCTCGGCAAGCTCAACGGGGCCACCGGAACCTATGGCGCACACCTGGCCGCCGTGCCCGAGGCCGACTGGGAGGACATCAGCGAAAGCTTCGTCGAGGGCCTCGGGCTCACGTGGAACCCGCTCACCACCCAGATCGAGAGCCACGACTGGCAGGCCGAGCTCTATGCCGACGTCGCGCGCTTCAACCGCGTCCTGCACAACCTGTGCACCGACGTCTGGACCTACATCTCGCTGGGCTACTTCGCGCAGGTCCGCGGCCAGGGCACGGTCGGTTCCTCGACGATGCCGCACAAGGTCAACCCGATCCGCTTCGAGAACGCCGAGGCCAACCTCGAGGTCTCCAACGCGCTGCTCGACGTGCTGGCCTCGACCCTCGTGCAGTCGCGCCTCCAGCGCGACCTCACCGACTCGAGCATGCAGCGCAACATCGGCGTCGCCCTGGGACACTCGCTCCTCGCGCTCGACAACGCCGCCCGCGGCCTCGCCGGTCTCGACGCCGTGCCGGCCGCGATGGAGCGCGACCTCGACGGCAACTGGGAGGTCCTCGGCGAGCCGATCCAGTCCGCGATGCGCGCCCTCGGAGCCCAGGGCGTGCCCGGCATGGAGGAGCCCTACGAGCGGCTCAAGGAGCTCACCCGCGGCCGGCGCATCGGCCAGCCCGAGCTCGTCGAGTTCGTGCGCGGACTGGGGCTGCCGGCCGAGGTCGAGGAGCGCTTGGCCGCGATGACGCCCCAGACCTACGTCGGCCTCGCGCCGGCCCTGGTCGACCACCTGGCCTGAGCGGAGCGACCGCGGCACGACTTCGGCCCGCAAACGCAATGTTCCGCCCGGAACAGTTCCGGGCGGAACATTCCGTTTCCCGGACCAGCCGGAAAACGGGAGGTGTGCGGGGAGCCGGGTCAGAGGGTGACCGGACCGCCGGGGGTCTCGAAGGTCACCGACATGAGGCCGGGCGTGCCCTTGGGCGAGACGAAGGTGAAGTCGATGCCCTCGGGGACGAAGTCGTGGTCCAGGCCCACCCACTCGCGCACGCGGTCGGGGTCACCGGCGATCTCCAGCGACTTCAGGCCGACCTGCGTCGGGCCGCCGGACGAGGGGTGCGGAACGCCGGCGTCCCACTCGACGAAGAAGGGCAGCTGCGGGTCGGACTGCAGGCCCTTGATGCCGAGCTGCTTCCAGCGCAGCTCGACGCCGTCGGGACGGTGGCGGTTGCCGGCCACCGACTGACGACCGAGCCGTCGCTCCTGCTCGGTGATGTCGTCGACGGCCAGGACCCAGCCGAGCCAGCCTCCGCCGCACTCGGAGCGGGCGCGCACGACCTGGCCGAAGGGGGCCTTGTCGGACGCGGGGTGGTCGAGCACCTCGACGACTTCGAGATAACGCTCACCGAGCAGAGGAAGGATGACGTTGCGCGTCCCGAAGCGCGGGTGCACACCCCCGTCGACGGCGGCGACGCCGAGCTGTGTGGCCAGACGTTCGGCCGTGGCTCGGGCACCGTCGTTCTCTGCGGCATAGACAACATGGTCGACTCGCATGCGCCCAATCGTGACACATCTTCAGGGGTGCTCTTGACACGGGTGCGCAGACTCGGCCGGGAGGGGTTTGCGCAGGTCAGGCGTTCCGCTGGCGCACGGCCTCGTAGACCACGATGGCCGCGGCCGCCGAGGCGTTGAGCGAGTTCACCTGACCGTGCATGGGAATGCGCACGCGCACGTCAGCCGAACGCAGTGCCTCGTCGGTGAGGCCGAACTTCTCGGTGCCCACGGCGATCGCGACACCGCCGGTCAGGTCGGCGTCGGTGTGCAGCGTCTCGGTGTCCGGGGTGGTCGCCACGAGGCGTATGCCGCCCTCCCGCAGCCAGTCGAGCGCCTCACCCAGCGTGGCGCTCGCCACCGGGACGGAGAACACCGTGCCCTTGGAGCCGCGCACGACGTTGGGGTTGCCCCAGTCCGTCACCGGGTCGACGGCGATGACGGCGTGGACCCCGGCCGCGTCGGCGGTGCGCAGCATGGCGCCGAGGTTGCCCGGCTTCTCCAGCCCCTCGCACACCAGGAGCAGCGGCTGCGGCGGGAGCTCGAGCTCCGCGAGCTCCCCTCGCACCGAGGGCACGAGGGCAAGGAACCCGTCCGGGCCCTCGCGGTAGGCGACCTTCTCGAACGCCGAGCGCGACACGTGGACCGTCTCGACGCCCGAGGCGCGCACGTCGTCGACGACCCGGAGCTGCGCCTGCGGGTCGAGCATGAGCTCGGGCGAGTAGAACAGCGTCCTCGGCCGCACTCCTGCGGCCAGCGCCAGCCCGAGCTCCTCGAACCCCTCGACGACCGTGACCCCGGCCTCGTCGCGAGCCCGGCGCCGGCGCAGGCCGACGAGCTGCTTCAGCCGCGGGTTGGCCGGTGAGGTGATCTCGAGATCGGGACGCGACGGCATGGGCACCATTGTCCGTGACGTGCGGTCAGAGCTTGGCGTGACGGGCGCGGGCGAACGAGTAGACGCCGAAGGCCGCGATCCCGAGGGCGACGACGGTGAGCAGGTAGGGGCCGAAGGGCCGGTCCCTCAGCTCCTTGAGCGAGGCGTCGAGTCCACCCGCCTTGGACGCGTTGTCCGACAACGCCGCACCGACGAAGAGCAGCCCGGCGATGGCGAGCGCGACGCCCTTGGCGATGAAGCCGGCCCGACCCGAGGTCACCACCCAGGTGCCCGGATTACCGCCCAGGTCGTCGACGAAGTGCTTGGTCCAGCCGTTCCACACGTGGTAGCCCGCCACGGCGATGATCGCGAGCCCGACGATGCCGACGAGCACGCGTCCACCGGGGTTGGACATGAGCGTGCCCGTCAAGGAGTCCGTCTTCTGCTCGTCGCTGCCACCCGCCCCGCGCACCACCTTGAACGCCGACCAGGCGAAGACGAGATAGAGCACGGCCATCCCGGCGGCCTTGAGGCGGTCGAGCACCTCGCCGCCCTGCCCTCCGACCACCGCCTGGCTGAGGTGCCACAGGGCGAGCATGAGGAACCCGGCGATGGCCAGCCACAACAGGAACGGACCGGTGGTACCACCGGCGACCGCCTCGAGCGCGCCGGACTTGTCCGCACTGCTGGACCCCCCGCCGAGGCCCCAGGCGATCTTGAGTGCGATCCATCCGATGAGGAGGTGGATGAGCCCGCTCATTGCGTAGCCCAGCCGGGCCCCCTTCTCGACGACGTCACTGTTGCCGATGTGCTGGGCGCCCTTGCGCGCGGAGTTGGTCACAGAAGTGATTGGAGCACAGGCACGAGCCCGTCGTCGTCGACATCGAGGGTCGTCTCGTCGGCCGCTGCCTTGACCTCGTCCGGCGCGTTGCCCATCGCGACCCCGCGCGCGGCCCAACGGAGCATCTCGAGGTCGTTGCGCTGGTCGCCGACCGCGACCGTGTTGGCCGGTTCGACGCCGAGGTGGCGACGGACCAGCTCCAGCGCCGAGCCCTTGCTCACGCCTTCGGGGTTGATGTCGAGCCAGGCGGTGAAGCCGACGGCGTAGTTGACGCCGTGCAGTCCGATGCGCTCGGTGAGCTCGGTGAAGTCCTCGCTCGTCCCACCCGGCGAGCGGAAGGTGACACGGGTGACCGGGTCGGCGAGGAGCTCCTCCCACGGGACGACGGTGATCTGCCCCTCGAGCTCGCCCTCGGGGAACGGCGCGCTCACCTTGAACCCCACGCCGAGCTCCTCGACGGCCACGACGGCGTCGGGCCACTCGCCGCGCAGCAGCTCCAGCGCGGGCCGCGGGTCGAAGGTCACGGCGTCGATGACCTCGTAGCCGTCCTTGGCGCTCGGGTCGAGACGCAGGGTGACCGCGCCGTTGGAGCACACGGCATACCCGGTCGTGATCCCGAGCTTCGCGAGGATCGGCAGGGTCGCGAGGATCGCGCGCCCGGTCGCGATGGTCACGTGGTGCCCGGCCTCGGCCACGGCCTGCACGGCGTCGAGCACCGGCGCCGACATCTCGCCGGCGTGGTTGATCGTCGTCCCGTCGACGTCGAGGGCAACGAGGTGGGGGGTGGTGGTCATGCGGCCAAACCTATCCATCCTCACTGCCGGACCCGTCACCAGACGGATTCGACTACTCCGGGGTGGCCCACGCCTGCCGCAGGCTGAGCCGGCCCTGGGTCTGGAGCAGCGAGCGCTGGTAGAGGCGCGCGGCCACCTGCACGACGAGGCCGGCGGCGAGCACGAGGATGGCCAGGGCTGCGAGCGCCTGCCACCACGGAGCGGAGCCTTCGAGCACCCGGATCGGCATGAGGATCGCCGAGAACGGCGGCACGAACGAGAGCACCGTCTTGACCGTGCCGTCGACGAACAGGGCGGCGAAGAAGACTGCCATCGTCAGCGTCGTCAGCGGCATCGAGGTGGACTGCACGTCCTCGGTCCGGGTGGCGAGGGCGCCGGCCACCGCCCACAGGCACGAGAGCAGCCCGAACCCCACGACGAAGAAGACCACGAACCAGCCGACGGCCCCCGAGATCGCCGGCACGAACCGGTCGTAGTCGGTGAACGTCAGCCCGATGAGCCCCACCCCGACGAAGAGCGCCATCTGGGCGAGGGCCAGCGCGAGGTTGCCCATGACCTTGCCGGCGAGCAGCTCGCGCACCGAGATCTTCGTCGTGATGATCTCGACGATCCGGCTGGCTTTCTCCTCGACCACGCTGTTGGCGAGCGCGATGCCGAAGGTGAGCGAGGCGACGTAGAAGAGCATGGCAAGCGCGAAACCGACGGCCTTGGCCACCCCGGCCCTCTCGGCGTCACCGTCGAGAATGCTTGTGCTGACTGCTGATCCGCGCTGGAGCAGCTCGACCGAGGTGCCCGCCGCCGCAGCGTTGGTCCGCAGGACGGCGTCACGGATCGCGGTCGTGGCCGCGATGGTCAGGCCGGAGTCGACATTGTCCTTGCCGGTGAGCACCCAGCCGCCGTCGCCCTCGTGGAGCCACACGTCCGCGTCGCCGTCCTTGACCACCTGGGAGGCGGCCGCGTCGCCCGGGGCCTCGCTGAGGGAGACCGTGGTCTTGTCGTCCTCCGCCTCGGCCACCGTCCTGACCTGCTCGCCGATCTGGTACCCCGCGCTGGAGCTGGTGACGACGGCATACTCGGTCGCCTGGTTGGCGAAGAAGGCCTGCACGCCGAGCGCACCGGCGAGGATGACGACGAGACCGAGGGTTCCGAAGAGGAACGCACGGTCGGTGATCTTGGTGATGATCTCGCGGCGGGCCACGGTCAGCCAGGCGGTGCTCTTCATGCCGTCACCTCACGGTAGATCTCGGACAGGGCAGGAACCTGGCGGGCGAAGTCGAGGACGTCGCCCCGGTCGAGCGCGGCACGCAGCAGTGCCTGCCGCGCGGCGGAGTCGGGAAATTCCAGGAGCGCCGTGCTCCCGTCGACGTCATGGACATGTATGCCGGGCTGGTCGCGTACCCATCCCGCGTCACCTCCGACCGTGATCCGGTAGCGCTCGGGCCCGGCGCCGCGCAGCTCGTCGACCGCACCGGAGGCCACGACCCGGCCCTTGGACAGGACGACGAGCCGGTCGCACAGGCGCTCGACGAGCTCGAGCTGGTGGGAGCTGAAGAGGACGGGCACGCCGCGGGCGGTGTGCTCCCGCAGGAGGTCGACCATGGAGTCGACCGCCTGTGGGTCGAGGCCCGAGAACGGCTCATCGAGGATGAGCGCGTCGGGGCTGGTCATGAGGGCCGCGATGATCTGGACCCGCTGCTGGTTGCCCAGCGAGAGCTTCTCGACCCGCTCACCGGCCCGGTCCGCGAGCCCGAAGCGCTCGAGATGGTCGAGCACCGCCGCCTTGGCGGCCGCGGCGGTCATGCCGGACAGCTCGCCGAGGTAGACGAGCTGGTCGAGGGCCTTCTGCTTGGGATAGAGCCCGCGCTCCTCGGGCATGTAGCCGATGCGCCGGCGCCTGGCCGCGGTCATGGGCTCACCGTTCCAGCGGACCTCGCCCGCGTGGGTCGCGAGCAGGCCCATGACGAGGCGCATCGTCGTGGTCTTGCCGGCACCGTTGCCCCCGACGAAGCCGGTCATCTGCCCGCCAGGGACGGTGAAGCTCACGTCGTCGACGGCCCTGAGATCGCCGAACGAGCGGCTCAGCCCGTCGAGCTCGAGAAGGGATCCGTGCCCGCTGTCGTCCATGGCCGCAACGCTAGGCGGAGGCGGCATCCGCCGGATCAGCCGCGCGGATGAGCCGGGCTTTCCGCTGGCCGGATGAGGCCGACCTCGTAGGCGAAGACGACGGCCTGCACGCGGTCGCGCAGGTGCAGCTTCGCGAGGCAGTTGGACACGTGGGTCTTGACCGTGGCCTCGCCGAGGAACAGCTCCTTGGCGATCTCGGCGTTGGACCGGCCGCGGGCCATGAGGGTGAGGACCTCGAGCTCGCGCTCGGTGAGGCGTGAGAGCTGGTCGGGCGATCCGAGGGAGTTCGGCCCGTTCGCGGACCGCCCTGCGGCACTGCGGCGTTGACCGATCATCGCTGCGATGACCCTGGTCGTGACCTCCGGTGCCAGGAGGGCATGCCCACCGGCGACGGACCGGATGGCGTCGACGAGCTGCTCGGGTTCGCAGTTCTTGAGCAGGAAGCCGCTCGCGCCGGCCCTGAGGGCGTCGAAGAGGTAGTCGTCGCGGTCGAAGGTCGTGAGGATGACGACCCGTCCGAGGTCGGCCTCGACGATGGCCCGGGTGGCCTCGATACCGTCCATCACCGGCATCTGGACGTCCATGAGGACGACGTCGGGTCTGAGCTCACGGGCCGCTGCCACCCCCAGCTCACCGTTGGCGACGTCACCGACGACCTCGATGTCGTCCTCGACGGACAGCATCATCGTGAAGCCGGAACGCACGAGGTGTTGGTCGTCGACGATGAGGACGCGGATCGGACTCTGGAACTCAGCCACCGGCGACACCACTCTCCCCCAACGGAATTCGCACCCGCACACGATAGCCGCCCGTCGTCCGCGGACCGATCTCGACGGTCCCCTTGTGCGAGGCGGCACGCTCGCGCATGCCCAGCTGCCCCAGACCGGTGCCCGAGGTGCCGTGGCGTGGGCGTCCGTTGTCGAGCACCTCGACCTCGGCGTAGGCACCGGCGGGCGCCTCGTCAACGACGCGCAGCACGACGTCCGAGGTCGTCGCCGTCGAGTGCCGGGTGATGTTGGCCAGCGCCTCCTGGGTGATGCGATAGAGGGTCAGCCCGATGGACGGTGCGACGCCCGCGTGCGCGCCCTCGCGCGTCTCGACCAGCTCGTATGCCGTGTGCGCACCGTGCGCGTTGCGCTCGGCGACGAGGTCGGGCAGGTCCGCAAGCGTGGGCTCGGGGCTGCGCGAGACTGGCACACCCTCGGCGGTGGCCTCGATGTCGCGCAGGGTGCCGAGCAGGTCGCGCATCTGGGTGACGGCGTCGCGAGAGCTCTCCTCGATCTGCCCGAGCGCCCTGCTCGCCTCCTCGGGGCGCCTGTCGAGGACCCGGCGGGCGGCTCCGGCCTGGATGCCGATGACCGCCACGTGGTGACCGACGACGTCATGGAGCTCACGGGCGATGCGCAGGCGCTCGTCGACGACCGCCCTGCGCCTGAGCTCATCGGCCTGGGCGGCGATGGTCGAGGCCTGCTCCTCGAGCCGGGCGCGCTGGCGGGCTCCGCGCCACGCGATCTGGCCGACGAGGATGGCCCCGACGAAGTAGAACGCGTTGATGGCCATCGTCGTGACCACGGCCCCGACGGTGGGGCTGAACCATCCGTCGGCGCCGTCCGCGCGGGCATCCCCGGTGATCTCGGCGATCCCCCCGCCCAGGGCGAGCTGCCACCCCACCCACAGGAGCATGAAGACGGTGATGCCCGCGACGACGAGCAGGGCCGAGCGTCGATGCCGTGCGTAGGCGACGGCCGCATAGATCGCGACGAAGTAGACGGTCTGCAGGGCCAGCTGCCCCATGACCATCGGCATCGTCACACCGACGAGGAACATGTGCGCGGCCGCGAGACAGCCGACGAGGATCGGGTGCTGGCGCCGCCACACCATGAGCATCGCGCCGGAGACGATCGCCACCCACTGCATCCACAGCGGCTGGCCACCGGCGTGGATCTCGGTGACGCTGCGGGCCATCTCGAGGAAGAGCACGCCCACCACCGACAGGACGATGCCGACGAGCCAGTCGCGGCGGCCGATCGGTGGGGCCGGGCGCTCCCAGTCGTCGTCGACGGCGAAGAAGTCGCCGACGGTGGTCGACAGCGATCGGCGGGCGGACGGCATACGGCTCAGCCTAGGGACGGGGGCGCAGCCGACGGATCCGTCCCGAGACGGACCCGGTCAGGCAGGGGTGAGGACGTCGAGCCCGATGAGCGGGCGCAGGGCGGCGGGCACGACGACGGAGCCGTCGGCCTGCTGGTGGTTCTCGAGGATCGCGACGAGCCAGCGCGTCGTCGCGAGCGTGCCGTTGAGGGTCGCGGCGGTGCCGGTGCCCCCGCCGTCGACGCGGTAACGGGTCTTGAGGCGACGGGCCTGGAAGGTCGTGCAGTTGCTCGTCGAGGTCAGCTCCCGGTGCCGGCCCTGGGTCGGGACCCACGCCTCGCAGTCGTACTTGCGAGCGGCCGGTCCACCGAGGTCGCCGGCGGCGGTGTCGATGACCCGGTAGGGCAGCTCCATGAGCTCGAGCATCTGCTTCTCGAAGGCCAGGAGCTCCTGGTGCTGCGCCTCGGCGTCCTCGGGCTTGCAGTAGACGAACATCTCGATCTTGTTGAACTGGTGCACGCGGATGATGCCGCGGGTGTCCTTGCCGTAGCTTCCCGCCTCGCGGCGGTAGCAGGTCGACTGCCCGGCGTAGCGGATCGGGCCCTGGGAGAGGTCGAGAATCTCGTCGGCGTGGTAGCCGGCGAGGGCGACCTCGCTCGTGCCGGTGAGGTAGAGGTCGTCGGCCTCGAGGCGGTAGACCTCGTCGGCGTGGTGGTCGAGGAAGCCCGCGCCGGCCATGACGTCGGCCTTGACCAGGGTGGGGGTGATCATCGGGACGAAGCCGGCCTCGATGGCCTTGTTCATCGCAAGGTTGAGCATTGCCATCTCGAGGCGGGCGCCGACTCCCTTGAGGAAGTAGAAACGTGAGCCCGACACTTTGGCGCCGCGCTCCATGTCGAGGGCGTCGAGACCCTCCGCGAGGGCGAGGTGGTCCTTGGGCTCGAAGCCCTCCGCCTCGAAGTCCCTCGGCGTGCCGACCTCCTCAAGGACGACGTAGTCGTCCTCTCCGCCGACGGGCACGCCGTCCTCGATGACGTTGCCGATGCTGCGCTGGAGGGTCGCGAGCTCCTCGGCTGCCTCATCCGCCGCAGCCTGGTTGGCCTTGACCTGGGCGGCGATCTCCTTGGTGCGTGCGAGGAGCGCCTGCTTCTCGTCGCCCTGCGCCTGGGCCACCTGCTTGCCCATGGACTTCTGCTCGGCGCGCAGCTGCTCGAACGCGGTGAGGCTGGAGCGGCGCTTCTCCTCCGCGGCCAGCACGGCGTCGACGACGGACTCGTCCTCACCCCTGGCACGCTGGGAGGCGCGCACTCGGTCGGGGTTGTCGCGGAGCAGCTTGAGATCGATCACGCGGGCCAGCCTAGTCGTGCCCCTCGAGGCCTCAGGCGACCTGCAGCTCGTCGCGGGTGAGCCAGTCCTCTGGCGGGTCGGGTATCCAGCCGTCCCACGGGTCGTTCGGTAGCGGCAGGTCCTGGAGGTGGACGTCGGGAACGGGTTCGAGCCAGCCCTCACCCAGGATCGGTGGTGCGGTGGAGTCGTGGATACGCCCGGACGGGGTCTGTAGGCGTATGCCGTGTGCCCCGGTCCCGTCGAGGCCGGTGGACTGCACCCGTACGTGCCAGCCGGTGAGCTCCTTGACGAGGTTGTGGCGTTGGCACAGCCCGGCGCCGTTGGCGGCGTCGGTGGGGCCGCCGTCGGCGTGGGCCTGGGTGTGGTCGGCCTGGACCGCTGGTGCGTCGCACCAGGGGACTCGGCAGGTTGGGTCCCGCAGCTCGAGGAAGCGCCGCAACCCACCCTCGAACCGGCGACGCACCGAGTCCAGGGCCACGAGGTTGCGCCCGGACGGGTCGGTGAACAGGCGCCGCAACCACACGAACGCCGCCGTGTCAGCGGCGCCAGAGGAAGCGTCAAGCAAGTCAGCGATGTGGGCGCGGGCGTCTGCCCCCGGGATGACACCCCAGCCGGGGATGACCGCGACGTCATCGGCCGGGGCCTTGCCACCGAACGCGGCCGGCAGCAGCACCCGGTCGGTCATCACCAGGTTCACTTCCACCGGTTGCGGTTGGTCCTTCGCGCGGCCGCTGAGCAGCTCCATCGCCCGATCCGCGAGCCACGCACCCTTGCTCCGGGTGTCAGCACGAGCCGCCGCGGCGGCCGCCTCCCACTCCTGGCTGGGGAGGTCCGGATCGAGGACGTGGCGGCGCTTCTCCTCCGCTGTGAGGGCGACGTGGGCTCCGATGACGTCCTTGACCGGGCCCAGGATCGACAACCACGCCATCCCATCCGCNGAGGACGTGGCGGCGCTTCTCCTCCGCTGTGAGGGCGACGTGGGCTCCGATGACGTCCTTGACCGGGCCCAGGATCGACAACCACGCCATCCCATCCGCAGCCGGCCGCACACTCATCCGCCGACTTGCCACCGCCCGCCGGTTGCGCTCCGCCAGGCTCTCCGCATCCAGTGCAGCACCCGCACGCCGTGCCGCGCCCGCCAACGCCTTGTCACCCATCATCGCCAGCTTCGACGCCAACCGCTGGTCGACCTCACCGCGGTGCTCGCGGCTCAGGCACGCGGTCTCGCGCACCAGGATCATCGCCCGACGCTCACTGATCTCCCCACGCGTGAGCGCGCCCATCGTCTGCGGCATCTCCGACACCAGCGTCTTCGCCACCCCCACGTGCTGGTCGGCCACCGTCGGGGGCGCGCACGCTGCGCGAGTCCTCCCCCAAAGCCTTACGGTCCACCACCGCAGCCGCCGTCAACCGGGCCTGCGCAGCCGCAGCAGCACCCTTGAGTGCTTCCAACGCCGAGACCGCCTCCAAGCGCTGCCGCTCGTCCACGCCCTCGGGTTCCACCGACGCCAACCACGACACCAAGGAGGCCACCTGCGCTGCAGGTACCCCGTCCCGGATCGCGATCTCGTCCATACCCATCAACCTATCGGCGACCACTGACAACGAGCCGCTGCAGCAAGCCGAACCAGTTGGGGCACAGGGCATGTAGCGGCGAAAGGGCGCTACGGGCGTGTGTGGAGCACGAGCCCGCCGAGGCCGCCTGCGCTGCAGGTACCCCATCCCGGATCGGCATCTCGTCCATACCCATCAACCTATCGGCGACCACTGACAACGAACCGCGCTGGCGCACCAAACCGGTTGTGAGACAGCCGAACCACCGCGGCGCAGGCGGTGGACCAGCAGCGGAGGCGACGGGCGGGTACAGCACCTGCTCTGCAGATTTCCCAGCCGGAGCCACCACCGCGTCCACAGCCTCAGGCCTCTGGCCGCCCCGGGCACGGCACATTCACGCGCCCCCGGGCGCGGGCCGGCGGTCCGGTGGCTTGGGCGGTGCGGTGCGCTACATTCCTTCTCCACGCCACTCGCGAGCGACTTGCCGGTCTCACCCTCGGAGGTACGTCGGGGGCCGCGTGCAATTCGATGCATTCCCCGCCCGGAACAGGTTGGTTACCGCCGTTAGGCTCGGAACGAACCCACTCCCGCACCCCGGACAGAGGAGTCCAGCCATGAGGCGTTCCGGCCACGTCCTTCGACTCGTCACAACCCTGGCGCTCGGATCGCTGCTCTCCGGGATCGTCCCGCAGGCTGCCGTGGCCACCCCCTCCACACTCTCCGGAAGGGGCGCGCCCGAGGTGGTCCAGCTCGGCGACTCCTACTCCGCCGGCAACGGCACGGGCTCCTACATCGAGAAGAGCTGCTGGCGCTCGACCGTGAACTATGGGCAACAGGTCGCGACAGCCCTCGGGGCGAGCTATGCCAACGCCGCCTGCAGCGGCGGAGTCGTGGCCGACATCCTCAACGCGCGCGCCCTGGGCGACCCCTCACCCCGCGCCAAGACCTACGTCATCGACCCGGCCGCGTACCCCGACCCCTGGGCTGAGTGGGAGCGGCGCGCCACGGCCGACCACCTCTGCGGAGTGCCGAACCAGCCCGACATGTACTACGCACTCACCGTGACCGGCAAGGTTGCGGTGGGCACGGCATACACCGCGACAGCGCAGTGCCAGCTCATGACCGAGCCGCAGGTCGACTCGGTCAGTCCGTCCACGGACTACGTCTTCCTCACCATCGGCGGGAACGACCTCGGCTTCTCCAGCATCGTCGTGCAGTGCATGGTGCTCAGGGATCCGGCCGGGTGCAGGTCCGTCCTCGACGCGGCCACGGCCAAGCTCCCGGAGATGCGCGCCCGGGCAGCGGAGGCGCTCGTGGCGATCCACGACCGGTCGCGAGGTCACGCACAGGTCTACCTGCTGACCTATCCGTTCCTGCTCAACACCGACAGCTACGGGATCCCCGAGGCCGCGCCGACGTTCGACGCAGCCCGTGGCCTGCGAGACCTGCAGGTGGCCGGCGATGCCACGCAGGCCGCCATCGTCGCCGACGCCAACGCCAGGACGCCGGGCAGCGACTTCCACCTCGTCGACACCGTCAAGGCGGCATGGGGCGGCCACGCGCACGGCCTCGACCCCCACACCGTCCCGGACAACAGCCAGGCGTGGCTCGTGCCCGTCGCAGCGCCGGGGCGCGAGCAGCCCGAGTGGGTCCACCCCACCCCGTCGGGCTGGAACGCGACAGCGGGAGCCCTCCGGGCAGCCGTGGCGAACTGACACACGCGCCCCGCCCGTCAACGTGCGAGCGAGGCTCGTCGCCCGGACGAGTCCAGGGTGATGATTAGTTGACGGAACAACCTTTGGCATGAGATGGTTACTTGTATCAACAACCACCCGTTCAACCACAGGAGCTCCTCATGACCAGCATCTCCATCATCGGCACCGGCAACATGGGCCAGGCCATCGCAGCGGTCGCCGCCCGCGGCGGTCACGACGTCCAGACGATCGGCCACACCGACGGTGACGTCGCCGTGACCGGCGACATCGTCGCCCTCGCGGTTCCCCACACCGCGGTCGAGGAGATCCTCGCCCAGCGCGCAGAGTCCTTCGCCGGCAAGATCATCGTCGACCTCACCAACCCGGTCGACTTCTCGACCATGGACTCGCTCGTCGTCGCCCCCGACAGCTCCAAGGCTGCCGAGATCGCCGAGGCGCTCCCCAACTCCTCCGTCCTCAAGGCCTTCAACACCAACTTCGCCAGCACCTTGGCGCAGGGCACCGTCGGCCCGCTGCCGACGACCGTCCTCATCGCCGGTGACGACGAGCAGGCCAAGGCCACCCTCGCCGAGGTGCTCACCTCCGGTGGACTCAAGGTCATCGACGCCGGTGCCCTCAAGCGGGCCCGTGAGCTCGAGGCGCTCGGCTTCCTCCAGATCAGCCTCGCCGCGCGCGAGAAGCTCGCCTGGACCGACGGCTTCGGCGTCATCGCCTGACCCTGTCGCCTCCACGCACCTCCCGCACCGACACCCAGACACCACAGACAACAACACAGACACCACAGACCTCCAGAAGGATCCCCATGACCATCGCGGCCGTTCGCCTCAACCACGCTGTCCTCTTCGTCGCTGACCTCGAGCGCAGCATCACGTTCTACGAGAAGGCTTTCGGGGTCGAGATCGTCGCCCGTGAGCCGCGCGCCAACGCCGCGTTCCTGCGGATGCCGCGCTCGGGCAACCACCACGACCTCGGCCTGTTCGGCGTCGGCGCCCAGCCGCCGCGCCCCCGCGGGGCGATCGGGCTCTACCACCTCGCGTGGCAGGTCGACACGATCGAGGACCTCGCGCAGGCCCGCGCAACCCTCATGGAGCTCGGTGCCTACGGCGGCGAGTCCAGCCACGGCGCCACCAAGAGCATCTATGCGCAGGACCCGGACGGCAACGAGTTCGAGGTCATGTGGATGCTGCCCAAGGAGAGCTGGGGCGAGTACGAGAACTCCGCCCCCATCGAGCGCCTCGACCTGTCGGCCGAGCTGAGCACGTGGGGTGGCACCCGCACCGCGTCCGAGCTCGTCCCCCTCGACGCCTGATGGACACCACCTTCGACGCCCCCGTCGTCGCGTTCCATGGTCCCGACGTCGTGGAGCAGCCGCTGGTCGTGCTGCTCCACGGCCGCGGGTCGGACGAGCGCGAGATCCTCTCACTCGCACCGCACCTCCCCCAGGGCGCGACGTACGCGGCCGTCCGTGCCCCGATCGCCGAGGGCGGTGGCTACGCGTGGTTCGCCAACCGCGGCATCGGCCGCCCGGTCGCCGAGTCGCTCGCCGCCACCATGGCGTGGTTCCGCACCTGGCTCGACGACGTCGCCCCTGCGGGTCGCCCCGTCGTCCTCATCGGCTTCAGCGGCGGGGCCGCCTTCGCCGGCGGTCTCGTCCTCTCGGACCCTGCTCGGTATGCCGGTGCCGCGATTCTCTACGGCACGCTCCCCTTTGATGCCGGTGTCCCGACCACGCCCTCGCGCTTGGCGCTCGTCCCGATGTTCGTCGCCCAAGGTGACAGTGACAGGGTCATCCCGGCCGAGCTGCTCCAGGGCACCTGGACCTACCTCCACCACGTCTCGGGCGCACCGACTCAAGGACACCGTGACCCGGGCGGGCACGGCATCACGCAGGCCGCGCTCCAGCAGCTCGTCGGCTGGCTGCACGCGCGCCTCACCTACGTCCTCACCCACGAGGCAGTGACGCCGCCCGACACCAGCACCAGCACCGGAACCGGCGTCGACTGGCCCACCCTTCCCGGCGGCCACCTCGAGGACCGCACCGGCGAACGCCCGCAGGTGTCATGGCGCATCCCGCAGCAGCAGGAGTCCGACAACTCGCCCGCCGACATCCAGGAGCAGCTCTTCGCGCGCATCTCGACCCTGCCCAACGTCTCCAGCGGGGACTCGCAGATCTCGGTCCCCGGTGCCCGCGGCCTGGTCCTCGGGAAGTCGGCCGGCCCGGACGAGGCGTTCCTCGTCCCGCAGGTGCGCGAGTTCGCCCACCTCCACCCCGCCTACGACGGCTCCCTGCACCTTGCCCTGCCAGCAGCCCACGCGGCCGACGTCGTCGCGCACGGCTGGGGCACGCCCCACCCGTGGGCCGGCAGCCGCCTCAGCCTCGGCTTCACGATGGTCTTCGGGCCTCGCGATGCCGCTGAGCTCGAGGTCGTCGCGGGGGTCGTGGCTGCGAGCCACGCCTACGCGTCAGGAGCGGGCGTCAGCGCGGCGCTGTGACTGCTCGCCGCGCTCCTGCCAAGCCATGGCAAAGGGCGCGGTGAAGCCATGGAGGTAGACCGACACGACCACGGTGAAGGCGATGATCGACCACAGCCACCGCAGCTCCGGCAGGTCGGCGTGCGTGCCGGCATACGCCAGGTAGAACAGTGAGCCGACTCCTCGCACGCCGTAGAACGCCGCGACGACGCGCTCCCGCTTGTCGAAACCGTGGACGCCTCGCTGGCGACGGTGCCCGAGGAAGGACACCATCCCCGCGAGGGGACGGATGACGAGCAGGAGCGCGAGCGACAGCGCGACCCCCTGCCAGTCGAGGTTGGCGAGGAGACCGTTGGTCAGTGCCATCCCGAGCAGGAGGAGGACGACGAGGGTCAGCAACCGCTCGAGCCGCTCGATCACCTCGTGCATGTCGTGGTGGTAGGACTGCGTGCGCTCGAAGCTGCGCACCGTCATGGCGCAGGTGAACACCGACAGGAAGCCGTAGCCGCCCACCACCTCGGCCACGCCGTAGGCCGCGAGCAGGGCGGCGATCGCGACGAGGGGTTCACCGGTCGTCGCGAACCGCACCTGCTCCGAACGGACGCTGAACGCCAGCTTGGCGACGGCCCAGCCCACGGCGATGCCGACCGCGACCCCGAGGACGACCTTGCCGACGACGTCCCACGCGGCCCACTGCACGCCCCACTGCGAGAACCCACCCACGGTCGCGAGCAGGATCGCGGCGTGGACGAAGGGGAAGGCCAAGCCGTCGTTGAGGCCCGCCTCGCTCGTGAGGGCGAACCGGACCTCGTCGGTCTCGTCGATCGAGACCTCCTCCTCGCCCTCGTCGGCCAGGTCGTCCTCGTCGAGGGCGTCGTTGGGGCCGCCGACCTGCACGTCGGAGGCGAGCACCGGATCCGTGGGCGCGAGCGCCGCTCCCAGCAGCAACGCCGCTGGCGCCGCCACCCCGAAGGCTCCCCACGCGAGCAGCCCGACCCCGGCGATGCACAGCGGCATCGCGACGCCGAGCAGCCGCCACGTCGGCGACCAGCTGCGCCACGAACCCCGGTCGCGCAGGCTCAACGGACGGTCGAGCGCGAGCCCGACACCCATGAGCGAGACGAGGACGGTGAACTCGGTGATGTGCAGGACGGCCTCACCGTGCCCGACGGGGTCCAGGTCGAGGTCACGGAAGCCCGGCATCAGCCCGAGGAGCAGGCCGAGCGTGACGAGGATGATGGGGGCGTTGATGCGGCACCGGTCGAGCACCGGTGGGAGGACGACGGCGAGGAAGAGCGCCAGCCCGAGGGCGACATAGATCCAGGCAGCCGTCACGCGCGGACGTCCCACAGGTGGTGCGCGAGGTCGTGCAGGCCGTAGCGGCCCAGGGTGAGCACGGTGAACTCGGCACCGTTGGACCGCAGGCCGCGACGCTCCCAGTCGGAGCCGGACACACCGGCATACGCCGCACTGAGACGGGCCGCAGCGACCGGGATCTCGGAGGCGACGACGGACGGTGACTGCGCGGCATACCGGCTCTCGACGGCCGTGGCGTCCTGGTCCCAGTTCGCGAAGCGCGCACCGTCCTCGTCGAGCATGAGCTGCAGACGGTCGGCAAAGAGGTCGCACACGTCACGGACGTGGCAGGCGTACTCGAGCGGGGACCAGGTCGCCGGGTCGGGTCGCGTCGCCGTCTCCGGTCGGGCGAGCACGTCCGTCCACGGCGTGGTGTATGCCGTGACAAGACTCGCGATGTCGGCTCCCTCGACCGCTCGGGCGTCGAACCCGCAGTCGGGACAGGTCCGCTCGAGGGTCCAGGTCCAGTCCTTGTCATCGGGGACGATCTCGCTCATGGCCACACACTAGGCCGATGCGCGAAGCGACGGATACGCCTTCGTGCGTGGGGTACCGTCCCTGCGTGACCGATTCTTGGCCCGCGATCGTCGCGATCGTCGCACTCCTGCTGCTCATCCTCGTCGGTGTGACACTCGCGGTGGGGCTCAGCCGGTCCAAGGGTCGCCACGCCTCGTCCAAGCGCCCGAGCCGCTCCTCGTTCCGGCCGGAGCCCGGCGAGGACACGCCCCCGCCACCCAAGAAGCGGGTCGCGGTGATCCTCAACCCGACGAAGTTCGTCGACGTCGCCGAGGCGCACGAGCTCGTGACCCGCAGCGTCCTCGCCCACGAGGGCTGGGACGCGCCGCTCATCCGGGAGACGACCATCGAGGACCCGGGCTTCGGCCAGACCCGCGAGGTCCTCGAGGAGGGCGTCGACCTCGTCTGCGCCATCGGTGGCGACGGGACGGTGCGCGCCGTCGCCCACGTTCTCACCGGGACCTCGACGCCGATGGGCCTCATCCCTGCGGGGACCGGCAACCTCCTCGGGCGCAACCTCGGGCTGCCGATCGACATCACCACGGGGCTGGACGTGGCGCTCACCGGACGCAACCGCCACATCGACGTCGGCTGGGTGACCCTCGATCCCGACCTCCAGCAGGCCTCGACCACGGAGCTGGACCCCCGGCACGACGGCCCGACCGAGCCCGACGTCGGCGCGGACGACTCGCACGGCTCCGACCCCGCGGCCAACCAGCACGCCTTCCTCGTCATGGCCGGGCTCGGCCTCGACGCGAGCATCATGCACGCCACCTCCGAGGAGGCCAAGGCCCGCATGGGGTGGGGCGCCTACGTCGCGAGTGGGGCCAAGAACCTGCTCGGCGCGCGGTTCGCCACGCGGCTGCGGATCGACGGCGGCCAGCCCATTGCGCACACCGCACGCACCATCGTCGTCGGCAACTGCGGGCGGCTCACCGGGGGCATCACGCTCATGCCGGACGCCGAGGTCGACGACGGCATCCTCGACGTCGTCGCGATCACCCCCAAGGGCATCGTCGGCTGGGCCGGCGTCGCGGTCCACGTCCTCGCCAAGCGGGGGCAGAACCACCCCAAGCTCGACCGCTACCGCTGCCAGTCGATCCTCGTCTCGCTCGACGCCGACCAGATGGTCGAGGTCGACGGTGACGTCATCGGTCACGCCCGCGACGTGCGCTTCGAGGTTCGTCCCAAGGCCCTCATCGTGCGCACCTCGACCTCCGCGACCGCGCTGACCTGACGCGGGGACGCGCCTGCTGGTTCTCGGGCTACGGTTCGCCGATCCGGCGCACCCGGCCGATGTCCTTGACGAGGGCCACCACGACGAGGAGTGGAGCGATGGCGAACGCCGTCCAGGGCAGGGACGCGTTGAGGACCCCGGCCACCGTGAGGAGGAGCCCGAGGAGGGCCAGGCCCACCCAGCACCCGTGAGCAGCTGACGACCGGCGGCGCTCTTGCCGTGGCGCAGGCCGCTGGAGATGACGGCCGCAAGCGCGAGGACGACCAGCCCGGCGGCCAGGGCGAGGAAGACGCCGACCGAGTTCTGCGCCTCCTCGTCGACCGTGGTGAGGAGGAAGATGCTCAACGCCACGAGGACAGCGCCGCCAACAGCGGCTCCCACCGCGACGGTGGTGGCCTTCTGACGGCTCATGGGCTCCTGCTCGGCCATGCGCGACAAGGGCTGGGTCAGCCGCGAGCGCCGCCCTCGGCGGGTGACTGCGGTCCGGGGTCCGGGTGCTTCTCGCGCCACTTGCGCTCGAACGGCAGGCGCCACGTGTGCGGTGCCACGAGCTGGTGGATCTGGTTGGGGCCCCACGTGCCCGGCTCGTAGGGCCGCACGACCGGCGGGTTGTCGAGCAGCGGCTGGCTGACCTCCCACAGGCGCTCGATGCCGCGCGCCGACGTGAAGAGCGTGTGGTCGCCACGCACGGCGTCATAGATGAGGCGCTCGTACGCCTCGAGCACCGCGCCCGCCCACGTCGTCTCCTGCATCGCGAACTGCATCGACAGCTTGTCGAGCTTCATCCCCGGCCCGGGTCGCTTGCCGTAGAACGACAACGACATCCGCGCACGGTCGGCGAGGTCGAACGTCAGGTGGTCGGGACCGTGGTCACCGACCCCGGAGCCGGGCGGGAACATCGACTGTGGCGGCTCGTTGAACGCAATCGAGATGATGCGCGCCCCTTCGGCCATGCGCTTGCCGGTCCGCAGGAAGAACGGCACCCCCGCCCAGCGCCAGTTGTCGATGAAGCACTTGAGCGCGATGTAGGTCTCGGTGTCGGAGTTGTGCGCGACACCGGGCTCCTCGAGGTAGCCGTTGTACTGACCGCGCACCACGTCCCTGGGCTGGATCGGCTGCATCGACTCGAAGACCTTGTTCTTCTCCCGGCTGATCGCGTTGGGCTCCAGCGAGGTCGGCGGCTCCATCGCCGTGAACGCGAGGATCTGGAAGAGGTGCGTGACGACCATGTCGCGGTAGGCACCGGTGCTCTCGTAGAAGTCGCCGCGGGTCGACAGGCCCAACGTCTCGGGCACGTCGATCTGCACGTGGGCGATGTTGTTGCGGTGCCAGATCGGCTCGAACAGCCCGTTGGCGAACCGGAACGCGAGGATGTTCTGGGCCGGCTCCTTGCCCAGGAAGTGGTCGATGCGGAAGATCTGGTCCTCCGCGAACACCTCGTGCAGGCGCCGGTTGAGCTCGACCGCCGAGGCGTAGTCCGTGCCGAACGGCTTCTCCATGACGACGCGGCTGCGTTCGACGAGTCCGGCCTCGGCGATGGTCTGGACGGCGGCCAGCGCCGCCTTGGGCGGCACCGACAGGTAGTGGAGCCGCAGCTCGGTGTCACCGGGCAGGAGCTCCTCGGAGGCCTTCACCGCCCCGGCCAGGGCCTGCGGACCGGCCGAGCTCGGCACGTACTCGAGCCGCTGAGCGAACTCGTCCCACTCCTGCCCGTCGAGCTCGCGGGTCGAGAACTCCTTGATGGCCTCGTGGGCCAGGTCGCGGAACCCGTCCCGCGAGAGGTCGTCGAGCGACGTGCCGACGACCCGCAGGTCGTCGAGGAGCCCGGACTGGAACAGGTGCAGCAGACCCGGGATCAGCTTGCGTTTGGCGAGGTCGCCCGTGGCGCCGAACAGGATGACGGTCGTCGGCGCAGTGGTCTCGCTCATGGGTCCACTGTGGCACCAAGACGGTCTCGCACGGCGGCATACACCGTCTCGTCGTGGATCAGCGCGAGGTGACTGACTCCGGGAAGGACGACGACGTCCTCGCGCGCGAACCGCCGGCTCTCGGGTGAGTGACGCCCCGATCCGCGGGCACTTGCTGCGGTCACCATGCCGTCACCGAAGAGCTGGGCCACCTTGCCGTCGATCTTCTTGCCGAGCAGACCGACGACGGCGAGATGGCGTATGCCGGGGTGCAGGGGGATGTCGAGACGGTGAGTCCGGTGGTCCGTCGGGTCCGCGTCACCCCACTCCTCCTCGACGAGGTTGCCGTGCCGCAGGTCCTGGATCCCGACGCTGCGGATGCCGAGCGCTCGGGCCACGGGCCGGATGCGGTGCAGGGCGCCGGCGGCCCGGGCGACGTGGTTGACGCCACGTTCCAGGGGAGCGCCGAGGTGGGGCGAGCCGAGGGTGACGGTGTCGCTCACCAGACCCACCCAGCTGGCGTCGACCTCGGCCTGGGCCAGCGCGCTGTGGATGACGAGCCCGCCCATGGAATGGCCGATGAGCACGAGGCGCCGGAGGGGCACCGGCCAGTGCGCGACGAGGTCGATGAGGACGTGGTTGAGGTCATGCCCGTTGTGGGAGATCCGCAGGCCGGTGTTGTAGCGCACGGTGACGGGGGTGAGGCCCAGGTCGTCGCGAAGGCCCTTGCCGAAGCCACCTGGCTGCCAGGCGGTCTCGGTGAACAGCAGACCGTGCACGAACACGGCCACGTCGCTGGTGGCGTCCGGGAACGCGTCCGCCAGCCCGCTCTCGGTGAGTGGAACGGTCCGGCCGCGCCGGCGCACGCCCATGGTGTGCGACAGGGCTGAGCCCGACGCATCGAGCCGATCACCGACGAAGGCGTTGACGAAGGCGCGCACCGCGTTGGGGGCCGGGTGGTGGATGAGCTCATCACTGACCCCGGCGACTCGGTGCACGCCGCGCATGAGCACCTGCTCGACGGCGGTCGGCTCCTGCGGCTCCTCGCTCATGCCCCGAAGAGTTGCACACCCCAGTCCTGCCCGTCGCCCAGTCCGGGCGGGCAGGCGAAAAGGGCCGAGCCGTTGTGCTCGATGTACTCGTTGAGCTTGTCGGACTTCGCGAGCGCCTGCTGCATCGGCACGAACTGCTTGTGGGCGTCGCGCACGAACGCGAGAAAGAACAGCCCGGCATCCAGGTGCCCACTGCCGTCCGTGCCGTCGGTGAAGTTGTAGCCGCGTCGCAGGATCCGTATGCCGCCCAGCTGGCTCTCGTGGGCGAGGCGGACGTGGCTCGTGAGCGGGATCCGGGGCGAGCCGTCCGCGCCCTTCGCGTGGAAGTCCAGGGGGGCGAACTCGTCGCGTTGGTCGACCGGCTGGGAGAGCGGCGCCCCGACGGCCTTGTCGCGCCCGAAGATGTCCTCCTGCTCCTGCAGCGACGTCCGGTCCCAGACCTCGATGTGCATCCGGATGCGCCGAGCCACGAGGTAGGAGCCGCCGGCCATCCAGGAGGCGCCACCCGGCACGTCGGAGGGGTCGACCCAGACGTGGGAGTCGAGGGCCTGGCCGTCCTCGGCCTTGATGTTGGCCGTGCCGTCCTTGAAGCCGAAGAGGTTGCGCGCGGTCACCTGGCTCGTCGACGTCGAGGAGGTGCGGCCGAAGCCGAGCTGGCTCCAGCGCACCGAGATGACGCCGAAGCCGATGCGGATGAGGTTGCGGATGGCGTGCACGGCCACCTGGGGGTCGTCCGCGCAGGCCTGGATGCAGAGGTCGCCACCCGTACGGGCAGGGTCCAGGTCGTCGCCCCGGAACCCGGGCAGGTCGTGCAGCGCCTCCGGCTTGCGCCCGGCCAGGCCGAAGCGGCCGTCGAAGAGCGAAGGGCCGTAGCCGATGGTGATCGTGAGGTTGGACGGAGCGAGGTCGAGGGCCTCGCCGGTGTCCTCCGGCGGCCGGTAGGGCCCGCCACCGACGACGCCGCCCGGCGACGCCTCGGCGCCGAAGGTCATGCGCTCAGCCGCCCGGGTCCACTCCTGGAGGAGGAGCTTGAGGTCGGCCGCATCCTTGCTGATGACGTCGAGGGCGACGAAGTGCATGCGGTCCTGCGCAGGCGTGACGATGCCGGCCTGGTGCTCGCCGCGGAAGGGCACCGGCTTCTGCGAGGACGGCGGTGCAGCCGGCCCTGTCGGCTGGGAAGCCGCAGCGCGAGGGGTGCCGCCGGCATACGTCAGGCCCGCGGCAGCGCCGGCCATGGCGACACCGGCTCCGGTGGCAAGGACGCTGCGCCGGGTGGCTGCCGGCTCGTTCGGGGCGCTCATGCGGCGGCGACGACCCCGGCGACCTTGGACACGTCCTCGGCCACGGCGTCGAGGGCGTCGCTCAGGGCGCGGACCTCGACGGGCGTGAGCTCGGTGTAGAGCTGGTAGCCGTCACCCTTCTGGTGCTTGGTGACGAGCGCGTCGAGGGCTGCCGCGCGCTTGTCGTAGGAGGCGACGAGCTCGGGGTTGCGCTCCTGCAGGACCGGGCGGAGCGCGGCGATGGCGCCCTTGGAGCCTTCCCAGTTGGCCGCGAAGTCCCAGAGGTCGGTGTGGCTGTAGCGCTCCTCCTCGCCGGTGATCTTGCCGGTGGCCATCTCGTCGAGCAGCGCCTTGGAGCCGTTGGCGAGCTGGAGGCCGTTGAACTCGACCTTCTTGGCCTCGGCGACGATCGTCGTCACGTCGGCGAGGAGCTGGTCGGCGATGGCGCTGCTGTCGGCCTGCAGGCCGTTGACCCAGAGGTCCTGCTCGAGGCGGTGGTAGCCGGTGAACTTCATGCCCTCGTCGACGACGTCCGCGCGGCCGTCGATCTTGGGGTCGAGCTCACCGAAGGACTCGGCGACGGGCTCGATGCGCTCCCAGTAGGAACGGGCCACCGGGTAGAGCGCCTTGGCCTCGTCGACCTTGCCGGCCTTGACGAGCCCGACGAACTCGGTCGTGCGCGCGAGCAGGGCATCGGACTGGCTCCCGACGAAGCGGGCGTAGGACGCGGTCGCTGCCCGCAGCTTGGCGTCGTCGGTCTTCGGCGCCGCACTGGCACCGGTGACGGTGAAGTCGTGGCGGATCCCCTTGCCGACCATGCCCGGCTTGCACGCCGTCTCGTAGGTGCCTGGCTCGGCGACCTCGACGTGGAACGTGCGGCTCAGGCCGGGTGCGATGTTCTCGACCTCGCCGACGATGCGGTCACCGGCGGCGTAGACGTAGAACTCGTTGACCTTGGTGCCCTTGTTGGAGACGGTGAACTCGATCGTCCCGGCGGGCGCCTGAGTCCGGTCGAGCTCGCAGCTCGTGTCGTTGGCCGTCACCGTGATCGGGCCCTTGCCGTCCGCGGTCTTGGCGTCCGACCCTCCCCCGCACGCAGTCAGCGTCAGGGCGATGGCGACGGAGGCGGGGACGAGCGCGAGGGCGCTGCGGGTCATGCGGCTTCTCCTGAGTGGGACGGGGCGAGCGAGGTGGGCTGGGGGGCGGTCGGCCTGGAAGTCTTTGCCGGGCGAAGGAAGAGCGTGAGGACGACGGCGACATAGGCCGTCCAGGCGACCGCCTGGAGCAAGGTCGTCACCGGGGTGAAGTTGAAGATGCCCTTGAGCAGGGCGGCATACCAGCTGTCCGGACGGATGACGTTGGACACGTCGAAGGCGACGGTCTGCAGGCCGGGGAGGAAGCCCGCCTCCTGCAGGTCGTGGAGGCCGTAGGCGAGGATGCCGGCGGCCACGAGGATGAGCGCGATCCCGGTCCACTTGAAGAACGAGCCGAGGTTGATCTTCACGGCGCCTCGGTAGATGAGCCAGCCGAGGGCGATCGCGCCGCCCAGGCCGAGAAGCCAGCCGAACAGCGGGGAGCTGTTGCCCTGGCCGGCCGCCTCGGTCGTGGCATAGAAGAAGATCGCGGTCTCGAGGCCCTCGCGCCCCACGCCGAGGAAGCCCACGAGGGCGACCGCGAGTGGGCCCAGGTCGAGGGCGTGGTCGAGGCGCCCCTTGAGCTCGCCGGAGATCGTGCGGGCGGCCGTCTTCATCCAGAAGACCATCGCGGTGACGAAGGCCACGGCGAGGATGCTCGCGCTCCCGCCGATGAGCTCCTGGGTCTCGAACGAGAGCTGACGCGTGCCGAAGGTCAGCGCGGCCGCCAGTCCGGCGCTCAGCACGACGGCGGTGATGACGCCGACCCAGACGTGGCGCAGGGCCCACCGTCGATCCGTCTTCACGAGGAATGCGACGAGGATGACGACCACGAGGGCGGCTTCGAGACCTTCGCGAAGGCCGATGAGGGCGTTGCTGACGAGCATGATGCCTGCGATTCGGGGAGGGCGGACTTAGGTGAGGGTTACCTCAGTCGAAGGTACGCCCCACCCCCCGGTCCTCGTCAATCTGGCCAGCTCTCGAATGCGTCACAGCGTCGCCCGGGGCCGCCCGGAGCGCGCCGAGGGCACGGCTCAGCGGTCGAGGAGACCCCGCAGGTCGTCGGCGGTCAGTGCGCTGGAGAGCAGGTTGCCGTCGTCGACGACTCGGGCGAAGAGGTCGCGCTTCTTGTCCTGCAGGGCGACGACCTTCTCCTCGATCGTGTCCGTCGAGACGAGGCGGTAGACGTTGACCGACTTCGTCTGCCCGATGCGGTGGGCCCGGTCGATAGCCTGGTTCTCGGCGGCGGGGTTCCACCACGGATCGAGCACGAAGACGTAGTCCGCCTCGGTGAGGGTCAGCCCGAAGCCGCCGGCCTTGAGCGAGATGAGGAAGACCGGGGCATCGCCCTCTCGGAAGTCCCGAACGACATCGGCGCGGTTGCGGGTGGAGCCGTCGAGGTAGGCGTGGGCGATGCCCTCCTCCTCGAGCCGCGCACGCACGATCGCGAGGAAGCCGGTGAACTGGCTGAAGACGAGGGCTCGGTGCCCCTCGGCCGCGAGCTCGGCGACCTGCTCGACGAGCGCCTCGACCTTGGCGCTCGGCGCCGCCCCGCCGTAGGCCTCGGCATCCACGAGCGAGGGGTCGAGGGCCATCTGGCGCAGCACCGTGAGGGCGCGCAGGATGGCGATCCGGTTGCCGTCGAGGTCGTCGATGAGCCCGAGGAGACGTTGGCGCTCACGCGCGAGGTGGCGGTCATAGATGGCGCGGTGCCTGGGGTGCAGCGCGACGTGGAGGACCTGCTCCTGCTTGGGCGGCAGATCGGAGGCGACGGCCTCCTTGGTGCGCCTCAGCATGAGCGGGCGGATGCGGCGGCGCAGCGTGGCGAGCAGCTCGGGTGAGGAGCCGTTCTCGATGGGCTTGGCCCACGTCTCCTTGAACAGCTGGGGGCGTGGGTGCAGGCCCGGCGCGACGAGGGAGAGCAGCGACCACAGGTCCATGAGGGAGTTCTCGAGCGGGGTGCCCGTGAGGGCGAACGTCACGCGGGCCGGGAGCCGGCGCATCGCGGCATAGGTCTTGGCCTGGTGGTTCTTGACGAACTGGGCCTCGTCGAGCACGGCCGCCGACCACCGCACGGACCGGAACGCCTCGGCGTCGATGCGCCCCACCGCATAGGTCGTGACGACGAGGTCAGCCCCGTCGATCGCCTCGTCCATGGCGACCTTGGCCTTGCCCCGGGTCCGGTCGAGGACGGCGACGGTGAGGTCGGGGGCAAACTTCGCGACCTCGTCGACCCATGTGCCGAGCACCGAGGTCGGGGCCACGATGAGCATCGGGTCGACGAGCTCCCCGCGCTCCTTGGCGCGCAGGGCCATCGCGACGACCTGCAGCGTCTTGCCCAGTCCCATGTCGTCGGCCAGCACCCCACCCAGCCCGAGGTCCCACAGCAGCGAGAGCCAGCGGAACCCCTCCTCCTGGTAGGGCCGCAGCGTCGCCTTGAGCGCACTCGGCACCTCGGCCGGTGGTGGTGTGTGCTCGGAGTCGATGCCCAGCAGTGCGTCGACCGAGCGCTTCCACAGGGCGGACTGCTCCTCGACGACGCCGATCTCGACGAGCTCGTCCCACAGCCCGGCGTGGAGCACCGACAGGCGCAGGGGGTCGGACTTCTTGTCCTGCAGGGCCCTGGCCTCCTCGACGAGGTCGCGCAGCCTGTGCAGCTCGGGGGAGCTGAGCGTGAACCAGGCGCCGTCGGGCAGGAGCAGGCGCTCCTCGCCCCGCGCGAGCGCGGTCACGAGGTCGGACAGCGGCACCTCGTGGCCACCGACGCTGACGGAGATGGAGAGGTCGAACCAGTCGTTGCCCTCGCTCGACTCCGAGGTGCCGACCGCGATCTGTGGGGGCGCGGTCACCTCGGCGTATGCCGTCCGCTCGCCGACGACGTCGACCTCCACGTCGTCATGGGCCTCGATGCTCGGCAGGAGCTCGGCGAAGGCCACGGTGTCGAAGCCGCTGAGCTCCACCAACTCTCGTGGCATCCACCCGGAGCGGGTGAGGTCCCACAGGGCGGGGAGCTCGCCACGGGTCGGGACCACGGTGAGCAGCTCTGCCTCGACCGCGGCGACTCGGAAGGCGTCGGGGTCGCGGTAGGCCGGCTGCTCGCGGCGCAGTGGAACGGTCACCGGTGCGTCCCTCGGGCCATAGCGGAAGGCCCAGGCGAGGTGGGCGGTGTGGTCCTTGTCGAACCTCACCGCGAGGTGGAGCCGCGGTGGCACGACCTCGGGCAGGCTCAGCCCGTCGTGGGTGCGCACCTTGGCACGGCGCTGCAGGACGGGGAGCTTGTCGACCGCGAAGCTCGACCAGTCCTCGCCCGGGATCGTGAAGGGTCCGCGAGAGACCACGCGTGCCGCGGCCTGGTCGACGTCGGGCCCGAACCCGCCGACGCTCAGGTCACGCTCCTCCTGCCGGAACCAGCCGGTCGGGGGGTCGCCCACGACGACCACCTCGCCCGTCCCCTCCGGCAGGTCCAGGCTCGGGACCGCACGCACGGCGCCGTCGTCCGTCGGCGAGAGGTCGAGCGTGAAGTGACCCTCGTCCGGCACGAGGTGCACCTCACCGCTGTTGGTCGGGTGGGTGAGCAGCACGACGCCGGCGTCACGGGCCCGGATGAGCAGGTCGATCCAGCCCCGGCCCATGAGGTCGAGCGGGATCGACGCTGGCGCGCGGCCGTAGCCGGACATGCGGCTGCCGCGACGGTGGGCGTCGGCGATCGCGGTGAGGGCGTCGAGCGGTGGCCCGTCGAGCCGGAACGCGTAGGACGAGTAGTAGCCGCCCGAGACCGCCTCCCACGAGATGCCGGTCTTGATCCATCGGCCCGGCACCGCGCCCGGGATCATCGGCCGGAGCTGGATGCGTCGGGTGGACGTCTGCGGCTCCCACGAGGTCGGGCGGCGCAGGGGTTCCTCGATGTCGAGGAGGAGGCCGACGACACCGGTCATGGGCTCGGGCTCCGGCACGTCGAGCAGGTCACTCAGGGCGTCGCGCCACGACGTGGCCCGCTGCGTGCCCGAGGGCTGGTCGGTGCGCCAGGGGCGTTGGGTGCGCAGGGCGATCACGAGAGCGGCGGCATGCTTGCACGCGAAGCCCACCGGGCAGGTGCAGTCACTCTCGAGGAACGGCTCCCCGTGCGGGTCGGGCGTGAGGGTGACCTCGGTGCGATAGAGGCCCGGGCCCGTGCCGATGACCCGAGCAGCGGCCCTCGTGCCCTCGTCGCCCACGATGATGCTCGTGACCCGGCCGGCCCGGGCGTAGTCGGCGCCCCTCGCGAGGGTGACCCGGTCGAACGCCCGGCTCAGCTCGCGGTCGGAGAACTCGTCGAGCGTGCCGATCCCGTGCTCGCTCACCCTGCCACCTCCGTCCCTTCGCGCAGGACGACAACGGTATGCCGTGGGGCCGACATTCCTTGCCGCTCATCCACAGGCCAGCGTGCGTCAACCTTCGTCGGGGAGCCGCCCGTTCGGGTAGGTCGCGCGCAGCTCGTCAGCGGTGGGAGCGTGCCGCTCCCGCGCCTCCGCCGGGAGGAGCTCGCTGATCGCCGACATGATGCGCTTCGTGTCGGCGGCGGGTGAGCGGTACTTCAGCTCGACCGGCTCCCCCACCCGGATCGTCACGGTCGGCGGGTTGGTGAGGTTGAGCAGGTGGGGCATGGACGAGGACCGCGGCCAGACCTTGTCGGTGCCCCACATGCCGACGGGGATGACCGGCGCCCGGCTGACGGCTGCGAGGCGGGCTGCACCGGTCTTGCCCTTGAGCACGGGGTCGAAGAACGCCGCGCCGCGCGGGATGGTCCCCTGCGGGAGCAGCCCGACCATCTCGCCTCCCTCGAGGGCGAGGGCCGCCATGTCATAGGACTCCGTCGCTCCCTCCCCCCGGTCGACCCTGATGCCACCCGCGGCCGAGATGAACGAGCCGAGCACGGGGACCTCGAACAGCTCCTTCTTGCCGAGCACGCGAGCGGTGCGCCCGGACTTGCGGACCACGTTGGCCATGGCGATGGCGTCGAAGTAGCTGCGGTGGTTGCCCACGAGGATGGCCGGACCGTGACGGGGGATGTTCTCGACACCCTGGATGTCGAAGCGGGCGCAGGGGAACCACGTCGAGCGCAGCGCCTCGAGGACGAACCTCTGCAGCTCGATCCCCACGACGGGGATCTTGAGCACGCCCGGCGACACGTCGAAGTGCACGATCGGCCAACGGCGAGCCACGGCATACATCGTCAGTCTGGGATCGGGGTTGACGGCGGCGGGCTGCCCGACGGCCTCGAGGAGTGGTGCGTCGAAGATCGAGTCCGAGTAGGCGTAGCTCTCGGCGAGGTCGATGTCGTGCTGGGCGGCGAAGTACCGCACGGCCGTGAGCTTGCCGGTCGACCA
Organism: Knoellia sp. Soil729; assembly: GCF_001427985.1. GTDB lineage: Bacteria > Actinomycetota > Actinomycetes > Actinomycetales > Dermatophilaceae > Knoellia. The sequence continues at coordinate 995,825 of NZ_LMSA01000002.1, forward strand.
GACGAACGGGCCGCGGATCGAGCCGTCGAAGCGACCGTCCTCCTTGGTGCCGTAGCGCGTCGCGAGGACGTCGTCGAAGCCCAGCCGGTCGGCGAGCGGCTTGATGAGGTGTTCCGGCGTCGTCGTGGCCATGACCACCCGACGCCCCTCGGCCTTGTGCTGCTCGATGAGGGCGAGGGCGAAGGGGTGGACGAGCTCGGCGATGACCTCGGCGGCCCGGGCAGCCGCGTCGTCGAAGCTGTGCTGGTCCTTGCCGCGCGCGACGAGCGTCGCCTGGCGGGCGAGGAGGATCGAGGGCAGGTTCTCGCCGACGAGGTCGAAGGCCTTGAAGAGCAGCCCCTGGCCGGGCAGGGAGCGAGGCACGAGGCCGAGGTCGACCATCGCCCGGGTGAGGTGCGGTCCGGTGCCGCCCTGGAGCAGGGTGCGGTCGAGGTCGAAGAACGCGGCGCCGGGCATGGCCACACCCTAGGACCCTTTCCCTGCCGCCTAGTCTGGCCAGATGACGACGACCGCGTTCGTGCTCGGCGGCGGCGGGGTCCTCGGCACGACCCAGGTCGGGATGCTGCGGGCCCTGGCGGAGCAGGGGGTGCGCCCCGACCTCGTCCTCGGCACGAGCATCGGCGCCCTCAACGGCGCCTTCGTCGCCGCGGACCCCTCCGTCGAGGGCATTCGGACCCTCGCCGACATGTGGCAGGACGTCGGGTCCAGCGGCATCTTCCTCGACAACCCCATGAAGTCGGCCGCCCGCATCGCGCGCTTCCGCACTCACGTGCTGTCGAGCGCACCGCTGCGCACGATTCTCGACGAGCACCTGCCGGTCGACCGGTTCGAGGAGCTCGCGGTCGACTTCCAGTGCGTGGCCGCGTGCATCGAGACGGCCGACTCGCAGTGGTTCTCGACCGGCGCGCTCGTCGACCCGGTCGTCGCGTCGTGCTCCGTGCCGGGGCTCTTCCCGGCGGTCCAGATCGAGGGTCGGCACTACCTCGACGGTGGGCTGGTGCACTCGATTCCCGTCGGTCGCGCCCTGCAGCTCGGGGCCACGCGGATCTTCGTCCTCCAGGTCGGTCGCATCGAGCAGCCCCTCGTACCCCCGCGCCGGCCGTGGGAGGTCGGGGTCGTCGCCTTCGAGATCGCCCGGCGGCACCGCTTTGTCCACGAGATGGCCGACATCCCCGACGACGTCGAGGTCCACGTGCTGCCCAGCGGCGCGCCCGAGACCCCGTCGGTGTCCCTGGGCTACGGACGGACCTCGCGGCTGCGCGAGAGGGCCGACCAGGCGTATGCCGCGACGACGGCCTACCTCTCCCCACCCTGACCCCACCTTCCCCGCCTGAAGTGGGTTTCTCTCACTTCGCCTGACCGCCGCCGTCAAGCGAAGTGAGAGGTTCCGCAGCGAAGTCGGTGCGCGGACGGCATACGCTCACGCCATGGGAATGGCCGGAATCCCCACGCCGCCGCCGCTCGCGCGCCGCATCCTCCCCTTCGTGTGGCCCGTCGGCGCCGCTGCCCTCACCGGGCTGGCGACGCCGGTCATCGTGGCGGGCGCGTTCCACTCGTTCGTCGACAGGCGGGCGCGGCTGTTCCGCGTGAGTGTGCTCGGCGTCGGGCTCATCTGGGTCGACGTGCGGATGCTCATGGAGTGCTGGCGGCTCTCCCTCAAGGACCCGCACGGTCAGGGGCCCACCTGGGAGGACGACCACGAGGCGGTGTTCCTCGCCGGCCTCAACCGGGCGATGATCCTGGCCAAGAAGTGGGCCGGGTTCGAGGTGGTCCTCGACGGGCGCATGCACTTCGGCTCGGACTCGTCGCCGCTGGTGGCCTTTGCCCGGCATGCCGGCCCCGGCGACTCCGTGGCGCTTGCCTGGCTGCTCGGCCACACGGCCGGGCGGATGCCGAAGATCGTTCTCGCAGAGGCACTCCGCTGGGACCCGACCGTCGATGCGTTGCTCACCCGGATGCGGTCCTACTTCGTCCCGTCACGCACCGGCGCCGGTGACGACCGCGTGGCCGGCGTGCGCGAGCTGGCGCGCGGCCTCAAGTACGACGACGTCCTGCTGCTCTTCCCGGAGGGCCAGAACTTCTCCCCCGACCGGCGGCGCCGGCTCATCGACCGGATGCGCGACGCGGGTCAGGAGCTGCGCGTCCGGCGGGCCATCTCGTTGTGGAACACGTTGCCGCCCCGGACCCGTGGCGTCATCGCGGTCCTCGACGAACGCCCCGATGCCGACGTGATGATCGTCGGGCATGCCGGCTTCGGGCAGCTCACGTCACCCAAGGAGATCTGGGACGCGATCCCGTTCACCGGGCGCCCGTTCCTCGTGCGAACCCACACGTATGCCGCGTCGCAGGTTCCCGACGACGCTGCGGCCATCGAGGCGTGGATCGACGACGAGTGGTCGGCCATCGACGCCTGGGTCACGTCCGTCGAGGGTCAGGGCTGATCCAGAGGGGTCATGATCTGCGCCGGTCGCGCGCCCGGCGCAGAGGCTGACCAAGGGCGGTCCCATGCGGACGCCGGTCACCAACATGAGCGCCGGTCGCGCGCCCGGAGCAGAATCCGAGCACCTGGACACCCGGCATACCGGCGTGTCGTGCGCATTGCGGGGGAATTGGTGAGAAAGGTACGCGGGTCAGGGGCGGCGCAGGGAGTGCAGCCACGTCCGCGCGGCGCTGAAGTCGGCGTCGCCGGTGAGCGGCGCGACCTGGACCTGGGCGCCGTCCTCGCGGGGGTAGGACCCGAGGAAGCGCACCTCGGCGCACACCCGCTTCAGCCCCATGAGTGCCTCGCCGACGCGCTCGTCCAGCACGTGCCCCTCGAAGTCGATCGAGAAGCAGTACGACCCGAGCGTCGACTTCGTCGGGCGCGACTCGAGCCGCGTCATGTTGATGCCGCGCACCGCGAACTGCTCGAGCAGCTCGAGCAACCCACCCGCCCGGTCGTCGCGCTGGAACAGCATCACGGTGGTCTTGTCGGCGCCGGTTCGCTCCGGCAAGGAGCCGGGGCGCGCCACGAGGACGAAGCGCGTCACCGCCCCAGCCTGGTCACCGATGTCCTCGGCAAGCACCTCGAGGCCATGGTTCGCGGCCGCGATCGGAGCGCACACGGCTGCGTCATAACCCTGCTCGACCTCCCCGACCAGACCCGCAGCCGCGGCCGCTGTCGACAACGTCGGGATGTAGACCGCTGACGGAAGGTTCGCGTCCATCCAGCCGCGCACCTGCGCCCAGGCGTGCGAGTGGGTGCCGACGGAGCGGATGTCCGCGAGCGGCATACCGGCACGAGCGGCCAGCACGAACGTGATCGGCACGTTGACCTCGCCGATCACGACGAGCGGGTCACCCGAAGCCAAAGCGTCCAGCGTGGCTGATACCCCGCCCTCCACCGAGTTCTCGATCGGCACCATCGCGGCGTCGATCTCGCTGCGCCGCAACGCCTCCAGTGCCGAGTCCACCGAGCCGAACGGCACCTGCTCACCTTCGTGCGACGCCGCCCACGACAGGAGCGCCATCTGGGTGAACGTCCCCTCGGGTCCCAGGTAGCCGTAGCGGGTGGTCGGGCTCATGATTGCCTGCCTGTCCGCGCTGCACTGAGCGCCTGCTGCTCCTCGGGGGTGAGGGTCGCGTCCGAGCCGCCCTCGGTGATGCCCTTGGCATAGGTCCGGGACTCGCCGCGTGCGTGGATCGAGGAGAGCACCACGCCATCACCCCGGTCGTCGACGATGGCCGCGCTGAAGCTCAGCCTCCCACCCATGTCACCGAACGCGTCGTAGCGCACGACCGCCACGTGCCGCAGCGCCTGGCCGATGTCCGCGCGCAGCGCCTCGAGGTCACCAGCGCCGACGGGCCGCTGCCGCTCGAGGGAGTCGACGCGGGCACGCAACCGGACGATCGCGAGCACCAGCGCGACGATGACGGCCACCGGGAGCAGCACGACGACGAGGAAGACCAGCACCTCGGCGGGGTGGGGGGCGAACATGACGGCCAGCGTATGCCGTGTGCTCCCGACCCGCGGACCCGTCCACCTGGCGTCCCACCGGGCTCGTAGGCTCGGCCTCACCATGGGCTTCGACTTCACCACCATCGCCATCGTGTTCGCGACGATCTTCGTCGTCGAGCTGCCGGACAAGACCTTCATCGCGACGCTCGTCATGGCGACGCGCTTCCGCCCGCTGCTCGTCTGGATCGGCGTCGTCGCCGCGTTCTTCGTGCAGACGCTGGTGGCGGTCGCCATCGGTGGCGTGCTCTCGCAGCTGCCCAAGAGGCCGATCGAGATCTTCGCCGCGCTGATGTTCCTCATCGGCGGCGTGCTCCTGCTGCGCGGGGCAGGCAAGGCCGACGAGGAGGAGGCCGAGACCGAGGAGGAGTTCGGCGAGAAGGCCGGCGCCGGTCAGCGGGCCGGCTGGAAGGTCGTGACGTTCTGCTTCACGGTCCTGTTCCTCGCCGAGTGGGGGGACCTGTCGCAGATCCTCACCGCCTCGATGGTGCTGCGCTTCGACGAACCCGTGTCGGTGTTCCTTGGTGCGTTCCTTGCGCTCGCGGCCGTCTCGGGCCTTGCGGCGGTGCTCGGGCGCACGCTGCTCAAGCGCATCAGGCTCTCGACGATCCGTCGTGTCGGTGGCGGCGTCTGTCTCATCCTTGCCGCGGTGAGCGTCCTGCAGATCGCGGGCGCCTTCTGAGCCCGAGCCCGACGGGCCGCCCACCTTTGCGCCGGTCGCGCGACCGGCGCAGAAGTCAGGTGGTGGCGGCCGGCTCAGCCACACGTTCGACCGGGACCTGAGCGGCAACGCCGGGGTCGCGGTTGACCCACCAGAGGAGCCCGAGCGCGACCAGCCCGCCCGCGACGTCGGCGTTCTGCAGGATGCGGCCGGGCAGCTCGGGCCAGTCCGGGTGGTTGAGCCACGAGATCCCCCACCACGGCATCCGCATGAGGAACCACGCACCGACGACCAGTCCGGCGACGAGACGACGCGAGCGCCACCAGGCGTCCGCGTCCGCCCGTGAGCGCTTCCACGGCTGCGCCCCGAGGAGGGCGAGGATCACGACCACGACCCAGTGGAAGTGGTGGATCCACGCCACCGGTGACAGCAGGCAGGCCAGGAGCCCGACGACCGCGACCTCACCGATGGAGTCGTCGCGCTGCCACAGCTCGCGGGCCAGCCGGAACCCTAACACCCCGACGATGGCCACCAGCACCAGCCAGATCACCGTCCCGAGCACCCCCTCGGGCCCGACGCGCAGCAGGAAGCCACGCATCGACTGGTTCGACGTGCCGAAGTTGGGGCCGAGCCGGGCGGGGTCCTGCAGCGCCCCTCCCCAGAACGCGAACGACGCCTCGGGCAGCAGCACCCACGCCCCCAGCGTCACACCCACCGCGGTCCCGACCGCCGTCATGGCCTCACGCCAGCGCCGGCACACCAGGTAGTGGATGACGAAGACACCGGGCGTGAGCTTGATGGACATCGCGATGCCGACGAGCACCCCGGCGGGCACCCGCCGCAGCAGTCCCGGTCGTGGCCGCCGCAGGTCCATGAGGCAGGCCAGCACCATGAAGGCGTTGACCTGCCCGAAGCGGATCCCGTCCGAGACGGGGTGCAGCCACAGCATCGGCGCGGTCAGCGCCGCCAACGCCAGCGGCACCCACGGTCCGGCACGAGAGATGAGCCGCCACCCGGCATACCAGACGATCGCGGTCGTGGCCGCGACCTGGGCGGCCGTCCAGAGCCAGCCGACCACGCCGAAGGGCAGCCACGCCAACGGCATCGCGAGGATCGCCGCGAACGGCGGGTAGGTGAACGGCAGCAGCTGCGGCGCCTCGGTCATCGCCGCATAGATCGGGCGCCCCGTGAGGATCGAGACGCCGGCATCGCGATAGACCTCGACGTCGACCTGCCACTGGTCCATCGGCCAGAACACGAGGTAGCGCAGCACGGCCGGCACAGCGGCGAGAGCGATGACCGCGACAGCGAGCGGCCACTGCCAGCGCACGGAGCGCCGGGGCGCCGGTTTCGTCGTGGTCACGCGCCCATTGTGTCGGTATGCCGTCCGCCCCCCATCTCCAGATCCCCTCCAGATGCTGGGCAGGGAGCCTCCACAGGCGCCCCCGTAGGATCCCTGAGGTGTCCCGACGATCACTCGCCGCCCTCTTTGCCACCCTCGCGACGATGATCGGTCTCAGCGTGACGGCGTTTCCCCCGTCGGCACAGGCGGCCTCGACGGACCCGTTCGGCGCGACGGTGCTCATCGGCACCGGCGGCATCACGTGGACCGACGTCTCCAAGGAGGCGACCCCCAACCTCTGGATGCTCCTGCGTGACGGCTCCAGCGCCGCGATGTCGATCCGCTCCGTCGACACCAACACCTGCCCGGCCGACGGCTGGCTCGGGCTCTCGGCCACGAGCCGGGCGGCCGCCCCTCGCCCCGGCACGGGCGCGGTTCAGCAGCGTCCGTGCGCCCCGCTCGAGGAGCCGACCGGTGGCATGGTCCCGCGCTGGGGCGAGTACCTCCGGGCGACGGCGGACCGCAAGTTCGACAGCGAGCTCGGGCTCCTGGGCAAGGCGGCCGCCGCCTCCGACGTCTGCATCAAGCCGGTCGGACCGGGCGCCGCCATCGCCGCCGCCATGCCGGACGGCACGGTCGACCGCTACTCCTCCTACGACGAGGCCAACCTTCTCGTCGACATGAACACCTGCCCGCTCACCATCGTCGACGTCGGCAGCGTGCGTGACCCGGACGACGTCGCCGAGGGCGAGGAAGCGCCCGACGCCAGTCGCGCCGAGCAGGTCAAGGCCGTCGACGAGCGCATCGGCGAGGTCATCACCGCGGCGCCCGGCGGTGCCGACTTCATCGTGGCGAGCCTGTCCGACGCCGGCATGACCGAGCGGCTGCGCCTCGCCGTCGCCCGCGGGCCGCACTACGGCCCCGGCGTGCTCAACTCGCAGTCGACCCGCCAACCCGGCCTCGTCCAGGCCCAGGACCTTCCCGTCACGCTCATGTCGATCACCGGGGTCAAGGCCCCCAGCGGCCTGGGCGGTACGACGCTGACCAGCGACCCGGCGCCCGACAACTCCGAGAAGCGCGCCAGCGACCGCCTCCAGAACCTCGTCGACTACGACCTCGCCAGTCACGAGGTGCACAGCCTCGTCCCGCCGTTCTTCAACACCTTCGCGTACGGGCAGCTGGTCATCTATCTCTTCGTGCTCCTCGTCTGGAAGGGCAAGATCGGTGGCCCGGACACGCGCCGTCGCGTCCTGCGCATCGTGCGCATCATCGCGGTCGCCGCCGCCTCCGTCCCGGCCTCAACCTTCCTTGCGAACCTGCTGCCGTGGTGGCGCTTCTCGGTCCCGATGGTCTCGATCGTCGCTGCCGTCGGGCTCTTCGTCGCGCTCATCGCGTATGCCGCCCTGCGGGGTCCGTGGGGACGCACCGCCCTCGGGCCGCTCGCCTTCGTCTCGGCGGTGACGGTGGCCGTCCTCGCCGGGGACATCCTCACCGGCTCACGCCTGCAGCAGTCCTCGCTCATGGGGCTGCAGCCGGTGGTCGCCGGTCGTTTCTACGGGATGGGCAACGTGACGTTCGCGCTCTTCGCGACGTCGTCCCTCCTGCTCGCCACCGCGATCTCCAGCCATCTCGTCAAGCAGGGCCGCCCGCGCGTGGCGGCGATGTTCGTCGTGGCCATCGGCGTGGCCACGGTCGTCATCGACGGCGCTCCCTTCTGGGGTGCCGACGGTGGTGGGCCGCCCGCCTACATCCCCGGTGTCGCCTACCTCATCCTGTCGATCCTCGGGCTGCGCATGACGTGGCAGCGGGTCGCCCTCATCGGCCTCGGCTCGGTGGCCCTGTTCTTCGCCGTCGCGTTCCTCGACTGGCTGCGCGCTCCTGACGACCGCAGCCACCTCGGCCGCTTCATCCAGGCGATTCTCGACGGCAACGCCCTCGACATCGTCGTGCGCAAGGGCGAGCAGAACCTCAACATCCTCCTCGGCAACGCCCCCCTGACGCTGCTCGTGCCGGCCGCGCTGCTCTTCGTCATCTATGTCCTGGCCCGGCCCACCTCGTGGGGCTCACGCGGCCTGGGCAAGGCGGCCGAGAAGGCTCCCACCCTGCGTGCCGGGCTCATCGCCGTCGTCATCACCCTGACCATCGGCTTCCTCATCAACGACTCGGGCACGGCCATCCCCGCCGTCGGTGCCACGGTGGCCGTGCCGCTCATCGTCAGCGTCGTGGTGAGGAACCTCGAGGACGACCTGCGCTCGGGGGCCGGGACCCGCCGCGCCCGGCGCTCCTGACGCTCCTGGCGCACAGCCAGACCCACACCGCGAGCAGCAGCCCGGGTGCGACCTTGGTCCGCACCGCCATCGTGACGTCCTGCACGCCCTCGGTCATGCCGAGCACCCGACCGGGGGTGTAGGCCATGGCCATGACCCACAGCCGGGCGAGCAGGACGAGGTCGACCGCTGCGGTGCTCACGGCGGGCAGCCCAGCCCAGACGACGACGTCGTACCAGGGCAGCGAGTAGGGCGCAGCCAGCGAGTAGCCACCCGCGAGCACGACGACCCAGGTGAGCGCCCGACCCCCCAGCCCCGTCGTTGCGTCTGCGGATGTGGCGGTTCTGGCGACCACATCCGCAGACGCAAGGAAGCCAGAGGTGCGGACGAGGCGCCACAGGCACCACGCGAAGGCGATGGCGGCTCCCGCCGCGAGCACCGAGATGAGGTCGCGCACGCCCGGGCCACCGCCGGTGACCTCGAGGAACCACCGCCACGGGGAGGCGAGCGACACCGCCCGCGCCGACCGCCCGATCTGGTCGTAGACGTGGTCCCCCGCCCACAGCTGCAGGCCTGCCACCACGACGACGACCGCCCCCAGGAGCGCGCCGCTGCGGGCGACCCGGCGACCCCGGAAGGCGAGCAGCAGGGCGAGGACCACGACGGCATACGTGAACTTCGACGAGATGGCCAGGGCCGCACAGGTGCCGGCAAGCGCTGCACCGCCGAGCCCGGCATACCGGTGGGCCGCCCAGATCGCACCCACCACGAGGGCGGTCGAGAGGAGGTCGACGTGGGCACCGAGGACGCCGACCGAGAAGACGACGGGGTTGGCCGTCCACACGACGTCGATGCGGGCCTCACGGCCCGGCAGCATGCGGCGCAGGCACCAGCGGACGGCGAGCCAGGACACGACGACGACGAGCTGCCACAGCCAGACGGTCTGGCGCAGGTTGTCGCCGCCGCCGTGCGAGGTGAGCCCCTGCACGATCGTGGCGAACGGGCCGTAGACGCTGGGCTCCTCGGTCCACGGCGCCTCGACGCGCGACACGACCGGGTCCAGGCCGCCATGGAACGTGTTCGGGGACTGGGTCCACGGGTTGGCGCCCAGGGCGAGGATGCGCCCGTAGGCCGCGTAGCTCACGTGGTCGCCGGACCCGAACGGTGCCGTGAGGGCGGCCGCGACGGCGAGGACGGCCACCAGCGGCGGCGGGAGCTCGCGGGCACCGCGGCCGACGATCCCGAGCACCACTGCGGCTGCGCCGAGCGTGTATGCCGTCCACAGGGCTGCCGTGACGGCCGCCGGTCCCAGCGGAAAGGGCAGGACGGTGCCCGGCGCCCAGCCACGGGGGCCGAGGTCGGGCGCCGCCGCGTTGGGAAGCGTCAGCCCGACGAGCAGGAGCAGCGTGAAGGAGGCGAGGAGCAGGCCGGGGCGGGCCCACTGGCGGGCGCCCCCGACGGGCACCGCGGCCTCAGGAGCGTTCTGCGACACCGGGTGCACGATCGGAGATGGCCTTGCGCACCCGACGGTTGCTCAGGGCCCGGGCGACGTCGCGGTACTGCTTGGCACGGTGGACCTGTCCGCGCCAGTCCCTGCCCGAGACCCGGTGCTGCAGCTCGCACGGGACCTCCTCGACGCGCAGGCCGGCGGCGAGGACGTCGATGGTCAGCCCCACCTCGACGCCCCAGCCGGGGGCCAGGGGGCTGGCGGCGACGAACGCCTCGGGGGTGAGGCAGCGCATGCCGGACAGTGGCTGCTTCGCGGTCCAGCCGGTGAGCCGGGCGATGCCGTTGCGCGCGAGCCGGACGACGAAGCCGTGGCCTCCGCCGGAGGTGGCCTGTGGCGGCAGGGTGGCGATCGTCATGTCGGCGCGGCCCTCGAGGACGGGCGGCAGCAGGACGTGCAGGTTGCCGGCCGACTCCTCCAGGTCTCCGTCGACGAAGAGCAGGTGGCGGGGCGAGTGGTCGTCGATGGCGTTGACGCTCTCGAGCTCGCGCAGCCGGCGCACCCCGGTCTCCAGGGCCGCGGCCTTGCCGAAGTTGGAGGCGTGGACGATGACGGTGGCGCCGGCCGCGGCGGCGACGGCAGCGGTGTCGTCGGAGCTCCCGTCATCGACGACGACGACCCGGTCGACACCCTCGAGACCCAGGACCGCCCGCACGGTGGCGGCGATGCGGTCGGCCTCGTCCTTGCACGGGACGATCGCCGCGACCGTCCGCACGTGCGGGCTCGGGCCGGCCTCCATCAGCGCAGGGTGACCTGGCGGCTGAGCAGACCCGAGCGGGCGCGACGCTCCTCGGGGCTGAGGGGCTCGGGAGCGGCGAGCGCGGCGGCATAGCGTTCGCCGAAGGCCTTGAGCCCGTCCTCGTGCTCGGACGCCTCGCTGTCGGCGGGCACCTCGAGCACCGGCACGAGCAGGCCGCACGCGCGGAAGGCACCGAGGAGGCGGGTGCCCTCGCCGATGCCGGACTCGCCGGCCGCGTGGAGGCGGGACAGGGCGTCGGTGGCAGTGTCCTCGTCGTCGGGCAGGACGACCCGGATGTAGGTGCGCTCGCCGATGCGCACCCAGTAGGCGGACTGGAGTGCGGCCATGCGCGTGGTGGGGACGACCGACTCGTTGGCCCGCTCGAGGGACTCACGGCCCTCGTCGTCGAGCTCGGCACCGTCGACCCAGAACTCGAAGCCCTCGTGGACCTGGACCTCGAACGGTGCGTCCAGGTCGAGCAGGTCCTGCAGCCGGGGGGTGTCGGCGGTCGCGGCGGGCACGTGCTGGACGGCACTGCCCACCTCGGCGGCGGCGCCGGCAAGGATCTGGGCGGCGAGGTCGCGGCTGGGGTCACCCGTGGAGGAGCCGGCCTGGGTGCCGACGAGGACCGTGCCGTCGGCGCGGTGCAGGGCCGGCCACGCGAGCGGCAGGACCGTGGCGATGGTCGCCTGCTCGACGCCGTCGGGGGCCTGGCCGTCGGCGAAGCTCACGACGGCCGTGGCCGCGGGGAGGATCTCGCGGATCGCCACCCACTCGGTCTCCTGCGGCAGCCCCTCGAAGGGACGGTTCACGTAGGGGACGGCCGCGCTGCGTTGCCGCTTGGCGGGTGCGCCCGAGTCGTCGGTGGTCCTGCGTCGTCGTGAAGCCTTGCCCATGGGCGTCAGCGTAGTGGTGCGCCGGCGCCTGTCCGTCGAGGGTTGGCTCAGGTGGCGCGGCGGCGGCTCGGGCCACCCATGGCGGCCCATACCGTCTGGCCACCCTTGTCCTCGCTGACGCCCCACTCGTGGGCGAGCGAGCGGATGATGCGCAGGCCACGTCCACTGGAGACCCAGACCGCCGCCGGCGCGGGCACCGGCACGCTGTCGCCGCCACCGTCGGTGACCTCGACCTCGACGACCTCGCCGCGCACCTTCCAGCGCACGCGCAGGCAGCCGTCCGCGAGCGGGCGGGCGTGGCGGATGGCGTTCGTCATGAGCTCGGAGACGACGATCTCGGACTCGTCGATCGTCTGCTCGGCGAGCTCGCGGGCGCGCAGGTCCGCCACCACGGCCTTGCGCACTCGGCTGATGGTCGACGGGCCCCACGGGGCGCGGATCGTGCGGACCTGCCCCTGGCCGATGGGGCCACCGAACTCGTCGAGCTGCGCCTGGGCCTTGGCCTTTGCGCCGCTCTTGGGCGCGGCCTTGGACGCCCCTGCGACAGCGGCTCCAGGCGTGGCTGCTGGGTCGGTCTGTGTTGAAGTCACGTCCCGGACTCTAATCCAGGAGCGCCAGGACGTCTCGAGGTCGATCACTGATGATCACATCGACGCCGAGATCGACACAGCGTTCGACGTCCTGGGGCGAGTTGACGGTCCAGACGTAGACCTGGTGCCCGCGCCGCTGATGCGCCTGCACGACTGCCGGCGAGCGACGCACGATCCGCATGTCGAGGCCGACCGTGCCGATGCCTGCAGGCAGGGACCCGTCCCAGCTCAGCCGGGGCGCGGACTCCGCGACGAGGTAGACGAGGGGGACCTGTGGGGCGAGCCCTCGCATGCGCTTGAGGGCCATGAGCGAGAAGGACATGACGCGCACGTGCGGCAGCTGCGCCAGGTCGCCCGTGGTGAGCCCGAACTCGCGCAGCACCGTCACGAGCTGGCGCTCGACCAGGCCCCCGTAGCGGGTGGGGTGCTTGGTCTCGATGAGCGTGATGAGCTCCTGGTGCTGGCTCGTGAGGGTGTCGAGCAGCCGCCGCAGGGTGAGGATGTGGCCACGCTCGGGGTCACTGTCGGCCTGCTCACCGTCCCCCGACCCGTCGTCGAGCTTCTTCCAGCTGGCCCAGTCGAGCTCCTCGAGCCGCGCCAGCTCCAGGGTGGAGATGACGCCCTTGCCGTTGCTCGTCCGGTCGGCCCGCCGGTCGTGGACGCAGACGAGGTGGTGGTCGGCCGTGAGGCGGACGTCGCACTCGATCCCGTCGACACCCACGTCGAACGCGGTCGTGTAGGCCGCCAGCGTGTGCTCAGCCTGCAGGGCGCTCGCCCCCCGGTGGGCCACGACGTACGGTCGCCCCTGGCTCTCGCGCTTCTCCCCGAGATATGGAACGGCCACACCTCCATGGTGTCAGCGCGGTGCGCCGCGGAAGGCGAACGACTCACACAACCTCACGGCATACCGTTGAACCATCGTGAGCCTGCCGCCCTTCCAGACCCTCGTCGACGCACACTGGCGTGACGTCGCCCGGCTCGCCCATGCCCTGGCAGGACCGAACCTCGGCGACGACGTCGCGCAGCAGGCGTGGGCCCAGGCGCTCGCGGCCTACCCGCGGGTGACGTCGGCGCGCAACCTGCGGGGCTGGCTGCTGACCATCACCCACCGGTGCGCCATGGATGCGCACAGAGCGGGCCGCCGGACGGTGGCACACGAGGACCCGGCCGCGCTGGCGTCGGCGCCCGCCGTGCCGGGACCGGTCGCGCCCGATGACGGCCTGTGGTCCCGCGTCGACGCCCTGCCGTCACGCCAACGCGAGGCGGTGGTGCTCAAGTACGTCGCCGACCTCGACCACCGCGCCGTCGCCTGTGCGCTGGACACGACTCCCGCGATGAGCCGCCGGCTGGTCTCGGACGCCCTCGCCGCCCTGCGTGTGGATCTGGAGGATCTGCGATGACCCTTTTCGACGACTTCGCGCCGGTCGTGCGACCCCCGGAGCTGCCACGGACCGACATCTCGTATGCCGTGGAGGACACCGCGGTCGGTCGCCTCCTGCTCTCGGTGCGTCCCGATGGCCGGCTGGTCACGTGCGCCTACGTCCGCTCGGGGGATGAGGAGGAAGCGTGGCTGCAGCGGATCTCGGACGTCGTCTCACCACGCGTGTTGCGCGCCCCGTCCCCGCTCGAGGGAGTGCGGCGCGAGCTCGACGACTACCTCGGGGGCCGGTCGACGAGGTTCACCGTGCGGCCGGACCTGGTCCTCGCGAGCGCGTTCCAGCGCTCGGTGCTCGAGGGCCTGGTCGCGTCGGTGGGCTACGGCTCGTCCACGACCTACGGCGCGCTGGCAGCGGCAATCGAGCGACCCAAGGCGTCGCGAGCGGTGGGCACGGCCCTCGGCGCCAACCCCGTGTGCGTCGTCATCCCGTGTCACCGGGTGCTGCCGGCGGGCAGCTCGGCGGACGGCCAGGTCCGCAATGTCGGAGGGTATGCCGGTGGCCCGGCTGCCAAGGAGTACCTCCTCAGGCTCGAGTCCGGTTCCTCCGGGAGATCGTCGCGCTGAGGACGGTGGCAAAACCGGTCCACACGGCATACGGGGCAAGGGCCCTGCCGGCTGCGGGACTGGAACGGGACACGCGGCGAGCGAGGTCCGCCGAGCTGGCGGTGAGCAGCGCGCTCTCGATGGCCGCCAGACCCGGACGGTGCGCCCGGAAGAAGAGCGCGCTCCAGCCGGCGTTGAGGGCGAGGTTGACCCCGAGCGCGGTCCACAGCCCCCGCCGCCCGCGGTCGTCACCCTCCTTCTCGAGCCGGTCGAGGGCGATGCCCGTCGTGGCGGCGATGTCGGCGTAGAGCAGCGTCCACACGATGGGGAACGCGGCCTTGGGTGGCTGCCACGAGGGCAGGTCGAGCGAGCGGTACCAGCTCGAGTCCGGCGAGGTGGCCACTGTCCCGGCGAGGGCGGTGGCCACCACGGCGGCGCCGGTCCGGGCGAGGGTGCGAGCCCGGCTCATGACCGGCGCTCCAGCCGCACCTGCGCCACGTCGAGGTAGCCGGTGGTGAAGCCGGCCTCGCAGTAGGCGAGGTAGAACTCCCACTTGCGCCGGAAGGTCTCGTCAAAACCGAGGGTCGAGACCCGGGGCCACTGCTCGATGAACTCCTGACGCCAGCGACGCAGGGTCTCCGCGTAGTCGGTGCCGAAGGCGTGGACCTGGGTCACCGCGAGATCGGTGTGGTCACGCACGGTCTCGTCGATCGCCTGCAGGCTCGGGATGAGGCCGCCGGGGAAGATGTGCTTCTGGATCCAGCCGAAGGAGCCACGGGTGGCGCGGTAGCGGTCGTGCGCCATGAGGATCGACTGGATGGCCACGCGGCCACCCGGTGCGAGGAGGCGGTCGAGCGAGGCGAAGTAGGTGGGCCAGAACTCCTCGCCCACCGCCTCGATCATCTCGACGGAGACGATGGCGTCGTAGTGTCCCGTCGCCTCCCGGTAGTCCTGCAGCCGGATGTCGACACGCTCGCCGAGTCCGGCTGCGTCGACCCGCTCCTGGGCGAGGTCGGCCTGCTCGCGCGAGAGCGTGAGCGTCGTGACGTGGGCGCCGCGGCGGGCGGCCTCGATGGCGAGCGTTCCCCAGCCGGTGCCGACTTCCAGCAGGCGCGTGCCGTGCCCGACCCCGGCGTCATCGAGGATCGCCGAGATCTTGCGCAGCTGGGCCTCCTCGAGCGGCTGCGCGTCCAGCGGCCGGCCGTGGTCGAAGAGCGCGGACGAGTAGGTGAGGGTCTCGTCGAGGAAGGCCGCGAAGAGGTCGTTGGACAGGTCGTAGTGCGCCTCGATGTTGCGGCGCGACCCGGTGGGCGTGTTGCGCTGCACCGTCGGCACGGCGCGGTCCACGAGCCGGCGCAGGGCCAGCAGCGGCGCGGGCACGGCCGTCGTCATCCGCTCGGCGAAGGGGACCATGACGTCGGCGAGGTCGCTGCCCGGACCCGGCTCCCAGTCCCCCGCCATGTAGGACTCGCCGATGCCGATCTTGGGGTGGCGCCCGAGTCGGGCGAAGAAGGCGTCCGGGCGCACCAACCGGATCGACGGTGCGGTGCCGCCCTCGGGCAGGGTCCGGTCGCCCAGGCGGCTGCCGTCGGGCAGGTCCACCGTGACCGGGACCCGGTCGAGCACCTGTCCGATGATGGCTCGGGCGAGGGCGGTCCGCAGTGGCGGCGGGGTGAGCAGGGCGAGCGGTGAGAGCTCGGCCCGGTGCGTGGCGGTCGTCATCGTGCGGACTCCTCGGGAAGGGCGGATCGGTGTGCTGGACGTGGCATGACGGGAAGGCGCCGCAGCCACAGGCCTACCCCGTGCCACCGGATCAACACGGGGACGCGGTAGGTCATGAGCGGGTGGCGCAGGGCGAGGGCCACGACGCTGCGGGCCGTCGCCGGTCGCGGGCTGCCGGTGGAGGCAGCCGTGAACACCGTCTCGCCGTCGCGGTCCAGGCGGATCGACACCGAGACGCGACGGTCGTCGAGACGCAGGCGGACGGCATACGAGCCGGAGAGGTCGTTGAACGGGGAGACGTAGAAGTCCTTGTCCACGTCGGCGTTACCGTCGGCGTCGGGGGCGAGGACGTAGGCGTGGCGCTCGCCGTAGGTGTTGTGCACCTCGAGCACCGCTGTGCCGAGCCGGTTGTCGGCGTCGAGGCAGTAGAAGACGGTGAGCGGGTTGAAGGTGTAGCCGAGCGAGCGGGGGGAGGTGAGCATGAGGATTCTCGTGCCCTCCGGGACGGGTCTGCCGCTGTCGGCGAGGAACCGGCGGACGTCCCCCGAGATGCCGGACCCGTGCTCGTCGACCGCCCCGGCCCCCGAGAGGTGGTCGCTCGAGTCGAAGCGAGCGAGCGCCCCGAGGGGCCACGGCAGGCGCGGCAGGTCGTCGACGTCGACGAGCCACTGGTAGTGCGTGTGGCGGAACCGGTCGGGAAGCGGCTGGCGCCTGGCGTGCGACACCTCGCCGACGACGAGGCTCGGCGCCGACGGCCTCACCACGAGGCACCGAGCCGGGCGGCGGCCTCGACCCCGGAACGGCACCCGTCCTCGTGAAAGCCCCAGCCGAGGTGGGCACCGGCGAACGCCAGTCTCGGGCCGCCGGCGGTCCGAAGGGTGTCGGCTGCCGCGACGGCGTCGGCCGTGAAGATCGGGTGGTCGTACTCCATGCGGGCGGTGACGAGGGCCGGGTCGACGCGTCCCTCAGGGTCGAGCGTGACGACGTGGTCGTCACCGTCCTGTATGCCGCTCAGCCGGTTCATCCAGTAGCTCACCATCACGCTCGGTGCCGGTGCGCTGCACGACGACATCCGGTAGTTCCACGAGGCGCGTGCTGCTGGGACCGTCGGCAGGACACTGGAGTCGCGGTGGAGCCAGACGGTGTTGCGGGAGTAGCGGATCGCGCCCAGGCTCTCCTTCTCGTCCGGGGCCGCATCGACGAGCAGCTCGAGGGCCTGGTCGGCGTGCGTCGCGACGACCGCCTTGTCGTAGGTCACGGTGGTCTGTCCCTGCGCCTGCACGTCCACGCCGTCGTCGTGTCGTGACACGGCGGTGACCCGGCTGGCCCGGCGGACGTCCTGGAGCTGGGCGGCGAGGGCGTCGACGTAGGTTGCCGACCCGCCGACGACGGTGCGCCACGTCGGTGAGCCACTCACGGTGAGCATCCCGTGGTGGTCCAGGAAGCGGAAGAGGTGTCGCGCGGGGTAGGTCTCGGCGTCGAGGTCGCCACACGACCAGACGCAGGCGACGAGAGGGATGGCGAAGTGGCGGACGAAGTACGTGCTGAAGCCCCCGTCCCGCAGGAACTCGCCCCACGTGGGTCCGGTGTCCCGCCCGTCGGCGCCGCTGGCGGTGTCGTCGGCCAGCACCTTGCGGGCCGCCCGGTGGAAGCGCGGCACCTCGGTGAGCATCCGCACGAACCGCGGGTCGGCCAACCGACGCGGCTGGGCGAGGATGCCGGCGGCACCGCGGCCGCCGGCATACGACAGCCGGCACTCCTCGCACGTGATGCTCATGCTCATCTCGGCGCTCTGCGTGCGGACCCCGAGCTCGCCGAAGAGTCGCGTGAGGTGTGGGTAGGTGCGGTCGTTGTGGACGATGAAGCCGCTGTCGATGCGCAGGTTCTCGCCACCCGCGCCCGTGACGTCGTGGGTGTGGGCGTGGCCGCCGAGGCGGGCGTCGGCCTCGTAGAGCGTCACGTCGTGGGTGCGGGCGAGGACGTGTGCCGCGGTCAGACCAGTGACTCCGGCCCCGATGACGGCGGCGGTCGGGCGGGTGTGCTCCGGCACGGCTGCTCCTTGGGTTGCGGGGATGGTCAGGGGTAGTTCGTCACCGATGGGTTCGCGGATCGGTCAGATGCAACGTAGAGTGCTTGTACAAGGTTTGTCAAAGGTTAGGAGCACGATCATGCGCATCATCCGGACCGTCACGGCGGACGTCCCGCTCTCGGCGGCGTTCGCCTTCCTCAGCGACTTCACGACGACCATGCAGTGGGATCCCGGGACGGTCCGCACGGAGCGGGTCCTGGGTGACGGCGGCGTCGGCACGACCTACCTCAACGTGTCGAGCTTCATGGGGCGGCAGTCCGAGCTGACCTACGAGGTGGTCACCGTGGAGCCCGGCCGCAGGTTCGCACTGCGCGGTGAGAACACAACGCTCGTGGCCCATGACGTCATGACCTTCGGCGGTGACGAGCACCGGACCGAGCTGACCTACGAGGCGACGTTCACCTTCAAGGGCCTGGCCCGGTTCGTCGCACCGCTCCTCACCCCGGCGTTCACAAAGCTGGGTGACGACGCGGAGCGTGGCCTGCAGACGGCACTCACGCGGCTCGGCACCTCGGGCTCGGCCTAGGCTGCGCAGACCATGTACACGATCAAACGGGTCGCCGAGCTGACCGGCATCGGCCTGTCGACCCTGCGGGCGTGGGAGCGGCGTTACGGCGTCGTCACCCCGCAACGGTCCGAGGGGCGCTACCGCCTCTACACCGATGCCGACATCCGCACCATTGCCATCATGGCCTCACTCGTGAGCGACGGCTGGAGTGCCAGCGAGGCGGCGGCGGAGACCCTGCAACGGGTCAGCGGCGGCGTGGAGCGGTTCGCCGCGGACGGCGCCCCCTCCGGCGACGGCCCGACGGAGGGTCTGGCCGAGCTCATCAAGGCGGCAGACAACCTCGACGGCCCGCAGGTCGCTGCGATCCTGCGCAACGGGCTCGACCCGGCGAAGGGGAGCTTCGAGACCTTGGCGAGCAGCTGGCTCCTGCCGGCCCTCGTCGGCGTCGGTGAGGCCTGGGCCGACGGGCGGCTGAGCATCGCCGGAGAGCACCTCGTGAGCTACTCGGTCCAACGCCGGCTGGCGGCGGCCTACGAAGCGGCCTCCGGTCACGCCACCGGCCCCTCCGTGGTCATCGGCCTGCCACCGGGCTCACGTCACGAGCTGGGCCTGCTCGCCTTCGCTGTCGCTGCACGCCGGGCGGGAATGGCCACCGCCTATGTCGGCGCCGACCTCCCGAGCGAGGAGTGGGAGTCCGCGGTGCGCAAGCGTGGGGCCCAGGCCGTGGTGATGGCGACCCCCCGCCTGACGGACGTCGTCGTCGCCCAGGCGGTGGTCGACCGCCTGCGGGCAGCACACCCCGAGCTCGTCATCGGCATGGGCGGGCGCTACCAGGACCACGTCGAGCACGTCACCGAGCTCGGGCACGACCTGGCCACCAGCGTCGCGCTGCTGGAGTCGGAGCTGGCGCGGGCCCGGCGAGCATCAGCTCGACGGGCCCGGCCAGGTGCTCAGGAGTCCAGCGATCAGCACCAGGGGTAGATGAACAGGCTCTGGTCGCCGGCGCGGTGGTCGGCGAGGACGACGCTCAGGGGCAGCGGGTCGGGCAGGCTCGCCACGTCGGTGCCGGCACGAGGCGTGACGCCGGCGCTGACGGCCAGGCTGATGGGAAGGCCGTCACGGGCGACGGTCGAGAACAGACCAAGGCCCTTGAGGACCGACATCCCCGCCTGCTGGCATGCAGTGTCCGGCTTGTGGGTCGGTGCGGCGGAGGCCGAGGGGGCCGACCCGAGCAGGGCGATGGCAGCGACCGTGGCGGCCGGGACGGCGGTGGCGAAGAGACGTCGCATGGTGAGCTCCTTGGTGGGACGGGCCCCGCTCGTCGGGGCCGCTGTGCACACACCACTGCACGTCGTGCAGCCTTGTCAAGGGTTTGTACAACGTTGGACGTCAGGCAGGCAGGTCCGGTCCGTCGATGTCGTAGCCGCCGAGCAGCTTGGCCATGGCCAGGTGCGGCTTGGCCTCCTCGTGACGGCTCTGCCGCTGCAGGGTCCGGCCGAGCATGAGCAGGGCGTAGTGGTCGTCGGGGTTGTCGACGAGCATGGCGCGCAGGATCTCCTCGGCGCGGGCGAGCTGGGCCGAGTGGTAGTAGGACCGGGCGAGATAGAGCCTCAGCTCGGTCGTGCCGTGCAGTGGCGGCTCGAGCACGCTGCGGTCGACGAGGTCGGCGAACAGTGGCGCCGCGACCGCGAACTCCCCCGCAGCGAAGCGCTCGCGGGCCGCCTCGTACTCGTCGGCGAACGATGCGTCATCACTCATGTTCTCTCCTTCGATGTGGACCGCTAGCGTCGTCTATGTCTGACCCTAGAGATGGCTAGCGGGAGAAGTTGTCGGGTCACGGCGCGTGCGTTGCCATGTCCGTCAACCTACCCGCGACCTCGACGTGCCGGCCTTCCCAAGCCGCCCCGCAGCCCTGCGCCGGTAAACGGAGGTGACGGGACGGCATACGGGCAGGGAGACTCAGCTCCCGTGGCACATCTCGAGGTCAACCAGGTCGGGTTCACGCTCCCCGACGGACGCCCCCTGCTGGACGGCGTCCAGTTCCGCGTGGGCGACGGTCAGCGCGTCGCGCTCATCGGTCCCAACGGCACGGGCAAGACGACCCTGACCCGGATCATCTCGGGCGACCTCACCGCCCACGAAGGCGCTGTCACGACGTCCGGGACACTCGCCGTGATGAACCAGTTCGTCGGCAAGGTCCGCGACGAGTCGACCGTGCGCGACCTGCTCATCTCCGTTGCGCCAGAACGCATCCGCACGGCCGCCCTGGCCGTCGACGCGGCCGAGCTGCGGATCATGGAGGTCGACGACGAGCCGGCACAGATGGCCTACGCGCAGGCGCTGGCCGACTGGGGAGACGCCGGTGGCTACGACTTCGAGACGCAGGTCTGGGACAAGGTCACGACACAGGCCTTGGGTATGCCGTTCGAGAAGGCTCAGTGGCGTGCCGTCACCTCCATGTCCGGAGGCGAGCAGAAGCGCGTGGTGCTGGAGGCCCTGCTGGACGGCCCGGCCGACCTCCTGCTCCTCGACGAGCCCGACAACTACCTCGACGTGCCGGCCAAGCGCTGGCTCGAGGACCGGCTCGTGACCTCGGGCAAGACCGTGCTCTTCATCAGCCACGACCGCGAGCTGCTGTCCCGCGTCGCCACGGCCGTCGTGACCCTGGAGCCGGGCGTCAACGGGGCGTCGTCGTGGACCCACCCGGGGTCGTTCGCGACGTGGCACGACGCGCGCGTGGAGCGCAACGACAAGCTGGAGGAGCTGCTGCGCCGCTGGGACGAGGAGCACGCCAAGCTCAAGGCGCTGGTCCTCATGTATCGCACCAAGGCGGCCTTCAACGACGGCCTCGCGTCGCGGTTGCACGCCGCCGAGACCCGACTGGCGAAGTTCGAGAAGGTTGGGCCGCCCGAGAAGGTCGCCATCGCGCAGAACGTCACGATGCGCCTCAAGGGTGGACGCACGGCCAAGCGGGCCGTCGTGTGCACGGGGGTCGAGCTCCTTGCGCCCGATCCGGACGCGGCCGGTGGGAACCTCATGAAGCCGTTCGACCTCGAGGTCTGGTTCGGCGAGCGCGTGGCCGTGCTCGGCTCCAACGGGTCGGGCAAGTCCCACTTCCTGCGGCTGCTGGCTGCCGGCGGGAGCGACCCGGACGTCCAGCACCAGCCCGTGAGCGACATCGACGTGCACGTGGTGCGGCACAACGGTGTTGCCCGCCTCGGGTCCAGGGTGCGGCCCGGCTGGTTCGCCCAGACCCACGACGCGCCGCACCTGCGAGGGCGCACCCTGCTCGAGATCCTGCACCGTGGTGACGAGCACCGGTCGGGGCGCGGACGCGAGGAGGCGTCGCGGGTGCTGGACCGCTACGAGCTCGCCCACCAGGGGGAGCAGACCTTCGAGTCGCTTTCGGGCGGGCAGCAGGCGCGCTTCCAGATCCTCCTGCTCGAGCTGTCGGGGGCGACGCTGTTGTTGCTCGATGAGCCCACCGACAACCTCGACCTGCACTCGGCAGAGGCACTGGAGCACGCGCTCACCGCGTTCGAGGGGACGGTGCTCGCCGTGACCCATGACCGGTGGTTCGCCCGCGGCTTCGACCGGTTCCTCGTGTTCGGCAGCGACGGTCGTGTCGTGGAGACGCCCGAGCCGGTGTGGGACGAGGCCCGGGTCGCCCGCGCCCGCTGAGGCCCGACTTCATTGCGGAACCTCTCACTTCGCTTGGTGGCGGCGGTCAGGCGAGGTGAGAGGAACCCACTTCAGGCGGGGAAGGTGAGGCGGGTGAGGGCACGCTTGAGCAGACTGCGGGCCTGGATCGTCGCGGAACGGGACGGCGCCGTCATCGGCTACGCCTACGCGGGCCCGTTCAAGGCGCGTGAGGCCTATCGCTACTCGTGCGAGGTGAGCGTCTACGTCGACGCCACCGCACGAGGCGGCGGGGTCGGCCGCACCCTGTATGCCGCGTTGCTCGACCGGCTCGAGGGGCTCGGCATGCGCATGGCGTGCGGGGGCGTCACCCTGCCCAATGACGCGAGCGTGGCCCTGCACGAAGCCCTGGGGTTCGAGCCGGTCGGGACCTATCGCCGGATCGGCTGGAAGCACGGACAGTGGCGCGACGTCACCTGGTTCCAGAAGGCGATCGGCGGCGACGGCCCACCCGTCGTCGGCTGAGGCAGGACTTCACCCCGGAACCTCTCACGTCGCCTGGTCGCGGCGGTCAGGCGAGGTGAGAGAAACCCACTTCAGGCGGGGAAGGTGGGACTCAGTGGGGGGCGACGAGGTCCTGGTAGGCAGGGTGGCGCTCGATCCACTTCGCGATGAACGGGCACAACGGGCGCACCTTGCGCTCACCTGCGTCGCGCACCTCGTCGAGGGCGGTCCTCGCGAGCGCCGAACCGACGCCTCGGCCCTCGAACGCGTCCTGCACCTCGGTGTGGGTGAAGGTGATGAGCCCCTGTCCCAAGGTGTACTCGGCGAAGCCGGCGAGCTCGTCACCGATCCGCGCCCCGTAGCGGTGCTCGTCCTCGTTGTTGGTCACGACCACGTCATCAGCCATGCTGGTCATCAGACCACACCTCGCGAAGCGGAGGAACACCATGCCCGATGTCCAGGTGCTGCGACCACGCGAGGTGCCGCTCGGTGGTCCTCGCTCGATGACGGTGCGTCGCACCCTCCCCCACCGTGACCGCTCCTTTATCGGGGCGTGGTGCTTCGTCGACCACTACGGTCCCGACGAGGTCGCCTCCACCGGAGGGATGGACGTGCCGCCGCACCCGCACACGGGTCTGCAGACGGTGAGCTGGCTCTTCGAGGGCGAGGTCGAGCATCGTGACAGCGCCGGGGTGCACGCCATGGTCCGCCCGGGCGAGGTCAACCTCATGACCAGCGGACACGGCATCGCCCACTCGGAGGTGTCGACGCCGGAGACCGACGAGCTGCACGGCGTCCAGCTCTGGGTGGTCCTGCCCGAGGCCGACCGGGAGCTCCAGCGTGAGTTCCAGCACCATGCGGCGCCGCTCGTGCCCCTGGCGGGAGGCGTCGACGGCCGCGTCTTCCTCGGCTCCATCGCCGGGCACACCTCACCGATCCGGACGCAGACGCCGCTTCTCGGGGTGGAGGTGACCCTCGACGAAGGTGCGACGTGGACGGTCGACGCCGACCCGGCATACGAGCACGGTCTGTTGGTCGACCAGGGGAAGGTGACGTTCGACGGAACGGTCCTCGAGCGCGGCGACCTCGGCATCGTCGATGCCGGTGCGAGCCAGCTCACCGTCACTGCGCTGGACCCGACGCGTGCGGTGCTGCTCGGGGGCACGCCCTATGAGGAGTCAATCGTCATGTGGTGGAACTTCATCGGGCGCGACCACGACGAGATCGTCGCCTTCCGTGAGCAGTGGCAGTCGCGCTCGGAGCGCTTCGGCGAGGTCGACGGGTATGCCGGCCGGCTCAGCTGGCTGCCCGCCCCCGAGCTCCCGGGTGGTCGACTGCGCAGCCGCACCCGCCACGGCCGTCACTGACGAGAGCGCCACCGACCTCGACATATACCTTGGGGGGGTATAGTATCGAGGCATGAACGAGCACGAGGGCCACCAGCACGCCTACATCGAGAGCGGCCACAAGGACGACTACCTCAAGCGCCTGCGCCGCATCGAGGGCCAGGCCCGCGGCCTCCAGCGGATGGTCGAGGAGGAGAAGTACTGCATCGACATCCTCACGCAGGTCTCCGCGATGACGAAGGCGCTGCAGTCGGTGGCACTCGGGCTGCTCGACGAGCACATGAGCCACTGCGTCGCCGACGCTGCCCGCAAGGGTGGCCCCGAGGCCGACGCCAAGCTCAAGGAGGCGAGCGAGGCCATCGCGCGCCTCGTCAAGTCCTGACCCACCACCCATCCACTCGCACCCCAAGGAGCACCCCATGAGCACCCAGACCTGGACCGTCACCGGCATGACCTGCGGCCACTGCGTCGCCTCCGTCACCGAGGAGGTCAGCGAGATCGCCGGCGTCGAGAACGTCGACGTCGACCTCGCCACCGGGGCCGTCACCGTCACGAGCACCACGCCGCTCGAGGACGACGCCGTGCGCGCCGCCGTCGAGGAAGCCGGCTACGCGCTGGCATGAGCTCCCTCAGCACGCCCGTCAGGGTGGTCGGCTTCATCGCGGCCCTCGCCGCGGTCTTCGGCCTCACCCTGGGGGTTGGGCGCCTGTTCGGACCGGTCGACACCGCGTCGGCCAGCGCCGGGCACAACACCCACTCGTCGACGAAGCCGGCCCCGGAGGGCGACGGCGCCGCCACCGAGCACGCCGCCCAGCTCCCCGGTGGGCTCCAGGTGTCGCAGGACGGCTACACGCTGCGCCTGCACCAGAACGAGCTCGCAGCCGGCACCGCCAGCCCGCTCCTCTTCGTGATCGAGGGCCCTGATGGCGCCCCGGTGACGGACTACGTCAAGCAGCACGACAAGGACCTGCACCTCATCGCCGTGCGCCGTGACTTCTCCGGCTTCCAGCACCTCCACCCCATCCGGTCGGTCGAGGGCACGTGGAGCACCACCGTCGCCCTGACGCCGGGGTCGTGGCGCCTGTTCGCCGACTTCGCGGCCCGCGGCGCGGAGCCGATGACGCTCGGTGCGGACGTCAACGTCGCGGGTGCGTTCACGCCGGCGGCCACGCCCACGGCGGACCTCAACACCGCCACGGTCGACGGCTACACCGTCTCTCTCGCGGGCGAGCTCACCCCCGGCAAGGACTCCGAGCTCACCCTCTCCGTGAGCCTGTCCGGCGAGCCGGTGACCGACCTGGACCCCTACCTCGGCGCCTACGGGCACCTCGTGGCGTTGCGCTCCGGCGACCTCGCCTACCTGCACGTCCACCCCGAGGGCACCCCCGGCGACGGCGTGACACAACCCGGCCCGGCGATCAGCTTCGGCGCCTCCGTGCCAAGTCAGGGCACCTACCACCTCTACCTCGACTTCCAGCACCACGGCGTCGTCCACACCGCAGCGTTCACGCTGACGGCTGGCTCCGGCTCCGCAACGGGAGGATCCGATGACCACCAGCATTGACCTCGACATCACCGGGATGACCTGCGCCTCGTGCGCCAACCGGATCGAGCGCAAGCTCAACAAGCTCGAGGGCGTCACGGCCACGGTGAACTACTCGACCGAGAAGGCGCGGGTCGACTTCCCCGAGACCGTCTCCCCCGAGCAGCTGCTCGAGACCGTCTCCCAGGCCGGGTATGCCGCGAGCCTGCCTCCCGCTCCCGACGCACCGGTCGAGGACGGTCCGGTCCTCGACCCCACCCGTGCCCTGCGCGACCGGCTGCTCATCTCCACGGTGCTCACGGTCCCCGTGATCGCGATGGCCATGGCGTCGGCGCTGCAGTTCACCTACTGGCAGTGGCTGTCGCTGGCCCTCGCCGCACCGGTCGTCGTGTGGGGGGCGTGGCCCTTCCACCGCGCTGCCTGGGTCAACCTGCGGCACGGCGCGACCACGATGGACACGCTCATCTCCGTGGGCACCCTCGCAGCCTTCGGGTGGTCGCTCCATGCACTCTTCTTCGGCACTGCCGGCACGCCGGGCATGACCCACCCGTTCGAGTTCACCATCGAGCGCACCGACGGCGCGGGCAACATCTACCTCGAGGCCGCCGCCGGCGTGACGACCTTCCTGCTCGCCGGGCGCTACGCGCAGGCCCGGGCCAAGCGCCAGTCGGGTGCGGCCCTGCGCGCCCTGCTCGAGATGGGCGCCAAGGACGTGGCCGTGCTGCGTCGCGGCACCGGCGGACAGCCGGACCTCGAGGAGCGCATTCCCGTCGACCAGCTCGCCGTGGGCGACGAGTTCGTCGTCCGCCCGGGCGAGAAGGTCGCCGCCGACGGCGTCGTCGTCGAGGGCTCCTCGGCCATCGACGCCTCGATGCTCACCGGCGAGTCGGTGCCCGTCGAGGTCTCCGTCGACAGCGCCGTCGTGGGCGCGACGGCGAACTCGGGCGGGCGGCTCCTGGTGCGTGCCACACGCGTCGGCAGCGACACCCAGCTCGCCCAGATGGCCCGGCTGGTGGAGGACGCCCAGAACGGCAAGGCCGAGGTCCAGCGCCTCGCCGACCGCATCTCCGGGATCTTCGTCCCCATCGTCATCGCGCTGTCCGTGGGCACACTGGGCTTCTGGCTCGGCACCGGATCGGGCTGGACACCGGCGCTCACCGCGGCGATCTCCGTCCTCATCATCGCCTGCCCCTGTGCCCTCGGACTGGCCACTCCGACCGCCCTCATGGTCGGCACCGGTCGCGGTGCCCAGCTCGGCATCCTCATCAAGGGGCCCGAGGTCCTCGAGTCCACGCGCCGAGTCGACACCGTCGTCCTCGACAAGACCGGCACCGTGACCGCCGGCCAGATGACCCTGCACGACGTCGTCGCCGCCCCCGGCGAGGACCGCGACGAGGTCCTGCGGGTGGCCGCCGCCCTCGAGCACGGCTCCGAGCACCCCATTGCCCGCGCCGTCGTCGACGGAGCCACGGGCGCGGGCCTGCCGCTCGCCGCCGTCGAAGGCTTCACCAATGTCGAGGGCCTGGGCGTCCAGGGTGTCGTCGACGGACGTGCCGTTGTCGTCGGTCGCCCACGGCTCCTGGCCAACTGGTCCCTCCCCCTCGGCCCCGACCTCGAGGCCGCACTCACCCGGGCTCGCAGCACCGGCGCGACGCCCGTGGTGGTCGGCTGGGACGGCAAGGCACGCGGCATACTCACCGTCTCCGACACCGTCAAGGCGACGTCGGCAGAGGCGATCTCACGCCTTCGCGACCTGGGACTCACTCCGTACCTGCTCACCGGCGACAACGCCGAGGCGGCGCGCACTGTGGCGGCAGCGGTCGGCATCGACCCGGACAACGTCATCGCCGACGTCATGCCCGCCGACAAGGTCGCGGTGGTCCAGCGGCTGCAGGGCGAGGGCAGGGTCGTGGCCATGATCGGTGACGGCGTCAACGACGCGGCCGCCCTGGCCACCGCGGACCTGGGCATGGCCATGGGCACGGGCACCGACGTCGCCATCGAGGCCAGCGACCTCACCCTCGTGCGCGGCGACCTGCGGGTGGCTCCGGACGCGATCCGGCTCGCACGTAGGACCTTGTCGACCATCAAGGGCAACCTCTTCTGGGCGTTCGGCTACAACGTCGCGGCCATCCCGCTGGCGGCGGCCGGCCTGCTCAACCCCATGCTCGCGGGCGCCGCGATGGCCCTCTCGTCGGTCTTCGTTGTGACGAACAGCCTGAGGCTGAGGAGCTTCCGGGCGACCACCTGAGCGCTCCCCACGACCCATTGTCGAGAGCGCTCGACGAGAGGAGCATGGGCAGATGTTCCTCAGCGAGACGGACCCGGCCACGGCCACCGGAGCCACGGCCGACTACTTCGCAGGGCAGCGGGCCGCCTGGGGCTTCCTGCCGAACTACGCGCACTGCTTCGGCCTCCGTCCCGAGGTCGGCATCGCCTGGGGCGGGCTCAACGCGGCCATCCGCGACGGCATGGACCGGCGCAGGTTCGAGATCGCGACCATCGCCGCCGCGCGGGAGCTGCGCTCCACCTACTGCACGTCCGCCCACTCGAAGTTCCTGCGCGACGTGTGCGGTGACGACGAGGCGGTCCGAGCCATCGCCGAGGACCCCACCGGTGGAGGCCTCGGCGAGGTGGACCGGGCGGTCTTCCGCTTCGCCACCAAGGTGGCCCGCGACGCGTCGAGCATCGACGCGGCTGACATCGAGGAGCTGAAGGACGTCGGCCTCGGTGAGGTCGACATCGCCGACGTCGTCTACGCGGTGGCCGCCCGCTCGTTCTTCACCAAGGTGCTCGACGGGCTCGGCGCCCAGCTGGACTCCGAGACCGCAGCCACCTTCGAGCCCGCCCTGGGCGACGCGATGGTCGTGGGCCGACTCCCCGCGGACCCGGTCCGCGGCGACACAGTGGCACGATCGGGACATGACGGCGATCCTCTGGCTACGGCGGGACCTGCGACGCGCTGACCACCCGGCGCTCCTCGCGGCTCGGGACGCCGCCGACGGTGACCTCGTCGTCGCGTTCGTGCTCGACCCTGCCCTGTGGGCCGGCGCTGGGCCGGTCCGGCGGGCCTGGCTCGCCGCGACCCTCGAGGCGACGAACGCGGAGTACGACGACGCCCTGACACTCCTGTGGGGCGACCCTCGCACGGAGATCCCAGCCCTCGCCGAGCGCGTCGGCGCGACCTCGGTCCACGTCACCCGTGAGACCACGCCCTTCGGACGCCGTCGTGACGCCGCCGTGGCTCACACCCTTGCCTCGTCCGGTGTCGACTGGGTCGAGACCGGAACCCCGTATGCCGTGGGGCCGGGTCTCGTGCGCAACGGGAGCGGCACGGCATACAAGGTCTTCACCCCGTTCGCGAAGGCGTGGCGGGCGCACGGCTGGCCCGACCCTGCCCCCCGCCCGTCGAGCCTCCCGCTGCGCGAGGCACGCGGCGACGCGGAGGCGACCGCGGCGGTGCGCGAGGCGCTTGCTGCGCCCGACCTGCCCGAGATGCCGGGAGCGGGTGAGCAGGCCGCGGCCGTGCGGTGGCAGGGCTTCCTCGACGATGCCCTCACGGCCTACACGGGCGACCGTGACCTTCCGGGCATCGACGGGACGTCGCGGATGTCGCCCTATCTCAAGCTCGGGGTCGTCCACCCGCGCACCCTGCTCGCCGACCTCACCAGCCGGCGCGGAGAGGGCAAGGAGACCTACGCGACCGAGCTCGCATGGCGCGAGTTCTATGCAGATGTGTTGTGGCACAACCCCTCCAGTGCGTGGCACGACCTGCGCGACGCCCTCAACGGGATGGCCTACGACGAGCCGGCGGACGCGATCGAGGCCTGGCAGACCGGGACGACGGGCTACCCGGTCGTCGACGCGGGGATGCGCCAGCTGCTCGGGCAGGGGTGGATGCACAACCGGGTGCGGATGATCACCGCGAGCTTCCTCACCAAGGACCTGCACGTGTGGTGGCCCGTCGGTGCCCGTCACTTCCTCGACCACCTCATCGACGGTGACGTCGCCTCCAACAACCACGGGTGGCAGTGGGTCGCGGGGACGGGCACCGACGCCTCGCCCTACTTCCGCGTCTTCAACCCCGTGACCCAGGGTGAGAAGTTCGACCCCGACGGCGACTACGTGCGGCAGTGGGTGCCCGAGCTCGCCCACCTCCCCGGCAAAGCGGTGCACCAGCCGTGGGAGCACCCTGACGGGTACGCGCACGGCTACCCCAAGCGGATCGTCGACCACGCCGAGGAGCGGCGCGAGGCCCTGCGCCGGCTGGACGGGGTCAAGGGTTCCTGAGCACTTGTGCTGCTGAGAGCCAGTGTCAACGTATGTCGATCCCGGCGCTCTGGAGGGCAGGCCTGAGCCAAGCAGCATCATCAAGCTGACGCTCAGCGCCGGACGTGTCCATGGCGGGGTCGTGGGTCCACCTGAACCGGCCGTGCAGCTTTCCGTCGTCCCGACGGGCGAAGTGCACGATCAGCAGGTTCTGGCTGCGCCCGTTCACCGGCCGTGGGCGGGCGCCCAGGACACGGATGAACCTGTCGGAGTTGGCCAGCTTCCACGGCGGTGCGTCCACCCAGAGCCTGTCGGCCAACACCTTCGATCGGCTCGCTCGCGCCGCTGCCCGCGTGTTGTCCGGCCCGACGAGCCACAGGCGGGAGAGGACCGACTGGGTACCGTTCTCGCCCTCTTTGGGCACACAGCCGGTGATGAACAGGGCGTCCTCCCACCAGGAGCGCCGTTTCAGGTGCAGGCCGACCTGCTCGGCAAAGGCCGTCAGCGCGTCGCGCTCGCGTTCAGACCACGGCGCCGTGGCGGGTGCTGAATGGACCTCGGGTGACCTTGAGAGCGGAGCGGCAACCGGTGGGGTGGCGCCCCAGCCGAAGAACCGGATACTTGCCCTGGTCACAGCCGGTGAGTTCTCGAGGGCGTTCACCTGGTGGAGGAGGCCAGTGTCGTCGATCGTCCACAACCGATCCTCCACATCATCGGGATGGTCCTGTTCAGGGTCGGGGTGGTCCTCACCGCAGAACCGTGCCAACGCCGCCAACGACGTCGGTACTCGATACGTGGTCAAGGGACCTGAGCGGTCCACCGCGCGTACCTCACCTTCTCCGAGGGACAGGATCAGGGCCAGTGGGTCACCAGTCGGCCACGGCTGGATCGCGGGCCGGTCATTCCAGAAAGCGTCGTTGTTTCGGTCCCGGTCGTACTCAGTCCCGTTGACACACATGACTTCCACGGTCGGGCTGTCCTTGTTCAGGCCGCTCACGTGCACGTTGGTTCCCTCGTCGGTGATGGTGAACCGAACGTTGACCTCCCACACATCCTCGAACGACGCTTGACCGGTCGCCGCCGCTCGGGCCGCACGCGCCATGAGATCGACCACGTCGGAGGTCGCGACAACCTCGCCCACGTCCGACTTCACCGTGCCACCCCCACCGGAAACTGCGAGATCGCCCAGTTCACCTCAGCTGAGCGACTCCGCGAGGGTCGCGAGGCGGTCGAGCGACGCACGGAGCTGAGGTTCCTGCGTGGCTCGGGCACGCGGCATACGCGCTTCGTCGGTGAGGTCGGTCCAGTCATAGGTGTGCGTCACCCGCGAACTGCCGTCCTCGAGCGGCTCGACGTCCCACCGCCACTCGTGGCCCGCCGGCGCCTTGCCCTCGCTGCCGGGGCGCCAGGCGATACGCC
Organism: Knoellia sp. Soil729; assembly: GCF_001427985.1. Taxonomy (GTDB): domain Bacteria; phylum Actinomycetota; class Actinomycetes; order Actinomycetales; family Dermatophilaceae; genus Knoellia. Next base: position 1,026,841 of record NZ_LMSA01000002.1, read on the forward strand.
GTCCTTCCTCGAAGTCGACGACGAGGTTGTCGCGGTGGTTGCCCTTCGTGGTGCGCATCGCGAAGACCTCACCCACGCCGTGGATGCGGTCGCCCCTGATCACCTCGACCAGGTTGTCGTTGCCATCCCACTCGGGCTGGCGACGCGGGTTCGCGATCAGCTCGAAGATGGTCTCGGCGGGAGCAGCGATGTCGCGAGTCGAGCTGACGACACGGGTCTCGTTGTCCATGACCCCATCGAATCACGCGCGAGGCCGCTGGTCGCGTCACTCACGTCAGCCATTCGTGGGCGCTGGCATCTCCAGAGGGCAGGTCAGCGTGGCTCAGGGATGAGCGCCGGGGTTGTCGGCGGCGGGCGACGCAGGGAGCCCGAGCCGCCCGCTTCGAACGCAGAGGCAAAGCGCAGCAGCTCAAGGTCTGCGTAGGCGGCGGCCGCGAAGGTGAGGCCGACCGGCATGCCGATGTCGGACATGATCCCCATCGGCACCGTGACGGTGGGGATGCCGAGGTGGCGCAGGGCAACGTTGCCGTGGGAGAAGTGGACGCCGTTGGACCACGCGCGGTCCGCCGCGTCGCGGTCGACGTCGGCGTTGGCGGCACCCACGTCGGCGTTCGCGGGGAACACGATGCCGTCCAGGTCGCGCTCGACGAGCCAGTCCTCGAAGAGGGTCCTGCGCAAGGACTGCAGTGCGGTGAGCCCGGCTGCAAAGTCCTCCCGTCCACGGGGGTCAGGGATGCCTGCGCGAGCGAAGGCCACGGCGTCGGTGAAGCGGTCGGCCTCGTCGTCGAACCGGTCCGGCAGCGTGCCTGGAGGGCGGGGTGCGATGAGCGCCGGGTCGGCCGACGCGAGGGTCCTGCAGCCGGGGTCGCCGTTGACGCGCAGGAAGTCATCCCAGCCGAAGGGCAGGAAGTGCTCCTGCTCGGCCGAGCGCCACGTGTCCGGGAGCTGGTCGAGCACGTGCGGCACCCCGGTGTGCCTGGGCCGTTCGTACTGCTCGATGAGCGGGAAGTCGGTGACGAGGACCTCGGCGCCGAGGGACTCGAGGCGCTGACGGGCCGCCTCCCAGAGGTCGATCACGGACGAACGGGTGGCGATCGGCGTGCGTGCATCCTGGTTCACGAACATCGCGGGTACACCGAGCCGCTTGCCCTCCAGGGCTCGCGGGTCGAGCAGCTCGGGGTAGGAGCGTGGCCGGTGCTCGCTGGGCCGCGGAAGGTCCACCACGTGCTGGTGGCGCCAGAAGTCACCTCGGGTCTGCGGGTCGTCCTGCACGAGCACGTCGAGGACTCGGAGCATGTCCGCCATCGAGCGGGTGTGGGGCACCACGACGTCCCGGGCAGGGTGCAACGGCCAGTTGCCACGGATGGAGATGAGGCCCCACGAGGGGGTGTAGGCACACAGGCCGTTGTTGGATGCCGGGCTGCGACCCGACGACACGGTCTCCTCCGCCATGCCGAACATGGCGAGGTTCGCCGCGGTGGCGACGCCGGAGCCGCTGGATGATCCGGACGCGTAGGCGGCAGGCAGGAAGTCCCTGTTGTACGGGCTCTCGGGCCGTCCGTACAGGCCGCGCTGCATCCCGCCGTCCGCCATCGGCGGCATGGTGGTCTTCCCGATGAGCACGGCGCCGGCCTCACGCAGCTTCTCGACGCAGAACGCATCCTGTCGGGCGAGCAGGTGCTCGAACGCGGGTGAGCCAGCCGCGACCGTCAGCCCCTCGACGCAGTAGGAGTCCTTCACCGTGTAGGGCACTCCTTCGAGGGCCCGCGGGACGCCGGCCCGCCAGCGCCGGTCGGACTCAGCTGCCTGGACCATGACGTCCGGGTTGAGCACCGGGAGAGAGTTCAGCCCGCCGACGCCACGGTCGAAGGCCTCGACGCGGTCCAGGTAGCACTGAGCGAGCTCGACACTCGTGATGACGCCGCTGCGCAGGGCAGCCAGGACCTCTTGGACGCTGGCGTCGACCAGCTGGAACGCATGCCCGGAGTCGGCCATCCCCATCCCGTCGTCGTCACTCAGTCCTGACGAGCCCCAGCATCGCAGGTCACCTGGCCGCCGATGCTCGCCGTGGGTCAGGCCACGGCGCGCAGGAACGCTTCGAGCAGCGGGCCCGCAGTGGCCGCTCCGCCCGTGCCCTCGTCCACGAAGACCGCGACGGCGAGGTCGCCCTGGATGGCGATCATCCAGGCATGCTCCTTTAGAGCATCGGCGTCGCCGAACTCGGCGGTGCCCGTCTTGGCCACGACCGGTGCACCGGGCACGTCAAGGAGGAACGTCGCACTGCCCTGCTCGACGACACCACGCATGAGGGTCCGGATCTGCGCAGCCTCAGCAGCGGTGACGGGCTTCTCGGGAGCCTGGGGTCCGGGTGTCTTGGTGTCGACGACGAGGGTCGGCGCCACGGGCTTACCCGCAGCGATCGACGCGGCGACGGTGGCCATGCCCAGCGGTGAGGCAAGGACCTTGGCCTGGCCGATCATCGACGCAGCCTCCTCGGTGCCCGGCTTCGGCTCGGGGACCGACCCGAGGAAGGCAGGCACGCCCAGAGCGGCCTGGGCGGTGAGCCCCAGAGCCGCTGCGGCAGCCGGCAACGCGGCCGGGGCGAGCTCCTCGCCTGCCCGGATGAAGGCGGTGTTGCACGACTGCGCGAAGGCCGAGCTGAACGGCACCGACCCCAGCGCCGAGGCCGGGAAGCCGTCGACGTTCTTGAACGAGCGCCCGTCGACGGTCACGGTGGGCGAGCACTCGACCGTGGAGGTCGGCGTCAGACCGGATCGCAGCAGGGCGAGGCCCGACACGGTCTTGAAGGTCGAACCCGGCGCATAGCGGCTCTGCGTCGCGGTTGAGGTGCCCTTGCCGCCCGGGCCGCTGGCCGCGGCGAGGATGTGCCCCGTCGACGGCTGGACGGCGACGATGGCCGAGGCCGGGTCCACGTCGGCCAGGACGGTTTCGGCCTTCTCCTGCGTCGCGATGTCGAGAGTGAGGGTGACGGGGGTGCCCGGCATGGCCTCGGTGGTGAAGAGGGTGCGCTCCTGGGCTCCGCCCTTCGCGACCACGGCATACCCGGGCTCGCCCGCGAGCTGGTCGTTGAACGCGGACTGCACGCCCCCGATGCCGACCGTGTCACCGGCGAGCACCTTGCCGTCGGACTTCTCCACGATCTCGGCCGTCGCGTCACCGACGACGCCGAGTATCGGGCGGGCGAAGCTCGGCGTGGGAGCGAGCATGCGCTTCTCCGGCACGAGGAAGACCCCTGGCTCGTCGACGGCGAACGCGGCATCGGCCTGGTCGCTGTCCACCCGGACCGTGATCGCCTCGACGAAGGCGCGCGGACCAGCCTTCTGCACCGCGCTGACGAAGGTGTCGATGTCGATGTCCATCGCCGTGGCCAGCGCGCGGGCGGATGACACGGCGACCGCTCCGCTCGCCTTGGTCTTGTCGATCCCCACCCGATAGACGTCGCGCGGCTCGACGATCGCCTTGCCGCCGGCGCCGAGGATCGGAGCCCGGTCCGGCTGCTGGCGCTTGATGCTCATGACCTCGTCGACGACCAGGTCGGGAGCGACGACCGCTGGGTCCCACTCACCCCGCCACCGGTCATCGCCCCGACGGACCTCGAGGGACGTCTCGTAGGTCCACGGAGTCGGCGACCCCGGCAGGGACCACGAGTGCCTCAGCGTCGCCACGGCGAGGCCGTCCTTGGGCTCCGTCATGGACGCGACGGTGACGTCGTGCCTGGCCTTGCCCATCCCCTTGACAACGGGCGCCAGGTCGGGGGTCGTGCCGGAGTCGTCGTCCACGATGGAGCCGGGCGCGTACTGGCCCTTCGTGAGCCCCGTGGCCACGAGCTGGGCGGCGCTGTGTGCGGCCGTGGCCTGACGGTCGGGCCACCACGTCAACCCGGCCCAGACACCGACCGCCAGAAGTGCCGCCACGACCACGGCGATCCCGGCCTTGAGTCCCCGCCTCCGCGAACGCACCTGCACACACCCCTCATCGAAAGACCTCGAGCACCAGCGCCCACTCTGTCATCCTCGTCGCCGAGCCACCTGGCCGACGAAGAGGCAGAAGGGGTGGCCGGCGGGGTCGGCGAGCACATAGAGCGGTTCCTCTGGGTCGTCGGTGCGGTCGAGCCGGAGCTCGGCACCGAGCCGCAGGGCCGTGTCCTTGTGCCGTTCGAGGGCATCGAGGTCCTCGACCACGTAGTCGATGTGGGCCTGCTGAGGAACCTCGTCCTGCGGCCACGTCGTGCGCGCCAGCCGCGGGACCTGCTGGAACGCGAGCTGCCGCGTGCCGTCCGGCCGGGTGAGGACCAGCCAGTCGACCGTGTCCGGGCTGCCGTCCGTCGAGGGCTCGTCACCGGGCCGGTAGACCAGCCCCAGGAGCCGCCGGTAGAACTCGGCCAGCTCGCGGGGTCGCTCGCAGTCCAGAACCGTCTGCACGTATGCCGGGTGCTCGCCCATCGCTGTCCCCTCGCCGTCTCGTCCGGTCTCGGTGAATGACCGCGGGCCTCAACCTAGCCCGGCAAAGATCAGTGAGCCCACGGACGACGCACGGACGGCGCCGGTGTCACCGTGGGGCGTGCTCATCCAGATCACGCTCGACCACTCCAGCCCTCCGGCCGGCACCGTAGCCGTCCTGGGAGGCGTCGGTGCCACGCCGTTCCAGGGGTGGCTGGACCTCATGGGTGCGCTCGTCGAGTTCGTGGGCGCGCCGAGCGACAAAGAGGACGAGCTCGGTGCGGGAGCGCAGCCCCAGCTTGGCGAGGATGTGTGACACATGGCTCTCGATGGTCCGCCGGGAGACGAACAGGATCTCGGCCACCTCGGGGTTCGACAGTCCCGTCGCCACCTGCCGGGCAACCGTCTCCTCGGTCCGGGTGAGGGCCCCCCACCCGGTGGCCGGCCGGGCGCTGACCCGGTGGCCCTTGACCTGCACGCCCGCGGAGGCGAGGCGGGACCGGGCCCGGGCCACGTCGTGGTTCGCACCGACCTCGCCGTAGGACCGGAGCGCGTCCTCGGCCATGGCGATGGCCTCCTCGATGAGTCCGTCGCGCGCGAGGGCGGCCGCGGCGAGCTCCGCGGCGCGGGCGTGCGCCATCCGACGAGGGGTCGCGGCGAAGAGGTCAGCCCCCTTGCGTACCCGCCGGCTGTCGTGCGCGACGAGCCCGCTGACGACCTGGGCCGTGGCCGCGAGGTGCACGACGTCCGGGTTCCCCTCGGCGACCCCCGAGACGACCCGTTCGACCTGCGAGGCCCGCTCGTCCTCGCCGAGCTCCAGCGCGAGCGCGGTGAGCTGGACCGACATCTGGACACAGTCCATGAGGACCTCGCGCGCGATGCAGCGCTCCCAGCCGCGCCAGAGGACCGCGAAGGCACCGTGACGGTCGCCGATGGCCTGGGCGTGGCCGCTCGCGGGCCCGTGCACCCACGCGACTCCTCGCACGATGCCGGTGACGGCGTCGACGTCACCCAGCCGCCGCACCCACGGTTCGGCGGCGTCCGGACCGTCGCGGTGGAGCGCGACCCATGCCCGGGTCCCGAGCGTCGTGGCCTCCATCTGCAGGTCGAGCCGGCCGCGCAGGGACTCCCGGGCCTCGAGGTCGGCCTCGACGTCGCTGAGGTGACCGGTCAGCGCCCTCGAGCGGGAGCCGAGGTAGAAGGCCGAGAAGACTCCGGGCAGGTAGCCCAGTCGCTCCGCGAGACGGCGGCCGCGCTCGAACAGCGCCAGGCTCTCGTCCACCCGGTCGAGGTCGGCGAGGAGGGTGGCGGCGATCTGGTGCGGGAAGGCCTCGATCGCCGCGACCGTCTGCTCGGAGTCCGCCAGCTCGACCGCCCCGAGCAGCAGCGCCAGCGCCTCGTCGAGATCCCCGCGTGCGCCCGCGACGTGACCGCGCAGGACCAGGGCGAAGATGCGGGCCGAGGTGTTGCCCGACGCCTCGGCGGCGGCCTGCGCCTCGTGCGCCCGCGACAGCGCCTCGCGCGGCTCGCCGAGAAGGAGCCGGGGCCAGCCCGCGAAGGCCAGGTGGTCGGCCCGCTCGAACGGCGTGAGCCGGGTGCCGCCGGCTGCTCGGTCGGCCTCGGCCTGGGCCCCGAGGTAGTCGCCGCCGAAGAGGAGCGCGTGCGACAGGGTGGCCCGCAGCCCGCTCTCGAGCTCGGCCGGCGTGCCCCCACCCAGGACGGTTCGGGCGAGCTCGGCCGCCTCGGCGGTGCGACCGCCGACCATGATGGTGCGCGCGATCCCGGCCACGGCCCGGATGTGGGCGTCCTGGGTGGGCGCGGACGCCTCCACGACCCGGCGCCACAGCTCGACGGCGGTATCGGGGGAGGTCGTGCGCACCCGCTCGGCCAACCGCAGCGTCCAGGGCACGAGTTCGGCAGACCCCGGTGCCCGCAGCAGGTGCTCGGCCACGGACAGCGGTGGCGCACCGACCGCCTCGAGCCGGGTGGCCATCTCGTGGTGCAGCTCTCCACGGATGGTGGCCGGCACGTCGGCGACGAGCACCTCCTGGATGAGCGCGTGCCGGAAGGTCAGGGTGGACTCCCCGTCCTCCCCGAGGACCCCTGCCGCCATGACCTCGCTCAGCGCCGGCCGCAGCTCGGTCACGGGCTGTCCGGCGATGAGGCGGAGGTCCGAGATCGGGAACCGCGCCCCCAGCACGGAGGCGAGGACGAGCAGGTCACGTGCCGCCGGCGACAGGGAGCCGAGGTGGTTCATGATCATCAGGGCGAGCGACGGTGTTCTCGTGGGTGCGGACGCCAGGCTCGCCGTCCCGTCCGCGGCCACGCGGAGCGAGCCGTCACGCTGCATCACTCCGAGCAGCTCGATGAGGAAGAGCGGGTTGCCGCCTGCCACCTCCATCTGTCGCAGCAGCGAACCATCCGCGCGGGCGCGGGTCAGGGCCTCCGTGAGGGCGGTGCAGCTCTCGGGTGTGAGGGGACCCAGCTCGATGAGGGTGAGGACGTGGCGCGCCTCCGCCTCCGAGAGGAGGTGGGTGAGCTCGGGGCGGACGGGCAGTGGCCGGGCCGAGACCACGACGACGAGTGGCTGCTGGCGCATCGTGGCGCACAGGCGCGTGAGCACGGCGAGCGAACCGGGGTCGGCCCACTGGAGGTCCTCGAGCACGAGGGTGACGGGTCCGCGGGCGGCCAGGATCTCGATGAGGTCGAGGACCTGCTCACCGGCGGTGACGTCGGCCCGCGCGAAGTCGACCGCGGCCACCTCGCGCAACCGGTCGGTGATGCCGGCGACCCGCTCGCGGACATCGGCATCACCCGAGGCAAGCGCATCGAGAACCAGCCCATAGGGGCGGCGACGGTCCATGGCTCCTGCCGTGGCGCGCAGCACCGCTCCGGTCGCTGGGTCCATCCGAGCCAGCGCCGATGCCAGCAGCGTGGTCTTGCCGATCCCTGGTTCGCCGCGCACCACGACGAGCGACCCGTGCGAGTGAGCGTCGACCGCCAGGGCGCGAGTGAGGACCTCGACCTCGGGCTCGCGACCGACGAAAGGCCGCTCGGGAGCGGCATCCTGCACCGCAAGAGCCATCGCTACCCTTCACCCGGTCCGGCGAGCCCCGGCGCCGGCCCCAGCTGCAGGAACAGCTGATGCCAGGACCCATGCCCTCGAGCTCCCAAAGTACCGCCGGGGACACACCCGCCGAGGCCGATTGGGAAGGTCCCGCCGCCTCCCTGCTGCCCTATGCCCCCCGCCTCGCCGGCGAGTGGCTGAGAACGTCACCGGACGAGCGGCACCGGGCGATCGAGGCCACCGCGATGTTCGCCGACATCTCCGGCTTCACGGCGCTCACCGAGCGGCTCGCCCGGCTCGGTGCCGTCGGGGCGGAGCAGATGAGCGACACCCTCGACGCCACCTTCGGGAGGCTGCTGACCGTGGCGAGCGCGGACGGTGCGGACCTGCTCAAGTGGGGCGGGGACGCCGTGGTCCTCCTCTTCCGCGGTGACGAGCACGCCGCCCGCGCGGCGCGGGCGGCCCATCGCATGCGCGCGAGCCTGCGCGACCTCGTGCGGCGCCACGCCCTGCCGGTGCGGGTGAACCTGCGGATGTCGATCGGGGTCCACACCGGGGTGTTCGACCTCTTCCTCGTCGGGGATCCCGCCAGCCACCGCGAGCTCCTGCTCGCCGGGCCGGCGGCCACCGTGCTCGTCGAGATGGAGAAGCTGTCGCAGGCCGGGCAGATCGGTCTCAGCGCGACGACCGTCGCCCTGCTCCCCCGGTCCAGCCGGGGTGCCGAGCTCGTGGGCGCCTCCACCGCCGGTGCTCGGCTGCTGTCGGGCAGTCCCGTCATCCGCCGGTGGCGGGACAGTGAGTCGCAGTCCCTCGCGGAAGACGTGACCCCCTGCATCCCCCCGATGATCCGACGGCACCTCGTGCAGGCCCAGGGAGAGTCGGAGCACCGCTCCGTCGCCGTGGCCTTCGTCGAGTTCTCCGGCACCGACGTGCTGCTGGGCGAGGAAGGGCAGGCCGATGCCGTGGCCGACGCCCTCGACGACGTGGTCCGCAACGTGCAGCAGGCCTGCCTGGACCACGGCGTGACCTTCTTCGAGTCCGACCTCTCCCACGACGGCGGCAAGATCATGCTGACCGCCGGCGCCCCCACCAGCAGTGGGGAGGACAGTGAGCGCCTCCTGCGCACCGCGCGCGACATCGTCGACCGGGCCGGGGTGCTGTCGGTGCGCGTCGGGGTGAACCGCGGGTCGGTCTTCGCCGGCGATTTCGGCCCGAGCTTCCGCCGGACCTACTCGGTCAAGGGCGACGCGGTGAACCTCGCGGCGCGGATCATGGCGCGTGCCGCACCGGGCGAGGTGCTGGCCAGCGACGAGGTCGTGTCGCGCTCGTACACCCATGTGCGCACGGAGCGACTCGAGCCGTTTCTCGTCAAGGGCAAGTCGCGGCCCGTGCAGGCTCAACGCGTCCTCGGGCTGGTGGAGGGGCGCTCCGCGGCTCGCGCCGTCACGCCGTTCTTCGGTCGCGAGCTCGAGCTGCTGCTCCTGCGTGCACCGGTCCTGCGCACCCTGCAACGCACCGGCTCGGTCGTCGACATCTCGGGGGAGCCCGGGATCGGCAAGTCCCGCCTCGTCGCCGAGCTGGCGCCGCTCCCGCCCGAGATCGCGGTCCTCGTCACCGCGTGCAGCAACTACGACGCCAGCGCCTCGTACTTCGCCTTCCGCACCGTGCTGCGCGACCTGCTCGGGATCAGTGCCACGGACGACGGTGCCGGCGTGATGCGTCGCCTCACGAGGCGGTTGCAGGACAATGCCGCTCACCTCCTGCCATGGCTGCCACTGCTCGCACCCCTGCTAGGGGTCGAGCTGCCACCCTCCCGCGAGACGCAGGACCTCGACGAGCGGTTCCGACGCACCCGACTCGAGGAGGTGGCCCTGGAGCTGCTGGACGTCACGCTGCCCACCGCGACCCTCCTCGTCTTCGAGGACGCCCACCTCATCGACGAGGCGTCGGCCTCACTGCTGCAACGGCTCCTCGCGCGGGCCCACACCCGGCCGTGGTGCGTCGTCATCACCCGCCGCGAATCCGAGCCGGGCGCCACCGCCACCTTCGTGCCCGACCCGGGCCTGCCCCGCGTCATCGAGATCCCGCTCGGCCCCCTGTCCGACGAGGCCGCCACCGACCTCATCGAGGCGGCCGCCGGCGACGCCCGCCTGGGAGTGCGCGACATCGAGGCCATGGCCGGTCGCGCCGCCGGCAACCCCCTGTTCCTCAGCTCCCTGGCCAGCGTTGCCCTGCTCGAGGGTGACTCCGGCAACCTGCCCGCGTCCGTCGAGGCGGTGTACGTGCGTGAGCTCGACCGGCTTCCCCCACGGGCACGCACGCTGCTGCGGTATGCCGCCGTGATCGGGATGCGCTTCGACCCGCACCTCCTCGCGTCGCTCGTCCCCGACGCCGACGGCGCTGTGCACACCGACCTCGGCGAGGTGGCCGACTTCGTCGAGACCCTCGAGGACGGCACCGTGCAGTTCCGGCACTCACTGCTGCGCGACGTCGCCTACGACGGGCTGCCCTTCCGGCTCCGTCGCTCGATGCATGCCCGCGTCGCCCACCTGCTCGAAGGTGGAGACGAGGGCTCGGCCAACCCGGCGTCGCTGAGCCACCACTTCCACGCGGCCGGACTCCATGCGCAGACCTGGACACACTCGCTCGTCGCGGGTGAGCAGGCCGCCGCTGCCTACGCCTACAGCGAGGCGGCGGCCTACTTCGGCCGGGCCCTGGACGCCGCAGGGCACCTGCCGGACGTGTCCCGGGAAGCCCGCACCGCGGCATACGTGCGTCTGGGTGAGGCACGGGACATGGCCGGGCAGTCCACGGCAGCCATCGCCGCGTTCCGCGACGCGCGCCACCTCCTTCCCGACGACCCCGTCGGCCGGGCCCGGCTCCTGTACCGCGAGGCCCGCATCGGGCTCCGACTCGGCAGATATCCACAGTCGCTGAGGGTGCTCACCCGCGCGCTGCGCATGCTCGACGGCTCGAAGGGACCGGAGGCGGAGGCGGTGCGCGCGGAGCTGGCCACGCGCTACGGCTTCTGCCGCCATCTCCAGGGCCGGACCGAGGAGGCCATCATGTGGACGACCATGGGCGCGCGGTGGGCCGAGTCCAGCAGCGACACCACGGTGCTCGCCCATGCCTACAACGCGCTGCACCTCGCCTACGGCGCCTCCAGCAAGGAGGAGGACCAGCCGTACGGTCGGCTGGCGCTCGCGGCCTACGAGGGGCTCGAGGACCTCCACGGCCAGGCGCTGTGCACCAACAACCTGGCCATCGACGACTACCGGGCCGGGCGCTGGACCCAGGCCTCGGAGATGTTCGAGCGGGCCGGGTCGATGTTCCGCCGGCTCGGCGACGAGGCCAACGAGGGCAACGTGACCTACAACCTCGGCGACGTGCTCGTCTCCCGCGGACGCTTCGAGGAGGCGCTGCCGCCGCTGCGGCGAGCCCTGCGCCTGGCCCGTGGGGCCGACGACGAGGAGCTCGTCGCCCTGGCACTGCGTGAGGGTGCCCGGGCCCACGCCGCGCTCGGTCACCACGAGCAGGCGTGGGAGCTGTTCGCCGACGCCCGGGCCCGGTTCACCGACCTGCACCTGCGCGTCGAGCTCGCCCTGCTCGACGCCGCCCGGGCGGAGGCGCTGCTCGGCGTAGGGCGCGTCGAGGAGGGCCTGCGGCTGGTGGCACGTGCGCAGGACGATGCCCTGGCCCAGAAGCTGCCCGACGTCCTGCCGCGGCTGCACCGGATCCGCGCCTTCGCCCTCCTGGCCTCCGGCCGTCCGGCGGAGGCCGCGCAGCAGGCCAGCCGGGGGCTCGAGCAGGTCACGCCGGGCGGGGACGGCTATGAGGAGGCGCTGCTCGTCCTCGCGCGGGCCGAGGCGATGGACCCCGATGACCCCGAGGCCATATTCCTGCGGGTCCAGGGCCGTGCAGCCCTCGATCGCCTCGGGGTCGTGCACCTCGCTGGCGTCGCTGCTCAGATGCTCCCCCTCACGTCGTCGAGGAACCACACCACCAGGTGAACGTCGCCCGCGCCGTCGCGCTGGCTGGCGCGGTAGTCGGTGCAGTACTCGAGGGTGCTGTCGATGACGCCCTTGCTGGCGCAGGGCGGCACCGCCACCAGGGCGCCGACCGCACTGCGGGACCACAACGCGGTGAAGGAGGGGACGCCTGCCTTGCCGCACAGGCTCTTGTCACAGATGATCTCCATGCGGGCGGGGTTGCTGCGGTCATAGATGCGGGTGCCGGTGGCGTCGGTGAGGTTGGCGATCATCTGCGTGACGAGGGCGCCCTTGACGCAGCTCTCACCCGCCGGGCAGAGGCCCAGACTCAGGGCGACGTCGCTGGAGGCGCCCTTCGGCAGGACGACGATGCCGCACATCGGGTGGTCGCGGTCGACGACCGCGCAGCCGGCTCCGTCGGCACCTGCCGTGCCGTCGCGCAGCTTCTCGGACGCACCGGGCACGAAGCTCAGGACGCGGTTGACGTCGAAGGCGTTGCTGGTGCCGCTGACGGCCTTGTTGCCCTTGCCCGCTGACGCCTGGACCTTCACGCCCGTGGCTTCGGCGGAGTAGGAGACCGTGAACACCGTCGTCGTCGCGCCACCCGGGATCGTCCGCGTGGCCGAGGGGAGCGCGCCGGGGCCGCTCGCCGTCAGGGTCACGTCCTGGTCGTTCGGGAACGCCGCGTCCAGGGTCCCCGCCCTGAGGGTGACCGACACGAGGAACGCGTCACCCTTGCCGGCGAGGACGGTCGGAATCGCGTCAGCCGGGGCACCGGCCAGGCTGGCGCCGATGACGGCCGGGTCGCTGTAGGCCTTGACCACCATGCTCGTGGGCGCCGGTAGCGAGGACGCGGATGCGGGACCGACCACCCCTTGGGCCAGGGCCACCACGAGGCCGAAGGTTGCGGCAAGCACGAGAGCCAGCCGTGAGCGGCGTGGGCGCGATGTGGACACGGGGTACTCCTGGGACGGTGGGCGGTGCGGCGACCCTCCACTGTCGCGCCGTCCCTGCGTGCGGGCATCCGTGTCCTCACTGAACTTCACCGTATGCCGGGTGCTCACCTGCCTGCCCTGCGCAAGATCCGTGAGATCACCGATGCCCTCGAGCAGGGCTGGCCCACAGGATCGGGACATGACCTCGACCCTCGACACCGGCGGGGGCCTGCGCGCTGCCACGCCTGCACCCGCCACCCCGCGCCGAGGGCGCGTTGCGCCACGCACCGTCCTGCTCGTCGCGTCGTTCGGGGCCCTGCTCGCCTTCCTCGACGCGACGATCGTCAACGTCGCCTTCCCCAGCATCCGGGAGTCGTTCCCCGGCACGTCGATCGGGACCATCTCGTGGGTCCTCAACGCCTACAACATCGTGCTGGCCGCGTTCCTGATCGTGTGCGGTCGCCTCTGCGACCTGCTGGGCCGGCGCCGGCTCTACATCGCCGGGATCGCCCTCTTCACGCTGGCTTCGCTGTGGTGCGCGGCGGCGACGTCGATCGACGTCCTCGTCATCGCCCGCGTCTTCCAGGCGCTCGGGGCGGCGATGCTCATCCCGGCCTCGCTCGCGCTGGTCATCGAGGCCTTCCCCGGCGAGCACCGCGCCCACGCCGTCGGCTTGTGGGGCGCCGCCGCGGCCGTCGCGGCAGGGCTCGGACCGCCCATCGGCGGCGCGCTGGTCGAGGGCGGCGGGTGGAGGTGGGCCTTCCTCATCAACCTTCCCCTCGGCGCGGTGGCCCTCGTCCTCTCGCGCAAGGTCCTCGTCGAGAGCCGGGCCCCGGGTCGCCGCACCATGCCCGACCTCGTCGGCGCCCTGCTCCTCGCAGGATCCCTCGGGCTCGGCACGACCGCCCTCATCAAGGCCAACGAGTGGGGCACGGACAGCCTCACCCTGTGGGCCGTGCTGGTCGGCTGCGTCGTCCTCGGCACCGGGTTCGTCATGAGCTCACGCCGGCACCCGTCGCCGCTCATCGACGTCGAGCTGCTGCACAGCCGACCCTTCCTCGTCGCCAACATCGTCACCTTCATCGCCGGCGCGGGCTTCTTCGCCTACCTGCTCACCAACATCCTGTGGCTGCAGTACGTCTGGCAGTACTCCGTGTTCATGGCCGGTGTGGCCACCGTGCCGGGGGCGCTCACCGCGGCTGTGGTGGCGGGAGCGCTCGGGCCGATCGCCGCGCGCCGGGGATATCGCGAGGTCGTCGTCGGGGGCGCGCTCGTGTGGGTCGGGGCGTTCGTCTGGTACGACCAGATGGTCGGGGTCGAGCCGAACTTCCTCACCCAGTGGCTCCCCGGACAGGTGCTCAGCGGCCTGGGGGTCGGGGCGACCCTCCCGCTGCTCGGCAGCCTTGCCCTCGAGGCCGTGCCGGGTGGCCGCTCGGCCACTGCCTCGGCGATCATCTCCAGCGTCCGGCAGGTCGGTGGCGTCCTCGGCATCGCGATCCTCGTCATCATCCTGGGCACCCCGACGCCGCTCACCGTCGTGCGCGACATGCGCAACGGGTGGTTGTTCTGCATCATCTGCTTTGCGCTGTGTGCCGTGGCCGCACTGTTCCTCGGTCGAATCCGGGCCGCCGAGGGACCGACGCCCGCCGAGGTGGTGACCTCCCCCTCGCCGACGACAGCGGGCAGCGGGGACGCGGAGGGGGGCGGACGGCATACGGACGATGGCCTGGACGCGGGGCGGGCCAAGCCCGTGCGCGAGTCCCTCTTCTCGCAGCTGCCTGCCGAGACACAGGCGCGCATCGAGAGCTCGGCGCACCCCGCGACGGTGCGCGCGGGCTCATGGATCGTGCGTGAGGGCGAGGTCGCGACGACGCTGTTCGTGCTGAGGTCGGGCCGGGCCGAGGTCCTCGTCGGGAAGGAGTCGGTGCGTGAGCTCGGGCCCGGTGCCGTCATCGGGGAGCTGGCGCTGCTCACGGGCGGCCGACGCTCTGCCTCGGTCCGGGCCCGTCGCGACTGCCAGGTGCTGGAGGTGGACCGCGCGCTCCTCGAGGCGACGGTGTGGAGCGACCGGGGTGCACTCAGCGCCCTCGTCACGGCGCTGGCCCACCAGCTCGCCGAAGCACGGCCCCCGGCGAGCGAGGTGATGCGTCCCGGTGTGGTGGCCGTGGTTGCCGCGAGCGCCGGCGCCCCGGTCGACGACGTCGCGGAGGCCCTGCGCGCGGCTCTGGCGAAGCACCTGCGCGTCGGGGTGCTGCGCCACGGCAGTTCCGAGCACCTCGACCAGATGGAGCACGACCACGACCGGGTCCTCGTGGTGGCGTCCGGCGAGGACCCCGAGTGGAGCGCCTCGTGCCGCCGTCAGGCCGACGTCGTCGTCCTCGTCGCCCGATCCGGTGAGCAGACCCGACTGGCACCGGTCGGCCGGGCCCAACCGGACGTCGTCATCGTCGGGCCGACTCCCCTGCCGGAGGAGCTGGAGCAGTGGTCTGCCTTCGACCCGTGGCAGGTCGTCCTCACCCCCGAGGCCGACCTCAACGCGAGCCTGGTCCGCCTGGCCGCCCGCATCGCCGGGCGGTCCCTCGGACTCGTCCTCGCCGGCGGCGGAGCCCGCTCGCTGGCCCACGTGGGCGTGCTCCTCGAGCTCGAGGAGGCGGGCATCTGCATCGACCGCGTCGCGGGTGCCAGCTTCGGGGCGGTCATCGCCGCCGCCTACGCGATGGGGGTGAGCGCGACCGACGTCGAGGGCCACGTCTATGAGGAGATGGTGCGCCGCAAGCCGTTCAGCGACTACACCGTCCCGCGGTTCTCGATCGTGCGCGGCCGGCGGACCGACGAGACGATGGAACGCATCTTCGGGTCGCGCCGGATCGAGCTGCTGCCCCGCCAGTTCCGCTGCGTGAGTGTCGACCTGCTCAGCCGCAGCCTCGTCGTCTTCCGGAGCGGGTCACTCACCGACGCCGTGCGTGCCTCCGCCCGGTTGCCCGGCCTCTTCCCGCCGATCGCGACCTCCGACCAGCTGCTCGTGGACGGTGGCGTGCTCGACAACAGTCCCGTCGACGTGCTGAGTGAGCGCAACGAGGGTCCCCTCATCGTCGTCAATGTCGCGATGGGCGCCCGAGCCCACCGCCCCAAGGTCCTGGCCGAGGACGGGACGGTCGTCAGGGCGAGCCGGCCGGTGCGGATCCCCCCGTTGGGCGAGACCCTGCTGCGCACGATGATGATCGGCAGCTCCGACGCCACCCCTGCGGGGTCGTCGGACGCGTACGTCATCACGCCGGCCTCCAGGGGCGTGGGCCTGTTGGAGTTCCACCAGCTCGACACGATGATCGAGTCGGGGAGAGCGGCAGCCCGCGAGCTGCTCGACCGGTCCGGAGGAGACCTGCACGCCGCCTCCGACCGCTGACCCTCGCGCTTCTTCCTCGTCCCTCGTTCGTCGTTCCTCGTTCCTGACGGATCGCCGGTCCTGTGCAGTTTTGCGGAAGCGGTTCGTCCGCAACGGGTCCTACCGTTTCTCCATGACCACAGAACCCACGGCACACACCTTCCGGGACCAACAGCTCCTCGACGCCACCTTCGAGCACGTGGACCTCTCCGGCGCGCGGTTCCACAGGGTCGACCTCAGCCGAGCGAGGTTCCACTCGGTCGACCTAGCCGACGTCGACATCCGCGACGTGTCCTTGGCCAAGGTCCGGATGCGCGGGGTCGAGCTCATGCACGTGGAGGTGTGGGGCGAGCTCGACGACGTGCGCGTCAACGGCATCGACATCGCACCGCTGGTCAGCGCCGAGCTCGACCGGCTCCACCCGGAGCGGCTCCGGTTGCGCCCCACCGATGTCGAGGGCTTCCGCGAGGCATGGTCGGTTCTCGACGAGCTCTGGTCCGGCACCGTGGAACGTGCTCGCCGGCTCGGTGCGCGGGACCCCGGCCTGCTGCACGAGAGCGTCGACGGCGAGTGGTCGTTTCTCCAGACGTTGCGTCACCTGCCCTTTGCGACGAGCTCCTGGCTGAGCCGTGCCGTGCAGGGCGACCCCTCGCCGTGGCACCCCCTCGAGCTGCCGTGGGACGAGATGCGACCCACACCCGGGGTGCCGCAGGACCGCGACGCCAGGCCGGGCCTCGACGAGGTCCTCGAGCTGCGCCGGGACAGGTTCGAGCGGGTCCGCACTCACCTCGCGTCACTCACGGACGAGGAGCTGGCCGCCACCGCGACGGTCCCCGACGGACCCGGGTGGCCGCCGGCGGGTGAGGAGGTCCCCGTCAAACAGTGCCTGGAGACCATCATCAACGAGGAGTGGTGGCACCGTCAGTTCGCCGAGCGTGACCTGGCCCTCCTCGAGGCGGAGGCACTGGCATGACCGACTCGACACCGTGGGAGCCGCCGCTGTCCGGGACAGAGGTCGAGCAGGTGCTGGGGGCGCTGGACCGGCTGCGTTGGACCTTCCGGTTCAAGGTCGACGGCCTCGACGCCGACGGGCTGACGACGCGAGTCGGAGCGTCGTCGCTGACCCTCGGGGGCCTGCTCAAGCACCTGGCCGTTCAGGAGGACTATGCCTTCCACGTCAAGCTCGCTGGCGAGGCGATGCCGCGGGACTGGGCTGACAACGGTTGGGACCAGGACGATGACTGGGACCTCGCCTTCACGGCTGACGACGATCCGGAGCTGAACTACAGACGCTACGACGCAGCGGTCGAGCGCTCACGAGCGGCGCTCGTCCAGGCCGTGGGGCGTGGCGGGCTGGACCAGCCGATCGACCGCACGGGCCCCGAAGGTGAACCGGTGAGCCTGCGGCGGCTCGTCCTGGACCTGGTCGAGGAGTACGGGCGGCACACCGGCCACGCCGACCTGCTGCGCGAAGCCGTTGACGGCCGTGTCGGGGAGGACCCACCGGCGGGGTGGCGGCCACAGAGCTGAGGTGCGCCGCCACGCCCCGGTCAGAAGGGGATGGGTGCGGGTTCGCGGGGTGGTGGGTCCCAGGTGAGCTGGGTCCAGTGG
Organism: Knoellia sp. Soil729; assembly: GCF_001427985.1. Taxonomy (GTDB): domain Bacteria; phylum Actinomycetota; class Actinomycetes; order Actinomycetales; family Dermatophilaceae; genus Knoellia. The sequence continues at coordinate 1,044,285 of NZ_LMSA01000002.1, forward strand.
GTATCGGTCGCTGGGATGGCGGGTTCGGGCAGGGGAAGGACACCGGCCCGTGGCCTGCGTCGGGTTCGTGGGGGCGGCGGTGCGGTGAGCAGGAGCTCGAGGTAGGTGTGGTCGAGGAGGCTGACGTTGACGTGTCGGGTCCGGCGCGCGGGGTCACCCGGTGTCGCGGCTGGGGTGGGGGTGTCGGGGTGGAGGTGGTCGACCGGCCAGGTGGTGTGGCTGCGGGTGGTGGGGTCGGTCCAGGTGAGGGTGCGGTCGGGGTGCAGGTGCACGCTCCAGCCGTCGCGTTGTTTGATGCGGTGGTGGCGCCGGCACAGGGCGATGAGGTTGCCGGGGTCGGTGGGTCCGGTGGGCCAGGGGCGGACGTGGTCGAGGTCGCACTGGCGTGCCGGGACGGCGCAGCCGGGGAAGCGGCATCCGCCGTCGCGCAACCGCACGAACCTCGCCATCGCGGCGGGGATGCGGTAGGCGGGGGTGATCGCGGTGCTGGCGCCCTTGAGGTCGCGCCCCACGGCGAGGCCGGCGGGGACGTCACCGCCCAGGAGGGCACCGGTGGTGGGGTGGCAGGTCAGCTCCCCACCGTGGGTGGCACCGGACTGCTCTTGCGGTGGCGAGGTGGGGGTGTCGGTGGCGGGACGGGTGGCGTGGACCACCACACGCACGTCGCTGTGCTCGAGGATCAGGCGCATCAGGGCGTCGACGCGGGCCTGGGTGAGGTTGTCGGCGTCACCGGCGCGCACGAGCTGGCGGGCGCGTTCGGTGACGGCGGCCCAGGCACGGCTGGACTGCTCGGCCAGGACGTCGGCGCGCCACTGGTCCAGTCCGTGCTCGCCGTGGCGGCGGGTCAGTCCGCGGCGTTGGTTGGCCCGGTCGGCTTCGGCGGCCACGGCCTGGGGTGCGACGCGGGCGGCGGTGGCGGCCACGAGGCGGCGCAGCGGCCCGATCGTCAGCTCTTGCCAGTGCGGTGCCACGTCGGCCACCACGATCGCGGCGTCCTGGGCGGTGAGGAACTCGGTTTCCTCGGTGATGACGGCGGCGCGTCGTTGGTCGAGGTCGCCCTCGGCCATGGCGTCGAGGACGGCGGGGGTGCGGGTCAGCTGGCGGATGGCGTCCAGGACCCGGTTGGCGGCGACGTGGGTGGAGACCCCGAGCCGGGGGGCGGCCAGCTCGGGTGCGTCGAGGCGTTGGTGTCCCAGGCCGTGGTGGACCTCGGCGGTGGTGCCGTCCTCCTGGCGCACGGGGTCGATCGCGGCCAGGTGGNGCCAGCTCGGGTGCGTCGAGGCGTTGGTGTCCCAGGCCGTGGTGGACCTCGGCGGTGGTGCCGTCCTCCTGGCGCACGGGGTCGATCGCGGCCAGGTGGGCCAGCGCCACTGCTTGCCGTGCCGTGGCGGCGTTGATCTCGGCCTGGGCCTGTTCCACGACGTCGAGGAGGTCGTCGGTGGTGAGGTGTGCAGCGGCACCCAGCAGCGCGGCATACCGGCCCGCAAGGGCGGCGGTCGCGGTGTCCGGGTTCATGTCTCCATCATAGCCGAACGCATGTTCGAGTGGAAGGAGAAACGACGCGAATTGTGTTCTGCCGCAGGCGAACACGCACGCCGTCGCGGTCATGATCCTAAGGTGGTCACGTGCCGGACGTGATCATCGTGGGTGCCGGTCCGACCGGCGTGATGTTGGCGAGCGAGCTGCGGCTCCACGGGGTCGAGGTCCTGCTCCTCGAGCGGGAGCTCGAGCCCTCACCCATGGTGCGCGCCCAAGGGATCCACGCCCGCACGATCGAGATCATGGAGCAGCGGGGGATGCTGGACCGTCTGCTTCCGCAGGGACAGGTGCATCCGACCGACCGCTTCTTCGCCGGCATCCAGCCAAGCGAACCGGTGCGGCTCGACACCACGCACCCCTACGTCCTCGGCATCCCCCAACCCGAGGTGGAAAAGGTGCTCATGGAGCGCGCCGTCGAGCTCGGCGTCGAGGTCCGGCGCGGCTGTGAGGTGGTCGGCGTGCACGAGGGTCGCGACGGTGCGGGCGTCGAGCTGGTCGGCGGCGAGCGGCTGCAGGCACGCTTCGTCGTGGGCTGCGACGGCGGCCGGAGCACGGTGCGCAAGGCCCTGGGCATCGAGTTCGCCGGTGAGCCGGCGACCTCGGGCTGGATCCTCGGGGAGGTCGAGCTGACCGCCACCACGGAGGAGGTCAGCGCGATCACGAAGCGGGTGCGCGAGACCCACAAGGGCTTCGGCATCGTCCCGCGCGACGGTGGGGTCTTCAGCGTCGTCACTCCTGCCGACCCGCCTTCGGACGACACTCCCCCGCCCACGATCGACGAGCTGCGAGCCCAGCTCACGGCATACGCGGGCAGTGATCTCGGTGCACACTCACCGCGGTGGCTCTCACGCTTCGGTGACGCAACGCGTCTGGCCGAGCACTACCGCAGGGGCAGCGTCCTCATCGCGGGCGACGCCGCCCACGTGCATCCTCCGCAGGGTGGCCAAGGTCTCAACCTCGGCATCCAGGATGCCTTCAACCTCGGCTGGAAGCTCGCGGCGGCCGTGCGCGGCTGGTCTCCCCGAGGCCTGCTCGACACCTACGAGAGCGAGCGCCGACCGGTCGCGGCCGAGGTCCTGACGCTGACGCGGGCGCAGGCTCTGTTGCAGTCCGCCGAGCCCGGGCCGCGGGCCGTGCGGTCGCTCCTGGCCGAGCTCATGGAGCTCCCGGGCGTGCACCGTCACCTCATCGACAAGGTCACGTCCCTCGGAATCTGGTATGCCGTGGGCGAGGGCGAGCTTCTCGGTCAGCGTTCGCGAGACATCGCCTTCACGGGTGGGAGGCGCCTGTATCCGTTGCTGCGCAGCGGTCGTGGCGTTCTGGTCGACCAGACGGGCAGCCTCACGGTCAGCGGGTGGCACGACCGGGTCGACGTGCTCGCCGAGCGCTCCGACGAGCTCGACCCGCCGGCCGTGCTGCTGCGACCGGACGGGCACATCGTGTGGGTCGGCGACGACGAGAGCGACCTGGAGGAGGCGCTGCTCCGTTGGTTCGGAGCCTCGCTCAGCGGCCCTGCTGCGGCGAATGGGGCTTGAGCGATGGGTCCTCGGGGCGGGCCAAAGTGATGATGGCCTCCTCGACCTGGTCGTGGTCTCGGATGGAGTCGGACAGCCGGTGGAGCCGCTCGGCCAGCCGTGACTCGCTGTCGTCGCCGACGAGGTCGACGGCCGCGATGAGGAGGATGCGGCCCGGCCCGACGAACTCGAGGTGCAGGAAGGTCAGCCGCTCGATCTCCGGGCGTTCGAGCAGGTCCGCGAGGGCGCGTTGGCGCAGCTCGGCGGACACCGACTGGCCGACGAGGAAGTCACGGTTGCGCGAGATGAGAAAGACGGCGATGGCGAGCAGGAGCAGGCCGACCGCGATCGACCCGACCGCGTCCCAGCGGGCGTCCCCCGTCACCTGGTGCAGCACGATTCCGATCGCCGCGAGGACGATGCCGATGAGGGCGGCGGCGTCCTCGAAGTAGACGGCCCGCAGCGTGGGGTTGGAGGTCCGGAGGATGAACGGCAGCGCCTCGAGACCCAACCGCCCGGCCTGTGCCTTGGTCTGCCGGCGCGCCTGTAGGAAGGACACGCCTTCGAGGACGAACGCGAGGGCGAGAACGGCATAGGCCCAGCGGTAGTCGACCTCCACCTCACCGCCGGTGCCCTCGCGCCAGCTCTGGACACCGTGCCAGATCGACACGACGGCGCCCGCGCTGAAGAGCCCGAACGCTGCGAACATCGACCAGACGTAGGCCTCGCGGCCGTGGCCGTAGGGGTGGGCCGCGTCCTTCGGGCGACCTGCTCGCTTCTCCGCGACGACGAGGAAGACCTCGTTGCCGGCGTCCGCCCACGAGTGGGCGGCCTCGGCGACCATGGACGCCGACCCGGTGACGAAGGCGACGACGGACTTGGCGATGGCGATGAGCACGTTGGCGCCCAATGCCACGAGGACGGTGAAGAGACTCTCACCGCCACCGGGCTCGTCGATCTGCTCCATGGGGTCGGTCTGGTCGGTCTGGTCGGGCGCGTCGGTCACCTGTTCACTCTGGCACGGCGATGGGCTCCCGGCGGAGCTCAGGGGGACGCCTGGTGCTCCGAGGGCAGGGTGAGGATCTCGGCACCGTCGTCGGTGATGGCGATGGTGTGCTCGCTGTGGGCGGTGCGGGAGCCGGTGGCGCTGCGCAGCGTCCAGCCGTCCGGATCCGTGACGAGCTCGTCCGTGTCGGCCATGATCCAGGGCTCCAGGGCGAGCAGCAGTCCGGGGCGCAGCGTGTAGCCGCGGCCGGGCCGGCCGGTGTTGGAGACGTGTGGGTCCTGATGCATGGTCGAGCCGATGCCGTGGCCGCCGAACTGGGTGTTGATCGGGTAGCCCGCGTCGGTGAGCACGGAGCCGATGGCGTGCGAGATGTCGCCCATGCGCGCTCCCGGGCCGGCTGCGGCGATCCCGGCCGCGAGCGCGCGCTCGGTTGCGGCGATCAGGGACACGCTCTGCGCCGGTCGGGAGCTGCCCACGATGAAGCTGATGGCCGAGTCGGCCGCTATGCCCTTGAGGGAGACGGCGAGGTCCAGCGTGAGCAGGTCACCGTCGACCAGTGCGTAGTCGTGCGGGAGGCCGTGGAGCACGGCGTCGTTGACGGAGGTGCAGATGTAGTGGCCGAAGGGACCGCTGCCGAACGGGGGTGCGTAGTCGACGTAGCAGGACTGTGCCCCCGCCTCGTCGATCATGGCCCGCACCCAGCCGTCGATGTCGAGCAGGTTCGTGCCGACTCCACTGCGGCGCTTGACACTCTGCAGGATGTCGGCGACCAACCGGCCGCTGTTTCGGGCGCGCTCGATCTCGGTGGGGCTGAGGATCTCGATCATGTGGTGCGGTGTCACTTCCCTGCGTCTGGGTGCTGTTCGTCGGGCGCGCTCTCGCGGATCTGTTCGGCCAGGGACACGATGAGGCCCTCGGGACCACGGACGTAGGCCATCCGCCAGACGTTCTCATACTCGCCGATGCCACCGACCAGCCCGTAGCCCTCACCGGCCAGCCGGTCGACGATGCCCCGCAGGTCCTCGACCTCGAAGCACACGTTGCGCAGGCCCAGCTCGGTGGACATCGCCATGGGTGAACCGGGCTCGTGGCCGGGCCGGACGAACCTCGCGAGCTCCAGCTTGGTGCCTTCCCCAGGGGTCTGCATCATGAGGATCTCGGTGCGCGCGTTGGGGATGCCGCAGACGGTGTCCAGAAACTCTCCGTCGACGAACATCCGGGGCCCCTCGGCCTCCAGGCCGATGCTCACGAAGAACCTCTCCACGAGGTCGAGGTCCGCGACGGTGACGCCGATGTGGTCGAAGCGGGGTAGCTGTGCCATGTGGCCATCCTGCTGCAGGTGAGCGGTGGTGCCCAGAGCCGTGGGCGGTCAGCCCTTGCGTGCGGCCGACATGTCCGCGCAGATGACTCCTCGGTTGCCGTCCTGGTCGGCAATCACCGTGAGCGAGGGTGCGTCGCTGTCGTCGACGACCGTCCCTCCCGCGGCGACGGCGGCAGCGACCCGCTGCTCGAGGACCTCTGGCGCCACATAGACCTCGACGTGGAAGCGCTGGCGGGTGGCATCCTCACCGGGAGAGTCGCCGAACCACAGGTTGGGCACCCGACCGGTGGCATCCCGGACCTCGTCGCCCGGCGAGCCATGGCCCTGGGCCTCGGCGTTCCCGGTCAGCAGTGCGGCCCAGACGGGGGCGATCGTTGCGGAGTCGCCCGTGTCCAGGCCGAGCTCGACCATGCTCACCGAGGCGGGGTCGGCGGTCAGACCCTGCTCGCCCGCGATCTCCGTGATGCGTCGGGCAAGGTCGACGTCCTGCTGGGTCGGCCACTCGACGACGTACTCGGTGCCTTCGTCATCGCGGTAGATCGCGTCGTCGGTGATCAGTTTGAGGTCGACATGGCGCGGGCCCATGAACACGCGCGGATGGTGCTCGAGCTCGTCCCCAGCCTCACCCACCGCAGCCACGAACCGGGCACCGGCGCCGAAGTCGTCCACGAGGTAGCGCGCGTGCAGGCCCTGAGCCAGCTTGCGCCACTCCGCGAGGTCGGCCGCAGCGATCTGCTCACCCCTCAACATGTCCATGCCCGCCAACCCTAGTGCGCGGCCCGGCGGACATGCAGTGCTCACCAGTGGCGCGATGCCATTGGTCGGCCCGAGCACCTCCGTCCTCCATTCGCCACCGGGGCACGTCAGGAGTGCATGTCCGTTGGCCCGGGACTCAGTCTGGGACGGAGTCCCCTGTCCCGGCCGACATCTCGTGGCTCAGGTACCGAACTGGCTTGCCCAGCGACTGCGCGTAGGCGATCTCCCGCCGCGTCGACTCGCCCACGTAGCCGCCCGGTTCCACGATGTAGACCTCGTCGGCCATGCGGATCTTCTGCAGGTGCACGTCGCGGAGCCGGCCCTCCAGCTGCGAGCTGTCGGCCGTCCAGTCGCCGTCCGCCAGATCCGGAAGGCTGAACATCTCGAGGCTGATCACGACGCAGCCTTCCAGCGTGAGCCGCTGGTTGACCTCGGCGAACTCAGCCTCGAACCTCGTCGAGCCGCAGAGCGTGATGACCTTCGCATCGCCCACGAGTGCGTCAGGCCGTCTGCTCGCGCAGGTACCGCCCGAAGTGGGGCACCGTGAACGCGATCCGGCCCCGCTCGCCCGAATAGATGAGCCCCTTCTTGAGCAACGCATCCCGCGCTGGCGACAACGACTGCGGCTTGCGGCCCAGGTGGGTCGCCACGTCGGACGTCGGGACCGACTCGATGTCGTCAAGCTGCTCCTCGCCACGCTCACTGATCGCCACCGCCACGTCGGCCATGGCGCGCAGGTACTCGCGCTCGCCCGGCGTCGCCCGCTCGAACCGCGAGCCGAAGAACCCGACGGCCAGCTCCGACTCGGCCTCCGGTGCCGCAACCCGGACGTCGTCCGCCGTCACGGGAGAGCGAGGCGCCCGGTCCCACGCCGCCTTGCCGTAGGCCTGGATGAAGTAGGGGTAGCCACCCGTGGCGGCATACATCGCGTCGAGCGCCTGGGAGTCGTAGGCCGCGCCCTCCTCCTGGGCGGGCACCACCAGCGCCGCGTCCGCAGCCGCGCGGGGCAGACGGCCGATGCGGGAGTAGCGGAACAGCCTCTCCGAGTAGGACTTCGACGCCGACAGCACGGCCGGCAGGTGCGGCAGGCCGGCACCGACGACGATGACGGGCAGCCCCGACTGCGAGATCTCGTGGCAGGCAGCGCACAACGCCGACACGTCGTCGGGGCCGAGGTCCTGCATCTCGTCGATGAAGACGGCGATCCCCCGCCCCGTGTCGGACGCCAGCCCACCCACGTCGGTCAGGAGCTCGACGAGGTCGATCTCGATGTCGCCCGAGTCGGCCCGCCCGGAGACCGCCGGTGCGTCGATCCCGGGGTTCCACCTCTCGCGCAGCTTCGCGCCGGCAGGGGCATCACGCTGGGCGAAGGCCTTGATGACCCCGAGGACGTGCTGAACCTCCTCGTCGCTCGGGTGGCCGAGCTCTCGCACGGCCTGGTGCAGGGCCGAGGACAGCGGTCGCCGCAGCGACTGGTCGGGTCGCGCCTCGAGCTTGCCGGTCCCCCACTTGGCGCGAACGGCCGTTGACCGCAACGCATTGAGCAGCACCGTCTTGCCGACTCCGCGCAGGCCGGTGAGCACGATCGAACGCTCCGGACGTCCACGCGAGATCCGTTCGAGGACGACCTCGAAGGCGTCGAGCTGCTCGTCACGACCCGCGAGCTCGGGCGGGCGCTGACCGGCGCCGGGGGCATAGGGGTTCCGAATGGGGTCCACGATGGCACCGTATCCGCATGTCTAGGGCGGACGGCATACATCCGAATAAGCGGGTATGCCGTGTCGTGGTCGACCGGGTCAGGGCACCTGGGGCTCGCTGCCGTCCGCGGTCTCCATCGGCTTGCCCGCTGCGTGCCAGGCACGCATGCCGCCGTCGAGGTTCGCGACGTCGTAGCCCTGCTGCTCCAGCCACGGCAGGGTGCGGGCCACGCGGCCACCGCTGCGGCAGGTGACGACGAGCGGCTGGTCCTGGTCGAGGAAGGGGGCGAGCTCGTCGACGCGAGCAGGGAGCTCACTCATTGGGATGTGCACGGCGCCCGGCGCGTGGCCGCGGTCCCACTCGTCCTGCTCGCGGATGTCGAGGAAGACGGCGTCGTCGGGGAGGTCGGCCACCGGGATCTGGGGGAATTCGCTCATGACGTCGACGCTACGCGATGAGGTTGGTGACGAGGCCGACCGGAGGGAACCTGCGGGGTCCGGAGGGAAATGAACCATCCGGACCCCCCAGGTTCCCGCATGGGGAGCGAAAGTTGGGGCGCGTGGGAGGGCGGGGGTGGGCTACTTGAGGAACTTGCTCGTGCGGCGGTCGGCCAGGGGCTTGCCGCCGGTCTGGCAGGTCGCGCAGTACTGCAGCGAGGAGTCCGCGAACGAGACCTCACGCACGACGTCGCCGCACTCGGGGCAGATCTCGCCGGTGCGACCGTGGACCCGCATCCCCTGGCGCTTGGCGTCCTTGAGCTCGGCGGCCGGCTTGCCCGACGCCGCGAGGACCGCAGCCGACAGCGTCTCCCGCAGTGCGGCATACAGGCGTTTGCTCTGCTCGTCGTCGAGCTTCGCGGCCATCGCGAAGGGTGACAGCTTGGCGACGTGCAGGATCTCGTCGGAGTAGGCGTTGCCGACGCCAGCGAGAATCTTCTGGTCGCGCAGGACACCCTTGACCTGGGCGTTGCGCGACGACAGGATCTCGCGGAAGGCCTCGAGCGAGAACGCGTCCGCGAGCGGGTCGGGCCCAAGTGCGGCGATCCCCGGCACATCGCCTGGGTCCGAGACGATGTAGGCCGCGAGCGACTTCTTGGTCCCGGCCTCCGTGAGGTCGAAGCCGGACCCGTCGGACAGGCGCACGCGCAGGGCGATCGGCGACTTGCCCGGCCGCAGCGTCGTCGGCGAGATCGAGTCCGACCAGCGCAGCCACCCTGCCCGGGCGAGGTGGAAGACGAGATGCGTTCCGCCACAGTCGAGGTCGAGGAACTTGCCGTGCCGCGTCACCGACTCCACGGGCGCACCCACGAGCGCTTCGGGCGGCGGGTTGAACGTCTTGAGCACCGAGAACGAGCCGAGCTCGACGCCGGTGACGGCCAGGTCGGCCGTGCGCTCAGTCAGGAAGTCGACCAGCGCCTGGACCTCGGGCAGCTCTGGCACCGCGTCACACTCCCCACATGTCGGAGGCCTCGAGAGCACGCGCTCCGGCCTCGGTGTCGACGACGTCGCCGTCCACGATCGGTGCGACGAGCCGGGCCAGCCCGTAGCCGTCGCTGGCGCGCACCACCGGCGCCGCGATGTCCTCGGTCGGTGCTGGTGCGAGGTCGTCGTTCGCCAGCGGGATGCCGTGCGAGAGGACCTGCTCACCAGCGGTCAGCTGGCGAATCGCGATGGCACGCACCGCGTCCGGGCGCCGGCTCGCGAACTCGGTGTACAGCTTGGGGTCGTTCTGCCCGTCGTCCCCGACCAGTAGCCACTTCACGTGCGGCAGCTCGCGGGCGAGGCGGGCAAGCGCCGAGCGCTTGTGGTCCTGGCCGGACCGGAACCACCCGGTGTGCGTGGGGCCCCAGTCGGTGAGCAGCATCGGGCCGGGCGGGTAGCCGTTGCGGCGCAGGAACCGGGTGAGCGAGGGCGCGGTGTTCCAGGCGCCGGTCGACAGGTAGATGACGGGCATGCCGGGGTGGGAGTCGGTGAGCTGGCGATAGAAGGTGGCCATGCCCGGCACCGGGCTGCGGGTGCCCTCGGCCCTGACGAACGTGTTCCAGGCGGCGATGACCGGGCGCGGGAGCGACGTCGAGAGGACCGTGTCGTCGATGTCGCTGACGAGCCCGAACGTCTGGCGGGTGCCGATGATGAGCACCGACGCCGTGCTCGGACGCGCGTGGGGTGACGAGATCTCGATCTGGTGCCATCCCGGTCCCAGGCCGTGGCCGTGGATGGTGACGTCCACGAGGCCGGAGCGGTCGGTGCGCCCGTCGATCTCGCGCTCACCGATGCGGATCACCACGGGCACGTCGATGGCCGGCGAGGTGACGAAGGCGCGCCAGCCGCGGGTCTCCTCCTCGGCCGACTTCAGCGACTGCACGCTGCCCGCCGCGTCGCCGGACGCCTGGCGCATGGGGTCGCGCGACATGAGCACCCGCGCGAGGACCCGCACGAAGCCGGAGCTGCCGTAGCCGGTGTGGGGCACGATCTTGGTCCCCCAGCCCCGCTCACGCAGCGTGTCGCTCTTGCGACGGTTCCACGCGTCCTCGAGGAGGGCAGCGAGATGGGGGCGGGCCATGCAGCGACTCTAGTGCGCCCGGTCCTCGATGAAGAGTCCCGCCAGCACCTGCCCGGCGAGGTCACGGACCTTGACGTTGCGTGCCTGCGACGTCTCCCGCATCCACTCGAAGGCTGCGTGCTCGTCGAGGCTGCGCGTCGCCATGAGCGCACCCTTGGCCTGCTCGATGACCGCCCGGCTGGCCATCGCCTGCTCGAGCTGGCCCGCCAGGCGCTGCGCGCCGTCGAGCCGGAGGACGGCCACGATCGCGTCAGCGGCGCGGCTGGCGGCGGTCCGCGCCAGGGAGGCCTCGAAGCTCTCGAACGCTTGCGCCCCACGGCCATAGAGGTTGAGTGCGCCCACGCGCTCGTCACCGCTCACGAGCGGCAGCGCCATGAGCGACTTCACCCCGTCGCGCCGCACCGCCTCCGCGAAGAGCGGCCACCGGACGTCAGCCTCATCCTCCGCCAGGCCGACGACGACCTCGATGCCCAGGCGCGCGGCGTCGAGGCAGGGGCCCTCGTCGAGCTGGTACTGGACCGCGTCGATCTCGAGCGTCGCCACGGTCGTGTAGGCCGCTGTGCTGGGACGACCGTCGACGAGCAGCGTGATGCCGACCTCGTCGCACCCGTCGACGTGCTCGCGCACCGCGTGGACGACCCTGGTGAGGTAGTCGTGCAGCTCCTCGACCGAGGCGAGGACCCCGGCGACCTCCCGGAGCAGCTGCTCGTGCGGCTGTGCGACCAGCGTGGTCTCGGTGTCGGTCATGCATTCTCCTTGTGGCTGTGCCTACGCCCAGTATCACCCCGCCGTGGCAGTGCCACCGCTACCCCGTCCCCGAGGCCTGGCGGGCAGGCAGGAGGCAGAGCTCGTTGCCGGAGGGGTCGGTGCAGACCCGCCACGGCAGGTCGCCCCAGTCATGCTGGTGCGCCGCGCCACCCAGCGCCACAAGTCTGGCGAAGACCGCGTCCGGGTCCTCCCCCTCCTCAAGTCGGAGGTCGAGGTGGACGCGGTTCTTGCGCGCCGGGTCCTTGGGTGCCCGTTCTGGGCACAGCTCGAGCAGCGGTCCCCGGCCGCTGGGGTGGCGCAGCGCACCCGGCATGGAGCTCGTGACCAGCACCCAGCCGGAGAGCTCCGACCAGAACGCGAGGTCGCGCTCGACGTCGGCGCTGTCGAGCGGCAGGGACGAGAGCGGCCCGGACGCGGCGTACTCCGGCCGAGCCTCCATGACGCAGAACGGGTTGCCCTCGGGGTCGGCGAGCACGACCCACGGCACGTCGCGCTGGCCGATGTCGAGGTGCCGGGCACCCAGGGTGAGCGCCCGCTCGACGACCTCGGCTTGGTCGGCGGCCTCTCCGCCGGAGATCTCGAGGTGAAGCCGAGGCCGGGGCGCGGGCGCCTCCCGGACCCGCTCGAAGCACAGGTCGAGCGAGGGCCCGTCGGGCACGCTCAGCCGGGTCTCGTAGCTGCCCTCCTCGTCGGTGAGGGTCGTGGCCCCGAGGAGCTCCTCCCAGAAGCGGCCGAGCCGCCCGGGCTCCTGCGCGTCGACGACGACGTTCTCGAGATACATGCGTACTGCCTACCGGTTGTCGGTGCGCGGGTCTAGCGTCGGCACATGGCAACCACACTGAATCCCTACATCCAGTTCCCGGACAACGCCCGCGAGGCCATGGAGTTCTACAAGGACGTCTTCGGTGGCGAGCTCACCGTGTCCACCTTCGGCGAGTTCCAGGGCGGTGACCCGGAGCACGCGGCGCCCGCCGACGGGGTCATGCACGCCCAGCTCGTCACTCCCGGCGGCCTCACCCTGATGGCGGCCGACACCCCGCCGGGCATGCAGGGCAGCACGGGCTCCTCCATCTCGATCAGCCTCTCGGGCGACGACGCCGACGAGCTGCGTGGCTACTGGGCCAAGCTCTCCGACGGCGGCCAGGTCCAGGTGCCGCTCGAGAAGCAGATGTGGGGCGACGAGTTCGGCATGTGCTCCGACCGGTTCGGCATCGACTGGATGATCAACATCGCCGGCGAGCAGCCCGCGGGCGAGTGAGCGGCGACCGACCCGTGGGTGCCGTGCCCGACGCCCAACCACCACCCGCGCGTATGCCGTTGGCCCGCCTTGTCGAGGCGGCCGACGCCCTCGTGGCGACCCGGTCGCGGACGGCCAAGACCGACGTCCTGGCCGGGGTGCTGGGCGACCTGTTCCCCGACGAGGCCGAGGCTGCCGTGGGGCTCCTGCTCGGCAGGCTGCGACAGGGGTCGATCGGCCTCGGTTACCGCACCGTGCTGTCGGCGCGTGAGGGTGCGCCCGCGGCGTCCGAGCCGACGCTCACCGTCGCCGACGTCGACGCCGTGCTCGACACCATCGCGGCCCTGGGTGGCTCCGGCTCTGCCGGTGCTCGCAACGCCGCCCTGACCGCGCTGTTCGAGCGGGCGACCGCCCCCGAGCAGGAGCACCTCGTGCGCGCCATGACCGGCGAGATGCGCACCGGTGCCCTCGAGGGCGTGCTCACCGATGGCCTCGCCAAGGCCGTGGGGCTGCCGCTGGCCGAGGTGCGGCGAGCTGTCATGCTCAGCGGTTCGCTGCCCGGGACGGTGCGGCTGGCGCTCGAGCACCCCGAGGCCCTCACCGACGTGGGGCTGGCGGTGCTCACCCCCGTGCAGCCGATGCTGGCCTCCACCGCGACCGACGTCGCCGCCGCGCTCGCGGTGACGGGCGAGGCGTCCGTGGAGCACAAGCTCGACGGCGCCCGGATCCAGGTGCATCGCAGCGGATCCGACGTGCGCGTGTTCACCCGCTCGCTCGCCGACATCACCGCACGCGTCCCGGAGATCGTCGAGGTCGCGCTGACGCTTCCGGCCGAGTCGATCATCCTCGACGGCGAGACGCTCATGCTCGACGACAGCGGCTCGCCGCGGCCGTTCCAGGACACCATGAGCCGCTTCGGTGCCGACGCCGCGCGTGAGCAGGTGCTGGCCCCACGGTTCTTCGACGTCCTGCACGTCGACGGCGAGGACCTCATCGACCGGCCGCTCTCGCAGCGGCTCGCGGCGCTCGAACGCATCGCGCCGGCATACCGGATCGCTGGTGAGGTGACCACGGACCCAGCCGTCGCCGAGCGCGTCGCCGACGAGGCACTCGCCGCCGGTCACGAGGGGGTCATGGTCAAGGGCATCGACACGGCCTACGCCGCGGGGCGCCGGGGCAAGCATTGGGTCAAGGTCAAGCCGGTGCACACCTACGACCTCGTCGTGCTCGGCGTCGAGCGTGGGTCGGGCCGGCGCAAGGGCTGGCTTTCCAACCTGCACCTCGGCGCCCGCGACCCCGAGGGCGAGTTCGGGCCGGCGGGGGGCTTCGTCATGGTCGGCAAGACGTTCAAGGGGCTCACCGACGAGCTGCTGCGCTGGCAGACCGAGACCTTTCCCCAGCATGCCGTCGACGACAACGGGTGGGTGCTCACGATGCGACCCGACGTCGTCGTCGAGGTGGCCATCGACGGGGTGCAGCGTTCGTCGCGCTACCCCGGCGGGGTCGCCCTGCGGTTCGCGCGGGTCAAGCGCTACCGCGTCGAGGACGCACCGGGTGGGGAGTCCGCCCTCCAGGCCAAGGCCCCCGCCGAGGCCGACACCATCCAGTCACTGCGCGCGCTGCTGCGCTGACGTGCGCTCCGCGTCGGTGGACCACCCATCCGCCGACGCGCTCAGCTGCGAAGAGGACGTGTGGCCACTGCTGAACCATCGTTGACGCGTCTCGACGCCCCGAACCTGCCCAACCCGATCATCCTCATGCTCCACGGCGGCAAGCCGAGCTCGCGCGACGAGGTCGGGGAGCGGAGTGCGTCGTGGCTACGGTCGTCCTGGATGGCGCGCGCGATCTCGGGGCGGGCCAACGCCGCGGGTGCCAGCGTGTGGCTGCTGCGCTATCGCGAGCGCGGGTGGAACGGCGGGTCAGGGCCCGTCGCCGATGCACGCTGGGCCCTCGACTGCGTGCGGGCGACGCGTGGGGACGTGCCGGTCGTCCTGCTGGGCCACTCGATGGGCGGCCGGGTCGCCGTGCACGTCGCCGACGACCCGTCGGTGGTGGGAGTCGTCGCTCTCGCCCCGTGGTGGTCGAGCGCCGAGCCCGTGCGCACGCTCACCGGACGCTCGCTCGTCGCCGCGCACGGGCGACGGGACCGGCTGACCTCTTTTGCCCAGACCCAACGCTTTGTGGAGCGGGCACGGGCGGTCGCCACCGACGCGGAGCTCGTCGACATGGGGCCTCGCGGGCACTACCTCATCGCCGGGGCGAACGAGTGGAACGACGTGGCGCTCGAGTCCTCGCTGCGGATGCTCGACGCGGACCGCCCGTAGCCACCCGGAGAGGGCCATCAGGGACGGGGCTGCTCAGGACACGAGGATCGACGCGGGGGTGGTCGTCGCGGCGGTGAGGACGTCGGCCTCAGGGAGACCGGCGACCTCCACGGCCCACCGGACGCAGTCGGCCAGCGTGGACGTCGACCCGGCGATCGAGCCGCGCCCGGAGCCACCGTCCGCGAGGCGCGCCACCCCACTGGCCACCTCCACCTCGAGCGTGCCGATCGTGTAGTCGCCGTCGCCCAGGCCGGTCGCCGCCATGGCGTCCGACACGAGAGCGATGTGCTCGGGACCGACGGTCTCGAAGACCATGCGCACGACCTCGGGCGCGACGTGCACCCCGTCGGTGATGAGCTCGACGATGCAGTCGCCGCGCGCCCCGGCGGCGAGCGCGGCAGCGACGGGACCGCCGGCGCGGTGGTGGAAGGGCGGCATACCGTTGAAGAGGTGAGTCACCAGCGGCGGGCGCCCGCAGGTGTCGGCGATCGAGGCGAGCATCGCCGTGACGACCCCGGCGGACGCGTCCGTGTGGCCCACGGCCGGCAGGATGCCGTGCCGTGCCAAGGCCTTGACGAGCCCCGCGGAGCCGACGCGCTCGGGCGCAAAGGTCCACTGCACCAACGCGTCCCGCACGCCTGCCTCGGCGCAGGTCGACACGAGCGACTCGACGAGGGCCAGGTCGGGGTCGGTGAGCACCGACGGGTCGTGCGCCCCCCGGCGCTCCTCGGACAGGAACGGTCCCTCGAGGTGGATCCCGGCGAGTTCCCCCGACGCCACGAGCGGCGCCAGGGTCGCGACCTGGGCGATGAGGGTGTCGGGGCGACCGGAGACGAGCGAGCCGACGAGCGTCGTGACGCCGGCCGCGTGGTGGTGCTCGGCGGCCTCCGCCGACCCCTGGGTGTCCTGGCCGAACTCGTGCCCGAGAGCTCCGTGGCAGTGCAGGTCGACGAGGTCGGTGGCGTTCGGGAAGCTCACCTCAACACCCTATTCCCCCCTGCCTTGTGTGCCTGAGCGCGAGCCAGGACTCGCGCTCAGGCACACAAGGCGGGTCATTTGAGGGTTCCCTGGGACAGGGACCCCTGGAGCTGGCGCTGCGAGAAGATGTAGACCGCGAGGACGGGGACGATCGTGATGACGACCGCAGCGAAGAGCTGGCCGAAGTCCACGGCATACCCGGCCTGTGAGGCGAAGCGCGCCATGCCCTGCGACAGGACGTAGTTGTCCTCGGTGGTGTTGAGGGCCACGGGAAGGAGGAACTGGTTCCACATGCCGAGGAAGTTGAAGATCGAGATCGCGACGATGCCCGGGCGGGCCATCGGCAGCATCACCTGGAAGAACGTGCGCCACTCCCCTGCCCCGTCGAGCTCGGCCGCTTCGGCGATCTCGTGCGGCAGCCCCCGGAAGAACGGGAAGAGGAAGAACACGGTGAAGGGGAACGCGAACGCCACGTAGGTCGCAATGAGGCCCGGGAGGGTGTTGAGGAGTCCCGTGTTCTTGAGGACGAAGAACAGCGGCACGATCGCGAGGAAGACGGGGAAGGTCAGGCCCGCGAGGATCAGGTAGTAGACGAGTCCGCTGCCGGGGAACGGGTAGCGCGCCAGCGAGTAGGCCGCCATGGAGCCCAGGATCATCACGAGGACGAGCGAGACGGTCACGACGATGACGGAGTTGAGCATGTAGCGGCCGATGTGGGAGTCGGTCCACGCCCCGATGTAGTTGTCGAAGCTCCAGCTCTGCGGCAGCGACAGCGGTGACTGGAAGATCTCGCCGGTCGTCTTCCACGAGGACAGGAAGACCCACAGCAGAGGCAGGACGACGATGATCGTCCAGATCGTGAGGACGACGTGGGACACCACGGTGACCTTGCGGTCGCCCTTGGCCTTGGGACTCGGGGCGTCACGGTCGGGGGTGCCCGTCGTGACGCCGGTGTCGATGTCGGTCGCCATCAGCTGTCCTTCCCGCCGGTGAAGCGGTTCACGGCGAAGACGATCCCGGCGAAGGCGAGGGTCAGCAGCGCCAGGACGACGCCCATGGCGCTCGCGAGGCCGAACTGGCCCTTCTTGAACGCGGTGTTGAAGAGGTCCTGCGTGATCGTCAGCGTGGAGTTCTGCGGGCCGCCACTGGCGTTGAGGGCTGCCATGTAGACGAACGCGTCGAGGGCGAGGATCCCGAGGTAGACGTAGGCCGTCTGGATCGTGTCGCGCACCATCGGGATGGTGACCATCATCGTCATCCGCAACCGTCCGGCGCCGTCGACGCGAGCCGCGTCGTAGAGCTCGGCGGGGATGCCCTTGATCGCCGCGATGAACAGGACCATGTAGAAGCCGACGAAGCCCCAGATGATGACGAACATCGTCGCGGGCATGGCCGTGGAGACCTCGCCGAGCCAGGCGAAGCTCTTGAACTGGTCCAGCCCGATGCCGGTGAGCAGGGCGTTGACCAGGCCGGCCGACGGGTCGAACATCTGAGCCCACACGAGGCCGATGACGATCGCCGGGATCGTGTAGGGGAAGAACGAGACGATGCGGTAGACCGACGAACGCGCGAGACCGCGGACCGCACCGGTGCTCTCACCACCCACGGTCACCATGGTCGCCAGCGCCAGCGACAGCACGATGGTGACGATGGGCACCACCAGGGCGAGCAGCAGGTTGTTGCGCAGCGCCTTGAGGAAGATGTCGTCGTGCAGCAGGGCGGTGTAGTTCTTCAGGCCGATGAAGTCGAACGTGTCGGTGAACCCGCTCCAGTTCGTCAGCGAGTAGATGAACGCCTGGACGAACGGCCAGAGCACGAACACCGAGTAGAAGGCGAACGGCAGACCGAGCGTGACGAGGAGGAACCCCCTGCGGGCCCACGTCATGCGCTGACGGGGCCGACGCCGGAAGCGGTTCGAGCCCTGGCCCGAGGGTGCGACGTCCGTGATGGGTGGCACGACAACCGTCATCGGGTGCCTTCCTGTCCGCCGGTGAGGGCGAAGGGTGAGGTGGCTGGTGGTGAGGTGACTGGTGGTGAGGTGACTGGGACTGGGGCCACCGAGGTGATGGTGCGGACATGACGGCGCCCGGCCCGGCAGAGCTGCCGGACCGGGCGCAGGGTCACTTGACCTCGACCTTCTTGACGGACGAGTCGTTGGCCACCTTGTCGGTGATCTTCTGCAGCTGGTCGGTCAGCTTGGCTGCGTCGATCTGGCCCGAGAGGAAGGCGTTCCACGGCACCAACATGTCCTGGTTGGTGCCGTAGATGTCGACGAAGTTCCAGGTGAAGACGTTGTCGCCGGCGTCCTTGAGCATCTTGCCCTGCGACTGCAGCGCCGTGGAGCCGAAGCCGTCCTCGGGGACGGTGTCCTTGACGATGGTCGGCGACAGCTTCGTCTTGGCGAAGTTCGTCGCGGCCTCCTTGGAGAGCATCGTGCGGAGCAGCTCCTTGCCACCGGCGGCGTTCTTGGCCTTGCTCGGGACGATGTAGGGCTCACCGGCCGCCGAGTGCAGGGCCTCGTAGGGCATCTTCGAGCCCGAGGTGAGCGTCATCTCGGGGGCGCCCATCATCTTGAAGCCCTCCTTGGTCTGCTTCTTCATCTCGTTCTCGATCCACGAGCCCGAGGGGTAGAGCAGGGCGGCCTGGTCGTTGCTCCACTGGGCCTGCGCGGCGGTGAACTGCGTCCCACCGCCACCGGGCTTCATGTAGCCCTTCTGGACGATCGTCTCGAGGGCCTTGAAAACGCCCTGGATGGCCGGCTTGGACCAGCACTTGGCCTCGAGGTTCTCGAGGGCGAGGCGCACCTCGTCGCCGCCCTCCTTGATGGCCGAGGCGATGGCCAGGGTCTGGTAGTAGGTCGCGGCCTCCTTGCCCCAGAGCATGAGGAACTTGCCCTTCTCCTTGGCCTTGGCGCCGAGCGCGATGGCCTCGTCCCAGGTCTTGGGGGGCGTCCAGCCGTTCTGCTCGAACAGCGACGCGGAGTACCAGATGGCATAGACGGTCTGGACGTAGTTGATGGCGACGAGCTTGCCGTTGATCGTGCCCGGTGCCTCGACCCCCGGGTAGAGCGTGTCGGAGATCGTCGTGCCCTCGAGGTTCTTGGCGGCGAAGACCTCCTTGAGGTCCTCGAGCTGGTCGGCGATGGTGTTGAGGCCGATCGAGTTGGCGCCCGAGTTGTCGATGAGGTCCGGCGGGTTGCCACCGACGAAGCGCGGCTGGAGCTCCTGCGCGATCTGGGTCGAGGGCTTGACGGAGAAGGTGCTGCCGGCGTGGTTCTTCTGCGCCACGTCCGCGGCGAAGGTCACGTAGTCGAAGCCGTAGCCACCGTTGAAGATGACCGCCTCGACGGTCGCCTTCTCGGCCATGCCGAACGGGTTCTTGTCGTTCTTCTCGCCACCTGCCGCGGGGCTGCTGCTCGACGTGTCGTCCGAGCCGCCACCCGTGGCGCAACCCGCGAGGGCCAGCGCCGGAATGGCGACACCCCCGGCCATCGCCAGTCGAAGAATCGAGCGCCGATCCACCTGCTTGCCTGGAGGGTTCATCCACTTCCTACTTCCGGGTCCCGGGCGCAGCACAGACCGCCCGTCATTGGGCAACACAGTGTTGATGTGTCGTGATCGCCATATCGTGCTGCGCGTGATCGATTGTGTCAAGGATCTCGACCGAAGCACTCACAATCGAGCACTATGAGGGCATGGCTCATCCCCCAACCGCCCACGCACGGCGCATCACCCTGTCCCTGATCGGCACGCTACCGGGCCAAGCGAGCCCCGTGGCGGCACTTGCGCCAGTGCGTGAAAATATCACGGCCAGAGTGAGCGATGCGGCACCTTCTGACATGAAAGTCCGGATGGCGCATGGACGGCTCTCCTCGCCCCTGCCCTACGGCGTCGTCAGCGACTACGACCGCTGTGACCGCCACCTCGAGCTGCCGGCCATCGAGCTGAGCAACGAGCACCTCAGCGCGACGATCCTGCCCTCCCACGGCGGGCGGGTGTGGTCGCTCCAGGCGCAGGAGGACGGTCGCGACCTCGTCCACCGCAACGCCCGCCTGCGCTGGGCCAACTTCGGCCTGACCGACGCCTGGTTCGCCGGGGGCATCGAGTGGAACCTGGGCTCGACCGGTCACTCGGCGATGTCCAACCTGCCCATGCACAGCGCCATCCTCGACACGCCCCTGGGGCCGGTGGTGCGCCTGTGGGAGTGGGAGCGCACCCGCGACCTCGTCCTCCAGGTCGACCTGTGGCTCAGCGGTGCACGGCTCATGGCGTCGACGCGGGTCCTCAACCCCGACCCGGAACCCAAGCCGCTGTACTACTGGACCAACGTCGCTGTGCCCGAGACCGCCGGCACGCGCGTGCTCGTGCCGGCGGACTCGGCGTGGCGCACCGACTACGAGGGCACGCTCGAACGGGTGCCCGTTCCCTTCCCGGACGGCTCGGTGGACGTCAGTGTCCCCAGCGCCAGCCGGTATGCCGCGGACTACTTCTTCGAGGTCGCGCACCAGCAGGGTCGGCTCGTCTGCGCGGTGGAGCCCGACGGCCACGGGCTGGCGCAGACCTCGACCGATGCCCTGCACGGCCGCAAGCTCTTCCTGTGGGGCAACGGTCCGGGAGGCCAGCGGTGGCAGGACTGGCTCGGCGAGCCGGGGAGCCGCTACCTCGAGATCCAGGCGGGGGTGTGCCCGACCCAGCTCGAGCACGACGTCCTCGACGCGAGCGCCGAGCGGACGTGGACCGAGGCGTTCCTGCCCCTCGACCTCGACCCGGGCGTGGTCGGAGCCGACTACGAGACCGCGACCTTGGCTGCGCGCACGTCCGTCCACGAGGCGGCATCGCCGCAGTGGCTGGCCGAGGTGCACGAGCAGTGGCGCCGAGAGGTGGCCGACCTCGCTCCCGGGGAGCTGGTCGCCACCGGGTCCGGCTGGGGGCGAGCGGAGCTCGCGCTGCGGGGGGCCGACCAGCCGCTCGCCATGCCGTTCCCGGAGGTGGAGGACGAGAGCCGGCCCCTGCTGCAGCTGGCCCTGAGCGGGAACCGCTCCGGGCTCGACGACCTGCCTGCCGACTCCCCGCTGCTGCCGGTCATCTCGGACCGGTGGACAGCCGCACTGGCCGCGTGCGAGGACGCCGAGGGTGCGGACGGCTCCGGCTCACGAGACCCCAGCCCTCGAGGCCCCGGCTCTCGAGGCCCCGGCTGGTGGGTGCCGTATGCGCTGGCCACGGCACGCCACCTCAAGGGCGACCGCGAAGGGGCGCGTGCGGCATACCGGACAAGCTGTGAACGGCACCCGAACGCCGGGTCGCTGCGTGGGCTCGCGCTGCTGGCCGAGCACCCCGCGGAGCGGGCGGAGCTCTACCGGCAGGCCTTCGCGCTCGCCCCTGACGACCGTCGCCTGGCGGTGGAGCTCCTCACGTCAGGGCGCGAGGCGGGGCATCCGGACGAGGTGGTGGCGACGGTCGGCGACCTGCCCGAGGCGGTGCGCTCCCACGGCCGCATCCAGCTGCTGCTCGCGCAGGCTCTTGCCTCCCTGGGCGAGGACGACGCGGCGCTGCAGGTCCTCACGGACCTCGAGGTGCCGGACCTGGCCGAGGGCGATCAGGCCCTGTCGGACCTCTGGACGCAGCTGCGCCCGGGCGAGCCCGTGCCGGCGCGGCTGGACTTCCGGATGGCGGTCACTCCGCAGTGACGGCCAGGGCCTTCTCGATGTCGTCGGTGAGGGACTCCGGCGTCGTCGTGGGGGCATAGCGGTCGAGAACCTTGCCGTCGCGCCCGACGAGGAACTTGGTGAAGTTCCACTTGATCTTGCTGCCGAGCATGCCGCCCTTCTCCTGGCGCAGCCACTGGAAGAGCGGGTGGGCATCGTCGCCGTTGACGTCGACCTTGTCGAACATCGGGAAGCTCACGCCGTAGTTGCGCTGGCAGAACTCACCGATCTCGGCGGCCTCACCCGGCTCCTGGCCACCGAACTGGTTGCACGGGAAGCCGAGGACGACCAGACCCTTGTCCTGGTGCTCCTGCCAGAGCTTCTCGAGGCCCTCGAACTGGGGGGTGAACCCGCACTCGGAGGCGGTGTTGACGACGAGGACGACCTTGCCGGCGTAGGCGCTCAGGTCCTGCGGCTCCCCGGCCAGGGTCGTGGCGGAGAAGTCGGACAGCGTGGTGTCAGTCATGGACGAAGCGTAGTTCGACGCGTCAGACGCAGTGGACGGTGGCTCCGGCAGCGCGCAGGTCCGCGACTCGAGGGTCGGCGTCTGCCGCCGTCGTCACGACGTGGGTCAGCTGGGAGGCCTCGCAGATCTGGGTGAACGCGCGCTCCCCCAGCTTGGGCTCGGCCGCCACGACGATGACCTCGCGGGCACGCTCCACCATCATTCGCGAGACCGCGGCCTCGTCCTCGTGGTGGCAGGTCGCGCCCTCGTGGGCGGACAGGGCGTTGACGCCGAGGATCGCGACGTCGATCCACAGCTGGCTGAGGCCGGCGGTCGCGAGGGGACCGGTCACCTCGTAGGACTCCGGTCGCGGGATCCCCCCGAGACTCACGCACCGCACGTCCCGGCGCAGCACCGCCTCGACCGCGATGTTGAGCGCACTCGTGACGAGGGTGAGGCCGCGCGAGCTGAGGTCGTCGCGGGCGGTGAGGCTGCGCGCGACGGTCGTGGTCGTCGTCCCACCGTTCATCGCGACCACGGTGCCCGGCGCGACGAGGGCCACCGTCGCGGCGGCGATGCGGTCGAGCCCCGAGTCGTTCTGGCTGGCCCGGTAGCGGTAGGGCAGCTCGTAGGCGACCGAGGTCGCGACCACCCCACCGTGGTTGCGCGTCACGAGCTGGCGGCGGGCGAGCTCGGCGAAGTCGCGCCGGATGGTCGCCTCCGAGACCTCGAGGTTCTCGGCGGCCCCGGTCACGCTGAGCCGGCCTTCGGTGGCCAGCAGGTCCAGGATCGCGGACAACCGGGCAGCGCGCTGACGCGGCGCCTCGGCGGTCGCCGGGGTGGTGGGGGGCATGGCTGGACTGTAGCGCGCACTTCACGCAAGATCGAGGGCTTGTGATGAATGACTTTGCTCACTTAGTCTTTGAGTCGGTCAGTATCAATCATCCTCCTTGCGTGCGCTGTGGCCACGCCCTTTCGAAGGACCTTCGATGACATTCCTCGAGCAGGAGATCGCCACCCAACCAGACGACTGGGCCGCCGTGGTCGAGCGTCTCCCGGAGGTCTCCGACCTCCTGCCGAGGGCGGGTGAGCGCGTCGCCACCATCGGCTGCGGCACATCGTGGTTCATGGGGCAGGCGTATGCCGGCCTGCGCGAGTCCCTGGGTCAGGGCGTCACCGACGCGTTCGCGGCGAGCGAGCACCAGCTCGCCCGGGGCTACGACCGGGTCGTCGTCATCACCCGCTCCGGCACGACGAGCGAGGTGATCGAGGTTGTCGAGCAGCTCAAGGCCGCGGGCACGCCCCACGTCGCCCTGGTCGCGACCGCGGGCACGGCCGTCCCCGAGGCCGCGGAGTCGACGATCCTGCTGCCCGAGGTCGACGAGCAGTCGGTGGTCCAGACCCGCTTCGCCACAACCGTTCTCGCGCTGCTGCGTGCCTCCCTCGGGGAGTCGATGGAGCAGGCGATCGCCGACGCACGTGAGGTGCTGGCGGAGCCGGACGACACGGCATACGCAGGCATGTTCGACGCGGAGCAGGTCACCTTCCTGGGCCGCGGATGGACCACCGGCCTGGCCAACGAGGCAGCGCTCAAGCTGCGCGAGTCGGTGCAGTTCTGGGCCGAGGCCTACCCGGCGATGGAGTACCGCCACGGCCCCATCAGCATCGCTGCGCCGGGCCGCGTCACGTGGGCGATCGGTGAGGTGCCCGAGGGACTGCCCGAGCAGGTGCGGGCCACCGGTGGGCACTTCGAGCACCGCGACATCGACCCGATGGCCGAGCTCGTGCGCCTGCATCGCTACTGCCTCGCGCGCGCCGAGGCCGCCGGCATCAACCCCGACGAGCCCCGCAACCTCACCCGCTCGATCATCCTCGACGACGCCTGATGACCCTCTCGCCGCTCGCGCCGCTCCTGGCGCAGGCGCGCTCGGCCGGCCGGGCCCTCGCCGCGTTCAACGTCATCCAGATCGAACATGCCGAGGCGTATGCCGTTGCAGCAGAACGCGCGTCGCTGCCGGTCGTCATGCAGATCAGTGAGAACTGCGTGCGCTACCACGGCAGCCTGCGGCCCATTGCTGCTGCAACGCTGGCGATCGCGCAGGCCTGCTCGCAGCCGGTCGTCGTGCACCTCGACCACGCGGAGGACGTCGCGCTCGTCGACGAGGCGGTGCGCCTCGGCCTCACCTCGGTGATGTTCGACGGGTCGAAGCTTCCCGACGACGACAACCGTGAGGCGACCCGTCGCGTCGTCGCGCAGTGCCACGCAGCGGGGATCAGCGTCGAGGCCGAGCTCGGTGAGGTCGGCGGCAAGGACGGCGTCCATGCGCCGGGGGTGCGCACGGACCCGGGCGATGCGGAGCGGTTCGTCGCCGACACCGGGGTGGACGCGCTGGCCGTGGCCGTCGGCAGCTCGCACGCGATGACCGAGCGCAGCGCCGTCCTCGACGACGACCTCATCGCCGCGATCGCGGCCCGGGTCCCGGTGCCCCTGGTGCTGCACGGCTCGAGCGGGGTCCCGGACGAGGGGCTCGTCTCCGCCGTGGCCGCGGGCATGACCAAGGTCAACATCGCGACCCACCTCAACCAGGTGTGGACGCAGGCGATGGTGCGCCGGCTCGAGGAGTCCCCGACGGTTGACACCCGCACCTACCTGGGGGCGGCACGTGGGGCCGTGGCCGACGAGGCCGAGCGGCTCCTGCGCCTCCTCGCCCCCAGCTGATCACGAGACCGACTGCGACCTCATCGGCCACAGACGGACAGGTGAGGAATGTTCCGGTGCGTGCGTTTGCGACGAAGGAGCAACTGAGCGCGCATCGGGACATTCCTCACCGGCAAGGACTCAGGCGCGATGGTGAGTGTTCCGGTGCGTGCGTTTGCGACGAAGGAGCAACTGAGCGCGCACCGGGACATTCCTCACCGGCAAGGACTCAGGCGCGATGGTGAGTGTTCCGGTGCGTGAGTTTGCGACGAAGGAGCAACTGAGCGCGCACCGGAACATTCCTCACCGGCAAGGACTCAGGCGAGCTCGGTGACGACGATGTCGTCGAAGAGGGCGTCGACATCGGTGCGGTCGATGACGCCCGCGACGGTCTGGCGCACCGCGGCCGCGGACCAGGCCACGCCGACCCTCAGCACCGCGGGCCAGTCGACCTCGTCACGCGCGACCCCGTCGAGGCCAGCCGTGATGGCTGCGGTGAGGGCGTCACCCGCTCCCGTGGCGTTGCCGACTCCCGGCGTGCCCGGCCGGGCTTCGATGACCCGGCCCGTCGCGGTGACGAGGACGATCCCCTCCGGACCCCGGGACACGATCGCGGCCCAGGCACCCTGGCCCACCAGCAGGCGTGCGGCCTCGGTCGGGTCCTCGGCACCCGTCATGGACGCAGCCTCCGAGGCGTTGGGCTTGACCAGGGCCGGGATGGCGGCGAGGACCTCGCGCACCCAGCGACCCCGGCCATCGACGACGAGCTCCGCCCCGGCATCCGCCGCAGCCCTGCACAGGGAGACGATCGCATCGGCCGGGGTGCCCGGGGGCAGGCTGCCCGAGATCGCGAGGACGTCGCCGGGGCGGGCGGTGTCACGCACGATGCCGACGATGTCGTCCCACACCTGCTGCGGCTGGGACTCACCCTGCTCGTTGAGGACCGTCGCGAGACCGTCGGTGCTGAAGACGGCCACCGACCGTCGCAGAGGCACAGGAGTGTCGACCATCCTCAGGCGGATACCGCGCTGGGCGGTGTCCTCGGCGAAGAAGGCCCGGTCCCCGTCACCCACCGGCGCGATGGCCACGTGCTCGACCTCCATGCAGGCGAGGACGCCGGCCACGTTGAGCCCCTTCCCCCCTGCGTGGGTGCCGGTGACGGACACCCGGTGGCTCTCGCCCACGTGCAGGCGCGGCACGGCATACGTGATGTCGCGTGCCGGGTTGGGGGTCAGGGTGAGGATCACGCGGTGGCCTCCAGGGCGAGAAGGGTTGCCCCCAGGGCTGCCGCTCGGTCGCCGAGCGCTGCCTGGGTGACGGTGACTCGCTCGTGGCCGATGGCGTGGACGAGTCCGTCCCGCAACGGGTCGAGCAACGTGGTGCCGGCCAAGGCGAGCCCACCGCCGATGAGGAGGAGTCGGGTGCCGGCTGCGGCGCAGACCGGGGCGATGACCTGGACGAGGTGGTCGATCGCGCCCTGCCAGATGCGGATGGCCTCGGGGTCGCCGTCCTCGACGGCACGGCACAGCGTCTCGGCGTCACCCTCGCGGCCGAGGTGGCGCCAGGCCCGGCCCAGAGCAGCCGCGCTCGCCACTGCTTCCAGGCACCCGTGACGGCCACAGCCGCACACGGGGCCGTCGCGCTCGACGATGACGTGGCCCACCTCGCCCGTCCACTCCGAACCGGCAACGACCCGGCCGCCGGCCAGGAGCGCGCTGGCGATGCCGGTGCCCAGGGCGACGAAGAGGGCGTCGGGTGCGCCCTGTGCCGCGCCATGATGGAACTCCGCGAGCAGGCCGGCGCGCACGTCGTGCCCGGTCGCCACGGGGACGTCGAATCGCTCCTGGAGGCGTTGGCGCAGTGGGAGGTCGCGCCAGCCGAGGTTCGCCGACCACGTCGCCGACCCGGTCGCCTCGTCGACGAGCCCGGGCACGACAGCGCCCACGGCGGCGAGGACACCGTCGATGCCCTCTGCGCGGGCGGACTCGAGGAGGGCGGCGACCGTGTCCGCGATGACGTCGACGACACCCGCGCCGGGGCGCGCAGGCGTGGATGCGCTGTGGGACAACAGGACTGAGCCATCGGGATCCGACAACATGGACTTGACGCGTGTTCCGCCCACGTCGATACCCGCGATCAGCGCCATTGCCACGCGACGATTCTAGGGCGAACCGCTGCACCCCCGTCGCGGCGATCCCGAGGGCTGGGTCACACGCCCCAAGCCCTCCGCGATGCAAGGGATTGAGCACGGAGGCACTAGGGTGGTGGCAGCGGTCCGCACCGTTCTGCCTCGGACCTGCTTCTCTTTCTCACTGTCGATGCCGATGCGCCGCGACCGAGAGACCTCGACGGGGACAACAGCGATGTTGGTCCACTCGTCGTCACTCGGATTCCGCGCCGGGCAGAACCGACTGCATCAGAACTCCCTGGAGTACTCCTTCGTGTCCACTGACACCCGCACCACCCCTGCCCAGAACCAGAGCTCGTCCGACGACACCGCCGGCTTCGGCCGTCTCGGTGTCCCCGAGTCCCTCGTGCGCGTCCTCGCCGAGCGCGACATCCTCTCGCCCACGCCGATCCAGGCCGCGACCCTCCCCGACAGCCTCGCCGGCCGCGACGTCCTCGGACGTGGCCGCACCGGTTCCGGCAAGACCTACGCCTTCCTCCTCCCGATGCTGGCGCGCCTGTCCGCCAACGGTGGCGGTCGCCGCCAGGCCAAGCGCCCCCGTGCGCTGATCCTCGCGCCGACCCGTGAGCTGGCCACCCAGATCGACGAGGCGCTCGCCCCGCTCGCCCAGCCGCTCGGCATCACGTCCAAGACCGTCTTCGGTGGTGTCGGCCAGGGTCCCCAGGTCAACGCGATCACCCGCGGCGTCGACGTCGTCGTCGCGTGCCCCGGTCGCCTCGAGGACCTCATGAACCAGGGTCACGTCAACCTCGACGCCGTGGAGATCACGATCCTCGACGAGGCCGACCACATGGCCGACCTCGGCTTCCTGCCCGTCGTCAAGCGCATCCTCGACAAGACGCCGCGCAACGGGCAGCGGATGCTCTTCTCCGCGACCCTCGACGCCGGCGTCAACACGCTCGTCAAGCGCTACCTGACCTCGCCGGTCACCCATGAGGCCGACTCGGCCCAGTCGCCGATCTCGACGATGAGCCACCACGTCCTCCACGTCACTGCGGACGGGCACCTCCCCGTGCTCGTCGACCTCACCGCAGCCCCGGGCCGCAAGGTCGTCTTCACCCGCACGAAGCACCGCGCGAAGAAGATCGCCCGCCAGCTCAACGCCGAGGGCATCCCCGCGGTCGAGCTGCACGGCAACCTCAGCCAGAACGCCCGCACCCGCACCATGGACGCGTTCCACGCCGGCACGGCGCACACGCTCGTCGCGACCGACATCGCCGCCCGTGGCATCCACGTCGACGACGTCAGCCTCGTCATCCACGCCGACCCGCCGGTCGAGCACAAGGCCTACCTGCACCGCTCCGGACGCACCGCTCGCGCCGGCAACTCCGGCACCGTGGTCACTCTGATGACGGATGACCAGGTGCGCGACGTGCGCGACCTCACCCGCAAGGCCGGCATCAAGCCGACCACCACCAAGGTCAACGCCACCCACCCGCTCCTCACCGAGCTCGCTCCCGGCGAGCGCACCTTCCCGGGCGCGTTCGTCGTCCCCGGTGCCGCCCCCCAGGGCAGTGGCCAGGGCGGCGGCGGCCAGCGGTCCGGCGGATCGCGTTCCGGCGGCCGCTCCGGTGGCGCACGCACGGGCGGCCCGCGCTCCGGCGCTCCCCGTGGCGCGTCCGGCTCGACTCGTGGCCAGTCCGGCCAGGGCTCGACCGGTGGACAGCGTTCCTCCGGCGGCCAGCGTTCCTCCGGTGGACAGCGTCCCGCCGGTGGCCAGCGCAGTGGCGCCCCCCGCCGCTCCGGTGGCGGTGCAGCGGCCTTCTCGTCGCAGTCCCGCGGCTACCGCGGCTGACCCAGCCCCATCGCACGGTGTGCCGGCCGCTTCCCTGAGCGGCCGGCATACCTTTTGCCCTGCGCCCGTCCACGGCTGGGAAATGGGTGAGATCGGGATGGGACCGTCTGCCAGCATGGGCGGGTGAGAGTCCCACGGGGTTCGGTGATCACTGCCCTGACCTTGATCGGGGTCCTCGTGCTCGTCGCTGGTCGCTACGGCTTCCACCGCGACGAGCTCTACTTCATCGAGGCGGGGCACCACCCGGCGTTCGGACAGCCTGACCAGCCGGTCCTCGTCCCGCTCCTGGCCGCTGCGTGGCACACCCTCGTCGGTGGACACCTCTGGGCGTTCCGCATCCTGCCGGCCCTCGCGGCTGCGCTCACGACCCTCGTCGCGTCCCTCACCTGCCGCGAGCTCGGCGGAAACCGTCGCCACCAGGTCACCGCTGCCCTCCTCACCGCCCTCACCTCGATCGTGCCCGCCACGGGTCACCTCTTCTCGACGACCACGTTCGACCTCCTCGGCACGGCCACGACGCTCTGGCTCCTCACTCGAGCAGTTCAGCGCCCGGACCCGGGTCCATGGCTGCTCGTCGGTGTCGCCGCCGGCCTCACGACCCAGGCCAAGGTGCTCGTCCTCACCGTGCTCGCGTGCTGTGCCATCGGACTCCTCACTGCCGGTCCGCGGCGCCTGCTGCTCGCGCCCGGTCCGTGGCTGGCGGCGGCCATCACGGGAGTCCTCGCCGCCCCCTTCCTGGTCTGGCAGGCCGCCCACGACTGGCCCATGCGCGACATCGCCGCCAACATCGCGACTGGCGGGTCGACCTCCTCGGCCGACCGCGCGAGCGTGGTTCCCCTGTCCTTCCTCATGATTGGGCCGCTGGTCTCCGTGGTCTTCGTCGTCGGTGTGGTCCACCTCTGGAGACAGCCGCAGCTCCGCTGGCTGACGATCGCGTATGCCGTGTTCCTCGTCTTCGTCGTCGTGTCCGGCGGGAAGGCCTACTACCCAGCCGGCTTCTTCCCCGCTGTCCTTGCAGCTGGCGCCATCCCGACGGTGGACTGGCTCGACGCCCGAGGGCGCACCCGCCTCGCCGCAGCCGTCCTCGCCGTGGGCACCATCCCGACCGCTGTCTTCTCGCTCCCGGTTGCCCCGCCCGGGTCAGCCCTGTTCACCGTGGCGACGGCAGTCAATCCGGACGGCGCAGAGACCGTCGGCTGGCCGGCATACGTCGAGACGGTCCGCGAGGTGAGTCGAGCGCTCCCCGACCGCGGACGCGCGATCGTGCTGGCGGCCAACTACGGCGAGGCGGGGATGATCACGCTCGCACGCCGCGAGAGTGACGCGGACGCGGCACTGCTGCCCCCGGCATACAGCGGACACAACGGTTTTGGTGAGTGGGGCGCGCCGCCTCCCGAGGCGACCACCGCGATCGTCATCGGGACGTGGCCGGAGACGGAGCTGGGCGCGACCTTCACGAAGTGCACCGCAGTGACTCGGCTCGAGACGCCCGACGGCGTCGACAACGATGAGGACGGCGCGGCCGTGCAGGTGTGCCGAGGGCTCGTCCGGCCCTGGGGACAGGCGTGGGCAAACCTGCGCCGTCTCGGCTGACGGCCGACTCATCACATCTGCAGTGGACACCCAGCGTCGGCGGGTAGCGTCGGCAGCCGCGGGCCTGCCAGCACGTGCCCGCCACGCCCTCGAGCACCACGCCAGGAGCCTTCCATGGAGTCGACCACCCTCGCCGTCAGCGCTGCCGACGGGACGTCGCTGCACACCTTCCGGTGGCTGCCGGACGCACCGCCGCGGGCGATCGTGCAGATCGCGCACGGGATGGCCGAGCACGCGGCCCGCTATGAACGGTTCGCCGAGGCGCTCACCGGGGCTGGCTACGCCGTCTATGCCAATGACCACCGTGGGCACGGGGGCACGGCTTCTGCTGCCGACCACGGCTACTTCGCCGACCACGACGGCTTCAACACCGTCGTGACGGACATGAGCACCGTGAGCGAGTTCGCCCAGGCCGAGCACCCTGGCGTGCCGCTCGTGCTCTTCGGACACAGCATGGGCTCCTTCCTCAGCCGGGCGTATGCCGCGCAGCACGGCGCGCGTCTCGCGGCCCTGGTCCTCAGCGGCACCGGTGGGGACCCCGGCCCCCTGGCCGCCGTCGGGAAGAGAGTGGCCGGCGTCCAGGCCCGGCTGCGCGGGCGACGTCACCGGTCCGGCCTGATGGACAAGCTGACGTTCGGTCAGTTCAACGCCACGTTCAAGCCCAACCGCACCGACTTCGACTGGCTGTCACGCGACGAGTCCGAGGTCGACAAGTACATCGCGGACCCGATGTGCGGCAACGTGTTCAGCGCCGCCTTCTACGCCGACCTCCTCGGCGGGCTGCAGCAGATCAACGGCCGTGCCGCGTTCGCCGCCGTTCCACGCGACCTGCCGATCCTCGTCCTGTCCGGATCGCTGGACCCCGTGGGAGACAGTGCCAAGGGTCCGCGCGAGGTCGCTGGCAAGTACCGCAGCGCTGGGGTGACGGACGTGACGACGACGATCTATCCCGAGGCCCGGCACGAGATCCTCAACGAGACCAACCGCGACGAGGTCACGGCGGACATCCTGGCCTGGCTCGAGGAGCGGCTGCCTACGCGCGACTGACGCGGAGGGTCCTGGCGAACAGGGCCTCGAGCTCGGTGAACGCACGCTCGGTGGCGGCCTCGTCGAAGACGGCCGTGTCGGACATCGTGTAGCCGTGGGCGGCACCCTCATAGACCTCGTTGCGCGCCGAGAGACCCGCGTCGGCCAGCGCCTCCCCGAGCCTGGCGACGGCCTCCGGCCCCATGGAGCGGTCCTGGTCCGCGTGACCGAAGACGAACTCGGCACGCGCGTCCGCGAGGCCCCGATGGGGGCTGTCGTCACCCTCGGTGGCGAGCCCACCTCCGTGGAAGCCACCCACCGCGGCGACGCCGGCGTCGAGGTTGGCGGCGCGCACCGCGAGACGGGCGCCCATGCAGTAGCCCACGGTGCCCACCGGACCCTCGGCGACGCCGGTCAGCGCGCGCAGGGTCTCGAGGTAGACCGGGATGTCTGCTTCGGCGCGGGTGGCCGTGAGCGCCTGCACCCTGGGCATCGCGGCCTCGAAGAACTCATCGCGCGCGCCCGGGTCGGTGAGGTCCGTGGTGGGGGCGAGCTCGTCCTTGGTGCCGTCCCGGAAGAAGACGTTGGGCGCCAGGACGACATAGCCCCAGTCGGCGATCCGCTGCGCCATCTCGGCGATGCGGGGGCGCAGCCCGATGGCATCCATGAACAGCAGCACCCCTGGGTGCTCCTCGGAGGTGTCGCGCTGCGGGCGGGCGACGAAGGCCTCGGCCACCGCACCCTCGGCCATGGGGATGGGGATCGTCTGCACGCTGGCCATTCTGCACCTGCGCCTGCGGCTCACGTTTGGGGAGGTATCTGGAGCCCCTTGTCGCGACTCCTCCGTGATGGCAGGCCAACCGGGCGTTGCCAGGACGAAGGAGGACGACCATGCCCACTGCATCGGATCTCATCACGGCAATCGCCCACGGACGGGTGACCCTCGGCCGCGACCGCCTCGAGTTCCTCGCCTCCTTCGACGACCGCGTCTGGGAGGTCGTCGGCGGAGGACCGCAGGGCCTGAGGGTGCACCAGCGCGGTGATGACGCCTCGCTCAACCCCCAACCCCTCCCTCCCCACGAAGCCGGACGCCAGCTGATGAGCCTGATGGCCCGAGGCATCATCATCGTCAGCGGGCGCGACCAGTCCGCCCAGAACGCCTTCTTCGAGGATGTCGAGGACTGGTGTGGGACCAGCTGGCCCCGCCGGTGGCCGTGGCTCGGTCCGGGACCGGTCCCCGAGCCGGACGCGGAGCATGGCACCGAGCGTGGGCTGCGTGACGACTTCCGGCGGTCAGCCCTGGTCGGCGGTGCCCTCGCGGCGGCGGAGATCGCAGCGCGCTACCCGAGTGGTGAGCTGCGGGACGTCTTCGAGAAGGCGGCCCAGCGGCTCACCGAGGCCGGCCTTGGCTGAGCACTCAGCCGACGATGCGCGACTCGCGGTCGTAGTTCTTGCCCAGGAACTGCGGCACGAGCGCCCACCGGAAGGCGAAGACCATCACGACGAGCGTTGCGACGTAGGGCAGCATCGACACGAACTGGTGCGGGACGCCGATGCCGCTGACCTGGGCCCGCTGGGCGAGGACCTCCATGGCGGCGAAGAACGCGGATCCGGCGAGGATGAACTGGGGCCGCCAGCCGCCGAAGAACGCCAGCGCGATGGCCAGCCAGCCACGGCCGGCCACGATGCCGTCGGCATAGACGCCCGAGAAGACCATCGGCAGGTAGGCACCACCCACGGCCATGAGCGCAGCACCGACGGTGCCTGCCCACAGCCGCGTACGAGTGACGTTGATGCCCAGTGAGTCGGCAGCCTTGGGGTTCTCACCGACGGAGCGCAGGCGCATGCCGGCGTCCGTGCGGTAGAGCCACCACCAGAGGAACAGCGACAGTGCGACCGCAACGAACACCAGCGCGTCCTGGCCGAAGACGAGGTCGGGCAGCGGTGCGATGCGGGGAGGCTCGTCGTTGCCGATGACGACCCGGTAGAGCAGGGACGCGGTGCCGCCGGCGAGGAAGAACAGCGCGAGCCCCACGACGAACTGGTCGAGCCGCAGTGAGGTCGTCGCCCACGACAGGATGAAGCCCACGAGCGCTCCGGCAAGTGCTGCGGCGACGAGGCCGACGACGTTGCCTCCCGCCTTGAGCGACACGACGTAGCCCACGGCGGCACCGAGGAGCATGAGCCCCTCCTGCGCGACGTTGAAGATGCCCGCCCGGCCGCTGAGCATCGTGCCCTGGGCGACGAAGAGGAACGGCACCATCGCGGTGATGGTCAGGGTGAGGAACTCGCTCATGCTGGCGCTCCCGGCGTGGCAGTGGCACTGGCTCGTCGCGCGGAGCGGCCGGCTCGAGCGCGTTGCAACCTCTCGGTCGCGACGTCGGACATGAGCAGGAACAGCAGGATGAGGCCCTCGAGGATGAGGACGATCTCGACCGGCGCTCCCGAGACCCGCTGCATCGACCCCGCCCCGACCTCGAGCACGGCGATGCCGAAGGCCACGAACGGCACCGCGGTGAGGGAGCCACGGGCGATGAGCCCGATGATGATGCCGAGCAGCAGGAAGTTGGACTGGATGCCCTCGAGGGTGCGCTGGTGGACGCCGGATACCTCGATCGCGCCGGCCAGCCCGGCGAGGCCACCGGCGACGATCATCGACGTCACGGCGACGCGGCCGGTCCGGATGCCGTGCAGCTGGGAGGCGCGCTCGTTGAGGCCGACCGCCCGCAGCTCGAAGCCCGCGACGCTGCGCTTGGCCATCACCGCTGCGACGACGGACACGAGCAGGACCAGCAGGACACCCGTGTGCATGGGCGGACGACCGATGCCGGGCAGGACGGCGCCGTCTCCGATGGGCAGCGTCACGGCCCCTCCGGCACCGGGGTCGGACCACACCACGGAGGCGACGTAGTCGAGCACCTCGAACGAGACGAAGTTGAGCAGCACCGTGGACAGGATCTCGTTGACGTGGAAGGACTCCATGAGCCAGGCGGAGATTCCGGCCCACACCGCACCGGCGAGCGTGCCGACCACGATGACGAGCGGCAGCAGGACCACCATCGGGAGGTCCGACATCGTGATACCGACCGCGGCCGCGCCCACCGAGCCGAGGATCATCTGGCCCTCGCCACCGATGTTGAACCGGCCGGCCCCGAGGGGGATCGCGAACGCCAGTGAGAGCAGGGTCAGGGGCGCCCACTTGTGCACGGTCTGGACCATCCCGGTCTCGTTGCGGAACGAGTTGGTGAGGACCGCCCGGAACGCCTTGGCCGGGTCGTGTCCCAGCACAGCGATGAGGACGCCCACGACCACGAACGCAGCCAGCACGGCAATGACATAGGGAATCGCGGCATACGCCATGCTCTTGGCCCGCTGGGCGAGCGGCGGAGCGACGGCGACATCGTCCACCGTGCCCGTGGGGGCTTCCTGGAGGTCGGAGCTCACGCGCCCACTCCTGTCATGAGTCGACCAAGGTCGTAGGGGTTGGCCTCACCACGCGCGAACTCGCCGACGAGCCGGCCGGAGTAGGCGACGGTCACGCGGTCGGACAGCGCGAGCACCTCGTCCAGGTCCTCGGAGATGACGATGACCACGCAACCCTGCGACGCCGCCCGGCGGACGCGGTCGTAGACGAACTGCGTCGAGCGGAGGTCGAGTCCGCGGGTCGGGTTGTGCAGGAGGAGGAGCTTGGGGTTGTGCGCGAACGCCCGCGCGAGGATGACGCGCTGGATGTTGCCGCCGGAGAGCTGTCCACACGGGGTGGCCGCACTGGGCGTCTTGACGCTGAACTCCTTGATCGCGGCGACCGCCTCGGTGCGCGCGGCACGCCAGTTGATCATGCCGGCCTTCGCTCTGGTCCGGTGCGATCCGAGGACGAGGTTCTCGGTGATCCCGGCACCCGGGAGTATGCCGTCCCGCTGGCGGTCCTCGGGGACGTAGACCACGCCGCTGCCCAGCCAGGCGGCGGTGGGCCGACCGACGAGCTCGGCACCGTCGACGCTGAGGGAGCCTGTGGCGGAACGGGTTCCGGTCAGGGCCTCGGCCAGCTCCCCCTGGCCGTTTCCGGCGACCCCGGCGATGCCCAGGATCTCGCCGGGGCGCAGGGAGAGCGTCACGTCGTCGACGAGCGGCTTGCCTCCCTTGCCGGCCACAGTGAGACCGCGGACGGTGACCCGGGCAGGGGTTGGGGTCACCGTGTCCGCGGCCGCACCCTCAGGTTCGGCCTCGCTCGACGTGTCGAGGGAGGCCTCCCCGAGCTCTTCCTCACCGAGGGAGACCTGCGCCGTCTGGGCCAGGGCAGCGGCCTCGGCGTCACCACCCGCGATCTCACCGATCATCGTGGCGGCGAGGTCGTCGGCGGTGGTGTCCGCCTTGTCGACGGTGGCGATCCATCGGCCGTCGCGCATCACCGTCATCCGGTCGCAGACCTCCATGGTCTCGCGGATCTTGTGGGTGATGAGGACGACCGACATCCCGTCGTCGACGATGGCGCGCATCGACGAGAACAGGTCGTCGACCTCCTGCGGGGTGAGGTTCGTGGTGGGCTCGTCCAGGACGAGGACCTTGGCGCCGCGATAGAGCGCCTTGAGGATCTCGACGCGCTGGCGCACCCCGACGGGCAGGTCAGCCACGCGGGCGCCGGGGTCGACCGTGAGTCCGAAGCGCGAGGACAGCTCAGCGATGCGCTGGGCCGGTGTCTGCGTCGAGCCGTCGGGAGCCACGAGCTTGGTCGAGTCGGTGCCAAGGACGATGTTCTCGGTGACCGTGAAGACGTCCACCTGGAGGAAGTTCTGGTGGACCATGCCGATTCCGGCGGTGATCGCATCCTTGGGCGAGGTGATCGTCACGGGAGAACCGTCGACCTCCACCGTACCGGCGTCGGGCGCGTAGAGGCCGTAGAGGACGTTCATGAGCGTCGTCTTGCCTGCGCCGTTGCCGCCGAGCAGGCCGTGGATCTCGCGGTTGGCGACGGTGAAGTCGACTCCGTCGAGGGCCACGACCGGCCCGAAGGTCTTGCGTATGCCGGACATACGGAGCAAGGGTCAGCCGATCTTTGCCGTGTCGAGCTTGACCTTGACCGTGCCGGCCTTGACGTCGGCCATGGCCTTCTCGACCGCAGCCTTCGCGTCCGCTGGCACGCTGTCGGAGAGCTTGATGGTCACACCGGTGTCGAAGCCCAGGAGGTAGTTGCCCTTCTCCTCGCCCGCCTTGATCTTGCCGAGGATCTCGGCGAGCGGCTTGGTGAAGTCGTACTCGACCGACCCGGCGTAGTGGGGACCCGCCGCGGCGGACTTGTCGGTGTACTTGGCCGTGACCCAGCCGTCGCCCGCCGGACGCCCCTCGAACGCCTGGAAGGTGCCGGTTGCGCCCACGTTGAGTGAGCCGACGATGACGTCAGCACCCT
Source organism: Knoellia sp. Soil729 (assembly GCF_001427985.1). GTDB lineage: Bacteria > Actinomycetota > Actinomycetes > Actinomycetales > Dermatophilaceae > Knoellia. The sequence continues at coordinate 1,080,841 of NZ_LMSA01000002.1, forward strand.
GGCCGAGGAGCTGGGTGGTGAACTGCTGGGCCTTGGAGGCGTCGTTGAAGTCACCCGTCCAGACGGGCTTGATGGCCGTCGAGGCACCGGAGTCCTTGATGGACTGCTCCATGGCGTGGACCTCGGCCATCGAGAACGGCAGCGACAGGCCACCGACGTAGCCGACGGTGCCGGTCTTGCTGAGCTTGGAGGCGAGGACGCCGATGCCGTAGAAGCCGAGGTGGAACTGCCGGTCGATGGTCCAGACGTTGGCCGGCTGGTCCTTGGGAATGCCGTCGTACTCGGCGATGAAATTCACGTCCGGGTTGTTCTTGGCGACCTTGGCGGTCGCGTCGTAGAACTGCGAGCCGTGGGTCCACACGACCGTGGCGCCATCACCGACGGCCTCGGTGAGGCGGGCCTCGACGTCGGGCACGGCGACCTTCTCGCTGAACGAGGTCTGCGCGCCGGCGGCCTTGGCCGCTTCGAGCGCCTGGAGGCCGACCGCGTTGTAGTCGGCGTCGTTGGTCGGGCCCGAGAAGATGGCGGCGACGACAGCCTTGCCGTCCTTGCCTCCGTCGCCGCTCGATGCTCCGTCGGTGCCGTCGTCGCTGCCGCCACAGCCAGCCAGCACGAGGGCCGAGATCGAGGCGAACGCAAGCGTGGACGCGGCACGGCGCGTGAGCCGCCCGGAGGTGAGGGTGGTCAGGGGGGAACGCGATCGGGTCATGGCAGGTCCTCTGGTGCCGGGAGCGCCTCTCCGCTGAGCCGCTCGCACGTGTGCCGAGCAGTCTGATGTGTTGGCGGCACACCCCTCATTGGCAGTACCTGCCAATGGTCTCGGACCCGGTTGGCAGTTCTGCAGCGAGGGGCAGGCCCTGTCCGCGGGCTGGCGCGAGGCACGCAACTCACGCGAGCCCCGAGAGGTGCGCGGGCGGCATACCGGCAAGTTCTGCCTGTTCTGCCAACGGAACGTCGCCCCGCGCCTCACCGGCCAGAACCAGCGTTCACCGTTGCTCTCAGCGACCACTGTGACCACCGAGTGGGACCGATCGGGCAGGGCTCGGTGGGCCGGTGGGACGGAGTGCTCAGGCGAGCACGGCGGACAGGGCGTCGTCGAGCTCGTCCTGTTCGAGGGCGGCTTCGCGCTCGGCGGCGTCGTGATCGGCCATCCATTGCTCGACCCAGTGCTCGATAAGGTCATCGGAAGGTTCGTGGAGCCAGGGGTCGGGCGGTCCGGTGTCGAGGTGTGCCCGTTCGGCAGCGCGTGCCTGGGCGGCTGTCGCGGCGGCGTACTTCTGGGCGCGGGCACGGTGGATGGCGGTGAGGAGCCCGGGTAGGTCGCGGTCGTAGGAGCCCGGGGTGAGGTCCCAGGTGACGGACCTGCCCTGTTCATCGGGTGGGTGCACGGTCGCGGTCAGGCGCTGGTCGTGCACGTGCGTGTGGTGGCGTTGGCACAGCAACGCGGCGTACGCCAGGTCTGAGGGGCCGCCGTCGACCCAGTGGACGAGGTGATGGGCCTGGGTCCAGGCGGCGGGGGCGTCGCACCCGGGGTAGGTGCAGCCACCGTCGCGGTGCCACAGCGCTCGGCGTTGGGCCCTGGTGAACAGGCGGACGGCTCGGCCCAGGTTCAGGATCTCACCGTGCGAGCCGAGGACGACGGGAATGATGTCCGCGTCGCAGGCGAGCTGGCGCACGGTGGTCGGTGCCAGGATCGTGGCCTGCGCGCGGGTGAGCATGACCCGCCCACACCCGGTACGCCCGCCCGCACCCGTATCGGTACCGGCGTCGGCATCGGTGCGACCGCTGGTGCCCGTGGCGGTGTCGCTCTCAGTGGCGGGGAAGAAGCCCAGGAGGTCCTCCAGCCCGACCTGCACGTGCATCGTGGTCGGGGCCCCACCGGGGCTGGCGTCGCCGGCGTCCTGTGCAGCAACTCGGGCGCACAGCGCCGCCAGCGCCTCGGCACGCCGCTGCCCCGCCGGGCGCAGGTCCCGCTCACCGGTGACCTCGTTGGGTGCGGGCCTGGACAACGGCCCGATCGCGGCCTCCAGCGCCGCCGACTGCTGCGGGGTCAACGCCAGGTCGTACGTGGTCAGGTCCCCGTCGGCCACGGTGGGGCTGGACAGGTGCGCTCCCGAGCGCAACCGGTCCTGCAGGTCGTCGAACTCGTCCTGGCGACCGAACTGGGCGATCAGGCGGGTGCGAATCTTCTTGGCATCACGTGCGCCCCACTGCACCCCGAAGTCCAGGATGGCCTTGGCGACCGTCGGCACCGCCTCGGGCTCGAGCAGCTCCTCCAGCCGCGACATCTCCCGCAGTGCGGTCACGGCCAACGCGGGCGCGACCTCACCGGTGACCAGGCGTGCCCACACGATGCCTTCGGGTCGGGCGGCATCGGCATACGCCCCCGCCTGCGGTCCGGCACAGCCCCACAGCCCGGCGGGAGCGGAGGCGGCGACGTCCTGGCCGAGCTGGGCCACCAGCCCTGCGCCGCCCTGGCGCAGTGAGGGGGCGTGCTCACGCACCCACTCGTGCACCGAGCCCTGCCCCCGGCGGGCGGAGGTGAACTCCCCACGGTGGGCGGCTTCGGCGGTCAGGCGCACCTGCGCGGCCCCGGCGCGGGCCTTGACCTCGTCGGCCAGGGTCATGAACTCCGCGAGCTCGCCGCCGCTCAGGCGGGCCAAGGCGTCCCCCACGACACCGGCTCCGTCAGCGCTGCTGGCCAACGCGTCACGCGCACCCTCCAGGGCCACGCGAAGCTGCGCGACCGGGGTGGCTGAGGCGTTGTCCATACCCACCATTGTTGTCGAACTCACGTTCGGATGTCAAGCATTTCGAGCTACGCTCTGGGCTGAATTCCGAACTGCCACAACCGAATTCGCCACCATGGCACGACGACCAAGCCGGTCGTCAACCCGCCACCACCGACGCTACAAGCCGGCACCGACAGCCTCATCGAAACCTCCGGCCAGCGACCTCGGCCGCTCGACCGAGCGAGGAGCCGAGGCCGAACCGCCGCACACTGCGACCACCCGCTGCTAGCGTCCGCACATGCGGGATGGACACCGCCTCACTCTGGGATCCGCGCGGGAGGGTGCATGCGCCTGCTCGCCGTCGTGACCAGCGCAACCCTGCTCGCCCTGGCGGGCGTTCACGGTGGGGTGGCGACCTTGGATCACCATGACGGACCGCTCCGGGTCGGCGGCGACGACGGCATCCTCTGCATCCCCACCTCAGCTGACGGGCACTACACGTTCGGCCACGAGGCAGCCAGGAACGCCACGGACCACGCCCTGCAGGTCGATGCCGTCGCTCTCGTCGGAGCACGCAATGTCGCGATGGTCGGGCCCGGCTACCTCTCCCCGATCGATGACACGGGGCTGATCGGGGCGATGCCCGGCTGGCCGCCGGAGGGCGGGTCAGCGACGTTCGACCGCAAGAGGGTCATGCCCCTGACCTTGGCGCCGGGCCACATCGAGAACCTCGTGCTCCAGCTCGTCGCGACCACCCCGGCGGAGTTCGACGCCGTTGAGGTGACCTACACCGCCAACAGGAGGGCCCGGCGCGAGCGCAACAGCACTCGTCTGGAGATCCGCGACTCGTGCCTCAGTCGGTGAGTGAGAGAGCCATCGCTTCGTCCATGCGCTCCTCCTCGGCCGACTCCTCGTCGTCGAGGTGTGACAGAGCTGCGCGGCCGGCATACAGGACGACCATGCCCAGCACGACGGCCCCGGAGCCGACCCAGAAAGGCACGTGCACGCTGATCTCCTCACCGAGCTTGCCCGCAAGCCACGGCGCCACGGCTCCGCCACCGAACCGCACGAAGCTGTAGGCAGCCGACGCCACCCCACGCTCGACCGGTGCGGCCTTCATGACCGACTCCGTGATGAGCGTGTTGTTGATGCCCAGCGCGAAACCGGCAAGGACGACGCCGACGACGAGGACCGGCTTCGACATCGTGAACACAGCCATCGCAGCCAGGAGAACCGCAAACATCGTCATCGCGAAGAAGATCGAGGGCAGCGTCCCAAAGCGGTGCTGCAGGCGCGGGGCGACGAACACCGACGAGATGGCCAAGAGCAGTCCCCACCCGAAGAAGATGAAGCCGATCTGGATCGCACCCATCTCGAGGGCGAAGGGCGTGAAGGCGAGCAGGGTGAAGAACCCGAAGTTGTAGAGCATGGCCGTGATCGCCACGACGAGCAGTCCGCGATGCTTGAGTGCACGGAACGGGTCCGCGAGGCTCGTGGCCTTCGCGGCCGGTGGCGTCGCGGGCAGCATGACGGAGGTCAGCACCAGAGCCAGCACCATGAGGACAGCCACGCCGAAGAACGGTCCCTTCCAGGACAGCTCGCCGAGCAGCCCGCCGATGAGCGGACCGGTCGCGATGCCGACACCGAGCGCGGCTTCGTAGAGGATGATCGCCTGCGCCGTCGACCCCCGCGCCGACCGCACGATGGTGGCCAGGGCGGTTGCGACGAAGAGCGCGTTGCCCAGTCCCCACACCGCGCGGAACATCACGATGCCGTTGACGCCGTCCTGCATCCCGGCGAGCGCCGATCCCACGACGATGATCGCGAGCCCGGTGAGCAGCGTGCGCTTGGCCCCGATGCGGCTCGAGACTGCGCCGGTGATGAGCATGGCGACGCCCATGACCGCCATGTAGCTCGTGAAGAGCAGCGACACCTGCGAGGGAGACGCACCGAGGTCGTCGGCGATCGGCTTGAGGATCGGGTCCACCAGGCCGATGCCCATGAACGCGATGACGGAGGCGAAGGCCACCGCCCAGACGGGTCGTGGCTGGCGCCACATCGAAGTTTCACTCATCTCTTGGTTTCCTATATTTGTTGGCTATATATCGATGTATGCCGGTCCGCCGCCTTCCGCTTCCCACCCGCCTCCCTTTGTGCGGGTGACCCGTCAAAGGCGGCCGGAGCAAGGGAACTGTTCCCTTGTTCGGGACGTGGTTCCCCTGCCTGGAGGGCTAGGTGACCAGTCGGTCGACGATGGCGATGGCGCGGTTGAGGGTGGCGGCGTCTCGTTGGCTCAGGCCCTGCAGCAACGGTGTGATCGCGGCGCTGCGCGAGGCGCGCGCCGTGGCCAGCTCGCGCTCACCGCGTACGGAGAGGTCGATGAGGCTGGCGCGAGCGTCGTCGGGGTCGGGGGTACGCGTGAGCCAGCCGTGGGCCTCCGCACGCTGGATCTGGGAGGTCATGGTCGGCTGGCTCGAGTGGTCCGCCTCGGCCAGGTCGCCGATGCGGGCGGGGCCGATGTCGCCGACGAGGGCGAGGAGTCGCACCTGGGCGGGGGGCACGTCGAGCTGCGCGTTGCGAGTGGCCCATCGGTGGAGTCGAGCGACGGAACGCAGCAGCTCGTAGCCGTCGACGCCGGGGGCCTCCACGCGTGCTTTCTCCACCACCTTCATCCCACCAGAATACATAGGGAGGCGATGTCTCTCAACCGAGGCGCACTCGCCCGGGGCTCACCACGCGAGCGCCGACGCCACACAGCAACCGACCGTCGCCTGTTCGGATGAGCGGCAGCAGCCGCGATCCGGTCCGTTGACCAGTCGCGGGGTCGAGGTCGATGACCGCGCACCGCTCGAGGGGCTGGCCGACCTCCACGACGGCATCGCCGAGCTGCAACCGGGTCCCGGGCGGCGGGTCCTCGTCTGCGACCAGCGTGAGAGTCGCGCGGAAACGGGCATCGAGAGCCTGCGGCATGGCATACCCACTGCTGGCGATCGTCCCGGCAAGGCGACGCAGAGCCCCGGTGGTCACGATCGAGACCGGCTCCGCATAGACGACGTCGCCACGCTCGGCGCGCGCCAGCACCACCTCCCGCCCCAGCGCGCGGGAGAAGACGGCACTGAGTGCGCTGTCCTGCAACCGGATTCGCGCCCCACGACCCCAGTAGTCCGCCACGGCGGCACCGTCCACGGCATCCCGCGTCTCGGCCCGCGCCACCTGCCCGTCCGGGCCGGTGACCTCGAGGCCACCAGCCACGGACCGGGCTGTGAAACCCAGGAGTCCCGGGTTCTCCACGGTGCGCAGGACCCGACGCGCGGCCACGTCGACGAGGCAGAAGTCGCGGTCGCCGACGGGGCCGTGGGCATCGAGCTCCATCTCGTCCAGGTCGACGTGGCGGGTGCCCTTGATGAGGGCGAGGCCGAGCCGCTGGACGTGCTCGCTCACTCGGAGAGGGTGGCCTCGAGGCTGATCGGCACGGACTTGAGCGCCTGCGACACAGGGCAGTTCTCCTTGGCGTCCTCGGCAGCGGCCTGGAAGTCGTCGGCGGACATGCCGGCCACGGAGCCGACGACCTTGAGCGCGATCTCGGTGATGCCGGTGCCGGGGACGAACGTCACCGCAGCGGTCGTGTCGAGCGAGGTCGGGGGCGTGCCGGCCTTGGCCAGGCCGTTGGAGAACGCCATGTTGAAGCAGGACGAGTGCGCCGCGGCGATGAGCTCCTCGGGGCTGGTCTTGCCGTTGGCCTGCTCGGCGCGCGAGGGCCAGTTGACGTCGAACGTGCCGACGCCGGAGGACTCGAGCGTGACCTGTCCGGTGCCGGACATGAGGTCGCCCTCCCAGTGGTTCGAGGCGGTGCGGGTTGTTCCAGCCATGAGTGCTCCTTCATCGAGGTGACCTGAGGTGGTTCCGCTCCCACCTTCGCCTGCCCCGCCCCCGCACACAAGGGCGGGGTCCGTTTCAGACCCGGCCGCGCACTGCCCAGGCCACCGCGGTGACCTCGAACGGCGCGTCCGGCAGCCCACGACGGCACTCCTCACGCAGCGCCTCACGCGCCTGCGGGTCGAGCGACTGCACGTAGTCACCTGCCGGACCGACGCCCAGCGTGAAGGGCTCCCACCACTCCTCGAAGCTCGGGTGGGTGACGGTGACGGCGATCTCGTCGGACTCGACGTCGGTGAGAGCGGCTTTGGTGGCCAGGATCGCCAGCTCGCCCGCGCGGGCCCCGGCGAGGTGCGACTCACCAGTGATGCGCGGGTCGAGACGTCGGGCGGCGCTCCACAGCGGGTTGAGCGGGGACCGGTCACCGGCAAGATCCCACGTGCAGGCCGCCACCTGCCCACCCGGCTTGGTGACCCGTGCCATCTCGGCGAGGCCGGCGACGGGGTCCTGCATGAAGTGGACGACCAGCTGCGCCAGGGCCCGGTCGAAGTCGTCGTCGCCGAAGGGCAGGTGCTCGGCCGGGGCACGGTGCACCTCGAGCCCGGGGAAGCGCGCGACGATGGCCTCGACGAACGGTGGTGACGGGTCCACCGCGGCCACGTGGCCGACACCCAGCCTCTCGATGAGCACGCCGGAGAGGGCCCCCGGACCACAGCCGACGTCGAGTGCGCGCTCACCGCGACGAACCCCGACCCAGTCGGCGAACACCACACCGAGCGGTTCGGAGTAGCGGCCCATGAACCGGCCGTACGCCTCGGCAGCGACCTCGAACGTCACCTGGCTGACGCTACGCCCGCCGGGGCTGTGCGTCGAGAGTCATCTCCTGTATACATGTGGAGCACTTGCACACATCAAACTCGGGAGTATGCCGTGACCCACCGTCCGTGTTTCCACCTCGCCATCCCTGTCGACGACATCGCCGCGGCGCGCGAGTTCTACGGCGGCGTCCTCGGACTGAGCGAGGGCCGCTCGGCCGACGTCTGGATCGACTGGAACTTCTATGGCCACCAGGTCGTGACGCACCAGGTGCCGGTCCACCCCGGATCTGCAGGTCACAACCACGTCGACTCCCACGAGGTCCCGGTCCCCCACTTCGGCGCCGTGCTCTCCACCGGGGACTTCCACGACCTTGCCGACACGATGAAGGCAGCCGGTGCGACGTTCGTCATCGAGCCCTACCTGAGGTTCGAGGGCCAGCCGGGCGAGCAGTGGACGATGTTCTTCCTCGACCCGGCCGGCAACGCCATGGAGTTCAAGGCCTTCGCCGACGAGTCCCAGATCTTCGCGAAGTAGGCGCCGCGCCCATGACCCCTGGCCCCTCAGCCGCCTCCACCAAGGCCGAGGCCGTGCATGCGGCCGTGCTGGCTGACGTCATGTCGGGTGCCCTGCCACCGGGGACGCCGCTGGACGAGGTCGCCCTCGCCGAGCAACACACCGTCTCGCGGACCCCCGTGCGCGAGGCGCTGCGCCGTCTCCAGAGCGAGGGCCTGCTCGAGACCGGCCCCCGCCGCCAGCTCCTCGTCGTCGACGTCTCGCCCGAGCACAAGCGGGAGATCACGACACTCCGCATCGCCATCGAGAGCGCCGCCGCAGCCCAGGCGAGCAAGATCCGCACCGACGACGACCTCGACGAGCTCGAGCTGCTCGTCATGAAGCAGCGGCGGGCCGCACAGGCCGGCGACGCCGAGACGTTCATGCAGCTCGACGAGGAGTTCCACCTCACCCTGGCCGGTGCCGCCCGCATGCCGACCCTGTCGCGGATCCTGGGCCAGCTCGGAGCGTTCGTGCGCCTCATCCGGCTGGGTGAGGAGACGCCCACGACGCACATGCTCGGGCTGGTGCGCGAGCACGAGGAGCTCATCTCGCTGCTGACCCTGCGCAAGGCGCCGAAGCTCCAGTCCGCCCTGCGCAGCCACATCCAGCGGACCAGCCCCCGCGACTGACACCCTCGGCCGACTCCCTCCCCCTGCCGCCTGTCGGGACCTTCGGCCCTGTGACCGCTGCCGGACTGCCGTCACAGTGGGAGAAAGGCCCGCACGCAGACGAGGTGATTGGAATGATGGACTGGGGCGACATGGGCCGCGGCTACGGCTCGATGACCTTGGGCTGGGTGCTCGCCACCCTGCTGCTGATCGGACTGGTGAGCCTGCTCGTCTTCGTGGCTGTGGGAGCACTCTCCAAGGGCAGGTCGGAGCCGGCGCCACCGGCGGCCGATCCCGCCCGCTCCGCGGCGGAGTCCGAGCTGGAGCTGCGCTATGCGCGGGGCGAGATCGACGCCGCGGCGCTGGTCGAGGCCCGTTCGGTCCTCCGGCAGCGATGAGCCGGTGATGGACACCAGCACCCTGAGGGCGCGGCAGCACCGGGTGGTCATCGGCGTGGGGTCTGTCCGCACGACCGGTCCCGCATTGACGTGGGCCATCGAAGAGGCGGCTCGGCGGCACCGCCCCCTGCACCTGATCCAGGCAGACACCCCCGCGGGCCGGGCGCGCCCCTCAGGGGTGGACGCGCCAGGTGCTCCCCTCACGCCGGAGCTGCGTGCCGTCCTGTCGCGCGTGCGGGAGCTCTCCCCGTCGCTGGAGGTCACCGCCGAGGCGTCCGGCCAGACCCCGGCCCACGCGTTGACCGAGGCCTCGGACTACGCCTCGTGCGTCGTCATGGGCGGGCATGGGCGGGGGCCGCTCGGCACGGGCCTTCTCCGTTCGACGTCCGACGAGGTGGCGGTGCACGCGCAGTGCCCGGTCGTCGTCGTGCGCGGCCCGGCCCAGTCCCGTCAAGCGCGCGCCCGCGTGGTCGTCGGAGTCGATGGTTCGGAGCTCTCTGCGGCGGCGATCGGCTACGCGTTCGCCAAGGCGGCGGACTACGGGCTTCCCCTGACGGTGGTCCATGCCTGTCCCTCGCGCGCCACCGCCGGCTATGTCCCCCCGTGGCAGGCAGACGACCCGGCCGCCAGGGTCGAGTCCGAACGTGCCGCCACGGCACAGGAGGTCGCGGGTTGGTCCGGGGAGTACCCAGATGTCCGCGTGCACCGTCACGTCCTGCGAGGGGACCCGGTCTCGGCGCTCGTCGACCACTCCCGTGGAGCCGCGTTGCTGGTCGTGGGCAGCCGAGGGTTCGCCGGCCTGAGCGGCCGGCTGGTCGGTTCGGTGAGCCAGGCCGTCCTGGGCCGGGCCCACTGTCCTGTGGCCGTCGTCCGGTCCGGAGAGGTGACGCGATGAACACCTCAGGCCTGGGCGGCCGTGCGGCCGTCGTCACCGGAGGAGCCTCCCAGCACGCCCTGCAGCGCGTCGGCGAGCCAAAGGAGGTCGCCGAGCTGGTGTCCTGGCTGGCCAGCGACGGCGCCTCGTTCGCCACCGGCACCTGCTACCCCATCGACGGCGGATATCTGGCTCGCTGAGAGTTTCAAGGGGCACACGCCCCCGATCGAGAGGAACGGAGCTCCACATGACGAAGGCGTGGGTCGTCTACGAGTCGATGTACGGCAACACGCGCGAGGTCGCGGACGCGGTCGCGCAGGGGGTCAGGGAGTGGGCAGACGTGGAGGTGCGAGAGGTCTCGACCGCCACGGTCCTGCCCGACGACCTCGACCTGGTCGTCGCGGGAGCCCCCACCCACGCCTTCGGTCTCAGCCGTCCCAGCACCCGCGAGGATGCTGCCCACAAGGCGCACCGGTCCGTCGAGTCGGCGGGCATGGGACTGCGCGAGTGGATGGACGCAGTCGACCTCCCGACGTCCGCACCATCCTTCGTCACCTTCGACACCCGCGTCAGGCATCCCCACCTGCCGGGGTCCGCGGCGAAGAAGGCGGCCAAGCGCCTGCACGCGGCAGGTGGCACCCAGATGGCGAAGCCGACGTCGTTCTGGGTGGACGGCATGGAGGGACCTCTGCTCGAAGGTGAGCGCGAGCGGGCCCAGGCGTGGGGTGCTTCGCTCGACATGAGCTCGGCACCATCACGCGAGCAGTGACCGTGCCGGCATCCGGGCACTGCGGCGGCCGCGGGCCCACGGGCGCCAGCTCGGGGCGTACTGTCACACATAGCGGGACCCTTCGGGTCTCCCCACCAAGGGACTGATCATGTCCGACAAGTCACCACGCAACTCGCTCTCCAAGAAGTCGGACAAGTCCATCAAGGAGAAGCGGGCCGACAAGCGGGCCAAGTCCACCGAGTCCACCGGAATTGAGACGTCGCTGCATGGCAAGAAGCGCTGAAACCAGCCCTCTGCTCTCCCTCGGAGTCATGGCTCGCTCCCGCAAGGAGAACGAGCGCCGCCTCCCGATCCACCCCGCGCACCTCGACCGGATCGACCCGGAGCTGCGTGCCCAGATCTTCGTCGAGGAGGGCTACGGCCTCCCCTTCGGCGTGCCGGACGAGACCCTGGCTGCCTCGCTCGGTGGGGTTCGCACCCGCGCGGAGCTCATCGAGCAGTGCGACGTCATCCTGCAGCCCAAGGTGCAGTCCGAGGACCTCGCGGAGATGCGTGACGGCCAGGTCGTCTGGGGCTGGCCCCACTGCGTCCAGGACACCCCGCTCACCCAGGAGGCCATCGACCGCCGGCTGACGCTCATCGCGTTCGAGGCGATGAACCACTGGGCCCGCGACGGCAGCTTCCTGTTGCACGTCTTCCACCTCAACAACGAGCTCGCGGGCTACAGCTCGGTGATCCACTCGCTCGCCCTTTCAGGTACCACCGGCACCTACGGGCGCAAGCTGCGTGCCGTCGTCATCGGCTTCGGTGCGACCGCTCGTGGCGCCGTGACGGCACTGAGCGCGCAGGGCATCGACGACGTACGCGTGCTCACGAGCCGCAAGGTCGCGGCCGTCGCCTCGCCGATCCACTCGGTGCAGATCGTCCACCTCGACCACGACGACGAGGACCCGAACCAGACCCGCGTGGTCACCAACGAGGGCCGGGTGCCGCTGGCGACCTATCTCGCGGACAACGACATCGTCGTCAACTGCGTCCTGCAGGACCCCACGGCACCGTGGACCTTCCTCCAGGAGGAGGACCTCGGTGCGTTCCGTCCCGGCAGCCTCATCGTCGACGTGTCCTGTGACGAGGGCATGGGCTTCAGCTGGGCGCGGCCGACATCGTTCGAGGACCCGACCTTCGTGGTGGGCACCAACAACACGACCTACTATGCGGTCGACCACACACCGTCCTACCTGTGGAACTCGGCGACCTGGGTCAACAGTGAGGCGATCCTGCCGCACCTGCGCACGGTGCTGTCAGGCCCCACGGCGTGGGCGCAGGAGCCGACCATCGATCGAGCAGTCGAGATCCAGGACGGCGAGATCCGCAACCCGGCGATCCTGTCCTTCCAGGGCCGGGACGAGACCTACCCCTACGCGCAGTCGGGCGCCCGCGAGGACGACGGCTCCCGCTCCGACTAGGGTCCGGTCCTCGCGGGGTCCCGGTCCTCGCGGATCCCAGGGGTCGGGACCTTTGGCCCTGGCGCCGCCGACCGCCCGCACGGGACGGTGGTCTCGGAAGGAGTGAGTGACCAGCGACTCGACGAACCACCTGGTCGCTGGACCGGACACAGTGCCCGGTCGCCATGTCCACTCAAGACGTCATCGACATGAACCGCCCCGACCCCGCCACCGCCTTCATGACCCCGTCCCCCAGTGCCGGTGAAGCCACCGAGCACCTGGACCAGCTCTCGGCCCGTGAGCTCATCGCCGAGCTGGCACGCGTCGAGGACTCCCTGCGCAGGTTGCGCACCCTCTCGACCGGCGCAGACAGCCGGAGCCCCGACCACCGGCAGGGTCCGTGGCGCCGGCAGGAGCACGCGATCGTGGATGAGCTGACCGTGCGCCGCCGTCGCCGCGGGCTCATCGCTGCCCCGCTCGCGAGCGAACAGCCACCTGAGAGGACCCGACCGCCCTGGGTCTGAGACTGCCCAGCGCGAGTCTCAACACGGCCCCCGGTTCAGAGCGAAAAGAGGCGCGCCGCGTTGTCGTGCAGGACCGCTCGCAGCCAGTCGTCACCCAGGCCCAGGTCGACGAGCACGTCCACGGCCTCCTTGTAGGCATAGGGGATGTTGGGGAAGTCGCTGCCGAAGAGAATCCGGTCGGCGTTGACATCGAGGCGAGCACGGTCGTGCTGCGGGAACGGCGCCAGCCGCTCGAGGAACGGCGTGAACGCCATCGTCGTGTCGAGATGGACGTTGTCGTGGCGCTCCACGAGGTCGAGGAACTCTGCGTATTCGGGCGCACCCATGTGGGCGATGACCAGTGCCAGGTCAGGGAACCGTTGCAGCACTTCCGAGATGGGCCCGGGCCCGGTGAACTCACCGGGGTGGGGCCCGCTGCCGCAGTGGATCACCACGGGTGTGCCCGACTCGGCCAGCTGACCCCACACCGGGTCGAGCAGCGGGTCACGCGGGTCATAGGCACCGACCTGGACATGAGCCTTGAACACGCGAGCGCCGGCATCGAGAGCCGCGGCGACGTCCGCGCCGGCCGACTCCTCCGGGAAGAACGTCGCGGTGTGCAGGCAGTCGGGCGTGCGCGCCGCGAAGTCGGCGGACCAGCCGTTGAGCCAGGCCGCCATCCCCGGCTTGTGCGGATAGAGCATCGACGTGAACGCACGGACCCCGAAGCCTCGCAGCTGCTCGAGCCGCTCCTCCTCGTCACCGCGGTAGGTGATCGGCCACGCCTGCCCGTCCCCCTCTCCGAGCCGGTCGAAGAACGCCCAGACCTTCCTCATCACGGGCTCGGGCATGAAGTGCGTGTGCACGTCGATGATCCCCGGGAGGCCAAGTCGCTCCACCAACCCAGCGGTCGTCACGGTGCCAGAGCTTCCACCAGCTGGTCGACGGTCGGCGAGCCAGACAGCCCATCGGGACCGGAGTAGACCCGGCAGGCGAAGCCCACTGGCTCATCGCCCGTGGAGAACGGATCCCTTCCGTCGATGCGAAGGCTCGGGGAACCGATGAATGCCAGGCGTTCGGCAGCCTCGGCACCGGTCACCTCGATCCGGTCCACCACCAAGTCACCCAGACCCAGCCGGTGCGCTGCCATCACGAGACGCCGTTCGATGATCGCGGTGTTCGGGCAGCCGTCGAAGGAGAGCAACTCGATCTTCATGGTTCCATCATCCCCGTCAGCCTCCTTGCCCAGCGCCGAGATCAGGGCCGAGCGGGGTCAGTGCGCTGATCGCGCAGGCGCCGGACGACGTCCACAAGCGCGGCACCCTCGGCAGGGGTGAGGTTGGCGCCGAGGCCGTCGACGAGCTCGGGCAGCGTGTCGAAGTCGTCGGGCGTGATCGCCCGGTGCTCGGTCGGCCGCCGCGGCCGCCGGACAGTCACGGCGTCCTCGCTCATGGAGACGATGACGGCGGTGCCGTCCGAGTCGACTCCGTGCGCGACGCACATGAGGGACGTCATGAAGTGGCTCGTCGTCTTGGTGCTGGTCCAGTGGTGCCCCATGGCGACGTCGACCGGCCTCACCGGCAGCGTGTCGATGGTGTGCACCCGCTCCCACTCTTCTCCGGTGTGCCGCAGGACTTCCCACACATCGACCGTGCCGTCCTTCGCTGCCCGTATGCCGTGTCGCCACCCTTGCGCCGTCACGTCGGCTCCGTCCACGAGCGGGATCGGACCAGCGGCGAGCGACCGACACCCGGGTCGCAGACCAGTGGCTGACCATCGAGTTCGACCTCGACGGTGAGGTGCGTGCGAGGGGCGAGCTGCGGGTCACCGACCCGACCGAGGTGACGCGTCACGGCATACCCCAGGCGTTCGAGAACGGCGGCGAAGAGTGAGGAGTGCTCGAAGCAGTAGCCGCCACGTCCGCGACCGACGAACTTCTCCTGGATTGCGGCAAGCGTGACGCCGGGGTCGGCGCCGAGGAGGACGTCGATGTTGTCGAAGGTGAAGGCGCGCACGTGCGCGGTCTGGAGTCGGGTCAGCGCGTCCAGACTGGGCGGCTCTTGGTCGACACCTACCTTCGCGAGATAGGCGTCGAGGTCCAGGGTCTCGGTCAGCCACGGGTCAGCGGGCAGGGCGTCAGTTTCGCTCCGGTCCCGGGGATCGTGCATCACAGTCTCTGGGCGCGAAGGCGCAGAGCGTTGGCGATGACGCTGACGGAGGACAGGGCCATGGCCGCAGCCGCGATCATCGGCGAGAGCAACCATCCGAAGGCGGGATAGAGGACTCCAGCGGCGATCGGCAGGCCCGCAGCGTTGTAGATGAAGGCGAAGACGAGGTTCTGCCGGATGTTCGACATGGTCGCACCGGACAGCTTGCGGGCTCGCACGATCCCCGTGAGGTCACCCTTGAGCAGGGTGATGCCGGCGCTCTCCATGGCGACGTCCGTCCCGGACCCCATCGCGAGCCCGACGTCGGCGGCGGCCAGAGCCGGGGCGTCGTTGACGCCATCGCCCGCCATGGCCACGACGCGCCCACTCTCGCGCAGTCGCTTGACGACATCGGCCTTGTGGTCGGGGAGCACCTCGGCCTCGACCTGGTCGATGCCGAGACGCCGAGCGACGGCCTCGGCGGTGACCCGGTTGTCACCGGTGAGCATCACGACGTTGACACCGTCGGCACGCAGCGCGGCAATCGCGGCAGGACTGGTCTCCTTGATCGGATCGGCGATGGCGATGATGCCGGCGAGCTGATCGTCCGAGCTCGCGAAGACGACCGTCGCCCCTTCCGCCCGGAGGCGGTCCGCTTCAGCAGCGAGGGCGCTCGGATCGACCCCCTCCTCAGTGAGGAACGCGGCACTGCCGACGCGGATACGCCGGTTCTCGACGGTGCCGGTAACGCCCTTGCCGACGGGGGAGTCGAAGTCCGTGACGTCGGGGATCGAGCCACCGGCGTCGTTGACAGCGTTGACGATCGCCAGCCCGAGGGGATGCTCGGAGGCCCGCTCCACCGCTGCGACCTGACGGAGCAGGTCGTCCCGGTCGAAGCCGTTCGTCGTCACCACCTGTGTCACGGACGGCTTGCCCTCGGTGAGAGTGCCGGTCTTGTCGACGACGAGCGTGTCGACCTTCTCCATGCGTTCGAGCGCCTCGGCGTTCTTGATCAGCACGCCCAGACCGGCACCTCGCCCGACACCGACCATGATCGACATGGGAGTGGCCAGCCCCAGGGCACACGGGCACGCGATGATCAGCACCGACACGGCCACCACGAGGGCATGAGCCAGGCGGGGGTCCGGCCCCACGATGGCCCACACGAGGAACGCGACGATGGCGATCACGATCACGGCCGGGACGAACCAGGCGGCGACCTGGTCTGCCAGACGCTGGATCGGGGCACGCGAGCGCTGAGCCTCGGCGACCATCTGGACGATGCGCGCCAACATCGTGTCGCGCCCCACCCTGTCGGCACGCACGACCAGCGACCCGGTCTGGTTGATGGTGCCTCCGATGACGGCGTCACCGACGTTCTTGGTGGCCGGCATGGACTCACCGGTGACCAACGACTCGTCGAGGGTCGAGCGGCCGTCCTCGACCTCTCCGTCGACAGGGACCTTCTCGCCGGGCCGCACCCGGAAGCGGTCACCGACGGCCACCTGGTCGAGAGTCACGTCCTCCTCGGTTCCGTCCTGGTTGATTCGACGGGCCGTGTCGGGCGTGAGGTCGAGAAGTGCCCTGATCGCACCGGAGGTCTGTTCGCGGGCACGCAGCTCCAGCACCTGCCCGAGCAGGACGAGCGTCGTGATCACCGCCGCGGCCTCGAAGTAGACGGCGACGACACCGTCCATGCGGAACGCGTCGGGGAAGAGGCCCGGTGCGATGGTGCCGACCACGCTGAACAGCCAGGCCACTCCTGTGCCCATGGCGATCAGCGTGAACATGTTGAGCTTCATCGTCCGGACCGAGGTCCAACCCCGCTCGAAGAACGGCCAACCAGCCCACAGGACCACCGGAGTGGCGAGGACGAGCTGGGCCCAGGCCGAGGCCTGTCGCGAGATGAGGTCGTGGATCGCCGGGACGAGATCCCCGCCCATCGCCAGGAGCACGACGGGGATGGACAGCGCCACCGCGACCCAGAACCGGCGAGTCATGTCGGCCAGCTCCGGACTCGGTCCAGTCTCAGCCGTGACCATGACCGGTTCCAGCGCCATGCCGCAGAGCGGGCACGATCCCGGACCGGGCGTGCGGATCTCGGGATGCATCGGGCAGGTCCACTCGGCGACCTCACCCGCGGGCGGCATCGCACCGACACTGCTCTCGTGACCGTCGTGATCGTGGTGATCGTCGTGATCGTGCTGCGTGCCGGCGGCGAGGTAGGCCGACGGGTTGACCGCGAACTTGGCCTGGCAGCTCGCAGAACAGAAGTGAACCTGCGTGCCCTCGTGCTCAAGGACGTGTGTGCTCAAGGTGGGGTCGACAGCCATCCCGCAGACGGGATCCTTCGCCGTCGGCGTACCCGTCGGAGGTGCAGCATGCTTGTTCATGTCACCCACCATACCCCCTAGGGGTATGGACTCAATAGCCGCGGTGCGCGGGCGCCACTACGCGACACAGGCCCACGCACTACGGTCAGCGCCCATGGACCTCGGCGCTGACCTCACCTCGCGCGTCGCGTCCGCCGCGCCCGGCCTCGACACGGGGGCGCTCGCGACGGCTGCCCTCGCCGCCCTGGCAGTCGTCCTCATCCCGATGGTCTGGCTGCGGCTGCGCATCGCCGTGACCCTCGTCCACGAGCTCGGCCACGCCGTCGTCGGCGTCGCGTTCGGGCGCCGCTTCACCGGCTTCGTCGTGCGCGGGGACATGTCCGGCCATGCCGTGACCGTTGGCCCAGCTCGCGGTGTCGGCCGGGTCGCGACGACGTGGGCCGGCTACCCGATGCCGGCGCTCGTGGGCCTGCTCATGGTCTGGACGGCAACGACGGGGTATGCCGCGGCGCTGCTCTTGGGATGCCTCGTCACCTTGGTCGTCGTGCTCGTCTTCGTGCGCTCCGCCGGGACGCTGGTCACGGTGGCTGCAGCGGCGGCCGGGGTCGGGGCGCTGTGGTGGTGGCGGCACGACGAGGTCCAGGTCCTGGCCGTCGTCACGACCGGGCTGGTCCTGCTCGTCGGCGCCTGGCGCCACCTCGGGGCGGTGGCGTCGTCGCACGGCCGACGGGACCCGGGAAGTGACGCGGCGGTGCTGAGGCGACTGACCGGCATACCGGCTTCGGTGTGGCTGCTGACGTTCGCCGCCACGCTCGCGGGAGCGACGTGGATCATCGCGCGACTGCTGCTTGACCTTGCCTGACGGCGACCGGCAGCTACCAGTCGTGGCCGTGGGTGAGGAGCTCCACCTCGAGCTCGAAGCGCTGGCTGCGTGAGAGCGAGCCGCGCCCGGTGGGCACCGGCAGGTCCACGCTGCGGCAGTAGTCGCGCAGCGCGAGGTCGTAGGCGAGGGTGCTGGCGGCGAGGCGTTCGGCCTTCCATGGCTGGTTGTCCGCCTCGACCTGCCGGACGTGCTCGGCCAGCCGCGACAGCTCGAGCCCGAGGAGGACGGGAGGCAGGGGCTCCTTGGCGCGGCGGCGGCGCATCACCACGGCGACGCCCGGCAGCGCGCACAGCAACGCCACCGCTGCCACCGTCCCGAAGGTGCCATCCATCCCGCTCACCTCGAGACCAGTTTGCCCCACGTGGGAGCCGGCCAAACCCCTGTCGTGGCCTTCAGCTCAGAAGGGTGCGCACCGCCTTCTCGATGCCGGCCTGGCGCTTCATCGGGTCCCGGTCGGACGAGCTGGGGACGGTGATCGTCTCGCCCCTGTCATAACGGTCGAGGACGCGCGGGTCGACGTAGGAGTTCTTGGCGATCGTCGGGGTGTTGCCGAGGTAGTCGGAAACCTGCTGGATGGCCTCCTTGACCGCACGCCGCCTCGAGGCCTGGGTGTCGCCCGGCTCCGGTGAGGTGGCGAGGGCGACCGCGGCGTGGACGGTCGCGTGCCAGGTCCGGAAGTCCTTGGCGGTGACGTCGGCGTCGAAGAGTTCAGCCAGGTAGGCGTTGACGTCGCCGGACTCGAGGTCACGCCAGCCGGAGGCCGTGCGGTAGGCGAGCACCCGGTCGGACCCGCCGCGCCGGCGACGCATCTGCGTGATGGCGGCGGCCACGTCCTCGTCGCGGATGGTCACCTGCTGGCTGATCCCGCCCTTGCCCTCGAACGAGAACACCAGCCCTTCCTTGACCTTGCGCACGTGCTTGCGCTCCAACGTGGTGAGCCCGAACGAGCCGTTGGCGTCGGTGTAGACGTCGTTGCCGATGCGGAAGTAGCCCAGGTCGAGCAACCGCACGGCGACCGCGGCGGCGCGGGTGAGCGGCATGCCTTCCTGGTGGAGGTCCTGGGTCACCCGCTTGCGGGCGGCGGGGAACTGCGCCGCGGCCTCGAGGATCCGCTCGAACTTGAGCTGGTCCTGCTTGGCCCGCCACTCCGGGTGGTAGAGGTACTGCTTGCGGCCCGCGTCATCGATGCCCACCGCCTGGACGTGGCCGTTGGGGACGGTGCAGATCCAGACGTCGCGCCAGGCCGGCGGGATCGCGAGGGAACGGATCCGCTCGACCTCGCTCTGCGGCAGGCGCTTGCCCGACTCGTCGACATAGGTGAAGCCCTTGCCGGCCCGCTTGCGCGTCCAGCCGCGGTCCTGGGGTGAAACCTTGCGCAGTCGGGTCATGGAGCACATCGTCGCAGGTCAGAGGCCTCCGGAACCGACTGATTGCGCCTCCGGCCAGCACCGTCGGTGCGGCGGGCGGGCCGGAGCCGGTCGTGGACCGTCCCGGGACAGGTGAAGGGCCCTCGGAAGTATGAGTTCCAAGGGCCCTTCGGGGTGATCGGTCGATGTGACGAGCCCGATCGACATCTCTTCGCCGGCGATCCCGAGCGCCACGTCACCTGGCTCCCGCAGCGGGCGGACCCGCTGTGTGGACCTCGTCTCCGAGCTGTCCCGCTCTCCCCGAGGGGAGTGCGTAGGGCATTTCTACGCCCGAATTGACCTGTGGCACAAGGGCTTTCGCGAAACTGCTCGGAGAAACATTTCTGTCCACAGACGTCCGGCACTTGTGCACCCTTTCTTGTCGCTTGTCCACACGCAGCCCGCACCTGTCCCCAGCTTGTCCCCAAGCGCCTGTGGACAGTCGATGCCGGGAACCGTCGTCTGCTCGATTCGCCTGCGGGAGTGCGCCGCCCCGTCCTACATTGGAGAGCATGCTCGGCCATGCCGATCGCACGTGGCGCACTCACGACGTCGCAGCTCCAGAGCAGTTCAGGGCTTGGGAGCGAATGGCGACCGAGGCTTTCGCGCCGGTGTCACTGTCCCGGTCGCCAGGGGATGAGGGCGATGCCGGGTTCCTCACGGCCTGTTCCACCCGGGCTGTGGACGACCTCGGCATCGCCTGGCTCGACTCCGGAGCGCAGCAGGTCCACCACCTGAGCCGTCACGTCGCCCAAGGTCCTTCGGGCACCTACTTCCTCAACCTGCCCCTCGTCGGCGAGGGCATGGCCCTGCAGGACGGTCGCGTGAGCGTGACCGGGCCGGGGGACTTCGTCCTGGTGGACGGTGACCGGCCCTTCACGCTCGAGTTCGGGACGCGATTCCAGCAGCTTGCCATCGCCATCCCGCGACACCGGCTGGACCCGCTGCTCGCGGACCCGACCCAGTCGAACTGCGTGGTCATCAAGGGCGATACGGGCGCCGGCGCCATCGCCTCCACCGCGATCCAGTCGCTCGCCGCGCAACGGTGCCGGCTCAGGCCCCGAGAGGCCCACGGCATCGCCAACGTCCTCGTGGAGCTCGTCTCCCTCGCCGTCACCGCAGCGGTGGAGCAGCGTCCGGCCCCGTTGCGGCTGCGTCGCTTCCAGGCCGTGCTCGACGAGGTCGAGCGTCGCCTGTGCGACCCTGGTTTGCGTCCGCAGGACGTGGCTCGCGAGCTCTCGATCTCGGTGAGCTACCTGACCAAGCTCTGCTCCGAGCACGGCACGAGCTTCGGGCGCATAGTCCTGAACCGTCGGCTCGATCGGGCGCGTTCCCTGCTCACCGCGGAGGCGGCCGCGGGCGGCGCCGGCGCCGGTATGACCGTGACCGAGGTGGCGAATGCGTGCGGCTTCTCGGACTCCGGCTACTTCGCCCGGGCCTTCCGGGCCCGGTTCGGGACCACGCCCACCGAGCACCGCTGCGCGACAGCGCAACGCGAGCGGCCGGCATACACGACATCGGTGGGACGAACTCCCTAGGTCCGTCCCACCGATGCGTGGCGCGGTCAGCAGTCGACCGACTCGGCTCCCTCGACCCAGGTGTTGATCATGGTGAAGGGGAGCTCGGATCCGGCGCCGAAGTACTCCAGACCCTTGTTGTTGGCACCGTTGGGGTTGGTCCGCCCCGTCTCCTTCGGGTCACCGATCGTCATGTGCTCGAAGATCTTGATGCCCACGGGAAGCCCTGCCGCCCGGAGCGCGGCATAGCCCGCGTCGACCGCAGCATCACAGGAGGCCTGGTAGCCCATTTCCAGGTCGGCGCCCTGCTCCGCGCTGACGACGAACCAGTTCGAGGAGGTGGGGCCGTTGAGGGAGTACATCGGGATGAAGCAGTGGTGGGCCAGCGCCGCGGGGGCGGCGACCAAGAGCGCGGTGGTCGCGCCGGCGACGGCGAGCAAGGGGCGCCGCAGACGTGTGGACATCTTCATGAGTTCCTCCTGGAGTGATGTGCAAGCGGGGTGCAGGGAGTGGTGAGTGAAGCGTGACGCAGGGAGGACCGCGTCGTCCTGCACGAGTGCGCACTCGAGGTGGGACGAGCGCGCACAGTTCAGCCGTCTCAGAAGACGGTGTAGCCGCCGTCGATGACGAGGACCGACCCGGTCATGAAGCTCGCAGCGTCCGACGCCAGGAACACCACGGCCGGACTGATCTCGTCCGGCACCGCGTAGCGCTGCTGCGGCGCGTCCTCGATCCAGAACCGTTGGAACTGCGGCTCGTCGACCGGGGCCATGTCCGTCTTGACATAGCCCGGTGCCACCGCGTTGACCCGAACCCCGGAGGGCGCCCACTCGGCTGCCAGCGACTTGGTCAGCTGGTGCACAGCAGCCTTGGAGGCGTTGTATGCCGGTTGCCACTGTGGGCGGTTGACGATCATCCCCGAGATCGAACCGACGTTGACGATGCTTCCGGTCCGCCGCTCGACCATGTGGGCTCCCACCGCCTGCGACACCCGCCACAGGGCGGTGAGGTTGGTGTCGATGACCTGGGCCCACTCGTCGTCGGTCACCTCGAGGGCGGGCCGGTGCACGCATGCTCCGGCGTTGTTGACGAGGATGTCGATGCTCCCCGCGCGGGCCAACGACTCGGCCACCACGGCATCGACCGACTCGCGGCTCGTCAGCTCGCCGAGGACGACGTGGGCGGTGCGCCCGAGGGACTCGACCTCGGCCCGGACCTCTTCGCCGGCTTGGGCATCCCGGCCGTGGATGACGACGTCACCGCCGGCCTCGGCGATGGCCCGGGCGAACGCCCGGCCGAGACCTCGGGTCGCACCGGTCACCAGCGCGGTGCGGCCCTCGAGCGAGAACGTGTCCAGGACTGCCATGGCGAAACTCCTGAGGTGAGGGAAAGGGTCGGTCAGGGGGTGAGGTCGAGGGCGCCGGCGGTCCATTGCCACATGCGGCGGCGCTCGTCGGGTGTCGGCTTCGTCCTCGGCAGGAAGGAGGTGGGGCGTTCCCGCCGGTCCATCCACAGGCCCCCGCCGGTCGGCCGGGGTTGGGCGGCGAGAAGCCAGGTGGTCGTGTCGGCGCCGGCGTCCACGTCGCGCAGGAGCGGGCCCATGACCTTGTCGAACGTCGGGAGTGAGTCGCTGACGCCGGGCGTCGCGGCCCACCCGGGGTGCATGACATAGGTTTCGATGCCGTGCGCGGCCCAACGGTCCGAGAGGACCGGCAACAGCTCGACCTGGGTCCGCTTGCTGCGGGCATAGGCAGTGGAGCCGGAGTACTCGCCGCGCGTGTAGTCGGGGTCGTCGACGGGGAGCTTCTGGGTGTACATCCCGCCCGAGGTCACGAAGACCACGCGCGCGTCGCCGCCCTCGAGGGCCGGCAGCAGGAGCTCGGTGAGCAGCACCGGCCCGAGCACGTGCAGCGACATCGACAGCTCGTGCCCCTGCGGTGACTCGGTGCGCGTCGGCGGCATGGCACCCGCGTTGTGCACGAGCCCTTCGAGGTGGAGGTCGGCGGCAAGCATCTCCGCCGCGCAGGCCCGCACGCTGTCGAGGTCACCGAGGTCGCACGACCACGTGGTCGACGGTCCGGTGAGGTCGGCGGCCACGCCGGCAGCCTTGTCGGCGTTGCGGACGATGAGGTGGACGTGGGCACCGAGAGCGCTCAGCTGTCTCGCCGTGGCGGTCCCGAGCCCGGAGGTGGCACCCGTGACCGCGACGTGGCGACCAGCCAGTGCCCCGACGGCGGGGTCGGCCGGCCACGTCGGGAGGCGACGGCGCACGGCATACCCGATCTTCGAGAAGCCGGGCACGACGGCTCGGTCGAGTGCTGTGTCCAGGGCGGCGGCAACCGGGCGGGGGTCCATGGCCTGACCCTACGTGTGCGCGCCTCTGCTTCGGCCGGTCAGTCGGCGACGCCGAGGAGCGTGCGGCAGGCGTCGGCGCAGGCACGGCATGCCTCGGCGCAGATGCGGCAGTGGTCGTGGTGCTCGCCGTGGCTGCCGCACTCGTCCGCACACTCGGTGCACACGGTGATGCAGGCCTCGACGATCGCCCGCCAGCTGTCGCCGTTGGGTCCGGGGCGCGAGAGGATGTCGGCCGTCGTGCGGCAGATCGCGGCGCACTGGTTGTCGAGGTCGATGCACCGCGCCATGGCGCTGGCGTCCTCGCCGTGGAGGCAGGCATCGGAGCAGGTGGCGCAGGTGCTCGCGCAGTGGTTGGCGGCGTCGATGGCCGCACGCAGTTGCTCGAGGTCGAAGGAGTCACGGCTGGGGTGGGTGGTGAGGATGTCGTCCATCCTTCGACCGTAGGACTGTTTCCGGGCGTGTGGGCGGCAGAGCACTCCTCAAATCCGGGCGGCACCCGTGGCGAGGGCCAGTCCAGGTGGGTCTTGTTGGGGCGGTTCGGAGGGAGGACCGTGAGGCCATGGGTGTCATCGAGCTGGAGGTGTCGCGGGTCGTCCACGCCCCGATCAGCGACGTCTTCGACCGACTGGCCGACATCGAGGGGCACAACGACTGGATGCCCAGGAAGGGCAGCATGCTCCGCCGCACGCAGCAGACGTCGCCGGGTGAGCCGGGCGTCGGGACGACCTACGTCGACCGGACGCAGGCGGGGACCTTCCCGGGCGAGATCGTGGAGTTCGCACGGCCCACCCGGCTCCGCTACCACTGGTGGAGCTCGACGAAGGGTGGCCGCATCCACATGGAGGGCTGGCCGGGCTACTTGCTCGAGGCCAAGGCCGACGGCACGACTCTGGTGCGCCATGACGCGAGGATGAACACCCATGGCGCCTATCGCCTCGCGACGCCGGTCATGCGCTGGATGGCCACGCGGGAGCGCACCGCCACGGTCGATGCCCTCCAGAAGTCCTTCGAACGCAAGCCCTAGGTATGCCGTGTGGTCACCTGAGGTGACCACACGGCATACGCCGGGGTTGTGCGTTTGTGGTCAGAGGCTCGTGAGAGCCACCTTCCAGATGCCGCGGCCGTGGGTCGCGGCGTAGAGACTGCCGTCCGGCGCGACGTTGAGGTCGAAGACGGTCGACAGCGGGAGGGCACCCGCCGTGCCGGAGACGCCACCGACGCGCTTCCACGACGTGACGTTGCCGTCGCTGTCGAGGGAGCCGACCAGCACGCCGTAGTCGGTGCCGGCCACGAGCGAGTGGCCGACGTGGACGAGGTCGGTGAACGGGACGTCCGGGGTGCCGGCCGACTCGTTCGTCCAGGTGACGCCGCCGCTCTTGCTGAGCACGCCCTTCCAGACGTGGTCCTGCTGGGCGCCGGGACCCTCGATGAAGCGGCGGTTGTAGCCGTTGAACGCGACGTAGACGGTCGCCGAGTCCGCCGAGACGGAGTCGATGTAGACCGCGTTGGGGTAGCGGTTGGGCAGACCGGTCATGTCGAGCTCGTGCCAGGCGCCACCGAAGTTGGTTTGCACACCCCGGGTGAACCCGGCGCTGTTGCAGTTTGACTCACCACACCAGCCAGCGACGACGACATCCTTCGTCGCGTCCTGCTTGGCACTGGGGTCGGCGACGGCGTCCAAGGCGACGGTCATGCGACCACCGCTGCCGAGCGTGGCGCGCTTGGTCCAGCCGTGCGCGGACAGGGTCGCCGCCTGGTTCGCCGTGGTGGCGAAGCCGAGGTCGTCGCTCCAGATGGAGTTGCCACCAGCCACCCAGCGCTCACTGGCGTGGTCACCGGTGTTCTCCGAGCCGCGGACGACGCGGAAGGGAGCGGTGAAGCGCGGGTTGGGGTCCGGAACGCTCACGTCGATGATGGCGCTCTTGGACCCGTCCGTCTGGCCGCAGTTGGTGGTCATCCAGAGCACGAGGTCGGTGTACTCGTCGAGGATGTTGCACCCGTTCCTGGGGTCGACGATGCTGTCGCCGCCGTCGCCGCCGAACGGGCTGACCATCTCGGTGTGGCCCTGGTTGTCCTTGCGGTCACCACGCACGAGGGCTCCGCCGTTGTCCTGGAGGCCACCGAAGACGGTGTAGCCGGCGCGCTCCGGGTCCTTGCCGACGCCGACCGAGTAGTACTGCAGCGTGCCGAGGCCTGGCGAGTGGTTCGCCCAGTCCGTCGCGTTGCCCTGGGCGTTGACCTTGCCGTTGACCGGGCGGGACTTCACACCACCGTCGTTGCCGACGTAGACCCGACCGCCGCTGACGACGATCGAGTGCTGGTCGGAGTGGGTGGTCTGCGGACAGGTGTTGTCCGACTCCTTGAGGGACCAGCACTTGAAGCCGAAGTTCCAGTAGGGACCGACCGTTGTCCAGCTGGAGCCGGCGTTGGTGGTCTCGTAGACCTCCTCGAGGCCGAGCCACACGTGGTTGGGGTTGCCCGGCTCGGTCTCGATGAAGTTGTTGTACCAGGCCTGGACGCCGGGGCTGTAGCCCTTGCCGGCGAACCCGTGCAGGGCCGAGGTGGAGTTGCCGAGCTTGTTGCTGTCGGCGATGCGGTTCCACGGGCCCTCGAGGGTCCCGCTCGAGGACCGGTAGACGCCGTCGAGGACGGTGTCGGCTCCCTTGAGAAGCCGCTGGGGCGACTCGACGACGGTGTAGAGGACGGTCTTCTTGCCGGCCTTGTCGGTGCCCCAGGCGAACTCGGCGTTGCCGACCGACTGGTTGGCGAGGGCACCTTGGGGCTGGACGACCGCGTAGGTGCCGTTGGCTCCGGTCGCGCTCTTGTAGAAGCCGTTGTAGGCCGCACCGCTGCGCCAGGCCGCATTCGCGAGCACGGCGCCGGAGTCGTCGATCGCGACGTCGTTGACCATGTTGTTGTAGGGCGCGGCAATGTTGGAGTCGTCGGCCGGGTTGGGCATCAGGACGTTGGTCCAGTTCGTCGCTGCCTGGGGCGCACCGCTGGCGGCGAGCGGGTAGCGCCACAGGCCACGGGTCGTCGCGGCGTAGGCCCAGTGGTGCACGTCGTCGAAGCGAACCTTGTTGATGCCGCGGCTCTCGAGTTCGGTGCCGCCCAGCCGGTCGCCGTCCGTGAACTGCGCGGCCGTGGCGTTCGCGTCGGCTGCGCGGCCGTTGCGGAACATGCCCGCGCCGACATAGGAGGTGCCGCCGGTGTTGGCCTCACCCGTGGCGTACCAGAGGGCGTTGTCGTGCCACTCGAGGTCACCCGTGGACAACGAAAGGATCTTGTCCGAGAGGGGCTGCCACGCTCCGTCGTCCGAGGGGTCGGCCGCCACGTTGAGCTTCTTGCGCCACACGCCACCGTTGGCGCCGCCGGCGAAGAGGTAGCCGCCACCGACCGCCAGACCGGTCACCCGTCCGGCGACGAAGCCCGCTCCGCCCGACGAGTTCGAGAAGCTCGGGTCGCGGTAGTTGGGGTCATCGGCGTCGTAGCTGAGGTTGGTGACCTCGCTCCACGCACTGCCGTTGGACGCCAGCGAGCGGAAGTTGCCCAGGCTGTTCGAGAGCTGGCCGGCCGCGACCGAACCGTAGGGCGCCAGTCGCGCATTGGCGGTCGAGGTGAGCGAGGCAAAGATCTCGCTGGACTCCGAGGACGGGTCGCCGACCTTGCCCTCGATGCCGTGCTCTGCGGCCTCGCGCGCGGCCTCGTCACCGCCGGCCTTCTCGAGATAGCCGCGGTAGTGCGGCTGGCTGTTCTCCTCCTGGATGTGGGCGTAGATGCCCCCGGCTGCCCCTGCTGCGATGAGTGCGCTTGCCGCGGTGGCGGCGAGCAACCTCTGTCGTACTGCTCGTGTTGCCATGTATGCCCTCCTGGGGCGCGAATCCTCCTGAATGGGTGGGGTGTGCCGCGGATCCGGCCGCCACGAAGGGGGGTCGCAGGCATCGGCGCATTGGGGAACCTACGCCCATGACGAGGGGGCTGAGAAGACCAAAGAACTTCCGAGTTTCCGGCCGTTCTCAGGGTCCTTTCAGGTGACGTCTGTCATGCGGAGGATGGCCACGAGAGCCAGCCCCGGGATCGGCGCCGGCAGAGGTGTTACGAGCCCAACCCCCCGGGTATGCCGGTGGGCTGGGTCACGCGGAGGCGGTCACGTCAGGCTGCAGTGTCGAAGTCGTCGGGGTCGGGCCAATCGCTGTCGTCGAGGAGGGCTGCTTCGTGCCACGCGATGAGTTCGTCGACGTAGGCGTCTTCGTCGGGGTCCAGCTGTCGCCAGGGGTCGGGTGGGCCGGTGTCGACGGTTCGGCTGCGGGAGGTGGCGGCGTCGATGGCGTGCAGGCGTGCGGCGGTGTCGGCGCGTCGCTGTGCGAGGCGCTGGTTCTGGGCGCGGGCCATGGCGTTGAGTCGGTGGGCGAGTGCGCGGTCGTAGCTGCCGGGGGTGGTGTCCCAGGTGACGCTGCGCCCGTGCTCGTCGGGGAGGTGGGTGGTGGCGATGAGGCGTTGGTCGTGGACGTGGGTGTGGTGTCGTTGGCAGAGCNGCGGGTTGAGTCGCTCATGCCCGGGAAGCCTACGGAGAGAGGGGGCGAGTGCACGGTCGTAGCTGCCGGGGSTGGTGTCCCAGGTGACGCTGCGCCCGTGCTCGTCGGGGAGGTGGGTGGTGGCGATGAGGCGTTGGTCGTGGACGTGGGTGTGGTGTCGTTGGCAGAGCAGGGCGGCGTTGGTGAGGTCGGATCGGCCGCCGTCGGCCCAGTGGATGAGGTGGTGGGCCTTGGCCCACGCCGGTGGGGAGTCRCAGCCGGGCCAGGTGCAGCCCTGGTCGCGGTGCCACAGGGCACGGCGTTGACCCCGGGTGAACAGGCGCGCGGCGCGTCCGACGTCGAGGACCTCGCCGGCGGTGCCCAGGACGACGGGGATGATGTCGGCGTCGCAGGCGAGGCGGCGGACGGGGAGGTGGGTGGTGGCGATGAGGCGTTGGTCGTGGACGTGGGTGTGGTGTCGTTGGCAGAGCAGGGCGGCGTTGGTGAGGTCGGATCGGCCGCCGTCGGCCCAGTGGATGAGGTGGTGGGCCTTGGCCCACGCCGGTGGGGAGTCGCAGCCGGGCCAGGTGCAGCCCTGGTCGCGGTGCCACAGGGCACGGCGTTGACCCCGGGTGAACAGGCGCGCGGCGCGTCCGACGTCGAGGACCTCGCCGGCGGTGCCCAGGACGACGGGGATGATGTCGGCGTCGCAGGCGAGGCGGCGGACCTCAGCGGGGCCCAGCAGGGTGCCCGCAGCGGTGGACCCGAGAACCGTGCCCGCACCCGTGCTGCCGGTGAGGGTTTGACCGAATGCGTCGGTGTCGGTGGTGCAGCTGTCGGGCGTGTGGTCCGGCAGGGCGATCAGTCGCAGGAGGTCGGCCAGGGCGATGGTGACGTGCAGTGCGGTGGACGCGGCGGCGGGGCCCTGGCTCTCGCCGTCGCGGGCGGCGTGGCCGGTGATGATCGCGGCCAGGGCCTCGGCGCGGCGTTGGCTGTTGGGGCGCTCGTCGAAGACCCCGGTGAGGGGGTCGGGGATCGGCTTCGACAACGGCCCCAGGGCCGCTTCGAGGGCGGCGCACTGCTCGGGAGTCAGGCCCATCCGGTACTCGGTGATGTCACCGTCGCTGACCTGCGGCTGGGTCAGGTAGGCCGCGGTCCGCAGCCGCCGCTGCTGGTCCTCAAGCTCACCGTCGAGCCCGTGCTGGGCCAGCAGGCGGGTGCGGATCCGCTTGGCATCCCTGGCGCCCCACTGCACCCCGTGGTCGAGGATGGCGTCGGTCACGGTCGGGACGGCGTCCTCCTGGAGCCGGTCCTTCATGCGGGCGATCTCGGACAGGGCGGTCAGGGCCAGCGCAAGGGCAACCTCACCGCTGACGACGCGGTCCCACACCCTGCCCTGCGGCCGGGTGGAGTCAGCGAACGCGCCCGCCTGTGGGCCCTTGGTGGACCACTGGCCCTCCGGTGTCGCGTGCGCGACCTCAACGGCGAACGAGGCCAGCTGACCCGCACCTGCCTGCCGCAGCGAGGGGGCGTGCTCACGCACCCACGCATGCGCCGACCCCTCACCCCGTCGGGCTGAGGTGAACTCGCCACGGTGCGCCGCCTCGACAGCGATCACGACCTCCGCGGCACCGGCCTGCGCCTTGACGTCGTCGACCAGGGTCAGGAACTCCGCCAGCTCGACCCCACCCAGCTGCGGCAGGACCTCACGCACCTGCGCGACCGCAGCACGCGCCCGGACCAGGGCGTCACGCGCAGCCGCGACGTCAGGCACGGGCCGAGCGCCCTGGCCTGAGTCGTCCTGCGTGCTGTCCGCCATGTCTCCATTATCCTCGAACTGGTGTTCGACTGTCAAGGGCGTCATCGAACTTTTTTTGGCCGAAATCCGCTGGGACACAGCGGAATTCACGAAAAGGGTGCAGACGGCATACGCCGCCTGTGTCCACCGTAGAACGTGGCACTGACAGCGACGCACGGAGGTGCTCGAGGTCTGAAGTGTCAGCCTCGGGTTGACGACTCAGGATGGCGTCCGTCCTCGACCGCACAACTGCTGCGAGCGCGTGGATAGGCTCTGCTTCAGTCGTGAGCTTCGTGCAGCTCGCGACCCAGCAGGTCGAGGAACTCGTCGGCCATGGCCAGCTGCGTCTCGAGCCTGGCGCGACGTTCGCCTGCCTCGGCCAGGACGGTGGCGAGGCGGGCGTGGGCTGCGTCGCGGTCGGCCTTGCTCGAGGCCGGCTCCCGCAGGTCCTCAAGGTCGCGCATGGCCGCGCTCATCTCGTCGAGGGTGAAACCGAGCGGCTTCATCCGCCGGATGACGAGGATCTTGTCGACGTCGGCCTCGGTGTAGAGGCGGAAGCCACCGTCGGTGCGTCCCGACGGGCGCAGCAGGCCGACCTCGTCCCAGTGGCGCAGGCTGCGCAGGGACAGCTCCGTGCGCTCGGCCACCTCGCCGATGTGCATGGACCGTGCCGGCTCCACGCTGTCCTCGGTGCTCATGGCGTCTCTCCCTCCGGCAGAATTTCAACCCTCACGTTACGGAAGGTTAGGCTGCACCCCCGTGACTACTGCACACGGGTCGACCCCCACGACCGCCCTCGAACCCACCGTGCGCAACGCGTTCCGTTCGCCCCGGATGCTGCGCACCGAGGTCCTGGGAGGCCTCGTCGTCGCCCTGGCGCTCATCCCCGAGGCCATCTCCTTCTCGATCATCGCCGGTGTCGACCCACGCGTCGGCCTCTTCGCCGCGTTCACGATGGCGGTCTCGATCTCGTTCCTCGGTGGGCGTCCCGCCATGATCTCGGCCGCGACCGGGGCCGTCGCGCTCGTCATCGCCCCCGTCGTGCGGGACCACGGCCTCGACTACCTCCTCGCGACCGTGATCCTTGGCGGTCTCATCCAGGTTCTGCTCGGAGTTCTGGGCGTCGCGCGGCTCATGCGCTTCATCCCGCGCTCGGTCATGGTCGGCTTCGTCAACGCGCTCGCGATCCTGATCTTTCTCGCCCAGGTGCCGCACCTGGTCGACGTGCCCTGGGCCGTCTACCCGATGGTTGCCGTGGGCATTGCCGTCATTGTCGGTATGCCGCGTCTCACTCGCGTCATACCCTCCCCGCTCGTCGCGATCGTGGCGCTGACCGGGTTCGTCCTCGCCACCGGGCTGGGGCTGCCCAACGTGGGCGACGAGGGAGAGCTGCCCGACAGCCTGCCCTCGCTACTGCTTCCCAACGTGCCGTTCACGATGGAGACGTTGCGGATCATCGCGCCGTTCGCCCTGGCGATGGCCCTCGTCGGACTGCTCGAGTCGCTGCTCACCGCCAAGCTCGTCGACGACATCACCGACACGCACTCCGACAAGACCCGCGAGGCCTGGGGCCAAGGAGCGGCCAACGTCATCACCGGGTTCTTCGGTGGCATGGGTGGCTGCGCGATGATCGGCCAGACGATGATCAACGTGAAGGCGTCGGGGGCTCGCACCCGCATATCGACCTTCCTCGCCGGCACGTTCCTGCTCATCCTCGTCGTCGGCTTCGGCGACGTGGTCGCCCTCATCCCCATGGCGGCCCTCGTTGCGGTGATGGTCATGGTCTCGGTCGGGACGTTCGACTGGCACAGCATCCAGCCCGCCACGCTGCGACGGATGCCCAAGTCCGAGACGTTCGTCATGGCGTCGACCGTGGCCGTCGTCGTTGCCACCCACAACCTCGCCATCGGGGTCGTCGTCGGGGTGCTCGTGGCCATGGTGCTCTTCGCACGCCGCGTCGCCCACCTCACCAACACCCACCGCGAGCTCGTCGAGAACCCGGACGGCACCGTCACCGCGCTCTACACCGTGACCGGCGAGCTGTTCTTCGCGTCGAGCAACGACCTCTACACCCAGTTCGACTACGCCGACGACCCCGAGCAGGTCGTCATCGATCTGTCCCAGTCGCACGTGTGGGACGCCTCCACGGTGGCCTCACTCGACGCGATCACGACGAAGTACGCCCGCAAGGGCAAGTCCGTCGAAATCGTGGGGCTCAACTCCGCGAGCGCCGAGCGCCATGGCCGACTGTCGGGGTCACTGCCCTCCCACTGAGCGGCCCGAGCACCCACGGCCAGGCACGTCAGAACCGGAAGCGGGTGCAGTCCGTGGGGAAGGCGAACCACGCCATCGCTCGATGCGGCGTGATGACGCGCAAGCCTCCGCCATCCTCGCCGGACCAGGAGTCCGGCCCCGGGGAGTAGCCGCTGTCCTTGTATTTCGTGAAGGCCTGCGAGAGCCGCACCCCGAGCCCGTCGGCGTCGGCGCGGGAGGCCACCGACTCGCCCTCGACGATGACGACCTCGGTGCCGCTCTCGAGCGTCAGCGTGACGGCCGGGTTCTGCTCGACATTGCGCGTATGCCGTGTGCTCGGCGCTCCGTCGTACCAGAACTTCCCGTCCAGCCAGACTCCCCACCGGGGCACCGAGTGCGGGGTGCCGTCGGGCCGGACACTGCTGAGCCAGTAGTGCATCGACTGCACGAGGCGTGGCTCGATGTCGGCCCAGGTGAGCAGGCCCTCGGCCGTCGTGGGGATGCCGTAGCCGTCCGGAAAGACGGGACGGTCGGCAGCGGGTTGGTGCGCCGTGGTGTCCATGCCCGAGACGCTAGACCTGCTCACCGACACGAGAGCCGATGCTGCGTCGCCCAAAGATCAGGCGTCGACGACCACCGGGATGATCAGCGGACTCCGACGGTGCGCCCGGTGGGCCCAGTTCGACGCCGCCCGACGGACCAGCTCCTCGACCTGCGCCAGGTCCTCAATGCCGTCGGACGAGGCCTTGGTGAGCGCCTGCTGGATGAGGGGCGTGGCGGCCGAGAAGTCCAGCAGGTCGGGCGGGAAGCCGTGGGCGAGGTAGTCGGGCTCCTCGACCAGGGCTCCGGTGTCCGGGTCGGTGATGCACACGATCGTGATGACGCCCTCCTCGGCGAGGGTGCGTCGCACGTGGAGCGTCTCCTCGGTGGCGCCACCCACGGTCATCGCGTCGACGTAGACCAGCCCGGCGGGGACGTTGCCGGTGATCTTTGCCTGACCATCGACGAGGTCGATGACGCTGCCGTCCTGCGCGATGAGGACCCGGTCGGCGTCCACGCCCGTGCGGATGGCGATGTCGGCGTTGGCGCGCAGGTGGCGCCACTCGCCGTGGACGGGCAGCACGTTGGTCGGCTCGATGATGTTGTAGCAGTAGGCCAGCTCACCGGCGCTGGCGTGCCCAGACACGTGCACCTTGGCGTTGCCCTTGTGGACGACGTTGGCGCCCCAGCGGGTGAGCTCGTTGATGACCCGATAGATCGCGTTCTCGTTGCCGGGGATGAGGGAGCTGGCCATGAGGACGGTGTCGCCGGGGGTGATCTCGACGGGGTGGTCGCGGTTGGCCATGCGCGCCAGGGCGGCCATGGGCTCTCCCTGAGACCCGGTGGCGATGACCGTCTGTTGGTCAGGGCGCAGCTTCTCGAGGGCCTTCATGTCCTTGACCACGAGGCCGTCGGGGATGGTGAGGTAGCCCAGCTCGCGGGCGATGCCCATGTTGCGCACCATCGACCGTCCGACGAACGCGACCTTGCGGTTGTGCTGGTGGGCGGTGTCGAGGACCTGCTGGATGCGGTGCACGTGGCTGGCGAAGCTCGAGACGATGACCCGGCCCTTGGTCGTGCGGAACACCTGGTCGATGGCGGGAGCGAGCTCGCCCTCGGACACCGTGAAGCCGGGCACCTCGGCGTTGGTGGAGTCGGGCAGGAACAGGTCGACGCCCTCCTCACCCAGGCGCGCGAAGGCGCGCAGGTCGGTGACGCGGCCATCCAGCGGGAACTGGTCCATCTTGAAGTCGCCGGTGTGCAGGACCAGTCCGGCCTTGGTGCGGATGGCGACGGCGAGCCCATCGGGGATGGAGTGGTTCACCGCGATGAACTCGCAGTCGAAGGGGCCGAAGGTGCGGCGGTCACCCTCGGCGACCTCAATGGTGCGGGGCTTGATCCGGTGCTCGGTCAGCTTGGCCTCGATCAGGGCCAGGGTGAGGCGGGAGCCGACCACGGGGATGTCGGGACGCTCGCGCAGCAGGTAGGGAACGCCGCCGATGTGGTCCTCGTGCCCGTGGGTGAGCACGATCGCGTCGACCTTGTCGAGGCGGTCCCTGATCCAGCTGAAGTCAGGGATGATGACGTCGACCCCGGGCTGGGACTCGTCGGGGAAGAGCACCCCGCAGTCGACGACCAGCAGGCGCCCCGCGTGCTCGTAAACGGTCATGTTGCGCCCGATCTCGCCGAGTCCACCCAACGGCACCACCCGCAGGCCGTTCGGCGGCAGGGTGGGCAGTGCGCCAGTGCGCTTGCTGCGGGTCGACCG
The DNA here is from genome assembly GCF_001427985.1 of Knoellia sp. Soil729. Taxonomy (GTDB): domain Bacteria; phylum Actinomycetota; class Actinomycetes; order Actinomycetales; family Dermatophilaceae; genus Knoellia. Next base: position 1,114,895 of record NZ_LMSA01000002.1, read on the forward strand.
TCGACTCATCGCTGCACCCCCGCCACCGGCTGGGTGTTGGGCAGTGACACTGGGCGGGGGTGCTGCAGGTGGTTCACACGTACTCCGATGGTGGGTGTCGAGCAGCCCGGCGACGGGCTTGCTGTCTCTGGTTGCTGTCGTCCTTGAGACCCATGGTGGTCGCCGCCTTCCCCATGGCGGCGCACCTGGTCTCCAGAGCGTTCACAACCGGGACAGTGCAAGCGTCCCAGATGTGCGGACCGAACGCCTCCATCACCCCTTCGCCCGTTGTCGACGGCCGGGTGCGATGGGCCGCACAACACGTCAGGACAGTCATGACTTTGCCGACGGGGTCGCTCGCGCATGCAGGCTAAACCGAGCGACTCGTATGCCGCCCTGCCAGCACCTCGTCCTTGTGGACAGGACGGGCCGGCAGCAATGCGGCGCAACCGAGGCCGACGACGAGCGCGCCCGCGAAGAACACGAGCAGCACGTGGTGGTCGGAGATGACCTCTGTGCGCGAGGCATGGACGTCCAGGACGCGGCTCATGACGGCGACGCCGATGATGCCGCCGAGGTACCGCATCGTGGAGCCGATGCCCGCGGCCATACCGGCAGCTTCCGTGCTCGCGGCCGTCATCGACGCGCTCTGCGCAGGAGGCGTTGTGAGTCCGACCCCGACGCCGAGGAGCGCCAGCGGAATCACGAGTTGGCTCGAGGAGGTGAGGTCGGTCAAGGCGAGGTCGGCCAGACCCAGCAGCGCCACCAGCGATCCTGCGACCCCGATCCGCCGGGGGCCCAGGTGATCGGTGAGCCGGCCAGCGATGGGGGAGGTGATCATCATGGCGAGCGTCAGCGACAGGAGCAGCCGTCCGGTGTCCTCGGCATTCAGGTCGAAGAGGGCCACCCCGAGCAGCGGCACCTGGAAGATGAGGGTGTACATCACCAGGTTCTGCACGGAGATGAGCACCGCGCCTGCCGAGAAGTGCAGCGACCTGAACAACGAGAACGCGATGACCGGGTCAGCGATTCGTCGCTCCCACAGCGCGAACAACAGGAGCAGACCTCCTCCGAGGACGAGGAGCACGAGCTCATGTGCAGCTCCAGGGCGCAGGCCCACGATGAGCGCCGTCAGACCGGCCGCGAGCAGCACCGTGCCGACCCAGTCGAACCGCGACGGCGCGCCGCGACCTGCCGCGGCCGCGCCCGTGAACGAACCGGTCAGCGAGCCGAGCGCAACGGCGACCACGAGCACCGGCAGGTTCGCCGCAAAGACGCTCTGCCAGCCGAAGAGCCTCACCAGCTCACCACCGACGAGGGGCCCCACCGCCGCACTCAGCGCCATCAGGGCACCGAAGGTGCCGTAGGCCCGTCCGCGCCTCTCGGGTGCGAGCACCTGACGCATCAGGGCAAGCGTCGACGGGACCAGCGCCGCGCTGCCGGCGGCCATCAGGATGCGGGCGAGGATCAGCCACGCCAGCGCAGGAGCCATGAAGCCGAGGAGCGCACCGGCGCCGAGGAAGAGCTGTCCGAGCACGATCATCCGGCCGTGTCCGATCCGGTCGCCGATCTTTCCCGCGGGGCTCTGGAGCACCACGGCTCCGACGAGATAGCTGGTGACCAGCGCCTGGGTGACGAGCGCAGGGTCATGGCCGAAGTCGGAGCTGATGTCCGGCACCGCGACGGCGACCATCGTGGAGTTCAGCGGCATCAGGGTTGCTGCGAGCACGGGGGCGAAGAGGCGCAGCGCCTCCTTGCTAGGCACGGGTGATCGGACGTCGTTGCAGCAGGAAGACCTCGCCGTCGCGGAAGGCGAACTCGATGTCGTGGTCCGTCGAGCAATACAGCTGGTCGCACTTCGAGGCCAGGGCGTCGAGCACGGCCAGGGCGTCCTCATCGAGGCAGAACTCGTCAACCAGCCCGGGCTCGACAGGCACCTCACCCTGCGGACGGATCGCGATGTCCTTCTCGCCGAGGATCCGCTCCAGCAACCGGCCTCCACGGGCGACGCGGTAGCCGTCGGGGGTGACCAGCCCTGACACCACCGATTCGCCCAGCCCCCAGCTGGCCTCGACCACCCGCTCGTCGGCCCCCGTGACCGGGTTGCGGGTGAAAAGCACACCGGCCACGTCGGCGTCGACCAGCGACTGGACGACGACGGCCATGCGGGCCGTGAGGTCGAGGCCCATCTCGGCTCGGTAGCTGACCGCTCCAGCGTCCTGCCCGGAGGCGTGCACGGCTCGCACGGCGGTGGCGACCGCTTCGGCCCCCGACACCGCGAGCACGCTCAGGTGGGCCCCGGCGAAGCTCGCGTCGAAGGAGTCCTCGTCCAGCGCGCTGGAGCGGACGGCCGAGAGTCCGAGTCCCGCGATCGCGGCCGCGAGGTCGGCCATCGTGGCCGCGTCCTCGTGCGCGATGGCAGAGACGGCCTCGCACGAGATCGCAATCCCATCAGGCACCGGCAAACCCCAACAGATCGCGGCACCCAGCTGCGCCGCCTTGCCGCCGAACACCTTGGCATCGGTGGCGTCCGCCAGTGGGCTGATCATCGACGGTCAGGACGCGCTGAGGACGTGGACCTCAGCCGTCGTCCCGTCGACACGCACGCGCGCACCGTCCTGGATCGTCGTGGTGGCGTCCCGGGTGCCGACGACGCCCGGGATTCCGTACTCGCGGGCGACGATGGCGGCGTGGCTCAGCTGGCCGCCACGGTCAGTCACGATCGCGCCGAGCAGCGGGAGGACGACGTTGAAGTACGGCGAGGTGTTGCGCGTGACGAGCACGTCGCCCTGCTGGATCCGTCCGAAGTCGGCCGAGCTCTCGACCAACCGCGCGGTGCCCTCGTAGGTGCCCTGGTTGACCGACATGCCGTGCAGCACGACCTCGGTGTTCTCCTCCTCAGAGACGGCGAACAGGTTGCCCATCACCACGTTCACCGCATTCATCGCCGGGCGTGCGCCCGCCGGCAGGAGATCCGCCGACGGCGGGGCCGGCGGCATCGCGTTGAGGAAGGGTGGAGCATCGGCGACGGTGTGGGTGGTCCGCCAGGTGTGACGTTCGGCCGTCTCGTCCGGGGTCGGGCCAGCGTCGCCCCGGAGCAGTGCCTCGATCTCATCGCGATCGAGGTCAGGAGCGTGCTGTGGGTCGAGGAGCAGCCCTCGCTCGTGCAGGCGGCGCCCCGCCTCGAGTACCGCGCGACGACCCAGCCCGGTGGCCCAGCCGTCGGAGTAGTTGCCTCGCTCGTCGCGGATCCGGTTGGCCAGGCGTGCTTCGACCAAGGCCTCGTCGAACTCGGCGACGTGCTCGGGCGGGACCTGCGAGCGCAGCCGCTCCTCGAGCCGGGTGTCCGGTGCTTCGGGGGCCAGAACACTCTGGCTGGCGGTGGTCAGCGCGGACACGAGCAGGTCAGGCATCTCGCCGGCCGTGAAGTCCCCGACGTCATACCCGACGGACCGGTATTGCACCGCTTCGACATAGGCGCGAACGGCCGGACCGACGTCTGGGTTGTCGGACAGTGCCTCGAGGGTCTGGGTGGAAGGACCGGTTGAGCGCAGCAGCGCTGCGGCGTCGACACTGCCGGCGATGGCGTCACCGGCCTTGGTGAGCTCGTCGGCGGCGAAACCATTCGAGATGGGCGACGAACCCCGCAGCAGCTGGCACGCCTCGCTCACCGGGGCCCCGGTCCACTCGAGGGTCTTCGCGATCAGGTGGCCGGGTGCCACGAGAGAGGTTGCGGTGTACTTGTGGTGCATCGCGATCATGTCGCCCATGTGGTCGAGGCACGTCCGTAGGTGCTCGACCAGTCCCTCGTCGGTCAGCGCCCGCACGTCGATGACCTGGATGGCGAGATGCTTCTCGATGCTCGCCGGCTTGTCGACGTTGTCCCACGTGTCGAGGTCCGTGCGCCACTGCTTCTCCTCGAACGCGCGAGCCGACCGGGCGATCCTGGCCCGCATCTTCGGATGCAGTCGCGTGAGGAGCCACAGGACCGGGCCCGGCGGCGGCTTCATGGCTCCCTCGGGAGCCATGAACGGGACAGGCTGCATGTAGATGAACCCGTTGGAGATGCCCGGCTTGAGGTAGTCGATCAGCAGGCCATAACGAGCTGTTCCCTCAGCAAAGCCTCGTGGGAACGCGGCCACGTAGGTCGCAGAGGTGAAGCGGGCCACCGGGCGGGAGAAGTGCGTGGTTTCCAGCTCCCACGGTCCCTTCCCCGGCGCAAGAAATGAAGCGCCCATGGGTCGATCCCTTCGTCGGACGAACTTTACGCCCGATGAACACCGAGCGCACTGGAATTGACGAGTGGGCCGCGAATGGGAGCGGCCGCCTGCGCAGAGTCACTTGCCCTTGGCGCGGCCTCTCACGACGACACCGGGCTCGAGCCGCCCGCCGCCGTAGCCGGCCTCAGCCAGTGCCTTGGGGTGGGCTAGCGAGAGGTACTCCCCGAAGCGCACCGCCACCGTCTCGTCGCGACCGACCTCGACACCGCTGACCTCACCCTCGACCATGAGCGCTGGCGCCGCGAACGTCTGCACGACGTCGGCCGGCAGCGCGAGCAGCCCGAACGTCGCGGCCGTGATGGTGATGCGGCCCTCACCCTCGCGGAGGCCGTGGCCGGACCAGCTCTGCGCGAGCAGCCCGGAGAACGCCTCGTCCAGCGACTGCGTCGCCACCTCGCCGGTGGTCTCGACGCCGCGGTTGACGTGGAACATCCGGGCGAGCGAGACACCGCGCCCGTCGTCCTCGGGGTCGAAGTGCAGGTTCGTCTTCGCACCGGGACCGATGAGCGCAAGGCCGTCGACGGCATACGCGAATCGCACTGTCGCGCGCCCGGGTCCGCTGTCCACCTCCTTGCCGTCCTCGTTGAGCTGGGCCCACTGACCGAGGCTGACGTCGATGCTGGCGTGCTCCTGGAGGAGCCCGACGCGTCGCAGCAGCTGCTGACCCTGGATGAGCAGGTTCTTGGCCTGCTCGTCGCCGAGTCGGTAGGTGCCGTCGTCGCTGCGTTCGACGTCGCGCCACTTCCGGCGTTCGTCGTCGTATGCCGTGAGGCGCTCGGTGTTGCGCGCGCGGACCGCGCCACTCGCCGCGAAGACCTCGACCTGGCCGCGGTCGCTGCCGACGGCATACCCGTGGGGAACCTGGGCGGTTCCCTTGAGGTCGATGTCGAGCGCCTCGGCGATGGCCCGCGTGCTCTCGGAGTGCTCCTTGAGGCACGGCGGGGTGTGGCTGACCACCGGTGCGGTCCGGGGGATGTCGGGCAGGTCGACCTTGAAGTCGAGGTCCGTGAATTGCAGTGGCATGACTGGCTCCTCAGCGTTTCAGCACGTGCCGCGCGCGGTCCAGAAGGACCGGTTGCTCACGGGGTCGGTGGTTTCGTCGGCGCGCAGCCGCTCGTTGTAGGTGGGGGCCCCGGGGGCCTCTGCCCGCAGGTAGGCCCAGGTGACGTTGCTGCCCTCGACGATCTCGTTGGCCTCGGCCCACGCCTCACGCACGGGGATGTCGACGCGGAAGAGCCAGCTGCCGCCCCAGTAGTAGAGCCACGCGGCATACATGGCGAACCACGTGCCGCGAGAGCTCTGCCCGCCGCCGGAGTAGCTGTGGTTGTGGAAACCGAGCATGTAGTGCAGGCGTTGGAACGCCGGGATCCAGCGCCCCACCGAGTTGCTCGCGGAGTGCTCGAGCAGGTCGCAGGCGTGCGTCGCGAAGAACTCGAGGTCGTTCTTGCCGAAGTCGATGGCCTCGCTCGCGTTGACGCGACCGTCCCAGACGAGGAACTCCTGGGTGTTGCCGTGCGAGCTCATCTGCATCGCGTCGACCGAGTCGCTGCGCTGGGTCGTGCCGGCGGTGGTGACGAAGTCGGACTCCTTGACGCCGGAGTCGCCGTGGTTGTGGGTCCAGTCGAACTCGGCCAGCCCGCCAAGCGTCGACGCGAAGCCTTCAGCCTCGAGTCGACGGCCGTCGATGCCGTCCTTGATCCACCAGGACCCCACGTACTTGGACATGGTGCGCCCCCTTCGTTGTGCGTTCCGCCGCCGGGTGGCGACGACACAGGGAAGGAGGAGCCGGTATGCCGTCCAGATACGTTCTCGTGAGCCGCTTTTGCTGGCGACCGCTCCTTTCACGCCCGTCGACGCTTCCCCCTTGGGCCGTATCCTCGACCGCATCTGGACGACGGGCACCCGGCCATGCGCGCCGCGACCCAGCTGATCTACGACGCCGTCACGGACGACGTCGAGGACTCAGCCGAGGGAGACAACTGGTGGCTCGACGTGGCGCTCACTGCTCTGGAGTCAGCGACCGGCGCAGGCAAGATCTCCCTCGCCAGCACGCTGCATGAGATCCCCAAGGTGTACTTCGTGTCGGCCGAGGCGGAGCACCTCATCCGGGACCGTGTCCCCGCCGCACCACTCGACCCCGAGTTCGATCTGACTCTCGAGTCGACGCCTACCGAGCAAGCACCCGTGGTGCGCGAACTTCTGGACACGTTCGTGGCATACGGCATCGCCCACGGACGCTCCGACGACCACGTCTCCTGATTCTCCAGATACGTTCTGACGAGACGCCGCAGGCTGACAGTGGTCGCCCGCTGAGACCCCTCAGCGCTTGGCGGCGCTGCCCTTGGAGTGCTCGACGGTGTAGCGCTGTGCGCTGGCCTCGATCTTGGCGGCCATGGCGGCGTCGAGGTCGATGTCGAGGACGTCAGCGAACCGTAAGAGGTAGGTCATCACGTCGGCGACCTCGTCGCGGACGGCTTGGCCGCGTTCGGTGCTCATGATCGTCGCGGACTCCTCGGCTGTGAGCCACTGGAAGATCTCTACGAGCTCCGACGCCTCGACGCTCAGGGCCATGACGAGGTTCTTGGGGGTATGGAACTGCTGCCACTCCCGCTCTTCGGCAAATGAGCGGATCCTGTCGGTCCAGCCCGTCGTCTCCATGGATGTCCTACTCGTTGTCGCTGATTCGTCCCGGGATGAGGGACTCGAGGTGGGACTGGGTCTCGGCGTCGGTGGCAAAGATGACCACTGACCGCATTCCGCGGGTCATCAGAACCTTGTAAACGTTGCGGACCAGTCGGTCGAAGTCATCATCACCGACCGTCTTGCGACTTCGGAAGTCCGGGTCCTTGCTCGCGTCGCGCACGGTGATCCATCGGCCATGGCGCCACACGAGGTCGGGCCCGATGATGACGCCAGCGTGGTCGTACTCGAAGCCCTGAGCGGTGTAGACGCAGCCGATCTGGCCGAAGCCGGCGGGGTCGGTCGCCCACAGCGCGGCAGGCGGAGCGCCTCCCACGGAGCGATCGCCCCGCAGGTTCCACGGTCGCGCCCAGTCACCGATCACAACGTCGGGAACGAGGGTCCCGTCGGCTCGCGGGTCGCTCCAGGGCCAGGCGTAGCCCGCGGCGATGCGTGCCGTGAGTCCGGCATCTTGGTGCCTTCGCAGCCACGCCTCCATGTCCTCCGGAGAGCTTGCCGTCCGCAGCTCGAAGCGCGGGTCGCCGGGCCAGATCGAAGGCACGCCGCCCTCGAGGCCAAGCAGTTGCTGCACCCATGAGACATAGACCTCCGAGCCACCGCTGCGGAACTGGTCGTCGAGGCTGATGCGACGGACGCGGAGGCCGCGCGCGACGGCATACTCCTCGATCTCGTCAGCGGTGCCCAGCTCGCCGGGCCGCACAACTTGGTGGTCGTCGAGGAGGAAGACAGGCACCCGCGCGGCGTCGACGAGCTCCTCAAGTTGTGGGCGGGCGACGAGACGCACCTCCTTGCGCGTGTATCTGTTCACAGAGGTCTCGCGAAGGCGGTGGGCCTCGTCGAGGATGAGGCAGTCAAGGCCGTTCTTCTCTGCGTCCATGAACGAGTTGAAGTAGGCGAAAAGCTTCTGCACCCTCGGCGCTCGCTTCCCCGCCACCTTTCGCAGGGTCTGGGTAAAGGACCGCGACCCGGTCGCGTGCATGACGGAGCGACCCTGTCGGGCCAGCTCACCCATGACGGACAACGCAATCACGGACTTGCCGCTGCCGGGGCCGCCGGTGATGATGACGACCGTCTTGGTATCCGCGCCTCGGGCCCGGCCCACGCCGTTAAGGACCTGCTCATAGGCCAACCGCTGCTCATCGAGCAGCGTGAACATCTCGCGCTGCTGCACCTCCTCCGCTGCGACAGCGAGAAGGTGACGGCTGGGCGCAATGCGGCTCGCCAGCAGCGCGTCCGCGGTCTCGGCGCCAGGCTCGGGTGCCAGGTGTGCGCGCAGGAAGTTGACGAAGTCGCCGCGTCGCTGCCCGGTGAAGACGCGAGAGCGTGAGCCGCTCGGTGCGGCCACGATGTCGCCGACACCGGCGTCGGTGGCGTTGTGGAGGTATGCCGCACCTATCAGTGAGTGCTCGTTCTCGGCAAGGTAGGTGGTGAAATCGCGGAGGTAGTCGCAGTAGCCGTCGACTTGCAGGCCGGGGTGCAGATATTCGCGCTTGATGTGTGGTGCGACTCGGAAAAGAGTGTCCGACCCCTCAATGCCCTCGGCCTCACTCCATTGCTTGAGTTCGACGACGACGAACGACGGCTTGCCAGTCGACGGGTGCTTGCCAGCGAGAACGACATCGGCGCGCTTGCTCGTGAGGGGCAGCCTGTATTCGAGGAGCACCTCGACCTGGCCGAGGCCCGCGTCCATGAGGTCGGCCCGGAGTGCCGGGATCGAGCGCTCCCACGAGTGACGTTCGCTGGGTGAGGGGCTGTGCCCAACCTGGATTGCCATTTGTTCCGCCAGTCGATCAGCGAGATGAGCCTCGAGAGCTGACAGCCCGTCGACGGAGGTGCGAAGCAGGTGCACGAATAGTCCCCAAGCAGCACGAAGTAACTCGTGCGGGTGGGGGCATATCCGTGGGAAGCCCGTCGGGCCGCAATGACGAGGTCAGGCTATGACACGGAGAGGCCGCAGCTGGGAAGTTCACCCCAACACCGACTGGTCGCGTGCTGCTCAGGGAAGGTACGGCCATGCAGCGCAACTGGAGCGGTCACTACACAAGGGCGATGGCTCGCGTCACTCCGCCCAGAAAGATGCACATAGGTGCGCAAAGGAGAGTTACCTGGCAGTGAGGGGTTCTCATATCTGACGCACGTTGACTGGCGACTTCTAAGGCCAGGGGTCGCCGCGGATCTCTGCTTCTCGAGCTTCCTTCTTGGCGGCTGCGAGGCGTCGGGCCCAAGTCTGTACGCCTTGTTCGCCAATCTCGGCAACATCGGGGTTGTCGGACCCTGCGAGCTTCTGGGTCTGTTCGACCATCTGCTCAGCGAGTTCGACGTCGCCGCCGGCCATCGGGTCTGCGATCGAGGCGAGGATGCGTTCCGGTTCCGCCTTGCCGGCGAAGAGGGCTGCGATGTCCTCGATGGGTGGGCATTCTCTTCGTTGGAACCCAGATCTGCCGAGCAGTTCGTTGGGATCGGGAACTGATCCGTCCGACAGTCGGGCTTCGATCCAGGCAGTGTCCTTGCCGGCGATCGCCCAGAACACCTCTCGCTTGCACGGGTGTTCGTTGAAACGCGCCCAGAGTGCGGTCTTCTGGTCCGCTGGCAATGTGTGGGTGGCCGGTGCCCACTCGTCGAAGTCGTTGAGGGGGTACTGCACTTTCTCGACGTGGCGGATGAACAGGTCGCTGAACTTGCTGGGTGCGGTGCCGGCTAGCGCTACCAGTGCTCGTTCGAGCGCGTGGTCATCGATCTTGTTCGGGATCTCGAGACTCATCATGGTGTCGGTCCATGTGTCGCCGAGCGCGGCGAGCTGTGCTTCAAGGCGGCCGTTGTCGTCGGTGTCGCGCCGATTGACGTACTCGAACCAGCCGGCCCAGCAGGCGATGCCGAGCGCGGCGACGCGGCGGTCTGTGTGCTCGTTGAGGAGTTTGAGTGCTTCTGGTGTTACGCGAACGAATGAGGTCCAGATCTGGCGGTCGAAGTCGGCTTCGGTGACGAGGTTCAGGATGGTCTGGAGAGATTTGCCGGTGCCTCGTTCAAGGGCGGCTCCGATCACCCCGGCCCGGCTGTCGCCGCAGAGGAGGCGGTTGAGCAGAGGCTCGGGAACTGTGTCGGTTCGCATGAGCTTCTCGATAAGCGGCAGGGCATGCCAGCCGAGTTCGTGCTCGAGCGCTGCCTCGACCCACGGCAGCGGATCAATGTCGAGGGTGGCCAGGTGGTGGAACACGCCTCTGGTTTGATCGGTGCCGCGAAGTTCAGCAACTCGGATCTCGGGTTGGAGTTGCTGAAGGCGGGCGCAAAGGACGGTGGGCGCCTGGTCAAGGTATTCCGCTATGGCTGCGACGACCCGCGCTCGGAGTTCGTTCTCCTTCTTCTCGTGGAGGGCAAGGTAGTCAGGCTCCTCACCTTCATCGTCCTCGTCGCTGGCGTCGTCTGGATCATCGAGAGGAGCTAGAGAATTGAAGAGCGGGTCCGGCTCTGGCCAACGCAAGTTCAGCGGCCGACAGATGCCGTTCAGCCGTCGCCGGGACCCGGGGGAGAGCGCAGAGTTAGCGAGGACGGTGGCGAGCCGGGTCGCTACATCGACTGCGGCGGCCTGCTGGTCTTCCGCGGCTCTCAACCCGGCCGGGAGCGCGTATCCGGCGCCGGTGTGAACCCAGGTGTCGAGCGGTTTCGCGAGCTGCCCGAACGCGGTGTTGTCGATGTCGCCGGCGACCGCTTCCAGGCGGGTGAGAATTGGCGAGGCTACGTCAGCCATCGCACTGCCCGGTAGGAGGAACGACTTGAGGTTGAAGGACCGTGGCTTGTCGGGCGCCATGTAGTTCGCCTCCCACGAGGGTGCAAGCCCTTGCGCGGCGACCTCGAAAAGGACCGTTCGCTCAGTGGCGGTGCTCGTGGGCATCCCACCTATTGCTTCGGAGAGTTTGACGAGTTCAGCGACCTGCACGGACTCTCCGATGTCGGATGACCGGACGTGCTCGAAGTACTCGCCCACGCATGAGGCGCAGTCCTCGCCGGCCTCGACCAGTAGCGCTGCGCCGACGGCCAAGTGCTTTAGGGAAGCTTCGTACCCGATCTGCGGGACGCTGTTACCGGCTAACTCCGCCAAGAATTCTCCGCGCAGCATCGCTGCGTTCTTCACGTAGGCGTTCACTTCGGAATGCTCAAGGTTCGCGACCGTTGAACGAAGGATCTTGAGCATCTGTTTCAGGACGAAGGTGGCTTCGACCGGTCCGAGTGTTGAGTAGTACCGGAGCATGTTTTTCTGCGGGTCTCGAAGTTCCGTGCCTAACGCGGCGAGCACCTGCTCGTGGGTGGGCCGCGCGGGGTGTGAGGCCCCGACGAGTTCAGCGATGATGGTGTTCATCACGATGTCGAACTGACGCCCAGGAAACGCAGCACGCAGTTCGGCGAGCGGATGAGGCGCGACACCGCTCGAGAAGTATGCGTCGGCAACGAGGCTGGCGGCGAGCAGATCCGGTTGAACCGTGTAGGTCACCACCCTGTCTGCTCCCGGTAGCTTCGTCGCAGTGGCGTCGAGGAGACCAGACTCAGCGACCTTCCGGAGCGTCGCATTCACGTCTTGAACCGAACCGCCCTGAACGCTTGCTAGGTCGCGGAACTCGGTGTCTTTCAGGCCGCCGAGGAGTGCCACCGTAGCGACGGTTTCGTACGCATGAACGGAGATGCGTGAGTTGCGCAGGTATCTCCGTACCTCCTGCCGTACCGATTCACCCCGAAGGACGTCGCTCCACTGGCTGCCGTCCTTCAGGAGGGTCCCCAGGCGCACCGCCCAGGCTGGACGACCGTCCGACTGGTCCAGGATGCGCCGCAGTATCGCATCACGGGTGATCCCCATGCCTCGTAGGATCGCGCCGAGCTCAGACCTCGTCATTCGACCTACGGCGACGGACTGGGCGGCCGGCAATTGGTCCTTGACCAGTTCCTTCTCGTGTGGCCAACACACCGCAATCAGCCTGTAGCTCAACTGGTGCTTGCGCCGAATGGTGAGGAGCTCAGCTACCACCTCGGGCCTGGCGCCAGCGTCATCAACGACCACCACGGTTGGGTGCGACTCGAGTAGGTCATCGGCCAATCTGGAGAGGTCAGCGAGTTTCTCTAAGAACAATGCTCCCGCGACCTTGGCAACGAGGTGTGTCTTGCCCACTCCGGGCTCACCGCTGACGACCAGGTCTCCCGCGGCTCGGCTGATCATCTCGATCTCCGCGGCGCGACCCACGGTCGTGAGAGCGACGTCCTCACCTAGTTCGTCGCCCGGTGGACGACTTAGTGTGTAGACGCCCCCACGCAACTGGAGGAGAGAGACTCGCCATTCAGGATTCCCTCTGAGCCTGTGAGCGAACCACGGTCGAGGGTAGATCTCGACGATCTTGAAGTCGAGCTCTTTGGCGGCCGCATGTATCTGCTTCCGTTTCGATGCGTTCAGGACCGCCAGGTTCGCCAGGATCAGCCGCCGGTTCGGCACACCCTTGGTGACCATCTGTCTGCAGCCCCTACGGAGGTTCTCGAGAACGCCCTTGATGTCTCGTGCCGAGGTGACCAGGACACTGATGGTCCCATCGGGGTCAATGGTGTCGGCGTCGCGACCGTCGTCACTCCCGCCGGTGATCGGCACCAGACTCGGATAGAGCTCGGTCAGAAGGTCCGTCGCACAGCGCTCAAACACGTCACGGCTGAAGTAGAAGTCAGGATCTCCGAGGCGACGATCGATCTGATCGAGAAGATTCACGTCAAGCCCCGCTCAGGTCCGTAGACCACTCAACTGACAGAGAACACTCACGGTACCGAACCAGAAACCCGATTCAGGCGCGGAGTCTGCCGACGCAGACAAAGGGTCTGCTGCACGAACGTCGGACTGGACTCGCGCATGAAGTCGCAGTCGCGGCGCTCGGCAACGTTGTTAGCCCGCAGCAACGACGACGCGGCAAACGTGGCCGGCCAACCGCGATTCTGAAACGACAGCGTCGGTCGCGCCCCTCGCGTCCGTGACGTGCGTCTTTCCGCCTCGAGCCGGTCAGCCCGGGATGAGGTTGGCCGGATACGGTGCTCATATCCTTGCCACCCCTCTAGTAACTCGCGGAATCTTCCATGAGCATCACGGAACACACCCTCAAGCTTCTCTGGGGTGACGCCGCAAACTGCTGCGCCATCTGCAAGCGTCTGCTTACCGACGACTCAAGCACCGATCGACGGACCGTGCTTGGCGAGGCGGCACACATCGTGGCCAGAAGCCCTCGTGGTCCGCGCGGCGCGGGCCTGCGGCCTATCGATATCGATGGCTACGACAATCTGATCCTTCTTTGTCCCGACGACCACAAGGTCATCGATGATCGGCCCACCGAGTATTCAGTCGACTGGCTCGTAGCCCGCAAGCGTGCCCACTGCAGGTGGGTAAGGGATTGCGTGAGCACACCGGACACTCCACTAATCGAACGACCCGCCGGGATGGACCAGTTGCTGCTTCGCAACTACGGGCCGACCAACTGGCTATGCCCGCCCAACTCAAACGGCCCGGAGGTCTTCATACGCGTAGCTATCGCCCTGCCAACACCTATGCCAAGGCGTGTTGAGCAACCAAGTGACATTGCGTCACTCCTCGAACCGGAAGACCGCGAGGACCTCATCCTCAGAATGTTGGACAACTCGGTGCTGACTCGAGAGCTGCGTAAACTCCAGGATTCATGGCATTGGGTGGGCGACCTCGCGTGGCAGATCCAGGGCGGGGCGCCGGGACCTGAGGTCACTACCGCGACCTTCGGATTCCAGTGGCCTGCTGCGCGACTCCGTCAGCCACTCGCGCTGAGCTGCGCGGTATTGACTGGGTGGGCCGGAAATCCTGAATGGCAACGGACTCTGCTTGTCGCCATCGATCTCTCCATCAACGTACTCGAGCTTGACCATGAGCGACTTCCTGCCGATGTCAGACATTTCTCGACGCCTGCTCCTGTGCCGGGCGCGCTACAACCGGAGGAACTGGGCGACCTAGTGAGCCTGATGGCTTCCGAGGTTGGTCCGCTCGGGAGCGAAGTCATCGAATCGCTGGCTGGCCTTCAGCCAGAGACGACTGGCCAGGTGGCCGCGTGGCTCCACCATGACGGGATCAGCCTCGATCGATTCGTGAACCTCTCCGGGTGGACCCGGCTACCCCACCCATCTTCGTCCACGCGCGCCGAGGCTGTTGAATCCTGGCCATTCTCTGAAGACAGCGATCAGCGCGGACAACGCCGACTGGCAAGAGGGCTACTTGCCGGCGCGCTTCAGGGCAATGACTACCGGCGCTACGACCAAACACTTGACCGGATCTTCGGCCCCGGCTCCTGACCGACGGATGCCAGGTTCGGGATCCGCGCCTTGCCACCGCGGCTAGCGCGACGGGTGTGTCCTATCGCCGCTTGTGCAGCGGACCGGAGACCCGCATCGACCGCGAAACTCTCCTGATGGCATGCGGGCGAGTCCCGCGAGCAATGGCGTCAGTTGACCCCTTCTATCGCGCTTCCGTCCTGATGGTCGCCAGCCTCGGCCTGGTCTGGGCCGTCCTGTGATGAGTAGTCGGTGGATGACAGGCTGACGGGTTGAGTCGGCTCACGCTCGTCAGGAACCGTCGGAGTCTCGGGGCGCAACTTGGGCGGGGCCGCCGACCACGTCTTCAGATCGCCGAGGACGTTTGCATAGAAGGAATCGGCTGCAGTGAGAACCGAGTCGATGAACGCTCCTCGCCCGCGGCCACGTTTGGTGCCCAACGGGCTGGTGAGCGCGACCCGGAACGACCGAATCTCACGGGCGGGATCGTGCACCAACAGTGCTGGATTCTCGCGCACCGCCCGCAAAAGTTCGGCGCTGGATGAACCTCGAGAGTGCGCGGTCATGCACTCAATACGGGTGCTGTCGGGAGCGTTCTTCAGTTGACGGATAAGCCAGTTGACGCGGGTTGTTGGACGCCCTTCGCGAGGGGCATCAATGTCTACATGGCAGGTGACCTGACCAGCGCGGAGGTCAGCGGTGATCACGAGGTGGCCCGCCGTGTCCGGAATCCGGATCGTGCCGGACAGCTGCCCGGCGCCTGCCAGCTGCTGAGTGAGAGCAGCTGCTCTCAGTGCGGGGTCGGCCATCTCCTTGCGAGACAGGATGGGCACCACTTCGGTGCCGAGGCGGCGTCCCAAACTCAGGCTGGTGAAGCGGAGCAAAGCGTCGAAGCGGGACACCACGGTCGCGACGTTCTTGTCGGTTGCTCGCAGCGTCGCGGTGGCGACTGCGTCGCGGACGCCGGTCCAGGACTCACCCATGTCGTCGAACTCCAACGCTCCACTTCGGGTGTGCTCGAGGTAGCGGATGAGCTCGCCGAGGATCCAGGCTTGGTCCGGGTCAGCGATGCCGCGGAACTCCTTTTGCATGACCGCCTCGGCCAGGACCTGAGACCAGGAGAGGTGGTGCAGTTCGACCTTTCGCAGTTTGCGCTTGTCAAGCTTGGTCGGGTGCTGGCCAGCGATCGCCGGGATCTCGTTGCTGATCGTCAGGAGTGCGTCGAAGCCCTGCTCTCGGGCCACGTCGAGGTAGTTCTCGAGCTGCTCAGTTGCGAGCTCGTTGCTTCCGGTCTTGACCTCCACCAAAGCCGTCCACGCCTTAGCGCCTCGCGAGACGCGGATGAGCCCGTCGGGGAAGACCTTCTTCTCACCAAGCATGAATGGCACTTCGATGTAGCACTCGACCGTTCCGGCGGGCGCGCCCAATGGCTTCAGAAGAGCGCGGTTGAACTCCTTAACCGCGCCGAGAACCGCCAGCAGTGCTGACGTCGCTCGGCGCTCTTGCTCCTCAGCGCCATTGATTCCCGACGTTGGAATCAGACGTGCCTCGTGCCACGACTGCTCAGCCATGTCGCTCCCCCGGTGTGTTCGGATGTGGTTAAGGCACCGTACCGAGACTTGGCGTGGAGGTACTACACCTTCGCCGATCCCCGCGCCGGCGCACAGAGCACCGCGTGAATCCCCAATTCGATTGCCCGGGCCAACTGGTCAAGTCGCCACGGATGCATGGTGGCGACCTCTCGGGCGCCATACGTGTGGCCCATTGAAGTCGTGTGCAAGTGGGGCTCAAGGAGCCAGCGTCACTCTCGTGGACAACAGCTCGTCCACGACAGGAGTCATTGATGTCTACCCCAGCCCAGCCAACCGTCCTTTTCCTCGGCTCGACCGGCCTCATGGGCCGCGAGGTCGTCCGCTCGCTCAACCAGCGTGGCGTCACCCCGCGCGTCCTGGTCCGCGACCCCAGCCGACTGCGGCCCACCGACCAGGTCGAGATTCACCGAGGCGACCTCCGCGACCCCGCCTCCCTCCGCGAAGCCATGCGAGGTATCGACGCCGTCTTCCACATCTCACCGCACGAGGCCGACGAGGTCGAGCTGACCCGCACGGTCCTCGACGCCGTCGAGCGTGAAGGCGCCCGCCTTGTCTTCTCCGGCATCCACATCGACGCCTCAAACCGACTCGCCAGGTGGGCGATGCGCACCGTCTATGGCCGGCTGCTCCCGCGCTACCGCGGCAAGATCTCGATCGGCCACCTGGTCGAGATCTCCAACACGCGCCCGGTCGTCCTCGGCGTGGGCAACTTCATGCAGTGCGACGAGGCCCTCCTCGACGTCATCCGCGCCGGCCAGTTCGTCCTCCCGACCCACCGCGAGGGCCTGAACCGCGTCGACCTGCGCGACCTCGGCGACATCGTCGCCAACGTCCTGCTCGACCCGACGATCCCCGCCGGCGCCTACCCCGTCGTGGGGCCGCGCTCGCTCACCGGAGCCGAGTGCGCCCGCACCTGGTCGCAGGCCCTCGGCATCCCCGTCACCTACGTCGGCGACGACGACGCGGCGATCGACGCTGCGCTCGAAGCCCACCTCACCGGCTACCGCCTCGAGGACTGGGAGTCCTCGTTCAGGGCCCTGCGCGGGTTCGCCGTCACGGCCAAGAAGTCCGAGATCGACGCCACCACACGCCTGCTCGGCCGCCCACCGACCGACTTCACCGAGTTCGTCGGACGCATCGTCGACGAGCACGGACTCGCGCCGGCCACGGCAACGGGAGCGGACGGTATACCGGCGAACGAGGACGCAAGGGGCACTGCGGTGAAGCAGCTCGACCTCCCCGGCCAGACGCACGTCGCCGAGGGCCCGCACGACCACACGGGCATGCATGTCATGCACCACGCCTTCCGCCGCGACCTCGCGCGGTTCGCCGCAGCCGCGACCGCGACGCCGCTCGGCGAGCCGGACACCTGGGCTGCGCTGGGCGAGCGCTGGGACCGGTTCTGCCACGTCCTCCACGAGCACCACCACTCCGAGGACACGCTCTACTGGCCCGTCCTCGACACCGCAGTCCGAGCCCGTGGCACTGACGCCGACCGCGCCGAGGTGGCGGCGATGAGTGACGAGCATGCCGAGATTGACCCCACGCTGACCGCCCTCACCACGGCCTTCCGCGCCATGGCGGACCACCCGTGCGAGGACCGCCGGCACGCGATCGAGATCCGGCTCGCTGGCCTGCGGGAGGTGCTCGGCGCCCACCTCGAGCACGAGGAGACCGTCGTCCTCCCGCTCGTCCAGCGGGTCATGACCGAGGGCGAGTTCGCCGAGGTCGAGCGCGAGATCCAGAAGGGCTACCGCCTGCGCGACACGCCCTTCATCATCGGCTGGGTTGTCGACGGCCTGCCGCAGGAGGCTCTCGAGCGCTTCTTCGCCTTCAGCGGTCCGCCCTGCAAGCTCCTGTATGCCGTGGTGCGGCGTTCGTACGCCCGTCGCGAGCAGCGGGCCTTCCGTCACGCCGGACTGGTCGGGGCACCCAGCCACACGGTGTGAGAGAGGTCAGTCCTGCGCGTCCGAACCGGCGAGCGCAGGTGGGCGGGTGTCACCCAGCTCGGCCACCAGCCGGGTGGGGCTCGCCCCGCTGAGGCTATGGAAGTCGCGGACCAGGTGCATCTGGTCGTAATACCCGGCGCCGTGAGCGACGTCGAGCCACGACCGGCCCGGGCCGACGAGCTTGGCGTCGAGGGCGAACTGGAACCGGGCGATGCGCGCGAACCGCTTGGGCGGCAGACCCAGCTCTCTCTCGAACTGCCTCTCGAATTGTCGAACGCTGAGCGAGGCCAGTCCAGCCATCTCCGCGACACCCAGGCGGCCGTGGCGGCTGAAGGTGTCCATCGCGACCTGGGCGATGGTCGCGGGTGCGTTGTCGTGGAGCTTGCCGAGGAGATGGGCCTCGACCAGCCGGACGCGCTGCTCGAAGCTGGTCGCGTCGGCGAGGACCGACCAGAGGGCGTCGATGCCGGGCCCCAGCACGTCCCCCGCCGGATAGGAGCGGTCAGCCAGGTGCTGCGTGGGGATGCCGAGCAGGCGCTGGAGCGCCGTCGGCTGCAGGAAGACCGCGAAGGACTCCACACCGGCGCCCAGGGCGAGCGTCGCGTTCGGCGAGCAGTGCGAACCCACGAGGGCGATGCGGTGTGCGGGCTCACTCCTCCCGTCGCGATAGTCGACGGTGAACAGCGAGCCGAACTCGAACCCGAGGACCACCTCGAGGGAGGCCGGCACTCGCTGCACCACCGGGGCCTCGAGGGCGCCGGTGGTCCGCTGGGCGTAGGCGCGGACGAGATCGCGCAGGGCTGGGCTGGGCGCGGCGGACTGGAGGGTGCCCATCAACCCTCCTCGCCCGTGGCTGGACGCCGGCAGAGACGTCGCTTTCGTCCTAGGCGACGGCCTCCTGACACCCCGATAGTAGGGATGCAGACCCGTGGCCGGAGGCGGATTCCTCATGGTCGGACGGTCCACGCTCGGACGGGTCACGTCCGTGCGGCGAGCTCGAGAGAGAGGGCACGGCGATGAGACTTCTCGGATGGGTCGTGGCTGTCGGCGTGGCGGCACTCGTGGGGGGATGCGGCGCAGCCGAGAAGCCGGTCACCAGCCCGTCCTCCTCCTCGTCGGCAGGCTCGACGGCGACCCCGGCACCCAGCGCCTCTGGAGCGCCACTGTCCCTCGTGGCGATCGGTGACTCGATCCCCTTCAACAGCAAGGACGACTGCCCGAACTGCACGGCGTTCGTCTACCAGTACGGCGACGCGTTGGCCAAGGCGACCGGGCGCACGGTGCAGCCGAACAACCTCTCCGACCACACCGGCCTCACCCTGCCGCGACTGTTGGAGAACCTCGACTCCCTCTCCACGGACCTGGCGGGGGCCGACGCGATCATCGTGGGGATCGCCCACAACAGCATCGAGCTCGGGACCGACGCGCCCTGCGGTTCGACCCTCGACCCCAACACCGGCGCCCTCACCGACTGGACCAAGGTCGACAAGGCGTGTGCGACGCGCTCGGCCGCAGCCTCGCGTCCCCGCTACGACGAGCTGTTCAGCAAGGTGGCGGCGCAGCGCGCGGGCAAGCCCACCATCCTCATCGCCCTCAACAAGTACAACGACTGGGTCGGCTCGAGCTCGCTCAACCTCACGGCCGACCAGGCGACGCGGACGGTGCTGGTCCACGACGCGTGGAGCGCGATGATCTGCGACTCGGCCAAGGCACACCAGTTCAGCTGCGCCGACATCTACCACGCGTTCAACGGCCCGACCGGGGAGAAGCCGAGCGGGGACCTGCTCGCCGACGACTACACCCATCCGTCGCAGAAGGGGAACGACGAGATCACCCGGGTCCTCGTCGAC
Source organism: Knoellia sp. Soil729 (assembly GCF_001427985.1). Lineage (GTDB taxonomy): Bacteria > Actinomycetota > Actinomycetes > Actinomycetales > Dermatophilaceae > Knoellia. Next base: position 1,134,553 of record NZ_LMSA01000002.1, read on the forward strand.
CTCGGCTTCGCGCCTCTGGCATAGGTGACCGTCCAGAAGCCGAGGCCTCGGCGCTGGGCCGGGGAGTCGAGGGGCGTTGCCCTGCGCACCGACCACCGCATCGACTCCGGCTGGGTGCAGGTCAACCAGGGTGGCGGGCAGGTCGTGGGCCAGTCCTACGGCGGGATGAAGTCCAGCGGTATGGGCCGCGACCTTTCACTCGAGGATGCTCGAGGGCTTCACCCCGATCAAGCAGATCAACGTCAAGCTCTGACGGTCTCGGGACTGGGCGGCGGAGGTCGACGGGACGGGAAGGTGCGCGGACGGCATACGCGAGTGCCTGACCCGCTGGCCCTGGCGAGCCGGCCTGCCGGCTGAGTAGCCGGGCGGATGCCCACCCCGCGGTGAACGGGGATGCTGGTCCTGCCATCACCGCCACCGCAGGCCAGGAGGAACACGTGGGTCCGACCACCGGCACGCACGGCCCGGCCTGGTCGAGCGGGCCGCCCGGGAACGGCGCTCCTCCCCGCTGGTTCGGTGCCACTCATCGTGTCCGACTGCAACGTCGGCCCGTCTGGGTGCGAGTCCTTACCGTGGTTGGCGGATTCGTGTATGCCGTGATCGCGTTCTTTGCGCTCGGCTTCTTCGCCGTGCCGTCCGGGTTCCACGGCTGGCTGCCCGCGGCACTGGGCTACCTCCCGGGCCTGCTCCTCATCACCATGGGGCTCGGCATGGGGCGGTGGCCGATCGCCATCGCCTGGGCCGTCGGGGCCGCCCTGCTCTTGGGCGCTTGGGCCTACCGGCAGTCGGCCCCGATCCACGAACGAATCGAGGCGGTCGCCGCGAACGTGAGCACTCCCCCTGGGTGGACCACCATCGATGACGGCTCGTGGACGGGCAGCACGTGGGGCCTGTTCGGCTCGTGGCCCGAGGTGACCTACACCTACGCGACCCCGGATGCGCCCCAGGTCGCCACCGACAGCTACACCGCCCGACTGGAGGACGACGGCTGGGAACAGCAGCCTCCCCCGGACGCGTCACCGTCCAGCTCGCCGGGCGTCATCGCCGAGACCTGGACGAAGGGCCGCTGGACCGTCGAGGTCCACGTCGCCGGATCTCACTCTCGGCCACGCGAGTTCGACACGGTCGTGCCGGACGCCCTGACCCGGGTGGATCTGTACTTCGACGGTCAAGGCTGAACCAGCGGCACGCCTTGGGTCCGCACACGGCATACCAAGGTCTGTTCCTCGGCACCTGCGGCACGCAGTCCGCCGATGGCCTGAACAGGCCATGGCGCCCCGCGGCAGAGATGGCCTGCTCTCGGGATGTGCGCGGGGTGGCCAGGGCCGGAGGGTGGTCGTAGCGCTTCCGAACTCGCGGAGGTGCCCCGAGCACAGGAGGAAGTCATGCCGTTCATCCAGGTCAAGGTCATCGAGAAGGTCTTCACCCCCGAGCAGACCCAGCAGATCGTGCGGAGCCTGACCGACGCCATGGTCGCGATCGAGGGCGAGAACATGCGCCCGGTCACGTGGTGCGTCGTCGAGGAGGTCAAGAGCGGTTCCTGGGGCATCGCCGGCAACCCGCTGACGACCGAGGACGTGCGCGCCCTCGCCGCCGGCGTATCGGCGTAGGCGCACCCGCCCCCGCGCCCACGTCCTTGCCCACTGGCGACACACCGTGCTGGACCTGGCGTGCGGTCGGGTCTGGCCCTGGAGGTGGCGGCGGCCCGCGGTGCAGGTGGCAGGTCGGATGACGTCCTTGCGCAACGCCGCCAGCTGGCCCACTCTCAAGAGATGAGCAGCGAGCCAGCGGCACCGCCGCCTGAGGAGCTGCTGCTGCGCGCCGGAAGGTGGGAGACCGCCCGCGACGAGCTCCGCCAGCGGTTGGCGGATCGTCCCGACGGCCCAGCCTTCGAGGGCCTCGCCCAGGCGTTGTGGTGGCTGGACGACGGTACGGGCTGCCTCGAGGCACGCGAGGACGCCTACCGCTTCTATCGGGATGCCGGTCAGGATCCCGAAGCCGGCCGTGCCGCGAGTGCACTCGCCTATGACTCCCTGCTCTTCGGGGAAGGCGAGACGGTGGCTCGTGGCTGGATGACCCGGGCAGAGCAGCTGCTGAGCGCGATCCCGGAACGAGCCGGACATGGTTGGCTCGCCCTGCGCCGGGGCGAGCTGGGGCTGGCGACGCAGGGCGATCCTGCGCTCGCCCAGCAGGAGGCCGATCGCGCCTGCGCGATCGGCCGCCGGGTCAATGACCGCAACCTCATGTATGCCGGTATGGCCCTGAGCGGTCTTGCCCAGACCACTGCCGGCCGCCCCGACTCCGGCCTGCGGGAGCTCGACGCCGCCGTCGCAGCCGCCACGACGGGCGAGGTCGACGACCTCATGTGGATGGGCAAGATCTTCTGCTGGCTCATCATCGCCTGCCAGCAGACCCACGACCTCAGCCGGGCCGACGAGTGGTGCCGACGCGTCGAGGCGGTGTGTGAACGACGGCACCTCGACCCGCTCTTCACCGTGTGCCGCATCCAACACTCCTCCGTGCTCATCGAGCGGGGCACGTGGCGGCAGGCGGAGAGCACCCTTGCCGCCGTCCTCGACCGCGTCGAGCCCTCCCGGCGGCACACCCGGCTCGACGCAGTGGTCCAGCTGGGTGAGCTGCGTCGGCGCCAGGGGCGCTTCGCGGAGGCGGAGGAGCTCTTGATGCAGGCGGAGTTCGACCCGTCTGCCATCGTGTCCCTCGCCCTGGTGCGGCTGGCTCGTGACGAGGCGGACGTTGCCTGGGCCGAGATCCGACAGGTGCTGGCAAGGACCCCGACAGCCAATCGGCTGCAACGCGCCCGGTTCCTGCTGCCCGCCGTGCAGGCGGCGCTCGCCGCCGGTGAGCGTGGCGCCGCCCAGCAAGCCGCCGACGAGCTGCGGGAGACCGCTGCCCTCGTGGGCAACACCCCGACGCTCGGCCTGGCCGCCGCGGCGGCCGCAACCCTGGCGCCACCGGCGGAGTCGGTCAGCGCCTGGCGGGACGCGGTGCGCTCGTTCCGCGAGAGCGCCCTGCCCTTCGACGAGGCGGAGAGCCGCCTCGGCCTCGCGGACGCGCTCCTGCAGTGCGACGACGTCGGGGCCGCCGAGGAGCAGGTGTCGAAGGCATGGACCCTGCTCGAAGGCCTGGGAGCCCAAGGCATGTTGACCGACGCGGACCGTCTCCGACGACAGATCGCGTCGGTGCGAGGAACCCCCCACGCTCTGCTCAGCGAGCGAGAACGCGAAGTGCTGCGCTGCGTCGCCGACGGCCAGACTGACCAGCAGATCGCGAAGGCACTGACGCTGAGCCCGCACACCGTCCACCGGCACGTCGCGCACATCCTCATCAAGGTGGGTCAGCCGACCCGGGCCGCCGCTGTCGCGCATGCCCTCAAGCACGACCTCCTGTAGCCGCGTCGCGAGGGATGGCTCGGCGGCGCTCGAACCAGCGCTCGAGGTCGGCCAGGGCCTGCGGGTCGAGCGCCTGCTCCGGGTCCGCGACGATGTCGCGCTGGACGCGCTCGAGAGCCACGGCATACATCGGCGCACCCAGCGCGAACTCGAGGTTCCCGGCATACCAGGGCCGGAAGCGCTGGGCGCCCCAGCGTTGGAGCATCCCGGCGACGAAGCCGGGCCTGCCCCGGCGGGTCCAGAAGCCCACGGCCCGACTGAGGACCCAGGCGAGCGCGAACGCGGCTCCCATGACGGCGAGGGTGGCCGCGACCTCGTCGCTCGCGAAGTTGTCGAGGACGGTGCGCAGGTCGGCATAGATCCTGCGAACCACGGGATCCTGCAGGTTGAGCTGCGTGAGGAACGCCTGCGCGCCCTGCGCCTGGTCCTCGAGGTCCTGGATCGCCTGCAGTGAGGGCCTGCCGGCCCAGGCCGTCTGGACGTGCTCCTTGATTTGCGGCACGGTCTGGAGGACGTTGGTCGGGCGGATGCCGAGGAGGGCGTCCCTGGCCGCGGTGACCTCGTCGAAGGTCGTGCTGATGCGTCCGACCGTCTCTGAGCTGCGCTGGACGGCGGAGTCGAGCTGCTGCGGGTCGGGTGCGTGGTCGCGGGCGTAGTCGAGGGTGGCCTGGACCTGCTCGCGGTGCTCGACGACGTAGCTCGCCTGCTGGTAGCGCAGCAAGAGGTTGGGGACGGCGTGGACCGCGTCGTGGACCTTGCCGCCGACACTCTCCGAGCTGCTCAGCGCCACACTGAGCGCGGCGGCCGCCCCGTAGGCCTTGAGCGCGAACTCGAGGAGGGCGCCGAGGACGCGCCGGGCGAGCTCCTCGGGTCTGCGATAGAGGGGCAGACCCTGTCGAACGGGTGCCATGGTGACTCCAGGGTGTGCATCGTGGTGCTGCGGCAGGGACGGTCCATCGCACCACGTGGTGCACCACCACGGCGGGAGACACCCGGCTCGGCGGTTGGGCCCGGGTCACTGGACCGAGGCGAACACCTCACCGACGAGTGGTGCAACGAGTGGCCCCTGCGTCCACGGCACCATGTGCGCCCCGGAGCCGAGCGTCACCGCGCGGCTGCCCGGGGCACCGCGTCGCGCGACCGCCTCGGCCCAGTCGGCGGGGCAGATGGCGTCGTGCGACCCGCGCACGACCACGACGGGTGCGCCGACCCCGTCGAGGGTGCGCAGGAGGTCGTCGCGGCGTGCGGCGTCCATCGCTCGCACCATGGACGGCAGCCCGGTGTTCGCCCACTGGCGAAGCAGCACCGGCCCCTGTGCCGGCCTCTCGTGGAGCGCCGTCGGTAGCCAGCGGCGCACGAGCCCCGGCCACGACGCGGCACGTGGGTCGGTTGTCGGGCCGACGAGGACGAGCGACGCGACACGCTCCGGGGCCAGGGCCGCCACGTGCGCTGCGACCTGGCAGCTCGCAGAGTGCGCGAGGAGCACGACCTGCTCGCGTCCGTCCGGCAGGGCGTCGCGCACCGCCGACGCCAGGGCCCGTGGGGCGAGGTCGAGCCCGCGCGACGCCGGCTGGCCGAACCCGGGGAAGAGGTGGACGGTCGGCTCCACCTCCGGAGGCAGGAGCTCGAGGGTCGGGCGCCACGACTCGGGCCCCAACCCCAGACCGGGCAGCGCCACGACGACGGTCCGGTGGGTCACGCCGCCACGCTAGCCCGGGGCGGGGTTCGGTGATGCGCTCAGGGCCGGAAGCGCGACAGCGGCTCGACAGCGTTGGTGACGCGGACTGCATACCGGCTCGGCAGGGGAGCTTGGGGCTGAGCCAGCAGCACGGCCCGCGGCACTAGTCTCGGGCGGTGAAGATCCGTGAGCTCGACTACGCCGACACCCCGTGGGGTGAGATCAGCCTCCGGGAGCGCTGGGACCCCATCACCGAGCGAGACGTCTACGAGGTCAAGCTCGGTGACGACTTCCTCATGTCGAGCCAGTTCACCACGGGCGAGGAAGAGCTCTCGCGCATCGCCCTCGCGGCCGTGCCGGGTGCAGGACCCCTCACGGTGGTCGTCGGCGGCCTCGGCTTGGGCTACACCGCATTGGCCGCCCTCGAGGACGGGCGGGTGGCTGAGCTGACCGTCATCGAGGCCCTGCCCGCGGTGATCTCGTGGCACGAGCGCGACCTGTTGCCCGACACCGCCGGGATGGCGGCCGATCCTCGCGTGCGCCTGGTCCGCGACGACTTCTTCGATGTCGTGCGCACGGGTCGCGCCGACCGCACCTATGATGCGGTGCTCGTCGACATCGACCACGCCCCCGACTGGCTGCTGCGCGAGGACCACGGCGACCTCTACACCGCCGAGGGGTTTGGACGCGTCGGCGCCATGCTGACCGATGACGGCGTCTTCGCCCTGTGGTCCGACGAGCCACCCGAGCCCGAGGTGGTCCAGCGGATGAGTGTCGCGTTCAAGCATGCCGACGCCCATGTGGTCCCTTTCCCGAACCCGATCACGGGAGGACACTCGAGCAACACGGTCTACCTGGCGGGGGGTCCACGCCGCGACGACATCGTGGCGTGGGCACGAAACCATCCCGCCACGTAGGCGAGTACCGGGAGGGCCGCGAAGACCACCGCACCATGCCTCACGGCATACCGGGTGGGGAACGGTGCGCGCAGCGCGACCATCGGGAGGAGCTGCTCGCAAACCCCCCTAACCCGGTCCCCGCAGGTACATTTCGAGGCCGAGCCCACGCGCACTTGAGTGCGCCGATCCACTGAGGAGTGTCATGTCCCAGGACGCCATCGTCATGCTGCGTGAGGACCACAAGGAGGTCAAGGCGCTGTTCCGGGAGTTCCAGAAGTCCACGACGACCGATGCCCGCAAGGGCAAGATCGTCGAGAAGGTCATCGAGCTGCTCACGGTCCACACCTACATCGAGAACGAGGTGATGTACCCACGCGTGCGCGAGCTGCTCCCCGAGCTCGAGGGGGACGTGCTGGAGTCCTACGAGGAGCACCACGTCGCGGACGTCCTCGTCATGGAGCTGACGGCCATGAGCCCCGGCGACGAGCGCTTCGAGGCCAAGACCACCGTCCTCATCGAGAACGTCACGCACCACATCGACGAGGAGGAGTCCGACTGGTTCCCCAAGGTCCGTGACGGGCTCTCCCGCACGCAGTTGCGTGAGATCGGTGAGGAGCTCGCCGCCGCCAAGGAGCGGGCTCCCCGCCGTCCGGAGCAGCCGAGCGCCCTGAAGAAGACGATCGACGCGGTCATCTCCTAGGACCACATGGGTCCACCCGCTCACGCGGGAGGCCGCCGACACGGTCCGGCCCGCTGCAGCGCACTCGGCGCTCCAGCGGGCCGGATGCGTTCAGGGCCTCGGGGAGTCGCCTCCTCAGAGCGGCGTGGGAGCGTTGTCGTAGGCCGGGTCATGGCTGCCCACCTTGCGCGCCTCTGCCAGGTGCCCGCCCAGATAGGCACCCACTCCCGAGACCGCCATCCCGGCCAGCCCCAGCCCCACGCCCGTCCTGTGTGCACCCTTCCTGCGGGCGACCCAGGACGCAGCGTAGGCGCCGATCGCGACCCCGTTGGTCAACGCGTGCACGAGACCCACCCGCTTCTCACGGGTCCCGGCCGCCGACCACTCGGCCCACCCGGTCCACGCAGTGGGGCCGACTGCCAGAAGGCCAGTGCCAACGAGCCTTTGCGCCGCCGCGGCCGAGGTACGCCCACCGAAGAGGTCGAGGAGGCTCGCCGACGTCCAGGTGCCGATCACCACATCGGTGAGCACCGGGTGGATCGCATGTCCGAGCCACTCGCCACGCAGCACCGACGCGCGCTTCCCGGTGCCGAACGCGGCACGGATCGAGGGCTCGATGGCTCGCACCGGCTTGTCGAGCGCCGCGGTCTGCTCGAGCCGCAGGGTCCAGCGCACGATGGCGGGCGGTCGGTCGACTGAGCTCATGGGCTTCTCCTTGCGTTCCGTGACGGGACGTCATCCATGGCGCCCTCGAGAAACAACGGTGCCCCGAGTTGGTGAGGTGGTCAACACACTTGGCCTTGGGCGGCCTCCGTCCGGGCTCTTGACTGGGTGCTGTACGTCGCAACAGTCACTGCTCACCCAGCCCGGCGGTGGGTGACGAGACTGCTGGACGTGCCTGCGCGCACGTGGGATGGTCGAGCCATGCCCCACGTGCCACCTCCGGCGATCGCGCTCGTCGCCGCGATCGCTCAGCACGCCTTGGCACCGCAACGTTCCACGGCTTCCTGGCGGCGCCTCCCGGCCGCGGCTGTTGCCCTCGGCAGCGTGGCGCTGCCCACGGCCACGTTGCGCCGGTTCCTCGACGCCGGGACCACCCTCGACCCGAGTCACCCCACGAAGGCGAGCACCCTCGTCACGGACGGGCCGAATGCGTTGACCCGCAACCCCATGTATCTCGGCCTGGCGGGTCTTCTCAGCGCTCACGCCCTGGCCCGCGGCGGATGGACCCCGTGGCTGCCGGTGGCCGGCTTTGTCCTGGTGGTCGACCGCTTCCAGGTCCGGCCGGAGGAGGAAGCTCTGCGCGCACGCTTCGGCGAGGCGTACGACGCCTACTGCTCGCGCGTCCGCCGCTGGGTCTGACTGAGGTGCTCTCGGGCGGCGCGCTGATCCTGTCCTGCAGAGAACCGGAGGCGCGGGAGCGCCAACACCCACGTCAACACCCACTCAGAGCTGGGTGTTGAGGTAGGCCTGCAGCTGTGTCACGGTCCGCGAGTTCCAGGTGCGCGCCCCGTCGGTCCCCATGCCCAGGTAGAGCTGCATCGCCCGCATGGAGGCCGGACCCCACAGGCCGTCGACCGTGGTGCCGATCCGGGCCTGCAGCGCGCGAGTCGTCGTCGAGTTCCGCGTTCCGGTGACGGTGACACCCAGCCACCGCTGCAGGGCCGAGGTCGTGGCCGGCCCGAACGACCCGTCGAGTGAGAGCCGGGCGCCGAGCAGTCCCTCGGCCGCCTTGGCAGTGAGCACTCGCATCACCGACGCCGCGACCTTGCCACGGAACGCGGAGCTCGTGGCAGCACGCGACGTCACGGCGCTCACCATCGCCGGGATGGTCGAGGCGTTGACGGTCAGGACCTCGTCCCCACCGGCATCGATGAAACGCACGGCGCGCTCGCCCGCCGACCAAGCCGCGACAGCCTTGGCGTTGCCCAGGTCATCACTCATGACGACGCCCCGGAAGCCGAGGTTGGTGCGCAGCAGACCGGTGACGACGGTGGGTGAGAACACCGCCGGCTGTGAAGAGTCGATCCTGGTGTAGATCGCCGAGGACATCATGACGACCGGGACACCGTTCGCCACGGCCGACCGGAACGGCGCGATGGAGGCGGAGGTCGTCGTCGTCACGCCGTCCTTCACGCCCGCCGTCGTGTCGGTGTTGCCCGTGACGTAGCCCAGCCCCGGGAAGTGCTTGGCCGTCATCGCGAGGTCAGCCGCACGCTCGCCGGAGAGGAACGCGCCGCCCTTGACCGTCACGACACTCGAGGTATGGCCGAACTCCCTCTGCCAGTAGCCGATCGGCATGTTCGTCGACGCAGTCGCGGCAGGGACGGTGTCCAGCACCGGTGCGAGGTTCATGTCCACGCCCGCGCGGCGCAGCTGCCGTCCCCACGTGCCTGCTGACGACGCGAGGGTGGTCGTCGCCCACGTCCCCATGGTCAGCGCGGTCGGCATGCGCGAGAACCCGCTGCCCTGCAGCACCTGGACGTTGCCCCCCTCCTGGTCCGTGGAGACCCACAGCGGGACACCGGCCGTCGCGCCGGTGGTCGCCAGCCGGTCGAGGCGAGCAGTCAGCGCCCGGACCGGTGCGGCCCCCGCTGTGGACCGGCCGGTGAGCACGACGTTGCCCACGTGGTACGTCCCGATCGCAGTCGAGGCGGCCGAGGACAGACCGGTGGCCGGCGTCCCGACCATGAACAGCTGGCCGATGCGCTGGGCGTTGCTCATCCGGTTGTATGCCGCCTGCGCCAGCTGCGCTGCCGTGGCCGCCTCCGCGCGGGGCGGAACGGGGGTGCCGACCGAGAACATCGTCGCCGCTGCGGCCACGGCAAGACCACGCATCACACGGGGACGGGACAGCACGGCGACCACCACCTCAAGCTCGGCGCAACAGATCCACGTTACGCCGCCGCGGCAGTCTGCGGAAGGTGTCGTCCTGGTGATGGCAGGGGGTCGAAAACCAGCACGACGGGGCCTTGTCGCGGTTCGTCGGCGGTGCCACAGTGAGACGTTCCCCCGCTGGTCCCACTCCCTGACCCAGCGAGGTTGCGCCCCCGGGCTCAACCGGGCGCGGGGTTGCTTTCGCCGGCCAACCGTCGGCATGGCGCCGCGCCCTTGGACGCGGGGAGGAGGGCGCTATGCGCCACCACAGGATCAGTTCGATCGCAGCGTCGGCACTCGCCGTCGGTGCGCTCGCTCTGGGGTCGACACCGCTGAGCGCGCAGGGTTCCGCCGTGGTCCGGACCGACACACCCGTCACCGTCGACCACGCGTATGTGAAGGCCAACTCCCGCACACCGTCGGCGGGTGACGCCATCACCGCCTGCGGAGCCAACAGGCGTCAGCAGAATGAACCGTCGACCGCCGTGGATGCCCGCAACCCCGAGGTGGTCGTGGCCGGCTCCAACGACTACTGCACCGTCGAGCTCGCGGGCGGCACCTGGGCAGGCTTCTACCGCAGCACGAACTCAGGGATGGGCTGGACGGACAGCCTGCTGCCCGGCTACCCGACGGACGCCTCGCCCGAGGGGCTGGCGAGCCCCTTGCACCAACGCGGGATCGCGAACGCCGGCGACCCGGTGCAGGCGTGGGACCTGCAGGGCCGGCTCTTCTACATGGGCAACGCCTTCAACCGCGAGCTCCCCCAGAACGGCTCGGTCTGGGTCGCGACCTATGACCAGGATGCCGCCCACTACGTGCGCACGGTCATCGTGGGGAAGGCCGGCCCGGCACTGAATGGCCGCTTCAACGACAAGACCTCCATCGAGGTCGACCGAGGTGTCAACAGCCCGCACCGGGGCAACGTGTATGCCGCCTGGAGCCTGTTCCAGGGCAACGGCAACAACTCGATCCAGTTCGCGCGATCCACCAACCACGGAGCAACCTTCAGCCACCCGGCCAAGATCTCCACCGGGTCCAAGGACGTCCAGTTCGCCGACATCGCGGTGACGAGCAACGGCACCGTCTACGTCGCCTACCGCCAGTTCGATTCCCGGAGAGGCCAACAGAAGGCAGCCATCCAGTACGTCGTCTCCACCGACGGTGGAGCGACGTTCAGCCCGGCCGCCACCGCAGCGCAGTTCGAGCCCTTCGACGCGGCGGACTTCGCCGGTGACCCCGCGGCGGCGAAGGAGGCGCACGAGCAGGCCTTCGAGCATGCCGACGGACCGGAGTCCGAGGCGGGAGACGAGTCGGTCGGCGACAGCCGCGACTGCGGGTCCGGGCCCTTCGCCTGCCAGAGCGGGTTCGTGTTCTTCCGTCACGACAGCCAGCCCCGGATCACCGCCGACCCCAAGTCCGCCAGCCAGGACGTGTACCTCGTCTATGACGCCACGATCCCCGGGACTGAGGAGGTCTCGCAGACGACCTACAACACTGCCGACCCGCAGGGCACTCACCTGCGCGTGGGCCAGGGTGGGATCTACTTCGCCAGCATGCAGGGTGGAAGCTGGTCCGCCCCCAGGCTGCTCGCTCCGTCAGCCAAGGGTCACCAGTTCTTCCCCGACATCAACGCCGACGGTGGAGTCCTGCACGCCCTGTGGCACGACAGCCGCAACGACCCGGCATACGACGTCCAGTACCCGCCCGGCAACAACGGCGACGTCCGTGACGCGGCCGGCTTCGCAGCGGCAACTCGTGGTCTGGACACCTATGCCGCGTCGTCGACCAATGGCGGCACGGACTGGGCGCTGACCCAGCTCTCGGCCACCAGCCAGATGCCGAACTACGAGATGTTCGGAGACCGCAGGGTGCCCTTCCACGGCGACTACAACTATGTGTCGTCCGTCGGCGGGTTCGCCTACAACACCTGGACCGACACCCGACAGGTCGCACCCGGGGACGACCCCCGGTATGCCGGCGGTGAAGGGTTCGACGTCCACCAGTGCCGTACCCAGGACGCGACCGGTGCCTGGTCTGCCGACACCTGCCCCAACGACGGTGGTCTCGACCAGGACATCTTCGGCGCAGCCACGACCGGCTGACCCTCCTACGCCTGCGGTGCAGCTCGATGCGAAGCCCCCTCCGGCTTCGGGGCTGCACCGCAGGTCCACCGCCGTGGCGGCGCCCGAGTGGCGCCGGCGCGCTCAGGCGTCTCGCAGCTCGCGCTTGAGGATCTTGCCGGAGGCGTTGCGCGGCAGGTCCTCGACAAAGACCACCCGCTTCGGGAGCTTGAAGCCCGCGAGCCGCTCGCGCACGTGCGCCACGAGCTCCTCCTCGGTCACCTCGCCCTTGCGCACCACGAAGGCACTGACCGCCTCCACCCACTTCTCGTCAGGCATGCCGATGACGGCCACCTCGGCGACGGCCGGGTGGGTGTAGATGGCGTCCTCGATCTCCCGTGAGGCGACGAGCACGCCACCGGTGTTGATGACGTCCTTGATCCGGTCGACGACGAACACGTAGCCCTCCTCGTCCATCCTCACGAGGTCACCGGAGTGGAACCAGCCGTCGGCGAAGGCCTCGGCGGTCGCCTCCTCGTTGTCCCAGTAGCCGTCGCACAGCTGGGGTGAGCGATAGACGATCTCACCGGACTCGCCCACCGGGACGTCGTTGCCCTCGAGGTCGACGACCCGGGCCTCGACGAAGAGCACCGGGCGCCCGGCCGAGTCGGGACGCTCGGCGTGCTCCTCGGGGCGCAGCACCGTGCACAGCGGCGCGACCTCGGACTGGCCGAAGCAGTTGTAGAAGCCGAGCTCGGGAGCCTTCTCCTGCAGCCGGGTCAGCACCGGCCCGGGCATGATCGAGGCGCCGTAGTAGGCCTTGCGCAGACCACCGAGCCCACGCGTCTCGAAGTCGGCGTGGTTCGCGAGCGCCACCCACAGCGTCGGTGCGGCGAAGAACGCACGATGCCCGTCCTCGGCGATCCGGCGCAGCACCTCGGCCGGGTCCGGCACCTCGAGCAGCGTGTTGGTCGCGCCGACCGCGAGCCACGGGATGAGGAAGACGTGCATCTGCGCCGAGTGGTAGAGCGGCATGACGTGCAGCGGGTTGTCGTCGGCGGCGAGGTCCAGTCCCACGATGCACGAGAGGTACTCGTGGACCAGGGCCTTGTGGCTCATCATCGCGGCCTTGGGGCGCGAGGTCGTGCCGGAGGTGTAGAGGAACTGCGCGAGGTCGGTGTCGGCGACGTCCTCCTCGACGACGGGGACGTCCTCGCCCTCCTGCGTGGCAAGCGCGACGAGTGAGTCGTCGTTGTCGCGCAACGGAATCCGGTGCTCGAGCTGGCCGGCGACCTCGGAGTCGAGGTCGTCCAGGCGGCCGGCGAACGCGGGGTCGACCATGATCGCCCGACTGCCGGACTGGCTCACCAGGTAGGACAGCTCCACCCCGGTGAGGTTGTAGTTGAGCGGCACGTGCACGAGGCCGGCGCGGGCGCATGCGAGGAAGCCGACCAGGTAGGCGTCGGAGTTCTTTCCGTATGCCGCGACACGGTCACCCTTGGTGAGTCCCAGACCCAGCAGGTGCGCAGCCGCACGCGACACCGCGGCGTCGAGACCGGCATACGTCCACTCCCGGTCCTCGAAGCGCAGGGCCACTCGATTGCGGAACGTGGCCGCGCTGCGACGGATGATGCCGTCGACGGTGCTGCTGCTGGGGGAGAGAGACATCCGTGAACCTCCGGTCCGGGGTCCTGCGCTGGACCCGCTCGTGACCACACGCTAGCTGGGACGCCGGCTGCGGGTTGAGCACCCTTGACCCGTCGTGCCGGCCGGGGTGCCATGGTGGGCTTGTGAAGCCCTCGCCGACGGTGTTCGACCTGTTCGCGGTGCCCGAGAGCACCGTGACACTGGAGGGTGGCCTGGGCCTCAGCGTCCTCGCCGGGGACCTCGTGCTGTCGCCGGGCCGGGACGAGCGAACGGCCACCTGGCTCAACCCGGTCATCGCGCCACTGGCTGCCGAGCTCGACCACGAACGTCCCCGCTCGCTGCGGATCGCCATGCCCATCCCGACCCGGGATCTCCGTTGGGTGGTGCACGGCTGGGGTGCCACGAGGTACGAGCCGGATGCCCGGCTGTGCCACGACCTCGACGTCCTCCTGGCGACGGGTCGGCTGCTCCACGCCCGCCTCGCTGCTCGGCTGGACGCCCCACCACCGGGCATCCAGGAGCGGCAGGACCGCTGGGCCACAGCGGAACGCGTGGCGTTCGGCGAGCGCCAGCCGACCGGCATACCGACGTCTGTCGCTCCCCTCGTCGCACGCCTCATGGCGGCGCTCGACACGACGAGCCTCGGGCCCGATCAGCTCGTCCACGGAGACCTCGCGAGCAGCGTCCTGCTCGACGCGAGCGGCATCCCGCTGGTCATCGACTTCTCGCCGGCGTGGAGGCCCACCCTGTGGGCCGAGGCCGTGTGCGTGCTCGACGCCGTCCTCCGACGTGATGCCGACGTTGCCGTCATGCGCGACTGGTCCGTTGGCGCGCAGCGGCAGGCGATGCTGCGCGCGACGCTCTTCCGGCTGCTCAGCGACCAGGACCCGGACGTGGCCGCGTACCAGCGTGCCCTCGCGAGCGTGGGCTGACCTCAGTCGTCCGGCGTGGCCTTCGGGCCCTGGGTGTGCGTCTTCGCCTTCGTCTTGCCGGATCTGCCTGCCTCGCCCGGCTTCTTGTCCTTGGCTCCTGTGCCGGGGCGCGTGATGGCGGCACAGAAGTCGTCGACCTTGTCCTGACCACCGGCAGCAGCCACGAGGTTGCGCATCGCGACGGACCCCTCGGCGCCCTCCGCCCCGTCGTCGTGCTTGTGGTGGTTGGCCCAGGCGTGGCACAGACCGAAGCCGGCCGGGCCGTTCGCGTCCGGACCCACAACGCGATCGGCCTCCTTCTCGCCCGTGCCAGGGGTGTCCTGGGTGGCACTCGAACTCGTCGAGCCGGAGACCGGAATGACGGCCGGGGGTGCGGTCGGAGGTCGCGTCGCGGAGTACGCGACCACTGCGGTCCCGCCCAGTCCGATGGCGATGCCGGCAGCTGCCGCACCGGTCCGGACGCTGATCAGGGAGCTGAGCACAGGGATTCTCCTCGAGGGCGGGCTGATGGTCGGTGTCGTCGTCCCGGTCGGGGCGATGGTGGCCCCAAACAGGGCGATCGGCTCGGCGAGGCCGCTGAGCTCGTGTGGCCCGGCCTGTGCCGTGAGGACGTCGCGGAGCCGCACCACGAAGGCCTGAGGGCGATCACCTCGGCCTGTACCCGCGGCAGCTGCGCGAGAAGAAAGAGTGCTTCGTCGGTGCCGATCCTCTCCAGGGAGCGGTCAGCGGTGGGACCCGTCGGCGGCCCCACGATGGCGCGGTGCCACGCGGCCTCGACCTCTGCGACCCGGGGGCGGCGGCGGCCCTGGTCCACGGCGTCCCGCCACAGCGTGGCGAAGGCGACCTCGTCGCCCTCCTGAGCGCGGGTCAGCACCGAGGCGAAGTCCTCGCCGATCACGTGTCCAGTGTGAGACCAGTCGGCCGGTCATGCACCGGTTTTGCGTGACCGGCACTCGGTCGGGAGACGCGAGACCTGACCGGGGCGGACGGCATACCGGGTGAGCTCCGCTTCAGCCCTCCCCACTCATTGTCATTGTGGTCACGCCGATCCCTCGCCGCCCCTAGGATGGCGCCCGATCGGGCGGTCTCGCGCGCCCACGCAGGGAAGCAGGGTGGGGCATGCACAGCGTGCGCGCAATCTCGTTCGTGGTCGTGGCCGCGCTGGCAGGGCTCGGCGGTGCCTCCTTGGCCGTGCCAGCTGCAGCCGCCGGTGGTGCATCGAGCGCCACATCGACAACCACACCGACGACGTTTGGGCTCGGCGACGGTGTCGCGCTGATCGGCGACTCGGTCAAGGTGTCCAACTTGGGCGCACTCAACAAGTACCTGCAGGCCGGCCCGACCGCAGGCACTCCGACCGCGCGAGTCGACGCTGCAGCGAAGACCGTCACACTGACGGTGGATGACCCAACCACCGGGAACACGGCGACCCTGACGATGGCGTGGCCGGCGCGCGTCGGCTCCTGGGGGTTGAACCCCACCGGGGCCGAGGCCGAGGGAAAGGTCAGCCTCACGCGCCGCGCGAATGACAGCGCGTGCACGTTCAGCCAGGGCATCCTGACGGTGTATCGCGCCGAAGCCAGCCCCACCGGCGAGGTGGCGGCGCTGTCCGCGGATGTCGGCGGCTCGTGCGCCAAGGTGGGCAGCACCACCACCGTGGGGGCGTTGGTGCGCATCGGGGACAGTGAGCCCAGCCGTCAGCTGGCGATCCCTCGAGCGACACCCCTCACCTATTCGGCCGGCGCGCTCGCCGGCACGGTGATCACCCACGAGGTGACCGTCACGAACGCCGGCGCGCGCCCGTGGAAGGTCACCGACATGGCCATCGCGTCGCGAAGCACCTCGGTGCCGAGCTTCAGGATCGTGCCCGAGGGCAACCGTTGTTCCGGACTCACGCTCGCCAGCGGTGAGACGTGCACCGTCCAGGTGACGACCACCGCCACGACGTCCAGCATCAACGAGTACCTTCTCGCCGGCGGCGACCAGTTCGGGGGGTTCGTGGTGCCGCTCAGCCTCGAGGGGTACGCGCCCGTCGAACCGCCGACCGCAGTCACCGCTGCTGCGGGCCGGCTCTCCGCGACCGTGTCCTGGCAGCCGCCGAGCGTCCTGCCCCGCGACGGCTATCGGGTCTACGACGTCACCGGCGGGGCCCGGACCCTGCTCACCAGTGCACCGCCCTCGGCCACCTCCATGGTGGCTCCCGGCGCCGGCCCGCGCCAGCTGGCCCTCGTGGCCGCCAACGGGCGCTTCGCCGAGTCGCCCGACGCCGTCGTCGACGTCCCAGCAGTAGCCAGTGAGCTCGTGGCCAACGACTGGTACGGGTTCTCCGCGGGCTTCGACACGGGGCGCGCCGACGTCACCCCCCGTGCTCTGGGAGTCGAGCGGGTGGACCTCGACCCTTCGCGTACCCGTTGGGTCACCACGGGTCGCTCCGACGTCAGCGTCTGCTCCGTCGCCACGGAGCAGTGCATCGGCGTCCCCGGGACGATGACCACGAGCGCTGCCGACGCGCCACTGGAGGCCGTCTGGCTACCGGACGGCACCGTCGCGTTCCTGCGTGGTGACCCCTCCAGTGAGAGCTCGCGAGCCGTATGGGTGGTCCGAACGGACGGCTCGGGCCTGCGGCGGATCGCCGCCATCGCGGAGGGCCATGACCTCGCCGCCACCCCCAGCGCCACCGAGGTTGTCGTGCACTCGTCCGAGGGCTTCGGTCGCCTCGTGCGGGTGAACGTCACGTCGGGTGCGATCACGACGGTCCCCGGGACCGACTGGGTGGACGACTTCACCGTCACCACACGTGGACAGCTCGTCGTCCAGAGCCGCGACGACAAGTCGCTGACAAACGGCGCGCGCACCACGACCCTGATGAACCTCGACGGCTCGGCCGCACGCCGACTTGCCCTCCCTGTCGGGGACAACCGTGAGGTGACCTTCGACCAGACGGGCACCCAGCTGGCGTTCGCGCGCTACACCGGAGACTGGCAAGCCACCCTCTGGGTCGCTGCCGCCGACGGCTCCCAGGCCCGCCAAGTGTCCACGACTTCCCGGGGCTGGATCGACCTCGAGTGGTCGGTGGGCGACCGGCTCGCCCCGAGCGCGAGTGTCACGGTTCCGGCATACACCGCGCGCAGCGCAACCGTGGCCATCGGTGCGACAGACGGGGACGACGCGGCGGGGTCGCTGGTCCGGAAGTGCCGTCTCGACGCGGCCACGACGTGGACCACCTGCGGACCGACACTGGCGCTCAGCGCTCTCGCTGCCGGGACGCACACCCTGCGAGCCCAGGTCACCGATGCAGGTGGTCTGCAGTCTGCGGTGGTCACCAAGAGCTGGGTCGTCGATGCCGCCGCCCCCACCACGGCGCTCAGCGCCCCGGCGTCAGTGCAGACGACCCCGACGATGACCCTGACGTGGGCGGGCATTGACACTGGCGGCTCGGGCCTGGCCAGCTACGACGTCCGGGCGCGCACGGCCCCAACCTCAGCGGGGCTCGGGGCCTACCAGTACCCGACCTCGTGGCAGAAGCGCACCACCCGCACGCTGCCGCTCACCCTGAGCAAGGGCTACCAGTACTGCTTCTCCGTGCGCTCCCGCGACCGCGCGGGAAACGTCGGTGCCTGGAGTGCGGAACGCTGCACCACCATGCCCCTGGACGACCGCTCGCTGACGGCATCGATGGGATGGACGCGTGGAACCTCGAGCAGCTACCTGTTCTCGACCTACAGCAAGACCATGCGCACGGGAGCACAGCTGACACGCACCAGCGTCAGTGCGCGCCGCATCTCGCTGGTGGCGACCACCTGCTCCACCTGCGGGAGCGTCGACGTCTATCACGCCGGCGTGAAGCTGGGCCGGGTGAGCCTCTACTCGTCCACGACCAAGGTCCGCCAGGTCAAGTCGCTTCCCCTGCAGTCGGTCACGCGCAAGGGGACAGTGGCGGTGCGCAGCACCAGCACGCGCCCGGTCTACATCGACGCGCTGGCCGTCACCCACTGACGCAACGGCTCGCCGTCCTGGGGGCCGCGATGCGCCGAAGCCATCCCGTTGTTGGTTCGCAGTGCCATTCTGGGCGTATGCCGGTCACGGTCGCCGATGTCCGCTCAGTGGCGCAGGGGTTGCCTCGCAGCTATGAGGCGATCGTGCGTGACCGGGTGAAGTTCCGCGTCGGCAGCATCGTGTGGCTTGCGTTCAACCCCGAGGAGACGGAGATGGGGTTCGCGTTCCCCAAGGAGGAGCGAGCCGCCCTGGTCGAGACCGAGCCCGACGTGTTCTTTCTGCCGCGACCGTCGGAGCTGCGCTTCAACTGGGTCGAGTGCTGGCTCGCGGCGCTCGAGGAGGAGCGGATGCGGGAGCTGGTCCTCGACGCGTGGTGCCTGGTCGTGCCCCGCACGCTCTGGCCGATGGCCGGCCGCTGAGGCGCTGGGCGACGCCCAACCCAAAGGGTCTAGAACTTCGTCATCTTGCGGCAGGGGGTGGCGATCCGCAATGTCTTGTCGGTGAAGTCCACCGTGAGGCCGCCCGCGTCCACGCTGAGCACGCGCCCCACGCCGTGGGAGTCATGCACCACGCGGTCGCCGAGCACATAGGTCTCGGCCACGAGCTCGGGCTGAGCCTTGAAGGGGCTGTTGGCGTGCCGCGGACGGGGGCCTGAAGAAGAGGTTGCCATTGGGTCCAGTATGCGCCTTCAATCCCGCTGGGCCTAGGCCACCTCGGTTCCGCTGCCTCGAAGGCAGTGTGTGGCAGCCGTCAGCCCAGTGGCGCAGAGGGTTCGCAAGGGCGCGTGAAAGTTTTCACAAGGTCGGGACCAAAGGCCTTATTGGGCCGCTTTCGCAGGACCGATATTGGAAGTGCCCGAACGGGTGAAGGACATGGGGAACCAACCACCCCCACAGCATTGCGGGAGCACACCATGCGACGTCGTACCTTCGACGCACTACTCACCACTGTCGGCCTGGTCGTGGCCGCAGTCCTCCTGGCCGGAGGTGGCCTGCTGTCCTGGGCCAGCAGCTTCGTCTCCGACAACGTGCAGAGCCAGCTGGTCGCCCAGCGGATCACGATGCCCAGCGGCAAGGCCATCGAGGACCCGGCCATCAAGCCCTACCTGTCGCAGTACGCCGGACAGGAGCTGACCACCGGCGCCCAGGCCAAGGCCTTCGCCGACCACTACATCCTCGTCCACATGAACAAGTCCTCGAACGGACGCACCTACGAGGAGGTCTCTGGCGAGTTCATGGCCCTGACCAAGTCCGCCAACGCTGACCCGGCCAAGGTCAAGGAGCTCGGTGACCTGCGCCAGTCCCTGTTCATGGGCAACACCCTGCGCGGCATGCTCCTCAACGCCTACGCCTTCGGCACCATGGCCACCATCGCCAGCTACGGCGCCATGGCCGCCTTCGCAGGCGCTGGTCTCCTGGTCCTGCTCAGCCTGCTCGGGCTGCTGCACCTGCGCCGCGTGCCCGCGGCCCTGGAGGTCCGGCTCGGCGGGGCTGCCCCCGCACCCGCCATGGCCTGATCGACCCGAGCACCACAGGGCGCCCCACCCCGGATCCGGAGTGGGGCGCTTTGCCGTTGACGCACCGCAGAACGCGAAACACCCCGAACCTCAAGGGTTCGGGGTGTCGCCGATGTCGTGAGACGACATGTTGTGCGCAAGGGGGGATTTGAACCCCCACGCCCTTTCGGACACTGCGACCTGAACGCAGCGCGTCTGCCGTTCCGCCACTTGCGCTGGGAACTGGTCCAGTGTGCCGCAGACACCGGCGTCTCTCCAAATGCGACCGTGTCAGCCGAGGAGCTCGACAGCCCGCCCGACGCCGTCCTCGCGCCGGATCTCCTCACCGACCGATGCCGCCCGGGCACCGCACTCCCCGCGTGCGAAGCCACGCAGCACCTCGGTGAGCCACTCCACCGACAGGGCGTACCGCCGGATCGGGCGCGCACCGACGCCGATCTCGTGCACCCGCCTGCCCCAGTAGGGCTGGTCACCGATGTGGGACACCACCGCCTGAGGCACCCCCGCGCGCAGGGCCGCCGCGGTCGTCCCCGCACCACCGTGGTGCACCACCCCGGCCACCTGCGCGAACAGCCACTCGTGCGGCACGTCGTCCACGACCCTCACCCATCGCTCGTCCTTGGACTCGAGCCCGGCAGCACCCGCGTGGAGCATGACGCGCACCCCGGCGGCACGTGCTGCCTGCGCGACAACGGCGCTCAGCGGCTCCGCCTCGCGGGTCGACATCGACCCGAAGCCCACATAGGCGGGTCGTGGACCCCCTTCGATGTATGCCGTGAGCTCCGGTTGCGGTGTCTGCGTGGCCTTCTCGTCCAGGAACCAGTAGCCGGTCACCTGCGGGTTGCCCCTCCAGTCGGGCGCCGGAGGGACGACGAGAGGGGAGGCCGCGAGCAGCCCGGGCGTGCGGCGGACCGCGTCGAGGAACCCTCGTCGTCCGGTCGCGGGGAGTCCCAGCTCGGCTCGCACCCGGTCACCGGGCAGGGCGAACGCCGACGCCACCGCCTGCAGGGTCGCCTGTCCCGCAAGGGCATTGGCGAGCGACGACCTGGCGGCGAATACCGGCTGGAGCGTCGCCGCCCCCAACCGTGTCGCACGCATCGGGGCGAGCTCGGCGACCACATGGCGCCCACCACCGACCGATACCAACGCGTCGACGGTGTGCACGGTGAGGATCCCGCTCACCCACAGGTCCGCGGAGCCGGCGAGCGGGACGAGCGCGCCGGCATACCCCCGGGTCGAGCCCCGCACGAAGCGGCGCAGGGCGGAGAGCTCGCGAACGGGGCTGCTGCTGGAGTGGCCGAGCCACTCCACGCCCAGGGGCGACTCGATGAGCTCGCCGATGCGCACGCCGGCCGGCACGAAGCCGAGGCGGTGGCGGGTGACGAGGTCCTCGAAGTCGTCGCCGGCGCAGACCGTGACGTCGTTGCCCGCCCGCGACAGCCCGACGCCGAGCGCCACCATCGGCTGGACGTCGCCACGCGAGCCCGCGGCGAAGATGTTGACCTTCATGGCCTCTGCGTCCGAGTCATCGAGACGTGCTGCTGGGCCAGCTTGCGCAGGGCCGAGAGCACCGGGTCGAGCAGGATGGTGCCCAGGACGACCTGCCGCACGGCACCTTCGGGATCGGCCGGGACGCTTGCCACGTCGATCTCGGCGATGCCCACGACCTGGTCGGCGTAGTGGTCCATGCGCTCCTCATCGAGGCCGATTCCCGCGTGGTCGCAGGCGAGCCAGGCCCGGTCGAGCTCGTCGAGGAACGGGTCGTGCGGGTCGACGTGCCAGTCGCGTGACTGCAGCCAGGGAGACGCACGTCCCTGGCCGTCGTCGTCCGCGCCGGGCTCTCGCGGACGGACGAGGGAGCGCTGCGCCGTCTCCAGCACGGTGATCCAGTCCTGCCCGGGAGTGGTGATGACCTCGAGGACCCGCCCGACTGTGGCGAGCGACAGACCGCCCACCTCACTGAGGGCCCGCACGAGTCGCACCCGCTCGACGTGCGAGTCGCCGTAGTCGGCCTGGGTCCGCGACACCGTGGCGCCGGGGTGGAGCAGCCCCTCGCGCAGGTAGTACTTCAGGGTCGCGACCGAGACGCCGGTGCGCTCGGACAGCTCCGCCAGCCGCACGGCATACCTCCCTCCTTCCGAAACTCTTGACATCGGATAGTAACGCTCTCCAAACTGGGATAGTTCGCCTATCCGACCCGGGAGTCGCCATGAACGACCACATCGTCCGCACGACGCACGCCCATGACGGCGAGGTCGTCGTGTTCCACATCGGGATGACGGTCCGCAAGTGGCATCGTCCGGACCTGTGGATGCCGGTTTTCACCGCCATGCCCACGATGCTCGCCGAGCTCGAGCGCAACAAGGCGGCGGCGGCACGTGGAGAGGTCGAGGACCTCGGATTCCTCGGCGCCACAACCCTTCTGGGCGCGCGTGGCCCGTGGGTCATCCAGTGGTGGAGGAGTACGGAGCAGCTCTACGACTACGCGCGGATGAACGAGCGAGCCCACCTGCCCGCGTGGCGCGCGTTCAACGCCGCGGCGCGCAGGAGCCCGGGCGCCGTGGGCATCTGGCACGAGACCTATGCCGTCCCGGCCGGACACGTCGAGACGATCTATGGCAACGGCGCCCGGGTCGGCCTGGGCAGGGTCACCGGCACCGTGCCCGTGGAGCGCCGGGGCCGAGCCGCCCGCGATCGCTTGGGCACCCCCTTGAGCCACTGATTGCCCGTTCGGCCGGTGCCCGCGCACCACTGATTGCCCGTTCGGCCAGGCCGAACGGGCAATCAGTGGGGGGTGCAGCGGGTGTCAGCGGGCGGTGGCGTCGAGGAGGGGGACGTCGAGGAGCGCCTTGAGGTCGGCGAAGGAAGTGCCGTGCAGGGCGCGGACCTCGACCCCACCGGGCGTGATGGCGAAGGTCGCGAGGTCGGTGTAGACGCGCTTGACGCACTGGACGGCGGTGAGCGGGAAGCTGCACTCCGGCACCAGCTTGGGCGCACCGTCACGGGTCAGGAGCGTCATCATCACGTAGGTCTCCTTGGCCCCCAGGGCAAGGTCCATCGCACCGCCGACCGCCGGGATGGCGCCGGGCTTGCCGGTGTGCCAGTTGGCGAGGTCGCCAGCCGCCGACACCTGGTAGGCACCGAGGACGCACACGTCGAGGTGGCCGCCGCGCATCATCGCGAACGAGTCGGCATGGTGGAAGTAGGAGGCTCCCGGGAGCTCGGTCACCGGGATCTTGCCGGCGTTGATGAGGTCGGGGTCGACCTCGTCACCGTGCGCCTCGGGGCCCATGCCGAGCATCCCGTTCTCGGTGTGGAGCGTGACGCCGGAGTCGGCGGCGAGGTGGTTCGACACGGTGGTCGGCAGGCCGATGCCGAGGTTGACGAACGACCCGTGGGGGATGTCCGCCGCCACCGCGGCAGCCATGCCGTTCTTGTCGATTGGCTGGCCGTTGGCCGTCATCGCTCTGCACCCTCTCTTGGAGTCACGCGGACCACGCGGTCGACATAGATGCCGGGCGTGACGACGTTCTCGGGGTCGATGCCGCCGATCGGCACGACCTCGTTCACCTGGATGACCGTCGTGGCCGCGGCAGCCGCCATGATCGGTCCGAAGTTGCGGGCGGTCTTGCGATAGGTGATGTTGCCCGCCTCGTCGGCGACATGCGCCTTGACCAGCGCGACGTCGGCCCGCAGTGCGTACTCAAGTACCTGCTGGCGTCCGTCGATCTCCCGGACCTCCTTGCCCTCGGCGAGCATCGTGCCGAAGCCGGTCGGTGTGAAGAACGCACCGATACCGGCTCCAGCAGCGCGAATTCGCTCGGCGAGGTTGCCCTGCGGGACGAGCTCGAGCTCGATCTCGCCGGCGCGGTACTTCTCGTCGAAGTGCCAGGAGTCGCTCTGCCGCGGGAAGGAGCAGATGACCTTGCGGACCCGGCCCTCACGGATGAGGGCCGCGAGGCCGAGGTCGCCGTTGCCGGCGTTGTTGTTGACGATGGTCAGCTCGCGGGCGCCACCCTCGATGAGGGCGTCGATCAGCTCGACGGGCTGACCGGCCGCTCCGAACCCGCCGACCATGACCGTTGCGCCGTCACCGATGCCGGCGACAGC
The DNA here is from genome assembly GCF_001427985.1 of Knoellia sp. Soil729. Classification (GTDB taxonomy): domain Bacteria; phylum Actinomycetota; class Actinomycetes; order Actinomycetales; family Dermatophilaceae; genus Knoellia. The sequence goes on from NZ_LMSA01000002.1 coordinate 1,158,357, forward strand.
CTCGGCGGCCGTGGCGACGATGTCGACCATCAGCGCTGCTCGCCCGAGCGTTCGCCAGCTGGCAGCGCCGAGGGGTGAGCGGCGAGTGGCTGCACGTCGATCGTCATGAACGCGAACAGCGGCAGGTTCCACAGGATCTCGTGGAGCCGGTCGTGGTCGCCCACGTCGAAGATGCTGAGGTTGGCGTAGCGGCCGGGCAGCCGCCAGATCTCCAGCCACTCACCCGCGCGCTGCAGGTCCTGGCAGTAGGCCTTCTCACGCGCGAGCGTCTCGGTCCTCACGGCCTCGTCGAGGTCGCGAGGGATGTCGACATCCATCGTCACGGCATACAGCATGTCTGTCCTCAGGCCTGGGCGAGCGCGAAGTCGTAGGTGACCTCGACGCCACTGCCGTCGGCCTTGGGGGTCGGGGCGAGGATCAGCTCGGGCTTGGTCGCGGAGGCGATGTCGGAGTCGAGGTACTCGCCGCCCTCGAAGTAGAGCTGCGTGGTGATCGTCTGGTAGCCCGGGGCTGCGACCTTGAGGTGCAGGTGGGCGGGACGCCAGGCGTGCCAGCCGGCCGCGGCGATGAGCTGACCCGTGGCCCCGTCGTGGGGGATCTGGTAGGGCGCGGGCTGCATCGTGTGGGCCATGAAGCGGCCGTCGTCGCCAGCGGTGAAGGTGCCGCGTAGGTTCCACTCGGGCAGGCCGGGGGCGAACTGGCTGTAGAAGCCCACGTCGTCCGCGTGCCAGAGCTCGATGACCGCACCGGGCAGGGCCTTGCCGTCGCAGTCGGTGATGGTGCCACCGAAGTCGAGCGGGGTGCCGGGCTCCTCGTCGCGCATGGGCAGCGTGCCCTCGGCGCCGAGCTGCGGGGCGTTGGGGACGTAGAACGGGCCCTCGATGCTGCCCTTGCTGCCGTCGCGCTCCTTGTTGACCGTCTCCTCGACGACGTGCTCGACGAAGACGTCGAGGAAGAGCGGCCACTCGCCGTCCTCACCCACGCGGATGAGCCAGCTCTTGAGGGCGTCGTACTCGTCGTAGGTGACGTCGTGCTCGCGGATGACGTCGTGCAGTGCCTTGAGGGCGGCACCGGCGACCGTGGAGACACGCTCCGGGTCGACCTGTGCGCCGGACTTGGACTTCTCCTGGAAGTAGCGGGTTGCGTTGGCGCCGGTCTCGGCTGCCTTGGCGTCCTTCTCGGTGAGCTGGTCGGTCATGAGCGTGCCTTTCTGGGATGACGGCGTCGTTGCCGTCGAGAGGGGGTTCAGCTGTCGGTGCGGTAGTGCGCGAGCTTGTCCTCGTCGATGGCTATGCCGAGGCCGGGGCCCTGGCGGACCCGGAGCTCCCCGTCGGCGATCTCGAGGGGTTCGGCGAGGAGGTCGTCGGTCTGGTCGAGGAAGTTCGACAGCTCGGCGGGCCGCCGGGCGGTGAGGGGGAAGGCGGCGCCGAACGCGGCGGCGCACAGCGAGCCGATCTGGGTGTCGATCTGGTTGCCGATGACGACGTCGACCCCCAGGCCCTCGCAGAGGCCGACGAGTCGCTGGCTCGTCGTGAAGCCGGTGCGGGAGGTCTTGATGCTGATGCCGGTGGCGGAGCCGCTGAGCAGCTCGCGGGTGACCTCGCCGGGGCGGGCGACGCTCTCGTCGGCGAACATCGGGATGGTGCTCTGCGAGACGAGCCAGCGGCGGCCGAGCACGTCGTCGGCGGGGCAGAGCTCCTCGGCGAAGGTGAGGTCGAGGTCGACCATCTGGCGCAGCGCGCGGGCGGAGTCGCGGGCCGTCCAACCCCGGTTGCCGTCGATGTAGAGCTCGACGTCGGGGCCCATCGCCTCACGCAGGGCGCGGACGGCGGCGACGTCGTCCGTGAAGGGGTCCCGACCGACCTTGACCTTGAACGTCGTGATGCCGTACTCGTCGCGGATGCGCTCGGCCTCGGCGACCATCTGCTCGGGAGGGGCGAAGCCGACCATGTGCGAGACGCGCAGGCGGTCGGTGTAGCCGCCGAGCAGCTCGCTGACCGAGGCGTTGAGGGACTGGCCGATGACGTCCCAGATCGCCATGTCGATGGCTGCCTTGGCCACGGGGTTGGCGACCGTGCGGTCCATCCGGGCGTGGACGACCTCGCGCTCGAGGATGCCGACTCCGGTGATGGCCGGGGCGAAGAAGTCGCGGATGACCGAGGTGACCGACGCCTGGGTCTCGCCGTAGGTGAAGGGGCGGGGCGGGGCGTCGGCCTGGCCGACGAGACCACCGTCGGTGTGCACCCTCACGAGGACGTGCTCCGCGGCCAGGATCTCGCCGCTCGCGAAGCGCAGGGGCTTGCGGTAGGGGATCGCGTACGGAATCGCCTCGATCGCGGTGATCTTCACGTGCTCTCCCTCTCGCGCCGGCGTCGTTGTCCGGATAGGGGTAGTCTGCTCCTGAGATCAGGTCGTGTGAAGTACGCAATTCGTTGCGACTGAGACGCAACGCCTCTCAACCCTCGCTCTGCGAGGGCGTGGGTATGCCGTCCGCCCGCGTTGCGTCTGCGGATGCGGCTGCTGGACCCACCGGATCCGCAGACGCAAGCGCGGTCGCGGGTGGAGCGAGGAGCGTGCGCAGGCAGGCGAGCACGCGCGCCACGTGGGGCGAGCTCTCGGTCTCACGCGTCGCGACGGCCAGCTCGACGAACTCGCCCCCACCTTCGAGCGGGCGATAGACGGCACCGGCGATCGACAGAGCGCGCACCGGCTCGGGCACGAGCGCCACCCCCAGCCCCGCAGCGACGAAGACGACCAGCGTCGAGGTCTCCTGCACCTCCTGCACGACGCGTGGCACGAAGCCCGCTCGCTGGCAGGCGTCGAAGATCGAGTCGTGGACCACCGAGCGGTGGCGCGATGGATAGGTGATGAAGGGCTCGTCCCGCAGGTCCTCGAGCCGGATGCGCTCCCGATGAGCGAGGGGGTGCGAGGCGGGCAGGGCGACGACAAGCGCCTCCCGCCGCAGGACCCGCACCCGCAGGCCGGGGTCGCGCACCGGCGGCCGCAGGATGCAGATGTCGAGGCTGCCGTCGCGCAGTCCCTCCTCCTGGGCTGGGGTCAGCATCTCGCCGTGGAGGTCGAGCTCGAGCTCGGGACACTGCTCGCGCAGCACCGGGACGATCGTGGGCAGCAGCTCATAGGTGGCCGACCCGATGAGCCCGAGCGACACCCGCCCCACTTCTCCCGCCGCGACCCGCTGAGCCTCGTCACCCGCGTCGTCGACGTCCGCCAAGATCGCGCGGGCCCGGTCGAGGAAGCGCTCACCGGCCGGGGTGAGCTCGACCCGACGGGTGGAACGGGTGAGGAGCTGGACCCCGATCTCGGCCTCGAGCTGCTTGATCTGCTGCGACAGCGGGGGCTGCGCCATGTGCAGACGCGCGGCGGCCCGGCCGAAGTGGCGCTCCTCGGCGACGGCGACGTAGTAGCGCAGGTGGCGAAGCTCCATACCCGCGAAGGTAGGCACCCGGCATACCGGCTGTCCAGACTTTTCGCGTCATAGTTGAGCCGGAATGAGTATTGGACCGTCTTGATCGCCCGTCCTAGGCTCGCGAGCATGACCCTCGACGATGTCGTCATCTGCTCGCCCCTGCGCACTCCCGTGGGGCGGTTCGGCGGCGCCTTCGCGAGCCTGAGCGCCGCCGACCTCGTGGGTGGGCTGCTGCGCGAGCTGGCCGACCGCACGGGTCTGGGGGAGGGCGACGTCGACGACGTGATCCTCGGCCAGTGCTACCCCAACGGCGAGGCCCCGGCGATCGGACGCATCGCCGCGCTCGACGCCGGGCTGGGCACGAGCGTCCCCGGTGTCCAGGTCGACCGCCGCTGTGGCTCTGGACTGCAGGCGGTCCTGTATGCCGTGACGCAGGTTGCGACCGGAGGTGCCACCACCGTCGTGGCTGGCGGGGTGGAGTCCATGTCGCAGGTCGAGCACTATGCCCTGGGCCTGCGCGACGGCGTCCGCGGTGACGGGGTCCAGCTCATGGACCGCCTGGCCCGGGCCCGTGTCACCGCCGGCGGCCGCGACCACCCGATCGAGGGCGGGATGATCGAGACGGCGGAGAACGTGCGGGAGCGCTACGGCGTCAGCCGCGAGGACCAGGACGCGTGGGCGCTGCGGTCCCAGCAGGCCACTGCCGCAGCGGTTGCGGCTGGATCCTTCGACGACGAGATCGTGCCGGTGACCGTCCTCGGCAAGCGCGGGACGTCGGTCACCGTGTCGGTGGACGAGCACCCCCGCCCCGAGACGACCGCCGAAGTGCTCTCCGGGCTGCGCCCCATCCGCGGCAGGCTCGACTCCGAGTCCACCGTCACCGCCGGCAACGCCAGCGGGCAGAACGACGGGGCCGCGCTCTGCATCGTGACGACTTCGGCCGAGGCCGACCGCCGCGGGTGGGACCCGATGCTGCGCCTGAAGTCGTGGGCCGTGACCGGTGTCGAGCCCGAGCTCATGGGCATGGGTCCCGTGCCGGCCGCGCGCCTGGCTCTCGAGCGCGCCGGGCTGACCTTCGCCGACCTCGACCTCATCGAGCTCAACGAGGCGTTCGCGTCACAGGTTCTCGCCTGCATCCGCGAGTGGGGCCTGACCCACGCCGAGATCGAGAAGGTCAACGTGAACGGCTCCGGTATCTCGCTGGGTCACCCGGTTGGCGCGACCGGTGGACGCATCCTCGCGACCCTGGCCCACGAGCTGCTGCGGCGCGAGGGGCAGTACGCCCTCGAGACGATGTGCATCGGCGGCGGGCAGGGCCTGGCCGCGGTCTTCGAGCGGGTGGCCTGATGGGTGCTCGTGTGGGTGCGGGCGCGGTCGAGGTTGCCCACCGGATCGACGCCTCTGACTCCCTGCCCGCCGATGCGCCGACGGTCGTGCTGTCGAACTCGCTCGGTGCCACGACGTCGATGTGGGAGGCCCAGGTCGCTGAGCTAAGCCGGGTCGCGCGCGTCGTGCGCTACGACACCCGTGGCCACGGGGGGTCACCGGTCGTGCCCGGGCCGTACTCGATCGACGACCTCGCCGACGACGTCATCGCCCTGCTCGACCGGCTCCACCTGGGTCGGGTCCACTTCGTCGGCCTCTCGCTCGGTGGCATGACCGGGATGCGCCTGGCGGCCCGCAACCCCGAGCGCATCGACCGGCTCGTCGTCCTGTGCAGCTCGCCGCTGCTCGAACCGGCGCAGGGATGGCTCGACCGCGCCGCCACGGTGCGCGAGAGCGGCACGGGGGCCGTTGCTGACGCAGTCGTCGCGCGCTGGTACTCGCCCGCGTTCCTCGCGTCGCAGACCGAGCGGGTCCAGGCCGCCGTGGCGACGGTCTCGTCCACCCCGGCCGAGGGTTACGCCGGCTGCTGCGAGGCGATCGCGACGATGGACCTGCGCTCCGACCTGCCCTCGATCTCCGCCCCCACGCTGGCGATCGCCGGAGCCGACGACCCGGCGACGCCGCCGCTCCACCTCGAGCTCATCGCGAGCTCGGTGCAGGACGGCCACCTCCTCGTCGTTCCCGAGTCGGCCCACCTCGCCAACGACGAGCAGCCCGGAACCATCACCCCGGCGATCCTCGAGCATCTCGGCCTCCCCACGTCGCACTGATTGCCCGTTCGGCCAGTCCCTCCGTTCCACTGATTGCGCGTTCGGCCAGTCCCTCCCCTCCACTGATTGCGCGTTCGGCCAGTCCCTCCCCTCCACTGATTGCGCGTTTGGCCGGTCCGAACGGGCAATCAGTCGCGGGTCTGGCGGCTCTGGGAGGGGTGTGACGCGAGTCGCACGGTGCCAGCGCAAGAGCCGGGACCTATGTCCCATCCGCTCCGGAGCCCCTCTGCCTACGTTGGTTGTACCGGAGGTGATTCCACCACCGGACCACCCCAACCGGAGGTAGACATCATGCACACCACCAAGAACGCCTCGGTGGTCCGGGAAGCCGCGACCACCACCCGCACCGACATGCCTCACCTCGAGGACGTCGTGCGCAACCCCATCGCCCAGTGGGCCCTCGTCGGCCTGCGGATCGTCCTCGGGTTCACCTTCCTGTGGCCGTTCCTCGACAAGCTCTTCGGGCTCGGCTACACCACCAAGGAGGCGAACGCCTGGGTCAACGGAGGATCACCGACCACCGGCTTCCTCACCAAGAACCCGGCCGTCGTCGACGGGCCCTTCGGGGGCTTCTTCGCCAACTTCGCTGGTGGCATCTGGGACTACCTGTTCATGTTCGGCCTGCTCGGCATCGGCATCGCCTTCCTCTTCGGAGCCGGCATGAAGATCGCCGCATGGGGAGGCACCCTGCTCCTGGCCCTCATGTACTTCGCGGAGTTCCCGCTCGGACGCGGTGGTGAGGACTTCACCAACCCGCTGTTCGACAGCCACTGGATCGAAGCTCTCGGCCTCATCGCCCTCGCGTACACCTTCGCTGGCGACAAGCTCGGAGTCGGCCGCTGGTGGAGCCGGATCGTCGGCAACACCTGGCTCCGCTGACCACCCCGAACCGACCGCCGCATCAGCCTCCGATGCGGCGGTCTCCCTTGCCCGGGGGCCGGACGCACTGCCCGAACGCGCAATCACTCGGGGGTTGGGGGCCGGACGCACTATCCGAACGCGCAATCAGTCGGGGGTTGGGGGCCGGACGCACTGTCCGAACGCGCAATCAGTCAGGGTTGGTGGGGCTCAGGCGAGGCGGATGCGGGCGACGTGGAACCAGAAGCGTTCGCGCACCTCGTGCCGGCTCGCGTCGTCGATGTCATAGACACCGGCCCGGCTCGACAGGTCGTGCAGCAACGCCCGGTCGAGCTCGCCCGGGATCATCGGCTTGGCCTGCCGCAGCGCCAGGAGGGTCTCGGGGGTCGCGGTCCGGCACCACGAGGCGATGACCGCCTTGGCCACCGTGTCGATGAGCTCGGGGTTGAACTCACCGTGCTCGTCCACGACCGGCTCGTCACCCGACGACGTCGACCACGTGGGCTCGGCCGAGGGCAGCACGACCTCTGACGCGCGCTTGCGCCCGAGCATCGCCGGAGTGGGGATGCCCGCCTTGGCCACGGTGTCCGGAACAGCTGGAGCCTCCTGCGAGACGGGTTCGCGCTCCGCGGACCCCTGCGACTCAGCGACCGGTGTGGTCACCGAGTTCTCCACCTCCCCCTCCGGCTCGGGCTGCTGGGGCTGGTCGACAGCCCCGACCTCGTCGGTCGGCACCGAGGCATCGTCAGTACCGACCGCGCTGGCCGCCGCCTCCTGCCCGACCCCAGCATCCTCAGCGTCCACAGCCTCGACATCGCCCCCGACATCAGCCCCGGTGTCGCCCTCCTCAGGCTTCGGCAGCAGCCCCTCCGCCAGGGCCCGCGAGCGAACGCACGCGTCGATGACCTTCGCGTCGATGGGCTGCTCGCCGTCGGCGGCCCGGCGCAGGTGCTTGGACACGGCATAGCCCTGGCCGTCGTGCCGCGGCACGCTCAACAGGACGACCTGCACGCCGGCGCTCTGCGCCTCCTCGACCGCCTCCGTGAGGTCGTCGTCCCCCGAGACGAGGTAGACCACGTCGGCGACCCGGGCCCGCCCCTGCAGAGCGAGGTCGAGACCCAGGCGCACGTCCACGCCCTTCTGCTCCCCGGCATACGACAGTCGTCCCAGGCGCAGCTTGATGCGGGGCAGGAGCCCGATCTGGTCCTGGTGGTAGTCGGGCTGGCCACCCGAGCGCGAGCCGGAGTCGTACCAGTTGACGCGCAGCAGGGGCAGTCCCGAGTCGGCCTCGACCTGGGCGACGAGGCCCGCGATGAGGCCCGCGTAGTCGACCTCGATGCCGCTGCGCAGTGAGGATCCGGTGACCCGGGTCGCCGCGGAGGCGAGCAGGTAGCCGACGTCGACATAGACCGCGCAGTAGGACCTCATACCCCCAACTGTCTCAGCCGAGTTCGTGGACGGGGCACAGGTCGGGGGGAATCGTGTCGCTCACCGCGTCGCGAGTCATCGCCTCCGGCGCACGCGGCACTCCTCCGTCAGGGATCGGGGGAGATCAGCAGTCGTGACGCGACCCCGGTGAGCAGCAACCCCGCAGCCGTCACGACGAAGATGCCGCCCGTCCCGATGCTCCCGGTGAGCGCGCTCAGGCCCACCGGGATGACGGACTGACCCAGCCGGTTCGCGCTCAGGCGCAGGGCCAGCCAGGTCGAGGTCGTCCCGGGCGGTGCCGCCACGGCGACGATGGACATCGACACGGGTTGCCCGACACCCAGGGCGAAGCCAGCAACGACCAGCACGACGCCCAGGAGGACCGGGTTGACGGGCGCGGCCACCAGCGCGATGGACAGCCCCGCCACCACGCAGGACGTGGTGACGAGCCGGGACCTGCCGTAGCGCTCTGTCAGCCGCGACAACCCCAGCCGCGACACCATCGTGGCGCAGGCACGCAGGGTGAGGAGGAGCCCCACGGTCCAGGCCGACATCTCGCGTTCGACGCCGAGTGCCGGCAGGTAGACTTGGATGAGGTCGACCGCTGCGAGAACGAGCATCGACACCAACATCGCCCCCGTCATCCGGCGGCGCACGTCATTGGGGACCCGCAACACCTCAGCGAACGAGCTGGGTCGGTCCACGGGCAACGCGCTGCTGCGCCCGCCCCGCAGGAGCAACGTCACGAGGAACATCACCGCACACGCTGCGACATAACAGACGATGAGGGCCCGGGTGTCCGGCATGACGGCCGCCCCACCGATCACACCCAGCAGCGCTGGAGCGGCCGCCTGGCCCAGGGTCCCGAAGAAGGTGTAGGTGCCGAACGCCGAGTCCAGGCGGCCATCACCCGCGCGGGCGACCAGCCCCTGCTCGCCGATCACGCTCATCAGGTGCCCCAGACCGATCGCGGCGTTCCACCAGAGCAGTGCTGCCAGGGACGACGACCACAGGAGCCCGATCCCGGCACCGATCATGATCAGCGCGCCCAGCCACATGCTTACGTACTGGCGGCCCCTGTCGTTCCACCGCCCGATGAACACCGCAAGGGCGAGTGGCACCACGGCAAAGCTCGCTGCGATCAGACCCACGAGTCCCGGGCTCACGCCCAGCTCGATCGCCCGGTATGCCGACGTCGGACGAACGATGTATGCCGCCAGCTGCAGGAAGAAGGCGTGCGCCAGGACGGCCCTGAGGGTGCGGCTCACGTACCGTCGTCGTCCGAGGCGTTCGCCTCGCTGATCTCGTTCCGGCTCGGTTTGCGACTGCGCAGGTACCAACCGCCCGCCAGAACCACCGCCAGCGTGCCGTAGACGACGATCGTGAAGGGCGTGTTGACGAGCGTGGTCACGTCCCCGCCAGCAATGTCGAGCGCCCGACGCAACTGGACCTCGGAGAGCGGGCCCAGGATCGCGCCGACGATCAGCGGTGACACCGGGAAGCCGAACCGCCTCATCAGGTAGCCGACCAGGCCGAACACGAGGAGCACACCCACATCGAACGCCGAGGCGTTGACGGCATACGTCCCGAGAAGCGCGAAGGCCATGATCCCGGCAAAGAGGTACGGCTTCGGAATGTGCAGGATCTTCACCCACAGTCCGATGAGGGGGAGGTTGAGGAAGAGCAGGATGACGTTCGCCACGAGGAGGGACGCGATCAGTCCCCACACCAGGTCGCCCTGCGTGCTGAGCAGCTGGGGTCCGGGCTGGATGCCGTACTGCTGGAACGCCACGAGGATGACGGCCGCGGTGGCCGATGTCGGGATGCCGAGCGTCAGCAGCGGCACCAGCGTCCCGGCCGCGTTGGCGTTGTTGGCGGCCTCGGGGCCGGCCACGCCCTCGATCGCCCCGTGCCCGAACTCCTCGGGGTTCTTCGAGAGCTTGCGTTCCATCGAGTACGACAGGAACGTCGGGATCTCAGAACCGCCAGCAGGTATGACGCCCAGGGGGAAGCCCACCGCCGTGCCGCGCAACCAGGGCCGCCACGACCGTCGCCAGTCCTCGCGGGTCATCCACTTCTGGCCCTTCTTGGCGAGGTCGAGCATGTCGAAGCCCAGGCTGGACTGGTGGGCTGCGACGTAGAGCACCTCGCCCACCGCGAACAGGGCGACGATCAGGACGACGGTGTCGATCCCGTCCAGGAGCCTGGCCTGCCCGAACACCAGCCTCTGCTGACCGCTCTGGAAGTCGATGCCGATGAGACCGACGACGAGCCCCAGGCTCATCGAGAGCAGACCGCGCAAGGGGGAGCTGCCGACGAGCGCACTCACCGTCAGGAAGGCCAGAACCATCAGCGCGAAGTAGTCCTGGGCGCCGAGCTTGACCGCGATCTCGACCATCCACGGCGCGAAGAACGCCAGCATCAGCGTGGCGATGGTCCCCGCGACGAACGAGCCGATGGCCGCGGTCGCGAGCGCGGCGGCACCCCTGCCTCGTCGCGCCATCTTGTTGCCGTCGATGGCGGTGATAACCGAGCCGGACTCACCGGGCGTCTTGAGCAGGATCGACGTCGTGGACCCGCCATACATCGCCCCGTAGTAGATGCCCGCGAACATGATGAACGCGGCGGTGGGCTCCAGGCCGTAGGTCATGGGCAGGAGCAGCGCGATCGTGAGCGCCGGGCCGATACCGGGAAGCACACCGATGAGGGTTCCGACGAACGTCCCGATCAGGGCGAAGAGCAGGTTCTCGGGTGTGAGCGCGTGGACCAGGCCTCCGAGCAGGCCCTCGACTCCGTCCATCAGAGCACTCCTTCGAAGATGCCCGCGGGCAACGTGATGTCGAGCAGACGGGTGAAGGCGAGATAGACGACGAGGGACAGCACGACGGCGATGAAGGCCGACTTGAGGTGGCTGCGCGCTCCCAGGGCCGCTGCGGTGAGCCAGAAGGCGACCGAGCTGACGACGACGTAGCCGAGCAGCTCGACGGTGAGGATGAAGAAGACGACTGCCGCGATGCAGACCGCGAACGGCACCCAGCGCGTCATGGTGACGTCGATGTCACCCTCGGCGGCATCCGCCTCCCCGAGCTGGCCCCTGGCCACCTGGACGCAGAGGAGCACGCCCAGGGCAAGCATCAGGACACCGATCACCTCCGGCATGAAACCGGCCCCCACCCCGGAGGCCGAACGTGACTCGTCCTGGGTGAAGCCGTCGAGGAAGACCACGGCACCCATGGCGGCAAGGGCGAGGGAGATGGCCCACTCACCCCAGGGTTGACCGCGCCTTCGCCGCCCGTCCTGCTGAGCCAGGGTCGTTGCGTCGGTCGTCATCTCTTCCTCGCCTCGGTGAAGGGTGCGTCGGTGCGCCCTGCTGGTCATCTGCAGGACGCACCGACGGCGTTGGGTGGGCGCCGACCCGCGGTGCTACTTGGCCAGACCGAGGTCGGTCAGCACGCTCTTGACCCGGGTGTTCTCCTCCGCGAGCCAAGTGCCGAACTCGTCACCCGCCAAAAAGTTGTCGTTCCAGGCGTTCTTCTTGACGGCGTCCTGCCAGGGCTGGGACTCGTGCATCTTGTTCATCGCCGCGACGTACTGCGTCCTGAGACCGGCGTCGATGTCCTTGGGAGCCATCATCGAGCGCCAGTTCTGGAACTCGAGCTTGGGGTCGACCGCAGTGGCGTTCTGCGCGAAGGTCACGCCGTCGACGTCCTTGGGCGAGGAGATGAAGAGCCCGTTGAGCTTGCCGTTCTTGATCTGCTCCGAGAACTCGTTGAGTCCGGAGACGCCGGCCTGGACCTTGTTGCCAAGCAGAGCGGTCGTGGCCTCGCCACCACCGCTGTAGGGCACGTAGTTCACGTCGGTGGGCTTGACCCCGTAATGCTGGGCGAGCAGGCCGATGAAGATGTGGTCGGCACTTCCGGCCGAGCCTCCCGCGATCGCCACGGACTTCGGGTTCGCCTTGATGGCCGCGAAGAGGTCGTCGAGGCTCTTGAAGGCCGAGTCCTTGGGCGTCACGATCACCTCGTACTCGCCCATGAGACGCGCCACGGGAGTGAGGTCGTCGAGGGTGACGTCGGTCCCATTGCTGATGACTCCGCTCATCATCGCCAGGCCGGAGGCGACGAGCAGGTCCTTCTTGCCCTTCTGCGGGGCCACCTGGGCGAGGGCCACCGTGCCGGAGGCGCCCGGCACGTTCTTCACCTCGGCCGACTTGGCGATGTCGGCGGTCTTGAGCGCGTCGGCGACGGCGCGCGAGGTCTGGTCCCACCCGGAGCCGGGGGCGGCCGGGGCGATGATCTCGAGGCGGTTGAGCTGGGTGAACTCGGCAGTGGCGGCGCTGCCGCCGGACGCCTCGGAGTCCGTGGAACCGCTGCTGTCGGAGCCGCAGGCCGTGAGGGCCAGGGCGCTCGCCGCTGCGGCAAGTGTCGCAACGAGGGTGTGGGTCTTCATGTGGGCTTCCTTGAGGTTCGACGACGGTGTCCAACGCACGCAACGTATACATAAGCCACCGTGAAAGCAAGGGCTGAGCGGCGTCCTTGGCGTTGCGTGTTGCGCTATGTATACACTCAGCCTCATGCCGTCGAAGCCGCTCTCCGCCAGTGCACGAGCCTACGAGCAGCTGCGATCCGAGATCCTGGACGGCAGCATCGCCGCCGGATCCACCCTTTACGAGGTGGAGCAGGCCAGCCGCCTGGGGGTCTCTCGGACCCCTGTCCGGGAGGCCATCGGTCGTCTTGTCGCGCAGGGACTCGTCGAGCCCGGTGGCGGCCGTGGGAGCGTCGTCACCGACGTCTCCGACCAGGACGTCGAGTCACTCTTCGAGATGCGAGCCTGCCTCGAGGCGCAGGCCGCTCAACTCGCAGCCCTTCGCGGCAAGCGGTCAGTCTTCGTCGATTTCGCGGAGGAGTTCCGGAGTGCGGTCCCGGTGCTGAGGTCGCCCTCGCTCGACAAGGACGCGGTCCGTGACTACTACGGCCTCATCCGGCGCTTCGACGAGGCCATCAACGTCGCGGCGGCAAACCCCTACCTCGTCGACGCCATGGAGGGTCTACGGACCCATGTCGCGCGAGTTCGGCGTAAGGCAGGGTCCTCGCCGGAACGCTTGACTGCATCTGCCCTCGAGCATGCGTTGATCGCTTCGGCCATCGCCGGCGGGGACACGGCTCTGGCGTTGCACGCCACACACGTCCACATACACAACAGTCTTGAGCATTTCCGGCAGGCCTTCGCGGGTCTGGGTAATCCAGCCTGAAGGCGACGGAATGCGCGCGCCCGCACGGCACCCCGACCCCCTCAGACCAAGGAGAGATCGATGAGAGAGCACCACGTCCGCGTCCACCGCAGCGATGAGCAACTTCCGCGCGAGCAACAGCTCGCTTGGGCGATGGCGGAGGTTGCCGCAGACCCGGTCGAGGTCTCATCTTCTGCCACGCAGATGATCGTCAACAGGTTCATCGACAACGCCGCAGTCGCCGCGGCCTCAATCACCCGGCCAGCCGTCTCTTCCGCGCGCGAGCAGGCCGCCACCCACCCACCCAGCCGCAACGGCCAGGGCTCGACTGTGTTCGGGCTCGCACTGGACCAGCGCGTGAGCCCAGAGTGGGCAGCGTGGGCCAACGGGGTGGCCGTTCGCGAGCTCGACTACCACGACACCTACCTCGCAGCGGACTACTCGCACCCCGGTGACAACACCCCTCCGGTCCTGGCTGTCGCCCAGCACGTGGGCAAGGACGGGCACGCCCTCGTCCGCGGCATCGCGACCGGTTACGAGCTCCAGATCGACCTGGTGCGCTCGATAATCCTGCATCAGCACAAGATCGACCACATCGCCCATCTCGGACCGTCGGCGGCCGCCGGGATCGGGACGCTGCTGGGGCTCTCGACCGCGACGATCCATCAAGCCATCGGGCAGGCGTTGCACACCACCACGACCACGAGGCAGTCGCGCAAGGGCGAGATCTCCTCGTGGAAGGCCTACGCCCCGGGCTTCGCTGGCAAGATCGCCGTCGAGGCGGTCGACCGTGCGATGCGTGGGGAGTCCAGCCCGGCGCCGATCTACGAGGGGGAGGACGGCGTCATCGCCTGGCTCCTCGACGGCCCGGAGGGCGGCTACGACGTGCCCCTGCCAGAGCCTGGTGAGGCCAAGGAGGCCATCCTCCTCAGCTACACCAAAGAGCACTCGGCCGAGTACCAAGCGCAGGCGTGGATCGACCTCGCCCGCAAGCTGCTGCGCGAGCACCCCGCAGTGGGAGACCCTGAGCAGGTGGAAAGCATCGTCGTCCACACCTCCCACCACACCCACTTCGTCATCGGCTCCGGGGCCGGTGACCCCCAGAAGTACGACCCGTTCGCCTCGCGCGAAACACTCGACCACTCGCTGCCCTACATCCTGGCTGTCGCGCTCCAGGACGGCGTCTGGCACCACGAGAAGTCGTATGCCGCGACGCGGGCGCAGCGCCCCGACACCGTGGCGCTGTGGCAGAAGGTCACCACCGTCGAGGACCCCGAATGGACTCGGCGCTACCACGACGGCGGCGACTCCCAATCGTACGGCGGGCGGGTCGTCATCACCCTGAGGGACGGCACCCAGGTCATCGACGAGATCTCGGTGGCAGATGCCCATCCGGCCGGAGCCAGGCCCTTCGCCCGTGAGGACTACGTCCACAAGTTCCGGATGCTTGCCGTGCCGACCATCGGCGAGGCCGAGGTCGAACGGTTCCTCGGCCTGGCCCTGCGACTGCCCGAGCTCTCTCCCGACGAGGTCCGTCAGCTGAGCTTCACCGCCGGACCCGACATGCTCCGCCTGGATGGGCCCCCCGGCCTCTTCTGACCGACGCTTCATCGACACCGAAGGAGCAACGTGCTCTACGCCAGGACCACACCAGCGGACAAACGCAGGCACCTGCGGGAACGGTTGGCTTCCGGAGAGCTCCTGCAGTTTCCCGGAGCCTTCAACCCGCTGTCTGCCAAGCTGATCGAGCGCAAGGGCTTCGACGGGGTCTATGTCTCCGGCGCCGTGCTCAGTGCCGACCTCGGTCTGCCCGACATCGGTCTCACCACCCTGACCGAGGTTGCGGGACGCAACCGCCAGATCGCCCGCGTCACGGACCTGCCGGCGATCGCCGATGCGGACACCGGCTTCGGTGAACCCATGAACGTCGCTCGCACCGTCCAGGAGTTCGAGGACGCCGGGCTCTGCGGCCTGCACATCGAGGACCAGGTCAACCCCAAGCGGTGCGGCCACCTCGACGGCAAGCAGGTCGTGGGTGAGACGACGGCGATCCAGCGGATCCGTGCGGCCGCGGATGCGCGCCGCGACCCCAACTTCCTCATCATGGCAAGGACCGACATCCGGGCGGTGGACGGGTTCGAGGCAGCGGTGGTGCGGGCCAAGCGGCTCGTCGACGCCGGGGCCGATGCCATCTTCCCGGAGGCCCTGTCGACGCTGGCCGAGTTCGAAAGGATGCGGGCCCAGCTGGACGTACCGATGCTGGCCAACATGACCGAGTTCGGCAAGAGCGACCTGTTCACGACGACGCAACTCAGGGAGGTCGGCGTCAACATGGTGATCTGGCCCGTATCCCTGCTGCGGATGGCCATGGGAGCAGCCGAGCTGGCTCTGGACACGCTGCAGCGGGAGGGATCCCTTGCATCCCGGTTGGGCGAGATGCAGCACCGGCGCGACCTCTACGACCTGGTGGACTATGAGGACTACAACCACTTCGACGCAGGGGTGTTCAACTTCCGTCTTGAGGACTGAGCGGAGATCCACCCGCTCGGCGCATCACGTGGTGCAGCAAAGACACCCCCTTTCGAGCAACGCACGAGCACCGGAACCACCTGCGCCCTACGACAACCTTCACGCCAGCCTCACGAGTCACCACAGCCCCGCCGGATAGCATCGATTGGACCAACGGCCTAGCCACGGCCGCGGCACGACCGCGGCACGACCGCGGCACGACCGAGCGACCAACCGAGCGACGAACCGAAGGAGGCGCGCCATGGGACTCTTCGACCGCCTGGAGAACAAGCTGGAGCGCGCCGTCAACGGGGTCTTCGCCAAGGCCTTCCGCGCCGAGGTCCAGCCCGTCGAGATCGCGAGCGCCATCCGCCGCGCCATGGACGACCGCGCCGCGAGCACCTCGGCCAAGGGCCGCACCCTCGTGCCCAACGTCTTCGCGATCGAGCTGAGCGAGACCGACTACGAGCGCCTCACCGACCACGGCAAGGAGCTCGAGGACGAGCTGGTCGCCGCCGCGGAGGAGCACGCCGACAGCCAGCACTACCAGCCCGGTGGACCGATCGACATCCTCTTCGACGAGGACTCCGACCTCGAGACCGGTGTCTTCCGCATTCGTCCCAGCACCGCAAAACGCCCGCGCGCCACCGGCATGACTGGCCAGCACCAGCAGGTGCGCCGACCGACCTACGACGACGACCCGTATGCCGGTGAGTCGCCCGCCGCCGGCACCGCACCTCCCGCGCCGGTCCCGACACCCGAGCAGGCGCCGCGTCAGAGCCGGCCAGCGCCACCGGCTCCACCGGCCCGGCAGGGTGAGGACGACGAGCTCGGCGAGACCACGGCATACCGCCCGGCGCAGCCGCCACCCAGGAAGAAGCGGGCCAACCCGGCCGACCGGCCGTGGCTCGACGTCGACGGCGAGCGCTACCCGCTCATGGGCGCGATCACGGTGCTCGGCCGAGACGACGTCGCCGACATCATCCTCGACGACCCGGGGATCTCGCGTCGCCACAGCGAGATCCGCGTGACGCAGGACGGGCCTCACACGGTTGCCACGATCCGCGACCTGGGGTCCACGAACGGCACCTTCGTCGGGGGTGAGCGCGTCACGTCGACCCACCTCGAGGACGGCGACCGCATCACCGTGGGTCGCACCTCCGTCACCTTCCGCGCGGGCCGCACATGACACGAATGGGGACACCGAGATGAGCGAGCTCACCATCACCCTCATGCGCCTCGGCCTCCTCGTGGCGCTCTGGGCGTTCGTCATCGCCGTCGTCGGAGTGCTGCGCGGAGACCTCTACGGCACCCAGGTGACGCAGCGCCGCTCCGCGCCGCCGCGCGGCAACACCCCCCGTCCGGTGGCTCGCGGAGCCGCTCCGGCCCGGGTCCCCGCGGAACAACGCCCGGTGGGCCGACGACCGCAGGAACGCGGTGACCGCGAGCCACGACAGCTGCGGGTCATGAGCGGACCCCTGGCCGGCAGCAACCTCCCCCTGCGGGAGGCCGGCACGCTCGTCGGCCGCAGTCCCGAGTCCGCCCTCGTCCTCGAGGACGAC
Source organism: Knoellia sp. Soil729 (assembly GCF_001427985.1). Lineage (GTDB taxonomy): Bacteria > Actinomycetota > Actinomycetes > Actinomycetales > Dermatophilaceae > Knoellia. Next base: position 1,175,526 of record NZ_LMSA01000002.1, read on the forward strand.
TTCGCGTCCGGCCGCCACGCCCGCATCTACAAGGGCCCTCAGGGCTGGGTCGTCGAGGACCTCGGCTCGACCAACGGCACGTTCATCGGGCAGCAGCGGCTCGACGCCCCGACCCCGGTCTCCGCGGGGACGGAGATCCGGTTCGGCACGACCATCGTCGAGCTGCGGAGGTAGCCGGTGGCGATCGCCTTCAACTTCGCCGCCCGCTCCGACGTCGGGATGGTGCGCAGCAACAACGAGGACAGCGGGTATGCCGGTCCGCACCTCCTCGCGATGGCCGACGGCATGGGTGGTCACGCGGGTGGCGACGTCGCCTCGTCGACCATCCTCGGCGCGCTGGTCGGCCTCGACGGCGAGTCGTTCTCGGGGGTGGACGCGACCCAGGCCCTGCTGCGCCGGATCACGTCGGCCAACGCCGAGCTGGGGCAGCTCGCGCACGACGACCCCGACCTCGACGGCATGGGCACGACGCTCATCGCCATCCTGCGGGCCCGCGACAAGCTCGTCCTGGCCCACATCGGCGACTCCCGGGCGTTCGTCGTGCGCGACGGCGTGGTCAGCCAGATCACCAAGGACCACAGCTTCGTGCAGTCGCTCGTCGACGAGGGCCGCCTCACCCCCGAGGAGGCGTCGACCCACCCACAGCGCTCGCTCGTCACCCGCGTCCTCACCGGCGCCGACGGTGAGGAGCCCGACGTCGTCGTGCGACAGGCGATCGTCGGCGACCGCTACCTCATCTGCTCGGACGGGCTGACCGACTACGTCGCCCGCGACACCATCGACGAGGTGCTCACCACCGAACGCAAGCCGGCCGACTGCGCCGAGCGGCTCGTGCAGCTGGCCCTGCGCTCCGGTGCCCCCGACAACGTCACCGTCGTCATCGGCGACGTCGTCGACCTCACCAAGCTCGTGCCCAGCGACTCGCCCCAGATCGTCGGGGCCGCCGCGGCGGTCCGTCGCCACACCCGCCCGATCCCGCTCACCCCCGCAGCCAAGGCAGCGGCCCTGTCCGACGAGGCGAGCGGCCGGTCGCGCGACGAGGACGTGGAGCTCGCCGAGGAGGGCTCCCACAGCCGCACCGCCACGCTCCTGCGCATCCTCGGCATCGGCCTGGTCGCCGCCATCCTGCTCGTCGGTGGCGGCTATGCCGCATGGGCCTGGTCCCAGGCGCAGGTCTATGTCGGTGTCAACGACGGTCGCGTGGCCGTCTTCAAGGGAGTCGACCAGACGCTCGGACCGATCACCCTCTCCGAGGCCGAGACCACCAGCGGCATCGCCATCGACGACCTGCCCGACTTCTACCGCGCCCAGCTCGACCGCGGCATCACGATGGAGGACCGCGCCGACGCCGCCGCCCTCGTCGGCAACCTCGAGGTGCAGGCCCAGGCGTGCCGCTACGCCAAGTCGCAGGGCCTGGCATGCACGACGGTCGCCTCCACCTGGGTGACGCCGACGCCCACCCCCACGCCGTCGAGCACGGGGTCGAGCACTCCGACGCCCGGCAGCACTCCGACCGGCGGCACTCCGACCGGCGGCACGCCGACCGGATCCCCGTCCCCGTCAGCGACGGTGAGCCCGAACGCATGACCACGGTCTCGTCACTCGCCTCCCGCAAGGGCCGCAACGTGGAGCTCGGGCTCCTCGTCTTCGCGGTCGCCATCGTCGCGCTCGCCTACATCAACGTCGGCGTCGCGGTCGAGGGTGCGATCCCGCCGAGCCTCGTCGCCGTCGGCTCAGGCTTCGTCATCATCACCGCCGTCTTCCACCTCGTGATGCGCTGGCGCGCGCCGTATGCCGACCCGCTCATCCTTCCGATCGCGACCCTGCTCAACGGCCTCGGGCTCGTCATGATCAACCGGCTCGACCTGGCCAACGGTCGCGACCTCGCCGAGGGCATGGCGCTGCGGCAGCTGATGTGGAGCGCCATCGCCGCCGCACTCGCGATCGCCGCGCTCATCATCCTGCGCGACCACCGCATCCTGCGCCGCTACACCTACCTCGCCGGTGCGCTCGGTTTCGGCCTGCTGCTGCTGCCGCTCGTGCCCGGGCTCGGTGTCGAGAACTACGGCTCCCGGATCTGGATCGCCGTCGGGCCGTTCTCGTTCCAGCCCGGCGAGGTCGCCAAGATCGTCCTCGCCATCTTCTTCGCCGGCTACCTCGTGCAGACCCGCGACGCCCTGTCGGTCGCCGACCGCCGCATCCTCGGGCTCACCTTGCCGCGAGGTCGCGACCTCGGCCCGATCCTCGTGGCCTGGATGCTGTCCGTCGGCGTGCTCGTCCTCGAGAAGGACCTCGGGTCCTCGCTGCTGTTCTTCGGGCTCTTCGTCGCCATGCTCTACGTCGCGACCGAGCGCACCTCGTGGGTGGCCATCGGCATGCTGCTGTTCTGCGTCGGGTGCTACATCGCCAACATGATCTTCAGCCACGTGCAGCGCCGGGTGCTGCTCTGGCTCGACACCTTCAGCCGTGAGGCCCTCGACACCTCCGACCAGCTCGCCCGGGGCATCATGGGCATGGCCTCCGGCGGCATGTTCGGCACTGGTCTGGGCCGCGGCCGCCCCGACCTCACCTACTTCGCCGAGAGCGACTTCATCATCCCGAGCTTCGGTGAGGAGATCGGCCTCATCGGGCTCTTCGCGCTGCTGCTGCTCTACGTCCTGCTCATCGAGCGCGGCCTGCGCACCGCCATCGGCGCGCGCGACGGGTTTGGCAAGCTGCTCGCCTCTGGCCTGGCCTTCTCGGTCGCGCTCCAGTGCTTCGTCGTCGTCGGTGGCGTCACCCGGGTCATCCCGCTGACCGGCCTGACGATGCCGTTCCTCTCGCAGGGCGGCTCCTCGCTCCTGGCGAACTGGACCCTCGTCGCCCTGCTGCTGCGCATCAGCGACCACGCGCGCCGTCCGGTGCCGGACCCGGCGGCCCCGAACCCGGTGGCGAGCAACCAGACCCAGGTGGTGAGGCTGCGATGAACTCCCCCATCCGCCGGCTCTCCTTCGTCGTCGCCCTCCTCTTCGCCTCGCTGCTCGTGTCGACCACCCTCATCCAGTTCGTCTTCGCCAAGGAGCTCAACGCCCGCCCCGACAACCGCCGCACCCTGCTCAGCACCTATGCCCGCGAGCGCGGCCAGATCCTCGTCGGCGACACCGCCATCGCGAAGTCGGTCCCGGCCGACAACCAGTACAAGTGGCTGCGCACCTACCCGCAGGGCACGGACTACGAGCACATCACCGGCTACTACTCGTTCTACGGTGCCGGTGGCGGCCTCGAGCAGGCCGAGAACGGGCTCCTGTCCGGCAGCAGCGACAAGCTCGCCTTCCGCCGCGTCTCCGACTTCTTCACCGGCCGCCAGACCACCGGCGCAAGCCTGGAGCTCACCGTCAACGCCGCGGTCCAGCAGGCCGCGATCAAGGCCCTCGACGGGCGCAAGGGCGCCGCCGTGGCGCTCAACCCCTCGACCGGTGAGATCCTCGCGATGGTGAGCAACCCGGGTTATGACCCGAACGCGCTCTCGGGTCACGACCTGAGCAAGGTCGACGCGGCATACAAGAAGCTGACGAACGACAAGGACCGGCCGCTCGTCAACCGCACCATCGGCGGCGACCTCTACCCTCCGGGCTCGACCTTCAAGATCGTCACCGCCGCGGCGGCGCTGTCCAGCGGCAAGTTCCAGCCCGACAGCGTGTTGCCCGGCCCGGCCGTGCTCGACCTGCCGCAGACGACGACCGGCCTGCCCAACCACGGCAGGAGTCCCTGCGGCCCCGACGACACGACGACGTTGCTGCACGCGATGGAGATCTCGTGCAACACGGCGTTCGGCTACCTCGGCATGGAGATCGGCGCCGACGCGCTGCGGGAGCAGGCGGCGAAGTTCGGTGTGGGAGACCAGATCTCGATCCCGATGAGGGTCACGCCGAGCAGCGTCCCGGCCAAGCTCAACCTGCCGCAGCTGGCGCAGTCGGCCGTCGGTCAGTACGACGTGCGGGTCACGCCGCTCCAGGTGGCGATGCTCAGCGCGGGGGTGGCCAACCACGGCATCGTGATGAAGCCCTACCTCGTGAAGTCGGTGCTCTCCAGCGACCTCAGCGTCATCGAGCGCGCCCAGCCCGAGCAGCTCTCGGAGGCCGTCACCCCGGAGGTCGCCGCGCAGCTCACCGAGATGATGGAGGCCGTCGTCCAGAGCGGCAGCGGCCAGCCGGCGCAGATCGACGGCGTCCGCGTCGCCGGCAAGACCGGGACCGCCGAGACCGACCGGGTGGCGCGGGCCCACGCGTGGTTCACCGGGTTCGCCCCGGCCAACGACCCGCAGATCGCCGTGGCGGTCGTCGTCGAGAACGGCGGCGACCCCAACAGCGAGGCCCGCGGAGGTGGCGCCGTGGCCGGCCCCATCGCCAAGGCCATGTTGGAAGCGGGGCTGAAGAAGTGAGGACGCCATGAGCGAGGACCCGCTCGTGCTCGCTGGCCGCTACGAGGTGGGGGAGCTCATCGGTCGCGGTGGCATGGCCGAGGTCCACCTCGGGCACGACACCCGCCTGGGCCGTCCCGTCGCCATCAAGATGCTGCGCACGGACCTGGCGCGAGACCCCTCGTTCCTCAAGCGGTTCCGGCGCGAGGCGCAGTCCTCGGCCGGGCTCAACCACGCCTCGATCGTCGCGGTCTATGACTCCGGCGAGGACCACAGCGTCGAGTCGGGCGGGGCACGCGTCACCGTGCCCTACATGGTCATGGAGTACGTCGAGGGCAAGACGCTGCGCGAGATCCTCACCGAGCGCGAGAAGCTGCCCACCGACGAGGCCAGCCGGATCACCGAGGGCGTGCTCGACGCTCTCGCCTACAGCCACCGCATGGGCATCGTGCACCGCGACATCAAGCCGGCCAACGTCATGGTCGGCTCCGACGGGTCGATCAAGGTCATGGACTTCGGGATTGCCCGGGCCATCGCCGACACCGCGGCCACCATGACGCAGACGCAGGCCGTCATCGGGACCGCGCAGTACCTCTCGCCCGAGCAGGCGCAGGGGCAGAACGTCGACGCGCGCTCGGACCTCTACTCCACCGGCTGCATGCTCTACGAGCTGCTCGTGGGCCGGCCGCCCTTCGTCGGCGACAGCCCCGTGTCCATCGCCTACCAGCACGTCGGCGAGCAGCCGGCCGCACCCTCCGCCCGCGCGGAGGGCATCAGCCAGGACGTCGACGCCATCGTCCTGCACGCGCTCGCCAAGGACCGCGAGGAGCGCTACCAGGACGCCGCGTCCTTCCGCACCGACCTCCAGGCCGCCCGCTTGGGTCGCCCCATCAGCCAGGCTGCCGCCGCGTCCCTCGCCCCGCTGGCTGTCGCGGCGACGAGCCAGCTCGCCGCGACCGAACCCACCGAGGTGTATGCCGCGACCACCCGTCCCGGGGACGGCTCACCTGTCGTGCCCACGCCGGGTCCTACGACCTCGACCTTCCCGGCCGCGGTTCCTCCGAGCGAGCGGCGCCACCGTGGGGCCGGCACCAAGGTCCTGCTCACCGTCGCAGTGATCGCCGCGCTCGCCCTGCTCGGGTTCGGCCTCCAGCAGTACCGCCTCATGCAGGAGGCGGCGAGCAAGGTCTCTGTCCCCGGCGTGGTGGACAAGCCGCGCGACACCGCCGTCGCCGACCTCAAGCGCGAAGGCCTCACCAACATCACCGAGACCACCACCCGCAGTGACGCCGTCGTCGAGGGGTCCGTCATCAGCCAGACTCCGCGCGCCGGCACCCGCGTCGACCCGGAGACGACCACGGTCAACCTCGTCATCTCGTCCGGACCCAACGCCGTGCTGGTGCCCGAGCTCAGCGGCATGACGGTCGAGGAGGCCACCGCCGCACTCGAGAAGGCCAAGCTCGCCGTCGGGCGGACGATCAAGGTCGACACCAACCTGCAGCCCAAGGGCAAGGTCGTCTCCAGCGATCCCGAGGTGGGCAAGTCGCTGCCTCCCGGCGAGATGGTCAACCTCAGCGTGTCCACCGGTCAGGTCGTGGTCCCCAAGCTCACCGGCCTGACGCAGGACGAGGCGTCGGCCGCGCTGAGCAAGATCGGCCTCTTCCCCAAGACGAGCTACGAGGAGACGAACCGCGCCAAGGAGGGCACGGTCATCGACCAGAAGCCTGAGGAGAAGAAGAAGGTCGACGTGGGTTCGGACGTGTCGATCGTGGTGGCCCAGAAGGAGCCGCCGCCACCGACACCGAAGACGGTCACTCCGACGCCGACGCCGACGCCGACTCCCACGCCGACGCCGACTCCCTCACCCACCCCGACGCCCAGCATGACGCCCACGACCACCCCGACGGGCCCCACACCCACCCCCTCCCCCTGACCCAGCCGCTTGGCTCACGTCGCTGCCCGGTCTGGCCCGGCGCTCTCACGGGCGCAGTCACAGCCCGGGATTCGCGCCACCTACTGCACCGTAGGTGTGGTGATCACCCCACTTCCGGTGCAGTAGGGCATGCACCAGAGCCCGTGGAGCGCCTCAGGCCACCCGCGGCGTGACACGGACGGCGGGTCGCGCGCGTCCCAGGGCACCGGCATACGTGGCTTCGATCTTCCGGAGCACCGCCACAGGGTCACGGCGCACCCCCGTGGGAGTCACCCCGATCACGGCGATCCCTGCGGCCACCAGTTCGGAGTCGCGCTCGATGGTGTCGACGAACTGGTCGCCGTTGGAGTGGTAGGCCCGGGAGTGCACCATCACGGCCATGGCCACGTCATCGAGCCACAGGTCTGGCGTGATGAGTGCCCGCCCGTTGGGGTCCGAGAGCCGTGGGTTCGTCATGGCCTCGGGGAGGATGCTCGAAGTGCCCATGAGCTGGAGCACCTCGTCCTCGGCCACGGACCACACACCAAGTGCAGCCGACTCGACAGCAGGAAGCACCTTCGCACCGTCGCCGGGACGCAGGCGGTAGCACCACTCTGCCAGAGCATCGACCGTGGTGAGCTCCCGCTGGACGGCCTCGACGATGAGAGCGGTGCGACTGCGCATGCTGCGTTCGGCGACTGCCGCGTCCACACAGGCCCGTGCCACCGACGTCATTCGCAGGCCACCTCGCATCATGGCAAGCGGGTCGTCGAGCAGGGACCGACGAATGGTGACGAAGCCCTTGCTCCGGCTCGCCTGCGACCCCGGCACCACTACGAACACGCGGCCACGAGGATTGGCGTTGGTGAGGCCGTACTGCGAGGCGGCCGTGGCTCCTGCCAACTGGGACTGCGGCCCAGCATGAAGAAGGGCGGCCATGAGCCGCTGGCGCTCGGTCACCGCGTGCGCCGCCACGACATAGGTGCACGGGAGGATCACCCGCCACGACCTGCCGGCATTCCATCTGATGGTCTCCTTGGACACGCCGTGCAGGAGGAGCTGCTGACGGGTGATCACGCCGAACTGCAACTGCACGGTGGCAAGGACGTCGTCCGGAAGTGGCTTCATTGCAGAAGCATTCGCCGCCGTGGTCCCTGGACGCAGCACCTCTGGGCGCGCCTGTGGACGCCGAACTGCGGGGTCACAGTCTGTGGATATCCCGCCGATGGGTGTCCGCGGTGGCAAGCGCACTCACTGCTGCAGGAGTTGCTGCACCGAAAGTGGGGCGATCACCACACTTACGGTGCAGTAGCCGGCTGCCTGGGCCGGAGGAGCTGGGTGGTTCAGGCGGAGACCTTGGCGGCGACGTCGGCGCCGTCGTGGACCAGCGGGCTCAGCCCCTCCGAGCGCGCCACCGCCTCGCCGTCGCCGCACACCTCCAGCCAGTTGGCCAGGAGCCGGTGACCGCCCTGGGTGAGGACGGACTCGGGGTGGAACTGCACGCCGTGCAGCGGCAGCTCGCGGTGCTGGACCGCCATGATGATCCCGCTCTCGGTGTGCCCCGTGCCGACCAACGAGTCCGGCAGCGTCGACGGGTCGATCGTCAGGGAGTGGTAGCGCGTGGCGGTGAACGGCTCCGGCAGCCCCGCCAGCACCCCGGCCCCGCCGTGGTGCACGAGCGAGGTCTTGCCGTGGAGGAGCTCGGGCGCACGGCCGACGACCCCACCGGCCACCACACCGAGCGCCTGGTGCCCCAGGCAGACGCCGAGCATGGGCTGCGCACGCTCACCGCAGGCCTCGATCATCGCCATGGAGACACCCGCCTCCTCGGGGGTGCCCGGCCCGGGCGAGACCAGCACCCCGTCGAAGTCCGCGCCGTCGGCCGCACCGATCGCGTCGTTGCGCACCACCGTGCACTGCGCCCCGAGCTGCTCGAGGTAGCCCACGATCGTGAAGACGAAGGAGTCGTAGTTGTCCACGACCAGGATCCGGGTCTGGCTCATGAGAGGTCCTCGGGGTGCGGGAGGTGCGGGAGGTGGGCGAGCGGCGTCACGAGCTGGGGTGCGAGGGCGCTGGCACCAGTGTCGGTCGTGACCGTGCTCTCGGACCAGGGCAGCCACGCCTCGACCATCGGGAAGAGCCACTCGAAGCAGACCACGACCACCACGGCGAGCAGCAGCAGGGCAAGGAACGCCCTGACGACAGCGGGACCCGGGAGCGAACGCCACAGCACGGCATACATCAGGATCCTCCCTGGGTCGAGACGGCTTCGGACGGTGGGCCCTGCGCCCGCGGACGCTCCTCGACGAGGTCCGCGTGCACGATCCACCGCTGCTTGGCGCTGAACTTCGGGTGGCAGGAGGTGAGGGTCAGCACCGCCTTGGTGGGCGTGGCGCCGGGCCTGCCCGGGACGGGCGCGATGACCTCGCCCTGCCAGGGGCGGACGATCTCGTGGCCAGAGACGGCATAGACGGTCCAGCCAGCCGCCGTCTCCACGACGATGCGGTCGCCGGCGCGCAGGGTGTCGATCTGCGCGAGCGGCTTGCCATAGGTCGTGCGGTGGCCGGCGATGGCGAAGTTGCCGACCTCGCCGGGCCCCGCCGTGCCCGAGTAGTGGCCCAGGCCCTCGGCCAGCTCCTTGGCGCTCGTGCCCTCGACGAGCGGGCGCGCGTAGTCGGCGCCGAAGCGCGGGATCCGCACGATCGCGAACGCCCCCGCGGGCAGGTCGGACGCGGCGGCGCCGGCAACCGGCGCAGTAGAGGGGGACGGCGAGGAGAACTCGCGGGAGAGCGAGGAGACCGTCGCCGTCTGGGCCCGGTCGGACTCGACGTCGGTCCACCAGACCTGCCACACGACGAAGAGCAGGACGAGCAGGCCCAGGGTGACGAGGAGCTCACCGAAGACACCGACCGCACGCCTCACGGCTTGGGAACCGCCGTCGCGTGCTCGGGGGTGATCGACCCCGCGTAGGCGGGGAACTCCAGGCGGTCGTAGCTGCGCACCTCGTAGCCGAGGCCGACGGCCTTGACGTACTCCTGGTAGATCTGGACCTCGGGTGAGCGCCGGAGGAAGTCGCGCAGCCGGTCGGGGTCACCGATCGCCCGGATGCGGTACGGCGGGGAGTAGACCCGGCCCTGGAGGATGAGGGTGTTGCCCACGCACCGGATGGCGCTGGTCGCGATGATGCGCTGGTCCTGGATCATCATCGCCTCGGCGCCACCGGCCCAGAACGCGTTGACGACGGCCTGGACGTCCTGCTGGTGCACGACGATGTCATCGACGCCGAAGCCCTCGGGCAGCTCGTCCTGCGTGAGGGACGAGTCGTCGAGCGCCACCCCGACGCCCGGGCCCTGCACCGCCGTGCGCCCGGCCGCGAAGACCAGCCTCTCGGCCCGGCTCTCCAGTCCCGCGATCGCGGTGCTGCCCGGGGCGCCGTCGTGGGTGAGCTGGTCGACCTCGGCCGTGAGCCGCTGCAGCTGGCCGGTCATGCGGGCGTTGTCCTGGGTCTTCTCGCGGATGATGTCGGGCAGCCCCCCGCCGTCGGAGCGCAGGCTGCGGCCCTGGGCGACGGAGCCGCTGGTGGCGAAAAGGACGCCCGCGAGCACAGCGACGACCGGCACGGCCACCGACCACGGGCTGGGCCGCGCCGTGAGGAACGCCTTGCGCTGGACCACGGGTCAACCCCTCCTCCGGTACAGGCTCTACGCTAGGCCACGACACCACACGCCAAGGAGACAGTCCGTGCCAGAGTCCAAGGGCCGCCCCAAGCCCGCCTACACGCCGCCACGCACGGCGCAGAGCCACGCCACCAAGCCGAACCCGCCGTGGTTCGTGCCCGTCATGATCGGTCTGATGCTCATCGGTCTGGTCTGGGTCGTGACCTACTACATCTCCGGCGCGCACGAGTACCCCGTGCCCGCGATCGGCCGCTGGAACCTCGGTGCCGGCTTCGGCTTCATGATGGCCGGCTTCCTCATGACGACGCGCTGGCGCTGAGCTGCACCGATCCGGCGAAGCCGGCTCCCCGGCATACGAGAACGGCCCCTGACCACACGGTCGGGGGCCGTTCTTTCCTGTGTATGCCGTGTGCTCCCGCGAGTGCCCACCTCGAGTTGTCCACAGGGGTTGTCCCCAATGTGGACGAATGACACGGGTGTAATCCACAGCTTTGTGGGAGGTCGGCCACGGTCCCCGACGGGCGGTGTGCACTGCTGCGGCACAGCGCAGCAGTGCACAGCGGGGTCCGGGTCAGATCGGGGAGGAGGTCACGGCGTACTTGACCACCGTGAGCAGCACGAGCAGGGCCGTGATGCCCCCGAGCGCGAGCCAGTGCACCGAGAAGGAGGCCCGCTCGGTGCCGGCGCCGCCGCCGTTGGGCCGCTTGCCGAGGTGGGTGAACACGGCGGCACACGCCATGCCGACGAGGAAGCCACCGAGGTGCGCCTGCCACGCGATGCCCGGCACGACGAAGCCGATGACCGCGTTGATGCCGATCGTCGCGTACATCATCGAGGCGGACCGCCCCAGCCGTCGCTGGAGGATGAGGAAGGCGCCGAAGAGCCCGAACACCGCGCCCGAGGCCCCCACCGCGCCGGTCTCCCAGGCGCCGTAGTCGCGGTTGTTGAGCTGGTCGACCGTGTGCGGGAAGGCGAGCAGGAGGTAGACGACGGACCCGCCGATGGCGCTGATGAGGTAGAGCGCGGCGAACCGGGCGCGCCCGAGCATCGGCTCGAGGTACTGACCCATGATCCACAGGGCATACATGTTGAAACCGATGTGCAGGAGGTTGTGCGGGGCGTGCGCGAACGCCGAGGTAAGGAAGCGCCAGGGCTCGGTGTCGCCGAGGAACGGCGCGAACTCCACGTCGTTGGTCAGCCCGGGCAGAACCCACTGGCCGACGAACACGACGACGCAGATCGCGATGATCGTCGTCGTGACGAGCGGGCGGCCACCGATCGCGGCCACGTCGCCACCGAAGATGGTCCTGCCCTGCCGCACCGACTTGGCGCCTTCGCGCACGCAGTCGACGCACTGCACACCGACGGCGGCGGGGCGCTGGCACTCGGGGCACACGGGGCGCCCGCACCGCTGGCAGCGCACGTAGGACACGCGGTCGGGGTGGCGCGGGCAGACCGGCACCTCGTCGGGGGTGCCGGTCTGTCCGTATGCCGTGGGCTCACTCACCGTCGCAACTCTAGTGGCGCTCTCTCAGCGCCCTGGACGGCGAGCGGAAGTAGGGCTCAGGCCTCGACGTCGAAGCTCTCGATGACGACGTCGTCCTTGGGCTTGTCCTGCGCACCGGTCTGGACGGCGGCGATCTTGTCGACGACGTCGCGGCTCTCCTGGTCGGCGACCTCACCGAAGATGGTGTGCTTGCCGTTGAGGTGCGGGGTGGGCGTCACGGTGATGAAGAACTGCGAGCCGTTGGTGCCCTTGCCCATCTGCTTGCCGGCGTTGGCCATGGCGAGGAGGTAGGGGCGGTCGAACTGCAGCTCGGGGTGGATCTCGTCGTCGAACGCGAAGCCGGGGCCACCGAAGCCCTTGCCCAGCGGGTCGCCGCCCTGGATCATGAAGCCGGGGATGATGCGGTGGAAGATCAGGCCGTCGTAGAAGCGGTCGGGGTTGCTGCGACCGGCGTCGTCCTTGTAGTCGAGCTCGCCCGTGGCGAGGCCCGTGATGGTCTTCACCGTCTTGGGTGCCTGGTCCTCGAACAGGTTCAGGTTGATCGTGCCGTGATTGGTCTTGAGGGTTGCCTTCATGCCTCCAACTGTAGATGTTGCCCCGTGACCCTCTTGTGACAGTGGGCCCGTGACAGTGTTTGATGGAAGAAGTCGCTCAGTCGTCCATCGATAGGAGAACGCTGTGTTCCGCACCAAGAGCAAGACCGAACAGGCGCGCGACGCCGTCGCCGCCAAGGCCGAGTCCGCTGCCTCCGCCGCCTCGGACGCCACATCCTCCGCCCACTCCGCCGCCGCTGACCTCAAGTCACGCGCCGCCGACCTCAAGGTCAAGGCCGCACCCCACGTCGAGAGCGCCCGCGACACCGCGCGCCTCTACGCCGACCAGGCCGCTCCCAAGGTCCAGGACGCCCGCGACACCTTCGTCGACGAGGTCGTGCCCAAGCTGGCCACCGCGTTGGCGACCGTGATCGCCGGTGCCACCGCGGCCAAGGGTGCAGCGGTCGAGGCCGCTGACCGCGCGCCCGACGCATACCACGTGCTCAAGGGCGACGCCGTCGCCAAGCAGACGGGTGGCGGCAAGACCAAGGGGCTCCTGCTCCTCCTGCTCGCGGCCGGTGCCGCTGCCTTTGCGTGGAAGAAGTCCACCGAGAAGAAGGACCCGTGGGCGACCGCGGGCGCCTACACCCCGCCCGGTGCCGGACGCGACTCCTCCGTCGGTGGGCACTCCGCCAAGGGTTCCTCGGTCGGCGACAAGGTGACCGACCTCGCCGCCGCCGCCAAGGAGAAGGCCGCCGCGGCTGGTGCCGCCGTCAAGGACAAGGCCTCGGACGCCAAGGACAAGGCGGCCGAAGCCAAGGACAACGCGGCCGACAAGGCCGACGACACCAACGCCTCCGACTTCGGTGGCGAGCCCACGACCGAGTCCGTCGCCGAGGGTGATGCTTGGTCGAGCGCCGGCGACTTCGCCGACGGCTCCGCGCCGTCGGTGTCGGGCACCTCCGAGGGCTCCGACCTGTCGACCCCCAACATCGACAAGGGCCACGAGCAGGGCTGATCGCCTCCCGCTCGCCCAGCCCCACCTTTTCCGGCTGATCCCGGAAATGCACTGTTCCCCCCGGATCCGTTCCGGGGGGAACAGTGCGTTTCCGGGCCGAACCTCGCCCCCGATACCGTGAGCGCATGTCATCGTCGACGCCAGCCACCGCGACCCCCCTCGTCGACACCGGGATGCGGACCGAGCCCGACCGCGCGTGGGTGCGCGAGGCCATCCGCAAGCTGCGCGCGGACGCGACCCGCACCTCCGACACCCACCTCATCAAGGTGCACCTGCCCGGGTGTGGACGCGTCGACCTCTATCTCAAGGACGAGTCGACGCACCCGACCGGCTCACTGAAGCACCGGCTCGCGCGCTCGCTGTTCCTCTACGGCCTCTGCAACGGGATCATCGGCCCGACCACGACCGTCGTCGAGGCGTCGTCCGGGTCGACGGCGGTGAGCGAGGCGCACTTCGCGCGGATGCTCGGGGTGCCGTTCATCGCCGTCATGGCGTCGTCGACCTCACCGGCCAAGATCGCGCTCATCGAGCGTGAGGGTGGTCGCTGCCACCTCGTCGACGACCCGACCGCCGTCTATGACGAGGCACGACGGGTGGCCGACGCGTCCGGTGGCATCTACCTGGACCAGTTCAGCAACGCCGAGCGGGCGACGGACTGGCGCGGCAACAACAACATCGCGGAGTCGATCTTCGAGCAGATGGCGCTCGAGGAGCACCCGGTGCCGTCGTGGATCGTCGTCGGCGCGGGCACCGGCGGCACGTCGGCGACGATCGGCCGCTTCGTGCGCTACCAGGCGCTCGACACCAAGGTGTGCGTCGTCGACCCCGAGCACTCGGCGTTCCTCCCCGCCTGGCAGGGCGACGGGGAGGCACGGCTGGCGTCCTCGGCGATCGAGGGCATCGGTCGCGCCCGCCTCGAACCCTCGTTCCTGCCGCTTGTGGTCGACCGCATGCTGGGCGTGCCCGACTGCGCGTCCATCGCGGCGATGCGGTTCCTGCGCGAGCGCACCGGCATCTCCGCCGGCCCGTCCACGGGCACCAACATCTATGGCGCTCTCAGGCTCGCCGCCGAGATGCAGGCTGCCGGAGAGCGCGGCTCGATCGTGTCCCTGGTCTGCGACCGCGGCGACCGCTACGAGGACACCTACAACAACGACGCCTGGGTCGCGTCCAAGGGTCACGACCTGGCCCCGTATGCCGCGGTGCTGGCTTCCGCGTGGGACGACGGTGTCTGGACTGGCTGAGGCCCTCGGTGTGGTGCTGGCTGGCCCACTTGGACCACGTCGGCATCAGATTGGCGCCTGAAGCACCCGAACCCCTCACGGAACCCCACTGTGCAGGCGCATCATCGAGGGGTGGGCCCGTGCGCCCGTCCGGCTCCACGTTGGAGGTGGGCCATGTTCTCCCCGCGACGCATTACATCGTGGGTCGCTGCCGCTCTCGCAGCCGGTGCTCTTGGGGTGGCTCTGCCGCCCGCGGCCAGCGCGGACCCGGCCACGCCCGGCGCCTATCCCACAGCCTCCTCGGCCACCCGCGTGTCGGGTCGTTTCTTCGACACCTGCACCGCGCCGTCTCTCTCCGCGCTGGCCGCGTGGCGTGGCACCTCCCCCTACACCGGGGTGAACATCTACTTCGGGGGCCGCAACAGGGGCTGTGCCCAGCCCAACCTCACCGCCGCGTGGGTGCGCAGCGCCTCGGCCGCGAACTGGTCGCTCGTGCCCACCTACTTCGGCGACCAACCGTTCTGCGTGTTCGGATCGAAGCCGTACCGGTATGCCGCCAGCGGCGCCGCTGCCCGTGGGGCCGCCGATGGCGCCGATGCGGTGGCCAAGGCCAAGGCACTCGGGATGCTCGCGGGCAGTGCCCTCTATGCCGACGTGGAGCACTACGACCGGGCTGCTTCGGGCTGCATCGGCGCCGTGCGGACCTATGTGTCCGAGTGGACGAGAGCTCTGCACCGAAGCGGTTATCTCGCGGGCGTCTATGTCCACCAGGACTCAGGGCTGCGCGACCTCGCGGCCAGCTACCTGACCACAAGCCTCGCGCGACCCGACGCGGTGTGGATGGCGAGGTGGGACAACGTCGCCACCGTCACCGGTTGGCCCACAGCGGGCAACACCCTGTGGGCCGAGTGGCAGCGCGCGAAGCAGTACCGCGGTGACCACGTCGAGACCTGGGGAGGCGTGTCGATGAACGTCGACAGCGACATCATCAAGGGCCCGGTCGCGACCGTCGCCAGGTCCTACCGGGTGACCAGCTCTGGCTCGCTCAACGTGCGCAGCGGGCCGTCCAGCGCCTATCCGATCGTCGGCTCGCTCGCGGCCAACTCGACCGCCGCCGTCATCTGTCAGGCGCGCGGCCAGGTGGTGGGCTCCAGCGGGGTTTGGGACCGGATCAGCACCGGTGGCTTCGTGTCCGACTACTACGTCTCGACACCGTCGCAAACCACGTTCAGTGCACCACTGCAACGGTGCTCCTACCCGGGGCAGGTCAACATCTCGACCCCCGTGAACACCCGCAGCGGCCCTGGCACCTCGTATGCCGTCAACGGCACGCTGCAGGGTGGGGCGCTGGCCTACGTCGCCTGCCAGAAGGCGGGCACGCTCGTCGGCACGACCCGCGTGTGGGACCAGCTGGTCGACGGGCGCTGGCTCAGTGACTACTACGTGTCGAACAGCTCCAACAGCACGTATGCCGCCCCCGTCCCGCGGTGTCCGTGAGTCCGGGGGTCCCTTCCGTTCCGATCCACCGCATCGGGCCCGGCTGAGTCAGGTCGACTGGGTTTCGAGCACCCCTTCGAGGAACTCCTCGATGGCGCCGCACTCGTTGCAGACGAGAGCCAAGCTCTCCTTGTTGGCCCAGGCGAACCCGAAGAACTCGGCACCCGAGGTGTTGAGCTTGATGCGGCGAGTGCCGAACGTCGTGCCGTCGCAGTGGCGGCACGTCACGGCTCGGCCCCTGATGGTGGCCGTGACAAGCGCAGAGTCGTTGAAGAAGTTCCCCATGAGCCGAACTCTGCCACCCACCGCCAGCCGCTGTGGGGCGGACGCCAGTTCAGCCAGGGCCCATAACCGAGAACTCGTTGCCGTCGGGGTCGGCCAGCACCACCTCGCCGTCCCTGCTGCTGCCCTGGCCCGGATCGAGCCGCGAGGCTCCGAGTCCGAGAAGCCGCTCGACCTCGGCCTCGTGGTCGGCATCGGCGTCAAGAGCCAGGTCGAGTCGGATGCGCGCCTTCACGGTCTTGGGTGCCACGGGTGGGCCTCCCCACGACATCTTCGACCCGCCGTGCCTCCTGAGGGCGTTGCCCCATGTCGATGAGCCGGCCACCGAGCTCCAGTGCCCGGGCGATGGTCAGCGCCATCTGCGTGTCCGAGGAGCTCGTGAGGTCGAAGTGGGTGCGGTTGACGTCGACCCGCTCGGCGTCCGACGGCACGAAGCGCACCCGGAACCCGCGCCCGTCCGCCGGCAGCAGCGCCACCGCACCGCCCGGCTGCACCTCGACCTCACGCCCGAGCAGTCCCGCCCAGAACGCCTCAGGGTCGTGGGCGTCGAAGGTGACCGCGTGCAACTGGGATGACATGCGTCGCACGCTAGGCCCGCGACCAACCCATCGCAACGCGGTTTCGACTAGGGGCCTTTCGCCTCCACCAGCCGGCTCGGCGTGGAGTCGTCGTGCCAGACTCCTCGACGTGGCCATGCATCCCCAGGACCTCACCGCCGACGCCCTCGAGTTCGTGGCGCAGCGGCACCTCGCGACCCTGACGACGCTGCGGGCCAACGGCACGCCGCATGTCGTGCCAGTGGGCTTCACCTGGGACACCGAGGCTCTCTTGGCCCGAGTCATCACGAGCGGGAGCTCACAGAAGGCGCTCAACGCGGCCAGGCGAGGCAGGGCCGTCATCTGCCAGGTCGACGGTCGCCACTGGCTCTCGTTCGAGGGAGACGCCCGCGTCGTGGACGACCCAGCAGCGGTCGCCGACGCGGTCGAGAGGTATGCCGTTCGCTACCGACAGCCTCGCGTCAACCCGGCGCGGGTGGTCATCGAGGTCGGCGTCGACCGGGTCCTCGGCAACCTCTGAACCGGGCCTTTCGGACCACATCCACAGATGGTCACCCCGGAGCCGGTTTGCCCACCGCGTATCGGGGAATGTCGGGAGTGTGAACAGCAGGCAGCTCGACATGCACCAGTCGCATCTCCTCTCCGACGGCAGCACCTTCCCGCCGGTGACGCCCGACCCACCGCCACCTCCCGGCTACGTTGACCCGCTCGCAACGCGCGAGGCCCCCGAGGAGGACGCACAGGACGACGACAGCGACTCGAGCAGCACGCACTGACCGCAGGAAGCCAGGCCGGAGGGGGCCTGACGATCCAGCGCCGGCCGGTCGGCCTCAGGCGCCCGAGTCCGCGGTTCCCCGCTCGTGGTACTCCGCGTTGGGGACGAAACCCAGCGCGCTCGAGACACGGTTGGTGAGGTTGAACATCGCGACCACCTGCACGAGCTCCATGACCTGGTGCTCGTCCAGTCCGACCGTACGCAGCGGCTCGAGGTCGGCCTCGGTCATCTCAGCAGGGTGAAGGGTGAGCTTCTCGGCATAGGCCGCCATCGCTGCCTCGCGCTCGGCCAGGTCGGCCTGGCGCCAATTGATCGCCACGAGGTCGGCCGTGCGCTCGTCCTGGCTGAAGGTCCGCAACGCCTGCCCGTGGCTGACGACGCAGTAGGTGCAGCGGTTCACCCCGGACACGACGACCCCGAGCAGCTCGCGGTCGGCGTTGCTCAGGTGGCCCTCCTTGTTGACGAGAAGGTTGAAGTAGCGCCACCACGCGAGGAACTGCTCCCCGTTGACGGCCTGCGCGCGGAAGACGTTGGGCACGAAGCCGAAGGCCTCCTGCGCCTTGTCCCACAGGCGGGTCACGCCCTCGGGGACGTCGGAGCGGTCCGGGACGCGGAGGTACGAGATGCGTGAGTGGTCTCCCATGAGGGCACCCTATTGCGGCGGCCGAGAAGCCCGCAGGCCTGCCCCGACTGGTCAGACCTTTTCGCGCAGGATCCGCCTGAAGTAGGTCACGGGCAGCGCGTAGCGGTCCACCGCCCAGGTGAGCCGTCGGGGGCGGACGAGGTCCGGTGCGGGCACCGATGGAGCGGGCCTCCCCTCGCGGTCGATCTCGACGAGCATGAGCTGGTGTCGGCCGACCGTGATCGGCATGACCGTGTAGCCGTCGTAGTGCTGGAGGTCCTTGGGGTCGCTGGCGAGGAGGTTGGGCGACAGCACGGCGACCTGCTTGCGCAGGGCCCCACCGGACGGCTTGATGCCGAGGACGGCGACGTCACCGAGCGACCAGACGTTCTCGTGTCGACGGTGGCGCAGGGTGAGCGGGTCGACGTCAACGAGGCCCGCCTCGCCAGCTCCGGCCAGGTCGCTGTCGGTGATCCAGCCGGGCGCCCGGTAGCCCGGGATGACGTGGGCATAGGACAGGTCGCCGATCTCCGTCTCCCCCTCGGGGCTCGCGACCGTCACCTGCCGGTCGCCCACCCGCGTGACGCGCGCGTTGCGCAGGACCTGCACGCCGTATGCCGTCAGCGCGTCTTCCAGGATCACGTCCGCCTTGGCGACGCCGATCGGCGTCGGACCGGGCAGGACGAGGTGAACGTCGAGGGCCTCGAGCACCCCTGCGCGTCGCCAGTGGTCGCAGGCCATGAACAACGGCTTGAGCGCCGTCGCAGCGCAGGGGGCCGGCTCGGGCGGCATCGAGAACACGACGCGCCCGCTCGTGAGCTGACGCAAGGCGGGCCACACCTTCGGGGCACTCTCGACGACGAAGGTCGACCCGGCCCAGCCCACGGCATACCCGGTTGTCAGTCCCGGAGTGGCGTCCCAGTCCTCGTCAAGGCCGGTGGCGACCACGAGCGTCGTGTAGTGGATCGTCCTGCCGTCGCGCGTGGTCACGCTCTGCCCGACGGGGTCGCAGGAGGTGACCCGGTCCCGGATCCACGTGGCACCATCGGGCATCACCGTGGACGCAGGCCGCTCCAGGTCGCTCATCGTCGCTTCGCCACCGCCGACGTAGTTGAGCATCGGGCGGTAGCGGTGGGTGGACTCCGACTCGATGATGGCGACGTCCTGCGCACCGTCGCGAATGAGCTTGGCGGCCAAGGAGATCCCCGCGTTGCCGCCCCCGACGATCAACACTTCGTGGTGGTCCATGTCGTCCTCCGAAGGTTCGGCTCTGACCTTCGACCGTAGCTTGGATGCTGCCGCCAGGACGGGGAGCGGATAGACATGGTCGGTGCCCCATGATCCGAGTGACCACTTCGTCCATGTCCGCGGAGCCAGCGAGAACAACCTCAAGAACGTCGACGTCGACCTGCCGCGCGATGCGATTGTTGCCTTCACCGGGGTGTCGGGCTCGGGGAAGTCCTCGTTGGCGTTCGGCACGCTCTATGCCGAGGCGCAGCGCCGCTACTTCGAGTCCGTGGCGCCCTATGCCCGCCGACTGCTCCAGCAGGTGGGCGCCCCTCACGTGCAGGAGGTCACCGGGCTACCGCCTGCCGTGGCGCTGCAGCAGCGACGGGGAGCGCCGAGCTCGCGCTCGAGCGTCGGCACCCTGACGACGCTGTCGAACCTCGTGCGGATGCTGTACTCACGGGCAGGTACCTACCCGCCGGATGCGTCCCGGCTGGAGGCTGAGGCCTTCTCTCCCAACACCGTGGCCGGTGCCTGCCCACGCTGCCACGGGCTGGGTGAGGAGCACGACGTCAGCGAGAAGCTGATGGTGCCGGACACCTCGCTGAGCATCCGGGAGGGAGCGATTGCTGCCTGGCCCGGCGCCTGGCAGGGCGCCAACCTGCGCAGCATCGTCTCCGGGCTGGGGATCAACGTCGACACTCCGTGGCGCAAACTCAAAGTCAAGGACCGCGAGTGGCTGCTGTTCACCGACGAGCAGCCCAAGGTGCTCATCAAGCCCGAGCGCGACCGGATCGACCACGGCTACTACGGGCTGTTCTGGAGCGCCCGCGCGCACGTCAACCATGTCCTCGCGACCTCGAAGAGCGAGATGATGCGCGAGAAGGCGATGCGCTTCGTGCGCAGCATGCCGTGCTCGGCCTGCGGCGGCAGTGGGCTGCAGGCGGACTCGCTGGCGGTGACGTTCGCGGGCCTCAACATCGCGCAGCTCAACGCACTGTCGTTCGTCGAGCTCGCGGCGCTGCTGCGCCCCGTGGCCGAGCTGGCCGACGCTGCGGCGGCGACGTCCTCGGCCGACTCGGGGGAGGCCACCGAGGTGGCGGTGCGGATCTGTGCCGATCTCGTGGCCCGGGTTCAGGTGCTGCTCGACCTCGGGCTGGGCTACCTGTCGCTCGGTCGCAGCTCGACGACGCTCTCACCCGGGGAGGCACAGCGCCTGCGCATCGCCACCCAGCTGCGCTCGGGGCTGTTCGGCGTCGTCTACGTGCTCGACGAGCCGTCGGCGGGGCTGCACCCGGCGGATGCCGAGCCGTTGCTCAACGTCCTCGACTCCCTCAAGGCCTCCGGCAACTCGCTCTTCGTCGTCGAGCACGACCTCGACTTCGTGCGCCGGGCCGACTGGGTCGTCGACATCGGTCCCGGCGCGGGAGAGCTGGGTGGTGAGGTGCTCTACTCCGGACCGGTCGCCGGGCTGGAGACGGTGAAGACGTCGGTCACCGGCGACTACCTCTTCGGCCGCGTGGTGCCGGAGGAGCGGCAGAAGCGCAGCCCCCACGGATGGCTGCACCTGCACGGGGTCAGCCGGCACAACCTCGTGGACCTCTCCGTCGACATCCCGCTGGGTGTCCTGACGGCGGTCACGGGGGTGTCAGGCTCGGGCAAGTCGACACTGGTCTCCCAGGTCCTCGCCGAGCTCGTCCGGCGCCACCTCGGTCAGGCTGTCGACGACGGGGACGACGACGAGCTCGAGATCGACGTCGACGACGCCGCTGGCCTGGAGGCGTTCGACCGGCTCGTGCGGGTGGACCAACGTCCGATCGGACGCACTCCGCGCTCGAACCTCGCCACCTACACCGGGCTCTTCGACGCGGTCCGCAAGGTGTATGCCGCGACGCCCGAGGCGCGTCGGCGCGGCTATGGAGCCGGTCGCTTCTCCTTCAACGTGGCGCAGGGCCGCTGCGAGACCTGTCAGGGCGAGGGCTTCGTCTCCGTCGAGCTCCTCTTCCTGCCCGGCACGTACTCGCCGTGCCCGACCTGTCACGGTGCGCGCTACAACGCGGAGACTCTCGAGATCGACTACCGCGGCAAGAACGTCGCCGAGGTGCTGGCGTTGTCGGTGGACGAGGCTGCGGAGTTCCTCGCCGACGTTCCTGCGGCCGCACGCAGCCTGGCGACGTTGCGCGAGGTCGGCCTGGGTTATCTGCGGTTGGGACAGCCGGCTCCCGAGCTGAGCGGTGGGGAGGCGCAGCGCATCAAGCTCGCCACCGAGCTGCAGCGAGCTCGCCGTGGGCATGCGCTGTACCTGCTCGATGAGCCGACGGCCGGGCTCCACCCCGCCGACATCGCGCTGCTCCTGCGCCAGCTGCACCGCCTGGTGGATGCCGGGAACACGGTGGTGTTGGTCGAGCACGACCTCGACACGATCGTCAGTGCGGACTGGGTTCTCGACCTGGGTCCCGGTGGTGGCGACCACGGCGGCCGCGTCGTCGCGACGGGGACACCGAGGGACGTCTCGCAGTCCACGGAGGGGGTCACGGCGGCATACCTCGCCGCACGGCTCGCCTCCCTGGACTCGCTCGGCACGGGTCGCTGAGAGCCGAGGCGGGTTCCATGTGTGCTTGCGGCGCCCATGGAAAGATTTCGGAACTCGATGTCGAAGACACCGGCATCCGTTCGACGTACGTGCACGAAGCACCACCCCGTCAACCACATCAGGAGTGATTTCAGATGCCCCGTTTCATGGGATTCGTCAGGATGGAAGAAGGCATTGGCATGCCGCCCCAGTCGCTGTTCGAGGCGATGGACACCTACATCGGTGAGCGAGCCGCGTCAGGCGTGTTCCTCGACGGAGGGGGCCTGTACGGGACCGAGGACGCCGTGAACTATGTCGTCCGCAAGGGCGAGGTGACCCGGGTCGACGGTCCGTACGCGGAGGCCAAGGAGGTCGTCGGCGGCTGGTCGCTCCTGCAGTACGACAGCCTCGAGGACGCCGTGGCGGACCAGGAGAAGTTCGCCCAGCTGCACGCCGAGCACTGGCCCGAGGTCACCGTGGTCGCGACCCTGCGCCAGGTCTCCGAGGGTCCGGAGGCGACCGGCGACTGACCGGGACTCTCTACGCTGGCGGTGTGCCGGCAGAGAGCTCGTCAGACGATTCGCAGCGGGTCGTCGTCGCGACCTGGCGGGCCGAGTCGGCCCGCCTGGTTGGCGGCCTCACCCGGATGACGCGGGACCTGGAGCTGGCGGAGGACCTGGCCCAGGACGCACTCGTCGCCGCGCTGGAGCAGTGGCCTACGAGCGGCGTCCCGGACAACCCGGCGGCATGGCTCATGTCGGTTGCGAAGCGCCGCGGCATCGACCACTTCCGGCGCGCCGACACCCTGCGTCGCAAAACGGCGGAGCTCGGCCACGCCCGCGCTGGAGAGGAGGCGGAGATGCCCGACTTCGACAGCCAGGTCGACTCCATCGAGGACGACGTCCTGCGGCTGATCTTCCTGTCGTGCCACCCCGCGCTGACGGCGGAGTCCCGGGCCGCGCTGACCCTGCGCCTCGTCGGCGGACTCACCACCGCCGAGATCGCCCGTGGGTTCATGGTCAGCGAGTCCTCCATGGGGCAGCGCATCTCCCGGGCGAAGAAGACGCTGTCCACGGCTGGCGTCGAGCTCGAGCTGCCCACGGGTTCGGAGCGGGCCCAGCGTCTGGACGACGTCATGGCCGTGATCTACCTGATCTTCAACGAGGGCTACACGGCCACCGCTGGCGAGGACTGGATGCGGCCAGCCTTGGCCGAGGAGGCAGTCAGGCTCGCCGGGATGCTCGTCGACCTCGCGCCCGGGGACGTCGAGGTGCTCGGGTTGCGGGCTCTGCTGGAGATCCAGGCCTCGCGGATGGACGCTCGGGTCGACGAGCGCGGCCAAGCGGTCCTGCTGGAGGAGCAGGATCGGAGCCGTTGGGACCAGACGCTCATCTCCCACGGGCTGGAGGCCTTGGAGCAGGCAGAGCGGCTCGCCAGGCGGGGGACGCCGGTCGGCAGGTACTTCCTGCAGGCGTCTATCGCGGCCGAGCATGCCCGCGCCGGACATGCCGAGGACACGAACTGGCGCCGGATCGCAGGGCTGTACGACGTCCTGGCCGGGGCTGCACCCGGGCCGGTGGTCGAGGTGAACCGAGCGGTCGCCCACGGGCGCGCCTTCGGCCCGGATGCGGGGCTTGCCGTGCTGTCGGCACTGGACGAAGGCGCTCTCGATGGCTCCCCCCTGCTCCCGAGCGTCCGCGGCGACCTGCTCGCACGGGCTGGCCTGCACCCCCAGGCAGCCGAGGCCTTCACCGACGCCGCGGCTCGCACCAGGAACGAGGGCGAGCGTGCCGTCCTGCAGCGTCGGGCCACGGAGAACCTGACCTTCGGATCGACCCCAGGGTGACCCTGCGCAGCGTCTTCGGCCGCGCAGGCTGGAAACATCCTCTCCAACGAGGGAACGGCCCTCTGACCTGCGTTGCACCAAGGAACCCGAACCCCTGACCCCCTGCTTGCAGAATCCCCGAACTGGTTCCGCGAGAGGGTAGTTGAGCACTCGATGGGGCATTGTGGGGTACCCGATCGCGCCAGTTTCGTGACGCGCTGCAGTACTTCTCTGGCGTACCGGCCCCACCAGCCGACGCAGGTTGAGAGCGCACGAGGGGCACCGTTTTCGCACGCGTCTGCGTCGTCGAACCCAACACCGCACCAAGGTGCGGCGCGCACCATCGCGGGGGTCAGCACAGCGATGGCACCCGCGTGCCACTCGTGGACCGCGCAGGCGCTCGAGCCATGCCAGGCGGTCCATCCGCGCCCAACCGGGACCAGCGCCCTCTAACGACCGCTGACTGAGCCAGAACTGGTACGGCGAACCCGGGAAGACAGAGAATGGACCCGATCCCGAATTAGCCGCGTTGTCTCTGCGGCCTCCGGAGCCGCGCCTGGGATGGCCAGGATCACAGCCCCTGTGCCAAGCACCAGTAGCAGGATCAAATCAGTAGTTGGGAGAGCCCCGCCCGCCGGCCGGCCCGACGAGCGCGCCATCTCGACGAGACTCACGACGAGCGCCCCGAAGAGCGCCCACCGCTCCAGTCTTCGTCTCCAGAACGACGGACTTGTGCCTAGGGCAAGAAACCCTCGAGCAGCCACCAGGAGCCCGAGAGCGACTACCAGCCCTTGCGCTAGGGGCTGGGCGCCGAGCGATGCTGCGCAGAATGCAATGGGAAATCCGAAGACCAAGGGCGCATACCTGGCCAACTTCGTGCGCCTCGGGACCAGGCGCCAACCGACCTCGGGCGGGCGGCGTTCGGGAAACGGCATGACCTCGACGCGGTGCTGCCGCATTGAGCCGGTTAGCAGCCAGAGGGAAGTCCAGCCGGCGACGACGGTCGGCCAACGCACCGAGAGGGCGGGGTGCAGAGGATTGAGTCGCCACGACTTGGTCTCACCCGGTTCGAGCCGCAGTGGCAGGCCCAAGTCCCGAGTTAGGTCCAGACCGCCTCTGCCCCCGGCTCTCCCTCCGATCACCATGTGCTCGATCGACTCTGCAGTCCGGCCCGCGTTGAAGACACGCAGGACCAGCACCTCTTGATACGCCAGGGAATGAATTCGTAGCGCCGGGCCAGCTAAACGCCAAGACAGCACCGCCCAGATAACACCAGTTAGTGCGATGGTCGCAGTTGCCATCGTGATCCCCCGAGCCAACCAATCCATGGCGACACTATGCACATGACCACCGACAATCCGGAGGAAGCATTGGGTTCGCACCTAGATGAGTTCAATCTGTGCCGGCGGGAGTCGCAATGTGTGTCCTGCCAGACGTCGATGCGGTGCCCTAGCCTGCGTGACATGACAGGCTTGATCAGGTGAACCTGGGGATCGCCGCGCTGCAGCCCCTGTACCAGCTCATCGCGTGGTGTAACGGCTACCGGTGGGAGGCGCCGTGGCGGGAACTGCGGCCACCGGACGAGGTCATCGCCAGGGCGCTGGCGCTGCGGGATGAGGGTTTGCGCAGGCACTTTCGTGACAAGGATGCTCGCCCGCAGGTGCCCACGATCCAGGTCACGTCGTGAGCGGCGCACTGATCCGGTGGCTGCCCCTGGGCAGACCGGTGCAGCTCGACAATGGGCGCCACCTGACCATGGACGCTGGCAGCGTGGATGACTGGGCGCGCAGCTTGGACCTGGTGCCGGTGCTGCTTAAGCACGACCCGCACCGGCCAGTCTGATGGGTCACGAAGGCGCGAGTGAGCACCCGCTGCCTGTACCTGTTCGGTGAGCTGGACGACACGTTCGACCCCCGCTCACGCGCAGCCGGTCATGTCATCCGGAGTGGGATCGTGCAGGGGCCTGTCGCCCCTGGTGACCAAAAGGCAGGGCAGGGCAGCAGCGTCTATGCGGACGGGCGATGGGGCCCCGGAGAGGTCTACTCGTTCCCCGAGTTGAGCATCGTCGGCACGCCACGCGCTGCGAAGGCCCGTTGGCGAGCCCCGCGCCGCTGACGGACTCGCACGGCTTGCGGCACGCGTCCCCGATCGTCGTGTCTCGACAGATGGACCGCCGGTCACCGGGTCATCTGGTCGCGGCTCTCAGCCTCTACTTGGTGTAGATCTTGTCGCCGGACTTGCAGGGCAGGCCCATGGGAGCCTCTGTGGCCGGGTTGAAGATGCAGGGCGGGAGCCCGGCCTCCCACAGGTCGCGGCGGCTCCGCTCTTCCTAGTCCATCGTGTTCAGTTGGAGAAACCCAAGGACAGCGATACCCACCAAAACGAAGATCCAAGGCAAGCGGGACTTGCGAGGCTGGGTCACTGGCTGGGCCATCCTGGCTCCTGTTGAACGATGGATGTGTAGACAACCTGCAGGTTTTCACGCCCGGAGAGGTGGAGTGTGCGATTCGGCGAGATTCGCCTTAGGAGCCGAGTTTGCACCGCCGGGCGGGTGTCCTGGTTCCCCGGTCTGAGCGTGGTCGGCACCCCGCGGGTACCGCGGGCGCACTGGGAGGCGCCGCGCCGGTGACGAACGCGATCAGAGTCCCAGCAATCGGTCAGGACCGGTGGGGGTGAATGTAGCCCTAACTACCCAGCCAGTCCGGAAGTGCAGACGGGTCGAGCTGCAACAGCTCCTTTGGTGCGTCCTCCAGTCGCCCACGCGCGATGACACCCGGCTGATCATGGAACTCAAGCACCAAGTCCACACGCGCGTCACCTGTCAGGTTGGGTAGCGGCCACAGGTCAGGAACAGACAGTGGGTAGGTCCCGGAAGCGGGGTTGCGCTACAACACCACGGTCAACTCGCGGATGACTTCCAACGGCGCGCCTGCGCCGAGATCAACGCCATGCAGGGAAGAGAGCTTGGCCAGCCACGCGCCCAGGTCCAGCCGGGTACGCGCATCAACGGGCCAACCCTGGCTGGCTGCCTCACCCAGACGTTGGCCTGCTCGCGCCATGGCTTCCTGCTCGGTCGATCTTCCCGTACCGGAACGGCTTCGCGGCTGACGTGTGGATCGTGACGCCGAAGGGCCGTCGGCAGCGCAAGACCGTCTACGGGAAGACCCGGCCGGAGGTCCACGACAAGTGGCTCCGGCTCCACGAGCATGCGCGGCGGGGACCGATGGTGCCGGTCTCCCCGCGCCTGCGGGACTTCCTCGAGCGGTGGCTGGAGGAGACGGTGCGGCCGACCCTGTCGCCTGCCACCACCTCGAACTACGAGATGTTCTCGCGGCTGTACATCGTCCCGGACCTGGGCGACCGAAAGCTCGACAAACTGATGGTCCGCGACGTCCAGGTATGGGTGAACACGCTGCGGGTCCGCTGCCAGTGCTGCTTCCAGGGCAAGGATGCCGCACGGCCGGAGCCGCAGTGCTGTGCCGTTGGCGCGTGCTGCCACGAGGCCGCCTCGGACTGGACGGTCCACCAGGCGTGGCGGGTGCTACGCGGTGCGCTGACCCAGGCAATGCGCGAAGAGCTCGTCTTCCGCAACGTTGCCGCGCTCGCTCGTGCGGGTACCCATGCCGCGGTCGAAGAAGATGCCGGTGTGGACCGTCGACGAGGCGCGGCGGTTCCTCACGTCGGCGCGCGCGGATGGTGACCCGATGTATGCGGGTACGTCCTGCTGCTCTCGCTCGGGCTGCGTCGGGGGGAGTTGCTCGGGTTGGCCTGGGAGGACGTCGACCTCCAGCAAGCGGAGGTGCTCATCGCGTGGAAGGTACAGCGGGTCGACCACCAGCTGCTCCGGCGACACACGAAGACGCCGTCCTCGGATGCGCCGCTGCCACTACCCGAGATCGCGGTGCGGGCACTGGAGCGGCACCGGGTCGAGGAGGCCAGGCGGCGGCTTGCGGCGGGCGACATGTGGGGCGATTGCGGCTTGGTCTTCACGACTCGGCTCGGCGAGCCTGTCGACCCACGCAACTTCCACCGCGACTTCAAGCTAAAAGCCGCGAAGGCCGGCGTGCCCGTTGTCCCCATTCACTCAACTCGACGAACCTGCGCCAGCCTCCTCGTCGCACTTGACGTCCACCCGAGCGTGGCAATGGCCGTCTTACGCCACAGCCGAATCGCCCTGACGATGGAGATCTACTCCCAAGTCTCGTCGACCTCTACACGAGATGCGCTCCGACGGCTCGGCAGCGAGTTTGCGGCTGACTGATCGGTCACTCGTCGCTCGCCGGCATTACGCCACGGGCTCGTCATCCTCAAGGTCGTCTGGCGCATCGACATACCTCGCGGCTTCACGGATCCGCGACCTAAGCGGCAGCCAATGGGCGCGTCGCGCTTCACGACCATGAGGATCGCCGGCTACCCGTACGACTCCGTGCGACACATCAGCCTCAGTCGGGTCATGGACGACCCCAGAGTGCGATGTACGCGCTACTGCGACCGAGAAGACCGCGAGAGCGTGGGTTGTCCACTCGACAAGGGTACGAGCACTTCCTCTCGGTACGTGAAATCCGACAGATACCGACAGGCCCGATCCATGGTCGTAGGTGAATGCATCCGGTTGGAGTATCGGCTCCCCAGTCATTGCGTCCAATGCCACGCAGGACGGTTTGCGTGGGATCCGCCGCAAGAGATTCGAGTCATCCGGGATGCTCGCGTCGTCCCAGACCCAAGCGCCCTCACTCACGACGCGAAGAGTGAACGCCACCGCGGATTCGATTGCACGACCAAATCACTCAGATCGCTCAGAAAATTACTGGTCTCCAGCAATGGGAGCCACCTGAAGAAGCCAACGACTATCTCCGAACCATCGTGGTCAGTCATCCTCAAGTAGGCATCGCCCTCGGCCGGAATAGCGAGCTCCAAGGACATCTTGCTAGCCGACCATAGGGCGATGATCTCGCCCTCCTCATCCGCGGTAATGTGGGGGAACACGTGCTCTGGCTTTTGGATCTGCCGGAGGACCCGCAAGAATCGAACGGCTGCACGCGGGTTGGTCCGCTCTTCCCTGAGAAGTTCGGAGAGTTTGGCCACCGCGAACTCGAAAGCCTCATCGTGGGTGCGCGACTCCCGGACCAAGTTGCGGTGTTGAGCGAGTGTCGCGGCAGCACTCACCACGGACTTCGATGCAGGCGATGAACCTGCCCCGACAGCGCGGGGGCGCAACCAGGACTTCGCGCGTGGTGCGAATCCAGCGACGAGCCCTGTCGCACTCATGGCCACGCTCGGTTCAAACGTTACGGTCGTCACTTCTGCCCCCAGTTCTGTCGCATGCCCTCTGATGTCCACTCTACAAAGGTGCGGATGAGGTCGTCATGCGCAACCTTGATACCAGACTCTGGTGACAGCTCACCCTCGGCCTCACTCCGCGTCACCAACTGCAAGGTAATCCCGATGTCTTCTCCCTCGGCCGTTGCAGACACCCATACAGGACGGTCTTTGTCGCCCTCGGAATGGTAGTGGCGAGAGAACATGGTCCCCTCTCGAAGTGAAGGGTTGGCGATGTAGTCCTGATTCCATCCGGTGAGAATGCCGAAGGCGTACGTGTCGATCGCCACCTCGGGAATCTCATTTGTGTAGACGCACTCTGCAACCTTCACTACTAATCGGCTGCCGCCAGCGGAGCTTACTTCGTCACAGAAACGACCGAACCGGGCCAACAGTTCCTCACACAGTCGCTCGAATCCCGGATACACGGAAGCAGCGTCAAGATCAGGGTCGAAGTTCCAAAGCACGCCGAAGCGGTCATCCTGGAAGAAGATGCTCTCACCCGAGTCCGGCTTCTCCATTTCGGTGAATGGGAGTGGCCAATAGTCATCCTGACCGATGAATGCGACGTCACGAGTAGGCTCGGTTATGGATGCCCTAGGCGGAGACTGCACGATTTCGGGATACTCCGTCCGCCAAAGCCCAAAGAGTGAACTCGTGTGAGCGGCGCTTATGCGCTCCTCAGCTTCGAAGTAGAATGCGAGTCTGACGCTGCGCACTGGCGGCCTGGTGAAACTGAGGGTGTCAGACCGTTCTGCCATGACACGAGGCTATATCACCCGGTTCGCTTGCTCTGGGAGATGAGACGAACGCTGCCGGCCGCGCCTGATCGACCGGTCAAGGGGCTGATGCCGCGGGACGCTCCTCAACCACTCGGACCCAAACAGGCGGCTGCATTACTTTGCTGGAGTACGGGGGCGGCCAAGGAACCTTCCGATGGATGGAAAGGGCCCCTGACCTGCGGTGGAGCCAAGGGGACTCGAACCCCTAACCCCCTGCTTGCAAACTAGATGCTCGTGAACGCAAGGAACGCATTGGCCTCTGGTTGAAGGACCGGCCAGCGGCCTACAGTGAGGCCATGGCCAAGCAGAAGAAGACCTGGTCGGACCTCACTGTGGACCAGAAGCGCGCCATCTATGTGGGCGGAGCCGCCGAGGCGGTGCTCACGATCGCAGCGTTGCGTGACCTCGCGAAGCGTCCGTCGGTGCTGGTGCGCGGACCAAAAGCGGCGTGGGTGCTGGCGTTCTTCGTCCAGCCCTTCGGCCCCTTGACCTACTTCCGGTTCGGCCGGCGATAGCGCAGCCCGCCCATCCCGACTCCCGCTCTTCCGCTCATTGCGGCTGATGAGCACGCGAGGAGACGCTCACCGTTGACGGCCTGCGCGCGAACGACGTGGGCACCAAGCCGAAGGCCCTTTCCCGCGTGGGGAAAGGGCTCTTGAGCGGCGCGATTGTGGAGACTAGGGGGTTCGAACCCCTGACCCCCGCCTTGCAAAGGCGGTGCTCTACCAGCTGAGCTAAGTCCCCGTGCCCCCGGCCCCGTGAGGCAGGGCGCTGTCAGCTGCCTGCGGTGGGGGTGACCGCGGGGCGGTCGTCGGTGGCCTCGGCCCACAGACGCTGGTCGGCGCCCTGTGCGTCGAGCTTCTTCTTGACCAGGCCGGCCGTCAGCGCGGTCAGGGCAACGAAGAGGATCTTCTTCACGAGAACACCACCTGTGGGGTCGAGGATCGGGTGGTGGGCCTAAGAGGACTTGAACCTCTGGCCTCTTCCTTATCAGGGAAGCGCTCTAACCGTCTGAGCTATAGGCCCGTCGCCGATCCGGCGGCGCCACCTGCACGGTGACGCGAGAGACGAGGTTACCTCACGCCCCCGGCCACAAACAAAACGGTATGCCGGCCGCTGTCGTGCGCGGCCGGCATACCGGCTGTGGAAGGGCGACTTCACCCCGGAAGCTCTCACTTCGCAGCATGGCGGCGGTCACGCGAGGTGAGAGAAACCCACTTCAGGCGGGAAAGGGGTCAGTCGTCGGTGAGGGTCAGCTGGAGGCCGCCCACGAGGCTGCTCGACACGTTGTAGAGGAAGGCCGCCAGGGTCGCGAGCGCCGTCATGAGGATGACGTCGATGACGCCCACGACGATCGCGAGCGAGACGACCCGACCGAAGCCGAGGAAGTCCATGATGTCGAACGTCTGGTTGCCGTCCTGGATGATCTGCCCGACGAGGCTGTTGACCTGGTCGAAGACGCCCATACCCGCGAGGATCGTCCAGAGCACGGAGACCATCACGACGCCCGCGATGCCGAGCGCCACCGACAGCAGGAACGACATCTTCATCGCCGACCACGGGTCGACCCGCGAGACGGTGAGCCGCACGCGACGTCCCGTGCCGCGCGCCGGCGCCGGAGCCCGGCTCGGTCCCGCTTGGGTCGCCCCACCCTGCGTCGCGGCACGCGCTGCCTGAGGACGCTGCAGTGGTCGCGTGGGCTCGGCGGAGGGACCCGATGACGACCTCATCGTGGTGCCTGCCTGGTCAGCCGTGCTCACTCGTCGCCTCCGTCAGCCTGCACACCGTCTGCAGTGTCGCCATCACTCGTCTTGTCGACCGACGGTACGCCATTGCTCGCGTCGGAGTCACTCTCAGCGCCTGAGCTCGCGGACGTGTCGGGTGCATCCTCGACCGGCGTGCCGTCGACCGGTGAGACACCCTCGGCGTCAGCCTCGGCCACCTCTTCCTCGACGACCTTCTCGGCGTTGCGGGCCACACCGACGATTGCGTCCTTCTTGCCGGGCTTGGCGAAGATGACGCCTTGTGTCTTGCGTCCGGTGCGAGAGACCTTTGACGACGGGACGCGAACCACATTCCCCTTGGCAAAGACGACCAGCACGTCGTCACCCTGTCCGACGGTGAGTGCACCGACGAGGTCACCGTTTCTCTCCGTGATGTTGGCAACGGCGACGCCCAGGATGGCGCGGCCCTTGATTCTCCAGTCCGACGCGGCCGAACGCTTGGCCATGCCGTTCTCAAAGACGACGAAGATGTCTGGGTCGGTGCCGTCCTCGATAACCGACATCGCAAGCAGCGAGTCGCCGTCGCGGAACTTCATGCCGGTGACGCCGGAGGTCGAACGGCCCATGGGCCGCAGGGTCGCGTCGTCGGCGTGGAAGCGGATCGACTGACCCTTCTTCGACACCAGCATCAGGTCGTCGGCCGACGAGGCCAGTTCGGCGCCGACGAGCTCATCGCCCTCGCGCAGGTTGACGGCGATGAGGCCACCGGAGCGCGGGGAGTCGTACTCCGAGAGGCGGGTCTTCTTGACTAGACCGTTGCGGGTGGCGAGCACGAGGTAGGACTCCTGTTGGTAGTCCTTGATAGCCAGCACCTGAGCGATCTGCTCGTCGGGCTGGAACGCCATGATGTTGGCGACGTGCTGGCCCTTGGAGTCGCGGCTCGCGTCCGGGAGCTCGTAGGCCTTGGCCCGGTAGACCCGGCCGAGGTTGGTGAAGAAGAGCAGCCAGTGGTGCGAGGTGGTGGTGAAGAAGTGCGCCACGACGTCCTCGCCGCGCAGCGAGGCGCCCTTGACGCCCTTGCCGCCACGCTCCTGCGAGCGGTAGGCGTCGACCTTGGTGCGCTTCGCGTAGCCGCCCCGGGTGATCGACACGACGACGTCCTCCTCGGGGATGAGGTCCTCCATGGACATGTCGCCGTCGAAGCCGTGGATGATCGAGCGGCGCTCGTCGCCGTACTTCGCCACGATCTCGGCGAGCTCCTCGGACACGATGGTCCGCTGGCGCTCGGGCTTGGCGAGGATGTCCTGGTAGTCCTCGATCTCGCGCTGGATCGCGTCGTGCTCGTCGATGATCTTCTGCCGCTCGAGGGCGGCCAGGCGACGCAGCTGCAGCTCGAGGATCGCGCGGGCCTGGATCTCGTCGATCTCGAGGAGCTCGATGAGCCCGTCGCGGGCGGCCTCGGCCGTGGGTGAGCGCCGGATGAGGGCGATGACCTCGTCGAGCAGGTCGAGCGCCTTGAGCAGACCGCGCAGGATGTGGATGCGGTCCTCGGCCTCCTTGAGGAGGTAGGCGGTGCGGCGCTGGATGACGTCGATCTGGTGGTCGACCCAGTGTCGGATGAACGCGTCGATGGGCAGCGTGCGCGGCACCCCGTCGACGAGCGCGAGCATGTTGGCGCCGAAGTTGGTCTGCAGCTGGGTGTGCTTGTAGAGGTTGTTGAGCACGACCTTGGCCACGGCGTCGCGGCGCAGCACGATGACGAGGCGCTGGCCGGTGCGGCCGGAGGTCTCGTCACGGATGTCGGCGATGCCGTGCAGGCGGCCGTCCTTGACGTGCTCGGCGATCTTCTGGGCCAGCGAGTCCGGGTTGACCTGGTAGGGCAGCTCGGTGATGACGAGGCACTGACGTCCCTGGATCTCCTCGACCTCGACGACCGCGCGCATGATGACCGAGCCGCGACCGGTGCGGTAGGCGTCCTCGATGCCCTTGCGGCCCATGATGAGCGCGCCCGTGGGGAAGTCGGGGCCCTGGATGCGGGCCATGACGGCGTCGAGCATCTCCTCGCGCGACGCCTCCGGGTGGGTCAGCACCCACTGTGCGGCGTCGGCGACCTCACGCAGGTTGTGCGGCGGGATCTGCGTGGCCATGCCGACGGCGATGCCGGACGAGCCGTTGACGAGCAGGTTGGGGAAGCGCGCCGGCAGCACCGTGGGCTCCAGCGTCTTGCCGTCGTAGTTCGGGGCGAAGTCGACGGTCTTCTTGTCGATGTCGCGCACGAGCTCCATCGACAGCGGCGCCATGCGGCACTCGGTGTATCGCGGGGCAGCGGCCGGGTCGTCACCGGGGCTGCCGAAGTTGCCCTGGCCCTGCACCAGCGGGTAGCGCAGCGACCAGTCCTGCACGAGGCGCACCAACGCGTCATAGATCGCGCTGTCACCGTGCGGGTGGTACTGACCCATGACGTCACCGACGACACGGCTGCACTTGTTGAAGCCGCGGTCGGGCCGGTACCCACCGTCGTACATGGCGTAGATGACGCGCCGGTGCACGGGCTTGAGGCCGTCGCGCACGTCCGGGAGCGCGCGGCTGACGATGACGCTCATGGCGTACTCGATGTAGCTGCGCTGCATCTCGGTGTTGAGGTCGATCGGCTCGGTGCGGTCGGTCTCGCCCGGGGACCGGTCGTGCATCTCGGACCCGAGCTCGTTGGTGGGCTCGGCGTCCTCGATCACGTTGTCGTCGGTGCCGTCGATGTCGTCAGCCATCAGTTCCCTTGTCTCTCAGTGCAGTTCAAGAAGCGGCGTATGCCGTGTAGTCCAATGGAGCGCGACGCGAGGCGCGCCGTGGCCCGGGAGTCGAGCAGGGTGCGTTGCCTGGACAACGCTGGAAGGTGCCGTTCAGCGGAGCGGAGGAACGTGCCGTTCGCCGCCGGCTGGGCCTGGCGGGAGCCCGAAGCGCGCTCAGCGCGCAAGGGCGGATGGGACAGCGGCGAACGGCATGTTCGTCCGCGACCCAGCACAACGGCATACAAGATCAAATGTCCAGGAAACGCACGTCGCGAGCGTTGCGTTGGATGAACGAGCGCCTCGACTCGACGTCCTCGCCCATGAGGACCGAGAAGATCTCGTCGGCCGCGGCGGCGTCGTCGAGCGTGATCTGGAGCAGGATCCGGTGCTCGGGGTCCATCGTGGTCTCCCACAGCTCCTGGTAGTTCATCTCGCCCAGGCCCTTGTAGCGCTGGACGCCGTTCTCCTTGGGGATGCGGCGACCCTTGGACTGGCCCTCGGCGATGAGGGCGTCCCGCTCGCGGTCGGTGAAGGCGAACTCGTGGGGTGCGTTGCTCCACTTGATGCGGTAGAGCGGGGGCTGGGCGAGATAGACGTAGCCGGCCTCGATGAGCGGCTTCATGAAGCGGAAGAGCAGCGTGAGCAGCAGCGTGCGGATGTGCATGCCGTCGACGTCGGCATCGGCCATGATGACGATCTTGTGGTAGCGGGCCTTGTCGATGTTGAAGTCCTCGCCGATGCCCGTGCCGAAGGCCGAGATGAGGGCTTGGACCTCCTGGTTGGCCAGGGCCTTGTCGAGGCGAGCCCGCTCGACGTTGAGGATCTTGCCGCGGATCGGGAGGATCGCCTGGTTGTAGGGGTTGCGGCCTCGCACGGCCGAACCGCCGGCGGAGTCACCCTCGACGATGTAGACCTCGGAGACGGCCGGGTCCTTGGCCTGGCAGTCGCGCAGCTTGCCGGGCAGGCCGCCGGACTCGAGGACGCGCTTGCGGGTGGCCTCCCGGGCCTTGCGTGCGGCGAGGCGCGCGGTCTGGGCCTGGATCGTCTTGCGGACGATCTCCTTGCCCTCGTTGGGGTGGCGCTCGAGCCAATCACCGAACGAGTCGGTCATGGCGCGCTGGACGAAGCCCTTGACCTCGGAGTTGCCGAGCTTGGTCTTGGTCTGGCCCTCGAACTGGGGCTCGCCGAGCTTGACGCTGATGACGGCGGTGAGGCCCTCGCGCACGTCGTCGCCGGTGAGGTTCTCGTCCTTGTCCTTGAGCTGGTTCTGCTTGCGCGCGAAGTCGTTGATCATCTTGGTGAGGGCGGCGCGGAAGCCCTCTTCGTGGGTGCCGCCCTCGTGGGTGTTGACCGTATTGGCGTAGGTGTGGACCGACTCGCTGTAGGCGGTGGTCCACTGCATGGCGAGCTCGAGGCTGAGCTCACGGGCCTGGTCCTCGACCTCGATGCTGATGATGTCGGGGTGGACCGGCTCGGACTTCTTGCTCGACACGAGGTGGTTGACGTAGTCGATGAGGCCGCCGGGGTAGCAGTAGCTGACCTGGCGCTTCTGGCTCTCGTTGGCGTCGACCGTCTCGGCCTCCTCCTCGGCGCTCTCCTGCACGCGCTCGTCGGTCAGGTTGATCGTCAGGCCCTTGTTGAGGAAGGCGTACTGCTGGAAGCGGGCGCGGATCGTCTCGTAGTCGTAGTCGACCGTCTCGAAGATCTGGTCGTCGGCCCAGAAGGTGATGGTCGTGCCGTGCTCGTCGCTCTCGCCGACCTGCTCCAGGGGCGCGATGCGCTCACCGTGGTCGAACTCGATGCGCCACACGTGCCCGAGCTGGCGGACCTCGGCGATGAGTCTGGTCGCCAGCGCGTTGACGACGGAGGAGCCCACGCCGTGCAGCCCACCGGAGACCTTGTAGCCGCCACCGCCGAACTTGCCACCGGCGTGCAGCTGGGTGAGGACGAGCTCGACGGTGGAGACGCCGTAGGCCTCGTTCATGCCGGTCGGGATGCCTCGACCGTTGTCCCGGACCTGGACGCCGCCATCGGCGAGAAGGGTGACGTCGATGGTGTCGGCGTGGCCGGCGAGCGACTCGTCGACGGCGTTGTCCACGATCTCCCACACGAGGTGGTGCAGGCCGCGCTCGCCGGTGGACCCGATGTACATGCCCGGGCGCTTGCGGACCGCCTCGAGACCCTCGAGGACCTGGATCGCGGACGCGTCGTAGGTGGCGTCGTCGGCCACCGCGGAGCTGTTGCGGGTCGGGGTCGTCAGCGCGCCCTCGGCCGGGCTGGCCGGGCTGGTCGGGTTGGTCGGGGACGTGTCCGGCACCGCCTCAGCGGTCGTGTCCTGCGTCTCGATGCTGTTGTCGTCGGGCGTGCTGGGCACGGTGCTCCTTCAGCTGGTCTGGCTCATGCCGCGCGCCCGGGGCGGGAAACCGCCCAGGGCGCGACGTTCACCCCGAAGTTTACCTGTCAGCACCGTCAGCGCGCGCCAGTGGAGGGCCGGGAACCCACTTTTCTCAGGTTTTCCCGGGTCCCGACGACCCGGCATACGCCCCCCACCCCTTCCAAGCGCCCTGAGCCACGTTTGTGGGCCTGCGTCCTCGCGGCCCTCGAGAGGGTGGCGAGAGCGTCGGGTCACCGGCCGACGGTGAAGAACGACCAGGTGCCGTCGCTGGAGATCCCGACCCGGTAGCCGGTGTAGCCACCGTCCTGCTGGCGCATGGTGGCGGCTGCCGAGCGCGTGACGAGTCCGGCGGCGATGACCTTGTCCCACTCGGCGTCGTCATCACGGAACCGTTCCGAGAAGACCTTGGGCTGGATGGTGCCGTCGAAGGTCTCGGTTGACTCCAGGCTGAGCAGCGTGGCGAGGGCGACGTAGTTCTGTGGGCTGTTGTCCGTGAAGACCACGGCGGGGCGCTTGTCCCCGGCGAGGCCGGTCGAGTCGGCGGTGGCCAGGGCGACCAGCGCCTTGGCGTCACACGCCTTGGCCGCGGCAGAGATCTTCTTCGCCTTGGCGGCCGCCGGGGCCGACATCCCCGTGGTGTTGGATGCACCCACCTTGGTGGCGGCACATGCCACCGCCTTGGTGGGAGCCGGCGTGGGGGTCGGCTTCGGAGCCGTGGTGCGGGTGGGGGTCGGGGTGCTCGTCGGCGTGGGCGAGGGAGTGACCGTCACGCTCGGGGTGGAGCTCGGCGTCTCCGAGGTGCTCGGAGTCGGGGTGGAGGTCGAGGGGGAGGCAGAGGCGGAGGGTGAGGAGCTGCTCGGGGCGGGGGCGGCGTCGGGCTTGTCGCTCGAGCAGGCGCTCAACGTGAGGCCGGCGAGCAGCAGCGGGGCCGCCACACGGGTGAGGCGGGCGGAGAGGATCGTCGGGCGCCGGTTCGTCATGGCGTCACTGTAAGGGGAGTGACTGGTGTGACTGCGGAGCCACGGCGTGAGGTGGTGGGTCCTCACCGGTGCGAGAGGCCGGTCAGGGCTGAGCCGCGGAGTTGCGCTCGACGACCTCGCGCACGACGTCCGGCAATGCGACGGTATGCCGGCCGGTCCGGTCGACGTAGACCTGCGCCCAGAGGCCGTGCGCGGCGATGTCGTCGCTGCCCTCGGCGAAGAGGCCGAAGGCGAAGGTCACGCTCTTGGTGCCGACGCGCTCGACCCGGACCCCGACATCGATCGGCTGCGGGTAGGCGAGCTCGGAGTAGAAGCGGCACGAGGACTCGGCCACCACACCCATGGCCTCGGACACCGTCTCGTCGATGCCGGTCTCACGGATGAGCCAGGCGTTGAGCACCGAGTCGAACAGCTCGTAGTACACGGCGTTGTTGAGGTGGCCGTACATGTCGTTGTCGGACCAGCGGGTCGACACCCGCTGCATCTCCGGGAAGTCGGAGCGCCGCAGGGTGCGTGGGTCGGCGCTCGCGGCTCGCGTCTGCGGTTCCGAAGTCATGCCGCCGAGAGTAGCCGCGCCCGCGCTGGGACCGCGCGGCACGGCATACGGAAGGGCACGGCATACGGAGGGAAAGGTGGGGGTCCGGACGGAAAGGTGCCGTCCGGACCCCCGAGCTTCCCTCACGGGGAGCAAAAGTGGTGCGCGTGAGGGCTCAGGCGTCGAAGGCCGGGAGCACCGAGCCGTCGGGCCACGTCTTCTCGATGTAGGCCTTGACCTCCGGGGAGTGCAGCAGCTCGTCGAGCTTCTTCAGGGCCGGGTTGGACTCGTCCTTCTTCTGCACCGCGAGGAAGTTGGCGTAGGGGTTGCCCTCCGCGTCCTCGACGAGGATCGCGTCCTTGGTCGGCGAGAGGTCGGCCTCGAGCGCGTAGTTGCCGTTGATGACGGCGACGTCGAGGTCGTCGAGCGAGCGCACCAGCTGCGCGGGGTCGGTCTCCTTGAACTGCAGCTTCTTGGTGTTCTGGTCGATGTCGTAGATCGTCGCGTTGGTCGCGTCCTTGCCTGCCTTGAGCGTGATGACGCCCGCCTTGGCCAGCAGCTCGAGCGCGCGGCCCTGGTTGGACGGGTCGTTGTTGATGCCGACCTGGGCACCCTCGCGGAGCTCGGAGACGTCCTTGACCCTCTTCGAGTACAGCGCGAACGGCTCGATGTGGACGCCGTCGTAGTGCGCGAAGTCGTAGCCCCGGTCCTTCACCTGCGCCTCGTAGTAGGGCAGGTGCTGGAAGTAGTTCGCGTCGAGGGTGCCCTCGGCGAGCTGCACGTTGGGCTGGATGTAGTCGTCGAAGGTCTTGATGTCGAGGTCGAGCCCGGCCTTGGCGGCCAGGTTGGCGTCGACGAACTCGAGGATCTTGGCGTGCGGCGTCGGGGAGGCACCGACGACGAGCGTGGTCACCCCCTTGTCGTTGGCCTCGGGAGCGCTGGAGTCGCCACCGCCGGCGCCGCAGGCCGTGAGACCCGTGACGGCGACGAGGGCGAGACCGGCGACGAGTCGGGGGCGGGCCGGGCTGTTCATGGTGGTGTCCTTTCGTGGCGCGGCGAAGGTGCCGCGGGGGTGGGGTGTCCAGCGGAGGTATGCCGTGCGCGCAGGTGAGCGTGCGGCATACCCGGTCGTCCTTGACCGGAGAGGGAGAACGGGGCGTCAGCGGTGGTCGACGGCGCGGGCGACCCGGTCGCCGACGACCTGCACCAACTGGACGACGATGACGAGCAGCACGACGGCCGCGATCATCACGTCGGTCTGGAAGCGGTTGTAGCCGTAGGACATCGCGGTGGCACCGAGGCCGCCGCCACCCACGGCACCGGCCATGGCGGAGTAGCCGATGAGGGCGATGACGGTGGTCGTGAGCCCGGCGACGATGCCGGGCAGGGCCTCGGGCAGGAGCACCTTGCGGGTGACGTCCCAACGGGTGGCGCCCATCATCGTCGCGGCCTCGACCTTGCCCGAG
Source organism: Knoellia sp. Soil729 (assembly GCF_001427985.1). Classification (GTDB taxonomy): domain Bacteria; phylum Actinomycetota; class Actinomycetes; order Actinomycetales; family Dermatophilaceae; genus Knoellia. The sequence goes on from NZ_LMSA01000002.1 coordinate 1,215,139, forward strand.
CTCACCTCGCGCAGCGACGTCTCGACGAGCCGGGCGAAGAAGGGGACGGCACCGACCGTGAGCGGCACGACCATGGCGCGCCAGCCGATCGTCGTGCCGGCGATGAACCTCGTGATGGGGATGATCGCGATCATGAGGATGAGGAAGGGGAGCGACCGGCCGACGTTGACGACCGCACCCAGGACGCGGTTGAGGGTCGGCTGTGGGGTGATGCCACCGGGTGAGGAGTTGTGCAGCAGCACCCCGACGAGGACGCCGAGGACCGCGGTGATGAGGGCGGAGCCGATGCTCATGGCGAGCGTCTCCCACAGCGCGGTGGGCAGGCCGTCGGTGATGACCGGGTTGTCGAACCAGGTCGGGTCGGTGCCGAACCTCATGCCGCCACCTCGGGGTGGAGGCGGGCCTGGTCGAGCAGGTCGCGGGCGCGCTCGGTCGTGCTCGCGTCGGCGAGCTCGACGAGGAGGCGACCGACCCGGCGGCCGGCGATCGTCTCGACCGTGGCCGCGGCGAGGTCGGCCTCGATGCCCTCGTGGCGCAGCAGCGCGATGATCCCGTCGATCGAGCCGACCGTGGCGTCGGGGTGGCCCAGGGCGACCTGGAGCCGGACAAGCCCGTCGCTCTCCGGCTCGACGAGCGGGATGAGCTCGCGGTGCAGGCGGGTGCTCGGGTCGGCGATGACCTCACCGAGGCGCCCCTGCTCGAGGACGGCTCCGTCACCGAGGAGGGTCACGGCGTCGCAGATCTCGCGGACGACCGAGGGCTCGTGGGTGATGATGACGACGGTGATGCCCAGGCGGTCGCGCAGCTCTCGGAGCAGGGCGAGGATCGAGCCGGTGGTGGCGGCGTCGAGGGCGGAGGTGGGCTCGTCGCACAGGAGGATCTCGGGGCGCGCGGCCAGGGCGCGGGCGATGCCGACGCGCTGCTGCTGGCCCCCCGAGAGCTGACCGGGGTGGCTCTGCGCGCGGTCCGACAGGCCGACGAGGTCGAGCAACTCCGCGACCCGGGCGTCGCGGTCGCCCCTGTCCCAGCCCGCGACCTCGAGCGGGAGGGCGATGTTGTCGGCGGCGGTGCGCGAGTCGAGGAGGTTCGCGTGCTGGTAGACGACGCCGAAGCGACGGCGGGCGGCGCGCAGCTCGGCGCCGCGCAGCCTCGTGATGTCCTCTCCGGCGACGACCACCTCGCCGGAGGTCGGGAGCTCGAGACCGGTGAGGCACCGGATGAGGGTCGACTTGCCCGCACCCGAGCGGCCCACGATGCCGTGGATCTCGCCGCGGGGGACGCTGAGCGACACGGCGTCGAGGGCCGTGACCCTCGAGCCTGGGGTCTCGAAGACCTTGGTCAGGTCGCGGACGGCGAGGGCTGGGCCTGTCTGTGAATGGTCAACCACTCGTCAATAAGTATGCGTTATCCAAGTGATAAGCAAATCGGCGGCCACCTGGTCTCGGGGACTGGGCGGGACGGCATACGGAGGGAAGGTTGGCGTGGGGAGGGAAAGGTTCCATCCGCTCGCCAAGGTTCTCGCATGGGGAGCAAAAGTGGAGGCGTCGTCAGGTGGGGTCGTCTGCCAGGGCCGCGTCGCCGCTGAGCAGGCGCGGCACGATCCCCGCGGCGATGGACGCGAGCACCTCGGTGCCCACGGGATAGCGGACGGAGTGCGGCTGCCACGAGCGGACCGTGCGGCCGGAGGCGAGGCGGACGGTGTGGAGGATGAACGGGCCCTGGTACTCGACGCGGTCGACGACGGCCGGAGCGCCGGTGATGCCCGCAGCGGGCAGGCGCAGGCTCACCTCGTGCGGGCGCACGACGACCTCGGCATCGCTGACGTCGGTGCGGATGGTCACAAGGCCGAGCTCGCAGCCGAGGCCACCGTCGACGAGCGAGGCGGGCAGGAAGTCGGCGTCACCCATGAAGGAGGCGACGAACCGGCTCACCGGACGCTCGAACACCTCGACCGGGCGCCCCCACTGCTCGATGACGCCGGCTCGCATGACCCCGACGTGGTCACCGATGGACAGGGCCTCGGTCTGGTCGTGGGTGACGAGGAGGGCCGTCGTCCCCGTGGCGCGCAGGGCGGTCACGGTGTCGGCCCGCACCCGGGCACGCAGCGACTCGTCGAGCGAGGAGAACGGCTCGTCGAGCAGGACGACCTCGGGGCGGGGAGCGAGGGCGCGGGCCAGGGCCACGCGCTGCTGCTCGCCGCCGGAGAGCTCGTGCGGGTAGCGGTCGACCACCTGGGGCAGGTGGACGAGCTCGAGGACCTCGAGGACGCGGGCCTCCTGCTCGGTGCGCGGCTGACGGTCGAGCCCGAAGCGGATGTTGTCACCGACGGTGAGGTGCGGGAAGAGCGCGTGCTCCTGGAAGACCATGCCGACCCGGCGCTGCTCGGGCGGCACCCAGCCCTGGCCCTCGCCCGCGACCAGCCGGTCGCCGACCGCGACGGTGCCCGCGTCCGGGCGCTCGAGCCCGGCGACGAGGCGCAGCAGCGTGGACTTGCCGCAGCCCGACGGGCCGATGAGGGCGACGATCTCGCCCTGCTCGACGGAGAGGTCGAGCTCGCTCACCGCGAGGGTCTCGCCGTAGGACTTCGAGATGCCCCGCAGGGTCACGGCGCCGCTCACGAGCCCACCTGGCGGGGCGGCTCGGCCAGGCGCACCTGCCGCACGAGGAAGAACACGGGGATGATCGCGAGCGCGACAATGAGCAGGGCGGGCAGGGCGGCCTGCTCCCAGAAGTTTTCGTTGGCGAGCTCGTAGACCCACACCGACACGGTGGTGAAGCCGAAGGGTCGCAGGAGCAGCACGAGGGGCAACTCTTTCACGGCGTCGACGGCGACGAGCACGAGCGCCACCGCGATGCCCGAGCGCGACAGCGGCAGGTGCACGCGCCGCAGCACGCGCAGCGGCGAGGCGCCGAGGGAGAAGGCGGAGTTGGTCACCGACGGCGAGATCGTCGTGAAGCTCGCGTCCACGGCCTGGTATGCCGGCGCGAGGAACCTCACGACGTAGCTCGCGAGCAGCCCGATCACCGAACCCGTCACGACGAGCCCGGTGCCGCCGGGGACCCCGAGCCCTTCGAGCGAGCGGTCGAGCGCGGCGAAGGAGACGAGGACACCGATGCCGATCACGGCGCCCGGCACGGCATACCCGAAGGTCGTGAGCTGCGCGGCGGTGCGGGCGAGGCGGCCACCGGTCATGCGCACCCCGTGGGTGACGAGCAGGGCGAGGGTGACGCAGGCCAACGCGGCGAGCGCGGCCATGACGGCGCTGTTGGTGAGGCTGGTCGCGAACCGGCCCGTCGACAGCGACGACGAGTCGGTGAGCGTCGCCGTCACCGCCCACCACACGAGCTGGACGACGGGCAGGACGAACCCGGCGGCGAGCACCGAGGCCGCGGCCGCGAACGCCCACCAGCGCGCGACGCCGGACAGGACGGTGGGCGCGGCCGGCGGCCGGTGGGCGCCGCGGGCGTCATAGCGGGCTCCGCCGCGCAGCAGCCGCTCGCCGGTGAGGACCATGACGGCGAAGGCGAGGACGAGGACCGAGAGCTGGGCCGCCGAGGCGAAGTCGAAGGTGCCCTTCCACGTGAGGTAGACACCGACCGACACGGTGCGCACCCCGAAGTACTGGACGGTGGCGAAGTCGGTGAGGGTCTCCATCATGACGACGGCGAGACCACCGGCGAGGGCCGGGCGCGCCAGCGGCAGCAGCACCTGGCGGAAGGCGCGCCACGGGCTCGCACCGAGCATCCGTGCGGCGTCCCAGGTCACCTGGCCCTGGCCGCGGAAGGCTGCGCGCGACAGCAGGTAGACGTAGGGGTAGAGCGTCAGCGACAGGACGACCGGCGCACCCATCCAGCCCGAGAGCACCTCGACGGCGCCGGATCCGCCGAAGGCCGAGCGGGACAGCCGTGCCGGCACACCCGCTGGACCGAACGTCGACAGGAAGAGGAACCCCAGGACGTAGGCCGGCATGGCCAGCGGCAGGACGAGCATCCACGAGAAGAGGCGGCGGCCGGGGAAGTCGTAGGCCGTGACGAGCCAGGCCAGGCCGACGCCGAGCACCGCTGTGCCGAGACCCACCAGGGCCAGCAGGGCTCCCGTGGTGAGGACCATCTCGCCGAGGTTGCCGGGCAGCGCGAGGTTGCCCGCGCTCGCGAGCGCCTGGACGAGGACCGAGACGACCGGGACCGAAACGATCAGCGCGATGACGACGACGAGCGCGGTCCACCCGGGGCGACCCGTGCCCGAGAGCCGGGTCGCACGACCGCCGCCGGCCCCCGGCCGGTCGGTCTCCACGTCGGTCTCCACCCCGGCTTCCACGTCGGCGCTCACCTGCGCATCATGTCAGCGGGTCGGGGGCGCCCACGCGCCACCGCTCACTTGTAGCCGGCCTCGGCGAGGAGCTTGACCGCGTCGGCGTTCTCGGAGCCGTAGGCCTCCGCGGAGATCGGCATGCGCTTGAACTCCCCGAAGCCCGCGATGAGGGGCTCGGGCTCCACGCTCGGGTTGACGGGGTACTCGTGGTTGCCGTCGACGAACGAGCTCTGCCCCTTGGTGGCCAGCCACTCGATCAGCTGCTGGGCCTGGGCAGCGTTGTCCGAGGTCTTGACCACGCCCGCACCGGAGATGTTGACGTGCGTGCCGGCGCCGGACTGCGAGGCCCAGAACGGCTTGACCTTGAGGTCCGGGTTCTTCTTGAGCTCGCGGGCGAGGTAGTAGTGGTTCGTGATGCCGACGTCGCAGCTCCCGGCGTCGATCGCCTTGAGCAGCTCGACGTCGTTGGACTTGATGTCCACACCGTTGGCGACCCAGCCCTTGACGGTGGCGAGTGTCTTGTCGCGGCCCTCGAGGCCGATGAGGCTCGCGACGAGGCTCTGCGTGTAGGCCGAGGTGGCGTCGCGCATGCAGAGGCGGTCCTTCCACTTCGGGTCGGCGAGACCGGCATACGTGTTCGTCTTGTCGAAGTCCGCGGGCGAGACCTTGTCGGGGTTGTACATCGTCGTGCGGGCCCGCATCGCGAGGCCGAACCACTGGTTGCCGCTGTCGCGCAGGTCCTCGGGGACGGCCTCTGTCAGTGCGGCCGAGTCGAGCGGGCGGAGCACGCCCTGCTCCGCGGCGTTCCAGAGGTTGCCGGCGTCGACGGTCATGAAGACGTCGGCCTCACCGTCGGCGCCCTCGGCCTTGATCCGCTGCAGGAGCTCGGCGTCGCTGCCCGAGATGAACTCGACGCTCACCCCGGTCTCGTCGGTGAACTCCTTGAACGCACCCTCGAGGTCGTAGTGCCGCGCCGAGTAGATCTGGAGGTCGGCATTGCTGCCACCGATCCCGAGGACGCCGCAGCCGGCGAGGGGCAGGACGGTGGCGGCGGCGACGAGACCGGCGAGGCCGGCACGGGGAAGGCGACGAGGGGGCACGGAGGACTCCTGGGAGGGGGACAGCTGACGCTGCATTCTTGCTCAAGTTAGGTAAGCCTGTCCAAATCCCCCTATCATCCTGCGGTGTGAAGGCTCCCGTCCTGCCCCAGCACCGCCCCGCCCTGGTCGGGCGGCTGCGGTCCTTCGGTGACGCGGTCGCGCTGCGGTGGGTCGAGGGGTCGGCGATGCAGACGATGTCGTATGCCGTCCTCGCGGCTCGCGTGGACGCGCGCTGGGCCGTGCTGGGCAGGACCCCACGGCTCGTCCTGCTCGAGATGGGCAACGACGTCGAGAGCGTCGTCACCCTGCTCGCCGCCCTCGGTGGGGGCCACCCGGTCATCCTCACGGCGCCGGACGGTGGTGCCGCTCTCGCCCGGGCGTGGGACCCCGACGTCGTCGCCCGCGGGGCCGAGCTGGAGGCGCGACGCGAGGGCAGTGCCCATGACCTGCACCCCGACCTTGCGCTCCTGCTCTCGACGTCGGGCAGCACGGGGTCCCCCAAGCTGGTTCGCCTGAGTGCGGCCAACCTCGACTGCAACGCCGAGCAGATCGTCGACGCCCTCGGGCTCGGTGCCGACGACGTCGGCGCGAGCAGCCTGCCACTGCACTACTGCTACGGCCTGTCCGTCCTGCTCAGCCACCTGTCGGTCGGCGCGGGGGTGCTCCTCACCGACCTGTCCGTCGTCGACGCGTGCTTCTGGGAGGCGTTCCGGGAGGCCGGCGTCTCCACTCTCGCCGGGGTCCCGTACACGTTCGACCTGCTCGACGCGGCCGGCTTCGCGTCGATGGACGTGCCCCGCCTGCGCCTGCTCACCCAGGCCGGCGGACGGATGGACCCTGCCGCCGTCCGGCGTTGGCTCGCACTGGGCGAGGAGCGCGGGTTCGACCTGCTCGTGATGTACGGCCAGACCGAGGCGACCGCCCGGATGGCCACGCTGCCGACCCACCTCGCTGCACAGAACCCGTCGAGCATCGGCGTCGCCGTCCGCGGCGGTCACTTCTCCCTCGCTCCCGTCCAGGGTGCGGCCGCCGGTGTCGGGGAGCTGGTCTACGAGGGCGGCAACGTCATGATGGGCTACGCCTCGTCGACGGCCGAGCTCGCGCGCGGCCCGGAGGTCACGGCGCTGCACACCGGCGACCTCGCCCGGTTCACCGCCGACGGCCTCGTCGAGGTCGTCGGACGACGCAGCCGCTTCGCCAAGGTCTGCGGGCTGCGCATCGACCTCGACCGCGTCGAGGGCGACCTCACCCGAGGTGGGCGCACGGCATACGCCATGGACGGCGGGGACCGCCTGCTCGTGGCGACCATCCAGGACGCGGGGTCCGTCGACGTCACCGCGGTGCGCCGCCAGGTGAGCGAGCGGTATGCCGTCCCCCGCGCCGCCGTCGTCGTCACCGACGTCGGTGAGGTGCCGCGGACGGCGTCCGGCAAGGTCGACCGCCCGGCGCTGGCCGCGCTCGTCGACGCGTTCGGCGAGGGCACCTGCCCCACCCCGGACCGACTGGTCCTTCCCGAGAGGATGCGGGCGCTGTATGCCGAGCTGCTCGACCGGCCGGAGGCCACTCTCGACGACTCGTTCGTCACGCTGCGCGGCGACTCGCTGTCCTACGTCGAGGCGTCGGTCCGGCTGGAGGGCATGCTCGGCAGCCTCCCCGAGTCGTGGCACGTGCGCCCGGTGCGCGAGCTCGCCAGTGCGGTCGAGCCCACCCCCTCGGTGCCGTGGTGGCACCGGTGGCGCTCGCTGGAGACGTCGGTCCTCCTGCGCGGCGTGGCCATCGCCGTCATCGTGCTCACCCATGCGGGCGTGCTCGACATCCGGGGTGGCGCGCACGTCCTCCTCGCCGTCGCCGGCTTCGCGTTCGCACGCTTCCAGCTCTCCAGCGCCACGCGGGGCGAGCGCGTCGCGCACGCGCTCGAGTCGGTGACCCGCATCGCCCTGCCAGCAATGGCATGGCTCGGGGTCCTCTTCCTCGTCGACGAGCGCTACTCGGTCTGGAACCCGCTGCTGCTCACCTCGATCGGGGGCAGCAACGTCCACCCACAGTGGCGCTACTGGTTCGTCGAGGCGCTCGTCCACATCCTCGTCGGGCTCACCGTGCTGCTCCTCGTGCCGGCCTTCGACCGGCTCGAACGGGCCCGTCCCTTCGCCGTGCCGTTCGGGCTCGCACTGGCCGCACTGGTCTTCCGCTACGGGGTCATCGACGTGGGCTCACACCACGTCAACGGCCGGCCGGCGGTGGTCCTGTGGCTCTTCGTCCTGGGGTGGGCGATGGCCCGCAGCCAGGGTCGGTGGCAGCGGATCCTGCTCACGGCCTTCGTGCTCGCGGTCGTCCCGGGCTTCTTCTCGGACCCGGTGCGCGACGCGACCCTGGCGGCGGGACTGCTCGTGCTGCTGTGGGTCCGCTCGGTGAGGGTGCCGGCGATCGTCGTGCCGGCCATCGTGCCCATCGCCTCGGCGTCGCTGTTCATCTACCTCGTCCAGTGGGAGGTCATGGGCCGGGTCGGCTACTCCCCGCTCGGTGCCGGCGTCACGCTGCTCACCGGCTGGATCGCGTGGCGCGGCTCGAGCCCGATCATCGAGCCGGTGGCCCACTGGGTCGGAGCCCGGGCGACGCGGGTGGTGCACCCGAGGGCGTCGTCGCCCGTCAGCTGAGGATGTCCTGCCGGCGGAAGCGGCGGAAGCCCAGGGCGAGGAAGAGCACGGTGTAGAGCACCGCCCACAGCACCCCGTGCCGCAGGTCGCTCCAGTCCACCGGCCCGGACACGAGCAGGTCGAGCCATGCCCGCGAGTAGTGGGCGGGCAGCGCCTTGCGCCAGTCGCCGAGCGCGTCGATCGAGTCGAGGATGCCCGAGACGATGAGCAGGACGAGCGCGCCGCCCACCGCCGCCAACGGCGTCTGGCTGCGTACGCCCACCCAGAACGAGAAGGCACCGATGGGCGCAATCATGACGAGGACGTAGAGCACCGCGACGGCCATCCGCGGCAGCCACACGCTCCACGGCAGCTCGCCACCGCCGAGGATGCTGAAGGGCTGAGGGCCGTAGGCGAGGGTCCCGACGACCAGGGACCACACGGGCAGCGCGATGACGAGCGTCGCCGTCGAGAGGAACCCGATGACGAGCTTGCTGGTGAGCAGCCTCGCCCGCGACACCGGCGCGGTGAGCAGGTAGCGCAGGGACGCCCAGGACGCCTCGGCGGGCACCGGGTCACCGGCGAAGAGCGCCGCCACGATGAAGAGCAGCAGCTCCGCGGACACGACGAAGGCGAAGACCGTGAAGTTCGGACCCCCACCGGTCGCGAGGTCGACGAGCCGCACGGTGGGGTCGCCCGGACGCCCCGGGCTGTCGTCGAGCGAGAACGCGGCGACGAGGACGAGTGGCAGAGCGACGACGATGGCGATCATCCACAGCGTGCGTCGCCGGCCGAGCTGGCGGCGCAGCTCCGCCCGCCACGACAGGGGTTTGCTGCTCATCGGGCACGCACCTGTCGAAGTCGCTCGACCATCGAGCCATCGCCGTCTCCGTCGCTGCCGTCCGCCGGGCCCTGCGAGGAGGCGATGACCCCGAGGAAGACCTCCTCGAGGTGGCGGCGGCTGCCGACGCCGACGACCTGCGCGCCGGAGTCGACCACGACGCGCACGAGCGCCTCGCGGGGGAGGTCGGAGACGACGGTGACCATGGGCTTGGTGGGGTCGTCGACGACCTCGACCGAGCGTATGCCGTCCGCCCCCGCGAGCGCGGCCCGCGCCGGGGCGAGCGAGGCTCCCGGGGCAAGCTCGAAGACGGTCGTGTCCTCGCTCGAGAGCAGCTCGGACACGGGGCCGGCGGTGACGACCCGGCCGGCGTTCATGACGACGACGTGGCTGCACGTCAGCTCGACCTCGGCAAGGAGGTGGCTGGAGACGACGACGGTGCGGCCGGTCGCGGCATACGACTGCAGGATCGGGCGCATGGCCGCGATCTGGGGCGGGTCGAGACCGTTGGTCGGCTCGTCGAGGAAGAGCACCTCGGGCCGGCCGAGCATGGCCTGGGCGATGCCGAGCCGCTGCTTCATGCCGTGGCTGTAGGTGCGGACCGGGCGGTCGAGCGCACCACCGAGCGCGGCGACGCCGAGGGCCTCGTCCATGCTCGCCTCGGCCATCGGCCGGCCGGTCGCGGCCCAGTAGGCCTCGAGGTTCTGGCGGCCGGTGAGGTGGGGGAGGAAGCCGGGACCCTCGACGAGTGCCCCGACCCGGCCCAGCACCTCGGAGCCGGGGTGGACAGGGCGGCCGAGGACGTGCACCGTGCCGGAGTCGGGGGAGATGAGCCCGAGCATCATGCGCATGGTCGTCGTCTTGCCGGCACCGTTGGGCCCGAGGAGTCCGACGACCTGGCCGCGCTCGGCGCGCCAGGAGACGTCATCGACGGCCCGGTGGCCGTCGGCGTAGGTCTTGACGAGCCGGTCGACGACGAGGGGGACGTCGGCGAGGTCGTCACGGACTGCCTCGCGGTGGCGGCGTCGACGGCGCAGGAGCGCGGACGCGGCGATGACGGCGAGCAGGGCCGCGATGCCTGCGGCCAGCGCGATCGACTCGGTGTCTCGATCGGTGGACGAGGCAAGGATCCGGCCCTGCGCCGTGGGGACGGTGAGCACGGGGGCCGCGAGGCTGATCCGGTCGGCCCGGGCCTGGCGAGGGGTGGTGAACGAGCTGTCGGTCGACGTGACGAGCACCCGCCACTGGCTTCCGGCGGCCATCGACCAGACGGAGGCCGGCAGGTCGACGGTGACGTCGGTGGCCTTCCCCGGTGCAAGCGCCACCCGGACCGGGGTGGTGAGCGCCCGCTGCTGCACGGCGTCCGAGCCCTCGACCCGCCAGAGCGAGACGAACAGCGTTGCCTCCGTGCCGGTCGAGGTGACGCTCAGCCGCACGCTCGGCGAGCCGACGACCGTGAACGATCGGTCGAGAACGGTGCTGTCGAAGGCGGCCGACATGCCGGGCAGCGCCGCGAGCCGATAGGTCGGCAGCCCGGAGGTGCCCAAACCGGGGATCGAGGTCATCGAGCTCGGCTGCCCGCCGGGCGGAGTGAGGAGGACGGACGGCTCCTGAGGGGCCTTCAGCGACACCTTCTCGGTTCCACCGCGCAGACCCGGGTAGGTGTCGAGGGTCGCGACCGGCGCGGAGTCGGTGCCGCGGGGGACGGGCAGCGAGTAGGTGAAGGCCGGCACCGGCAGGGGGTCGGTCCGTGTACCGGCGAGGTAGGTGCGGACCCAGGTCCGGCCGGCCTCCTCGTCGAGACTCGGGTTGGACGACGGGCCGTCGTGGCCCCCGTCGGTCCACCGCACGGCGTGGCGGGTTCCGGCGGAGGCCAGGCCTGCGGCGTTGGCATCGGCCTGGTCCAGCCCGAAGAGGGTGTCCGCCTCACCCTGGACGAGCAGGGTCGGCGCCGTGACCCTGCTGATGCTCGCCTGCGGGCTGTTGCGGCGCAGGGTCGCGGCGAGGGCAGCGCTGGGCCGGCCGTTCTCCGCGGCGTCCTGCAGCTGCCGGCAGAGGGTGACCTCGAACCGTCCGCAGAGCAGGTCGGAGGGCTTTGCGGCAGCCGCAGCGCCGGCACTGCTCGCACCTGCCGCGCCCGCGCTGCTCCCACCTGCTGCACCTGTCGCAGCTGCGCCGCCCGTGGCGCCGAGGGCCCCGTCGACGCTCGCGCCGAAGAACCGGGCACCCCAGAGCTGCTTGTAGGGCCCGGGGGTGGAGCTGTCCCGCGCACCCTGGGGGAAGAGGGCACTGGCGAGGTCGTTCCACGTGATGGCGGCGACCGTGGCGTCGACGCGGGGGTCAGCGCCGGCCAGCATGAGCGCGAAGGCGCCACCGTAGGAGCCGCCCGCGACCGCGACCCGGGGGTCACCGGCGCCGTCGCGCCTCACCTCTGGGCGAGACGCGAGCAGGTCGAGCAGGACGCGGCCGTCGGCGATCTCGAAGTCGGGGGAGTCGAGGTGGATCAACCCGCCGGAGCGACCGAAGCCGCGGGCGGTGAAGGTGAGGACGACGTTGCCGTCGGCCGCGTACGTCCGTGCCTCCGCATCCACTGACTCCTTGGAGCCCCCGAAGCCGTGGGCGAGGAGCACTGCCGGCCGTGGCGCCGAGCCGGCCGGCAGGTAGAGGCGGGTGTCGAGCCGGACAGGGGTGCCATCGGCCTCTGGACCGACGTCGACCATCTGGTCGCTCGTCCTCACCTCGGAGGTTGTCGAGGCCGCGGGAGCGAGGGAGAGTCCCGACGCGGCCGAGGCACTGACGCCGGGGGTCAGGACGAGCGCGAGGCCGGCGAGCAGCGGGACGGCCGCGGCGAGGACGGCGCCCCGACGTCGGGCCTGAGCGAGCCGCTGCATGGCTCATCCTCTCGCGACGACATCGGGTGGGCCTGCCGGTCTACGGCCCGCACTCGTCGAACGCTTCACCGACGCGCGGTGTTCCGCGCCCTGCCCAGCCTTCTCGTGGCCGGTGCGGCCGGTCGGGTCAGGCCTCGAGGGTCCGGTCGAACAGCTCGCGGACGTGGTCGGGCAGCGCCGGCTCCTGGATCGTCAGCTCGAGTGGGGGGAGGTCGCAGCTGACGCCGTAGCAGAAGCGGTCGGGCTGCACGTGTCCGCCGGCGTAGGCCTGGAGCTCCGGCGTCGGACCCGCCAGCAGTCCTCGCCACGCCGACGCGTCGGGCTCCGGCAGCTCGTCGAGGACGACGCTGCGCTCCCTCACGATGCCGGCGAAGCCACCGGTGCGGCGGACCTGCACCTGCTGCGGGGTCTGCGGCGAGGCCGGCGCGGGGGCCGGCTCGGATCCCGGAGCCGGCGCGGGCGTGGGTGTGTCGGCGCCCTGCGTGACACCGACCTCGCGCCAGGCCGACCTCACCGCCTCGGCCTGCACGGAGTCCTCGCCGTGGACGGTGACCGCCGCGGCCACGGTGAGGTCGGCAAAGGTCGCGAAGTCGCAGTCCGCCTTGATGTCACCGGTCACCGCGGCATACCAGATGGCACCGGCGACCTCCCAGGCGTTGCCGCCCAGTGCGGTGGCCACGAGGTGGAACGCACGGTTGGGGATGCCGGAGTTGATGTGGACGCCACCGTTGTCGTCGTCGGTGACGACGAAGTCGCGCATGTGCGCGGGTTGGGGGTCCTTGCCCAGGCGCGGGTCGTCGTACGCCGTGCCGGGCGCCTTCATCGACCGCAGACCCACCCCCTTGACGCCTGGGGCGAGGAGCTCGGCGCCGATGAGCCAGTCGGACTGCGCGGCGTCCAGACCCAGGGCGCGCTGCTTGACGAGGATCCCGAAGACGTCGGAGACGTGCTCGTTGAGGGCGCCCGCCTGGTCCTGGTAGTTCAGGCCCGAGGTGTACTGCGTGACGCCGTGCGCCAGCTCGTGCCCGATGACGTCGAGGCTGCGGGTGAACCCGAGGAAGACCTGGCCGTCACCGTCACCGAACACCATCTGCGAGCCGTCCCAGAAGGCGTTGTCGTACCTCTGGCTGTAGTGCACGCTCGCGACGAGGCCCAGTCCCTTGTCGTCCAGCGAGTTGCGGTCGTAGGCCGCGTGCCACAGCTCCCAGGTCGCGCCCAGCCCGTCGTAGGCCTCGTTGACCGCGGTGTCATCGCTCGCGCCCTCGCCCTCGGCCCGCACCTGCCTGCCCGGCAAGGTCGTCGAGCCCTGCGCGTCATGGATGACGCGGTTGGGTGCCTCCGTGGTGGCGCGGGTCGCCCGCCGGCTCACCCCCTCACCCGTGGCGCGCAGCGAGTGCTCGCGTGCGTGCTGCTCGTAGCGGAAGAGGTCGAGGCGCAGCGTCTCGCGAGCACGCTCCTCGATGCGGGGGTCGCCCGACGTCGCGAGCGCCTGGAGCAGGTAGGGCGGCACGATGCCGCAGAACACCGGAGCGGAGCCCTGGCTCGGGGAGGCTGGTTGCGAAGTCATGCCTCCATCTTGACCCCGACCTCCGACAGGCGCTCGCCGGAACGTGTCACCCTTGAGGAGTCAGCGGTTGCTGCCCCGCCGCTCCACCTCTCGCCCCAGGAATCACGGAACGTCCATGACCACGCGCCTTCCCCGCCGTACCGTCCTGCAGTCGGCCGGTGCAGCGGTCGTGGTCGTCGCGACCGGCACGGTCACCGCGTGCTCCAGCCACAGCCCCGGCGACAGCTCCAGCGCGAAAGCCCCCCACGAGCTGACCGTGAGCACGGCGGGAGCCGCCGCTGTGGTGGACCCGAAGGGAACCCCTGCCGCGGTCACGGTCGCCGCGACGCGTCTCCTGCTCGAGCGGGCGAGCGCGGTCGTCGTGACCTCGACACACGAGACCGACATCACCGCGGGAGCAGCAACGGCCCGGCGCCTCGGCGTGCCCCTGCTGGTCGCCGGACCCGAGCTCGTCGGCGAGCTCGACCGGCTCGGCACCCGCACGGTCATCCGGTATGCCGGCCGCTCACCCCAGTCGCCCGACCCCGCCGCCGTGCCCGACGAGTTCGGGAAGCGCGAGGTGGTCGAGGGCCCGGCCGGCGACGGCGTGCCCGAGGTCGCGGGCCTGCCACTCGAGCCGCCCACGGACGCGGCGACCGTCCTGCTGCTCGAGGGCACCACGCTCCCGGCCGCCCTCGCGCCGCTGCTGCACGCCGTGGGCGCCACGCCGCTCGCCGTGGCCGCGCCCGACATCCGCCGCTCCGCACAGGTGCGCGCGGCGCTGACCACCCGGCCGAAGGCACCGGTGCTCGCCGTGGGCGCGAGGTTCGGCGCGGAAGAGGTCTTCGCCCAACGGGTGCGCACGACGACGCACGCCTCCGAGCTCCCCGGTGGCGGGCTCGTGCCCTTCCCGGACCGGATGATGGTCGCGCTCTACGGTCATCCGCACACCGCCGACCTGGGGATGCTCGGTGAGCAGTCGGCTCGCGAGTCCGTGGTGCGGGCCCGGGCCCTGGCGAAGGAGTACGCCGCGCTCACCGACACGGTCGTCGTCCCGGCCTTCGAGCTCATCGCGACCATCGCCTCGAGCGTCAGGGGCGACGGCTCCTACTCGACCCGCACCCGCAGGAGCGAGCTGCTCCCGTGGATCGAGGCCGCGGAGAACGCCGGTGTCTACGTCGTGCTCGACCTCCAGCCGGGCCGTTCGGACTTCCTCACCCAGGCCAAGGCCTACGAGGAGCTGCTCGTCCGGCCGTGGGTGGGGCTCGCCCTCGACCCCGAGTGGCGTCTCAAGCCCGACCAGGTGCACCTCAAGCAGATCGGGTCGGTCGGCATCGAGGAGGTCAACGAGGTCGGAGCCTGGCTCGCCGGGCTCGTGCGTGCCCACGACCTGCCGCCCAAGGTCCTCACGCTTCACCAGTTCAACCTGCGGATGATCCGAGACCGCGAGCGCCTCGACACCTCCCTCGATGAGATCCAGTGGTTGGTGCACGCCGACGGCCAGGGAACCCAGTCCGAGAAGCAGGAGACCTGGAAGGCGTTGCGCCGCAACCTGCCCGACGGCGTCTGGCTCGGCTGGAAGAACTTCGAGGACGAGGACAGGCCCATGCTCACCGTCGAGCAGACGCTGGAGCTCGTCCACCCACGCCCGTCGTTCGTCTCCTACCAGTAGGCGTCCACGACCCGGGGCATCCGTTCCGGCTCAGCCGTAGGTGTCGCGCGGACCCCGGCCGTCCTGCACGCGCCGCATCCCCTTGGACCAGGACGGAGCGCTGGGGCCGACGACCCGGATCGAGGTCACCGTGCCCTCACCGACCTCTCGCGCCAACGTCCCCATGAGCGTGGCCGACATCAGGCGCAGGTTCGTCGCCCACGCCGTGGAGTCCGCCCGCACCGTGAGCACGGTGTCGACGAACTCCACCGGCTGGCAGTGCTGGGCCACTTCCTCGCCGACGATCGTGGGCCACCGCCCGAGAACCGCTCCGACGGCAACATCGACCTTCCATCCACGCTCGCTCACGAAGGCGTCGAGCTCCTCGCCCAGGAGCATCGGGTCCCGGCCGTTCTTGCGCCCGCCCATCCCGTCGGGCACGTCCTTGAAGCGACGTTTCGGCTTGACGCCGGGTCGCAGACCCCGGGAGCGGGCCGCGGCGCGCGCCCGGGCCAGCGCGTCGGCCGGCGCACTCTCCAGGTCTCCCACGGTTTCACGTGAAACGTCGGCGGTGCCCGGATTCTCGCCGTCGGCCGAACCAGCCTGTCCTGCAACGGGATGGGGTTCCTCAGCCACGCGCGGTCACCTCACCCAGCGACACGGCATACGTGCGTCCTCGCAGCTCGGACGGCACGTCCGCCTCCACGGCAGCGGTGATGAGCACCTGCTCGCAGTCGGCGACCATGGCGGCCAGGCGCTCGCGCCGTCCGGCGTCGAGCTCGGCAAAGACGTCGTCGAGGATGAGGACGGGGTCGTCCCCGAGGTCGTGACGGAGCAGGTGGTATGCCGCGAGCTTGAGTCCCAGCGCGAAGCTCCAGCTCTCGCCGTGGCTGGCGTAGCCCTTGGCGGGCAGCTCGCCGAGCGTGAGCACGACGTCATCGCGGTGCGGCCCGACGAGGGTCACGCCGCGCTCGATCTCCTGGGCGCGCACCTGCGCGAAGGTCTCGAGCAGCTCGGCGTGGATCTCGTCGAGCTCGGGCACCTCGCCCGCGGCGATCCGGCCCGCGAACTCCTCACGCAGCGACGCCTTGTAGCTCACCCGGGCGTCCGACTGGCCGGCACTCACCTCGTCGTAGGCCTTGCCGAGCAGGGGCCCGAGGTCGCGCAGCAGCCGCAGCCGGGCATAGAGCAGGGGGGCCGCGACCTGGGCGAGCTGGGCGTTCCAGACGTCGAGGGTGTGCAGTGCCGCCTCACGCTGCGACACGACGTCCGCGGCCTGTTCGTCGGAGCGCAGCGGTCTGCGCTGCTTGCCGCGACCGCGCAGCACGGGGGCGGCGGACTTCAGCAGGGCGTTGCGCTGCTTGAGGATCCGGTCATAGTCACCACGGGCGCCGGCCCAGCGGGGCTGGCGGGCCACGAGCAGCTCGTCGAGGAAGCGCCGCCGCTCCGACGGGTCGCCCTTGACGAGCGCGAGGTCCTCGGGCGCGAAGAGCACAGTGCGGACCTGCCCCAGCACGTCACGGGTGCGGGTCAGGGGTGACTTGTTGAGCCGTGCCCGGTTGGCCCGCCCCGGCGTGATCTCGAGCTCGACCATCGACTCGCGCCCGTCACGCACCACCGCGGCACGGATGATGGCCTGCGCCGCGCCGAACCGCACGAGGGGAGCGTCGTTGGCCACCCGGTGCGACGACAGGGAGGCGAGGTAGCCGATCGCCTCGACGAGGTTGGTCTTGCCCTGGCCGTTGAGGCCGACGAACGTCGTGATCCCGGGCTCGAGCGGGAGCTCGGCGCTCGGGTAGCTGCGGAAGTCGCCGACGGTGAGGTGCCGGACGAACACCGGGGTCCCCTCAGGACTTCGTGGCGCTCTTGGTGCGCTTGCGCGTCGAGCCGGAGCGCGTGGAGCCGGTCCCGGACGTCGGAGCGGAGGCACCGGTCGAGCCCGAACCCGAGGACGGGCCCGCCTTCGCGGCCTCGCGTCCCTTGTCCGCTGCCTCGGGGGCGCTCTTGGTGGGCTTCTCGTGGCGGGCGGCCTTGGCCTTGGAGGCAGGCGCCGAGCGCGGACCCTTGGCCGCTTCGTCGCGCAGCGTCTCACCCTCGTCCACCGTCATGACCTGGTGGCCACCGAACTGTCCTCGCAGTGCCGCGACCGCCTGCATCGTGGGCGAGGACTTCTGGCGTGAGGCGAAGCGGGCGAACAAGGAGGCGGAGATGACGGGCATCGGCACGGAGTTGGCGATGGCCTCCTCGACGGTCCAACGGCCCTCGCCGGAGTCGGCGGTGTAGTCCGACACGTCGTCGAGCTGCGGGTTCTCCTCGAGCGCCTTGACCATGAGGTCGAGCAGCCAGGAGCGCACGACGGTGCCACGGCTCCACGCCTTGAACGAGCCCGGGACGTCCTTGACGATGTCCTTCTTCTCGAGGAGCTCGAAGCCCTCGGCATAGGCGTGCATCAGGCCGTACTCGATGCCGTTGTGCACCATCTTGACGTAGTGGCCGGCGCCGACGTCGCCGGCATGGACGAAGCCCTCGTCGCGCGGGCCCTCGGGGCGCAGGGCGTCGAAGATGGGCATCGCCTTGGCGACGTTGGACTTGGTGCCACCGACCATGAGGCCGTAGCCGTTCTCGAGGCCCCAGATGCCACCGGAGACACCGCAGTCGACATAACCGACGCCCTTGCCCTTGAGCAGCTTCTCGTTCTCGATGTCGTCGGTGAAGCGGCTGTTGCCACCGTCGATGATGAGGTCGCCCTTGTCGAGCAGCTCACCGAGCTTGGCCACCGTCTCGCGGGTGGGGTCACCGGAGGGGACCATCACCCAGACCACGCGTGGGGCATCGAGCTTCTTGACGAGCGCGGCGAGGGTCTTGACGTCCGAGACGTCGGGGTTGCGGTCGTAGCCCACGACCTCGTGGCCTGCGCGGCGGATGCGCTCGCGCATGTTGCCACCCATCTTGCCGAGCCCGATGAGTCCCAGTTGCATTGACTACCCCTTCACGTGACGGACGGTGCTGTTTCTGCAGGCTACGCCGCTCAGCTCGCGAACCGCACCGGCATGATGACGTAGCGGTAGCTCGTGTCAGCCTCGCCGTCGGCCTCGGCCTGCCCGCTCAGGACGGCCGGCCGCGACGGCTGGGTGAAGGAGAGCCGGCTGAACTCGGTGCCGACCGCACCGAGGCCGTCGAGGAGGAACCCGGGGTTGAAGGCGACCTCGACGTCTGGTCCGGTGAGCGTGGCCTCGACGGCCTCGCTCGCCTGGGCGTCCTCGCCGGTTCCCGCCTCGATGGCGACCTGGCCCTCGGTGAAGCGCAGTCGCACCGGGGTGTTGCGCTCGGCGACGAGGGCGACGCGCTTGACGGCCTCGACGAGCTCGGCGGTGTTGACGACGGACTCGGTGTCGGAGGTCGTCGGGAAGATCGAGCTGACCTTGGGGTACTCACCGTCGAGCAGACGGGTGGTCGTGCGGCGGGAGCCGGCCTCGAAGCCGACGAGCCCGTCGCCACCTGCAGCCGAGCCCAGAGCGACCTCGATCGACCCCGAGGCTCCGAGCGAGCGCGCCGTGTCGGCCAGGGTGCGGGCCGGGACGAGGACGATGTGGCTCGCGGCGCTGTCGGTGGGGTTCCAGGTCAGCTCGCGCATGGCCAGGCGGTAGCGGTCGGTGGCGAGGAGGGTCATCTTGTCGCCCTCGATCTCGACGCGCACGCCGGTGAGGATCGGCAGGGTGTCACCGCGGTCTGCTGCCACCGAGACCTGGCTGACGGCCTGGGTGAAGAGGTGCCCGTCGATGGAGCCGCTGGGCTCGGGCGAGGTCGGCAGAGTCGGGTAGTCGTCGGAGGGCATCTGCAGGAGGCTGAAGCGGCTCGAGCCGCAGACAACCTGGACCTTGGAGCCCTGGACCTCGACGTCGACCGGCTTGTTGGGCAGGTTGCGCGAGATGTCGGCGAGCAGGCGGCCCAGGACGAGCACCGTGCCGGACTCGGCGACCTCGGCGGCCACCGTGAGGCGGGCGGAGACCTCGTAGTCGAAGGCCGACAGCGTCACCGTCCCCTCCTCGTTGGCCTCGATGAGGATGCCGGCGAGGACGGGCACGGGAGGGCGCGCGGGAAGTCCGCGGGCGACCCAGGTGACCGCCTCGGCAAGGACTTCGCGCTCGACGCGGAACTTCACGGCATACCGACCTAACTGTGTGTGTGGTGCAGCTGGCAGAACAGAAGTGGGCGTCCCGGGTGGGCGCTGGGGTGCGCAGGCACGCGGGACAGATGACATTAGTGCACGGACGGGAGCGGGGACACCCGAGATGGAAGTTGTCGTTCGGCCTGCTCGATCCGAGGTCGAGAAGGGATCCCCGGGTCGCAGTTCCACAGGCAGGTCATCGGGGCAGGACCAGTGATAGGGGGATCTCGTCAGAGTTGTAGGAGGTGTGGATCCTGTGGACAACTCGGTGTTCCTGCAGGTCAGCGCACCATCGATCACGTGGACGACCGGTGGACGGCATGTGGAGGGTTCGGCGCCGCCTGTTGACGGCCGCAACGGCGTGCGAGCCCGTCCACCGTGGCGACACCTGTCGTCCACCCTCCCGGGGTGTTCGTCCACAGTTGTCCACAGGGGTTGGGGACGAAAAGCACCTTTCGCCTGTCCCCACGGTGTCCCCACCTCGTCCCCACGTTGTCCACAGGGTCGAGTTGTCCACAGGGATCTCCACAACCCGTGGATGGGCTGCCTCGTGGCCCCGGCGGGCCAGCCGAAGTGACGAATGGGTGGCGCGGTGCCCACAGGTGTGGATTGCCCTGTGGACAACTCGACCAGGTCCGCACTGATGGCCCGTTGGGCCAGTGACTCGTTGCCCTCGCAGCGGGCCACACGGGCCATCAGTGCGGGGGGAGCTGGGTCAGCGGGACTGCTGCTTGATCCGGTTGGTCAGCTCGGTCACCTGGTTGTAGATCGCGCGTCGCTCGGCCATGAGCTGGCGGATCTTCTTGTCGGCGTGCATGACCGTGGTGTGGTCGCGGCCACCGAACTGCTGCCCGATCTTGGGCAGGGAGAGGTCGGTGAGCTCGCGGCACAGGTACATCGCGATCTGTCGCGCGGTGACGAGGACGCGCGAGCGCGACTGGCCCTGGAGGTCCTCGAGGGTGAGGCCGAAGTAGGCCGCGGTCTGCGCCATGATCGTCGCGCTGGTGATCTGGTTGGCGGAGTCGTGCGGGATGAGGTCCTTGAGCACGATCTCGGCGAGCGAGATGTCGACCGGCTGACGGTTGAGGCTGGCGAAGGCGGTGACGCGGATGAGGGCGCCCTCGAGCTCGCGGATGTTGGTCGTGATTCGCGAGGCGATGAACTCGAGCACGTCGTCGGGGACGCTGAGCCGCTCCTGGGCGGCCTTCTTGCGCAGGATCGCGATGCGGGTCTCGAGGTCCGGGGGCTGGACGTCGGTCATGAGGCCCCACTCGAACCGACTGCGCATGCGCTCCTCGAAGCCGCTGAGCAGCTTGGGCGGCAGGTCGCTCGTGATGACGACCTGCTTGTTGGCGTTGTGCAGCGTGTTGAACGTGTGGAAGAACTCCTCCTGTGTCTGCACCTTGCCCTGGAGGAACTGGATGTCGTCGATGAGGAGCACGTCGACGTCGCGGTAGCGGCGCTGGAAGTTCGCGGCCTTGTCGTCGCGGATGCTGTTGATGAAGTCGTTGGTGAACTCCTCGGAGTTCACGTAGCGCACCTTGACGTGGGGGAAGAGGTTGCGCGCGTAGTGGCCGATGGCGTGCAGCAGGTGCGTCTTGCCCAGACCGGACTCGCCGTAGATGAACAGCGGGTTGTAGGCCTTGGCGGGGGTCTCGGCAACCGCGAGGGCCGCCGCGTTGGCGAAGCGGTTGCTCGCGCCGATGACGAAGGTGTCGAACGTGTACTTCGGGTTGAGCCGGGTCAGCTCGACCTGCTCGGGAACGGTGGCTCCGGGGCGCGGTCGCAGGGCACCCGGCGAGCGGGTGCGAGCGACGGAGGCGTGGTCGCGGCGTTCGTCCTCGTCGTCCTCGACCAGGGCGATGCCGTCGAGCTCCGCGCGACGCTCGGCACGGCGCCCGTCACCGTCGGTGGGGGCCGGCTCGGTCGCCGAGGTCGGTGCGGGACCCGGCGGCCCGGCAGCGTGGGGGGCGGCCACCAAGTCCGCGTCGCCGGCAGGGACGAGCACCGGGGCATCACCCAGTGAGGGATCCACCGTGACGGCGAGGCGGACGTCGTGGCCCAGCTGGCTGCGCAGCGTCTCGGTCACCCGGTCGCGCAGCCGCGTCTCGACGATGTCCTTGGTGAAGTCGTTCGGGACAGCGATCAGGGCGGTCTCGTCGAGCAGGCCGACGAGCTTGGCCAGGGAGAGGAACGCTCGTTGCTGAACGGGGATGCCGTCGGAGTCGAGGGCGTCGAGGGTCGTGCGCCAGATCTGGTCCATCGAGGCGTCCGGCACCTGATCACCCCAACCTTTCCGTCGTCCGCCTGCGTGGCCCTACGAGTGTCCACAGGGTTGTCCACAGTCTGTGGGTATGCGGGGTGACGCTAACAAGGGGGTGGCTCCGCGGCAACCCGAACGCCTTCCGAATCCCGTCCCGGGCGTCGACCGTCCGCGTGTCGCGCACAGGTGATGACACCGTGAGGTGAGAGCATAGGGGGTTGGCCGCACCTTGCGGGGCCGCGGCGCGTGGGTTTGACCCGGTATGCCGCTCTCCCGTACCTTGGACAGGCCTGTTGCGGCGGCCGTTGTCGCCTGCCCACAGCCTTCGGCCAGCACCACCCAGACCTGCCAGACCATGCGGTTCGTCCGTATGGGTCCGTCCCGTGAGAAGAGATTTCCCGTGAGCAAGCGTACGTTCCAGCCCAACAACCGTCGCCGGGCCAAGACCCACGGCTTCCGCCTGCGCATGCGCACCCGTGCGGGTCGCGCCATCCTCGGTGCCCGTCGCCGCAAGGGCCGCTCCGAACTCTCCGCCTGAGGCTTTCGGTGCTGCCGGCGCCGAACCGACTGCGGACGCGGTCGGACTTCGCGTCGGCGATCCGTTCCCCTGGTGCGGCGCGAGCGGGATCGAGGATCCTCGTGGTGCACGCCAACGTGACCGACTCTCGTGCGGGACTCCCGCCGCGGGTCGGTTTCGTCGTGTCCAAGGCCGTGGGCAACGCGGTCGTCCGTAACCGGACCAAGCGCCGACTGCGCGCCGTAGTGGCAGCCGAGCTGGCCGGCATACCGGATGGCGTTGACGTCGTGGTCCGGGCGCAGGCGGCTGCCTCGCAGGCCACGTTCGCAGAGCTCGAGTCGGCGCTGAAACCGTTGCTGCACAGGGCCGTTCGCCGCACAGCAGCGTCTGGGACGGCGTGATCATGTCCCTGGGACAGATCATTGCCAAGCCGATCGTGTGGCTCGTTCGTGCCTACCAGCTCGTCGTCTCACCGATGCGGCCCGCCACCTGCCGCTACTTCCCCTCCTGCTCCGCGTATGCCGTGACCGCCCTCAGTCGCCACGGAGCCTTCCGGGGAACCTGGCTCACGCTCCGGCGGTTGGGCAGGTGTCACCCCTGGGCGGCCGGCGGCGTCGACCACGTGCCGGCCCTGCCCGGCGAACCCGATGACGGCGAGCTCATCGCTCGCCACATCCCCCACGAAACCACCACCTGACCCGCACGCACAGCAGCACGGTGCGGGCCCACTCCGGCAGAGACGCCGGAACAACCGAAGGACAGCATGGGAGACTTTTTCCAGAGCCTGATCTACCCGATCGAGGTTCTCGTCGCGTGGATCATGTACGGATTCCACCAGGTTTTCACGAGCCTGGGCCTCGACCCGGCGTCCGGCCTGGCGTGGGGCCTGTCGATCATCGGCCTCGTGCTCGTCATGCGTGCCGCGATGATTCCGCTGTTCGTCAAGCAGATCAACGCCTCGCGCAAGATGCAGATGATCCAGCCCGAGCTGCAGAAGATCCAGAAGAAGTACAAGGGCAAGAGCGACCCTGAGTCCCGCCAGGCGATGACCCAGGAGACGATGGCGCTCTACCGCAAGGAGGGCACGAACCCGTTCTCCTCGTGCCTGCCGATCCTCGTGCAGTCCCCGTTCTTCTTCGGTCTCTTCCGGGTCCTCAACAACCTCGACGACATCGGTGCCGGCACCCACGACAAGATCGGCCCGATCACCCAGACCGTCGCGTCCCAGGCCGAGTCGGCAACGCTCTTTGGCGCGCAGCTCTCGGACAAGTTCATCGGCGCCGAGACGACGACCACCAAGGTCGTCACGATCCTGCTCATCCTGCTCATGTCGGCCACGACGTTCACCACGCAGCGCCAGCTCATGACCAAGAACATGCCGGCGTCCGCCCTGGACAACCCGTTCGCCAAGCAGCAGAAGATGATCATGTACGTCATGCCGGTCGTCTTCGCCGTCTCGGGCATCAACTTCCCCATCGGCGTCCTGCTCTACTGGTTCACCACCAACGTGTGGTCGATGGTGCAGCAGTTCTACGTGATCCGGAAGATGCCGGCACCCGGCTCGGCGGCCGAGAAGGCGCTGCACGAGCGGCTGGCCAAGCGCGGCAAGCCCATCCCCGGTGAGGCCGAGCGCAAGGCCGCAGAGGCCGCCGAGGCAGAGGCCGCGGCGGAGCGGTCCGCCCAGCGCGTCCAGCCCAAGAGCAAGAAGCGCGCGAAGAAGAAGGGCGCGACGGCGGTCACCCCCACGCCCAAGAAGAAGGCCCAGACCGAGAACTGACCCCACTGTGCCGTATCAGGCTCTGACCTGCGACGATACGGCGCCGGACCGGCCGACCACGACGTCGGCCGCCACGAGAGGAACAACCAGATGAGTGACGTGACGGACACCCAGAACAGCGGCTCGGCCCCCACGCCCGAGGACGATGCCATGCCGACCGACGCCGTCGAGGCGCCCCCCGAGGGCGGCGACGTGGCGGCCCCCGCGGACAGGGGGGCCCCCGCGGACCTCGAGAAGGAGGGCGAGGTTGCTGCCGACTTCCTCGAGAGCCTGCTCGACATCTGCGACCTCGACGGCGACATCGACGTCGACATCGACGGTGACCGAGCAGCTGTGGCCATCGTCGACTCCGAGGAGGGGCGCGTCCCCCGTCGGCTCGTCGGTGACAACGCGAAGGTGCTCGACGCCCTCCAGGAGCTCACCCGCCTCGCCGTGCAGTCGGCCACCGGCCACCGCAGCCGCCTCATGCTCGACGTCGCGGGTCACCGCGCCGGCCGCCGGGCCGAGCTCGTCGAGATCGCCAAGGACGCGATCGCCTCGGTCAAGGACTCCGGCGAGAAGCTCGCGCTGGACTCGATGACGGCATTCGAGCGCAAGGTCGTCCACGACGAGGTCCTCGCCGCCGGCCTCTCCTCCGAGTCCGAGGGTGTCGAGCCCCGTCGCCACGTCGTGGTCCTGCCCGCGTGAGCGATGTTTCACGTGAAACGGGAACCTCGGACGAGGTTCCCGAGCCTGCATCACCGCCAGCCGCACCCTCGGGTGCGGCTGAGGTGTTCGGGGAGGGGCTGCCCGCCGCCACCCGCTTCGTCGAGATCCTCGCCGACACGGGAGTGAGCCACGGGCTTCTCGGCCCCCGAGAGGTCCCACGCCTGTGGGAGCGGCACGTGCTGAACTGTGCCGTCATCGAGGACGCGTTCCCGCAGAACGCCAAGCTGATCGACGTCGGCTCCGGGGCCGGCCTGCCCGGCATCGCCCTGGCCATCGCCCGCCCCGACCTGGACCTTCACCTCGTGGAGCCGATGCAGCGCCGCACCGACTGGCTCACCGCCACGGTCGCCGACCTGGGGCTCGAGAACGTGACCGTGCACCGCGGGCGCGCCGAGGAGCTCGTCGGCACCCTGTCCGCTCCGTGGGTCACCGCCCGCGCCGTCGCCCGTATCGCCAAGCTCGCGCGCTGGTGCGTTCCCCTGCTCGAGGGACGAGGAACCCTCGTCGCGATGAAGGGCCGCTCCGCCCAAGAGGAGCTCGATGCCGACCGCCGCGACCTCACCAAGCTCGGCCTCGTCGACGCCACCCTTACCGAGCACGGGACCTCCGTCATCGCCGAGCCCACCCTGACACTGGACCTGACCTTCCAGCCCAAGAGACGCCCCAAGAAGTAGCTCCGTCACCAGCGGCCCCTGTGTTCTCTTGAACCCGGGGGTCGCTTGGTTTGCTTCCGTTGTCGCCGTCGCACGTCAGGGGCGGTTCGCCGCCGTCCCATCCGCCGTCCGCGCGCTGCGCGCACTCCCGGCTCCCGCCAGGCCCAGCCAGCGGCGAACCGCCCCTGACGTGCTCCACAACGTCGCCTCCCAAGGCCGGCAGTTCATGAGAAGCCCCCAGGGCGTGTTTTCTCCACACGGCTTATGTGGAGTCACCTTGACGTGGCGCCCGCCAGTTGCGTCCGTCCTCCCCGGGCTTCTTCGCGTCGACGCCCGCGAATGCCAGACCAGCGAGAGCGCCGGGGTGGGGGGATGGTCGCGGAGGAGATTCAGGCCGAGCACCGCCCCCGCGCGCGGAGGGGATGCCAAGCGCGATGTTTCACGTGAAACGGGACCACAGCGGCGGGTGACCTTGAGGAGGGGAGACGCTTGTGATCGCCGCTGGCTGGGCCTGGCGGGAGCGGCGAGTGCGCGCAGCGCGCGATCCGCGGATGGGACTGCGGCGATCACAAGGGTCACCACGACCACAGGGGATGACGGAGCAGGGAGGATGTTTCACGTGAAACGTTGTGCTGTGAGCGGAACTGAGGGAAACGCGGGGGTGGGGTTTGGCGTGTCGGGGGGCGGTCCTGTTGGATTGGGTGTTCCCAACCGACGACCCTGAGGTGGATCCCGACGATGCCAGTCGAGGCCGAGCGCCGCGTGACCCCTGGGCTGGGCTTTCCCGCCCTTCCCGGCCCCCAGACGGCACCGCTGGGGTGGCCGGGGCTCGACGGCCTGGAACGTCGCGATGTTTCACGTGAAACGGAGGTTCCCGCCGACAAGCTCGATTCCGTGGAAGCGGAAGCGCCCATTCCGGCTGTCGCCGAGCCGGCTGATGTTTCACGTGAAACGGAGCCGTCCGAGTCGGAGAAGGCCGCGGATGCCTTCGCGCGTGTGTCGCGGGACTCAGCGGACGAGGACGTGGCCGACATTCCTGCGGTGGGCGCGGACACCCCGCTGGCCCAGGCCGTGGCGAACGACACCCGCAAGCGGATCACTCTCGTCGGGCGCGACCTACCACGGCCGAGCCGGACCCGGGTGCTCACGGTCGCCAACCAGAAGGGCGGGGTGGGAAAGACCACCACCACGGTGAACGTCGCTGCCGCGCTGGCCCAGGCCGGGGCCACGGTGCTGGTCATCGACCTCGACCCGCAGGGGAACGCCAGCACAGCACTGGGGATCGACCACCACGCCGAGGTTCCCAGCATCTACGACGTCCTCGTCGACGGGGACCCCATGAGCGAGGTGGTGCAGCCCTGTGCAGACATCGCCGGCCTGTACTGCGCTCCCGCGACCATCGACCTCGCCGGCGCCGAGATCGAGCTCGTCTCCCTCGTGGCGCGTGAGACGCGCCTCAAGAAGGCGGTCGCCGCCTATGTCACGGAGCGCGCCGAGAGCGGTGAGCGCATCGACTACGTGCTCATCGACTGCCCGCCCAGCCTGGGGCTGCTCACGGTGAACGCGTTCGTCGCGGCGAGTGAGGTCTTCATCCCCATCCAGTGCGAGTACTACGCCCTCGAGGGGTTGTCGGCCCTGCTCAAGAACATCGAGCTCATCCGTGACCACCTCAACCCCGACCTGCACGTGTCGACCATCCTGCTCACGATGTTCGACGGACGCACCCGCCTCTCGGCGCAGGTGGCCGACGAGGTCCGCAACCACTTCCCGGACCAGACGCTCAAGGCCACGGTGCCCCGCTCGGTCCGGATCTCCGAGGCGCCCAGCCACGGGCAGACCGTCATGACGTACGACCCCAACAGCAGTGGCGCCCTCTCGTACCTCGAGGCCGCCTCAGAGATGGCAGCGCAGAACGCAGCCCAGAACAGTGAGGACCGCTCATGAGCGACAAGCGACGTGCCCTGGGCCGCGGACTCGGCGCCCTCATCCCCCCGGGCGCCGGTGGGGCGGCGATCAACCGGCCGACGGACGTCTTCTTCAAGGAGCGCCCCCCGACAACGGACGGGTCGCTCGACACCGTCGAACCTGCGGCCAGCGACGCTCCGGCTCCCGCTGCGCACGCCGAGAGGCACGCCGACCAGGCGAGTGACGCAGGGGCATCGTCGCAGGTCAGCGCGCCGAACGAGCTTGCTGACGCGAACGGCGATCTGGCCGAGGAGGTCGGGGAGGACGGGGAGGACACGGCAGTCGCCGCGGAAGTGACCGACGGTCCCGAGCTCGTCGCCGTTCCCGGTGCGCAGTTCGCCGAGCTCTCGCTCGACTCGATCCGCCCGAACCCGCGCCAGCCGCGCACGGTCTTCGACGAGGACGACCTCGCCGAGCTCGTCCACAGCATCCGCGAGATCGGCGTCCTCCAGCCAGTTGTCGTCCGCCCCATCCCCCCCGACGCCACCGACGTGCCCGAGGGTGTGCAGTACGAGCTCATCATGGGCGAGCGCCGCTGGCGGGCCAGCCGTGAGGCCGGCAACGACACCGTTCCGGCCATCATCAAGGCCACCGAGGACGACGACCTCCTGCGCGACGCGCTCCTGGAGAACCTCCACCGCAGCCAGCTCAACGTCCTCGAGGAGGCCGCGGCCTACCAGCAGCTCCTCGACGACTTCTCGTGCACGCAGGAGGAGCTGGCCACGCGCATCGGGCGCTCGCGTCCGCAGATCAGCAACACCCTGCGCCTGCTGCGCCTGCCCCCGATCGTCGCCCGCCGCGTCGCCGCCGGCGTGCTGTCGGCCGGGCACGCACGGGCCCTGCTCGGCGTCTCGGACGCGGCCGCCATGGAGCGCCTCGCCCAGCGCATCGTGGCCGAGGGGCTCTCCGTCCGCACGGTCGAGGAGATCGTCTCGCTGGGTGTCGAGGACGAGAAGCCGCCCAGGCGCCGGCCGCGAGCCGGTGGGCGTCACCCCCAGCTCGACGACATTGCCGCCAGCCTCTCGGACCGGCTCGAGACGCGCGTCGGCATTGCCCTGGGCAAGTCCAGGGGCAAGGTCACGATCGACTTCGCCTCGGTCGAGGACCTCAACCGGATCCTCGACGCGATGAACCTGCGCACCGAGGCCTGAGCCGGCCTGAGCCGGCATGACCCTCCGAAGTCAGACCGGCGCGACAACCCTCATCATCGCGAATACCGTTGCAGCACAGCACTGCTCAGCACAAGAACAAGCCCCCCGGCCGTGAGGCCGGGGGGCTTGTGCGTGATGACGCTGGTCAGCTGAGGAAGGGCTCGAGCTCGCGCAGGAGCTTGGGCTTGGGCATCGCGCCGACGATGGTCTTGACGATCTCGCCGTCCTTGTAGACATGCATCGTGGGGATCGAGGTGATGCCGAGCTTGCCGGTCACGGCCGGGTTCTCGTCGGTGTTGAGCTTGACGACGTCGAGGACGTCGGCGTGGTCACGCGCGATCTCCTCGAGGACGGGGGCGATCGCCTTGCACGGACCACACCAGGGGGCCCAGAAGTCGACAAGAGTGACCTTGCTGTTCTTGACGACATCGGTGTCGAACGAGGCGTCGTCGGTGGTGCGGGTGGCTCCCATGATGGGGTCCTTCCTGAGGTGGGGCGGTCGGAGTCTGCTGAGGTGTGGGGGCAGGTCAGGGGGCGACGAGCGTCGCGACGAGCGCTGCGTCGCTGGCCTGCACGTGGTCCTGCTCGAGGGAGGCGAGGAAACGCTCGGCGTCGAGGGCTGCCGCGCAACCGGAACCGGCAGCCGTGATGGCCTGGCGGTAGGTGTGGTCGACGAGGTCACCGCACGCGAAGACACCGGGCAGGTTGGTGCGCGTGGAGCGCCCTTCGACGACGACGTAGCCCTCGGTGTCGAGGTTCACCACGCCCTGGACCAGCTCGTTGCGGGGGTCGTGGCCGATGGCGATGAACAGGCCGGTGACGTCGAGCTGCCGGCTCTCACCGGTCGTGGTGTCGCGCAGGGTGAGGCCAGTCAGCTTGTCGTCGCCGTGGATGGCCTCGACCTCGCTGTTCCAGGCGAACCGGATCTTGTCGTTGCTGTGGGCCCGGTCGGCCATGATCTTGGAGGCGCGCAGCTCACCGCGACGGTGCACGATCGTCACGGACCGAGCGAACTTCGTGAGGAACGTCGCCTCCTCCACGGCGGAGTCGCCACCACCGATGACCGCGATGTCCTGGTCGCGGAAGAAGAAGCCGTCACAGGTCGCGCACCACGAGACACCGTGGCCGGACAGGCGCTTCTCGTCGGGCAGTCCCAGCTCGCGGTAGGCCGATCCCATCGCCAGGATGACCGAGCGGGCACGCCACGTGCGCCCCTCGCCGTCGACGACGGACTTGACCTCACCGTCGAGCGAGACGGACTCGACGTCGTCGGTGACGAGCTCGGCGCCGAACCGCTCGGCCTGGGCCCGCATCTCGTCCATGAGGTCGGGCCCCATGATGCCGTCGCGGAAGCCGGGGAAGTTCTCGACCTCCGTGGTGTTCATCAGGGCTCCACCAGCGGTGACGGCCCCCTCGAACAGGACCGGTCGCAGGTTGGCGCGCGCGGCATACACGGCTGCGGTGTAGCCGGCCGGGCCGGAACCGATGATGATGACGTCTCTGAGGTCGCTGTCGTCCTGGCCGAAGGCCTTGGCGGGGGAACTCACGAACACCGTCCCTTGTGGCTGGAAATGGGGAGCACCGCTACATACGGTGGCCTCGATGCAACCGATCCTAGGCGCTCGCTGTTCCCGACACACGGCCCGACCCGCGGTCAGGGCACGGTCACCGGGCCGGCCAGCAGTGACGGGTTGCCGGTGGTGCAGTCCCGGCCGACGGCGTATGCCGTCCGCTCCCCTCCCAGCGTGATGACGAGCACCGCCGCCGGGGTCCCGTCGAGCGAGGCGAGGTCCACGTCGGCCGCACTGGCGCGCGGGAGGCCGAGGGCCGCGAGGCAGGAGCGCACGCCCACCTCGGTGCCGATCGGGCCGATGGCGGGGGACTCGGCCGTCAGTGGCGGGGTCGTCGTGCCGGTCGCGACGCCGGCAACCTGCTCTGGCAGGTCACCAGCGGTGTAGCTCCGGCCGGAGTGGCGCACCAGCACGGGTCCCAGGGCGGCCTCCTGGGTGCTGGCGCCCTGGCCGGACGAGGAGTCCCGAGGAGCACCGGCGTCCCCCCGCGATCCGGACAGGCTCTCCGTCTGGGACCCGCCCTCGGCGGAGCTCCCCGCAGCCGAGGTGGAGTCTCCGCCTCCTCCGAGGATGCCCAGGGAGCCCGAGGCCACCGCGCCGCCGCCGAGGAGGACGACGGCTGCCACCGCTGCCCGGCCGGCGTGACGCCCCCACCAGGAGCTGCGGGAGGCGGGCGTTCCACGTGAAACGTCCTCGTCGCGACCCCCGTCGGCGTGACCTTCTCCGGGCCCGTCGAGCGCGGGCAGCTCGGTCAGGGCCGACTGGATCCGATGCACGAGGTCGTCGGGCATCGGCCCGGGGTCGGGGAGGCTCCTCAGCAGGGCGCGCATGCCCGTGGGGTCCTCATCGTCATCCTGCAACGTCACTGCTTGCTCCTCCTTCCGGGCATCGGCCACCCACTCCGCCGCTCGACGGCGGCAGCAGAGCTGGCAGGACTCACCAGATAGGACGTCACGCGCTCGCCCCCGGTTCCCGATCGTTGTGGTCCCTGGCTCCTTCGAGGAGCTCGGCGAGCGCCAGGCGGCCTCGCGCGCAGCGCGACTTCACCGTGCCCACGGCGACACCCAGCGTGTCGGCGACGTCTGCGACCGGCATACCGTGCATGTCGACGAGGACGAGGACGACTCTCTGGTGCTCGGGCAGGCGGGCGAGGGCGGAGCGCACGTCGAGCCCGGTCGCGGCCTCGTCGTGCCGGTCGTGGGAGTCGATGATGTCGATGTCGGCCGCGTCACCGGCCCGTCGCAGCACGTCGCGCTCGCGGCGCAGCCGGTCGAGGCAGGCGTTGACGACGATGCGGTGCAGCCACGTGGACACGGCCGCATCCCCGCGGTAGGAGCCGGCCCGGCGGAAGGCGTTGACGAAGCCGTCCTGGACGCAGTCGGCGGCGAGCTCACGGTCGCCGGTGGTGCGTACCGCCACCGCCCACAACCGGTCACGGTGGCGCCGGAACAGCTCACCGAAGGCGTCGGCGTCCCCGGCGACGTGGCGGGCCATGAGGGCGCGGTCATCCACGCCCTCGAGGTCGCTCATGTCAGTTCGTGACCTCGACCTCGCCGAGAATGGCGCGGTAGCGGCCCTTGTCGTCGGGGGTGAGCTGGGTGAACCAGACGATGACGTACTGACCCTGGGTGCCGGCCTTGACCGGGAAGGTCACGGTGCCATTGGCCCCGTCCTTCTCCCCGACCTTGGTGGCGTCCTTAAGGGACTTCTCGGCGCCGATGTAGACGGAGACGTCGGCCGTGTTGTTGAGGGTGAGCTTGACGGTGCGCGCGGCGACGTTGGGCCCGAGGTCGACGCTCACGCCCACGCCCTTCTTGAGACCGCCGAAGGCGGCTGAGGCGTAGCCCTCGGACTGCCACGACGTCTTCGGGTCACCGTCGAAGACACGGGGGGCGAGCGTGCCGTTCTCGCGGCCGTCGCCCTCGGGGTCGTAGCCGTCGGCCGCCAGGACCTGCATCGACTCACCGGTGGTGGCGCTGGGGCTGGCCTCCTGCGATCCACTCGCGGACGGCGAGGAGGAGGACGACGACGAGGGGTTGTTGCTGGCGGAGCTGCCGGGGAGGCCCCCGAAGTCGAGGTCCCGCGTCTTGGAGCCGATCCGCGAGACTCCCCACAGGCCGATGATGAGCGCCAGGATGAGGAAGCCCGCCACGATGGCCAGGGCGGTCTTGGACTCGTCCTTGGTGAGTGGCTGCGCAGGGACCAGGGGGGCGGGTGCCTCCAGTACGGCGTCCCTGCCGGTCCCGGGCCGCAGTCGCTCACCGTCGGGCGTGAGGCCGGGCGCGTTGGGACCGGTGATGCGGTCGTGGAAGCCGCGGCGTTCGGCGGCCTTCTCGGCTGCACGGTCGCCCACCTGGCGGCCCAGCGTGCCCACGCGCGAGCCCAGCCGACCGACGGCACCGGCCACGGCGGAACCCGCACCGGCCACGGCGGCACCGGCAGCCGATGCCGCGGCAGCAGCGCCAGCGCCAGCACCGGGTCCGGACGCAGCACTGGGCTTCGTGGGGCCGGGCGCGGCGGGCCCGGCCGGGGAGGGGGTGGAGCCGGCCGAGACGGGAAGCACCTGCGTCTGTGTGGAGTCCGGCGAGGCGGCAGCCTCCGGCTGACCCGTGGGCCGTTCCATGACGTGGGTCGGGGTGTCGTCCTCCGACGGCTCGTCCCCCTCGACCAGCTCGCCGTCGCCACCGTCGTGGCCCTGCCGCTCCGCAGCAGCCAGGGCGGCCGGCGTGAGCGGTGGGGTCGTGGGCGACGGGGTGGGTGGCGCTTGAGCGGGTGCCACCTCCACCGGGGGCACCGCTGCGGAGCGGCGGGGGTCGACCGTGCTCGAGGTCACGAGCGTCGAGCGACCGGCGACCTGGCGCGAGGGCCACGGCGCGATCTGCCGGGCGAAGTCACCGGGGGACGTGGGTCCCTGGTCCTCGCCGAGGGTCAACCGGCACAGGGCGTCGAGGTCCCGGGGCACCCCGGCCGCGATCTCGGACGGCGCGGCCACCCCACCGAGCACGCGCGGCGCGGAGCCGAGCGACGTCTCGTCGGGACCGGGCCACAGACCGGTGAGGCCGGCATACGCCAGGGAGACGACGCCGACGGCGTCGCGACGGGACGCGTCCTCGGACTCGAGGTCGTCCAGCTCGGCCAGGGCGGCGCTCGTGGCGACGCCACGCAGGCGCACCTCGCCGTCGACGGTGCGCAGCACGTCCTCGGGACGCAGGTCGAGGTGGTGCAGGCCGCGCTGGCGCGCGGACTCGAGGGCGGTCGCGACCTCGCCGACGATGCGGCGGACCTCGTCGGCAGGCAGGCCACCCTCCTCGACCAGCTCGGCGAGGGAACGCGCGGCGGTGCTGTCCGCCTCGACGACCCAGGCGACGCCGTTCTCACGGCCGACGTCCAGCACGCGGTGCAGGGTGGGCGTCTCGACCCCCGCGGCACGGCGGGCGGAGTCCAGCAGGGCGCTGCGGCGGGAGTCGTCGTCGGGCAGGCAGAGGAGGATGACGGAGCGCCCGAGGGTCGTGTCCTCGGCGGTCCAGCGCTCAGCGCCGCGGCGCTGCTCGATGCGGCGCTGCGTGGTGTAGCGCCCATCGAGGGTGGTTCCGGGTCCGACGCCCTCCAACGGGTGCCCCTTCCGCTCGGTGTGGCTGCCCATCCTAGGTGTCAGCGGGGGGACAGGGCTGCTGCTTCAGTCCCCGGCGAGGCGCTGCCAGGCGATGCGCGCGATCCGGCGCTCGTTGGGGAAGGTGAGGTGACGGTGGGCGTCGCGCAGCGCGAACCAGGCGACGTCGATCGCCTCGTGGTCCGGGTCGTTCTCGATGGTGAGCACGCCGCCGGTCGCCTCGAGGAGGTAGTGGTGCACGTACTTGTGGATCCGCCGGTCGCCGACCGCGAACCAGTAGTCGATCGTGCCGAGCTCGATGAGGACCCTGCCCTGTATGCCGGTCTCCTCCGCGACCTCGCGTGCGGCGGTCTGCGGGAGGGTCTCGGTGCCCTCGATGTGGCCCTTGGGCAGGCACCACTCGACACGGCCGGCGCGGTTGCGGCGCGCGATGACCGCGATCCGGGCCTCGCCCTGGTGGACGTCGACGACGACGCCACCGGCCGAGCGCTCCTCGACCGCAGGGAGCCGCCGGGTGACCCGGGGCGGCTCCGCTGCGGCATGGCTCATCCGGTCACTCTAACCACGCCACCTGATGCACCTACTGTTGTTCCTCGTGTCGTCTCCTCCTCCCCCCGCCGCCCTCATGAGGCAGGCCGTCGCCCGCCTGGCACCGGTCCTGCCGCTGCTCACCGACCTGGGCGAGCGCTTCACCGCGGCGGGTCACGAGCTGGCTCTCGTGGGTGGACCCGTGCGCGACGCCTTCCTCGGACGCACGCCTCCGGACCTGGACTTCACCACCAGCGCGTCGCCCGACGAGAGCGAGGCGATCCTCAAGGCCTGGGGCTCGGCGACCTGGGACATGGGTCGCGAGTTCGGCACGATCGGGGCACGGCGGAGAGCCGACGGCACCGAGACGACGGTCGAGGTGACGACCTACCGCGCGGACGCCTACGACGGCGTGACCCGCAAGCCGGTCGTCGCGTTCGGCGACTCGCTCGAGGACGACCTGGTCCGGCGAGACTTCACCGTCAACGCGATGGCGCTCAAGCTGCCCTCGCTGGAGTTCGTCGACCCCCACAACGGCCTGGCCGACCTCGACGCCGGCGTGCTGCGCACTCCGGCGGCTCCCGAGGTGAGCTTCGGGGACGACCCCCTGCGGATGATGCGCGCCGTGCGCTTCGTGGGCCAGCTCGGGCTCCTGCCCACCCCCGAGGTGTCCGCCGCGATGAGCGCCATGGCCGAGAGCATCTCGATCGTGTCGGCCGAGCGGGTGCGCGACGAGCTGGTCAAGCTGCTGCTCGCCCCCGACCCCCGCGCAGGACTGGAGCTGCTGACGGCCAGCGGCCTCGCCGCTCACGTGCTGCCCGAGCTCCCCGCCCTGCAGCTCGAGGTGGACGAGCACCACCGCCACAAGGACGTCTACGACCACTCGCTCATCGTCCTCGAGCAGGCCATCGACCTCGAGGGCCCACCCGACGGGTCGGCCGAGTCGGTGCCGGGCCCCGACCTCGTGCTCCGCCTCGCGGCGTTGCTCCACGACATCGGCAAGCCGGCGACCCGGCGCTTCGAGCCGGCCGGCGGGGTGAGCTTCCACCACCACGAGGTCGTCGGCGCCAAGCTCACCGCCAAGCGGCTGCGGGCACTGCGCTTCGACAAGGACACGGTCAAGGCGGTGTCGCGCCTCGTCGAGCTGCACCTGCGCTTCCACGGCTACGGCGACGGTCAGTGGACCGACTCCGCGGTGCGCCGCTACATCACCGACGCCGGGCCACTGTTGCCCCGCCTGCACCGGCTCACCCGCGCCGACTGCACCACCCGCAACGTCCGCAAGGCCCAGCGGCTCTCGCGCACCTACGACGAGCTCGAGCGTCGCATCGGGCTGCTTCTGGAGCAGGAGGAGCTGGCGGCGGTGCGCCCCGAGCTCGACGGCAACGAGATCGCGTCAGTCCTGGGCATCGCGCCGGGCCCGGTGCTCGGGCGGGCCTACAAGTACCTGCTGTCGGTGCGCCTCGACGAGGGCCCGATCGGGCCCGAGGCTGCAGCCGACCGCCTGCGCACCTGGTGGGCCGAGCAGCCCGAGTCCCGCTGAGCACCCGGAAATCGCGAACTGTCCCGGTTGCAACCGGGACGACCCCCGACTTCCGCGTCACGGTCGACGCATCCGTGGCGGGGAGCTCTCCCCATCGTGTGGTTCCCGCCTACCGGGCTAGGCTGGTTCGGTTCATGCAACGGCGCCGGTGACGGTGCCGCCCCGACCGCCCCGGAGGTGGCCCCGATGCCCACGGTGGGTCATCCGAGCGCACTCAGCCCCCAGCTCCCGATGATCGAGCTGACCGTGCCCGACGGCTGGGTCGCCGAGCCGGGGGGCGACGCCCTGTTCCGGGTGACGCACGGCAGGGGAGGGGACCTCGCTCCGCAGCTCACGGCATACGTCCACACGTCGCGTGACTCGACCCCCGACGACCTCGTCGACGACCTCATGAGCCAGGCCGAGGGACACGACGAGGGGGAGTGCGACCCGACGTTCGAGGTCGAGCTCGGCGAGCGCCGGTGGACCGGTCTCAACGTCTCGTGGGTCGAAGGGGGTGAGCCGGTCTACCTGGTGCACCTGCTCACGGCCGTCGGCGCCGGTGAGGTCACGCAGCTCGTCCGGCTCACCGGCCGCATCGCCGGCCCGGACTCCGAGAGTGACTACGACGCGGTCCAGGACGCCATGGAGACCGTGCGGGTGACCCCCGCGGGCGGGGACAGCCCGTGAGCGCCGCGCACTACGCCTCCCTCACCGGTCCGGACGTCCACATCCGCTCGGGGGCGGCGACCCACGTCGGGCGGGTCCGAGACCACAACGAGGACAACCTCATCGCCGAGGGCCGCGTCTACGCCATCGCCGACGGCATGGGCGGTCACGCCGCGGGCGAGGTCGCCAGCGAGATCGCCGTGCGGTGCCTCGGGGAGCTCAACGCGCGCGAGCACGTGCGTTCCGAGGACGTCGTCGCCCTGCTCAGGCACACCAACGCCCGCATCCTCGAGTCGGCGGCCGAGCACCCCGAGCAGTCCGGCATGGGCACGACCGTCGCCGGGCTCACCGTCGTCGACGCGGGCGGTGCCGAGCACTGGATCGTCTTCAACGTCGGTGACTCGCGCGTCTA
Source organism: Knoellia sp. Soil729 (assembly GCF_001427985.1). Taxonomy (GTDB): domain Bacteria; phylum Actinomycetota; class Actinomycetes; order Actinomycetales; family Dermatophilaceae; genus Knoellia. The sequence continues at coordinate 1,251,627 of NZ_LMSA01000002.1, forward strand.
CCGCTTCCTCGGCAACCGCATGAGCATGGTGACCCAGGACCATTCCGAGGTCCGCGAGATGGTCGACGCCGGCCTCATCACGGCCGAGGAGGCGCTGCGTCACCCGCTGCGCAACATCATCACGCGCTCACTGGGCACCGACCCCGGACCGAACGCCGACGTCTGGGTCTTCCCGCCGCACCCGGGCGAACGCTTCGTCCTGTGCAGCGACGGGCTGTCCAACGAGATCGACGACCGCACGATCATGGTCGCCCTGCAGAAGTACGACGACCCCCAGCGGGTGGCCGACGAGCTCTGCCGAGCCGCCCTCGACGCCGGGGGTCGTGACAACATCAGTGTCGTCGTCGTCGCCTTCGACGCGGACGACGATGACGGGGACGAGGCCGACACGGCTCCCCGCCACACCCTGATGCCGAGCTGAGGACCACATCGTGAGCAGCACCGAGGTCACGACCCAGCCCGCCAAGGGGTGGGTCGCGTTGTCCACCACCGACCGACACCTCCTCGTGCAGGCGCCTGCCTCGGCCGCGGACGACCTCCAGGGGCCCCTCGACTCCGGCCTGGTCGAGGCCCTGCAGGCGCTCGGGCGCGACGGGCTGGCTGCGCTGCCCGACTTCGCGCTGGTGGACACCTCGGGTGACGTGACCCGCGTGCTCGTGCGTGGCTCGGCGTTCGTGCGCGCCGACGGTTCCGAGGTGTCCGCAGACGGCCGTATGCCGTGGCGGGACTTCGATCTCGACGTCGCCACCATCGAGCTGGGCAACGGTGCCAAGGGCGGCTGGCGCCGCCCGAGCCGACTGGGTCGCCCGGTGGCCGCGGTGGCCGCGGTGGCCGCGGTGCGTGAGGAGTCCGAGCAGGAGAGCCAGCCCGACGCCGAACCGGAGCCGCCGTCCGACGCGGACGCCTCCGACCTCTCGGCGGCCGCGCCCGCACCGGGCATCCCGCCGGTCGACCTCACACTGCCCCCGGACGAGGAGCACGCCGGGTCGGCGCCCGCGGAGCGCGTCGCGCCCGTCACGGCGCCCGCGCCCGAGAAGAAGGTCCTCATCGACAGCGTCCCGTGGCGGACCCTGCCCGAGGACGAGGCGGCAGCCGCCCCTGCACCGCCGCCGCAGCCCGCCACCGAGGAGCTGCCCGCCGCGGACGGAACCACGGGCCCCGACAACTGGGGGATGACCGGCCCGCCCCCCATGCAGCAGCAGCCGCCCGCGACCGAGCCTGCTCCCGCGCCGGACAACCCGGGGCCCGGCGCCGACCAACCCGTCGAGTCCGATCAGCCGGCGGTCGCCGCCCCGCCCGTGCCGGACGTGACCATGGACCGCAGCGCCCTCTCCCCGGGCATCGACGGTCCCGCCGACAGCCCGGTCGTCCTGGCCGTCCTCTGCCCCGCCGGCCACCACTCGTCACCGCACGCGAGCGCCTGCCGGGTCTGTGGCCGTGACATCCCGACCCAGCAGCCCTTCCAGACGCCTCGTCCGCAGCTGGGCACGCTGCGCGTCTCCGCCGGTGGTCTCGTCCCGCTCGACCGCGGGATCCTGCTCGGACGCGCGCCCAAGGTCAACGCCGACCTGCCACCGAGCAGCCGGCCCCACCTCGTGCGCCTCGCCTCCCAGGACAACGACATCTCCCGCAACCACGCCGAGGTGATCCTCGAGGGCTGGCACGTCCTCGTGCGCGACCTCGGCTCGACCAACGGCACGACGGTCACCCTCCCGGGCCAGGAGCCGGTGCGCCTGCGCCCGACCGAGGACTTCGGCATCGAGCCGGGCGCGGTCGTCACCCTCGCCGACGAGGTCTCCCTCACCTACGAGGTCTCCGAGTGAGCCGAGCTGCACCCGGCTCGCCCCCGGAGATCCCGGGCCTGGTCTACCGCCAACCCCTGGGCTCGGGCGGCTACGCCGACGTCTTCCTCTACGAGCAGCAGCAGCCGCGGATGCCGGTCGCCGTGAAGGTGCTCAAGCGGGAGGGGCTGACACCGACGATCCGGCGCCAGTTCGTCGACGAGGCCGACACCATGGCCCAGCTCGCCGACCACCCCTACATCGTCCAGGTCTTCCGCAGCGAGCAGCTCGCCGACGGCGGTGCCTACCTCGTGATGAAGTACTACCCGCCGCCCAACCTCGCGACCCGGGCGAAGCGCGAGCGGCTGACGGTCGAGGAAGTCCTGCGGACCGGCATACAGCTGGCTTCTGCCGTGGAGACCGCGCACCGCGCGGGCATCGTCCACCGCGACATCAAGCCGGCCAACGTGCTGCTCAGCCAGTACGGCGTACCGGGCCTCACCGACTTCGGGATCGCCGGCCGGGCGGTCGGGCAGGAGGAGCACGACGAGGACGTCGGCGTGTCCGTGCCCTGGTCGCCGCCGGAGGTCCTCTATGGCCAGAGCAACGGTGACGCCCGCAGCGACGTCTACTCCCTCGCCGCCACCCTGTGGCACCTCCTCGTGGGGCGCTCGCCGTTCGAGCAGCCGGGCGGTGACAACTCGGCCTACGCGCTCATGCCGCGCATCCGGGCCACGCCCGTTCCGCAGACCGGGCGCGCCGACGTGCCGCTGAGCCTCGAGCGGCTGCTGGGCCACGCCATGGCCAAGAAGCCGGACGCACGCCCGCAGACGGCCATCGAGCTGGCCCGTGGCCTGCAGGCCATCGAGCAGTCCCAGCGTTTTGCCCGCACCCCGATCGTCGTGCTCGACGAGTCCGGGCACTCCACCGTCGCCGACAGCACCGGCCAGGCGGCGCCCGAGCACACCGATCCCGACCGCACCAGCGTCCGCGCAGCCAGGGTCTCGCCGTCCCAGGGCTACGGGCCCACCCCATCCGCGACGACGGCCACGCCCGCGCCGGCCGAGGACCCGGATGACGCCGAGCCCGCGCCGACGACGATCAGCGGCGGTGCACTGCTGGGCGGCGTGGGCGTGCTGTTGCTGGCGCTCGTGGCGACCCTCGTGTGGGCCATCGGGTTCCGTGGCCGTGAGGCACCCCCCGCCGACGCGGCGAACGCCCCGACGTCGTCGGCGACCTCCCGCGGAGGGCCCGTCGTGGACCTTCCCGAGGCGCCCACCATCGACGGGCGGGTCGTCGCCGGAGGCATCCTGTTCAGCTGGGAGTACGTCGGCGCCCGCAAGGGCGACTTCTACCGGATGCACATCGCTGGCAGTGAGGCCGAGGTCCCGAAGGCCATCGTGACCACGGTCCGCAACAAGGCGTCACACACCGTCGCCACCAAGCCGGGCCAGTTCGTCTGCGCGCAGGTGGCCGTGAGCAGGGCGGCTGGTGCGTCATCGACGTACTCACCGATCAAGTGCATGACCGGAGGATGACCCGATGACAGTGACGGTGGAGTTCTGCGGCGAGGAGTACCGGGCTCCCGAGGACGCGCCCCTCACCATAGGCAGGGTCGCGGACGTCGAGATCGACGACAACCCCTACCTGCACCGGGTCTTCCTGCAGGTGCACCGCGAGCACGACCTGTGGTGGCTGACCAACGTCGGCTCGACGCTCACGGCGACCGTCGGTGACCGGCAGGGGCTCTTCCAGGCCTGGCTCTCGCCGGGCGCCCGCATCCCCCTCGCCCTCGAGGCCTTCACGGTGTGGTTCACGGCCGGCCCCACGACCTACGACTTCGACATCACGGTCGAGGATGCGACGTTCACCTCGATCGTGACCGAGCCGGAGCCCGAGCCCGAGGACTCCCCCGGGGAGACGACGGTGGGACGGGTCTCGATGACCCCTGACCAGAAGCTGCTCATCGTTGCGCTCTGCGAGAGCTTCCTGCGCACGACGTATGTCGGCCAGGGCCAGATCCCGTCCTCGGCCCAGGCGGCCGCACGGCTGGGGTGGACGACGACGAAGTTCAACCGCAAGCTCGACAACGTCTGCCAGAAGCTGGCGGACGCCGGGACCCGCGGGCTCCACGGCGGCCCCGGCAAGCTGGCGAGCAACCGCAAGTCCCGCCTGGTCGAGCACGCCCTCTCGACGCGCATGGTCACCGAGGCGGACCTGGCCCTGCTGGACTGACCCCGGATCGTCCTCTGCCGATCCCCGGCCGGGGCGGCGTGGGTGGGAGGTCCGGCTCACAGCGTCGCCGCGTGGTCCACGCCCTGGTGCGGGCGGCATACCCGCAGGTCGGAAGGGTGCCGCTGACGACCACTCGGCGCAAAGTCCTTCCCTCCGGGGAACCGGGAAGGCAGGATGCACAGAAGTTCGTGCAAAGGGGCACGGACATCCGGGCCTCGGCCCGGTACTCGGAGGAGAAACATGACTGCTCGCAGTTCCGCGCGCGCCCGGCGGCGTTATCTCGCTGCCGTGCCTGCGCTTGCGCTCGCGGCGACCGGCCTGACCCTGGGGTCGAGCTCTGTCGCAGCAGCTCCCACGTCAGGTCCGGCGCCCGTCGGTGCCGCCCCCTCGTCAGAGGGCTACATCAACTATGTGGCACCTCGCATGGAGACTGCGGTCTCCAAGGACAAGGCCTTCAACCTCAAGGCCACGCCTGCCCAGAAGAAGGCCAAGGCTGCCGAGCGCAAGTCGGCGCTCGCCAAGGCCCTCGAGGTGGACCGCAAGCACAGCCAGGGCAACCCCACGGCTGCCAAGCAGCTCCGCAAGCTCGAAGCCGAGTCGATCAAGACAGGCAAGAGCCCCAAGGCCATCAAGGCCAAGAGGTTCAAGCAGGCCAAGACCACCCAGCAGGCAAAGCTGCTGACGATCCTCGTGGAGTTCAACGAGCAGGCCAACGACGACTTCACCGGATCGATGGTTCCGGATGGCTTCTCCTCGAGCACCTGTGTGCCGGGCACCGTCCAGAACGGGCCCAAGCACAACAACATCCCGAATCCGGCCGAGAGCGAGCTCAAGGACAACAACTCGATGTGGCTCGACGACTTCTCGTCGGAGCACTTCAACAAGATGCTGTACACCAAGGAGGGCATCACCGAGCGCGTCCGCCCCGACCTCACCGGTCCTGACGGCAAGCCCGGCATCGACATCTCCGGCTACACGATGAAGAACATGTACGAGGAGATGTCCAAGGGCGCCTACACCGTCGGTGGCGCCGCGACCCCGTGGGTCACCGTCCCGCACTCGGAGGCCTGGTACGGGGCCACCCGCTGCCACAAGGACGAGACCGGCAAGTGGGTGTACGGCGCGATCCAGGACATGCAGGGTCACCCGAAAAACCCGGCCGGGGCCGGCGCACTTCCCGTCGACGCCGTCGAGGCACTCGCCAAGGCGCAGCCCAACTTCCCGTGGGCCGACTACGACCTCGAGGACCAGGGTGACGTCGACGGTGACAACAACCTCCTCGAGCCGGACGGCGTCATCGACCACGTCGTGCTCGTCCACGCCGGAGAGGACAAGTCCGGAGGCGGCGGCGCCCAAGGCGCCAACGCGATCTGGGCCCACTCCTCGACCGTCGCAGGCGGGGAGCAGGTTCCCGGAACGAAGTTCAAGGTCTCCAACTACATCGTGCAGCCGGAGGACTCCGGCGTCGGCGTCTTCGCGCACGAGTACGGCCACGACCTCGGCCTTCCCGACCTCTACGACACCAGCGGTGTCGGCACCGACTCCGACGTCGACTTCTGGGACCTCATGAGCTCCGGCTCGCACTCGGGCCCGATCTTCCAGTCGATGCCCACCCACATGGGGATCTGGGACAAGTGGGTCCTCGGCTGGGCCGACCCGGTCGTCATCAACCCCGGCGACGACCCGAAGGCCGTCAAGGTCGGCCAGTCGAGCCGCACCCCCAAGGGTTCGGCCGACGGGGTCAAGGTGAACCTTCCGGCCAAGACGGTGGCCCTCGCCAAGCCGCACAGCGGTGCCAGCATGTGGTACTCCAACGCGGACCAGTCCTGGGCGAAGAACGCCCTGACCCGTGACGTGTCGGTCCCGGCCGGCGCCACGAATGCCAAGTTCTGGGCGTGGAACACCGGCACGATCGAGGAGGACTGGGACTACGGCTTCGTCGAGGTCTCGACCGACGGCGGCAGCACCTGGACCGAGCAGAAGCTGTATGACCAAGCAGGCGCGGAGGTCACCACGCCTGACGGCTACGCCGACCCGAACGGCCGTATGCACGACTTCGGCGGCAAGAAGTACGGCCTGACCGGTGCCATGCCCGACTGGGCGCACTACTACGCCGACCTGACCCCGTTCGCGGGCAAGGACGTCAAGGTGCGACTGCTGTACGCGACCGACGAGGCCTTCCAGGAGAAGGGCTGGTTCGTCGACGACCTGTCGGTGACCAACGGCGCCGAGACCATCTGGAGCGACGACGCCGAGGCCAACAACGGCTGGACCGCGACGGTCGGCACCTTCACGGACACGTCCGGCACCGGTTGGGTGCTCGACCCGGGTGTCAACCAGTACGCCCAGTACTACCTGGTCGAGTGGCGCAACTTCGACGGCTTCGACAAGGGCCTCCAGTACGCCTACGACACCACCTACCAGAAGCTTGGTGGCGACGGTGCGTGGAAGGTCGAGAAGATCAAGTACAACGCCCCGGGTGCACTCGTCTGGTACCGCGACACCTCGTTCGGCAGCACGAACCACGTGGGATCGAACGAGGCGGCCATGCCGAGCTACGGTGCGAAGGGTGGCCTGCTGATCGTGGACAGCCACTTCAACCCGTTGCAGCGCACCGGTGCGGCGGCGGAGGTCGACCCGTCGACGCTCAACGTGCTGCCGTCGCGGCCGCAGTCGTCCAACGCGGCCTTCGGTCTCACCGGGACGCACCCCTTCACGGAGTGCCTCACCAAGGACGGCGACGCGACGTACAAGGAGTACTGCACCAAGTTCGCGTCCCAGTCGCCGGTGAGCACCTTCACCGACGACAAGGGCTGGGTCCCCGGCTTCGCGCTGCGTGAGTCGGATGGCGCGCTGTTCTACCGCGACCGTGACGCCTCCACGGTCGTTCCGTCGGTGGGCAACGCGCAGTACTCCACTCCGCTGTACGACCTGCAGGGCAACCGTCTTCCGGACTATGACGGGGTCGACATCGGGCTCGGCCCGTTCGGCTCCGGCAACCCGGCGGACGACGGTGTGGGTTACGGCACCGTGGTCAACGTCGCCAAGGCCTTCGCGGGCAACCAGGCTGCGCTGATCAAGATCACTCCGACCAGCGCGAAGTGACCTGACGGCCTGAGTCCTCAGGTCGAACGACACACAACGGGCCCGCATCCCAGCCAGGGGTGCGGGCCCGTTGCCGTCTGCCGGGGGCGTGCGTCCGCAGAGGTGGTCGGGTTCGCGACCAGGGTTGCGGACGTTGCTGTATGCCGGGGGGCGTGCGTCCGCAGAGGTGGTCGGGTTCTCGACCAGGGTTGCGGACGCTGCGTGCCGGGCTGCGGACGTGCTGCGTTGTCCACAGCGCGGCGGCCTTCCCGAGGTCGTCCACAGTGGGAGAGGCCGGGTCTGGCGGCTCTGCGCCGATGCGGCTTCGCTTCGTCGTATGACGTACACCCCCGACGCACTGCATCGCCTCTCCGACGAGTTCGACGGTGTCGCGACCCTCAGCGAGCTGGCCTCTGCCGGCGTGAGCCGCGCAACGCGACGCAGCCTGATCCGTTCGGGCCGCTGGCGACCCATCGGTGCCAAGGGAGTCGTTCTCCACACCGGACCGCTGATCGGGAGGCAGGCGTGGCGCGCGGCCCTCATCAGGGTGGGAGCCGGCGCTGCGCTCGGCGGGGTCACGGCGCTGCAGGCGGGCGGCCTCCAGGGTTTCGACGAACCCAGAACCCACATCTGGGTTCCGAAGAGCTGTGCCAAGGACCCCCGCGAGCTGCCTGACGACGTCGTCCTGCACGAGACGAGACGGTGGTCGGCCAAGGACTGCGTCGATGCGGGCATGCCTCGTTCCTCGCCGCCGGTCGCGACCATCCAGGCGGCGTTGTGGGCCGTCTCCGCCCGGCAGTCGGCGCTGTGCCTCGTGATGCCCGTCCAGCAGCGCCTCGTCCGCCCCGCGGATCTCGTGGCCGAGCTCGACCGGGTGCAACGACATGCCTTTCGCTCCATGCTGCGTGCCGTGGCGGGTGACCTCCTCGGAGGAGCCCAGTCGCTCAACGAGCTCGACTTCGCGATCGAGTGCCGGCGTCGGGGCCTCCCGGAGCCCACCAGGCAGCTGCCCCGCAGGCTCTCCTCGGGCAGGGTGGTCCTGGACGTCTTCTGGGACCGCTATGGCGTGTGCGTGGAGGTCAACGGTGCAGGTCACGACCAGGTGCTGGTCTCCTTGCGCGACGAGGTGCGCCTCACGGACCTCCAGGCGCAGGGCGATGCCGCCATCCCCCTGTCGGTGCTCACGCTGCGCGTGGACCCGGACCCGTTCTTCACGGCGCTCGCGGGGCTGCTGCGCAGTCGCGGCTGGCCGGGCTGAGGTGGGCGGACGGCATACGCACGGCTTTGACGTCCGCAAGTCTGGTCGCTCCCGCGACCAAGGTTGCGGACGTTGGGGAGGCGTGAGATGGGTACGGGCACTCATTCGGAAAGGTGCGGATGTCTCGGTAGGGTGCGTGACGGCATACGTGGAACTTCTTGACATGTCGAGGGGTCTGCGAGTGTGTGATCACCCACGGGGGGTGATGCATCGAGCGTGGGGGCCGGCAGGGACTCCCACGCGGTGTCATCCCACCACTGCGATGAGAGGACTCCGACCCATGACGGTCACCCATGAGCAGGCCGCGTGGTTCACCAAGACCTTCGAGGCGATGGTGAGCAACGTCGACAAGGCCGTGCTCGGCAAGGAGCACGTCATCCGGCTCGCCCTGACCTGCATGCTGTCGGAGGGACACCTCCTCCTCGAGGACTTCCCGGGGACCGGCAAGACCCAGCTCGCCCGCGCGGTGTCGAGTACGGTGCACGGCACCAACAGCCGCATCCAGTTCACCCCCGACCTCTTGCCGAGCGACGTCACCGGCGTGACGATCTACGACCCCAACACCAAGGTGTTCGAGTTCCACAAGGGCCCGATCTTCGCGACCATCGTCCTCGCCGACGAGATCAACCGCGCCTCACCCAAGACGCAGTCCGCGCTCCTCGAGGTCATGGAGGAGGGCAAGGTCACCGTCGACGGCACCCGCCACGAGGTCGGCGAGCCGTTCATGGTCATCGCCACCCAGAACCCCATCGAGCAGGCCGGCACCTACCGCCTGCCCGAGGCGCAGCTCGACCGCTTCCTCATGAAGACGACGCTGGGCTACCCCGACCACGAGGCGACCGTGCGCGTGCTGCGTGACGCCAAGACCCGCGACCGCACCAAGTCGCTGGAGCCGGTCGTCACCTCGCAGGTGGTCATCGACATGGCCGAGCTCGCGGACGAGGTCCACGTCGACGACGCGATCCTCGACTACGTCTCGCGCCTGGCCGAGGAGACCCGCCGCCACGTCAGCGTCCGCCTCGGGCTGTCGGTGCGTGGCTGCCTCGCCTTCGTCCGCTGCGCCAAGACCTGGGCCATCGGCCAGGGCCGCACCCACGTCATCCCCGACGACATCAAGATGCTCGCCCACCCGGTCCTCAACCACCGGCTCCTCGTGACCGCCGAGGCCCAGTTCGCCGGCATCAGCGTCGACCAGGTCATCGACCAGATCCTCGGTGAGGTGGCTCCGCCGACCGAGCGAGTCGCCTGACGATGGCCGATCCGCTGGGGCCCGACGACGAGTCGGCCACGATTCGCCGCTCCGACCTGCACACGGACACGTCGGCCGACGGGGACGCGTCCACCGACTCGACCGTCTCGCGCTCCTCGCTCAAGGTCCGGCCCGCGCAGAAGCAGCCGGGTCGGCAACGCTCGTCCGGCGCGACCGCCACCGCCACGGGTGGGTCGCGATGGCGCTCGCTGCTCGGCCTGCGCCACGGCGAGGACGACACCCAGGGGGTCCAGCGCAACCGCCCTCCCGTCGGCGGGAGCAGCCGGTCCACGCGGCGACGCGCCGAGCTACCCACGATCACCCTGCCCAGGGTGCAGATTCCCTCGGCCCTCACCCAGACCGGCGCGCGGATCCTCGACCTCACCGGCGACCGCATCCGGCCCCTGGCGCGCAGGGCCCAGCCCGTGTGGCGCCCGGTCCACCGGGCGCTCGCGTGGGTGTCCCCGCTCGGGTGGACGGTGCTGGCCCTCGGGCTGGTCACCTGGTTCTTCGCCAGCCGCTACGAGTGGACCGAGCTGGCGATGATCGCCGTCGCGTGTCTCGTGCTCTTCCTCGCGTGCGTCGCGCTCGCCCTCGGCCACGCCAAGGTCGAGATCCGCACCGACGTCGACCCCACCCGCGTCACCGTCGGTGACCCCGCCACCGGCCGCATCGAGGTCCGCAACCTCTCGGGCCGCGGCATGCTCCCGCTGCTCGTCGAGCTGCCCGTGGGTCGCTCCGCCGCACGCTTCACGCTGCCCGCGCTCGGCTCAGGCAAGTCCCACGAAGAGCTGTTCGTCGTGCCGACCGAGCGCCGCGGCGTCATCCAGGTCGGCCCGGCGACCACGGTCCACGGCGACCCGCTCGGACTGGTCCGCCGCACGATGGAGTGGACCGAGCGCAGCGAGCTGTTCGTCCACCCGGCGACGACCTCGCTCGAGCAGCTGGGTGCGGGCCTGCTGCGTGACCTCGAGGGTGAGGTGACGCCCGACCTGTCGATGTCGGACCTGGCCTTCCACGCCCTGCGCGAGTACCAGCCGGGCGATGACCGCCGCTACATCCACTGGCGCTCGAGCGCCAAGCACGGCCGCCTGCTCGTGCGCCAGTTCCTCGACACCCGCCGCTCCCACCTCGCCGTCGTCGTCGACACCACGCCCGACGTCTACACCGGTGAGGACGCGGCCGTCGAGCTCGCGATCTCGTGCGCCGCCTCGCTGGCCGTGCGCTCGATCCTCGACGAGCAGGACACGACGATGGTGTGCAACGACCAGCGCATCTCCCGCTCCACCGCGCCCCTCACCCTCGACACGTTCGCCCGCGCCAGCGTCGGTCCCGTCGACATCTTCGCCTCCACCGGCGACGCCGCGGCCCTCGCGCCCGACGCCAGCATCGCGATCCTCGTGACCGGCTCGCACCGACCCTTCATCCAGGTGCAGCGCGCGCTCGCCCAGTTCGAGGTCGAGGTCATCAAGGTCGCCCTCGTCATCGACCCCGACGCCCAGGTCGGCGTCCGCCGCGCGGGCGGCCTCACGATCCTCACGGTGCGTGAGCTGCCCGACCTCCGCCGCGTCCTCCTCAGCGGAGTGCTGGCATGAACACCCCACGAAGTTCTTCCGCCGCTGCGCTCCCCCAGATACTTCGCGGGGACCCCGTATGAGCGTCGACGCCACCGCCAGCCGGCGCGCCCGCCGGGACCGCGGCACAGCCGAGGCACCGGAGCGTCCTTCGATCTTCCGTATGCCGTCGCGCGACGTCGTCGTCGACCTCGCCTTCGCGCTCGCGCTCGTCACGATCGCCCTCGTCGGCTTCCGCACCGGCTTCCTCGGCTGGCAGTGGGTCGTGGCCGCGGCCGTGGGCGTCATCCTTGGCACGGCCGTCGCCCATGTCGCCGTCGTGCGGTCCTGGCCGCTGGTCCTCACCGCGCTCGTCCCCGTGGCCGTGCACTTCGTCCTCGGTGGTCCGGTCGCCGTGCGCGGCGACCTCGTCGCGGGGGTGCTCCCGAGCCCGGCCACCCTCAAGGACCTCGCCGTCACTCCGGTGACGGGCTGGAAGGAGTGGCTCACCCTGCTCCCGCCGGTCGATGCCCGAGGCCCCCTGGTCGCGCTGCCCTGGCTCACGGGGCTCGTCGGGTCCGCGGCGACCTACGGAGTGGCCCGGCGGTTCCCGAGCGTGGGCGGCGCCGCCGTTGCGCCGGTGGTCCTGCTCGTCGGCAGCATCGCCCTGGGCACCCAGCAGCCGGCGGCCAAGCTGGTCCAGGGGGTGCTCTTCGCCCTCGTGCTCATCCTCTGGCTCGTTGCCCGCGCCGCGCGCACCCGGCCCGCCCTCCAGAACGGTGCCGGCCGGCAGGCCCGCACCATCACCGGAATCGTCCTGCTCGTCGTCGCGGCCCTCGCCGGCTCGTTCCTCGGACAGTTCCTGCCCGGCACCGACGAGGGCTCCGCGCGCGCGGTGGTGCGCAGCGAGCTCACCCCGCCCTACGACGTCGCCCAGTTTCCGAGCCCGCTCGCCGGCTTCCGCAAGTACACCGAGCCGAACTCGGCCGAGCTCTACGACACCGAGATCCTCAAGGTCACCGGTCTTCCGGCAGGCACCCCGCTGCGCTTCGCGACCCTCGACAGCTACGACGGCCTGGTGTGGGGCGCCGCCGACCGCGCGAGCGACGGCACCCCCTTCCAGCAGGTGGGCTCGCGGATCGCGCCCCGCACCACCGGGAAGGACGTCCACGCCAGCGTGACCGTCCCCGACGGCGGCTACGACGGCGTCTGGCTGCCGATCGCCGGCTCGACGACTGGCGTGCACTTCACCGGCGTCCGCAGTGACGACCTCGCCGACGCCCTGTGGCTCAACACCTCCACCGAGACCGCAGTGGTGCCGGCGACCCTCGAGCCCGGCGACAGCTACAGCTTCGACGCCGTCCTCGACGAGACGAGCTGGTCCGCCAAGCTGCCTGCCGATCTCGACGTCGCCAGCGGCGGGCAGACGGTCCAGGACACGAGCTTCCTCGACGCCAGGCTCGATGCATGGACCGGCCAAGCAGGAAGCCCGTGGGAGAAGCTCGTGGCCATCGCGAAGACCATGACCCAGGACGGCGCCTACACCGACGGGGGCACCCCCAACTCCTACGAGAAGGTCTACCTCCCCGGTCACGCGCTCAGTCGCCTCAGCCGCTTCGTCGGCTCCACCCAGCTCGCCGGCAACGACGAGCAGTACGCCGCCACCCTCGCGCTCGCCGGCAACCGCCTCGGGATCCCGACCCGCGTCGTCATGGGCGCGATCCCGCAGTCCGGTGGGAGCGTCGAGGGCAAGGACGTCCATGCCTGGGTCGAGGTCCAGGAGAGCAACGGTCGCTGGCACGCCCTCCTCCCGTCGACCTTCCTGCCCGACCGCAACAAGAAGCCCAACGAGCAGCAGCTCAAGTCCGAGGAGCAGAAGGTCGGCGCCCAGGTGCCACCACCCGCAGGGGTCAACCCGCCGTCGGTGCTGCAGGGGCCGGACCAGGCGCAGAACGCCACGGACATCAAGAAGAAGAAGCGCAACCCGCTCGACATCGGCGCCTGGCCGCTGTGGCTCCAGCTCCTCGTCCTCGCGCTGCTGCTGCCGATCCTGCTGCTGCTCCTCGTCCATGCGCTCATCCGCTGGCTGAAGCGCCGCCGGCGCCGGATGCACGCCACCACCGGTCCGACCCCGTCGCGTGCAGCCTGGGTGTGGCGCGACCTCGTCACCGATGCGCGCAGCCTGGGCCTTGACGTTCCGCGAGCGGCGACCCGCCTCGAGCAGGCCCGGGCCTTCCCGGAGGGCGTGGCTGCCGAACCCATCGCGACCGGCGCCGACACCGCCGTCTTCGGCCCGGGTGAGCCCGATGCCGACCTCGCCACGACCCTGCTGGCCGACGCCGACACCGTTCGCGGCCAGCTGCGGGGCTCCGTGACGAGCTGGCGCCGGCTGCGCGCCGACCTCGACCTGCGCCCACTCCTCGAACGGGACGGGCAGCACCGCCGCGCGACCCCCCGGAGCCTGTCCCTGCCCTCGATGCGCCGCACCCGGGGCGCCGAAGGATCGCTGTGAACCTGTTCGGCCGACCGAGCTCCACCAGCCCCGGCCAGCGCTCGTCGCGTGCCACGCGAGGTGCCCGGCCCGGGCCAGGGGCCTCCCAGGACGCCGGCGGACGAGCACGTGCCCGGATCGCATCCACCCTCGTGGTGACCCTCGCGGCGGCGACGCTGGGGTACGCCGCCGTGACCAGCCAGGGCGCCACCGTCCACGAGGCCGACGTGGGCGACGGAGGCGTGTGGATCACCTCCGACGTGCAGGCGAAGTTCGGCCGGCTCAACAAGGCGGCGGCCCAGCTCGATGCCGGCGTGGCCGCCGACGTGGCGCCCGGCGCGGGTATCGACGTGCTCCAGGACGGGGCGGCGGTCATCGCCTGGGCCAAGGCGACCGCCCAGCTCACGCCGATCGACGTGCGCACGGCACAGTTCCGCGAGGAGACGGCGACCGCCCCGACCGTGCCCTCACGCGAACCCGGCCGGATCCCGCCCACCGTTGTGGACCTGCGTGGCGGCACGGTTGCCGCGGTCGACCCTGCAACCGGCAAGGTCTGGGCCCAGCGGGTCGACACCAGTGAGGGCATCGACGACCTCTCGGGGCTGGGCACCGGCGCCAAGCCGCTGGCCACCGTCGGCGCCGACGCCGTGCTGGCCGTCGGCGAGGACGGCGCCGTCCACGTCGCCTCGGGCGCCAAGGGCACGGTCACGACGATCCGCCCGTCGGACGCGGGCTTCGCCAAGCCGGTTCGCGAGGCCGGCGTCAAGGGCACCCTCCTGCAGGTGACGGCCCTGGGCCCGTCGTGGGCGGTCTACGACCCCGAGCACGACGCCGTGCACAGCAGCGGTCACCTCGAGGGGACGCCCGCCGGCTTTGCGCCCACCGAGGGCGAGAGAGCGTATGCCGCGGTGCAGCTCCCCGGGCCCACCTCCGATGCCGTGGCCGTCTCCGGCGGGAACGGCCTGCACCTGGTGAAGCTCGGTGGCGGAACCTCGAGCGGCGGCATCGAGGTCTCCGAGCAGATGAACCGCAGCGGTGACGTGCCGCTTCCCGCGCGTCCCGTGGTGCTGCGCGGCTGCGTCCACGGTGCGTGGTCCGAGCCGGGCAAGGTCTTCTACGGCGTGAACTGCGGCCGCGAGCAGCCCGTCCCCACCGGCACCATCGACAACGTCGCCGAGACACCCCTGCGCGACGGGACCGCGTTCCGGCTCAACCGAGAGGTCCTGGTCCTCAACGACCTCGACAACGGCAGCGCCTGGGACGTGCAGAACGACCGGCAGAAGATCGACAACTGGGACGCGCTCATCCCGCCGCCGCAGCGCGACGACGACAACAAGAAGAAGGACAAGAACCTCGTCGATGACGCGGTCGCCCAGCAGCCGCCGACCGCGAAGCCGGACGACCTCACCGTCCGCGCCGGGCGGACGAGCAAGCTGCACGTCCTCGACAACGACACCGACGCCGCCGGCTCCGTCCTCGCGATCGACCCGCGCGACGTGAGTGCGACCTCGAACCCCGACATCCGCCCGTCCGTCTCGGCGGACGGCCAGAGCATCGACGTGGTGGTCCCGGCCGGGACGACCGCGCCCTTCCAGTTCAGCTATCTCGTGGGCAACGGCAAGGTCAAGGCCAAGGCGCGTGCCACGGTCAAGGTCACCATCGCCCCGGAGTCGACCAACAACGCCCCCTTCCTGCGCGAGGGGCAGGCGAAGCTGGCGAGGACGGCATACCCCGTCCTGGCCGGCAAACGCCTCGCGGTGCCCGTCATCGCGGACTGGCGCGACCCGGAGTCCGACCCGGTCCTCGCCGCGGTCAGCGGCGACTCCCTGAGCATCGACGGCCAGGGACGTCTCGCCTACCTGGCGCCGCCCACGGCCGGCAAGACCGCGATCGAGTACGTCGCCGAGGACGGGCGTGGCGGACGCACCAAGGGATCGGTGCCCGTCGAGGTCATCGCGCTCACCGAGACGCGCGCCCGCCCGCCGGTGACCCAGCCAGACGTGATTCGCGGCATCGTGGGCAAGTCCCTGCAGCTCGAGCCCCTGGGCAACGACATCGCCGGGGCCGACCCGGGTGATCCGGACGACCGGATGCACCTCGCGGGTGACATCCGGGCGACCGGTGCCCTCGCCATCGACACCAACCTCGACACCGGCGTCGTCACGGTGACGCCGACCGCAGCGGGCAGTGTCGAGCTCTCGTATGCCGCGCAGGTGGGTGGCGGGGTGGCGCCCGGCCGGATCCGCGTGGACGCCATCAAGGCGGCCGACCCGGACGCGCCGCCCGTCGCCGTCGGTGACACCGCGACGCTGCGCGACCAGTCGCCCACCCTGGTCGACCCCCTCGCCAACGACTACAGCCCCCGTGCCGACGTGCTCGTCACCCAGGCGGCGTCCGGGGCGACGAGCGAGGACTCGTGGCTGCAGGCCTCGATCTACCAGGGGCGCTGGATCCGCGTCGTCTCCCTCGAGCCCGCAGGTGCGGCCTCCGACGCGAGCCGCCGCGGGACGATCCGCTACACGGTGAGCGACGGCGCCAGGACGGCCTCCGGCGAGGTGAGCGTCACTCAGAAGCCGGCGCTCGACCTCAACCCCGTCGTCGAGGACGACACCGCGGTCGTGCGCGAGGGCGACACGGTCGCGGTGTCGGTCCTCGACAACGACACCATGGCCGACGGCATCCCGCTGCGGATCGACCCCAACAGCGTGAAGGTGCTCGGCAAGGACGCGCAGCAGTCAGCATTCGCCTCCGGCAACGTCATCCGGTTCGTGCCGTGGGCGAAGGACGTCACGACCGAGCAGCTCGTGACGGTCGAGTACGCCGCCTATCCCGAAGGTATGCCGGAGCGCGCCCAGACCGGACGGATCACCATCCGCGTCACTCCACTCCCGAGCACGGCCAGCCCCAACCAGGTTCCGGTGGCGAGAAGCTTCTCGTCGTCGGTGACCGCGGGCGACCCCATCACGATCACGGTCCCGACCTCCGGCGTCGACCCGGACGGCGACACCGTCGG
Source organism: Knoellia sp. Soil729 (assembly GCF_001427985.1). GTDB lineage: Bacteria > Actinomycetota > Actinomycetes > Actinomycetales > Dermatophilaceae > Knoellia. The sequence continues at coordinate 1,268,291 of NZ_LMSA01000002.1, forward strand.
AGTCACCGGTGTCGTCGGCACCGACGGCGGCCCTGTCGAGCTGACCCTCGGACGGGTCGTGTCCACGGGTCCGTCGACGATCCGCTACGAGTCCTTCCCCACGTCCTCGGGCACCGAGGTCATCCACTACGAGGTCGTCGACCGCTTCGGAGCGGTGAGCCGGGCCTTCGTGCGCGTGGGCGTCGTCGCTCCCGGTGACGCGCAACCGCCGGTGGCCATCGCAGACACGGTGACCGCGGCACCGGGCAAGACGGTCACGGTCCCCGTCACGGCCAACGACCTCATCGCCCGCGGCGACACGGTCGAGCTCGAGTACGAGGCGCTGAACCCGCCGTCCGAGAAGTCCCAGTGGAAGGTCGACGAGGACGAGCAGACGGTCTCCACGACCGTGCCCAAGGAGGGCGCGGCGGTCCACGACTTCACCTACGGCATCACCAACGGCGTCTTCGACCCCTCCCGTGCCAGCCTGCTCGTGCGTGGCCAGAAGGACTGGGTCAACCCGCCGACCCCCAACGACGACGTGGCCAAGCCCAAGGGCGGGGAGGTCACGACCACCGTCGACGCCCTGGCCAACGACACCGACATCGACTCCGACCCTGCCACGCTGCGGATCGTCGAGGTGCTCTCGCCGAACGCCACCATCGTGGGCTCCAAGGTCGACGTGACCATCCTCGACCATCCCTATGCGGCTCCCTACGTCATCGAGGACGAGGACGGCGCGCGGGCCATGGCCGTCATCCACGTCCCGCGTGGCACGGGCGGCACCCCGTTCGTCGTCGAGGGCGCGCTCATCGAGATGGACCAGGACGCGAGCAGGACGGTCAGGCTGGGGGACTACGTGAAGTCCCCGCAGGGCCACACCCTGGGCATCACCTCCGCGAGCACCATCTCGACCGCACCGTCGAGCAGGCTCGCCATGACGTCCGACAGCGACGGCACCCTCACGCTGACGTCGTCGGGTGGCTACGTCGGCCCGGCGTCGGTGATGTTCCAGGTGACCGACCAGATGACCGACGACCAGAAGGACGTCCACACGGCCTACGTGTCGGTCCCCGTCCAGATCGGCGCCAGGGTCCCCTTGCTGCGGTGCCCGGCATCGGCCGTGACCGTCCTCGCCGGAGGCCTGGCCCGCACCCTCGACATCCCCACCCTGTGCCGTGCCTGGCTGCCCGTGGGCATGACCATGGAGGACGTGACGTTCACGTCCGACTGGGAGCAGGACGCCCCGGACGCGGACCTCCGGCGCAGCGGCACGGGGTCGCGCGTCGTGACGCTGTCCGCCGGTGACCGGGCCAGGTCCGGCAAGGGGGTCCTGCGCATCGGTGTCCGGGGCTCCGACGTGACCGGCAAGGTCAACGTCACCGTCGTGGGCAAGCCCTCCGAATCCGACCAGGCCTCGGTGACCGACCCGATGGCCAACATGCCACCGCCACGTCTGCGCCCCATCACGATCAACGGCCTCAAGGAGGGTGAGAGCCAGCAGGTCGACGTCCGCTCCTACCTGGACTCCCCGCTCCAGGACGCCAGGTGCTCCGTGGACGCCGCATCGGTGACGAGCGGGACGAGCCTCACCGTGACGCGCAGCGGCTGCACGGTCACCGTGGCCGCCGGCGAGAAGCCGAGCCCGACGGGCCGGATCTCGATCAGCGTGTCCGACGCCCCGGGCCGCGTGGCCACGGGTGCCGTCAACGTCACCATGCTCGGGCGCCCTGGAGCTCCCACTGCCGTTGCGGCCCAGGCCGACCGTGACGCCGGTGGCCGCGCGCGGGTCAGCTGGAACGCTCCGGCATACGACGGCGGTGCGCCGATCCGCACCTACACCGCGACGTGGACCGGCGGCTCGACAGGCACCCAGGAGTGCTCGGCCTCGCCGTGCACCATCGCGGGCCTCATCAACGGCAAGGACTACGTCTTCACGGTCACCGCGACCAACATCGTCGGCGAGAGCGACCCCGGTGGTCCGAGCAATCCCGCCCGCCCGGACACCAAGCCCGGGCCCGTCACCGGGGTGACGATGGTCAGTCGCGGTGACGGCTCGTTGACTCTCCGGTGGGCCGCCCCCGAGAACAAGGGATCGGCCGTGTCCAAGTACGTCCTGCGGCTTCTCCCCACCGCCGGTGGGACGCCACGCACGGCCGAGGTCGCGGCGCCCGCGCTCTCGACGACCGTGACCGGGCTCAACAACATGAGCCAGTACAGCGTCGAGGCGCAGGCCTGTAACGAGGCCGGGCCGGGCCCGTTCGGTCCGGGCACGACGATGCAGTCGGCCGGCACGCCTCCTGCACCGGGCGGCTTCACGGCGACTCCTGACGGGCCGGGAGCCAACAAGGACCTTGCGGCGATCACGCTGACCTGGAGCATGACGAGCCCCAACGGGCCGCCGATGAAGCACTACACGGTCAAGCGTCGCGTCAACGGTGGGCCCTGGTCCACGCTCAGGACGGTCCCGGCCTCGACCACGCGGACGAACGACCAGGTCCGCTACGACGGCCGCACGTACGACTATGTCGTCACCGCGACCAACGGTGCCGACCTCACCTCGCCGGACTCGGCCGTGCAGTCGTTCACCTCGATCGGCATCCCGTCGACCCCCTCGGTGACGGCCTCCACCCCCAGCAACGACGAGAGGGTGCGGCTCGTCGTCTCACTCGGCCAGCCCCGCGCCGGGAGCTTCCGGTCCGTGAGGTGGAGCTCGTCCAACGGAGAGTCGGGGACGTACTCCTGCGGCACCTGCCCCTCCGGAAGCCAGGTGAGCATCCCGACGACCCAGCTGAGGACGACGCAGCAGACGTTCACCGTGACGACCCACAACGGCACGCGTTCCTCGAACCCCTCGGCGCGATCCAACGCGGTCACGCCCTACGGCAAGACCCCGACACCGGTGGACAACGGTGGGTCCACCTCGGCCAAGACCGTCACCTTCAACTGGAGCCTGCCGACCAACGGTCGGCCGATCACCGGTGTGCGGATCAGTGGCGACAAGTCCTACGACGGTGCTGACATCCGCAGCACCTCGGTGACGGCCGGCAACTACTCGCAGGACGTCACGATCCGGATCGTGGCCGTCTCGGCAGGAGGCGACTCGTCAGCCCTCACCATGACCCGCCGCACCGCTGACCCACCGGCCCCCCAGGTCACGAACGTCCGGCAGTCGTCCCAGCTCTACACCGCGACGACCCCGGGCTCGATCGGCCAGTGCGCTCCCGGCGGCCGAGGGTGTCCCAAGGTGGTCTTCGACTTCCAGGACTTCAACACGGGGCCCGCGACCTACGAGTGCCAGTCGGAGAAGTTCGGGAACGTGGGGCCCTACAACTGGCAGGTCTCCTCGCCCTCCGGCACCGTGACCGGCTACTGCCTCTATGGCGAGGGTGTCGGACGGGTGCGCATCGTCGCGACCCAGGGCGGGCGAACCATCACCTCTGCCTGGGCTCCGTGGCCGAACTACTGATGGTCAGGCACCCGTTCCTCCGTCGAGGCGGGGACTTCTCCCCATCCCGATCAGCGTGTGCGCGTGGGAGGATGCGTGCGATGGAAGGGGAGGCTCACTCGCGCGGGTGAGTGGGGGACGTCATGACACGCACATCACGCCGAGACGGGGGCGCAGCACGGGGACGTCGCGGGGTCGCTTCCGTCGGCGTCGTCGCCGTCGCTGCCTCCCTGCTCGCGTATGCCGCGGTGACCAGTGCGGGCACGACGGTCCACGACGCCGACGTGGGGGACGGCGGTGTCTGGGTCTCGTCCTCCGCGCAGGCGAAGTTCGGCCGGCTCAACACCCAGGCCCGTCAGCTCGACGCAGGGGTGTCGACGGCGCTCGCGGACGGTTCCAGGGTCGACGTCCTCCAGGACGGCGCGGCGGTGGTCGGCATGGCCACCGGCAACACCCTCCTGCCCATCGACGTGAGGACCTCGACCTCCGTCGAGTCCGGCGCCTCCGCCCCCGTCCCGCCGCCCGCCGACGACGGCACCTTCACACCCTCGACGGTGGACCTGCGTGGAGGCACCATCGCCACCGTGGACCCCAGGACCGGCAAGGTCTGGGCCCAGCGGGTCGACACCGAGGACGGCATCGAGTCGCTGCAGGACATCGGTGCCTCGGCCAAGCCGCTGGCCACCATCGGCGGTCGCGCCGCCCTGGCGGTCGACCTCGCCGGCAACGTCATCGCGGCCTCCGGCGCGACCGGTCGCGTGGTGACGATCGCGCCGCGGGGCACGGAGATGGCCAAGCCGGTCACCATCACCACCAGCGTGCGCGCCGCCCATCTCGACGTCACGGCGGTGGGTGACACCTGGGTGCTCTACGACCCGGTGAAGGACGAGCTCCACGTCGAAGGACGGGACGAGCCGGTCAGCGCGGGGGCAGCGCTCGGTGACGGTCCGGCATACGCCGCCCTGCAGCAGCCCGGCCCGGAAGCCGACACGGTGGTTCTCGCCAACATCGCGGCCGCCCGCCCGATCCGCCTCAGTGGGGGCGACGGCGTCGGCGGGGTCGAGGTCCAGGACCAGGCCAACCGCTCCGTCGACCCACCGCTGGTCACCCGGCCGGTGGTGCTGCGCGGGTGCCTCCACGCGGCGTGGGCCGAGACCGGCAACGTCTTCTACGGAGCCAACTGTGGCCGCAGCAGTGCGGTGGCCGCAGGCACCTTGCCCGGCAGCGGCACGGGCGTGGTGCGCGACGGTGTCGCGCTGCGGGTCAACCGCGGCAACATCGTCCTCAACCAGCTCGACACCGGGGACGTGTGGGACCTCGACTCGACCAAGCAGAAGATCGACAACTGGGATGCCCTCATCCCGCCGGCCAAGAAGGACGACGACAACGACAAGAAGGACGAGAACCTCGTCGACGACCAGCAGGTGAGCCAGCCGCCCAAGGCGATGCCGGACTCCCTGCGGGTGCGACCCGGGCGGACGAGCAAGATCCACCCGCTCGACAACGACACCGACGTCAAGGGCTCGATCCTCGCCATCGACCCGAAGGACCTCACGGCGCCGAGCGCCTCCGACGTGACGGCCACCGTCTCCAGCGACGGGCAGACCGTCGACGTCAACGTGCCCGCCAAGCCCTCCGCCTCGACGATCACGTTCTCCTACAAGGTGAGCAACGGCAAGGCCAAGGAGAAGACCTCCGCGCGGATCACGCTCTCCGTCGTCGGAGAGGAGGTCAACACCCCGCCCCGGCTGCGCCAGGGTCAGGCCGAGCTCGCCAGGACGACCTACCCCGTGGTCTCCGGGGGACGCGTCGCCGCCTCGGTCGTCGGTGACTGGCGCGACGGCGAGAGCGACCCGCTCACCGTGGACGCGGTCGACCCCACCACCGTCATCGACGGCCAGAACCGCGTCGGCATCACGGCCCCGGTCAAGCCCGGCCCGGCCTCGGTCGCCTACGCGATCAACGACGGCCGGCAGAGCACCAAGGGCGAGGTCAACCTCACGGTGCTCGACCTCGCCCAGCCCAACGCGGTGCCGCCCAAGACGCAGCCCGACGTCGTGCGCGCCGTCCTCGGCAAGCCGGTGCAGCTCGAGCCGCTGGGCAACGACATCCCCGGTGCCGACCCCGGCGACCCCGACGCGCGCCTCCGGCTGGCCGGCGAGGTGGCGCAGTCCGGTCCTCTCGACGTCGACACCAACCTCACCACCGGGGTCGTCACGGTCACCCCGAACGGGCTCGGCACGACCGAGCTGGCCTACGCCGCGCAGTCCGGTGGCACCGTGTCGCCCGGGCGCATCCGGATCGACGTCGTCGAGCCCGCGGACCCCGAGGCCCCGCCGGTGGCCGTGCCCGACAGTGCGACCCTGCGGGACCAGTCGCCCACGATGGTCGACGTCCTCGCCAACGACTACAGCCCCCGCGCCGATGTCGTCGTCACCCAGAGCGCCGGCGTCGACGCCGACAGCTCCTGGCTGCGCCCGACGGTCTACCAGGGCCGATGGGTGCGGATCGAGGCCCTCGAGCCCTCGCCGGTCAGCGGGGCGGGCAACCGTCAGGGCACCGTCCGCTACACGATCAGCGACGGCACGCGGCGCGCGACGGGCCAGATCAGCGTCGTGCAGCGGCCACCCCTCCCGGGGGCGGCGCCGACCGTCGAGGACGACCGGGCGACGGTGCGCGAGGGCGACAGCGTCTCGGTGGGGGTGCTCGACAACGACACGATGGCCGACGGCATCCCCCTCGTGCTCGACCCGGCCAGCGTCAAGGTTCTCAGCGGCGGGCAGAAGCGCGCGTTCGCGTCGGGCAACCTCATCCGCTACGTCCCCGAGCTGACCGGCCTGACCGCGCCCAAGGACGTCGTCATCGAGTACGCCGCGTATGCCGAGGGCTCGCCCGAGCGTGCCAAGACCGGTCGTCTCACGGTCACCGTCAAGCCCCTGCCGACGACGGCGACCCCGAACCAGGCGCCGGTCGCCCGCAGCTTCGCCGGGTCGGTGACTGCCGGCGAGTCCGTCACCCTGACGATCCCGTCGACGGGGGTGGACCCCGACGGTGACACCGTGACGATGCGCGGCATCGTGGGCAAGGACGCGGAGGCCCTCGACCTCAGGTTCGGTCGCGTGGTCTCGGTCGGTCCGTCGACCATCCGCTACGAGGGCTATCCCGATGCCGCGGGAACGGAGCTGATCCGCTACGAGGTGCAGGACCGGTTCGGCGCCTCGAGCCAGGCCTTCGTGCGCGTCGGCGTGGTCCGCCCGGGTGACCCGCAGGCCCCCGTCGCCGTCGAGGACGAGGTCGTGGCCGCGCCCGGCAAGCGCGTCACCGCCCACGTCCTGCGCAACGACCTCATCGCCCGTGGCGACGCCGTTCGCCTGGAGCACAAGGACCTCAACCCTGCCGACGTGGAGCGCCAGTGGAAGGTCGACGAGGACGCCAGCACGGTCAGCACGGTCGTGCCCGAGCCGGAGGCGCCCACCCACCAGTTCGTCTATGGCATCGACAACGGCATCTTCGACCCGTCCCGCACCACGGTGCTCGTGCGCGGGCAGAAGGGCTACGTCAACCCGCCGATCGCGCAGGACGACGTCGCCAAGGCCGTCCCGGGGGAGTCGACCTCGCTCGTGGACGTCCTCGCCAACGACACCGACATCGACTCCGACCCGGCCACCCTGAGGATCGTCGACGTCCTCTCGCCGCAGGGCACGGTCGAGAACGGCAAGGTGCGGGTCACGCTGCTCGACCACCCGCAGACCGTGCCCTACGTGATCGAGGACGTCGACCGTGCGCGTGCCCTCGCCCTGATCTACGTGCCCGCCGGTGACAACGGCGCACCCTTCGTCGTCGAGGGCACGCTCATCGAGATGGACAAGGACTCGACCAGGACCGTCGCGCTGGCCGACCACGTGAAGTCACCGCGCGGCAAGGCTCTGGCCATCACCGCGGCGGCCACCGTCTCCGCCTCGCCCGGGGAGTCGGTCTCGGCCCGGGCCAACGGTCGCGACAAGGTCACCCTCACCTCGCGTGGTGGCTACATCGGACCGGCAGCACTCATGCTCGAGGTGAGCGACCAGCAGAGCGCCGACGACAAGGATGTGCGCACGGCCTACGTGTCGATCCCCGTGCAGGTGGGTCCCAAGGTGCCGCTGCTGCGTTGCCCCGGCGCCCCGCTCGTGCTCGCCGCCGGTGGCCGAGCGCGCGAGGTCGACATCCCGACCTACTGCCGCGCGTGGCTGCCCGTCGGCATGAACCTCGACGAGGTCCGGTTCGAGGCGAGGTGGGACCCCCAGCCGCGCGACGCCGACCTCGAGCAGAGCCAGACCGGTGGGCGGCTCGTGACGCTGAGTGCGGGTGACCGGGCGCCCACGGGCACCGGCTCCATCACGGTCACCTCACCCGGTATGCCGTCCGTGAAGTTCCCCGTGCGCGTGCTCGGACGTCCCGGGGACGACGACACCGCTGCGGCAGCGGCTGCTGCCGCCGCCGAAGCTGCGGGCCAGGCGGGCGCCGCTGCCGTGGGCATGCCCAGGATGCGACCGATCCGCGTCGACGGCCTCAACGAGGGCGAGTCCGAGTCCGTCGACGTCAGTCGCTACCTCGACTCCCCGCTGAAGAAGCCTGCGTGCTCCATCATGGCTGCCGCCCTCGAGAGCGGCACCGGCATCGAGGTGTCCCGCAGCGGCTGCACGCTGACCCTGCGCGCGACTTCTCAGCCGAGTCCCAACGCGACCATCTCGCTGCTCGTCTCGGACGGGCCCGGGCGCCAGGCGGCCGGTCGCGTGACGGTGACGATGCGCGGCAGGCCAATCGCCCCGACCGGCGTGAGCGCGATCGCCGACCGCATCGCCGGCGGCCAGGCGCGCGTCTCCTGGACGGCACCGGCATACGACGGTGGAGTGACGATCTCGCACTACACCGTGCGGGGCGGCGCGAGCCCGAGGCGGTGCACGTCGTCGCCGTGCACCATCACCGGCCTCACCAATGGCAAGGACTACACGTTCACTGTCACGGCCAGCAACGCGATCGGCGACAGCCCGGCGAGCAAGCCGAGCAACATCGTGCAGCCCGACACCAAGCCCGAGGCGACCCCCGGCGTCCGCATGGTCTCGCGCGGTGACGGCACCCTCAACATCGCGTGGTCGCCCGCCCCCAACAAGGGCTCGGCCATCACCAAGTACGTCGTCCGGCTCATCCCGACCGGCTCGGGGGCGACGCCGCGCACCGTCCAGGCGGCCGGCGGCGCCACCAGCGCGACGGCTGGCGGACTCGACAACAACACGCCCTACTCCGTCGCGGTCCAGGGGTGGAACAAGGCGGGAGCCGGGCCGTTCGGACCCGCGGTCGAGATGCAGTCCGCGGGCACGCCGCCGGCCGTCACCGGAGTGGCGGGTTCGACGCGAGGTGCGGGTGCGGCATACGACTCCGAGTCGATCTCGGTCAGCTGGAACCAGCAGACCAACCCCAACGGGCCGCCGCTGAAGCACTACACGGTCTACCGCAACGTCGACGGTGGCGCCTGGTCGCGGATCGGGCAGGTCGGGGCCCAGACCCGCACGCTCGCCGACACCATCCCCTATGACGGTCGGCGCTACGGCTACACGGTCACGGCGACCAACGGCGCGGACCTCGAGTCACCCAAGGGCACCCCGTGGACCTACACCTCGGTCGGCGTCCCCTCCGACCCGCGGGTGAGCGCCGAGACCCCTCGTGCCGACAAGAGTGTGGTCGTCCACGTGCAGGTGGGCCGGCCGCGCGCGGGCGCGTTCCAGGCGATCCGCTGGCGGGGCGGCGGCAAGTCGGGAACCTACGCGTGCGGCTGCTCTCCCGACACGACCGTGACGTTCTCCCTGCCCACCATGGGGATCGACCCGCTGACGGTCAAGGTCCGGACGGTCAACACCGGCGGCATGCAGTCCAGTGAGGCGACGAGCAACCAGGTCCACCCCTACGGCGACACGCTGGCGCCGGTGAACCTCAGGGCATCGGTGAGCGGTCGCACCATTACGTGGACGTGGGACCTCCGCACCAACGGTCGAGCGATCGACCAGGTCGAGATCCGGACGTTCGACGGGCGGGGTTGGCGCGCGCCGGACAACCGGCAGAGCCACAGCCAAACCTTCGGCTATTCGGAGACCCACAAGCTGGAGGTGCGGGCGCACGCGACACCCACCGGCTGGAGCGCTGCGGCGGGGCCGCGCGAGGCCACGACCGAGTCACGGCCGAGGACGATCACCGACACCTGGTCCAAGAAGGGTTGTTCCGGGCCGAACGGCCAGCCATGCGTGGCCTTCTCCGTGGCCGGATTCGAACCGGGGACCTACGACGTGGTCTTCAACCACAGTTCCGAGCCGGGCGACTTCGACACCCGGACCGACCTCCGCGTGGGGTCGGACGGGACCGGAACGTGGGCCGGGGAGTTCTGGGTCAAGCGATACGGGACGGATCTCGCCATCAGGTTCAACGGGCCGGGAGCTGCGTTCACACTGCACACCCGCTGGTGACGCCGCATGGCCGCGTGGCTGGGGCCGACGCTGGCCTCAGTCGATGACGGCGAGGATGTCGCCCTCCTGGACGACGTCACCGACCTCGACCTTGACCTCGGAGACGGTGCCGGCGAGCTCGGTGAGGACGGGAATCTCCATCTTCATCGACTCGAGCAGCGCGATCTCGGTGCCCACCTCGACGGTGTCGCCCGGGTGGACGGCGATGGAGAGGACGTTGGCGACGAGGTCGGAGACGACGTGGTGCGACATAGGTCGAACGGTATCCACTACGCATCGGTAACCTCGCCTCCCGCTGGGCCGTGACGGCGCAGGTATGCCGTCCGCCCACGTCTCAGGGCCCGTTCGCGCGTTCGTCACGTGCGTGCCTCGCCGTTACTGTGGAATGTCGGACCACCCCTGCCAGAAGGACTTCCCATGCACTGCCGCTCCTGCGGAGCCGACCTGCCCGACCGCGCCGAGTACTGCCCACGGTGCGGCGCGCGGGTCGAGCTGGGCTCCGTCCTGGGCGTGGGGACCGACCTGCCGCCGATGCCGCCCCGGGAGGAAGCCGACGAGCCGACAGACCTCAGCCAGACGAGGGAGCTCCCGCGTGTGGCCGGGACGGCGGTCCCGGTTGCCGCTGGGGCCCAGGCGTCGCCACCGCCGGGGGCGCCCCAGCCTTCCGGGCCCCTCGACGAGGAGGACCCCAAGGGGTCCGGTCACTCCCGCGGGAGCATCCTGGCCATGGTCGCCACCTTCGTCGTGCTGACCCTCATCGGGACCTTCGCCCTGACGCGCCTCGTCGGTTCCGACGACCCGCAGCCGTCGGCGACTGCTGGGGCGCCGACGACCAGCCAGTCCACCAGCGGGTCGGGGCAGCCCTCACCGACCCCGTCGAGCACGAGCGCATCCACGCCGGCGCCCTCGACTGCCACCCCATCGGGGACTCCCTCAGCGTCGGCCAGTGCCACCACCGCCATTCCCGCGGGTGCCCGGCGCTGCTCCACGAGCGGGAGCGACGCCGTGGCCACGGCCTACGCCGGCACGGAGCGGACCTCGTGCGAGTTCGCCGCGGCCGTGCGAGAGGCCTACCGCTCCGCCGGGACGCCGGACGGTGCGACGACCCTGCGCGCCTACAGCCCGGTGACCAAGAAGTGGTACTCCCTCTCGTGCGACGGCGGCGAACCCGTCACGTGCACCTCGACGACCAACGCCGTCGTCCTCCTCGCCCCCTGAGCAGTCGAGAGTAGACAGAATCCCGCCTCCACCCAGTGGAAGCGGGATTCTGTCTACTCTCGACGAGGTGGGGAAGCGAGGGGTCAGCGCTCCTCGGTGCCGGCGATGAACGCCTCGAGCTTCTGGCGACCCAGGTCGTCGGGACGCTGCTCCGGCGGGGACTTCATCAGGTAGGACGAGGCGGACAGCAGGGCGCCACCGACACCACGGTCCTTGGCGATCTTCGCCGCACGGATGGCGTCGATGATGATGCCGGCCGAGTTGGGGGAGTCCCACACCTCGAGCTTGTACTCGAGGTTCAGCGGCACGTCACCGAAGGCGCGACCCTCGAGGCGCACGTAGGCCCACTTGCGGTCGTCGAGCCACGCGACGTAGTCGGAGGGGCCGATGTGCACGTTGCGGCTGTCGGTCAGGCCGGCGAGCGAGCCCGTGAGGTTCGACGTGACGGCCTGCGTCTTGGAGACCTTCTTGGACTCGAGGCGCTCGCGCTCGAGCATGTTCTTGAAGTCCATGTTGCCGCCGACGTTGAGCTGGTAGGTCCGGTCGAGCGTGACGCCACGGTCCTCGAACAGCTTGGCCATGACGCGGTGCGTGATGGTCGCACCGACCTGGGACTTGATGTCGTCACCGATGACGGGCACGCCCGCGTCCTCGAACTTCTTGGCCCACTCGGGGTCCGAGGCGATGAAGACGGGCAGGGCGTTGACGAAGGCGACCTTGGCGTCGATGGCGCACTGCGCATAGAACTTGTCGGCCTGCTCGGAGCCCACGGGGAGGTAGGAGACGAGCACGTCGACCCTGGCGTCCTTGAGGACCTGGACGACGTCGACCGGCTCGGCCGCCGACTGCTCGATGGTCTGGGCGTAGTACTTGCCGATGCCGTCGAGGGTGTGGCCGCGCTGGACCTCGATGCCCGTGGTGGGCACGTCGGCGATCTTGATGGTGTTGTTCTCGGAGGCGTTGATGGCCTCGGCGAGGTCCTTGCCGACCTTCTTGTCGTCGACGTCGAACGCCGCGACGAACTCGACGTCGCCGACGTGGTACTCGCCGAACTCGACGTGCATCAGTCCGGGAACCGACGCGGTGGCGTCAGCGTCCTTGTAGTACTCGACTCCCTGCACGAGGCTGCTCGCACAGTTGCCGACGCCGACGATGGCGACGCGAATCGAACCCATGATGGTGTTCTCCTTCTTCAGTGGTGGCCGTCAACCGGCGTATGCCGTGTGGCGCGGTGGATCTGTCTGGCTGGGTGGTCGGTGGTGGGCACTAGGGCTGCGGGCCCGGGTCGTCGGGGTGGCGACGTTCGGCGTCGATGAGCTCGGTGAGCCACCGGACCTCGCGCTCGGTGCGGTCCTCGCCGTGACGCTGCAGGGCCGCGGTCCACGAGTCCATGCGCTCACGGCTCCGGCTGGAGTTGGCGCGCACGGTCTCGAGCTGCTCCTCCACGCGCGAGCGCCTGCCCTCGAGGATGCGCAGCCGGACGTCGGCCTCGGTGCGGGCGAAGAACGCCAGACGCACGCCGAAGCCGTCGTCCTCGTAGGCCGCCGTGTCGATGCGCCGGGCGGAGTCCTCGAAGGCCTCCTTGCCAGCGGCGGTGATCTCGTAGACGATCCGGTTGCGCCCAGACGGCTTGGCGCTCGTCGCTTGCCAACGCGGCGCTGCCGACTGGGCGATGAGCCCGCGGTCGAGCAGGCCGGAGAGGGCGGGGTAGAGCGTGCCGTAGGACAGAGCCCGGAACGCACCGAGGGCCTCGTTGAGCCGCTGGCGCAGCTGGTAGCCGTGGGCCGGGCCCTCGTGCAGCAGGCCGAGGAGGGCGAAGTCGAGCAGCTCGGATCGCTTGCTCATGCTGCCCCGCCTCCTGCTCGCGCCGTGGAACCCGAAGTGACAAACTCGGACCTTGTCAACCCGACAGTACCCCACAGCTATATCGCCCCGATACATCTGTTGCCCGACTTATTGCCCGTTTGGCACGATCCGCGGCCCGCGAACGGTCGCTGGGAGCTGGCCAAACGGGCAATAAGTCGGGGGTGGGGGGCGGGGGTCAGCGGGCGAGGAGTCTCGCGAGTGCCTTGGGCTGGGTGTACATCGGCCAGTGGCCGGAGTCGATGTCGACGAGGTCGAGCTTGTCGATCCGGGCCAGCTCGGGCGTGTCCCCGCCCTCGATCCACTCCCTGGCCTGCTCGGGCGAGAACTCCGGGCACACGAGAACGGCCGGCACGGCATACCGGCGTTCGTCCCGCAGGTGCACGACTCCACGGCTCACGCCCACCGGCACGGGCACCATGTCCTGCTCGATCGCGGCCTTGAGCTCGTCTGAGATGTCGTCGCTGTCCGGTCCCTCGAACCTGGCCCAGCCCGGGAAGCCCATGAGCCCGTCGACGGGCTCGAAGTAGTCGGCGTACGCCTGTGCGTCCTCCTCGGGGAAGGCGCCGATGAAGACGACGCGAGCCACCCTGTCCGGGCGTGCGTCCGCAGCCAGCCATGCCAGCGTGCAGGCCGCCGAGTGACCGACGACGACCGCGCGGTCGGGTGACGCGTCGACCTCTGCCAGCACTGCGGTCACCTGGTCGGCGAGAGTGGCGTCCACGTCGCCGTCACCCTGCCCGGGCAGCGCGACAGGGACGGCCGAGTGTCCGAGGGCGGCCAGCTCGGCCACGACCTGGTCCCAGGCCGAGGGTCGCAGCCACAGTCCGCCGATGAGGACGATGCGCATTGCGGTGTCTCCTTGTTGGTGGGTGGGGGGTACGCCCACCGTAGGAGGTGTTGCGGACGGACCACTTCCGGAATGCCGTGCGCTCTGGAAGGTTGGTCGGCATGCGTTTCGAGCCCGCCGAGATGAGCGCGACCGCGCGCGTGCTGAGCACCCTGCAGGTCCTGCAGGACCGCCCGGGCGTCACGGCCGCCGAGCTCTCGAGGCGCCTGGGGGTCACCGAGCGGGCGACGAGGCGACACATCGCGATCCTGCGTGAGGCCGGCATACCGGTTCTCTCGACGCGTGGTCCCTACGGCGGCTACAGGCTCGGGCGCGGCGCCGCTCTCGCGCCGGTGGTCTTCACCGAGGCCGAGGCGCTCAGCCTGGTCATGGCCGTCATCGACAGCCACCCCAGCGCTGCGGCCGTGACGAGTGATGACGACGCCGTGGGATCGGCGCTGGACAAGGTGGTCCGCGCCTTGCCCCGCGCTGCCGGACGGGAGGCCGCAGCCCTGCGCGAGCATGCCTGTGCCACGCCCGACCGGCACCCCAGCAGACCGGACCCCGCGACGACGAGCGCCCTCGTCGCCGCGAGCGCGGGTCGCCGTCAGGTGCGCATCACCTACGTGAGCGAGTCGGGGTCGACGTGGCCGGACGTCGCGGACCCGTGGGCGGTCGTCGTGAGGCACTCACGCTGGTACCTCCTGTGCCGCTCGCACCGCGCCGACGCGGTGCGGACCTACCGCATCGACCGCATCCGGGAGGTGGTCGAGCTGGAGGAGCCGTTCGAGCCACCACCGGGCCTGGACCCGGTCAGCTCGCTCGAGGAGCACCTCGGCGTCGGCTGGGAGTTCGCCACTCGCGTCGTCATCGAGGCCTCGGTGGAGGAGGCGCAGCGCTGGGTGCACCCGGCCATGGGAGCCCTCACACGGCATACGCACGGGTGTGTCCTCGTGGGCAGCACGAGCAACCCGGCGATGTACGCCCGGGAGTGGCTCGCACGGATCCCGCTGCCGTTCCGGGTCGAGGGCGGCGCGGAGCTCGTGGGCACGACGCGCACCCTCGCAGTGCAGCTCTCGGCCGCCGTGGCGCCTCCCGCCCCAGCCGGGGAGGACCTTTCCTGAACGTTGCTCTCAGGTTTCTGGCGGCATACTGGATCAGGCGTCCGCTGCCCGCACGGGTGGACTGCGCCCCGTCCGCACCGTCTTTTCCCGAAAGTTGTCCATGAGCAAGTCACCCCGCTCGCGCGCCGAGGCCCGCAACCGCAACGAGGGCTCACCTCGCAGCCAGCGCCCGGGTTCGCGCCGGTCGTGGCCACGCCGGATCCTCTACACGCTGATCGCGCTGTTCCTCCTCGGGGTGGCCGGGCTGGGCGTCGCCTACGCGATGACGGACGTGCCCAAGCCCAACGACCTCGCGGTGGCGCAGACCAACATCATCTACTTCTCCGATGGCAAGTCCGAGATCGGGCGCATCTCCGAGCAGAACCGCGAGAACGTCAAGCTCAAGCAGATCCCGCTGCCGGTCCAGCACGCGATGCTCGCGGCCGAGGACCACAACTTCTACGAGAACAAGGGCATCTCACCGACCGGCATCGCGCGAGCCGTCTGGGTCGCGATCAAGGGCGGTGAGGCGACGCAGGGCGGGTCGACGATCACCCAGCAGTACGTCAAGAACTACTTCCTCACCCAGGACCGCACGCTGTCGCGCAAGGCCCGCGAGATCCTCATCTCGATCAAGATCGACGGGCAGCAGTCCAAGGACCAGATCCTCGAGAACTACTTCAACACCATCTACTACGGCCGCGGCGCCTACGGCATCCAGACCGCGTCCAAGGCCTACTTCGGCAAGGACGTCTCCAAGCTCACCCCCGCCGAGGGCGCCTTCCTCGCGGCGGCGATCCGTGGTCCCTCCTTCTACGACCCCCGCCTCGGTCCGGAGCAGAAGAAGAACGCGCAGAAGCGCTCCGGCTACATCCTCGACGCCATGGTGCGCGAGGGCTGGCTGACGCCGGAGCAGCGCGCCAAGGCGACGTTCCCGACGGACAAGGAGTTCGTCGACTACAAGCCGCCGTCGTCGACGGGGACCAACGGCTACCTCATGGAGCTCGTCAAGAGCGAGCTGGCCAAGAAGGTGAAGCTGTCAGAGGCCGATATCTCCCGGGGTGGGCTGCGCGTCGTCACGACGTTCGACAAGAAGAAGCAGCAGGCGGCGGTCGACGCCGTCAAGGAGCGCATCCCCGAGGACGCCAAGGGGCTGCACGTGGGCATCGCCTCGATCAAGCCCGGCGACGGCGCCGTCGAGGCGCTCTACGGCGGAGCCGACTACGCCAAGAACCAGTTCAACACCGCCACGGACGCGACGATGCAGGCCGGGTCCACGTTCAAGGTCTTCGCGCTCATCGCCGCCCTGGAGAGCGGTGACCTGAGCATCCGCCAGTCCTTCGACGGGTCGAGCCCGCAGTACTTCGAGGAGTTCGCGAACCCCGGGGGCAAGACCGACTTCAACCGCCGCGGTGGGGTGCGCAACTTCAACAACCGCGACTGGGGGCGCATCACCGTCCCGACGGCCACGGCGAACTCGGTCAACACCGTCTTCGCGCAGCTCAACATCATCGCCGGGCCCAAGAAGACCGCGGCCGCGGCGACGACCGCCGGCGTCACGGCCAAGCTCAGCCCCAACTACGCCAACGTCCTGGGCACGGACAACGTCAAGGTCATCGACATGGCCAACGCCTACGCCACCCTTGCGGCCAAGGGGGTCAAGGCCACCCCCTACTACGTCACGTCGGTGAAGTCCTCCGACGAGTCCTTCGACTACAAGGCCAAGCCGGTGAAGAAGCGGGTCTTCGACGAGAAGCTCGTCTCCGACGTCGTCTACTGCATGCAGCAGGTCATCGAGCGCGGCAGTGGCGAGTACGCCGGCAACCGGCTCGACCGCGAGGCCGCCGGCAAGACCGGGACCTCGAGCGACAACCTCTCCGCCTGGTTCGACGGCTTCACGCCCCAGCTCGCCACCGCGGTGGGCATGTACAAGGGCGACGGCTCGGTCAAGCCGGAGAACGAGATGAACGACGTCCCCGGGTGGGGCGCCATTACCGGTGGCACCATCCCGGTGCGCATCTGGAGCGACTACATGGTCGCGGCCACCGAGGGCATGGACAAGGTCACGTTCCCGCAGCCCGCCTACATCAACGAGGACGCAGCGCCTCGGCCGACGACGCAGGCACCGCAGCCCACGACGCAGGCACCCCAGCCCACCACCCAGGCACCCCAGCCCACGACCCAGGCGCCGACGCCGACGCCGACCCCCACCCCGACGCCCAGCAAGACCGCGACGCCGACGCCCACGCTGACGGTGCCGACGCCAACGCCGACACCCACGCCCACGCCGACCAAGACCAAGGGGCCCAAGCCTCCGCCGGTCCCCCTGCCGACCTCCTCACCGCAGCCCAGTGGGAAGACCGGCTGAGCCGGGAAGCGCGGCCGGGACCACCACGAGGCGGGACCGGCCGCGCTCGGCCGACGCGGGCCTCGCCCCGGTCGCGCTCCTCGCCGCGCTGCCGGTCCTCGTCTCGCTCTGGAAGCAGGGCCCCTGCCTCGACCACGGGTGGGGCGGCAGTGAGCCGTTCTGGCGGTACTGCTACTCCGACCTCGCCGTCGGGGTCCAGACCGCGGGAGCAGGGCGCGGGCTCACGGCCTACGTCTCGGGCGAGGTGCCGCTGGACCAGCCACCACTCACGGGGGCGTTCGTCTCGCTCGTCGCCGGGCTCGGGCCCGGCGGCAGCGACCTCGCCACGCAGCGCTGGGTTCTCGCCGTGTGGGCGGTGCTGGCGCTCGCCGCCCTCGTGCTCATGGCCTGGTGGGTTCGCACGATGCCCGAGCACCGAGGAGCTGACCCGTGGCAGGTCGCCCTGGCCCCCGTGGCCGCCCTCACCCTGCTCCTGTCCCCGGACCTGCTCGGCGTGGTGCTGGCGACGGGTGGACTGTGGGCTTGGGGCCGACGGCACCCCGCGCTGGCCGGCGCCCTGCTCGGGGCCGGGGCCATGGCGCGCACCTACCCGGCGCTGCTCCTCGTCGTCATCGCCGGGCATGCCTGGCGGACCGGGCGTGAGCGTGAGCTGGTTCCCCTCGCCGGTGCCTGCGTCGCGGTCCTCGTCCTCGTCGCGGCTCCGTTGCTCGCGCTCTCCCCGAGCACGCTGACCCAGTCGTGGTCGTCCTGGCTCGACGCTCCCGCCGGTCTGGGGTCGGTCTGGTACCTGCCCACCTTGGCCGGGAGCCAGTGGCCCTCGGCCGTGCTCACCGTGGTGGCGGTCCTCGGCATCACGCTGGCCCTGGTCCTGGCGGGGCTGCGCGTGCTGGGTGCGCCGTCGACACCCCGGCTGGGCGCGGTGGCGCTGCTCGCAGTCACGGTGGTGCTCGTCACTGGCAAGTCCTTCCCGGTCCAGGCATCCCTGTGGCTGGTCCCCCTCGTCGCCCTGGCCGGCCTGACGTGGCGCGACCACCTCGTCTGGGCCCTGGCGGAAGGCGTGCACTTCGTGGCGGTCTGGCTCTACCTGGGCGGCCTGCAGAACCCGGACAAGTCGCTGCCTCCGGGCTGGTACTCCCTCGCGCTGCTGCTGCGGGTGGCGGCCGTGGCCTTCCTCGCCGTGCGCGCCTGGCAGACCGCCTCAACTTTCCCACGCAGACCGTGGGACCCGCCGCCTGAAGTGGATTCCTCTCACCTCCGTGGGGATCCGCCGTCACGCGAGGTGAGAGCTCCCGCTCCGAAGTCGCCGGCTGCGCCGACGATTTAGCGGGTATGCCGTGCAGCCGGTACCCTTGCCGGGTTGCCTGTGCCCTGTGGACAACTCCACAGCGGTGTCGGCGGCATTGCATACCCTCCTGTCACGGAGAGACCGTGACCGTTCAGACCGAAGGAGGCGGGTTAACGCATGCGTCAGTACGAACTCATGGTCATCCTCGACCCGGAACTTGACGACCGCACGGTGCAGCCGTCGCTCGACAAGTTCCTCACCGTCATCACCAAGGACGGGGGCACCGTCGACAACATCGACGTCTGGGGCCGCCGTCGCCTGGCCTACGAGATCAAGAAGAAGGCCGAGGGCATCTACGCCGTCGTCAACTTCACCTCGGAGCCGGCCACCGCCAAGGAGCTGGACCGTCAGCTCGGGCTCAACGAGTCGATCATGCGGACCAAGCTCCTGCGCCCCGGCGCCTGAGCCTCCTCACGACTCAACCTCGGCTCGACCCAGCGACTCGTCGCTCACCGCACCATCCAGCCACCCAGCACCACGGCATACACATCCGTCGCATCTGCACCCAGACCAAAGGGGATCTGATCCATGGCAGGCGAGACCGTCATCACGATCGTCGGGAACCTCACCGGTGACCCCGAGCTGCGCTTCACTCCATCCGGAGCTGCTGTCGCGAACTTCACCGTGGCCTCCACGCCGCGCACGTTCGACCGCCAGAGCAACGAGTGGAAGGACGGCGAGACGCTGTTCATGCGTTGCTCGGTCTGGCGCGATGCTGCGGAGAACGTCGCCGAGTCCCTCCAGCGGGGCACGCGCGTCATCGTCACCGGCCGTCTGAAGTCTCGTTCCTACGAGACCAAGGAAGGCGAGAAGCGCACGGTCGTTGAGATGGACGTCGACGAGGTCGGCCCCTCGATGAAGTACGCCACGGCCAAGGTCAACAAGACCTCCCGCGGCGGAGGTGGCGGCGGTTTCGGTGGCGGCGAGGGTGGCTCTGGCGGCGGACAGGACCCGTGGGCCACCGGTGGCTCTGCACCTCAGGGTGGAGCGCCTGCAGGTGGCCAGGGTCAGGTCCAGGGCGGTTGGGGTGCACCCGGTGCCGGGCAGTCCGCGCCGCAGGGTCAGCCCGGTCAGCAGGGCGGCGCTCAGGGTGGGTGGGGCAACGCTCCCTCCTACGACGAGCCCCCGTTCTGACTTGGCCAACAACACTGAAGATTCACACCATCCCTGGGCGACCAGGGCTCATCCGCTGAAGAACTCAGCAGAAGGAGAGCACCACGATGGCTAAGCCAGTTGTGCGCAAGCCCAAGAAGAAGGCCAACCCGCTCAAGGCGGCGAAGGTCGAGAACATCGACTACAAGGACACCGCGCTGCTGCGCAAGTTCATCTCCGACCGCGGCAAGATCCGCGCTCGTCGGGTGACCGGCGTGTCCGTCCAGGAGCAGCGTCTGATCGCCAACGCGGTCAAGAACGCCCGTGAGATGGCGCTCCTTCCCTACTCCAGCTCGTCCCGCTGACGCGCGACTCACAGCACCAGAAGGAGAGCTGAACAATGAAGGTGATTCTCACGCACGAGGTCTCCAGCCTCGGCACCGCCGGTGACGTCGTCGACGTCAAGGACGGCTACGCCCGCAACTTCCTCTTCCGCCGCGGCCTCGCGACGCAGTGGACCAAGGGCGGCCAGAAGCAGGTCGACTCCATCGCCAAGGGCCGTGAGGTCCGCGCGGTCGCGTCGCTCGAGGAGGCCCAGTCGATCAAGGGCAACCTCGAGTCCAAGCCCGTGACCGTCCCCGCGCACGCCGGCAAGGAGGGACGCCTCTTCGGTGCCGTCTCCTCCGCCGACATCGCGGCGGCCGTCAAGGACGCGGTGGGCGCCGACCTCGACAAGCGCAAGATCGAGGTCCCGACCCCGATCAAGACCACGGGTGCCCACGAGGCCCTCATCCGTCTGCACCCCGAGGTGCAGGCCAAGGTCACGCTCAACGTCGTCGCTGGCTGACCAGCCCCGCACGAGCAGCGCCCGGTTCCCCGCAAGGGACCCGGGCGCTGTTGCGTCCCCGCCGCCCCCCACCCCACCTCACCCGTCCCAACTTTTGCTCCCCGTGCGGGAACCTGTGGGGTCCGGAGGGTTCGTTTCCCTCCTGACGCTGACCTTCCCTCCGCAAGGGTGCCGTATGCCGGTCGCCCCCGTTCCCGTTGACGGCTCGGCTCACGCCGGCCCGCCCACGCCGGCCCGGCCCTGCGCGCCTGCGCTGGTGTCAGAGCGCTCGTCTAGGTTGGCGCCCATGGCAGCGAAGGCGACGCGACCGGCATACCGGTGCACCGAGTGCGGCTGGACGACGGCCAAGTGGGTCGGGCGCTGCGGTGAGTGCCAGGCGTGGGGGTCGGTGACCGAGGTCGGTGCCGTCTCCGCGCGCACGACTGCGGCCAAGACGGTGGAGCGCCCTGCCGTGCCCATCGGCGAGGTCGACGTGAGCCGCGCCGAAGCCAGGGGCACGGGTGTGCCCGAGTTCGACCGGGTGCTCGGCGGTGGGCTGGTGCCCGGTGCCGTCGTGCTCGTCGCGGGTGAGCCCGGCATCGGCAAGTCGACCCTGCTGCTCGACGTGGCCGGGCGCGCCGCCCGTGGTGGGGAGCCGGGGGAGGAGCGACGGGTCCTCTACGTCAGCGGTGAGGAGTCGGCCGCACAGGTGCGCAGCCGCGCCGAGCGCATCGAGGCGATGGCCCGCACGCTGTTCCTGGCCTCCGAGACCGACCTCGCCACCGTTCTCGGCCAGATCGACCAGGTCGAGCCGGAGCTCGTCATCATCGACTCGGTCCAGACCATCAGCAGTGCCGAGATCGAGGGCTCCGCCGGCAACGTCTCGCAGGTGCGTGAGGTCGCGGCGAGCATCATCGCCACCGCCAAGTCCCGCGGCATCGCCTGCCTGCTCGTCGGGCACGTCACCAAGGACGGCTCCATCGCCGGCCCGCGGGTGCTCGAGCACCTCGTCGACGTGGTCATCCAGTTCGAGGGAGACCGGCACAGCCGGCTGCGGCTGGTGCGAGCGGTCAAGAACCGCTACGGCCCGACCGACGAGGTCGGCTGCTTCGACCTGTCCGACATCGGCATCACTGGCCTCGCCGACCCCAGCGGGCTGTTCCTGTCCAACCGCACCGCCGCCGTCGCCGGCACCTGCGTGACGGTGACGCTCGAGGGCCGGCGGCCGCTGGTCACCGAGGTGCAGGCACTCGTGGACCAGACCGAGATGCCCAACCCGAGACGGGCCACAAGTGGGCTCGACTCCTCGCGCGTCGGCATGATCCTCGCCGTGCTGGGGACCCGGGCCAAGGCGCCGATCGGTCGCAAGGACGTGTTCGTCTCCACCGTCGGCGGGGTGCGCATCACCGAGCCCGCTGCTGACCTCGCGCTGACCCTCGCGCTGGCGAGTGCCATCACCGACCAGCCGCTGCCCGTGGGCACGGTCGCCTTCGGTGAGGTGGGCCTGGCGGGCGAGCTGCGTCCCGTGACCGGTGCCCATCGCCGCCTCGCCGAGGCGTCGCGGCTGGGGTTCACCACGGCGATCGTCCCGCCCGGTGTCCTGGGCGGCGGTCCGGTGCCCGACGGGCTGCGGGTGCTCGAGGTGGACACCGTGCTGCAGGCGGTGACCTTGGCGAGCTCACCGGCCCACGCCCGCTGACGCGCCCCCGGCTGCTGCACAAACCGGTTCGTGAACCGTCGTGCTGCTCGCCAACCCGTTCGATCCGGCCCACGAGTGCGCGCGTGGTTCGCGAACCGGTTCGTGCGGCCCGGCTGCCGGGCTGGCGGACCGGCCCCAAGAATGCCCCGGACACGATCCGGTCACCGCGACCGGACGGCATACCGGCGCCGTTAGACTCGCCGAAGCACAGGGCGTCACGCTGTGCGCCCAGAGCGATGAGACACGAAGGGGGACGCACATGGCCACGCCGCTGGCTGAGGACGAGCTGATGCGCACGACGCTCGCCGCCGTCGCGCCCGGAACCGACCTGCGTGACGGGCTCGAGCGCATCCTTCGCGGCCGCACCGGCGCCCTCATCGTCTTCGGCATGGACCGCGTCGTCGACGAGATCTCGACCGGCGGCTTCCCGCTCGACATCGAGTTCTCCGCGACCCGTCTGCGTGAGCTCGCCAAGATGGACGGCGCCATCGTGTGCGACCGCGACGGCACCCGCATCCTGCGCGCCGCGACCCAGCTCGTGCCCGACTCCAAGATCGAGACCAGCGAGTCCGGCACCCGCCACCGCACCGCCGAGCGCGTGGCCAAGCAGACCGGCTTCCCCGTCGTCTCGGTGAGCCAGTCCATGCGCATCGTCGCGCTCTATGTCGGCGGCAGCCGCTTCGTCCTCGAGGACTCCAGCGCCATCCTGTCGCGCGCCAACCAGGCCCTGCAGACGCTCGAGCGCTACAAACAGCGGCTCGACGAGGTCACCGGCACCCTGTCCGCGCTCGAGATCGAGGACCTCGTCACCGTGCGCGACGTCGCCAACGTCCTGCAGCGCCTCGAGATGGTGCGGCGGATCAAGGACGAGATCGGCGACTACGTCCTCCAGCTCGGCACCGACGGTCGGCTGCTCAGCCTGCAGCTCGAGGAGCTCACCGGCGGCCTGTCCGACGACCTCGGCCTCGTCATCCGCGACTACCTCCACGAGTCGCGTGGCGACTACACCCTCGAGGAGTCCATCGCCAACCTCACCGGCATCGACGCCACCGAGCTGCTCGACCCGGCCGCCGGCGCCAAGGCCCTCGGCTTCACGGTCGTCGGCGATGCGCTCGACTCGTCGGTCAGCCCGCTGGGCTACCGCATGCTCAGCAAGGTGCCTCGGTTGCCGGGGGCGATCGTCGACCGGCTCGTCGAGCACTTCGGCAGCCTCCAGAAGCTCCTCGCCGCCGGTGTCGACGACCTCATGGGGGTCGAGGGTGTCGGCGAGGGCCGTGCCCGCCTCGTGCGTGAAGGGCTGTCGCGACTCGCGGAGAGCAGCATCCTCGAGCGTTACGTCTGACCCGGGCTGCTTCCGTGGTGAGCTCACTGCCGTCCGCCGTCGACGTGCGCTCCCTGCACCAGGACGTCTTCGACTGGTATGCCGTGCATGCCCGTCCCCTGCCGTGGCGCGACCCGTCGTGCTCACCGTGGGGGGTGCTGCTGTCCGAGGTGATGTCACAGCAGACGCCGCTGGCCAGGGTCGAGCCCGCGTGGCATGAGTGGATGGCGCGCTGGCCGACCCCCGCCGACCTGGCAGCCGAGTCGCCCGGGGAGGTCGTCCGGGCCTGGGGCCGACTGGGCTACCCGCGCCGGGCGCTGCGGCTGCGCGAGGCTGCTACCGCGATCGTCGAGCGCCATGACGGGCAGGTGCCCCGTGACCAGACGGCCCTGCTGGCGCTGCCCGGCATCGGCGACTACACCGCGGCCGCCGTCGCGGCGTTCGCCTTCGGCGACAGGTCTGTCGTGGTCGACACCAACGTCCGGCGGGTCGAGGCGCGGATCGTGGGCGGCCTGGCGCAGGCTGCACCGTCGCTGACGCGGGCCGAGGTCGACCTCGCGCGCGACCTGCTGCCGGACGTCGACCGCGACGCGGCGGTGTGGAACGTCGCAGTCATGGAGCTCGGGGCACTCGTCTGCACCGCGCGGGCCCCCCGGTGTGAAGTCTGTCCCGTCCGCGCGCGGTGCGCCTGGCTGGGAGCTGGGCGGCCGGCATACGAGGGCCCGGCCCGCCGGGGGCAGAAGTGGCACGGCACCGACCGGCAGGTGCGCGGCATCATCGTCCAGGCGCTGCGCGAGGTGCGCACATCATTGTCCCGCACAGAGCTCGCCCCCGGACAGGACGAGGCGCAGGTCGACCGCTGCCTCGCTGGGCTCATCGAGGACGGTCTGGTCGAGCCGCTGGGCGCGGACCGATTCGCCCTCCCCGGCCACGAGGAGGCGGCGTCGTGACCGCCAGCAACGAGCCCACCGAGCCGATCGAGTACGGCGACCGCACCTCGCCCACCGAACCCCTCGAGTCACCGAGCCGCGAAGGCGGGCGCCGGACGCCGCCGGACCCCTACGGCGTGCGGGCAGGGACGACCAAGGCGTTCCGGGTCATCGGACGGGGAACCATGGGCGGTGTGAGGCTGGCCGGCCGGGGCGGCCGCGCCGGCACCCAGAAGGCTCGGGCCTATGCCCAGTCCGCCGGCGCCGGTGAGAGCGGGCTGGCCCGGCTCGTCGAGCTGCACTTCGTCAACGTCTGCGGTGACGCGGCCCTGACGGTCAGCCTGGCCGGAACCATCTTCGCCATCCCCACCGACGAGGCCCGTGCGCAGGTGGCGCAGTTCCTGCTCCTCACCATGGCACCGTTCGCGCTGCTCGCGCCGTTCATCGGGCCGCTCCTCGACCGGTTCCGGCACGGCCGGCGCTGGGCGATCGGCACCACCTTGGCCCTGCGCGCCTTCCTCTGCTGGGTGCTGGCCGGGGCGGTCGCGACCAGCTCGGTGTGGCTCTTCCCGGCGGCGCTGGGCTGCCTCGTCGCCACCAAGGCCTACGGGGTCACGAGGTCTGCGGCGATCCCACGCCTGCTGCCACCGGGGTTCACCCTCGTCAGCGCGAACTCGCGCATCGCCCTGGCCGGGGTCGCCGCCATGGCGGTCGGTGGTGGACTGGCCGGCGCAGTGTCACGCATCGGCCCGGACTGGTCGCTGCGGCTGGCGTTCGTGATCTATGTCGTGGGCACGGTGCTCGCCATCCGCCTGCCCGCGCGCGTGGACTCCTCGGTGGGTGAGCTCGACATCGAGGACACCCGGCCCCTCCCGGCCACCTCCGACTACGTGCCCCGGACGGACATGAACGCACGGGCCTCGGCCGGGGTCGCGCGTCCCGACGGGGCACGACGCCGCAACCTGGGGGCGAAGCTGCGCGCCCGCATCCTCGCGCTGCCGGTGACCGTCCGGGCCACCCTCGTCAGCGCCATGGGGGCTCGCCTGCTCACGGGCTTCCTCACCCTGTTCATGGCCTTCCTCATGCGCGAGCACCCGATCCCGGGCTACAGCGGGACGCTGGTCCTGGCTCTCGTCGTGGGCGCCGCCGGCGCCGGCAACGCGCTCGGCACACTGGTCGGCAACGCGGCCCGACGGTTGCGCCCGGACCGGCTCGTCGCGGCCGCGCTCCTCGTCATCGTCGCCGCCTCCCTCGCCACCGCGTTGGCCTACTCGCTCGTGACGCTGCTGGTCCTCGGCCTCTCTGCGGGCCTGTGCGCCCAGGTCATCAAGCTGAGCAGCGACGCCATCATCCAGCGCGATGTCGCCGAGAACGTGCGCACCCAGGTCTTCGCGTGGTCCGAGACGGTGCTGCAGATCGCGTGGGTCCTCGGCGGCGGGCTCGGCATCGCCCTGCCCCTGGTGCCGCAGCTGGGGTTCGGCGTCATCAGCGTCCTGCTCGTGGCCGTCCTCGCGCTCTCGCTCCAGGTCCGCCGGACCTCGCTTCGGCCAGGAACTGCAGCGTTCTGAGGGGAACGGTTGCCGGCTGAACGCTCCGGATCCGTGACCAGCCGGAAAAGGTATGGCGCAGCGAACTCCTCAGAGGACGCGGAGCATCCTCGTGTTGCCCAGGGTGTTGGGCTTGACGCGCTCCAGGTCGAGGAACTCCGCCACACCCTCGTCATAGGAGCGCAGCAGCTCGGCATAGACCGCCGGCGCGACGGCCTGCCCCTCGATCGGCGTGAACCCGTGCCGCGCGAAGAACGCCGTCTCGAACGTCAGGCAGAACAGCCGCTCCACCCCGAGCTCGCGGGCCCGCGCGACGAGACGGTCGAGGATCTGCGTCCCGACCCCCTGCCCGAGCACGTCGTTCGACACGGCCAGCGTGCGGATCTCGGCCAGGTCCTCCCAGAGCACGTGCACGGCACCGCAGCCGACGACCACGCCGTCACGCTCGGCGACCACGAAGTCCGCGACCGACTCGTAGTAGGCCACGGCCTCCTTCTGCAGGAGCACCCGCTGCTCGGCCAGCGGCCCGACCAGGGCCCGCATCGCTCGCACGTCGGCCGTGCGGGCCGGGCGGATCCGTATGCCGTCGGACGGGTCAACAGGGCCAGGTGCGGTGGGCATGCCAGCCAGTATTCCGGCATACGAGCGAACCGGCCGCCCGTGCACGATGCACGGACGGCCGACTGGGCGCCGACACGACGAAGGCGGGGTATGCCGGGAACTCGCGTTCCGGCATACCCCGCCTGTGTCGTCGGGCCGGGTTCCTCGGGCTACTCGCCCGAGGCCACGGCGGGCGGCCCGCCGGCGGTGACCACCGGGACCTCGATGGCGCCGCTGTGCTGGGCGCCCTCGAAGGTGAAGATGGCGTCCTTGCCCTCACCGGTGGCGTCGACCGCGACGATCTCGCCGGCCTTGAGCTCACCGAACAGGATCTTCTCGGACAGCACGTCCTCGATCTCGCGCTGGATGGTGCGACGCAGCGGTCGCGCACCGAGCACGGGGTCGTAGCCACGCTTGGCGAGCAGCGTCTTGGCCGCGGTCGTGAGCTCCATGCCCATGTCCTTGTCCTTGAGGCGCTTGTCGAGCTTGGCGATCTCGAGGTCGACGATCTGGATGATCTCGTCCTGCGAGAGCTGCGGGAAGACGATCGTGTCGTCGACGCGGTTGAGGAACTCGGGACGGAAGTGCTGCTTGAGCTCGTCCGTCACCTTGGCCTTCATCCGGTCGTAGCTGCTCTGCGTGTCAGGACCGGCGGAGAACCCGAGGGCACCCTTGGAGATGTCACGCGTGCCAAGGTTGGTCGTCATGATGATGACCGTGTTCTTGAAGTCGACGACGCGACCCTGGGAGTCGGTGAGGCGGCCGTCCTCGAGCACCTGCAACAGGGAGTTGAAGATCTCCGGGTGGGCCTTCTCGACCTCGTCGAAGAGCACGACGGAGAACGGCTTGCGGCGGACCTTCTCGGTGAGCTGGCCGCCCTCCTCGTAGCCGACGTAGCCGGGAGGCGAGCCGAAGAGCCGCGAGACGGTGTGCTTCTCGCTGAACTCCGACATGTCGAGCTGGATGAGGCTGTCCTCGTCGCCGAAGAGGAACTCGGCAAGGGTCTTGGCGAGCTCGGTCTTGCCGACACCCGTGGGCCCGGCGAAGATGAACGACCCACCCGGGCGGCGGGGGTCCTTGAGCCCGGCGCGGGTGCGACGGATGGCCTGCGAGAGAGCCTTGATGGCGTCGTCCATGCCGACGACCCGCTTGTGCAGCTCGTCCTCCATGTTGAGCAGCCGGCTCGACTCCTCCTCGGTGAGCTTGAAGACGGGGATGCCGGTGGCCGCGGCGAGCACCTCGGCGATCAGCTCCTCGTCGACCTCGGCGACGACGTCGAGGTCGCCGCTCTTCCACTCGGTCTCACGCTGGGTCTTCTCGTTGCGCAGGTTCTTCTCGTCGTCCCGCAGTCGCGCGGCCTTCTCGAAGTCCTGCCCGTCGATCGCCGACTCCTTCTCGCGCACGACGGCCGAGATCTTCTCGTCGAACTCGCGCAGGTCCGGCGGTGCGGTCATGCGGCGGATGCGCAACCGGGCGCCGGCCTCGTCGATGAGGTCGATGGCCTTGTCGGGGAGGAAGCGGTCGTTGATGTAGCGGTCGGCCATGTTGGCGGCGGCCACGAGCGCGGCGTCCGTGATCGAGACGCGGTGGTGCGCCTCGTAGCGGTCGCGCAGACCCTTGAGGATCTCGATCGTGTGGGCGAGGTTGGGCTCGGCCACCTGGATCGGCTGGAAGCGGCGCTCGAGGGCGGCGTCCTTCTCGATGTGCTTGCGGTACTCGTCGAGGGTCGTCGCGCCGACGACCTGGAGCTCGCCACGGGCCAGCATCGGCTTGAGGATGCTCGCCGCGTCGATGGCGCCCTCGGCCGCACCGGCACCGACGAGGGTGTGGATCTCGTCGATGAACAGCACGATGTCGCCGCGGGTGCGGATCTCCTTGAGGACCTTCTTGAGGCGCTCCTCGAAGTCACCGCGGTAGCGGCTGCCGGCCACGAGCGCGCCGAGGTCGAGCGTGTAGAGCTGCTTGTCCTTGAGCGTCTCGGGCACGTCGCCGCGCACGATGTCCTGGGCGAGGCCCTCGACGACGGCGGTCTTGCCTACGCCGGGCTCACCGATGAGGACAGGGTTGTTCTTGGTGCGTCGGGACAGCACCTGCATGACCCGCTCGATCTCCTTCTCACGCCCGATGACCGGGTCGAGCTTGCCCTCGCGGGCAGCCACGGTGAGGTTGCGACCGAACTGGTCGAGGACGAGCGAGCCGGCGGGGGTGCCCTCGGCGGGGCCACCCTGACCGACTCCGGCCGTGGCGCCCTCCTTGCCACCCTGGTAGCCCGAGATGAGCTGGATGACCTGCTGGCGGACCCGACCGAGGTCGGCGCCGAGCTTGACGAGGACCTGGGCGGCGACGCCCTCGCCCTCGCGGATGAGGCCGAGCAGGATGTGCTCGGTGCCGATGTAGTTGTGGCCGAGCTGCAGCGCCTCGCGCAGCGACAGCTCGAGAACCTTCTTGGCGCGCGGCGTGAACGGGATGTGACCGGTCGGAGCCTGCTGGCCCTGCCCGATGATCTCCTGGACCTGCTCGCGGACGGCGTCGAGAGAGATCCCCAGGCTCTCGAGGGCCTTGCTCGCGACTCCCTCACCCTCGTGGATGAGCCCGAGCAGGATGTGCTCGGTGCCGATGTAGTTGTGGTTGAGCAGTCGTGCCTCTTCTTGGGCGAGGACGACCACTCGGCGGGCCCGGTCGGTGAACCGTTCGAACATGGTGCTGGCTCCTGACTATCTGCGTCACCTCGATGCTATCCCTGCTGCCTGTATGCCGGGGTCGCCCTTTCACAGGCAACCGCGCCACAGCAGCAGGGTGAGGCGTGTCAAGGCGTCCAACGCGGCATACGGTCGTGGTGTTCCATGGCCTGAGCCGAGCCGACTCATGTTCGCTCTCGGCGGACGTGCCGGGCGCCGTTCACTCACCTGACCTCACCTTTCCCGCCTCAAGTGGGTTTCTCTCACGTCGCTTGACTGCGGCGGTCAAGCGAGGTGAGAGAAACCTGCGGCCGGCCGCACCTCAGTTGGTCCTGGCTGCGCGCCCTGTCTTGAGGATGCGGGTCGTCTCGTGGCCGTCCTTGGTGGCGAGGACCATGACCTGGTCCCCCGTGGCCAGGGTCGAGACCTTGTCCTTGAGCCGCTGGCGGCTGTCGGCGCCGATCGTGTAGGTCGCCGAGAAGCCGTCCGTGCTCTTCACGGTGAGCTTGTCCGTGGTGACCTCGGTGACCTCGCCGCGCTGGAAGAGCACTGCCCTGCTCGCTGACCCGTCACCGGGCAGGACCGCCTCACCGTGGAGGGCTCCACCGAGGCCGGGCAGGTCGCTCGGGCCCTGGCGCTGTTGACCGGGAGGCATCTGCCGCGGACCCCCTTGACCGGGGCCCATGTGCTCCGGCATCTGTCCCTGACCGGAGCCCCCGGCCCGGGCAGCGTGCGCGTGGTCGCCGCCGAGGGTGCGGGCCAGGCCGAACCCGACGAGGGCCACCATGAGCAGTCCCACGAGGCTGAGGAGCGCACCGGCAACGATGACGGCCACGGTGCCCCCGGTGCTCGACAGGGCGTCACCCCACAGCGAGCGCTTCGGCGCGGGCGGGGCTGTGGCCGCCCACTGCTGGGTCGGCGGGTGTGGCTCGGTAGGCGGGGCGGGTGTCTGGGGTGCTTCCGGCTGGTCCGGGGTGTGGCTCATGGCGTCGTCCTTCCACTCCCCTGCAGGATGACCCGCGAACCTGTGACCGCGCCGGGAGCTGGCTCCGAACGTCCGCAGATGTGGTCCATCCAGGCACCACATCCACGGACGCCCGATGTCACCCGTGGCTCGGGTCGCCGCCCACCCGGGACTCGTCGCCGACCTTGACGACGAGCTGCGACCCGTACGGCAGCGACTGGACGAGTCGCTGACGGGCGAGCGCCGGGTGGTCCTCGAGCAGCTTCGCGCCGTTGGCCAGCGAGCGCAGCGCGGCCGTCTCGGCCCGGGCCATCTCCAGCTGGGCCGCCCCACGCTGACGCGCGGTCGCGAGCTCGAGCGTGGCCGACCGGACCTCGGCAGGCAGGATCACGTCCTTGAGGACGACCTCGAGGACCGTGAGCCCCACCGGACGAGCGGCGGCGTCGACGGCCGCCGTGAGGGTTGCAGCGTCGAGGCCGGCGCCACGCTGCGACACCGTCTCGAGCGTCAGCCCGGCTACGGCGTCACGCAGGGCGACCTGGGTCGCGAGGTAGACGAGCCCGAGCGGGTCGGTCGCGCGCTCGAGCCACGCGACCGGGTCCGCTACGGCCCACCGCACCGCCGCCGAGACGCGCACCTGCACGCCGTCGACGGTGAGGATCTCCTGTGGTGAGACCGCGAGCAGCTGCTCGCGCAGGTCCACCTGGACGTGGGCCGACCGGCGGACGCGACGGTGGCGCCCGGGCTCGAGCACCCGAACAGGGGTGCCGTCGACGAACTCGACCGCGGCGGTGTGGGCCGGGACGGTGACATGGATGAACAGCATGGGCAGCCTCCTTCGGGGTGCGCCGGTGGGATGGGGTGGAGCGGTGGACGCGACGGCTGGTGATGGCGCCGGTCGGGCGGACCGACGCGCGGGGCGCCGGGCGTCGTGCTGACCGCCCGGGCCGCAGAGCGCTGCGGTCCGTGTCCCCGACCGGCACCACCTGCCGAAAAGACGGGAGTTGAACCCGAAGCCGTGACAGGGCATGCCAGTGGATCCATCGGCGAGAGGCGATGCGCAGGACCGGTTCGCGGCACGCCGCTCCGACTGCTTCCTCCCGCTCGTCCGTGGTCCAGTGTGCCGATGCCGGTATGCCGTCCGCCACCGAATTACCGCTGGTGCCGAGCGCGTTGGGTGCCGGTGGAACCGCTCCTCGTGCGACTGATTGCCCGTTGGGCCAGTAACTCGTTGCCCTCGCAACTGGCCCAACGGGCAATCAGTCGGGGAGGTGGGCCGGGGCTCAGCCGCGGCGTTGGCAGTTGCCGCACCAGAAGAGGTTGCGCCCTGCCACGACCTGGGTCCGAACCCTCGACCCGCACACGTGGCATGCCTCGCCCTGGCGCTTGTAGACATAGGACTCGCGCGAGGTCAGGCGCACGTCCTCGCCCGCCTCGAGGGCCCGGGACACGGCATCGACCTGGTCGAGACGCATGGTGACCTCATCGAGGACCTGCTCTGACACAGGACTCAGTCGAGGAGGTTGTGGACCTCGGGGCCCGCGGTGACGCCGTCCACGAGGCGGTCGACCTGCTCGCTCGACAGTCCGGCTGAAGTCGGGATCTGGACACTGAGAGTGCGCTGCTGACCAGCGACGGTGATGGGGCGCTCAGCCAGCCAGATGCCGTCCGGCTCGTTGAGGAGAGTGCTGTGTTGGCCGGGCCGGGAATCCACTGTGGCAGTGATCTTTCCCGTGAAGGAGCTCGGGTCAGTCACCCCTCCTGTGGCGGGGACCAGGTGACCTGCGTAGTCGTTGCTGGGTCCGGCGACCCAGCCAGCCGGAGTCCGTGCGAAGTGGAAGGGACCAGCCTCTACAGCGGTGTTGGTCAGGGGAACGACCGGCCGATCGGGGACGGTGCCGGTCGGGGTCGGCATCGCAGCGGCGCTGCTTGTGGACCAGGCACCCGAGGACGGCCCGCCCGCGGGTGACACCGAGCCCGCCGGCCCGGAGAGCAGCGCAGCGCCACCGACGAGTCCACCCACGGCCAGGCCCGCCACCGCAATGCCGCCCCCTGCGGCAGCAATGCGGCGGCGGACCAGAGCGCGGCGACCGAGCCGGAGCTCGGTGGCCAGCTGGTGGGTTGAATCCGCGGCCGCACCGGAGGCCGGCCGGCTGGCGATGTCGAGCAGATCACGGAGGTCATTCATGACAGGGTCCTTTCGCGGGTCGCGAGGGGCGAGAGCCCCGGGAGTGCCCTACGCAGGGAGACGAGGGCCTTGTGGTTCTGTGACTTCACCGAACCGCTGGAGATGTTGAGGGCATCGGCGGTCTGATCCACCGACCAGTCGAGCCAGTGACGAAGCACGACGACTGCCCGTTGACCTGGTGGTAGGTCAGCCAGGGCCTGCAGGACCTGTTGGCGCACCACGGGGTCAGCACCGTCGTCGGCCTGAGGGACAGCCTCGGAGAGGGCAGGCTCGGGGGAAGCCCACTCGCGCTTTCGGTGTGCGCGGCGACTGTCATCGATGAAGGCGTTGATCAGAGAGCGATGCGCATATCGCAAGGGCTCGTCTGTGCGACTCACTGTGGGCCAGCGTGTGTAGAGGCGGACGAGAACCTCTTGGACGAGGTCTTCGGCTCGGGCTTCATCGCCCGTGGTGAGAAGCCGGGCGGAGCGCATCAGGCCGGGCCGGGCCTGCGTGACGAACTGCGTGAACGCCTCGTCGCGGGAGCTGATGCGCATACTTGTCCCCTCCGGATTCGACGCCGTCTTCACTCACCATGACGGATTGACTGGTGTTCCGGGTTGCCTCACCCCGGGTACAAGTGCCTGGAAGCACGCACACGGCAGTCGGGACCAAGGGCCAGCTATCCGATGAGGCAGGTTGGTTCGAGGTCGTGTCCCAGGGTCACGACCGCCAGAGCAGCACGACCCAGACCGCGTAGCCGAGCACCGCGACCGTGGCCACAAGGACCACGACCCCGATGACCTCAGGAGTCCTCACCTCACCCACACCTCCTGCTCCGTGCGACACCTGTCATGAGGCCACGCTCTCGCGCCCGGTGACCCACGGCCATGGAGGGCCCTACTCAGTTCGTCCGGCTAGCTCGGCTCGCTCGGCTCCCTCAGGCGCGGACAGCCCGTGCACTCGTGGCACCCCGGCAGTGCATAGATGAAGCAGCAGGACCGACGCTCGACCGTGGGGCCGTAGCCCTGCCCGATGGCTGCCCGCGCATCCCTCAGGGCCATGTCCCAGAGGTCGTCCACCATCCCGAACCGCTGGAGCGAGGACATCTTCACGCCGACGTCGAACCGCTGCGCGGTCTCCTGTCCAAGCCGTTCGTATGCCGTCCGCGCCTCATTGATGCGGGTCTCCAGGTCCGCGTCGGCCGGGGAGACGACCTCAAAACCGAGGCGCTCGGGATATCCGCCGGGGGCGAGGTCGACGGAGATCAATGACTCCTCGAGAGTTCCCAGCTCGACCCGCCACGGACCGGTCACGGCCGCAAATGCGGAGATCTGGGCGGGAATGCTCAGCAGGTGCTGGAGAACAAAGGCTGCGGCGACCTGCGGAGGTGAGGGGACGGCATACAGGGCGGAGTTGCGGGTGGTCAGGGTGTTGCACCATTGCTTCGAAAAAGCAAATGCGCTGGTCAGTGACAGGGCAAGGGGTCGGCCGACGAATTGAAGATATCCGTGGTGACGAGACAGAAGTGAGGCGACAGCACCCGCATCGGGTGCCGCCGCCTCACCGTGGGCTGTCGAGATCAGCTGTTGGCCTTGTCGTAGGCCTCCTGGACCGAAGCCGGAATGCGGCCCCGCTCACTGACGTCGTGACCGTTCTTGCGAGCCCACTCACGAACGTCGGAGACGTCCTTGCGGCGCGCACCGGTGGTCCGGCCCGCGCTCTTGCGGCCGCCGGAGCGACGGGCGTGACCGACCCACGGCGCGAATGCATCGCGCAGCTTCGAGGCATTGGCCTCGTTGAGGTCGATCTCATAGGTGACGCCGTCCAGCGCGAACGTCACGGTTTCGTCAGCGTCGCTGTTGTCGAGGTCGTCGACGAGCAACACCTGCACACGCTGTGCCATCTGGATATCCCTTCACGGTGAATATGAACGGGATTGAGATTAACAGTCAGGAATTGTCCTCGGGACCTTTATCGTTATTCTTTTCCCACTGGCTCTGGGCGAGCCGCTCACGCCGGTCGCCTTCGAGCATCCCCTTCATGAGGAAATAGAACAAAAGGGCCACGATGATCGTGGGCAGGATGGCTGCGAGATAGGGCCAAATGGTGTCCCACATGATCATGCCTCCGGCTTGAGGTGGGGGAAGAGAATCGTCTCTCGAATGTTGGCGCCGGTGAAGAGCATGACGAGCCGGTCGACGCCCAGACCCAAGCCGCCCATCGGTGGCGCGCCGTACTCGAGGGCACGCAGGAAGTCCTCGTCGAGCTGCATCGCCTCCGGGTCGCCCCCGGCTGCCTTGGTCGACTGCTCGGTGAGCACGCGGCGCTGGATCTCGGGGTCGATGAGCTCGGAGAACCCGGTGCCGCGCTCGACGCCGCCGATGATGAGGTCCCAGGCCTCGATGAGTCCGGGCTCGCTGCGGTGCGGACGGGCCAGCGGCTGAGCGCTCGCGGGGTAGTCGCACAGGAAGGTCGGCTGGAGCAGGGTGGGCTCGACGAGCTCGCCGAGGAGCTCGAGGAAGACCTTGTCGCGGTCCCAGAACTCGTCGATGGGCACCTCATGGGTGGCGGCGAGGCCACGCAGCGTCTCGAGGTCGGTGTCGATGGTCACCGTCTGGCCGACTGCGTCGCTCACCGCCTCGTGCACGGGCAGCCAGCGCCACTCGCTGTCGAGCTCGATCGTTCCCTTGTCGGTCTCGACCCGGCGTGAACCGGTGGCGTCCGCGGCGGCGATGTAGAGGTCCTTCATGAGCTGGGCGATCGTGCTCTGGTCGCCCCACGCCTGGTAGGCCTCGAGCATCGTGAACTCGGGGGAGTGGGTGGCGTCGACGCCCTCGTTGCGGAAGATGCGGCCCATCTCGTAGACGCGGTCGACACCGCCCACGACCGCCTTCTTGAGGTTGAGCTCGAGGGCGATGCGCAGCGTCATCTCCTGCTCGAAGGCGTTGAGGTGGGTGCGGAAGGGACGGGCCGCGGCGCCGCCGTGGATGAGCTGGAGGATCGGCGTCTCGACCTCGAGGTAGCCCTGGCGCTCGAGCTCGTGGCGCATCGCGCTGAGGATGCGGGCCTTGGTGCGGACCATGTCGCGCGCCTCCTGGCGCACGATGAGGTCGGCGTAGCGCTGCCGGACCCGGCTCTCCTCGGAGAGCTCCTTGTGCAGGACCGGCAGGGGGCGCAGCGCCTTGGACGCCATGCTCCACCGGGTCGCCATGACCGAGAGCTCGCCGCGACGGCTGCTGATGACGCGACCGGTGACCGAGACGTGGTCGCCGAGGTCCACGTCGGACTTCCAGGCGGCGAGCGCGTCCTCGCCCACCTCCGCGAGGCTGAGCATGACCTGCAGGCGCACGCCCTCACCCTCCTGGAGGGTGGCGAAGGCGAGCTTGCCCGTGTTGCGGATGAAGACGACGCGACCGGCGACGGAGACGACGTCGTCGGTCTCGTGCCCGGTCTCGAGGTGGCCCCAGTCCGAGCGCACCTCGGCGAGGCTGTGGGTGCGGTCGACCGAGACGGGGTATGCCGGGATGCCGGCTGCCAGCAGACGCTCGCGCTTGTCGCGGCGGATGCGCTGCTGCTCGGACAGGTCGACCTCGGGGGCACTCGAGGGGACAGCCGGAGTGGCCGTGACGGTTGCGGGGGTCTCGCTCACGTCCTCAAGGGTACGAGGGCTTGCTGGGTGTCCCGGACGGGCATCGGGACCCTGTGCCGGGACCCGTGTCACGACCCAGCGTCAGGACCTGCTGCGGCGGACCGTGATCGTCGGGGGAGCGGCCAGGCTCTGACCCACGACGCAGTAGCGCTCGGTCGAACGGGCCAGCCGGCTCAGGTCCTCGTCGCTGGCGTCGGTGTCCAGGACGGCAGTGACGGCGATCCCCGTCATGCCGACCGGAGCGTCCCGGTCCACGCCGAGGGTGCCCCTGGCGTCGAACTCCGCCACGGCGTGCAGGTCGGCCCGGCGGACCGTGAGCCCCATCGCGGTGGCGACGCTGCGCATGGTCACGCCGGTGCAGGCAAGCAGCGCCTCGAGGAGCATGTCGCCCGAGCAGGCGTCGTCGTCGTGGCCACCGGTTGACGGGTGGAGACCAGCGCGCGTGCGTCCGGACCAGACGTCGACGCTGGTGGTGAGCCCCGGGTCGCGCCAGTCGGCTCGCGCCGAGAGCTGCACGAGCGCCTCGCTCGGGTCGTCCCGGTAGAGCTGCTTGAGCGGTGCCTGAAGTGCCCGCAGGGTGGTGGCGTCCATCGGTGAGTCCATGTGGGAAGTGTCCTCCTTGCCGAGGCCGGTCGTGTCTCCCCGCTCACATCTCCTCGACCGGCCCTGTGCACTGCTGCGCTGGGGAGCAGCAGTGCACAGTCCAGGCGGGGGAGAGTGTGCATTGCTGCGCTGCGGGGCAGCAGTGCACAGTCCAGGCGGGGGAGAGTGTGCATTGCTGCGCTGGGGGGCAGCAGTGCACAGCGCACCTTGGACAGGTGTGAGGGTGGGCGGACACGATGCGCGGGGACATCAGGACGCGTCGTGCGCAGGCGGCTGCGCGGCGTCGTCCTGGACATCTTTGTCGAGGCGCCCACGCCGGAGCCGCTCGGCCTCCCAGTCCCGGGCTCGGTCATCCTCTTCCATCCGCTCACCCGGAGTGCGCCGACGAAACGAGGTCGAGGACGCCTTGGGAGACGGCTCGCCCCGATGACGGGTCCAGTTCCACGTGGAGGACGTGTCCTCCTCACACAGGTCCAGGTGGGCGGGGAAGCGGCGGTCGGCACGATCGAGCAGGTGTTCCGCGGGGTCATCCCAGTCCGCCCACTCCGCCGCCGCCGGATCCGTGAGAACAGGCGCGAAGCCCAGCAGCCGCAGGGCAGCCAAGACCTCCTCGAATCCCTCGGGCACCTGCCCTGCCTCCCAGCGCCCGACCTTGGCCCGGTCCCAAGCGAGCGCGTCAGCGAGACTGCGCTGGCTCAGTCCCAAGCGTCTACGGGCCAGGCGCATGGCGGCGCCAACCGCCTCTCCACTCAGGGCCAGTCGACCTGGTGCGTAGAAGTCCATGCATCCATGTCACGCCACTCGGGCGCATCCCGCCAGGTGAAGAAACGCCGACCGTGGACAAGCCTCGACCTGCGTGGTGCCTGTGGAAACCGGGGTCATCGCTCCTGCAGCATGAGGTCGATCGTGTAGTCCTCGGCGCGGTAGCTGTGGTCGCCGTACTCGACAGCAGTCCCCGCAGCGTCGAACGCCATCCGGGTCATCGTCAGCACCGGCTGGGTCCCGCGGATCCTCAGGTGCTTGCGCTCGGCCGGTGTCGGCATCCGGGCCGCGATCGACTGGTGGGCGACGACGGCGTGGACCCCGCGAGTCCGCAAGGCGGCATACAGGCCGGTCGCCTCGAGCTCTTCGCGCGAGATGTCGCTGTACGCCGGCGGGAGCCAGTTGCGCATGACCGCGAGCGGAGCGTCCGCGGCGAGTCTCAGGCGCACGATCGCGAGCAGCGGGGTGTCGGCCGGCAGGTCGAGGGCCGCCGCTGCGCTGGCGTCGGTGACCATGCCGTGCTCGAGGAGGACCGTGCGCGGGGCGCGACCCTCACGCTCGAGGTCGTCGAAGAGGCTGCTCAGTGCCACCCGGCGGTGGACCTTGCGGTTCGCGACGGTCGTGCCGAGCCCACGCCGTCGCACGAGCAGGCCCTTGTCGACCATCTCCTGGATGGCCCGGCGCACCGTGGGGCGCGAGAGCGAAAGCCGTTGCGCCAGGGCCACTTCGTTCTCGAACGGGTCCCCCGGCTGGAGCCGGCCGTCGTCGATCGCGGCGCACAGCTGCTCGGACAGCTGGTGGTAGAGCGGTACCGGGGACCCCCGGTCGATGCTCACGCTCACGAGCTGTGCCGTCATGTCGGGCACAGTAGCGAAGCGGGGCGCAAATGACCATATGTCCTGACAAAGGTTGACACGACCCGTCGCGGCGCGGAAGAGTTCCACCATGAGGATCGGACTGGCCGGAGTCGGCCGCATCGGTGCGTTCCACGCGAGCACCCTCGCCGGGCTCGACGCCGTCGACGAGGTCGTCGTCGCCGACCTCGTCCCGGGGCTCGCCGAGAAGGTCGCGGCCGACCAGGGCCTGAGCGCGGCGCCCGACATCGAGGCGCTGCTGCGCTCCGGCATCGACGGTCTCGTCATCGCGACGGCGACACCGGGGCACGCGCCCTTGTTGCGACAGGCGCTCGCGGCCGGCATACCGGCGTTCTGTGAGAAGCCTGTCGCCGCGACGCTGGACGAGACGATCGCGCTGGCAGAGCTCGCCGAGGGCAGCGGGACCCCAGTGCACATCGGCTTCCAGCGGCGCTTCGACGCGGGCTACCGCCGGGCCAGGGGCGCCGTCGAGGCCGGCGAGCTCGGCACCGTCCACGCCATCCGCGCCCTGACCCACGACCAGGAGCCTCCGCACGCGGCCTACGTGCCGACCAGCGGCGGGATCTTCCGCGACTGCTCGGTCCACGACTTCGACATCGTCCGCTTCGTGACGGGGCGAGAGGTCGAGACCGTCTATGCCACCGGCGAGAACAAGGGCGCCGACTTCTTCGCGGCCGCCGGCGACGTCGACACCGCAGCAGCACTCCTCACGCTCGACGACGGGACGCTGGTCACCGCGACATCGACCCGTTACAGCGGCGGAGGTCACGACGTGCGGATGGAGGTCATGGGCTCTGCCGCGTCCCTCGCCGTCGGGCTCGACGACTCGCTCGCGCTGCGCTCGGCCGAGGACGGCGTCACCTTCCCCGCCGGACCGCCGCACGCCAGCTTCATGCAGCGGTTCCTCGCGGCCTACCGCGCCGAGCTCACCGCCTTCTGCGACGTCGCTGCCGGCCGCACCCCCAGTCCGTGCACCGTGCACGACGCACTCCAGGCCTTTCGCGTCGCCGAGGCCTGCGAGCTCTCGCGCGCCCAGCGACGCCTCGTGTCCATGTTCGAGATCCCCGACGCCCCCGCCCTCACGAAGGCTCTGCGATGACCGCCACCGATCAGCCCACCCGTCCGCCGCTGACCGAGCGCATCGCCGGCGCCCCGATCTCTTGGGGCGTGTGCGAGGTCCCCGGCTGGGGCTTCCAGCTCGACTCCGAGACCGTGCTGGCCCAGATGCGCGACGTCGGCATGGCGGCCACCGAGTTCGGGCCTGAGGGGTTCCTCCCCGACGCTCCGGCGAACAAGGCCTCGACGCTGTCGGACGCCGGTCTGAGGGCCGTCGGGCAGTTCGTCCCCGTGGTCCTGCACCACCCCGAGCACGACCCTGTCCCCGAGGTCGAGTCCGCGATGGAGGGACTGGTCGCCGCGCAGGCCTCCACCGTCATCATCGCGGCAGCCACTGGGGTCGAGGGCTACGACGGCCGCCCGGAGCTCAGCGAGGCCCAGTGGGACACGCTCCTCGTCAACCTCGACCTCATCACTGCCGCGGCCGAAGCCCACGGGCTCGTCGCCACCCTCCACCCGCACGTCGGCACCATCGTGGAGTCCGGTGTGGAGGCCGAGCGCGTGCTGGTCGGTTCACGCATCGGGCTCTGCCTCGACACCGGCCACCTGCTCATCGGCGGCGGCGACCCGGTGGAGCTCGCCCGCCGCCATCCCGAGCGGATCGCTCACGTGCACCTCAAGGACGTGCGCCTCGACCTGGCCCGGGCCGTCCAGGAGGGACGGCAGACCTACACCGAGGCGGTCGCTGCGGGGATGTACGTCCCGCTCGGTGCCGGAGACGTCGACATCGCGACCATCGTCGGCTCGCTGGAGGACGCCGGGTATGCCGGGTGGTACGTCCTCGAGCAGGACACCGTGCTCACCGACGCACCGTCACGGACCGGGGTCGACCCCATGCTGGACGTCCGGGCCTCCCTCGACCACCTGCGCACGATTGCCGAGAAGGTC
This sequence comes from Knoellia sp. Soil729, assembly GCF_001427985.1. GTDB lineage: Bacteria > Actinomycetota > Actinomycetes > Actinomycetales > Dermatophilaceae > Knoellia. Next base: position 1,308,660 of record NZ_LMSA01000002.1, read on the forward strand.
GTGGGGAACAGCAATGGGTGAGCGCACGGCATACGACCTCGTCGCCATCGGGCGCACGGGCGTCGACATCTACCCGCTCCAGCACGGGGTGGGACTCGAGGACGTCGACACGTTCCAGAAGTTCCTCGGCGGCAGCGCCACCAACGTCGCGGTCGCGGCCGCCCGGCACGGTCGCCGGGTCAGCCTCGTGACCAAGGTGGGACCGGACGCCTTCGGTCGCTACGTCCGGCGCGAGGCCGAGCGGCTCGGCATCGACCCCGTGCACATCAGCGCTCTCGAGGGCGAGCCCGGGCGGGTGCCGCCGACGCCGGTGACCCTGTGCGAGGTGCACCCGCCGGACGACTTCCCGCTGACCTTCTATCGCTTCCCGACGGCGCCCGACCTCATGGTCGAGCCGACGGACGCCATCGTCGAGGACGTGCGCGGTGCCCGGGTCCACTGGTCGACGGTCACGGGGCTGTCGCAGGAGCCCTCTCGCGCAACGCACTTCGCGCTGTGGGAGGCGCGGGGCCGTCGGCAGCACACGGTGCTCGACCTCGACTACCGGCCGATGTTCTGGGACAGTGCCGACGAGGCCCGCGAGCAGGTCGGGCGTGCCCTCGAGCACGTGACGGTCGCCGTCGGCAACCGCGAGGAGTGCGAGGTCGCCGTCGGCGAGACGGATCCGCAGCGCGCGGCCGACGCCCTGCTCGAGCGCGGGCTCGAGCTCGCCGTGGTCAAGCAGGGCCCGCGCGGAGTGCTCGCCGCAACGCGCGACGAACGCGTCGAGGTCGCGCCGTTCCCGGTCGAGGTCGTCAACGGGCTTGGTGCGGGTGACGCCTTCGGTGGGGCACTGGTTCACGGGCTGCTCTCGGGGTGGGACCTGCGCCGCACCATCGCCTTCGCCAACGTCGCGGGAGCCATCGTCGCCGGACGGCTCGAGTGCTCCACCGCGATGCCGACGACCGCCGAGGTCGAGGCCGCCCTGGCAGGGGTGGGCTGATGGAGCTCGACGACGTGACCCGCACCCGGGTGAGCGACCCGGGCCGCATCGTCACCGCCTGGGCGGCCCGGCGACGCCGCCCGCTCGTGGGTGACGACGGACGCATGCTCCTCGTCGCTGCGGACCACCCGGCTCGGGGATCCCTGGGGGTCCGGGGTGACGCCCGGGCGATGGGCAACCGCCGGGACCTGCTCGACCGGCTCCTCACGGCCCTGTCCCGTCCCGGTGTCGACGGTGTGCTCGCCACACCTGACGTCCTCGACGACCTCGTGCTGCTCGGCGCCCTCGACGACAAGGTGGCGGTCGGCTCGATGAACCGCGGCGGCCTGCAGGGCGCGGCCTTCGAGCTCGACGACCGCTTCACGGCCTACTCGGCCGACGAGATCGCGGCCCGCGGGCTCGACGGCGGCAAGATGCTCACGCGGATCTGCCTGGCCGACCCGGGCACGGCCTCGACCCTGGAGTCCAGTGCCCATGCGGTCACCGACCTCGCGGCTCACGGGCTGATGGCCATGGTCGAACCCTTCCTCTCCGTGGTGGAGGACGGACGGGTCCGCAACCTCCTCGACCCCGACTCGACCATCGCGTCCGTGGCGATCGCGTCCGGTCTCGGGGCCAGCAGCGCCCACACCTGGCTCAAGCTGCCGGTCGTCGAGGACCTCGCCCGCGTCATGGACGCGACGACCCTGCCGACGCTGCTCCTCGGTGGTGACCCGCAGGGCGACCCGCACGACACGTATGCCGCGTGGTCCGACGCACTCTCGCTCCCGTCGGTCTCGGGTCTGGTCGTGGGGCGCGCCTTGCTCTATCCGCCCGACGGTGACGTCGGTGCGGCCGTGGACATCGCGTCCGGACTCGTCCACGGGGGTGCGTCATGACGAGCGGTGGCACCGGAGCCGACAACGCGAGGTGGGTGCGCCACCTGGGTTCGCTCGATGACGGGGAGTTCCGGGTTGCCGTGACCCCGACCGCGAACAACCCCGTCGAGGGATGGAAGCACACGACGCTGCGGGTCGCGTGGCTCGGCGAGGGTGGACACGTCGAGCACGAGACGGCCGACGAGGAGATCGTAGTGGTGCCTCTCGCCGGGTCGGTGACGATCGAGATCGAGGGCGACGACGCGATCGTGCTCGACGGGCGGGCGAGCGTGTTCGACGGACCCAGCGACACGGCATACCTCCCGCGCCAGCGCAGGGTCACGGTGCGGAACAACGGGACCGGGCCGGCCCGCGTCGCCCTGTGCGGGGCGCGCGCGACGACCGACCGGGAGCCGCGACGCATCGCCGCCGACGAGGCCGCACCCGAGGCGCGCGGTGCGGGCAACGCGAGTCGTGAGGTCCGCGCCTTTGGGCTCCCGCCGGTCCTCGACGCCGATGCGATCCTCGTCTGCGAGGTCATCACTCCCGCGGGCAACTGGAGCTCCTGGCCTCCGCACAAGCACGACGAGGACCGTCCCGGCGTCGAGTCCGAGCTGGAGGAGATCTACTACTTCGAGACGCGCTCGACCGACCCGCGCGGGACGGAGCCGGTGGGCTACCAACGGGTCTACGGCTCAGGCGAGCGCCCGATCGACGTCCTCGCCGAGGTCCGCACCGGCGACGTCGTCCTCGTTCCTCACGGCTGGCACGGACCGGCCATGGCGGCGCCCGACGCAGACCTCTACTACCTCAACGTCATGGCCGGCCCCGGCAGTGAGCGGGCCTGGCTCATCACGGACGACCCCGCGCACGCCTGGGTGCGCGAGACCTGGAGCAGCTGATGAGCCACACGATCCGGCTGACGGTGGCCCAGGCGACGATCCGCTTCCTGGGCCAGCAGTGGTCCGAGCGTGACGGGAAACGACAGCGCCTCTTCGCCGGCTGCCTCGGCATCTTCGGCCACGGCAACGTCGCCGGGATCGGCCAGGCCCTCCTGCAGGAGGAGCTGCGCGCGTCCGCCAACGGTGCCGCCGCCGACCTGCCCTACGTCCTGGCCCGCAACGAGCAGGCCATGGTGCACACCGCCGTGGGCTACGCGAAGCAGAAGGACCGGCTCCAGACGTGGGTCTGCACCGCCTCCGTCGGCCCCGGCTCCACCAACATGCTCACCGGCGCCGCGCTCGCGACGATCAACCGGATCCCGGTGCTGCTGCTGCCGTCGGGCACCTTCGCGACTCGGGTCTCGGCGCCGGTCCTCCAGGAGCTCGAGACGCCGTATGCCGGTGACGTCACCGTCAACGACGCCTTCCGTCCACTGTCGCGCTTCTTCGACGAGGTGATGCGCCCCGAGCAGCTGCCCTCGGCGCTGCTGTCGGCCATGCGCGCCCTCACCGACCCCGCCGAGACGGGAGCCGTGACGATCTCGCTGCCCCAGGACGTGCAGGCCGAGGCGTTCGACTGGCCGGCCGAGCTCTTCGACGAGCGCGTGTGGCACGTGCGCCGTGCAGTGCCGGAGGCGTCCCGGATCTCTGCCGCGGCCGACGTCATCCGCTCAGCGAAGAAGCCGCTCATCGTCGCGGGGGGCGGAGTCCACTACTCCGGGGCCGAGGACGTGCTGGCGGCGTTCGCGACGGCGTCCGGGATGCCCGTGTCCGAGACGCAGGCCGGCAAGGGCTCGCTGCTCCACGGCCACCCGCAGCTGGTCGGCGCGGTTGGGTCGACCGGGACCACCGCCGCCAACGCCCTCGCTGCCGAGGCCGACGTCGTCATCGGCATCGGAACCCGCTGGGGCGACTTCACGACCGCGTCACGGACTGCCTTCGCGCGCAGGGGTGTCCGTTTCGTCAACCTCAACGTCGCCGCGTTCGACGCCGGCAAGCAGGCCGGCCTCTCGGTCGTGGGCGATGCGCGCGAGTCGCTGCTGGCCCTGTCCGAGGCGCTCGACGGCTGGTCGGTGTCCGACACCTATCGCAAGCGGCAGGGCACCCTGTGGCGCCGATGGGACAAGGCCGTCGACACGGCATACAACCCTTCGCGCGAGGTGACCGACGCCCTGGCGGACGGCCTCCTCACCCAGGCCACGGTCATCGGCGCCGTCAACGAGCTGAGCGACCCGCGCGACGTCGTCCTGTGCGCGGCCGGGTCCATGCCCGGCGACCTGCACAAGCTGTGGCGGGTGCGCGACCGCAAGGGCTACCACGTCGAGTACGGCTACTCCTGCATGGGTTACGAGGTGCCCGCCTCGATCGGCATACGGCTCGCGGACCCGACGCGTGACGTCTTCGCGATGGTCGGGGACGGTGGCTACCTCATGATGCCGACCGAGCTCGTGACCGCCGTCCAGGAGCGGGTCAAGGTCATCGTCGTGCTCGTCCAGAACCACGGCTTCCACTCCATCGGCTCCCTGTCGGAGGGACTGGGCTCGCAACGGTTCGGCACCGCCTACCGGCAGCGCGACGAGGCATCGCACCGGCTCGAGGGCGACGTCCTGCCCGTCGACCTCGCCGCCAACGCCCGTAGCCTCGGGGCGCACGTCATCGAGGTGCACTCCCGTGACGAGCTGGCCGAGGCGATTGCCGCCGCCAAGGCGTGGCCGTCCGACGGGGGCCCCGTCGTCATCCACGTCGAGACCGACCCGCATGTCTTCGGGCCCGACAGTGAGAGCTGGTGGGACGTGCCGGTCGCGCAGGTCAGCGAGCTGGAGTCGACCCAGGACGCGTTCGAGGACTACGCCACGCACAAGCAGGGCCAGCGGCCGCTGCTCGCACCGGGGGAGACGTCGTGACCTGTGTCCTGCGCGTCGGTGTCGTCGGGGTCGGGATCATGGGCGCCGACCACGCCGAGCGGCTCGTACGGCGCACCGCCCACGCCCGGCTCGTCGCCGTGGCCGATCCGGACGAAACACGCGCGTGCGAGCTGGCCGGGCGCTTCGAGGGCGTGCGCGCCACTGCCGGCGCGCTCGAGCTCATCACCGCCGACGACGTCGACGCCGTCATCCTCGCCTCGCCGGGATTCGTCCACGAGGAGCAGGTCCTCGCCTGCCTCACGGCCGGCAAGCCGGTGCTGTGCGAGAAGCCCCTGACGATGGACTCGCAGTCCTCGCTGCGGATCGTGCGCGCCGAGCAGGAGCTGGGGCGCCGGCTCGTCCAGGTGGGGTTCATGCGCCGCTTCGACCCGGAGTACGCCCAGCTCCGGTCGGTGCTCGCGGACGGCTCCCTCGGCCGGACCCTGCTGCTGCACAACGTCCACCGCAACGCCTCCGTCCCCAACGCCGACTTCCGCTCCGAGATGATCGTGCGCGACAGCCTCGTCCACGAGATCGACGTGGCGCGCTTCCTCTTCGGTGAGGAGGTCGTGGCGATCCAGGTCTTCTCGCCGGCGCCGACCGCGCACGCTGCCGCGGGTGTCGCCGACCCGCAGGTCGCGATCCTCACCATGGCCGGCGGCGGCCTCGTGACCAACGAGGTCTTCGTCAACAGCCAGGTCGGCTACGAGGTGCGGTGCGAGGCGGTCGCCGAGCGCGGCTCGGTGCTCATCGGCCAGCCCTCCTCCGGCCTGTACTCCACCCGCCTCGCCTCGGACGGCACAGGACGCTGGGGCGGAAGCGTCCCGGCGGACTACCGCGCGAGGTTCGCCACGGCATACGACCTGGAGGTCCAGGCCTGGGTCGACGCGGCACTGCGCGGCGACACCGTCGGTCCGTCGGCCTGGGACGGCTATGCCGCGACCGCCGTCTCGAGCGCCGGCATGGCCTCGCTCGCAACGGGGGAGCGCGTGGAGGTCGCGCTCGCCGACCCCACCGAAGCCATCCACCCTGTCTCCCACCGCCCGAAGGAAGCATCATGAGCACCCCCACCCGCATCACCCACCTCATCGCCGGAGAGCCCTGGGAGGGCACCGCCGAGCGCACCAGCCCCGTCTACAACCCCGCCACCGGCGAGGAGACCGGCGCCCTCGACCTGGCCTCGACCGAGCTGGTCGGCGAGGTCGTCGCGCGTGCGCAGGAGGCGTGGGCGTCGCAGTGGGCCAACGCCTCGCTGTCCAAGCGCACCCAGGTGCTCTTCCGCTTTCGCGAGCTCCTCAACGAGCGCAAGGAGGACATCGCGGCGCTCATCACGGCCGAGCACGGCAAGGTCCTCTCGGACGCGCTCGGTGAGGTGACCCGTGGGCTCGAGGTCGCGGAGTTCGCCTGCGGCATCCCGCACCTGCTCAAGGGCGGGTTCACCGAGAACGCCTCGACCAAGGTCGACGTCTACTCGATCCGCCAGTCCCTCGGTGTCGTCGCCGTGATCTCACCCTTCAACTTCCCGGCCATGGTCCCGCTGTGGTTCGTGCCCGTCGCGATCGCCTGTGGCAACGCCGTGGTCCTCAAGCCCAGCGAGAAGGACCCGTCAGCCGTCGTCGCGGTGGCCGAGCTGTGGCGCGAGGCCGGCCTGCCCGACGGCATCATGAATGTCGTGCACGGCGACAAGGAGGCTGTCGACGCGCTGCTGACGCACCCGGATGTCAAGGCCGTGTCCTTCGTCGGGTCCACGCCCATCGCGCGCTACGTCTACGAAACGGCGACGGCCCACGGCAAGCGGGTCCAGGCCCTCGGGGGCGCCAAGAACCACATGCTCGTGCTGCCCGACGCCGACCTCGACCTCGCCGCCGACGCCGCGGTCAACGCCGGCTTCGGCTCGGCCGGTGAGCGCTGCATGGCGATCTCGGCCCTCGTGGCCGTCGAGCCCATCGCCGACGACCTCATCCAGAAGATCAAGGACCGCGTCGGCAAGCTCGTGACCGGCGACGGCACCCGCGGCACGGACATGGGCCCGCTCGTGACCCAGCAGCACCGCGACAAGGTCGCGTCCTACCTCGACGCCGGCGTGGAGTCCGGCGCCGAGCTCGTCGTCGACGGCCGCGAGGTCGACGTCGATGCGGACGGTGAGGGCTTCTTCCTCGCGCCCACGCTCTTCGACAAGGTGTCGCCGGAGATGTCGATCTACCAGGACGAGATCTTCGGGCCGGTGCTCTCGGTACTGCGGGTGCAGTCCTACGACGAGGGCCTCGAGCTCATCAACGCCAACCCCTACGGCAACGGCACCGCGATCTTCACCAACGACGGTGGCGCTGCGCGTCGCTTCCAGAACGAGGTGGAGGTCGGCATGGTCGGCATCAACGTCCCGATCCCCGTGCCGATGGCCTACTACTCCTTCGGTGGGTGGAAGAACTCGCTCTTCGGCGACACCCACGCCCACGGCATGGAGGGCGTCAGCTTCTTCACCCGCGGCAAGGTCGTCACCTCCCGCTGGCTCGACCCCTCGCACGGTGGGCTCAACCTGGGCTTCCCGCAGAACAGCTGACCGCAGGCGCACCGCCGGCCGGACGCCGACGGCGGGCGGACGGCATACGGAGGGAAGCTCGAGGGTCCGGACGGAAACGTGCCGTCCGGACCTCAAGGTTCCCGCATGAGGAGCAAAAGGTGGGGCGCCGCAGCGGGTCACCAGCCCCAGGTGCCGGGTGCTCCCTTGAACGGCCCGACGACCCGGCTCGTGACCCAGCCGCCGTAGAAGCCGCCCTGCTGCGGGGTGACGACCTCGTCGTCCACGCGGCACTCGTCCATGGCCGACGGCATGACGGCGACGTGGCCGACGAGGGCCTCGAAGCCCGGCATCGGCTCGCGATAGGTCCACGCGGCCGAGCGGGCCACCGCCTCGCCTGCGACCACGTCGAAGTACGCCGCGTCACCCTTGAACTCACACCGGGTCGAGCCCTGCGCCGGGCGCAGCGTCCCGGGCTCGAAGTCGGACTCCGGGACGTAGTAGGTCGGCGGGTGGCTCGTCTCGAGCACCCGCACCGTGCGCGTGGAGCGGGCGACGAGCCGACCGCCGAAGCGGATCTCGACGCTCTCCGAGCTCGGCTCGACCCGGGGCGGCCGTGGGTAGTCCCAGGCCGACTCCTGCCCGGGGCCGGGAACCTCGCGTGTGGCGGTCATGGCACCCATCATGGCGGTCCTCCCTGTGTGCCGGGTGCTCCGTGAGGTGAGCACCCGGCACACGGGGCCGGGCCGGGACTCAGAAGTCCTCGTCGAAGCCCACCGTGCCGCTCACCCCCACCTGGTAGGCGGACACGCGGCGCTCGAAGAAGTTCGACAGCTCCTGCACGTCCTGCAGCTCCATGAACGCCAGCGGGTTGGGCGAGCCGAAGATCGGCTCGAGGCCGAGCCGCTGCATCCGTCGGTCGGCGACGTGCTCGAGGTAGGAGCGCATGTCGGCGGTCGAGAGCCCGGCGACACCACCGCCGAGCAGGTCCTGCGCGAACTGGGCCTCCGCCTCCACCCCCTCGACGAGCATCTGGCGGACCTGGGCGGTGAGCTCGTCGTCCCAGAGGTCGGGCTCCTCCTCGCGCACGGTGTCGACGACGTCGAACGCGAACGCCATGTGCATCGACTCGTCACGGAAGACCCAGTTGGTCCCCGACGCCAGACCGTTGAGCAGCCCCCTCGACCGCAGGAAGTAGACGTAGGCGAACGCCCCGTAGAAGAACAGCCCCTCGATCACCGCGGCGAAGCAGATGAGGTTGAGCAGGAAGGCCCGCCGGTGCTCCCGGGTCTCGAGCGCGTCGAGCTCGAAGACCGAGTCGATCCACCGGAAGCAGAAGTCGGCCTTGTGCTTGATCGACGGGATGGTGTCGACCGCCGCGAACGCCTCGTGCCGCTCGACCTCGTCGGGCACATAGGTGTCGAGCAGCGTGAGGTAGAACTGCACGTGCACGGCCTCCTCGAAGAGCTGGCGGCTGAGGTAGAGCCGGCCCTCCGGGGAGTTGATGTGCTGGTAGAGGTTGAGCACGAGGTTGTTGGCGACGATCGTGTCGCCGGTGGCGAAGAAGGCGACGAGCCGTGACACGAGGTGGCGCTCGGCCGCCGTGAGCCTCTTGAGGTCGGCCAGGTCCGTGTGCAGGTCGACCTCCTCGACGGTCCACGTGTTCTTGATGGCGTCGCGGTAGCGGTCGTAGAAGTGCGGGTAGCGCATCGGGCGCAGGGTGAGGTTCATCCCCGGGTCGAGCAGCATCCGGGTGTCGGTGTGGGACAGGGTCATTCGCAGGCCTCGCAGTTCTCGGGGTTCTCGAGGGAGCAGGCGACCGCTGCCTCGTCGGTGATGGTGAGGGCCGACCCGGTCGGCGTGATGCTCGTCGTCGCCTGCTGGATGCGGGTCGCGGGGCGTGAGCGCAGGTAGTAGGTCGTCTTGAGCCCGGACTTCCACGCGAAGAGGTACATCGACGACAGCTTGCCGATCGTCGGCGAGGCCAGGAACAGGTTGAGCGACTGGCTCTGGTCGATGAACGGCTGGCGGGCGGCGGCGAGCTCGATGAGGGCCTTCTGCGGCAGCTCCCACGCCGTGCGGAAGAGCTGGCGCACGTCCTCGGGCAGGGCGGTCACACCCTGCACGGACCCCTCCGCGCGCTTGATCTGCTCGCGGATCTCCGGACTCCACAGGTCGCGCGACTTCAGCTCACGCACCAGCGCCGAGTTGACCTGCAGGAACTCCCCGCTGAGGGTCTCGCGCTTGAACAGGTTGGACACCTGCGGCTCGATGCACTCGTAGCACCCGGCGATCGACGCGATCGTCGCCGTCGGGGCGATGGCGATGAGCAGGCTGTTGCGCAGTCCGTGCTCGGCGATGCGCTGACGCACCGCTTGCCAGCGCTCGGTCTGCGTGCCGGTGACGTCCCACAGGTCCGGTTGCAGGACACCGGTGCTCGCCCTTGTGCTGTCGTATGCCGGATGCGCACCTTCGCGCTCGGCGAGCTCGCTCGAGACCTCGAGTGCGGTGAGGTAGATCTCCTCGGAGATGCGGGTCGAGAGCTCCCGGGCCGGCGGGGAGTCGAAGGGCAGGCGCAGGGCGAAGAACACGTCCTGCAGCCCCATGAGTCCCAGGCCCACAGGGCGCCAGCGCGGGTTGGACGCCGCCGACTCCGGGGAGGGGTAGTAGTTGATGTCGATGACCCGGTCGAGCAACGGCACGGCGGTTCGCACAGTGGCTCGCAGCCGGTCCCAGTCCACGTCGTCGCGTCCCGGGGTGAGGTGGGCAGCGACGTTGACGGAGCCGAGGTTGCAGACGGCTGTCTCACCGTCGGAGGACACCTCGAGAATCTCGGTGCAGAGGTTCGAGAGGTGCACGATCGGCGCCCCCACCTCGCCCGAGTCGTCGGTCTGGTTGCAGGTGCGGTTGGACGCGTCCTTGAACGTCATCCACCCCTGCCCGGTCTGGGCCAGCGTCCGCATCATCCGCGAGTACAGGTCGCGTGCCTTGACCTGGCGCACCACGCGGCCCTCGGCCTCGGCGCGGCGATAGGCCTCGTCAAAGGCGGGACCCCAGAGGTCCACCAGCTCCGGTGCCTGGTCCGGGTCGATGAGGGACCACGGCTCGTCGGCCTCGACCCGGCGCATGAACTCGTCGGGGACCCAGTTCGCGAGGTTGAGGTTGTGGGTGCGCCGGGCGTCCTCCCCGGTGTTCTCGCGCAGCTCGAGGAACTCCTCCACGTCGGGGTGCCACGGCTCGAGGTAGACGCAGGCGGCACCCTTGCGCCGACCGCCCTGGTTGACTGCCGCCACCGAGGCGTCGAGCGTCCGCAGGAACGGCACGATGCCGTTGGACTGCCCGTTGGTGCCGCGGATGAGCGCCCCGCGGGAGCGGATGCGTGAGAAGCCCATGCCGATGCCGCCGGCGAACTTCGACAGCCGCGCCACCTGCTGGTAGCGGGAGTAGATCGAGTCGAGGTCGTCCCTCGGGCTGTCGACGAGGTAGCACGACGACATCTGCGGGTGCGCCGTCCCGGAGTTGAACAGGGTCGGGCTCGAGGGCAGGTAGGCCAGGCTCGACATGAGGCGGTAGAACTCGATCGCCTCGCGCGCGGACGTGGCCAGGCCGCACGCCACCCGCAGCAGGAAGTACTGCGGCGTCTCGATGACGAGGCGCGTGGTCGGGTGGCGCAGCAGGTAGCGGTCACCCACCGTGCGGATCCCGAAGTACTCGAAGCGGTGGTCCCCCAGGGGGTCCACCGCCCGGTCGAGCTTGCGCGCGTGGTCCTGGACGAACGCGGCGGTCTCGTCGCCGATGAGCCCATTGACGTGCCCGAGGGCGACCGACTGGCTGAACGACGCGACGCCCTGGCCGCGGACCTCCTTGTCGAGAAATGCCGACAGCAGGCGCCCGGCGAGGCGAGAGTACTGCGGCTCGTCACCGATCATCTGGGCCGCGGTCTGGATCGACAGGTCGTCCAGCTCCGAGGTGGTGGCACCATCGTAGAGCCCGCTGATGGTGCGGGTCGCGACCCGCAGCGGGTCGATCTCCAGCAGGTCGCCGCTCACCCGCTCGACGGCGCGCACGATCTTGCCGACGTCGACCGGTTCGAGGTCGCCGTTGCGTTTGCGCACCTGCATCTGGGGACGCTGTGGGGTGGCGTTGGTGGTGGGCGGTGCCGCTGCTTCGGGCTCCGCAGCGTTGGGGGAGCGTTGCTCCGTGACCGTCATGACTCTCTCCTCGCGAGATCAGACCAGAGGTCCGGGTCGTGCAGGAGACGACGACACCAGGGCGAGCGGACGGCATACCGAAGCAAGCCAGCGCAACGCCTGATCTGCCGTCAGCCGTCCCGCGCGGCGTCGGACCACCGTGCCCGGCGGGCACGGTGCGCTGGCAGGTCTTCGGACTCGTGGGCTCGACCGAGGTCGCCTAGTGGCCATCGCTTCCCACGCCCGAAGGCGAAGTGCTTCTCCACGCGGCGTGTGCCGCGAGGGATGGCGTTCGTTCCCACTCACCGCTGCGGGGCAGTCCCGGACTTCCACCGGGTTCCCTGTTGCCTCGACACCTCTGGGTTGGGGCGGCGAACCAGCTGCGTCGCTCACCATATATGGACGACGGGCCCAGGGCGGCGCCCACATGTGGTGTGTCCGCGTGTCGTTCGGACCCGAGGCACCCGGCATACCGGGAAGGGGAATGGAACCGTCATAATTTGGGTACCAGGGATGTTGCCCCGGGGAGCTTGTCCACGACGAGACCTCAGTCAACCCCCATCACACAGTCGGCTGCGCGGATGGAGGCACTCATGATCACGATCGTGACGCTGCACTTCGTCGCGGCCGCGTTGGCTCCCGTCCTCGTGCGCGTCCTGGCGCGGCGCGCCTTCGTCGTCCTCGCCCTCGTCCCGCTCGGCTCGTTCCTGTGGCTCCTGGCTCCGGCGCAGGCGGCCTTCGACGGCGAGGTGCGCACCCAGCAGGTCTCGTGGATCCCGTCGATCGACGTGCAGATCGACCTGGCGCTCACGCCGCTCAACGCGCTCATGGCCCTCGTGGTCACCGGGGTCGGCGCGCTCGTGCTGTTCTACTGCACCTGGTACTTCCGCGAGAGCGACCGCGAGCTGTGGCGCTTCTCGGCGGTGCTCACGGCCTTCGCCGGCTCGATGCTCGGGCTGGTCGTCTCGGACAACCTCTATGTGCTCTACATCTTCTGGGAGCTCACCACCGTCCTGTCGTTCCTGCTCATCGGCCACAACCCCGAGCGCCGGGCCAACCGCCGCGCGGCCATCAACGCCCTGCTCGTGACGACCTTCGGTGGGCTCGCGATGCTCATCGGGCTCTTCGTCCTCGGGCACGAGGCGGGCACCTCGCGCCTCACCGACATCGTCGCGAACCCGCCCTCGGGCACCGCGACGACGGTCGCCGTGATGCTCGTCCTCGTGGGTGCGCTGAGCAAGTCCGCACTCGTGCCCTTCCACTTCTGGCTCCCGGGCGCGATGGCCGCACCGACCCCGGTGAGCGCCTACCTCCACGCCGCGGCGATGGTCAAGGCGGGCGTCTTCCTCGTCGCCATGCTCGCGCCGGCCTTCTCCGACATCCCCGGCTGGCGGCCACTGCTCATCGTCACCGGGCTGGTGACGATGATTTTGGGTGGGCTGCGTGCGCTGCGCCAGCACGACATCAAGCTGCTCCTGGCCTACGGCACCGTGAGCCAGCTCGGCTTCCTCGTCGCCGTCGTCGGTGCGGGCACCCGGGCGGCGGCGCTCGCGGGCCTGGGGCTGGTCCTCGCTCACGCCCTGTTCAAGTCGACGCTCTTCCTCGTCGTCGGGGTCATCGACCGCAGCACCGGGACGCGAGACCTGCGCGAGCTCACCGGCCTCTTCCGTTCGCTGCCCGTCCTGTTCGGGGCTGCGGTGCTCGCCGCCGCGTCGATGGCGGGCATCCCTCCGCTGCTCGGCTTCACGGCCAAGGAGGCCGCGCTCGCAGCCTTCCTCGACCTCGGCCAGGACGCCGACCTCGGGGCGTGGGGGCCGCTGGCGCTCGTCGGCCTCGTGGTCGGGTCCACCCTGACGGTCGCCTACACCGCGCGCTTCCTGTGGGGGGCGTTCGGGGTCAGGGACGTCACGCCGCCGCAGGTCACCGCCCCCCGCGTCGGCCTGCTGGCCGCACCCGTGGTGCTCGCGGCGCTCTCCCTCGTCGGTGGCCTCACCGGTGCTGCGCTCACCTCGCGTCTCATGGCGTATGCCGGCCAGCTCCCCTCGGGTGCCCACGAACCCAGCCTCACGCTCTGGCACGGCCTCACCCCCGCGCTGGGCCTGTCGGTCCTGGCCGTCGGCACCGGCCTCCTGCTCTGGCTCGCCCGTCGCCGGGTGTCGGCGGCCCAGGGCAAGGTCGTCGAGCGGCTGCACATCCCCGAGGCCGAGCTGGTCTACCACGGCCTGATCAGGGCCATCGACCGCCTCTCGATCGAGGTCACCGGCCGCACGCAGCGCGGTTCGCTGCCGGTCTACCTCGGGATCATCCTGCTCGTGCTGGTCGTCGTGCCCGGCACCACGCTGGTGAGCACCTGGGACGGGGTCGGCCTGCGAGGCCCCGACAACCTGCTCCAGGTCGCCATCGTCGTGGTGGTCGTGGTGGCTGCCGTCCTCACGGTGCGCTCGCGGCGACGCCTGCGGGCCGTGCTCCTCCTCGGCGTCACCGGCTACGGCACGGCGTTGCTCTTCGTCGCCCACGGTGCCCCGGACCTCGCCCTCACGCAGGTCCTCGTCGAGACCTTCTCGCTGGTGACGTTCGTGCTCGTCATGCGCCGCCTCCCGCCGTTCTTCTCGGACCGCCCGTTCACCTCGGCCCGGCGCATCCGTGTCGCCGTCGGGTGCCTCACCGGACTGGCCGTCGGCGGCTACGCGCTGCTCGCCGCGAACGCGCGCACCGCGTCACCCGTGGGCCTCGACTTCGCCGGGCCGGCGCGGGACTACGGGGGCGGCAACAACATCGTCAACATCACCCTTGTCGACATCCGCGTCTGGGACACCTTCGGCGAGATCGCCGTGCTCGTCGTCGCAGCGACCGGCGTCGCGAGCCTGATCTTCCTGCTCACCGACCGCGCCACCTCGCACCGCGAGAGCCGCCGCAACCGGGCCGCCGAGGACACGTCGGCCTGGCTGAGCGGGGCCGGGCTCATCGCCGACCGCCGGCGCTCGGTCGTCTTCGAGATCGTGACGCGGGTCGTCTTCCCCGTGCTCATGCTGTTCTCGATCTACCTCATGTTCGCCGGGCACAACCTGCCCGGCGGCGGCTTCGCCGGCGGCCTCATCGCCGGGCTCGCGCTCATGGTCCGCTACCTCGCGGGCGGGCGTGCTGAGCTCGACACGGCGGCTCCTGTCGACGCGGGCGTGGTCCTGGGGTCCGGCCTGGTCATCGCCGCCCTCTCCGGGGTCATCCCGGCGCTTCTGGGCCACAACGCCTTCCAGAGCGGGATCTTCGACATCCCGGCGGGGCCGTTCGGCTCGGTCCACCTCGTGACGTCCCTGTTCTTCGACATCGGTGTCTACCTCGTGGTGGTCGGCCTCTCGCTCGACGTGCTCCGCAGCCTCGGCGGCGGCATCGACAAGCAGGGCGAGGACAACGGCGACGTCGAGCCCGCCCCGACCCAGGTGACGGTCTCGTGAGCACCAACGTCGTCCTCGTCGTCGCCATCGTCGTGCTCGTCGCCTGCGGCACCACGCTCGTCCTCGAGCGCAGCCTCACCCGCATCCTCGTGGGGTTCGTCATGCTCGGCAACGGCGTCAACCTCGTCTTCCTCGTCGCCTCCGGTGAGGCAGGCAGTGCCCCGATCATCGGCAGCAGCGACGAGCCCATGACCGACCCGCTGCCGCAGGCGATGGTGCTCACGGCGATCGTCATCACCCTGGGGGTCACCGCCTTCGGGCTCGCCCTGGCCTACCGGGCGTGGCAGCTCACGGGGCACGACGACGTGCAGGACGACGTCGAGGACGACCTCGTGACCCGCCGGGCCGACCTCGACCACCCATCGGCCTCCTTCGACGACGTCACCGCCGGGATGCCCGACGAGGAGGGCGAGGACGAGCCGGAGCCGACCCCGCAGGTGGGCGGACGGCATACCGACGAAGGAACGCACCCACGGGAGGAGGCGAGATGACCCAGATCGTCGTCCTGCCCGTCCTGCTGCCGCTGCTCGGCGCCGGGCTCTGCCTCGTCTTCGGCCGCTCGGCCGCCGCCCAGCGGATCATCTCGGTCGTCGTGCTGGGTGCGGTCGTCGTGACCGCCGCGACCCTGCTGGTGCGCTCGGACCGCTACGGACCGCAGTCGGTCTCCATCGGCGGCTGGGGACCGGACATCGGCATCTCCCTCGTGGCGGACCGCCTGTCGGCCCTGATGCTCCTCGTGTCGACGTTCGTCACCCTGTGCGTCCTGCTCTACTCCTTCGGGCAGGGCATCGTCGAGTACGGCCGCGAGACACCGCTGTCGGTGTTCCACCCGACGTTCCTCGTCCTCAGCGCCGGGGTGTCCAACGCCTTCCTGTCCGCGGACCTGTTCAACCTGTTCGTCGGCTTCGAGGTCCTGCTCGCAGCGAGCTACGTGCTCATCACCCTCGGTGGCACCGAGGCACGCATTCGCGCGGGCACGATCTACGTCATCGTCAGCCTCATCTCGTCGACGATCTTCCTCATCGCCCTCGCCTGCATCTATGCGGCGACCGGCACGGTGAACTTCGCCGAGCTGGCCATCCGCCTGGGCGAGCTGCCGCCCGGGGTCGCACAGATGCTGCAGCTGCTCCTGCTCGTGACGTTCTGCATCAAGGCGGCCGTCTTCCCGCTGTCCGCGTGGCTGCCCGACTCCTATCCCACCGCGCCCGCCCCGGTGACCGCGGTGTTCGCGGGCCTGCTCACCAAGGTCGGCATCTATGCGATCGTCCGCACGCAGACGTTGCTGTTCCCCGGGGACGGGCTGCGCGGGCTGCTCCTGTGGGCGTCGATCCTCACGATGGTCATCGGCATCCTGGGCGCCGTCGCGCAGTCGGACATCAAGCGCATCCTGTCCTTCACCCTCGTCAGCCACATCGGCTTCATGCTCTTCGGCATCGCCTACGCGACCCAGCTCGGCCTCTCGGGCGCGATCTTCTACATCGCCCACCACATCACCGTGCAGACCGTGCTGTTCCTCATCGCCGGCCTCATCGAGTACCGCAGCGGCACGACGAACCTCAGCCGGCTGGGTGGGCTGGCCCGGTCCGCACCCCTGCTCTCGGTCCTCTTCTTCGTCCCGGCGATGAACCTCGCCGGCATCCCGCCGTTCTCGGGCTTCCTGGGCAAGGTGGCCCTGGGTCAGGCGGGGATCGCGGCAGGCGACTGGCTCGCGATCACCGCGGTGGTCGCGTCCATCGTCACCAGCCTGCTCACCCTCTATGCCATCGTCAAGGTGTGGAACCGCGCGTTCTGGCAGCCGGTGGACCCGGACGCCGAGCACGAGGACGAGGACATCTGGTCGCACGGCCCGCTGCACGGCCACGAGCAGGTCTCCACCGGCACCCAGGTCACGACCATGTGGGAGAAGGTCGCCACGGAGCAGCGCATCCCGTTGTCGATGGGACTGCCCACCGTCCTGCTCGTGGCCTTCAGCGTGGGGCTGACCGTCTTTGCCGGGCCCCTGTTCGCGATCACTGACCGGGCCGGCGCCGAGCTCCTGCAGCGCACTCCCTACATCTCCGCGGTCCTCGGGGACCAGCGATGAGGCGCGCGTGGCCGGTGGTGCTCATCCTCACGGTCGTGTGGATCCTCCTCTGGGGAGCGGTGACGCCGACCATCGTCGTCGGTGGCGTGCTGGCAGCAGTGGCCGTCGTGGCGGTCTTCCCGTTCCCCACCGCTCCGTGGACGTGGGTCGTGCGTCCGTGGCCGACCCTGGTGCTGGCCGCGCGGTTCCTCTGGGACCTGGTCCGGGCGAGCATCGAGGTGTCGTGGTTCGCCCTGCGACCGAGCGGGTCACCTCCGAGCGCGCTGCTGCGCATCGACCTGCGCTCCCGATCTGAGCTGCTCATGACGATCACCTCGGAGCTGGTGTGCCTGGTCCCCGGTTCGCTGCTCGTCGAGCTCGACGCCGAGCAGGGCGCCATCTATGTCCACGTCATGTCGGCGGCCTCCGACGCCGACATCGAGAGCTTCCGCCGGTCGGTCCTCGACCAGGAGCAGCGGGTCGTCAGGGCGTTCGGCCCTCGTGCGGAGCGTGACGCAGTCTGTGGTGGGGAGCCGTCATGATCGTCGTCGGGTTCATCTGTGCCGGCTTCCTCGCCGTGAGCGGGATCCTCTGCCTCGTCCGTGTCGTGCGGGGACCGTCGATGCTCGACCGCACGGTTGCCACCGACGTGTTCGTCGCCGCCACCGTGGGAGCCGTGGGGGTGCATGCCGCCGTCGGCCGCTACTCGAGCACGGTCTCGGTGCTGCTCGCCCTCTCGCTCGTGGGCTTCCTGGGCTCGGTGAGCATCGCCCGCTTCGCAGCCCGGGACGGCGACGGCAGGCCGCGCCGCGTGGACGACGGAGGGAAGAAATGACCGACGTCATCGCCGGGGCCTGCCTCATCGTGGGCTCCCTGCTCGCCCTCCTCGCCGGCATCGGGCTGGTGCGCTTCCCCGACGTGCTCACCCGCATGCACGGGGCCACCAAGCCGCAGACCCTCGGCGTCCTGCTCATCCTGTTGGGCCTGGCGCTGCGCGTCGAGGACCGCAGCGTCCTGGCGGTCATCGCCCTGGCGGCGGTCTTCCAGCTCGTCACGGCACCGGTGTCGGCGCACATGCTCGGCCGAGCAGCGCTGCGGGCCGGGCACATCGACCGGACGCGGCTCACCCGCGACGACCTGCTCGAGCACGAGCGGTCGACAGGCGTGCGGGCGCGGCCGGGGCCGCTGCCAGAGGTGGGGCGGGACGCGGCGCCTGACGCGGCGCCTGACGCGGAGCCGCGGCGGGACGCGCGGCCGCAGCGCTGATCCGCCGCCTGCACCGTGGCTGGACCCGGCACACTGGCCGGTATCGCCCAGCCACCGACACGGCGTGCCGAAGGCTGCTTGACTGCGGGGATGGACTGGCCGCTGCTCGCCTCGCTGGACCCCCCGGCGCGTGAGGCGCTGCTGGCCAGCACCCGGGTCAGGACGTTCGCCAAGGGCGAGACCCTCGTGCATGCCGACGACGCGGCCGACAGCCTGCACCTCGTCGAGGCCGGTCGGGTGGCCGTGAGGGTCTCGACGCCGGACGGCGACACCGCCATCCTCAACGTGCTGGGGCCGGGCGACTACTTCGGCGAGCTGTCGCTGCTCGGGCCGAAGGCGGTGCGCTCGGCGAGCATCGTCGCCCTCGAGCCCGTCCGCACAAGGGCCCTGTCCGCCGCCGCCTTCACCAGGTTGCGGGCCGCGAACCGGTCCGCCGAGCAGCTGTTGCTCAGCCTGCTCGCCCGTCGCGTGGAGGAGCTGTCGGACCGTCTCGTCGAGGTGATGTATGCCGGCATGGACGTTCGCGTGAGCCGTCGCCTCGCGGAGCTGGCCGAGACCTACGCGGCCGCGCCGACTGGGCCGGTCGTCATCCCCCTCACGCAGGACCACCTCGCGGGACTGGTCGGCGGCACCCGGCCGAGCGTCAACCAGGTGCTTCAGCGACTGGCCGCGCTCGGGGTGGTGGAGCTCGGGCGGGGCCGGATCACGGTGCTCGACCGCGACGGGCTCAGACGGCCAGGCGGCGGCTGACGATCTCCTCGGCGGCACGGTTGGCCTCGCCGATCCCGCTCACGGCCTCGAGGAAGTCGTCGCGGTCGAGGGCGAGCAGCTCGCTGGGCTGGACAGCCGTGACGGTCGCCGTGCGGGGGACGTCGCGGATGAGGCCGATCTCGCCGAAGAAGTCCCCGGTGGACTCGACCCGCAGGACCCGGCCCTGCGAGGTGACCTCGACGGCGCCGGACCGGATGACATAGAAGCGGTCCGAGGTCTCGCCCTCGCGGACCACGACGTCCCCGCTCGCGGCGCTCACGGTCACCAGCTTGCGGGCCAGGGTCTCGAGCGTGGGCGGGGCGAGCGGCGCAAAGATCTCGAGCGAGCGCAGCAGGCCGAGGTGCTCGGGCTCGGTGAGCCGGGCATCGAGCCTGCGCACCGTCCGCAGCGTGGTGAGGGTGTAGCCGGCGACGAGCACTCCGACCGCCCCCATCGCCGGTCGGAAGCCGATGCCGTGGATGAGGGCCGGGGCGACGGCCGCACCCAGCGCCATGGCCCCGATGAGGGCGCTCTCGACCGCGCCGTAGACGCGGGAGATGACCGCGTCGGACGCCAGTCGCTGGGGGATGGTCTCCAGCCCGAGGTTGACCCAGGGGTCGGCCAGGCCGATGACGGCGAGCGCCCCGAACACGGTCACCGGCGACGGGAAGAGGGCCAGGGCGATCATGGGCAACGACCAGCCGAGGACGCCCGTCGCCATGTCCTGGCCGAGCTTGCCCTTGCTCACCCGCGTCAGGACGACGAGGCCACCCAACGTCGTGCCCGCACCCATGAGCGCATTGAGCACCCCCACCCCGGCGGCCCCGGTCTTGAGCAGGTCGACGGCGATCACCACGGTGAAGACGGTGAGCGTGCCCCACACGAAGCCCTGTGCCGCCGCGAGCAGGGCCACGGTGCGGAGGTCGCGGTCACGACCGACGAAGGTGAACCCAGCGGCGAGCTCCGCGAAGAAGCCCGGGGCGCGCTCGCCAGAGCTCGCCGCGCTCGCCCCCTCCGGGTTCTCGGAGTCGGGGTCCGCCACGTCGACGGAGAGCTTGCGTGGTCGCACCCCGGAGACGAGGAGGATCGACCACAGGTAGGTCGCCACGTTGACCCAGATGGCCGTGGAGACGTCGAACCTCCCGACGAGCAGGGCGCCCAGCGCGGGGCCGAGGAAGACCGCGATGTTCTCGAGGTTCGACGCCACCGCGTTGGAGGCGGTCAGCTCGTCGGGACGGTCGACCAGCTGCGGGATGAGCCCGACCTGGGCCGAGCGGAAGGGCGCGCCCACCACGGCCACGACGATGCCCAGGACGTAGACGAGGAGGGACGGACCATCGGTCATGATGAGGATGGCCCCGATCGACACCAGGATCGCGCGGATGACGTCGGTGGCGATCATGAAGGTCCGGCGCGGCACCTTGTCGGCGATGACCGAACCGAGCGGTCCGGCGACCGCAACGGCGATGAACCGCGCCGCGGTGAACGCTCCGACGGCAGCGGCTCCACCGTCGGTGTAGGCCCACACGGTGAGGGCCGTCGCCTGGGCCCAGTCGCCGATGACGGACGCGAAGAAAGCCAGCTGCACGCGGCGGAGGTTGCCGTTGGCCAGGACCCTGCGTACCGAGCTCCTGGTGCTCTCCTCAGCTGCTGTGGTGGTCATGCTCGGAGGCTAGAACTCCCAGACTCGCCCCTCTGTTCGATTGCCGACACTGCGGGGAGTCGGCGGCCTCGACCGTGGGCCCGGACGACGAAGCCGGGTGGTCCGGCGAAGGGGACCACCCGGCATACGGGATCGTCGTTGTCGTCGCTTCAGTAGCGGCGGCCCTGGCCGCCCTTGCCCCCGAGGGCCTTCTTGGCGGCGCGCAGGATCGTCGCGCGACGCGTCGTGCCCTCACGCTTGGGCGGCAGCGACAGCTCCACGACCTTCCAGTAGACGCCACCGACCTGCTTGGCCAGCGAGCCGCTGACGTACTTGAGGTCGTTGCGCTCCATGAGGTCGCGGATCTTCGGTGCGATCTGCGAGTAGCGGTTGCTCGGCATGTCCGGGAAGAGGTGGTGCTCGATCTGGTGGCTGAGGTTGCCGGTCATGAGGTGCATGGCCTTGGAGCCGTGGATGTTGCCCGAGCCGAGCATCTGGCGCAGGTACCACTCGCCGCGGGTCTCACCCTCGATCGAGGTCTTCTCGAACGTCTCGATGCCGGGCGGGAAGTGGCCGCAGATGATGACCGTGTTGCTCCACACGTTCCGCACGAGGTTGGCGACCACGTTGGCGGTGAACGTGTGCCGCGGCGACCCGGTGAACGTGGCGGCCGACAGCGCCGGGTGCACCACGTAGTCCTTGGTCATCTGCGCCTTGATCTTGGCGAGGGTGAGCTGGGCGTCCTGGTGGAACTTCGCCTTGTCCTCCTCGCTCATGCGCTTCTTCTTGGCGAGGTAGCCGCCGAGCTCGAGGTCATAGGCCGCGATGGAGTACTCGAAGAGCAGCGCGTTGGCGACGTGCCAGACCGGCTGGAAGAGGTAGAACAGCGACCACCGCTGGTCCTGGTCGACGCGCAGGATGCCGTAGCCGAGGTCGTTGTCGCGACCGAGGACGTTGGTGAACATGTGGTGGATCTCGTTGTGGCTGTGCTTCCACTGGCTCGCGGGGCTGGCGTGGTCCCACTCCCACGCGGTCGAGTGGATCTTGGGGTCACGCATCCAGTCCCACTGGCCGTGCATGACGTTGTGCCCGATCTCCATGTTCTCGAGGATCTTGGCGACGGACAGGCCGGCGGTGCCCAGCCACCACATGGGGCGCACACCCTTGTACTTCACGCCGGAGAAGAGCAGGGCGGCTCGGCTGCCCATCTCGAGGTAGCGCTGCGTCTTGATGACCCTGCGGATGTATGCCGCGTCGCCGGCTCCGCGTGAGTCCATCACCTCGGCGCGGATGACGTCGAGCTCGCGCCCGATCTCCTCGATCTGCTCCGGGGTGAGGTGGGCGGCGGGGTTGGGACGGCCGGACTTCTTGAACTCCGGCCGCTGGGGGCGCGGCTCGGCGCTCGTCACGGACAGGCGCGAGTTGGCGGGGGTGGGGCGGGTGCGCTCGGGGGCGAGGGTCATGGTGTGTTCAGCTCCTTGGTTCGTGTGTGCGTTTCTCACCCAATTCCCGGGATATGCACGGACACGCCGTGTGCACAACCGGGGAATTGGGTGAGAAACGCACGGGGATTCATGGTCAGAGGTCGATGTCGCAGCGGCCGGCGGCGGCGCTGATGCACGTCTGGATGCGCACGTCCTCACCGTCCTCGCCGGTGGTGATGTCACCGGTGCGCAGGTCGCGCACGGCGCCTTCGCGCATGGTGACGACGCAGCCGAAGCAGATGCCCATGCGGCAACCACTCGGCATGAGGACACCGGCGGCCTCGCCGGCGTCGAGGATCGGGGTGCCGCCGTCGGCCTCGAGCGTGATGCCGGTCCGCTCGAAGGTGACGGTGCCACCCTCGCCGGGCTCGACGACGCTGGGGCGGAACCGTTCGACGTGCAGCTGGTCGGCCAGTCCGGCCGACTCCCAGTGGGCCTCGGCCGCGTCGAGCAGACCGGTCGGGCCACACACCCACACCTCCCGCTCGCGCCAGTCCGGCACGAGCTCGTCGAGCGAGGCGAGGTTGAAGATCCCGGCCACGTCGTCGTGGTTCTCGTGCAGCGTGAGCCGGCTCGCGGCGGCATACCCGCGCAGCTCGTCGCGGAAGATGACGTCGGCCTCGGTCGGCGCGCAGTGGATGTGCGCGACGTCGGGAAGGTCGTCGAGGTGGTTGCGCAGCATGCCGATGACGGGGGTGATGCCCGAGCCAGCGGTGAGGAACAGTGCCCTGGCCGGCAGGGTCTGCGGCAGCGTGAAGTCACCGGTGGCCTGGTCGAGCATGACGAGCGTGCCAGGTGCCGTCGCGCGGACGAGCTGGTTGCTCACCTTGCCGTCGGGGATGGCCTTGGTCGTGATGCTGATGAGGCCGTCACCGCTGTCGGACCGGTGGGTGAGGGAGTAGGCGCGCCAGTGACGCACACCGTCGACGTCGATGCCGATGCGGATGTACTGGCCGGGGCGGTGACCCGCCCAGCCGCGACCGGGGCGGATCGTCACCGTCGCGGCGTCCGCGGTCTCGGGCGTGATGGACACGATGCGGCCGCGCAGGTCGGCACCGGAGCGCATCGGGTCGAGGAGGTCGAGGTAGTCGGCCGGCACGAGGGGGGTCGCGATGGCCTGGGCCACCTTGCGCGCGCCGTCGAGGAGACCGGCGAGGGGCTTCGGAGAGTCCACGCGCCCATTCGGGGTCGTTCGGTTCAGCGTTGCAGTCACATACGCAAGCGTAACCTACGACTCCGTAGGTTACGAGCCCGTAGGTTGGTGGTTTCCATCACCCGTGAGACGTTCCCGCCTGAAGTGGGTTTCTCTCACCTCGCGTGGCAGCCGCCGTCAAGCGAGGTGAGAGAAACCCACTTCAGCGCGACCTGACTGGGCCGCGCGGGCAGCGGAGGCTCAGTCGGCGTCGCCGGTCAGGACCTCGGCCAAGCGGGCACCGAACTCGACCGACTTGCCGGGCCAGGGCCCCTCGGCGCTCGAGAACCCGCCGTGGTGCCCCCGGAACATCGTCACGGGAAGCCCGAGCTCGTCGGCGATCCCGCGCGTGGCCCGGGCGGTGATCGTGTTGCCGGTCTCCTCGCCGACGCCGAGGATGAGCCGCGGTCGACCGTTGTGCAGGGCCTCGAGGTCGGGCCGGTTGGACGTCACCTCGCGCGCACGGTTGGAGAGCAACGGGTCGTCCCGCGATCCGTCGTCCTCGGTGGGCAGTCCGAGCTGCGCGGGGTCGGGGACGGGCTGGGCGAAGTAGTCATCGGTGAACTCGCCCTGCCAGCTGCTCATCCTGATGAACGCGGCCATCCCCGCGCCGAAGCCGCGCTTCGCGTAGGCAGCTCCCACTTCTGCCGAGGCGCGTTCGACAGTCTCAGCATCGGGCAGGGCCCAGACGGCAGGCGGTTCGTGGGCCACGACCGTCACGAGATCGTCAGGGTGGGTGGCGGCCCAGTGCAGAGCGGTGACGGCGCACCGCTGCTGGCGAAGAGGTCGACGGGTCCCGCCCCGAGGTGCTGGACGAGGGCGTGCAGGTCGGCGGCCTGGTCCTGCGGCGTCTGGTCGGTGCGGCCGTCGCGACGTGTCGTGCTGCGGCCCAGCCCACGCGGGTCGTAGGTCACGACGGTGCGGTCGGGGAACTCTGCAGCCAACGCCTCGAACCCGTCGGCGCACATGGGCTGGCCGATCATGAGCAGGGGTGGCCGGCCGTCGCGGGTGGGCAGGGGACCACGCACGTCGTGGACGAGGTCGACGTCGGGCAGCTCGAGGATCTGCGTCGTCAGGTTCGGTTCGGTGCCCATGGGCTCCACCATGTCAGCCAGCGACGGCCTGCGGAAACCCCTTGCCAGCGACTGGCGGTGGCTTTCTCTCTGTTCGCTTGACAGCGGCGGTCAGGCGAACAGAGAGAAACCCACTTCAGGCGGGAAAGTTGGGACGTGGGGAGGTGGGGTCAGTGGGAAGGGGAGTGGGAGTCGGAGCCCGCGTCGGAGTCGCCGGCCATGAGGCGGCCGATCTCGGTGCGGTCGGCGCCCTTGCCCGGCAGCTCGGCGACGACCCGGCCGTCGTGGATGACGGCGATCCGGTCCGAGAGCGAGAGGATCTCGTCGAGCTCGGCCGACACCAGCAGCACCGCAGCGCCGGCGTCGCGCGCGTCGACGATGCGGCGGTGGATGAACTCGATCGAGCCCACGTCGACGCCACGCGTGGGCTGCGCGGCCATGAGCAGCTGGGGCTTGGCCGACATCTCGCGGGCGACGACGACCTTCTGCTTGTTGCCGCCCGAGAGCGAGCCGGCCGGCGCCTCGACGTTGGGGGAGCGGATGTCGAACTCCTCGCGCAGCGTGACCGCGTGGTTGCGCACCGCGCCGAAGTCGCGGATGAAGCCCTTGGCGAACGGTTCCTCGTCATAGCGGTTGAGCACGAGGTTGTCGGCGATGGAGTAGCCGCCGACGAGGCCGTGCTTCTCGCGGTCCTCGGGCACGTGGCCGACGCCGGCGTTGTTGGTGTCGCGCGCGTTGGACTTCGTGATGTCCTTGGAGCCCAGGTGCACGGAGCCGGCCACGGAGGGCCGCATCCCGGCGATCGACTCGACCAGCTCACGCTGGCCGTTGCCCTCGACCCCGGCCAGTCCCACGATCTCACCGGCGCGCACGTCGAGGTCGAAGCCGTCGACGGCAGGCAGCCCACGGTCGTCCTTGACCTTGAGGCCCTTGATGGACAGCACCGTGTCGCCCGGGGTGGCCTCGGCCTTGTCGATGCGCAGCACCACGTCGCGCCCGACCATCATCGAGGCCAGGTCGCTCGTCGTGGTGTGGGTGAGGTCGTCGACGCCGCCGACCACCTCGCCCTGGCGCAGGACGTAGCAGCGGTCGGCCGCCGCGAGCACCTCACGCAGCTTGTGGGTGATGAAGACGATGGACGTCCCCCCGGACGCGAGCTCGCGCATGACACCGAGCAGCTCGTCGGTCTCCTGCGGCGTGAGCACGGCGGTCGGCTCGTCGAGGATGAGCAGGTCGACCTGGCGCGAGAGCGCCTTGAGGATCTCGACGCGCTGCTGGGTCCCGACGGGCAGGTCCTCGACCTCGGCATCAGGGTCGACCGACAGCTTGTGCCGCGCCGACAGCTCGCGCACCATCTGGCGGGCGCCCTCGAGGTCCAGGACTCCGCCCTTGGTGCTCTCGTGGCCGAGCATGAGGTTCTCGGCGACGGTCATCACGGGCACGAGCTGGAAGTGCTGGTGCACCATGCCGATGCCACGACGGATCGCGTCCTTGGGGTCCTTGATCCGTGCTGTGTCGCCCTTGATCCTGATCGTGCCGGAGTCGGGCGTCATGAGCCCGAAGATCTGCTTCACGAGCGTCGACTTGCCGGCGCCGTTCTCGCCGAGCAGGGCCACGATCTCGCCCCGGTCGACGCGCAGTGAGATGTCCTTGTTGGCGTGGACGGTGCCGAACGACTTCGAGAGACCGTCGATCTCGAGCAGGGTCTCGCGCTCACCCCGGGCTGGGACCTTCGGCCCTTCTGTGTATGCCGTGTGCTCGGACATGCGATCAGTCACCCTTCACGAACGGTTGGCCCACGGCACCTGGTGCCCGGACGCGGCCCGCGGCGGCGGCGAGCACGACGAGGGTGAGGACGTAGGGCAGCAGGTTGATGAACTGCTGGGGGATGTTGACGACGTCGCTCGCCTGGAGCTGCGACGCCAGCGACTGCATGAAGCCGAAGAACAGCGCCGCGGCCAGGGCGCGCAGGGGTCGCCACGCACCGAAGATGAGGATCGCGAGGGCGAGGAAGCCTCGGCCCGAGCTCATGTTGCGCTCGAACGTGCTCGTGGCCTCCATGGACAGGTAGGTCCCGGCCAGTCCGGCGAGGGTGCCGGCCACCGTGACGTTGAACAGGCGCAGTGCGACGACGTTGATGCCCGCCGTGTCCGCGGCCGAGGGGTACTCGCCGACGGCGCGGGTGCGCAGTCCCCATCGCGTCTTGAAGAGCATGAAGTGCAGGGTGAACGCGATGATGAGCGCAAAGAGCGCGATCGGACCGTCCGAGAAGAAGACCGGCCCGATGAGCGGGATGTCGGACAGCAGGGGGACGTCGAAGTTGGGCAGGCCCCGCGGGATCGTCTTGCCGGACTCGAAGTAGAACGACGTGATGCCGGTGGCGACGATGTTGATGACGACACCGGCGATGATCTGGTCGAGCTGGCCCACGACGGTCGAGAAGGCGAGGAAGGCACCCATCGCGATGCCGGACAGGGCGCCGGCGATGACACCGATGACGACCGACTGGGTCGCCGCGGCGGCGAAGAACCCGGCGAAGGCGCCGACGAGCATCTGCCCCTCGATGCCGATGTTGACGACACCGGAGCGTTCACCCATGACACCGACCATGGCGCCGAGGACGAGCGGAACCGCGAGGAACCAGGCGTAGGAGAACATCGACACGGCGATGTTGGAGTTCACGAAGTAGAACGCGTAGGCCCCGATGAGGATGAGGGCGGCGGCGCCGGCCCAGATCTTGTTGTGCTGCACCCACTGCATGTCAGGCCCCCCAGCTTCCGGCGAGCTGCGTCTGTTTGGTCGCGTGTCGGCGGAAGATCAACTTCGCGATGACGGGCAACGAGACCATGAGCAGCGTGATGGCCAGCAGCACGTCGACCACCTCGGGTCGGATGCCGAGCTGGAACTGGAGCGTCGGGGCGCCGGCACGCATCGCACCGACGAGGACCGCCGCGGGGATCGTCCCGAGAGGGTTGCCCCGGGCGAGCAGCGCGATGGTGATGCCGTCGAAGCCGAGCGAGCCGGCGATGCCGTTCTGGTAGCGGTAGGGCTCGATCTGCAGGAGCTCGAAGGCTCCCGCGAGCCCGGCCAGGCCACCGGACAGCGCCATCGCGACGAGAGTGGCCTTGGTCGTCCCGATACCGGCATACCCGGCTGCGAACTTGTTGCGGCCCACAGTCTGGAGCTCGAACCCCAAGGTGGTGCGCTTGAGCATCCAGGCGACGACCACGGAGAGGAGCAGCGCGACGGGCAGGCCCCACGGGATGAGCTTGAGGAAGGGCAGCAGTCGCGCGCCCTCGGGGACCGCGTGCGAGGTCGGGAAGGGCTGGCCCTTGTCGGAGAGCGGGCCGCCGTTGACGAGCCAGTCGATGAGGCCGACGGCGATCGAGTTGAGCATGATGGTCGAGATGACCTCGTGCACGCCGCGGGTGGTCTTGAGCAGGGCGGCGATCGAGGCCCACATGGCGCCGAGGAGGACCGCGACCACGACCGCCACGACGACGATGAGGGCGGCGGGCAGGTCACGCAGCGCATAGCTGGCCCATGCCGCACCGATGCCGCCCGCCATGAGCTGGCCCTGGCCACCGATGTTGAAGAGGCCGACCTTGAGCGGGATGGCCACGGCGAGGCCGACGAGGATGAGCGGCGTCGTCTTCTGCATCGTCGCCAGCAGCCCGGACTCGGTGGCGAACGAGTGCGTGAACAGCACCTCGTAGGCGTAGGTCGGGTTGAACCCCTGCGCCCGGATGAGGATGGCACCGATGGCGAAGGCCAGCACGACCGCGAGGATCGGGACCACGATCGCCTGGTGCCGCACGAGGATGCCGAGCACTCCCGTGGGCGGGGGCGTCGCACCCCGCTCGGCGACCACGGGCACCGCCGCTCCGGTGTCGGTGGGTGCGGGCTCCGTCGCGGGCGCCGGGGCGTCCTTCGCCGGGGGGAGATCGGGGTCAGCCATGACTCTCCGGGGGTGTGGTGACAGGTGTCGGGACGGGAGAACGGGCGCCCTCGCTGGAGGGCGCCCGTTCCGTGCAAAGCATGCCCGGACTGTAGCCGACGTGCGCCGGGAGCCGACAGGCTCGCGGGACGCGGCCCAGCCCGGTCAGGCCGGGTGGGGTGACGAGGTCAGGCGACCTTGACGGAACCGTCCTCGATGCCCTTGACGACGTCGGCGACCTTGGTCTTGACCTCGGCGGGGATCTTGGAGTCGAAGTCGTGGTAGGCCGCGAGTCCGGTCTTGCCGTTGAAGTTGCCGCCCTTGATGGAGCCGTCCTTGGCCTGCTTGAGCAGGGTGGTCGTGCCGTCGGTGAGCTTCTTCTCGGCCGACGTCACGAGGCACGGGTGCGCCTCGGGGACGGTGTCCCACTGGTCGAGGTCGACACCGATGCAGTAGAGCGACTCGCCCGCACCCTTGGACTTGGCGACCTCGCCGAGGGCGCCGTTGCCGGTGCCACCGCCGGCGCCGAAGATGATGTCCGCGCCCTGCGCGAGCATCTTCTTGGCCTCGCCGGCGCCCCACGGGGAGTCGGAGAAGGCGTTGTCGCCGGCCGGGTGGTAGACCTTCGCCACCGAGATCTTGGGGTTGGCGGCCTTGGAGCCCTGTTCGTAGCCCTTGGCGTAGTTCTGGGTCGGGGGGATCTCCTGGCCGAGGACGACGCCGATCTTGTTCGTCTTGGTGAGCAGGCCCGCGAGGTAGCCCGCGGCGTAGCCGGCGTTGGCCTCGGGGAAGACCAGGCCGGTGACGTTCGCGACGTCGCTCTCCTGGAACTGGTCGACACCGATGAACTTCGTCGTGGTGTTCGCAGCGGCAGCGGTGCGCGTGGCCTCGGTCATGAGGAAGCCGACCGTGACGATGGCGTCGTACTTCTGGTCGGTGAACTGCTTGAGGTTCGAGGCGTAGTCCTTGGCGTCCTTGGTCTCGATGTACTTCGTCTGGATGCCGTCGCCCTCCATGGCCTTCACGCCCTCCCAGGCGGCCTGGTTGAACGACTTGTCGTCGACAGAGCCCGTGTCCGTGACGAGACCGATGCAGAACACGTCCTCCGAGGAGCAGTCCTTGGGGGCGGACGAGGCGTTGGTGCCGCTGCCGGTGTCGGTGTTGTTGCCGGTGCTACCGCCACAGCCGGCGAGGGCGAGGGCGAGCGCGGCAGGGACCGCGACGAGGAAAGGCTTGGCCTTCATAGACATACTCCTTGGGGGTGTGCAGGATGCCCCCGAATGGTAGCCGCCGGGGCCCCACCCTGAGACGCGGTTGAAATTCCGTTGCCGTGTCGTTACTGGCGGGTCAGCGCGGCGAGCTCCGTGGCGTAGTCCGGGAACTTCCCCACGAGGTCGTCGCGGTCCCCGAGGGTGAAGTGCTGCGGCCGGAACGCCGGGCTGCACCAGCACGACAGCAGGGTCCAGTCGCCCAGGGTGGCGGCGCCCTGCCACATGCCCTTGCGCACCAGCCTCTGGCGGTGCTTCTCGTGGAGCAGGGTGAGGCGGCCGTGGTTGCGGTGCCGGCCCTCCTTGAGGCGCAGCAGCGCCGCGGGGGCTCCGTCCAGCCACTGCCACCCCTCGTCGACCTCGAGGCGGTGCATCGCGGAGAAGCCGTCATCCGCCGGCGTGAGCAGGACGAGGATCGAGCTGAGCGCCTGGGTGCGCGGGCCCTCGACGAACCACGCGCCCTCCTGCGGGATGGGCTCCATCCTGAGGTCGGCGATGATCTGCTCGGCGGTGCGCAATGACTCAGACTTCCTGGGCTGCGTGAGCGGCGGCTGCTGCTGCGCGAGCCCTCCCCCGGCTCCTGTCGAGGAGCTGGCGCAGGTCCACCAGGGTGGCGCGGCGCTCGCTGACGACAATCCTCCCATCGACGAGAACGTCGGTGACATCGCCCCTGCCCGCCGCGTGGACCAGCAGTGCGGGCACGTCGTGCACAGGGGTGAGGTGCGGCTGGTCGAGGTCGAGCAGCACGATGTCGGCGCGCTTGCCCACCTCGAGACTGCCGACGAGGTGCTCCATCCCGAGAGCGCGGGCGCCGTCGATCGTGGCGGCACGCAGGATGTCGACGGCGCCGATGGCCGGGTCACCGCTCGTCAGCGCGGCGAGGTGTGCTGCCTGGCGCATGGCCTGCCACATGTCGAGGTCGTTGCTGCTGGCGCACCCGTCGGTGCCGATGCCGAGGTGTATGCCGTCCGCTCGCCACCGCGTCCAGTTCAGCGCGCCGGAGGCGAGCTTGAGGTTCGAACCGGGACAGTGCGCGACGGTGACGCCCGCGGCGGCGGCGGTGGCGCGGTCCGAGTCGGTGAGGTGGACGCCGTGCCCGAAGACCACCCGGAGGGACGCGAGGGGCGGGAGGGCGCCGGCGCTCGCGAGGAGCTGGGTCGGGGTGGCGCCGAAGCGGGCCACGGTGTCGGCGTTCTCGGCCGCGTTCTCGGACACGTGCGTGTGCAGGACGCCGTCAGGGGCGAGCTCGCGCAGCAGGGACGAGACCTCGGCGAGGTGCTCCACCGAGTTGGTGTAGGTCGCGTGCGGCATCGCAGCGACCGGGACCGCGGGCCCACCGATCGAGCGGAGCACCTCGGGCCAGGCACGCAGCCCGGCCATCCGCTCCTGCCACTCCAACCCGTCCGGTCCGGGCCCGTCGAAGAAGGTCGGGCCACCCACGTGCCGCGACCCCGCTGCGACGGCTCCGCGATGTCCGGCCTCGTGGTGGAAGTACATGTCGAGCTGCGTCGTGCAGCCCCCGAGCAGGGACTCCACGGCGCCGAGGGTCGCCCCCAGCTCGACCGTCTCGGGGTCCATCACCGCACCCTCGGCCGCCCAGACGCGGGTGAGGAAGCCCTGCAGGTCGCTCCCCTCCGCGATGCCACGCAGCAGCGTCATGGGGAGGTGGGTGTGGAGGTTCACGAGACCGGGCAGGGCCAGCCGGCCCCGCCCGTCGATCACCTCGTCATCCGGCCGCGCCGGCACCTCGCCCACCTCGGCGATGACACCGTCCTCGACCGCGACCGAGACGTCGTGCAGCACCGAGTCCTCGGCGTCCACGGTGACCAGGAGCTCGAGGTCGCGGATGACGACCCTGCTCATGCGTCGTCCTCGTCCGAGGCGAACACCGAGCGCGTGTGGACGAGCTCGTCGATGATGGCGAGCACCTTGGGTGCACCCGTGGTGAGCACGGCCGAGATCTCGTCCATCGTGATCGGTTCGCCCGGCCGCACGCCGGCCGCAGGGTTCACGACAAGGCTGAGGGCGGCATACCGAAGTCCTGCTTCGACAGCGAGCGTCACCTCGGGGACGCCGGTCATCCCGGCCACGGTCCCGCCCGCGAGGGCGGCGAGCCGGATCTCGGCGGGCGACTCGAAGCGCGGGCCGTCGAAGCAGACGTAGACGCCACCGTCGAGAACCGGCTGCTCGATCGAGCTCGCGGCCTCGAGGAGCTCGCGCCGCAGGGCCGGGTCGTAGGCCGTGGTCATGTCGGTATGCACCACCCCTTCGGGCCCGTCGCCGTCGTGGAACGTCGACTCGCGTCGCCGCGTGAAGTCGAGGAAGTCGTCGAGGACGACGATCTCGCCGGCCTCCAGGTCTGGCTCGATGCCGCCCGTGACGTTGACCGCGATGACGTCACGGACACCGAGGTCGGCCAGCGCGCGGATGATCGCGCGGTAGTTCACCCGGTGCGGCGGCACCTTGTGCCCGGCTCCGTGCCGGGTGACGAAGGCGACGGGCTGGCCGTGCCACGTCCCCCGGGTCACCGGCGTGGGCCCGTATGCCGTCTCGACCGTCTCGCTGCGCGCGTCGTCGAGCGCTTCCAGGTCGTAGAAACCGGTGCCGGCGATCATTCCCAGGGGCTGGAGGCTCACCGGCGGCACGCTACCCGTGCCTTGTGTGCCTGAGCGCGAGTCCTGGGTCGCGCTCAGGCACACAAGGCGGGGGTGGGTGCGAGGATGCGGATCATGACGGCGACGAGGCGGGTGGCGATCGCGGCGACCGGTCCGGCCTCTCTGGCGGCCGGTCAGCTCGTCGTGGCGGACGGCGGGAACGCGGTGGACGCCGCCATCGCGGCGGCGATCACCGCGATGAGCACCGAGCCCGGCATCGTCAGCCTCGCCGGGGCGGCCTTCGTGTCCGTGTGGCCCGCGTCCGGCTCACCCGTCGTCATCGACGGCAACGTCGCGATGCCGGGCCTTGGGCTCGCGCGCTCGGTCTTCGGTGGTGGGGTCCGCGAGGTCGTCACCGACTACGGCGGAGGAGTGACGATGTATGCCGGGCCCGGCTCGGTCGCGGTGCCCGGCGCCCTGTCGGCGTGCGAGAGCGCCGTGGCGCGCTTCGGCTCCCAGCCGTGGTCCGCGGTCGTGGCACCGGCGGCCCAGGTCTGCCGCGACGGCTACCCCATCGGTGGGGCGGCCGCGAAGTACCTGGGGTTCGTCGCCGACCCCCTGTTCGGCCAGGACCCCGGTGCCCACGCCATCACTCGCCGGGCTGACGGGGAACCCTTCGTGGCAGGCGACCTGGCACGCAACCCCGACCTGTCCGTCGTGCTCACGGCCATCGCTCGCGAGGGCGCCTCGCTCCTCACGACCGGTGAGCTCGGGCGGGCGCTCGCGACCGAGATGGCAACGCACGGGGGGTTGGTCACGGAAGCCGACCTCACGGCATACGAGGTCGTCGTCCGCGAACCGGTTCGGCGCGCGCTGGGCGAGTGGGACGTCGCACTCAACCCCCCACCGTCGGTCGGGGGACCGCTGCTGGCGGTCATGCTCGGGGAGCTCCAGCGGTCCG
Source organism: Knoellia sp. Soil729 (assembly GCF_001427985.1). Classification (GTDB taxonomy): domain Bacteria; phylum Actinomycetota; class Actinomycetes; order Actinomycetales; family Dermatophilaceae; genus Knoellia. The sequence continues at coordinate 1,341,733 of NZ_LMSA01000002.1, forward strand.
GGAAGCCGACGTGGGACGACATCCTGCGGATCCAGTGGGCGGTGCTGGCCTACCGGCAGCAGGTGCTCGACCGCTCGCGCGACCTCGACGCCGACGGGCACGCGCTGCTGGCCTCGGTCGAGCGCCACGGCCTCGCCGGCCTGCCGACGTCGGCGTCGACGGCGCACGTGTCGGCGGTGGACTCCGACGGTCTGGCGTGCGCGGTGACGATGTCGAGCGGCTACGGGTCGGGCGTGACCATCCCCGGGACGGGGCTGCTGCTCAACAACGCGCTCGGGGAGCCCGAGCTCAACCGGCTGGGGCTGCACGCCCTCGCGCCGGGCACGCGGCTGGCGTCCAACATGGCTCCGACCGTCGCCCGGGCCGGTGACGGGCGGGTGCTCGCGGTGGGCTCGCCCGGCGCTGACCGGATCACGACCGCGCTCATGCAGGTGCTCGCCCAGCTCTGCCTCGGTGGAGCCGACCTCGACGCGGCGGTGCAGGCGCCACGGCTGCACGTGCGGTTCGAGGAGTCAGGGGAGGCGGGCGTCGAGCACGAGGCGAGCCCAGAGCTCTCGGCGGCGGTCGCCCGGGCCGGCCTGCACGGCCTCGACCACGGCGAGCTGTCGATGTACTTCGGCGGAGTGGGTGCGGCCTACCGCGACAGCGACGGCCGGCTGCGTGCGGCCGGGGACCCTCGGCGCGAAGCCGCCGTCGCCGTCTCCTGAGGCTCCCTTCCCCTCGAGTCGGGTTCAGCGGGTGGCGCCCGTGACCATCCAGTGGTCGGTGCGGACGCGGGCCCACATGAGCACCCCGCGGATCGCCATGAAGGCGGTGAACGCCAGCCACAGCCACGTGACCGCGTTGTCCGTGCCACGCGTGCCGCCGCTGCCGTCGTCCGAGAGCAGCCAGTCGCCCATGAGGTGCACGCCGAGGATGAGCGGGAGGTAGGCGAGGAAGTTGCCGAGCATGGCCCGGGCCAGCCACCGGCCGTCACCGGCGCCGATGAGCACCCCGTCGATGACGAACGCGTAGCCGCTGAGGGGCTGTGAGAGGGCGACGACGATGAGGGCGGCGGCAATCGCCGACTGCACCGCTGGGTCACTGGTGAAGAGCCGAGGAAGGGTCGTGTGCAGCAACAGCACGAGGATGCCCAGCGCAACCCCGCTGAGGATGCCCCAGCGGACCATCAGCGTTGTCGCAGAACGCGTTCGCTCCACGTCACCAGCCCCCAGCGTCTTGCCGGTGATCGCCTGGGCCGCGATCGCGATCGCGTCGAGCGCGAAGACCAGGAAGGACCAGATCGTCGCCGACACCTGGTAGGCCGCCAGCGGGACGTCACCGAGCCCGGCGGCGACCCACGTGGTCGTCAGGAGGACGGCGCGCAGCGCCATCGTGCGGATGAGCAGCGGTATGCCGGTGCGTGCGGCGGCGAGGATGCGACCGGGATGGGCGCGCAGCGCGACGTGGTGGCGTCCGGCCTCGCGCATGAGGACCCAGACGAGGGCGGCGGCCATGCCCGTCTGAGCGATGACGGTGCCGAGCGCGGACCCGCCGATGCCCCAGTGGAACTGGTAGACGAAGAGGAGGTTGAGGGCGATGTTGCTCGTGAAGCCCAGGCCGCTGGCGAGGAGCGGCGTCCGGGTGTCCTGGAGCCCGCGCAGCACCCCCGTCGTGGCGAGCACGACGAGCATCGCCGGGATGCTGATGGCGGAGATGCGCAAGTAGGTGACCGCGTGCCCCAGTGCCTCGGGTGAGGCGCCGAAGAGCCGGCAGATCGGCCCGGCGAACACCGCGACGAGCACTGCAGTGACGGCACCCAGCCCCAATGCAAGCCAGGTCCCGTCGATGCCCGCGGCAATCGCGCCGTCACGGTTGCCGGCGCCGAGCTGACGCGCCACGACCGAGGTCGTGCCGTAGGCGAGGAAGACGAAGAGGTTGGCCGCCGTGAGGAGCATGGCGCTCGCGACGCCGAGGCCGGCGAGCTGCGGGGTGCCGAGGTGTCCGACGATCGCCGAGTCGGCGAGGAGGAAGAGCGGCTCGGCGACGAGGGCGAGGAACGCGGGGAGCGCGAGACGCAGGACCTCCCGGTGCTGGCTCGGGGTCTCCTTCCCGAGGTGGTCGGCTGTCTCGTCTGGCACACCGCGAACCTAGCTGTCAAGAACGACTTATTGCCCGTTGGGAGAGTGGCTCGCTGCCCTCGCAACTCTCCCAACGGGCAATAAGTCGAACGTCAGGTGGTGAGGGTGACCCAGAGCGCCGTCGCGCCGAGCAGGACCACGGCGGCGCACACGGCGAACACCTCGGTGGTGGCGGGCTCGAGGCCCGGTGACGGGAAGTGGTGCGCAATCCGCGAGAGGCGCACGCGTGTGTGGAAGAACGTGGCCGCCCCGGTGAGGGACGCGGCGGCCACGACCACCGCCACGAGGGCGCCGTGGTCGCCGGCCCAGCGCAGGAAGAAGAGCGAGACCACGACGAAGGACAGCGAGGTGCGCTGCCACGCGAGCGACGTGCGCTCGGGTTGGAGTCCCGGGTCGTTGCGGCCAAGGGGCGCCTGCGGTGCCTGGGTCACGGCGACCTCAGGGTGACGAGGACGAGCAGCGCGGTCGCGGCGAGCACCGACCCGATGACGAGGAAGGGCACCAGGATCGGGAAGGGCAGCGGGCGCCCCTGCCGCATCGCGCGCTCGACCCGTAGCCAGCGGGCACCCGCTCCGAGCGCCACCGCGACGCCGATGCAGATGAGCAGGACGACGAGCATGGTGCGGGTCGCCTCGTCCAGGTCGAGGTTGAACCCCTCGATCGCGACAGCGCCGGCGACGAAGGCGAGCCCGGTGCGGATCCACGCGAGGAAGGTTCGCTCGTTCGCCAGCGTGAACCGAGGGTCCGGCTCCTCGCCGCCTCCGAGGATGAGGCGAGCGTGCGAAGAGGTGGCATCGGGCATGCACCAGACCCTAGCCACCACGGCTCGTGACGCTCTGTCGGGAGGCGAGCGGGCGGCATACGCTGAAGGCATGTGCCGAAACATCCGTCAGCTGCACAACTTCGAGCCGCCGGCCACGGACAGCGAGGTGTATGCCGCAGCGCTGCAGTACGTGCGCAAGGTCAGTGGGTCGACCAAGCCTTCACAGGCCAACCAGGAGGCGTTCGACGCTGCGGTGCGTGAGGTTGCGGACGCGACCCAGCACCTGCTCGACCACCTCGTGACGGCGGCGCCGCCCAAGGACCGCGAGGTCGAGGCGGCGAGGGCGCGGGCCCGGTCGGCGGAGAGGTACGGCCGAGCCGGCTGACGTCCTGGGCTCAGCTCGGGCGGACGGTGAGGATCTGGTTGAGGCTGCCGATCAGCCCGTTCTCGTCGTGCAGGACGCTGCTCGTCAGGCCGACGCCGTTGTCCCCGAAGGTGACCGTGGTGTCGAAGCCGAGCCACCCCGGGCGGGGGGCGCGCACTAGGTGAGCGGTGAGGTCGACGTTGGGGAAGGCGACCGTGGTGGGGTCCTGCCGCACGGTCATGCCATTGGCGATGTCGAGCAGGCCCACGGCTGCCGCCGTCGGTGAGACCGGTTCGTCGGCCACGAGGGGCTCGTCGGTGCGCACCCAGAACTGGGCTCGACCTGGGGCGATCTGGGTCCGGCGCAGGTGTGCGGTCTGGATGAAGCCACCGGGCCAGACCGTCGTGGGGTCCCAGGCAGGGGTGGCCTCGGGCGACGGGAGGTGGCCGGTGGCCGTGCCGGCGATGGTGGCGGTGTCGCGGGACTGGAGGAGCCACGCGCGCAGGATCACCGCGGGACGCCCGCCGTGGCTGAGCGTGGCTTCGACGAGCTCGATGGTTCGGCCCGGGCGCAGCACGGTGACGGTGGTGTCGACGTCGGCGACCGGAAGGGTGCCGAGGATGTCAAAGGAGAGCCGCGCGAGCGCCAGGGCCTCCTCGGGGCGCTCCGGGCGGCGCTCGCCGCGGTCGGTCTCGACGACGTGGGCGAGCAGTCCCAGGGCCGGGGCGATGTGCTGCTCCTGCTGGACCCAGGCCCCGCCGGTGTGCTCGGTGGCGACGAAGGAGGAGGCGCCGGTGCGCTCGAAGTAGGCCATGGACAGATCTTGTCCCACGACCTGTCTACTACAGGGTAGGCGAAGGGTCTTGACGGGGAATTCTGGCGGGTGGTAGGCGTCTGAGCCACATGGGCCATGTGGATGAGACACGCCCGAAAGTTTCTTTTGCGCACACCCGGTGAATGGTAAAACTGCACGTCACAGCCTTGCGCGACGTGCTGCTGCGCGCTTGTCCACAGGGCTGTCCACGGGCTGTGCACAACGCGGCCGGGCGTTTTGCACCAGCCGTCCACAGGTTGTCCCCAACCCCGTTTTCGTGGCCTGAGCGCAGGCGCCTAACGTGTGCAGATCGTGGACCCGTGAGCGCTGTCAGTGCTCGCTGATGAAGTGGCCACACGGCAGACGAGTGCTTGATATGGAAGGGGCGGCGGGTGTCGATCGCGGAGCTCAGCAGCAGCTACACCGGCTCGAGCGACGGTCCCCCCGACGACAGGCTTCCTCCCCAGGACCTCGGTGCCGAGCAGTCCGTCCTCGGCTCGATGCTGCTCAACAAGGACGCGATCGCCGACTGCCTCGAGGTGACGAAGTCCACGGACTTCTACCGCCCCGCGCACGAGCTGATCTATGACGCGGTTCTCGACCTCTATGGCCGTGGCGAGCCGGCCGACGCGATCACCGTCGCCGACGAGCTGGGCAAGCGCGGCGACCTGACCCGTGTCGGTGGGCAGGCCTACCTCCACCAGCTCATCCAGTCGGTGCCGACTGCGGCCAACGCCGGCTACTACGCCGAGATCGTTCATGAGCGGGCCGTCCTGCGGCGCCTCGTCGAGGCCGGCACGCGCATCGTGCAGATGGGCTACGGCCAAGGCGAGGGTGACGTCGACGAGATCGTCAACCGCGCGCAGGCCGAGGTCTACTCGGTCGCCGAGAAGCGTGGCGGCGAGGACTACCACCAGCTCGGCGAGCTGCTCAACGCGACGATGGAGGAGATCGAGGCCGCGGCTGGCCGCACCGACGACCTGACCGGTGTCCCCACCGGCTTCCTCGAGCTCGACACCCTGACCAACGGGCTGCACCCCGGCCAGATGATCGTCATCGCGGCTCGACCGGCCGTAGGAAAATCGACCTTGGGAATTGACATCGCTCGCGCGGCGGCGATCAAGCACAACATGGCGACCGCCGTGTTCTCGCTCGAGATGAGCCGCACCGAGATCACGATGCGCATCCTCTCCGCCGAGGCCACCATCCAGCTCCAGGACCTCCGGAAGGGCCTCAAGGGCCAGGAGCAGTGGAACAAGCTGGCCCGTGTCATGGGCAAGATCTCGGACGCCCCTCTTTTCATTGACGACTCGCCCAACATGTCGCTCATGGAGATCCGGTCCAAGTGCCGCCGGCTCAAGCAGCAGCACAACCTGCGAATGGTCATCATCGACTACCTCCAGCTCATGAGCTCCGGCAAGAAGGTCGAGTCGCGCCAGCAGGAGGTCGCCGAGTTCTCGCGTGCGCTGAAGCTGCTGGCCAAGGAGCTCGAGGTGCCGGTCATCGCGATCTCGCAGCTGAACCGTGGTCCGGAGCAGCGCACCGACAAGCGCCCCCAGATGTCCGACCTTCGCGAGTCAGGCTCGATCGAACAGGACGCCGACATGGTGATCCTGCTCCACCGCGACCGCTCCGATCCGGAGCGGGACGGCGAGGCAGATGTGATCGTGGCCAAGCACCGCAACGGTCCGACCGCCGACATCGTGCTGGCGTTTCAGGGGCATTACAGCCGGTTCAGCAATATGGCCCGGGACGGCGGCTTCTGACGCGAGGCTGACGTCCTGTGAGCCGACATTTCAGTGTCACCAGTTGCGACATCCAGTGTCACCGGTGACAACACTTGAGTGTCACCAGTGACGGCGTATCAGTGCCACCGCTGAGTGTGGATAAGTGACAGGGTGTGTCGCCCGTGCCACTACGTGTCGTTTCTCCACAGGGACAGCCACAAATGCCCAATCCTCGGAGGTCGGTGTGTTCCTGGCCATCCGCCCGTTCTCCGGTCACGGCACTCGTCTCCGCCGGTTGACCTGTCCCCTGGTGCGCCAGAATCGGCACATGGACTTGATGAGCGCTCCGGTGTTGGACGTTCGCCCGCTCATGCCCGAGGAACGGTGCGACCTGTTGACGCTCCTTTCCGACCTGACTGATGAGGAGTGGTCCCGGCCCAGCGTTGCGACTGAGTGGACGGTGAAGGAACTCGCGCTCCACCTACTCGACGACGACCTCGGATGGTTGTCGCGAGGTCGGGACCGTGACCAGTCGGGCTCACTCAGGACCGACGAACCCGGCGGGTTCGTGGCCGCATTAACCGCCAAGAACCAGCAATGGGTGGAAGGCGCCGCTGGCCTCAGCCGAACGGTGGTCATCGGGTTGCTGGAATGGTCCGGGCAGCAAATGGATGCGTACTACGGAAGCATGGACCTGCGCGGCTTCGGCCGCGTTGCCTGGGCGAGTGACGGCGCGGTTCCTGTCTGGTTCGACATCGCTCAGGACCTGACCGAGCGCTGGGTCCACCAGATGCAGATTCGCGAAGCCGTTGGTCGTGTGGACGAATATCGCGACCGGTTCCTGCCCCTCGTGCTCCGGACCTTCGTCTGGGCGCTGCCACACCAATACCGCGAGGACGCAGAGCCTGCCTCGACGATCGTCATTGACCTGACCCAAGGTGGCGTGTGGACCCTCACCTGCCAAGGTGATGGACGTTGGGTCCTTTCGGCGGGTGGGGTTGAGAGCCCCGATGCGGAAGCGTGTTTCGATGCCGACACAGGCTGGCGGTGGCTCACCGGAGGGAGACTGCGCCAAGAGGATCTCGCGTGGGCAGGGCCCGAGCGTTTTCGCGAGCCGCTTCTGCGCATCCGAGGCATCCTCGTTTGACGCCTGTGGAAAAGCGACATGAGGTGTCACCGGCGGCAGTCCATGTCGCTTGCGGTGACACTGACGTGTCGCTTCACAGGACGTCCCCCCACGCGGGACGTGAGAGCCATCCAATGCCCGCCGAGTGGCCGCCAAGGCGGGCTGGCCCGCGTTGCTCAGTTCGCGGGGCTCATCCGGCCCATGGCGGGCCCCAAGCGTGCAGGACCACCATGAGGTTCGGGCGCCACCCGACGTCCACTCCCGGACGAGTCGTAGCGAATCCCTCGCCACGACAGAGGAAGGATCGACGATGAAGCGATTACTCGCAGTGGCGTCCTGTGTGTTCGCCCTGGCCGGTGTGTCAGCGGGCCCTGCGCTTGCCGGTGAGATCAAGGGGCCGCCCGGGACGGTGGGCAGCACCAACACGACCGGTGCGCTCGACCACGCACACTCAGCATGTGCAGCCAGCGGACTCAACGACATGGACCCGCTCGAAGGCCAGCTCGCGTCACAGGTGCAGACCGCAGCGGACTCCTGGAAGTACTACGGCCTGCCCAAGGGCGCACCTGGCACTTTGGGCCTGTGCAGGGGCAACTGACCGACACACCGCAACAGCGGGGTCCCGTCAACCATGACGGGACCCCTGCGGGTTGGCGTCTGCTTCGGCTGTCCTTCAGTCGGTTGTCGGCGCCTCTGCCGGGAGGATCCCTGAGTCCTCCGCCGTGGCGGCGTCGGACCGAGCCGCTGGCCTCACCCCGAAGAGAGCCACGGCGAGACGTGGCATGCGCGCTCGACATCCCGGAGCAGCTGACGCGGCCCCTCGATGCTGCGCTCCACTTCTTGAGACGCCGACAACCTGCGCTCAGGGTAGAAGTCGCGCCACCCGTGAAAAGTGTCCGTTCCGGCCATGGCTCGATCAGCGTTCGTATGTTTTCGTCCGGACGCGTCGCAAGTCCTGAACGGCGAATTTTCGCGTAACGCCTGCAGGAGCGCTGTGCACCCGTCGATGATCTCTGCGTGAGCGATCAGGACCTCGTGGTGAAGCGGTGGCGCCGGTACGGCAAGGACCGCCTGTACGTCGAGACCCCGGAAGGCACCAAGATCGGCTTCTGGGATCTCGTGACGAATACGGGGGAGGCCGAGGCGCCGGAGTACGAGGCCACATTGCTGGCAGCAGTCACCACGTGGAGATCGTCAGCCGGGCTGGCGCCCTCACAGTCGCCGGCAGTCGGCTCCTTGGTCGAGGCCGCAGGAACAGACGTCAACAAGGACCGGCCGCGTCTCCAGCCCGGCCCCTCCGGTATACCGGCAACCGGACAGCACGGGATCGCCGAGGTGGCGCACCCGCAGCTCGCCGAGTTGTGGACGGACAACAGCGACGTGGTCGCCGCCGACGGTTCTGCCGTGGGGGTGCCCATCGCTGCGCAGGAGGCCCTCGTGGTCCAGCCCGTCCGGCCATGGGTGGACCTCCCCACCAACGCTGCGGGAGCCGAAGCCCGCGAACGCGCCAAGGTCGCCCGTGACTCCGCGCCCGTCAAAACGGTGTTGGCGCGCGTCCTTGGGGTCCATACGAGCGAACGGGCCTGGCGCATCGGTGCCGACGGCGAGGAGAAGGTCGCCGCCCAGCTCGCCAAGGTTGCCAGTAAGGACCCACGCTGGCGGTTCCTGCACGCCATCCCGGTGGGCGACCGCGGCTCGGACATCGACCACATCGTCATCGGTCCCGGTGGCGTGTTCACAGCCAACGCCAAGCATCACCCCGGCGCCAAGATCTGGGTCGGCGGCAACACGTTCATGGTCAACGGGGCCAAGCAGCCCTACGTTCGCAACGCTCGCCACGAGGCCCAGCGCGCTGCGAAGATCCTGACCGGCACGTGCGGCTTCCCCGTCCACGTCGAAGGCCTCATTGTGACGGTCAACGCCAGCGACGTGGTGATCAAGGCCCAGCCCGAGGGAGTGTCCGTCACCCCGCGCATGCAGGTCGCGCGTTGGCTCCTGCGGCACGGGGACATCCTTGCACCCGAGAGCATCGATGCGATCTACGAGGCGGCGCGGCGCTCCACGACCTGGCGGTAGGCGAGTCGACCCCTTCCGTTGCACACCCCTCGGAGGTCGGGGGAGGCAAGGGCGAGCCGGTGTCAGGGCAGGTAGCTGCCCTTGATGACGAAGTAGGTGCCGCGGATGGTGCCGGCGAGCTTGGACTTCTGGCGAGCCCACTTGAACGCCGACAGCTCCTGCGGCGGTTCCATGCCTTCGGAGAGCTTGAAGCCCACCGCTCGCTTCCCGCCCTCCTCGAGCGTGTAGAGCACGTTGACGGCAAGGCCGGACTCGTAGAAGACGTGGACCCACCGGATGCCGTCGACGTTCGCGACCGCAGCCTCCAGCGGCGGTGAGGCGATGACGATGTCCCGCTCCTCGCGCAGGATCCGGGCCACCCAGTCGACGACGTCCGCAGCGTCGCTCGCCTGCTCGACGGTGAAGTCGTGGTCGTACTTGTTCTTGAAGTAGCGCGCCTCGTTCGCCCGCAGGCCCGCGAGCGCTCGGGCCACCGGCGAGCTCTCCAGACCCTGCGTGGACACGTCCTTGAAGTCGACCAGCTGGCTCATGCCGCCCAACCTAGACCTGCCAGCGCGAGCGACGTCGTGAGGAGTGCACGATCGCTTGGCATCAGACCCCGGGAGACGGTCTGCGCGTGAGGCATGCTGAGGACCAGGCACAACCACGGGCACCGAGCAGCCAGATCCGGAAGGAAGACGACCATGAGCAAGGACTTCGCCATCGGCGACCACGTGCGATGGAACTCCGAAGCAGGAGAGGTCACCGGCGTCATCACCGCGAAGCACGTCAAGGACACCGAGTTCATGGGGCGCATGCGTCGCTGCTCCCCCGAGGATCCCCAGTTCGAGATCAAGAGCGACAAGACCGACCACGTCGCCATGCACAAGAGCGGCGCGCTGCACAAGATCGACTGATCATTGGCACCCAAGGACGACTCACCCCAGATCTGGACGATCGGCCACTGGACCTGCCCGATCCCTGACTTCCTCGCACCCCTGGACGAGCACCGCATCGAGCTGCTCGCGGACGTGCGCGCCCACCCCGGTTCACGGCGCAACCCGCAGTTCGGCAGTGACGCGATGTCGGAGTGGTTGCCCGAGAACGGCATCGACTACGTGTGGCTCCCCGAGCTGGGCGGCCGACGCCGACGTCAGGACGCGCCGGACGTCGACCCGGAGATCAACGGGGGGTGGCAGAACGCGAGCTTCAAGAACTACGCCGACTACACGCTCACCGACGCCTACCGCAGCGCCATCGACGACCTCACCACGACCGCCCGGACGCGTCGGGTGGCGATCATGTGCGGCGAACCGATGCCCTGGCGGTGCCACCGCCTCCTCATCTCCAACACCCTCACCGCGCAGGGCTGGAAGGTCGAGCACCTGGTGACCGGCGGCGACGCGCGCCTGCACGTGCTCGGCCAGTGGGGCGCGACCCCCACTGTGGGCGAGCACGGTGAGCTGACCTACCCGGCCGGGCCACCCGACGCCTGACCCTGACCTCGCGGATTGACTGGGGGGTACAGGGAACCGGACGTGTTCCCCGGCAGTCTGAACTGCATGAGACTCCGGGCGAAGTGGGTGGCTGTCGCGGCTGCGGTCCTGCTCGTGCTCGTCGGTGCCCTGTATGCCGTCCGGCTCACCCTCGTGACCGCGTCCGACGATGGTGCGGGCTGGCTCGACTCGCTCGAGCCCGTGCAGGGCCAGTGGGTCTCGAGCGCCGGGTTCGCCTACGACGGCTCGACCCCGTGGACCGTGCCCGTGACCCTGGACGTGGAGGGTGACCTGCTCCGCTTCGACGTGGGGTGCAACCGGATGAGTGCGACCGTGACGGTGAAGGACCGTCGGCTCCGGTCCGAGCACGGCGTCGCCACGACCAGGATGGCCTGCCCGCCGGAGGTGACGGCCCATGAGGCCTGGCTCACGGCGCTCGTCTCCGACCGCGCCCAGGTCCAGCTCAAGGGCTCGACCGAGGGAGACATGTTCAGCCTCAACACCGACGCCGGCTGGATCGGATTCATCCGGCGCTGAGCCGGCATCGCGGTCGACGATGCCGCACGAAGCCCCCTTGGTGTCCACCTCCTCGTCTCCGCGGTGGACGTGCCGCTCACGGTCCACCTCCACCTCGCCATGGACGGTGCGGTCTCCGTCCGGCGGCACCACCGTGCGCTCGACGGGCCCTACCCGCGCACTGCTCCGCCGATCCACGGCAACGTTGCGTGGCGGCTCCTGTCGGCGTCCCACCACGCCGAGGTCACCGACCCCGCGGTCTGCGAGCTCCTCGACGAGGACGGGGTCCTGGCCCTGCGCGCGCGCCTTGGTCCGGATCCGCTCCGTGAGGATGCGGAGCCCGACGTCGCCAGGCGCCGCATCCAGAACTCCCGAAGGCCGATCGGTGCGCTGCTCACCGACCAGAAGGTGCGGTATGCCGTCTACGGCCGAGCAGGTCAGCCCTGCCACGTGTGCGGCATGACCGTGCGCGTGGTGCTGATGGGCCGCCAGCGGATGTTCTGGTGCCCCGGCTGCCAGCACGCCTGACACGGACACCCTCCGATCACCCGGTCCCCCGGCACGATGGAGCCATGCAGGCACTCGAGCTCCTCCTCGACGACGACACCGATGCCGTCGTGCGTGCGGAGTGGGCGGCGTTGCGGGAGAGTGGGTTCCCGAGCCAGGCCGACCACACGGGTGAGACCAACGCGCCGCACGTCACCGTGCTCGCAGCCGACCACCTCCCCGCCACGGACGACGAGATCGGCCCGGCACTCGCCTCCCTGCTCCCGATGCCGGTCCGGCTGGGGCCGGCCATCGCCTTCCCCGGCCGGCGCATCGTGCTCGCCCGACTGGTCGTGGTGGACCTGCGCCTCGTGCAGCTCCACGACGCGGCCGTGCGTGTGAGCGGTGCGAACCCGACGCCGCTCACGGCCCCGGGTCGATGGGTTCCGCACGTCACCCTCGCGCGCTGCATCCCGCCCAGCCGCGTCGGCGACGCGCTGGCCCTGCTGCGCGTCCCGGGTCACGACGGCACCGCAGCCGTCCTGCGGCACTGGGACAGCGACGCCCGCCGGACCACGACCCTGACGTGAGCGCGGCGTGGTGTCGGCGGCACGGCATACGGTCAGTTCGCTCGCACGACACCGGCCCGGAAACCGGGCTCCTGGTGGAGGAGGCCGCGCGCTTCTCGTGGCAGGGTGATGGCATGAGTCCGGTTCAGATCCGTCCCGTCGGTGGCAGCGCGGGATGCCTCGTCATGATCCTCATCTCCCTGGCGCTGTCCGTGCTGCTGACCGTGGGACTCAACCTGTTCCTCCGATGACCGGCGCGTGAACGGCACAGCCGCCACCTCGCCGGGATGAGACCGGCGCAGGGCAGGATGACCCCCGTGCACAGTCCTTTGAACAGCCGGTATGCCGACCTGGTCCGTCTCCTCACCCGTTACGGTCGCTCGGACCTGGTGTCCGGCGCCCAGCTCGACGAGTTCGCCGTCGGTGAGCCGAGCGCCGGGGAGGACGCGGAGGTCGCCACGGAGGACGTCCCGACCGCGGAGCAGTTCGCGACCGACCTGGAGCGGATGGGCCCCACCTTCGTCAAGCTCGGGCAGCTGCTCTCGACCCGCTTCGACCTGCTCCCTGCCGCCTACACGACGGCGTTGGGCCGCCTCCAGGACTCGGTCGAGCCGATCCCGTTCGAGGAGATCCGTGAGGTGGTGGAGTCCGAGCTCGGTGCCCGCATCGAGGACCGGTTCAGTGACTTCTCCACCGAGCCGCTCGCCGCAGCCTCGCTCGGTCAGGTGCACGCCGCGACGCTCCGCAACGGACGAGAGGTCGTCGTCAAGGTGCAGCGTCCGGGTGTGCGCGAGACAGTGCGGGACGACATGGAGGTCCTCGCCCGCCTCGCGAGCCTCGCCGACAGGCGGACCTCTGCCGGTCGACGCTTCGGCTTCGGCCAGCTGCTCAGCCAGTTCCGCCGGTCGCTGGCGGGCGAGCTGGACTACCGCCGAGAGGCCAAGAACCTCGAGCTCTTCGGGGAGCTGACGGCGGACTACGACCTGCTCGTCGTGCCGAAGCCGACGATGGACTACACGACGAGCCGGGTCCTGACGATGGAGCGCATCGAGGGCCGCAAGGTGACCGATGTGGGTCGCCTCGGGCTCCTCGACGTGGAGGCGCGCCCCATCGTCGAGCAGCTCTTCGCCGCCTACCTGCGGATGATCCTCGACCGCGGGGTCCTGCACGCCGACCCGCACCCCGGCAACCTGCTGCTCACCGACGACGGACGCCTGGCGCTGCTCGACCTGGGCATGACCGCGTCGGTGCCGCCGCGGATCCAGGAGGAGGTCGTCAAGCTCCTCCTGTCCATCAGCGAGGGCGACGGCGAGGAGACGGCGACGATCCTCGCCTCCATGGGTCACCCCATCGAGGGGTACGACGCCGCGGCCTTCCGCGACGACGTGAGCCACCTCGTGTCCGAGGCGGTGGCGAGCGGGCCCGACCTGCAGGTGGGCACCGTGCTCGTGGACCTCAGCCGGCTGTCGGGCACCCATGGCCTGCGTCCGCCGGCCGAGATGTCCATGATCGGGAAGGCCCTGCTCAACCTCGACCAGACGACCAGCCACCTGGACCCGGACTTCGCGCCGGCCGAGGCGATCCGTGACAACGTCAGCCAGATCTTCCGTTCCGGGCTCAAGACCTCGCCGGCAGGGCTGCTGTCCGCAGCGATCGAGGCCAAGAACTTCACCGCCCAGCTCCCCAAGCGCGCCAACCGGATCCTCGACGCCATGGCCGACGGAGAGTTCACGGTCAGGGTCAACGCGATCGACGAGGAGCGCCTGCACCTCGTCCTGCAACGGATGGCGAACCGGCTCACGCTGGGCCTCATCATCGCGGCCACGCTCATCGGCGCCTCGTTCATGATGCGGGTGCCCTCGTCCTGGACGATCCTGGGCTACCCGGGGATCGCCATCTTCTTCTTCCTCCTCGCCGCCGTCGGCGCAGTGGTCCTGGCCGCCTGGATCATCGCCACCGACCGCAAGGTGGCCCGGGCGCCCGAGCGGCGGCAGTCGCCCCCGGGCATGGAGTGACCAGGTCGGCTCAGAGGCCGAGCAGTGCCTCGCTGCGCTCCCACAGCCCCTGGGCCAGGGCAGGGTCCCCGACCTGCGGGTTGACCTTGCCGGGCTTGTTGTTCTCGTAGTACCTGCCCGGCTCCCACGTGAAGCCGGGCGTGCCCGCGGCGAGCCAGGTGAGCCGCCCGCCACCGGTCTCCACGTCGGTCAGGAAGCGCGACAGCGGGGTGCGGTAGACGAAGCGCATGAGGCTCGGCGTGTCGTTGGCGAAGTTGGTCCGGATGACACCGGGGTGGAAGGCGGCCGCGGCGATGCCCTGCTCGGAGAAGCGGCGGTGCAGCTCCCGGGTGAACAGCACGTTGGCCAGCTTGCCGTCGCCGTAGGCCTTGTTGGCGCTCCAGCTCTTCGCGTTGTCGAGGTCGTCGAGGTCGAGGTGGCCGAACAGCCGGTGGGCGGCGCTGGACGTCTGGATCACCTTCGCGCGGGACTCGACGAGCCGGTCCATGAGCAGGTGCGTGAGGAGGAAGGGCGCCAGGTGGTTGACTTGGAAGGTCTTGTCGAAACCGTCCTTGGTGCTCTCCTGACCGAAGAGCCCACCGGCGTTGTTGGCCAGCACGTCGATGCGCGGGTGGCTGGCCAGCAGGTCCATGGCCAACGTCCGGACCTGGTCGAGGTCCGCGAAGTCGGCCACGTGCCACGGAGCGTCCCACCGTGAGGCGACCGCGGCCGTCTTCTCCGGTGAGCGACCGACGAGGACGACCTCGTGGCCCAGGGCCCGGAGCTGGCCTGCCGACGCGGCGCCGATGCCGTCGCTGGCACCCGTGATGACGATGGTCTGCTGCTCAGGCATGCGAAGGCTCTCTGTGGGTCCGTGGGAAGTCCGTTGTCGCACTCTCGCAGATCGCCGCGAGGTCGCATGCGTCAGTGGCGGGGAGGAAGGTGCGCGCCTCGGGCCGCCGCGAGGATGGCGACGATCTCCACGGCGCCCGGGCTGACGTGCTCGACCTCCTCGGGTGGGATCCCCGCCGCGTGGAACAGCCAGCTGCCCGGCGCGGCTGAGTAGCTGAGGATGACGTCCGAGGTCGTCTCGTGGCGGGTTGCCGGGACCTGGGACCAGGTGGAGCAGATCCACCCGATGGCGTCATGGATGCTCAGCCGCACGGCACGGTCCTTGCCCTCGCACTCCAGCGCCGCCTCCAGCTCGGCATGCAGGGAGGCCAGGACGTCGAGGAGGTGGTCCACGCTCGCCTCCTCGTCTGAGGCGAGCGGTGCTCCGGCCCACATGTTGCGAGTGGCCTCCCACGCCTCGAGGTCCTCGCGCGGGATGTCGAACCGCTGCAGCAGCTCGTCGACGGTCGCGCTCGAGTCACCCTCCCCGTGAGCAGCCAGCTCTGCCTGGTGCTCGCGCAGCAGACTTCCCCCTCGCCGCTGGCTGTCGTCCGTCGGGGTGAGCACTGGGTGAAGTCTGCCAAAGGAACTGCTCCGGCGCCCTGCGTAGGCCGTTGACGGCGAGCGTGTCCCAGCGCGGGAGAGGGGCGGAGCCACCGCCGGTCGACGCTTGCCGACGGCACAAGGGGAACCACTGCGCCGCAGGCGGACCCGGGGGCGAAGGGGCGTCGGCGCCCGACCCCTACGATCGGCCCATGACCTCCCCTGACGTGTCCACCGCCAACGCGGTCTCCCCGGACTCTGGTCAGCACTGGTCAGACCAGGGGGCATGGAAGGTCGCGGACGGCATACACCGTATTCCGTTGCCGTTGCCGCTCGACGGCCTGAGGGCGGTCAACGTCTATGTCCTCGAGACCGATGAGGGACTGGTCCTCATCGACGGCGGCTGGGCGATCGAGACGGCGCGCTCGGTCCTGGAGCAGTCGCTCCGGCAGATCGGGGCCGGCTTCGGTGACATCCGGCGCTTCCTCGTGACACACGTGCACCGCGACCACTACACGATGGCCGCGGTGGTCGGTGCCGAGCACGGGGCGCAGGTCGCGCTCGGGGCCGACGAACGGCCCGCCCTGGACCTGCTGCGCACTGGCGACGGCTCCAGCCACGAGGCGATCCTGCGTGGTCTCGTGAGTGCCGGTGCAGGGGACCTCGTCGAGCGCTGGAGTGCGCTGGGCAGTGGTGCGCCAGACCCCGCCATGTGGAGGTACCCCGACTCCTGGCTCGAGGGCGACCACACGATCGCGGTGGGGGCCCGCACCCTTGACGCGGTGCACACGCCCGGGCACACGCCGGGCCACTTCGTCTTCGCCGACACCGCCGACCAGGTGCTGTTCGCGGGGGACCACGTCCTGCCGACCATCACGCCGTCCATCGGTTTCACGGCTCCGGCACCGGTGGACCCGCTGAGCGACTTCATGGCGTCGCTGACCAAGGTGCGGTCGCTGCCGGACCTGCGCCTGCTGCCTGCCCACGGACCGGTCGCGCCGTCCTCGCACGCCCGAGTGGACGAGCTGCTCGCCCACCACGAGCACCGGCTCACGCTCAGCCTGGCGGCCCTGCGTCACGGAGCCGCCACCGGTTTCGACGTCGCGCACGAGCTCGGCTGGACCCGGCACGAGCGTTCCTTCGGCGAGCTCGACATCTTCAACCAGGGCCTGGCCGCGCAGGAGACCAAGGCCCACCTCGAGCTCCTGGTCGCCCGTGGTCTGGTCACCCGCGAGGAGACCGCAGACGGGGTGGTCTTCGCGCTGGTCCCCTGACATCACCGCCGCGCCGCGCTTTGATGTACCCATGACGGCAACGAAGCCTCCGGTCACCGACCTGCGCGTCGCCCTGTTCGCCACGTGCTTCAACGACACGATGTGGCCGGAGACACCCAGGGCCACCGTGCGGCTCCTCGAGCGGCTCGGCGTCACGGTGGAGTTCCCGATGGACCAGACCTGCTGTGGCCAGATGATGACGAACACCGGGTATGCCGGGAAGGCCGTTCCGCTCGTGCGTCGCTTCGTCGACGTGTTCGCGGGCTACGACGCGGTCGTGGCGCCCTCGGGCTCGTGCGTCGGCTCGGTCCGCGAGCAGCACCCGATGATCGCCCACCTCGCGGGCGACCCGGGCCTGGCCTCCCAGGTGGAGCAGGTGCGGCCCAGGGTGTACGAGCTGTCGGAGTTCCTCGTCGACGTCCTCGGCGTGACCGACGTGGGCGCCTCCTTCCCCCACCGCGTCACCTACCACCCGACGTGCCACTCACTGCGCATGCTGCGGGTCGGCGACAAGCCGCTGCAGCTGCTGCGCGCGGTGCGGGGGATCGACCTGGTGGAGCTCGAGGGCGCCGAGGAGTGCTGCGGCTTCGGCGGGACCTTCGCGGTCAAGAACGCCGAGGTGTCGGTCGCCATGGGCACGGACAAGGCGCGGCACGTCACCGACACCGGCGCGGAGGTCCTCGTGGCCGGTGACAACTCCTGCCTTGCACACATCGGCGGGATCCTCGGGAGGCAGCACTCCGGCATACGCCGCATGCATCTCGCCGAGATCCTTGCCTCGACGGAGGAGGACCCCGCATGAGCACCCCACCGGTCCAGGAGACGTCCCCGACGTTCGTCGGCATGCCGGCGTTCCCGAAGGCCGCGCACGAGGCCCTGGCCAACACGCAGCAGCGGGCCAACCTGCACAACGCGACGCACACGATCCGCGCCAAGCGCGCGTCGGTCGTCGCGGAGGTGCCCGAGTGGGAGGCCCTGCGGGTGGCCGGCGCGGACGCCAAGGACGAGGCGCTGCACCACCTCGGCGACTACCTCGAGCAGCTCGAGGAAAGCCTGACCGCGAACGGGGCGGTCGTTCACTGGGCGCGCGACGCCGACGAGGCCAACCGCATCGTCGTCGACATCGCCCGCTCCAAGGAGGTCGACGAGGTCGTCAAGGTCAAGTCCATGGCCACGCAGGAGATCGAGCTCAACGAGGCCCTCGAGGAGGCCGGCATCAGCGCCTGGGAGACCGACCTCGCCGAGCTCATCGTGCAGCTCTTCGGCGACCGGCCCAGCCACATCCTCGTCCCGGCCATCCACCGCAACCGCACCGAGATCCGCGACGTCTTCCTGCGCCAGATGGGCGAGTTCGGGCGACCGGCACCCGCGGACCTCACCGACGACCCGGCGCGGCTGGCCGAGGCGGCGCGACTGCACCTGCGTGAGAAGTTCCTGCGCGCCAGGGTCGCGGTCTCGGGTGCCAACTTCGCCATCGCCGACACGGGCACGCTCGTCGTCGTCGAGTCCGAGGGCAACGGACGCATGTGCCTGACCCTGCCCGAGACGCTCATCTCGGTCGTCGGCATCGAGAAGGTCCTGCCGACGTGGGACGACCTCGCGCCGATGCTCCAGCTGCTGCCGCGCTCGAGCACGGGGGAGCGGATGAACCCCTACACGACCATGTGGTCGGGGGTGCACGAGGGCGACGGGCCACAGGAGGTGCACGTCATCCTGCTCGACAACGGCCGCAGCCACGTCCTCGCGGATGCGCTGGGCAGACAGGCGCTGCGGTGCATCCGGTGCTCCGCCTGCCTCAACGTGTGCCCCGTCTACGAGCGCACCGGCGGCCACGCCTACGGGTCGGTCTATCCCGGCCCCATCGGGGCGGTGCTCAACCCGCAGCTGCGCGGGACCGCGAGCGAGATCGACCAGTCGTTGCCCTATGCCTCGTCACTGTGCGGAGCCTGCTTCGATGCGTGTCCCGTGCGGATCAACATCCCCGAGCTGCTCGTCGAGCTGCGCGGCACCGTCGCCGAGCAGGGCGGCCACCGGGCCGAGTCCGCCGCGATGAAGGCCGCGGCGTGGGTGCTGTCGGACCCGCGGCGGCTGGCCGTCGCCCAGAAGGGCGCGACCACCGCGGGCAGGCTTCTCGGCAAGCGCACGATCACGAAGGTCCCGGGGCTCGGTGCCTGGACCGACGCCCGCAACGTGCCCAGCCCGCCGACGGAGACCTTCCGCCAGTGGTGGGCCCGCGAGCGCGGCGAGACGTCGGGCACGCAGGAGGAGGAGCAGCGATGAGCGCGCGCGACGACATCCTCGCCCGGGTCCGCTCCGCGACCTCCGACATCACCACTGAACCCCGACTTCTTGCCCGTGTGGCCAGTTCCGCGGCCGACGAACCGTCGCTGGGAGGTGGCCAAACGGGCAATGAGTCGGGCGGGGAGCAGGGGACGCTGGAGCTGTTTGTCGAGAACGTCGCCGACTACCGGGCGACCGTCCTGCGCACGAGGGAGCCGGACGTCGCTGCGACCGTCGTCTCGGCCCTGCGCTCTGCTGGGCTGCGCTCGGTCGTGCTGCCCTCCGGGCTGGACGGGTCCTGGTGCGAGGCGTTGGGCGAGGCGTTCGAGGTGGTTCCCGAGTCCGAGGCGCACTCGCCCCAGGCCCTCGACGTCATCGATGCGGTCGTCACCGGTTGTGCCCTCGGGATTGCCGCGACCGGCACGATCGTCCTCGACCACAGCGGCGACCAGGGCCGGCGTGAGCTCACTCTCGTGCCCGACACCCACCTGTGCGTCATCCGCGCCGACCAGGTCGTCCCGGATGTGCCCGAGGCGGTGGCCCGACTCGGCGCGGCACCGCACCGCGGCCAGCCGCTCACCTGGATCAGTGGACCGAGCGCGACGAGCGACATCGAGCTCCAGCGGGTCGAGGGCGTCCACGGCCCACGAACCCTCGTCGTCGTCCTCGTGGGGCCGGACTAATGTGGCGAGCGCACCGCCGCACCGTCGCCAGGGAGGCCACCCCATGATCGTCCCGTTCACCGTCGCCGACTTCCTGGCCCGTGGGGCCGCCGTCTATCCGAACCGCGTCGGGGTGGTCGACGAGCCCGACCAGCCGGCTGCCTCCCTGGGGAAGCTGACCTACAGCGAGGTGGCGTCCCGCGCCAAGGCCATCGCCGTCAGGCTCGACGACCTCGGCATCGAGGTGGGGGAGCGCGTGGCGATGGTGTCGCACAACAGCGCCCGCCTCTACACCGCCCTCTTCGGCGTCTCCGGCTCCGGCCGCGTCCTCGTCCCGGTGAACTTCCGGCTCTCGGTGGACGAGGTCCAGTTCATCGTCGACCACAGTGGCGCCCGGGTGCTCTTCGTCGACCCCGAGGTCGCACCGGCGCTCGAGGGCGTGACCTGTGAGCACACGTTCGTGCTGGGAGACGACGACGAGCTGTTCGCGCCAGCGGGGGCGGACGGCATACGGGAGCCGCGCGAGTGGCAGGCGGACGAGAACGCGACGGCCACGATCAACTACACCTCAGGAACCACCGCTCGCCCCAAGGGGGTGCAGCTGACCCACCGCAACCTGTGGGTCAACGCGGCGACCATGGGCCTGCACCTCGGCGTGACCGACCGCGACGTCTACCTGCACACGCTGCCGATGTTCCACTGCAACGGCTGGGGCATGCCCTACGTCACGGCCAGCCTGGGCATCCCCAACATCGTCCTGCGCAAGGTCGACGGGGCCGAGATCCTGCGCCGGGTGCGCGACCACGGCGTGACGATCATGTGCGCGGCGCCCGCCGTCATCAACGCGGTCCTCGACGCCGCGGCCACGTGGGAGGGCGAGATCCCCGGTCGGGACACGGTGCGCGTGGTCGTCGCCGGTGCCCCGCCGCCCACCAAGACGGTGGTGCGCATGGAGGCCGAGCTCGGCTGGGAGTTCGTCCAGATCTATGGCATGACCGAGACCTCGCCCCTGCTCACGGTCAACCGCAAGCGGGCCGAGTGGGACGACCTCTCCGCCGAGGAGCGCGCCGCCAAGCTCATCCGCGCCGGCGTCCCGGCCGTGGGCGTGACGCTGCGGATCTCGCCGGACGGCGAGGTGCTCGCGAAGTCCAACGTCGTGCTCAGCGGCTACTGGAACCAGCCCGAGGAGACCGAGCGCACGCAGGGTGACGGCTGGATGCACACCGGCGACGGGGGCCACATCGACGAGGAGGGCTACCTCGTCATCTCCGACCGCAAGAAGGACGTCATCATCACCGGTGGCGAGAACGTCAGCTCGGTCGAGGTCGAGGACGTGGTCTTCGGGCACCCCGAGGTCGCCGAGGTCGCAGTCATCGGCATCCCCCACCCCAAGTGGGGCGAGACGATCCTCGCGCTCGTCGTGCGCACCCCCGGCTCACAGCTGAGCGAGAGCGACCTCATCGCCTACTGCAAGAGCAAGGCCGCGAGCTACAAGGCGCCGACGACCGTGGAGTTCCGCGACGAGCTGGCGCGCACCGCCACGGGCAAGCTCCAGAAGTTCAAGCTGCGCGAGCCCTACTGGGCCGGGCGCGACCGGCAGGTCAACTGAACCCGTGGCCATCGACCAGGTGGGCGGCGATGTGGGCACTGAGGAGGAGGCCACGCCGGTCTTCTTCGTCGCCGGGGGTACGGGCATCTCAGCCGAGACCTTGGGCAACCTGATCATCGCCCAGTTCCCGGGGTTGAGGTTCGCCCGGCGCAAGTTCCCGTTCATCGTCACCGTCGCGCAGGCGCAGACGGTCGTGGAGAAGCTCGACGCGGCGAAGACCGACTCGGTGACGCCGCTCGTCTTCTCGTCGGTGTCCGACCAGCAGATCCGGCAGGAGCTGCAACGCACGCAGTGCGCCTTCATCGACCTGTTCGGAACCCACCTCGACACGGTCGAGCGGGTGCTGCACGTCAACGCCGCGCACTCCTCGGTCGCCTCCCTGCACGGGGTGGGTGACGCGTCCCGCTACGACCAGCGGATGAAGGCCATCGAGTACGCGATGGAGCACGACGACGGTGCGAGCCTGCGCCATCTCGACCAGGCCGACCTCATCCTCATCGCCCCCTCCCGGTGCGGCAAGACACCGACCTCGATGTACCTCGCCCTCCAGCACGGCCTCAAGGTCGCGAACTACCCGCTCGTCGACGAGGACTTCGACGGCAACAACCTGCCGCGACCGATCGCGCACCTGCAGGACCGCTGTTTCGGGCTGCTCTCCACGGCCGCGCGACTCAGCCAGGTGAGGGGGGAGCGCCGCCCCGGATCGACCTATGCCAGCCTTGCCCAGTGCAGCTTCGAGCTGCGCCGGGCAGAGGCGCTCTACCGGGCCCATCGCGTCCCGTCCATCAACTCCGCCAAGATGTCGGTGGAGGAGATGGCTGCAGTCATCATGCAGAGCAGTCGCCTGTCCAATCTCGGCTGAGGCCGATCGACCAAAGGAACGCCATGACCGGCACTCCCACCGACGCCCCCCACGCCTCCGACAGCGTCAACATTGCGTGGTTCGCCGAGCTCGGCCTCGGCGACGTCGAGCACGTCGGCGGCAAGAACGCCTCGCTCGGAGAGATGGTCCAGCACCTCTCCAAGGCCGGCGTCCGCGTGCCGGACGGCTTCGCGACGACGGCCGCGGCCTACCGGCGGTTCCTGTCCCACGAAGGCCTGGCCGACCGGATCAACGGCATGCTCGCCGACCTCGACGTCGAGGACACGCGGGCACTGGCCAGCGCGGGCGCCGACATCCGCGAGGCGGTCGAGCAGCAGCCGTTCCCGGCTGACCTCGAGAGCGAGATCCGCACGGCCTACGACACGCTCGTCGACGAGGCCGACGGCGACGTGACCTGGGCCGTGCGCTCGAGCGCGACGGCCGAGGACATGCCCGACGCGTCCTTCGCCGGGCAGCAGGAGACCTTCCTCAACGTCAGCGGCATCGACAACATCCTGCTGGCCATCAAGCGGGTTTTCGCCTCCCTCTACAACGACCGCGCCATCGCCTACCGCGTCCACAGCAGCTACGACCACCACTCGGTCGCACTCTCGGCGGGCATCCAGCGGATGGTGCGCTCCGACATCGGCTCCTCCGGCGTGATGTTCACGATCGACACCGAGTCCGGCTTCTCCGACGCCGTCTTCATCACCAGCAGCTTCGGGCTGGGGGAGGCCGTCGTGCAGGGCGCCGTGAACCCCGACGAGTTCTATGTCTACAAGCCGGCTCTGCGGGCCGGTCGTCCCGCGATCCTTAAGCGCGGCGTCGGCAGCAAGGCCACCAAGATGGTCTACACGCAGGACTCGGCAGTGGGTCGCTCCATCGACTTCGTCCCGGTCGACGACGCCGACCGCAGCCGCCTCAGCCTCACCGACGCCGACGTCCTCGAGCTCGCCGAGCACGCGCTCAAGATCGAGGAGCACTACGGCCGTCCGATGGACATCGAGTGGGGCAAGGACGGGGTCGACGGCAAGCTCTACATCCTCCAGGCCCGCCCCGAGACCGTGAAGTCGCGTCAGTCCGGCTCGACCCTCACCCGCTTCCGCATGGGCGAGCGTGGACCCGTGATCGTCGAGGGCCGTGCCATCGGCCAGAAGATCGGCGCCGGTGCTGTGCGCGTGCTCACCGATGCCGAGTCGATGCACGAGTTCCAGTCCGGCGAAGTGCTCGTGGCTGACATGACCGACCCCGACTGGGAGCCGGTCATGAAGCGCGCCAGCGCCATCGTCACCAACCGTGGTGGCCGCACGTGCCACGCAGCCATCATCGCCCGCGAGCTCGGCATCCCCGCGGTCGTCGGCACCGGCAGTGCGACCACCGCGCTCACCGACGGCCAGGAGGTGACGGTCTCCGCCGCCGAGGGCGACACGGGCCTGGTCTATGACGGCCTGCGCGACTTCACCGTCACCGAGACCGCGCTCGACGACATGCCCGACGTGCCCGTCAAGATCATGATGAACGTCGGGACCCCCGACCAGGCCTTCGAGTTCTCGCGCCTGCCGCACAAGGGGATCGGCCTGGCCCGGCTCGAGTTCATCATCAACCGCCAGATCGGGATCCACCCCCGCGCCCTGCTCGAGCTCGACGACCAGGAGCCCGACATCAAGGCCGAGATCGAGGCGCTCATCGGCGCCTACGACTCCCCGCGCGACTACTTCGTCAAGCGCGTCGCCGAGGGCGTCTCCATGCTCGCGGCCGCATTCGCACCCGAGCCGGTCATCGTGCGCATGAGCGACTTCAAGTCCAACGAGTATGCCGGGATGCTGGGCGGCCGGCGCTACGAGCCGGACGAGGAGAACCCGATGATCGGCTACCGCGGCGCGGCCCGCTATCTCTCGCCCGACTTCGCCGAGTGCTTCGCGATGGAGTGCGAGGCCCTGCGGCTGGTGCGCGACGACATGGGCCTGACCAACGTCAAGGTCATGATCCCGTTCGTGCGCACCCTCGCCGAGGCGGAGGGCGTCATCGACCTGCTCGGCCAGCACGGGTTGCGTCGCGGAGAGAACGACCTCCAGGTCGTCATGATGTGTGAGGTCCCCTCGAACGCCGTGAACGCGGACGCCTTCCTCGAGCACTTCGACGGCTTCTCGATCGGCTCCAACGACCTGACCCAGCTGACGCTCGGCCTGGATCGCGACTCGGCACTGGTCGCTGGCGGCTTCGACGAGCGCGACCCTGCGGTCAAGAAGATGCTGACCCTCGCGATCGAGGCCTGCCGCCGACAGGGCAAGTACGTCGGGATCTGTGGTCAGGGCCCCTCCGACCACCCGGACCTCGCGGACTGGCTCGTGGACCAGGGCATCGAGTCGATGTCGCTCAACCCCGACACGGTCGTCGAGACCTGGCTGCGGCTGGCCAAGCGCGCCTGACCGAGGGAGCGGCCTTCGCGCCCGTGGCAGAAACGGTCGGCGCGCGGGCCCACCTCGGGTGGGCACACGGCATACGGTGAAAGGAAGCCAACCACCAGCGGAACCGGTGGCCCCGTCGGTTCCGCGCGACTTCGCTGAAGGAGAAGGACTGATGGCCGAGCTGAGCGAGGACCGACGCGACAAGCTGGACGACTCGGACTTTGCGTACGTCGACAAGGACGGTGAGCGGCACCTGCCGATCCACGACGAGTCGCACGTGCGCAACGCCGTGGCGCGCTTCGGACAGACCAACTTCGACTCCGCATCCGAGAAGAAGAAGGCGGCCAAGTCGATCAAGAAGGCTGCCAAGGACCACGACATCGAGCTCTCGGACGACGACGAGGTCATGAAGGCGGCCTCCTCCTGAGTGCGCGCAGGCGGATTCTGCTCACCGGCGCGACCGGGACCATCGGGCTGCTCCTCGCCGCACGCCTCGACGACGACTACGACCTCGTCCAGCACGGCCGCACCCCGCGCAGCGCTCAGCAGGAGCACGGGCTCGAGCGGGCCGACCTCACGAGCTACGAGGACGTGGCGCCGCTCATGGACGGCGTCGACACGGTCCTGCACCTGGCCGGGGAAGCCTCGCCCGAGGCCGACTGGGACGCGGTGCTGGCCGCCAACATCGTCGGCTACCGCAACGTGCTCGAGGCCGCCCGCGAGGCTGGTGTGCGCCGAGTCGTCTATGCCTCCTCGAACCACGCGATGGGGATGTACGACCGGTTGCAGGAGTGGCCGGTCTACCCGCACCACCTGCCGCGACCCGACTCGCTCTACGGCGTCTCCAAGGTGTTCGGCGAGACCCTCGGTCGCTTCTACCACGACGAGCACGGCCTCGACGTCATCTCCCTGCGCATCGGGTGGTGCTCGGAGGACCCGATGCTCGCGGACGAGGAGATCCTGCACGCGATGTGGCTCAGCGAGGACGACACCGAGCAGGCCTTCCGCCGGGCGATCGAGGCCGAGGTCCGCCACGGCGTCTACTACGTCGTCTCGGACAATCCCAACCGCCGCTGGGACCTCACCAGCACGATGCTCGACCTCGGCTACCGGCCCAAGGACTCCTGGGAGGACGCGTCGGGCCGGAGCGAGACGGTGGTCGAGGGCGGAGGCGACGTGCGCGACGACTGGCCGGTCGGGTCCTGAGCGGCTGAGGGCCGCTGTCGTCGGGCCTTTGCTGCCGACTTCGCCCTTTGGGGTGGAGCGCCCGTACCTGCGCGCGCCTACGGTCGAAGGATGACTGCCTACAGCACCACGGTCCGTGCCCTGCACCTCGTGACGAATGCCGCCTGGTTCGGCGGCTCGCTCGCGGGTGCCGTCGCCGTCAACCCCGCCGCCCAGGAGGGTGACACCCCCCGTGAGCGCTCCGAGATCGCCGACCGCGGCTGGCGCTCGTGGGGGCCGGTCCAAGGAGGCGCGATCGGCCTGCACCTCGTGAGCGGCCTGGCCATCCTCGCCGACAACAGGCGTCGGACCGTGCTCCACCCGCCGACCACGGCCGCGGTCGTCCTCAAGACGGCCCTGACCGGTGCTGCGGTCGCCGCCAGTGCGGCGGCCTACCTCAACGGGGCGCGCCTCGGAGAGGCCCAGGAGGCGAGCGAGGAGGACCTGGCCGCCCGGCGTCGAGCCGAGGACCTGTCCCGGCGGATGCGGTGGCTGCAGTGGGCCACACCCGCCACCACGGGGGCGCTTCTCGTCCTCGACGCCTACCTCGGTGAGCAGCAGCGTGGCGTGGCAGGTCTTCTCGACCGGCCGATGTCGCTGCTGCGGCGGTCATGAGCACGCGCTTCGAGTTCGACTTCGCGCCGGCCTACCGCCTCCCCGCCCTGGCCTTCGGCATCCGACCGTCCTCCGCGTTCGTCGAGGTGACGCGGGAGGAGCTGCGCGTGCACTTCGGCCCATGGCGGCTCGTGACCGGACTCGACAACATCGCCGGCACCGAGATCACCGGGAACTTCGCCTGGCTCAAGACCGCGGGCCCGCCCCACCTGTCGTTCGCCGACCGCGGCGTCACCTTCGCGACCAACGGGGAGCGGGCCCTCTGCGTCCAGTTCGTCCGCCCCGTGCCGGCCATCGACCCGACCCGAACGATCCGGCATCCGGCCGCCACCCTCACGGTCGCCCGGCCCGAAGCACTGCGCGAGCTCGTGGGCTGACGCTCCTCCGTTTGGTCGCGACCCAACGACAGCGGGACAACCATGTCGCACCAGGGGCGGTCGGAGTTCTTGGACGGCCGGGCCCAGGGGCCAGAATGAGTCGCCCGCCGGGATGCAAGTCATCCATCACCGATCCAAGGAGCTCGTTGTGGTCGACACCTCCAGAGCGAGTGCCACCACGCCGAGCCCGCGTGAGGTGAGACTCGAGTTCACCTTCCTCGACTGGGCCGACGCCAACATGGTCGCAGCCGCCCGCACCGCCGGCCCCGACGTCGACGCGGCCCTCGCGCTGGCACGCAACGTGAGCCCCGACTCCTCGTGGCTGGGCAGGACCACGTGGGCCTACCTCCGGGTCCTGGGCTCGCTCGGCGCGGGCGACCTCACGGTGGCCCGCGTCATCGAGCCGCACCTGGATGCCCTGACCATCCTTGCCCAAGCGGCTGAGGCCGACGGCCATGACTTCGCAGGCGGACTGCCGGGGCTGACGCCGTCACCGAGCAGCACCTGGGGGGTGTATGCCGCCCACGCGCCCGGCGAACGCCTGCTGGCCACTGTGGCCGACGGGGAGTGGTCCCTGAGTGGGAGCAAGCCGTGGTGCTCGCTCGCCGACCGGGTCAGCCACGCCATCATCACCGCCCACGTGGACGACGAGAGGCGTCGCGCCTTCGTGGTCGATCTCTCCCACCCCGGTGTGCGCCTTGCGGACGCCCCCTGGGTGTCGCGCGGCCTCGCGGCGGTTCGCAGCACTGGCCTCCACCTGCATGCCGTCCCCGCGACCCCCGTCGGACCGGTGGGGTGGTACCTCTCCCGTCCAGGCTTCTCGTGGGGCGGGATCGCCGTGGCGGCTGTCTGGTTCGGAGCGGCATCGGCGCTCGCCCAAGCCGTGCTCGCCGGGGCGCGGAGCCGCACACCGGACCAGGTCGCGATGCTGCACCTAGGCCGCCTCGACGGAGCCCTGCGCGCAGCCGAGCTCGAGCTGCGGGCTGCGGCTGCTGCGATCGACGCCGGTATGGCCCTGGGGAACGCGGGCGAGCTCGTGGCTGCCCGGGCCCGCAACGCCGCCGCGGCCGCAGCCGAGCTCGCCCTCACCGAGACGGCCCGGGCTCTCGGACCTGCGCCGCTGACCTTCCGGGAGGAGCACGCCCGTCGTGTCGCGGACCTCACCGTCTATGTCCGCCAGCACCACGGCGAGCGCGACCTCGTCCGCAGCGGAACCCTGCTCCTCGGGGGTCGGGCATGACGCGGGCCGCTCCGCAGCGTCTGGACCACCCCGACGGTGAGCTTCGGTGGGTGAAGGACGACCGGTGGGCCACCGTCGCGGCGCCGACGGCGAAGGCCATGCTCACGGCATACGACCATCTTCTTGTCATCGCAGCCCATCCCGACGACGAATGCCTTGGCGCAGGAGCGTTCATCGCCGATGTCGCAGACCTCGGCCTCGAGGTGACCGTGCTCGTCCTCACCGATGGCGAGGCGTCACACCCCTTGTCACCCACGGTGAGCCCCGACGAGATGGCGCGTCGCCGCCGTGTGGAGGCCGACCACGCAGCCGTCATCCTCGCGCCCGCGGCACGAGTGGTCCACGCCCAGCTGGCGGACGGAGGGCTGGGTGAGCGCCACGACCCCATCGTCGCGTCGGTGCGTGAGCTCATCGGGCCGCGCACCCTTGTCATCGCCCCGTGGGTCGCGGACGGACACCCGGACCATGATGCGGCCGGTGCGGGCGCGGCGGCCGCGGTCGCTGCTGCTCGTGCCGATGGCGAGGGGTCCCCGGGGATGGCGCACTACCTCGTCTGGTTCTGGCACTGGAGCGGGCCGGACCAGCTCCCCTGGTCCGACGCAGTGGTCTTCGACGCCACGAAGGACGGGCTCCGACGACGCGACCTCGCTCTGGCGCGGCATCAGAGCCAGGTGTCGCCACTGTCGCCCGCGGTCGGCGACGAGGCGCTGCTGACCGAGGGGGTTCTGGCCCCCTCCAGGCGCGGTTTCACGACGCTGCTGCTGCCCGGGCACGAGCCCTTCGCCGATGCGGCCCCAGTGAGTGGGCGTGACTCGACCTTCGACGAGATGTTCGCCGACGGTGACGACCCCTGGTCGAGTCACAGCTGGTACGAACGCCGCAAGCGGGCGCTCACTCTCGCAGCCCTGCGGCGTGAACGGTACGGGCGGGTGCTCGACCTCGGCTGCTCGACCGGCGCCCTCACGCGCGGCCTGGCAGCACGGGCCGACGAGGTCGTCGCGGTCGACGTGAGCCGGCGGGCTCTCGAGGTGGCGCAGCGAGCGTCCGACACCGGCATCACGTGGGTGCACGGGGAGGCGCCGTCGGTCCTCGAGGAGATTGACGGTCCCCTCGACCTCATCGTCATCTCCGAGGTCGGCTACTTCCTCAGCCCCATCGAGCTGTGGCTCACCATGGGCAGGCTCCTCGCGCGGCTCCGGCAGGGCGGTGAGCTGTTGCTCGTGGACTGGCGCCATCCCACGAAGGACATCCCTCTGGACGGACCGGCTGTCCATGACCAGGTTCGGGCGATCTGCGGTGCGTGGTCGGTGCTCACCCATGTCGAGGAGGACGTCCTTCTCGACGGTTATGAGGTCCCGCAGTGATCCGTGCCGTGCAGGTCGTGGTTCCGGCCCGTGACGAGGAACGCCTGCTTCCTCGCTGCCTCGAGAGCCTCGAGGTGGCCTGCGCGGAGCTGCGCCGCTCGCGTCCCGGCCTGCGGGTCGACGTCACCGTCGTGCTCGATCGCTGTGTCGACAGGTCGGCGGAGGTGGTCGGACACGCCGGGGTGCGAAGGGTGACCGTCGACCACGGCAACGTGGGGGCAACCCGCCACGCCGGGATCCGTGAGGCACTGGAGACGGCGGCCCTGATGGACGTCGGCGCCGACGATCTCTGGATCGCCTGCACCGATGCGGACACCGTCGTGCCGGCGCACTGGCTCACCGGTCAGGTGGAGCTGTCCGAGGTCCACGACGTCGTCATCGGCACGGTCGAACCCCTGGGTCTGACCGACACGTCCGTCCTGGCGGAGTGGCGAGCACGTCACCACCTCATCGAGGGCCACCCCCACGTCCACGGCGCAAACCTCGGGTTGCGAGGAAGCGCCTACCTCGAGGTGGGCGGCTTCCGGCCGATGGAGTCCGACGAGGACGTCGACCTCGTCCGGCGCATTCGCGCGCACTCCGCCCGATGGGTGGCGACCGACACCGTGAGAGTCGCCTCGTCGGCCCGCCGGACCGGTCGGTGTCGCGCTGGTTTTGCCGACTACCTCGCCTCGCTCGAGGACGAGGTGGGCTGAGGAAACACCCTCGGCCGAACCGTGCCCGCAGGAGCGGGTGCGCCGGCCTGCGCAACGGCCACGTTGCGGCCCCGGCCGCCGCGTAGGGTTGCGGACATGACGCTGCGGACGAGCGCGCCCCTGACGGTGGCGCTGGTCAACGACCACGAGGTCATCGTGCGCGGCATCGCGGCGATGCTGGAGCCGTTCGCCGACGTCGTCGAGGTCGTCGAGCTCGATGTCGACGTGCCGGTGACACGGCCGGTGGACATCGCGCTCTATGACACCTTCACCCGCACGGGCTTCGACGCTGACGACCTCGACGCGCTCTGCACGAACCCGGACATCGGCCGGGTCGTGCTGTTCACCTGGCTGCTCACCGACGACCTCATCGCCTCGGCCAGAGCGCGCGGAGTGCACGCGGCCATCCCGAAGTCCCTCGACGCACCGGGCCTCGTGGACGCCTTGACCCGGGCCCACCACGGCTCCCCGGACCTCGTCCCCATTGCCGAGAACCCTGATCTCGCCTCGAACGAGTGGCCCGGCCGGGACGAGGGGCTGACGCCGCGGGAGTCCGAGATCATCGCCCTCGTGACGATGGGCCTGAGCAACAACGAGGTCGCCGAGCGGACCTACCTCAGCATCAACTCGGTGAAGTCCTACATCCGCTCGGCCTACCGGACCATGGGCGTGAGCAGCCGCAGCCAGGCAGTGCTCTGGGGCATCGACCACGGGATGGCGCCGACCCGGATGAGGATCGTGGCGCCGCCGCCTCCCGCGGCCAACGACTACTGACTCCCGTCGACCTGGCTTCGCGAGTCGCGAGGGCCGGTCTCGTTGTGGCGACGAGCCGCGGCGTCACCGAGCACGCTCACCGCGTTGACGATCCTGGACCCGAGCATGCGGCGCGCCTGCACACCCTCGACGTGCCCTGCAGCGTCCGTCATGGACGGTGCATCCCGCTCACCGTGGGGCAGCGCCCGCGCGACCAGGCCGAGCAGGCGCGACGTCGTGCCGGGAGCGAGCCCGTGCACGCGCCGCCCCACCCACGTCAGGGGGGTGAGCTCCACCTGGGAGCGGCCCGCCAGCACGGCGTCGACGATGCGTCGTGCGGCACGCTCGGCCGAGACCGAGAGCAGGGGAAGGGACGCACCCGGCGCGAACCACGCGTAGTCCTTGGCCGCGTCCCCGACGAACCGGGCGTGCACGTGTCCACCGGTGCGCATGAGGCCGGGCACGATCGTCGTCGCCGTGACCCCCGTGCCGCTGAGCTCGGACTGCAGGCCCTCGCTCAGCCCCACGGCGCCGAACTTCGCCACCGAGTAGGGCAGCAGGTGCGGCACCGACACGACCCCACCGACCGAGGTCACGACACCGATGCGCCCGGAACCTGCCTCGAGCATCGTCGGCAGCACGGCGAGGCAGAGGTGGACCGGGCCGAGCAGCATCGTGTCGATCGCGTCGCGGAAGTGCCCGAGGGTGGTCGACTCGACCGGTCCCACCTGGATGATGCCGGCGACGTGGATGGCAACGTCGACCCGGCCCTCGGCTGCCTGCACGTCCGCGACCCAGGCCGCCACCGCCTCCGCGTCGGTGACGTCGCAGACGTGCCCCACGAGCTGGCCGCGCTCCCGACCGTCCGCTGGGTCGATGGCCGGACCGACCTCACCACTGTTGACGAGCTGCTCGGCGCGGTCGAGCTCGGCGCGGTCACGAGCGCAGCCGTGGACCCGATGGCCACGCGCCACCAGCTCGGCGCAGATGAGCAGGCCCAGACCCCGTGAGGCTCCGGCCACGAGAGCCACCGGCGTCATGGCTTGAGCACGACCTTGATGCAGCCGTCCTCCTTGTTGCGGAACATCGCGTAGGCACCCGGCGCCTCCTCGAGGGGGAGACGGTGCGTGGCGAAGGACTCGAGTCCCAGCGGGTCCCCGTCCTCGAGGACGACGGGGACGATGTCGTCGATCCACCGCTTGACGTGGCACTGGCCCATCCGCAGCGACAGGCCCTTGTCGAAGATCTCCATCATCGGCATCGGGTCGGCCATGCCGCCGTAGACACCGCTGATCGAGACCGTCCCGCTGCGGCGGACCGCGCCGATGGCGGTGCGCAGGGCAGCGAGCCGGTCGATCCCCATCGTCTTCATCATCGGCTTGGCCAAGGCGTCCGGCACGAACCCGACGGCCTTGATCGCCGTCTCCGCCACCGGTGCACCGTGCGCCTCCATCCCCACCGCGTCCAGGGACCCGTCGACGCCCCTGCCGTCGGTGAGGTCGCGGATGGCGGCGGGCACGTCGTCGGTGTCGTCGGTGTTGATCACCGTCGCACCCATGGCCTGTGCACGGGCCAGTCGCTCGGGCACGTTGTCGACACCGATCACCGTGAGCCCACGGTGCGCCGCGATGGCGACGGCCATGAGCCCGACGGGACCCAGCCCGATCACGCCCAGGCTGCCGCCCGAGGGCACCTCGGCGTACTCCACTCCCTGCCACGCCGTGGGCAGGATGTCCGAGAGGTAGAGGAAGCGCTCGTCAGGAACCCCGGAGGGCACCGGGATCGGGCCGAACTGGGCCTGCGGCACGCGCAGGTACTCCGCCTGGCCTCCGGGTACGGAGCCGTAGAGCTCGGTGTAGCCGAAGAGCGCCGCGCCCTTGCCCTGCGAACGCACCTGGGTGGTCTCGCACTGCGCGGTGAAGCCACGCTCACACATCCAGCAGTGGCCGCAGGAGATGTTGAACGGGATGACGACGCGGTCGCCGGGCGCGAGGTGGGTGACGTCGCCGCCCACCTCCTCGACCACGCCCATGGTCTCGTGGCCCAGGACGTCCCCGCGCGAGAGGAAGGGGCCGAGGGGCTCGTAGAGGTGGAGGTCGGAGCCGCAGATGGCCGTCGAGGTCACCTTGATGATGGCGTCGGTCGACTCCTCGATCCGCGGGTCGGGGACGTCCTCGACTCGCACGTCGTGCTTGCCCTGCCAGGTCAGTGCCCTCATGGAGTGTCCTTTCACGGTCCCACGCCGGGTGGGCCACGTCGTCTGCTGAGGAGGGGACCAGTGGTCCCACCTGCCCCGTACCCCGCTGTCGAGGGTCCTACGCGTCAGCGCTCGCGGTGGCCGCGGTCGGGCACCGCGTCCCAGACCTGCGGGGACGCCGCTCGCCTACGCTGGCAGAGCGACCAGCCCGTCCGCTACGACAGGAGTCACCATGACCGACAAGACACCGCAGGACCTCGTCGCCGAGATCATGAGGGAGACCCGGATCGCCGTCCTGACCTACGTCAACGACGACGGCCTCCTCGTGTCCACGCCGCTGGGGACCCAGGACTTCGAGAGCCCGTCGACGGTGTGGTTCATCACCGAGCTCGACAGCGACAAGGTGGCCGCCATCCGGCAGCGTCCCCAGGTCAACGTCGCCTACGCCAGCGACGCCGGCTGGGTGTCCCTCGCGGGGACCGCCTCGGTCAACACGGACCGGGCCAAGCTCGAGGAGCTGTGGGACCCCTCGGCGTCGGCGTTCATGGAGGGCGACGCGCAGGACCCGAACTCCGGCCTGCTCCAGGTGGACGCGGAGACGGCGGAGTACTGGGAGTCGCCCGGCAAGGCGGCCATGCTCGTCCAGATGGTCAAGGGCGCGGTGACCAAGTCGGACCCCGACCTCGGCGACAGCGGAGTCGTCCCGCTCTGACGCCGGCTGGCTACGATCAGCAGGTGACCACCACACTCGTCCTCACCGTCATCGGCAACGACCGCGCCGGGCTCGTCAAGGCCCTGGCCGACGTCATCGAGCAGGGCGGTGGCAACTGGGAGCGCAGCCACCTCAGTGAGCTGGCCGGCAAGTTCGCGGGCATCGTCACGGTCACGGTCCCACCGGAGCGAGTCGACGCACTGCGCGCTGCGCTCGCGCCCCTCGACGGGCTGCTCGACGTCACGGTGCACGACGGCTCCGCCGACCGTGGTCCGGCGGCGGATGCCGAGCCGCGACGCGACCTGCGCATCGAGCTCCTCGGCAACGACCGCCCGGGCATCGTCGGCGCCGTCTCGGGCGTCCTCGCCCGTCACCACCTCAGCGTGGCCGACCTCCAGAGCCTGACGCGGGACGCGCCCATGACCGGTGGGCGGCTCTTCGAGGCGTCGGCCCTCGTCGCCGTCCCGGCGCAGGTCGACCTCGATGCCCTGCGCGCA
Organism: Knoellia sp. Soil729; assembly: GCF_001427985.1. Classification (GTDB taxonomy): domain Bacteria; phylum Actinomycetota; class Actinomycetes; order Actinomycetales; family Dermatophilaceae; genus Knoellia. The sequence goes on from NZ_LMSA01000002.1 coordinate 1,375,966, forward strand.
GATCTCGAGCAGCTGGCCAGCGAGATCCAGGTGGACCTGACCCTTTCACCCCACGACGCAACTGCCGAGGCCTGAGCCACCGCGGACAGCGGAAGGCCCCCCGACCACAAGGGTCAGGGGGCCTTCGCTGAGATCAGATGTCTCGAAGGTGGTGAAGGGTCAGATGCCCTTGACCTTCTCAGCCTGCGGGCCCTTGGGGCCCTGCGTGACGTCGAACTCGACCTTCTGGCCTTCCTGGAGCTCGCGGTAGCCGCCGCTCTCAATGGCCGAGTAGTGAACGAAGACGTCGGCGCCGCCGCCGTCCTGCTCGATGAAGCCGAAGCCCTTTTCGCTGTTGAACCACTTCACGGTGCCGGTTGCCACTTGGTGTTGCCTTTTCTGTAGTGCGAGAACTCCCGTGTGGAGCACTCATGCCGCCGATACTTCACCCCCGCAGGACCCACGCGAACCTTCGCGTGGCTACTCGGTCGTGTCGGCCACGCGGACGTGGACTGAAAGGCAACAGGGATGACGGTAGCAGTCTTCGTGCCCTGGGACCTATTGAGTGCCGCGGAATGTCCCAGCGGCCCATCCGGCATACGTCGCTCTGGACGTGGACAGTCTGCGCGCAAGAAATCGGTGCATGCTGCGGGACAACGGTTCTGTGACCGTTCGTCCCGACGGGACAAGGCGTCCGTATGCCGTGGGCGCGCGTGGGCCCAGCGAGTCCGGGAAGTGGTTGGCAACCGCGACCTCGGCCTACGTTGTGGTCATGACCGCGACTTCCGTCATCGACCTCAACAGCGACCTCGGCGAAGGCTTCGGCCGCTGGAGCCTGGGCGATGACGAGGCCATGCTCGGTCTGGTCACGAGCGCCAACGTCGCGTGCGGCTTCCACGCGGGTGACCCGAGCATCCTGCGGCGCGTGTGCGCGCAGGCCGCCGAACGGGGCGTCGTCATCGGCGCGCAGGTCGGCTACCGCGACCTCGCTGGCTTCGGGCGACGCCACATCGACGTCGAACCGGGCGAGCTCGTCGACGAGGTGATCTACCAGATCGGCGCGTTGGACGGCATCGCCCGCGTCGAGGGTGCACGAGTCGCCTACGTCAAGCCGCACGGTGCGCTCTACAACGATGCCGCGTCCACCCGTGCCACGGCCGATGCGGTCGCCGAGGCCGTCGACCTCTATGACCGCTCGCTGCCTCTCGTCGGGCTGGCGGGCTCCGAGCTGCTCGCGGCAGCTCGCGGTGCGGGGCTCACCGGGGTCGCGGAGGCGTTCGCCGACCGTGCCTACACCTCCGAGGGGCTGCTCGTGTCGCGTCGCGAGCGGGGAGCCGTCCTCCACGACCCGGCCCAGATCGCGGCGCGCTGCGTCCGGCTCGTCACCGATGGCACCGTCGTGGCCGTCGACGGGTCGGTCGTCACCGTTGCGGCGCAGTCGATCTGCGTCCACGGTGACACCGAGGGAGCCGTCGCAGTCGCGGCCGCCGTGCGGCGCGAGCTCGAGGCGGCTGGCATCGCGATCACGTCGTTCGTACCGTCGTCGTCATGAGACGGATGCTCGTCGCGGGTCACGACGGCCTGCTCGTCGAGTGCGAGGACCTCGAGGACGTCATGGCCCTGCACCGCTCTCTCGAGGCCTCGCGACCCGCCGGCGTCATCGACCTCGTTCCTGCCGCGCGCACGCTGCTCCTGACCTTCGACGCCACGACGAGCCGGTCGGACCTCGTCGCCGCGGTGACCCGGGCCGGAGCAGCGGAGGCGGGTCTTGCGCACCCCGTCCCGGAGGTGGTCATCGAGGTGACCTACGACGGCGAGGACCTCGCGGAGGTCGCCGAGCTGACCGGCATACCGGCCGACGAGGTGGTGCGGCGGCACCAGGCGGCCGACCACGTCGTCGCGTTCACCGGCTTCGCTCCCGGTTTCGCCTACATCGCCGGTGGCGACCCCGCTCTCGTCGTCCCTCGGCGGGACACTCCCCGCACTCGCGTGCCCGCGGGCTCGGTCGCTCTCGCAGGCGAGTTCACAGGAATCTACCCGCGTGAGGGGCCCGGCGGCTGGCAGCTCATCGGCCGCACCGACAGCGTGCTGTGGGATCTCCGTCGCGAGAACCCGGCCCTGCTCACGCCCGGTGCGCCCGTGCGCTTCACCGAGGCGGGGTCATGATCGAGGTGCTCAGGGCCGGGCCGCTCACGACGATGCAGGACCTCGGCCGGCCGGGGCTCGCCCATCTCGGCGTCGGGCGATCCGGCGCGGTCGACCGGCCGAGTCTGGGGCTGGCCAACCGGCTGGTCGGCAATGACGAGGGTGCGGCCGCGCTGGAGGTCACCTTCGGTGGGACGGCGTTGCGGGCCACCGGTCCGCTCACCGTGGCGCTGACCGGTGCACCCTGCACCGTTCGCGTCAACGGCCGGGGGAGCGACATGTGTGCTCCCCTCTCGCTCGCCGCCGGGGACGTGCTCGAGCTCGGTATGCCGTCACGCGGGGTGCGCACCTATCTCGCCGTACGTGGTGGGTTCGAGTGCGAGCTCGTGCTCGGGTCCGCCGCCACGGACCTCCTGTCCGGCCTGGGCCCGACGCCGGTGCGCGACGGCGACCTCCTTGTCGTGGGGCGGGCGTGCACCGCGCAGCCCGGTGTGGACGTGGCTCCGGTGCGGCAGCTGCCCGACGAGCCGGTGCTGCGGGTCGTGCCCGGGCCCCGTGTGGACTGGTTCGCCCCCGATGCGTTGATGGTGCTCGGCCGCAGTCGCCACGAGGTGACCTCGTCCTCCGACCGCATCGGCGTTCGGCTGGACGGGCCCGTGCTCGAGCGCTCGCGCACGGACGAGCTGCCGTCCGAGGGCATGGTCGAGGGCTCGGTGCAGGTCCCGCCCGATGGGCACCCGGTCGTGTTCCTGGCGGACCATCCCGTGACCGGTGGGTACCCGGTCATCGCGGTCCTCCACCCCGACGACATCGCCGTGGCCGCCCAGCTGCGACCCGGTCAGGCGGTGCGCTTCGACGTCCGTCCACCGATCTGAGCTCAATGGCGGACCCGGACGTGACCCCCTGGTCGAGAGGGGCACGTCCGGGCGATCCTCCGGCGGTGGCTCGTCAGCCGGCGGGGGCGGAAGCGGCGGGGAAGCGCTCCCACACCCGGTGCAGCGCGAGCTGCTCGGCGAGTTTCTGGGCCAGAGCAGCCCCATCCGACTCGCTCGTGATGCCAGCACCGTCCGTGGGGACGCCGGCCGCCGCAAGGACGTCCGCGCCGGCCTCGCCCAGTAGCCCGATGGCCTTGCTGTGCCGCCAGACCTCCGACACCATGACCGGGATCCTGGGGTCGACGCTCGCGCCCTTGGGGGAGGCGGCCCCCGCCCGTGCGTCCACCCCGACCACGGCGTCGGGCGTGGGTGGCAGCGCACCGGCGATCACGATGGCGTCGTACTCGAACGAGCGGGCGGTCGCCCACGTGCGGTCGGCGGTGAGGTCCCCGACGGCACCCCCGTGGGGCGCGACGACGAACGGCATGAGACCAAGCCCGGTGGCGGCTTCCACGAAGGCCCCGACCGTGGCGGTGTCACTGTCGTCGTCCACCACCACGCCGACCTTGCGGCCGGCGACGGGGAAGGGCGTGCCGATCTGGGAGAGGGCTGGGCTGGGCTTGACGTCCGCGTGCTCGACCGTCGGCTCGGGGGCGGGCAGACCGAGCGCCTGAGCCACGCGGGAGCACAGGTCGGCATCGATGTTGGCCAGGCACTGCAGCTGGCGCTCGCGCACGGCCTGCTCGTAGCACTTGCCGAGCTCGAAGGAGTAGGCCCCGACGATGTGGTCCTGCTCCACCGGCGTCATCGAGTGGTAGAACAACCGCGCCTGCGAGAAGTGGTCATCGAAGGAGCGGGCGAGCGCACGCTCCTTCACGCCCTCGACGACGACGGCGGGCACCTCCACGTAGCCACCCACGTCGGCGCCGGCCTCGAAGGGGCACCCGCCGTCGAGGGAGTTCGGGCGGTAGGGCGCGACGCCGGCGTGGACGGCGTGCTGGTGGAACCCGTCGCGCAGCATGTCGTTGACCGGGGCGTGCGGCCGGTTGATCGGCAGCTGTTCGAAGTTGGGCCCGCCCAGACGCGTGAGCTGGGTGTCGACGTAGGAGAACAACCGGACCTGCAAGAGCGGGTCGTTGGTCACGTCGATGCCGGGCACCAGGTGCCCGACGTGGAAGGCGACCTGCTCGGTTTCGGCGAAGAAGTTCGTCGGGTTGGCGAACAGCGTCATCAGTCCGATGGGCTGCACCGGGGCCAGCTCCTCGGGGACGAGCTTCGTCGGGTCCAGCAGGTCGATGCCCTCGAAGGTCTCCTCCGGGGTGTCGGGGAAGGTCTGGATCCCGAGCTCCCACTGCGGGAAGTTGCCGGCCTCGATCGCGTCAGCGAGATCGCGACGGTGGAAGTCCGGGTCGCCGCCCGCGGTGAGCTGAGCCTCCTCCCAGACGAGGGAGTGCACGCCCTGCTTGGGCTTCCAGTGGAACTTCACGAGCGTCGTCTCCCCGGCCTCGTTGACGAGCCGGAAGGTGTGGACCCCGAAGCCCTCCATGGTGCGGTAGGACGCCTGGATGCCGCGGTCGGACATGTTCCACATGGTGTGGTGCTGGGCCTCGGTGTGCAGGCTGACGAAGTCCCAGAAGGTGTCATGGGCCGACTGCGCCTGCGGGATCTCGCGGTCAGGGTGCGGTTTCGCCGCGTGGACGATGTCGGGGAACTTGATCCCGTCCTGGATGAAGAAGACCGGCATGTTGTTGCCGACCAGGTCGAAGGTGCCCTCTTGCGTGTAGAACTTCACCGCGAAACCGCGGGTGTCGCGCACGGTGTCGGCCGAGCCACGCGACCCGAGGACCGTCGAGAACCGGACGAACACGGGGGTCTCGACCTCGGCCGACAGGAACGCGGCTCGGGTCACCGAGGAGGCCTTGCCGTAGCCCCGGAAGACGCCGTGGGCTCCGGCTCCACGGGCGTGCACGACCCGCTCAGGGATGCGCTCGTGGTCGAAGTGGGTGATCTTCTCGCGCAGGTGGTGGTCCTGCAGCAGGGTGGGTCCACGGGTGCCGGCCCTGAGCGAGTGGTCGGTGTCCGGGAGGCGCACGCCGCCGGCGGTCGTGAGGTAGGCGCCTGACTGGCTGCGAGCCGTCGGCGGAGCGCCGGTCGGCTTGCCCGTGGCGCTGACGGTCTCCGGTGCGGCCTGGTCGGGCGCCGGCGGGAACGGCTCGTGCGGGGTCGTCGGCTCCTCCACGGTGGGCGGGGTCTTCGGTTCTTCCACGGTGCTGCTCCTGTCGTCGGTGTGGGCACAGGCGACCGCCATCGCTGCGGATCGGCGGGAGGGGTGCACCCGTCCCTTACCCAGCAGGCGGGCCGGGAACCTCCGTGCCGCGCCCATAGGCTCACCGGATGACCACCGTCGCGTTCGTCCTGGCCGGTCTCGCGGGCCTCATCCACGTCTACATCTTCCGCCTCGAGTCCCTGGCGTGGACCGCCCCGGCGACGCGTGCCGTCTTCGGCACGTCGCCGGAGCAGGCCGAGGTCACCAAGCCGATGGCCTACAACCAGGGCTTCTACAACCTCTTCCTCGCGGTCATCGCCGCCATCGGCATCGTCGTGGGCATCAGCGGGTCCGACGACGTCTCCGCTGCCCTCCTGTACTCCGCCTGCGGCTCCATGGTGGCGGCCGCGCTCGTCCTCGTGACCAGCGATCGGAGCAAGCTGCGCCCCGCCCTCATCCAGGGGCTGGCGCCGGCCCTCGCGATCGTCGCCCTGGCGCTGGGCTGACCACGGCGGAGTAGCGTCGAGCCATGCCCGAGCTCTCGACCTTCACGGAGTTCGAGGACCTCGACCCGACGGTGCCTGCGTCCGGTCCAGGCTGCGCCGAATGCACCGAGGCACAGGGGTGGTGGGTGCACCTGCGCCGTTGCGCGGCCTGCGGGCACGTCGGCTGCTGCGACAGCTCACCCGGCCAGCACGCGACTGCGCACTACCGGCAGACCGGCCACCCGATCATCGCGAGCTTCCCGTGGGCGCGTCCCCGAGAACTGGCGCGATCTCATCTCCACCTGAGCGGACGGCATACACCACCATGACTGACGCCACGAGAACGATCGGCGAGCAGCGGTACGTCGAGCTGACGACGTTCCGGCGCAACGGTTCGCCGGTCTCCACGCCCGTCTGGATCGCACCGGACGGCGACGACCTCCTCGTCGTGACCCTCGACGACACCGGCAAGACCAAGCGTCTCGCCCACACCGCGCGCGTCGAGCTGCGTCCGTGCACCGTGCGCGGCACTGTCGCGCCCAACGCTCCGCGGTATGCCGGCCGGGCCAGCGTGCACCGCGACGCTGCGGCCATTGCGCGGGTGAAGAAGGCCGTCGGCGCGAAGTACGGCTGGTGGTACCGCGCCCTCACCGTGGTCGAGCCGGCGCTCGACCTGCTGCCCGGGCGCAAGCCCAGAGCAGCCGTCGTGATCACTGGCCTCGTGCTGCTCGCGTCCTGAGCTCCTTCTCGATCGACCGCGAGAAGCCGGATCCCATGGCCGCGAGGACGCCCTGCATCGTCGCCTGGATGGCCGGCTTCGCCAGGCGGGGGAAGGGCAGGTCCACGGTGACGGCGAGCTCGATCCGCAGGTGGGTCGACGCCTTCCCCTGAGCGTCGCTGAGGTCGTAGCGGCCCTCGGTCCCGGCCCGCTCGTCACCGCGAGGGCTGTGGGAGAAGCTGATGCGTGACTTCGGGTCGTAGGACATCGCTTCGGTGAAGCCCAGCTCGAACGACTGGCCCAGGACGGCGATCCTGGCGAGCTGCCAGTGCCACAGGTCACCCTCGGCGGTGATCGAGCGGACCATCGGGGTCAGCTTCGCCACCGTCGCCGGGTCGGTGAGGACCTCCCACACGAGGTCACGTGGGTGGTCGACCGTCGCCTCGGACGTCTTCTTCGCGCTGAAGGACGCCATGTCAGTGGCCCGAGGGCGAGTCGAGGATGGCAACGCACGTGCCACCGGGCACGGGGCTGCCGGGCACTGGGACGAGGTGAGGCATCACGGGTCCAGCCTCTCACCCGCGCTGGCTTCCCGCGTGCGAAGTGGCCATGCGCGCGGGTGGGCCGGGCGCCTCGCCACCGGGAACCCGCCGGAGATGGCAGGGTGCTGGGAGGGGCCTGACGGGGGCCGGAGGGAGGACAGTCGTGGAGCTACCCGCACCGCAGTCATGGTGGATGGACACCGCACCGGGACCGGACCGCTCGGGACGTCCGCTCCCCACGACGGCTGACGTCGTCATCGTCGGTGCCGGGATCGCCGGACTCACCGCCGCCCACGAGCTCGTCCTCGGCGGCCGCAGCGTGCTCGTGCTCGAGGCCGCCCAGGTCGCGAGCGGGGTCAGCGGCCAATGCGGCGCCCGACCTCCCGGTCCCGGTCGCGGTGGTGGCGCGGATGGCGAACCAGGCGCAGTTCCACCCTCGTCGGTGGCTGCTCCACCTCGCCGAGGGCATCGAGCGCGCCGGCGGGGTCATCGTCGAGGGCTGCCGTGTCACCGAAGTGGAGGGTCAGGGGCGCACGGTCGTGGTGGGCGACCAGCGGGTGGAGGCCAACGGCGTCGTCATCGCCACCCATTTCCCGATCCCGGACCGGGGCGGGTTCTTCGCGCGCCTGGAACCCGAGCGCGACCTGGTCGTCAGCGGACCGGTGGACGCAGCGCAGGCCCCGCACGCGGCATACCTCTGCACGAGCGAGTCGCGCTCCGTGCGGACGGTGCCGGACGGCAACGGCGGACGGCGCATCCTCGTGGGTGGTGAGAACTACCGCACGGGAACCACGAGCGACGTGCAGAGCCGGTATGCCGCGCTCGCGGACTTCGCGTCGACGCACTTCGGCGTCACCGACATCACCCACCGGTGGTCGGCGCACGACCTCGTGACCCCTGACGGCGTCCCCCTCGTGGGGCCGTTGCTGCCCGGCGCGCAGCACCTCTGGGTGGCGGCCGGCTTCAGCCTGTGGGGCATGACCGGCGGTACGGCGGGCGGACGGCTCGTCGCCGACCTCATCCTGGGCCGTGCCGACGAGCACTGGGCTGCTCTCTGCGACCCGGGCCGCCTCGGCCTCGACCAGGTCCCGGGGGTCGCCAAGGACAACGCCGTCGTGGCCCGGCACCTCCTGGGCGACATCGCCGCTGCGGCACTGCGTGACGGTTCCTCGAGCTCACTGGTGCCGGGCGAGTCCCGCGTCGGGCGGGTCGGTGGCCGGTTGGTGGCGTCCTACTGCGACGAGGTTGGTCAGGTGCACTCCGTCAGCGCACACTGCACCCACCTCGGGTGCGTGGTGGCGTTCAACGACGCCGAGCGTTCCCGGGACTGCCCCTGCCACGGGTCGCGCTTCGCGCTCGACGGCTCGGTGCTGCACGGGCCGGCCACCGAGCCGCTGCAGGCGAGTACGCAGGATCTCTGACCCCTGGTGGTGCCTCGTCCTGCCGAGGTGATGTCGCGCAATGGGGAAGTTTGCGGCAGTGGGTACCCAGCAGTAGCCATCGCGTTCCGAAGTGGGGAGAACCGGGGGACATCGCGTGGGAGTCCTGTGGAACGGCGCTCCGTAGCGTTCTTCTAATCAACCCCACGGCATCGGGATCACCCCGATCGACTCGATCCAGGAGAACGACATGAGCATCAGCCGCACCAAGAAGATCCTCGTCCCGCTCGCCACCCTCACCATCGCCGGCGCCATCGCCGTCGGTTCCGGTGCGACCTTCACCTCCACCTCGGGCAACACCATCAGCACCGTCACCGCCGGCTCGCTGACGCAGTCGAACTCCAAGGACAAGGCCGCGATCTTCAACCTCACCAACATGAAGCCGGGCGACACCGTCATCGGCTCGGTCACCATCACCAACACGGGCACCCTCCCGGCCGACTTCGGCTTCACCGAGCTCTCCTCGGCCAACACGTTCGGTGACAAGACCACCGGTGACAACTACCTCAAGCTCGCCATCACCAACGTCACGACCAACAAGCTGGTCTGGTCCGGCAACTTCGGCGCCCTCGTCGACGGTGCGGCCAACACCCTCGGTGAGTTCCTCCCCGGTGCCGCGAACACCTACCGCTTCACGGTCACCCTTGACGCGGCCACCCCCAACACCGAGCAGAACAAGACGGCCAACGCCACGTTCCAGTGGGACTCGGTCCAGCAGAGCGCGAAGACCTTCGACCAGTCCTGACTCCTGAGTCCTGACTCCTGAGCACGATCGATTCCCGGGTTGAGGCAGGGCGTCCGCACCGGACGCCCTGCCACCGGCCCAGCTGCCCCACCGCTTCACCGCTTCACCGCTAGGCCGCTACACCGCCCGCCCCACCACCGAAGGAGCCTTCAGATGCACCGCTTCGTCCAGACCGCCCGCCGCTGCGTGCGAGTGCTCGGCTCCATCCTCCTGCTCGTCACCACCCTGGCCGGCCTCGCCTACGTCGTCCCCGGGCTGCTGGGCTACCAGCACTACGTCATCACCGGCGGTTCCATGTCGGGCACGATCGAGCGTGGCTCGGTCGTCTTCGAGAAGCCCGTCCCCGTCAAGGACCTCGTCATCGGGGACGTCATCACCTACCTGCCTCCGCCGGCCAGCGGCGTCTCGACGCTCGTGACCCACCGCATCATCACGAAGGCGCCCGGCAAGGACGGCAGCACCGTCTTCGGCACCCAGGGTGACGCCAACCCCGATCCCGACCCGTGGAGCTTCAGCCTGGCCTCGGGGGACCAGCCGGTCGTGGCGCAGGCCGTCCCCTACGTCGGCTACGGCTTCATCGCCCTGGCCAACCCGCAGGTGCGGATGCTCGTCATCGGCGTGCCCGCGGGCGTCATCGCTCTCATCGCCCTGCGCGACCTCCTCCTTGCCCTGCGACCGGCTCAGGGCCGGCGTTCCCCGGGCCGCCGCAGCGGCGCCCCTGCCCACCCCTGACCTGCCCCCCGGGTTCGGATCGCCGTAGCAAAGCGGGCAACTTCTGGGGGACTTCCGTGGAAGAGCAGTGGAGCCCTTCGAACTAGCGTTGAGCACAACGCCAGAGCTCCTGCCACCACCACCGACGAACCACAGAAGGAGGACACCGTGATGCGACTGCCCCGCTCGCTCCAGCTCCTCCTCCTCGCCGGCCTCGCCGGCCTGATGACCGTGGCGTTCCCGGGCTTCTCCTCCGCCACCTTCACCGCGTCGACCCAGTCCACGGCCACCGTGCGGGCCGCTGTCGACTGGACGCCTCCGACCGTCTCGGTCGTGAGTCCGGGAAGTGCCGTCAAGGGCACCACCACCATCACGGTCAACGCGACCGACGCCGAGACCGGGATCGCCTCCGTCACCCTCGAGCAGCTCGCTCCCGGTGCCGCCGACTGGGTGACCGTGTGCACCGACACCATCGCGCCCTACACCTGCGCCTGGAGCACCGGGGCCAACACCGCCGCGGTCGCCGACGGCCAGTACTCGCTGCGGGCGCGCGCCACCGACAAGGCCGGCTACGAGACCATCTCGGACTCCGTGCGCACGACCGTCGCCAACAACGTCCTGGTGGTCCTCGCCTCTCCCGGGGACGCAGTGCGCGGAACCGTGCCCCTGGTGACCTCCGTCTACAACGCCCCCACCCCCAACACGGTGACCATCCAGTACGCCCTCACGGGTACGACAAGCTGGACAAACATCTGCCGGAACATCTCCAGCCCCTACACGTGCAGCTGGAACACCGCCGGCATGGCTGCGGGCGACTACGACCTGCGCTCCTCCCTCTCGTACGGCACCAGCCTCAGCGCCGTTTCCGCCGTTGTTGACGCCGTCACCGTCGACAACACGGCGCCCAGCGCGACCATGGTGGACCCCGGCACACCCGTGAGCGGGACGCGCACGTTCACCGCGACCGCCACCGACGCCGACTCCGGCGTGGCCGGCGTCGTGATCCAGTCCCAGCGCAGCGGGACCTCGACGTGGCAGGGCCTGTGCTCCATCGGTGTCGACCCCTGGACGTGCCGGGTGGACACCACGACCCTCCTCGACGGCACCTACTCCTTCCGTGCCGTGGCCACGGATGTCGCCGGCAACGTGACGACCTCGGCCACAGTCGCGAACCGGGTCGTCGACAACACCGTCTCCTCGATCAGCCTCGACGTCCCGTCCACGCTCAACGGGACGGTCACCGTGGGCGCCGCTGCGAGCTCGACCGCGGGTGTTGCGTCCGTCCGGATCCAGGTCGCCCCTGTGGGGACGAGCACCTGGACCGATCTCTGCACCGACACCACCTCGCCCTACGCCTGCGCCTGGGACACGACCACCGTCATCGACGGCCTCTACGACCTTCGCGGCATCCTGCTCGACGCCAAGGGTCAGTCGACGACCTCGGTGGTCGTGAGCTCCCAGCTCGTCGACAACGCTCCTTTGCGCGGTGCCGACGTGCAGAGCGCCAACGGTGGGGCCACCGCCGGTCGGCCCGACACCGGGGACACTGTCACCTTCACCTACAGCGAGCAGGTGGACCTCACCACCATCACCAGTGGCTGGAACGGTGCATCCAAGAGCGTCACCGTCCGGTTCCGCGACGGCGCTTCCGTGGGCAAGAGCTCGACCGACGACACGCTCGACGTGCAGCTCGGCAACGCCGCGGTCAACCTCGGCTCGGTCAACCTGCGCGGTGACTACGTCAAGGCCGGGAAGTCCGCGTCCTTCAACGCCACCATGACTGCAGGCACCGTCACCACGAGCACCGGCATCACCCGGACCACGGTGACCCTGCGCCTCGGTGCCGTGGTCGGCAACGGCAGCAGTGCGCTGAAGAGCTCGACAGCGACCGGCTCCCTCATCTGGACGCCCTCCTCGGCAGTGACCGGTCCTCAGGGCCGGCCCTGCTCGACCACGCCGGTCTCCGAGACCGGCACCGCGGACCAGGACTTCTGATGCCACGGGAGCTCACGACCGCGTCGAGGTGGGCCGCGATCACCACACTGGTGCTCGCGGTGGTCCTCCTCGAACGAGCCCTGCACTCGGACAGCACCGGGCTGATGGTCCTCGACCTCGTCGGGCTCGGCGCAGCGGTGCTGGGCGCGGTGAAGATGTGGGTGCACAACTGCCTCGAGTCACACCTCGTGGTCATCACGGTGGCCATGGCGACCGTGGTCGGGACGGTGCTCACCCTGACCGTGGGTATGCCGGGAGCGCCCGTTGCGTCCGTGGCGCCCGTCCACGTCGTACTTCTGGCGCTCGCGGCGTCCATCCTGGTGCTACTCGTGGTGGACGCCCGTGCTCGCCGCCGCGCATGACGTTACCGTGCACGGTGACTATGACGAGTGGTCAGTACGCTCTGGTCCCATGGGATCCCACGTGTTGCTTGTCGAGGACGACGACAGGATCGCCGCGCCACTCGTGAGGACCCTGGAGCGTGAGGGTTACGACGTCCAACGGCTCGCGCAGGGCCTGCCCGCCCTCGAGCTCCTCGCGAGCGGTTCCGTCGACCTGCTCCTGCTCGATCTCGGACTGGCCGACGTCGACGGTCTCGAGGTCTGCCGCCGGGCGCGCGAGGCCGGCTATGCCGGGGGAGTGATCATCCTCACCGCCCGTGACGGTGAGCTGGACCGCGTGGTCGGCCTGGACGTCGGTGCCGACGACTACCTCGCGAAGCCCTTCGGTCTCTCCGAGCTGCTCGCCCGCGCCAGGGCGGTGCTGCGCCGCAGCGCGGCACGCACGGGCAAGGAGCCCCCGACGCCACCTGCACCACCGCCAGCGAGCACCGGCCTGAGGGTCGACGTGCAGTCCCGGCGTGTGTGGGTCGGAGCGGCCGAGCTCCCCGCGACGTCCAAGGAGTTCGACGTCCTGGCCCTGCTCGACGCCCCACGTGGCGCGGTGGTGAGCCGCGAGCGCCTCATCAACGAGGTGTGGGACGAGAACTGGTTCGGATCCACCAAGACCCTCGATGCCACGGTGGGGCGCCTGCGACAGAAGCTCGAGGACGCCGCTGCCCCGGCACAGGTCACGACCGTGCGAGGGGTGGGGTTCCGGCTCGAGGACGCGCAGGATGCGTGACCGGCTCGTCGCCGTCCTCGTCGGCATGGCCATCACCATCACCGCCCTCTACGGCGTCCCGCGTGCCTACCAGATCGCCGACCTCGTCACCCAGCAGGAGAACCACGCAGTCGACCGTTCGGCGGACCTCGTCGCCGTCGTGATCACCGAGCGCGCGAGTGCGGCGTCCCCGGTGACCGCGTCGTTCCTCGCCGGCCTTCTCAACGCGGGAGAGAGCGTCGAGTACGTCGCGCCCGACGACTCCGTGATCCGTGCCGGCGAGCCGGTACGTGGCGAGAGCGACGTCATACAGAAACGGGTCCTCCCGGGCGGTGGCACGGTGACGATCTCACGGTCGGGTGCCCTCGTCCAGCAACGCGTGTCCGCGGCCGTCATGCCGCTGATCCTCATCGGTCTCGCGCTCATCGCCGCGACTGCGTGCGTCGGCTACCTGTTGGCCCGCCGGCTCGCGCGACCCTTCGGTGAGCTCGCGGAGGCGGCAGAGCACCTGGGGCGCGGGCGGTTCGACGTCGAGCTCTCCCACTACTCCATCCCCGAGGCAGAGAAGATCGGCGCCGCCCTGCGCCGCGCCTCGACCCAGCTCGACGACCTCGTCGAGCGCGAACGGGAGTTCGCGGCGAACATCTCCCATCAGCTGCGCACGCCGGTCACGGCGCTGCGGCTGACACTGGAGGACCTGTCGATGTGGCCCGAGACCACTCCCGGTGTCGCGGCCGAGCTGACCAGCGGCATGAGCGAGCTCGACCGGCTCAACCGCGCGATCACCGAGATCCTCGACCTCTCGCGGGGCAAGCGCCTGGGGGACGCCGTCGACGTCGACCTCTCGCGGCTCCTTGCCGACACCGTGGAGCGGTGGACCCCTCACTACGTGGCGGCCGGGCGAGAGCTGCACCATGACCCTGTCGAACCCGTGTTCGCCCATGTGGTGCCTGGACCGGTTGTCCAGGTCCTCGACGTCCTGCTCCACAACGCGTGCGTGCACGGCAGTGGACGCGTCGTCGCGGGAGCGCGAGACCGGGGGGCCTACCTCCACGTGGTCGTGAGTGACGAGGGCACGAGGACTGTGGGTGACGAGGTGTTCCAACGCGGCACCGGCGACCGGGACAGCGAAGGGCACGGTCTGGGCCTGACCATCGCCTCCCAGCTCGCCAACTCCCTCGGGGGCTACCTGGTCCTCGCCGACGCACCCACGACGACCTTCGTCCTCGTGCTCCCCGCCCCTGGGGTCAACGACCTCATCCACGGTTCGCATCACCTGGGCCCGGGTCGCGTGAACCTCGGCTGATGGCCGCGATCCTCCTGCTCCACTCAGCACTGGGCCTGCGCCCGGCAGTGGTCGACTTCGCCGAGCGGTTGCGGGAGCTCGGCCACGTGGTCGAGGCGCCGGACTACTACGAGGGCCGGGTCTTCGACGACGAGGGCTCCGGGATCGCGCACCGCGATGCACATCCTGAGTACTTCGAGCGCGTCCGCGCCCTCGCCTCACGACTGCCTGCCGACACCGCCCTGGCCGGCTTCTCGCTCGGCGCCTGGTTCGCCCAGCGACTTGCTGCCGGGCGACCACATGCCGCGGCCGCGATCCTCATGCACTCCGCTGCACCCGCCCGTGGTGCGTGGCCCGGTGTCCCGGTGCAGGTGCATCGACGCGCAGTGGACCCATGGATTGACCCGAGCGATGTCGCCTCACTCGGTGCCGCGGTCCGGGCCAGCGGAGCGGCCTTCGAGGACCACGTGTCACCGGGCCGGGGCCACCTGTTCACCGACCTCGGTGGACCCGATGCGGACAGCCTCACCACGGCGTCGACCCTGACCCGGATCGACGCCTTCCTGCGCTGACAGCGTCCTGTCCGCCTCGCCGGGCACACTGGGTGACATGTCCACACCGCTGAGCATCGCCGTCATCATCGCCTCGTCCCGACCCGACCGCGTCGGTCCTGCTGTGGCCCACTGGGTCATGGAGGGCACGCAGAACCGCACGGCCGCAACCTATGAGCTGGTCGACCTCGCCGAGCAGGACCTGCCCAACCTCGACGAGCCGGAGCCGGCGAGCTCGGGCAACTACACGCAGCCGCACACGAGAGCGTGGGCCGAGAGGGTGGCCGGCTACGACGCCTTCGTCTTCGTCACGCCGGAGTACAACCACGGCATCCCGGGCCAGCTCAAGAACGCCCTCGACTTCCTCTATGCCGAGTGGAACGACAAGGTGGCCGGCATCGTCTGCTACGGCAGCAACGGGGGCTTCCGCGCGGCCGAGCAGCTCAAGCTGACGCTCAACGAGCTGCAGGTCGCCGTCGTCCGTGCCCAGGTCGAGCTGTCGACCTTTGACGACATGCAGGACCAGAGAGACATGGCGCCGCGGGACTACCAGCCGGGCAAGCGCACGACCCTGCTGGCCGCGGTCGAACGCTGGGCCGGGGCGCTGCGCCCACTGCGCGACCCCGCCAGCTCCTAGAAGACGGCGCGTCCACCCGTGACACCGAGCACGGTCCCGGAGACATAGCTGGCCTCGTCGGAGGCAAGGAAGACGTAGGCCGCCGCCACCTCCACAGGGTGGCCGGCGCGACCCAGCGGGGTGTCCTTGCCGAAGCCCTCCACCTTCTCGGTCGGCATCGTCGCGGGGATGAGCGGTGTCCAGATGGGTCCCGGTGCCACGGCGTTGACGCGAATGCCACGCTGGCCCAGCTCGCTCGCGAGGTTGACGACCATGTTGTTGAGCGCAGCCTTGCTCGCGGCGTAGTCGAGCAGCTGCTCCGAGGGCTCGTAGGCCTGGATCGATGTCGTGATGATGACGGAGCCCCCTGAGGCCTCGAGCTCCCCGGCCAACGCCTGGACGAGCCAGAAGGGAGAGAAGACGTTGGTGGCGAAGGTGCGCTCGATCTGGTCCGGCGGGAAGGCCTCGATCGCGTCGAAGGTCATCTGGTAGGCCGCGTTGCACACCAGGACGTCCAGGCCCCCGAGCGCCTTGACCGCGTCCGTGGCGAGCTCCTGGTTCGCCGTGAGCTCGCGCAGGTCCGTGGCGAAGAGGTGCACGCTCCCGCCCGCCTCGCGGATGACACGCGCCGTGTCCTGTGCGTCGGCCTCCTCCTCGGCCAGGTGGGCGATGGCCACGGTCGCACCCTCCTGGGACATCGTGATGGCCGTCGCGCGACCGATTCCGGAGTCACCGCCGGTGATGAGGACGCGCTTGCCCTCCAGCCGTGAGCGGGGTGTCCAGGAGGTCTCCCCGTGGTCGGGGCTCGGGGACAGCTCGGCGATGGTGCCGGGCCACTCCTGCTGCTGGTCGGGGATCGCGGTGAGCTTGGCGCGGGGCATGGTGTCCTCCTGCATCGGCTGTGGACGGGTCCACAACCCCATGCCCCGCGACGAGCCCACCATGCCCCCGCCGGCCAACCTTTTGGTCAGAGCGGGAAGGCGTGCACCTCTCCGCCGCCGACGCACACCGCGCACGTCGTCACGTAGGCCCTGCCGTCGCGGATGGCGAGTCCGTACGGAGCGAACAGGCCTCCGGCAACGGTCGTGGGTGACGTCGAGCCCGCGTCGACCTTCACCAGCGAGCCGACCGGTCCGGCGAGCAGGCCACCGGCAGCGATCTGCACGGCATACAGCTGGTCACCGTTGAAGGCCAGATCGGTGACGTTCGTCAGTCCGGTGGCATAGGGCGTCGGTGCGGAGCCCGGAACGACCCGCCAGATCGTCGACCCGCCGACCGGGAACGGGAAGCCGGTGAGCTGGCTGACATAGAGAGCGTCGTCGGGTCCGACGACGACGGAGGTCGGCACCGCCTGCATCGGCATGAGGACCCCGGGAGGTGCCCCGGGGACCTGCGCCATCGTGTCGTGGAACACGGCCATGGTGCTCACGGACCCGTTGGGCCGCACCTGGTTGACCGCGTTGGCGCCTGCGTCGGCCGCGAGGTAGCCGCCCCGGAACCGCGTGATCCCCACCGGGTTGGAGTCGGGCACTCCGCCGTCGGGGTTGGCCCACTGCTCGTAGCCGGCGAGGTCGGCGAGTGTGGACATCGAGCCCCCGAGCATGCCGCTCTGCAGCGTGCCCAGCTTCTGTCCGGCGGCCGGCAGCTTGGCCCGCTCCGAGGGTGCCGCGCCCAGGCCCATCGAGAGCGCGTACTTCTTCGACCCGGTGAGCTGGATGTCGGCCGGACCGGCGGCGTTGCTGCCGTCCTCCGCCGCGACGGACGGCAGGCCCGAGAGGACGCGGCTCTGGGTGCCGTTGCGGATGCGGGTCACCGAACCGGTGAGGCCGAAGCAGGCCGGCCCCTCGCCGCCCACGATGCAGGGTCCTGAGCCCCCACGGCCCGCCTCCGCGACGTAGAGGTCACCCGTCGGCGAGAACGACAGGTGACGGGGGTTGTTCAGGCCCGAGGCGACGACGCTGCCGTCGGCGATGGCGGGGGGAGCGAGCAGGACGAGGGAGGGCAGGGCGAGGGCGGCAACGGCCGTCGTGAGGTGACGCAAGCGCATGGGGACTCCATCGGGTGACGACGTGAGGGGCCTGGGTGGCCGTGGGAGGGCGAACCTCCGCCGGAAGGCACGGTGCAGGCGATGTGACTCCGCAGGCCGTGGACTCTCCCGACAGTGGCCCTGTGCGGGTGCACCGTCAACGGCTCGGACGTGCCATGCGGCCAGCGATAATGGGGCCATGCCCGACTATGGCCTCGACCTGGAGTTCGGCCTCTTCCCCAGCCCCGACGCCGCCCGCCACCACGAGGTCCTCGAGCTGGCCCAGCTCGCCGACGTCCTCGGCCTCGAGCACGTGAGCATCCAGGACCACCCCTACCAGTCGGCGCACCTCGACACGTGGACCCTTCTGGCCTCCATCGGTGCCCGGACGAGCCAGGTCCGGCTGTCGACCAACGTCGCCAACCTGCCGCTGCGGCCCCCGGTCGTGCTCGCCAAGGCGGCCGCGACGCTCGACCTGCTCACGGGTGGCCGGGTGGAGCTCGGCCTGGGCGCGGGCGCCTTCTGGGACGCCATCGAGGCGGCCGGTGGTGGCCGCAGGACAGCCAAGCAGTCCGTCGACGCGCTCGTGGAGGCCATCACCATCCTGCGCGGCTTCTGGGCGGGGGAGCCGGGGCGACTGCGCGGCGAGCACTACTCGAACTCGGGCCTGCGGCCCGGACCGCAGCCGGCCCACGACATCCCCATCTGGCTCGGTGCCTACAAGCCGCGGATGATCCGGCTCACCGGGCAGCTCGCCGACGGGTGGGTGCCGAGCATGGGCTACGCCGACCCCTCTGCCCTGCCAGACCTCAACGCCCGTCTCGACGAGGCCGCGCTCGCGGCTGGGCGCGCACCCCAGGACATCCGCCGCATCTACAACATCTTCGGGTCGTTCGGCACTGGCTCCGGCCTGCTGCGTGGCACGCCCCACGACTGGGCCGAACAGCTCACCGATCTCGCCGTGGGCGTCGGGATGAGCACCTTCATCGTGGGCACGGACGACCCGGTGTTCCTGCAGCGCTTCGCCGCCGAGGTCATGCCCCTGACCCGCGAGATGGTCCGGGCGGAGCGCGAGGCCGAGCCTGACACGTCGGTCCACGTCGAGCCCCCACAGCCAGCGGAGCCGGTGGAGCCGGGGCGCGAGACCGTTGCGACACAGGGGCACCTGTCCTTCACGCCGCAGCAGCTGGCCATCCCGGCGCACCTCGTCGAGGTCCACGACTACCTGCGGGCCGAGCTCAACCAGGTGCGTGACATCGTCCGGCAGGTCCGCGAGGGCCACACCAGCGTCGGTCAGGCCCGTTCGGTCATCAACACCATGACGATGCGGCAGAACAACTGGACCCTGGGGGCCTACTGCGAGTCCTACTGCCGGATCGTCACCGGGCACCACACCAACGAGGACAGGGGGATGTTTCCCCACCTCCTGCGGGCGGACCCGACGCTGGAGCCGGTCGTCACCCGCCTCCACGAGGAGCACGAGGTGGTGGCCGGACTCCTGGACGAGCTCGACCGGGCCCTCGTCGCGCTGGTCGGCGATGCCGGCTACGGCTCCGACGGGCAGCGTGCCCTCGACGCGCTCTCCGACGCCCTCGACCAGCTCACGGAGTCGCTGCTCTCCCACCTGTCCTACGAGGAGGAGGCGCTGCATGACGCCCTCGCCACCCACGGCTTCGGCTGACGTCCCCGGCATCCCGCGCGACGCGGTCGCGTTCTACCGTGAGCTCGAGGGCTCGAACTCACGGACGTGGTGGACCGCCAACACGGACCGGTATGCCGTCAGCGTGCGTGAGCCGATGGCTCACCTGGGCGATGTGCTCACCGAAGAGTTCGGCGAACCGAAGCTCTTCCGGCCCCACCGGGACGTCCGCTTCAGCAAGGACAAGACGCCCTACAAGGACCACCAGGGACTCTTCGTTCCCGTGTCGCCGCGCATGGGGTGGTACGTCCAGGTCGGTGCCGACGGATTGCGGACAGCAGGCGGGTTCTATGCATCTCAGTCCGACCAAGTGGCTCGTTACCGCGCCAGCGTGGTCGACGACGTCGTGGGCGGCCAGCTCGTATCCATCCTGGACACGTTGGTGGACAGGGGTTTCGACATCGGTGGAGACGTCCTCGTGACGCGACCACGCGGCATACCGGCAGACCATCCGCGACTGGAGCTCCTGCGGCACCGAACCCTCAGCGCCTCCCGGGACCACGGCACCCCTGACTGGCTGGAGTCCGAGGAGGTTGCCGAGCGGGTGCGGGCGGACTGGGCGGCGATGCGTCCGCTTCTCGAGTGGTGCGACCAGTACGTGGGCGCGAGCGAGCGGCCGAGGCGTCGCTGAGGCCGCTCAGCGACCGGAGGGAACGTGTGGGCGCGGGAGGCAAATGAACCCTCCGCAGGCCGAGGTGTCCGCAGGGGGAGCAAAAGCTGGGTCAGGAGGGGGTTGAGCCGATCTCGGTGCGGACCGAGAAGAGCTCCGGGAAGAAGGTGAGCTCGAGGGCGCGCTGGAGGAACCCGACGCCGCTCGAGCCGCCCGTCCCTGTCTTCATGCCGATGACGCGCTGGACGGTCTTGAGGTGTCGGAAGCGCCACAGCTGGAAGTTGTCCTCGAGGTCGACGAGCTCCTCGCACGCCTCGTAGACGTCCCAGTGGTTCTCGGCGTCCTCGTAGATGCCGGTGAGGACCCGGACCAGCTCCTGGTTGGGGACGTGGGCCACGCTGACGTCCCGGTCGAGGATCTCCTGCGGCACGGCATACCCCCGTCGTGCCAGGTAGCGCAGGAACTCGTCGTAGATGCTCGGCGCCTCGAGCAGCTCCTCGAGGATGGCATGGGCCTCGGCGTCGGCCTCGTGCACCTTGAGCGTTCCGCGGTGCTTGTTGCCGAGCATGAACTCGACGGCGCGGTACTGCCACGACTGGAAGCCGGACGCGTGGCCCAGGAAGCCGCGGAACTCGCTGTACTCGCTCGGCGTGAGCGTCGCGAGGACTGACCACTGGTCGGTGAGCGTGCGCTGGATGTGCTTGACCCGGGCGACCCGTTTGAGCGCGATGCGCATCTCGTCCTGCGCGAGCAGGCCTGCGGCAGAACGCAGCTCGTGCAGAACGAGCTTGAGCCAGAGCTCGCTGGTCTGGTGCTGGATGATGAAGAGCAGCTCGTCGTGGTGCTCCGGGTTGCTCACCGGGTGTTGCGCGCTGAGCAGCCGGTCGAGCGAGAGGTAGGAGCCGTAGCTCATCTCCGTGGCGAAGTCGGTGTGGATGCCCTCTTCGATGGCGCGGGTGTTGCCCGCAGATGTCTCGCTCACGCCCGCCACCCTAGCCACCGGCAGCCAGGGGCCGGTTCGGTCGCGAGCACCGTGGCGTGGCTCAGATGCGGCGGAAGAGGGCGGCCAGGGCCTGTCCGCCGCCGATGCACATCGTCACGACGCCCGTCTCCAGATCACGGCGGTGCAGGTCCTTGGCCACGCGCAGTGACAGGATCGCGCCGGTCGCGCCGACGGGGTGACCCAGAGCGATCGCACCGCCGTAGGGGTTTACCTTGTCGAGGTCGAGCTTGGCGTCGCGCACGACCGCCACGGCCTGCGACGCGAACGCCTCGTTGACCTCGAAGGTGTCGATGTCGTCGGCGCTCAGTCCGGTCTGGTCGAAGAGCTTCTTGAGCGCGATGACCGGTGCGTAGCCCATGATCTCGGGCTCGAGCGCGCCGGTCGCCACGGCTTCGAGGGACACCAGGCCTGTCAGGCCGCGGTCGGCCGCGACGGAATCACGCGCCAGAACGACTGCGGCCGCACCGTCGTTGATCCCGGAGGCGTTGCCCGCCGTCACCGTGCCGTCCTTGCTGAAGGCCGCACGCAGGCCCGCGAGCCCCTCGAGCGTCGTCCCGGGCTTGGGGTGCTCGTCCTCGGTCGCCGTGAACGGCTTGCGGCCGCCGACCTCCACCGCAGTGATCTCCTCGGCGAACGCGGCGCGCCCCTTCTCGCTGGTCGCCAGCTGCTGGCTGCGCAGCGCGAACTCGTCCTGCTCCTCGCGGCTGACGCCGTAGCGGGTGGCGACGTTCTCGGCGGTGACGCCCATGTGGATGTCGTGGAACGGGTCGGTGAGCATCATGACCGTGCCGTCCACGAGCTCACGGTTGCCGAGGCGGTAGCCCGCGCGCGCACCGAAGTCGTAGAACGGCATACGGCTCATCGACTCGTCGCCGCCGGCAAGCGCAAGGTCGACCCCGCCCCAACGCATCTGCATCGCGGCCGACCAGATCGCCTGCAGCCCCGATCCGCAGAGGCGGTTGACCGTGTATGCCGGTGCCGACTTCGGCAGCCCGGCTGCCAGTGCCACTCGGCGTGCGTTGTAGGCATCCGGTCCCACCTGCCCGATGCAGCCCATGACGACTTCGTCGATGTCGTCGGCACTGACGCCCGAGCGCACCAGGGCCTCACGGGCCGCGGTGGCGCCGAGCTCGTGAGCGGGGACGTCCTTGAACATCCCACCGAAGCTGCCGATCGGGGTACGCGCGCCGTCGACGAGGACGATCTTCTCTGCAGTCATCTCCCCATCGTAGGAAGCCTGCAGCGCCTCCGACAGGGCTGCCCGGTGTGACGTGCTCGGGACCTAGGGTGTGGCGGTGACCGGACCCGCCGACCCCGACCGCCCGCTGCACGCACTGTGGCAGCGGCACCGCCGCTACCGGGGGCGCCTCGTGGCCGCGGTGACGATGTCCACCGTCAACAAGGTCGCCGACGTGGTGCCCGAGCTGCTCATCGGTGCTGCCGTCGACGTCGTGGTCCGCGGGAACGACTCCTTCGTCGGGTCGGTCCTCGGTGTCGACTCGCGCTACGCGCAGCTCGGCTGGCTGGCGGTGATCAACGTCGTCGTCTGGGTGGTCGAGTCGGTCTCGCAGTACATCGCGGACGTGCTCTGGCGTGGCCTGGCCCAGGGGGTCGAGCACGACCTGCGGGTCGATGCCTACGACCATGCGCAGCACCTCGACATGTCCTGGCACGAGGGCCGGGCGAGCGGCACGACGCTCGCCACGCTCAACGACGACGTCAACCAGCTCGAGCGGTTCCTCGACGTCGGGGCTCCGGCGATCCTGCAGACGGCGCTCAACGTCGTGCTCGTGGGAGCGGTGTTCGCGGCGTCCAGCCTCCAGCTCTTCGTCCTCGCGTTCCTCCCCATCCCCGCGGTCATCGCGGGCTCGCTCGTCTTCCAACGACGCCTCGAGCCGCTCTACGCCCGGGTCCGCGTGGCCGTCGCTGACCTCTCGGGAGCGTTGAGCGCCAACCTGGCGGGCATCTCCACGATCAAGGCGTTCACCGCAGAGGCACGCGAGCGCGACCGCATCGCGGAGCTCTCCACGGCATACCGGCAGGCCAACGTGGACGCGATCCGCTCGAGCGCCGCCTTCGTGCCGCTCGTGCGGATGGCGATCCTCGCCGGCTTCACGTGCACGCTGCTCTTCGGTGGCTGGTCGACGCTGCGAGGGGACCTGGAGATCGGTCTCTACTCGGTCCTCGTCTTCATGACCCAGCGACTGCTGTGGCCGCTCACCGAGGTGGCGACGGTGCTCGACCTCTACCAGCGCGGACGCGCCTCGGCGAGCCGCATCCTGCGGCTGCTCGACGAGCCGGTCACGGTCCCGGCAGGGACGAGTGCGCTCCAGCGGCCCGTGCGCGGGGCCGTCGAGCTCCGGGGAGTGCGCGCGGGCTACGGTGAGGGGCCGGCCGTGCTCCACGGCATCGACATGGCCATCCCAGCGGGGGAAACCCATGCGATCGTCGGTCCCACCGGCTCGGGCAAGTCGACGCTGCTCCGGCTCGTGCTGCGTTTCGACGACCCGCGCGAGGGCCAGGTGCTCCTCGACGGCCGTGACGTGCGCGAGCTGGACTGGGACTCGCTGAGGGGGTCGCTCGGCTACGTCGCCCAGGACGTCTACATCTTCTCGGGGTCGATCGCCGACAACATCGCCTACGGACGCCCCGGTGCCAGCGCGGCCGAGATCCGCGAGGCGGCCGTCGCCGCTGCGGCTGCGGACTTCATCGAGGCCCTGCCGGAGGGGTTCGCGTCGCAGCTGGGGGAGCGGGGCGTCAACCTCTCCGGCGGCCAGCGCCAACGCATCGCGCTCGCCCGGGCGCTGCTGCGCGACCCGGCGGTGCTCGTGCTCGACGAGGCCACGAGCGCCGTCGACAACGAGACCGAAGCCGCCATCCAGGCGTCGTTGCGCCGGGCCACCCTCGACCGCACCGCCATCGTCGTCGCCCACCGGCTCTCGACCGTCCGGCACGCCCACCGGATCTGGGTCCTCGACGCCGGGCGCGTCGCCGAGGCGGGCACCCACGACGAGCTGCTGGGTGCCGGGGGCATCTATGCCGCGCTGTGGAAGGTGCAAACCGGAGAGTTCTGACGAGACGGCTGGGCTGGTCGCCCGGCCCCTGCTCCTGATGGGATGTGCTGGACTTCAGGCATGGAGCACACCGCTGTCGTCCTCGTCGCCCACGGCACCAGGGACGTCCGAGGGGCCGACACCGTGCGGCGCCTGGCCCAGCGCGTGGCCGGGGCCCTGCCCTCGCAGGAGGTGGCGCTCGCCTACGTCGACGTCCAGGAGCCGTTCGTCACCGACGCGCTCGACGACGTCATGAGCAGGCACGCCTCGGCGGTCGTCGTGCCCCTCCTGCTCAGCCGGGGCTTCCACGTGGACGTCGACATCGCCGACGCGGTGGGCGCCCACCCCGGGTCGGGTGCAGTCGCGCCCCTCGGTCCGGATCCGCTGCTCGGCGCCCTGCTGGCCCAGCGGCTGCGCGACGCCGGTGCCACGCCCGATACGCATGTCGTCCTGGCAGCAGCAGGCTCGAGCCGACCCCAGGCGGCCGAGGACGTGGAGCTGGCCGCCGACCAGCTCGCGGAGGCCTGGGAGGGTCCCGTCACCGTGGCCTATGCCACCGCCACCGCGCCCTCTGTCCCCGACGCCGTCTCGGCGGCGCGCGCGGCCGGAGCCGGCCGGGTCGCCGTCGCGTCCTACCTGCTGGCGGAGGGGTCCTTCCACGACCGGCTGGCGGGCGCGGGTGCCGACGTCGTGACCGCCCCCCTCGCCGACGACGACGCGGTTCTGGCGGTCATCCTCGCCCGCCTCACCCCCGACCCCTTTTCCGGCTGATCACGGAAACGGAGCGTTCGGCCGGGAACTGTTCCGGGCCGAACGCTCCCCTTCCGGGCTGAACCCGGCGGCAGGGCACTGTCCGAACGGGCAGTCAGTCGAGGGTGAGGTCGCGGTGCCAGGACTCGGTGCGGTAGCTCGTCGCCCAGCCCATGGAGAGGTAGAGGCCGTCGGCACCGGTCGGGGAGTCGTCGTCGACCTCCAGCCCGACCCGGTTGTGGCCACGCTCGGCAGCATCGCGAATCACGGTGTGCAACAACGCCTTGGCGACTCCCCGACCCCGAGCCAACCGATGGACACCGATGTAGTCGACGTAGCTCCCCGAGGCACCTGAGGCGTCGGGCTGCAGGATCGTCGCCACGAGCGCACCGCCGGGGACCGTCTCGCCATCGACGTCGACCTCGGCGATCCACCAGTGGTCCCAGCGGTGACCCGGATCCTCGCGCAGGCGCGACAGGAACTCGGGAAAGGACTCGCGATAGCTGTTGAAGTGGTCGGCGAACGACTCCTCGAGCATCCGGTGCACGGTCTGCAGGTCGGCGGCCACGGGAAGCCCGTTGTCGTGCTTGGCCACCCGCCGGATCCCCACGCCCTCGCGTGGTCCCGGGAGCACGCCCTCCTCGGCCTCGCGGGGCGTGACCGGACGCGACATCTGCAGCCAGGTGCGGGTCTGGCGGTAGCCGGCGGCGTCGAGCCAACGACGCTGGCGTGAGTCGTCGGCATAGGCGCCCGAGTCGAGCTGGGTACCCGGGAGGTCACGCCCCGCCGCGATGACCCGTCCGGCCTCGGAGGCCCAGGCGAAGAACGCTCCGGCGAGACGGTCGGCGTCGCCGTCATCGAGGCCGTCGGCGGCCACGGTCACCTCGACCATGGTGCGGCCGGCCGCGCGGTCGTGGATCCTGACCCAGCCCACGACCGTCCCCTCACCGTCCGTGACCAGCGCCTGGTGGCGCGTCCAGGAGCCCGTGCCGGCCACGGTGCTCTCGACGCTGTCGGAGTCGACCGAGCCCGAGCCCTTGGCCATCTCCTGGTGGGCCTGCACCAGGGTCACCAGCGCGGCCACGTCCTCGCGGCGCGGGACACGCGCGACCCAGCCGGACGGCATACCGGTCAGATCGGGCAAACCAGACTGGTGAGGCGGAATCCCATTGTCGGACAACGGATCTGGCGCCTGCAACGTCATGAGATGGGGCCTCCGGACTGGACGATCGGGACAAGGTCGGCGATCGAGTCCATCACAGCAGTGGGCCGATAGGGAAACAGCTCGACGTCCTGCGGACGGGTCGAACCCGTGAGGACGAGCACCGTCCTCAGCCCCGCTTCGAGGCCCGAGACCATGTCGGTGTCCATGCGGTCGCCGACCATGACGGTGGTCTCGGAGTGGGCGTCGAGCCTGTTGAGCGCACTGCGCATCATGAGGGGGTTGGGTTTGCCGACGTAGTAGGGCTGGCGACCCGTGGCGGTCGAGATGAGGGCGGCGACCGACCCCGTGGCCGGCAGCGTCCCCTCGTGCGAGGGACCGCTCACGTCGGGGTTCGTCGCGATGAAGCGGGCACCCTTCTCGATGAGCCGGATCGCCTGGGTGATCTGCTCGAACGAGTAGGTGCGGGTCTCGCCCAGGACGACGTAGTCGGGCGTGCGGCTCGTGAGGATGTAGCCGACGTCGTGCAGTGCCGTGGTGAGGCCGGCTTCGCCGACGACGTATGCCGTGCCCTGCGGCCGCTGGTCGGCGAGGAACTGGGCGGTCGCCATGGCTGAGGTCCAGATCGCCTCCTCGGGGACGTCGATCCCGCTGGAGAGCAGCCGTGCCCGCAGGTCCCGGGCGGTGTAGATCGAGTTGTTCGTGAGGACGAGGAAGGGCAGCTGGGCCTCTTTCAACGCATTGATGAAGTCGGCTGCCCCGGGGATCGCGTGCTCCTCGTGCACGAGGACGCCGTCCATGTCGGTGAGCCAGGTCTGCACCGGGTGCCTCGTCATCCGACCATCTCCCTACCTCGCTGCATCATCGGGCCATTGTCGCGCCTACGGTGGAGACATGGCGGACGCAACGACACACCGGACCGAATCGGACACGATGGGCTCCATCGAGGTCCCCTCCGACGCCTACTGGGGCGCCCAGACGCAACGGAGCATCGAGAACTTCGACATCGGGCGTGACACGTTCGTGTGGGGACGCCCGATGATCCGTGCCCTCGGGATCCTCAAAAAGGCTGCGGCACAGGCCAATGGCGAGCTCGGTGAGCTCCCGGCCGACGTGGCAGACCTCATCGTGCGCGCAGCCGACGACGTGATCTCGGGGTCGCTCGACGCGCAGTTCCCACTCGTCGTCTTCCAGACCGGCTCCGGGACGCAGTCCAACATGAACGCCAACGAGGTCGTGTCGAACCGCGCCATCGAGCTCGCCGGCGGGGAGCGCGGCTCCAAGAATCCGGTCCACCCCAACGACCACGTCAACCGCGGCCAGTCCAGCAACGACACCTTCCCGACCGCCATGCACATCGCCGTCGTCCTCGAGGTCGTCGAGCGGTTGGAGCCGGCGGTCGCGGAGCTGCGCGAGGTCCTCGCGGCCAAGGGCACGGCATACAGCGACATCGTCATGGTCGGCCGCACGCACCTTCAGGACGCGACCCCGGTGACCCTGGGCCAGGTCTTCGGCGGCTGGGTCGCCCAGCTCGACGACGCGATGAAGGCCCTGTCGTATGCCGTGGAGTCGGCTCGGGCTCTCGCCATCGGTGGGACTGCGGTCGGGACCGGGCTCAACGCCCATCCGGACTTCGGCCGGCTCGCCGCCAGCAAGATCGCGGCCGAGACCGGGCAGCCGTTCCGCCAGGCTCCCGACCTGTTCGCGGCACTCTCGGCCCATGACGCCCTCGTCGGGGTGAGCGCCGGCCTGCGCACCCTCGGCGGGGTGCTCATGAAGCTCGCCAACGACGTGCGTTGGTACGCGTCGGGCCCCCGCAACGGGCTCGGCGAGCTGCGGATCCCCGAGAACGAGCCGGGGTCCTCGATCATGCCCGGCAAGGTCAACCCCACCCAGGCGGAGGCGTTGACGATGGTCGCCACGCGCGTGTTCGGCAACGACGCAACCGTGGCGTTTGCGGGGTCCCAGGGCAACTTCCAGCTCAACGTCTACAAGCCGGTCATGGCCCATGCCGTGCTGGAGTCCACCCGCCTCCTGGCTGACGCGTGCCGGTCCTTCACGGCCCACTGCGCGGGTGGGATCGAGCCCAACACCGAGCGGATCGAGGCCAACCTCGCGAGCAACCTCATGCTCGTGACGGCCCTCAACCGCCACATCGGCTACGACAAGGCGGCGGCCATCGCCAAGAATGCCCACAAGCAGGGCATCAGCCTGCGGGAGTCGGCCCTGGCGTCGGGCCACGTGACCGGTGAGCAGTTCGACGAGTGGGTCGTCCCCGAGGACATGACCCACCCCTGACCTGCGGCTTTACCAAACATCCTGCTCCTGGGTCAAGGGCGAGGCGAGTTCTCGCCACGGGCTCGACCCAGCGGGCACCCCCGGTCCATCCTGCTGTCGTCACGGGCCAGGAGGGGGGTCCGGGAACGGTTGCTGCGTCGCGTGGCGGGCAGTGGTGGCACTGAGCTGGTTCAGGTGCGACTCTGCCGCCCGCGTCCCAGCATGTTGAGGACCGCCTCGGCGCGAGAGCCCGCCTGCGTGACCTCCAGGATCGCGGCCACGTCACGAGCCACCGTCCGCTGCGAGATGCCGAGCTGCCGCGCGATCGTGGCGTCGGTGCGGCCCAGGCAGACACCACGTGCGACATCGAGCTGGCGCTCGTTCAGCGGCGGCGACTCGCCCGGGGCCAGCGCTGGGCGGGACTCGGCCCAGCTGGCAGACCAGACGTCCAACGCACGCGCGAGGATCTCGCCTCCCGTGGCCAACCATGCGGTGGTGTCACCCTCGCCCGTGACGGGACCCTCCACAACGGCTGAGCGCTCGTCGATGACGATGAGCCGCATCACGACCGGGCCGATCCGGGCCCAGGGGATGAAGGACGTCAGCAGGGGGTTGAACCGCAAGGTCCGCGGCTGGGTGATCGTGCGCAGCTCGACGCCGCGCTTGCGTGAACGCGGGTTCAGCTCGTAGCCGAGATCCTCCGGGTCGAAGGTGAGCCGGGGCAGGATGCTCCATGCCGAGTGACGCGTCGTGCGTTCGAGCCGGGCGAGCGAGCTCATGACCTCACCCTGGCCCACCGCGAGAAGTTCGAGCCCCTTGGGCGGCTGCTGGGACTGCCGGGCGTTCGCGTCCATGACGGCCCGCAGCTCCACAGCGCGACGTTCTGCCTCGGACACGGTCACGACCCTCTCACGAGCGTCCACCGGATCTGCGGCGGCCGGACTGCTGCGCACAGTGGCTCACCCCGGGCGTCGACGAGTGACAGCCGGCCCTCGAGCGTCGCGTCGCTCGCAGCCGAGGCCATCTCGGCAGGGTCCAGGACGTCGAGCATGAGCTTGGCGCGCCGCTGCAGCACGAAGCCCTCGCCCTCGTCGTGGCCCCAGCAGAGATGGAGGAACCGGTCCCCACGCGGACCCTGCACCCACGGCCCCCGGTAGTCCACGCCGGCCGACGTCACGACGACGTCGAGCGCCGCGTCGAACCTCATCGCCTCGCCGACCACGGGGCGAGGGGACACGACGTCGCGACCACGCGGCATACCCACGAGCACCGCCTTCCCCTCGAGAACGGGGGGCGGCAGCGCGACCGCGAGGATGGTGACGTCCACGCCGCCATCGTGGCGCAGATGAGCCGCGATCCGGCTCGCAACGCTCGCCCCACTAGGTTGACGCCATGAACTTCACCGCTCCCTCACCCCACGGCGGCATGGGCGCCACGCCGACCGACGGCGGTGTGACCTTCCGTGTCTGGGCACCGCACGCGCAGCACGTCTGGGTCATCGGCGACTTCAACGGGTGGGACAGCGGCGAGAACCCGCAGCTCGAGCGCGACGACGACGGCGGCGCTGACACGTGGTCGGTGCACGTTCCCGGGGTGACCGCGGGACAGGAGTACCAGTTCCAGGTCGACACCGGCTCCGAGGTGGTGTGGCGCGCCGACCCCTACGCCCGCCAGATGACGAGCTCCGTGGGCAACTGTGTCGTCTACGACCCGAACTCGTTCGACTGGGGTGAGAACGGGTCCCGTATGCCGTCGTGGGACGACGTCGTCATCTACGAGATGCACGTGGGCACCTTCGGTCGGGACAAGGGGCCGCACGGGAGCTTCGAGTCGGCGATCGCGGGCCTGGGGCACCTCAGCGAGCTCGGGGTCTCGGTCATCCAGGTCATGCCACCGTTCGAGTACGCCGGGGACATTTCGTGGGGCTACAACCCCAGCCACCTCTTCGCGGTGGAGTCGACCTACGGCGGTCCCGACGCCTTCAAGTCGTTCATCAAGGCGGCGCACGAGCACGGGATGGCGGTCATCGTCGACGTCGTCCACAACCACATCGGCCCTTCCGACCTCGACCTCTGGCGCTTCGACGGCTGGTACGAGAACGACGGCGGGGGCATCTACTTCTACAACGACTGGCGGGGCGACACGCCCTGGGGAGCGACGCGTCCCGACTACGGGCGCCCCGAGGTGCGCGGCTACCTGCGCGACAGCGCCATGCTGTGGCTCGAGGAGTTCCGTTGCGACGGGCTGCGCTTCGACGCGACCAACTTCATCAGGTCGGTCACGGGCGGCACCTGGGACGGCGGGGCCGAGATCCCCGACGGCGCCGACTACCTCTCGTGGCTGACCTCCGAGATCCGGTCGGCCCAGCCGTGGAAGCTCCTCATCGCCGAGGACCTGCAGAACGACCCGCTGGTGACCACCATGACCGAGCAGGGCGGCCTGGGGTTCCACGCCCAGTGGGACGCGGGGTTCGTCCACCCCGTGCGCCGGGCCCTCACCGAGCTCAGCGACGAGAACCGCGACGTCGAGGCCGTGGCCAGCGCCATCCTCGGTGAGGACCGCGGCCCGTCCGGCAGCCGCGTGATCTACACCGAGTCCCACGACGAGGTCGCCAACGGCAAGACGCGGCTCCCGGAGGCCGTGGCCCCCGGTGACGCCGACTCGTGGGCAGCCAAGAAGCGCGCCGCGCTCGGCTTCGCCACCGTGATGTGCGCGCCCGGGCTGCCCATGCTGTTCCAGGGGCAGGAGTTCCTCGAGGACCGCTGGTTCGACGACTCCGTCCAGCTCGACTGGGACAAGTCCGAGTCGAACTCGGGCATCGTCGCCCTGCACCGTGACCTCATCCGGCTGCGGCGCAATGCCGACGGCGTGAGCAGGGGGCTGCGCGGCGCCGGCATCACCCCGCTGCGCGTGGACAACGACTCCAAGGTCCTCGCGTTCCACCGGTGGGCCGAGGGCGGCGTGCACGACGACACCCTTGTCGTCTTCAACTTCTCCACCGACGTTCACGAAGAGCTCGCCGTCGGGTTCCCCGCCCCCGGCCTGTGGAAGGTCCGGTTCAACTCCGACTCACCGCTGTATGCACCGGAGTTCGGTGGCACGGAGGCCAACGACGTCGAGGCCGACGGCCCGGCGATGGATGCGTGCGAGCAGAGCGCCGTCCTCACCCTCGGCCCCTACAGCGCCGTGGTCCTGACCCGCGAGTCCTGACTCGTGCGTTTCTCACCCAATTCCCCCCAAATGCACGGACACGCCGGTGTGCGTAACCCGGGAATTGGGTGAGAAACGTACGCGGGCCAAGCCCGAGTCATGAGCCAGGAGTCAGTCGGTGACGTAGGTGTCGGCGACGGCGAGGGCGGCGTCGAGCATCTCGAGCCCCTCGCGCATCTCTGCAGCCGTCGTCGTGCACGGCGGCACGACATGGGTCCGGTTGAAGTGCACGAACGGCCAGAGACCGTTCTTCTTGCACTCCGCGGCGAAGGCCGCCATCGGCGCCGCAGCCTCGCCGGAGGCGTTGAACGGGACCAACGGCTCGCGCGACTCGCGCGAGCGGACCAGCTCCACGGCATACATGAACCCGACCCCACGCACATCGCCCACGGACGGGTGGCGGGTCGCGATCTCCTCGAGCCCGGGTCGCAGCACCGTCTCCTCGACCCCGCGCACGTGCTCGAGGATGCCCTCCTCCTTGAAGATCCCGATCGAGGCCACCGCCGAGGCGCAGGCCAGGGGGTGGCCCGAGTAGGTCAGGCCGCCGGGGTACGCGCGGTCGGCAAAGGTGGCCGCGATCGCTGCCGAGATGACGACGCCGCCGAGGGGGACGTAGCCCGAGTTCACGCCCTTGGCGAAGCAGATGAGGTCCGGGGTGACGCCCCAGCGGTCGACCGCGAACCACTCGCCGCAGCGACCGAACCCGGCCATGACCTCGTCGGCGATGAAGACGATCCCGTGCTCGTCGCAGATCTCGCGGATCCCCGCGAGGTAGCGGTCCGGCGGCACGAGGACCCCGTTGGTGCCCACGACCGTCTCGAGCATGATCGCCGCGATCGTCGACGCGCCCTCGACCATGATCGTGTCGCGCAGGTGCTGCAGCGCGCGCTCGCACTCCTCCGCCTCGGTCGTCGCGTGGAACGGGGAGCGGTAGAGGTAGGGCCCCCAGAAGTGCACGATCCCCGGCACGGAGGGCTCTGACCCCCAGCGGCGCGGCTCCCCGGTCGCGGCGATCGCGCCAGCCGTGGCGCCGTGGTAGCTGCGGTAGGTCGTGAGCACCTTCTGGCGGCCGGTGTGCAGCCGCGCCATGCGCATCGCGTTCTCGGTCGCCTCGGCGCCACCATTGGTGAAAAACACGGAGTCCAGGTCGCCGGGCGCGACCTCGGCGATGAGGCGGGCGGCCTCGGAGCGCGCGTCGTTGGCGAACGCCGGCGAGACAGTGAGCAGCCTGCCCGCCTGCTCCTGGATCGCCGCGACCAGCTTGGGGTGCTGGTAGCCGATGTTGACGTTGACGAGCTGGCTCGAGAAGTCGAGGTACTTCGTCTCCCCCGTCCAGAAGTGCGACCCCTGCGCGCGGGTGACCTCGATGGGCGAGATCGTGGCCTGCGCGGACCAGGAGTGGAACACGTGCGCCCGGTCGGCGTCGGTGGTCGAGGTGGCGGGGGCAGCGGGGCTCGTCGTGGTCACCCTCCGCAGCATATGACCCCGCACCCGAAGGCGGCAGGGCTCACATTGTCGAACACTGTTCAACCATTCGGGTTTACCGCTACTGTGGAAAACAGCCGGGCGCGCGTCGTGAACCCCTGTACCGACGCGCGCCCTTGGCCTGTCCCGGCCCGGTCCCGACACCGTCGAGGTATGCCGTCCGCCCCCGTCCGGATGATTCGGGCCCCCTGCGGTGTTGTCATGGTGGGTCGCACGACCCCGACAACCCCGACTTCCTAGGAGTTCTGCATGGCCACCGTCGAGCTGACCGCCGACACGTTCGAGAAGACCGTCACGAGCAACGGCATCGTGCTCGTCGACTTCTGGGCCGAGTGGTGCGGTCCGTGCAAGCGCTTCGGGCCGGTCTTCGAGGAGTCCTCGGAGAAGCACCCCGACGTCGTCTTCGGCAAGATCGACACCGAGGCCGAGCAGCAGCTGGCTGCCGCGGCACAGATCACGTCGATCCCGACGCTCATGGCCTTCCGTGACTCGATCCTCGTGTTCTCCCAGCCCGGCGCCCTCCCGGCGCCTGCGCTCGAGGGCATCATCGAGCAGATCAAGGGTCTGGACATGGACGAGGTCCGTGCCCAGGTCTCCTCGCCCGCCTCTGCCGAGGCCAACGGGCCCACCCAGGCCTGACCCCGACCGAGACCCTCACGAGCGGCTGACCCCAGTCGTCGAGAGGAGACAAAGTCCCGCCTCGGCGTACTCGAGGCGGGACTCTGTCTCCTCTCGACTGCTTGGATGACGGGGTGGCAGCAACACCAGCGACTCCAGCAGCTCTCCCGCCTGCGTCCTATGTCGCCCTGGGCGACTCCTACGCCGCGGGGGTCGGAGGAGGGGCGCAGCGCAGCCCGTGCTGGCGCGCAGTGGAGGGCTACCCCGTCCTCGTCGCCCGCGCCCTGGGGCTCGACCTCGCCTACCAGGCCTGCCTCGGCGCCACGATCGCCAACGTCGAGCGCGACCAGCTGGGAGCGCTGGGCCCGGGCACGACCCACGTCTCCCTGACCGTCGGCGGAAACGACATCGGCTTCACCCCGGTGCTCGTCGAAGCGGCCAAGCCCTCGTGGATGGCCGACTCCGACCCGGTGCTCGACGCCGCGCTCGTGATCCTTCGCACGGAGCTCCCCCAGCGGCTGGCCGCCCTCCTGGCGGCCATTCGCACCAGAGCGCCGCAGGCGAGAGTCGCGGTCACGGCATACCCCGTGTTGTTCAAGGGCGAGGACTGCAACGCGCTGACGTTCTTCAGCCCGCACGAGATGCGCCGCATCAAGGACGGGGTGGACGAGCTGGCGGCCGTCATCGGGGAGGCGACCCGCGCGGCAGGCCTGGCGTTCGTGGACCCGAGGGCCGCCTTCGACGGTCACGCGATCTGCGACACCGAGGAGTGGCTCAACGGTGCCTCGTGGCCGCTCGAGGGGTCGTTCCACCCCAACGCTGCCGGCCACGCGGCGTACTCGCGCCTCGTCGAGGCAGGTCTGGGCCGCGACGAGGAGCTCCAACCGGAGGGCGAGGTGCGCATCGTCCATGGGCCCGCGCGACGAGGTGACGCTCCCACGTTCAGCCTGCCCGACCTGCTGTCGCCGCAGAGCCTGGCGGGTGCCCGCCGTCACGGGATCGACCCGGACCGGCTGGTTGTGCTCGTGCGGGAGGGCAGGCACGACGCGCTGCACGACCTCGACCGCACCGTCCTGGCCAGCCGGCAGAACTGAAACAGCGCTGAACCGACGAGCGGTTCAGCGCTGGGCAGCAGCGTGCAGGAGGCTCAGATCGAGCGGTGGTGCTGCTGCCACTGCGAGGCCACCATGAGCTCGTGGTTGAAGCGGGTGTTGTCCATGTCGACCGTGGTCGTCCAGCCGGACGAACCGGGGCGACGGAAGTTGCGGATGCGGTCGGCGATGCGGACCGCGGTGCTGAGGGTGTGGTTGCGGGGGATCATGGAGACAATGATCCAACCTTCAACTCCTTAGCACAACGTGACTTTGCTTAGCGGTTGTTAAGCGTTGCTGTAGGGTCGTGACATGCTCGACCCCCACCGCCTCCGCGTCTTCCGTGCCGTCGTCAGCAGTGGTTCCGTGCAGGCCGCGGCGGACAACCTGGGGCTGACCTCGAGTGCGGTGAGCCAGCACCTCAGCGCCCTCGCCCGGGAGACCGGGCTCGTCCTCTTCCAGCGCCAGGGCCGGGGCATCGCCGCGACACCGGCCGGTCTGGAGCTCGCCGCACAGAGCGAGGAGGCGATGAGCCAGTGGGGACGGCTCGACTCCGTCGTCTCCGACCTGCGCGAGGGCCGCAGTGGACGGCTCACGGTCGGTTACTTCGCGTCCGCCGGCTCGGCGTGGATGCCGGACCTGGTCAAGCGGCTGACCTCCGAGCTGCCCGACCTCACCGTCGAGCTCATCCTCACCGAGACCGCGGGTCGCAGCGTCACGCCCGACATCGACATCGTCTTCGACCCCTCGGACGGTGGTGGCCGGCGCCCGCGCCCGGGCTACCGGCAGGTGCCCCTCGCGACCGACCCGTTCGTGGCCGTCGTCCCGCGCGACCACCGGTTGGCCCCCGCGCGCACCGTGCGACTGGCAGACCTGCGGGGAGAGACGTGGGTGTCCAACGACATCCACGGCAGCCAGGTCCACCGGATGGTCCTGTCCGCGTGCGCGGCAGCGGGGTTCACGCCGCGCTTCACGGTGCAGGCCCAGGAGCACTACTCGGCCATCCAGTTCGTCGCCGCGGGGGTGGGCATCTCGGTCATGCCACGCCTCGCCGCCCGCACCCTGCCGCCCGAGGTCATGCGCCTGCGCATCACCGACCCGACGCCGGTGCGCGACATCTCGGCGCTCGTGCGCGAGACGGGCCGACCCAACCCGGCAGCCGAGCGGCTCGTCCAGATGCTGCTCGAGCTCAACACCCGCCCGGCACTGCGGGCGCGGGCCACGCCAGATGCCCAGAACGCTCAGGAGGTCCAGCAGACCGAGCAGGCCGCCCAGGGCCAGGACGGCCAGGAGGGCTAGGGGCGGGCGTGTGGCGGGTGCAGGAGCTCCGTCTCGATGACGGCCGACGGGTTGAGCGGCCCGTGCAGGTGGGGGAACGTCTCGCCGGTCTCGGGGTTGCCGACCTCACGCACCAGAGGCGACTCGAGCAGCTCGGGGTCGATCGTCAGCAGCACCAGGTCGTGCTCGATGTCGGCATAGAAGGTGTCGAGGACGAAGTCGAGCTGGGCCGGGTCGCAGCAGTGGATGAAGCCCTCCTCCTCGAGCGAGCGGTCCAGCGTCGACTCGGTGAACGTCCCCTCGGCGAGCGCCCTCTCCCACACCTGCGGACTCGTCACGTGATGGATGCGTGCGTCGCCGATGACGCTCACTTCTGGGTGACCTTGTCGATCGACATCACGAGGATCACGCGGTCGGCCCGGTCGGGTGGGACCGGGGTGTCGGGGTTGCCGTAGCGCGCACCCAGCACCGGATAGAAAGCACCTTCGGGGTCGGGCATGACCTCGACGAGCCCGCCTCGGAGCTCGACGAACCGCATCGCATCCTCGGGGTCGAGAACCTCGAGCGCCATGGCCGGGTTCGCCCGCAGGTTGCGGAACTTCGCCCGCTTGGTGGTGTGGGTGAAGCGCACGGTGTTGGACTCCTCGTCCCAGAGGAACCACATGGGGTTGACCTGGGGTGAGCCGTCCGGCCGCACGGTCGCGAGGTGACCGAAGTTCGGGTCGCGCAGGAGGTCGGCCAATGCGTCGGGAACTGTCGCCATGGCTCCCAACCTACGCCGCGGCATACCCTCTCGTGCATGACGATCCGCGAGGCGACCCCTGACGATGTCCCGGCCATCCTCCAGCTCGTGCGGGACCTGGCGGTCTACGAGCGGGAGCCCGACGCGGCGAAGGCCACCGAGGAGCAGTTCCGCACCGCCCTGTTCCCCGAGACGGGCACGCCGACGACGTTCGCGCACGTGGCCGAGGTCGACGGCGAGGTCGTGGGCATGGCGATCTGGTACCTCACCTTCTCGACGTGGACCGGCGTCAACGGCATCTGGCTCGAGGACCTCTTCGTGCAGCCGCATCAGCGGGGCAGCGGCCTCGGGCGGAAGCTGCTCGCCACCCTCGCCCGCACCTGTACCGAGCGCGGCTACCAGCGCCTCGAGTGGTGGGTCCTCAACTGGAACGAACCCTCGATCGGCTTCTACAAGAGCCTGGGTGCCGTCCCCCAGGACGAGTGGAGCGTCTTCCGGATGGACGGCGAGGCGCTGGCCGAGCTCGGCACCTGAGGCTGTCGGCCCCTTGGTCGGGGTGCGAACCCTGAGTGGCCTCAGGGTGACCCAAGGGGCGAGTCGGGTTCCGTCCCCGATGTGCCGGCACTGCCCCCGACGCGAGGCTTGCGGTCATGATCACCGTCGAGTCACTCACCAGGAAGTACGGCGACCACGTCGCCGTCGACAACATCTCCTTCACCGCCCGCCCAGGGCGGGTCACCGGGTTCCTCGGGCCCAACGGCGCCGGGAAATCCACCACGATGCGCGTCATGGTCGGGCTCACCCCGCCCACCAGCGGATCCGCCACCATCGAGGGCAAGCGCTTCGTCGACCTGCCCAACCCGGGCCGTGAGGTCGGCGTCCTCCTCGACGCCTCGGCCCAGCACGCCGGGCGCACGGGCCGCGAGATCCTCACCATCGCCGCCATGACGATGGGCCTGCCCTCCTCCAGCGTCGACAGGATGCTCGAGCGGGTCAGCCTCACCCCGACCGAAGCCGGCCGCCGGGTACGCAACTACTCGCTCGGCATGCGTCAACGGCTCGGCATCGCCACTGCCCTCATCGGCGACCCGCACGTGCTCATCCTCGACGAGCCGGCCAACGGCCTCGACCCCGCCGGCATCCGCTGGATGCGTGACCTCCTGCGCGGCTATGCCAACGCAGGTGGCACCGTCCTGCTCTCCTCGCACCTGCTCCACGAGATCGAGGTCATCGCCGACGACATCGTCGTCATCGGCAACGGCCGCATCGTCGCCCAGGGCACCAAGGACGAGCTCCTCGCAGCTGCCGGCACCGTCGTGCGCACCGCGGAGCCCGTCGCCCTCGCCGAGGCACTCACCCATGGCGGCGTCGAGTTCACCACCTCTGACGACGGAGCCCTGCGCACCGCCGCCGACCCGGCCCATGTCGGCCAGCTCGCCCGCGATGCCGGGTGCGCCCTCACCGAACTCAAGTCCGCAGACGGCGCAGGCCTCGAAGAGATGTTCCTCGAGCTCACCGCCGACACCCAGCGAGAAGGAGCAGCGGCATGACCGCCACGACCCTGGCCCCGGCCGAAGGAACCACCACTCCCGCCATCGCCCGACGACGCTCAGTGTCGGCCGGCATCCCCACGAGACGACTGCTCAAGGTCGAGCTGCGCAAGATGTTCAACACCCGCTCCGGGATGTGGCTGATGTGCAGCATCGCCGCCCTCGCGGTCCTCGCGACGACAGCTGTCATGGTCTTCGCGTCGGACGCCGACCTGACCTACGACAACTTCGCGTCCGCAATCGGCTTCCCGATGGTGGTCATCCTGCCGATCATCGCCACGCTCTCGGTGACCAGCGAGTGGAGCCAGCGCAGCGGACTCACGACCTTCACCCTCGTGCCGCACCGCGGTCGGGTCATCACCGCCAAGCTCATCGTGACGGTCGCTGTCGGCGTCGCTGCCATGGTCGTCTCCCTGGGCATCGGGGCGCTGGGCAACCTTCTCGGGGCCTCCATCGCGGGCATCGACCCCGTCTGGGACATCTCGGCGAGCCAGATGCTCACGATCACCCTCGCCACGGTGCTCAACATGCTCATCGGCTTCATGCTGGGCGTGCTCATCCGCAACTCGGCCGGCGCCATCGTCGCCTACTTCGTCTACAACTTCGTCCTGCCGCCGCTGAGCATGCTGCTGGCCACCAGCCAGTCGTGGTGGCGCGACCTGCAGCCGTGGATGGACTTCAACTTCACACAGGGGTTCCTTTTCCAGGGTGAGCTGACGGCCCGGCAGTGGTCCCAGCTGGGAGTCACCGGGCTCGTGTGGCTGGTCGTCCCGCTCGCGATCGGGCTG
The DNA here is from genome assembly GCF_001427985.1 of Knoellia sp. Soil729. GTDB lineage: Bacteria > Actinomycetota > Actinomycetes > Actinomycetales > Dermatophilaceae > Knoellia. The sequence goes on from NZ_LMSA01000002.1 coordinate 1,414,761, forward strand.
TTCCTCGTCCGGCGCTCAGAGGTCAAGTAACCCCCACCGTCGCCTTGTGTGCCTGAGAGCGAGCCATAGGTCGCTCTCAGGCACACAAGGCTTCGTTTTCAGGCCTTGGGGACGTTGCGGTCCAGCTCGGCCAACCATGCCGTCGACGACACGTCGGACGGCATGCGCCAGTCGCCACGGGGAGACATCGTGCCGCCGGCGACGACCTTGGGTCCGTTGGGCAGCGCGCTGCGCTTGAACTGGTTGGCGAAGTAGCGCTTGACGAAGACGTCCAGCCAGTGCCGGATCGTCCCGAGGTCGTATGCCGTCCGCTCGCCTTCGGGGTAGCCCGCCGGCCAGTCGCCCGTCGTCGCGTCGGACCAGGCGTGCTGGGCGAGGAAGGCGATCTTGGAGGGGCGGTAGCCCCAGCGCAGGACGTGGTAGAGCGTGAAGTCCTGCAGCGCGTACGGCCCGACGGAGTCCTGCGTCGACTGGATCCTCTCGCCCTCCTTGGTGGGCACCAGCTCGGGGCTGATCTCCTGGTCGAGGATCTCGGTGAGGGTGGCGTTGACCTCCCCCTCGAACTGGCCCGACGACACGACCCAGCGGATGAGGTGCTGCATGAGGGTCTTGGGGACGCCGGAGTTGACGCCGTAGTGGCTCATCTGGTCGCCGACGCCGTAGGTGCACCAGCCCAGGGCGAGCTCGGACAGGTCGCCGGTGCCGAGGACGATGCCGCCGCGCTGGTTGGCCGCGCGGAAGAGGTAGTCGGTGCGCAGGCCGGCCTGGACGTTCTCGAAGGTGACGTCGTAGACCTCCTCGCCACTGCCCGCCGGGTGGCCGAGGTCCTTGAGCATCTGCGTCGCGGCGGGCCGGATGTCGAGGGTCTCCCAGGTGATGCCGAGCGACTCCATGAGGTGGATGGCGTTGCTCTTGGTGCCCTCGCTCGTCGCGAACCCCGGCATGGTGAAGCCGATGATGTCGGTGCGCGGGCGGCCGAGCCGGTCCATCGCCTTGGCCGCGACGATGAGGGCGTGCGTCGAGTCGAGCCCGCCGGAGACGCCGATGACGATTGTCGGCTGGCCGATGGCGCGCAGCCGCTGCTCCAGTCCGGAGACCTGGATGTTGTAGGCCTCGTAGCAGTCCTGGGCCAGGCGCGCCGGGTCGTCGGGCACGAAGGGGAAGCGGTCGATCTTGCGCCGCAGGCCGAGGTCGCCCGTGGGCGGTTCGAGCTCGAAGGCGATGACGCGGAACGACTCCCCGCCCGGCTCGCCGATGCCCTCGACACGGCGGTTGTCGTCGAACGAGCCGACCCGCAGGCGCTCCTGGCGCAGGCGGTCCAGGTCGACGTCGACGATGGTCGAGCGTGGTCCGCTGGGGAACCGCTCGCTCTCGCCGAGCAGGTCGCCCATCTCGTAGACCATCGTCATGCCGTCCCAGGACAGGTCGGTCGAGGACTCGCCCTCGCTCGCGGCGGCATACAGGTAGGCCGCGTTGCACCGCATGCTCGCGGAGCGCGCCAGCAGGTGACGGTCGTCGGCCCGCCCGACCGTGATGGGGGACGCGCTGAGGTTGAGCAGGACCGTGGCCCCGGCCAGAGCAGCACGGTGACTCGGCGGCACGGGCACCCACAGGTCCTCGCAGACCTCGACGTGCACGGTGAGGCCGGGGACGTCGGTGGCCTCGAAGAGCAGGTCGGTGCCGTAGGCGATGTCACCGTCCTCGTCGGCGCCCGGCCAGTGTGGTCGGTTGACGAGGGTGTCGACGGCGTCGTCGCCGGCAGCGAACCAGCGCTTCTCGTAGAACTCGCGGTAGTTGGGGAGGTAGGACTTCGGGACCACGCCGATCACCTCGCCGCCCTGGATGACGACGGCGCAGTTGAGGAGCCGGTTGCCGATGAGCAGGGGTGCTCCGACGACGATGATCGGCGTGAGCTTGGCGCTGGCCTCGGCGATCGTGACGATGGCCCGGTCGACCTCCTCGAGGAGGACGTCCTGGAGGAAGAGGTCGTCGATCGCGTAGCCGCTCAGCCCCAGCTCGGGGAAGAGAGCGACCGCCACACCGTCCTCGTGCAGCGCGCGCGCCTGCTCGATCGTCGCGGCGGCGTTCCTCGCCGGGTCGGCCATCGTCACCGGCAGCGTGCAGGCGGCCACCCGGGCGAATCCGTGCGCGTAGGAGTTGCGGAAGTCCATGGGCCGAGTCTGTCAGAGGCTCCAAGGGTTCTCGGTTCGCGCTGTGCACTGCTGCACCACAGCGCAGCAGTGCACAGCGTGACTGTGCACTGCTGCACCACAGCGCAGCAGTGCACAGTGCTGGGCCGGTACGTCGCTGCGCACCTCGTTGGGCCAGCGGGCAGTCAGCCCGGGGCCTCAGGGCGTGAGCGGGGTGAGGAGGATCTTGCCGGTGGCGCGACGCTCCTCGATCTCGGCCAGGGCGACGCCCACCTCGTCGAGCGAGCGGACCGAGCCGATGACGGGATCGAGCAGACCCGCCTCGAGCAGCGGCACGAGGTCGTCCCACTGGGTGCGCACGAAGCCGGGGTTTCCGGTCCACATGGCGCCCCAGCCCACGCCGACGACGTCGAGGTTGCCCAGCAGCAACCGGTTGACCTTGACCTCGGGGATGGCTCCGGCCGTGAAGCCGATGACGAGCAGCCGCCCCAGCGGCGCGAGCGAGCGCAGCGAGTCGGTGAACCGTTCGCCACCCACCGGGTCCACGACGATGTCGACGCCGTGGCCGGACGTGAGCTCGGCGACCGCGTCCTTGAAGCCGTCGGCCCTGACGACCTCGTCGGCACCCGCGGACCGCGCGACGTCCGCCTTCGCGTCGTCGGACACCACGGCATACACGGTGGCCCCCCACGCCTTGGCGAGCTGAACGGCAGCCGTGCCGATGCCGCCGGCGGCGCCGTGCACGAGGACCTTCTCGCCCTGGGCGAGGCGACCGCGGGTGCGCAGGGCGAAGTGGCAGGTGAGGTAGTTCATCGGCAGCGCTGCGCCCTGGTCGAACGTCACGCCGTCGGGGAGCGGGAAGACCATCGATGGGTCGCAGACGACCTGCTCGGCGAAGCCCCCGAGCATGGGGAACGCCGCCACCCGGTCACCCACCGCGAGGCCACTGCCGGCCGGCGCGACCCGCACGAAGCCGGCGACCTCGGAGCCCGGGACGAAGGGGAGCGGCGGCTTGACCTGGTAGAGGCCACGCGTCTGCAGGACGTCCGGGAAGCACACGCCGGCTGCGGCGACGTCGATGAGCACCTGCCCGTCGGGGACGTCGGGGGAGGGGAGGTCGACGATCTCCACGGCTTCGGGTCCATCGAGTCGGGTCACCTGGGCTGCGCGCATGCCCCTGATCCTAGGGAGGGAATGCCCGGGCTGCCGCGTGGCTTGTCCTTGTGTGCCCGCGCCCCGCCATGCCCTTCTCGCCACCATCGCGCTCGTCGTCGGCGGCTTCGCCATCGGCACGACCGAGTTCGTCACGATGGGACTGCTCCCCGAGATCGCCGACGGTGTCTCGGTCTCGATCCCCTCGGCGGGGCACAGCATCTCGGCCTACGCCGCGGGTGTCGTGGTCGGCGCCCCGCTCCTGGCGATGATCGGTGCCACGTGGCCGCGCAAGGCGCTCCTCGTCGGGCTCACCGTCGCCTTCGTCATCGGCAACGTGGGGACGGCCCTGGCTCCCGACTACGGTTGGCTGCTCGTGGCGCGCTTCGTCGCCGGTATGCCGCACGGTGCCTTCTTCGGGGTCGCTGCCCTCGTGGCGGTGGACCTGGCGCGCAAGGGGCAGGCCGGGCGCGCGGTCAGCCGGGTCATGCTCGGCATCCCCATCGCCAACGTCGCCGGGGTGCCGGGTGCCACGTGGCTCGGGCAGAACTACGGGTGGCGTTCGGCCTACTGGCTCGTCGCCGTGCTCGGCGTCGTGACCATCGGCCTGCTCCTGGCCTTCGTTCCTCACATCGAGCGCAACCTCGAGAGCACCATCAAGCGCGAGCTCCAGGGCTTCGCCACCACCCAGGTCGGGCTGACCCTGCTCGTCGGGGCCATCGGGTTCGGTGGCATGTTCGCCATGGCCAGCTACATCGCGCCGACGGTCACCGACGTCACCGGCCTCGACGCCAGTGCCGTGCCGGTCTTCCTGCTCGCGGCGGGGATCGGTGGGCTCGTCGGCACCCCCCTCGCCGGCCGGCTGGCCGAGTGGTCGGTCCTGCGGTCGATCACCATCGGCTGCGTGGGCATGGGGATGAACCTCGTCGCGTTCGCCCTCACCGCGCAGTGGTGGCCGACCGCGATCCTCTTCTACTTCCTCTCATCGGTGCTCGCCGGGATCCTCGTCGTCAACCTCCAGCTGCGGCTCATGCAGGTCGCCGGCCAGGCGCAGACCCTCGCCGCCGCGAGCAACCACGCCGCGCTCAACACCGCGAACGCGCTCGGCGCCTGGCTCGGGGGCGTCGTGATCGCCAACGGCTACGGCTACACCGCGCCCAGCTGGGTCGGAGCCGGGCTGTCCGTCCTCGGTGCCGGGGTCCTGGGGCTGAGCCTGCTCAAGCACCGCGCCGACACCCGCCCCGTGGTCGTCTGAGCCGGTGCCCCCAGACCCCGGGCCTAGAGTGCGGGGATGAGCGAACTCGTCACGACCAGCATCGACGACGGGGTCGCCCGGGTCAGCCTCAACCGCCCCGACAAGCTCAATGCGCTGACCCTCGACACCCTCGAGCAGCTCATCGCGACCGGGCAACGACTGCGCAGCGACCGCACGCTCCGGTCGGTGGTGCTCTCCGGGGAGGGCGACTCGTTCTGCGCCGGTCTGGACTTCGCGACGGTCCTGCGCGAGCCGAGGCGGGTGGCGGCCGCGTTCGCCGTGCGTCCGTGGCGCGGCACCAACGTCTTCCAGGAGGCGTGCTGGGTGTGGCGTCGCCTGCCGGTCCCGGTCATCGCGGCGGTCCAGGGGCACTGCCTCGGCGGCGGCGTCCAGATCGCGCTCGCGGCCGACTTCCGGGTCACCGCACCCGACGCCAGGTGGAGCGTGCTCGAGGCCAAGTGGGGGATCATCCCCGACATGACGGGGATCAAGGCGCTCTCGCAGCAGGTGGGCATGGACGTCGCCAAGCGCCTCACCATGACGGGCGAAACGGTCACCGGCTCCGAAGCGGTCCGGCTCGGCCTCGCGACGCAGGAGGACCCCGACCCGTATGCCGGTGCGCTGGCTCTCGCAGCCACCATCGCCGAAAGCTCGCCGGACTCCGTCGCCGCGGCCAAGCGCCTCTTCAACCGCACCTGGAGCGCCAGCGACCGGCGCACCTTCAGGTGGGAGCGCCTCGAGCAGGCCCGCCTCCTCCTGGGCAGCAACGCCGCCGAGGCCCGGCGCGCCAACACGCGACGTGAGCGGCCGGCATACGCGCCGCGGGCCGGCATCAACCCGAGAGGGTGAGGTCGGTGTCCACCGAGGCGGAGACGGTCCGGCACATCACCTGCGTGCTCTGCGAGGCGTCGTGCGGGCTCGAGGTCAGGCTGCGCGGACCCGAGATCGTCAGCATCAAGGGCCACGCGCAGGACCCGCTGTCGCGAGGGCACATCTGTCCCAAGGGTGTCGCCCTGCAGGACCTCCACACGGATCCCGACCGCTTGCGCCGTCCGGTCAAGCGGGTCGATGACAGCTTCCTCGAGATCGGCTGGCCGGAGGCCATCGACCTCGCGGCCGACCTGCTCGCCGGTGTGCAGCAGCGCCACGGCCGCGATGCCGTCGCCACCTATCTCGGCAACCCCAACGTCCACAGCCTGGGTGCGCTGACCCACGGCACGGCCCTTCCACGAGCTCTTGGCAGCAAGCACGTCTTCAGCGCCACGAGCGTGGACCAGCTGCCGCACCACGTGGTGGCCTGGGCGATGTACGGCCACCAGTTCCTCCTGCCCGTCCCCGACATCGACCGCGCGCGTCTGATCGTCCTCGTCGGGACCAACCCGATGGCCTCCAACGGCTCGCTGTGGACCGTTCCCGACTTCCCGGGCAGGCTGCGCGAGCTGCGTTCTCGCGGAGGGCGGTTGGTCGTGCTCGACCCGCGCCGCACCGAGACGGCCGCCGTCGCCGACGAGCACCACTTCGTCCGGCCGGGCACCGACGCGACCGTGCTGCTCGCCCTGCTCCACGTCGTGCTGGCCGAGGACCTGGCCCGTCCCGCCGACTACGTCGACGGCCTCGAGGAGCTGCGCGTCGCCGTGGCCGACTTCACCCCCGAGCTGGCCGAGTCCGTGAGTGGCGTCGCGGCAGAGGCGATCCGTGAGCTGGCTCGTGATGTCGCCGCCGGTGAAGCCGCGGTGCACGGACGCATGGGGGTGTCCACCCAGGAGTTCGGGGTGCTGTGCCAGTGGGCGATCCAGTGCCTCATGGCCGTCACCGGCAACCTCGACCGGCCCGGCGGGACGATGTTCAGCTCCCCTGCGGTCGACATCGTCGCGCGCGGGCTCATCGGCCGCGGTCACCGCGGGCGGACGTCCTCAGCGGTGCGCGGCCTGCCCGCCTTCGGTGGTGAGCTCCCGGTGTCCGTGATGGGCGAGGAGATGGAGGGGTCGAGCCCGGCCATCCATGGCCTGCTCACGGTGGCCGGCAACCCGGTCTCGTCGACCCCGGCGGGCGCACGGCTCAGCGAGCGGCTCGCCGGCCTCGAGGCCGTGGTCGCGATCGACCCCTACATCAACGAGACCACTCGTCACGCCCAGGTCATCCTGCCGCCGACGGGACCGCTCGAGCGTGACCACTACGACCTCATCTTCCACACGCTGGCGGTGCGCAACACGGCACGCTGGTCACCGGCGCTCTTCCCCAGGGGCGAGGACCAGCGCCACGACTGGGAGATCGCGCGGGACCTCGTGCAGGCGCTGGCCCGCAAGCGCGGCAAGCGACTGCCCCTGCGGCAGTGGCTGAGGCTTCGCGTCTCTCCGCGAGTGGCGGTCGATGGACTGCTCCGCTCCAGCCGGCGCGGGCTGTCCGTGCGCACGCTGGCCCGCACCCCCGGCGGGGTGGACCTCGGGCCGCTGGAGCCCCGGCTGCCCGATCGCCTGCACACCGAGGGCAAGCGGGTCCTCCTGACACCGCCCGTCCTCGTCGCCGGACTCGCGGCCCTGCGCGCACGCCTGCCAGAGCTCCGGCAGGCCGCCGAGAGCGACGACCTGCTCCTCGTCGGCAGGCGCCACCAGCGGGACAACAACTCGTGGATGCACAACTCCTCACGCCTCACCCGGGGCCGGCCGCGGCACCAGCTCCTCATGCATCCCGACGACCTCGCCTCGCGTGGTCTCGCCGACGGGTCCCTCGTCACGGTGACCTCGGAGGTGTCCTCCCTCCAGGTGGAGGTGCGTGCCACGGACGAGGTGATGCGTGGAGTGGTCTCGCTGCCCCACGGCTACGGCCACCGACGCCCGGGCGTGCGGCTGCGCCACGCCGTCGACGTGCCCGGCGTGACCATGAACGACCTCACCGACCCGGCCCGGGTCGAAGGTGTGTCGGGCAACGCGGTGCTCAACGGCATACCCGTCGTCGTGACCGCTGCGACACCCAGGGCGGACTGAGAGGCATCCCACCCTTCCGGCTAAGCGGTCGCTCACCTAGGGTCGAGCCATGGACTTCTCACTGTCGGAGCGTTCCCTCGACCTGACCCGACGAGTTCGGGACTTCATCGACACCGAGATCGAGCCGGCAGAGCGCATCATGGCGGCCGACGTCGCCGCCCGCCGTGCCGCGGGCGAGGACCCGTGGCCCGCGCACCCCCTGCTCAAGGAGCTGCAGAGCAAGGCGCGCAAGCAGGGACTGTGGAACCTCTTCCTGCCTGCCGGGCACGAGGGCCCGTATGCCGTGCAGTTCGGTACCGACGGCGGCGCCGGTCTGACGAACGCCGACTACGCCCCGATCGCCGAGGCGATGGGCCGCTCGTTCTCGGCGCCGCTGGTCTTCAACTGCAACGCACCCGACACCGGCAACATGGAGGTGCTCCTCAAGTACGGCAGCAAGGAGCAGCAGGCCGAGTGGCTCGAGCCGTTGCTCGACGGCCGGATCCGCAGCGCCTTCCTCATGACCGAGCCGGGAGTCGCCTCGTCGGATGCGACCAACATGGAGGCCAGCGCCGTCATCGACGGCGACGAGGTCGTGCTCAACGGTCGCAAGTGGTGGTCCACCGGCGTCGGCAACCCGGACTGCAAGGTCGGCATCTTCATGGGCGTCACCGACTCCGAGGCCTCGCGCCACGCGCGCCACTCGATGGTGCTCGTGCCGTTCGACTCCCCGGGCGTGAAGGTCGAGCGGATGCTCTCGGCGTTCGGGCAGCACGACGAGCCCATCGGGCACGGGGAGGTTTCGCTCACCGACGTGCGCCTGCCCGTCACCAACATCATCGCGGGGCCGGGGCGTGCCTTCGAGATCGCCCAGGGGCGGTTGGGGCCGGGGCGCGTGCACCACGCCATGCGCCTCGTCGGGCTGGCCGAGCGCGCGCTGGAGCTCGCCTGCGAGCGGGCCACCACGCGGGTCGCCTTCGGCAAGCCGATCGCCAACCTCGGTGGCAACCGTGAGCGCCTCGCCCAGGCCCGCATCGCGATCAACTCGGCCCGCCTGCTCGTGCACCACGCCGCGTGGAAGCTCGACGTCGAGGGCACAGCGGGCGCCCTCAGTGCAGTCAGCGAGATCAAGGTGGCCGTGCCGCAGATGGCGTGCGACGTCATCGACATGGCGATCCAGCTGCACGGTGGGGCCGGGATGTCCGAGGACTTCCCGCTGTCCGCGGCCTACGCCAACGCTCGCTCGCTGCGCCTCGCCGACGGGCCCGACGAGGTCCACCTCGGGGTCATCGCCCGGATCCTGCTGCACCCCTACTCCGAGAAGGCGAGCCGTTCATGACTCGGGCCTTTCCCACCCAATTCCCCCGGAATGCACGCGACACGCCGCAGCAGCACGTGCTCATCACCGGCGGCGCCTCGGGCCTTGGCCTCGCGCTGGCCAAGGCGTTCGTCGCCCGAGGCGACCGCGTCCTCGTCGGTGACCTCAGCGAGAGTCGGCCGGACAGCGTGCCGGAGGGCACGGCATACCTGCGTCTGGACGTCCGCAGCCAGCAGGACTGGGATGCCGCGCTCGCCCACGTGCGCGAGACGTGGGGTGGGCTCGACATCCTCGTCAACAACGCCGGCGTCGCAACCGGGGGACGCATCGACGTCGAGTCGATCTCCGACTGGGAGCGCGTCCTCGACATCAACCTGCTCGGGGTCGTCCGGGGCTGCCAGACCTTCACGCCACTGCTCAAGGAGCAGCGCTCGGGACACATCGTCAACACCGCGTCCCTCGCCGGGCTCGTGCACGGCCCCGGCATGTCGTCCTACAACTCCGCGAAAGCGGCGGTCGTGGCCCTGTCCGAGACCCTGGGGTTCGAGCTGGCACCGTGGAACATCCACGTCTCAGCCATCTGCCCGGCGTTCTTCAGGACCAACCTGCACGCGTCCCTGCAGGGCAAGGACACCGAGATGGAGGCGACCGCCGTCAAGCTCATCACCCGCGCGGACATGACTGCCGAGGAGGTCGCGGTCACCGTCCTCAAGGGCATCGACAAGCACAAGCGGATCATCCTCACCGACCGGCTCGGACGACAGGCCTACTGGACCAAGCGACTGGCGCGTCCGGCATACAACCGGATTGCCACCAAGGGTGCGCAGCGGCTGCAGCGCAAGCCGTGAGCATGCCCGAGGGTTCGTCCGCGGCCCTTCCGCGGAACGCGGTTCCCGTGCGCGACGAGGACGCGTTCGACGTCGGCGCCCTCGCCGCCTGGCTGCGCGAGAACCTCGTCGACGAACCGGGCCTTGAGGGCACCCCTGACGTGAGGCAGTTCAAGGGCGGCGCGTCGAACCTCACCTACCTGCTGCGCTACCCGACCCGCGACCTCATCCTGCGACGCCCGCCAGGTGGGACCAAGGCCAAGGGTGCCCATGACATGCGCCGCGAGAGCGACATCCAGGCCTCGCTCGGGCACGTCTACGACCAGGTGCCGACGATCGTGGCCTACTGCGGGGACGAGTCGGTCATCGGCTCGGAGTTCTATGTCATGGAGCGTCTCGTCGGCACGATCCTGCGACGCGACATCCCGGCCTCACTCGGCCTCTCGCCGGACGACGTGAACGTGTTGTGCCGCAACGCTCTCGACACGTTGGTCGACCTGCACCGGGTGGACGTGGAGGCCGCCGGGCTGGGTGGGCTGGGCAAGGGGCCGGGCTACGTCGAGCGCCAGGTGAAGGGATGGTCGGCCCGCTACCGCAAGGCCCGCACCCCCAACGTGGGGTCGTTCGAGCGGGTCATGGAGTGGCTCGAGGCCAACCGCCCCGACGACGTCGGCCAGGTGCTCATCCACAACGACTTCCGCTTCGACAACCTCGTGCTCGCCGAGGACGAACCGACCCGCATCGTCGGTGTCCTCGACTGGGAGATGGCAACCGTCGGCGACCCGCTCATGGACCTCGGCGGGGCCATGGCCTACTGGGTGCAGGCCAGCGACGACCCGGTCGCCAAGGCGCTGCGGCTCCAGCCGACCCACACTCCCGGGATGCTCACCCGCGTCGAGGCGGTCCGTTACTACTGCGAGCGCATGGGCATCCCCATGGACGCCGAGCGGTGGGCCTTCTACGAGGCCTTCGGTCTCTTCCGTCTTGCCGTCATCGCGCAGCAGATCTACCTGCGGACCTATCGCGGCGAGACCACGAACCCCCAGGCCAAGCGCATGCGCTGGTTCGTCCTCTACCTCGACGTCCGGTGCCGTGTGCTGCTGCGCCGGCACCGACGAGCCGCGCGTCGCGCTTCCCGTCGATGAGCCGGATCATCCTCGTCCGCCACGGCCAGGCCTCGTGGGGCAAGAAGGACTACGACCGGCTGTCCGACCTCGGGCACAAGCAGGCTGCCGTCGTCGGTCAGGAGCTCGAGGCACGTTCCGTGGTGCCTGCGCGCATCTTCTCCGGGGCCCTGCGACGCCAGCGGGACACCGCGGCCGGGATCGTGGCGGCAGCCGGCTGGTCGCTGGACCCCGAGGTCATCCCGGGCTGGAACGAGTACGACCACACGGCCATCCTCACGGCATACAAGCCGGCCTATCGGTCCATGACCGTCATGAAGGCCGACCTCGCACGATCGCTGCGGCCTCGCAGGGCCTTCGACGAGATGTATGCCGTGGCGACCGAACGCTGGGTCGCCGGTCGCCATGACGAGGACTACAGCGAGCCCTTCACGGCTTTCGGTGCACGGGTCCTCGCTGGTCTGGACTCCGTCGTGGACCACCTCGGCCACGGCGAGACTGCGGTCGTCATCAGCTCGGCCGGAGCCATCTCCTGGTTGGCCACCTCACTGCTCCATGGCGGAAGCGCCACTTGGGTCCGGCTGCAGCAGGTCATCGCCAACGCCTCCCTCACCACCGTGTCCGTGGGTGCGACCGGTCCGGTCCTGCGCACGTTCAACGACACCGCCCCGCTCGAACGCTTCCCCGACCTGCTCACCACCCGCTGAGGAGAACGCTTCCCATGACCACCACTCTCATCACAGGCGCCAGCTCGGGCATCGGCGCCGAGCTCGCCCGCCAGCTCGCGGCGGCCGGCAACGACCTGGCGCTGTGCGCCCGTCGGACAGACCGGTTGGAGGAGCTGGCTGCAGAGATCGCCGCGGCCCACCCCGGGCGCAGGGTCGCGAGCAAGGCGCTCGACGTCACCGACGACGACGCCGTGTTCCGGGTCTTCCGCGAGTTCGAGGAGGAGCTGGGCGGCCTGGACCGGGTCGTCGTCAACGCCGGCCTCGGCAAGGGAGCGCCGATCGGGGTTGGCGGCTACGCGGCCAACAAGGCCACTGCGATGACCAACTTCATCGGCGCTCTCGCCCAGTGCGAGGCAGCGATGGAGATCTTCCGCGCCAAGAAGCGCGGTCACCTCGTCGTCATCTCCTCGATGTCGGCGATGCGCGGGATGCCCAAGACCGTCACGACCTACGCCGCGACCAAGGCCGGCATCGCCCACCTCGCCGAGGGCATCCGCAACGAGATGCTGGGCAAGCCCGACCTCGACATCACCGTGTCGACGATCTACCCGGGCTACATCAGGTCCGAGATGAACGAGAAGGTCGAGCAAAGGACCAAGTTCATGGTCGACACCGAGACTGGGGTGCGCGGCATCGTCGAGGCCATCGAGAAGGGTGTCGACGAGGCCCGCGTCCCGGCCTGGCCGTGGAAGCCGCTTGGCAGCGCCATGCGGCACCTGCCGCTCAAGGCGGTCCGCAAGCTCGGCTGAGGCTCGTCACCCGGCGCGGCCCCTGGCGGGCGCCGAGGTGGTGACGCGCCTTCGCGGACAGACCCGAACGGCCGGCCCTCGTCGGGCGCTGTTGCGTCCGACGGGACCGGCCGTCCCTGATGGTGAGGAGGCTCAGCGAGCTGCGTTCTGGTCGTTGCCGGCGTCGACGCCCTCGGCCTCGATGTGCTCCTTGCGCACCTCACCGCTGACCTGCTCCTCGTCGGTGACCTGGTCGGTCTCGAGCCGAACTCGTTCGACGGGAACGGCCTCGGTGTCGACGACCGGTCGCTCCTCGTGGAGGGTGATCTCGTGCTCCTCCTCGGAGATGTCCGGGCCGCTCGTCGCGGACCCTCGGTTGGCGTCCGTGATCGGCTCGCGCTCGATGCGTACCTCTTCGCGCGTGACGGGCACGTTGACCGTCTCCGTCTCGGTGGTGACGTACTTGCGCAGTCGCGCCCGGCCGGTCTCACGCCGTTCGGTGCCCACCTTGAGCTGCTCCTCCGAGAGGGTCATCGCGTCGTCGGTGTTGGGCCCCGAGGTGTCGTGACCCTCGTCGAGGTCGGACCTGCGGGTCGTGTCGGTGTCCATGGCCCGCTGGGTCCTGTCGGTGTCCATGCTGGACACGTTGTCCCGGTCCATGCCGCCCTGGTCCATGCCGTAGTACCGGTAGAGCTGGTCCTCCTCCTCGGGGCTGAGGTGGCCGTCCTCCGGGTCGACGTTCGGGGCGTCCTTGACGGTGGCCTTGTCGTGCGTGACCGTGAGGCGGTTGTCGCTGAGCTCGGCAGAGCTCAGGGGGACGAAGCTCTCGTTGGTGCCGAACAGGCCGGTGCGGACGGTGACCCACTCGGGCCGGCCCGTCTCGTCGTCAAGGTAGACGCGACCGGCTTCCCCGATCTTGTCGCCATCGCTGGCGTACACCTCACTACCGAAAATGTCGTTGATCTGGTTCTCGTTGATCATGCGTTCTCTCCTTCGTGGTGTCGGACCTGGTTGCCGGCGGGTGCCGACGGTGATCGACGTGCACTGGACGTCGAGCTGGGGTGATGCGGTCGGGTCGGCTGCGCCGGCCCAGTCATGCGTGAGTTCAGTGGCGCGCGCCATCAGAATCGACCCGTGCCGAGGTGGCACCACCACTGGGCGTGGAGACTGCGGCAGACCGCTCGGGCTCGGCTGCGTCGTACTGGTCCTTGGCGGCTCGCGCCTGCTCGGACACGCTGGGCGCCTGACGAACCTGCTGGCGGATCTCGTCGGTCTCGTGCGACATGCGCTCGAGGTACTGCTCCCACCGGCTCTGCATGGGGCGGATGAGGCCACCGCCGACGCCGACGATGAGGATGCCGGCGATCGTGGCCAGAACGGCGATGAGGACCGGCATGGTCACGGTCGTCGCGATACCCACCTGGTTGAGGGCGGCGATGACACCCAGGCCGAGGATGAACACAGCGGCAATGTTGGCGAGCAGGTTGCCGTAGGACAGGCCACCCAGGGTGTTGGAGATGAGCTCGCGAACAGCCGTGGCGATCGCAGCCGCGACGACGATGATGATGATGGCCACGATCAGCGCAGGCAGGAAAGCGATGATCGAGGTGAGGAGCGCACTGATGGGGTTGGGTCCGAAGACTCCGAATGCCATCTGCAGCACGAACAGCAGCAGAGCCCAGTAGACGAGCTTGCCCACCACTGCCGAGGCGTCGTACTCGGACTTCGCGAGTGCCTTCTTGATTCCGCCCCGCTCGACAGCCCGGTCGAACCCGACCCGCTCGAGCACCTTGTCGATCGCCTTGCCGATGGCCTTGGCGATGAAGTACCCGATGATCAGGATGAGGAGGAAAGCGACCAGCCGGGGCAGGAACTCGCCGATGGTGCGGAATGTCTCGCCTGCCGCGTTTGTCAGATGGTCAGTCATACGTGATGGCTCCCTTACAACGTAAATTTCGTGGACTGAAGGGACTGTACCCACTGAAAAGGACCTCAACCCCGATGAGCGCCGGGGGAGTTCGGGTGACCGAAACTCGGCCACGACCACCACGTAAGGTGAGTGCTCTCGCGTCATGGAGGCACACGGCATGGAACTGGAGCACACGGTCGACGAGGTGAACGACGGTCCACGCAGAGGGCAACGGGGATCGCTCAGTCGCGAGCGGATCATCGATCGAGCCATCGAGATCATCGACAGCTCCGGCCCCAGCAGCTTGACGATGCGGCGGCTCGGACAGGACCTCGGCGTCGAAGCAATGTCGCTCTACCGCTACATCAACGGTCGTGAAGATCTCCTGGAAGCTGTCATCGACCGGTTGGTGGACGAGCTCAACGTCGACCCGAACGGCCGCATGGCTCCCCTGGACGGATGGCAGGCGTTCCTCCAGTGGATCGCCCACGAGGTCCGGCGGCTGGCGCAGGAGCACCCCAACGCGTTTCCGCTGATCGCCACCCGCCACCCGGCCGCCCCGTGGTTACGACCTCCGCTCCGCAGCCTGCGGATGGTGCAGGAGTTCTTGGACGGTCTCGTCGCCCGTGGTTTCACCGATGACCAGGCTGTTGCGGCCTACCGGTCCTTCACCAGCTTCCTGCTCGGCCACCTTCTCCTCGAGTCGGCCGCTCGTGGTGCGAGCACGGCCCCCGTCGAAGAGCCCTTCAACGAAGGGGACGCCGACGTGCCCAATGCCAACGCCGGCCTTGAGGTTGCCAACTACCCCACGCTGACCCGGTTGCGCAGCAAGCTGTCCGAGGACCACACGGACGCAGAGTTCGAGAAGGCACTCGAAGCGCTGCTCGAGCGAATGGACCTCGACCTGAGTCAATGAGGCTGCGGTCCGCGACTCATCCCTGACACTGGCGCTGGACGCTGTCCTCAAGGAGGCGTTTGGGTCGCTCCAGCGCTAACGGACCTGCACTCAAGGCGGTTCGCACGCCTCAACGGATGCCGTCACGCGGCATGGCTTGCGTCGATGAGGTCGTCGGGGTCGGGCCAAGGGGTGAGGTCCTCGTGGGCGGTGTCGTGCCACGCGATGAGCTCGTCGATGTAGGCGTCTTCGTCGGGGTCCAGCTGTCGCCAGGGGTCGGGTGGGCCGGTGTCGACGGTTCGGCTGCGGGAGGTGGCGGCGTCGATGGCGTGCAGACGTCCGGCGGTGTCGGCCCGTCGCCGTGCGAGGCGCTCGTTCTGGGCACGGGCCATGGCGTTGAGTCGGTGGGCGAGTGCACGGTCGTAGCTGCCGGGGCTGGTGTCCCAGGTGACGCTGCGCCCGTGCTCGTCGGGGAGGTGGGTGGTGGCGATGAGGCGTTGGTCGTGGACGTGGGTGTGGTGTCGTTGGCAGAGCA